>NZ_JBBOTU010000001.1:0-3914074 GCF_038005765.1 Bacillus sp. FSL M8-0256
ATGGAAAATATTTTGGATCTGTGGAATAAAGCACTTCAAAAAATAGAGACAAAATTGAGCAAACCCAGTTTTGAGACATGGATGAAATCGACAAAAGCCCATTCTCTTCAGGGAGATACGCTTACAATTACGGCACCTAATGAATTTGCTAGAGATTGGCTAGAGTCAAGATATCTTCACTTAATTGCTGATACCATCTATGAACTAACAGGTGAAGAGCTCAGCATTAAATTTATTATTCCTCAAAATCAGGATGAAGAGGAAGCCATGCCAAAGTCTCCTATCAAAAAAATGTCTAAAGAAGAGCCCGTTGACATTCCACAAAATATGCTGAATCCAAAATATACATTTGATACTTTTGTTATTGGTTCAGGCAACCGTTTTGCTCATGCCGCTTCACTTGCAGTCGCGGAAGCACCAGCAAAAGCATATAACCCGCTTTTTATTTATGGGGGCGTTGGTTTAGGAAAGACTCACTTGATGCATGCGATTGGTCATTACGTGATCGACCATAATCCATCAGCCAAAGTGGTCTATCTATCATCTGAAAAATTTACTAATGAATTTATCAACTCAATCCGAGATAACAAAGCTGTCGACTTCCGTAACCGCTATCGGAATGTAGATGTGCTTTTGATAGATGATATTCAATTTTTAGCAGGAAAAGAACAAACACAAGAAGAGTTTTTCCATACATTCAACACACTTCACGAAGAAAGTAAGCAAATCGTCATTTCTAGTGACCGGCCTCCGAAGGAAATTCCGACACTTGAAGACAGATTACGCTCTCGATTTGAATGGGGCTTAATTACAGACATTACCCCGCCAGATCTAGAAACGCGTATCGCGATCCTTCGAAAAAAAGCAAAGGCAGAAGGCTTAGACATTCCAAATGAAGTCATGCTGTACATTGCCAATCAAATCGACAGCAACATTCGTGAGCTGGAGGGTGCTTTGATTCGTGTCGTTGCTTACTCATCTTTAATTAATAAAGACATTAATGCAGATCTAGCAGCTGAGGCGCTAAAGGACATCATTCCTTCATCAAAGCCTAAGGTCATTACAATTAAAGATATTCAAAGAATTGTAGGGCAGCAATTTAATATTCGATTAGAGGATTTCAAAGCAAAGAAACGAACAAAGTCAGTTGCTTATCCAAGACAAATTGCCATGTACCTCTCTAGAGAAATGACCGATTCCTCTCTGCCTAAAATCGGAGAAGAATTTGGCGGTCGTGATCATACGACTGTCATTCATGCTCATGAGAAGATTTCGAAATTAATTGTTGAAGATGAACAGCTTCAGCAGCATGTCAAAGAGATCAAAGAACAATTAAAATAATCAAGCTGATATAATGAGTACGGGAAAATGTGAATAACTAGAGCATAGTCATACACAGTCTGTCCACATGTGGATAGGCTGTCTTTCCTTTCTTTTTCTCGACTTATCCACATATTCACAAGCCCTACTATTACTTCTACGATTTTTATTAATAAAATATATATACATGTCATTAAGAAAATTTAGGAGGACCACTATGAAATTCACGATTCAAAAAGATCGTCTTGTCCAAAGTGTCCAAGATGTATTAAAGGCCGTATCCTCTAGAACAACGATTCCTATTTTGACAGGGATTAAAATTGTTGCGTCTGATGAAGGGGTTTCTCTAACAGGAAGCGATTCTGATATCTCAATTGAATCTTTCATTCCTCAAAGAGATGGAGATTTAGAGGTTATCACCATTGATCGTCCGGGAAGTATTGTGCTTCAAGCCCGCTTCTTTAGTGAAATTGTAAAGAAACTGCCTATGTCTACTGTCGAAATTGAAGTAGAACAAAATCACCTGACGATCATCCGCTCTGGTTCAGCGGAATTTAACTTAAACGGCTTAGATGCTGAAGAATATCCGCATCTTCCACAAATTGAAGAGCATCATGCATTTCAAATTCCGACAGATCTGCTTAAAAACTTAATTCGTCAAACTGTTTTTGCAGTGTCCACCTCAGAAACACGACCTATCTTGACAGGTGTAAACTGGAAGGTTGAAAAAGGTGAATTAATATGCACAGCAACGGATAGCCACCGTCTTGCTTTAAGAAAAGCGAAGTTAGATATTAACGAGGAAAGTTCGTATAATGTCGTGATTCCAGGGAAGAGTTTAACTGAGCTAAGTAAAATTCTTGATGATGGACAAGATCTTGTGAGCATCGTCATTACAGAAACACAAGTTCTTTTTAAAGCACAAAACGTGCTGTTCTTCTCAAGGTTGCTGGATGGAAATTATCCAGATACGGCCCGTCTGATCCCGCAAGAAAGTAAAACGGATGTCGTGGTCAACACGAAAGAGTTCCTTCAAGCCATTGATCGTGCATCACTTTTGGCAAGAGAAGGACGTAATAATGTCGTGAAACTGTCAGCTGATCCTGAACAAAGCCTTGAAATCTCTTCTAACTCGCCTGAGATCGGTAAAGTGGTGGAGACGGTTCAAGCAGATGACATTAAAGGGGAAGATCTTAAAATCTCCTTCAGTCCAAAATATATGCTGGATGCGTTAAAAGTATTAGAGGGAACAGATATTCATGTAAGCTTCACTGGTGCAATGAGACCGTTCCTGCTGCGTACGCCGAATGATGATTCTATCTTGCAATTGATTCTTCCGGTAAGAACGTATTAATTCAATCTAAAATGGCTGCTGTGTGAGTGCACAGCAGCTTTTCTTCTCGTTTTCCATGCTTTCTTTCATCCCAGTTCGCTTTCCCCCTTTCCTTCTTGTCTTGTTTTTTAGTACAATTAGATATTAGTGATATTGAAAGAGGTCGATACAATGCCTAATCTTATAACCATTGAAACAGAAATGATTACATTAGGGCAGTTTTTGAAATTAGCCGAAGTCATCCAATCTGGCGGAATGGCGAAATGGTTTTTAAGTGAACATGAGGTGTTCATTAATCAAGAGCCAGATAATAGACGGGGACGCAAACTATACCCAGGAGATGTTGTCGAGATTGAAGGTTACGGCACATTTCAAGTTGTGAATTAGAAACGGGTGACAATACATGTACATTCAAAGTCTGGCGTTAACTTCATACCGAAACTATGAACACACCGAGCTTCAATTCGACAATAAGGTGAATGTCATGATCGGTGAGAATGCCCAAGGTAAAACGAACTTGATGGAAGCGATCTATGTATTGTCGATGGCAAAGTCTCATCGTACGTCAAATGATAAAGAACTTATCCGATGGGACCAAGACTATGCTAAAATAGAAGGTAGAGTCATTAAAAAAAATGGTCCACTCCCAATGCAGCTCGTGATCTCAAAAAAAGGGAAAAAGGGCAAGGTCAATCACATTGAACAACAGAAGCTCAGTCATTATGTTGGTGCGTTAAACACCATTATGTTTGCGCCAGAGGACTTAAGTCTTGTGAAGGGCAGCCCGCAAATCCGCAGAAGATTCCTCGACATGGAGATTGGACAAGTTTCTGCTGTCTACTTGCATGATTTATCGCTCTATCAAAAAATCCTCTCTCAGCGGAATCATTACTTGAAACAATTGCAGACAAGAAAGCAAACGGATCAAGCGATGCTGGAGATTTTAACAGAGCAGTTGATTGATGCGGCAGCGAAAGTGGTCAAAAGACGACTGACTTTTACGAAACAGCTCGAAAAATGGGCGCAGCCGCTGCATTTTGGGATTTCTAGAGAGCTAGAAACACTTACGCTCCAATACCAGACGGCAATAGAGGTATCAGAAGCGTCAGACTTGTCGAAAATAAAGAATAGCTATGAAGAATCGTTTCAGAAACTAAGAGAGAGAGAAATCGACCGAGGGGTGACACTGTGGGGACCTCACAGAGATGACCTGCTTTTCTTTGTGAATGGTCGGGATGTTCAGACATATGGCTCTCAAGGGCAGCAAAGAACAACAGCTCTTTCACTAAAGCTGGCAGAAATTGATCTGATACATGAAGAAATCGGAGAATATCCTATTCTTCTACTTGATGATGTGTTATCTGAACTTGATGATTACAGACAGTCTCATTTGCTCCATACCATTCAGGGACGTGTACAGACCTTCGTCACCACAACAAGTGTTGAAGGCATTGATCACGCCACCCTGAAAGAAGCGGAAATTTTCAGAGTAGCCAGTGGAAAAGTAATTGACTGATAAATGAGGTGTGAGTCTTGTATATTCATTTAGGTGATGATTGTGTTGTTTCTACACGAGAGATTGTCGCAATTGTTGATTACAAAATGAGGTCGTCTTCTGTTGTAGAAGAATTTCTACAAAAACAAGAGAAACATATCATTTCGTTATCACAAGGGACACCCAAATCCATTGTCGTCACAACTGAATCTGTTTATTACTCTCCTCTTTCCTCAAGCACGCTCAAAAAACGTGCTTCGTTTGTGGTTGAAATTGAAGTCTAAAAACTCAATTCATATAAATATATCGTTTAAGAAAAGTGTAGGTGAATGTACGTGGCAATGGAACAGCAACATAATAGTTATGATGAAAATCAGATACAGGTGCTTGAAGGATTAGAAGCTGTTAGAAAACGTCCAGGAATGTACATTGGGTCAACCAATGCAAAAGGGCTTCACCATCTTGTATGGGAAATTGTCGACAACAGTATTGATGAGGCATTAGCTGGTTATTGTACAGACATTACAGTGCAAATTGAAAAAGATAACAGCATTACAGTAAAAGATAATGGCCGCGGGATTCCTGTTGGAATTCATGAGAAAATGGGGCGTCCTGCCGTAGAGGTCATTATGACTGTTCTTCACGCTGGCGGTAAATTTGACGGCAGCGGTTATAAAGTATCAGGCGGTCTGCATGGTGTAGGGGCATCTGTTGTAAATGCATTATCTACTACCTTAGACGTGACTGTATACCGTGACGGGAAAATCCATTATCAGCAGTTCAAACGCGGCGTTCCAGTGGGAGATTTAGAGGTTATTGGTGAAACTGATGTAACCGGGACAACCACTCACTTTGTGCCAGATCCAGAAATTTTCACGGAAACCATTGAATTTGATTACGATACACTTGCTAACCGTGTTCGTGAGTTAGCCTTCTTAACAAAAGGTGTAAACATCATCATAGAAGACTTGCGTGAAGGCAAAGAGCGGAGAAATGAATACTGCTACGAAGGCGGTATTAAGAGCTATGTAGAACATTTAAACCGCTCAAAAGAAGTCGTTCATGAAGAGCCTGTGTACATCGAAGGTGAGAAAGACGGAATCACGGTTGAAGTAGCATTACAATATAACGATTCCTATACAAGCAATATCTATTCCTTCGCCAACAATATCAACACGTATGAAGGCGGAACACATGAAGCTGGTTTTAAAACCGGTCTAACGCGTGTCATCAATGACTATGCTCGTAAAAATGGCGTATTCAAGGATGGGGATGCGAATTTAAGTGGTGAAGATGTGCGAGAAGGCTTAACAGCCATTATCTCCATCAAACATCCAGACCCTCAATTCGAAGGACAAACGAAGACAAAGCTTGGGAACTCAGAAGCGAGAACCATCACAGACTCCCTTTTCTCTGAAGCACTTGAGAAATTCTTGCTTGAAAATCCTGATTCTGCGAAAAAAATTGTGGAAAAAGGACTGATGGCGGCTCGTGCAAGAATGGCTGCCAAAAAGGCTCGTGAGCTGACAAGACGTAAAAGTGCACTGGAAGTCTCCAGCTTACCTGGGAAACTAGCGGACTGTTCTTCTAAAGATCCTTCCATCTCTGAACTCTATATTGTAGAGGGAGATTCTGCGGGCGGATCTGCTAAGCAGGGCCGTGATCGCCACTTCCAAGCGATCTTACCGTTAAGAGGGAAGATCCTAAACGTAGAAAAAGCTCGTTTAGATAAAATTTTATCGAACAACGAGGTTCGTTCAATGATTACAGCGTTAGGAACTGGAATCGGAGAAGACTTTACTTTAGAGAAAGCACGCTATCACAAAATTGTGATCATGACAGATGCCGATGTGGATGGAGCACACATTCGAACGCTGCTCTTAACATTCTTCTATCGCTACATGCGTGAAATCATTGAAAACGGTTATGTGTATATTGCGCAGCCGCCTTTATATAAAGTGCAGCAAGGAAAACGTGTGGAGTACGTGTATAACGATAAACAGCTGGATGAGCTGTTAAAATCACTTCCTCAAACACCAAAGCCTGGACTTCAGCGTTATAAAGGTCTTGGAGAAATGAATGCTGCTCAGCTTTGGGAAACAACAATGGACCCTGATGCGAGAACACTTCTTCAAGTCACACTTGAGGATGCGATCGATGCTGATGAGACATTTGAAATGCTGATGGGAGATAAAGTAGAACCGAGACGAAACTTTATCGAAGAAAATGCGCAATACGTGAAAAACCTTGATATTTAGATAGATCCCTCCTGAGAACAACCTTATTTCTTGTTTGGAATAAGGTTGTTTTTCAAGAAATAGGGGCGTGTAACGAATGTCCTGGTTTTCCGTGTTTTCGTTGATTTTCTAGTAAATAAATGTGTATAAAGCCGAGATTATTGATATAATGGAGAATAGTCTTGTGAAGATAAATACATATTTTACTCCCACATAATTTATTTCATGTGATACGTAAAGGGAGGTTCTTATAGTGAGTGAACAACATACACCAAATGTACGCGAAGTAAATATTAGTCAAGAAATGCGTACGTCCTTTTTAGATTATGCAATGAGTGTTATTGTTTCGCGTGCATTACCAGATGTGCGAGACGGATTGAAGCCCGTGCATCGAAGAATTTTGTATGCGATGAATGACCTAGGTATGACAAGTGATAAACCATTTAAGAAATCTGCACGTATCGTTGGGGAAGTTATCGGTAAGTACCACCCTCACGGTGACAGCGCTGTATACGAAGCGATGGTTCGTATGGCGCAAGACTTCAACTATCGAAATATGCTGGTTGAAGGTCACGGAAACTTTGGTTCTGTCGATGGAGACGGTGCAGCGGCAATGCGTTATACTGAGGCGCGTCTATCTAAAATTTCAATGGAAATCCTGCGTGATATCACTAAGGATACGATTGATTATCAAGATAACTACGATGGCAGTGAAAGAGAACCAATCGTCATGCCTGCTCGTTTCCCGAACTTATTAGTCAACGGGGCAACAGGTATCGCTGTAGGGATGGCAACAAACATTCCGCCTCACCAGCTAGGTGAAGTGATTGATGGGGTACTGGCGATAAGTCAAAACCCAGAAATGACTACACAGGAACTAATGGAGATCATTCCAGGACCAGACTTCCCAACTGCGGGACAAATCATTGGCCGAAGCGGAATCCGCAAAGCATATGAAACAGGCCGAGGTTCTATTACATTACGTGCAAAGTCTATCATCGAAGAAACATCCAGCGGTAAGCAGCGGATTGTCATCAATGAAATTCCATATCAGGTCAACAAAGCACGTTTGATCGAAAAAATCGCTGATCTTGTGCGCGATAAAAAGATCGATGGCATTACAGATCTCCGTGACGAGTCTGATCGTAATGGAATGCGGATCGTGATTGAACTGCGAAGAGACGCGAACGCCCACGTTCTATTAAACAATCTTTATAAACAAACGACACTTCAAACGTCATTTGGGATCAACTTATTGGCACTAGTTGATGGACAGCCGAAAGTCTTGTCCCTCAAACAATGTCTTGAATATTATTTAGAGCATCAAAAAGTGATTATTCGCAGAAGAACAGCATATGAACTTCGTAAAGCCGAAGCAAGAGCTCATATTCTAGAAGGTTTAAGAATCGCTCTTGACCACTTAGATGAAGTCATTGCATTAATTAGAAGCTCTCAAACTGCTGAAATCGCGAGAAATGGCTTAATGGAGAACTATAGCTTGTCCGAAAAACAAGCACAGGCCATTCTTGATATGCGTCTTCAGCGCTTAACTGGTTTGGAAAGAGAAAAGATAGAAGAAGAATACAAAGGACTTGTTGATTTGATTGCTGAGTTGAAAGCCATTTTAGCAGACAATGAAAAAGTTCTTGAAATCATTAGAGAAGAGTTAACAGAAATCAAAGAACGTTTCAATGATACGCGCCGTACTGAAATTGTGACAGCAGGTATTGAAACAATTGAAGACGAAGATTTGATTCCTGTTGAAAACATCGTGATTACGCTGACTCATAATGGTTATATCAAGCGTCTGCCTGCATCAACATACCGCAGTCAAAAAAGAGGCGGTAAAGGTGTTCAAGGGATGGGAACCAATGAGGATGATTTCGTAGAACAGCTGATTTCAACATCTACCCATGATACGATCCTCTTCTTCTCTAATAAAGGGAAGGTTTATCGTGCGAAGGGATATGAGATTCCTGAATTCGGACGGACAGCGAAAGGGATTCCGATTATTAACCTGCTTGAAGTAGAAAAGGGAGAGTGGATTAATGCCATTATTCCGGTAAGCGAATTTGATGAAGATTCGTATCTCTTCTTTACAACAAGACACGGTGTATCAAAACGAACGTCATTGTCTCAGTTTGCCAACATTCGAAACAATGGACTTATCGCATTAAGTCTTCGTGACGAAGATGAACTGATGGCTGTCCGTTTAACCAATGGAGAAAAACAAATCATCATTGGAACGAAAAAAGGTATGCTGATTCGTTTCGACGAGACAGATGTTCGTGAAATGGGGCGTACGGCAGCTGGCGTGAAAGGAATTACGCTTTCTGAAGATGACATCGTCGTTGGGATGGAAATCCTTGAGCCAGATGCAAACGTATTGATCGTCACCGAAAAAGGGTATGGTAAGTTAACACCTGAAAAAGAATACCGTGTTCAAAGTCGGGGCGGTAAAGGTCTTAAAACATGTAAAATCACTGACAACAACGGTCCGCTTGTCGCGGTGAAGGCGACGAATGCTGAAGCTGAAGAGGACTTGATGATTATTACAGGAAGCGGCGTGATCATTCGTATGGCCGTTTCAGATATTTCAACAACAGGTCGAGTCACTCAAGGTGTCCGCCTGATTCGTCTAGGTGATGATGAACATGTCGCTACAGTGGCATTAGTTGAACAATCACAAGAAGATGATGAAGAGAATAGTGAAGAAAACGTAGAAACTATAGAGTCAGATTAAGAGCAATCTGAGTAAAAATAAAGCCGGTTCTTCACCGGCTTTATTTTTTTCTAAAAAAACATGAGTTTTTTTGAAATTTATAATGCTTTTTTCATAGATATGTGTTAATCTTTCAAAGGAGCAAAAAGAGGCTCTATTTTTTATCTCTTTTACAGTGGAAACTTCTTAAAAAATAAAATGTTTTTCAAGAAAAATGTTGACTGTTGATAGAGATATATGATATATTTAAGTGGTCGCTTTGAGAGAGTGACACACAAGTTCTTTGAAAACTAAACAAGACAAAACGTACCTGTTAATTCGAGTTTTTATAAAAAATCCTATGATACTTCATAGGTAGTCAGTCAAACTGGCGAAAAGCAAAACTTCGGTTTTGTACTTTTTCGGAGAGTTTGATCCTGGCTCAGGACGAACGCTGGCGGCGTGCCTAATACATGCAAGTCGAGCGGACAGAAGGGAGCTTGCTCCCGGATGTTAGCGGCGGACGGGTGAGTAACACGTGGGTAACCTGCCTGTAAGACTGGGATAACTCCGGGAAACCGGAGCTAATACCGGATAGTTCCTTGAACCGCATGGTTCAAGGATGAAAGACGGTTTCGGCTGTCACTTACAGATGGACCCGCGGCGCATTAGCTAGTTGGTGGGGTAATGGCTCACCAAGGCGACGATGCGTAGCCGACCTGAGAGGGTGATCGGCCACACTGGGACTGAGACACGGCCCAGACTCCTACGGGAGGCAGCAGTAGGGAATCTTCCGCAATGGACGAAAGTCTGACGGAGCAACGCCGCGTGAGTGATGAAGGTTTTCGGATCGTAAAGCTCTGTTGTTAGGGAAGAACAAGTGCGAGAGTAACTGCTCGCACCTTGACGGTACCTAACCAGAAAGCCACGGCTAACTACGTGCCAGCAGCCGCGGTAATACGTAGGTGGCAAGCGTTGTCCGGAATTATTGGGCGTAAAGGGCTCGCAGGCGGTTTCTTAAGTCTGATGTGAAAGCCCCCGGCTCAACCGGGGAGGGTCATTGGAAACTGGGAAACTTGAGTGCAGAAGAGGAGAGTGGAATTCCACGTGTAGCGGTGAAATGCGTAGAGATGTGGAGGAACACCAGTGGCGAAGGCGACTCTCTGGTCTGTAACTGACGCTGAGGAGCGAAAGCGTGGGGAGCGAACAGGATTAGATACCCTGGTAGTCCACGCCGTAAACGATGAGTGCTAAGTGTTAGGGGGTTTCCGCCCCTTAGTGCTGCAGCTAACGCATTAAGCACTCCGCCTGGGGAGTACGGTCGCAAGACTGAAACTCAAAGGAATTGACGGGGGCCCGCACAAGCGGTGGAGCATGTGGTTTAATTCGAAGCAACGCGAAGAACCTTACCAGGTCTTGACATCCTCTGACAACCCTAGAGATAGGGCTTTCCCTTCGGGGACAGAGTGACAGGTGGTGCATGGTTGTCGTCAGCTCGTGTCGTGAGATGTTGGGTTAAGTCCCGCAACGAGCGCAACCCTTGATCTTAGTTGCCAGCATTCAGTTGGGCACTCTAAGGTGACTGCCGGTGACAAACCGGAGGAAGGTGGGGATGACGTCAAATCATCATGCCCCTTATGACCTGGGCTACACACGTGCTACAATGGACAGAACAAAGGGCTGCAAGACCGCAAGGTTTAGCCAATCCCATAAATCTGTTCTCAGTTCGGATCGCAGTCTGCAACTCGACTGCGTGAAGCTGGAATCGCTAGTAATCGCGGATCAGCATGCCGCGGTGAATACGTTCCCGGGCCTTGTACACACCGCCCGTCACACCACGAGAGTTTGCAACACCCGAAGTCGGTGAGGTAACCTTTATGGAGCCAGCCGCCGAAGGTGGGGCAGATGATTGGGGTGAAGTCGTAACAAGGTAGCCGTATCGGAAGGTGCGGCTGGATCACCTCCTTTCTAAGGATATATGGAGCAGCGTGCGTTTTCGTCTTGTTTAGTTTTGAAGGAACTTGCAAAAGATCCTACAACATCATATCTTCGATATGAAAGATGGGCCTGTAGCTCAGCTGGTTAGAGCGCACGCCTGATAAGCGTGAGGTCGGTGGTTCGAGTCCACTCAGGCCCACCATCTTCTATTAAATTGGGGCCTTAGCTCAGCTGGGAGAGCGCCTGCCTTGCACGCAGGAGGTCAGCGGTTCGATCCCGCTAGGCTCCACCAACGTGTTCTTTGAAAACTAGATAACAATAAGTAATACATTCACATTGAATGCAATGCAAAGTTCATCACACATAGTGATTCTTTCTAAAGTAAGAAATGGTTAAGTTAGAAAGGGCGCACGGTGGATGCCTTGGCACTAGGAGCCGATGAAGGACGGGACGAACACCGATATGCTTCGGGGAGCTGTAAGCAAGCTTTGATCCGGAGATTTCCGAATGGGGAAACCCACTGCTCGTAATGGAGTAGTATCCATACTTGAATACATAGAGTATGAGAAGGCATACCCGGGGAACTGAAACATCTAAGTACCCGGAGGAAGAGAAAGCAAATGCGATTCCCTGAGTAGCGGCGAGCGAAACGGGAACAGCCCAAACCAAGAGGCTTGCCTCTTGGGGTTGTAGGACACTCTATACGGAGTTACAAAGGAATGATATAAGCGAAGAGGTCTGGAAAGGCCCGCCAAAGAAGGTAACAGCCCTGTAACTGAAATGTTATTCTCTCCAGAGTGGATCCTGAGTACGGCGGAACACGTGAAATTCCGTCGGAATCCGGGAGGACCATCTCCCAAGGCTAAATACTCCCTAGTGACCGATAGTGAACCAGTACCGTGAGGGAAAGGTGAAAAGCACCCCGGAAGGGGAGTGAAATAGATCCTGAAACCGTGTGCCTACAAGTAGTCAGAGCCCGTTAACGGGTGATGGCGTGCCTTTTGTAGAATGAACCGGCGAGTTACGATCCCGTGCAAGGTTAAGCAGAAGATGCGGAGCCGCAGCGAAAGCGAGTCTGAATAGGGCGCATGAGTACGTGGTCGTAGACCCGAAACCAGGTGATCTACCCATGTCCAGGGTGAAGTTCAGGTAACACTGAATGGAGGCCCGAACCCACGCACGTTGAAAAGTGCGGGGATGAGGTGTGGGTAGGGGTGAAATGCCAATCGAACCTGGAGATAGCTGGTTCTCTCCGAAATAGCTTTAGGGCTAGCCTCAAGGTAAGAGTCTCGGAGGTAGAGCACTGATTGGACTAGGGGCCCCTACCGGGTTACCGAATTCAGTCAAACTCCGAATGCCGATGACTTATCCTTGGGAGTCAGACTGCGAGTGATAAGATCCGTAGTCGAAAGGGAAACAGCCCAGACCGCCAGCTAAGGTCCCAAAGTATACGTTAAGTGGAAAAGGATGTGGAGTTGCTTAGACAACCAGGATGTTGGCTTAGAAGCAGCCACCATTTAAAGAGTGCGTAATAGCTCACTGGTCGAGTGACTCTGCGCCGAAAATGTACCGGGGCTAAACGTATCACCGAAGCTGCGGACTGTTCTTACGAACAGTGGTAGGAGAGCGTTCTAAGGGCTGTGAAGCCAGACCGGAAGGACTGGTGGAGCGCTTAGAAGTGAGAATGCCGGTATGAGTAGCGAAAGACGGGTGAGAATCCCGTCCACCGAATGCCTAAGGTTTCCTGAGGAAGGCTCGTCCGCTCAGGGTTAGTCGGGACCTAAGCCGAGGCCGAAAGGCGTAGGCGATGGACAACAGGTTGATATTCCTGTACCACCTCCTCACCATTTGAGCAATGGGGGGACGCAGGAGGATAGGGTAAGCGCGGTATTGGATATCCGCGTCCAAGCAGTTAGGCTGGGAAATAGGCAAATCCGTTTCCCGTGAAGGCTGAGCTGTGATGGCGAGCGAAATTTAGTAGCGAAGTTCCTGATTCCACACTGCCAAGAAAAGCCTCTAGCGAGGTGAGAGGTGCCCGTACCGCAAACCGACACAGGTAGGCGAGGAGAGAATCCTAAGGTGATCGAGAGAACTCTCGTTAAGGAACTCGGCAAAATGACCCCGTAACTTCGGGAGAAGGGGTGCTTCTTAGGGTGTTAAAGCCCCGAGAAGCCGCAGTGAATAGGCCCAGGCGACTGTTTAGCAAAAACACAGGTCTCTGCGAAGCCGTAAGGCGAAGTATAGGGGCTGACGCCTGCCCGGTGCTGGAAGGTTAAGAGGAGCGCTTAGCGTAAGCGAAGGTGCGAATTGAAGCCCCAGTAAACGGCGGCCGTAACTATAACGGTCCTAAGGTAGCGAAATTCCTTGTCGGGTAAGTTCCGACCCGCACGAAAGGCGCAACGATCTGGGCACTGTCTCAACGAGAGACTCGGTGAAATTATAGTACCTGTGAAGATGCAGGTTACCCGCGACAGGACGGAAAGACCCCGTGGAGCTTTACTGCAGCCTGATATTGAATGTTGGTACAGCTTGTACAGGATAGGTAGGAGCCTTGGAAACCGGAGCGCTAGCTTCGGTGGAGGCATCGGTGGGATACTACCCTGGCTGTATTGACCTTCTAACCCGCTGCCCTTATCGGGCAGGGAGACAGTGTCAGGTGGGCAGTTTGACTGGGGCGGTCGCCTCCTAAAATGTAACGGAGGCGCCCAAAGGTTCCCTCAGAATGGTTGGAAATCATTCGCAGAGTGTAAAGGCACAAGGGAGCTTGACTGCGAGACCTACAAGTCGAGCAGGGACGAAAGTCGGGCTTAGTGATCCGGTGGTTCCGCATGGAAGGGCCATCGCTCAACGGATAAAAGCTACCCCGGGGATAACAGGCTTATCTCCCCCAAGAGTCCACATCGACGGGGAGGTTTGGCACCTCGATGTCGGCTCATCGCATCCTGGGGCTGTAGTCGGTCCCAAGGGTTGGGCTGTTCGCCCATTAAAGCGGTACGCGAGCTGGGTTCAGAACGTCGTGAGACAGTTCGGTCCCTATCCGTCGCGGGCGCAGGAAATTTGAGAGGAGCTGTCCTTAGTACGAGAGGACCGGGATGGACGCACCGCTGGTGTACCAGTTGTTCTGCCAAGGGCATCGCTGGGTAGCTATGTGCGGACGGGATAAGTGCTGAAAGCATCTAAGCATGAAGCCCCCCTCAAGATGAGATTTCCCATTCCGCAAGGAAGTAAGATCCCTGAAAGATGATCAGGTTGATAGGTCTGAGGTGGAAGCGTGGTGACACGTGGAGCTGACAGATACTAATAGATCGAGGACTTAACCTATATTCTAATGTGAAACATGAACATTGTTATCTAGTTTTGAGAGAACATTCTCTCCATCAGGTTTGGTGGCGATAGCGAAGAGGTCACACCCGTTCCCATACCGAACACGGAAGTTAAGCTCTTCAGCGCCGATGGTAGTTGGGGGTTTCCCCCTGTGAGAGTAGGACGCCGCCAAGCTTCTATAAGGATCAGTTCCAGTCGGAACTGGTCTTTTTTGTGTTTTCTTCTAACAGCATCATGATGTAAGCTGGGAACTTCTCTTCTGCAATCTCCATGTAGCGTTCAATCATGACGTAATCATCGCTAATGTACTGAGACAGCAGCTCGTACCACCATTCTGTTTCGTAGCGGGCAATCATACTAAGGTTATACATCAACAAGTAATGGCTGATGATCTCAGGAATCCCTAGAAAAGCATCTCGTGTTGAGGGTATAAACCATTGATCCATTTCTAAATCATAATGAAGATGAGTAGCAAGTGCTGGGTTTTCTTCCAGAAATACATCAAACGTCAGTTTTTTAGCCTCTCTCTGTTTGAGTTTCCAGCTTGTATGAAACTCAAAGTATTCAATAAAGCGTTCAGCAGACATGTTATAAAGTAATGGAATATGATCTTGAATCATCATTCCATTAGCCTTTTCTACTTTAACTAAAGTCGAGGGCTGCTTTTGAAACTCCAGAATATGACTCATTTCAGGTATTTTAGACAGGAGATGGATCATCGTAAATCGCTCATCTTCAAGACCATTTAATTGAAATAGATGCTTTAACACATGCATACACAGCCCATTTCTTTGGATTTTCACCTCATCTTCACTAAAACGGTAATGCTGTTTCTTCCTCTTTCTCGATGTTACGCCATGAGCTAAAACAGAGGTTTGAGAAGGATAATGGGGGTCCACTGTCAGCAAACATGCTTTTAGCAGCTGTGCCATTCCATAAAACAATAAAATAGGTTTAAGTTCTAGAGGCGCGATCGCAGCCTGTTCATAAAACGTGTGGCCATGTTTTAGAAAGTAAATAAATCGTTCACAGTTTTTATAGGCTTGCTGGTTTGCATCTTGAATGTTCCGTTTCTCATATTGTTGAAATAGAAACTTTTGGGAGGTTTCGAGCGAGTAAAAACGTTTTAAATCCTTCCATCCTGAACTTTTCATCTTCTTCCTCAACTCTCTTTATATTTTCTAAAAATTGCAACTGTTTGTTGCTTCCTTGACATGCTGTTTGCTAGTTGATAATCTACATATAATATTTTGCCGAAAAGAGGGGGATTTACTAATGTGGGAAAGTAAATTTTCAAAAGAAGGTTTGACGTTTGACGATGTTTTGCTTGTTCCAGCAAAGTCTGAAGTACTTCCGCGTGATGTCGATTTATCAGTGGAGCTAACAAGCACATTAAAGCTAAACATTCCAATTATCAGTGCGGGAATGGACACAGTGACGGAATCACAAATGGCGATTGCAATGGCACGTCAAGGTGGTCTTGGTATTATTCATAAGAACATGTCCATTGAACAGCAAGCAGAACAGGTGGATAAAGTAAAACGTTCAGAGCGCGGCGTTATTACAAATCCATTCTTCTTAACACCAGAGCATCAAGTATTTGATGCAGAGCATTTGATGGGTAAATACCGTATTTCAGGTGTGCCGATTGTCAACAACGAACAAGACCAAAAGCTTGTTGGTATTATTACGAACCGTGACCTTCGTTTTATTTCGGATTATTCAATGAAGATTAGCGACGTGATGACAAAAGAGGAACTTGTGACAGCTTCTGTTGGTACAACATTAGAAGAAGCTGAAAAAATCCTACAGCAGTACAAGATTGAAAAATTACCTCTTTTAGATGACGAAGGAACGTTAAAAGGTCTTATCACAATCAAAGATATTGAAAAAGTGATTGAATTCCCTAACTCCTCTAAAGATGCACATGGCCGTTTAATTGTTGGTGCCGCTGTTGGTGTCACTGGCGATACAATGACACGTGTGAAAAAATTAGTTGAAGCCAATGTGGATGTCATTGTCATTGATACAGCACACGGTCATTCTCAAGGTGTTCTAAACACTGTATCGAAAATCCGTGAAACGTATCCTTCTCTTAACATCATTGCTGGTAATGTTGCAACAGCCGAAGCAACAAAAGCATTGTTTGAAGCAGGAGCAGATATTGTAAAAGTAGGTATCGGACCAGGATCTATTTGTACAACACGTGTTGTTGCAGGTGTCGGTGTACCACAAATCACAGCGATCTATGACTGTGCAACAGAAGCAAGAAAACATGGTAAAGCTATTATTGCAGATGGTGGAATTAAATATTCAGGTGATATCGTGAAAGCATTAGCATCTGGCGGACATGCTGTTATGCTGGGAAGCCTTCTAGCTGGTACATCTGAAAGCCCAGGCGAAACAGAAATTTTCCAAGGTAGACGATTTAAAGTTTACCGTGGTATGGGTTCTGTCGCTGCAATGGAAAAAGGAAGTAAAGATCGTTACTTCCAAGAAGATAATAAAAAATTCGTTCCTGAAGGTATTGAAGGCCGTACACCATACAAAGGGCCGGTCGTTGATACAGTGTATCAACTAGTTGGCGGTATTCGTTCTGGTATGGGTTATTGTGGAACAAAGGATTTACGCACTCTTAGAGAAGAAGCACAGTTCATTCGTATGACGGGTGCAGGACTTCGTGAGAGTCATCCACATGATGTACAAATTACAAAAGAATCACCAAACTACACAATTTCTTGATAAATTGTGACAATCAAATTACATTTGACAGGGTCTATGACTCTGTCTATTTTTTTTGTCTTTATTGTGATAAAATTTATACTGTTGTGTTGAGATAAGCCCTTGTGGATTACATATATATGAAAAACGTCGAAAAAAGATGAATACGGAGGTATGACGATTGAACAGCAAGATGTTGAAACAGCTTATGGTCTCTATCCTTGCATTGGCATTGATTGTTACAGCATTTACACCAATGTCCAAAGCAAAAGCTGCTGAAGATCCATTCAGTGTGAATGCGAAAGCAGCGATCCTTATTGAAGCTTCTACAGGTAAAATTCTTTATAGTAAAAACGCAGATCAAAGACTGCCTATTGCAAGTATGGCAAAAATGATGACAGAGTATCTATTACTAGAGGCAATTGCTGAAGGAAAAGTGAAATGGGATCAAAAGTATACGCCAGATGATTATGTATACGAAATTTCTCAGGACCGCAGCTTATCCAACGTTCCTTTGAGAAAAGATGGTTCGTATACAGTAAAAGAACTTTATCAAGCAACGGCTATTTATTCGGCAAATGCAGCAGCGATTGGTTTAGCAGAAGTGATCGCTGGATCAGAATCAAAGTTTGTTGAAAAAATGAACGCAAAAGCAAAAGAACTTGGTTTAACAAACTACAAATTCGTGAATGCAACTGGTCTGGAAAATAAAGACTTACATGGCCAACAGCCAAAAGGTACAGGTCCTGATGAAGAAAGTGAAGTATCTGCAAAAGATATGGCTTTGCTTGCACAGCATCTCATCAAAGACCATCCAGAAATTCTTGAAACAGCAAGTATTGCGAAAACAAAGTTCAGAGAAGGCACGGACGATGAAATGGACATGCCTAACTGGAACTTCATGCTTAAAGGACTTGTGAAGGAATATAAAGGTGTTGACGGTCTAAAAACAGGATCTACAGATTCAGCCGGTTCTAGCTTCACAGGTACAGCAAAACAAGGTGACATGCGTGTCATCGCAGTTATCTTGAATGCAAAAGGTAATCTTCATACAGCACGTTTCGACGTGGCAAAAAAACTGTTCGACTATGCGTTTAAAAACTTCACGATGAAAGAAATGTACAAAAAAGGTCAACAAATTAAAGGACATGAAAACATCGAAGTGGATAAAGGCAAAGATAAAGAAGTACCTGTTGTGACGAAAGAAGCATTTTCTGTGCCAGTAAAAAATGGTGACGAAAAGAGCTATAAAGCAAAAGTAAATATCGAGAAAAAGAACCTAGAAGCTCCTATTAAAAAAGGAACGAAGGTTGGCATGCTGACGACTTCTTATTCTGGTGATGAGAAGGACTACGGCTATTTAAATAAAGACCAATCAGGTGTTGAGCTTGTGACGAAAACAGGCGATGAAAAAGCAAACTGGTTCATCCTTGCAATGCGCGGTGTAGGTGGATTCTTCGCTGGCATTTGGGGCGGAATCGTTGACACAGTAAAAGGCTGGTTCTAATAAAAAAACTGCTCTCTATTCATGAGAGCAGTTTTTTTATCGTTAAAAGAAGAGCGATTGCTTCTGATTTTGAGGAGTGGACAAGGCTTGCTGAAAAATATCACATAACTTTTCCACGCCTTCGGTCAGTGCTTTTTCATTCACATAGGAAAAGCTGAGGCGGATATAATTCTGTTTCGGCTCTCCAGGATAGCAGACAGAGCCAGGCAGAAAAGTAATTTGCTGCTTACGTGCTTCATGTAAAAGTGCTCGTGTATCGACCCATGAAGGAAAGCTGAGCCATAAATTGAGCCCGCCCTGTGGAATTTGCCACGTTACATCTTTCGGTGCGTGCTTCGTTAACACATCCATCATCAAATCGCGTCTCACCTTCAAGGCGGTTCTTAGCTTCTTCGTATGATCAATCATTTTCTTCGATGTCAGAAACGGCAATATGGCCTTTTGTGTGAGGAGAGGGCTGCCTAAGTCATTATTGGCCTTTGCAGCTAATAAACGGTTAAATATCGAGCCTGAAGCAGTGATAATCCCTATTCTGCATCCTGGAGCCAGTGTTTTACTTAATCCTCGTAAATAAATGACGTGTCCATCATGATCCAAGCTTTTAATAGGTGCTGGCGGCTTCTTTTCAAAATAAAGCTCACGATATGGGTCATCTTCTACAATGAGACAATCTATGCTTTGAGCCAGTAAGAGAAGCTGTTTTCTGCGTTTCATCGACATACTGGCCCCTGTCGGACTGTGGAAAGTAGGAATCGTATAGATCAGCTTCGGTTTATATTTATCACAAATGCTTTGAAGCTGCTTCATGTTCATTCCTTCATGATCGACAGGGACGGTAATGATTCTTGCTCCTCTGCCCATAAAGACATCAATGGCCCCGGGATAGGTCGGTGCTTCCATGACAACCACATCATCCGGCCCAATAAACGTACGTGCCACCAAATCAAGCCCTTGCTGAGAACCACTTGTTACAAGGATATTTTCAGGGGTAGACGGCACATCCAACTTTTCTAAAAAGGACTGAATGACTTGTCGCAGCTGAAGATCACCTTGTATTTCACCATACTTCGACATGATTTGAGGATGTCTGGCTAGCACATGCTGCATTTCTTTTTCTAAATACCGGTTTGGCAAAAGACCTGGATCGATCATAGAGGAAGAAAGGTTAATGGCTTCTTCGACATAGTGATACTGGGCGAATTGAGACCGTGGTAAATAATCTGGAATCGACAACTGCCAATCGAAAGAAGTAGATGATGGAACCGGGGTCTCTGCCTGCTCTTGCTGCTCATCCACAAAAGTTCCTTTACCTTGCACTGTCGTTAAATATCCATCGTCCTTTAATCGGGTATATGCCTTAGCTGCCGTGACAAGACTCACATTGAGCTGCTTAGCTAAATCACGGACAGTTGGCAGCTTTTCTCCTTGCTGAAGCAAACCCGATTGAATGTGATCGATGATTGAAAAGTAAATTTGATTTGAAAGAGATGTATCAGAGTGCCGATGGATATCAATATGCATGAAACTCCTCCATAGAATGCAAAATTGTTATACATGAATTTTAATTGTTATAGTTGCATTATAGCATGTAAATCACACTTGAAAGAGAAAATGACATGTTTTTAGCTAAAAATCCTTTATATACAAGGGTTTATTCTTTTTTATCCGCTGGTTGAATTGTTATACTATTCTCTTTATTGTTATACTTCCTCGCTTGTATGATAAAGATGTTGAATGAATCGAATAGACAAATGGGAGGAAACTATTGTGAGCAATAAGGGAACTGAACGAGTGAAACGTGGAATGGCAGAAATGCAAAAGGGCGGCGTCATTATGGATGTCGTCAATGCGGAGCAGGCAAAAATTGCAGAAGAAGCAGGTGCGGTGGCAGTCATGGCACTAGAACGAGTACCAGCTGATATCCGTGCAGCAGGCGGTGTTGCCCGTATGGCAGACCCAAGAATCGTAGAGGAAGTACAAAATGCAGTAACGATTCCAGTCATGGCAAAAGCACGTATCGGCCACATCGTCGAGGCTCGTGTTCTTGAAGCACTTGGTGTTGATTATATCGATGAGAGTGAAGTGCTGACGCCCGCAGATGAGGAATTCCATTTAAATAAAAATGAATACACAGTACCTTTTGTCTGTGGATGCCGCGATTTAGGTGAGGCAACCCGCCGTATCGCAGAAGGCGCTTCTATGCTTCGTACAAAAGGAGAACCTGGGACAGGCAACATCGTAGAAGCTGTGCGTCATATGAGAAAGGTCAATGCTCAGATTCGTAAAGTATCGGCTATGAGTGAAGATGAACTGATGACAGAAGCCAAGAATCTTGGCGCGCCTTATGAATTATTGCTGCAAATCAAAAGAGATGGCAAGCTGCCAGTTGTGAACTTTGCTGCAGGAGGCGTTGCGACACCAGCAGATGCTGCGTTAATGATGCAGCTTGGAGCAGACGGTGTATTTGTCGGATCTGGTATTTTCAAATCAGACAATCCAGCTAAATTTGCAAAAGCAATTGTTGAAGCAACGACTCATTACACTGATTACCGTCTCATTGCAGACCTTTCAAAAGAGCTTGGAACAGCTATGAAAGGAATTGAAATTTCAAATCTACTGCCAGAAGAACGTATGCAAGAGCGTGGCTGGTAATTAAGGGAGCGCAAACGAACATGCTGACAATTGGTGTACTTGGGCTTCAAGGAGCGGTGAGAGAGCATATTCAATCGATTGAAGCCTGCGGCGCAGAAGGAAAGATCATCAAACGTGTAGAAGAGCTAGAATCCGTTGACGGTTTGATTATCCCTGGTGGAGAAAGTACGACGATGAGGAGACTTATGGATACGTACCAATTCATTGAACCGATCAAAGCGTTCGCTGCTAAAGGGAAACCGATTTTCGGGACATGTGCCGGTTTGATTATGCTGGCAAAGCATATCGAAGATCGAGAAGATGCTCATCTTGGCCTGTTAAATGTATCTGTTGCACGGAACTCTTTTGGCAGACAGGTAGACAGTTTTGAAGCAGATTTAAAAGTAAAAGGACTGGATGCGCCGTTTACAGGGGTATTTATCCGTGCGCCTCATATCATCAGCGCAGATAATGACGTAGAAATTATGGCTGAATATGATGGCAGGATTGTGATGGCGAAAGAAAACAATATCTTAGGCTGCTCTTTTCATCCAGAGCTGACAGACGATCACCGGTTAACACAGCTGTTTGTAGACATGGTGAAGTCCTACAAAACGAAGCTTGCTGTATAAAACGGTTGAAAAGAGATAAAACTTATAGTACATTAAAATCACAATCAAAGATCGAAAAAGCGTTGACGGGAAATAGTAAGAAGCCCCTCTTTCTCAGAGAGCCGATGGTTGGTGAGAATCGGTGAAAGATGCATTCTGAATCCATCCTTGAGCGAAATGCTGAAACACGAGAAGTAAGCATTTACGGTGATACCGTTACAGAGGAAAGAGGAAAGCGTGCTTCTGCATGTTTTCAATCAGGGTGGCAACGCGAGAGCTCTCGTCCCTTTCATGGGATGAGGGCTCTTTTTATTTTTCGATAAAAAAAGGAGTGTTACACATGCTTGATATTAAACAACTGCGCACGGACTTTGATCAAATCAAAGAAAAATTAGCACACCGAGGCGAAGATTTAGCGGATTTTGATAAGTTTGGTGAGCTAGATCAAAAAAGAAGAGAATTAATCGGGAAAACAGAAGAATTAAAGAGCCGAAGAAATGAAGTATCACAGCAAGTGGCCGTTCTAAAAAGAGAAAAGAAAGACGCCGATCACATTATTCAAGAAATGCGTGAGGTAGGAGATGAGATCAAGAAGCTGGATGATGAGCTAAGAACAGTAGAAGAAAGCCTGCAGCACATCCTGTTCTCAATTCCAAATATCCCTCATGACTCTGTACCAGTTGGTGAAACAGAAGACGACAACGTGGAAGTGAGAAAATGGGGCGAACAGCCAGCCTTCTCATTTGAGCCAAAACCACATTGGGACGTAGCTGATGAGCTAAAAATCCTTGATTTTGAACGTGCAGGAAAAGTGACAGGAAGCCGTTTCGTTTTTTATAAAGGGCTTGGTGCCCGCTTAGAGCGCGCATTGTATAACTTTATGCTCGATTTACATGTGGATGAGTTTGGTTTTACTGAAGTGCTTCCACCTTATATGGTCAACAGAGCAAGCATGACAGGAACTGGTCAGCTTCCAAAATTCGAAGAGGATGCCTTTAAAATACGTGAAGAAGATTACTTCCTCATTCCAACAGCTGAAGTGCCAATTACGAACATGCATCGTGACGAAATTCTCGAAGGTGAACAGCTGCCAATCAACTATGCAGCATTCAGTGCTTGCTTCAGATCAGAAGCTGGATCTGCTGGAAGAGATACACGTGGACTCATCCGTCAGCATCAATTTAACAAGGTAGAGCTTGTGAAATTTGTCAGACCAGAAGATTCTTATGAAGAATTAGAGAAACTAACAAATCAAGCAGAAAAAGTTCTTCAGCTATTGAACCTGCCATACCGTGTCATGAGCATGTGTACGGGAGATTTAGGATTCACAGCTGCGAAGAAATACGATATCGAAGTGTGGATTCCGAGCCAGAATACGTACCGTGAAATTTCTTCTTGCAGTAACTTCGAAGCATTCCAGGCAAGACGTGCAAACATTCGTTTCCGTCCAGAACCTAAAGCGAAGCCAGAACATGTCCACACATTAAATGGATCTGGATTAGCGGTAGGAAGAACTGTAGCGGCTATTTTAGAAAACTATCAACAAGAGGACGGCACAGTGATCATTCCTGAAGTACTGCGTCCTTATATGGGAAATAAAGAAGTGATGAAATAAGATGCCGTCAAGGCATCTTTTTCTTTTTACCAAAAGTCCTACAGTTTTCCTGAATTTAGCCGATAAAAAAATTAAAAGCTTCTAGGAAAGAAGGAATAACCTTGAATAGGCTTGACTATTATGTTGAAATGGCTCATTTACTTAGAAAGGTACTAGATGAAAGTATTCTTTTCGGCATCACAGATACAGAGAAGATACTTTGTTATTACCCGTCTAACACAATAGATTTTGGTATGAAAGTTGGAGACCCATTGAACCCAGAAGACCAAAATGTGGCGACGACATTAAGAGGACAAGAATATGACGGTCATTTACCAGAGCATTTATATGGTTATGAAATTGCTGTAAAAGGTTACCCGATTTTTGATGAAGATAGAAAAGTAATTGGCTCTTTTTTAGTGGCATTTTCACATCATCGTGAAAAGAAATTAAGCGGTTATATGGAGCAAATCAATAAAGTAGCAAAAGAACTCCAAGGTGGAATTGAGCAAATTGCTGCACATTCTCAAGAACTGGCTGCCACAAGTTTAGAAATAAGCGAACAGGCAGGAAGAGCGGAAGAGAAATCTGCGAATATTGAAGAAGTCGTCAAAACCATTGGCGGGATCGCTAGACAAACAAATCTGCTCGGTTTAAACGCTGCAATTGAAGCCGCAAGAGCAGGCGAGAACGGAAAAGGGTTTGCTGTCGTTGCTGATGAAGTTCGCAAATTATCAGATGGCTCGAAGGAAGCGGCTGAAACCATTAATACATTTTTAAAAGAAATCCAAGACAGCATTGGCACTTTGTCTGAAAACATCTCACAAATCAGCAGTTCAACAAATGAACAAGCCAAACAAGTGACAGACTTTACGAAGATTATCGAGTCATTAAATGACTTTAAAGTAGAGATGAATCAGTTTATTGAAGAAATTAGACAGGATACGAAATAGATCAAGAGCAGCCGTCAATGGCTACTTCAGCGTGTAGTCAAACCCTCGCATTCGTTGTCAGGTCTGCGCTTCGGTGCTCACGAATGTCAAATTCGCTCCGCTCCGGTGCTCGCCCTTCCTAGACTGCAAAGGTTTTCTATCACGCTGAAAAGAAGACAAAGGGCTAAAATCAAAATCATTTTAGCCCTTTGTCAACAATTTGGAGCAGCCATCAATGGCTGCTTTTTTATAGGCAAATATCATGCCGAAATCACATATTGAAATTTTTTTCGAAAAGATGTTGACTTCAAATAAAATGATATGGTATATTAATTCTTGTCGATACGGAGGAATACCCAAGTCCGGCTGAAGGGATCGGTCTTGAAAACCGACAGGGGTGTCAAAGCCCGCGGGGGTTCGAATCCCTCTTCCTCCGCCATATTGATTTTTTACCTTAGTTGAATTGAACGCAAGCATAAAAATTGGAAATTGTCAAACCGCTGCATTTCGCGAATGCAGCGGTTTTTTTATTTTGTTTTAGAGCGATTTTTTTGAATAACAGAAGCTATTTCATGAAGAATGGGATCAAGTGAGCTTTCATCATGAAGTAAGTCGTAATCTTCAATATTAATTTTAATCACTGGGCATATATCAAATTGTTCGATCCATTCCGTGTATCGAGTGTACATTTCTTCCCAATAAGCCCGGTCAGTTTGAGTTTCCATCTCTCTGCCGCGTTCCTCAATACGATGTAAAATATGATCTAAATCCCCGTGTAGATAGATGAGGACATCAGGGTGAGGGAAGTAAGGTGTCATCACCATCGCCTCAAATAGGCTTGTATACGTTTCATAATCAACCTCAGACATCGTACCTTTGTCCGCATGCATTTTTGCAAAAATGCCAGTATCCTCATAAATGGAACGATCTTGTACATATCCTCCGCCAGATTCAAAAATCCGCTTTTGCTCCTTAAAACGCTCAGCTAGGAAATAGACCTGTAAGTGGAAGCTCCATCTTTGGAAATCTGAATAAAAAGGCTCTAAATATGGGTTATCATCTACTTTTTCAAGAGAGGTTTGAAACCCTAGCTTGTCCGCTATTGTTTTGGTCATAGTTGATTTGCCGACACCAACAGTCCCGGCAATTGTGATGACTGCGTCCTTTGGTATTTCGATATTGTTCATAGCACTTGCTCCTTTATGTTCTGTACAATTTGCTGGTAATCTTGCTGTGAGGAAACGAAGTCTGTATGATCTCCTTCAATTGTAATGATAGGAAGCCCTGGCTCAGTCTGTTTTAAATGTTCAATAGCCAGCTCGTAATCTTCAATGAGTGTTTTTAAATAAGCTGGGTCAATGTCTTCTTCAAAAGAGCGTCCTCTCATCTGTATTCTTTCAAGTAAGGTGGGAAGGCTGGCTTTTATATAGATCATGGCATTTGGTTTAGGAAGATCGTCTGTTAGCAGGTGATAGATCTTTCTGTATTTATCCATGTGCTTTTTTGATAATGTTCTTTCTGCAAATATCATATTTTTATAGACGTGATAATCAGTGACAACTGGCTGCTGTTTATTCACATAGTTTTCTTCAATTGATTCTAACTGTTTGAACCGATTGCATAAAAAGAACATCTCAAGCTGAAAGCTCCATTGTTCCATATCTTCATAAAATTTATCTAAGAATGGATTTTCTTCTACAATCTCTTTTACTAAAGGAAATTGAAATTCCTTCGCAAGCATTGTAGCCAAAGTTGTTTTTCCGGCTCCAATCGGGCCTTCCACTGCAATAAAAGGGGCAGGATACATAGGCGTTCTCCTCTATCTATAAAGTTAAAGTTGTCAAACCAATGTATATTGTACCATACCCCTTCTAATAGATAGAGTGAATGGATTACGATGTCGTTCTTTTTTCAATATTAAATTGATCTGATAATAAGAGCCAATTTTGTGGGAAAGATAGACCTAATTTCCAATAAGCAATGCCGTTCAAATTTAGCTCTTTGATGAGGTTGAACTTTGCTTGAATTGATCTAGCGTCTTCGAACCAGACCTCATGCTCTTTGTTGTTGGCATCTGTATAACGAAAATGGGGTGCTTGTGCTGTTTCGTCGTATAAGATAGAGACATTGTGCTCTCTAGCAAGTGCAATTGCTTGTTGAGGACTGACGGCTTTGGCTATGGGGCCGCCCTGGACGAAAGGAAGTGTCCAATCATAGCCGTATAAATTCTGCCCCATTACAATTTTATTGGCAGGTATGACAGTTAGTGCATATTCAATGACTTGGCGGACAGGTCCAATTGGAGAGACAGCTTGTGGAGGGCCGCCGCTGTACCCCCATTCATAGGTCATCAACACAACGTGATCGACGATCTTACCGATCGCTTCATAGTCATGGGCTTCATACCATTTGCCCTTTTGCTGACTACTTGTTTTTGGTGCAAGTGCAACAGATATTGTCCATCCTTCTTGATGGAAACGGGCTGTTGCTTCTCTTAAAAATTGAATATAAGCATCTTTATCAGCAGGGCGTAAATATTCAAAATCAAAATGGATTTCCTTGAATTGATACTTTTTGGCAACACGAACAATTTCATTTAAAAATGCCGTTTTGACAGATTGATTAGTTAAAAGAATACGCCCAAGTTCATCACTGAATTTTTCATTCTCTAGATTTGTCACCACCATGGTTAATACAGTTCTGTTCTGAGCGGCAATCTGGGGTAGTTGGTCTAACGGTGGTTCTCGCAGTGTCCCATCTCTTTGTGCTTGAAAACTAAAGACGTCTAAATGGGTTAAGTATGGGGAGGCCTCTCTAGCTGCCTGCTTTAAGTTTTCACTGACTTGATTTCCCCGTGGTTCAATATAAGCATTGGAATTAATGTTCCTTTTCGGCCTTTGTGGAATATAGAGCAAGAAACGAATAGGCAGTATCGCTTCAGGCCGAATTCTGTTCACGCGTGCCAATTCTTCCACTGAGATTTGAAACCGTCTGCCAATTTGATATAGTGTGTCATTTTGTTTGACCTCATAAAATTGACCTCTAATTGGAATGACAATTGTTTGTCCAATGACGAGTTGATTTGGTGTTTCGATTTCGTTAGTACGGATGATTTCATTGACTGTCGTTTTAAAACGCATAGCAATGTCGTTTAAAGTATCTCCTCTTTTGACAACATAAATTTGAATAGTCAACGCCCCCTTTGTTATTGCTAACAATTTATGAGGGTTATAGCTAAATCATGTTTGATTTTCATTCGTGATTTCCTTAGCGGTAGTGATTTTGGCTAGAAGAACGTTCTCCATCATCGTTAAAGCGTAGTCGTTATCTCTGTCGTCGTTTGAAGCGATACAATCTTTAGGTACAATTAGATTGTATTCTCGCATGTATGCGTCATTTGCAGTGAATAAAACGCAAATGTTTCCGGCAATCCCAGTTAGAATAATGTCCTCAACACCTAATTCATTTAAGAGTGTCTCTAGTGCAGTACCGTAGAAGGCAGAATGCTTAGGTTTGATTAAGAAGTAATTATCTTTAGATGGTGTCATTTTCTCTAAAATAGGAGCGCTTCTTTCGTTTTTGCATGTTTCCATAACAGCTTGGATATCAGCCTTCCAAAGTCCGTAGTGATCGTTGATATAAATGATTGGCCAATTTTCCTTGAAAGCATGTTGTTTAAGAGCTAAAATTTTATTGGTCATTTGCTCTGTTTTTTCTGCAAGCACATGTCCCATTTCAAAATCAAAATCATTAATCATGTCGATAATAAGCAGCGCCTTTTTTTGCTTTGACAAAATAAGACCCCCTTTAAAAGATTGTGATAATATGTTAACCTCAATTTCCTTTTAAAAAACATGAAAAGAGAGCCGTGCCATGACGAAAGATGAAAAGTTTATGCAAGAAGCCATTTCTGAAGCCTTAAAAGCAGAACAAATAGGGGAAGTGCCGATTGGTGCGATCATTGTTGTTGATGATCAAATCGTGAGCCGGGCTCATAATTTAAGGGAAAGTGAGCAGCGTTCGATTGCACATGCAGAATTACTTGCTATTGATGAAGCATGTAAAGCGACAGGGAGCTGGCGTTTAGAAGATGCTGTGCTTTACGTTACGCTTGAGCCATGCCCAATGTGTGCGGGTGCTATTGTTCTCTCTAGAGTGAAAAAGGTCGTTTTTGGTGCATACGATCCAAAAGGTGGATGCGCAGGTACTTTAATGAATTTACTGGATGATGAACGGTTCAATCATCAGTCTGAAGTCATCGGTGGTGTACTTGAAAATCAGTGTGGTGAGCTGTTAAGTCAGTTCTTCAGAAATCTCCGTCAGCGAAAGAAACAAGCCAAAAGTAAATGAATGGATGTCGTTTGCAATTTGAGCTATAAGAAGGTATACTTATGTCTGCGTCACTAACAATTTAATATTCATTTTGCCGTGCTAAGCGGGGAGGTAGCGGTGCCCTGTACTCGCAATCCGCTCTAGCGAGGCCGAATCCCTTCTCGAGGTTCGTTTACTTCAAGGTCTGCCTTAAATAAGTGGTGTTGACGTCTGGGTCCTGCGCAATGGGAATTCATGAACCATGTCAGGTCCGGAAGGAAGCAGCATTAAGTGAAACCTCTCATGTGCCGCAGGGTTGCCTGGGCCGAGCTAACTGTTTAAGTAACGCTTGGGGTAGCGAATCGACAGAAGGTGCACGGTAAATCAATATTAAATGTAACTCATCTAGTTTAACTAGGTGAGTTTTTTGTTGCTGTTCAAAGAATAGCTTAACTGCTTTGGTTATACAAATAGATAAAAAGTCTTTTTGGAGCCATTTGTTTTTTTCACTAATCGCAAAAAGAACTGGTGTTCTATTTGGAGTTTCAGGTCTTTTTACAAAGCTAGAAAATACGTTTTTAATACATGGAAAGTAGAAAATCTCTAGTTGAAATCATCTTTTTGGCATATTAGAAAATAAAGGTGTGCTTTTGAATTGATCGGTGCATCATGTATAATGAAAAGGATGATAAATGGAGGAGGGCGTATTTGTGAGTTATCAAGCTTTATATCGAGTGTTCAGACCTCAAGTTTTTGAGGATGTTGTTGGACAAGAACACATCACAAAAACGTTGCAAAATGCCCTTTTGCAGAAAAAGTTTTCTCATGCTTACTTATTTTCAGGTCCTAGAGGAACAGGTAAAACAAGTGCTGCCAAAATCTTTGCTAAGGCAGTGAACTGTGAAAAGTCACCTGTTAGCGAGCCGTGTAATGAATGTGATGCCTGTAAAGGGATTACAAACGGTTCAATTTCAGACGTGATTGAAATAGATGCTGCCTCGAATAACGGGGTAGATGAAATCCGGGATATACGTGATAAAGTGAAATTTGCTCCTTCGGCGGTTACATATAAGGTTTATATTATAGATGAAGTACATATGCTCTCTATCGGTGCATTTAATGCTCTCCTTAAAACGCTGGAAGAACCGCCTGCTCATTGTATCTTTATTTTGGCTACCACAGAGCCTCATAAGATTCCTCTTACCATCATATCTCGTTGTCAGCGATTTGATTTTAAACGAATCACGACTAAAGATATTGTTGGAAGAATGGAGAAAATTGTAGATGCAGAAGGCCTTGACGTACAGGAGGGTTCGCTCGAGATTATTGCTAGTGCAGCTGATGGCGGTATGCGTGATGCACTAAGTCTCTTGGATCAAGCGATCTCATTTAGTGGTGAACAATTGACAATTGATGATGCGCTGCTCATTACAGGTGCTGTATCTCAGCATTTCATTAGTCAGCTTGCTGAAGCAATTTTTGATCAAAATATTGCCACAGCGTTAGATACATTAAATGAATTGCTCCAGCAGGGGAAAGATGCTGCTAAATTAATAGAGGATATGATTTTTTACTTTAGAGATATGCTGCTTTATAAAACGGCACCAGATCTCGAGGGGGTCCTTGAAAAGGTAAAGGTCGACGAAAGTTTCGTGGCGCTGTCAGATCGTGTGACACCTCAGTTTCTGTATGAAACCATTGAAGTCCTGAATAAAAGCCACCAAGAAATGAAATGGACAAATCATCCAAGGATTTTCTTTGAGGTAGCTGTTGTAAAGCTGTGTCAGTCAACAGCAGGATTGACACAAGGCCATGCTGAAGCTGATTTAACGGCGCTAACAGATAAAATAAACAGGCTGGAACAGGAACTATCGAGGCTAAGAGCCGAAGGTGTACCAATGTCTCCATCTCATAGCCCTCAAGAAAAAAAGGAAGCGTCTCGACCACAAACGAGTAACAAAAATGGCTATCGTGCTCCTGTCGGCCGAATTCATGAGATTCTAAAAGAAGCGAAACGGCCTGAGTTAGAAAAAATTAAAGGCAAATGGGGAGAGCTCCTTGCCCAGTTGAAACAGCAGAATAAGGTGTCTCACGCTGCGTTATTAACGGACAGTGAGCCAGTTGCGGCTGCTTCGCATGCCTTTGTTTTAAAATTCAAATTTGAAATACATTGTAAAATGGTTGCTGAAGATAAAAGCGGTGTTCGGACCAATCTTGAACAACTGCTAGAGTCTATGTTAGGAAAAAGAGTGGAATTAGTTGGCGTTCCTGACGCTCAATGGGGTAAAATAAGAGAAGAATTTTTAAGAGATCATCAGCCGGATGAACAAGCAGATGGTCAGGGAACTTCTACTGAAGAGGATCCATTGATTGCGGAAGCAAAAAAATTAGTAGGAACTGATTTAATTGAAATTAAAGATTAATAAAAATGAAAGAGAGTGGTGTTCATATGCGCGGTGGAATGGGAAATATGCAAAAAATGATGAAACAAATGCAAAAAATGCAAAAGGATATGGCGAAGGCTCAAGAAGAGCTTGCAGAAAAAGTTCTTGAAGGTACAGCTGGTGGCGGTATGGTCACTGTCAAAGTAAATGGACAAAAAGAAGTCGTTGATGTAGCAATTAATGAAGAAGTTGTTGATCCAGAAGATATTGATATGCTTCAAGATCTTGTACTTGCTGCGACAAACGATGCATTGAAAAAAGTCGATGAGCTAACGAATGAAACGATGGGTCAATTCACAAAAGGAATGAACATGCCAGGTTTATTCTAGGAGGAATAACTGAAGATGCAATATCCTGAACCAATATCAAAGCTGATTGACAGCTTTATGAAATTGCCAGGAATCGGACCGAAAACTGCGGTCCGTCTGGCTTTTTTTGTTCTTAGTATGCAGGAAGATGTCGTACTAGATTTTGCGAAGGCGCTTGTAAATGCAAAGCGTAATTTAACTTATTGTTCGGTATGCGGTCATATCACAGACCAAGATCCTTGCTATATTTGTGAAGATACAAGAAGAGATCAATCTGTTATCTGTGTAGTGCAGGATCCAAAAGATGTAATCGCAATGGAAAAAATGAAAGAATACAACGGCTTATATCATGTGCTTCATGGTGCCATTTCGCCAATGGACGGAATTGGCCCAGAGGATATTAAAATTCCTGACCTATTAAAAAGATTGCAAGACGATCAAGTGACAGAGGTGATCCTTGCAACCAATCCAAACATTGAAGGAGAAGCAACAGCCATGTATATCTCCAGATTGTTAAAACCATCAGGAATTAAACTCTCTCGCATTGCTCACGGACTTCCAGTAGGCGGGGATTTAGAGTATGCGGATGAAGTTACACTGTCTAAGGCTCTAGAAGGCAGACGTGAGATGTAGGAAGGAGAAGTACGGTACATGGGTTTTCTTCGCAGAAAATCAATTCGAAAAGAATTCGATGAGAAATTAATTCAACAGCTTTTTAAGCAAAAGGAAGAATGGAACAGACAAAAAAAGCTTGTCGCAAATAGCGTTGAGCCTTCACCGGACATTCTATTCGAATTAAAGCTTGCTCAAGCGAAGTACTTTTTCTATCTGAGAGAAGCGAAAAAGAGGAATTTACGTTTAAACAACTGGAAATAGCAGGTCTATTATACATAGTCCTCTCATATGCTTGTACTATTCATATGAAGAGGAGATGAGAGGATTATGGAACCTGTTATTGTGATCGGGTCAATTTTGCTAGCTGTGCTATTGTTGTTTATGTCAGGTGTGCAGGCGAATCCATTCAAATGGTTAGGGCTTATCGGAGTGAAGTTTATAGCAGGCGCTCTTTTTTTATTTTGCCTCAACCTATTTGGCGAGAGTCTAGGATTACATGTCTCTATTAACCCTGTAACGAGTGGAATTAGTGGTTTATTGGGTATTCCGGGCGTAGCAGCTTTAATCGTTATTGAAAAGTTTATTATTTAATGAAAAATATTATTGACTTTGATTCGATAGGGTGGTAAATTAATATACGTCGCTGATGACGAAGAAACGAAAAAACATAATAACAAAAAAGTTGTTGACACTAACAACTTGGATGTGATAAGATGTTCTAGTCGCTTCTGAAGCGGTAAACAAGTTCTTTGAAAACTAAACAAGACAAAACGTACCTGTTAATTCGAGTTTTTATAAAAAAATCCTATGATACTTCATAGGTAGTCAGTCAAACTGGCGAGGCAGGAAATGATCACATGCTAAGTTCGCTACATCGTGTAGCAACGCATGTGTGATATGCATCCTGCATACCTCGGAGAGTTTGATCCTGGCTCAGGACGAACGCTGGCGGCGTGCCTAATACATGCAAGTCGAGCGGACAGAAGGGAGCTTGCTCCCGGATGTTAGCGGCGGACGGGTGAGTAACACGTGGGTAACCTGCCTGTAAGACTGGGATAACTCCGGGAAACCGGAGCTAATACCGGATAGTTCCTTGAACCGCATGGTTCAAGGATGAAAGACGGTTTCGGCTGTCACTTACAGATGGACCCGCGGCGCATTAGCTAGTTGGTGGGGTAATGGCTCACCAAGGCGACGATGCGTAGCCGACCTGAGAGGGTGATCGGCCACACTGGGACTGAGACACGGCCCAGACTCCTACGGGAGGCAGCAGTAGGGAATCTTCCGCAATGGACGAAAGTCTGACGGAGCAACGCCGCGTGAGTGATGAAGGTTTTCGGATCGTAAAGCTCTGTTGTTAGGGAAGAACAAGTGCGAGAGTAACTGCTCGCACCTTGACGGTACCTAACCAGAAAGCCACGGCTAACTACGTGCCAGCAGCCGCGGTAATACGTAGGTGGCAAGCGTTGTCCGGAATTATTGGGCGTAAAGGGCTCGCAGGCGGTTTCTTAAGTCTGATGTGAAAGCCCCCGGCTCAACCGGGGAGGGTCATTGGAAACTGGGAAACTTGAGTGCAGAAGAGGAGAGTGGAATTCCACGTGTAGCGGTGAAATGCGTAGAGATGTGGAGGAACACCAGTGGCGAAGGCGACTCTCTGGTCTGTAACTGACGCTGAGGAGCGAAAGCGTGGGGAGCGAACAGGATTAGATACCCTGGTAGTCCACGCCGTAAACGATGAGTGCTAAGTGTTAGGGGGTTTCCGCCCCTTAGTGCTGCAGCTAACGCATTAAGCACTCCGCCTGGGGAGTACGGTCGCAAGACTGAAACTCAAAGGAATTGACGGGGGCCCGCACAAGCGGTGGAGCATGTGGTTTAATTCGAAGCAACGCGAAGAACCTTACCAGGTCTTGACATCCTCTGACAACCCTAGAGATAGGGCTTTCCCTTCGGGGACAGAGTGACAGGTGGTGCATGGTTGTCGTCAGCTCGTGTCGTGAGATGTTGGGTTAAGTCCCGCAACGAGCGCAACCCTTGATCTTAGTTGCCAGCATTCAGTTGGGCACTCTAAGGTGACTGCCGGTGACAAACCGGAGGAAGGTGGGGATGACGTCAAATCATCATGCCCCTTATGACCTGGGCTACACACGTGCTACAATGGACAGAACAAAGGGCTGCAAGACCGCAAGGTTTAGCCAATCCCATAAATCTGTTCTCAGTTCGGATCGCAGTCTGCAACTCGACTGCGTGAAGCTGGAATCGCTAGTAATCGCGGATCAGCATGCCGCGGTGAATACGTTCCCGGGCCTTGTACACACCGCCCGTCACACCACGAGAGTTTGCAACACCCGAAGTCGGTGAGGTAACCTTTATGGAGCCAGCCGCCGAAGGTGGGGCAGATGATTGGGGTGAAGTCGTAACAAGGTAGCCGTATCGGAAGGTGCGGCTGGATCACCTCCTTTCTAAGGATATATGGAGCAGCGTGCGTTTTCGTCTTGTTTAGTTTTGAAGGAACTTGCAAAAGATCCTACAACATCATATCTTCGATATGAAAGATGGGCCTGTAGCTCAGCTGGTTAGAGCGCACGCCTGATAAGCGTGAGGTCGGTGGTTCGAGTCCACTCAGGCCCACCATCTTCTATTAAATTGGGGCCTTAGCTCAGCTGGGAGAGCGCCTGCCTTGCACGCAGGAGGTCAGCGGTTCGATCCCGCTAGGCTCCACCAACGTGTTCTTTGAAAACTAGATAACAATAAGTAATACATTCACATTGAATGCAATGCAAAGTTCATCACACATAGTGATTCTTTCTAAAGTAAGAAATGGTTAAGTTAGAAAGGGCGCACGGTGGATGCCTTGGCACTAGGAGCCGATGAAGGACGGGACGAACACCGATATGCTTCGGGGAGCTGTAAGCAAGCTTTGATCCGGAGATTTCCGAATGGGGAAACCCACTGCTCGTAATGGAGTAGTATCCATACTTGAATACATAGAGTATGAGAAGGCATACCCGGGGAACTGAAACATCTAAGTACCCGGAGGAAGAGAAAGCAAATGCGATTCCCTGAGTAGCGGCGAGCGAAACGGGAACAGCCCAAACCAAGAGGCTTGCCTCTTGGGGTTGTAGGACACTCTATACGGAGTTACAAAGGAACGATATAAGCGAAGAGGTCTGGAAAGGCCCGCCAAAGAAGGTAACAGCCCTGTAACTGAAATGTTGTTCTCTCCAGAGTGGATCCTGAGTACGGCGGAACACGTGAAATTCCGTCGGAATCCGGGAGGACCATCTCCCAAGGCTAAATACTCCCTAGTGACCGATAGTGAACCAGTACCGTGAGGGAAAGGTGAAAAGCACCCCGGAAGGGGAGTGAAATAGATCCTGAAACCGTGTGCCTACAAGTAGTCAGAGCCCGTTAACGGGTGATGGCGTGCCTTTTGTAGAATGAACCGGCGAGTTACGATCCCGTGCAAGGTTAAGCAGAAGATGCGGAGCCGCAGCGAAAGCGAGTCTGAATAGGGCGCATGAGTACGTGGTCGTAGACCCGAAACCAGGTGATCTACCCATGTCCAGGGTGAAGTTCAGGTAACACTGAATGGAGGCCCGAACCCACGCACGTTGAAAAGTGCGGGGATGAGGTGTGGGTAGGGGTGAAATGCCAATCGAACCTGGAGATAGCTGGTTCTCTCCGAAATAGCTTTAGGGCTAGCCTCAAGGTAAGAGTCTCGGAGGTAGAGCACTGATTGGACTAGGGGCCCCTACCGGGTTACCGAATTCAGTCAAACTCCGAATGCCGATGACTTATCCTTGGGAGTCAGACTGCGAGTGATAAGATCCGTAGTCGAAAGGGAAACAGCCCAGACCGCCAGCTAAGGTCCCAAAGTATACGTTAAGTGGAAAAGGATGTGGAGTTGCTTAGACAACCAGGATGTTGGCTTAGAAGCAGCCACCATTTAAAGAGTGCGTAATAGCTCACTGGTCGAGTGACTCTGCGCCGAAAATGTACCGGGGCTAAACGTATCACCGAAGCTGCGGACTGTTCTTACGAACAGTGGTAGGAGAGCGTTCTAAGGGCTGTGAAGCCAGACCGGAAGGACTGGTGGAGCGCTTAGAAGTGAGAATGCCGGTATGAGTAGCGAAAGACGGGTGAGAATCCCGTCCACCGAATGCCTAAGGTTTCCTGAGGAAGGCTCGTCCGCTCAGGGTTAGTCGGGACCTAAGCCGAGGCCGAAAGGCGTAGGCGATGGACAACAGGTTGATATTCCTGTACCACCTCCTCACCATTTGAGCAATGGGGGGACGCAGGAGGATAGGGTAAGCGCGGTATTGGATATCCGCGTCCAAGCAGTTAGGCTGGGAAATAGGCAAATCCGTTTCCCGTGAAGGCTGAGCTGTGATGGCGAGCGAAATTTAGTAGCGAAGTTCCTGATTCCACACTGCCAAGAAAAGCCTCTAGCGAGGTGAGAGGTGCCCGTACCGCAAACCGACACAGGTAGGCGAGGAGAGAATCCTAAGGTGATCGAGAGAACTCTCGTTAAGGAACTCGGCAAAATGACCCCGTAACTTCGGGAGAAGGGGTGCTTCTTAGGGTGTTAAAGCCCCGAGAAGCCGCAGTGAATAGGCCCAGGCGACTGTTTAGCAAAAACACAGGTCTCTGCGAAGCCGTAAGGCGAAGTATAGGGGCTGACGCCTGCCCGGTGCTGGAAGGTTAAGAGGAGCGCTTAGCGTAAGCGAAGGTGCGAATTGAAGCCCCAGTAAACGGCGGCCGTAACTATAACGGTCCTAAGGTAGCGAAATTCCTTGTCGGGTAAGTTCCGACCCGCACGAAAGGCGCAACGATCTGGGCACTGTCTCAACGAGAGACTCGGTGAAATTATAGTACCTGTGAAGATGCAGGTTACCCGCGACAGGACGGAAAGACCCCGTGGAGCTTTACTGCAGCCTGATATTGAATGTTGGTACAGCTTGTACAGGATAGGTAGGAGCCTTGGAAACCGGAGCGCTAGCTTCGGTGGAGGCATCGGTGGGATACTACCCTGGCTGTATTGACCTTCTAACCCGCTGCCCTTATCGGGCAGGGAGACAGTGTCAGGTGGGCAGTTTGACTGGGGCGGTCGCCTCCTAAAATGTAACGGAGGCGCCCAAAGGTTCCCTCAGAATGGTTGGAAATCATTCGCAGAGTGTAAAGGCACAAGGGAGCTTGACTGCGAGACCTACAAGTCGAGCAGGGACGAAAGTCGGGCTTAGTGATCCGGTGGTTCCGCATGGAAGGGCCATCGCTCAACGGATAAAAGCTACCCCGGGGATAACAGGCTTATCTCCCCCAAGAGTCCACATCGACGGGGAGGTTTGGCACCTCGATGTCGGCTCATCGCATCCTGGGGCTGTAGTCGGTCCCAAGGGTTGGGCTGTTCGCCCATTAAAGCGGTACGCGAGCTGGGTTCAGAACGTCGTGAGACAGTTCGGTCCCTATCCGTCGCGGGCGCAGGAAATTTGAGAGGAGCTGTCCTTAGTACGAGAGGACCGGGATGGACGCACCGCTGGTGTACCAGTTGTTCTGCCAAGGGCATCGCTGGGTAGCTATGTGCGGACGGGATAAGTGCTGAAAGCATCTAAGCATGAAGCCCCCCTCAAGATGAGATTTCCCATTCCGCAAGGAAGTAAGATCCCTGAAAGATGATCAGGTTGATAGGTCTGAGGTGGAAGCGTGGTGACACGTGGAGCTGACAGATACTAATAGATCGAGGACTTAACCTATATTCTATTGTGAAGCATGAACATTGTTATCTAGTTTTGAGAGAACATTCTCTCCATCAGGTTTGGTGGCGATAGCGAAGAGGTCACACCCGTTCCCATACCGAACACGGAAGTTAAGCTCTTCAGCGCCGATGGTAGTTGGGGGTTTCCCCCTGTGAGAGTAGGACGCCGCCAAGCTTCTATAAGGATCAGTTCCAGTCGGAACTGGTCTTTTTTGTTTTTTAAGAAAAGGAACAAACACTCGATCTGACATGGATACATATACTAAACTACCATCTAAAACATTCTTAATTTTGTATACAATTGAAAGCGCTAGGGCATACTGAAGCTATAAGTGGAGGTGTCACAATGAGCAAAAAAGAGCGAGAAGCGATTTGTTTGATTTGTGAAGAGAAAAAAACAAAGGGAATTTATTTATATCATCAGTTTTTGTGCCGAGAATGTGAGAGAAAGTTAATTTCTACATCGACCTCGGATCCTAGCTATGCCGATTATGTTAGAAAGCTAAAAAATCTTCATACGCCGCCTTTGTATTCATAGACCATTAGATGGTCTTTTTTTATGAGCTATGGAGGATTGGGCCTGTTTTTTGGAACTTAGTTTGGACATCATCCGTAATTAATAATAAGATAAACAGAGAGCCTGATTATTCATAGGAGTCGATGAACATGAAATCAATCTTTTATACATTTATATGGGCCATCCTCTCTACTTTTTTTTCGCTTGTGATTTTAACCGTCAGTATTGGGGTTTTCCATCATCATGTTGGATTATCGATACTGTATGCGATGATGGGGTGGGGCGTGATGTTTGCAGGGAGCAGATGGATTGCTTTCCAGTTGTTTTTAAAGAAACACGGACTGTCTCGTAGTGATTATGTATATATCAAACAGCATTTAAAAGAAGCAGGACAAAAGCTCGTACGTTTAAAGAAGGCTTTATTTGCTGTGAAGAACGTACAGACGATCAAACATAATTATGAAATTCTCCGACTTGCACGACGAATCTATACGATTACAAAAAAAGAGCCGACCCGGTTTTATGATGCACAGCGTTTTTATTTTGAAAGCTTGGATTCTGTCGTTGAACTAACTGAAAAATATGCACTATTGTATAATCAGCCTGATCGCAGTCATGAGCTGGAAATGACACTCAGTCAAACTCGAGTGACGCTGACAGAACTGCAAAAGCAATTGACGAATGATTTGCAGCAAGTATTAGGAAGAGACATAGAAGCCCTTCATATTGAGCTTGAAGTGGCAGATAAGATGATAAAGAAATAATGAAAGGAGTCAAACGTAATGAAACCAGAAGATCACATCCCAACAGCATCTGCTTCCACTACAGATCTTCAGTTTCAGGTGTTTGATACCTTATCTGATGAGGAGAAACAAGAAGCCATACAGCGTGCTGAGCAGATCCCTGACAATCCGCAAAAGCTGCTTTTCTATGGTACACGTGTGCAGGAACGATTATTGGAACAATCACAACAAATGATAAAATATGTTGAGAAAAAAGATATCGATCAAATAGGAGACGTGCTTGAGGCCTTTTTGCACCAGCTGTATGTAGTAGAACCGGAGGACTTACTGCCAAAGAAGCGGGGTTTTTTTTCGAAGTTATTTCGGCGGGAGAAGCGTTCTACTCAGGAAATCATATCGCGTTTTCAACATGCAAAATCACAGATCGAAAGATTATCAGCAAGGCTTCGTTACGCAAAAGGCGGATTAATCTCGGATCATATGTTATTAGAGCGTTTATTTGAAGAAAATCAAACTTTTTTCCAAGAGATGACGCTGCAGGTTGCAGCAGTTGAAGCGAAAATGACCACTTTAGAGAAGCAGATCATATCAAAACCGGAGCAGATTGGTAATCGGACTATAGAGGAGCAATTGATGAGTCAGGAAGTCAATGCAGAAGAATATATGGAGAGGTTGAAAGAACGGAAATATGATTTGCTGCTAAGCCGGCAAATTGCGTTGCAATGTAATGCCCAAATTCGAATGATCCAGCATACGAATCATACATTGGCCAATCACATTCAATCAACAGTTTCTGCATCTATTCCTCTATGGATCAACCAAATGTCGATTGCATTAACGCATATTCAACAGCGTGCCAATTCAGCTCTTGAGAATCGAATCCAAAAAACATATGAAAAGGTATCAAAGCAGCAGGGGGAGCTTCTTGAAGAGGCAGCTTTTGCACCTATAGATACGTTGAAAAAGGTTCAACGCCAATTAGCTGAAACCTTACAGCAAACGTTACAGGTGAAAGAGCATGGAAGCCAAGAGCGAGCCCAATTGAAAAACAGCATGTATGAGGCAGAACAGCAGCTGGCGAATCACCAGCCAATAAAGGAATGAGAATCCATCTTTCGGTTCCCTTGTATGAACGTTATAATAGACATAAGATATCGTTAAAGTGAAAAGGGTCGATTTGTTTGAAAACACCTTTATATACAGCATTAGCACAACATGCGGAAAAGAAACCTTATTCTTTCCACGTTCCAGGACATCACAATGGAGATGTCTTTTTTGATGAGGCACGGTCTTATTATGACTCAATTCTTCAGCTGGATGTAACAGAACTTGAAGGGTTAGATGATCTCCATCATCCAACTGGTGTGATTCAAGAGGCTGAACATTTATTGGCAAAGCTATATGGATCAGATCATAGCTTTTTTCTTGTGAATGGGACAACTGTCGGAAATTTAGCGATGGTGATGGCAGCCTGTCGTGCGGGAGATGAGATTTTCGTCCAGCGAAATTGTCATAAGTCTATTTACCATGCGATTGAGCTTGCAGGAGCCACGCCTATTATGGTAGAAGCTGAGGTAGATCCACACCTGCATGTTCCAACACATGTGACGGATGAAACAGTCAAAAAAGCCATTGCCAAACATCCTAATTGCAGGGCGATCGTTTTGACTTATCCAAACTACTACGGACATGCAGCTGATTTATCAAAGCTGATTGACATGTGCCACGAAGCAGGCATGATCGTTTTAGTTGATGAGGCACATGGGGCACATTTTGTATTAGGCGGCGCTTTTCCTCCATCTGCTCTTTCCTATGGAGCTGACGTGGTGGTACAATCAGCACATAAAACCCTTCCGGCCATGACGATGGGATCCTACCTTCATCTACAGGGAGGGCGAATGGATGCAAAACGTTTGAAAACATTCCTCACGATGCTTCAAAGCAGTTCTCCATCCTATCCAATTATGGCCTCATTAGATGTGGCAAGGGCCTATGTCGAGGAGATCAAGAAAAAAGGGATTTTGGATGGAATCATGAAAGGGCTGGCAGAGCTGAAAAATGAGTTCAATCGTATACCTCAGCTTGAAGTGGTCGAGTCTGAATTGCTTTCTAACGATCCATTAAAATGTGTGATTCGATCAACCAAAGGGCTGACTGGTTATGAACTAAAACGAGTACTTGAATCAGTGGAGGTTCACCCAGAGCTTGCGGACGAACATCAGGTTTTACTTGTCTTTGGTTTAGAACAGAAGAAGGATATCCCTTTTAAACGAATAGAGCAGGCCCTTAATCAAAGCAATTTATTGCTCAAAGGAAAAGATCATTTCCTAAGAGAGGCGCTGGCTGATGACAACGAGGAGCATAGACAGGATATAGAAGCCGTCCCATTTGAACATGCAGCAGGACGGGTTAGTGCAGAATCGGTTATTCCATATCCACCGGGTATTCCTTTGATCGTTAAGGGAGAGCGTATTGAAATCGATCAGATTGCGACTTTAAGCCGTTTGCTTGGACATCAGGTTCATGTTCAAGCCAGTCAGGTGATTCATCAGAGAAAATTATATGTTTATATAGAAGAGGAGACACTATGAGCGGTATGTTTATTACGTTTGAAGGGCCAGAGGGTGCTGGAAAAACGACAGTGATTCGAAAAGTGTATGAAGAAATGGAACGCCAAGGATATGCAGTGATGGCGACACGTGAGCCTGGCGGCATTGACATTGCAGAGCAGATTCGTGAAGTCATTTTAAATGAAAAAAACACAAAAATGGATGCGAAAACAGAAGCTTTGCTGTATGCAGCCGCAAGAAGGCAGCATTTGGCTGAGAAGGTAGAACCGGCATTACAGCGCGGGCAGACGGTTTTATGTGATCGTTTTGTCGATAGCTCCCTTGCTTATCAAGGCTATGCGAGAGGGCTTGGGATTGAAGAAGTAAAGTCAATTAACGACTTTGCTATCAATGGCACGATGCCGCAAATGACCATTTATTTTTCAATTACACCTGAGGAAGGGCTAAAGCGAATTGATGCCAACCAGGGAAGAGAAAAGAATCGATTAGACATGGAGACGCTGAATTTCCACCAGCTTGTCAGAGAAGGCTATGAACTGCTTATTGCACAATCGCCAGAACGATTCCGTGTAGTGGATGCGTCTCAGCCGATGCAGGCTGTCTATGAAGAAGTCCTTCAATTGATTCAGGACACATTAAAGCAAAATCAAATATGACCTAATTCCCAATCGTTGTTATAATATAGAGGAAGACATCGGCATGTCATCTGTGCCTAAAATAAAGGAGGCCAATCAAATGAAATTAATTGTTGCCGTTGTACAGGACCAAGATAGCAGCAAGTTGTTGAAAATATTGACTGAACATCATTTCGGCGTGACAAAATTAGCTTCAACTGGTGGGTTTTTAAAGTCTGGGAATACGACTTTTATTATTGGTTGTGATGATGTCCGGGTGGATAAAGCATTACAGCTTATAAAAGAAAATTGCCGTAAACGTGATCAAATGATCGCGCCTGTCTCCCCAATGGGCGGAAATGCAGATTCATACGTACCATACCCTGTTGAGGTTGAAGTTGGCGGAGCTACTGTTTTTATTCTGCCAGTTGAACAATTTCATCAATTTTAAGGATGGGTTGCTGTGAAAATTAATCAAGATATGCGGCTGCGTTTAGAAAAGCGTGAACTTCAAGCGATGAAAGGAAGCCAGACATCTGCCTCCTTTAAAGCTTCGATGGAGACGCAAAGCGGCAAACTGCGCTTAGAACAGTTGACGGTCATGCTGAGTGATATCGAAGTGTTCGGAAAAAAGCTCGCAAAGTCACGAAACCTAAAGGATTTGGCTAGGTTTAAAGGACTGGTGAAGCGCTTTGTGAAAGAGACAGTCGATAATGGTTTAAATATAGAAACATCAAGGAGCTTTGACATTTATGGCAACACACGTACACTTGCTTTGGTCAAAGCCTTAGATGAAAAGCTGATTGAATTAACCGAGGAAATGATGGATCAAGAGAAACCATCTATTGATTTGCTTGAACGTATTGGAGAAATAAAAGGTTTATTGATTAACCTTTACACATAGAGAGTGATAACATGGCAATTAGCTGGGATGACATGAATGATTTGCAGCCGCGCGTCATGCGGCTGATTTTTAATAGTATTGATAAAGACCGACTTGCGCACGCCTACTTATTTGAAGGAAAAAAAGGAACCGGAAAACTGGATGCAGCGATGCTTTTGGCTAAGAGCTTTTTTTGTTTGGAATCAGGAGTGAAACCATGTGAATCCTGTCAAAACTGCAAAAGGATTGCATCAGGAAACCATCCCGATTTACATCTTGTGCAGCCCGATGGCCAATCAATTAAAAAGGCGCAAGTGCAGGAATTGCAAGAGGAATTTACAAAAGCAGGTGTAGAATCTCACCGGAAAATGTATATTATTCTTCATGCGGACAAAATGACGGTCAATGCCGCGAACAGTTTATTGAAGTTCCTAGAGGAGCCTAATCGGGAAACGATGGCGGTTTTAATCACTGAGCAATCGCATAAAATGCTGGATACGATTATTTCAAGATGTCAGATGCTCAGCTTTCAGCCGCTGCAGCCACAATCCTTAGAGCAGCAGCTTTTACAAGAAGGCGTATCTCAGCATCTCGCAAGGCTTTTGTCGAATTTAACCAATAATTTAGCAGAAGCACTCGAATTAAGTCGAAATGATCAGTTTGCAGAGTCTAGAGCGAAAGTGATAAAATTGTATGAAGTCTTACACCAGCGAAAAGAACATGCATTTTTTTATATACAGGATCAATGGATGCCTTTTTTCAAAGAGAAAGACCTTCAAGAAACAGGTCTGGATATGCTTTTATTTATATATCGTGATGTATTGTCGATTCAAATAGGAAATGAAGATAAAGTCATTTATCAAGACTTATTCCAGACAATGAAGCAGCATGCGCTGCATTCCACACAGCAGATGGTGACCAGCCAGATCCTTGCTGTATTAGAAGCGAAAAAGAGACTTCAATCCAACGTGAATGCCCAAGGGCTGATGGAGCAATTGGTGTTGATGTTGCAGGAGGGATAAGCTTGTACAACGTAATTGGTGTTCGCTTTAAAAAAGCGGGCAAAATCTATTATTTCGATCCTAATGGATTTCATATAGAAAATGATAGTTGTGTCATTGTAGAAACGGTTAGAGGGGTTGAGTACGGACAAGTGGTCATCGCCAACAAAAAAGTAGATGAACACGATGTGGTTCTCCCTCTGCGTAAAGTCATTCGTGTAGCAGACGAACGAGACCGGCTCATCGTTGAGGAAAACAAAGAAGCAGCGATGACAGCCTTTGATACATGTCTTCAGAAAGTAAGTGAACATGGGCTGGAAATGAAATTGGTTGATGTTGAATTTACATTTGACCGAAACAAGGTCATCTTCTACTTCACAGCAGATGGCAGAGTTGATTTCCGTGAGCTAGTGAAGGATCTTGCATCAATCTTCAAAACGAGAATTGAACTTCGCCAGATTGGCGTAAGAGACGAGGCAAAAATGCTTGGCGGCATTGGTCCTTGCGGGCGAATGCTTTGCTGTTCGACATTCTTAGGAGACTTTGAACCAGTGTCTATTAAGATGGCAAAGGATCAAAACCTGTCGTTAAATCCGACAAAAATTTCAGGCCTATGCGGACGTTTGATGTGCTGCTTGAAATATGAGAATGATGAGTATGAAACAGCGAAAGAACAATTACCGGATATCGGCGAAACGATTCAGACATCTAATGGCTCTGCAAAGGTAGTAGGGCTCAATATTTTAGAACGAATTTTGCAAGTTGAATTAACCGGGCAAGAAAAAGTGATAGAATATACATGGGATGAATTATTACAAGAAGGCGTTGTATCTGCACAAACAACTGAGTAACGAGGTGTGCCACCTTGGATAAAAAGGAACTATTTGATACGGTGATTAATTTAGAAGAACAAATCGGTTCTCTTTATCGCCAGTTAGGTGATTTGAAAAATCATATCGGTGAAGTGATTGAAGAAAATCATCAGCTGCAAATGGAGAATCAGCACTTGCGTGAACGTCTGGATCAGTCCGATCGAGACAAATCGTCTGAGGCAGAGAATGATTCTGCCCAGAAGCCAAGTCATTCTGATATAGGAGAAGGTCATGATAACCTGGCCCGGTTATATCAGGAGGGCTTCCATATTTGTAATGTACATTATGGGAGCATTCGTAAAGAGGGAGACTGTTTGTTCTGTCTGTCATTTTTAAATAAAAAATGAGAAAAGGCTTCCGCTGAATCGGGAGCCTTTTTCACAGGAAAAGAAAGGATACATCATGGTTTCGTTAAGAGAAGATGAACGTTTAGATTACCTGCTCGCCGAAGATATGAAGATTATTCAAAGTAAAACTGTGTTTGCCTTTTCATTGGACGCGGTGTTATTAGCTAAATTTGCGTATGTGCCAATCCAAAAAGGAGAGATCATTGATCTTTGTACCGGAAATGGCATCGTGCCATTACTGCTTTCAACTCGTTCTAAGGCCTCGATTACGGGTGTTGAAATTCAAGAACGGCTGTTTGATATGGCAAAAAGAAGTGTGGAGTATAATCAACTTGCGCACCAGATCGAATTGATTCATGGTGATTTGAATGATATGCCGGAACGCTACGGCAACCATAAAGTTGACGTGATTACATGTAACCCGCCGTATTTTAAAACACCCTCTAAGGATGAAATCAATGAAAATGAATATTTGGCGATTGCACGGCATGAAATTCATTGTACATTAGAAGATGTTATTCGTGTTTCTTCCACGCTGCTAAAGCAAGGGGGGAAACTGGCGATGGTTCATCGACCAGGAAGGCTGCTTGAGATTGTTGAATTAATGAAAAAATACCGAATTGAGCCGAAACGAATTCAATTTGTTTATCCCAAACAAGGAAAAGAAGCCAATACTATCTTGGTAGAGGGCATAAAAGATGGAAAACCAGATCTGAAAATTCTTCCGCCTCTTTTTGTTTATGGGGAAGATCAGGAGTATACAGATGAAATCAGGACGATACTGTATGGAGAAGCATAATCATTATTTCTATGTATTAAAATGTGCAGATGGCAGCCTGTATGCGGGTTATACAAATGATTTACAAAAAAGACTGATAACCCATAATAGTGGAAAGGGAGCAAAGTATACAAGAGCGAGACGGCCGGTTGAGCTTTTTTATCATGAATGTTTTGCAACCAAAAGAGAAGCCATGCAGCAAGAATATCGTTTCAAAACGTGGACGCGGAAAAAGAAAGATATTTATATAGAAGAAATGCGAATGGAAAAGGAGGCGGCACATGAAAAAGACACAGAAAAGCTTTGATGGTCAATCTGGCATGGGTATTCTTTATCTTGTCCCAACCCCGATCGGAAATCTAGAAGATATGACGTTCCGAGCGATACAAACATTAAAAGATGTAGACTATATTGCAGCAGAAGATACAAGGCAAACGAAAAAGCTTTGTCATGTATACGAAATTGATACACCCTTAACCAGTTATCATGAGCATAACAAAGACAGCAGCGGCCACAAGTTAATCGAATGGCTAAAAGAAGGGAAAAGTATCGCACTTGTGAGTGATGCCGGTTTACCAACGATTTCAGACCCAGGGGCTGAAGTGGTTCGAGATTTTACTAGCATTGGAGGCTATGTCATTCCGTTACCTGGCGCAAATGCTGCACTAACAGCACTCATTGCATCAGGAATCGCGCCTCAGCCATTTTTCTTTTATGGTTTTCTCGACCGTCAGAAAAAAGAAAAGAAAAAGCAGCTTGAAGCCTTGAAGAAACGTCAAGAAACGATCATTTTCTATGAAGCGCCCCATCGGTTAAAAGAAACGCTGACTTTAATGAAGGAAGTGTGGGGGAATCGGAACATCGCAATTACGAGAGAACTGACGAAAAAATTCGAAGAGTTTATTCGTGGGGATTTAGAATCTGTGCTGACATGGGCTGCGGAGAATCAAATTCGAGGTGAGTTCTGTCTTGTGGTACAAGGAAATGATCAAGCTGAAGAAGAGCTGAATGAAGATGCTTGGTGGACGTCCTTATCTGAAAAAGAACATGTGATCCATTACATAGAGGAAGGATTAACGTCGAAGGAAGCCATTAAACGTACAGCTGTCGAACGTGGTGTACCAAAGCGCACGATATACGATGCTTATCATATTGAACAATAAAGAAAGGTTCTTGCAAACGGTGCAAGAACCTTTTTTATATGAACCTTATTTTTGTGATTGAAGTTGGTTTTGGATTTCGTTAATGATTTGCTCTGCACCTTCACGGCTAAGAACTAATTTACCATTAGCAAGTTTAAGGTTATCGTCTGATACTTCACCTGTTACTTGGCAAGTCATGTTTGGTTTATATTTTTTTAAGATAATTTTTTCATCATCAACATAAATTTCCAAAGCGTCTTTTTCAGCGATTCCTAGCGTACGGCGAAGTTCGATTGGAATCACCACGCGTCCTAATTCGTCAACTTTACGTACAATACCTGTAGATTTCATCTTCATTCTCCTCCCAAAAAGTTCTTATTCTTAAAATAATATTATCTTCGTCATTATTCGACAAATTCCTTACATTCCTAGCATAACAAGGTTTCCATAAATCGTCAATCATTTTGTTTACTATTGTTTGTAAAATATGACTCTTAAAGTCAAAAGACCTTGAAACTACTGGTGTATAAGGATTTTGTAGGCTTTTCCTATGAAAATATAAGAAATGACGAGATCAGATTAACAAGACTTTTGCCCTAATTTAGCCAATTGTAAATCTGGAAATAGATTTCATACGACAATATTCGACAAAATGTCGACGGGTTTGTCGTTTTTTTCGAAAAACTCATCTTTTTCGATCATTTCAGCTTGTTCTATGTATATATGCTTGATCTTAAAGGCTAAGATGGTATCATAGAGAAAGCACAAGTGCAAAATTAAATGAATTGATCTGACACATTTTCATGTAATGATGATAACCGCTCTCGTCCATTGGGCGGGAGTTTTTGACATTTACACACACGCAGGAGGTTCCGACATGCCGGAAAAGAAAAAAACGTTTTATCTGACAACACCTATTTACTATCCGAGCGGAAAATTACATATTGGACATGCTTATACGACAGTAGCAGGAGATGCTATGGCTCGTTATAAACGTCTTCAAGGCTATGATGTGATGTATTTAACAGGTACAGATGAGCACGGGCAAAAAATTCAGCAAAAAGCTGAAGAACAAAATATCACACCGATCGAGTATTTAGATCCAGTCGTTGAAGACATTAAATCATTATGGAAGAAACTCGACATTTCGAATGATGACTTCATCCGTACAACAGAAAAAAGACATACGAAAATCATTGAGCAAGTCTTCCAAAAATTGCTTGATCAAGGCGATATTTATTTAGATCAATATGAGGGCTGGTACAGTATTCCTGATGAGACATTCTATACGGAAACACAGCTTGTTGATGTTGAGCGTAATGAGAAAGGGGAAGTCATTGGCGGAAAAAGCCCTGACAGCGGCCACCCTGTTGAATTAATTAAAGAGGAATCATATTTCTTCCGTATGAGTAAGTATGCGGACCGTTTGCTCAATTATTACGAAAAAAATCCATCGTTTATTCAGCCTGAATCAAGAAAGAATGAAATGATTAATAACTTCATTAAACCAGGTTTAGAGGATTTAGCAGTATCAAGAACAACCTTTGATTGGGGAATTAAAGTTCCTAACAATCCAAAACACGTCATTTATGTATGGATTGATGCGTTATTCAACTATTTAACTGCGATTGGCTATGGAACAGATCAAGATGATAAATATAAAAAATATTGGCCTGCCAACGTACATCTCGTAGGAAAAGAAATTGTACGCTTCCATACGATTTATTGGCCGATTATGTTGATGGCATTAGATCTGCCTCTGCCGAAACAAATTTTCGCACACGGCTGGCTGCTCATGAAAGATGGCAAAATGTCTAAATCAAAAGGGAATGTGGTAGATCCGGTCACATTAATTGATCGCTATGGTCTCGATGCCCTTCGTTATTACCTGCTTCGCGAAGTACCATTTGGTGCAGATGGTGTGTTTACACCAGAAGGATTCGTGGAACGTGTAAACTATGACCTTGCCAATGATTTAGGTAACTTGCTTAATCGTACAGTTGCGATGGTCCAAAAATATTTTGACGGCACATTAAGCAGCTATAAAGGCCCTGTTAATGAGTTTGATGAAGAGCTGAAAGCAGTAGCTGAACAAACAGTTAAAGCCTATGAAGAAGCGATGGAAAATCTTGAATTCTCTGTGGTTCTTTCAAATGTTTGGACATTAATCAGCAGAACCAATAAATATATTGATCAAACAGCTCCATGGGTGCTGGCAAAGGATGAAACAAAACGAAAAGAATTGCATTCTGTTATGTATCATTTAGCAGAATCACTTCGAATCACTGCAGTACTCTTAACGCCGTTCCTAACGAAAACACCTGAGAAAATCTTCTTCCAGCTTGGAATTGAAGAAGATAAGCTCAAAAGCTGGGATAGTATCCTATCATTTGGTGCGATTCAACAAGCAACGGTACAAAAGGGAGAGCCTTTGTTCCCGCGTTTAGAGGTTGAAGAAGAAGTAGCCTACATTAAAGGAAAAATGCAGGGAAGTGCACCTAAGGTAGAAGAAGAGAAAGTGGAAATCGAAGAAACTGAATTACCTGAGCTGGGAGCAGAAATTGCATTTGATGATTTCTCAAAAGTTGATCTTCGAGTTGCACAGGTATTGGAAGCAGCCCCAGTGAAAAAAGCCGATCGTCTTTTAAAGCTTCAGCTTGATTTTGGATTTGAAAAAAGACAAATCGTCTCTGGGATTGCCAAGCACTATCAACCAGAAGAATTAGTAGGGAAAAAGCTCGTTTGCGTAGCAAATCTTACCCCAGTTAAACTCAGAGGGGAAATTTCCCAGGGAATGATTTTAACTGGAGAAACAGGCGGGAAATTGCAGGTTCTTGAAGTAGATCAAACTCTAGCAAATGGAACAAAAATTTTATAAATCAACAAAGGTGTTCCACGTGTAACATTTCGTCGAACACCTTTTGTTTTTTAGCAGAATTGTCGAAAGGAGCAATCAACCATGTTATTTGATACACATGCCCACTTGAATGCAGAACAATACAATGAAGACTTAGAACAGGTGATCGAAAGAGCGAAAAGCGAAAAAGTTGAGAAAATCGTGGTGGTAGGGTTTGACCGCCCAACAATTACGAGAGCGATGGAATTAATTGAAGAGTATGATTTCATATATGCAGCTATCGGCTGGCATCCAGTCGATGCTATTGATATGACAGATGAGGATTTGGCTTGGATCAAAGATTTATCTCAACACCAAAAAGTGGTTGCGATTGGAGAAATGGGTCTGGATTACTATTGGGACAAGTCGCCAAAAGATGTGCAAAAGGAAGTCTTTAGACGCCAAATTGCTCTTGCGAAGGAAGTGAATCTTCCAATCGTTATTCATAATCGTGACGCAACGGAAGATGTCGTGACGATTTTAAAGGAAGAGGGAGCAGCTGAGGTTGGAGGTATTATGCACTGCTTTACTGGCAGTCTAGAAACTGCAAAAGCGTGTATGGAGATGAACTTTTATATTTCATTCGGTGGACCCGTGACATTTAAAAATGCCAAAAAGCCAAAGGAAGTTGTAAAGGAGATACCGAGTGACAAACTTTTGATTGAAACAGACTGCCCATACTTAACGCCAGTGCCATTTAGAGGGAAACGTAATGAGCCAAGTTATGTCAAATATATTGCAGAACAGATTGCGGAGCTGAGAGAAATCAGTTTTGAAGAGCTTGCTGAATTGACAACAAAAAATGCAAAAAAAGTTTTCCGTATAAACTGACAGTATATGATGTCAATCCTTGTTTAAGCTTGTCCAATTGTGAAACATAACGAAAAAGTTCTACACGTTTGCGCCTCCTCATAGGATAAGTTGTCGATAAGTCTTTCTTCCCTTCCTTCCATAAATCTCCCATAATAGGTTTACAATCGAGCATTTTTGTACAGTGGGTGGAAGGGTTGACAGGTTTTGAGATACTCTATATAATCTCTCCGAGGAGAAGGAGGCGTTTTTCATCGTACAAAAAATGAAAAATCTGTTTTCTGTGAAGCTAGGAAAAGGCAAGGTTTTATTACTCGTTGTTTGCTTGCTTTTAGCTGGAACTGGAACGGCTTACGGTGCGCATGAGCTCACTAAGCAGTCTATTACCATTTCAATCAATGGTAAAGAGAAGACAATTCGTACACATGAAGAGACAGTAGCTCAGCTGCTTTCAGAACTTGGCATAAGGACCAAGGCGGAGGATCATATCTCTCCAAGTCTAAATACAAAGATTCAAGACAACATGAACATTGTGTATGATGCGGCTATACCGGTTCATCTGACCCTAGATGGGAAAGAGAAAACGATATGGACAACAGATCAGACGGTTGGAGCATTATTGAAGAATGAGAAGATAGATATTGGGAAGCACGATCAAGTAACTCCAGGAAAGAATGACAAGTTAACAAAGGATATGAATCTTGTGGTTCAGCAGGCCTTCCAGGTCAGCTTAAATGATGGAGGAAAAGATAAAAAAGTGTGGACCACTTCGACTACGGTCGCTGACTTTTTAAAGCAACAAGAGCTAAAGCTCAAGAAGCACGATAAGATCAAGCCTGCGTTACATAGTAACCTTTCTAAAAAGAGCGCAGATATAAAGATCACTCGGGTGGAAAAAGTCACCGATGTAGTGGAAGAGAAAATTGCTTTTGATACCAAACATAAAAAGGATCATTCTCTTGAAAAAGGGAAAGAGAAGGTACTTAAAAAAGGTGAAGAAGGTAAATTGAAGAAGCACTATGCCATTGTGAAAGAAAACGGCAAAGTGGTGTCTAAAGAATTGATTAAAGAAGTGACTGAAAAAGATAGTAAGGACCGATTAGTGGCTATTGGTACACAAGTGGCCAAAAAGGAGCCTACAGTGTCCCCTGCGGTTTCACGAAGCAATGAATCGTCAGGAAAAGAATTTTATGTGGCGTCAACAGCCTATACAGCGAGCTGTGCTGGATGTACGGGCAGAACGTCTACAGGCTTTAATTTAAAAGCAAATCCGGGTGCAAAGGTCATAGCAGTTGATCCGAGTGTCATTCCGCTGGGCTCAAAAGTGTATGTGGAAGGCTATGGATATGCCGTTGCATCAGACACTGGATCTGCTATAAAAGGGAATAAAATTGATGTGTTCGTCCCAAGTAAGTCGGCAGCTTATCAATGGGGAAATAAACGAGTGAAGATTAGAGTACTCAAATAAACACATCAAATCATTTATATGAACAGAGGGCTTTGCGCACCCTCTGTTTTTTTGGTTATAATAGAAGCACTGTTTTCTAATTAATTAGACGCAAAAGCAGCATGAAAGGTTTCGTTTTTTTAACCAAAAAATGTAGATTGTTTTTGCAAGCGGAGGAATACATGAAAATCAAAGAAATCATTGTGGTGGAGGGTCGTGATGACACTGCCAGAGTGAAGATGGCGGTTGATGCAGATACGATCGAAACAAACGGATCCGCCATTGGCGATACAGTCATTCAACAAGTGCGTCTTGCGCAGGAGACGAGAGGGGTCATTATTTTAACAGATCCTGATTTTCCTGGTGAGAAGATCCGTAAAACCATCGCAGAGGCAGTTCCTGGCTGTAAGCACGCTTTTTTGCCAAAACATCTTGCGAAGGCGAAGCGGGATAAAGGAATTGGTGTCGAGCATGCTTCCTTGGACAGTATTCGGGAATGTCTTGCCCATGTCCATGAAGAAATGGAAGAATCGGAAAGTGACATTACATTAGACGACTTATTTGACGCAGGCCTTATCGGTGGCGAAGCATCGAAACGCCGCCGCGAACGACTAGGAGTGCTTTTAAATATAGGATATACCAATGCGAAGCAGCTGCAAAAGCGCCTTCACATGTTCCAAATAACCAAACATGATTTTATTGCGGCCTTAAAGACCGTCATGCAGGAGGAAGCCGATGAATAAAGATATTGCGACACCCGTCAGAACGAAGGAAATACTGAAGAAGTACGGTTTCTCTTTTAAAAAGAGCTTAGGGCAGAACTTCTTAATTGATACAAATATTTTAGATCGCATTGTCGATCACGCGGAGGTTACAGATGAGACCGGCGTCATTGAAATTGGACCTGGTATCGGCGCATTGACAGAGCAGCTTGCTAAACGTGCAAAGAAAGTCACCGCTTTTGAAATCGATCAGCGTTTATTGCCTATTTTAAACGATACGCTTTCTCCATATGATAATGTCACGATCATTCATCAAGATGTATTAAAGGCGGATGTGAGAAAGGTCATCGAGGAAAATTTTGCTGACTGTAAAGAAGTGATGGTCGTAGCCAACCTTCCATATTACGTGACAACACCGATTATTATGAAATTGCTTGAAGAAAACCTTCCATTGAAAGGGATTGTGGTCATGCTGCAAAAAGAAGTAGCAGATCGTATGGCAGCTGTCCCTTCATCTAAGGAATACAATTCACTGTCTATCGCAGTTCAATTTTACACAGAAGCAAAAACGGTGATGGTTGTGCCTAAAACGGTTTTTGTTCCTCAGCCAAATGTCGATTCGGCTGTGATTAAGCTGACTGTTCGTGAAACGCCTGCTGTCTCAGTAGAAAATGATGCGTTTTTCTTTCAATTGATCCGAGCGAGCTTTGGCCAGCGCCGGAAAACATTGATGAATAATTTGATGAATAATCTACCTGATGGAAAAAAACATAAAGCGATCATCGAAGAAGCACTTCAAACAGCAGATATTGATGGAAAGCGCCGCGGAGAATCATTATCCATTGAGGAATTTGCCCGTTTGTCGAATGTTTTACAAAAAGCCCTATCGTAAGGGCTTTTTTCTTTTGTTTTTCACCACTTCAACTGTTCGGGCATAGGCTAGAAAGAACAGCATATATGAAAGGCGATCATGTGTAGTGCAAGACGATACCAACAGGATATGAGCCTGATTGTGGAGTGAACAGCATGCAATTTCAAATAGGAGATATGGTGACGAGGGCATCCTATCAAATGGATATTATGTTTCGAATCATTCGAATTGATGAGACAGATCAGCACGAAGCCACTGCCATATTGCATGGGAATGAAGTGAGGCTGATTGCTGATGCTAAGATGTCGGATCTCGTCTTAATTCAAAAAGAGGAGCAGCTGACAAGGGAGAAGGACGACGAACGGAAAATTAACGAATCGCTCGACTTACTAAGACAGGATTATCAGCTGCTGCGTGAAAAACAAGAGTATTATACTTCTGGACAATATCAGCATCAGGAGCAGTATTTTCACATGCCTGGAAAGGTCCTTCATTTAGATGGAGATGCTTCATACTTAAAGAAATGCTTAGATGTATATGAACGAATTGGTGTGCCTGTATATGGAGTACATTGCCATGAGAAGAAAATGCCAAGCGTGATCGATTCGTTACTTGATCAATATCGGCCTGATATTTTGGTCATTACAGGGCATGATGCGTATTCCAAGCAAAAGGGCGGCGTAAATGATATCGGTGCCTATCGCCATTCTCGTCATTTCGTTGAGACGGTTCAAAAAGCAAGAAAGAAAATTCCTCATTTAGATCAACTTGTGATCTTTGCAGGCGCCTGTCAATCTCATTTCGAATCATTGATCCAAGCAGGTGCCAATTTTGCAAGCTCACCTTCACGTGTGAACATCCATGCGCTCGATCCCGTCTATATCGTTGCGAAGATCAGCTTCACTCCATTTGTAGATCGAATCAACGTATGGGATGTGCTTCGTAATACATTAACAAGAGAAAAAGGACTCGGAGGCATCGAGACGAAGGGTGTTTTAAGGGTAGGTATGCCATATAAAAAAGACCATGAATCGACATAACCCGACTGATTTCAGTCTGGTTTTTTTTATGTGTAAAAAGAAATTTCAAACGGATACATAATTCACCGGAATTTGAGAAAAATAGGGAGGAGAAAAGGTAGAAGTTTGTCAAAATTATTTTGTTGACAATGGCTCGTGTTGGTTGATATAATTTAATTTTTATTTGACAAAAATGGGCCGTTGTTGTATAATTATCTCAGTGAGGTGGATGCAATGGCGAAGACTTTGTCCGACATCAAAAGATCGCTTGATGGTAACTTAGGTAAACGTTTGACGTTAAAGGCTAACGGAGGCCGCCGTAAAACAATTGAGCGTTCGGGCATTTTAGCTGAAACGTACCCTTCTGTATTTGTGATTCAATTAGATCAAGATGAGAATTCGTTTGAAAGAGTTTCTTACAGTTATGCAGATATACTGACTGAGACGGTCGAATTAACGTTCGATGATGCCGCTAGCTCAGTCGCCTATTAATGGGCAGTGAACTTCTTGTTTACTGCTTTTTGTTTTGCCTTTTTTTCTGAATGGGAGTCTGTCCATTTTTTGAAAGGGGTAAAAGAAAGGATTCGATACAAAATAAGAAAGCCACAAAAGCAGTGGCACTGATTCGAATTCTCGACTAAAGGGGCTGTTTCGTTTGGGTAGACGCCGAGGCATTATGTCAGATGAGTTCAAATACGAGCTGGCGAAGGATCTTGGATTTTATGATACCGTCAAAAATGGAGGCTGGGGGGAAATTCGTGCGCGTGACGCGGGTAATATGGTCAAACGTGCCATCGAATTAGCTCAGCAGCACATGGCTCAGGAAGAGAATCAACGATAGAAAAATGGTCAGGGATACCTCAGGTGTCTCTGGCTTTTTTTGTTGGAAAAGTCAGTGTGCTGGGCGTAAAAGCCAATATTCATCAGATCCATCAAATGTGATACAATATTGATACTTATGTTTAGATGGAGAAGTAGGTGAAATGTTTGCGTATTTTAGAAAAAGCACCGGCAAAAATTAATCTCTCACTTGATGTCCATGGAAAAAGACCGGATGGATATCACGAAGTAGAGATGGTGATGACAACAATAGACCTTGCAGATCGACTTGAGCTGACGGAGCTGGACAAAGACGAAATCCGTGTATCATCTCATAATCGATTTGTGCCAGATGATCAGCGTAACCTGGCTTATCAGGCGGCTAAATTACTCAAAACAAGGTTCGGTATTCAAAAAGGAGTATCGATTGTCATCACAAAAGCAATCCCTGTTGCAGCAGGTTTAGCTGGAGGCAGCAGTGATGCTGCAGCAGCGCTTCGCGGTTTAAACCGTTTGTGGAAGTTGAATCTCACGTTAGATGAACTGGCTGAGCTTGGAGCGGAGATCGGCTCAGATGTGTCTTTTTGTGTACACGGAGGCACAGCACTAGCGACAGGACGTGGAGAAAAACTGAAGCATATCGCGACACCGCCGCATTGCTGGGTGATTTTAGCGAAGCCGGTGATTGGGGTATCTACAGCTGAAGTTTATAGACAATATGACGCAAGCAAAGTAGAACACCCAAATGTACAGCGTATGATTGAAGCCATTGAAGCGAAAGATTATAAAGAGATGTGCGGCTCACTCGGTAACGTTCTGGAGTCAGTGACATTAAAGATGTATCCAGAAGTAGATATGATCAAAAGACAGATGAAGCGTTTCGGTGCTGATGCTGTATTAATGAGTGGAAGCGGCCCAACGGTATTTGGCTTGATTCAATATGAATCGAAGGTACAAAGAATATATAACGGACTGAGAGGATTTTGTGATCAAGTATACGCTGTCCGCATGATCGGCGAACAAAATGCCCTTGATTAAATCCGTATATTAAGTTATATTATTCATAAATTATTCGGGTTCTGGGGGTAAGTTCATGAAGTTTCGTCGAAGCGGCAGATTGGTGGACTTAACAAATTATTTGTTAGCCCACCCGCACGTACTAGTACCTTTAACTTTTTTTGCAGAGCGATATCAATCTGCAAAGTCCTCCATTAGTGAAGACTTAACGATTATCAAACAGACCTTCGAACAGCAGGGAATAGGCACATTGCTTACTGTACCTGGCGCTGCTGGCGGAGTGAAATATATTCCAAAAATACACCTAAAAGAAGCAGATGACGTAGTAAACGATATCGGAGAGGCATTATCAACTCCTGAACGTGTACTTCCTGGCGGTTATTTATATTTAACCGATGTTTTAGGCAATCCATCGATACTTGCGAAAATCGGTAAGCTGTTTGCGACCATCTTTGCGGACCGTGCGATTGATGTCGTCATGACCGTTGCGACAAAAGGTATTCCGATTGCCTATTCTGTTGCGGGTTATTTAAATGTGCCTGTTGTGATCGTTAGAAAAGATAATAAGGTAACCGAAGGATCAACTGTCAGTATTAATTATGCGTCAGGTTCTTCTAACCGAATTCAAACCATGTCCCTTGCAAAGCGAAGCTTAGATAAAGGCTCCAATGTGTTGATCATTGATGACTTTATGAAAGCGGGCGGAACCATTAACGGCATGATGAATTTGCTTGAGGAATTTAATGCAAATGTTGCAGGGATCGGTGTTCTTTTAGAAGATGAAGGCGTAGATGAACGTCTTGTCGATGAATATGTCTCGTTGTTAAAGCTTTCTACCATTGATATGAAGCAAAAAATCATTGAGATCAATGAAGGCAATTTCCACGAGTTTTTTCATTCGAAAGCGTAAGCTTTGATTAAACATGTATTTGAATGGGAGAGATTGATATGACAAAAGTTGTTCAAACCAAACATGCACCAGCAGCCATTGGACCTTACTCTCAAGGAATTATTGTCAATAACATGTTTTACAGCTCAGGGCAAATTCCATTAAGCCCAGCTGGAGATTTTGTAAATGGAGATATTAAAGAACAAACACATCAAGTATTCCGTAATCTTGAGGCTGTACTTGAAGCAGCAGGTGCTTCCTTTGAAACAGTCGTGAAAGCAACTGTTTTCATTAAAGATATGGAACAATTCGCTGAAGTGAATGAAGTGTACGGTGAGTATTTCCATACACATAAGCCAGCTCGTTCATGTGTGGAAGTGGCAAGACTTCCAAAGGATGCGCTTGTAGAAATAGAAGTAGTTGCATTAGTTAAATAAACAGGCACTCTCAATGAAAGCCGTTTGGTTTCATCATATGCAGGGAAAGACATCATCATGATGTCTTTTTTTATGCTGAGAATGTAAGCGTCGTCACGAATATGACAAATAATGTATAAATATCCCGATATTTCAAAAAAAGTTTAAAAAAAGAGCAGGAGAATCACCACGATCGTTGAATACCTAAGTAATGCTTTTATATTGGGAAAAGGTGGTGAACTACTGTGGAAGTTACTGACGTAAGATTACGCCGCGTGAATACCGATGGTCGCATGAGGGCGATTGCATCCATCACGCTGGACCACGAATTTGTTGTTCATGATATTCGTGTGATTGATGGAAACAATGGGTTGTTTGTAGCAATGCCTAGCAAACGCACGCCTGATGGAGAGTTTCGCGATATTGCACATCCAATTAATTCAAGCACTCGGGGTAAAATCCAAGATGCTGTATTAAATGAATATCATCGCTTAGGCGAAGAGGAAGAAACAATTGAATATGAAGAAGCTGGAGCTTCTTAATCATATGTGAACTTAAAAAGACGGCTTTAAGAGAAAATGAATGTTTTCTTTTAAATGCTGTCTTTTTTTCGTTCTTTCTCTTGTTTCTTAAGTCTTTCATCTGTTAGAAAATTATTGTACTTCCTTATGTATCCTTGAAATCAGTCTTTATTTAGGATATATTTTTCTATGGATAATAGGGATATTGGAGGCCAATCAATGGATAAGCGGTTCGCAGTGATTTTAGCAGCGGGAAAAGGAACGAGAATGAAGTCAAAGCTATATAAAGTACTTCATCCAGTTTGCGGAAAGCCAATGGTCGAGCATGTGGCAGATGAAGCGTTAAAGCTTTCTTTAGCCAAGCTGGTGACGATTGTCGGTCATGGTGCAGAGGACGTGAAAGAGCAGCTTGGAGACAGAAGTGAGTATGCACTTCAAGAAGAACAGCTGGGAACAGCCCATGCCGTCAAACAAGCAAAGTCGTTCCTCGCGCAGGAAAAGGGAACAACCATTGTCATTTGTGGTGATACGCCATTATTGACAGCGGAAACAATGGAAGCCATGTTAAGCGAGCATCAAAAACATCAAGCGAAAGTCACTATTTTAACAGCACATGCGGATGATCCGACAGGCTATGGCCGTATTATTCGTGACGAAACAGGTGCTGTCGTGAAAATTGTTGAGCATAAAGATGCGAACGATGCAGAGCGTCAAGTGAATGAAATTAATACAGGGACTTATTGCTTTTCAAATGAAGATCTCTTCCGTGTGATTGAGCAAGTGTCGAATGAAAATGCACAGGGTGAATACTACTTGCCAGACGTTATTGAAATTCTAAAAAATGAAGGGCAAACAGTTGCAGCTTATCAAACACCGCATTTTGAAGAAACACTTGGAGTTAACGATCGTATCGCTCTATCACAAGCAGAGCAATTCATGAAGCGACGTATTAATCATCAGCATATGAAGAATGGTGTGACCTTGATTGATCCTGAGAACACGTATATTTCGCCAGATGCTGTCATCGGTGAAGATACAGTTATTTATCCTGGGACGGTCATCAAAGGGAATGTGAAAATCGGTGCAGACGCCACTATTGGGCCAAACACTGAAATTGTTGACAGCATCATCGGAGATCGAACAGTCATTAAGCAATCTGTCGTCTGCGATAGTGAGGTTGGAGTTGATGTGACAATTGGACCGTTTGCTCATATTCGCCCGTTGTCGAAAATTGGCGATGAAGTAAAAATCGGAAATTTTGTCGAAATCAAGAAAACAGTTTTCGGAGACCGCAGCAAGGCATCTCATCTAAGCTACATTGGAGACGCAGAGGTCGGAACTGATGTAAATCTTGGCTGTGGTTCCATTACAGTCAACTATGATGGGAAAAACAAATTCTTAACGAAGATTGAAGACGGCGCATTTATTGGCTGTAATTCAAATCTAGTTGCACCAGTCACTGTCGGAAAAGGGGCATATGTTGCAGCCGGTTCAACGGTTACAGAAGATGTACCGCAGGATGCATTGTCTATTGCTAGAGCAAGACAAGTCAATAAAGAAGATTATGTGAAAAATATTCATAAAAAATAATCCAAATACCCGGAGGTTTACCATACCATGTCTAATCGTTATGCTGATGCGAATTTAAAGATATTCTCTTTGAATTCAAACCCTGAACTTGCCAAAGAAATTGCCGATCGTATCGGAGTTGATGTAGGAAAGAGCTCTGTTAAACGCTTTAGTGACGGTGAAGTCCAAATCAATATTGAAGAAAGTATCCGCGGCTGTGATTGTTATGTCATTCAATCAACAAGTGCGCCAGTCAATGAGCATATTATGGAACTGCTCATTATGGTGGATGCGCTAAAACGCGCTTCTGCGAAAACTGTCAATATTGTGATCCCTTATTACGGATATGCACGTCAAGATCGTAAGGCAAAACCTCGTGAGCCAATCACTGCGAAGCTTTTTGCAAACTTACTTGAAACAGCAGGTGCTACACGTGTGATTGCACTTGATCTTCATGCACCGCAAATCCAAGGTTTCTTCGATATTCCAATCGATAACTTAATGGCTGTGCCAATCTTAACAAACTATTTCGAACAGAAGAACTTGAATGATATCGTTGTTGTGTCTCCTGACCACGGTGGTGTGACACGTGCGCGTAAAATGGCAGACCGCCTGAAAGCGCCGATCGCAATTATCGACAAACGCCGTCCAAAGCCAAACGTTGCTGAAGTCATGAACATTATTGGTAACATTGAAGGCAAAACGGCGATTCTGATCGATGATATCATTGATACAGCTGGTACTATTACACTTGCAGCAAATGCGCTAGTCGAAAATGGAGCAGCTGAAGTATATGCTTGCTGTACGCACCCAGTATTGTCTGGACCAGCAGTAGAACGTATCACAAACTCTAAAATTAAAGAATTGGTTGTGACAAACAGTATTCAATTAACTGATGACAAGAAAGTTGGAAAATTCATTCCGCTTTCGGTTGGGCCTTTGCTTGCAGAAGCCATTATCCGTGTACATGAAGAAGAATCTGTGAGCTACCTTTTCAGCTAATTTTCTGATTAAAAAAGGCCCTAGGCATCAAGCTTGGGGTCTTTTTGCTATCATCATTCACGGCAAATAGGTTTAAAATGATTCGGTTATGGGTAATTATGAGAGTAGTGACAAAAAAGAAATAGGATGGTGCTGAATATGGCAACTTTAAAAGCAAATAAAAGAACTGATTTCAAACGTTCCACACTGCAAAAAATCCGTCATTCAGGACACGTTCCTGGTGTCATATACGGAAAAAATACAGACAGCCTGGCTGTTTCATTAGACAGCATCGATTTATTAAAGACCTTACGTGATGAAGGGAAGAATACAATCATCACCTTAGACGTGGGTGGTGAAACGAAATCTGTGATGGTGACAGAATTACAAACAGATCCGTTGAAAAACGAGCTTGTCCATGCTGATTTCCAAGTCGTTGACTTACAGCGTGAAATTGAAGCAGATGTACCAATACAGCTGATTGGTGAGTCTAAAGGGGTAAAAGATGGCGGTGTGCTTCAGCAGCCACTATTTGAACTATCTGTGACAGCGAAACCAAAAGATATCCCGCAGAATATTGAAGCTGATATTACAAACTTAGAAGTCAATGATGTCTTAACAGTTGCTGATCTGCCTGTTCAGTCATCTTATCAAATCAATAACGATCCAGAAGAAGTCGTTGCCTCCATTCTGCCGCCTCAGCAATCAGAGGTTCCTGAGCCGGATAGCGAAGAAGAGCCGCAAGAGCCTGAGGCCATTAAAGAAAAGGATGACGATGGAGAATAACTGGTCATTTAAAGACGTAACCCTCCCGCGGTTGCGTCTTTTGTGCTAGAATGAAAAGAATTCATACGTTTTTACATGAGGCAATCTGATTGGCTCATTTTTTAGGCGTGTGCTGTGTGACAAAGGAGGTTATTGGTTTCATGATTGCATTCGTTGGATTAGGCAATCCAGGAAAAGAATATGAAAAAACAAGACATAATGTCGGGTTTATGACAATAGATGAATTATCGAAAAAATGGGACATACCTTTAAATCAATCAAAATTCCATGGACAATTTGGAACTGGGTTTGTTTCGGGGCAAAAGGTTCTACTTGTAAAGCCGCTTACATATATGAACTTATCAGGAGAATGTGTGCGTCCGCTGATGGACTATTACGATATTCCCCTCGAGCATTTGAAAGTGATCTATGATGATCTTGATTTGCCAACTGGCCGGATTCGCCTACGTACAAAAGGAAGTGCAGGCGGGCATAATGGAATCAAATCATTGATTCAGCATTTAGGTTCACCTGAATTTGACCGATTCCGTATCGGCATTGGACGTCCTCAAAACGGCATGAAGGTCGTTGATTACGTACTAGGACGTTTCTCAGAAGAAGAACAGCCTGACATCGCATCAGCCATTCAATCGTCTGTCGAGGCTTGTGAAGCGGCTTTAAAAAAGCCATTTTTAGAAGTGATGAATGATTTTAACAAGAAGGTATAAGAATGATAAGCGAAGCACATACTGATCATAAAATCTCAGCATGGGAGGATCACGTATGGCTTTGCATTATTACTGCCGCCACTGTGGTGTAAAGGTTGGCAGTCTAGATGAATCCGCTGTCCAAAGTGAAGCACTTGGATTTCATCACTTAACAAATGAGGAAAGAAACGATATGATTTCTTATAGGGAAAATGGTGATTTACATGTACAAACCATTTGTGAGGATTGCCAAGAGGCGCTCGAAAGAAATCCTGATTACCATCAGTATCATACTTTTATTCAATAAAAAAGCTTTGGTGTAGATATTAGACCAAAGCGTTTTTCTGTTTTAAACAAACAGGGAGGAGGAGCCAAATGAAAAACATACAATCATTTATCAAACAAAGTGATGATTTTCAGTCCATTTTTAATGGGCTAAAGGAAGGGTTAAAAGAACAGCTGCTTGCCGGACTATCAGGCTCCGTCAGATCTTTATTTACAGCCGCGATATCAGACGAACTGAAGCGGCCGATGTTTATTGTGACTCACAATTTATATCAGGCGCAGAAGGTTACAGATGATCTAGCAAGTGTGATGCCAGATCGCTCGGTTCTTCTTTATCCTGTCAATGAACTCATCGCTTCAGAAATTGCAGTGGCCAGTCCTGAGCTGAGAGCACAGCGTTTGGATGTCTTGAATCGACTTGCGAATGGAGAAAACCCCATTATCGTCACTCCCGCTGCTGCGGTTCGCAGGATGCTTCCGCCAGTTGAGCTCTGGAAGGAGAGTCAGATCCATTTAAAGATCGGTGAAGAAATTGATTTGGAGGCGTTTTCAAAACAGCTCGTACAAATTGGTTATGACCGGACGTCGATGGTTGCAGCGCCCGGAGATTTTAGTGTGCGCGGAGGAATTATCGACATCTATGCGTTAACGGAAGATCATCCAATCCGTATTGAACTGTTTGATACAGAAATAGACTCAATTCGAACGTTTCATTCAGATACACAGCGTTCATTAGAAACCCTTCAAGAAATCAAAATAGGTCCTGCAAAAGAGTTAATTGTGAGAGGTCCGGAACGAGTGAGAGCCATTGAACAGCTTGATCAAGGGCTGGCGAAGAGCTTAAAGAAATTCAACTCAGATCAGCAAAAAGAACTGCTTCATCAAAATATATCTGCTGATCGCGAGAAGCTGCTAGAAGGCATCGTGACACAGGAAATGACGAAGTACCTGTCCTATTTCTATGAAAAGCCTGCTAGTTTGCTAGATTACACATCGCAGGATACGATTATTATTTTAGATGAAATCAGCAGAATTCAGGAGATGGAAGAACAGCTTGAACAGGAAGAAGCCGATTGGACAATTAGTCTGCTTGAAGAAGGCAATATTCTTCATGATTTATCTCTATCTTTCCCGTTCCAAGAACTGATCAATCAGCAATCGAGATCCATTCTGTACTACTCTTTGTTCCTGAGACATGTCCAGCAGACAAATCCGCAAAATATCGTCAATGTATCTAGTAAGCAAATGCAGAATTTCCACGGACAGATGAATGTGCTGGCGAGTGAAATTGAACGCTATAAAAAACAGCAATACACGGTTGTCTTCTTAGGTGCTGATGAAGAGCGGACAGAAAAGCTGTCGTCTGTTCTGCATGATTATGACATTGAAGCCGCTCTTGCTAAACCGGACGCTGAGCTTGTGAGCGGACAGGTGTATATTTTACAAGGTGAGCTGCAAACAGGCTTTGAACTGCCGTTATCAAAAATTGCTGTAATCACAGAAGGTGAACTCTTCAAGAAACGTGTGAAAAAACAGGCGCGTAAGCAAAAGCTGACCAATGCAGAGCGGATCAAGAGCTATTCAGAGCTTCAAGTCGGTGATTATGTGGTGCACATTAACCACGGGATCGGTAAATATTTAGGAATAGAAACGCTTGAAATCGGCGGCATTCATAAAGATTATTTAAATATTCATTATCAAGGAAGCGACAAGCTTTATGTACCGGTTGAACAAATTGATCAGGTGCAGAAATATGTAGGATCAGAAGGTAAAGAACCAAAGCTGTACAAACTAGGCGGCAGCGATTGGAAACGCGTGAAGAAAAAAGTTGAAACATCTGTACAGGACATCGCAGATGATCTGATTAAACTGTACGCAGAACGCGAGGCAAGCAAAGGATATGCCTTCTCGCCTGATCATGAGATGCAGCGCCAGTTTGAATCTGCGTTCCCTTATCAGGAAACAGATGATCAAATCCGTTCGATTCACGAAATTAAACAGGATATGGAGCGGGAACGTCCAATGGACCGTCTGCTTTGTGGAGATGTGGGTTACGGAAAAACGGAGGTGGCTATTCGTGCGGCCTTCAAAGCGATTGCTGACGGGAAGCAGGTAGCCCTGCTTGTTCCGACAACCATCTTAGCACAGCAGCATTTTGACACAATCATGGACCGATTCCAAGACTACCCTGTCAAAATTGCGCAGCTGAGCCGTTTCCGTACAAGAAAAGAAACAACTGAAACGTTAAAAGGGCTGAAAAACGGAACGATCGATATGGTTATCGGCACACACCGCCTTCTTTCAAAAGACATCGTCTACAAGGATTTAGGACTGTTGATCATTGATGAGGAACAGCGTTTTGGTGTGACGCATAAAGAGAAAATTAAGCAGATGAAAGCCAATATCGACGTACTGACATTAACAGCTACCCCAATTCCGCGTACGCTTCATATGTCCATGCTTGGCGTACGGGATTTATCAGTGATTGAAACACCGCCTGAAAACCGTTTCCCTGTTCAAACCTATGTGGTTGAGTATAATGGCGCTCTAGTCAGAGAAGCGATAGAGCGAGAATTAGCACGCGGCGGCCAAGTGTACTTCCTTTACAACCGTGTTGAGGATATTGAACGAAAAGCAGACGAAATCTCCATGCTAGTCCCAGACGCAAAAGTCAGTTATGCGCACGGGAAAATGAGTGAGAACGAGCTTGAATCAGTGATGATCAATTTCCTTGAAGGTGAATCAGATGTATTGGTCAGTACCACCATCATTGAAACGGGAGTCGATATTCCAAATGTGAACACGCTCATCGTCCACGATGCCGATAAAATGGGGCTCTCTCAGCTGTACCAGCTAAGAGGACGAGTCGGGCGTTCGAACCGTGTCGCTTATGCTTATTTCACGTATCGAAAAGATAAAGTTCTTTCTGAAGTTGCGGAGAAAAGACTTCAAGCCATTAAAGAATTCACAGAGCTCGGATCTGGGTTTAAAATTGCGATGCGTGATTTAACAATTCGAGGAGCAGGGAACTTACTTGGTGCTCAGCAGCATGGTTTCATTGATTCGGTTGGATTCGACCTCTATTCTCAAATGCTGAAAGAAGCCATTGAGGAAAGAAGAGGCGATACAACGGCTCAAGATAAGTTCGAGCCAGAAATTGATCTGCAAATTGATGCTTACATCCCAGACACTTATATTTCGGATGGCAAGCAAAAGATTGAAATGTATAAACAGTTCAGAGCAATTGGATCGATTGAAGAGAGAAAAGAGCTTCAGGATGAAATGATCGACCGATTTGGTGAATATCCGCAAGAAGTGGCTGACTTGTTTACGATTGCGACAATGAAGGTATACGCTGTCCAGGAACGTGTCGAGCTGATCAAGATGGAGAAAGGCATTGTCAGAATGACTCTTGATGAGAAAGCAAGCAGTGAAATCGACGGTCAAAAATTATTTGAGCTCGGCAGTAAATATGGACGTGAAATCGGGTTAGGAATGGAAGGCAGCAAGCTGATTATTTCTGTCCAAACGAAAGGCAAGAAGACTGAGGAATGGCTTGAGGTTGTCCTTAACATGCTTCGAGGCCTTCAAGATGTGAAAAAAGAAACCATTCCATCTTCCTAAAATTTTGTTTGTCTCTCGTGTATATTACGTTTGATGTGACGGATACTAAACTCAGGGTCAAGTGGTGAATGTTGCATAAAGTGGACGCTTTTGTTTCATTCACCCAACACATCATCAAACGAAAGAGAGGCAGCAGTGAATGAAAGCAACTGGAATTGTACGCCGCATCGATGATTTAGGTAGAGTGGTTATTCCGAAGGAGATTCGCAGAACATTGCGCATCCGGGAAGGAGATCCGCTTGAGATTTTCGTCGACCGCGATGGAGAAGTGATTTTGAAGAAGTATTCGCCGATTAGTGAGCTAGGAGACTTCGCGAAGGAATATGCTGATGCATTATTCGACAGTCTGGGTCATTCCATCCTGATCTGTGATCGAGATACGTATATTGCTGTATCCGGCAGTTCGAAAAAAGAGTACTTGAACAAATCCATCAGTGATTTACTTGAACGAACAATGGATCAGCGTAATTCTGTGTTAGAAGAAAATAAAAAAGAAATTCAACTTGTCGATGGTATTGATGATGACGTATCTGCTTATACCATTGCACCTATTGTTGCGAACGGAGATCCAATTGGCGCCGTCGTCTTATTTTCTAAAGAGCGTTCAATGGGAGAAGTGGAGCATAAAGCGGCAGAAACGGCAGCTGGCTTCTTAGCCCGTCAAATGGAACATTAGGTCTAATAACTCTATATCATCTTGATAAAATGAAAGAATGCCGATGAAATCATTTGATTTTGTCGGTTTTTTATATGGGATGAAACAAAACGAGACATGTGCCGTCTACTCCTTAGAAAGAAACGTCTTTTCATTCACGTATGTTATAATGAGTGCGTTTAACTGTAGATTTATTTTAAAGGAGTCATCCATGAAAAATGCTGTGAATCAGCCGCATTGGCTTTTCCAGGGTGCGGTGATTTTGACCATCGCAGGCTTGTTATCAAAGATATTAAGTGCTGTTTACCGTGTCCCGTTTCAAAACATCGTAGGGGATACAGGGTTTTATATTTATCAGCAGGTATATCCTTTCCTTGGCATTGCCATCATGCTTGGTACAACAGGTTTTCCTGTCATGGTGTCCAAGCTTTTGAGTGAGCATGGGGAAGAGAATCGACGGATCATTACAAGGGTATCCTTGGTCTATATCACTTTACTGAGCCTAGCCTTATTTCTTTGTCTTTACATAGGAGCAGGCACAATTGCGAGTCTTATGGCAGACAGTCAATTAATTCTGCTCATCCAGATGAGTGCTTTTGTGTTTCTATTTCTGCCGCTCACCGTGATGCTGAGGGGAGTTTTTCAGAGTGACGGTCTGATGCTTCCAACAGCTGTTTCACAATTGGTTGAGCAGCTCATCAGGGTAGGTGTCCTGCTTGTTTTATCCTTCTATTTCGTGAGGCACGGCTATTCGCTTTATGAAACAGGGGCGGGTGCGGTGTTCTCTTCTATCGCAGGAAGTGCGGCCTCGCTCATTTTGCTTCTTTTCCTTTGGCTGACCTATCGAAAGCAGTCTGCTGCAAGTATGTCAGGCAAACAGGCGACACTTCGAAAAAAAGATGTTATGAAGAGTTTGGTGCTGTATACATTGACGATTTGTGTCAGCGGTTTGCTCATTTTATGGATGCAAATGATTGATGCTTTTCATCTGTATGCGCTGCTGCGCAGCGAGGGTCTCAGTGAAGCGGCGGCAAAGGCGGCGAAAGGTGTATATGACCGAGGCCAGCCTTTCTTACAGCTCGGAACGGTGTTTGCCATCAGCATCGGAACCTCTCTTGTGCCATTTTTATCTGCAGCCATGAGGAATGGAGAGCATGAAACGATACGGCAAAAAGTTCGCTCATCGGTTAAGACCACGTCGGTATTAGGGATAGGGTCAGCGGTTGGACTGATTTGTATTTTAGCACCAGTCAATACAATGCTTTTTCGTAATGACTTAGGCACCGATGCCTTGCAAATATTCTGTATATCGATCGTCTTTACGTCGATTGCCATTACGCAGGCGGCTTTACTGCAAGGGCTCGGGCATACTGTATATCCTGCTGTTGTGGTGGTCCTCAGCGTGCTGGTGAAATGGATTTTAACAATTGAGTTTGTACCGTTATTTGGCATCCATGGTGCCGCATGGTCAACTGTATGTGGTTTTCTCACAGCAGCCGTGCTCAATGCCGTTTATTTGAAGCAAAAAGGATGGATTTCGTTGAGAGAGCTGTTCCCGGTGAAAATTCTTTTATCAGCCGCCTTCATGGCTGTGGTCTTAATAGGATATCAGGCTCTGTTTTCATGGGTCATCCCCTTTGAAAAACGCCCGTTTTCCGTTTTAGAGAGCCTGACATCAGTTTTTATTGGTGGTTTCGCCTTTTTATATAGTATTCTTAAGCTAGAAGTATTTACGGACGAGGAATGGAGACTCATTCCATTAGGAGAAAAGATTTTATATTTTAAACAGATGAGAGGGAATCAAAATGGCAGGTAAGATTACCGTCGTCGGTCTCGGGGCAGGCGACATGGATCAGCTGACGCTCGGTGTATATAAGCAGCTGAAGCAGGCGAAAGAAGTATTTATGAGAACGCAGGATCATCCGCTTACCGCAGAGTTAATGCAGGAGGTCCCATCTCTCACCTTTTTTGATGAAATTTATGAAAAGCATGATCAGTTTGATCAGGTGTATCAGGAAATTACCGAAATATTATTTGCAGAGGCAGCGGAAAAAGACATTGTGTACGCTGTACCTGGTCATCCATTTGTGGCAGAAAAGACCGTACAGCTGCTCGTCGCCGGGCAGAAAGAGCGCGGGATTGAGGTGTCTGTCGCTGGTGGACAAAGCTTTCTAGATGCGACATTCAACTCCTTGCAGATTGACCCCATCGAGGGATTACAATTCGTTGATGCAGGGGATATGAGAGCGGATGATCTGAAATTAACCCAGCACGTCCTGATTTGTCAGGTATATGATCAGATGACAGCTTCGAATGTGAAACTCACGCTGATGGAAAAGCTCCCTGACGATTATGAAATTTATATTGTGACAGCAGCTGGAAGCAGTCAGGAACAGATTACTGCCGTTCCTTTATTTGAACTTGATCGAGATGTGTCGATAAATAACTTAACGAGTGTTTATGTTCCTCCGATTCAAGATGAACAGCTGCTTTATCAACAATTTGACACCTTCCGTGACGTCATACGTACATTAAGAGGTCCGGGCGGCTGTCCATGGGATCAAAAACAAACCAATGAATCACTGAAACCATATTTAATTGAAGAATGCTATGAACTGCTTGAAGCGATAGATGAAGATGACCCAGATCATATGGTGGAAGAGCTTGGCGATGTGCTGCTGCAGGTGTTGCTTCACGCTCAAATTGGCGAAGATGACGGTTATTTCTCAATCGATGACGTCATTCAGCATGTCACAGAAAAAATGATTCGGCGCCACCCCCATGTGTTTGGTGACACGAATGTTTCTGAGGCAGCAGATGTGGTGGCCAACTGGGAAAAAATCAAACAGCAGGAGAAGCCAGAGCGGACCGGTTCTATTTTGCAATCGATTCCGGCGACACTTCCGGCACTAACAAAGGCATATAAGCTCCAAAAGAAAGCTGCCAAAGTAGGCTTTGATTGGACAAATGTTCAAGATATTTGGAACAAATACGAAGAAGAAAAGCAGGAATTTCTCGTTGAAGTGGCAGAGAAGACGGACGAAGGTGCAACGAAGCAGATGAAAGATGAATTTGGAGATCTTTTGTTTGTTCTCGTCAATATTGGCAGGTTCTATCACCTAGAGCCTGAAACGGCACTCGCTTCTGCCAACACAAAATTCATACGGCGCTTTCAGCATATCGAACAAAAAGCAAAGGACATGGGCCGTTCGTTAGATGACTTAACGCTAGAGGAAATGGACGATCTATGGAACGATGCGAAACGCATAGAAAGAGGTGAACACACATGAGACTAGATAAATTTTTAAAAGTATCCCGTTTAATTAAAAGAAGAACATTGGCAAAAGAAGTAGCTGATCAAGGCAGGATATCTATTAACGGAACACAGGCGAAGGCAAGCTCTGACGTGAAAGAAGGAGATGAGCTGCAAATCCGCTTTGGTCAAAAACTAGTGACTGTTCAAGTCAACGAGTTAAAGGACACGACGAAAAAAGAAGAAGCGGCTGGCATGTATACTGTGCTAAAAGAAGAAAAAACAGCAGAATAGGGCTTGTTCTAAATGACCCTCTTATCACATACAATGCAGTAACATGCAAGTATGAGATATGGGGGATGTATAGATGAATCAATATTATAATCAACCTCAAGGCACGAAGCTGTCGTCAGACGCGGAGCACAATGTCACAATGCGAAACAGAAAGCATTTAGATATTACTGGTGTCAAACAAGTGGAAAGCTTTGATAGTGAGGAATTTCTGCTGGAGACGGTCATGGGGATTCTCGCCATCCGCGGAGAAAATCTGCAAATGAAAAACCTAGACGTCGAAAAGGGCGTTGTGTCGATCAAAGGGCGTGTCTTTGATTTAATCTATGTGGATGAGCAGCACGGGGAGAAAGCTAAAGGATTTTTTAGCAAGCTGTTTAAATGACGCTGACAGTCCAGTTTTATACGATGCTTTCCATGGCGGCGATGGGCATCTGGCTGGGCGCATCGCTTGATACGTACAAGCTGTTTGTGAACCGGGAAAAAACAGCAAAATGGCTTTTGGCTATCCACGATCTCCTTTTTTGGATGGTACAGGGTCTCTTATTCTTTTACGTCCTGCTGCTGACAAATGAGGGAGAATTCAGGCTTTATATTTTTCTAGCCGTTGCTCTAGGTTTCTCGATGTATCAGGCATTGATGAAACATTTGTATCTCAAGATTCTCAAGTTTATCATGATGTGTGTATATCAGACCGTTCTCTTTCTAAAAAGGCTGGTCATGTCGGTTGTCTTCCAGCCGATACGCTGGATGATCACATTGGTCATAAGTGCTTTTCTGTTCTTGCTCCACTCGCTCTTACGTCTAGTTCGTTTTACGTTTCGGCTCGTGTGGAAGGTGCTGTCGATTGTTTGTTATCCGCTCATCTGGTTACTCAATGTGACCATTATTCATCGGATTCCCGAAAAATGGCGAACATCAATGAGATTGTTTTTCTCAAAAGGAGCAGGAATTTTACAAGGGGCCAAGAAATTATCTGGTACCATCAAAACGAAATGGAAACAATTCTGGACAAAGTAAGAGAGGAGGCCTTCAATCTTGAACAAGAGAAAACGAAATATCGCACAAATTCAAAATGATTACCAAAAACAAATGGAACAGCAAGCGCAGCGCTTAAAACGCAAACGTCGAGGACTCCTTAGAAGGCTTACCGTGTTTGGTGTAATCGTGCTCATGTTTGCTGTCTTGGTGACAAGTGCCCTCTGGTCGCAATCGTCTTCACTAAAGGAAAAAGAAGAGAAGAAGGTTGCGCTCGAAAAAGAGTTGAAGCAATTAAAAACAAAGCAGGAAGATATTTCTGATGAAATTAAGAAGCTGAAAAGCAAGGAATACGTACTCGAACTGGCACGACGGGACTATTATATGTCCAAAAAAGGCGAAAAAATCTTTGATGTGGGCAATAAGAGCGATTAGCCTTGTTGACACTTAAAATTCAGTTTATGTATAATTGAACAAATGAGATTTTTTTATAAGTCTAAGGAGGAGCACTTTTTTTATGTCGATTGAAGTTGGCAGCAAGTTACAAGGGAAAGTTACGGGCATTACAAATTTTGGAGCTTTTGTGGAGTTGCCAGGCGGTTCAACTGGTCTCGTTCATATCAGTGAGGTAGCCGATAACTATGTAAAAGATATTAATGAGCATTTAAAAGTCGGTGAACAAGTTGAAGTGAAAGTGATTAACGTTGAAAAAGACGGTAAAATCGGCTTGTCCATTAAAAAAGCAAAAGATCGTCCTCAACAACAATCAAGACCAAGCAGAAATGATTTCCGTCCGAAGGAATCGTTTGAACAAAAAATGAACAAATTCTTAAAAGATAGCGAAGATCGCTTAACATCTTTAAAACGTAACACGGAATCAAAACGTGGGGGGCGCGGAGCAAGAAGAGGTTAACTTGTTGCTGCTTTCTATATATTTTCACAACAAAGCATCTGCTGTTCAGCAGGTGCTTTTTTTCATGATCCATCCGACATTTTTGGAGATTTCGTCATTTAATTTAAAACTTTCTATTGACGGACAAGCGAATCCTTTGTATTATAGTTCTTGTGCTTCTTAGCGCATTTTCATTATGGCGGTGTAGCTCAGCTGGCTAGAGCGTACGGTTCATACCCGTGAGGTCGGGGGTTCGATCCCCTCCGCCGCTATCCTTTTAACTAGAACATAAAGCAAGGCCCGTTGGTCAAGCGGTTAAGACACCGCCCTTTCACGGCGGTAACACGGGTTCGAATCCCGTACGGGTCATATTCGAAACAGCTTTCTATAGGAAAGCTGTTTTTTTGTGCCTTCGTAAAATTCTGATGAAAGACATCGACTTTCATGAAAGTATGCCTCTTTGACGAATAAAGCGTCGAACGTTTTATGGAAACGACAACTTCTTTTGACAAAATTTCTTTTTCACCTTCGCTATAATGACAACCAACGAATATCAGGTGGGGGATGAGAAGATGGAAAAACTAGAAAGAAGAACTGATTTAACAGGAGCGGGGTTTGAAAGAATCAGTGCGGGGTTAAAAAAGATGAAAAACCTGTTTCTTCATCACACGCATTCTCTTTTTTTCTATAAAGGGTTTATTTATGTTGTTCTAGGCTTTTTATTAGGACGAGCCTTTATATTATCTGAAATTATGCCGTTTGCTCTGCCTTTCTTTGGCTCCATGCTGCTTATTAAAAGAGATAAGGCGATGCTTGCTTGTCTAGCATTACTCGCTGGGGCGATGACGATATCACCTCAAAATGCATTGTTTGTGTTTGCGTCGCTGCTCATGTTTCTCCTTATGTCAAAGGTGGTTTCTTTCATCATCAAAGACCCAGTGAAAACATTGCCGGTTGTCATTGTTCTCTCAATGCTGATCACCCGGGGAGCGTTTGTTTACTTAGAGCAAGGTGCTGTGCAAAGTTATGATTACGTCATGGCGGGTGTCGAAGCAGGACTTGCCTTCATTTTGACTCTGATTTTCCTTCAAAGCCTGCCGATTTTTACAGTCAGGAAAATTAAACACTCTTTAAAGGTCGAAGAAATTATTTGTTTTATGATTTTAATTGCCTCAGTTTTAACTGGTCTTGCTGGGATCACTTTTCAAGGAATGCAGGCAGAGCATATTTTGTCACGTTATGTAGTGCTGACGTTTGCCTTTATTGGCGGAGCCAGTATTGGTTGTACGGTCGGTGTTGTGACAGGATTAATTCTCGGTCTCGCTAACATCGGAAACCTTTATCAGATGAGTCTTCTTGCCTTTTCAGGCTTATTAGGCGGATTGCTGAAAGAAGGGAAGAAAGCAGGGGCAGCCATCGGCTTAATTGTGGGTTCCTTACTCATTTCACTGTACGGGGAAGGGTCAGCAGGTCTCATGACCACACTGTATGAATCACTTATAGCGGTTGCGCTCTTTTTACTCACGCCGCAATCAGTTACTTCCAAGGTAGCGAAATACATTCCTGGTACGGTAGAGCATGTACAAGAGCAGCAGCAATATGCTCGGAAGGTACGAGACGTGACAGCAAAAAAGGTAGATCAATTCTCTCATGTATTTCATGCGCTGTCTGAGAGTTTTGCGACATTTTACGAATCCATTCCTGAAGAGAAGAAGCAGGAAGAGGATGTAGATCTTTTTTTAAGTACGATCACAGAACGATCCTGTCAAACGTGCTATAAGAAAAATAAATGCTGGGTGCAGAACTTTGATACAACCTATGAACTAATGAAACAAGTTATGCATGAATCTGATGAAAAAACGTATGAGCATAACCGAAAATTGAAAAAGAAATTTAGTCAGCACTGCTCAAAATCAAAACATGTTGAGGAATTGATCGAAGAGGAGATCGCATACTATAAAGCCAACCAGACACTGAAGAAAAAAGTCCAAGACAGCAGGCGTCTTGTGGCTGAACAGCTGATGGGGGTCTCACAAGTGATGGAGGATTTTTCCCGGGAAATAAAACGAGAAAGAGAGCAGCATTTTATTCAGGAAGAGCAGATGATAGAAGCACTTCAGCACTTTGGCATTGAAATTCAGCAAGTAGAAATCTATAGCTTGGAGCAGGGAAATGTGGATATTGAAATGAGAATCCCATATTGCCAAGGGCATGGGGAATGTGAAAAAATCATTGCGCCAATGCTTTCGGATATTTTAGAAGAACAGATTTTAGTCAAAGCAGAACAGTGTGCAGAGCATCCAACAGGCTATTGCCACGTTGTATTTGGCTCTGCTAAATCATACCGAGTGGCTACAGGCGTGGCACATGCAGCAAAAGGCGGAGGACTGGTATCTGGAGACAGCTACAGCATGATGGAGCTTGGAGCAGGCAAGTATGCCGCAGCTATTAGTGATGGAATGGGCAACGGAGCACGTGCTCATTTTGAAAGCAATGAAACGATTAAGCTGTTAGAAAAAATATTGGCATCAGGTATCAATGAAAAAGTGGCGATTAAAACCATTAATAGTATTTTATCTTTACGAACGACGGACGAGATCTATTCAACATTGGATTTATCGATCATTGATTTACAGGATGCAAGCTGTAAGTTCCTCAAGATTGGTTCAACTCCCAGCTTTATTAAACGGGGTGATCAGGTGATGAAGGTACAAGCAAGCAACTTGCCGATTGGCATTATTGATGAATTTGAAGTCGAGGTTGTGAGCGAACAGATGAAGGCAGGAGACTTATTGATTATGATGAGTGACGGTATTTTTGAGGGGCCGAAGCATATTGAAAATCATGATCTGTGGGTGAAACGGAAAATGAAAAGCTTTAAAACAGAAGATCCCCAAGAAATTGCTGATTTATTAATGGAAGAGGTCATTCGAACAAGAGCAGGCCAAATTGACGATGATATGACAGTTGTTGTCATCAGGCTCGACCACAACACACCAAAATGGGCTTCCATTCCGACCGGTACATTCTATCTTGAGAAACAAGAGATTTCTTAAAATATCGTATAATATGAATTTCTTCTGGCGATGATGGGGATATAAGCATTCAGTTACAATCCCAGGAGGAATGAAGATGCGAAAAGGTCACGTCAACCAAATCTTATTGATTACAGATGGCTGCTCAAATCACGGGGAAGATCCGCTTGCGATTGCCTCATTGGCAAAGGAACAAGGGATTACAGTCAATGTCATTGGCATTATGGAAGAAAACAGACACGATCATGAAGCAATGAAGGAAGTAGAGGGGATTGCTCTCGCAGGCGGAGGCATCCATCAAGTTGTCTACGTCCAGCAGTTATCTCAAACAGTACAAATGGTCACGAAAAAAGCAATGACACAAACCCTGCAAGGTGTTGTGAATAAAGAATTGCAGCAAATACTTGGCAAAGACACTGAAATTGAAGAGCTTCCACCTGATAAGCGCGGGGAAGTAATGGAGGTTGTCGATGAGTTAGGAGAAACGGTTCACCTTCAAGTACTCGTGCTTGTTGATACAAGTGCAAGTATGAAACCGAAGCTGCCAACCGTCAAAGAGGCACTTATCGACCTTTCCATCAGTTTAAATTCAAGAATTGGAGAAAATCAGTTTGGGATGTGTGTATTTCCCGGGAAAAACTCGGATGCTGAAATTGTGTTGAATTGGACGCCTCGATTCGATTCATTATCATCTATTTTCCCAAAACTGACCACTGGAGGCATCACCCCAACGGGACCAGCGCTTCGGGAAGCACTTCAGCATTTCAAATCAGTTCGTTCACGCAAAGGGCTGCTTGAAGCAGAGGAAGAGCATAATGATGAATTCGGCTTCTAACATCCCCTTAGGCACGGTGATTCAAGGGAAATGGCACCACCATCATTACCGTATTGTAAAAGAGCTTGGAAAAGGGGCGAACGGTGTTGTCTATCTGGCCGAATCGCCACATGGGCAAGCGGCCCTTAAAGTGAGTGATGACAGTATGCTCATTGCATCTGAAGTCAATGTATTAAAATCCTTTTCAAAGGCTCCTGTGAAAACCATGGGGCCTTCTTTTTATGATATGGATGATGCAATTTATCCCGGTATGCCTCAAAAACGCTCCTTTTATGTGATGGAATATGTCAGAGGCCCATTACTGCTTGAATTTGTGAAACAAAAGGGTGATGAGTGGATTGTGGTTTTAATGATTCAGCTTTTATCCAGTCTGGCTCATTTACATCAGGAAGGTTGGATTTTTGGTGATTTAAAGCCGGATAATCTTATTGTTTCTGGTCCCCCTGCCACAATCCGGTGCATTGATGTGGGAGGAACGACGAAAGCGGGCAGGGCAATTAAGGAGTATACCGAGTTTTTTGATCGAGGCTATTGGGGGTTTGGCACAAGAAAAGCTGAACCAACCTATGACTTATTTGCCCTGACCATGGTGATGGTCAACTGTGCGTATAAGAAAGAATTCAAAAAAGGAGCAGAACCAGATAAACAGCTTTATCGAGCCATTGAAGGACATCCTTTATTAAAGCGATATGAAAGGGTGTTAAAGGCTGCTCTACAAGGTAAATATCAATCAGCAGCAGACATGAAAAGTGCGATGCTGAAAGAAGGACAGCTGATTGCATCAAGAAAATCGCGCCAAAAGAAGCAGCAGCAAAAACCTGCGCCAAAACCCGCTGTTAATCAAAATCAACAAGTGACTTCACGATCGCGGGCTGCAGCAGCAAAAAGAACGTCAGCACGCAAAAAATCAGGCGGGCTTTTTGAAACCATTCTTATCGTATGCAGTGTACTCGCCCTTTACTGTGCATATGTGGTTTTGTTCCTGTTGTAGAGCTGTAAAAAAGCAGGCTTCTTCTTTGCTTGGAGCTACTGAAAGTGATAGGATATGTATATCTTTAAATTACCTGCTCTTTGTGAGGAGGAAGTTGTGAATAGAATTGAATCTTTTTTGAAAAAACATGATGTTTACCTTGAAAATACGACAGTCATTGTCGGGGTTTCCGGCGGACCGGATTCTATGCTCTTACTGCATGAACTTAACAAGCACCGCAAAGGTTCCTATCAGCTGATTGCAGCCCATGTAGATCACATGTTCAGAGGAGAAGAGTCCTTTGCTGATTTGGCATTTGTTGAGGCTTACTGTAAGGAGCACGAGATCCCTTTTGAATCGTCCCGCATACAGGTCACCCAATATGCAAAAGAAAACCGCTTAAACAAACAGGCAGCTGCAAGGGAGTGCAGATATGCTTTCTTTCGTCAATTGATGGAGCAATACAACGCTCAATTTATAGCGCTTGCACATCATGGAGACGACCAAGTAGAAACAATGTTGATGAGACTTGCGAGAGGGACTGTTGGTATAGGACTCGCAGGTATCCAAGCAAAACGCCCTTTTCAAAATGGGTGGCTGATTCGTCCGCTCATTGGATACTCTAAGGACGACGTACTAAAAGCTTGTGAAAAAGAACATGTCCCCTATGTCATTGATCAAAGCAATCATACAGATGACTACTTGAGAAACCGGGTAAGAAGACACATTCTTCCCGTGTTAAAAGAAGAGGCACCTCATGTACATGAAAGCTTTCAGTTTGTAAGTGACATGCTGACTGAGGATGAGCAATACTTGCAGGCTTTAACAAAGGAACAAATGAACCAAGTGATAACGAGTCAATCGCCTAAGCAAATTGAGATTAAAACGAAGCCTTTGCTTGACCTGCCTTTGCCTTTACAAAGAAGAGGCATTCAACTAATATTAAACTATCTTTATGAAAACACTCAATCAGCGTTTTCAAACCAGCATATTCTAGGGACTTTAGACTGGTTATCTCATACCGATCAACCGTCTGGATCATTAGATTTGCCAAAAGGTTTACAAGCTGTCAAGTCTTATGATCACTGTATGTTTACCTTTGAGCGATCGCATGTATTAGACCAGTCTTATGCTCTTCACTTAAAGGTTGAGCTCGGAGAAGAGCTTTTTCTCCCAAATGGACAGTCTATCGCCGTATCAAATCATGTTCCGAAGGATGCACGGAACGGAAACCATTTTTTCTTGCTTCAAAAAGATCATGTTCGTCTCCCTTTGATCATTCGCTCACGAAAAAATGGTGATCGAATCAAACTTAAAGGGATGAATGGGTCAAAAAAGGTGAAGGATATATTTATTGATAAAAAAGTGCCTCTTGCAGAAAGAGACAGCTGGCCGATCGTCACTGACTCGGATCATCAAATCATCTGGATCCCAGGTCTGAAAAAATCCGTTTTTGAAGAAATTGATATGACAAACAGCGATCTCATTGTATTACAATATAGACAGCATGAAAATTTGTAGGGGGCAAGCAAAAGCATGAAACAAGATATTGAAAAGATTTTGATCTCAGAAGAAGAGATCCAGCAAAAAGTGAAGGAACTGGGTGCAACATTAACCAGTGATTATGATGGTAAATTTCCCCTGGCTATTGGTGTTTTGAAAGGGGCTCTTCCATTCATGGCAGACCTGATCAAACACATTGATACATATTTAGAACTTGATTTTATGGATGTATCTAGCTACGGAAAGTCTACCGTATCTTCTGGAGAAGTAAAGATCATTAAGGATCTAGATACTTCTGTTGAAGGAAGAGATATTTTGATTATGGAAGATATCATCGACAGTGGGTTAACTTTGAGCTATCTGGTAGAGCTTTTCCGATACCGTAAAGCAAATTCCATTAAAATTGTGACATTGCTTGATAAACCAAGCGGCCGCAAAGCAGACATCAAAGCAGATTATGTTGGATTTGAAGTACCAGATGCATTTGTTGTCGGCTATGGATTGGATTTCGCTGAACGTTACCGAAACCTCCCGTATATTGGAGTGTTAAAACCATCTGTTTACGAAGGCTAATCAGCATACGTATACATGAGGTTATTGGTTGTGTTGGAATGATTTTCTATGATACTATTGAACATAGTTGTGCTTACTGTGGGAGGAGGTAAGGAATGAATCGGGTTTTTCGTAATACGATTTTTTATATACTTATTTTATTACTTGTGATAGGGGTCGTCAGTTGGTTAGGATCCCCAAATCAAAAGCCTGAGAACATGTCTTACAGCAAATTTTCGCAAAATCTAAGTGCGGGAAAAGTGGAGAGTATCTCCATTCAGCCTGTAAGAGGGGTTTATGAAATTCGTGGTCAATTAGATGGCGCGAAGAAAGATCAATACTTCATTACCCATGTTCCAGATGGTCAAGGTGTTGACCAAATTTACAGTGCACTGAAGAATACAGATGTAAAAGTAGAACCAGCACCTGAAACAAATGGATGGCTGCAAGTTCTGACAACCATCATTCCGTTTATCATCATCTTTATCTTGTTCTTCTTCTTATTGAACCAAGCTCAGGGCGGCGGAAGCCGAGTCATGAACTTCGGTAAGAGTAAGGCGAAGCTTTACACAGAAGAGAAGAAACGTGTGAAATTTAAAGATGTTGCCGGTGCAGATGAAGAAAAGCAAGAGCTTGTAGAAGTGGTTGAATTCCTGAAGGACCCACGTAAATTTGCGGAGCTTGGCGCAAGAATCCCTAAAGGGGTTTTACTAGTAGGACCTCCAGGTACAGGTAAAACATTGCTTGCGAGAGCATCTGCGGGAGAAGCAGGCGTTCCTTTCTTCAGTATCAGTGGTTCTGACTTCGTCGAGATGTTCGTCGGTGTCGGTGCATCACGTGTACGTGATTTATTCGAAAATGCGAAAAAGAATGCACCTTGCTTAATCTTTATTGATGAGATTGATGCAGTGGGTCGTCAGCGTGGAGCCGGTCTTGGCGGTGGTCATGACGAGCGTGAACAAACGCTTAACCAGCTTCTTGTTGAAATGGATGGTTTTAGTGCCAACGAAGGTATTATTATCATTGCTGCGACAAACCGTGCAGATATTCTAGACCCTGCATTGCTGCGTCCGGGACGTTTTGACCGTCAAATTACGGTTGACCGCCCAGATGTTATTGGCCGTGAAGAAGTACTGAAAGTTCATGCGAAAAACAAACCGCTTGACGAGTCAGTTAACTTAAAAGCCATTGCAAGCAGAACACCAGGGTTCTCTGGAGCAGATCTTGAGAACTTACTAAACGAAGCAGCACTTGTTGCTGCCCGTCATAACAAAAAGAAAATCGATATGCGTGATATTGACGAAGCGACTGACCGTGTCATCGCTGGGCCGGCGAAGAAAAGCCGTGTCATTTCGAAGAAAGAACGTAATATCGTGGCTTACCATGAAGCAGGTCATACCGTCATTGGTCTTATCCTAGACGAAGCGGACATGGTGCATAAAGTAACGATCGTTCCTCGTGGTCAGGCAGGCGGATATGCGGTCATGCTTCCAAGAGAAGACCGTTATTTCCAAACGAAGCCAGAGCTTCTTGATAAGATTGTCGGCTTGCTCGGCGGTCGTGTTGCAGAGGAAATTACGTTTGGTGAAGTAAGTACAGGCGCTCACAACGACTTCCAGCGTGCAACAGGCATTGCAAGAAGAATGGTCACAGAGTTCGGTATGTCTGATAAACTTGGTCCGCTTCAATTCGGTCAATCACAAGGAGGTCAAGTCTTCCTTGGACGTGATTTCAACAATGAACCGAATTATAGTGAAGCGATCGCTTACGAAATTGACCAAGAAGTTCAGCGTTTCATTAAGGAGAGCTACGAACGTGCGAAACAAATTCTCACTGAGAATAAAGATAAGCTAGAAATCATCGCACAAGCCCTTCTAGAAGTTGAAACATTAGATGCTGAACAAATTAAATCTCTTTACGAAACTGGAAAGCTTCCAGAGCGTGTATACGCAGATGACGAAGAGAAAAACGATGATGTGAAAGTAAACATCAAGAAAAAAGAAGATGAGGAGATCTAATCTCCTTCTGTGAAAGCTGCCGGGATCACCGGCAGCTTTTTTTATTTCGATTCATGAATGGATCGGTTTCGAATTGTTTACAAATGGAACTCAATTCGTGTATGGTATGATAGAAAGTCGAAAAATGCTCTTTTTGAGAAACTATTCAAAGTGGTGATGAAGTTGTTACTCGTGATAGATGTAGGAAACACAAATACCGTTTTAGGTGTTTATCATAATGGCGATCTAAACTACCATTGGCGTATTGAAACAAGCCGTCATAAAACAGAAGACGAATTTGGTATGTCCATCAGGGCTTTATTCGATTATGTGGGGCTGATGTTTGATCAAATAGAAGGGATTATCATCTCGTCTGTGGTCCCGCCAATGATGTTCGCCCTTGAAAGAATGTGCGAAAAGTATTTTCACATAACACCCCAAATTGTAGGGCCTGGAATGAAGACTGGATTAAACATTATGTGTGACAATCCAAAGGAAGTCGGGGCCGATCGAATTGTCAATGCAGTAGCAGCCATTCACCTATATGGGGCACCTCTTATTGTGGTAGACTTTGGAACAGCAACAACCTACTGTTATATCAATGAACAAAAACAATACATGGGTGGAGCGATTGCGCCGGGTATTACCATCTCAACTGAGGCTTTATATACAAGAGCGGCGAAGCTGCCGAGAATTGAGATTGTCCGTCCAGATCACATTGTTGGAAAAAACACCATCAGTGCGATGCAATCCGGCATCCTTTATGGATATGTTGGCCAAGTCGAGGGAATAGTGAAACGGATGAAGCAGCAAGCCAAACAAACACCGAAAGTCATTGCAACAGGCGGTTTGTCTACATTGATTGGAAATGAATCAGACTGTATTGATATTGTCGATCCGTTCCTTACATTAAAAGGACTGCAGCTCATTTATGAACGTAATCGTGTCGGTGTAATATAGGAGGTTTAAATCAAATGGATTACTTAGTTAAAGCGTTAGCATATGACGGAAAAGTCCGCGCATATGCTGCAAACACAACAGATACAATCAACGAAGCACAAAGAAGACATCATACGTGGCCGACTGCATCAGCAGCCATCGGCAGAACGATGACAGCAACAGTCATGATGGGTGCTATGCTGAAAGGTGAGAATAAGCTAACTGTCAAAATAGAAGGCGGTGGACCAATCGGCGCCATTATTGCTGATGGAAATGCAAAAGGCCAGGTACGAGGATATGTCTCAAACCCACAAGTTCACTTTGACTTAAATGAACATGGCAAGCTGGATGTTAGACGTGCAGTCGGAACATCTGGAACGTTAAGTGTTGTCAAAGATATCGGGCTGAAGGACCACTTTACAGGACAAACAGAAATTGTCTCAGGTGAAATTGGAGATGACTTCACTTATTATCTAGTTTCTTCTGAGCAAGTGCCTTCTTCTGTAGGCGTAGGCGTCCTTGTCAATCCAGATAATTCGATTCTCGCCGCAGGCGGTTTCATCATTCAATTGCTGCCTGGTACAGAAGATGCTGTCATTGAAAGACTAGAAAAGCGCCTGTCAACTATTGAACCAATCTCTAAACTCATTGAAAAAGGGATGACACCAGAACAAATATTAGAAGAAGTACTTGGTGAAAAGCCTCAAATTTTAGAAACTGTACCTGTCGAATTTGCTTGTAACTGCTCAAAAGAACGGTTTGCAAATGGCATTATCAGCCTAGGAAAAACCGAAATTGACGATATGATTGAACAAGACGGACAAGCAGAAGCTCAATGCCATTTTTGTAACGAAACGTATGTATTTACAAAAGAAGAGCTAGAGGAGCTGCGTGAAGAATTAACCCGCTAAGCTCTAAGCAGCGGGTTTTCTTTTTAGAATGGAAAGGAGACGAAAGATGAGACTAAAAGCAAGAGTGGTATGGACATTTATTCTCGTGTTGCTCATGATTAATGCCGTTGTCATTGCATATGTATTAACAAAGTCACAAATGTCACAGGCTTCTTCTAACGGGAAGAGTGGTGAAGAAATTGCGTCGATTGGAAAAGAGAAGGTGACGCGTCAAGAATGGCTAAAGAAAATGGAAGACCGCTACGGAAAGGCGACTCTTGAGCAAATGATCAATCAGAAGGTGGTCAATCAGCTTGCCAAGCAAAACAAGCTGGAAGTGTCTTCAAAAGAGATCAATCGTGAATTGCTCATGCTCAAAGCGGTGTCTAATAATTTCTATGAAGATGGACATACAAGTGAGAAGGAATGGAAAGAACAGATTCGTTATCAAATTTTATTAGAGCAGCTTTTAACAAGAGATGCCGTCGTTTCTGAAAAAGAAGCGAAATCGTTTTATGAAAAAAACAAGGACTTATATCAATATGATGATTCATACCGCATTCGCCATATCGTCGTGAAGACAAAGAGCGAGGCTGAAAATGTATTAAAAGATTTAAAAGGTGGGTCTAGCTTCGAAGCCGTGGCAGCTGAACGTTCAATCGACCGTTACACCTCACCATACGGCGGAGATCTTGGATTTGTGACAGAAGAGCAGGAAAGTATCCCAGCCCTATACATACAAGAAGCTCAAAAGCTTCAGCCAGATGAATGGACGAAAGAGCCGATTCAGACCAAAAACGGGTATGCCATTATTCAGTTAAAAGAAAAATTAAATGGCCGCTCTTTCTCCTATGACGAAGTCAAAGACCAGATTAAAAGGCAGATCGCCATGGAAGATCTAGGTGAAAAGGCGAATGTTAAAACCCTGTGGAAAGAAGCAAAAGTCACATGGTTTTACGATGGAGAGCAGGACTAAAAGCATTGACAAAATTTTTTGAAATTGATAATTTAATATTAATACAATAAAATTACTCGGAGATAGAGGTGTTAGTGATGGCTCGTATTGCAAATTCAGTTTTTGAACTAATAGGAAATACACCAGTCGTTAAATTAAACCGTTTAGTAGATGAAGACAGTGCGGATGTCTACTTGAAACTTGAATATATGAACCCGGGCAGCAGTGTCAAAGATCGTATTGCTTTAGCGATGATCGAAGATGCTGAAGCAAAAGGTACATTAAAAGCCGGCGATACGCTTATTGAACCAACAAGCGGAAATACAGGAATCGGCCTTGCAATGGTAGCGGCTGCTAAAGGAATCAATGCAATTTTGGTTATGCCGGACACAATGAGTCAGGAGCGCCGCAACCTTTTACGCGCTTATGGTGCAGAGCTTGTCTTAACACCAGGTGCAGAAGGAATGAAAGGTGCCATCAAAAAAGCGGAAGAATTAGCAGAAGAGCATGGTTACTTCATGCCTCAGCAATTCAGCAACGAAGCCAATGCAGAGATTCACCGTCGTACAACTGGGAAAGAAATCCTTGAACAGTTTGACGGCGAGCTTGATGCATTTATTGCAGGTGTTGGTACGGGCGGTACGATTACAGGTGCTGGTGAAGTCCTAAAAGAAGCCATCCCATCCATCAAGCTTTATGCAGTAGAGCCAACAGATTCTCCTGTATTGTCAGGCGGTAAGCCGGGTCCGCATAAAATTCAAGGAATTGGAGCAGGTTTTGTTCCTTCCATCTTGAACACAGAAATATATGACGGCATCATCCAAGTGAAAAACGAAGATGCATTTGAGCTTGCAAGAAAAGCAGCGAAAGAAGAAGGAATCCTTGGCGGTATTTCTTCTGGAGCAGCTATTTACGCAGCGCTTCAAACAGCGAAGAAGCTTGGTAAAGGGAAAAAGGTTCTGGCCATCATCCCAAGTAATGGTGAGCGTTACCTCAGTACACCTCTTTATCAATTCGATTAAACCAATCACCCCAGCATTTGCTGGGGTTTTTTTATGAATTCTGAAGATGGAAAGCAAATACTATTTTCTAAATAAAATGGATTGCATTACAATAAGGTTAATGAAAATGAAAAAGGATGATAACATGACACAACGCAGGCCGATGGGCATCAAAATTCCTTTTACGAAAGATGCATTTTTGAAAAGATACGAACAATTAACTGCTCGTGAAACACATCATGTGCTTCTTGAAAGTGCGCGCGGCGGTTCTTATAGCATCGCTGGTATTCACCCGATCGCTAAAGCGAAGGGGAAAGATGGAATGACGACTATCCATTATCAAGATGAGGTGCTGTTCAAAGAAGGTGATCCATTCAGAGCGTTTACGGATTGGTTTCAAACCCTTCGCACCGAAACGAACGACGAATACCCCGACTTTCAAGGCGGAGCAATTGGTTTTTTAAGCTACGATTATGCTAGATACATCGAACATTTTAAGATGCTGTCAATTGATGATCTTCAAACACCAGACCTTTATTTCCTCGTATTTAACGATGTTGCAGTTTTTGATCATAAAGAGCACGCGCTGTGGCTGATTACGCACATAGAGGAAACGGAATCAGTGAGTAAAGCGAACCAAAGGCTTGAAGAATGGAAGCAAAAATGGACAAGCTCTTCAGAAGAATCAGCACAATCACCTGTCAGTGAACCTTCCACAGAATTTGTACCAGCAGCACCATTCACTGAAGAAACCTTTGGGGAAGCAGTAGAGAAAATTAAGCAATATATCGCAAACGGTGATGTGTTCCAAGTGAACTTATCCATCAGACAAGATGAACAGCTTCACACTCATCCGTATGATCTATACAAAACGTTACGTCAAATCAATCCATCTCCTTACATGTCTTACCTGCATACGCCTGACTTCCAGATTGTTTGTGGATCTCCAGAGCTGCTTATTAAGAAAAAAGGAGCTCAGCTAGAAACAAGACCAATTGCCGGAACAAGATCACGAGGCAAAGACGACGCTGAGGATCAAGCTCTGGCAAAGGAGCTCATTGAAAATGAAAAAGAACGCGCAGAGCATGTGATGCTCGTTGATCTTGAGCGGAATGACCTTGGACGCGTATCCACTTATGGATCCGTAAAAGTGAACGAATTTATGGCGATTGAGAAATATTCACACGTGATGCATATTGTATCCAATGTACAAGGAGAGCTACGTGATGAATGTGACGCGGTAGATGTTATGAGAGCTGTATTCCCAGGTGGAACGATTACAGGTGCTCCAAAAGTAAGGACGATGGAAATCATAGAAGAACTTGAGCCAACAAGACGTGGGCTTTATACTGGATCTATAGGCTGGTTTGGATTCAATCACGATATGCACTTTAATATCGTCATTCGTACTGCGTATTGTACAGAAGGAAAAGCCTTTATGCAGTCAGGTGCGGGGATCGTCATAGATTCTGTCCCAAAACACGAATATAAAGAATCGATTAAAAAAGCCTATGCAGTGAAAAAAGCATTACAGCTGAGCAAAGAAGAGACTATTTTGAGTTAGAGGTGAGCAGAGTATGATTTTAATGATTGATAATTATGATTCATTTACGTACAACCTGGTCCAGTATTTAGGTGAGCTTGGGGAAGAATTGATCGTGAAACGGAATGATCAAGTAACCATTCAAGAAATTGAAGAGCTCAAGCCGGATTTCCTCATGATTTCTCCAGGGCCATGCAGTCCTGATGAAGCGGGAATTAGTATGGAGGCGATCAAGCACTTTGCAGGAAGTATTCCGATCTTCGGTGTGTGTCTAGGCCACCAATCCATCGCACAAGTCTTTGGCGGGGATGTCGTTCGAGCAGAGCGCTTAATGCACGGTAAAACGTCAGAGATTAAACATGACGGAAAAGGTGTCTTCACAGGACTTCAAAATCCGCTCGTCGCAACGAGATATCATTCATTAATTGTCAAAAATGAGACATTGCCAGAGTGCTTTGACGCAACAGCCAGCACAAAGGAAGGTGAGCTCATGGCGATTCGCCATAAAGAACTGCCGATTGAAAGTGTGCAATTCCATCCTGAATCGATTATGACGTCCTTCGGAAAAGAAATGCTGAAAAATTTCATTGAAACCTATCGTAAAAAGGGGCATGAAGTAAACGCATGATCATTTATCTGAACGGTCAGTATATAGAGGAGAAAGACGCGACTCTTTCTCCTTTTGATCATGGTTTTCTATATGGCATCGGTGTGTTCGAAACATTTACCAGCCTGGCAGGACAAGTCTTCCTGTTAGATTGGCATCTTGAAAGGCTCAATCAATCATTACGTGACCTTTGCATCGAATCCACAATAGAGAAACCATTTGTACTCGACATCATTTATACTTTACTGAATAAAAACCAAATAGCCGGCGGCCATGCGAGAATTCGCTTGAATGTTTCTGCGGGCAGAGGCAATGGGTTTTCTGCAGATCCTTATGAAGAGCCTGTCGTTTTTGTCATGATCTCTCCATTCCGTCCAGAATCTATTTTAGATGAGAAAAAGGGAGTCATTCTTCAAACAAGAAGAAATTCACCAGAAGGGCCAAGGCGCCTCAAGTCTCATCATTATATGAACAACCTGCTCGCGAAAAGAGAAGTGGGGAACGACCCGGCGTTAGAAGGCATCTTTTTAACGAAAGAATATGATGTGGCAGAAGGAATTACCTCGAATGTTTTTTGGCGGAAAGATGATGTGGTCTATACACCGTCACTTGATACAGGCATTTTAAATGGGGTCACTCGTCGATACTGTATGGAAACGCTCCACGCGATGGGGATCTCGCTAAAGGAAGGACGATACCCAGTCTCACATTTGCTCTCAGCTGATGAGGTATGGATGACTAATTCTGTTCAGGGAGTTGTACCTTTCGGGAGTATAGGAGACATCCACTTGCCCAAAAACAGCCGGACCATCTCAACAAAGTTAAGAATGCAATACACAAAAGAACGTCAAGACCATAAAGAGTAGGTGGACACAATGACACAACAATTGATAAAACAGCCTAAAATCATACAGGCCAAGCATCACACCCTTAGCTATGAAGACAAGACATTGGTCATGGGCATTTTAAATGTCACTCCTGACTCTTTTTCAGATGGAGGAAAGTTTAATCAAGTAGATAAAGCGCTGGCTCATGCAGCGCAGCTAATAGAAGACGGGGCGCATATTATTGATATTGGCGGAGAATCGACTCGCCCGGGAGCGGCACTTGTCTCGGAAGAAGAGGAGCTTTCAAGGGTCATTCCTGTCATTGAGAAGATTACAAAAGAATTAGATGTACCTATCTCTATTGATACGTATAAAGCCCGTGTTGCAGATGAAGCGGTGAAGGCTGGAGCCTCCATCATTAATGATGTATGGGGAGCGAAGGCAGATCCCCAAATGGCACATGTGGCAGCGAAGCACAATGTCCCAATCATTTTAATGCACAATCGGCCAGAACGAAACTACACACATCTGATTTCAGATATGATCGCCGATTTGAAAGAAAGTGTCCAAATTGCCCAGCAAGCGGGTGTCCGTGATGACATGATCATATTAGATCCAGGGGTAGGATTTGCGAAAAATAAAGAGGACAACCTGAAGGTCATGAATGAACTCGAACATTTTTGTCACCTTGGGTATCCACTGCTGCTAGCTACATCACGAAAACGATTCATTGGTGCTGTCTTAGACCTGCCCCCTGAAGAACGTACTGAAGGAACAGGTGCGACAGTTTGCCTTGGGATTCAAAAGGGCAGTGCGATGGTCCGTGTACATGATGTAAAAGAAATAGCAAGAATGGCAAAAATGATGGATGCTATGCTGAATAAGGGAGGCGCTTATCATCGATAAAGTATATGTAAATGGAATGGAATTTTACGGGTACCATGGTGTATTTGCAGAAGAAAATAAATTAGGGCAGCGATTCCGCGTGGACTTAACAGCTTCACTTGATTTAAGTAAAGCCGGACAAACTGATGACCTCAATGAGACCATCAACTATGCAGAGCTTTACCAAATCTGCAAAAGCATTGTAGAAGGTAAGCCGGTCAATCTCGTTGAAACACTGACAGAAAGAATTGCAAACCAAGTGTTAAAGGACTTTCCGACAGTTCAGGAATGTACAGTGAAGGTGATCAAACCAGATCCGCCAATTCCAGGACACTATCAGTCCGTTGCAATTGAAATGACGAGATCGCGCACATGAACAATACAGCATACATCGCATTAGGCTCAAACATAGGTAAAAAAGAAACCTATTTAAAAGAAGCCGTCAAAAAACTGCATGAACATCCAGAGGTTCAAGTGGAATTAATCTCTTCGATATATGAAACAGCACCTGTAGGCTATGAAAACCAAGATGACTTTTTAAATATGGCCGTGAAAATTACCACTTCACTTCGTCCGGAGGAACTGCTGTCTCTTACTCAGAAAATCGAGCAGGAGTTAGGCAGAACAAGAGAAGTGAGATGGGGACCGCGAACGGCTGACCTTGACATTTTACTTTATAATCGTGAAAATATTGAAACAGAACAACTTGTAGTGCCGCATCCTAGAATGTACGAACGTTTATTCGTTCTTGTCCCGATGAGTGAGATTTGCCCAGAAATCGGCGAAGTACAAATAAATGCCGTAACAGACCAAGAAGGTGTAAGCATATGGAAAAAGACATGTGGGGTAGAAGAATTCGTGCATACCGAAAGCTAAAAGGGTATACTCAGGAAGGGTTCGCGAAAAGACTGGGCATCTCTGTCTCTGTCTTAGGAGAAATTGAGCGAGGCAATCGATTACCAACAAACCAATTGGTTGGTCAAATAGCAGATGCTTTAAATATAACGGTGGAAGAACTTTCGCCAATTCTTGAGGAAGAAAGGAGGGGGAAAAATGTTTAAAATCGGAGATATCGAGATTAAAAACAAAGTAGTGCTCGCACCAATGGCGGGTGTGTGCAACTCTGCCTTCAGACTGACGGTGAAAGAGTTTGGAGCGGGCTTAGTCTGCGCTGAAATGGTCAGTGACAAAGCGATCCTGATCAACAACGCGAGAACAATGGGTATGCTATACATTGATGAACGGGAAAAGCCTTTGAGCCTTCAGATATTTGGAGGGGAAAAAGACACACTCGTCGAAGCGGCAAAGTTTGTAGACCAGAATACCACAGCTGATATTATTGATATTAACATGGGCTGTCCTGTACCAAAGATTACGAAATGTGATGCAGGAGCGAAATGGCTCCTTGATCCAAACAAGATTTATGAAATGGTCTCTGCTGTCGTAGAAGCTGTAGACAAACCAGTTACTGTGAAAATGAGAATGGGCTGGGACGAAGACCATATCTTTGCTATCGACAATGCCCGTGCTGTTGAACGAGCAGGTGGACAAGCGGTTGCGCTTCACGGACGGACACGCGTGCAAATGTACGAAGGAACAGCGAATTGGGATATTATTAAAGAGGTTAAACAATCTGTTTCAATTCCTGTCATCGGCAATGGCGATGTCAAAACCCCTCAAGATGCAAAACGTATGCTTGATGAAACGGGTGTGGACGCTGTCATGATCGGAAGAGCCGCACTAGGAAACCCGTGGATGATTTATCGAACGGTTCATTATTTAGAAACGGGTGAACTGAAAGAAGAGCCAAACGTGCGTGAGAAAATGTCAGTGTGCAAGCTTCACTTAGACAGACTCATTGATCTAAAAGGCGAGCATGTGGCTGTTAGAGAAATGAGAAAGCACGCAGCATGGTACTTAAAAGGTGTCCGAGGCAATGCGGACGTAAGAAATCAAATCAATCAAAGTGAAACGAGAGCGGAGCTTGTACAAGTTCTTGATGACTTTACGATCGAAGCCGAGGCAAAAGAGCTTCAAAGTATAAAAGTAGGATAAGATTATCTTTCTTTTTGTAGCTCACTGCTAGTGCATGTACTGGCAGTTTTTCTGCTTTTCTCTGCAAAATACATTATTGGAGTGATATAAATGAGTAATGAAGGGCTTAATAACGAAGAATTAAATGACCAATTCCAGGTCAGACGTGACAAAATGAATAAAATGAGAGAAGAGGGTATCGATCCATTCGGTGAACGATATGACCGTTCTCATCAATCTGCGCAAATTATCGCTGAATATGACGAGTTTTCTAAAGAAGACTTAGAAGGAAAAGCGGCTCAAGTAACAATCGCTGGACGTATGATGACAAAGCGCGGAAAAGGTAAAGCTGGCTTTGCGCATATTCAAGACTTAGAAGGACAAATTCAAATCTACGTTCGTAAAGATAGTGTAGGGGAAGAAGCCTACGAATTATTTAAAAGCTCAGACCTAGGCGATATCATCGGTGTAACAGGAACTGTTTTTAAAACAAATGTAGGAGAACTTTCTATTAAAGCGACTAGCTTTGAGGTTCTGACAAAAGCACTTCGCCCGCTTCCTGATAAATATCATGGATTAAAAGATGTTGAACAACGCTATCGTCAGCGCTACCTTGACCTCATTGTAAATCCAGAAAGTAAGCAGACATTCATTATGCGAAGCAAAATCATTCAATCCATGAGAAGATACTTAGATTCAAAAGGATACTTAGAAGTTGAAACACCAACAATGCACAGCATTCCTGGTGGTGCATCAGCGCGTCCTTTCATTACTCATCACAATGCACTTGATATGCCGCTTTATATGCGTATTGCGATCGAACTGCACTTAAAACGCCTAATTGTCGGTGGTCTAGAGAAAGTATACGAGATTGGCCGCGTATTCCGTAATGAAGGTGTATCGACTCGTCATAACCCAGAATTCACTATGATTGAACTGTATGAAGCATACGCAGATTACAAAGACATCATGAATTTGACTGAAAACTTGATTGCCCATATTGCCCAAGAGGTGCTGGGAACAACAACCATTCAATATGGAGAAGATGAAATTGATCTCAAACCTGAATGGAAGAGACTGCATATGGTTGAAGCGGTCAAAGAAGCAACAGGTGTAGACTTCTGGCAGGAGATGTCTATAGAAGAAGCAAAACAGCATGCTGCTGATCATGGTGTTGAAATCACGAAAAATATGACAGTAGGTCATATTATCAATGAGTTCTTCGAGCAAAAAGTAGAAGAAACATTGGTTCAGCCTACATTCATTTACGGACATCCAGTGGAGATTTCTCCATTAGCTAAGAAAAATCCTGAAGACCCTCGCTTCACAGATCGCTTTGAGCTGTTTATCGTGCGCCGTGAGCATGCAAATGCATTCACAGAGCTAAACGATCCAATTGATCAAAGAGAACGCTTTGAAGCTCAATTAAAAGAACGTGAAGAAGGAAATGACGAAGCACATCTAATGGATGACGATTTTGTTGAAGCATTAGAATACGGCATGCCTCCAACAGGTGGTTTAGGAATCGGGATCGACCGATTAATCATGCTTTTAACAAATTCTCCATCAATCAGAGATGTACTGCTTTTCCCGCAAATGAGAAACCGCTAATATATCAATCAAAGCGCCATTTTATCTATGGCGCTTTTTATTTTTCATAAAATGAAACTTTTTTTAAAAAAACTATTGCAAGGAAAGATTCCAGGTGGTATATTATTATTCGTTGCCGCAAAACAGCAACGAGGTTAAAAAAAGAAATTGAAAAAAGTTCTTGACTTTAACCGATGCAAAATGGTAAGATATTAAAGTCGCTTACGAGCGATAACGAACATGATCTTTGAAAACTAAACAAGACAAAACGTACCTGTTAATTCGAGTTTTTATAAAAAAATCCTATGATACTTCATAGGTAGTCAGTCAAACTGGCGAAAAGCAAAACTTCGGTTTTGTACTTTTTCGGAGAGTTTGATCCTGGCTCAGGACGAACGCTGGCGGCGTGCCTAATACATGCAAGTCGAGCGGACAGAAGGGAGCTTGCTCCCGGATGTTAGCGGCGGACGGGTGAGTAACACGTGGGTAACCTGCCTGTAAGACTGGGATAACTCCGGGAAACCGGAGCTAATACCGGATAGTTCCTTGAACCGCATGGTTCAAGGATGAAAGACGGTTTCGGCTGTCACTTACAGATGGACCCGCGGCGCATTAGCTAGTTGGTGGGGTAATGGCTCACCAAGGCGACGATGCGTAGCCGACCTGAGAGGGTGATCGGCCACACTGGGACTGAGACACGGCCCAGACTCCTACGGGAGGCAGCAGTAGGGAATCTTCCGCAATGGACGAAAGTCTGACGGAGCAACGCCGCGTGAGTGATGAAGGTTTTCGGATCGTAAAGCTCTGTTGTTAGGGAAGAACAAGTGCGAGAGTAACTGCTCGCACCTTGACGGTACCTAACCAGAAAGCCACGGCTAACTACGTGCCAGCAGCCGCGGTAATACGTAGGTGGCAAGCGTTGTCCGGAATTATTGGGCGTAAAGGGCTCGCAGGCGGTTTCTTAAGTCTGATGTGAAAGCCCCCGGCTCAACCGGGGAGGGTCATTGGAAACTGGGAAACTTGAGTGCAGAAGAGGAGAGTGGAATTCCACGTGTAGCGGTGAAATGCGTAGAGATGTGGAGGAACACCAGTGGCGAAGGCGACTCTCTGGTCTGTAACTGACGCTGAGGAGCGAAAGCGTGGGGAGCGAACAGGATTAGATACCCTGGTAGTCCACGCCGTAAACGATGAGTGCTAAGTGTTAGGGGGTTTCCGCCCCTTAGTGCTGCAGCTAACGCATTAAGCACTCCGCCTGGGGAGTACGGTCGCAAGACTGAAACTCAAAGGAATTGACGGGGGCCCGCACAAGCGGTGGAGCATGTGGTTTAATTCGAAGCAACGCGAAGAACCTTACCAGGTCTTGACATCCTCTGACAACCCTAGAGATAGGGCTTTCCCTTCGGGGACAGAGTGACAGGTGGTGCATGGTTGTCGTCAGCTCGTGTCGTGAGATGTTGGGTTAAGTCCCGCAACGAGCGCAACCCTTGATCTTAGTTGCCAGCATTCAGTTGGGCACTCTAAGGTGACTGCCGGTGACAAACCGGAGGAAGGTGGGGATGACGTCAAATCATCATGCCCCTTATGACCTGGGCTACACACGTGCTACAATGGACAGAACAAAGGGCTGCAAGACCGCAAGGTTTAGCCAATCCCATAAATCTGTTCTCAGTTCGGATCGCAGTCTGCAACTCGACTGCGTGAAGCTGGAATCGCTAGTAATCGCGGATCAGCATGCCGCGGTGAATACGTTCCCGGGCCTTGTACACACCGCCCGTCACACCACGAGAGTTTGCAACACCCGAAGTCGGTGAGGTAACCTTTATGGAGCCAGCCGCCGAAGGTGGGGCAGATGATTGGGGTGAAGTCGTAACAAGGTAGCCGTATCGGAAGGTGCGGCTGGATCACCTCCTTTCTAAGGATATATGGAGCAGCGTACGTTTTCGTCTTGTTTAGTTTTGAAGGATCATTCCTTCAAAACATGTCTCTAGCGAGACAGGATTGTTCTTTGAAAACTAGATAACAATAAGTAATACATTCACATTGAATGCAATGCAAAGTTCATCACACATAGTGATTCTTTCTAAAGTAAGAAATGGTTAAGTTAGAAAGGGCGCACGGTGGATGCCTTGGCACTAGGAGCCGATGAAGGACGGGACGAACACCGATATGCTTCGGGGAGCTGTAAGCAAGCTTTGATCCGGAGATTTCCGAATGGGGAAACCCACTGCTCGTAATGGAGTAGTATCCATACTTGAATACATAGAGTATGAGAAGGCATACCCGGGGAACTGAAACATCTAAGTACCCGGAGGAAGAGAAAGCAAATGCGATTCCCTGAGTAGCGGCGAGCGAAACGGGAACAGCCCAAACCAAGAGGCTTGCCTCTTGGGGTTGTAGGACACTCTATACGGAGTTACAAAGGAATGATATAAGCGAAGAGGTCTGGAAAGGCCCGCCAAAGAAGGTAACAGCCCTGTAACTGAAATGTTGTTCTCTCCAGAGTGGATCCTGAGTACGGCGGAACACGTGAAATTCCGTCGGAATCCGGGAGGACCATCTCCCAAGGCTAAATACTCCCTAGTGACCGATAGTGAACCAGTACCGTGAGGGAAAGGTGAAAAGCACCCCGGAAGGGGAGTGAAATAGATCCTGAAACCGTGTGCCTACAAGTAGTCAGAGCCCGTTAACGGGTGATGGCGTGCCTTTTGTAGAATGAACCGGCGAGTTACGATCCCGTGCAAGGTTAAGCAGAAGATGCGGAGCCGCAGCGAAAGCGAGTCTGAATAGGGCGCATGAGTACGTGGTCGTAGACCCGAAACCAGGTGATCTACCCATGTCCAGGGTGAAGTTCAGGTAACACTGAATGGAGGCCCGAACCCACGCACGTTGAAAAGTGCGGGGATGAGGTGTGGGTAGGGGTGAAATGCCAATCGAACCTGGAGATAGCTGGTTCTCTCCGAAATAGCTTTAGGGCTAGCCTCAAGGTAAGAGTCTCGGAGGTAGAGCACTGATTGGACTAGGGGCCCCTACCGGGTTACCGAATTCAGTCAAACTCCGAATGCCGATGACTTATCCTTGGGAGTCAGACTGCGAGTGATAAGATCCGTAGTCGAAAGGGAAACAGCCCAGACCGCCAGCTAAGGTCCCAAAGTATACGTTAAGTGGAAAAGGATGTGGAGTTGCTTAGACAACCAGGATGTTGGCTTAGAAGCAGCCACCATTTAAAGAGTGCGTAATAGCTCACTGGTCGAGTGACTCTGCGCCGAAAATGTACCGGGGCTAAACGTATCACCGAAGCTGCGGACTGTTCTTACGAACAGTGGTAGGAGAGCGTTCTAAGGGCTGTGAAGCCAGACCGGAAGGACTGGTGGAGCGCTTAGAAGTGAGAATGCCGGTATGAGTAGCGAAAGACGGGTGAGAATCCCGTCCACCGAATGCCTAAGGTTTCCTGAGGAAGGCTCGTCCGCTCAGGGTTAGTCGGGACCTAAGCCGAGGCCGAAAGGCGTAGGCGATGGACAACAGGTTGATATTCCTGTACCACCTCCTCACCATTTGAGCAATGGGGGGACGCAGGAGGATAGGGTAAGCGCGGTATTGGATATCCGCGTCCAAGCAGTTAGGCTGGGAAATAGGCAAATCCGTTTCCCGTGAAGGCTGAGCTGTGATGGCGAGCGAAATTTAGTAGCGAAGTTCCTGATTCCACACTGCCAAGAAAAGCCTCTAGCGAGGTGAGAGGTGCCCGTACCGCAAACCGACACAGGTAGGCGAGGAGAGAATCCTAAGGTGATCGAGAGAACTCTCGTTAAGGAACTCGGCAAAATGACCCCGTAACTTCGGGAGAAGGGGTGCTTCTTAGGGTGTTAAAGCCCCGAGAAGCCGCAGTGAATAGGCCCAGGCGACTGTTTAGCAAAAACACAGGTCTCTGCGAAGCCGTAAGGCGAAGTATAGGGGCTGACGCCTGCCCGGTGCTGGAAGGTTAAGAGGAGCGCTTAGCGTAAGCGAAGGTGCGAATTGAAGCCCCAGTAAACGGCGGCCGTAACTATAACGGTCCTAAGGTAGCGAAATTCCTTGTCGGGTAAGTTCCGACCCGCACGAAAGGCGCAACGATCTGGGCACTGTCTCAACGAGAGACTCGGTGAAATTATAGTACCTGTGAAGATGCAGGTTACCCGCGACAGGACGGAAAGACCCCGTGGAGCTTTACTGCAGCCTGATATTGAATGTTGGTACAGCTTGTACAGGATAGGTAGGAGCCTTGGAAACCGGAGCGCTAGCTTCGGTGGAGGCATCGGTGGGATACTACCCTGGCTGTATTGACCTTCTAACCCGCTGCCCTTATCGGGCAGGGAGACAGTGTCAGGTGGGCAGTTTGACTGGGGCGGTCGCCTCCTAAAATGTAACGGAGGCGCCCAAAGGTTCCCTCAGAATGGTTGGAAATCATTCGCAGAGTGTAAAGGCACAAGGGAGCTTGACTGCGAGACCTACAAGTCGAGCAGGGACGAAAGTCGGGCTTAGTGATCCGGTGGTTCCGCATGGAAGGGCCATCGCTCAACGGATAAAAGCTACCCCGGGGATAACAGGCTTATCTCCCCCAAGAGTCCACATCGACGGGGAGGTTTGGCACCTCGATGTCGGCTCATCGCATCCTGGGGCTGTAGTCGGTCCCAAGGGTTGGGCTGTTCGCCCATTAAAGCGGTACGCGAGCTGGGTTCAGAACGTCGTGAGACAGTTCGGTCCCTATCCGTCGCGGGCGCAGGAAATTTGAGAGGAGCTGTCCTTAGTACGAGAGGACCGGGATGGACGCACCGCTGGTGTACCAGTTGTTCTGCCAAGGGCATCGCTGGGTAGCTATGTGCGGACGGGATAAGTGCTGAAAGCATCTAAGCATGAAGCCCCCCTCAAGATGAGATTTCCCATTCCGCAAGGAAGTAAGATCCCTGAAAGATGATCAGGTTGATAGGTCTGAGGTGGAAGCGTGGTGACACGTGGAGCTGACAGATACTAATAGATCGAGGACTTAACCTATATTCTATTGTGAAACATGAACATTGTTATCTAGTTTTGAGAGAACATTCTCTCCATCAGGTTTGGTGGCGATAGCGAAGAGGTCACACCCGTTCCCATACCGAACACGGAAGTTAAGCTCTTCAGCGCCGATGGTAGTTGGGGGTTTCCCCCTGTGAGAGTAGGACGCCGCCAAGCTTCTATAAAGATCAGTTCCAGTCGGAACTGGTCTTTTTTGTGTTTTGCATGACTTGCTTCTATATAATAGGTTCTTAAAGTGAAAATACGTTGTTCCCTCGTTGATTGCTAAATGAATCAAAATTTACGCTCTTTCAATTTAACATGTCGGTCATCATATGAACCAGCAGCTCAAATTATCAAGGGTCTACACTAAAAGCATAGAAAACCTCACCTTCGGCTAAATAGATCTAGAAAGGCCAAGTATAGGGTCACTAAATAGAAAGACCTCATCCCGAAAGGTATGGTCAGCTATTGTTGCATTTCCAATTTAAAAGGATAGAAGAAATGAAAGAAACAATACTCATTTTATTTCTCCTGTTAAAATTATTTGAAGCAGTAGAAAAATGATGTGAAACGATTTTGTTGAAAAATAGTAAAGACCAGCAGTATTTTCACACTTTTTTATGCAAAAAAGATTTCTCAGAAAAATAAAATAATAACAGAATCTCTTTTTGAATGTTTTTATCCAGAGATATATGAAATAAAATTAAGGGTATGAAAGCTTCGAAATCGCTGTTTTCAAAGGAATAAAGCCTTATTAGTACTCTTTTTAACAAAAAAACATAAAAAATGAAAAAAAGGCTTTTAAAATGATGAGACAAGTGGTAAACTTCTTTAGGTGCCTTAACGAAAAGATGAAAAAACAGCTTTAAAATAAATTCAAAAATTATTTTAAAAAAGTCTTTACAAACAATATCTTATCGTTATATAATACTATTTGTCAGATCGAGAGACACTTCGAAACGACACAATATGGAGGATTAGCTCAGCTGGGAGAGCATCTGCCTTACAAGCAGAGGGTCGGCGGTTCGAGCCCGTCATCCTCCACCATATTTATTCTTACATAATGTTAGGATAGATAAAGCCGGTGTAGCTCAACTGGTAGAGCAACTGACTTGTAATCAGTAGGTTGGGGGTTCAAGTCCTCTTGCCGGCACCACTTTCATATGGTAAGATAGACAAGTCGCTTTTAAAGCGAGCCATTAGCTCAGTTGGTAGAGCATCTGACTTTTAATCAGAGGGTCGAAGGTTCGAGTCCTTCATGGCTCACCATGTTTCATGCGGGTGTGGCGGAATTGGCAGACGCGCTAGACTTAGGATCTAGTGTCTTTATGACGTGGGGGTTCAAGTCCCTTCACCCGCATTGCCAAATAAAATAAAGAAATCCTGTAATGCGGAAGTAGTTCAGTGGTAGAACACCACCTTGCCAAGGTGGGGGTCGCGGGTTCGAATCCCGTCTTCCGCTTATACCATCCACGCCGGGGTGGTGGAATTGGCAGACACACAGGACTTAAAATCCTGCGGTAGGTGACTACCGTGCCGGTTCAAGTCCGGCCCTCGGCATTATAAATAAGCGCCCGTAGCTCAATTGGATAGAGCGTTTGACTACGGATCAAAAGGTTAGGGGTTCGACTCCTCTCGGGCGCGCCATTAAGATCGGGAAGTAGCTCAGCTTGGTAGAGCACTTGGTTTGGGACCAAGGGGTCGCAGGTTCGAATCCTGTCTTCCCGACCATCTTTTATGGGGCCTTAGCTCAGCTGGGAGAGCGCCTGCCTTGCACGCAGGAGGTCAGCGGTTCGATCCCGCTAGGCTCCACCAATATGATCTTTGAAAACTAAACAAGACAAAACGTACCTGTTAATTCGAGTTTTTATAAAAAATCCTATGATACTTCATAGGTAGTCAGTTAAACTGGCGAAAAGCAAAACTTCGGTTTTGTACTTTTTCGGAGAGTTTGATCCTGGCTCAGGACGAACGCTGGCGGCGTGCCTAATACATGCAAGTCGAGCGGACAGAAGGGAGCTTGCTCCCGGATGTTAGCGGCGGACGGGTGAGTAACACGTGGGTAACCTGCCTGTAAGACTGGGATAACTCCGGGAAACCGGAGCTAATACCGGATAGTTCCTTGAACCGCATGGTTCAAGGATGAAAGACGGTTTCGGCTGTCACTTACAGATGGACCCGCGGCGCATTAGCTAGTTGGTGGGGTAATGGCTCACCAAGGCGACGATGCGTAGCCGACCTGAGAGGGTGATCGGCCACACTGGGACTGAGACACGGCCCAGACTCCTACGGGAGGCAGCAGTAGGGAATCTTCCGCAATGGACGAAAGTCTGACGGAGCAACGCCGCGTGAGTGATGAAGGTTTTCGGATCGTAAAGCTCTGTTGTTAGGGAAGAACAAGTGCGAGAGTAACTGCTCGCACCTTGACGGTACCTAACCAGAAAGCCACGGCTAACTACGTGCCAGCAGCCGCGGTAATACGTAGGTGGCAAGCGTTGTCCGGAATTATTGGGCGTAAAGGGCTCGCAGGCGGTTTCTTAAGTCTGATGTGAAAGCCCCCGGCTCAACCGGGGAGGGTCATTGGAAACTGGGAAACTTGAGTGCAGAAGAGGAGAGTGGAATTCCACGTGTAGCGGTGAAATGCGTAGAGATGTGGAGGAACACCAGTGGCGAAGGCGACTCTCTGGTCTGTAACTGACGCTGAGGAGCGAAAGCGTGGGGAGCGAACAGGATTAGATACCCTGGTAGTCCACGCCGTAAACGATGAGTGCTAAGTGTTAGGGGGTTTCCGCCCCTTAGTGCTGCAGCTAACGCATTAAGCACTCCGCCTGGGGAGTACGGTCGCAAGACTGAAACTCAAAGGAATTGACGGGGGCCCGCACAAGCGGTGGAGCATGTGGTTTAATTCGAAGCAACGCGAAGAACCTTACCAGGTCTTGACATCCTCTGACAACCCTAGAGATAGGGCTTTCCCTTCGGGGACAGAGTGACAGGTGGTGCATGGTTGTCGTCAGCTCGTGTCGTGAGATGTTGGGTTAAGTCCCGCAACGAGCGCAACCCTTGATCTTAGTTGCCAGCATTCAGTTGGGCACTCTAAGGTGACTGCCGGTGACAAACCGGAGGAAGGTGGGGATGACGTCAAATCATCATGCCCCTTATGACCTGGGCTACACACGTGCTACAATGGACAGAACAAAGGGCTGCAAGACCGCAAGGTTTAGCCAATCCCATAAATCTGTTCTCAGTTCGGATCGCAGTCTGCAACTCGACTGCGTGAAGCTGGAATCGCTAGTAATCGCGGATCAGCATGCCGCGGTGAATACGTTCCCGGGCCTTGTACACACCGCCCGTCACACCACGAGAGTTTGCAACACCCGAAGTCGGTGAGGTAACCTTTATGGAGCCAGCCGCCGAAGGTGGGGCAGATGATTGGGGTGAAGTCGTAACAAGGTAGCCGTATCGGAAGGTGCGGCTGGATCACCTCCTTTCTAAGGATATATGGAGCAGCGTACGTTTTCGTCTTGTTTAGTTTTGAAGGATCATTCCTTCAAAACATGTCTCTAGCGAGACAGGATTGTTCTTTGAAAACTAGATAACAATAAGTAATACATTCACATTGAATGCAATGCAAAGTTCATCACACATAGTGATTCTTTCTAAAGTAAGAAATGGTTAAGTTAGAAAGGGCGCACGGTGGATGCCTTGGCACTAGGAGCCGATGAAGGACGGGACGAACACCGATATGCTTCGGGGAGCTGTAAGCAAGCTTTGATCCGGAGATTTCCGAATGGGGAAACCCACTGCTCGTAATGGAGTAGTATCCATACTTGAATACATAGAGTATGAGAAGGCATACCCGGGGAACTGAAACATCTAAGTACCCGGAGGAAGAGAAAGCAAATGCGATTCCCTGAGTAGCGGCGAGCGAAACGGGAACAGCCCAAACCAAGAGGCTTGCCTCTTGGGGTTGTAGGACACTCTATACGGAGTTACAAAGGAACGATATAAGCGAAGAGGTCTGGAAAGGCCCGCCAAAGAAGGTAACAGCCCTGTAACTGAAATGTTGTTCTCTCCAGAGTGGATCCTGAGTACGGCGGAACACGTGAAATTCCGTCGGAATCCGGGAGGACCATCTCCCAAGGCTAAATACTCCCTAGTGACCGATAGTGAACCAGTACCGTGAGGGAAAGGTGAAAAGCACCCCGGAAGGGGAGTGAAATAGATCCTGAAACCGTGTGCCTACAAGTAGTCAGAGCCCGTTAACGGGTGATGGCGTGCCTTTTGTAGAATGAACCGGCGAGTTACGATCCCGTGCAAGGTTAAGCAGAAGATGCGGAGCCGCAGCGAAAGCGAGTCTGAATAGGGCGCATGAGTACGTGGTCGTAGACCCGAAACCAGGTGATCTACCCATGTCCAGGGTGAAGTTCAGGTAACACTGAATGGAGGCCCGAACCCACGCACGTTGAAAAGTGCGGGGATGAGGTGTGGGTAGGGGTGAAATGCCAATCGAACCTGGAGATAGCTGGTTCTCTCCGAAATAGCTTTAGGGCTAGCCTCAAGGTAAGAGTCTCGGAGGTAGAGCACTGATTGGACTAGGGGCCCCTACCGGGTTACCGAATTCAGTCAAACTCCGAATGCCGATGACTTATCCTTGGGAGTCAGACTGCGAGTGATAAGATCCGTAGTCGAAAGGGAAACAGCCCAGACCGCCAGCTAAGGTCCCAAAGTATACGTTAAGTGGAAAAGGATGTGGAGTTGCTTAGACAACCAGGATGTTGGCTTAGAAGCAGCCACCATTTAAAGAGTGCGTAATAGCTCACTGGTCGAGTGACTCTGCGCCGAAAATGTACCGGGGCTAAACGTATCACCGAAGCTGCGGACTGTTCTTACGAACAGTGGTAGGAGAGCGTTCTAAGGGCTGTGAAGCCAGACCGGAAGGACTGGTGGAGCGCTTAGAAGTGAGAATGCCGGTATGAGTAGCGAAAGACGGGTGAGAATCCCGTCCACCGAATGCCTAAGGTTTCCTGAGGAAGGCTCGTCCGCTCAGGGTTAGTCGGGACCTAAGCCGAGGCCGAAAGGCGTAGGCGATGGACAACAGGTTGATATTCCTGTACCACCTCCTCACCATTTGAGCAATGGGGGGACGCAGGAGGATAGGGTAAGCGCGGTATTGGATATCCGCGTCCAAGCAGTTAGGCTGGGAAATAGGCAAATCCGTTTCCCGTGAAGGCTGAGCTGTGATGGCGAGCGAAATTTAGTAGCGAAGTTCCTGATTCCACACTGCCAAGAAAAGCCTCTAGCGAGGTGAGAGGTGCCCGTACCGCAAACCGACACAGGTAGGCGAGGAGAGAATCCTAAGGTGATCGAGAGAACTCTCGTTAAGGAACTCGGCAAAATGACCCCGTAACTTCGGGAGAAGGGGTGCTTCTTAGGGTGTTAAAGCCCCGAGAAGCCGCAGTGAATAGGCCCAGGCGACTGTTTAGCAAAAACACAGGTCTCTGCGAAGCCGTAAGGCGAAGTATAGGGGCTGACGCCTGCCCGGTGCTGGAAGGTTAAGAGGAGCGCTTAGCGTAAGCGAAGGTGCGAATTGAAGCCCCAGTAAACGGCGGCCGTAACTATAACGGTCCTAAGGTAGCGAAATTCCTTGTCGGGTAAGTTCCGACCCGCACGAAAGGCGCAACGATCTGGGCACTGTCTCAACGAGAGACTCGGTGAAATTATAGTACCTGTGAAGATGCAGGTTACCCGCGACAGGACGGAAAGACCCCGTGGAGCTTTACTGCAGCCTGATATTGAATGTTGGTACAGCTTGTACAGGATAGGTAGGAGCCTTGGAAACCGGAGCGCTAGCTTCGGTGGAGGCATCGGTGGGATACTACCCTGGCTGTATTGACCTTCTAACCCGCTGCCCTTATCGGGCAGGGAGACAGTGTCAGGTGGGCAGTTTGACTGGGGCGGTCGCCTCCTAAAATGTAACGGAGGCGCCCAAAGGTTCCCTCAGAATGGTTGGAAATCATTCGCAGAGTGTAAAGGCACAAGGGAGCTTGACTGCGAGACCTACAAGTCGAGCAGGGACGAAAGTCGGGCTTAGTGATCCGGTGGTTCCGCATGGAAGGGCCATCGCTCAACGGATAAAAGCTACCCCGGGGATAACAGGCTTATCTCCCCCAAGAGTCCACATCGACGGGGAGGTTTGGCACCTCGATGTCGGCTCATCGCATCCTGGGGCTGTAGTCGGTCCCAAGGGTTGGGCTGTTCGCCCATTAAAGCGGTACGCGAGCTGGGTTCAGAACGTCGTGAGACAGTTCGGTCCCTATCCGTCGCGGGCGCAGGAAATTTGAGAGGAGCTGTCCTTAGTACGAGAGGACCGGGATGGACGCACCGCTGGTGTACCAGTTGTTCTGCCAAGGGCATCGCTGGGTAGCTATGTGCGGACGGGATAAGTGCTGAAAGCATCTAAGCATGAAGCCCCCCTCAAGATGAGATTTCCCATTCCGCAAGGAAGTAAGATCCCTGAAAGATGATCAGGTTGATAGGTCTGAGGTGGAAGCGTGGTGACACGTGGAGCTGACAGATACTAATAGATCGAGGACTTAACCTATATTCTATTGTGAAACATGAACATTGTTATCTAGTTTTGAGAGAACATTCTCTCCATCAGGTTTGGTGGCGATAGCGAAGAGGTCACACCCGTTCCCATACCGAACACGGAAGTTAAGCTCTTCAGCGCCGATGGTAGTTGGGGGTTTCCCCCTGTGAGAGTAGGACGCCGCCAAGCTTCTATAAAGATCAGTTCCAGTCGGAACTGGTCTTTTTTGTGTTTTTGAGAGGTTTGATACCATATAAATGTGGAAATAATATTGTTAGTTGAGCGATTATCTTGAAAAATCGATCGAAAAAATTTATAGTAAGATTAAAGTCAAATATAGTCAAAGTCAATGGAGGAGGAGGCGGAGTGGCACAAAATATTTCTGATATCATCGAGCAGTATTTGAAGGAAGTCTTGGATCAGAACGGTCGAGAAATATTAGAAATTAAGCGCAATGAAATTGCAGATAAATTTCAATGCGTACCTTCACAAATTAACTATGTTATCAATACACGCTTTACGAGCGAGAGAGGCTATATCGTTGAAAGTAAGCGTGGCGGCGGTGGCTATATCCGCATCATTAAAGTCAAAATGAATGATGAAGTCGACTTATTGAACAACATTATTTCCCAAATATATCATCGTTTATCACAGGCTGCATCTGATCATATCATCATGCGTCTTGTTGAAAATAACATTTTATCTGAAAGAGAAGCTAAGATGATGATTAGTGTCATGGACCGTTCTGTATTGCATATTGATTTACCTGAACGTGATGAACTGCGTGCTCGGATGATGAAAGCGATGTTAAATGCTTTGAAATTAAAGTAAAGCGGGTGAAAAGATTGATTTGTCAAGAATGTAATGAGAGACCAGCCACTTTTCACTTTACGAAAGTTATAAATGGAGAAAAACAAGAAATGCACATATGTGAACAATGTGCAAAAGAAAACAGTGATTCATATGCTATGAGTGGAAACCAAGGTTTCTCGATTCACAACTTATTATCAGGCTTATTGAATATTGATCCTAGCTTCACCACAAGTGCTAACAAGGGCTCGTCTATTTTTCAAGAAGCGAAAGAAGTGGATCAATGTCCTAAGTGTGGCTTAACCTTTCAGCAGTTCAGAAAAACAGGCCGATTTGGCTGTGCAGAATGCTATCGTACATTTGATCAGTATCTGAACCCTGTTTTACGGAAAGTCCATAGTGGAAATACAGTCCATAATGGAAAAGTCCCAAAACGAATTGCCGGCAGCCTGCATGTTCGCCGGAAACTTGAGTTAATGCAGCAAGAGCTGAAGCAGCTGATTGAACAAGAAGAGTTCGAAAAGGCAGCGGAAGTTCGAGATCAAATTCGTGCATTAGAGCATGAGCAATCTCAGCAGAGGGAGGGAGATTAACGACATGTCGCTCCAGCATTTTATTCAAGACGCTCTAAGTCAGTGGATGAAACAAAAAGGACCAGAAAGTGACATTGTTCTAAGCAGTCGTATCCGGCTAGCTCGCAATCTAGAGCATGTTCGTTTCCCAACTCAGTTTTCTCAAGCTGAAGCTGAAGCTGTTCTCCAGCAATTCGAACAAAAGTTTGCTAGCCAGGAAGTGAAGGACATTGGAAACTTTGTTCTGATTCGAATGAATGAAACGCAGCCTTTAGCAAAGAGGGTACTTGTTGAAAAGCATTTGATTAGCCCCAATTTAGCTGAATCAAGATTTGGCGGCTGTTTGCTTTCTGAAAATGAAGAAATCAGTGTGATGCTGAATGAAGAAGACCATATTCGAATCCAATGCTTATTCCCAGGTTTTCAGCTAGCCAATGCACTAAAAGCGGCTAATCAGGTAGATGACTGGATTGAAGAGCAAGTGGATTATGCGTTTTCTGAAAAGCGAGGATACTTAACAAGCTGTCCGACCAATGTAGGTACAGGTATTAGGGCTTCGGTCATGATGCATTTACCAGCATTAGCGCTCACAAGACAAATGAATCGGATTATTCCGGCCATTAATCAATTAGGTCTTGTGGTCAGAGGAATTTATGGTGAGGGCAGCGAAGCAATAGGAAACATCTTTCAAATATCAAATCAAATGACACTTGGTCAATCAGAAGAAGACATTGTAGATGACTTGAATAGTGTGACCGCTCAGCTCATTGAACAAGAGCGATCTGCACGAAAGGCTTTATATCAAACATCTAAAATTGAACTTGAGGACAGAGTGTACCGTTCCTTAGGGATTTTGGCCAATTGTCGTATGATTGAATCAAAGGAAACTGCAAAGTGTTTGTCAGATGTGCGGCTTGGAATTGATTTAGGTATCATTAAGGGGCTTTCAAGTAATATACTGAATGAACTCATGATTTTGACTCAGCCCGGCTTCCTTCAACAATATTCAGGAGGAGCCTTAGAGCCAAATGAACGAGATATAAAACGAGCAGCGATTATTAGAGAAAGGCTGCGCTTAGAAATGCATAGGAATGGACAGGAGGATGAAACGATATGATGTTTGGAAGATTCACTGAAAGAGCTCAAAAGGTATTAGCACTTGCACAAGAAGAAGCCATTCGCCTAGGCCATAAAAACATAGGTACTGAGCACATTTTACTTGGCCTTGTACGTGAAGGTGAGGGCATCGCTGCCAAAGCGTTAGAAGCACTGGGCCTTGTTTCAGATAAAATCCAAAAAGAAGTCGAAAGCTTGATTGGAAGAGGGCAAGAGGTGTCTCAAGCTATTCCTCATTATACGCCTAGAGCGAAGAAGGTCACTGAGCTTTCAATGGATGAAGCAAGAAAGCTAGGTCATTCCTATGTAGGGACAGAACATATTCTATTAGGTCTTATTCGTGAGGGAGAGGGTGTCGCTGCCCGTGTCTTAAATAACCTCGGAGTGAGCTTAAATAAAGCACGTCAGCAAGTCCTGCAGCTGCTTGGAAGCAATGAAACCGGTGCATCTGCGGCAGGCTCTAATAGCAATGCAAATACACCAACACTAGATAGCTTGGCAAGAGATTTGACAGCTATCGCAAAAGAGGACAGCTTGGACCCTGTCATTGGCCGAAGCAAAGAAATTCAACGTGTCATTGAGGTCCTAAGTAGAAGAACAAAAAATAACCCCGTGCTGATTGGTGAGCCTGGTGTTGGTAAAACAGCCATCGCAGAAGGTCTTGCACAGCAAATTATTCATAACGAAGTGCCTGAAATCCTGCGCGATAAACGAGTGATGACACTGGATATGGGAACTGTTGTAGCTGGGACGAAATATCGTGGTGAATTCGAGGATCGTTTGAAAAAAGTGATGGACGAAATTCGCCAGGCAGGAAATATCATTCTCTTTATCGACGAGCTTCATACACTCATTGGTGCTGGTGGAGCAGAGGGCGCGATTGATGCGTCTAATATCTTGAAGCCATCCTTAGCACGTGGTGAGCTTCAATGTATTGGAGCGACAACGTTAGATGAGTACCGTAAATACATTGAAAAGGACGCTGCGCTTGAACGACGTTTCCAGCCAATTCAAGTAGATCAGCCGTCTGTTGATGAAAGTATTCAAATCTTAAGAGGACTTAGAGACCGGTATGAAGCACATCACCGTGTGTCTATTACAGATGAAGCGATTGAGGCGGCGGTGAAGCTATCTGACCGTTATATTTCTGACCGTTTCCTTCCAGATAAGGCGATTGATTTAATTGATGAGGCAGGTTCGAAAGTCCGTTTACGTTCGTTCACAACACCGCCTAACCTAAAAGAACTAGAGCAAAAGCTGGATGAAGTACGCAAGGAAAAAGATGCGGCTGTTCAAAGTCAAGAATTTGAAAAAGCAGCTTCTCTTCGTGATACAGAGCAGCGTTTGCGTGAAAAAGTAGAAGTGACAAAGAAATCATGGAAAGAAAAGCAGGGACAAGAGAATTCAGAGGTATCTGTAGATGATATCGCAATGGTTGTCTCCAGCTGGACGGGAGTACCTGTTTCGAAAATTGCTCAGACGGAAACAGATAAGCTTCTAAATATGGAACAATTGCTCCACTCTCGTGTGATCGGGCAGGATGAAGCCGTTGTCGCTGTAGCGAAAGCGGTGAGACGTGCACGTGCTGGCCTGAAAGATCCAAAACGTCCAATCGGCTCCTTTATCTTCTTGGGTCCAACAGGGGTTGGTAAAACAGAGCTTGCAAGAGCACTCGCTGAGTCTATTTTCGGTGATGAAGAAGCAATGATCCGTATTGATATGTCTGAATACATGGAGAAACACTCTACATCCAGACTTGTTGGGTCACCTCCAGGCTATGTGGGCTATGATGAAGGTGGACAGCTGACTGAAAAAGTGAGAAGAAAACCTTATTCTGTCGTTCTTTTAGACGAGATTGAAAAGGCGCATCCAGATGTATTTAATATCTTACTGCAAGTGTTAGAAGATGGTCGTCTGACTGATTCTAAAGGGCGTACCGTTGACTTTAGAAATACGATTTTGATCATGACATCAAACGTTGGAGCTAGTGAGCTGAAGCGCAATAAATATGTTGGCTTTAACGTGCAGGATGAAAGTCAAAATTACAAGGATATGAAAGGCAAAGTGATGGGCGAGTTGAAACGTGCGTTTAGACCTGAGTTTATCAACCGTATTGATGAAATCATTGTCTTCCACTCGCTTGAGAAGAAACATCTCAAAGAGATCGTGTCTCTCATGTCTGATCAATTGACAAAACGATTAAAAGAACAAGACCTATCAATTGAATTGACGGAAGCAGCAAAAGCGAAGATAGCTGACGAAGGTGTTGATCTTGAGTACGGTGCGCGTCCGTTAAGAAGAGCGATTCAAAAGCACGTGGAAGATCGACTTTCTGAAGAGCTTCTGAAGGGCAATATTGAAAAAGGTCAACATATCGTATTAGATGTGGAAGATGGAGAAATTGTCGTAAAAGCGACGGCTGCTACGAACTAATATAGTAAGAAAAAAGTGTGAGGCATACCAGTAAGGTGTATGCCTCCCTTTACTTATTTTCTGACCAGTATAAGGAGTTGTATTCTTCAATCTATGGCTAAGACAAAATCAAAATTTATATGCCAATCGTGCGGTTATGAGTCAGCCAAATGGATGGGGAAATGTCCAGGCTGCGGCACGTGGAACAGTATGACAGAAGAGGTCGTTCGCAAAGAGCCGGCAAACCGTCGAAGTGCTTTTAATCATTCTGTTCAAACCATTCAAAAACCTTCACCTATATCTGCAATTGAAACATCCGAAGAACCCCGAATTAAAACAAATTTAGAAGAATTTAACCGAGTATTAGGAAGTGGAATTGTCAAAGGTTCTCTTGTTCTCATCGGCGGAGATCCTGGGATTGGGAAGTCCACATTGTTATTACAAGTATCAGCACAGCTCTCAGACAAAAATCAGAATGTGTTATACATATCTGGTGAGGAGTCCATTAAACAAACGAAGCTAAGAGCGGACCGCCTTGGCATTGAAAGCACCTCTTTACATGTTTTGGCTGAAACCGATATGGAGTATATAACGTCTGCTATACAGGAGATGAAACCTGCGTTTGTTGTGGTGGATTCGATTCAAACCGTTTATCAAAGCGATATTACGTCAGCTCCCGGCTCTGTATCTCAAGTTAGAGAATGTACAGCGCAGCTGATGAAGATTGCCAAAACAAATGGTATTCCTATTTTTATCGTTGGTCACGTGACCAAAGAAGGCTCGATCGCAGGTCCACGCCTTTTAGAGCATATGGTGGACACAGTTCTTTATTTTGAAGGCGAGCGTCATCATACGTTTCGTATTTTACGGGCGGTCAAAAACCGATTTGGTTCAACGAATGAATTGGGAATTTTTGAAATGAGAGAGGAAGGGCTCACGGAAGTATTAAACCCATCAGAAATCTTTTTAGAAGAGCGGTCGGCAGGTGTATCTGGTTCGTGTGTTGTTGCCTCAATGGAAGGAACAAGACCCGTACTTGTCGAGATACAGGCGTTAATTTCCCCGACAAGCTTTGGGAATCCGCGAAGAATGGCCACTGGCCTTGACCATAATCGAGTATCGCTGCTCATGGCAGTTTTAGAAAAACGCGTGGGGCTGCTGCTGCAAAACCAAGATGCCTATTTAAAGGTCGCAGGCGGTGTGAAGCTTGACGAACCGGCGATTGACTTAGCTATTGCCGTCAGTATTGCATCAAGCTTTAAAGATGCAGCGCCGCATCAAGCGGATTGCTTTATAGGAGAGGTCGGTCTGACGGGAGAAGTCAGAAGAGTATCAAGAATTGAACAGCGAGTGCAGGAAGCTGCAAAACTAGGATTTAAGCGAATGTTTATTCCTCAGGCGAATCTAGACGGATGGAAAAAGCCGAGAGGGATTGAGTTAGTTGGTGTAGAAAATGTAGCGGAGGCACTTCGAATTTCACTAGGGGGATCATAGAAATGGAAAAAGAGAAAAAAGGAGCGAGAGAACTCGATCTCTTAGATATTGTACAGTTTGTGGCACCAGGAACACCTCTGCGGGCAGGGATTGAAAACGTCCTGAGAGCCAATACTGGCGGGCTCATTGTAGTTGGTTATAATGACAAAGTAAAGAGTGTGGTAGATGGAGGATTTCACATTAATTCAGCCTTCTCCCCAGCACATTTATATGAATTGGCGAAGATGGATGGGGCCATTATTCTTAGCGATTCTGGTCAAAAAATCTTGTATGCGAATACACAGCTGATGCCAGATGCAACCATTCATTCATCGGAAACAGGCATGAGGCACCGGACGGCTGAACGTGTAGCAAAGCAGACAGGCTGCTTAATTATTGCTATTTCTGAACGGAGGAACGTCATTACCTTATACCAAGGGAATCGTCGTTATACGCTGAAAGATATTGGCTTTATTTTAACAAAGGCTAATCAAGCCATTCAAACACTTGAGAAATATAAAACGATTTTAGATCATGCCATTTCTGCGTTAAGCGCCCTAGAATTCGAAGAGCTTGTGACCTTTGGTGATGTATTATCCGTGCTGCACCGCTACGAAATGGTACTCAGAATCAAAAATGAAATCAATATGTATATCAAAGAGCTTGGAACAGAGGGACACTTGATCCGTCTGCAGGTCAATGAATTGATTACAGATATGGAGCAGGAAGCGGCTTTATTTATTAAAGATTACGTGAAAGAAAAGATTAAAGATCCGTATGTGCTGCTTAAACAACTTCAAGATATGTCGAGCTTTGAGCTTTTAGATGATTCCATTCTGTACAAGTTACTTGGATATCCAGCTTCTACAAATATTGACGAATATGTGTACACAAGAGGATACAGATTGCTCCATAAAATCCCTAGACTGCCAATGCCAATCGTCGAAAATGTGGTTGAAGCATTCGGTGTGCTAGATCGAATTATGGAAGCAGATGTACAAGAATTGGATGAAGTAGAAGGAATTGGAGAAGTAAGAGCGAAAAAGATAAAAAAAGGATTAAAAAGGTTACAAGAAAAACATTATATCGACCGTCAGCTTTAAGAAGAGAAATTTTCCTCTACTACGGTTAAAAATGGATGAATATGGGTATATTAATGATGGTTTTGTTTTCTGTTGCTCATGATAGGAAACTTAAACATATATCAATGTCAGATGAAGGTGGATTGACAGATGAAAAATAAAGGAGGTGAAGGTATGTTAAAAAGAATCGTTCAGGCGTTTTTTATCATTTTGGGTGCAGTTGTGGGGATTTTTATCATTCCAGAGTTATTTCTGCTTTTAAATGTAAAGGACATACCTTTCATAACAAATGCTTACTCTTCAGCACTAATAGGAGCCGTTGTGTTCTTCATCATTGGTAAATGGTGCACAGGTTATGTGGTAAATTGGGTGAAATGGATCGAGGATTCTCTATTGAAGGCGCCTCTTCCTGATCTTATATCTGGAAGTTTCGGATTAGTATTTGGACTTATTCTAGCATATCTTATTGTAAACGTGATCCCGCTAAACAATATCCCATATCATATTTTTGGTACCATTATTCCGATTTTCCTGGCTTTCTTTTTAGGATACCTTGGGTTTCAGGTAGGCTTTAAGAAGAAGGATGAAATGATAGGGCTGTTCTCCCGATCTGCAAAGGTCACAAAGAAAAAAGGAGCAGCTGATGATGAACCTGAAATAGAAGATAAAAAGCTGAAAATTTTAGACACAAGTGTTATCATTGATGGAAGAATCGCAGATATTTGCCAAACTGGATTCTTAGAAGGTGTCATGGTCATTCCTCAATTTGTACTCGAGGAATTACAGCATATTGCAGACTCTTCAGATGTATTAAAGAGAAATAGAGGCCGAAGAGGTCTTGATATTTTAAATCGTATTCAAAAAGAATTGGATATCAAAGTTGAAATTTACGAAGGTGACTTCGAAGACATTCAAGAGGTTGATAGCAAGCTTGTGAAGCTGGCGAAATTAACTTCAGGTGTTGTTGTGACCAATGATTTTAATTTAAATAAAGTATGCGAACTTCAAAAAGTAGCAGTGTTAAACATCAATGATCTAGCCAATGCCGTTAAACCGGTTGTACTGCCTGGGGAAGAAATGAAGGTACAGGTCATCAAAGATGGGAAAGAGCATAACCAAGGTGTTGCTTACTTAGATGACGGGACGATGATTGTGGTCGAGGAAGGACGCAATTACATTGGAAAAGACATTGACGTGCTCGTCACAAGTGTGCTGCAGACTGCTGCTGGAAGAATGATTTTTGCGAAGCCAAAACTTCTGGAGAAGGCGCTCTAAAGGGAGAACGAACATGTATTATGAAGTAGTTATTCCGGCTGCGGGGCAGGGGAAACGAATGAAGGCCGGCCGCAATAAGCTTTTTATTGAGCTGAAAAGAATGCCGGTCATCATTCATACACTAAAGGTGTTTGACGCTCATGCGCAATGCAAACGAATGATCCTAGCGATCAATGAAGAGGAGCGTCAAGACTTTGAAAGGCTACTCAAGGTACACGCTTTTCAAACGCCTGTTTCACTTGTCACTGGCGGTGAAGAACGTCAGCAAAGTGTATACGAAGGATTAAAGGCTGTGAAAGATGCGGACATCGTGCTTGTTCATGATGGGGCAAGGCCTTTTATTAAGCATACACAGATTGACTTGCTCGTTAAAGCGGCGATTGAAAAAGGCTCCGCAGTTGTAGCGGTACCAGTGAAAGACACAATCAAACGCGTTCAAGAAGGCAAAGTGGAACAAACCATTGAACGTCAGAGCTTGTGGGCAGTCCAGACCCCACAAGCTTTTCGTCATTCTATTTTAAAAGAGGCGCATGAATATGCGGAGCGGACAGGCTTCCTTGGAACAGACGACGCCAGTCTTGTTGAACAATTACAAGGTGAGAATGTGTATATTGTCCAAGGAGACTATACCAATATTAAGCTGACAACACCGGATGATTTATTGGTTGCCAAGGCAATTATGGATGCGGAAAGAGGGTACTAGATCATGTTGAGAATAGGACAAGGCTTTGATGTACATCAATTAACAGAGGGAAGACCTCTAATTATCGGCGGGGTCACCATCCCTTATGAAAAGGGACTGCTAGGGCATTCAGATGCTGACGTACTGCTTCACACAGTGGCAGATGCATGCCTGGGTGCGATTGCTGAAGGAGATATCGGCAGACATTTCCCAGACACAGATCCTGAGTTTAAGGATGCAGATTCTTTTAAATTATTGCAGCATGTGTGGGCACTTGTGAAAGAAAAGGGCTACACACTTGTGAATATTGACTGCACCATCATGGCGCAAAAGCCAAAAATGGCACCTTACATTCAACCAATGTGTGAGAAAATTGCAGAAGCGCTTGAGGCAGATGTCACACAGGTGAATGTCAAAGCAACAACGACAGAGAAACTCGGATTTACAGGAAGAGGAGAAGGAATTGCCTCTCAGGCAACAGTGCTTCTTCAGAAAAAGTAAAATCCATTTTGATGAGAATAGGTTTTGATGATAAAATACGTTTATAAAAAATTGGTGTCAGACAACATGATGCAGATGAAAGGAAGTTAAACTCATGGGAAATGAAGTGCGTGTTCGTTATGCACCGAGTCCAACTGGTCATTTACATATTGGGAATGCTAGAACGGCTCTTTTCAACTATTTGTTCGCACGCAGCCAAGGCGGCAAATTTATTATTCGAATCGAGGATACGGACCAAAAGCGTAATGTAGAAGGCGGGGAGGAAAGCCAGCTTCGCCACCTGCAATGGCTCGGTATTGATTGGGATGAGAGCATTGATAAAGATGGCGGTTACGGTCCTTATAGACAATCAGAACGTAATGATATTTACAAAAAATATTATGACGAGCTGTTAGAGAAGGACTTGGCGTACAAGTGCTATTGTACGGCAGAAGAGCTAGAGGCAGAGCGTGAAGCACAAATCGCCCGCAGTGAAATGCCTCGATATTCTGGTAAATGCAGTCATTTATCAAAAGAAGAAGAGGACAAACTGATTGCTGAAGGAAGAGAGCCAAGCATCCGCTTCCGAGTGCCAAAAGGAGAAATCATCAAATTTGACGACATGGTCAAAGGTGAAATTTCATTTGAAACAGACGGCATTGGTGACTTTGTTATTGTGAAAAAAGATGGCACGCCAACTTATAACTTTGCCGTAGCCGTGGATGATCATTTGATGAAAATGACTCACGTTCTTCGCGGAGAAGATCATATTTCAAATACCCCTAAACAAATCATGATTTTTCATGCATTTGGCTGGGAGGTTCCGCTATTCGGACATATGACGTTGATTGTGAACGAGAACCGCAAGAAATTAAGTAAACGTGATGAATCAATTATTCAATTCATCGAGCAATATAAGAATTTAGGCTATTTACCTGAAGCCCTGTTTAACTTCATTGCATTACTTGGATGGTCTCCAGTAGGCGAAGAAGAACTGTTTACAAAAGAGCAATTCATCGACATTTTCGATGTAAACCGACTTTCTAAGTCACCAGCTCTATTCGATATGCATAAACTAAAATGGGTGAACAACCAATACGTGAAAGCACTTGATCTTGATCAGGTTGTGGCACTAACACTTCCGCATCTTCAAAAAGCAGGCAAGGTAAGTGAGCAGCTGACTGAAGAAGAAAACACGTGGGTACGCAAGCTTATTTCTCTGTATCACGAACAATTAAGCTACGGAGCAGAAATTGTTGAGTTAACAGAGTTGTTCTTTAAGGAGCAAATTGAGTATAATCAAGAGGCAAAGGAAGTTCTAGCAGAGGAGCAAGTACCAGAAGTGATGGCATCTTTTGCAGGTCAGCTTGAACAGCTTGAGTCTTTCACACCTGATGAAATCAAGGCTGCCATTAAAGCGGTACAAAAAGAAACAGGGCATAAAGGCAAGAAACTATTCATGCCGATTCGTGTGGCTGTCACAGGACAAATGCATGGCCCAGAACTTCCGCAAAGTATTGAATTACTAGGTAAAGAAACGGTATTAAACCGCATTAAACAAATATAAGGAAATCGTTGCGAGGGAGAAGTACAATGTACTCGTCCATCACAGAAAGAGTCTCCACCGGCTGAAAGAGACTTATGGGCAGACATTGGAAATGCACCCTCAAGACCCTTGAGGAACACGTACGTTAGTATGCAAGGGCGGTACCCTCCGTTATGGGATTAAGTTGAGAAGGCTGAAAGATAAGTAGCTTTCTAAACAGAGTGGAACCGCGTTTTCAAAACGTCTCTGTCATTTGGCAGAGGCGTTTTTTATTTGTCCAAAAAAAGAGAGCAAGTCCTAAGAGAGATTCATGGGGAAGAACGGGGGGAGCATGTGTTTTTCAAAATGCTGAAAGAAGATATTGATACTGTGTTTGATCAAGATCCTGCTGCTAGAAGCTATATTGAAGTAGTGCTAACTTATTCAGGGCTTCATGCGATTTGGGCTCACCGTATTGCGCACGCATTTTATAAGCGGAAGCTGTATTTTATTGCGCGGATCATTTCTCAGGTCAGCCGCTTTTTCACAGGGGTGGAAATTCATCCGGCGGCAACCATTGGCAGGCGGTTCTTCATTGATCACGGCATGGGCGTCGTGATCGGGGAAACATGTGAAATTGGAGACAACGTCACTGTTTTCCAAGGCGTGACATTAGGGGGAACAGGGAAAGAAAAGGGAAAGCGGCATCCGACCATTTTAGATGATGCCCTCATTGCGACAGGTGCCAAGGTGCTTGGTTCTATCACGGTTGGAAAAGGGTCCAAGATTGGTGCAGGGTCAGTCGTGTTAAAAGACGTCCCAGACCATTCCACTGTTGTAGGTATACCTGGGCGAGTGGTCGTTCAAAATGGAAAGAAAATCAATCGTGATCTCAACCATCAAGATTTGCCAGATCCAGTTTCCGATCGTTTTAAAGAATTGGAACGAGAAATGGAAAAGCTAAAAGGTGAGCTGGCTTCATTGAGCAGAAAGGAAGAACAATCATGACAATCAATATTTATAATACATTGACACGTAAGAAGGAAGAATTTGTCCCGCTTGAGCCAGGAAAGGTCAAGATGTATGTGTGCGGACCAACCGTTTATAACTACATTCATATCGGGAATGCTAGACCTGCTATTGTTTATGACACTGTACGTAAGTATTTAGAATACAGCGGTTACGATGTGAACTTTGTATCAAACTTTACAGATGTGGATGATAAACTCATCAAGGCAGCCAATGAACTCGGAGAAGATGTGCCGACAATTGCTGATCGTTTTATCCAAGCCTACTTTGAAGACGTCAGTGCGCTCGGCTGCAAAAAAGCAGACCTTCACCCGCGAGTGACGGAAAACATGGATGATATCATTGCGTTTATTGCGACATTGATTGAAAAAGGCTACGCCTATGAAGCAGATGGTGACGTGTATTACAGCACACGCTCATTTGAAGGCTATGGAAAGCTTTCTCACCAATCAATTGACGAACTGAAGACGGGTGCTCGTATTCGTGTAGGTGAAAAGAAACGAGATGCGCTGGACTTTGCCCTTTGGAAGGCTGCAAAGGATCAGGAAATCTCTTGGGATAGCCCGTGGGGCAAAGGACGCCCAGGCTGGCACATCGAATGCTCGGCAATGGTCAAAAAATATTTAGGTGATACGATCGACATTCATGCTGGCGGACAGGATTTAACATTCCCTCACCATGAGAATGAAATTGCCCAATCTGAGGCTTTGACAGGGAAGCCTTTTGCGAAATATTGGATGCATAACGGGTATATTAATATCGATAATGAGAAAATGTCAAAATCACTTGGCAACTTTGTGCTCGTGCATGACATTGTGAAAGAACAAGATCCTGATGTGCTCCGCTTCTTTATGTTGTCGGTTCACTATCGCCACCCAATTAACTACTCAATGGATTTATTAGAAAGTACAAAGAGTGCGTTTAACCGACTCAAGACATCGTATGCGAACTTACATCACCGTCTTGAGAGCAGCACGAATATCACGGAAGACAATACTGAATGGCTGGAAAAAATTGAAGATCAGCGTGCGACATTTGTTTCTGAAATGAATGATGACTTCAATACGGCAAATGCGATCTCTGTTTTATTCGAATTAGCGAAACAGGCGAATTATTATATGGAAAATGATCATACTTCGGAGGAAGTGATCAAGGCATTTATCGGCTTGTTCCAAGAAATTACGTCTGTTCTCGGCTTCTCATTAGAAGAAAAGCACACGCTTGACGAAGAGGTAGAAGCGTTAATTGAAAAACGCAATGAAGCTAGAAGAAATCGTGACTTTGCCCTATCTGATCAAATTCGTGATCAATTAAAGAACATGAATATTGTGTTGGAGGACACTCCTCAAGGTACTCGTTGGAAAAGAGGAGAATAGGCAATGTTGAATTTTGAAAAGCTGAAAGACGGTAAACAGCTGAACGGACTTGCGCTGGCTTATATGGGTGATGCCATTTTTGAAGTATATGTGAGGCATCACCTCCTCCAAACGGGGGCGACAAAACCAAATGAGCTGCACAAACGAGCAAGCAAAATTGTTTCAGCTAAATCACAGGCTGCTATTTTATTTACGCTTCAGCAGCAAGGCTTTTTCACTGAAGCAGAAGAAGCGGTGCTGAAAAGAGGAAGAAACGCAAAATCAGGCACAGTGCCTAAAAACACAGACGTTCAAACGTATCGTTATAGTACAGCGTTTGAAGCGCTTATGGGTTATTTATTTATCGAAAAGCAGGACGAACGCTTAGAAGAGCTGATTGGTCAGGCGATTGAAATCGGAACGTCAGGGAGGAAGACAAATGAGTCAGCAACATGATTATGTCATTGGGAAAAATGCAGTGATTGAGACACTGAAGTCAGATCGGGAGTTATACAAGCTCTGGATGGCGGAAAACACTGTAAAAGGACAAGCCCAGCAGGTCATTGAACTCGCTAAAAAGCAAAATATCACCATTCAGTATGTTCCGAGGAAAAAGCTTGATCAAATGGTTACAGGTCAGCACCAGGGAATCGTTGCACAAGTAGCAGCATATGAATATGCAGAATTGGACGATCTGTATCAAATCGCTGAAAAGCGGAATGAACAGCCTTTCTTTCTGATTTTAGATGAAATTGAAGACCCGCATAATTTAGGATCTATTATGCGTACGGCAGATGCTGTAGGTGCACATGGGATTGTCATTCCGAAAAGGAGAGCGGTCGGTCTAACAACAACAGTTGCTAAGGCATCCACTGGAGCAATTGAGCATATTCCTGTTGCAAAAGTGACCAATCTTTCAAGAGCCCTTGATGAAATGAAAGAAAGAGGAATCTGGGTTGCGGGAACAGATGCGTCTGCTAAACAGGATTACAGACAATTTGATGGCACAATGCCGCTGGCTCTTGTGATTGGCAGTGAAGGAAAAGGAATTGGCCGATTGATTAAAGAAAAGTGTGATTTTCTGATTAAACTGCCTATGGCCGGGAAGGTTACTTCGTTAAACGCATCAGTTGCGGCTGGTCTATTGATGTATGAAGTGTATCGAAAACGTTATCCGTTAGGAGAATAGAGATGGATATCCTCTTAGTCGATGGATACAACATGATAGGTGCATGGCCTCAGCTGCAGCACTTAAAGGAAAACAGCTTTGAAGAAGCCAGAGACGTGCTGATTCAACATTTAGCAGAATATCAAGCCTACACAGGGTATCGAGTCATTGTCGTATTCGATGCCCATATGGTCAAAGGAATTGAAAAAAAGCGGACTAACCACCGAGTAGAGGTCATCTTTACGAGAGAGAATGAAACGGCGGATGAGCGGATTGAAAAGCTGGCGCAGGTTTTGAATAATATCCGGACGCAAATTCATGTGGCAACCTCAGATTTTACGGAACAATGGGCTATTTTTGGACAAGGAGCTCTTCGGAAGTCGGCTCGTGAGCTTTTAAGAGAGATTGAAGTGATAGAACGAAAGATTGAAACGAGGGTCAAAAAGATTACTTCTGATAAACCAGCATCTAAGATTGAATTGTCAGAAGATGTATTGAAAACGTTTGAAAAATGGCGGCGCGGGAATCTGGAATAGCTTGACGATATTCCAACCATTAATGTATAATATTTCTATCTAGGTGCGGTCGGGGGGATCGAAGTGAATCTAAACAACAGCAAGGGTAAGTCCATCAGAGAGCAATTTTGCCAGTTGGAAGATGAACAAGTCATTGAAAGGGTTCATGTCGGAGATAGTGATGCGCTAGATTATTTAATAACGAAATACCGCAATTTTGTACGTGCGAAAGCAAGATCTTATTTCTTGATAGGAGCGGATCGAGAGGACATTGTCCAAGAGGGGATGATCGGACTTTATAAGTCTATCCGCGATTTCAGAGAGGACAAGCTTACTTCATTTAAGGCTTTTGCAGAATTATGTATTACCCGCCAAATTATCACCGCAATTAAAACAGCTACTCGCCAAAAACATATCCCGTTAAATTCCTATGTATCATTAGACAAGCCGATCTACGATGAAGAATCGGACAGAACATTATTAGATGTCATTTCCGGTGCTAAAGCGCTTAACCCAGAAGACTTAATCATTAGCAAAGAAGAATTTGATGATATCGAAATGAAGATGGGTGAACTGCTAAGCGAGCTGGAAAGAAAGGTACTTGTGCTGTATCTTGATGGCAGATCCTATCAAGAGATTTCGGAAGATTTAAACCGTCATGTGAAATCAATTGATAACGCACTCCAAAGAGTAAAGAGAAAATTAGAGAAATATTTAGAGCTTCGCGAGATTAGTCTCTAATCAAACCTATATTGACAGCTTTTTCGACACTGTGATAAGGTACTAATGAAATGATGTCGAGAAAATAGGTGTAAATATGAGGAAAAAGATTACTCTAGCCTGTAAAGACTGCGGAAGCCGCAATTATACGACAATGAAAAGTGTTGCTTCAGCAGCTGAAAGATTAGAAGTTAAGAAATATTGCAAGACTTGTAATTCACATAAAACACATTTAGAAACGAAGTAAGATTTGCGTTCTTTAATCTGTGGAGGTCTTTTACATGCGTATTATCAGTTTCTTAAAAAGTGTCGGAAAAGAAATGAAAAAGGTCAGCTGGCCAAAGAAGAACGAAATGGTCCGCTACACAATCACTGTTATTTTAACAGTCGTATTCTTTGCCATCTTTTTCTCTTTTCTTGATATAGGAATCTCACAATTAATCGAATTAATTCATTAATACTTGAATAATGGTCTGCTGAACGTGCTATAATAGATCATAATATGACTTGCCAAAAAACCCGTTTTACGGGTTTTTTCAATTGCTTGAAAATATTTACCGTTACTCGAGATTCGTCAAATAGACATTATGAAATGTGGGGAGGGAAGGACTAAATAGTCCTGAACGAAAATGGAAAAGAATTGGTATGTTGTGCATACGTACTCTGGCTATGAAAACAAAGTAAAAGCGAATTTGGAAAAGCGTGTTGAATCAATGGGCATGCAGGATAAAATCTTCCGCGTCGTCGTACCGGAAGAAGAAGAAACGGATATTAAAAATGGTAAGAAAAAAGTTGTCAAAAAGAAAGTATTCCCTGGCTATGTCCTAGTGGAAATCGTGATGACTGACGACTCTTGGTATGTTGTTCGTAATACACCAGGTGTCACTGGATTCGTTGGATCAGCTGGATCAGGCTCAAAGCCGACTGCACTGCTGCCAGGCGAAGCCGAAACCATTCTGAAGAGAATGGGTCTTGAAGAACGCAAAACAGAAATCGACTTTGAACTGAAAGAAACAGTTAAGGTCATCGATGGACCATTTGCTAACTTCACTGGATCGATTGAAGAAATTGATTACGATAAAAGCAAAGTCAAAGTATTCGTTAATATGTTTGGTAGAGAAACACCTGTTGAACTTGAGTTCACGCAGATCGATAAATTGTAATTTAAAAGAGCTTGAAATGAGTGTATAGAAGTGGTAATATAGCAAAGGTACGTCTTGAGTTCACTCAAGATCGCTAGCTAGTTATTTCGTCATTCATATAAAGAATGAAGTTGTTGAGTGGGAGGGGGATTCCCCTATTACCACATCACGGACTTTAAGGAGGTGTGTCTCGTGGCTAAAAAAGTAGTTAAAGTTGTTAAATTGCAAATTCCTGCTGGAAAAGCTAACCCAGCTCCACCAGTTGGACCTGCACTAGGTCAAGCCGGTGTTAATATCATGGGATTCTGTAAGGAGTTTAACGCTCGTACAGCTGACCAAGCTGGTCTTATCATTCCTGTTGAAATTTCGGTTTTTGAAGACCGTTCATTTACATTTATTACTAAAACTCCACCTGCTGCAGTTTTACTTAAAAAAGCAGCTGGTATTGAGTCTGGTTCTGGTGAACCTAACCGTAATAAAGTGGCAACTGTTAAGCGTGATAAAGTACGCGAAATCGCGGAAACAAAAATGCCTGACTTAAACGCTGCTAGCGTTGAATCAGCTATGCGCATGGTTGAAGGTACTGCACGCAGTATGGGTATTGTCATCGAAGATTAATTTTTTGTCTTGTTGGGTTGCGAGTTTGGTTTTGACAAGTTCGCAACCCTTATTCGTGGGAGGTTATTCCGCTAAAACCACATAAGGAGGATTTTTATAATGGCTAAAAAAGGTAAAAAGTATGTAGAAGCTGCTAAGCTGATCGATCGTACTAAAGCGTATGATGTAGCTGAAGCTGTTTCTCTTACAAAAAAAGCAAATACAGCTAAATTTGATGCGACTGTAGAAGTTGCTTTTCGTTTGGGCGTAGACCCTCGTAAAAACGATCAACAAATCCGCGGTGCAGTTGTACTTCCTAACGGAACTGGTAAAACTCAACGCGTTCTTGTGTTCGCTAAAGGCGAAAAAGCAAAAGAAGCAGAAGCTGCTGGAGCAGACTACGTTGGAGATTCTGATTATATCACTAAAATCCAACAAGGCTGGTTCGAATTCGATGTAATCGTTGCGACACCTGACATGATGGGTGAAGTTGGTAAGATCGGTCGTGTACTTGGACCAAAAGGTCTTATGCCAAACCCTAAAACAGGAACTGTAACGTTCGAAGTTGAAAAAGCAATCAATGAAATCAAAGCTGGTAAAGTAGAATACCGCGTTGATAAAGCTGGTAACATCCACGCGCCAATCGGAAAGGTTTCTTTCGAGGACGAAAAGCTTGTTGAGAACTTTGCAACAATCTATGACACAATCCTTAAAGCAAAACCTGCAGCGGCTAAAGGTGTATACGTGAAAAACGTTTCTGTTACATCTACTATGGGCCCTGGCGTGAAAGTGGATCCATCTTCTTTCTCTGCAAAATAATTCTTGACTTATGACAACCATTTTGATAATATCAAAATGTTGTAAAATAGAATAATGTCCATTTATACCGTAGACAGCAGGGGCCTTATGGCTTAATTAACCCGCCGAGGTGTATATGTCACAGTCTTACGTTAACGTATGCTTGTATATACAGCCTCCATGTCTTAGTGGAGGCTTTTTATATGGAGAACCGTTCGTTAGGAACGTGATGGCCTGATCGGTATAAGTGTTACACAAAGAATGTACAGGAGGTGTAACCATGAGCAATGCAATCGATACTAAAAAAGTTGTCGTTGATGAAATTACTTCTAAATTTAAAGATAGTATGTCTACTGTCATTGTAGATTACCGCGGTCTTTCAGTTTCTGAAGTGACTGAACTTCGTAAACAGCTTCGTGAAGCTGGCGTAGAATTCAAAGTTTACAAAAACACTTTGACTCGCCGTGCAGTTGAACAAGTTGAACTAACGGGTTTAAACGATTTCTTAACAGGTCCAAACGCTATCGCATTCAGTAACGAAGATGTTATCGCACCTGCGAAAATCATCAACGAATTTGCGAAAAGCCACGAAGCTTTAGAAATCAAAGCTGGTGTCATCGAAGGAAACGTAGCGACTGTAGAAGAAGTGAAGGCTCTTGCGGAACTTCCGTCTCGCGAAGGCTTACTTTCTATGTTGCTTAGCGTTCTTCAAGCTCCAGTTCGTAATCTTGCTCTTGCTACTAAAGCAGTTGCAGATCAAAAAGAAGAACAAGGCGCTTAATGCGTACTTTACGTTTACGTAAAAAAACTTAAAATGGAGGAATTACAAATGGCTTTAAATATCGAAGAAATCATTGCTTCAGTTAAAGAAGCAACTGTACTTGAGTTAAACGACTTAGTAAAAGCAATCGAAGAAGAATTTGGCGTAACTGCTGCTGCTCCTGTAGCTGTAGCTGCTGGTGGCGGTGCTGCTGCTGAAGAAAAAACTGATTTTGATCTAGTACTTGCTGGTGCTGGAGACCAAAAAATCAAAGTTATCAAAGTGGTTCGTGAAATCACTGGTCTTGGCTTGAAAGAAGCTAAAGAACTTGTTGACAACACTCCAAAACCACTTAAAGAAGGTATTGCTAAAGAAGAAGCTGAAGAACTTAAAGCTAAGCTTGAAGAAGTTGGCGCTTCTGTAGAAGTTAAGTAATCTTCGCCTAATCTTTTGGGAAAGCTCGCTTTTACTGGCGGGCTTTTTCTTTTCTAATCTCCTGAAACGATTGAATCCAGAGGAGGTCCATTCACCATGAGTGACCACTATTATACGGAAAAGCCATCAGTGAAAAGCAATAAACAGACATGGGACTTCACCTTGAGAAACCGTACCTTTACTTTTACAAGTGACAGTGGAGTGTTTTCTAAGAAAGAAGTCGACTTTGGTTCAAGGCTTTTAATTGAAGCTTTCGAAGAACCTGACTTGGATGGCGATGTCTTAGATGTCGGTTGCGGTTATGGACCGATCGGCTTATCGTTAGCAAACGAAATGACTAGCCGTACCATTCATATGATTGATGTGAACGAAAGAGCAGTCGAACTTTCAAAGGAAAACGCTAAACATAATCGCATTGATAATGTTCGCATCTATCAAAGTGATTTGTTCTCGAATGTTCATTCCTCAGCTGCTTTTGCCTCTATACTGACCAATCCCCCAATACGGGCAGGGAAGAAAGTTGTACATGCGATCTTTGAAAAAAGTGCTGATCATTTATTGCCGGAAGGTGAGTTGTGGGTGGTTATTCAGAAAAAGCAAGGTGGGCCATCTGCGATTGAAAAATTAGAGCAGCTCTTTGGAGAAGTCGAGGTTGTGCTGAAAAAAAAGGGCTACTATATCATCAAAGCTAAAAAAGTTTGACGCAGTTTCCTAGCTGTGTTAACATTATAAAATGCCAATGTGTATATTTTGCTTGATAGGCTTAAAAAACAACTATTTTGTATAAATTATGCATACTTGGGAAAACTAATAAAATCGGTATTTGTTTTTGGATGTGGTTTTCTTATTTTAGAAACCCTTTTTTCTTTTGTCTTGTAAAAGTATTTCTTTACTGACATTTGAAAGACAGAAATACTTTTTACACATATAATACGCATGATTTGAGGGGTGAATCAGTTGACAGGTCAACTAGTTCAGTATGGACGACACCGCCAGCGCAGAAGCTACGCACGCATAAGCGAAGTGTTAGAATTACCAAATCTCATTGAAATTCAAACCTCTTCTTATCAGTGGTTTCTTGATGAGGGTCTTAGAGAGATGTTTCAAGATATATCCCCAATTGAGGATTTTACTGGTAACCTTTCTCTTGAATTCATTGATTACAGCCTAGGGGATCCTAAGTATCCTGTAGCAGAATCAAAAGAACGTGATGTAACTTACTCTGCTCCACTAAGAGTAAAAGTTCGTTTAATTAACAAAGAAACTGGAGAAGTAAAAGACCAAGATGTGTTCATGGGTGATTTCCCAATCATGACAGACACAGGTACTTTTATCATTAATGGTGCGGAACGTGTAATCGTTTCTCAGTTAGTGCGTTCTCCAAGTGTATATTTCAGTGGTAAAGTAGACAAAAACGGTAAAAAAGGTTTTACTGCGACTGTCATTCCAAACCGTGGCGCATGGTTAGAATACGAAACTGATGCGAAGGATGTAGTCTATGTACGCATCGATCGCACACGTAAGTTGCCGGTTACGGTTCTTTTGCGTGCTCTCGGCTTCAGCTCTGATCAAGAGATTCTTGACCTCATTGGCGAGAATGAATACTTACGCAACACACTGGAAAAAGACAATACAGAGAATGCGGATAAAGCACTTCTCGAAATCTACGAGCGCCTCCGTCCTGGAGAACCGCCAACTGTTGAAAATGCGAAAAGCTTGCTAGACTCTCGCTTCTTCGATCCGAAGAGATATGACCTAGCAAATGTTGGACGCTACAAGATTAATAAGAAGCTTCATATTAAAAATAGACTGTTCAATCAAAAATTGGCTGAAACGCTAGTTGATCCTGAAACAGGTGAAATTCTAGCAGAAAAAGGTCAAATTTTAGACAGAAGAGTTCTTGATAAAGTTCTTCCATACTTAGAAAACGGCATCGGATTTAGAAAGCTTTATCCTAATGGTGGCGTAGTAGAAGATGAAGTAGAACTTCAATCTATTAAGATTTATGCACCGACTGATCAAGAAGGCGAGCAAGTGATCAACGTGATTGGAAATGCATATGTAGAGGAAGCTGTGAAAAACATCACGCCTTCTGACATCATTGCGTCAATCAGTTACTTCTTCAACCTTCTTCATGGTGTAGGTGACACAGATGATATCGACCACCTTGGTAACCGTCGTCTGCGTTCTGTAGGTGAACTTCTGCAAAACCAATTCCGTATTGGTTTAAGCAGAATGGAGCGTGTTGTCCGTGAAAGAATGTCAATTCAAGACACAAACACGATCACACCTCAGCAGCTGATCAACATTCGTCCTGTGATCGCTTCTATCAAAGAGTTCTTTGGTAGTTCTCAGCTTTCTCAGTTCATGGATCAAACAAACCCGCTTGCTGAATTGACGCACAAACGTCGTCTGTCAGCGCTTGGACCGGGTGGTTTGACACGTGAGCGTGCAGGAATGGAAGTTCGTGACGTTCACTACTCTCACTATGGACGTATGTGTCCGATTGAAACACCAGAGGGTCCAAACATTGGTTTGATCAACTCTCTATCTTCATTTGCAAAAGTGAATCGCTTCGGATTTATCGAAACACCTTACCGCCGGGTTGATCCTGAAACTGGTAAAGTGACACCGAGAATCGATTACTTAACTGCTGATGAAGAGGATAACTACGTAGTAGCACAAGCGAACGCTCAGTTAGCTGATGATGGTTCGTTTATCGATGATAATATCATTGCTCGTTTCAGAGGGGAAAACACCGTTGTTCCTCGAAACCGCGTTGACTACATGGACGTTTCGCCAAAGCAGGTTGTTTCTGCAGCGACAGCATGTATCCCATTCTTAGAAAACGATGACTCTAACCGTGCTCTAATGGGAGCGAACATGCAGCGTCAGGCTGTGCCTTTGATGCAGCCAGAATCACCGATTGTTGGTACAGGTATGGAGTACGTATCAGGTAAAGACTCTGGTGCTGCTGTCATCTGCCGCTACCCAGGTGTTGTAGAACGTGTAGAAGCAAAAAATATTTGGGTTCGCCGTTATGAAGACGTTGACGGACAACAAGTCAAAGGAAACCTAGACAAATACAGCTTGCTGAAATTTGTCCGCTCTAACCAAGGGACTTGCTACAACCAGCGTCCTATCGTAAGTGTTGGAGATGAAGTCGTTAAAGGGGAAATCCTTGCAGACGGTCCTTCTATGGAAAAAGGTGAATTGGCTCTAGGACGTAACGTCATGGTCGGCTTCATGACTTGGGACGGTTACAACTACGAGGATGCGATCATCATGAGTGAGCGCCTTGTAAAAGATGACGTCTACACGTCTATTCATATTGAAGAATATGAATCAGAAGCTCGTGATACAAAGCTTGGACCAGAAGAAATCACTCGTGATATTCCAAACGTTGGGGAAGATGCTTTACGCAACCTTGACGAGCGCGGAATCATCCGTATCGGTGCAGAAGTAAAAGACGGAGACCTTCTTGTAGGTAAAGTAACGCCTAAAGGTGTAACTGAACTAACAGCTGAAGAACGTCTATTACATGCAATCTTCGGTGAAAAGGCTCGTGAAGTTCGTGATACGTCACTACGTGTTCCACACGGCGGCGGCGGAATTATCCACGATGTAAAAGTCTTCAACCGTGAAGATGGAGATGAATTACCTCCAGGTGTAAACCAATTAGTCCGCGTATACATCGTTCAGAAGCGTAAGATTTCTGAAGGTGACAAAATGGCCGGACGACATGGTAACAAAGGGGTTATCTCTAAAATCCTTCCAGAAGAAGATATGCCTTATCTTCCAGACGGAACACCGATCGATATCATGTTGAACCCTCTAGGGGTACCATCTCGTATGAACATCGGTCAGGTACTTGAGCTTCATATGGGTATGGCTGCACGTTACCTCGGCATCCACATTGCGTCACCAGTATTTGATGGTGCGCGCGAGGAAGATGTTTGGGAAACGCTTGAAGAAGCAGGTATGTCCCGTGATGCGAAAACAGTCCTTTATGACGGTCGAACTGGTGAACCATTCGACAACCGTGTATCTGTCGGAATCATGTACATGATCAAACTGGCTCACATGGTTGACGATAAACTTCACGCTCGTTCAACTGGACCATACTCACTTGTTACGCAGCAGCCACTTGGCGGTAAAGCACAGTTTGGTGGTCAGCGTTTCGGAGAGATGGAAGTATGGGCACTTGAAGCTTACGGTGCAGCATATACACTTCAAGAGATCTTAACAGTTAAATCGGATGACGTTGTGGGTCGTGTGAAAACATACGAAGCCATCGTCAAAGGGGATAACGTACCTGAACCAGGTGTCCCTGAATCATTCAAAGTGTTAATCAAAGAACTTCAAAGTTTAGGTATGGATGTGAAAATCCTATCTGGCGATGAAGAAGAGATAGAAATGAGAGATTTAGAAGACGATGAGGAAACGAAGAAAGCAGACGGATTAGCGTTATCTAATGACGAAGATGCTGCAGACCTCGCACCTGTCGATCTTGAACGTGACGCAGTCACAAAAGAATAGCAGAAACGATTAGAGCAAGTGACTAGGGTATAACCCGAAGATTAAAAGGGAGGTAGGCCCCTTGCTAGATGTGAACAATTTTGAGTATATGAACATCGGTCTCGCATCACCTGATAAAATCCGTTCTTGGTCTTTTGGTGAAGTGAAAAAGCCTGAAACGATTAACTATCGTACACTGAAACCTGAAAAAGATGGTCTCTTTTGTGAACGTATCTTCGGACCGCAAAAAGACTGGGAATGTCATTGTGGGAAGTATAAACGCGTTCGGTATAAGGGTGTTGTATGTGACCGTTGTGGTGTAGAAGTAACACGGGCAAAAGTCCGTCGTGAGAGAATGGGGCATATCGAACTGGCTGCCCCAGTTTCCCACATTTGGTATTTCAAAGGTATCCCAAGCCGTATGGGTCTTGTTCTTGATATGTCACCACGTGCGTTAGAAGAAGTGATCTACTTCGCTTCTTACGTCGTGACAGATCCGGGCAATACACCGCTTGAGAAGAAACAACTTCTTTCTGAGAAAGAATTCCGTGCTTATTTAGATAAATACGGTAATACATTCCAAGCAGCTATGGGTGCAGAAGCAATCAACAAACTTCTTCAAGATATCGATCTTGTAAAAGAAGTAGATACACTGAAAGAAGAGCTGAAAACTGCTCAAGGACAGCGCCGTACACGTGCGATCAAACGCCTTGAAGTGTTAGAAGCCTTCCGCAACTCAGGAAACAAACCATCTTGGATGATTCTTGATGTACTTCCGGTTATTCCACCAGAATTACGTCCAATGGTTCAGCTTGATGGTGGACGTTTTGCTACTTCTGACTTGAACGACCTTTATCGTCGTGTTATCAACCGTAACAATCGTCTGAAGCGTTTATTAGATCTTGGCGCGCCAAGCATCATCGTTCAGAACGAGAAGCGTATGCTTCAAGAAGCTGTCGATGCCTTGATTGATAATGGACGTAGAGGCCGACCAGTAACAGGACCAGGAAATCGACCATTGAAATCTCTTTCTCACATGCTGAAAGGGAAACAAGGACGTTTCCGTCAAAACTTGCTTGGTAAACGTGTTGACTATTCTGGACGTTCCGTTATCGTCGTAGGACCACATTTGAAAATGTATCAGTGTGGACTTCCGAAAGAAATGGCTCTTGAATTATTCAAACCATTCGTGATGAAGGAGCTTGTTGAAAAAGGATTAGCTCACAACATCAAGAGTGCGAAGCGTAAAATTGAACGCGTGCAGCCGGAAGTATGGGATGTTTTAGAATCAGTTATTCGTGAGCATCCAGTCTTACTAAACCGTGCACCGACTCTTCACAGACTTGGTATTCAAGCGTTTGAACCTACACTTGTGGAAGGACGCGCAATTCGTCTGCATCCACTTGTGTGTACAGCCTACAACGCTGACTTTGACGGTGACCAAATGGCGGTTCACGTACCATTGTCTGCTGAAGCTCAAGCTGAAGCTCGTATCTTAATGCTTGCGGCTCAAAACATTTTGAATCCGAAAGATGGAAAACCAGTTGTTACGCCATCTCAGGATATGGTGCTTGGTAACTACTACCTTACACTTGAGCGCAAAGGTGCTATCGGAGAAGGTATGGTCTTCAAAGATACTGACGAAGCCCTTCTAGCTTATCAAAATGGTTATGTGCATCTTCATACACGTGTAGCTGTTGCAGCTAGCTCGTTGAAGAATGTGACATTCACTGATGAACAGCGTTCTAAATTGTTGATTACAACAGTTGGAAAACTGATCTTTAACGAAATCTTACCGGAATCATTCCCATACATGAATGAGCCGACAAAGAGCAATATTGAAGAAAAAACGCCTGATCGTTTCTTCCTTGAAAAAGGTGAGGATGTAAAAGCTGCGATCGAGAAACAAGAAATCAATGCGCCGTTCAAAAAAGGTATTTTAGGTAAAATCATTGCAGAAATCTTTAAGAGATTCCATATTACTGAGACATCTAAAATGCTTGACCGCATGAAAAATCTTGGTTTCAGATACTCTACTAAAGCCGGTATTACGGTTGGTGTGTCTGATATCGTCGTATTAGATGATAAGCAGCAAATTCTTGAAGAAGCACAAGCAAAAGTAGATAACGTCATGAAGCAATTCAGACGTGGTTTGATTACTGAAGAAGAGCGTTATGAGAGAGTTATTTCAATCTGGAGTTCTTCTAAAGATGTGATCCAAGGTAAACTGATGAAGTCCCTTGATGAAGTCAACCCAATCTACATGATGAGTGACTCTGGAGCGCGTGGTAACGCATCTAACTTTACTCAGCTGGCTGGTATGCGTGGTCTGATGGCCAACCCGGCTGGACGTATCATCGAACTTCCGATTAAATCTAGTTTCCGTGAAGGTTTAACCGTATTGGAATACTTTATTTCCACTCACGGTGCGCGTAAAGGTCTTGCCGATACAGCCCTTAAAACAGCTGACTCAGGTTACCTCACGCGTCGTCTCGTTGACGTTGCACAGGATGTCATCATCCGTGAAACAGATTGCGGTACAGACCGTGGAATCTTGGCGAAGTCTATTAAAGAAGGAAATGAAATTATTGAGAAACTTGAAGAACGTCTGATCGGACGTTTTGCAAGAAAACCAATTGTTCATCCTGAAACAGGCGAAGTCATTGTAGCCGAAAACGAACTAATTGATGAAGATAAAGCACTTGAAGTAGTTGAAGCAGGAATTGAGGAAGTATGGATCCGTTCTGCATTTACATGTAACACGCCTCATGGTGTATGTAAACGATGCTACGGCCGTAACCTTGCAACTGGTACTGACGTTGAAGTCGGTGAAGCAGTTGGAATCATCGCTGCACAATCAATCGGTGAGCCAGGAACACAGCTTACAATGCGTACGTTCCACACCGGTGGGGTAGCAGGAGACGATATCACTCAAGGTCTACCTCGTATCCAAGAGCTATTTGAAGCGCGTAATCCGAAAGGGCAAGCGACAATTTCTGAAATTGATGGTGTCGTTGCTGAAATTAACGATGTTCGTGACAAGCAGCAGGAAATTGTGGTTCAAGGCGAAGTTGAAACTCGCTCATACACAGCTCCTTACAATGCGCGTTTGAAAGTTGTTGAAGGTGACACAGTTACTCGTGGTCAAGTACTTACAGAAGGTTCGATCGATCCGAAAGAACTTCTTAAAGTGACTGACATGACAGCTGTTCAAGAATATCTGCTTCATGAAGTACAAAAAGTATACCGTATGCAAGGGGTAGAAATCGGAGATAAGCACGTAGAGGTAATGGTTCGCCAAATGCTTCGTAAAGTGCGTGTCGCTGATGCAGGGGATACAGACGTATTACCAGGCACACTTCTTGATGTACATCAATTCACTGAAGCGAACAAAAAAGTACTATTCGAAGGCAAACGTCCTGCAACAGGCCGTCCAGTTCTTCTTGGTATTACAAAAGCTTCGCTTGAAACAGACTCATTCTTGTCTGCGGCATCCTTCCAAGAAACGACTCGTGTCCTAACAGATGCGGCGATCAAAGGAAAACGTGATGAACTGCTTGGCTTGAAAGAGAATGTGATCATTGGTAAACTTGTTCCTGCTGGAACGGGAATGCCAAACTACCGTAAAGTTAAGCCGGTTTCGCAAGTGCAGCCGTCTGACGATATGGTTCCTGTAGAGTAATCTTTCTCGTGAGATTCCTATAAAATCATCAAAAATGGTGAAGGATGTCAAGATAATCTGTCATACGATATTGACATCCTTCTGCCATGATGATAATATAACCAAGGTGCTCAAAATAAAACCTGTTACTTTGGAGGATATTCGATGTCTTATGATAAAGTATCACAGGCTCAATCCATTATTATCGGTACGAAGCAAACAGTAAAAGCTCTGAAACGAGATTCAGTAAAGGAAGTCGTCGTAGCGAAAGATGCTGATCCTGCTTTAACTGCTAGTGTATTGAAACTAGCACAAGAGAAGGGTGTAGACATTTTAGTGGTAGATTCCATGAAAAAGCTCGGCAAGGCCTGCGGAATTGAAGTTGGGGCAGCAGCTGTTGCCATTATGTTATAACGTACTTGTTTTGTTTTTGCATGCTTAAAATGCAAAAGCATTGTTTTTTGCCTTTTGATGAACCACCTGGGTATGTGGGTTATAAAAAAAGTAATGAAGGGAGGAATAACAACATGCCTACAATTAATCAGCTAGTACGCAAAGGACGCGTGAGTAAAGTTGAAAACTCAAAGTCTCCTGCACTTAACAAAGGATACAACAGTTTCAAAAAAGAGCACACTAACGTAACATCTCCACAGAAGCGCGGGGTTTGTACTCGTGTCGGTACAATGACACCGAAAAAACCAAACTCAGCACTACGTAAATATGCTCGTGTACGTTTGTCTAACCTGATTGAAGTAACAGCTTACATTCCTGGTATCGGACATAACCTACAAGAGCACAGTGTAGTACTTATCCGTGGCGGACGTGTAAAAGACTTACCGGGTGTACGTTACCACATCGTTCGTGGTGCGCTTGATACTGCCGGAGTTGACGGTCGTATGCAAGGACGTTCTAAATACGGAACAAAACGCCCTAAACAAAGCAAATAATACAAACAAACATAAGGGTTTTTAGAAGTTGATATCAGATCAGTGGAGTCAGGTAACTGACAATGATATTGAGATGAGAGACAGATAGAAATCCTTTTAAAAGAGAAGGGAGGCTATTCAGATGCCACGTAAAGGTCCTGTAGCAAAAAGAGACGTATTGCCAGATCCAATTTACAATTCTAAACTTGTATCTCGTTTGATCAACAAAATGATGATCGACGGTAAAAGAGGAAAAGCACAAACAATTCTCTACAAGTCATTTGATATCATCAAAGAACGTACTGGTAATGAAGCGATGGAGGTTTTCGAACAAGCCTTGAAAAACATCATGCCAGTTCTTGAAGTTAAAGCACGTCGTGTAGGTGGAGCTAACTACCAAGTTCCTGTAGAAGTTCGCCCAGACCGTCGTACTACTTTAGGTCTTCGCTGGTTAGTAAACTACGCTCGTCTTCGTGGAGAAAAAACGATGGAAGAGCGTCTTGCTAACGAAATCCTTGACGCAGCTAACAACACTGGTGCTGCTGTTAAGAAACGTGAAGATACACACAAAATGGCAGAAGCGAACAAAGCATTCGCTCACTACCGCTGGTAGGATTTATACCAAACTAAAAAAACTATTCCCTAATGAGGAAGGAGAAATTACCCAATGGCAAGAGAGTTCTCCTTAGACAAAACTCGTAATATTGGTATCATGGCTCACATCGATGCCGGTAAAACGACAACGACTGAGCGTATCTTATACTACACTGGTCGTATCCATAAAATTGGTGAAACTCACGAAGGAGCTTCACAAATGGACTGGATGGAGCAGGAGCAAGAACGTGGTATTACAATCACTTCTGCTGCTACTACAGCACAATGGAAAGGTTACCGTGTAAACATCATCGATACACCAGGACACGTAGACTTCACTGTTGAAGTTGAACGTTCTTTACGTGTACTTGATGGTGCGGTTGCTGTTCTTGATGCACAATCAGGTGTAGAGCCACAAACTGAAACAGTTTGGCGCCAAGCAACAACTTACGGAGTACCTCGTATCGTATTCGTTAACAAAATGGATAAAACCGGTGCGGACTTCCTTTACTCTGTAAGCACATTAAGAGATCGTCTTCAAGCGAACGCTCATGCAATTCAATTGCCGATCGGCGCTGAAGATCAATTCGAAGGAATCATCGACCTTGTAGAAAACGTAGCATACTTCTACGAAGATGACCTTGGAACTCGCTCTGATGCTAAAGAAATCCCTGCTGAGTATAAAGACAAAGCTGAAGAGCTTCGCAGCAGCCTAATTGAAGCTGTCGCTGAGCTTGATGAAGAGCTTATGGAAAAATACCTTGAGGGTGAAGAAATCACAATTCCTGAATTGAAAGCTGCAATCCGTAAAGGAACATTGAATGTTGAATTCTACCCAGTTCTTGTTGGATCTGCTTTCAAAAACAAAGGTGTTCAGCTTGTACTTGACGCTGTGCTTGACTACCTTCCTGCACCAACTGATGTTGCTGCAATCAAAGGTATCCTGCCAGATTCAAATGAAGAGGTTGTTCGTGAGTCTACTGATGACGCACCATTCGCAGCTCTTGCATTTAAAGTTATGACTGACCCTTATGTTGGGAAACTAACTTTCTTCCGCGTATACTCTGGAACACTTGATTCTGGTTCATACGTGAAGAACTCTTCTAAGAACAAGCGTGAACGTGTTGGACGTATCCTTCAAATGCACGCAAACAGCCGTGAAGAAATCTCTACTGTATATGCAGGGGATATCGCAGCAGCTGTAGGTCTTAAAGATACTTCTACTGGTGACACTCTTTGTGACGAGAAAAATCTTGTTATCCTTGAGTCTATGGAATTCCCAGAGCCAGTAATCGATGTAGCTATCGAGCCTAAATCTAAGGCTGACCAAGATAAAATGAGTATCGCTTTAGCTAAACTAGCTGAAGAGGATCCAACATTCCGTACACAAACAAACCCTGAAACTGGTCAAACGATCATCTCTGGTATGGGTGAGCTTCACCTTGATATCATTGTTGACCGTATGAAGCGTGAATTCAAGGTTGAAGCTAACGTAGGTGCTCCTCAGGTTGCGTACCGTGAAACATTCCGTTCTGGTGCAAAAGTTGAAGGTAAATTCGTACGTCAGTCTGGTGGACGCGGTCAGTTCGGACACGTTTGGATCGAGTTCGAACCAAACGAAGAAGGCGCGGGATTCGAGTTTGAAAATGCAATCGTCGGTGGGGTTGTTCCACGTGAATACATCCCAGCAATTCAAGCAGGTCTTGAAGATTCACTTGAAAATGGTGTATTAGCTGGATTCCCATTAATCGACATCAAAGCAAAATTATTTGATGGATCTTACCACGATGTTGACTCGAACGAAATGGCGTTCAAAATTGCTGCATCTATGGCATTGAAAAATGCTGTCAGCAAATGTAACCCAGTTCTACTTGAGCCAATGATGAAAGTGGAAGTTGTTATCCCAGAAGAATACATGGGAGACATCATGGGTGATATCACATCTCGTCGTGGACGTGTAGAAGGTATGGAAGCTCGCGGTAACGCTCAAGTTGTTCGCGCTATGGTTCCACTTTCTGAAATGTTCGGATATGCTACTGCACTCCGTTCTAACACACAAGGACGCGGTACTTTCACTATGCACATGGATCACTACGAAGAAGTGCCTAAGAGCATCAGTGAAGAAATCATCAAAAAAAATAAAGGTGAATAATTGATTTTGCCTTTAAACTAAAGTATAACTACTATTGAAGATCAGAAAGTGAGAGGTAACTCTTCACTTTCTATCACTCTATACCAAATACAATGAACCTTTAAGGAGGATTTTTAGAATGGCTAAAGAAAAATTCGACCGTTCCAAATCGCATGCTAACATTGGTACAATTGGACACGTTGACCATGGTAAAACAACTCTAACTGCTGCTATCTCAACAGTTCTTCATAAGAAATCTGGTAAAGGTACAGCTATGGCTTATGACCAAATCGATGGTGCTCCAGAAGAGCGCGAGCGTGGAATCACAATCTCAACTGCACACGTTGAGTATGAAACTGAAACTCGTCACTATGCACACGTAGACTGCCCAGGACACGCTGACTATGTTAAAAACATGATCACTGGTGCTGCTCAAATGGACGGCGCGATCTTAGTAGTATCTGCTGCTGATGGTCCAATGCCACAAACACGTGAGCACATCCTACTTTCTCGTAACGTAGGTGTACCATACATCGTAGTATTCCTTAACAAATGTGACATGGTTGACGATGAAGAGTTACTTGAACTTGTTGAAATGGAAGTTCGTGACCTTCTTTCTGACTATGACTTCCCTGGTGACGATGTACCAGTTATCAAAGGTTCTGCTCTTAAAGCTCTTGAAGGAGATGCTGATTACGAAGCAAAAATCTTTGAACTTATGGATGCGGTTGATGAGTACATCCCAACTCCAGAGCGTGACACTGAGAAGCCATTCATGATGCCAGTTGAGGACGTATTCTCAATCACTGGTCGTGGAACAGTTGCTACTGGTCGTGTTGAGCGTGGACAAGTTAAAGTCGGTGACGAAGTTGAAATCATCGGTCTTCAAGAAGAAAACGGTAAAACAACTGTTACAGGTGTTGAAATGTTCCGTAAACTTCTTGACTATGCTGAAGCTGGTGACAACATCGGTGCACTACTTCGTGGTGTATCTCGTGAAGATATCCAACGTGGTCAAGTACTTGCTAAACCAGGTACAATCACTCCACACAGCCGCTTCAAAGCTGAAGTTTATGTACTTTCTAAAGAAGAGGGTGGACGTCATACTCCATTCTTCGCTAACTACCGTCCGCAGTTCTACTTCCGTACAACTGACGTAACTGGTATCGTACATCTTCCAGAAGGTACTGAAATGGTAATGCCTGGCGATAACACTGAGATGGAAGTTGAACTTATCTCTACTATCGCTATCGAAGAAGGAACTCGTTTCTCTATCCGTGAGGGTGGACGTACTGTAGGTTCTGGCGTCGTTTCAACTATCATTAAGTAATAAACATATAAAAGAGACTCCTTGCAAAAGGGTCTCTTTTTTTGCTTTTCCAGATCAGAACGGCTACTATAAGCTATAGAATCTAAATGGAACCGAGAGGATCGCTGGAATGGCAAAGACATATTTGAAAAAATGGTCGATCGGCGGAATTGACCAATGGATTAGGATGAAAGAAGATCAGACGAGTGAAACGAAGCCTGTACTTTTATTTTTACACGGTGGGCCCGGCTCAGCTCAAATCAGTTATATTGATTCCTTTCTCGAGGAACTTGATCAAGACTTTACAGTTGTCCATTGGGATCAGCGTGGCGCAGGACTTTCCTATCACGAGAATCTTCCCGATGCATCGATGACCATTCAGCAATTTATTGAAGACACGATTGAATTGACAGAGAAGATCCTATCTTATCTAGGTCATTCAAAATTGTATATCGCAGGATACTCGTGGGGATCATTAATTGCCATACAAGCAGTACATAAGCGTCCGGATCTTTATCATGCTTATTATGGGATTAGTCAGGTAGTAGATGTGTTAAAGGAAGATATCGTATCATACGAGCTTCTTTTGAAGAAATACCATCGCAATCGGCTGTTTACTGGGTGTCTGCGATTACTGACGCCTCCTCCATGGAAACGGACATCAGCTCATGCCTTGTTTTCTCTATATAAAGAGTTTGCGAGCGTAGGTCTCACACATAGATGGAAGCCGGTTTTTCAAATACTAAAAGGGTTTCTTTTTAGTAAGCAATATCAGCTGAAAGATAAATGGAAGTTCATAAAAGGGCAGAAGTTTAGTCAAGACAAGTTATGGGATCAGCTAATGAATGAGAGTATTCAATACCGAGTTTCTACTATATTAATACCGTGCTACTTTCTCATTGGCGATCACGACATGATTACACCAGCTGCTGTATCAAAACCATATGTTGATCAATTAAAAGCACCAATCAAAGAATGGTTTACCTTTAAAGACTCTGCACATTCTCCGCATATCGAAGAGCCAGATGAATTTATACGTATCATAAGAAAGACTGCTATACATCATCTTCAGGGAAAGCTTGATTTATAGGCTGAATCCCTGTATAATATGAAAAGTGTGCAAATCATAAATTTATCCGATTTATTATTGCAACACGCAGGCCAATTTGGTACAATAGTGCATGTTGGTCTTTGACTGCGATGAAGTGAGAGGTTGCTGACACACCCGGCCGCTTTGCCATGGCGAGGTGATCAGGTTTTTCTCACGGAGAACTGTCTAACGTAAGTAGGCGAAAAGGAGGGAAAATAATGGCAAAACAAAAAATTCGTATTCGTTTAAAAGCATATGATCATAGAATTCTTGATCAATCTGCCGAGAAGATTGTTGAAACGGCTAAGCGTTCTGGTGCTAGTGTATCTGGTCCAATCCCGCTTCCGACTGAAAAATCAGTTTACACAATCCTTCGTGCGGTGCATAAGTACAAAGATTCTCGTGAGCAATTCGAGATGCGTACTCACAAACGTCTAATCGACATCGTGAATCCAACTCCGCAAACAGTTGATGCACTTATGCGTTTAGATTTACCATCTGGTGTAGATATCGAAATCAAACTTTAATTCAAATAGAAAACACATATTATAGGAGGTGTGACTAATGACCAAAGGAATCTTAGGTAGAAAAATTGGTATGACGCAAGTATTCGCAGAAAACGGTGATCTTATCCCTGTAACTGTTGTTGAGGCTGCTGCTAACGTTGTTCTTCAAAAGAAGACTGTTGACACGGATGGCTATGAAGCAATCCAAATCGGTTTTGATGACAAACGTGAAAAGCTTTCTAACAAGCCAGAGAAAGGCCACGTTGCTAAAGCGGAAACTGCTCCTAAGCGCTTCGTAAAAGAATTACGCGGTGCGGAGTTAGATGCGTATGAAGTTGGTCAGGAAGTCAAAGTTGATATTTTCGCAAATGGAGATATCGTAGATGTAACAGGAACATCAAAAGGTAAAGGATTCCAAGGGGCTATCAAACGCCACGGACAATCACGCGGACCAATGACTCACGGTTCACGTTACCACCGTCGTCCTGGTTCAATGGGACCTGTTGATCCAAACCGTGTATTCAAAGGTAAACTTCTTCCAGGTCGTATGGGCGGAGAGCAAATCACTGTCCAAAACCTTGAGATCGTGAAAGTTGATGCAGAACGCAATCTTCTATTGATCAAAGGAAACGTACCAGGAGCTAAAAAATCTCTAGTAACTGTAAAGAGTGCAGTTAAATCTAAATAACTCTCTTAGGAAAGGAGGAAACAAGTCATGCCAAAAGTAGCATTATATAACCAAAACGGTTCTACTAACGGTGAAATCGAATTAAACGCTTCTGTGTTTGGAATCGAGCCAAACGAAAGCGTAGTATTCGATGCTATTCTTATGCAAAGAGCTTCCTTACGTCAAGGAACTCACAAAGTAAAAACTCGTTCTGAAGTACGTGGCGGAGGTCGTAAGCCTTGGAGACAGAAGGGTACAGGTCGTGCTCGTCAAGGTTCTATCCGTTCACCACAATGGCGCGGAGGCGGTATCGTATTCGGTCCAACACCACGCAGTTATTCTTATAAATTACCTAAAAAAGTTCGCCGCTTGGCTATCAAGTCAGTATTGTCTTCTAAAGTAATCGACAACAACATCATCGTTCTTGAAGATCTGACTCTTGATGCAGTGAAAACGAAAGAATTCGCAGGCATCCTTAAAGGATTATCTGTTGAGAAGAAAGCGTTGATCGTCACTGCGGATGCAAACGAAACAGTTGCTTTATCTGCTCGTAACATCCCTGGAGTAACAGTTGTTGAAGCTAACGGTATCAACGTTCTTGACGTTGTCAACCACGACAAACTTCTGATCACTAAAGCAGCGGTTGAAAAAGTAGAGGAGGGACTTGCATAATGAAAGATCCTCGTGATGTTCTAAAGCGCCCTATCATTACTGAACGTTCTGCTGATCTAATGACAGAGAAGAAGTACACGTTCGAAGTTGATGTCAGAGCTAACAAAACAGAAGTGAAAGACGCTGTTGAAGAAATCTTTGGAGTGAAAGTTGAGAAAGTCAACGTTCAAAACTACAAAGGAAAATCAAAACGCGTTGGACGCTACACTGGTATGACTAGCCGTCGCAGAAAAGCGATCGTGAAATTAACTGCTGACAGCAAAGAAATCGAAATTTTTGAAGCGTAAATCTTAAAAAGAAGGAGGGAAATTCAAAATGGCGATTAAAAAGTATAAACCAACCAGTAATGGTCGTCGTGGCATGACTACTTCAGATTTTGCTGAAATCACGACTGACAAACCAGAAAAATCGTTGCTTGCACCGCTACACAAAAAAGGCGGACGTAACAACCAAGGTAGATTGACTGTTCGTCATCAAGGTGGCGGTCACAAACGTCAATACCGTATCATCGACTTTAAGCGTGATAAAGACGGTATACCTGGACGCGTTGCTACAATCGAGTATGATCCAAACCGTTCAGCTAACATCGCTCTTGTAAACTATGCAGATGGTGAGAAACGTTACATTCTTGCTCCGAAAGGAATCCAAGTTGGTACTGAAGTTACTTCTGGACCAGAAGCTGACATCAAACCAGGTAATGCTCTTCCACTTATCAACATCCCAGTTGGTACAGTTGTGCATAACATTGAATTAAAACCAGGTAAAGGTGGACAATTAGTTCGTTCTGCTGGTACTTCTGCTCAAGTTCTAGGTAAAGAAGGTAAATACGTTCTTGTACGTTTGAACTCAGGAGAAGTTCGCATGATTCTTTCTGCTTGCCGTGCGACTATCGGTCAAGTTGGAAACGAGCAACACGAATTAATCAACATCGGTAAAGCTGGACGTTCTCGCTGGAAAGGCGTACGCCCAACAGTTCGTGGTTCTGTAATGAACCCTAACGATCACCCACACGGTGGTGGTGAAGGACGCGCTCCAATCGGACGTAAATCACCAATGTCTCCATGGGGTAAACCGACTCTTGGATTCAAGACTCGTAAGAAAACCAACAAGTCTGATAAATTCATTGTACGTCGTCGTAAAAACAAGTAACGGGGTTGTCTACGGTTCATTTAGGACCGTAGTTCAATCACGAAGGGAGGTTCCACAATGGCTCGCAGCTTAAAAAAAGGACCATTTGTTGATGATCATTTGATGGCTAAAGTCGAGAAATTGAATGAAACTGACAAAAAGCAAGTCGTAAAAACTTGGTCTCGTCGTTCTACAATTTTCCCACAATTCATCGGTCACACAATCGCTGTCTATGACGGACGCAAACATGTACCTGTTTTCATTTCTGAAGATATGGTAGGTCACAAATTGGGCGAATTCGCACCAAGCCGTACTTACAAAGGTCATGCTAGTGACGATAAAAAAACAAGACGCTAATGAGAGGAGGCTTTTAAATGCAAGCTAAAGCTGTCGCAAGAACAGTCCGTATTGCTCCTCGTAAAGCACGTCTAGTAATGGACCTGATCCGAGGTAAGCAAGTAGGAGAAGCAGTTTCTATCTTAAACCTTACACCTAAGGCTGCTTCACCAATTATTGAAAAAGTATTAAAATCTGCTATCGCAAACGCTGAGCACAACTACGAGTTGGACGCTAACAGCCTAGTGATTACTCAAGCATTCGTTGACGAAGGTCCAACACTTAAGAGATTCCGTCCACGTGCTATGGGTCGTGCGAGCGCAATTAACAAACGTACTAGCCACATTACAATCGTTGTATCAGAAAAGAAGGAGGGATAATCCGTGGGTCAAAAGGTAAATCCAGTAGGTCTTCGTATTGGCGTCATTCGTGATTGGGAATCTAAATGGTTCGCAGGAAAAGATTACGCTGACTTCTTACATGAAGACTTGAAAATCCGTGAATTCATCAGCAAGCGTTTGTCTGACGCGTCTGTTTCTAAAGTAGAAATCGAACGTGCTGCAAACCGCGTAAATATCACAATCCACACGGCTAAACCAGGTATGGTAATTGGTAAAGGCGGATCTGAAGTTGAAGCACTTCGTAAAGCTCTTAACAGCCTAACTGGCAAACGTGTACACATCAACATTCTTGAAATCAAGAGAGCAGATCTTGATGCTCAGCTAGTTGCTGAAAACATCGCTCGTCAACTTGAAAACCGTATTTCATTCCGTCGTGCACAAAAACAAACAATCCAACGCACAATGCGTGCTGGAGCACAAGGAATCAAAACAATGGTTTCTGGTCGTCTTGGCGGTGCAGATATTGCTCGTTCTGAATATTACAGTGAAGGTACTGTTCCATTGCACACACTTCGTGCTGACATCGACTATGCTACTGCTGAAGCTGACACTACTTATGGTAAGCTTGGCGTAAAAGTATGGATCTATCGTGGAGAAGTCCTTCCAACTAAGAAGAATACTGCGGAAGGAGGAAAATAATATGTTATTGCCAAAACGCGTGAAGTATCGCAGAGAACATCGTGGAAAAATGCGTGGTCGTGCAAAAGGCGGTACTGAAGTACATTTCGGTGAGTACGGTATCCAGGCTCTTGAAGCTTCTTGGATCACAAACCGTCAAATCGAAGCTGCTCGTATTGCTATGACTCGTTACATGAAACGTGGCGGTAAAGTTTGGATTAAAATTTTCCCTTCTAAGCCATACACAGCTAAACCTCTAGAGGTCCGCATGGGTTCCGGTAAAGGTGCTCCAGAAGGATGGGTAGCTGTAGTAAAACCGGGCAAAGTTTTATTTGAAATTTCTGGTGTGTCTGAAGAAGTTGCTCGTGAAGCTCTTCGTCTTGCATCTCACAAATTGCCAATTAAAACGAAGTTCGTAAAACGTGAAGAAATTGGTGGTGAATCAAATGAAAGCTAATGAAATTCGTGACCTTACCACTGCTGAAATTGAACAAAAAGTAAAGTCTCTTAAAGAAGAACTTTTCAATCTTCGTTTCCAATTAGCGACTGGGCAGCTTGAAAACACTGCTCGCATTCGTGAAGTGCGTAAATCAATCGCACGCATGAAAACTGTGATTCGTCAAAGAGAAATCGCTGCTAATAAATAATAATTAGAGGGGAGGCCCCGCAAACATGAGCGAACGTAACCAACGTAAAGTGTATCAAGGTCGTGTTGTTTCTGACAAAATGGATAAAACCATCACTGTTGTAGTTGAAACATACAAAAAGCATTCACTTTATGGCAAACGTGTAAGATACTCTAAAAAGTTCAAAGCACATGATGAAAACAACCAAGCAAAAATCGGAGACATCGTAAAGGTCATGGAAACTCGTCCTTTATCTGCGACTAAACGCTTTCGTCTAGTTGAAGTTGTCGAAGAAGCCGTTATTATCTAATAAAGTTCGGATTTCTTTTTCCGAAAGGAGGTAACATTAATGATTCAACAGGAGACTCGTTTAAAAGTAGCTGACAACTCTGGCGCACGCGAAGTACTAACGATTAAAGTTCTTGGTGGCTCTGGACGTAAAACGGCTAACATCGGTGATGTCATTGTTTGTACGGTTAAACAAGCAACACCTGGAGGCGTTGTCAAAAAAGGTGAAGTTGTGAAAGCAGTTATCGTTCGTACTAAGAGCGGAGCTCGCAGAAACGATGGATCTTACATCAGTTTCGATGAAAATGCATGTGTCATCATCCGTGACGACAAGAGCCCACGTGGAACTCGTATCTTCGGACCAGTAGCACGTGAACTTCGTGAAAACAACTATATGAAAATTGTTTCTCTAGCACCAGAAGTACTTTAATGAATACAATCCGCGACTCAAGGAGGTGCGATTAAATGCATGTTAAAAAGGGCGATAAAGTAGTGGTTATCTCTGGTAAAGATAAAGGTAAACAAGGTGTCATCCTTGCTGCTTTCCCTAAAAAGGAACGTGTTTTAGTAGAAGGTATTAACCTTGTGAAAAAACACTCTAAACCAACCCAAGCTAACCCTCAAGGCGGAATTTCTGAACAAGAAGCGCCGATCCACGTATCAAACGTAATGCCGCTTGATCCTAAAACGGGTGAAGTGACACGTGTTGGGTATAAAGTTGAGGACGGAAAGAAAGTCCGTGTAGCGAAAAAATCTGGGCAAGTTCTAGATAAATAGTAAATAAGGAAGGGAGGTCTTTCTCATGAACCGCCTTAAAGAAAAGTATGTAAAAGAAATTACACCTGCATTAGTTTCTAAATTTGAATACACTTCAGTAATGCAAGTGCCAAAAATCGAAAAAATCGTGATCAACATGGGTGTTGGTGACGCTGTTCAAAACGCTAAAGCAATCGATACTGCTGTTGAAGAATTAACGTTTATCGCTGGTCAAAAACCTGTCGTTACTCGTGCGAAGAAGTCTATTGCTGGATTCCGTCTACGTGAAGGAATGCCAATCGGTGCGAAAGTAACACTTCGCGGAGAGCGCATGTATGATTTCCTTGATAAACTTATTTCTGTGTCTTTACCACGTGTACGTGACTTCCGCGGGATTTCTAAGAAATCTTTCGACGGTCGTGGAAACTACACGCTTGGTATTAAAGAACAGTTAATCTTCCCAGAAATTGATTACGATAAAGTAACAAAGGTCCGCGGTATGGATATCGTTATCGTTACTACTGCCAATACGGACGAAGAAGCACGTGAGTTATTAACTCAAGTAGGTATGCCGTTCCAGAAATAATCAATGAAAGGGAGGCGAAATCGTGGCTAAAAAGTCTATGATTGCGAAACAACAACGCAAACAAAAGTTTAAAGTTCAAGAGTATACGCGCTGCGAACGTTGTGGACGTCCACATTCAGTTATTCGTAAGTTTAAACTTTGCCGTATTTGTTTCCGCGAACTTGCATATAAAGGACAAATTCCTGGCGTTAAAAAAGCCAGCTGGTAATCCCCATAAATGGGAAGGAGGTTATTAAATAATGGTTATGACAGATCCGATTGCAGATTTGCTGACTCGTATTCGCAATGCGAACATGGTACGTCATGAGAAGCTAGAAGTACCGGCTTCAAAAATCAAAAGAGAAATTGCTGAAATTTTAAAGCGTGAAGGTTTTATCCGTGACGTTGAGTACGTCGAAGACAGCAAACAAGGAATTATCCGTTTGTTCCTTAAATACGGCCAAAACAACGAACGTGTTATCACTGGTCTTAAAAGAATCAGTAAACCTGGTTTACGCGTATATGCGAAATCAAATGAAGTACCACGTGTACTTAACGGACTTGGAATCGCAATTATTTCTACATCACAAGGTGTTTTATCGGACAAAGAAGCCCGTGCTAAACAAGCTGGTGGAGAAGTACTTGCTTACGTATGGTAAAAAAAGTTTAAGATGAATGGAGGTGCTTGGTATGTCTCGTATAGGTAAAAAACTAATCGAGATCCCTTCAGGAGTAACTGTGACAAACAACGATAACACAGTGACAGTAAAGGGACCAAAAGGTGAACTAACTCGTGCATTTCACCCTGATATGGAAATTAAAATTGAGGACAACGTCTTAACTGTAAGCCGTCCGTCTGAAAATAAAGAACACCGTGCATTACATGGTACAACACGTAGCTTGATTGCAAACATGGTTGAAGGTGTATCTAAAGGTTTCGAAAGAGGTTTAGAACTTATCGGTGTCGGTTACCGTGCAGCTAAATCTGGAAACAAACTTGTTCTTAACGTTGGATACTCTCATCCAGTTGAAATCGTTCCTGAGGCTGGAGTTGAAATCGAAGTTCCATCTCAAACGAAAGTAATCATTAAAGGTATCGATAAAGAGCGTGTAGGAGCTCTAGCTTCTAACATCCGCGCTGTCCGTGCTCCAGAGCCTTACAAAGGTAAAGGAATTCGTTACGAAGGTGAATTCGTTCGCCGTAAAGAAGGAAAAACTGGTAAGTAAGATCGCTTAAAGTGAAGAAAGGAGTGACTCGGATGATTACGAAAACTAGCAAAAACGCTACTCGTCTTAAAAGACATGCTCGTGTTCGTGCGAAACTTTCAGGTACTGCTGAAAGACCTCGCCTTAACGTTTTCCGTTCTAACAAGAATATCTACGCTCAAGTAATTGATGATGTTAACGGTGTAACACTTGTAAGTGCTTCTACTCTTGATAAAGAGTTAAAGATCGAGAATAGTTCTGACACTGCAGCTGCTACGAAAGTTGGCGAACTTGTTGCAAAACGTGCTGTTGAAAAAGGAATCTCTAACGTGGTATTTGACCGCGGAGGATACCTATATCATGGACGTGTAAAAGCTCTAGCTGAAGCTGCTCGTGAGGCTGGACTTAAATTTTAATAAAAGAAGGAGGGACACATCCGAATGAGTCGTATTGACCCAAGCAAATTAGAGTTAGAAGAACGCTTAGTTACGGTTAACCGCGTAGCGAAAGTTGTTAAAGGTGGACGTCGTTTCCGTTTTGCAGCTTTAGTTGTTGTCGGTGACAAAAACGGTCATGTAGGTTTCGGTACTGGTAAAGCACAAGAAGTACCAGAAGCGATCCGCAAAGCTGTTGAAGATGCGAAAAAGAATTTAATTGAAGTACCAATGGTTGGAACTACAATTCCACATGAAATCATCGGTCGATTCGGTGCAGGAAACGTTCTATTGAAGCCTGCTTCAGAAGGTACAGGAGTTATCGCTGGAGGCCCAGTGCGTGCGGTACTTGAGCTTGCTGGTCTAGCTGATATCCTTTCTAAATCTCTAGGTTCTAATACACCGATCAACATGATCCGCGCAACACTTCAAGGTTTAAGTGAGCTTAAACGTGCTGAAGATGTAGCGAAGCTTCGTGGAAAATCTGTAGAAGACCTGTTAGGATAAGGAGGGAACAATAATGGCAAATAAATTAGAAATTACCCTCAAACGCAGTGTAATCGGTCGCCCTGAAGATCAGCGTGTCACTGTTCGTACTCTTGGTCTTAAGAAAACAAACCAAACAGTCGTACATGAAGACAATGCAGCGATCCGCGGCATGATTAACAAGGTGTCTCATTTAGTTTCTGTTAAAGAACAATAAAACATTTTTAATCGATAAGGAGGTGCCCAAATGAAACTTCATGAATTGAAGCCTTCAGAAGGTTCACGTAAAGTACGCAACCGTGTTGGTCGTGGTATTGGATCAGGTAACGGTAAAACTTCTGGTAAAGGTCATAAAGGTCAAAACGCTCGTTCTGGCGGCGGTGTACGCCCTGGTTTCGAAGGTGGTCAGATGCCTTTATTCCAACGCCTTCCAAAACGTGGTTTTACAAACATCAACCGTAAAGATTACGCGGTAATCAACTTAGACAGATTAAACAGTTTTGACGAAGGAACGGAAGTAACTCCTGAACTTCTTCTAGAGACTGGTGCAATAAGCAAGTTAAAAGCAGGAGTAAAAATTCTTGGCAACGGTAAATTAGAAAAAAAATTAACTGTAAAAGCCAATAAATTCTCTGCTTCTGCGAAAGAAGCGATTGAAGCTGCTGGCGGTACAGCCGAGGTGATCTAACTTGTTTAAGACAATCTCCAATTTTATGCGCGTGAAAGATATACGGAATAAGATTATATTCACACTTTTAATGTTAGTCGTCTTTCGTATAGGTGCTTTCATCCCTGTGCCTAATGTGAACGCCGATGTTCTCCAGGCACAGGATCAAATGAGTGTTTTCGGCATCCTCAACACGTTTGGGGGCGGGGCACTTTTCCAATTCTCCATTCTTGCAATGGGGATTATGCCGTATATCACTGCTTCGATCATCATTCAGCTCTTGCAGATGGATGTTGTGCCGAAGTTTACTGAGTGGTCAAAGCAAGGAGAGGTTGGCCGCCGAAAATTAGCACAATTCACAAGGTATTTTACAATTGTTCTAGGATTTATCCAGGCGTTGGGAATGTCATATGGATTCAACAATATGGCAGGAGGCATGCTGATTGAAAACCCTGGTGTTTCAACGTATCTCTTAATTGCGGTCGTACTCACTGCGGGAACAGCATTTTTAATGTGGCTGGGTGAGCAGATTACTGCTCACGGTGTTGGTAACGGTATTTCGATTATTATCTTTGCCGGTATCATCGCTGGTATCCCTCAAACATTAAAACAAGTGTACGCTCAACAATTTGTAGGTGGAGATGGACAGCTGTTCATGCAAATCCTTAAAATTGCCCTTATTGTCATTGCCATTCTTGTCATTGTTATCGGTGTTATTTACATTCAAATGGCAGTGAGAAAGATTGCAATTCAATATTCAAAAGGAACTGGCCGTGCACAAATGTCTGCTAGTCAAGCAACGCACCTTCCATTGAAAGTGAATCCAGCAGGGGTGATTCCAGTCATCTTTGCCGTTTCTTTCATTATTACTCCGCAGACGATCGCATCGTTCTTCGGAACCAATAATGTGACAACTTGGATAACCAACAACTTTGACTATACTAAGCCAATCGGTATGACGATTTATGTAGCACTGATTGTTGCTTTCACATATTTTTATGCCTTTGTCCAAGTCAATCCTGAACAAATGGCTGAAAATCTGCAAAAGCAGGGTGGCTATATCCCGGGAGTTCGTCCAGGGAAAATGACTCAAGATAGAATTACGAGCATTTTGTACCGACTCACGTTTGTGGGCGCCATTTTCTTAGCCGTGATTTCAATACTTCCTATCTTTTTCATTCAATTCGCTGGATTACCTTCCGCTGCACAAATTGGCGGCACAAGTCTTCTCATTGTTGTAGGTGTTGCACTTGAAACAATGAAACAGCTTGAAAGCCAATTAGTGAAACGAAATTACCGTGGATTTATGAAATAAAACAGAGGGCTGGGCAGCTGCCCAACCTCTCTAAGTAAGGAAGGGGAAATCCGAAATGAACTTAGTCTTAATGGGGCTTCCGGGTGCTGGTAAAGGCACTCAGGCAGAACGAATTGTTGATGATTATGGGATCCCTCATATCTCAACAGGAGATATGTTCCGCGCTGCTATGAAAGAGGAGACACAACTTGGGCTCGAAGCAAAATCCTTTATCGATAAAGGAGAGCTTGTTCCTGATGAGGTCACAATCGGTATTGTTAGAGAAAGACTTGGCAAAAATGATTGTGAACAAGGTTTTCTTCTGGACGGATTTCCGCGAACAGTCGCTCAGGCTGAAGCTTTAGAAGAAATTCTAAAGGACCTTGGCAGAACGATTGATTATGTCATTAATATTAAAGTCGATAAAGATGCTTTGATGGAGCGTCTGACTGGCCGAAGAATTTGCAAAAATTGCGGAGCAACATATCATTTAGTATTCAATCCACCTGCGAAAGAAAATGTTTGCGACAAGTGCGGAGGCGAGCTTTATCAACGTGCAGATGATAATGCAGAAACCGTTTCGACTAGACTTGAAGTAAACTTAAAGCAGACTGAACCTTTACTGAACTTCTATTCAGAAAAAGGATATCTTGCAAACATTGATGGTGCGAAGCACATTAACGATGTATATGCAGATATTAAGGATCTGCTTGGAGGATTAAATAAATGATTATCTGTAAAACTCCTCGCGAGCTTGAGATTATGAGAGAAGCTGGACGTATTGTCGCACTGACTCATGAAGAGCTGAAGAAACACATAAAACCAGGTATTTCGACAAAAGAATTGGATCAAATTGCCGAACGTTTTATTACAAAGCAGGGTGCAATCCCATCTTTTAAAGGGTATAATGGTTTTCGCGGGAGCATTTGCGTTTCGGTGAATGAAGAACTCGTTCACGGTATTCCTGGTAAACGGGTTTTACGTGATGGTGACATCATTAGTATCGATATTGGCGCAAAGTTAAATGGCTATCATGGTGACTCTGCTTGGACTTATCCAGTTGGGGTAATCAGTGATGAAGACCGCAAACTACTGGAAGTCACAGAGGAATCTCTATATAAAGGCTTACAGGAAGCAAAGCCAGGCGAACGTCTGTCGAACATTTCCCATGCCATACAAACGTATGTTGAAAATGAGAATTTTTCAGTTGTTAGAGAATATGTTGGACATGGGGTCGGACAGGATCTTCATGAGGACCCTCAAATTCCTCATTATGGTCCGCCCAACAAAGGCCCGCGGCTAAAACCTGGAATGGTGTTGGCCATCGAACCGATGGTGAACGCAGGCAGCCGATATGTGAAAACATTGGCTGATAACTGGACGGTTGTAACGGTTGATGGGAAAAAGTGTGCTCACTTTGAGCATACGATTGCGATTACAGATACAGGTTTTGATATACTGACTAAGATTTAGGTCTTCACTGAAGCCTTTCAGGCCCAAATCGGGCAGGTTGTCTGTATAGTCCAAAGAAAGAACAAGATCAGTATACAGGTGTCATCGGCATATTCGTTGACTGCCATGTACTAATCGCAGACGGAGAAAAGCGTAAATTTCATTCTCCTAAGAAAAAATATCAATCATATAACCTTTTATGATTGCGTATCTCCGGAAGTTCAGAACAGTATATTCAAAACAGGTCGGGTGATAGATGAACAATTGAGAGATTCTCATTTGGACATTTGTCAGAGAGCAAGTTACTGATTTGAAGAAGGGAGAACACTTGAATGGCGAAAGACGATGTAATTGAAGTGGAAGGTACTGTAGCAGAAACTTTGCCAAACGCAATGTTCAAAGTTGAACTAGAGAATGGTCATACAGTTTTGGCTCATGTATCAGGAAAAATCCGTATGCACTTCATTCGCATTTTACCTGGAGACAAAGTTACGGTAGAATTATCTCCATATGACTTAACTCGTGGTAGAATTACGTACCGTTACAAATAAAGCAACTCCGGAAGAAGGAGGTTGGAAACACATGAAAGTGAGACCATCTGTTAAACCTATCTGTGAAAAATGTAAAGTGATTCGCAGAAAAGGAAAAGTAATGGTGATCTGTGAAAACCCAAAACATAAACAAAAACAAGGCTAATAACAAGGAGGTGCCCAAATCATGGCTCGTATTGCTGGTGTAGATATTCCACGTGATAAGCGTGTTGTCATTTCTTTAACATATGTTTTTGGAATTGGTCGTACGACTGCGCAACAAGTCCTTAAAGAAGCAGGTGTTTCTGAAGACACTCGCGTTCGCGATCTAACTGAAGACGAACTTGGTAAAATCCGTGATATCATTGACAAACTTAAAGTAGAAGGTGACCTTCGTCGTGAAGTTTCACTTAACATTAAGCGTCTAATTGAAATCGGAAGCTACCGCGGAATCCGTCATCGTAGAGGACTTCCTGTTCGTGGACAAAACACAAAAAACAACGCGCGTACTCGTAAAGGTCCGCGTCGTACTGTAGCTAACAAGAAAAAATAAGTAAAGGAGGTAGTTAAAGAATGGCTGCTGCTCGTAAACAAAATACGCGTAAACGTCGCGTGAAAAAGAATATTGAAGCTGGAATCGCTCATATCCGTTCCACTTTCAACAACACGATTGTAACGATTACTGATGTTCATGGAAACGCAATTTCTTGGTCAAGTGCTGGTGCATTAGGATTCAGAGGTTCTCGTAAATCTACTCCTTTCGCTGCACAAATGGCTGCTGAAACAGCTGCTAAAGGTTCTATCGAACACGGTCTTAAAACACTTGAAGTAACTGTTAAAGGTCCTGGTTCTGGTCGTGAAGCTGCAATTCGTGCGCTTCAAGCTGCAGGTCTTGAAGTTACTGCAATTAGAGACGTAACTCCAGTTCCTCATAACGGATGCCGTCCACCAAAACGTCGCCGCGTGTAATTTGTTTGTATAGATTTTGTGTCCCTGTCAATAATGGGTTATGATACAGTTATTTATGAGACGAATACACGACTCGTTGCCTGAGCACATACGGGACTAAACAATGAGGAATTTCGGATGGAATCTCATATGATTCTATTCGAGGTTTCGACGTTTTGAAGGAGGGTTTTATTAGATGATCGAAATTGAAAAACCAAAAATCGAAACGGTTGAAATCAGCGACGATGCCAAGTATGGCAAGTTTGTCGTAGAGCCACTTGAGCGTGGATATGGTACCACTTTAGGGAACTCCCTTCGTCGTATCCTTTTATCCTCACTTCCTGGTGCAGCTGTAACATCGATCCAGATAGATGGTGTCTTACACGAATTCTCAACGATCGAAGGCGTGGTTGAAGATGTTACAACGATTATCTTAAACATTAAAAAGCTTGCACTCAAAATCTACTCTGAAGAAGAGAAGACGCTTGAAATTGATGTACAAGATGAAGGTACTGTAACAGCTGCTGATATTACACACGACAGCGATATTGAAATCTTAAATCCAGATCTTCACATCGCAACTCTTGGCAAGAATGCGAGCTTCCGTGTTCGCTTAACTGCACAAAGAGGTCGCGGGTATAATCCTGCTGATGCAAACAAAAGAGACGATCAGCCAATCGGTGTGATTCCGATCGACTCAATCTATACACCTGTATCTCGTGTGACTTATCAAGTGGAGAACACCCGTGTTGGGCAAATCACAAACTATGATAAATTAACACTAGATGTATGGACTGATGGAAGCACAGGACCGAAAGAAGCGATCGCTCTAGGTTCTAAGATTTTAACTGAACACCTGAATATTTTCGTTGGGTTAACTGACGAAGCTCAGCATGCTGAAATCATGGTTGAGAAAGAAGAAGACCAAAAAGAAAAAGTGCTTGAAATGACAATTGAAGAGCTTGATCTTTCTGTTCGTTCTTACAACTGTTTGAAGCGTGCGGGTATTAACACTGTTCAAGAGCTTGCTAACAAGACAGAAGAGGATATGATGAAAGTTCGTAACCTTGGACGTAAATCTCTTGAAGAAGTGAAAGCGAAACTAGAAGAACTTGGACTGGGTCTTCGTAAAGACGATTGACTAGTTTCATTGTGAACTAGGATTTTCGTGTGTTTTTTATTCATACAGCATCTCTAATTAAGGAGGGGACATCACATGGCATACAGAAAGCTAGGACGCACTAGTGCACAACGTAAAGCAATGCTTCGTGACCTAACGACTGATTTGATCATCAACGAACGCATCGAAACAACTGAAACACGTGCGAAAGAACTTCGCTCTGTAGTTGAAAAAATGATCACTCTTGGCAAACGCGGAGATCTTCATGCTCGCCGTCAAGCTGCAGCTTACATTCGTAATGAAGTAGCTAACGCTGAAACAAACCAAGATGCACTTCAAAAATTATTCGCTGACGTTGCAACTCGCTACGAAGATCGCCAAGGTGGATACACTCGTATCATGAAGCTTGGACCTCGTCGCGGCGATGGCGCACCAATGGCTGTCATTGAATTAGTTTAATCACATATCGTGTATCTAAGAAAGGGCGGGACAGTTCATAACTGGATCTATGCCCTTTTTTAGGTACTACGGCTTTTTTTAGGAATAAGCAAAGAAGAGGTTGAGCTGAGAGGAGGTCCGGTAGAGATGGGGAAGACATTAATTGACGTAAAGGACATTGTATTTCGTTATCACAAGGATGCGGACAAGCCCGCTTTAGATCAAGTGTCACTGCATGTGAATCAAAATGAATGGCTCGCCATTGTTGGTCATAACGGTTCAGGTAAATCCACACTTGCCCGTGTGCTGAATGGGCTCATTTTACCGGATGCTGGTACGGTCAAGGTTGGAGAGATTGAGCTCAAAGAAGAAAGTGTTTGGGATATTCGCAAAAAGGTCGGAATGGTCTTTCAAAACCCAGATAACCAATTTGTGGGCTCAACGGTTCGTGATGATGTGGCTTTTGGTTTAGAAAATAACGGGGTTGAGCGGGAATTGATGATAGAACGTGTAGATTGGGCTGTCAAACAGGTCAATATGCAGGAGTTTCTTGATCAAGAGCCGCACCATCTATCAGGCGGGCAGAAGCAGAGAGTCGCTATTGCAGGTGTGCTTGCCGCAAGCCCTGACATCATGATCTTGGATGAAGCAACATCAATGCTTGATCCGATTGGCCGTGAAGAAGTGTTAGAGACTGTTAGACTTCTGAAGGAACAAGGTACAGTCACAGTCATTTCCATCACACATGATTTAGACGAGGCTGCCAAGGCAGACCGCGTCATTGTGATGAATGGCGGGAAGAAATTTGCCGAGGGAACGCCAGAGGAAGTATTTGAACTAGATGAACAGCTGGTTCAGATTGGACTTGATCTGCCATTCTCCTATCGCTTGAGCAAGCAATTGAAGCAGCAAGGTGTGCCGCTTGCAAATGCCCATTTGACACAAGAAGGATTGGTGAAAGAGCTATGGACATTACGATCAAAGAATTAGAGCATCGTTATCAAATGAAAACGCCGTTTGAGCGTCTCGCTTTGTATGATGTCAATGCTTCCATCAAAGAGGGCAGCTATGTCGCTGTCATTGGTCATACGGGCTCTGGCAAGTCTACATTGCTGCAGCATTTAAATGGATTGCTCAAACCAACGAAGGGGAGCATTGCGCTTGGAGAGACCATTTTACAAGCTAATAAAAAGCAGAAGGATATGAAACCCCTCCGGAAAAAGGTAGGCATCGTGTTTCAGTTTCCTGAACATCAGCTCTTTGAGGAAACCATCCTCAAGGATATCTGCTTTGGTCCAATGAACTTCGGTGTCCCTCAAGAGAAGGCAGAAGCGAAAGCGAAGGAGATGCTGAAACTGGTCGGTCTTCCTGAATCCCTATCATCTCGATCTCCCTTTGAACTAAGCGGCGGTCAAATGAGACGTGTGGCGATTGCAGGCGTTTTAGCGATGGAGCCAGAAGTGCTTGTGCTTGATGAGCCGACTGCTGGGCTGGATCCACGCGGACGGAAGGAAATCATGGACATGTTCTATGACCTTCATCAAAAGGCAAACCTTACTACGATCCTGGTCACACACAGTATGGAGGATGCCGCTCATTATGCGGATCAAATGATTGTGATGCATAAAGGGACAGTGAAGGCGACAGGTACGCCGAGAGAGTTGTTTGCCAATCGTACAGACATGTCTTCGTTTGGTCTCGACCTCCCAGAAACGATTAAATTCCAGCAGACTGTAGAAGAAAAGCTTGGAATTACGTTTCCAAGGCCGCTTCTGACCATGGATGAGATGGCAGAAGCCTTAACGGCTCTTTATCAGGAGGACACGACATCATGATGGATAGTATGATTATCGGCAAGTATGTGCCAGGCTCATCCTTTGTCCATCGTCTTGATCCAAGGACAAAGCTGTTATCAATTTTCTTTTTCGTCTTTATTGTCTTTTTTGCTAATAATTACATCACTTACGGGCTGTTAGGTGTCTTTACCATTCTTGTGGTGATGGTTTCTCAGGTGCCGCTATACTTTATTCTCAAGGGAATGAAGCCGATCCTATGGATTGTCCTGTTCACCTTTATTCTGCATATTTTCATGACAAAGGATGGCGCCTTGCTATTCCACTTTGGTTTTCTGAATATTTATGAAGAAGGTCTAAAGCAGGGGATCTTCATTTCACTCCGTTTTGTCTATCTCATTATGATGACGACACTTCTTACGTTAACGACAACGCCTATAGAAGTGACAGATGGGATGGAAAAACTGCTGCACCCGTTCCGTAAAATCAAACTGCCTGTTCATGAGCTTGCTCTCATGATGTCCATCTCTCTTCGGTTTATTCCGACGTTATTAGAAGAGACAGACAAAATCATGAAGGCACAAATGGCACGAGGCGTTGATTTTACAAGCGGACCTTTAAAGGATCGCCTGAAAGCTATCGTTCCTTTGCTTGTTCCGCTTTTCGTCAGTGCGTTTAAGCGTGCAGAGGAACTGGCGACCGCGATGGAAGCGAGAGGCTACCGCGGGGGAGAAGGACGGACGAAATACCGTCAGCTTGTCTGGGGCATGAAGGACACGTTCACGCTACTTCTATTCATCCTGTTAACAGCACTCCTTGTGCTGCTTAGAAATTAGGTGATTCCTAGATGAAGGTCAAATGTACCGTATCCTACGATGGGACACATTTTAAAGGCTATCAGGTGCAGCCAGGGCAGCGAACCGTTCAGACGGAGATTGAGTCTGCCCTTGCAAGAATGCACAAACAGGATGAACCGATTCCGATTGTGGCTTCCGGCCGGACAGACAGCGGTGTCCATGCAAAGGGACAGGTCATCCATTTTGAGACCCCGCTCTCGATCCCGATGGAGAGATGGCCTTTTGCCCTCAACAGCCTGCTGCCGGATGATATCCGTGTTCTAAAGGCTGAGGAGGTCGATGATTCGTTTCATGCCAGATTTGGTGTTGTTTCGAAGGAGTACCGTTATAAGGTCTCAACGGAAACACACCAAAATGTGTTCACGAGACAGTATGCCTGCCACTATCCTTACCGGCTGGATATCGATAAAATGAGAGAAGCCGCAAAGCACCTGATTGGGACACATGACTTTACAAGCTTTTGTGCGGCCAATACAGAGGTTCAGGACAAGGTGAGGGTTATTTATGCCCTCGAGTGGCAAAGCGTCTCAGACGGCCTTGAAATGCGTGTGAGAGGGAATGGTTTTTTATACAACATGGTGCGGATTATCGCTGGAACGTTGCTTGAAATCGGTTCTGGTAAATTTCACCCTGATGAGATAAAAGCCATGCTTGCCGCCCGAAATCGCGAAGCGGCAGGCAAGACTGCGCCTAGTCACGGACTGTATTTATGGGAAGTTTTCTATGACAACTAAACCAGGTGTAACATGTTCTTGACACAGGAAGCAGAAAGTTATAAGATATCATATGGTATGTATTTCAACCCCACAAATAAGCCCCGGAAGACTTATCTGTGTTTTGAAATAGAACGTAGCATTTGATTCAAGGAAAATTCATTGATTTATTTAGGAGGGAAACTCATGCGTACAACACCAATGGCGAACGCAAGCACAATTGAGCGCAAATGGCTAGTTGTTGATGCGGCAGGCAAGACTCTAGGTCGTCTTTCTACTGAAGTAGCATCACTTTTGCGCGGTAAGCACAAACCAACTTATACACCACACGTTGATACAGGTGATCATGTGATCATCATCAATGCTGAGAAAATCGAATTAACTGGTAAGAAATTGACGGACAAAATTTACTACCGTCACACGATGCACCCAGGTGGTTTGAAACAAAGAACTGCTCTTGAGATGCGTACAAACTACCCTGAAAAAATGTTGGAGCTTGCTATCAAAGGTATGCTTCCAAAGGGTCCACTAGGTCGTCAAATGTTCAAAAAATTAAATGTGTACCGTGGTTCTGAGCATCCACATCAAGCACAACAACCTGAAGTTTACGAACTTCGCGGTTAATTATAAGGGAGGTTAACAATTTGGCACAGGTTCAATATTACGGTACAGGTCGTCGTAAAAGTTCTGTAGCGCGCGTTCGCTTAGTTCCAGGTGAAGGCCGTATCGTCGTTAATAATCGTGAAATTACTGAATACATTCCATTCGCTGCTTTAATCGAAGACGTGAAACAGCCTTTGAACATCACAGAAACAGCTAACAGCTACGATGTTCTTGTAAATGTTCACGGTGGTGGATTCTCTGGTCAAGCTGGAGCAATTCGTCACGGTATCTCTCGTGCTCTTCTAGAAGTAGATCCTGAGTACCGTACACCACTTAAACGTGCTGGACTTCTTACTCGTGACTCTCGTATGAAAGAGCGTAAGAAATACGGTCTTAAAGGCGCACGTAGAGCTCCTCAGTTCTCAAAACGTTAATATATCAGCGATCCAAGGCTCTTTTCACATTTGTGGAAAGGGTCTTTTTGTTGTTTGGAATTAAAGAACACCCACAAAACACCCACTTTTTAAATGTCGATATATGATTGAAACAGTTCTGCTGTTCTTTCCTTAACCGTTTTGGTTACGTGCGTGTATATATTCATTGTTGTTTTAATATCACGATGGCCAAGACGAACTTGTACTTCTTTTACTGTTGCGCCAGCTTCAAATAATATCGAAGCGTGCGTATGTCTAAATCCATGTACCGTGATGGGGTGTAGATTATGAGTTTTAATAAAACTTTCTAACTTATCATTAGGGTATGCGAGACGCAACGGACGTTTATCTTCCCTTGTAAGCACGTTTTTTATGTCTAGGGTATCATTACTATTCAGGACGTGTTTTTGTTGCTGTATACGCCATTTCTTTAATATATCAACGGTTTTCGTGTCGATATGTATTGTTCTAGTTTGATATGTCTTAGCCTTTTGTATTATTTGTTTATCATCCTTAAAAAACAGTGTCTTAGAAATGAATATAGTACATTCATCAAAATCAATGTCATTCCATTCTAATGATAAAAGTTCTCCTTTCCTCATACCTGTATAAATTAACAAGTGGAACATTACATAATCTTGTTTATTGAGATTTAACTTTGCAAGTTTAAAAAAATCTTTAATTTCCTGTTTAGTCCAGAAATTTCTTTTTGGTTCTTCGACTAAAAAATCAGCTTCTTTTTTTGGGATGATTACATGTTCCATTGGATTGTTAACTATATAGTCCATACGTACGGCATATTTAAACACTTGATTGGCTTGTATCTTTACATCATTGACAGAATCAATTTGTTCCGCAATTTCATCAATCATTTTTTGACAATATTCTTTTGTAATGTCCTGAATTTTTAAATGACCGAATCTAGGAAGAATATGTTTTTTGAATTTTGATCCCAGAGTGTATTGAGTACTTGGTTTTAATCTTTTGGAGTGAGAAATCCACCAATTATCAAAGACCTGTTTGAATGTGGTTGAATTATTTGTAATATAAGTGCCGGTACTAATTTCTTGCTCTATCTTAGCTGCAGCCAGTTGAGCAGCTTTTTTTGTTGGAAACCCCCGTTTTGATTTTTCTTTAAACTTTCTGGATATTGGGTCTTTTATTTTTATGCGATATTCCCATGATCCGTTAGAGTGTTTTCTGAAACTGGCCATCTTTTTCCTCCTTGGCAGAAACGTATGTTCGATTTTTAGGTTAAAAAGAATTGTCAAACCACTCTATTACACCAAGTGGTTCAAAACAAATGGTGTATTCACCATAGTTAACAGTAGCACCGTATTTTTCTTTATAGCGTTTAATGGCGTTATCTAGAAATTCTTCTGTAATTTCAAGGTACTGGGCAAGCTCATACCGATTTCTTATGGTTTCTTTGTGGGCTTGAACAATTTTAGACAAAGGTACTAGCTTTTCGTAAGCCCACGTTCTCGCAATTTTTTCTTGTCTTCGCTTTTCAATTGTATCTTGTTCTAATATATCTCCACTAGAAGTATAATAATGGCCTAGTTCTTCAGCCAGGATACATGCCTTTTCACAAGCGGTATCCATGTATTTATTAATTAAAATAACATTTTTTGAATATAATCCTTTAAGTCTAAGAGGCATATATTTTTCATAGGTGTCTATTCCAAGAAAAGAAGCCTCTGTTAGTAATGCTTCGTACATTACATCTACTCCTATTGTTTTCTTTTTAAACGAACAAATTCTTTAAAACGTTCGATCTCCCTTAGTTCTTCTTCGGTCCAATCTTCTCCATCGTGATGTGCGGCTATAGTATCAATGTCGTATTGACCTTGTATTTTTGAATCATCGGTACGGCCAAGTAGATAATCAACTGATACATCGAAGTAGTCGGCTACTTTTTTGAGTTTGTCACTGGAAGGGTTGTTCTGCTTCCATGAATAAATAGAATTTTTGCCGAATCCTACATTTTCTTCTAGTTTAGAAAGGCTTATGCCCCGATCTTTACAAAGTTTTTTTACTCTTTCAAAAGTAATCATATTAACCATCCTTAATGGCTCATGAAAATAAATTAAAGAAATCTTTATTTTTTGTTTGACTTTTAAAGAAATCTTTAATAAGCTATGTTCATAAGCTACTTATTCAGCTTACTAGACACCACAAATAAAAGCCTAGACTACGTCCCCCAACGTTTAAGGCTGTTTTTGTAGGTTAATTTAGTTATGCCTATAATCTATAATATTCTTTAAAAAATGTCAATAATAAGCTGAATATTTAGCTATAAATTTAAAAAAGGAGTGATTTGATTGAAATCAGATTTCGGAAAACAAGTGAAGACATGGTTAATACTGAATGATATGCAGCAAAAGGACCTAGCGAAGATGTTAAACATTTCAAATGCATATCTCTCTGACATTTTGCTTGGGAAAAGACAGGGTGAAAAAGTCAGAGAGAAAATTGTGAAAATCCTTGACGTGATGGAGGAGGTTTCATAATAGCAATGCTATCAATTCAGATTGATGAAAATGAAATTAAACGTATCTGCTTAGAAAAAATCGAAAAGCAATTAAAAGCCATCGAAAATGAAAAGGTTTTTTGGAATACAAAAACGCTCCAAGAAAAGACAGATATGAGTTGGACGGAGATTTTAGATAAATTTTTTTATGACCCTCGTTGTCCAAAATATAAGGTGGGTTCTCGATGGAGATTTCCCGCTGAGGAAATGAAAAAATTCTTACTGACCTGGTTGTCTGAACAGCCAAGACATTAAATTTTAGTGTCGAATGAACAAGATAGGAGATAAACGAGAGGTTAGAGCGGCTCAAATTTGAGCTTAACAGGATGCTTCATTCCCCAAATATGAGGAGTGATAAATAACTCGAAAAACAGGAGGGCGTAATGAACAAATTAATACCAACACAACAAACTAGTGAAGGTAACTTGCTTGTCAGTGGTCGTGATCTACATGAATTCTTGGAAATCGGTACTCGGTATGATATTTGGTTTAACCGCATGAAAGAATATGGATTTGTTGAAAACATTGATTTCTTATTGGTTGTTCAAAAAAGATCGACCAATAATCCGAAGAATCCTTTCACTGACATAACAGACCATCACATCAAAATTTCAATGGCTAAAGAAATTGCAATGCTTCAAAGGAATGAAAAAGGTAAAGAAGCTCGTTTGTATTTTTTAGAACTTGAACGGAAATGGAATAGTCCCGAAATGGTTATGAAAAGGGCTATGGATTATTTGAATGATCAAGTAGATAAATTGCAGACTTCTAATTTATTACTGGAACAGCAGGTAAATGAGTTAAAGCCAAAAGCAACTTATTATGACATGGTTCTGCAAAACAAGTCACTTCTATCAGTATCTAAAATTGCCAAGGACTACGGTATGAGTGCCATGAAATTGAACAAGCTTCTTCATGAATTAGGTGTGCAATACAAGCAGGGTGACATATGGCTCTTGTATGCAAAGCACCAAGATAAGGGGTATACACAAACTCATACTCACGTTATTGATGTTGATAAATCTAAAGTACAGACAAAGTGGACTCAAAAAGGAAGATTGTTCATTTACGAACTTTTAAAACAACAAGGCTTTCTTCCAATAATTGAACGAGAAGAGTGTGCATCGTAAGGTAAAAATTTAATCAGCTCAAATTTGAGCCCGGCTCAAGTACCAAAATGGTATTCGTATTACGATCATTTCAAATGAGGGTATTCACTCACCGCAGATGACCGTCATTGTGTTCCGGTCACATAGGATGTCGTTTCAATCGACACCCTCAAAGGTCGCATTTTCCGACTTTTGAAGTACGATTTGTGACACCCTCACAGCTCAATTTTGAGCCGTCAAATTATGAAGAAGCTATAAGCTGATGTCATTTCAAATGACACACCGTAGTTTTAAACGATGCAAAACTCACTCCTCAAAGTTGTGGAGTCAAAACAAACGGAAAGAAGGTAAATCAAATGGAATTGTTGATTGAAAACATTTGTCCGGAGCCAGTAGACCGTGAGAGCTTTATCCGAAACGTTCAATCTGTTATTAGACTTAAAGGTTTCGTCCTATGCTATAAATCGGAAAACAATAACAACGGTACTATCTTTGAAGTTGTTGAACAGGTTCATCATGAGCGTGGCGCTGTTATCAATAGCTTTGATATGAACGGCGTTCCCTATGTCTTGCGGTTGAGAGAAGCGTCAGTAGAAGAAATACTAAACGTCAAAGCAAAAGTGAAAGCACAAGGTGAAGGCGCAAGCATTCCGTCAGAGGTTTCTATATCAATTGACAAAATTGAAACACAGGAGGTAACGGCATGAGCGTCAAGCAAAATAAAACAACCCCTGCGGCAACAGAGGTTGTGATGAGGTGGTTTTATGAGTAATAGACAATTCCATTTTTACGGAATTATTATCAGTGGGATATGTGTTGTCATTTCCATAATCGCATTCTTAATATCCTTATAAATCGCTTCTAGCTGCTTTCATTTTAATAGAATACGACTTTCTAGATGTTTTTACTATTAGCGAACCATCTATTTCCGATGTGTCTGTGTTTAGTTCTTTAATTGTAGTAAACACAATTACCCCATATTCAGAAGAGTAAGGACTCAAATTAACTGGTGGCTTCAAGAGTTTTGTGTCGGTAACATTAACAGACATATTCTTACCAATAGTATAGTGATCAGCAGGTCTATGATGTCCTTTCATAAATGTTGTTTGCCCGATATCTTTTGAAACGAATTCATATTCATAGATGGATATAGGCTGTTCACTCTTGTTTACAAGATTTAACTCAATGATTAGCCTGTAAGGACTCGCATATCTATCTTGATTTTCTGCTCTAAAAAGATAAGAGTTTAAAACATCGATTTTAACTTTTGGGAAAGTATGTACATATTTAAGTATATGAATTCCTAAAGTAAAGAAAGAGACAGCTATAGCAACCAAAGAAAGCGTTGTTGCAAGATTCATGATTTCACCTCCTATCAAAACAGATAGGAACATTATATCAATGTAAGAGATTAGCAAAAAGATAGAATTGAAATATTTTCTATTCACAAGTGACACACCCTTATCGGGAACGTTCTGCCGCTCCTGGTAAAAATATATTTTAGGAGGACGAAACGAATGACAACAATCACGACATGGAATAAGAGACTAAAGAAGGTTTACACAGAGGTGAAGGGGATTGAACCGCTCTTAACCGCTGCTATCAAACGGTATGAAAGCATGTATTCACGTGGGGTTAAAAAGATCATGCAGGCCAATTTGAAAGAGATTATGGTAGGAGTGCCAAAGGAAGAAGCTGTTGAATTATTGGGACCTAAGTTACTAGATGTGTTTGAGTGGGACGATATTCTACCAGTGGAGAAATACAGCAAATTCAACGCTTTGGTTTGGGCTAAACGTATTCAAAGAGAACTGAATCAGCAGGATGAAGTCATTAGGTATTATCGAAATCGTCTATGGAGAATTCATTCTTTGCTTGAAAAGTTAGAGGAAGCGTATAGAAAGAGTAACGAAAAGAAAAAAGTGAGAAAAGTCTTTGAGTTGATGCACCGAGTGACATACCTCATTTTCTTGCGTCCTTACCGTGCTTCGGACATTGCTAGCCTTATTGAAATGTGTTTCTTCACAATGACCAAAAACGATTTCTTGTCATTGCTATCAATTGATCACAGCAAAGAAAGAGCGGAAGAAGTGAAAAGTCACATTGATTCTATTCCTGAACAAGTTGATTTTAATACATTCTGCCATTTTGTTCATGACTGGGGATTAGAAGATGAAAACAGGGACGAGTTTTTCACCATCCTTTCATTCAATAATGTTGAAGCGGTGAGTCTAAGATATGACAAATATAAGTTAGATCAGGCTAAATAAAAAAGCTGATCCGCTTGGGATCAGCCAACAATCTTACTTGTCATCATTATAGGGTCATGCAAGTAAGGAAGGATATCGGGAAGCTCCTACGCTTTCCGATATTGATTCGACTTTAACATGATTAACAAAAAAATACAATAATCAAATTTGAGATAAAAAGGGGATTTTTCAAATGAAATTAATGGGGACACCTTCAAAAATAATCAAAGCGAGAGCGAAGCTAGAGCATATCGGACGTCAAGATGAAAAAGAGGCTCATATGTATGATGCGGGCATGGTTGCCGTTTTAAAGTTTGTTGCGGCTAAAACCCTTTATGGTCCTCAAGGTCCGCTTACCGCTGACATTGAATGGTCTGAATCAACAGTACAGGCACAAGAAAATGTAGATGATTTATACGAGAAACTAGAAGGATTGTTGTCTCACTCAAAAAATCTATTGAAAGACTTTGATTCAGCGCATGCAGCAAAAGCGGGTCTTGAGGTAGAAGACGCTTTTGTAACTGGATTCGTGGCAGGTTTCCGCTACTTGATGGATGAAGCAGCGTACAGCAAGAACGTAAATTTTCTAAAGTAAGGTGATTGTGATGATTGGTTGGATTAAGCTTCATCGGAGCATACAAGATCATTGGATATATCAAGAAAAAAGGAAGTTTTCTAAATATGAAGCTTGGCTCGATTTACTTATGAAAGCCAGTCATAAAGATAACAAATTCGTGTTAGGGAATGACCTTCATGAATTGAAGAAGGGCGAGCTAGTGACTTCAATTCGCAAACTTGGTGAACATTGGTCTTGGTCAAATACGAAGGTTTCGCATTTTCTCGATCTGTTAAAAAGCGATGGAATGATCGAGTATAAAAAAGACACAAAAAAGACGCTTATAACCATTGTCAATTATGGGGTTTATCATGATTCAGAAAATGAAAAAAAGACACAAAAAGAACACGAAAAAGACACGAACCGAACACAAAAACACACAATCAAGAATGAAAAGAATGTAAAGAATGAAAAGAATATAAATAATTCTCGTCACAAGTACGAACCTTGTGACATGGAAAATGCCAATTTGCTTTATCAAAAAATACTTGAAAATAATCCGCAAGCTAAGAAACCAAACCTTGAAAAATGGGCGAGTGATTTTAGGTTGATTAGACAGATCGATAAGCGGACGGATGCACAGGTGAAGTATTTGATTAACTGGACGCAAAAAGATAGTTTTTGGAAATCAAATATATTGAGTCCAGCAAAACTTAGAAAGCATTTCGATAAATTGACCGTAAAAATTAAAAGCGATAGAGAAGCAGCAAAGAGAAAAGTAGCTGTGAATGAAAAGGAGTTTGATTTGACAGATGACTAAAGCAGAGACACTTGAATTGTTAAAACTAATCAAGACATATTACGAGCATTTTGAGTTTGATCAAACAAAGCTAGACGCATGGGCAAGAATCTTAAAGCCCGAGAATTACGAGAAGATCGAGGCGAATTTGATCGTTTATGTGAAATACAATCAGTTTCCTCCTAAAGTTGCTGATCTAATCAAAGCGAAAGAGGCAAGAAAAGACCGATCCGCTGCCATACCGAACGCCGAGGAAACTCAAAACTATCTTGCTGAAATGGATAAGGCTGAACCAACCGAGGAAGAACAAGAGCAGATCGAGCGGCATAAAGCAGAGATACGAAAGGTACTTGGGATAGGTGATCCATCATGACAGGAGCGGTATTTTATTACAACGATGAAGCGGAACAGCAATATCTAGGCGCAATCTTACAAGAGCCGGATTTGATTAAATATTCGCAGCTCAAGCCGCTGCATTTCTACCGACAACAAAATCAATCCATTTTCAAAGCCTTTCAAGAGCTTGATAAAAAGGGCGAACCTATTGACCTAGTCGCAATTATTGAACATGTTGGGCGTGAAAATATAAAAAGTATAGGCGGTAGAGAATACTTATCCGCGTTGATGAACACGGCAGCCACCACCGCAAGACAGTCCTACTTTGAAAATGTAATCATTGAATACTGGCAAAAGCGAGAAATTGCAAAAATAGCCGCTGACCTTAAAGAATCATCCAAAAGTGAGGACACAAGTCAAGTCATTCAAGAAGGTATTAGCTCTCTCATGAGTTTAGAGGATGCGACTGGCACGGATGATGATGGGTCTATCAATAATGATCTTGTTGAAATCTATCAGGAGTTAGAAACACCTAAAGGTGATGTAACTGGTATGCCTAGCGGTTTTACTGAATTGGATCGAATGACGTCGGGTTTTCAGAAGCAAGAATTTATCATCGTCGCCGCTCGTCCATCCGTAGGAAAAACCGCCTTTTGTTTGAATGTCGCAAGCAATTTCATGGAAAACCCGCTTAATTTAGGTAAAGGCGGAGCGGTTGGCATCTTTTCGCTTGAAATGTCACGTAAGCAATTAATAAAACGTATGCAATCAAGCATAGGAAACATTAATGCTCAATCCATTCGCACGAGTAATTTAAACGCTGATGAGTGGGGCAGATTAAGCAAAGTGAACGGGGTTTTAGATAGTGCTGCTCTTAGAATATTTGATCAACCGGGCATGACGATTAATGACATTTGGGCAAAGGCTCGCAAGATGAGAAGGGAATTTGAAGGCAAGGACATGATGATCATTATTGACTATCTGCAATTGATCGTCGGAAATCCAGTCCACAGAGGAAATAGAACAGCAGAAATCGGAGAAATTAGCCGTATGCTCAAGCAGATGGCAAGGGAATTGGACATTGCTGTCATAGCATTGAGTCAGCTATCACGTGGAGTTGAACAACGCCAGGATAAGCGCCCTATGATGTCAGATATTCGTGAATCAGGGCAGATCGAGCAAGACGCTGATGTGATCGCCTTCCTTTATCGTGATGATTATTACGACAAAGAAACAGAGAATAAGAACATTATTGAAATCATTATTGCTAAACAGCGTAACGGTCCAGTCGGAACTGTGTCACTAGCGTTCGTCAAAGAATATAACCAATTCGTCAATTTGGAATATAGGCAATCGTCATGACGGTCAAAGATTGGTATAACGAGGCGATGACATTCAATTATTACGCCTTGATATTGCTAATCGAATTTCTTGTTTACGAAAAGGCAGTAATAAAATGGACGGACCAAGAAGAAAAACTATTCTTTTACTTACAACCAAAATTTAAAGAAAAGATGAATGAGCATTTAAAGAACTATCATACAAAAATTCAATTGGAGGAATCGGGCATATGAATCATAAGAAGGTGCATCAATGACAAAGCGACTACTCATCTTTTATATCGTGTTCGGATCGGTTTCTGTTTTGGCTGTTATGAATATGAATTAAGGAGGCAATGAAAGACTTGAGATTACAAGACATTCCAAGTAAAATTATAGATGTTGAGACTTTAACAAGAAAAGGACCTATTGTTCTCGTTATATCTGATGGCAAAGCGAGATTTTCATCACTGCCGTCGCACGGGGAAACAAAGATCGTTACACATGACAATAAAGTAACTCGTGTTAACTTCAACGAAGGCGAGTTATTCAAGTAAATAAAACCGTTCTACCGGAAAGCCGGGGGACACTGATCATGACAGCAAAGCGCTGTTTGGTTGGTGTCCCTTTTTTATTTCAGAAAAGGGGAGATTTGTATGCAAAAGCTAACAGCGGAAGAATTACAGGCTCTTAGGAAATTGGAAAGATGGTGCTACGACACAATGAACAAGGCTAGTATTCCACCCGCTTTATTGACTAAGTTGCTAAACGGCTATAACCCGAAACAGGATAACTAGAAATTAAGGAGAGGAATGGAATGAAAACGTTGAGAGCTGCCTTTCTAAAAGCGGGTTATAAATCTATGTCTAAAAAAAGAACTGGTGTTCCTAAGAACAAATGTGCCCGAAATCGCACGCAGGAGCTTTCTGAAGAAGAGATAAAAGCGCTCATGGGTGTTTACCGCCCAACATATAAAAGAGGGCGTGGCGGGGCATTTAAAAGCAAATAAAAGGGGGTGGTATTTTGAAGGATTTAATCAAGGAATATAAAGTAGCGTTAGAAGAGACTAAAAGAAGTTTGGTAGCATCTACAGACGAAGGAGAAAAGAAAACGTATCGTTCAATGATTTCCGACTTAGAGTATGCGATTGAGTGGATGGAAACAGAAAGGCAACCCAGCGCAAGACGTGGCATGGATCGCCGTTCCTATTATGAACGCACAATATTCACAACAATAGAAGTCCTTGACTTCCTATATTCAACATACCACGTTCCCGAATCTGACCCGCATTCTGTAAGCGAAAACGAACTAGATTTAATCGAGTATGCCATGTCAACACTGACGCAGAAGGAGAAAGAGATATTCATAACCGTTGTTGGTCATAACCTATCTTTCAGTAAATGCGCCGCACTTCATGGCGTAGCGAAAGGCACGATCCAAAAGAATATAGAGAGGGCAAGAAAAAAGATCGCTCTAAAGGTAGAGGAATTGAGATCGGGAGAAAGGGGATACGCTAATGTTGGGTGATCCACCTGTAATAGATAAAAAAGAAACGAGAAAAAGAGTTGAGCGTATTCTAGACAATTATCGTTTGTATCTTCTTCAGGTTCCCGATGATATGCTGCCTAAAATAACGGCCGGGTTTAGTATCGTCCCTCCAGCTGTAACGAATGCTTTTCATTCATCTACAGAGAGTACGGCCATTAAACGTATTGAGTGGGAACAGAAACGAAATGCCTTTCTTGAAAGAGTGCAAAAGGCTGTCAATCGTCTTCCTGCTTATGAAAGGCAGATCATTATAAAACGTTACATGCAGCAAGAACCTGTTTTCGATTACCAGGTTTATAATGAAATCGGCATGAGTGAAAGATCATATACACGCCTGAAAGGAAAGACTTTCCTAGACCTGGCGTATGCACTCAATGAAGTTGTATTTAAAGCACCCGTTTAGAGGTGTTTTTTATTTTGGCTGAATTTTGGCGTAAAAGTGGCGTGTTTTTGGCGTAATGTTGGCGTAGCATGACGTGAAAAAGGTTGTAATATTGTATTATGCGATAGATTGATAGAGAGACATATAAATGACGCACATAATTGAAAAGTGAACATAAACTGATAAAAAAATGGAATGTTCATTTATGGATAATAAATCTAAAAAAATACTAGGGTCATTTCTTTCTATGATAGGTACAATACAATCTGCTCTAGGTAGCACGCCTGATTTTCCATTAGATGAGGATCAAAGATATCAATTTGAAATTATAGGTAATACTTTACAGGCTGTAGGGAGTGGTTTATCTGCGGACGGGCAAGGTTCGAATTTTATGGGAACTGTAGGTGAACAAATACAAGCGACTGGTAATTCAACTGTTTTAGTCGGATTATTAATTTACAAGAAAGACAATCCCGACCTTGCGGAAAGGGTGGTGATTTCAGGGAATTGGCTACAAGCGTTGGGGAGTTTTGTTGGTCTTGATTATATTGAAAATGAAAGTATTAGTGTCTTAGACAGTAATATAGGAGGAGTCCTACAAGGTATCGGAAACTCATTGCAAGCAATAGGAGGAATTGAGACATTACGTCCTAACCTTATCCCTTATAAGGGTGTTGGTACTCTTGGAAGTTGGATACAAGCAACTGGTAGCGTTATATCTTTTCTTGTGGAAGTAAGTGATGAATGAACTGAGAGCGGTTTTCGTGGTGGTTGCATAGATGTGGGATGTAACAAGCGGTTAAGAGGGTGAAATGGTCAAGGGCCGCATTAGCTCATCTGCCAAGAGTAGAATGAGAATCCGGTTTTCGCACTGCGATTATCGGTTTTTAAGGGTTCGGGGTTAGCCTGGACGGTCACCTTGCTGATAAGGCCTTGCTACTAATTACTATGTAGGGTGAGTCCATCACAGCCTTATTATGGATAGCAAAGTGATTTGAAGCGTCTTCCTTTCAGGGGGGCGCTTTTTTATATGGAGGGATGGCATTGGAACTCTTGAAAGATTGTTCAAAACAACATACAAGGACTTTCATCGTAGGGGCAAACACTTGTCAGGCAAGAGCGCTATGGCAAGATTTGAAAAAGAGATTCCCACAATATAAATCGCAATTTGTTTCAATGAATCCGGCAAAGCTATACGGGGTAAATCCTAGCGAAACAATTTTAATTTTATTGCCGGGTTATTTCCGAAATCCAATAATCAATTGCTATGAATTTCAATGGTTGAAGGAAAAAGCTATTGAAGTAATTCATATCAATGAGGAGGAAATCAAATGAGAATTTTAGTTCTTAAAACGAATTGTCTACTAGATCAGGGGACAAAGGAGAACATTAGAGAAGAAGCTAAGAAAGCAGCACAGACTGGTATTATGATTCTTGATAGGGGAATGGGTTTAGATGTTATTGAAGTAGACAAGTCAGCCCTATTAGATGAAAAGGGAATTGCGGAGAGTTTTGAACAAGCAATGAAAAAAGTTAGGGAAATGACGGTAGGTGGAAAATATGTTCCGTACGAAGAACGAAAAGCCGAGAAACTTGAAGCGTCTCCATTGATACAAATCACATTGAAAGATATACATTCAGTTCCCGAAGTGATTCACAAAGGAGAGCCATTAGAAGGACGGGTTGATATAGATTTCAATTGGAAAACGGGTGGATTTGACACAGTTGGTTCAACTTATATTAATCTGCGGACACTTGGGAGTAAGGGTAAGAAACCAAGTGAAAAACGGATTGAGTATAAACATGGAGAAGCAATGGATGAGCTGCCGACAAAAGATGATCTAGTTTGGGATAAAGAACGAGGCGTTTATATTCTTCCGAAGAAAAAACAAGACTGAAAGCACTGTCCAATAGGATGGTGCTTTTTCTATTTGCTGTAAAGCGTTCCTGTCTGTTTACAAAATCAATGGCGGCTAACAAACAGGGGCGGCTTAGATCAAATAAAAAAGGAGAGATTGAGGATGTCGTTTACAAAGCCAACAAGTTTAAGTTTTGCAAAGTCGACTGATGATGATGTGAAAAATGAAGAAGAGCGAGACTTTCAAAGAAATCTTCGTTTAGGGATATTAACACTCAATGAAGTGCGTGCGCATTATGGACTAAAGCACATTGGAGAGATTGGCAATGTCATTTATAAAAGGAGGTAAGAGCAATGAAGCCTATTAAAGAAACGTCAGAAGGTCAGATCATGTGGGATGAAAAGAATCATCCCGAGACATCAAATGAATGGATCAACACAAGAAGATGAAACACCTGTGATTGAAGAAACAGAGCAACAACATGAAGACGATCCGGCGCTTGATGATCTTACGAAAGAGGAACTTATGAAGCTTGCTGCGGATCGAGGCATTGAAGTAAAGCCAGCAATGAACAAACCAACGATCATTGAATTGTTAAGCGCAGCTGATGAAGGGTGAGATATTGCATTCATGATGGATGTCGAAATCTCTTAGAGCCTGGCAGATATTATTGTGACGAGCACCGGAAGAAGAGGAAGCTGAAAGGAAAGAAACGTAATGCCTTTCAATCAGTCAACAAGTCTTTTTATAGATCGGATGCTTGGCAGTCTATGAGGCAGTTCATATATGAGAGAGATAAAGGCAAATGCACAAAGTGTAATAAATTTGTGTTTGGAAAGTCTGCTCACGTTCACCATATCGAACCAATTTCAAAAAGTCCTGAATTGAAACTTGAGGAAACAAACCTCACTCTTCTTTGCAACAAGTGCCACGCAGAGGAAGAGAACAAAATGAGCAAAGCCCCCCCTTCAATCTTCGAAAAATACTTTGGCTAGGGGACAGGGTAGGGGGAGGCTTGCGTGTAAAAAGACAAAATTTTCGAGGGGGGGTAAGGGCTAAAAAATGGAAATGGATGATAAAAAAGCACGGGCAGCGCAAACAAGAAAATTGAACAAAATTCGTAAAGATGAACATGAGAAAATCGTGGGTCTTTTAAAAGCAATTGGAACTTATTCAACATCCCTTACGCCTCTAATCGAAACTTATTTAGATGCTTATGTTGTTTATACAGTGATGTATGAAGAATGGCGTAATGACGGGTTTCAGGCCACAATCATGTATATAAATAAAGCTGGCCACGAAAACGAAATGAAGCATCCTTTGGCTCAACAGGTTGCCGACTGGAATAGTAAGATAAGTAAGCTCTTAGAGTTGCTAGGATTGACACCGAAGTTGCAAAAAATGGTCAACGGTTCTACACCAAAAAGCACTGACAAAATACAAGCATTTGCGCAGAAATGGGCTAAAAAATAGTGATTGAACCGGGCGTAAACTACGCTGATATATATGCAAAACAGGTGTTAAGCAACAAAAAAGAACATTGTAAGGCGGTCATCAAAGCCGTTGAGCGTTATTTGCGGTGGAAAAAACGAAAAGATATTTGGCTAGATGTGGACGCTGCTAATAGAGCAATGGATTTCATTGAAACCTTCTGTAAACATTCAAAAGGTGAACTAGCTGGGAAGCCGTTAACATTGGAATTGTGGCAAAAATTTATATATACGAACATCTATGGATTTTATAAGAAAGATGAAAAAGGCCGTGAAGTCAGAGCGGTTAGAACTGCATATGTTCAAGTGCCGAGGAAAAACGGGAAAACGGTTTTAGCGAGTGGGTCGGGCACTTATGCATTATATGGTGATGGTGAACTTGGTGCCGAATGTTATACAGCTGCAACGGATTCAGATCAAGCCAATATCGCTGCGCAGCAAATAGCATCTACAATCATAAATAGCCCAGACCTAGATGAGGTCACTCAAATTTATAAAGGGCAAAAAGGAAAGATAAATGCGATTTGGTACCGTTTTTCAATTGATGGTGTGGAATATGCGAACTGCCTTGTTCCCTTATCCAAAAATACTAAAGGTCTTGATGGAAAGGGACCTCATTTTGTTCTCTTAGACGAAGTACACGCCCAGGATAATGCGGACATGTATGACATTCTTAAATCAGGAATGGGCTCACGCTTGCAACCACTTATGTTCATTATTTCTACAGCTGGAAAAGGGACAACGTCTGTAGGTTTGCAAATATATGAGTATGCTAAAAGTCTATTGAATTTAAGAAAAGATGAAGAAGATGACACTTCTTATTTCACTTTCATAACGGAACCTGACAAGGGTGATAAATGGGATGATCGCAAGGTTTGGAAGAAAGTAAATCCGAACTGGGGAGTAAGTGTCCAGCCTTCTTTCTTGGAAAGTGAATTTAAAAATGCTCAACAAAGCGCCGAGCGTAAAGATGAATTTTTGGCGAAATACTTAAACATTTTCGTGAGAAGCACAGGCGCTTATTTTGATAAAGATATTGTAGGAAAAATGATACTCGATGATAACGGGGAAATCATACGTGACATAGGGGATTATTCCGGGTCCGAGGTTGTCTTGGGTCTCGACTTGTCAAAAACAACTGATTTGACTTGTGTATCAATTAATATACCAACACACGATGATTCCGGCCGTTCAAGACTTGTGGTCAAACAAATGTATTTTATTCCCGATCACAATATTGAAGGGCGCGAAAAGACTGAAAACATACCATATCGGCAAATGGCCGAAAAAGGTTTTTTGACGTTTTGTCCTGGAAGGTCCATTGATTATGACATGGTCATTCGTTACATGATTGAATGTGCGCAAATGTATGATGTCATTCAAGTGAACTATGATCCGGCGCTATCTGAAAAAATCATTGAGTCGTTAGAGGCAGAGGGTTTTACATGTGTAGAAGTTAAACAATATGGGGCCGTTTTAAATAGCCCGTGGGATGATGCAGAAGTATTGATGTATGAAGAGAGAATTAAAACAGACAATCCACTATTTATCTATTGTATTGAGAACGTGGTGGCTGAAAAGAATTACCAGGGCTTAAAGCGGCCATCGAAGAAACAGAGCAAGAATAAGATTGACGGCTTTTCGGCTTTCCTTACAGCACATAAGGAAACAATGATGATGATGGAAGATTACAACAGCGATGAATATGAATCGATGCTAGATGAATTATACCGTTAGGGGGTGAATACGTGGGAATTGTTCAAAGAATTAAACAACTTTTTTCATCAAAAAGGAGTGTTGATCTATTCAACAATTCTTTTTTTAATTTTGGGACATACGTGAATGATGACAACATCCTTAGTTCCAGTGATACTTATTACCTTTTGAAATTAATAAGTGACCAAGTGGCGCTCGCTAACTTCATTGTGGAAGATGAGACAGGCAAAGACATATACACGGGCCAGGCTGCAAAAGTTTTGAAACAGCTAAACAACCCGAATGACTATTTAACTTCTTATGAATTTAAGAAATTGCTAGTCAACGTATATCTTCTCAGAGGTGAAGTGTTCCTTTTTCATGAAGGTGCGCAGCTGCACATCTTAGACAATGTTTATGCTGAAATGACGAATTTCGGATATGAAAAATATTCGCTAGGCGGTCAAGGTATTCCGAGGTACATGATCAGACACATAAAAAACATAGGTGTGAACCATTTGAAAGGTGTCGGTTTGCTTGATTTGGCCCGTGAAACACTAGAGGGTGTTATGAATGCTGAAAAGGCATTGACCGACAAATATAAAAAAGGTGGATTAATGGCGTTTTTGCTCAAACTTGAGGCGCACTTATCACCAACGAATGCAAACCAAAATAAAACAGTCAAAAAGATTCTTGATCAACTCGAAGACATTAAAGATTCAGGAAAAACAAAGCTCATTCCATTGGGTAAAGGTTATGAAATAGAAGCTCTTGAGTCTCCTGTGGATGATGAAAAAACCCTGCAATATCTTAGTATCTACAAAAAAGATTTGGGGAAATACTTCGGCCTTGATAAAGAGCTGCTAGATAAATTGGAAGAGAAAGATATGGAGCAAGCTATGATGAAATTATTCACCAGCTGCTTGAAGCCAATTTTTAAAAACATTGAAGAGCATTTGACGGCTTTACTACTTGGAGAAGATAGCGTCCTAAAAATTAAATTTCGTCACGATTTACTGGATTTTGTAGGCATTAAAACAAAAACAGAGATCGCATACAACTTAGTCAGAACGATGATCGCCACGCCGGACGATGCCCGCAAAATGCTTGGATGGGACCCACTCAATACAGAAGAGTCCTCTAAACTCTATGTAAGTAAAGATTTGGTCGGCATTGATCGTCTTCATGAGGAAGCGGCAAACGCTTTGAAAGGTGGTGAGGATGATGGGTAAAGAAAAACGCACATTTTCAATAAAAGGGCTTGAGGTTCGAGAGTCCGGCGAAGAAGCAGCACCGTCCAAAATTGTTGGATATGGTGCTGTTTTTGATAGTCCGGCAGATATTGCAGGATGCTTCACGGAAATTATTTCACCAGGAGCATTTAAAAAGGCGCTTGATTCAAATTCAGACGTACGGGCCTTATTTAATCATAATTGGGATTGTGTTCTAGGCCGAGTGAAGAGCGGCACCCTGATGCTTGAGGAAGATGAGAGGGGCCTTAGATTTGAAGTGACACCACCTGAAACAACCTGGGTGGAAGACCTTAAAAAAAGCATGAAGCGTGGCGACATTGATCAATGCAGTTTTGGTTTTATAGTCACAAAAGACGAATGGGATTACGAAGCAGAGCCAGCAGTGAGAACAATCAAAGAAGTCGAGCTTTACGAAATTAGTGTTGTGTCTCTTCCTGCTTATGAAGATACAGAAGCCGCAGTAAGATCGGGAGACATTCTAAAGAAAGCAAAAGAAGAGCGTGAACATTCAAAAAAGAAACAAGCAATCATAAATAAAATACAGGAGGTTTTACAATAATGAACATCAAAAAAATCCTTGAAAATCGCAAAAAGCAAATTGAAAACAGAATGACGGAAATTCGTGAAACAATCGAAGGGGAAGGCACTACGGATACTACTCTTGAAGAATTACAAAAAGAAGTTGATGAACTGGCTGAGGAGCTTGCTGAAATTAAAGAAGAGCTTGAGAAGGATGCGAAAGATGACGATTCTGACGGTAACACGGGGACAGGTGAAGAAGGCCGCAGCGCAACACCTAAAGACAAAGAGCAGGAAAAACGTAATGCCCTTGCTGATTCTATTCTGTCTTCTCTTTCTTCAAGATCACGTGAACAAGCAAAAGAAGGCGAAGTAAGAAAGGGTTTTGCGCAATTTGTAGCGGGTCAAATTTCTACTTCTGAAGCTAGAGCGATGGGCCTGAAAACAAACGGTAATGATATTTTTGTACCTGATGTCTTGGCATCTGAAATCTTAACGTATGCACAAGAAGAAAACCCGTTGAGAAAACACGGTACAGTGTATAGAACAACAGGTACACAAGGTTTCCCAATCCTAGTTAAAAAGTCGAAAGTTAATCGACATAAGGACGAACGAGGAAAGAATGAGCCTATCCCTGAAACAGATATCTCTTTCGAAGAGTATGCACTTAATCCATCTGAAACGGATGCGCTAGTTCTTGTTACGAAAAAATTGCTTGCGCGCACTGACCTTCCTATTGAACAAGTGATCATCGACGACCTCAAAAAAGCCTATGTGGAGGAAGAGGCAAGTTTCTTCTTCAATGGTGCTGATAACCCAGGTTCTTTGTTTGAAAAAGCTGTGAAATTCACAACTACAGAAACCGATCCTTATAATCGTTTTGTCAGATTAAAGAATACATTGCCGACAGCTATTTTGAAGCAAGCTAGATGGATGACAAACAGAGCGGGCTTAACGCTTATCGAAACATTAAAAGACAAAGAGGGACGCCCGTTACTGCGTGAAACAGGCATTGAGGGCAAATTCGGTGAAGCGATTCTTAATTTCCCTGTGGAAGTTTCTGATTATGTCGATGGTGACAATTCTGAAATCCCACGTTTCTTCTTCGGTGACTTCTCAAAATTCCGTGTGCAAGATGTTATCGGATCAATGGAAGTGACAAAGTTGAATGAAAGATATTCAGATACAAACCATGTCGGTCTTAAAATTTGGAATCTGAATGACGGTCAATTGGTTCAGTCACCTCTTGAGCCTGCCATTTTCCACATGGAGTTGAACCCGGATGGCTCAACACCGACTGAATGATCAATTAAAAGAACATTTACGGCTTGATGACGGGGAAGAAGATACTTCCCTGTCTTTTTATTTAACAGCTGCGACAAATTACGTCAGGAACGCCACAGGCGGCGAAGATGACTATTTGATTGTTCTTCTTGCTGGCGTGCTGTTTGAGTATCGTGTCGAAAAGAACATTGATCAAGCATTAAACGCATTATCACCATTTATTATCCAAGCGGATATGGCAAGGGGTGAAGAAGATGGCACATAATCCAGGAAGAAGGCGCCATAAAATTCATATTCAACACAGCGTGCCTGGGCGGAATCCTGAAACAATGAAACCTGTTCAAGAATGGGTGACGCACCGGATGGCTTGGGCTGAAATTCTACAGCCGAAAGGAAATTGGGTCATCCAAGCAGCAGCGCAAGGACAACAAAACACCGTCTTTTTTCGCATAAGACACAAAGAAACAACGGATAAAACGGGAACTATGCGTGTTCTTTTTGCGGGGACAGAATTAAATCAATCATGCCTGATCTCCAATATAAGGAGTTAATGGTGATTGAATGTGTGGGGTGGGATCATGAGGATCGCAGCACAAGCGGAGGGAATTGACGAGGCAATCCGACGGCTTCAAGAAGTTGGGGCGAATTTAAAAAAAGCACAACCAAAAGCCTTGAGAGCTGGCGCCAAAATTCTTGCAGAACAAATGAAAAAAGAGGTTAACGTTTCTGATATTGACCATGTTCATATTAGGGATGACATCAAGGTGAGACAAACACCGAAAAAAGAGCGTGTTTACGCTGATGCGGTTTCATATGATGTGGGACCTGGTAAGGAAACCGCCTGGCGTGCAAGATTCCATCATGAAGGCTATGTCGCAAAGAACGGCCGTTTTGTGAAGGGGAATCCCTTTGGAACACGGGCCTATCGAATTAAAAAAGATGCGATTAATCAAGCCGTACTAAAGGAACTGCAAAAAGGAGCAACATGACCATGATTGATTTTGAGCCAATTGTAACGAAACATTTGTTAGATGATCCGGCCATTCAATCAATGACGAGTGGAAGAGTTTTCGCAGGAGACTTTCCTCTTGAATTTAAAGCGGAATTCCCGCATATCCTGGTTGCTGAAATGGACAATGTAGATGTCGAATACTCCGACAACAAGGCAACACATTCAGAGATCGACATACAAGTAAACATTTGGATTCAAGCGAGCGAAAGCATATCGGCTATTCAACAAGCCGTAGATCAAAAAATGAAAGCCCTGGGATGCAAAAGAATCACGGTTTCTTCTTTCAACGAAATAGAAAGAAATGCTTTCAGAAGAGCTTTTTTATATAGAACAATTGTGAAACATTAAAGGAGGAAAAAGCATGTCAGTCATTGTAGGTTTAGAAAACCTTGTTTATGCCGATTTAACCGAAAACGGAAAGTCTTTTGAATATGGAGAGGTAAAACCCTTTGCGCCACTATGTGCAGCAAAAGTAGACACTAGCACAGACTCATCAACGGTTTATGCTGATAATGGTCCTATCATTGTGCTTTCATCTACAGGTGAAACAAAAGTGACAATTGAGACAACTGAAATCCCGCAGGATGTATTGGCCCACATTACCGGCCAAAAGATTGTAGATGGTGTAATTGCATGGAAACAAGATGCTATCCCACCTTATATCGCACTAGGATTCACGGGAACGAAAGAAGACGGCAATGTTCGTCATGTGTGGTTAGTCAAAGGCCGTTTCTCGATTCCATCCACTGATTGGAAAACAAAAGAGGACAAGCCGGAAGCGCAAAAAGAAAGTATCGAAGGAACTTTTGTTCAGCGGAGTGATAAAGTTTTCAAAATCACAGGAGACAGCAGCGTCAAAGGTTATGAAAAATATCGCGAAAAATTCTTTGATCAGGTATTTGATATTAAGCAGCTGGAAGAAACAAGCGGTGGTACTTCTTCTAAAGTAGATACAACTAAATCTAGTGGAGGTGCTGCTTAATGTCGAAGCCATTAGAAATCACGCTGCGTATTGATCAAAATGATCAAACATTTTATCAAGAATTTGTGTCTTTAAAATATAAACGCAAGGCCCTTGAAATTGAACTGGATGCCAAAAAAGATGATATTGATCCAGGGGATATCGAAGCACGACAACTCAATTTAATTTGGGAAGTGTTCGGAAAACAGTTCACGAAAAAGCAACTTGATGAAGGTTTAAACGCCATTGGGTTCCGTGATGTTTTATACGATATTATCGGGGTTGGGCTTTTAGGCTATCCATCCAGGGAAGAAATTGAGGCGAGAGAGTCGGAAAACGACCTGGGAAAGCTAGTGGAAAAGCTGATGAAAGAGCAAATGGAACAAAACTGATCACGCTTGAAAAAGCGTACGAGAATATTAAAACGCAATATTTGCAGCTAATGCGTCAAGGGTGGTCCGTCCCTCAAATTGATGAGATGGATTACCCTTTTTATATTGAGCTTCTTGAGCACTTGCCAAAAATGGAAAGTGAAATCAAAGAAGAAGAAAGCAAACCGAAAGTCGTGCCTATAGATAAAGTGTTTTAAGGAGGGAGAGCATGGCAGCCAGTGAAGTGACAAATATGATTATGCGTTTAGGCTTTGACGATGGCGGGACATCTGCGGGCATTGAAAATATAGCAGAAAAAATGGCCCTTGTTAGAAGTAGTATGAAGGCTACTGCCTCCCAATTTGGACAATTTGGGGACGAGTCGGAAAAGCTTAGACGCAAACAAGAAGACCTTTCACAGCTTTATGAATTACAAGGAAGCAAGATCGAGCAGTTAAAGAAAAAGTATGAAGTGTTAGCCAGGGAAAAAGGTGAAAATTCTAAAGAAGCCTTGCAGCTGGCGACAGTAATTAATAGAGAAGTGACAAACCATAATCAGCTTGAGCGTGCTCTTCGATCAACTACCTTACAAATAAATACACAAAATTCAGCTTGGACAAGAGCCGGAAACAGCTTGCAAGAATATGGTGAACGTCTTCAATCAACTGGAAACAAGATGTCAACAATCGGAAAAGTGGGTTTTGCTGCCATTACGGCACCTGTTAGCGCACTTGGCGTGATGGCTGTTAAATCTGCGGCCGATGTTGAAAAGGCACAAGGGAAGATTGCTGCTTCCCTCAACTTAACCAAGAAAGAAGCAGCCGAGGTGAACAAAGTCACAAGAGAAATGTGGCTATCTGGCTTCGGTGAGTCGATGGAGGAAGTAAATCAAGGTGTCATTGATACACGTAAAAACCTTCAAAACCTCAAAGGGGATCAACTTGAATTAGCAACTAAAAGAGCTAATATTTTAAAAGATGTGTTTGAGTACGAGATCCCGGAAAGCACGAGAGCGGCCAAAGCACTCATGGATAATTACGGTGAGGATGTGGGGAAATCATTTGATTATATTACAGTAGCCGCACAAAAAGGTGGGGACTATTCCAACGAGCTTCTTGATACGGTGAGCGAATATTCATCTCAATTTAGTTCAGCGGGTATATCCATAGAAGGCATGTTTAACATCATGTTGCAAGGTGCTAAAAATGGTGCTTGGAACATGGATAAAGTTGGTGACGCAGTAAAAGAGTTTAATATTCGTGCGCAGGACGGTTCAAAAAGTACCGTTAACGCATTTAAAGATATCGGCCTTGATGCTGAAAAGATGGGTACGGCCATTGCAGAAGGTGGAGAAAAAGGACAAAAGGCATTCATGGCAACTGTTTCAGCGATTGCGGCCGTAAAAGACCCACTCGACAGGGATGCGGCTGGTGTCGCTCTTTTCGGTACCATGTGGGAGGATTTACGGGGGAAAGTCGTGACATCCTTAGACCCGACAAAAGACATGCTCGGGGAAGTGGAAGGCGCAACAGAAAAGGCAGGAAAAGCGATAAAGGATAATTTCAATGATCGTGCTGTCATGGCCTTTCGCAAATTGATGTCAAACCTTTTGCCGATTGGTGAAATTTTGCTAGAAAAAATCGAGCCGGCACTAGATAAGGCTGGCGATGCGGTTGATCGTTTCACAAAATGGTTTCAAGGCTTAACACCTTCAATGCAAAATACCATTGTCATTGCTGGTTTATTGGCTGCTGCTTTTCCTCCTGTTATCATTGCCCTGGGTTTGGTTGTTTCCAGCATAGGGACCGTTACGGGAGCATTAGGCAGGGGGGCGGTTGCGTTTGGTCGTTATCGGGCAGAGGCAGCACTTGCAAGAACTTCCACCTCACAACTTGCCGCCGCAAATACTGCCGCAGCTGCACAAATGAATATCAGTAATGCAGCAGTGACAAGGAACACAAGGGGCCTTCGTGGTTTACGTGGAGCGTCAGGCCTTGCAGGTACAGCGATGATGTCCTTTGGAGGTAAATGGGGCTCATTGTTAGGCGTTGCAACGATGTTCGCACCGGAGATCGCAAAAGGCGCACAATCTTTATTTAATTTCAGAGGAGGCGCACGAGTCGCTACGACTGCTACATCTAGTCTAGGTGCCGGCACAGCTCAAACAGCCGGAAGGTTTGCCGGATTTGGCGTAAAGGCGCTAGGTGTGGTTAAAAGTCTTGGGAATGTTGCCCGAGTCGCAAGCGTTGCAAGGGTGGGTATGTCTGCATTCGGTGGACCGGTTGGTTTAGCGGTTACGGGTGTGTCTTTATTAGCTGAAGGCGGTTATAAACTATATAAGCATTTAAAAGAAGAGCAAATACCAGCCCTTGAGGACTTCGGGGAAAAGGTTTCAGAAAGTACCACGAAATCGGTTCTCGGTTATAAAAAATTAAATGATCAAGCAACCGCACAATTAAACCAATTGAACTGGTCAGGCCAAAAGGTTTCAAAAGAAACAGCTGATAACATCGTGAAAAATTTCAATACGATGGGTGATCAGATAAAACAAAGCATTGAAACGAAAGGGAATCAAAGTTTTGAATCACTTAGAAAATTTATGGCCGGCAGCAAAAGCCTTTCTCAAAAAGAACAGGAAGCCATTTTAAACAATGTTAAAAAGAAACAGAATGAGCAAGTAAAAGCCGTGAGCGATGGCGAAGCGAAAATAAAAGCGATCTTAACCCAAGCAAGTTCAGAGAAAAGAAACCTTACTCAAAAAGAAAAAACAACGATCAATAACATTCAAAAAAGCATGATGACAACGGCAGTTAAAACAATGAGTAAAAGCGAAGTCGAACAAAAGGCCATTATGAGTAAATTACAAACCGAATCTAAAAGTATCACGGCGAGACAAGCAGCGGACACCATTAAAAACAGCATCAAAGCAAAAGAAGGCGCAGTGAAAGAGGCTGATGATAAATATAATAAAACGGTTGCTGCCGTTATCCGTGAACGTGATGAAACGGGTTCGATTTCTACGAAACAGGCAAACAAACTTATTAAAGAGGCGAAAAGACAGCGTGACGATTCTGTTTCAACAGCAAAGGACATGCATAAAAAGGTGGTCAAAGAAGCGAGAAAACAGGCTGGTGCTCACGCTGATGAAATTAATACCGAAACTGGAGAAGTAAAAACCGGTTGGGAAAAAATGATGGATATTGTTAATAGTGCTTGGAACTGGATTCAAGGTCTCTTCGGTGGAGGGGATAAGAAAAAGAAAAAATCTAACCCGCCAAAATTAGGCACGGACGGTAAGGGGAAGTATTTAGAAAACCGAGCTTATGCAAAAGGCACGCCAGCAACAGGGCACCCGGGTGGGCTTGCTGTTACGAGTGAAAAGGGTCGCGAATTAATTCATGAGCCAGGAGTCGGAACCTATGTGTCAGGAAATTCTGGCCCAGAGCTGCGCTATTTAAGAAAAGGGTCATCCGTTCTGCCAAACAGAGAAACCGAACGTGTGTTAAAACGTCATGGGATGCCTGGATATGAAAATGGTGTAGGAGACTATTTTGATTGGATCATGAAAGGACCGAAATTCCTTTGGAATAAGGCTACTGAAAAATTCGGTTTGAATGATGGTTTACTTCCTTCGTGGTTCACGAATGTGAGCGGCAGCCCAGTAGAAGCCATTGCAAAACTTGCATTCAGTGGTGTGGATTCTCTCATAGGTTCCATTGGTTCTTTCTTTGGTGGCGGTAACGCTACTGAAAACGTGAAAAGATGGGTGGCTCAAGCCATTTCAATTGCGGGTATTTCTCCTTCTTTCGCAGGAGCTTTACAGACAATAGCAATGAAGGAATCAGGAGGAAACCCGACCGTCGTTAACAATTGGGATAGCAACGCAAAGGCGGGTCATCCGTCACAAGGGCTTATGCAGTTTATCCCTTCTACATTTGCAGCGCACGCAAAAAAGGGGTTCACAGATATAAGAAATCCTGTTCATCAAATACTAGCTGCGATAAATTATCTCAACAGTCGATATGGGGGGATCAACAGACACCCTGGTCTTGTGAATATGAGTAAAGGCGGGAAATATATTGGCTACGCAGCGGGCGGCGTTTCCCCAGGAGCAGGAGGTACCAAACTAGCTGCACTAAATGAAAGAGGATATGACGAACATATCATTACAACAGACCCGTCATATCGTGAAAGGAGCCTAGCAATTTGGGCCCGTGCTGGCGCTGAATTAGGTGTCAATCCACAGTCTGCACCAAGCGGGATGAATTTGGAGCCGATGACATCAAGACAAGATACAACAAACGCATTATTACAAGAACAAAACGAGCTTTTACGTGAAATTGTTAGCACTGGCGGTGTCATCAAGGTTGGCGAAAAAACATTTGCAAAAGTCATGAATAAAATCGGTATGAAGCAGCTTCAAGATAAAGCAGTATTGATGGGGGGATGGTGATGGAATTTGATCTTATTATTGACGGGGAGCGTTTAAATGATGTCTTCCCCAATGTCTTTCTAACGTCATTTGAACCCGAGGCACCATCATTCGATAGAAAAAACTTTACAAATTCGAGCCGCCACGGTATTCAGACACAAAGAAAGAGTCGTTTTACACGTTTGAAAGAAAGAAAAATACTTGTTGATCTTACAATAGACGCAGCAAACACAGAGCATTTTTATCTTGTAAGATCAGAAGTATATGAATATCTTGGCCGGCCCGATCCATACGAAATCATATGCACGTTTCGGCCCGAAAGGAAATGGCTTGTTGTGTGTGATGACGCATATACCATTGGTCAGGAGCAGGGGAAAACGGGTGGAACTTTTACAATCACGCTTACGGCCATTGAAGGGTGCTCACAGTCGGTGCATGATAGCCGATCACCACAGGAATTGCAAAGTGAGAGATTCATGGGAAGAAATTTTGAACGTTATAGAGAGCAGCCTTTTCGATTTAAAGAAAGGGCTTTTTCTGTTTATAACTATGGTGATGTGAGATTGTCACCTATTGATCATGAGTATACAGTCAATATGTTTTTGGCTGGAACAGACATAAAAATTGAGAACAAAACAACAGGCGAGTCTATTACATTAGTAGGCGCTCAATCAAAAAACAATTTGTTGAACGTGATAAAGCAGTATGTTTTTAAAGGTTCGCAAGCTGTGGAAAGAAGAGGTCGCTTTCCTGAACTCATGCCAGGTAAGAATGACTTTGTGATTACGGGTGCAACGTATATCGACATTGAATTTATTACTCATTTTTACTACAAAGGAGGGTAAGCATGAACCAACTATTTGTCCAGGATAAAGGAACAAAACAAGAATATGAAATAGTCGGCAGTAGCCCGCGCCTAACGGATGGAATTGATGGCAAAAAGACAATGGAACTACAGATAGAAGCGGGCTTTACTGATCCTATATCTTTTGAGGCATTGGTCGGGAGAAACCTTCTAATTGTGGATGAAAAGGTACACAAGCGGCAAAAATACGTTATCCGAAATTTTTCAAAAACTCAAGATGGTGATGTACTGTCTAAAAGTGTTTCAGCTACTCATATTTATGCTTTTTTGCTATCAAAAAACAGAGTAGATGAGGTTATTCAAGGCGAATTAACACTTGAACAGGCGTTTGCTCATGCCTTGAAAGGGAGTAAATTCACGTTCAAAATTATGGATGATGCGAAAGACATCAAACCTGTCAAAAATGAAGGGTTTGGCGATGCATTTTCTATTGAACTGATAGACACGATTATTTCAAATTACAAAATCGAACTTGATGTGAATAATTACGAGATTTATATACACAAGAAAATAGGAAAGAAAATCAATAAAACGCTTGATACTAGAGCGAATATAAACGGTCTAACGGTTACTATTTCAGAAGACAACACGGCCACACGGGGCAGAGGCTTCGGCAAGCAAAAAGAAGAAAAAGACACGATAAGTGAAAGCGCTATAGGTTATGAGAGCAAAACCGGTACGTGGTCTTATGACGATGCTTTGAAAGCTGATTTTACGAATAAGCCTGGTGCCACTTTTACTTTTTCTTTCACTGGCACCGGATTCCGATTTGTTACCTTAACTTCAAAATTGGGAGGTAAATGGGAATTTAAAATTGATGACGATAAGACGAAAACGATCAGCGTTTATAAAGATCAAACACCTAAAAAAGAAACGATAGAAGTCATTAGAGGTCTTGAGCATAAAAAACATAAGGTCGTTGCAACGTTTAAGGGAAAGGACAACAAAAATCCCAATACAAAAGGGAAGAAAACAGCGGTCCCGATCATGTATCTATTGAGGGACAACGTCATTGAAACATATCGGGAATATAAAAATGAAAATGAAAAATATGTATTCGAGCCGGTCCTTTTCGTTCATCCAAACGAACAGGATTTTTTAATTGACGGTCAGCCTACATGGGCCGAACCAATTAAAGATGATGCAGTTACAAAGGCAGAAGATATGAACACTCTTTTGAAAGAAAAAGTCAATCCATTCCCGGAAGTGACCGTGGCAATTGATTTTGAGGAATTTGAAGTTGAAGAGCTAAAAGGGTTAGAGGATGAACTCAACAAGGGTGACACGCTACATGTTATAGCCGATACACCTGAACATGGTATCACGTTTGAAGATGATGTAAGAGCCGTCAGCATGACTTATAACCCGTTAGACTCGACCGAGAAACCCGACGTTACTTTTACCAATGTCCAAAAGGATATGTTTGATTTGCAGCTTGAAGACAGGCGAAGAATCAGAAACCAAGAGCGCTATATCAAGGAACAAAAAAATAGTTTATTGGCTCAAATTCAAGCAGCAAAAAACGAATTGTCCGATCTAATTGAAAAAGGAAAAACAGGTAGCCCGCAAAATGCGGGTTTTAGTTTGGTCTTTAAAGGCGGATCGTGGGGTTCTTCTGCTGGTGATGTGTATATAGACGGAAGCGATTTAATATTTGAAACACCTGAAAATTATGAAATGGTTTATGCGACTGTAGACGGCTCGTCGCTGCTTAAACAGAACGGGATCACGCCTTCAATCGACTATGAAGACAATCAAACTGATACATTCATCATTTCCTTTTTTCAGAGTGGAAAAAAAATAAAGCCGGATCAAGTGCCCGATACTTCAAAAATATCGGTTGGTATTGTCGGCTATTCATAAGAAGGTGATCACATGTTTAATTTGAAGAAACAGCACACGCCTAGCCCACATTCAAAATTAATACAAGAGCTGAATGACAATGCCCGCACCACTGAAAATGCTTTGAATGAATTGAATAGAGCAGATGAGAGGCACCAACAAAGCGAGACGGCACACAAAGCCGAGCATATTACCCATCGTGGGAAAAGCGTTGCTCACTGGGTTAATAGTTTATGGGCTAGATTGATTAATCTAATTGTAAATCACGACGGAAATGACGTGAAAGAGGTCGTGGATGGTCGGGTTGCAATAGATGCCACCATTCATCCAACCTTAAACGACCGACTTGAATATGACTTTGATAGATTGGAGCAAAAAGTGAATGACATGCTTTCAATCGTGTCTTTGCAGCCGTTTCTGAACAAATACGGCAACTTTACAAAAGCTCTTCAAGCTGCACTTGATTTGTCAAAAGATCGTCCCATTTGGCTTTATATTCCCCCTGGAGGCTATACCCTGCGTGAACGAGTGAGGATTTATAAAAACACTCATATCACTTTACAGGCAGGGGCAACGATCAAGCGTGGATTTGTTGGCAGCATGTTTGTAAATGGTGATTCCACAGAGAGTTTCACCGGATATAACGGCCACGGAAAATTGATCATTGACGGACAAGGAACAATTGACAGCATGGGGCATGAAATCAAAGAGCAGTGTTCTATTTTCGGCTTTGCTCACGCATCCGGCATTATCATGCGAGATATTACCTTGAGAAATGTTTGTGGTGGGCACGCCTTTGACTGTGCCGGAAATGAAAACGTGCTGATCGACAATGTGACATTCGAAGGGTTTGCGGATTATGTAGGGGATAGATGGTTCTCCGCAGCGGTTCAAGTTGATTTGATGCGTTCCTCTAGTAACTTCGGTGCGTTTGGCGCTTATGACCACGCACCGACAAGGAACCTCACAATGCAAAATTGTACTATCCGAAAATCAGCAGAGCTTGGGGGTTATCCTAGAGCCATTGATTCACATACAAGCACTGACGGCGTTCTATACTCGGGCATAAGGTTTATTAACAATAAGGTCTATGACTGTACAGAATGGGCGGTATCGGGCAACAAATGGCAAGATGTGTTTATAGATGGTAATAGCTTTGAGAACTGTTCTGGTGGCGTTAGAACGTTATTGCCGAGCGTCAGCAGCGTTTACACTCAAGACAAAAACGGAAATCCGACTAGCAGAGTAAACAAGACAAAGCGTCACACAATCACAAATAACAAATTTATAAATATGTCGGTTGATCATGCGATTCAGGTTTATGGCCGTAAAGGTTATCAAACGATTGATCATGTGGTCATTTCAAAAAATCAAATTGACGGCACAACAAGGCACGCTATTCATGTGTCAGATGTGAAACATTTTGTTATTGATGATAACAACATGGAGAACATTGGACACCACGGCGTACTGGTCACACGCAGCACACGGGGAAAGGTACATCACAACACAGGAAGGGAAATTCAAGGAAACGGCGTGCGTGTCGAAGAAGGCAGCTGCGATTATGTATCGGTCGATGATAACACGCTAGAAGAGATCGGTTTCTCGGGTATATCAGTTTCGGGAGAATCGGAATATGTACAGGTGGATAAAAACACAATTATGAATGCGGGCAAGCGAGGGGATGAATATGACTTTATTTTGCTTATGGATGGCGTCAAAAATAGTGCTGTCCGCAACAACACGGCAACCGGGAAAACAGGCAGGTACGGTATGTATTTAACAAGTAAATGTTCATCTATTCAGCATTACGGCAACCGATTAAAAGGTGCTGGAAAAGTATCAGCATTAAACGATAATAGCGTTGATCCTATTCGGACCGTTGAAAATATCACTTGATTTGAGGGGGGATAACATGACGAATCAACTTTTTAAAAATGGCGTGCTGCCTTTCGTGGTTGATGCCTATGATCAAAGCGTGTACGATTCAAAAATTGTTTTTTCGACCCAGGACATCGGCACAGCAAAGCTAATTTTCAAATTGCGTAAAGATGGTGTGCCACTTCCGTTGTCAGCGGTTGACGGAAAACTCGTACTTTTATTTAATAATGGATCCAAGAACGTTCGGAATATCACACTTGTTGATAAAGTCGAAGGGATCGCCGAATACGTCCTAGATAATGACGAGATCAAGCAATATGGCAAGGTTCAAGCGTCCTTAAATTTGTATTATCGCAACGGACAAGCCTTGTCGATTCATGAATTTACATTTGAAATTCAGCGAAACTTAATTGACCAGGACATTGCCCCGGCAGCGGAATTTTATATTGATGATTTCCAAACGCTAAAAAAGCAGATTGAGCGCATGGCGGCAGAGCTTGAAAACGACATTCAAAACCGCACTGACGATATGCAAGGAAACATTGATAAGATCACCAAAGAGCTTCAAGAACAGCTTGATCACTTGAAAGAAAAACTAGGTGATCTCGAAGCACTTGAAACCAAACAAGGCGCACAAGATAAAGTAGAAGCAGCGCTTGCAGCTGCTAAAAAATATACGGAGGATTACGCAGAGACACCCGCAGGGGCTCAAGAGAAAGCTGATGCAGCTGTGCAAAAGTCAAAGGACTTTGTATCAGGTTTCCAGCAGAAAAAAATCACGGCTGATACAGGAACGCCTTTGATTCTTAATAAAGACACGACCGTCAGTATTTTGGATGCTGTGATTGATAACGGTCTAGGAATGGGCACTTTTTACACCATAGCAAAATCAAAAGATTTACCTAACAATCGTTCTTTCAGAGGTTTTTTTCATATGACAGATGTATCATCCGATGGGAAGGCTACTTTTGGATGGGTATACGCTACAGATTACCACAACAATGTTTACACTAACTATCTCAACAATAGCGTATGGAGTGGGTGGAAACGTGTAATGATGGAAGCCGAGGCACAAGAATCGAAGGTACAAATAGCCGAGTTGTATTATCTAAACGCAGTAGGAGGTGACACATGATGATTGACTGGTTTAGACGAATCAAGGATTTTTATGACGAAGCACTGTGGACAAAGGAAATGGTGTATAACACCGTAGCGGCCGGGAGAATCACGGCCGAACAATATGAGCAGATCACAGGTGAGCCATACGAGGTATAGGCTTATTTTTTATGGCGGGAGAAGGTGAGAAAAATGGAAATGGACATGACGCAGTATTTAATGACACAAGGACCGTTTGCGGTTCTTTTTTGTTGGGTGCTGTTTTATGTATTGAACACGACAAAAGAGCGTGAGAACAAGCTCAACGAGCAAATAGACGCACAAAATGATGTACTAGCAAAATTCAGCGAGAAATATGACGTCGTCATTGAAAAACTCGATAGGATCGAAAGAAACCAAAAATAACTGAAATGGGGAATTGAATATGACAAATTTCGACAAAGGCACTGTGATCCGTACGGTGCTTCTTTTTATGGCATTAATCAACCAATTTTTAATCATGGTCGGTAAACCTGTTTTGCCGATCAGTGAGGACCAAGTCACTTCATTGGCTGAAACATTGTACCTTGCCTTCTCAATGATTTTTACAATTGTCACAACCTTGATGGCATGGTTCAAAAATAACTATGTGACATCTAAAGGACAGAAGCAGAAAGAAGCGCTGCAACAAAAAGGATTAACAAAATAAAGAGCTGCCCCAGGCGGCTTTTTTAAATACTAAAAACAATTTTAAGGAGACGATGAACAATGGTAAAAATCATTCAAGACTTCATTTCAAAAGGGAATAAAAATCGACCAGGCAACTATATGAAGCCTTTATATATTACGGTCCACAACACAGCCAATACAGCAAAAGGGGCAAACGCAGCGAGTCACGCAGCGTTCGTAAAACGATCTAGTACAGGTGTAAGCTGGCACTATACGGTGGATGAAAATTGCATCTATCAACATTTGCCGTTAAACGAAAACGGATGGCATGCAGGAGATGGACGAGGAACCGGCAACATGAAATCAATCGGTATTGAAATTTGCGAGAACAGCGATGGTAATTTTGAGAAGGCTGTCGAGAACGCTCAATGGCTAATTCGTCAGTTGATGCAGGATCAAGGTATTCCGCTGGCCAATGTTGTTCCCCATAAAAGATGGAGCGGTAAACAATGTCCACGAAAGCTGCTTAATCGCTGGGACAGCTTCAAAGCGGGTATTGCAACAGCTCAAACGGGTAAAAAGGCAACCGTGAAACCTGTAAAATCAGCACCATTCAAAAAACAAGCTTCCAAGCCTGCTAAAAAGACATACAACCTGCCATCTGGCATTTTAAAAGTCACCAAGCCCTTAACGAAAGGGGCAGGCGTAAAAGCCGTACAGCAAGCTCTAGCGGCACTCTATTTCTATCCTGACAAAGGGGCAAAAAACAATGGTATTGACGGCTACTATGGTGCGAAAACAGCGGATGCGGTCAAACGGTTCCAGCTTATGAATGGACTCGTTGCTGATGGCATTTATGGTCCTAAGACTAAAGCAGCCCTCGAAAAGCTATTAAAATGAAAAGGGCAGGCATTACGCCTGCTTTTTAAAGCTTTAATAGATTGAAAGGTTTTAATTTGTTTTCGGAGGTGGAAAACCATGATATAATTACCAGTAAAGTATTTTTCTGAATTCAGGAGGTCTCCCCTTGTTTAATATATATTGTGATGAAAGTTGTCATTTGGAAAAGGACAAGAGTGATGTAATGGTATTAGGTGCAATAGGAATTGATTCTCGATATCTTAAAGAAATTTATGAAGATATACGTCAGATTAAGATTAATCATGGGTTAGATTCTTGGTTTGAGATTAAGTGGACCAAAGTTTCTAAGGGGAAGATTGATTTTTACATAGAATTGATTAAGTACTTTTTTAACACACCATCTTTATCTTTTCGGGGTGTTGTTGCTACAGGTAAAAATGAATTAGATCACTCCATTTATAATGGAAACGATTATGACACTTGGTACTATAAAATGTACTTTTTATTGCTTGATCCATTTACCTTGCCAAATAATAAATATCGAATTTTTATTGATATAAAGGATACTCGTGGAGGAAAAAAAGTAAAGAAACTTCACGATGTTCTTTGTAATAATAAATATGACTTCAACAAAGAAATTATAGAAGACATAAAGCAGATTCATTCTCATGAATCTGAAGTTTTGCAATTATGCGATTTATTTATTGGAGCACTGTCATATTTCCATAGAGGCTTATATTTAGACTCAAATTCTAGTGAAGCTAAAAAAGCAATGATTGAGAAAATAAAAGAAATGTCAGGCCGGCTCTTAAATTATAGTACACCCAGAGCAGAAAACAAATTTAATTTATTTATTTGGCAGCCAAGAAGGAGCTTTTAAAAATGTATTCAGAAAAGTTATCTCCTCCTATAGATATCACAGGGTTGACGAAACATTCTGATATTGAAAATAAGCTTTATAGAGTTTTTCGAGAAAATATTATGGATAAGGAGATCAGAAGTGAATTCAAAGGTAAATTTATTTTTGTGAATCTTAAAAATTGTATAGAAAGAAAAAGTGAGACGTTTTGGCACTTAATCAGTTTGAATAGTAAAGAGAAATTCAATATATTGCCATGTAATAACTGTTTATCCATAACTAAGTGTTATTCTAATTGTATTGAAAATGAAAGAAGAATTCTTATGAACAATAGCGATGTTCGAAACATTTGTTATTATAGGGGGATAAGAATACATTGGATAAACGAAATAATAAATCTGGCAAATAAAGGTGATCCGGACATTAAGATATGGAGAGTGAATAAAAAGAAAGGGCGGAAACAGACATATATTAGATTTGTAAATGGGGCTGTTGATTATGTTGTAATACTTGATGAATGTTATAAAAAAGGAAAACTGAAGAATTATGTATTGACTTCAGCTTATCCGGTTTTTTACATAAATGCTAAGTTGAATTTTGATTCTGAGTATTCTAGATATATAAAGAGTTTAGTACATGATCCTAAATAAAAAACCGGTAATCGCTGTGCGAAAACCGGATTCTCCTTCTACACGTGGCAGATGAGCTATATTTAAATTACTATAAAAGTAACCTGTTGTCAACAGATCATATAACAATGTCAACTTAATTAAGCCCAGAATGGGATTCATTTAAAGTATTCCCATTCTGTTTTGTTTTAAAACTTATTATGAAGTCCTGTTATAGAAAATGTAGTTACCCAGTTTATTTGAACCGCCATTCCTGCTTTTTATCCCACAACAATTCCTCCCAAGTCACTTCAATTTTTTTTACTTTCCGTCAACAAGTAAATCAATTTTCAAAACAGTAATCAAACTGAAAAGTTGTTAAACAAAACCATTAAAAATGGTATACTTATGTGCATATTATAATAGGGGGTACAAACCTTGAAACCATTTTGGGAAATAGATGAAGAAGGTTATTATACGCTGGAAAAGATAAATGAGAAAAAAATAGCTAAAGCAGAAAAAAAGCTTGGAGTAATTTTACCTGATACATACAAAAAGCTCATTTTAGAACAGAACGGTGGTTATATTGTTCATAATGCTTTTCCTACAAGTCATCCTAACTCATGGGCTGAAGATCATATTCAATTTAATCACTTGCGAGGAATCGCGAAAGATGAAGGAATTATGGACAGTGAGTATCTAATTGAAGAATGGGAATTGCCTAAAGGACTTGTTCTGATTAATGGGGATGGCCATACATGGGTAGCAATGGATTATCGAAAAACGAAAGAGAATCCCCCTATCCACTATTTTGATGTAGAAATGGAAGAAGACTTTAAGCTGGCAGATTCATTTGATGAATTTATTGAAGGGCTCTATACAGTTGAATACACTGCTGATGAAGAAGACGAGACAGAGTACGAATACGAAGAAACAGAGGAGGAATATATAACTAAAGCAGAACTTGAAGCGATCTTAGAGAAAGAAGCACCTGATTCAGCAGATATTCATCAAATTACTAAATATCCGTTACAAGATTTAGGAGAAGTAGAGTGGTTCTTTAAAAGAATAAAAAGCTATATTGAATCTGTTAAAGATGAAGACGTTCTTTATGAAGTAGCTGCAAGCATTGACACAATCCTTATATTAAGAGTAGATACAATGCCAAGTAACGAAATTATAAAAAAGACATTATTTGAAATTGTAGACATTTTTGAAAAAGCTGAAGTTCCCCAGATAACTGTAACAGCTGGAAATTTTGCTATTAATATAGATGCATTAAATTAAGGTAAATTTAAGGAGAAAATAGTTATTTTTAACTTATAATTAGTATGTTCCAAAAATACTAATTGTAGGGAGAAATGTAATTTGAAGAAAATAATTTTATCATTCCTAGCACTCGTAGTAATATTGGCCGGCTTACCAATGAGTTTTGTGAGTGCAACTGAAGATTCTCCAAAAGCTAAAACAGCTGTAGAGCCAGGCAGAAAGCAATATATTCCTGATGCTGATCCTAATCCTAATGCTACAGAAGATGATCTCATTTCTGATGATGAATTAGAAGAAATTTCAGAGGCTGAGTGGGATAAACTTCCGACAGTTGAAGAAGATGGTACTGTACGTCCTGTACCTGAAGGACCTGTAGTTAAAACACAAGCCTTAACCAAAATTCTTAAACTTCTTCAAAGTCCTGCTGTAAAAGAGGTGAAGAAAGGTAAGAAAGTAAAACGATATACTGAGAAACATACCAACAGTGGAATCAAATATGTCCATATTAAAAATGGAAAGCTTGCAGGTCAAAAACATCCTGTAACTAAGGTTCCTTTTACTAAACAAGGTTTTCCTGTTTTTAACTCTACACATACAATGACATTGCCACTTAAAGAATTAAAATCATCTAACTATACACAATTCAAATTAGCTAATGCTAGTTTGAAAAAAAGGGTCAATAGTAATATCACATTGATGGGTAAGTTTACAAAAGCTCAACTAAAAGAGATAGATGCCGGTAAAACTCCTACAGGGTACACTTGGCATCATCATGAAGTAGTTGGCCGTATGCAACTAGTTGATACTTGGAAGCATGAGAAAACAGGGCATACTGGTGGAAGATCTATTTGGGGTAGCTTCAAATAATAAAGGCACTAAAGAGGGACGACTTTGTCTCTCTTTTTTAATTTTGTTTTCGCATTTATCAAAAGAATATCGTCTGATGTTTAAAAACTCCATTCTCTTTATCCCAAATCAAATCTTTACAAGACATAAGATTTTTAACTGCCTTGCGTATCGCCGCCTCATCTCTGCCTGTTTTCCTTTTAAGATCATCCATTGTTGGGTTACGTCTAAAACGGCTCATATTATAGATGATCCTGTATAGCTTCCTCTCAAGATCATTCATGACATCACCACCGTGAACTATCTTATTTGAATATCTTTTTCATTAGCTTGCCGGATGCTTTACCGGCAGCGCGGCGAGCTATACGTTTGCCTATAGTGCCCTTTTGAACGGCGTTAACATCTCCCAGGTATTTTGATGTTTTATAAAGGAATGATCTAATTTTGTTTATGTTCATTCATTTCACTTCCTTTTATATTCAATTATAACTTATTATCTTGAAAGTGGGTGACCCACATAAACACCCACAAAAGTAAATAAAGTAAAAAAAGATTACGGAATGTGTTTTTTAAAAACGTTGATATACTAGGCTTTAAACAACAATAAACAACATTGAATAATTCGTTGATAAAAGAGCGTAAGAAATACGGTCTTAAAGGCGCTCGTCGCGCACCTCAGTTCTCAAAACGTTAATTCTATTACGTTTCTCAAAGGCTCTCAAGCTTATGCTTGGGGGTCTTTTTTTAGGCTCTAAAATAATAGGACCACGAGAATTTATTGCTGGTTATAACTCTATACCTTTGAAACTTTTGAGTGGTTTGATCTTTTAGAGTTTCTGTTACGTGTTTATAAATGTTCATAGTCATTGGATGCCTAATCGAGCCTGTACATCTTTAATGCCTGATCCCGCTTCAAATAAACTTATAATATGAAAATAGGTCATTACTGCTATTGCCTCAGAACGGTGTATTTTTCCGTAATCAGCAGAGGCCATGGTTTGATGAGTTCTCGTGTAGCAAAACTCGCCAATTTTTGTTAGCTAATTTATGATGTATGGTAAGAGGAAAATAGGGAAAATAATGTGTTTTTGCTATATAATTTGCCTAAATGTCTTTGAATCACCTTTATTGACCACTATGTTGAACTGTAGATGCGATCTAGGAATATTTATTATTACGTATTACGTGATGTTATTAAATTATAGGTAGGTGCAATAGTGAGTTTAGTGAAAATAGAACCCATAAGTACACTTAATAATAGTGAGATAACTGAAATTTTTAAATGTGCTCCTCAAGGAGGTATGAGGCGCTCGCTTGAAACGAATACCTTAGTTTTAGTATCGGATCATACCAAAGCATTGTATGAAGACCGGTGGGACGGAAATGTTTTTCATTATACTGGTATGGGTAGAACGGGAGATCAGACATTGACATCTCAAAATAAAACTGTGGCTGAATCATTAAGTAATAAAGTGGAGATGCATTTGTTCGAAGTGTTTGAAGCGAAGAAATATGTGTATCGTGGGGTAGTGAAACTAGCTGATGAACCTTATCAAGAAGAGCAGCTAGATGATAATGACCAACTGCGACAAGTATGGGTCTTCCCTCTTGTGTTGGCAGACGATCAAAAGTTTATCATTCCAGATAAGTTGATAAAAATGAAACAAGTGTTGAGGGAAAAGAAGGTAAGAAAACTGGGTGAGACCGTTTTAGAAAACAGAGCTAGAACCGCCAGAAGAAAAAGTAGTAAACGTAAGACTATCTCAACTACATATGAACGTGACCCATATGTTACAGAATTTGCAAAACGCTGGGCAAAGGGAGTTTGTCAGTTATGTGAACAACCGGCTCCATATTTAAATATGAATGGGGAGCCTCATTTACATACCCATCATATTAAATGGCTATCACGTGGTGGAGATGATTCAATATACAACACTATTGCTCTTTGTCCTAATTGCCATGATAAAATGCATATTTTAGATTTGGAAGAGGACGTAAGAAAACTTCAAGAGAAAGTGTTAAAGTGCGTAGAAGTGGAAACAATCAAAATTTGAACCGATGGGCACAGGTTAATTTTGATCACATTTTGAAGACAAATATACAGAACGACATTCTTTCTTTTTGGCTGATGCAAAAATAGCCCGTTAATTAGCGCGTCTCGCACTTCGTTAATCAATTTTATATTGTATGGACGTTTTACAAAGGTTTGTTACAGACAAACCATATACGAAAAGCATCAGCATCCTGCTGATGCTTTTTTTATTTGTGCTTTTTTTGTATGGAAACATATAAAATAGGATCATAGCAAGGTTTCTGTTTAAAAAACGAAGTCTATGGAGGGGGTGTCATATGAATCTGACAACAGAAAGGTGTATCATTCGCTCATTTGCTGAAGATGATTGGCAGGATGTCTATGCATATACTTCTGATCCGGAAGTGATGAAGTATATTCCGGAAGGTGTTTTTTCTAAAGAAAATGCGCAGGAATTTGTTAAAAATAATCGTCTTAAAACAGCCAAGAATTTTGCTGTTCTATTAAAAGAAGACCAGATTTGCATCGGGCATATCGTGTTTCATTCTTACTTTGGTGAGCACACATATGAAATTGGCTGGGTTTTCAATCCTGCCTATCAAAACAAGGGCTATGCAACAGAAGCGGCGTATGCTGTCTTACATCATGGTTTTCACACTCTGAACTTACATCGAATCATTGCGACTTGTCAGCCTGAAAATGTGCCATCGTGGAGAGTGATGGAGAAATTGGGGATGAGGAGAGAGGGATATTTTAAACAGTGTATACCCCAAGGAAATGAGTGGTGGGATGAGTTTTACTATGCCCTCCTACAAGAGGAATGGTTCGAGAAGAGGGCTTGATCAGTTTTCATGATATGAAGTACATTGATGAAAAAGCAGCTGATCAAATCTTATATGAGAACGCTCTTAACTGGTATTTTAGTAAGTGAAAAACAGTCTTCCATCTATCGTAGGAGGTGCTTTCATTGAATTTAAATCAATTGACATTTAGAGAAGCTGTGCAAGAAGATCTCGACAAAATCGTCTTCATGCTTTCAGATGATAAGTTAAGTCAAAAGAGAGAGCGTTACACTCGCCCATTATTAGAAAGCTATATCAAAGCCTTTCAATCAATCGATGCTGATCCAAATATTGAACTCATTGTTGCGTGTGACCAGAAAGAAGCCGTTGGTGTTCTTCAGTTAACCATGACGCCATTTCTTACTTATCAAGGAGGATGGAGAGCATCCATCGAAGGAGTTCGTACGGCTTCGAGTCATAGAGGAAAAGGAGTCGGTTCGCTGCTTATAAAGTGGGCCATTCAACGCGCAAGCGACCGCGGCTGTCATATGATTCAGCTGACAACAGATAAACAGAGGCCAGAAGCACGCCATTTTTATGAGAAATTAGGGTTTGAAGCCACTCATGAAGGAATGAAGCTGCATTTGCCTCATGAATAAGGATATCAAGAAGCGGAGGATTCACGTACCTCTGGCTTTTTTGTGCCTTTATTAGAAATATTTGCTATATTTAATATGTAAATCCTCTGTTATTTGGAAAGGAGAAACATGTTACTCAAAATCGGTCTAGTTGTTGTAGGTGTGGTCGTACTTTACGTAGGGGTTCAAGTTTTGTTGTATAAAAGAGATATGAAAAAAACAAAGGAAGATCTTTTGACATTTGTCGCAAAAAACAAAAAGGACGTTTCAGTGACAATCATTGAAAATGATGATGTGATGTTAGAGTGGAATGCTGATCAAAAAACGCCACTTGCAAGTACGGTGAAATTAGTGGTTTTATTTCATTTTGTTAAAGCTGTATCGAGCGGCGGCATCAAGCTAGAGGAAAAAGTGGCATTGCCTGATATAGAGCGGTTTTATATTGATAGAACAGACGGTGGTGCGCACGCGTACTGGCTGGAGGTCAATGATTTTTCTGAGCATGCGACTTTATTAGATGTTGCCAAAGGGATGATGCAATTCAGTTCGAATGCTTGTACGGATTATTTGATTGACCGGCTGGGCTTAGAAAAGATCAATGATCAGATGAAACAAGCAGGTCTTACAGAACATGATGAACTCATGCCGCTGACGCCAATGATTTTGTGGTCCGCTTATGTATCTGATCGTCGGCGGGATGCATTCAAGAAAATGAGCGGTGTATCCGAAGAACAATACAAATCTCTAATGAATGAGATTTTTAATATCATGAAAAGTGACCCAGAGTATAAAAAGGCGTTAGAAGAAAAAATGAAAAAAAAGAACTTATTAGGCTGGCGTATACAATCATTACTGACGCAAAAGCTGACAAAGTCTACAACCAATCAATATGCACAATTTATGAAACGTCTTCATGACGAGCTGTTAACAACAGAAGAAAAGGGTCTTTTTAGCCAAATCGTACTGGGAGAAACATTGAAAAAGGAAACAGATCAATATTTTTGGTATAAAGGTGGAGCAACATTGTTTGTTTTCACAAGTGCTTTATATCGAAGAACAGATACATCCTCTATCTCCATCTCTCTTTTTATCAATGATCCAAAAGCGAACAATTCTCACTGGATTGGGGAAGTATTCAACGAATTTATGCTTACTACAGCAGTGGATCAAAACTTTCGACAACGATTGATACAGGCTTTCACTACATAAACATCAAAAAACAGAGGGAAACACCCCTCTGTTTTATTATTTCTGCATTGGAAACGCTTTGTATACATCTTGGCGTTTCTTTTTTGACTTCACAACTCCATCAACCAGTTCCTTTTGCCAAAGTGTTGTATCGTCTTTGTACTTTTTAAAAGGGTGAGGGAGTTTTTTTTCTAGCTGTTTTCTTTTAAACGAGACGGACGGCTCGTCTTTAGAGCTCATGTTAAGTGTCACTTGCTCTACGTTATCGACAAGAATAAAAAGTGCGATGGCGTTGTATAAATACGTTTTTTCGATCGTATCCTTTTGATCAAACCAGAAGGCGTCAAACTGTTCTTCTGTATAGCCTGCATTTTCTTTTACTCCATACGTGACGTCTAATGCTTTCCCATCGATGATTTCAAATTCACGTATTATGCCTCCAGGAAGATCTGATAAGATTTCACGAATGGCTGAATTGTCACCGAGATACGTGTTTTTGTGTGTTGAAAGTTGTTTTAAGGATATGTCTTCATTCCTTTTATACTGCTCTTTTTCTCTGCGGCTTGACTGCTGCATGCAGATAAGACGACAGTTAATAGCAGCAGGATATACATCCATTTCTTCATTGATTTTGCCCCTTTATTGTTTCTTTCTATATGTAAATGTCTATTTTATCACAATTTTCCATTCCGATCGTTCACAGGCCGCCATTTCCATTTACTGAACTGCATGTTTTGTTCAAACCAACGAACAATACAAAGAAAAAAGGAGTTCATTCCATGGCAGAAGTGCTTTCATTTTATCAATTGAAAACAAAACGAGATGTCACGCTTGAAAAGAAGCTTTTGCGTACATTGTCTCTTCAACAAGTAACGGCCGCTTCTGAGAAATTCACAAAGAAGCTGTTTCCATTTGCAGATGATCCAGCTGGGATTATGAGTGATGGCTGCATCGATTTCGCCATTGAAGCTTTTTTAGCTGGCGGGAGATACGGTGAGTCGAGTAAATACGGGGAATCGTTCGAAGATATCAAAAAACGGTCCTCCCAGGAGGAAGCTGAGCTGATTGAAGAGCTCGCAGGATGCTTGCAATCGTGGGGGAATATGTTCCGTATGGAGCGGAAAATGTCATGTTTATATCCATTTGCGAGGGATTTTTTAAGCATGTGGTGGCAGGAAGGCTTTCGTGAATCAGAAAAAAGACACAAGCTTCGGCTGCACTAAGCATATTTCCAGCCCTTGTCCCATATCTATAAAATAATGGTGTATGGGAGGGACAGGGATGAAAAGAAAGCTGAAGTGGACAGGGTTTTTAATCGGGTTTATTGTCCTCTTATTCTTATTCAGGTTTCAATTTCTAAATGATGATTCTTGGAAATCGTGGAATTTACCTCTAAGCGGGAAGATCATCTATTTGGATCCGGGTCACGGCGGTCCAGATGGCGGGGCTGTGGGAGGAGAGCTGCTTGAGAAAGAGATTGCACTGGATGTGTCCATGAAGATACGTGACTATTTGCAGGAGCAGGGAGCACTTGTTCTCATGACCCGAGAGGATGATTCTGATTTATCATCAAAGAATACAAAGGGTTATGCCCGGAAGAAAGCGGAGGATTTAAGGAACCGCGTTAAAGTTATCAATGAATCTGAAGCGGACCTCTATTTAAGCATTCATTTAAATGCGATACCATCAAACAAATGGAGCGGGGCGCAGACGTTTTTTTACGGAAAGTATGAAGAAAATGAAAAGGCAGCGAAGTTCATTCAAGATGAATTGCGAAGGAATCTTGAAAACACAGATCGAAAGGCGAAGCGGATTAATGGCATTTATTTAATGCAAAATGTCACAAAGCCAGGAGCTCTTGTGGAAATTGGATTTCTCTCCAATCCAAAAGAGGCTGGCCAGCTGGCAACACCTAAATATCAGGATCAAATTGCCGCCTCTATTTATAAAGGGATTTTAAGATATTTAACAGAGCAAAAAGAGCCGCCTGAATAAGGGGCTTTTTCCTTTTGATCGCAGGCAAACAGGACAGACATTGTAAGGATATGTATGATATACTTGGATTGTAAACGAATTCAATAAAGGGTGAGGTTCTGCTATGATCGGACAAGATGATGTGAGAAAACTAGTTGGGAAGATGGACGAACCTTTCCTTCATATACCGCTTGGTGAGCTGGATGCCATCAAGGAAATCAGCCTAAAGCCTGAGAAAGAGCATGTGAGCCTGAAGGTGGCTATTGCCAAAACAGGCACTGCTGAGCAGATGAAGCTGCAGCAAGACATCGTACAAGCCTTGAAAGCAGCTGGCGCTAACACAGTAGGACTTCGTTTTGAAGAACTTCCTCAGGAAACACTTGAAAAGTTTATGCCATCACAAGATGAGGAAGAAACCCTGCTTAACTCTAAAAATCCGCCTGAGTTCTTAGCGATTGCGAGTGGAAAGGGCGGCGTTGGTAAATCGACGGTTTCTGTTAACCTTGCTGTAGCGCTTGCTCGTCTAGGGAAAAAAGTCGGGCTGATTGATGCTGATATTTATGGCTTTAGTGTACCGGATATGATGGGAATCACTGTCAGACCAACAGTTAAAGGGGAAAAAATTATTCCTGTGGAGCGCTTTGGTGTCAAAGTGATTTCAATGGGCTTTTTTGTTGAAGAAAATGCACCGGTTATTTGGAGAGGACCGATGCTTGGAAAAATGTTAAATAACTTCTTCCACGAAGTTGAGTGGGGAGAATTAGATTACTTACTATTAGACCTTCCGCCTGGAACGGGAGATGTGGCGCTTGATATTCATACAATGCTGCCTAGCTGTAAAGAAATCATTGTCACTACACCGCATCCAACGGCTGCCTTCGTTGCAGCAAGAGCAGGCGCAATGGCACTGCAAACAGACCATGAAGTGCTCGGTGTCGTTGAGAATATGAGCTATTATGAAAGCAAAAAAACAGGTGAAAAGGAATACGTCTTTGGAAAAGGCGGCGGGGACAAGCTGGCTGAAGAGCTGCGTGTATCAGTCCTTGGCCAAATTCCTTTAAGACAGCCTGATTGGAATGAGGATGATTTCGCACCTTCTGTCTATGATGCGAGTCACCCGACAGGAGAAGTGTATCAGCACATTGCGAATAAAGTCATTGAACAATTAGCAGTGAAAGCATAATGAAAGCCCGAGTGGATGAACGCCACTCGGGTGATGTTTAACTGTCGCTTCCTTCACTGCCTTGCGAGCCGGAATCACTGCTGCTTTCAGATGCTGCCTTTTTGAGCTCATCTTCGAATTTCTTCTTATAAAGAGGGCTGCTCAATGTTTCCGTAATGACTTTTTCTAAGTGCTTTCTAAACTCTTTGCTTTTTACAAGTTCACCGTATTTCTTTTCCATCTCAGGATCCTTGAGAATATCCATCATCAGCTGTTGATAGTCAGGATCCTTCATTAACTGTTTTAACATTCTTTCATGCTGTTGCTGCATGGATTTTGCGAAAGTCTCGGCAAATTTAGAATCCTCAAAGACCTTCTTCCAGAACTCTTTGCCTTTATCAGAAGTCAGTGTTTTCTCTATCGTTTTTTTCACAGTTTGTTCATCCATTACCAAAGCTTCATTCATTGCCTCGTCATTTAATAACTGTTGAATGGCCTTTTTACCGTCATCTGTCTTTAATATATCGACGACCATTTTTTTTGTTTCGTCATAGTCCATATTAGATGAGGATTGGGTTTTGGGAGCACAAGCTGTTAGAGATAAAAGAAGAAAACAGCTCATTATACGCAAGATGCCTTTTGACATACTGTGGCTCCTTTCGTTACATGTCTTACTTTTAATATGAATGTTTCACGTAAATTTATACATAACAAAAATAGGGGTTGGATCAATTCAATGAAAAGTCGGGATTTAGTTCGTTTTTTCTTCTCTGTGCTAGCTGTTGGAGCGGTCATTACAAGCGTGGTAGGCTTTGCGCTGGAGTGGGGGAAGTATCAGAAGCTTTTTATATCGTTTGAAATTCTAGAGATCGCATCTGTGTTATTTTGGTTCATTGGTGTAGGGATGATCTTTAGTGTCATTAGCCAGATGGGGTTTGTTGTTTTTTTGACAGTGCACCGATTTGCATTAGAGATTTTTCGGTCGCATTCTTTATGGAATACCATTCAGCTGTTTCTTGTGATTTTTGTGCTGTTTGATTTAGCTTACTTGCGATTTTTGTTTTTCGGGGAGAATGATTCATTTCTTCCATATTTGTGGCTGCCTTTATTTATCGGGGTGTTTGCATTGATCGTGGCTTACTTTAAACAGCAGCAGTCCTCTAAGAAAACATTTGTTTCTGCAATGTTTCTCATGGTCGTCATCACGTCGTTAGAATGGTTCCCGGCGCTTAGAGTCAATGAAGAGGACTGGCTGTATTTAATGCTATTCCCGCTATTAGGCTGTAATGCGTTTCAGCTGTTAGCGATGCCGCGGTTTTCAAAAACGAAAGCTACTTAACTTCAGATGACTTTGTTTTCGTATTGGAGATCAGTTCGCCAACCGTCACATTTTTTAAATGCTTTTCTTTTATTTGTTTCAAAATAGCGGGTAAGGCTTGAGCGGTTTGGGTTGCTGAATCTGAGGCGTGAAGGAGAACAATGTCTCCGCTTTTCATTCGATCATTTACATTCTGAACAATTTGGTCGACACCCGGATTCAGCCAATCCTGTGAATTGATGCTGTAATGAACAACGGTATAACCGTACTGTGTGGCTATTTTTAGTGCTGTTTCGTTAAACTGTCCAGTTGGCGGTCTTAATAGTTGAATGTCATCTAGTCCAAGCTTTTGAAATGTATTTTGTGCACGGACAAGATCTTGCTTGATTTCACTATCTTCAAGCTGACTATAATTTTTATAAGCATAGCCGAGGCTTCCAATTTGATGGCCGTCCTCCTTAATTTGTTTCACGATATCAGGATGACGCTCAGCCCAAGAAGCAGACAGAAAGAAGGTGGCGTTCTTTATACCGTACTCTCGAAGGACATTTAAAATAGGAACAGCCTTCTCATCTCCCCAGCCAATATTAAAAGTGAGAGAGACATGTTTTGATGAAGTCTCGCCTTTATAAATGGCTCGGGGTCCATGTTCAGTTTTAAATACCGACAGCGGCGGTGCCTTTTGTACATAAAAAAAGGTTGCAGCTGCAAGGGCTGCTACAAGAATAATGACAACTTGCTTCAGCCGTTTAATAGGCAACACATATAATCGACTCAATTCAAACACTCCTGCCTTGTCCAAGATTGTTACTTGATTGTATGCAGGACAAGGGTTTAAGATGCTTAATAAAACTATTTCAAAAAAAGTTTTGAAAAGACGTTGACCAATAGAATGTTTTCGTGATATATTATTAATCGTCGCTGACACACAGTGACAAACACAAAACGCTTCGGGAAATAAACTTGAAAAAAGTTGTTGACATAAGATGAAGCAAAATGTTATATTATTAAAGCCGCTAAGAACGGCGGAGATGATCTTTGAAAACTAAACAAGACAAAACGTACCTGTTAATTCGAGTTTTTATAAAAAATCCTATGATACTTCATAGGTAGTCAGTCAAACTGGCGAAAAGCAAAACTTCGGTTTTGTACTTTTTCGGAGAGTTTGATCCTGGCTCAGGACGAACGCTGGCGGCGTGCCTAATACATGCAAGTCGAGCGGACAGAAGGGAGCTTGCTCCCGGATGTTAGCGGCGGACGGGTGAGTAACACGTGGGTAACCTGCCTGTAAGACTGGGATAACTCCGGGAAACCGGAGCTAATACCGGATAGTTCCTTGAACCGCATGGTTCAAGGATGAAAGACGGTTTCGGCTGTCACTTACAGATGGACCCGCGGCGCATTAGCTAGTTGGTGGGGTAATGGCTCACCAAGGCGACGATGCGTAGCCGACCTGAGAGGGTGATCGGCCACACTGGGACTGAGACACGGCCCAGACTCCTACGGGAGGCAGCAGTAGGGAATCTTCCGCAATGGACGAAAGTCTGACGGAGCAACGCCGCGTGAGTGATGAAGGTTTTCGGATCGTAAAGCTCTGTTGTTAGGGAAGAACAAGTGCGAGAGTAACTGCTCGCACCTTGACGGTACCTAACCAGAAAGCCACGGCTAACTACGTGCCAGCAGCCGCGGTAATACGTAGGTGGCAAGCGTTGTCCGGAATTATTGGGCGTAAAGGGCTCGCAGGCGGTTTCTTAAGTCTGATGTGAAAGCCCCCGGCTCAACCGGGGAGGGTCATTGGAAACTGGGAAACTTGAGTGCAGAAGAGGAGAGTGGAATTCCACGTGTAGCGGTGAAATGCGTAGAGATGTGGAGGAACACCAGTGGCGAAGGCGACTCTCTGGTCTGTAACTGACGCTGAGGAGCGAAAGCGTGGGGAGCGAACAGGATTAGATACCCTGGTAGTCCACGCCGTAAACGATGAGTGCTAAGTGTTAGGGGGTTTCCGCCCCTTAGTGCTGCAGCTAACGCATTAAGCACTCCGCCTGGGGAGTACGGTCGCAAGACTGAAACTCAAAGGAATTGACGGGGGCCCGCACAAGCGGTGGAGCATGTGGTTTAATTCGAAGCAACGCGAAGAACCTTACCAGGTCTTGACATCCTCTGACAACCCTAGAGATAGGGCTTTCCCTTCGGGGACAGAGTGACAGGTGGTGCATGGTTGTCGTCAGCTCGTGTCGTGAGATGTTGGGTTAAGTCCCGCAACGAGCGCAACCCTTGATCTTAGTTGCCAGCATTCAGTTGGGCACTCTAAGGTGACTGCCGGTGACAAACCGGAGGAAGGTGGGGATGACGTCAAATCATCATGCCCCTTATGACCTGGGCTACACACGTGCTACAATGGACAGAACAAAGGGCTGCAAGACCGCAAGGTTTAGCCAATCCCATAAATCTGTTCTCAGTTCGGATCGCAGTCTGCAACTCGACTGCGTGAAGCTGGAATCGCTAGTAATCGCGGATCAGCATGCCGCGGTGAATACGTTCCCGGGCCTTGTACACACCGCCCGTCACACCACGAGAGTTTGCAACACCCGAAGTCGGTGAGGTAACCTTTATGGAGCCAGCCGCCGAAGGTGGGGCAGATGATTGGGGTGAAGTCGTAACAAGGTAGCCGTATCGGAAGGTGCGGCTGGATCACCTCCTTTCTAAGGATATATGGAGCAGCGTACGTTTTCGTCTTGTTTAGTTTTGAAGGATCATTCCTTCAAAACATGTCTCTAGCGAGACAGGATTGTTCTTTGAAAACTAGATAACAATAAGTAATACATTCACATTGAATGCAATGCAAAGTTCATCACACATAGTGATTCTTTCTAAAGTAAGAAATGGTTAAGTTAGAAAGGGCGCACGGTGGATGCCTTGGCACTAGGAGCCGATGAAGGACGGGACGAACACCGATATGCTTCGGGGAGCTGTAAGCAAGCTTTGATCCGGAGATTTCCGAATGGGGAAACCCACTGCTCGTAATGGAGTAGTATCCATACTTGAATACATAGAGTATGAGAAGGCATACCCGGGGAACTGAAACATCTAAGTACCCGGAGGAAGAGAAAGCAAATGCGATTCCCTGAGTAGCGGCGAGCGAAACGGGAACAGCCCAAACCAAGAGGCTTGCCTCTTGGGGTTGTAGGACACTCTATACGGAGTTACAAAGGAATGATATAAGCGAAGAGGTCTGGAAAGGCCCGCCAAAGAAGGTAACAGCCCTGTAACTGAAATGTTGTTCTCTCCAGAGTGGATCCTGAGTACGGCGGAACACGTGAAATTCCGTCGGAATCCGGGAGGACCATCTCCCAAGGCTAAATACTCCCTAGTGACCGATAGTGAACCAGTACCGTGAGGGAAAGGTGAAAAGCACCCCGGAAGGGGAGTGAAATAGATCCTGAAACCGTGTGCCTACAAGTAGTCAGAGCCCGTTAACGGGTGATGGCGTGCCTTTTGTAGAATGAACCGGCGAGTTACGATCCCGTGCAAGGTTAAGCAGAAGATGCGGAGCCGCAGCGAAAGCGAGTCTGAATAGGGCGCATGAGTACGTGGTCGTAGACCCGAAACCAGGTGATCTACCCATGTCCAGGGTGAAGTTCAGGTAACACTGAATGGAGGCCCGAACCCACGCACGTTGAAAAGTGCGGGGATGAGGTGTGGGTAGGGGTGAAATGCCAATCGAACCTGGAGATAGCTGGTTCTCTCCGAAATAGCTTTAGGGCTAGCCTCAAGGTAAGAGTCTCGGAGGTAGAGCACTGATTGGACTAGGGGCCCCTACCGGGTTACCGAATTCAGTCAAACTCCGAATGCCGATGACTTATCCTTGGGAGTCAGACTGCGAGTGATAAGATCCGTAGTCGAAAGGGAAACAGCCCAGACCGCCAGCTAAGGTCCCAAAGTATACGTTAAGTGGAAAAGGATGTGGAGTTGCTTAGACAACCAGGATGTTGGCTTAGAAGCAGCCACCATTTAAAGAGTGCGTAATAGCTCACTGGTCGAGTGACTCTGCGCCGAAAATGTACCGGGGCTAAACGTATCACCGAAGCTGCGGACTGTTCTTACGAACAGTGGTAGGAGAGCGTTCTAAGGGCTGTGAAGCCAGACCGGAAGGACTGGTGGAGCGCTTAGAAGTGAGAATGCCGGTATGAGTAGCGAAAGACGGGTGAGAATCCCGTCCACCGAATGCCTAAGGTTTCCTGAGGAAGGCTCGTCCGCTCAGGGTTAGTCGGGACCTAAGCCGAGGCCGAAAGGCGTAGGCGATGGACAACAGGTTGATATTCCTGTACCACCTCCTCACCATTTGAGCAATGGGGGGACGCAGGAGGATAGGGTAAGCGCGGTATTGGATATCCGCGTCCAAGCAGTTAGGCTGGGAAATAGGCAAATCCGTTTCCCGTGAAGGCTGAGCTGTGATGGCGAGCGAAATTTAGTAGCGAAGTTCCTGATTCCACACTGCCAAGAAAAGCCTCTAGCGAGGTGAGAGGTGCCCGTACCGCAAACCGACACAGGTAGGCGAGGAGAGAATCCTAAGGTGATCGAGAGAACTCTCGTTAAGGAACTCGGCAAAATGACCCCGTAACTTCGGGAGAAGGGGTGCTTCTTAGGGTGTTAAAGCCCCGAGAAGCCGCAGTGAATAGGCCCAGGCGACTGTTTAGCAAAAACACAGGTCTCTGCGAAGCCGTAAGGCGAAGTATAGGGGCTGACGCCTGCCCGGTGCTGGAAGGTTAAGAGGAGCGCTTAGCGTAAGCGAAGGTGCGAATTGAAGCCCCAGTAAACGGCGGCCGTAACTATAACGGTCCTAAGGTAGCGAAATTCCTTGTCGGGTAAGTTCCGACCCGCACGAAAGGCGCAACGATCTGGGCACTGTCTCAACGAGAGACTCGGTGAAATTATAGTACCTGTGAAGATGCAGGTTACCCGCGACAGGACGGAAAGACCCCGTGGAGCTTTACTGCAGCCTGATATTGAATGTTGGTACAGCTTGTACAGGATAGGTAGGAGCCTTGGAAACCGGAGCGCTAGCTTCGGTGGAGGCATCGGTGGGATACTACCCTGGCTGTATTGACCTTCTAACCCGCTGCCCTTATCGGGCAGGGAGACAGTGTCAGGTGGGCAGTTTGACTGGGGCGGTCGCCTCCTAAAATGTAACGGAGGCGCCCAAAGGTTCCCTCAGAATGGTTGGAAATCATTCGCAGAGTGTAAAGGCACAAGGGAGCTTGACTGCGAGACCTACAAGTCGAGCAGGGACGAAAGTCGGGCTTAGTGATCCGGTGGTTCCGCATGGAAGGGCCATCGCTCAACGGATAAAAGCTACCCCGGGGATAACAGGCTTATCTCCCCCAAGAGTCCACATCGACGGGGAGGTTTGGCACCTCGATGTCGGCTCATCGCATCCTGGGGCTGTAGTCGGTCCCAAGGGTTGGGCTGTTCGCCCATTAAAGCGGTACGCGAGCTGGGTTCAGAACGTCGTGAGACAGTTCGGTCCCTATCCGTCGCGGGCGCAGGAAATTTGAGAGGAGCTGTCCTTAGTACGAGAGGACCGGGATGGACGCACCGCTGGTGTACCAGTTGTTCTGCCAAGGGCATCGCTGGGTAGCTATGTGCGGACGGGATAAGTGCTGAAAGCATCTAAGCATGAAGCCCCCCTCAAGATGAGATTTCCCATTCCGCAAGGAAGTAAGATCCCTGAAAGATGATCAGGTTGATAGGTCTGAGGTGGAAGCGTGGTGACACGTGGAGCTGACAGATACTAATAGATCGAGGACTTAACCTATATTCTATTGTGAAGCATGAACATTGTTATCTAGTTTTGAGAGAACATTCTCTCCATCAGGTTTGGTGGCGATAGCGAAGAGGTCACACCCGTTCCCATACCGAACACGGAAGTTAAGCTCTTCAGCGCCGATGGTAGTTGGGGGTTTCCCCCTGTGAGAGTAGGACGCCGCCAAGCTTTTTGTTTATATCCTTCCAATGGAAGAAGTTACTTTATCATTCCGCAGTAGCTCAGTGGTAGAGCTATCGGCTGTTAACCGATCGGTCGTAGGTTCGAGTCCTACCTGCGGAGCCATGCTTCCATAGCTCAGTAGGTAGAGCACTTCCATGGTAAGGAAGAGGTCAGCGGTTCGAGCCCGCTTGGAAGCTTTCCTCTATATGTTGATATGACAAGGTTTCTCGATGATGAGAAGGCTTTTTTTGTTTGTTTATATATATATATATTGAACTGCTCGATGATTAGTAGACTGATGACATTAGGAAAGAGAATAAAGCGGCTTGCACAGAAGTGTTGCATCGATTTTTTACTTATCCCTTCTTTTTGTTCTTGATTCTTCATTCTCTTTCTTTTATTCTTACTAAAGTGATATCCTCTATATTAAAAGACTCTGTACGTTCCTCTTTTCCCCCGAAAGTGAAGTATCGTTTGTTTTCCCTTTCTTTATCTCCAGGTATAGTTGATCTTCTTTTTCCATGTACGGTATGTATATAAAAAGGAGTAGATGGTTTGAAAGATTTATTTGTAAAGCAAGAATGGTTTGGACATGTACGTCAGGACGTGCTTGCGGGTATATTAGTCGCACTGGCTTTAATTCCTGAGGCCATTGCGTTTTCGATTATTGCGGGCGTTGATCCGAAGGTCGGCTTGTATGCATCATTTTGTATCGCGATTGTGATTTCGTTTGTTGGTGGACGCCCAGGCATGATTTCGGCTGCAACAGGGGCTATGGCTCTTGTCATGGTTAACTTGGTCGCTGATTATGGGTTGCAATATTTGTTTGCAGCTACGATTTTGACGGGTTTGATTCAAATTGTGTTTGGATTGTGCCGAGTGTCTCGTTTGATGAAATTTATTCCGAGGTCCGTCATGGTTGGCTTTGTCAATGCGTTGGCTATTATGATCTTCATGGCTCAGCTTCCACATTTCGTTGGGGAATCAATGGCTATGTATATGATGACAGGGGGCGCCTTGCTGATCATTTATTTATTGCCTATGGTGATAAAGGTGATACCTTCCCCACTCATTGCCATTATTGTAATGACGATATTGGCCGTATTTGGACATATTGATGTTAGAACAGTTGGAGATATGGGAGAGCTTCCTAGTTCTTTGCCTGTTTTTCTGATACCTCAAGTTCCGTTTAACTGGGAAACAGTTGCTATCATTTTTCCTTATTCTTTAGCACTTGCGATGGTTGGTTTACTTGAGTCTCTTTTAACCGCACAGATTGTCGATGATATGACAGAGACGTCTAGTAATAAGAACAAGGAAGCGAGAGGTCAAGGGATTGCCAATGTGGTTGCGGGATTCTTTGGTGGTATGGCTGGCTGTGCGATGATTGGCCAATCTGTGATTAATACGAAGGCAGGAGGACGAGGCCGGCTTTCTACCTTTGTAGCGGGTGCTTTTTTAATGGTGCTGATTTTTGTACTAGGTGATGTCGTGGTTCAAATTCCGATGGCTGCTCTAGTGGCTGTGATGTTCATGGTTTCCATTGGCACATTTGATTGGAGTTCCTTTCAGCAGCTAAAAAAGAATCCGAAAACAGATTCTATTGTGATGGTTGTCACGGTCGTGACGGTGGTGTTGACTCATGATTTATCAAAAGGCGTTTTTGCAGGTGTACTGCTTAGTGCGGTATTCTTTGTCGCAAAGATATCGAAGCTTCATATTACGTCTAAAGAAAGCCAGGCAGGTACTTGGGAATATCGAGTTAAAGGACAAATTTTCTTTGCTTCTGTCACTGATTTGATCCAAGCTTTCCATCAGGGGAAAGAACTCCAATCTGTTGTGATTGATTTGTCTGAAGCACGTATATGGGATGAATCAGGTGTAGCAGCGATAGAACGTATAAAGGAAAGGTATCAAGCAAATGGCGTCCAGGTAGACGTAGTTGGAATGGATACATCAAGTCAAAAGCTTGTGAAACAAGTGAATGGTTCTTAAAAAGACCTTTCTGTCTGTTACAATAGAAAAGGTAAGAAAGTGAAGGGATGGAGGTGGCCGGCATGCTTGTGCGTTTGAATCAAGTGCTCGGCCGGATGATGCCGCTCATTACACCTTTTAGTGTGTTACTCGGTGTTTTGTTGGCGGCCTATTTAAAGGATTTTACGTTTTTGGTGCCATGGGTATTTGCTGTGATGACCTTTGCAGGGAGTTTGTCTTCTACTTTTTCGGCTTTAAAGCATACGGTGATGCACCCATTGCCTTTGATTTTATCGTTTATGATTTTACACGTATTGATGCCTCTTTATGCTTGGTCAGCGGGACATCTCATATTTGCGGGTGATGCTATGACGATCACCGGTTTGACACTTGCAATGGTGATTCCCACAGGAGTTTCTAGTTTAATATGGGCGGCAATGTATAAGGGGAATGTTGGGTTAACGTTATCGATTATTTTAATTGATACATTGCTTTCGCCATTGATTGTGCCAGCCAGTTTGTCACTTTTAGCCGGTACACAGGTTCATATGGACATGGTCGCGATCATGAAAGGGCTGTTTGGGATGGTGGTGCTTCCATCTATTTTAGGCATGCTCGTTCGTCACTATGCAAAGCCTGCTGTGACGAAAATGATCAGTCAGACACTGTCACCTTTTTCAAAAATAGGCTTGTTTGTAGTGGTGTCGATTAACAGTTCTGTTGTTGCGCCATACTTGCGTGAACTGGATGCCGCATTTTTTAGCAAGGCAGCGACTGTGTTTCTCATTGCGATGAGCGGATATGCGTTTGCATGGTTGATTGGAAAGACGATGAAATGTACTCAAGGAGAGATTGTGGCCATCGTGTATACGGGCGGTATGAGAAACATTAGTGCGGGGGCTGTGCTTGCCATTAGCTTTTTCCCGCCTGCTGTCGCTGTTCCTGTGGTGATTGGCATGCTGTTTCAGCAAGTGCTTGCTGCCTTGTTTGGTTTCTTACTCAATCGTTTTGAGCTGAAAGCACCTGCTGTGACCAAATCTTTCTCATGAAAAAAACCTCCATCCTTTGATAGATGGAGGTTTTTTCTGTGATTTAATAGATGAGATATTTTTTTCGCTTCTTTTCGAATGTTTTAAGGTCGTGATGATAGCGTTTCATAATGTGTTTGACGGAAGTCCCTTTATTGATTTCTTCTTTCATCCAGCCATTCCCGATGAGTTTGTCAAAGCTGCCTGTTTGAAGGAACTGAAAGTCATTAGGGTATAAATCATGTATTGCTTTGATAATGGATAACCCCGTTTTCACTGCTTCGAAGGATGAGCGGTCTGTGACGTATAACTGCACACCATGAGATAGTGTACCGGCATGTTTAGAAAATGTGGGGGTGAATGACACAGGTCTAAATTGAACGCCTTTTAGTTTTAGCTGATTTAAGTGATCTGCCAGCTCGCTGCTATTGATATATGGTGCACCAATGAGCTCGAATGGTTTTGTCGTTCCTCTGCCTTCAGAGACATTTGTGCCTTCAATTAATCCTGTGGCAGGATATACAAAGGTACTATCCACTGTTGGCATGTTAGGAGAAGGAAGGACGAACGGCAGCTTTGTATCATCGAATGTCATGGACCGCTTCCAATTTTTCATTTTGATGACTGTTACATCAGCATTGATATGAAACTCTTTGTTAAACAGTTTTGCAAGCTCACCAGTGGTCATTCCATGTCTTAATGGGATTGGATAGAGCCCTACAAATGAGGCGTGTTCAGGCTCTAAAACAGGTCCTTCTACTTTTAGTCCGCCAATGGGATTTGGGCGGTCTAGGACAACAAAGGGAATGTTGTTTTCTTTAGCGGCTTCCATCGCATAGGCCATTGTGTAAATATAGGTGTAATAACGAGCACCAACGTCTTGAATATCAAACAGCAGGACATCTACATTTTTCAGCATTTCAGGAGTTGGTTTTCTTGTTTTTCCATAAAGAGAGTAAACAGGAAGACCTGTTTTTTCATCGGTATAGGATTCGACGCCTTCTCCTGCTTGTGCATCGCCACGCACGCCGTGTTCAGGTCCATATAAAGCAGTGAGCTTGATATTTGGATGTTCAAATAGGAGATCGACACTGCTTTTCATATTTGCATCAATGCCAGTCGGGTTGGTAATGAGACCAACTCTTTTCCCTTTTAGCCATGAAAGGTTGTTTGAGAGAAGTGTTTCAATCCCTGTTTTGACTGCTGCTTTTTTTCCCTTTGTATCTGTTCGTTCTTCTGCGGGAGAGGCGGCGGTCAATGTGCTCATCATGAGAAAGCTTGCGAGTATGAAACTGACTGTTTTCTTCAAGAGAATCCCTCCTATTTGATCTGTTTCCCTTTCAAGTTGAGGCCATAGCCGAATGGGTAAAGGGTTTGATTTGGATGAGTGACAGATGGGATATCAACTGGCAGTTTCCCTTTAGGTGATGCAGCTCCAAATATCACTTCTAGTCCAGCAGGAATATTTGGCTGATTGAATTGTCCGTTTGAGTAGCCTTTAAAACCGTACACAGCTAGTAAGGCATCGGCTTCTTCAAAATTTGCCGCATCATAAGGATTTCTAAGGCTCATGATGACCATTTTTTTGTTTTGTGCTACTGCTTCTTTCATGACAGCACGAGGGAAGGCAGTAGCCCATTTTTTCGGATCCTGGACATTGTCATCAATTACGCCATCATTCACAGCTGGATCATTTTGGACAACGTAAGAGCCAGTGATGACGTAGTCAGCTTCTTGAATCAGGTTGGCTGTATCTTTGGTGAACGTTTTATCCGCAAAAGCATATGACTGGATGCGTACAGGCTTGATCTTTTTTTGTTTCATGAGAGATTCGACTGTGACAGACATTGCTTTAGTCTGATCTTCGTAAGGTGCCATGACCACGATTTTGTCATTCTTTTTAGGCTTGAAAGGTAAGGTCTTTTTGTTGTTTTTAAGCAGGGTGATTCCTTCACGTGCCATTTTTTGTTCTGCTTTAAGGTGCGACTTTTTCCCGACGACTTGAGTGGCTTTTTTGATTTTTTTCTCAAGACTGATTGGTTTTTTGGAGGAAATAATGCCGCGTTTGATTTTCAATTGAAGAATTTTTTCGACAGATTCGTTAATCTGAGATATCGGAATCTCTTTCTTTAAAATCGCTTGTTTGACAGCATTGAATACATTCTCTAGGTTTTTCTCTGTTTTTAATGAGGTGACTGGTGCTGGCATGAGAGCGATGTCGACACCTGCTTTAATGGCCATCACTACGGCTTCTTCCTGTCCGAAATTATCTGCAATCGCTTTCATATTTAGAGCGTCTGTCACAACAACACCGTGAAAGCCCATCTCTTCTTTTAATAAGTTTGTGATGACTTTTTTTGATAAGGTTGCTGGAACCATGATGTCCTCGCCATCTTTTTTGCTTCGATACGTTGTGTCATCAATGGCAGGAAATTGCACATGAGCGGTCATGACCATATCTGCACCAGCATTGATCGCTTGTTGGAACGGATACAGCTCAACCTTTTTTAAACGATCTAGCTCATGCTCTACGAGCGGCAAGCCGTAGTGACTATCGACGGCTGTATCACCATGTCCCGGGAAATGTTTTAGTGTGGAAATGGTCTTTTCCTTTTGAAGTCCTTTCATGGTTTGAAGGCCAAGTCTAGAGACAAGAGCAGGATCAGAGCTAAAGGAACGGACACCAATGACGGGGTTGTTTGGGTTATTATTCACATCAAGCACAGGAGAGAAGTTTGTATTGATGCCTAAGGCGTTTAATTCTTTTCCGATGATTTTTCCTGTGTCATATGCATTTTTTTTGCTTCTAGAGGCACCAATCGACATATTTCCTGGGAAATGTGTTCCCTTTTGTAACCTTGTGACGATTCCGCCTTCTTGATCAATGGAAATGAGTAAAGGAATGTTTGGTGATGCTTTTTGAAATTCATGGGTGAGTTTCACGGTTTGTTCCGTATCAACGACATTTTCGGCAAATAAGATGACACCGCCTAGATGATATTTTTCTACAAGATGAGATACTTCGTTATTCATCTTTGTGAAGCCTGTAGGTGTGGATTCATCTTTTGTTTGCCAATTGCGAAAGTCCGGCATGAGCATTTGACCTATCTTTTCATCCAGTGACATGTCTTGAACCATTTGTTTAGCGGTTGGCAGAGAGGCAGAGCTAACCTTTTCCGTTGGAATGGAGGAGGTTAGCAGGGCTAAAACCAGTGCAGCGGGGAAGAGAGCTTTCAACATCGAATTCCTCCTTTTACTGAAAAGATTCGTAGATTGCGGTTATGATGCTTCCATAAGTACCAGTTGGGAACAGGTCGCCTTCAAATTGATTAGGATTTGTTTCTGGTGAAACAACGGGTGAATGTTTCTTATTCGTCAGCAACACGACACCTAAATTGTGTTTAGGATCAATCAACGTCATTGTGCCGGTCCAGCCAGTATGCCCATAGGCTTCGTTACTTGCATATTTTCCAAACATCCATTCCATGTCAGTATGACCGTTTTTTCGCCAGCCTAGCCCGTAAGTTGGGTTCGTATCAGATGAGGCTGTAAAGAGATCGATAGAAGCCTGATCAAAAATGGTTGTTTTTCCATAGCCTCCTTTATTAAGCATCAGCTGAAGTAGCACGGCCATATCTGAGGTGTTCGAGAAAAGTCCAGCGTGGCCGGAGATACCTGCCATTGAGTAATATGCTTTCTCGTCGTGTACTTCACCTAGCAGGGTGTACCGTCGGATGTTTTCAAAATCGATGACACCGTCTCGTGAATTGCCTAAACGTTCAGTTGCTGCAAAATGCTTCGGCTTGAACCCTTTTTGCAGCGGATTGAACATGGTATGTTTGAGACCTAGCGGCCGATAAATTGTTGACTCGACATATTGATCAAGAGACATGCCTGTTTTCTTCTCGATGATCATGCCTAGCAGCATGTAATCAATGTCACTATAAATGTGCTGGGTACCTGGCTTGTATTGCAGCGGTACCTTTGGCAGCCATTTCATCGTTGTTTTTCTGTCTTGAGAATAAAAAGAGCCAGCTGATTTTTTGCTATAAAATAAGACACTGGAAGGGAGACCCGCAGAATGGGTGAGAAGATCTTTTACCCGAAGCTGGTCTTTACCGGTTACCTTTGCATCAGGTTCATCCTGAAAATCTGGAAGGATGGTCTGTATTTTTTCGTTGACATCAAGTTTTTTCTCGTAGACAAGCTTTTGCAGGGCATAGTTGGTCGCATACATTTTTGTATTGGATGCCAAATCGAATAGTGTATCTTTTTTCATTTTTTTATACGATTTGAGTTCTGTTGTGCCATCATATTTTTGCCGGTAGCCATAGGCTTTTTGATGGACGATCTTTCCGTCCTTGATAATGATGAGAGCGGCTCCTGGAAATCCTGCTTTGATGTCATTTTGAATCATTTGATCAACCTTCCTCAGCTGCCTGGAAGAAAAGCCTACTTGTTCCGGTCGTTTTGCTTTTTTTAAGACGGGATATTCTTCAGGTGCTGTTTTAGACAAAGACGATACAGGATGGGAGCTAGTTGCAAATGTTTGTACTGGTAACCCAAGGAGCATGAGCAGACATGTGATCAAAAGAAAACATTTCTTCAAGGTCTAGACCTCCTTATTGATTGTGATCCTCGAATTCAACAGCCATATCATCATGAAACCCAAATAAGTATGTGAAGAAAAATCCAGCAACATATGCGATAAATAGTCCAATTAAGTAAAGAAGCATTTGATGTGTGTGAACAATAAAGGTTAATGGAAGACCGGATACCCCGATGGCTTTCGTCGCAATTTGGAAGTAGGCTTGAAATGCGCCGCCGATTCCTGCACCAAGACAAGCGGTGAGAAATGGTCGTCCCAGCGGGAGTGTGACACCAAAAATGAGTGGTTCGCCAATGCCCAGCATCCCTGAAGGAAGTCCACCAGCAATGGCTCTTTTGAGCTTTTTCTTTTTTGTTTTCATATAAATGGCGAATGCAGCGCCTACCTGTCCTGCACCGCCCATAGCGAGAATTGGCAGTAGCGGGTCATCTCCAATTGAATTGATGAGTTCCATATGAATCGGTGTCAGCCCTTGGTGAAGTCCTGTTACAACAAGTGGGAGGAAGGTAGCACCAAGAACAAATCCTGCGAAAATTCCGCCCATATTCAATAGATAAGTTAGTCCTGAGGTGATGGCATCAGATATAAATCCGCCGACTGGCATGAAGACAACGTACGTGAAAATGCCTGTAATGAGTAGTGTGATGGTTGGTGTGACGATAATATCAAGTGATTGCGGGACGAAGCGTCTAATTCGGGTTTCCACAAGTGCCATAAAGATGGCGGCTAGAAGAACACCGATGAGTCCGCCTCTGCCTGGTAGAATATTTGTTCCAAATAACATAATGTCTGCGGAGGCTGGGTTAATAATGAGGATACCAGCTAATGCGCCTAATGCAGGAGAGCCTCCAAATTCCTTTGCTGCATTTGTTCCGACTAATATCCCGAGATAAGCGAAAAGTCCAGAACCGATAACCGTTAAAATAATCGCAGCTTGAGATTTTTCGTCAAGCCAGCCTGCTTGCACGATTGCTTTTGTAATTCCGGTAATCAGACCTGAGGCAACTAGTGCCGGAATAATTGGAATGAAAATGCTGGCAATCCGCCGTAAGAACAGCTTGAATGGTGTGCGGTTCTTTTGTGAAATGGCTTGCTTGTTTTTTTGTGCTTCGTTGTTTAAATCATAAGAGCCAGAGGCATTTAGTAGCTCTTCAAACGCACTTGATACTTGGTTGACAACGCCAGTGCCTAAAATGATTTGAAGCGTTTCTGCTTCGACGACGCCAATGACGCCATCGAGTTCTTTGATTGCTGTGACGTGAACTTTTTCATTGTCCATCGGTGTAATTCGGAGCCTTGTCATACAATGTGTATGGGAAGAGATATTTTCAGAACCACCACAGAGTGAAAGAATGTCTTTCGCCAACTGCTGATATTTCTTTTGATGACTCATGTTGAATCCCCCTTTGATTTTCGTTTCATGGAGCGGATGGCATGCCTTGTTTTGTCAATATATTGGGCTGTCTCTTCATATTGACGAGAAGCTAAACTGAGGAACAAGACATCAATTAAGTAGAGCTGTGCCATTCTAGAGGAAGTGGCAGCACTGCGAAAAGGTGCTTCATTGGAACCGGACGTCGATAGGTGAACATCACATAAGGCAGAAACGCTTGTATGACCTGGATGTGTTAAAGCAATGGTTTTCACTTGATTGTCTTTTGCGAGCTGAAGGGCTTGAATGATGTCTAACGTTTCTCCTGAAAAGGAGATCCCAAACACAATGTCATTCTCTCCTGCATTTGCGATGACGGTGGAGGCAATGTGCATGTCAGTGAAGGCTGTTGCTGCATAGTTAATTCTGAGAAATTTCTGCTGGGCATCAGCTGCGACGATGCCAGATGCACCAACACCGATAAAATGAATTTGGTTTGCATGCAGCAGTAATTGAACAGCCTTTTCTAAAGCATCTGCATTTAAAATAGAAGCGGTGTCCTTAATCGATTGAATCGAGTTTCCTGCTGTTTTTTGAATAATGGATTGAAGCGGTTCATCTTGTTCGATATCTCTGTAGCCTTGTTTATCGTCATGCATCAAGTCTCCAGCGATCCGCATTTTTAAATCTTGATAGCCATCCAGCCCGAGAGATTTACAAAGACGGATGACTGCAGAGCTGCTTGCGCCAGCTGCCTGACTAATTTCATGTACTGTGCTTTTAATGACTTTGTCAGGATGGGCAAGGATATAGTCTGCAATGATTTTTTCAGATTGGGGAAGCTTTGATTTGATTGTGTGTAGTAGGGTAAGTCCACCTGCTGACATGAGCTCTGCCTCCTTTAGGATTGATAACGTGAGATCGCTTTGTCAATATGGCCATTCGTTTTGTTGAGTAAATCTTTGGCTGTTTTCTTATCTGTATTTGTTTGGAGCATGACGATGGCCGTTTTGACTTCTAAGTCTGCTGCTTCAAGAGTCTTCACGGCTTGTTCGTAGGAAGCATTTGTCACATGTTGAATGATGGTGATGGCGCGTTCTTTTAATTTATGATTGCTGACTTTTACATCAACCATCAAGTTTTCATATACTTTGCCTTGTCTGATCATGACTGAGGTGGAAAGCATATTTAAAATCATTTTATGAGCGGATGCTGCTTTCATTCTTGTTGACCCAGTGATGGCTTCTGGTCCTACAATAACCTCAATGGCGCAATCTGCAAGCTCGCTAATTTCTGCTTGTTCATTGCAGCTGAGTGCTACTGTTTTAGCTCCAATTGACTTTGCGTAGTTTAAAGCGCCGATGATATAAGGTGTCCTGCCGCTTGCGGCAATACCGACGACTGTATCTTTTGATGTCAGGTGGATGTGTACTAAATCCTGTTTGCCGGCATCTTCACTGTCTTCCACATCTTCGGCAGCTTGAGAAAAAGCTGAGTCTCCGCCTGCCATGATGCCAATAATGACATCAGGTGAGACGCTATAGGTTGGCGGACATTCGACAGCATCCATTACGCCAATTCTGCCGCTTGTTCCGGCGCCTAAATAAACGAGTCGGCCTCCATTTGAGATGGATTCATAAGCAAAGTCACTTGCTGTTTTGACATGTGGAAGTACAAGGTTGACTGCTTGAGCGACCTTCATATCTTCTTCATTGATCATCTGGAGTATTTCAAGCGGATCTGCTTGAGAAATTCCCATTGTGTTTGGGTTTCTTGATTCTGTTGTCAAAGAACGCAGTTGAGATGGCTGCATGTGACATACCTCCTTATTTCTTCATTTTCAGTATATTGAGTATGATATGAAATTTCAATATTATATTTGAATATTGAAATTATATTTCAGTCAAATTGTTGAACGAATAGGGAGTAAATAGTTAGAAAATAAAAAAAATAAAAATCCCCTTTACAAAAGGGGGACAACCTGTATATAATAACTTTTGTCAGCTTCACGGAAACAACAAACTTGACAAACTGGCCCGTTGGTCAAGCGGTTAAGACACCGCCCTTTCACGGCGGTAACACGGGTTCGAATCCCGTACGGGTCACCATGATGTGGAGGATTAGCTCAGCTGGGAGAGCATCTGCCTTACAAGCAGAGGGTCGGCGGTTCGAGCCCGTCATCCTCCACCATATGCCGGTGTAGCTCAACTGGTAGAGCAACTGACTTGTAATCAGTAGGTTGGGGGTTCAAGTCCTCTTGCCGGCACTGTTTTTTCTTTATCAATTCCATATGTGGAGGGGTAGCGAAGTGGCTAAACGCGGCGGACTGTAAATCCGCTCCCTCCGGGTTCGGCGGTTCGAATCCGTCCCCCTCCACCATTTTTGGGCTATAGCCAAGCGGTAAGGCAACGGACTTTGACTCCGTCATGCGTTGGTTCGAATCCAGCTAGCCCAGTTAAGACACCTTTTTGAAAAAGGTGTCTTTTTTTATGTTGGCAGAGGGACTGTATAACTATTCAAAATGTTGTCGAGTTGAGTCAGAAGGCATCAAGAAAGTAAAATATAATCATGAACGGAAAGGGGATGTACATATGGGAGAGCAAAAGAAGGTCACGATTATTGGAGTTCCAATGGACTTGGGTCAAACGAGAAGGGGCGTCGATATGGGCCCGAGTGCGATTCGTTGTGCAGGCGTAAAAGAAAAATTGGAAACGCTCTCATTTGATGTAGAGGATCTTGGAGATATTCCAGTTGAACAAAGAGATGATGAGAAAGGTTTATATACAAGTGAAAAGCTGAAAAATTTGACGGAGAATGCTGGGGCAAATCAGCTGCTTGCTGAGAAGGTTGACAGTATTGTGCAATCTGGTTCGTTTCCGCTCATTTTAGGCGGTGATCACAGCATTGCGATTGGCACACTTGCTGGGGTAGCCAAGCATTATGAAAACTTAGGTGTCATTTGGTATGATGCACACGGGGATTTGAATACGGAGGAAACCTCTCCTTCTGGAAATATTCATGGCATGCCGCTTGCTGTCAGTCTCGGTTTTGGGCATGCAGATTTAACAAACATTGGCGGTTATTCGCCTAAATTGAAGCCTGAAAATGTCGTTATAATTGGTGCTCGATCTTTAGATGAAGGAGAGCGGGCATTGATTCGAGAGAAAGGCATTAAAGTGTATACGATGCATGAAATTGATCGTTTAGGGATGACAAGGGTGATGGAGGAAGCGATTGCGTATCTAAAGGAGAGAACCGATGGTGTCCATCTGTCGCTTGATTTAGATGGATTAGATCCAGCTGAATGCCCTGGTGTAGGTACTCCGGTAGCAGGCGGCATTAGTTATCGGGAGAGTCATCTCGCAATGGAGCTTTTAGAGGAGGCGGGTATTTTAACGTCAGCTGAATTTGTTGAAGTAAATCCGGTTTTAGATGAGAAAAACAAAACCGCAGAAGCGGCAGTTGCGTTAATTGGTTCATTAATGGGTGAAAAGCTATTGTAGGTAGAGCGGGACTTGTTCCCGTTCTTTTTTGTTTTGGGAAAATTTAAGGATATGTTAAGGTTTTTACCGGTTGATAAGCGTAACACACTGTCAAAAATTTGTTACACTATTTTTTAGAGGAGAATGAAACCTTTTGGAAAGAGGTTCGTATACATAAAGACCGGTGAAGGCAGAGGTTGAATATACTATGGACACAATGATTAAAAAGAGAATTAAGCAAGTGAAAAAAGGCGACCAGAACGCATTTGCAGACATCGTAGACCTGTATAAAGACAAAATTTATCAGCTGTGCTACCGTATGCTTGGGAATGCACATGAAGCGGAGGATATTGCGCAGGAGGCGTTTATTCGTGCTTATGTGAATATCGAAAGCTTTGATGTGAACCGTAAGTTTTCCACGTGGCTGTACCGCATTGCAACCAACCTGACCATCGACCGTATTCGCAAAAAAAAGCCGGATTATTATTTAGATGCAGAGGTGGCAGGAACAGAAGGATTAAATATGTATTCTCAAATTGCTGCTGATGGCATTTTGCCAGAGGATGAGGTGGTGTCTCTTGAATTATCGAGTACCATTCAGCAAAAAATTTTAAGATTACCCGACAAATATCGTTCGGTCATCGTATTAAAGTATATTGATGAACTCTCGTTAAAAGAAATTAGTGAGATTCTGAATATACCAGTTGGTACGGTGAAAACGAGAATACACAGGGGTAGAGAGGCTCTCCGGAAACAGTTGAGAGACCTTTGAGTGAGGTGATTTTGATGAGCTGTCAGGATAGAATCGTCCAGCTTATGCATCAGTATTTAGACGGGGACATTGAGCCCCAAGACGAAAAAGAATTAAAATGCCATCTGCAATCGTGTGAGGAGTGCCGTACTCATTTTCAACAAATTGAGAAATCCATCGCGCTAGTGCAGAGTACATCTCATATAGAAGCACCATCTGATTTCACTGCAAAGGTGATGGCAGGTCTTCCAAAGGAGAAAAAGCGTGTGTCGGTTCAAAGATGGATCAAAGCTCACCCGCTGATGGTAGCCGCTGCCCTCTTTCTCATTTTAATGGGAGGCAGTCTGTTTACGAGCTGGAATACCGATCATAATTTCAGTGTGTCAAAGCAGCCGAATCTCGTCGTTGAAAATGATACAGTGACCGTACCTAAAGGGGAAACAGTAAAGGGTGATGTCACTGTCAAAAATGGCAAGCTGATTGTAGAAGGCAAGGTTGATGGAAATGTCACCGTCGTCAATGGGGAACAGTTGACTGCTTCTGCCGGACAAGTCACTGGTCAAATTAATGAAATTAATGAAGTATTTGATTGGATCTGGTACAAAATGAAATCAACAGCACAAAACGTAATGCGGGTCATTGGGCCAGAGGAGCAAAAGTAACTCAATCGGCTTAAAGAGCAGTCTCTAAGGGGGCTGCTCTTTTTCTATACATTGGCGGGATTCACGCCTACTAGCAACTCAGCCAGATATGGCAACTATTTTCCTTGCTGAAACAAAATGTGGTATAATAGCCACGCTATGTATTGATACATAGGCTATTTTTATATTAAAAAATGCATCAAACGAAGAATAACTGAAAATTCTGGAGGACGAGGAAATGGCTTTAGGGGATATTCCTTTTTTGCAGTACCTCGGTAATGCTGTTGATATTCTCGTTGTTTGGTATGTGATATATAAATTAATGATGGTCATCCGCGGAACAAAAGCGGTTCAGCTTTTAAAGGGAATTGTGGTCATTGTTCTTGTCAGGATGGGAAGTGCGTATCTCGGTCTTAACACACTTCAATGGCTGATGGATCAAGCGATTACGTGGGGATTCCTTGCGATCATTATTATTTTTCAGCCAGAGCTAAGGAGAGCGCTTGAGCAGCTTGGGCGCGGCCGTTTCTTCTCAAGAAGCGGGACACCTGTAGAGGAGCAGCAGCAGAAAACGATCGAGGCAATTACAAAAGCAATTAACTATATGGCGAAACGCAGAATCGGCGCACTGCTGACAATTGAGCGCGATACCGGAATGAATGATTACATAGAGACAGGAATTCCTTTGAATGCAAAGGTGAGTTCAGAGCTGCTCATTAATATTTTCATTCCGAATACACCGCTTCATGACGGTGCTGTCATTATGAAGCGGGATGAGATTGCAGCTGCAGCTTGCTATTTACCGCTGTCAGAAAGCCCTTTTATCTCTAAGGAGCTGGGGACGCGTCATAGGGCGGCAGTCGGAATTAGTGAAGTGACAGACAGCTTAACTGTCATCGTTTCTGAGGAAACTGGCGGAATTTCTGTCGCAAGGAATGGTGATCTCCACCGAGAATTGACAGAAGAAGCGCTTGAAGAAATGCTGATTGCTGAATTTAGTAAGAACAGCAAAGATGCTTCCTCGACCAAATGGTATTGGAGGGGCAAGAAAAATGGATAAGATTTTGAATAATCGCTGGGCCGTTAAGCTTCTTGCATTGGTCTTCGCTTTATTGCTGTATGGTGCAGTCAATTCAGCGCAAGCGCCCACGCCGAAAAAAATCGGTGAATCCTTTTTCCCAACATCGACGACAGATGAAGCAACTTTAACCGACATTCCTGTTAAAGCGTATTATGATGACGAGAAGTACGTCGTCACTGGTGTGCCGCAGACAGTCAATGTCACGATTAAAGGATCAACTAGTGCTGTGAAAACAGCAAGACAAACAAAGAATTTTGAAATTTACGCAGACATGCAGAACTTATCGACAGGTACACATAAAGTGGAGCTGAAGGCAAGAGATGTATCGAAGGGACTCACACTATCGATTAATCCATCTGTGACGACTGTGACGATACAAGAAAAAACGACAGCTGAATTTCCTGTTGAAACCGAGTTTTATAATCAAAATAAAATCAAAGACGGCTATTCACCTGAACAGCCCATTGTGAATCCGAAAAAGGTCACAGTTACTGGATCAAAGGACGTCATCGACAAAATTTCTGTCATTAAAGCTTTTGTGAACTTAGAAGATGTCGATCAGCAAATTGAAAAAGAGGCGAAGCTCACTGTGTATGATAGCAGCGGGAATGAGCTGCCAGTTGAAGTAAGTCCGTCCGTGGTGGATATTACAGTTCCAATCTCTAGTCCAAGCAAAAAGGCCCCTTTTAAAATTGAGCGGACGGGCAGCTTGCCAGAAGGAATCAGCATCTCAAGCATTGAGACAAGCCCGAGTGAGGTCACAGTGTACGGATCTCAAAAGGTGCTGGATGCCCTTGATTTTATTGATGGCGTCAAGCTGGACCTAAGCAAGATCAAAGATGATACGGAGATTGATGCCGATATTCCCCTGCCAGATGGTGTGAAAAAGGTATCACCTGAAACCGTTAAGATCAAAGTGAAGGTTGCAACAGCTGAAGAAAAAAAGATCGATAATGTACCGATTTCTGTCGTGGGTTTGAGCAAGGATCTCACTTCTGATTTTGTGAGCCCCTCTTCTGGACGGCTCACGTTAACAGCAAAGGGATCAAAGAGTGCGATTGATAAACTAAAGGCTTCAGATGTTGAAGCCTATATCAATGCAGGGGACTTAAACGAAGGAACCCATGAGGTCAAAGTTCAAGTAAATGGTCCTCAAAATGTGACTTGGACATTATCGAGATCAAAGGTCAAAGTGAAACTCACTTCTACTGACACAGAGGATCAGCCGGCTTCGACGAATGATCGGAAGGATCAAAAAGATCAACAAGATCCATCCACTGATGACGATGATCAGGGTGAGAAGAGTAAAGAAGAATCCACGCAAGATAAAGCAAAGAAAGAATCGAGTCAAAGACAGCGGGTCAAAGAAGATAAAAAAGAGGACGATGCGTCCTCTTGAATGGTAAAAAAGGAGCGATTGAAACATGGGCAAGTACTTTGGAACTGATGGTGTAAGGGGTGTAGCGAATAGCGAATTAACGCCAGAGCTCGCATTTAAAGTTGGGAGATTTGGCGGCTATGTGCTCACGAAGGATAAAGAACGTCCAAAGGTACTCGTTGGTCGAGACACACGTGTATCTGGTCATATGTTAGAAGGAGCGCTTGTTGCAGGCTTGCTTTCAATTGGAGCTGAAGTGATGCGTCTAGGTGTGATCTCAACACCTGGTGTGTCTTATTTAACGAAGGCAATGGATGCAGAAGCGGGTGTCATGATATCTGCTTCACACAATCCAGTTCAAGACAACGGCATTAAATTCTTCGGCGGTGACGGCTTTAAGCTGTCAGATGAACAGGAAAACGAAATTGAGCAGCTGATGGATCAGCCAGTCGATCAATTACCACGCCCAGTTGGAGCCGATCTTGGAACGGTGAACGACTACTTTGAAGGCGGTCAGAAATACTTGCAATTTCTAAAGCAGACAGCGGACGAGGATTTTACAGGTATTCACGTGGCGCTTGACTGTGCACACGGTGCAACCTCTTCTCTAGCGACACATTTATTTGCAGATTTAGATGCTGATGTGTCCACAATGGGAACATCTCCAAACGGATTGAATATCAATGATGGTGTAGGCTCCACTCATCCAGAAGCACTTTCTGCTTTTGTGAAGGAGAAGGGTGCCGATATTGGTCTTGCGTTTGATGGTGACGGTGACCGTTTAATTGCAGTCGATGAAAAAGGTGATATCGTAGACGGCGATCAAATTATGTACATATGTGCACGTTATTTGAAGGATGAAGGCCGATTAAAGGATGACACCGTCGTGTCAACGGTTATGAGTAACCTTGGTTTCTATAAAGCGCTTGAGAAGCAAGGCATTAAGAGCATTCAAACTGCTGTTGGTGACCGCTATGTGGTCGAAGCGATGAAAAAAGACGGTTATAATGTCGGCGGCGAGCAGTCAGGTCATTTGATTTTCCTTGATTATAATACGACAGGTGATGGCATGCTTTCTGCGATCATGCTTGTGAATACGCTCAAAGCGACAGGAAAAACATTATCAGAGCTTGCAGCGGAAATGGAAAAGTTCCCGCAGCTTTTAGTGAATGTGAAAGTGTCTGATAAATATAAAGTAGAAGAAAATGAAAAAGTAAAATCGGTGATCCAAGAGGTCGAAAAAGAGATGAATGGTGACGGCCGTATCCTAGTTCGTCCTTCGGGGACAGAGCCGCTTGTACGTGTCATGGCAGAGGCGAAAACAAAAGAGCTGTGTAATGAATATGTGGCTCGAATTACAGCTGTTGTGAAAGAAGAAATGGGTATTGAGTAATAGGTGAAGGCAAACCGCTGGCAGCGGTTTGCTTTTTTTGAATAAACGACATAATTGGATGGATCTATACGAATGATATAAGTGAGGGCAACTTGAAGCTGCCTTCATACATAGGAGAGCACATCAAAGGTAGAACGTGACAAGCCTCATAGCATATAGTGTATGGAGGTCTCACTTTCTCAAATGAAGGGGATCACCCGCTAAATTGTGATTGACGGAGGTCAGACCTTATAGTACAATCATCCTTGTGTTACTGGATTTTTATTCTATCAGGAAAGGCAGGGTAGATGTTCAGAAACTCTCTTATAATTATAGCGCCCGAACTAAGCGATCGGACGAAAGATGCTTAGTTGACGAGGATGGAGGTTATCGAATTTTCGGCGGATGCCTCCCGGCTGATCAAAAAAAGAGATCACAGCCGTAAGTGTTTCTTTAAACCAAAGAGGTGACTCTTTGTACAAAGGGAATACACATGATCTCCCAAAATAAACATGTAGAGAGGGACGAAGAAATGTCCCTTCTATTTTAGTAGGCTTTCTTTGTCCCTTTCACATGATCGGGAGGAAGAATATTTATGTGTGGAATCGTAGGTTATATTGGTCAGAATGATGCGAAGGAAATCTTATTAAAAGGTTTAGAGAAGCTTGAGTACCGCGGGTATGACTCAGCAGGTATCGCTGTGGCAAACGAAGATGGCGTGCATGTGTTCAAAGAAAAAGGACGTATCGCTGAGCTTCGTGAAGTCGTGGATGCAAACGTAGCATCTTCAGCAGGAATCGGACATACACGCTGGGCAACTCACGGTGTACCAAGCCATCTAAATGCGCATCCGCATCAAAGTGCTTCTGGCCGTTTTACGCTTGTTCATAACGGTGTCATTGAGAACTATGTACAATTGACACGCGAATATTTACAAGACGTCACACTAAAAAGCGACACAGATACAGAGGTTGTTGTTCAAGTCATCGAACAATTTGTCAGCAGAGGTCTTGATACAGAAGAAGCTTTCCGTCAAACGCTTCTTCAACTAAAAGGCTCTTACGCGATTGCCCTTTTCGATAACGAAAACAAAGAAACAATCTATGTGGCGAAAAACAAAAGCCCATTATTGGTTGGTTTCGGCGAAGGATTCAACGTTGTGGCTTCTGACGCAATGGCGATGCTTCAAGTAACAAACGAATATGCGGAATTAATGGATAAAGAAATGGTCATTGTCACAAAAGACGAGGTCATCATTAAAAACCTTGACGGTGATATCATGACACGTCCTTCTTATATCGCTGAGCTTGATGCAAGCGACATTGAGAAAGGCACATATCCTCACTACATGTTAAAAGAAACGGATGAACAGCCGCTTGTTATGCGCAAAATCATCCAAGAATATCAAGACGAAAACGGCAAACTGTCAGTCGCTGGCGATATCGCAAGCGCAGTAGCAGAAGCAGACCGCATTTACATTGTGGCTTGCGGAACGAGCTACCATGCTGGACTTGTCGGTAAACAATACATTGAAGACTGGGCAAAAGTACCTGTAGAAGTCCATGTAGCAAGTGAATTTTCTTACAACATGCCGCTTCTATCGAAAAAGCCGCTGTTCATCTTCCTTTCTCAATCTGGAGAGACTGCGGACAGCCGTGCTGTACTTGTTCAAGTCAAAGAGCTTGGTCATAAAGCATTAACGATCACAAACGTACCAGGATCTACGCTTTCTCGTGAAGCGGACTTCACATTGCTTCTTCATGCAGGACCAGAAATCGCAGTGGCTTCAACAAAAGCCTACACAGCACAAATCGCTGTACTTGCAATCCTTGCATCTGTTGCAGCTGAATTAAACGGTCAATCTCTTGACTTTGATCTTGTGAAAGAGCTTGGTATTGTAGCAAACGCAATGGAAGCCCTTGTCGATCAAAAGGATGAAATGGAACAAATCGCTCGTGACTTCTTCACAGTGACACGTAACGCATTCTTTATCGGAAGAGGACTTGACTACTATGTGTGCCTTGAAGGTTCACTAAAACTAAAAGAGATCTCTTACATCCAAGCAGAAGGCTTTGCTGGCGGAGAACTCAAACACGGCACAATTGCTTTAATTGAAGAAGGCACACCGGTCATTGCCCTTGCAACACAAGAGCACGTGAACCTCAGCATTCGCGGTAACGTCAAAGAAGTCGTTGCACGCGGAGCAAACCCATGTGTCATCTCACTAAAAGGCCTAGAAGACGAAGGCGACCGTTTCGTCCTTCCAGCTGTACACCCAGCACTTGCACCACTTGCATCTGTTGTCCCATTACAGCTGATCGCATACTACGCAGCCCTTCACCGCGGGTGTGACGTGGATAAACCACGTAACCTTGCGAAGAGTGTGACGGTGGAGTAGGGTTAATTTTTATAATGAAACACCCCTTTGAGAATTTGTCAAAGGGGTGTTTTTTGTTTAGGTTACTATTATTTGCGAATAATCACCATTTTCAAAGCGTTTAAGGAGATTTTCAATCTTTTTTATGGATGTTAATGAGTGATTATAAACTCCAAGCTCTTTTAATAAACAGATGTTCTCTATTTTGTAAACTGGCATTTGCCAATTATGTACTTTCCGTTTTATTAAATCACCTTTTAATAAATGAGTAAATGTATTTTGGGGAATCGAAGGTAAATCCCAAAAATCAAAATCAGCTATTCCTAATTTCTCGATAAGATTTTGTTCGTCACTAATACTATATTGTTGCCCGATATGATTAATCTCATCATGCTGATCATATTCCAATAACAATTCCATAGTTGATATAAGTTGTAATACCTTTGATGATTCATCGCCATCCCCTAAGTGTTTCATAAATCGCTTAATGGCAGGTTCAACGTAGAATTGATTAAAATGATATGGTTTTAACTCTTCGAAAAGCCGATATAATATGCTTTCCCACTCACTGTTATAGATGTAGTATTCTCCAAATTCAGGATAAAATAGTTCGGATAATTCTTTTCCATTCTCTAGCTGTATTCGTTTGATTTTTTTTGAATTATCACCCCATATTTCTGGGTAGATTTCTAGTAATTCATCATCATCAACGCTAAAACATATACTCATCGAAAAGCAAGCGACGAATAATGGAATATGAATAAATCGTAACCACTGTTCATCCTCTAATATTAAATGTTCATACACAATATTTTTGAGTGAAGGGTTATCTGCTAAATGGTCACTATAAATATTACTTTTTAAAAATTCTCCTTTTCGGAATAAAGGTTTTTCCCTATACATGAATGAATAAAATGAATCAATACAGAAGTTAATTAAATTTATTAATAATGTGGAATCTCCTTGAGTTAAATGGGTTAACATCTTCATATATAAGTCGCTTTCTCTCTCAGGCATCATTGAACCGTCTTTTTCTAACATTGAAATTAACAAATTCAAGGATTCTTTCGTATTTAGTAATTGGTAGATGTAAACTGGTGAATAATTGTCTAATGTGAGAATTAGTTTATCTTTGACTCCATTCGAAAGTTTGCTATTTGATATAAGTTCGATAACTTCATCATTTTCTATTAATGCTTCTTCCTTTCCATACATCCAATCATATGCGTCATATTTTACTGTACTTATGTCATGTTCACTTGAATTATATTCATTCGACAAATGCCTGTTCATTATTGAATGATCATTATTTATTTTTGTAGGTGAGCGTCCATATAGAAGCTCAATTTCTTTATCCATTTCTATTGAGTATTGAACGCCAAAAAAATCACATAAATCAGGAATGCTATCAATTAATATATCTAATTCTACATCCATGCAGTATTCATCTAAAAAATCTAACTCTGAAAAAATTAATTGCTTTATATTTTTTCTAATTTTTGAGTTAAAAGATTCGTAAAATATTTCGTACTCCTTAGGAAATATTTCTCGAAAACGCTCCATCGCTTTATAATGAAACACACTAAAGGCGTTTTTGTAGTATTTATCTATTAATTTATATCCGTTAAAAGTCATTCCAATATTTGTGCAACTTGCGATATAACCAGGTAAATTGTGTAAATCGTTATATTGATATTCTTTAGGATCATTACTCCCCATATCAATACAGTACTGACTGATTTTATACTCTAAAAATTTATAAAGTCTCGGTTGTTTTTGATTTTGTGTTAGATAAATTCTAAGTAAATCAAAGAATCTATCTAAGCTTCCCTTTTCTTGTTCTAAAATATCAACATTCCATATATTATCGTTTTCTGAAAAACTAGTTGTATAATCATCATAATGTTCTATACAACTTTGTATGATTTGTTCACTAACGTTTGAACTACAAAAAGGTGATATATTCTTAAATAGAAATAATAATTGATTATAGAAGGAGCAGCAAGGCAGTAGTTTTGGAATCCATTGTTCACAATTCTCTTTCAAGAAGTCAAGCAGAAAATCTTGTGCTGATGGGTTAATAAAATATAAAAAGATATCATCATACTCATCATCATAAACTGTCTTGATCATGGTTTCTTCAAGTTCTCTGAGACTCTCACTTAAATTCTTCGTGTGCGTTTCAGTGAAATAATAGTGTAAGGAATTTTTGTAGCAGATTTCAATATCCTCTTGTAATGAGGGGGTCGAAGTAATTAGTAGTAGCAAAGCTACAAACTTTGCTTCATTAGATAAATTATCAAAAATATCTCTCCAAAAATCACTTGGACAATCTAAATAATTTAACAATCGATTTAAGTAATCTTCTGGTGTTTCATAACTTTGAGGTTGTTGATCTAAAAATAGTGATAGTACCCTTGGATTATAATTGTCGTGATATACAATTTCATCTGTATGAAGATGCAAATAGTTAACATGCTCATAATTCAGTTTTGAGTAATAGAGGCGACTAAATAAAATACTTATTTTTTCACTCTCGGTGTATGCTTCCAAGTTGCAAATTAAGGTATAGTTATCAAATATTTTTTTAAGTAAAGGACTTTTATGAATGAGTTGTTGAAGAATATATTCTCTTGTTGTAATAATTAATCTTGTATCATTAGGAAAATTTTCGATATCCTTTATTAACTTAGCTAAGCGTTCTTCTTCTTTTTTATTCTTTTCTTTTTCGAGGATACTTCCCCAGTAATCATCTAAAATAAAAACTTGTATTTGGTCTTCATCTAACATACTGTATATATCATCGATTGAGTATACCCATCTAAATCCGTTTAATTGATCTTGATACAAATGGGCTAAAGCTAGAATTTGAGCGATTGTTGTCTTTCCAACACCTGGTTCTCCGGAAAGTATGATAGTTCTGTTAATGTCCCAATTTGTAATTGCTGACCTATAGACTTTTGAAGGTATAAAAGTTTTTGCTGTTTTACAAGCATCTTTTAATCTATAGGCAGACTCTTTATAAATACGACTATGTAAGTATTTTTTTAACAAATGCTCTAGGACATTTGAGTTTGGGATTAAAAGCTTTGGTTGGTTGATTATCACTTTTCTGTAAGTCGGCTGTGAAAGGAGTCTGTTCAATTCAACTCTATCTAATATATCGTGTTCAGTAACGTTGAATTCTTTAAATAAATCAACAATATCTTTTGTTTGTTGTCGTGTTAACTCCATTGATACTCCTAAGATATATCGATCTGGTTTTAATTTACGGATTTTTTGGAGATCCTGCTTTAAAGTCTTCATTAATGGTTTAAAAAATTGCTGACCATAACGTTTAACTTGTATGATGGTTTTAGTTTTACTGTCTGTATAAAATCCATCAATACCTTGATCTCGCCCCTCTTTAAAGGTTCTAAAGGGGACCCTTTCTCTTTGAGACACTACATCACATACCAGCATCTCAAACTCTAATGGTTGAAGTAATGCGTGAAAATCGAAATTAGACAATTTTCTTCTTCCTTTCACATATAATAACGAGTAATTATATCATAATGTATACATATGTGGTTATTATTGTAATATATCTGATGATAAAAGAAATATAAACGAGTGGTTAACTATCTTCTAATGCATCGAAAAAATACTTAAACAAAGAAAGAGAGAAGAGCACATGACCAAACCTAAAATTTACACAATGAGCTTTGCAAAAGTCTATCCTCTCTATATCGCAAAGGCAGAGAGAAAGGGACGAACAAAGGCTGAAGTCGATACGATTATTTGTTGGTTAACAGGGTACAGTCCAGAAGAGTTGCAGGAACAGGTGGATAAAAATACAGATATAGAAACATTTTTTGCCGAGGCTCCTGAGCTTCATCCTTCCCGCAGTTTAATCAAAGGAGTCATCTGTGGTGTACGGGTAGAGGACATTGAGGAAGAAACCATGAAGAACATTCGTTATCTAGATAAGCTGATTGATGAGTTAGCGAAAGGAAAGAAGATGGAAAAGATTTTACGAGGTTCATCATGAGAATAACAAGCAAGCCCAGTGAACTAACCTTCACTGGGCTTTTTTATATTTATAGATCATTCGACCAATAAAAATAAAATCCATTTGAACGAATTCACTCTTCATGTCGTCAAAAGAAGTAATACCAAAACGAATTGGCGTTTGAAAAGGGAGTGGCGTGGATGGATATGAAGATGATATTACCTCTTATTTTGCTGCAAGCGATTTTGATGGTGATTGGTTTGTTTGATTTGCTGAAAAGAGATCCATCGAGGATCAGAGGAGAGGTGAAGTGGATTTGGGCGTTGGTGATCGTGTTTGTGGCGAGTGTCGGTCCTATTGTCTATTTGATTTTTGGTCGTAAATCATCTTAAAAGGGGGGGATTTGCTTGAATATGCTGGAGTGTCATGGGCTGACGAAATCGTATGGTCCGAATGAAGTTTTAAAAAATGTTTCGTTTTCTGTTGGGGAGGTTGGATGTGTTGGCTTTTTAGGAGCCAATGGAGCGGGGAAGACAACGACGATCCGGATTTTGACGGGGCTTGCTCGTCCTACTTCTGGGGTCGTGAAGGTGGCAGGTTTGGATGTCACAAAGGAGATGGATCAAATCAGTCATGTGATAGGGTATTGTCCGCAGCATCCTGCATTTTATCAGGATATGACGGGGCAGGAGTGGATGCATTGGGTTGGCGGGTTATTTCATTTAGAGAAAAAAATCATTCGCTCCAAAACAGAGGAGCTGTTGAAGCTTTGCCGCATATATGAGGCGAAGGATCGTGCCATTGGCAGCTATAGCGGGGGAATGAAGCAAAGGCTTGCCATTGCGCAGGCGCTTATCAACAGCCCGAAGGTTCTCATCTTGGATGAACCTGTGTCTGCACTTGATCCCATGGGGAGAAAAGACGTTCTGACATTGATTGAGCGTCTGAAACAAGAGATGTTGATCTTTATGTCGACCCATATTTTAGATGACATTGAACGTGTGGCAGATCATATTATCATGATCAACAGTGGCAAAATTGAGATGTCTTCTTCCATAAAACAGATTAAAGATGACTATATCCAGCCAGTGATTGAATTTCAATTAGAACAACAGAATATGAAATTAGTGGCTTTGTTAAAAGAGCGGGATTGGGTGGAGGAATGCTTTGAGACAGGAGATGCTTATCAGGTGCGAGTGAACGATCAGCAAATAGCATTGAAGGAGCTGCCTCGTCTCATCACTGAATCTGGGGGTGTTCTCCTCCATTATCGACTATCTAAGATGACGCTTGAAGATATTTTCATGAAGGTTGTGAATGCATGATGATGTTGAAAAAGGAATTTAGGGAGTTATTCACTAGCTATAAAATCTTATTTGTTCCTATCATTTTTACGATTTTAATGATTACGCAGCCTATTACGCTCAAAGTGCTGCCGGATCTTCTATCGAAATCAGCTAATTTACCTGAAGGATCTACATTTTACATACCAGAGCCTAGTGCAGGAGAGGCTTTGGCGAGTGCATTGAGTAAATTTGATTCGCTAGGTGTGTTTATCCTGATTTTGATCGTGATGGGGACGATCGCTGGAGAGCGTGCCTCTGGAGTGACTGCGATGATTATGGTGAAACCGATCAGTCGAACGAGTTACTATGTCTCGAAAATATGCGCCTATGCCTGTTTGACTTTGTTTAGTTTGGTGGTGGCGGTGCTTGCCTCTGTTTATTATGTGGACATTCAATTTGGGCATGTGGATTGGGTCAATGTGTTAAAAGGAACACTTCTTTATTATCCAAATTTATTGCTGATTGTGGTATCGACCATTTGTGCTTCGGCGTTCTTTCAACGTTCTGTCACAGCTGGCGGTGTGTCGCTTTTGATCAACCTTATTCTGTTTACCGTACCTTCATTTTATGAAGAGACATTAGGGAAGTTTGCGCCTAAAGGCGTGACAAGTGCAGCCGAAGAGATGATTCATAAAGGGACTTATTCGGATCAGGCACTTACAAGTTTTCTAGGTGTATCGGTATTGATTGTTTTCTTTTTTCTCATAGGATGTTTTCTTTTTAGAAAACAAGAATTATAGCAGTATCTTCAGGTTTACTTTGAGCATAAAAATCTGAATACGGTTGAAAATTTGATATGATGATAAAAATTGACTGTATTTTCAGAAAAGGGGTTTTTATCAATGAGAACATCACGTAATCCTGAGACCATTCACCCGCCAGTTGCCCCATATACCCATCAAATAGAAACAACTGGACCACAGCGGTGGTTAACTCTATCAGGTCAGGTGGGAATGGAAGCGGATGGGACAATCCCCGAAAGTCCGTTGGAGCAGCTAGAGCTAGCGTTAGAGAATGTGAAACGAAATGTAGAAGCGGCAGATATGGCTGTGGAAGATATAACGAAACTAGTATTTTATCTCGTTGGAGAGTTCGATGCTGAGAGCAGGAAACAAATTATGGGGCAGTTTTTAGGCGATCATCTGCCTTGTATGACGATGATTTATGTGGTGGCTTTGGCTTCACCTGCTTTAAAGGTTGAGGTGGATGCTTGGGCGTGTCAGGAGATGGTATAGGGTTAATAGATAAAAGATTGGGATGCTGCCACCCAATCTTTTTTTATTTTGTACATAAACTATTTTCTTTTTCCGTTGTATATAGAATAGATTACCTCATTCCTATTACCTTGTTATTCTCTATATGGTAATATTAGGGTTAGTGAATAGTGGGTCTAATGACATTCGTTTTTAATTTTAACACACCATAGATAAGCATACATCACTCTAATAAAAGGGAGAGATTTGATGCCGTTCATGGAGGTTCAGAATGTAAGCAAACGATATAGAAATGGTGATGGGATAGAGGATCTGTCATTTTCCATCGAACCAGGGGAGGTTGTGGCGCTGCTTGGGCCTAATGGTGCTGGGAAGACGACAACGATTCGGTGTGTAACAGGTCTATATAAAACAGATGGAGGGGAAATTCTCATAGAGGGTTTCCCGCCTGGTCATGCCCATGTCCAAAAACAAGTAGCTCTTATTCCTGATCACCCCTATTTGTATCCAGACCTAACGGTTGCTGAACATGTTCAATTCCGTGCACGTGGATATCATAAAGGCTTAAAACAGATCAAGGAAAAGGTATATGAAGCGTTGAAAGAAGTACATATGGAAAAGAAGATGAATGAACTGTGCGGAAGGCTTTCAAGAGGCCAAAAGCAGCGTGTCGTCTTAGCAGGAGCCATTGTTCAAGATGCCTCCCTTTTTATATTAGATGAACCGACTGTCGGGTTAGATATTCCGTCTAAACAGTGGCTGTCGGATTGGCTGAGACAAAAAAGCAGTCAAGGTGGGTCGGTCTTTGTGTCGACTCATAGTCTGGAGTTCGTTCTCGATACAGCCAGTAGGGTGGTATTGATTCGAGACGGTGCCATCATGAAGAGTATGGATGTTCCTCAATTAAAGGAAGAACAGGTTGAGTGGAGGGCAGAAGTTATTCAACTTTTGGGGGAGTGGTCAAGTGAATAACACACTCTCCCTTTTATGGATGAAATCTCAAAGGCGCTTGATCAGTAAAAATCAAGAAAAGAAAATGCCTTTTCTGATCTTACTTCTTTTCATAGCGGCAATTGGTTTTCAGCTAAGTGCAGTTTCAAGTATGGGTGATTGGAATACGGGTACAGCTGGATGGATCATTATCTGTTTGTTTGTTCTTTATACGGGGGTTGGTTTGTTTACGAACCGGCTGCCTAGCCAAATGAGCGATATCATTTGGTTATATGGAAATGGCGTTTCTTTATGGACGGTTGTTATCAGTGTGTGGATGTATCACATTTTCTGGCGAGGGGCTCTTCTCATTATCTCTGCTTTGGCTGCGGACCTTCTTCTGTTTTTTATGACACAGCAGTACCCGTTTCTGCTTGGAAAATCACTCATCCTGACAGGGCTGTTATGTTTGGTCGAAACTTGGATGATTGCGGTGTCTTGTGCCAGAACCATTCAAGTATACAAGCGTTTGCTCTTACTCGGTTTTGTATTGATGTTTTGCTTCTTTGCACTGCTTGTGTTGAATCAATTGATGATGAAACAGCCCTCATTGATGAACATTGCTGATTCTTTGATGTTTCAAGTTGGACGTATGATCGAAGAGTTCTCCATTCTTTCTGTCTTCATTTTTATTGGAGTGATGTTTCTATCTTTCATGATGATGTACAGTGCTAGTCATCGTTTAGAGATGAAGGAGTCTTTAGTCAAGGAGGCAGTATTTTGGGAGGAATTTGAGGGGAAACATATTCAATCAAGTCCAATCGTTCAAAAAAAGAGCAGGACATGGTGGGGACTTCCAGCATTAACGGGCGTTTGGGCTTTTCTTTGGATTGAATTATTGCTGATAAAAAAATATATCACCTTCCATGTGCTATCTACCATGCTGTTAATCGGTACTTACTATGTCCTCTTTACTTATTTTTCAGATTGGCTGAATCTATTCTTGATTGTCATTGCTGCATCTGTTCTTTTTAGTTCATATTATGCGGGGATTGTAAGACACGCACAAACAGGAGTGCTCTATCTTTTTCCTGGGGCTTTATATCAAAAAATCATTTTGTTAGAAGTGTTTCAAACCTTTTGGTTGTATGCGTTCTACTTGGTTTCTCTTTATTTGGTTGAGATTCAGGATGTATTGTATTGGACCTTATTTGGTGGAGGAGTTTATATATGGTTTTTGGCCATACGGCTCTTTGCCTTTATGCAGCCTCTGAGAAGAGAAAGGAGTTTTGCTTTGGCCGCCTATTATCGATCATTGCTATTTGCGTTTGTGATCAGTGCGATGGTCATGATTAGTATTCATCTCATCACTGATGGCTTGTTGACTACAATTGTATCTCTAGTGGCTGGGTCTGGATCTTATGTGCTTTGTTATCGAAACCGTGCGGTTCATTAAAAAGAGGAGTTGATTGTAAATGAAACCAGAAAATAAGCTGTCTCAATCCGTTCAACAATTGGCTAATACAAATGAAGTAACGATCGTTCAAGCAATAGGAGATTTGAGAAAATATGGAAAAGATGCAGTGCCCGTCCTTGTTGAGGCTTTAAAAGAAAAAGGCTCTCTGCGGAACATTGCAGCAGCTGTACTTGGTGAATTTGGAGCAGATGCGGGGGACGCAGCAGAACCGCTAGCTCGGCTATTAGAAAGTGACGAAGAAGATACAAGAATGGCCGCTGCCATGTCACTCATGAGGATTGGGCAACCTAGCTTGCCATTTCTTCTAGCACTTGCTAAACGTTATGAGGGACCTACTTGTTTCTGGGCATCATGGTGTATCTCTTGGATTGATCCATCAAAAATTGAAAAAAACATGTACGAGTGCTTAAAACAAGAACAAGAAAATCCAACAGGCAGCGTCACTCCTTTTGCTGCTGAGGAAGCTTTAGGGAAAATTATCGCCTTTCAGTTAAAAGATAAGGGGGATGAATAGTGGGAACGCAGAAACTCAACTGGCCTGAGCATCTTCCTTGGATTTGCCCTTAAGATCAAAGGAGTTTTTAGGGTCAATGAATAGCTTGGAAAATGGGAGATACCGGCTGGTTAGAAAACATTCATTTGGTTAGTAAGTATCAAGGAGGAGAGAGTGTTGTTTCAATCAAACAAAGAATTAAAAAGAAACGTCATTTTTTTCGCAGGTGTTGGAGCGGTTTTGCTGATTTTAATGATGCTGAAATGGTTGCCGATTTCTGCAGACTTGGAAATGGCGTTGATTTTATTCGGTTTGGGAATTTTGTTTTATTTGAAGCGTGTGCTGCGGGAAGAAGAAAGTCATAAGTCATAAGTATTTAGTATGATACCTAGAATATAGATTCTAGGTTTTTTTATTAAATTTACCTTAAAACACACTTTTTCACATGGGGATGGAAACCATTTTTTTAAAAGTGTGGTAGGATAAATATGCTTTATCTTTATATTGTCCGAAGGAGCTGTCGTCTTGAAGGGATCTAGGGTTGAGTTAATTGATAGTTTACGTGGTTTTAGTTTATTAGGTATTTTGATTGTGAATATGCTTAATTTCCAATATGATTATGATTTTGAGAAAATGTTTGATTCGAGTTTTTGGGGACAGGAATTCGGTGTATATGTGACGGAAATTTTGTTCCAAGGGTCTTTTTATCCGATCTTTTCCTTTTTGTTTGGGTATTCTTTTATCAAGCTGATTGAATCGACGAAGGCCAAGGGATTAAATACGAATGCCATTGTCGTTCGCCGTGGTTTTGGTTTGATTGTGCTTGGGATGCTGCATTACATCTTTATTTGGAACGGTGACATTCTTCTTTATTATGGAGCTTGTACGTTTTTCTTGATGATGTTTTTGAGCAGCCGGATTAAAACAATGCTTATTTGGTCGGGTGTGTTAGGTGCGTTGTCATTAGTCGTTTTGCCATACATGATGAAATTTGTTTATGGAACTGATGATTTATTAACCGATGTGTATGCAAAAGGTGATTATGGGGATATTTTGCTCAGCCGGATTACGGTTGAAGACGATATGATGATTGTGACCATGATTCTGGCGATCGTGACCATTACGCTTATGCCGATATTAGGGTTTCTTTTCGGTACGATCATGGTTGGCCCGTTTGCACTGCTTGGCATGGCGATCGGGAAAAAGGGTCATTTGACAGAAGAAGATCGAGGCATGGCTTATCGTAAAGGCTGGGTTTGGATGATTATCATCGGGCTCGTTTTAAAATGTGCGACGTTCATTGATGCTCCTTGGAGTGAATTGGTGATTACGCTGGGTGCCTATGTGCTGACGATTGGGTATATTCAAGCCTTTATTGTTTTCTACTATTCGAAGGCAGCCCAAGGTTTCAAACGCCTGCTTGCAGGGCTTGGCCGTTTGTCTCTCTCAAACTATTTGGCGCAGTCGATTATTTGTACAACGATTTTCTATTCTTATGGACTTGGTCTATTTGGACAATTGGGGTCAATGTTTGGGCTGCTGCTTGCTGTCGGACTGTACACAGCACAGCTGTTCATCAGCTATCTCTATTTGAAAAAATGGAGAAGAGGTCCTGTGGAGTGGCTTATGGGAAAATGGGTGTATTGGAAATAAAGCATATTCTTAAAACATGAGTCTACTATTAAGAATTGAGCACTTTAAGAATGTAATCTCCTCTGACACTTTTACAGGTCACCTTTATATAACATCCAGTATATTTTAAATCGGAAAGAAAATTTGAAAAATCCATTCAAATTCCTTTTTATTTTTGAGATAATGACATCAAATTTACATATTTAGAATAAAAAGAGAGATGGATTGCATGTCACAAATGAAAGCTAATCATGAGGGGAGCTATAGATGGGTTATACTCATAATAGCTACCTTTTCACAAACGTGTGCAACATTTGTAAATTACGGAGTAGGTCCTTTAGCAACATTTTGTCAAGAAATATATAACTTATCACAATTTCAAACAGGTTTAATTGTATCAGCTGTAAATATTGGTCCTATATTCTCTATGCTAATATTCGGTAACATAATGGATAAATACGGTGAACGTTGGGTTGTAGGAATAGGGTCAATTTTATTAGGACTTACCATGTTAATAACAATTCCTATTAATGAATACGTATACCTTTTGATTGTTCTCGCTTTTGTCGGGGTTTGGTATGGGACGGCTCAACCAGGGGGGAGCAGCGCAATCATCAATTGGTTCCCAAAAAACAAAAACAGAGGACTTGCAATGGGGATTCGTCAAACAGGAATACCACTTGGTGGTGCATTAGCTTCAACAACTCTACCTTTTTTCTTTTATAATTATGGTTTATCTTCAGCTAAATTAACACAAGCTATTGTAGCAATTGCAGGTGGTATAATCTTTTCAATTTTCTATAAAGATCATGGAATGACTGCGCAAAGACAACAGAATGATCGTTTTTTGGAGAAAATTAATAAGATTAAAGCAAAATCGAGTCTTTATCCAGTATTTTTTATTGGAATGAGTATGATTTCTTTACAATTAATCATATTAGCTCATCTGATGAGTTATCTAAGCAATACGTTAGATATATCATTAAGTATTTCTGGAACGTTGTTAAGTGTGGTTTTAATTGGCGGTGCAATTGGAAGGATATTGTTAGCATGGATTAGTGACAATTTGTTCAATGGAGATAGAAGTAAGCCATTACAACTTACAATATTATTAACTGTTATTATTTTAATTGTTCTAGTCTATCTTTTGAACTATCTTCCCCTATGGGGAATTTATATAATTTGTTTCATTTTAGGTTTTTTAGGGGTGGGATGGTACAGTTTATTTATTGTGCTAATGTCTGAAAAAGCAGACAAAGAGTTTATTGGATTAACTGTAAGCTTTGGATTAACTTTAAATCAAATGTTTATTGTGCTGGCACCCTCCCTATTTGGCTTATCAGTGGACTATTTTAATGGATATAAACTACCGTTCTTCCTATTAATATTGTTTATATCAATAGGGGGTATATGGCTTAACTTATCCGAAAGAAACAATAAATGTCAAACGCAAAAAGAAACTGAAAACATACCTTTAAAATAGAAAAAAGAAAACGCCATAGAATGATCATTCTATGGCGTTTTCACATTCATAAGTGATTTAAAATTATTAGAAAATTCCACATTGCGTATACCAACATGCGCATTCATTACACCCATTGCTTGGCGAATGAATGCAAATCCAAAAGATAAAAGAACCGTATGGCTTAAGGGCTGTGCGGTTTTTTAATTGCATTCTATTTTTAAAAAATAAGGAGAACATTTTTAAAATGGTTGAATATTCTTTTAGTGTGTATATAATGTATATATAGTGTATATACAATATTTTCTGAAAAAAAGAGGTTTTTATATGCAAATTACGATTTCAAACCATTCTAAGGAGCCTATCTATGAGCAAATTACGAATCAAATCAAATCGATGATTTTAACGGGTGAGCTTGCGGAAGGTGCAGCGCTGCCGTCTATTCGAAAACTGGCGAAGGATCTACAAATTAGCGTGATTACAACAAAGCGAGCGTATGAAGAGTTAGAGAAGGCGGGATTTATTTATTCGATTGTCGGCAAGGGATCATTTGTTGCGGAACAAAACCTAGAAGTGATGAGAGAGAAGAAATTGAAGGTGATTGAGGAACAGCTTGGAGCGGTTGTCACAAACGGGAAAGAATTAGGCTTATCTTTTGATGAATTGCAGCAGTTATTAAAGTTCTTATATGAGGAGTGAGATGAGTGGAGCATGTGATTGAATTCAAAGGAGTAACGAAACGATTCAAGGACTTTTCCGTTCAGGATCTTGATTTACAGGTCAAGAAAGGTTTTGTCACAGGGTTTATTGGAGAGAATGGAGCGGGTAAGTCGACCACCATTAAAATGATCATGAATTTGTTAAAGCCCGATTCAGGTGACATCAAGGTTTTTGGATTGGATTATCATACTCATGAAAAAGAGATTAAGGAACGAATCGGATTTGTTTACGATGCCAATGTTTTTTTCTCAGGGTTGAATTTAAAGGACATCAAACGGATTGTGGCTCCTGCCTATAAACGCTGGGATGACCAGCTTTTTAATCAATATATTGAAAAGTTTGGTCTGCCGCTGAATAAAGCGATCAAAACATTTTCAAAAGGGATGCAGATGAAGGCGTCACTTGCGATTGCGCTGTCGCATCATGCAGAGCTGATTATCATGGATGAACCAACTGCTGGTTTAGATCCGGTTTTTAGAAGAGAGCTGCTCAGCACGTTACAAGAATTGATGATTGATGGAAATCGGACGATCTTTTTCTCGACGCATGTGACGACTGATTTAGACCGGATCGCGGATTATATTACGTTTATACAAAATGGAAGATTGGTCTTTCAACAGTCGATTCATGAAGTGGCAGAAAGTTATGCGCTTGTGAGAGGGAGCCTGGAGTTGTTGGATCGAGACACAGAAAAGGCGTTTATCCATATTCAGCGTACATCAGCAGGTTTTGAAGCATTATCAGATCGAATTGATGAAGTGAAACTTATTTTTGGGGATGCTGTTGTGATTGAACCGGCGTCGCTTGAGGATATCATGTTTTATTTGAAAGGCGGGGCTGCGCATGTTTCATTTAATTAAGCGTGATGTGATTTTGCAAAAGAAGCAGTTACTTATTTTTATTCCGTTTATCTTATTTTTTATTTTCATGGATGTCCATCCAGTATTGACGTTTATAGTCGCTAGTGTCTTCATTCCATTTAACACATATGCGTATGATGAAAAGGCAGAAACGAATATCCTATTAAATTCTTTGCCTTATACCCGGAATGAAATTATTGCCTCCCGTTATCTTGGTGCCGTTTTTTATATGGTCATTTCGATCGGGCTGACAAGTGCTGCATTACTTGTGTTTGGGAAACTATTTTCGCTGTCAGATATTGCGATTGGCAGCGGGTTGTTTTTATTGTTCGCGGCGTGTACGTTTCCATTGTTTTATATCTTAAAGCCTGGTTATATCACAACGGCAGTGATCATTGGCTTTATCGTATTATCTGCTATGGGACCGCCTGTTGTCCTCTATTTAGCAGAGCAATTTAGTGGGCTCACTAATTTTATCATGAATGTATCGATCCCTGTTTTATATACGGGGTCAGCTGTGCTGATTATGCTCTTCTACTTGTTGTCTTGGGGACTTTCTACTGTGATTTACCAGAGGAAAGTGTTTTAGGAAAGCAATTACCGAAGTTCCTATAAATTTACAGTTTGAGCTTAGAAGACCGTGTGAGCGGTCTTTTTTTGAAGATTTTTCTGGTTATTGATTATATCAATATAAAATAATTTGAACTTACTTTTATGTCAGAATATTTTGTTAATAGTGTTTTCCTCAAAAAAACAATTGTTTTTTAAGGGTAGATTTATTATGATAATATACATCGAAAGATTGATGTTTCTCAATCAGAATGAAAATTCTGATTTTTATTTTTATGTTGTTTGTTGATGAGGGGGAAGAAAAGTGGCTCAAAAGGAATTAAAGAGAGGGTTAAGTGCCCGCCATATTCAAATGATCGCTCTTGGCGGCACAATCGGTGTTGGCTTATTTATGGGGTCAGCGAAGGCCATTCAGTGGACAGGTCCATCCGTTCTTCTAGCTTACGCAGTGTGTGGTATTTTTATCTTTTTTATTATGCGTGCGATGGGAGAAATGTTATATCTTGAGCCGAGTACAGGGTCATTTGCTACATTCGGGCATCAATATATTCATCCGCTTGCAGGGTATATGACGGCTTGGAGTAACTGGTTCCAGTGGGTCATTGTTGGAATGTCTGAAATTATTGCGGTTGGGGCTTATATGAAATATTGGTTCCCAGAGCTGCCTGCGTGGATTCCAGGGTTAATTGCGATGATCATTTTAGGAGCGGCCAACTTGATTTCGGTTAAGTCATTTGGTGAATTTGAATTTTGGTTTGCGATGATCAAAATTGTGACGATTATCTTGATGATTGTTGCAGGTTTAGGCATTATTTTCTTCGGTTTTGGAAATGGCGGAACTCCTATTGGGCTGTCTAATCTTTGGGCGCATGGCGGGTTCTTTACAGGTGGGTTTAGCGGATTCCTGTTTGCATTGTCTCTAGTTATTGCTGCTTATCAAGGTGTCGAGCTGATTGGGATTACAGCCGGCGAGGCGCAAAATCCACAAAAGACACTGACAAATGCCATCAAAAGTATCATCTGGCGTATTTTGATTTTCTATATCGGTGCGATCTTTGTCATTGTGACTGTGTATCCTTGGGATCAGCTGAATACCCTTGGCAGTCCATTTGTGGCGACGTTTGCGAAGATCGGGATTACAGCAGCGGCTGGTATTATTAACTTTGTTGTCATTACAGCAGCGATGTCCGGCTGTAATAGTGGTATTTTCAGTGCGGGCCGTATGCTTTATACATTAGGTGTGAATGGTCAGGCGCCTGCTTTCTTTACGAAAATTTCGAAGAACGGTGTACCGTATTTTGGGACATTCGCTGTGCTGATTGGTTTAGCGATAGGAGTGGTCCTGAATTATGTTTCTCCGCCAAACATTTTCGTCTATGTGTATAGTGCGAGTGTCCTTCCTGGGATGGTGCCTTGGTTTGTCATTTTGATTAGTCATATTGGCTTCAGAAAGGCGAAGGGGGCAGCGCTTGATCAGCACCCGTTCAAGATGCCGCTAGCACCGTTTTCTAACTATCTTACAATTGGATTTTTATTGATGGTTCTTGTGTTTATGCTCATTAATCAGGATACGCGTATTTCTCTTATTGTAGCAATTGGGTTCTTGATTTTAGTAGCACTTAGCTTTTTTGTATTTGGGATTGGAAAACGGAAGCCGATTGAAACAGCTTCTTCTGATCAAACGGTGAAATAATAAAAGGCCTTGCGGGATGGACCGCAAGGCTTTTTATATTTAGAGTGAAGCTTTTACACGGTTAAAGACATCTGGAAAGTTGGTGAAAAGACCGGTGACGCCGTATTGCAGTAGACGGGTCATATCTGCTTCGCTGTTGACTGTATATGGATGAAGGAGGAGTCCATGGCTTCTGACCTGCTGGGCGTTTTCAGGTGTTAATGCTCTAAAATTCGGTCCGACCCCTACAGCGTACGTTTTGATAAAGTCGAGCTGATCGTCTGTGATGGATGTCATTTGGTTTCTGTCTAATAGCTGTACTTTTGGCAGGCGTGGGGCTAATTTCTGCAGCTTTAGCAGGCTGTCTTCACTAAATGATTGTATGATAACCTGCCCTTTTCTTGTGTGTTTCCCAAGAAGGTGATGTTTCTTTAAGGCGGCCAATAGTTTTTCTTCCATTTGCGGATAAAGGTCTGGTTTTTTTGTTTCAATATAATAATTCTCTCGTTTGCCGAAATAGCGCAGCACCTCATCTAATGTAAGGACTCTCTGTCCGATATAGTTGGCATTTTGTCTGTCAGGATTTGCTTCGTTAAACCATGTACCAGCATCAAGCTGTTTGATTTCAGCAAGTGTGAGGTCTTTGACCCAGCCTGTTCCGTTTGTGGTTCGGTCAACGGTTTCATCATGCATCACGATGAGATGTCCATCCTTTGTCATTTGAAGGTCGAGTTCGAGGTAATCTGCATTCATCTTTGTGGCGAGCTTGTAGGAAGCCAGGGTATGCTCTGGTGCATACCCTGATGCTCCGCGGTGTGCAACGGTTAAGATGCGATCTGGAGATAAAAGGTTTTCATGTGCCGATACGGTGGCCGGCACCCACACAAAAGACAGTAAAGCAAAAGAGAGCAACACGAAAGCAAGTAATCTACTTTTCTTCATATTTTATCCTCCTTTTACGGTAACTGCCTCCATCATAAGAAATAGATGTAAAGAGCATGTTGGGCGGATATGAATCTTTTATGTGATTTTCATTAAGCTTGCTCAACGCGTTTTCCTGTATTCCATGTCATGGCGAGGAAAACAATCGCAAGCACACAAGAACCAACCAGTAAAATGAAGCCTCCTGTCCAGTCATAGTGATCGACGACGACGCCCATCATGGCATTGGCAAAGGCAGAGCCGCCAATGTAGCCGAAGAAGCCTGTCAGTCCGGCAGCAGTTCCAGCCGCTTTTTTCGGAGCGAGATCAATGGCTTGAAGTCCAATGAGCATAACAGGTCCGTAAATCAAAAAGCCGATGCTGATAAGGGCAATGTTATCGACCATTGGATTGCCAGCAGGGTTTAGCCAGTAAACAAGAACGGCAATTAACACCCCAGCCATAAAGATGACGCCTGCTGGTGCGCGGCGGCTTCTAAAGAAGCGGTCACTGATCCAGCCGCACAATAATGTACCGGGAATGCCTGCATATTCATAAAGAAAATAAGACCAGCGTGAATGCTCTGGTGAAAAGCCCTTTGCTTCTGTTAAGTAGGTCGGCGCCCAATCAACGACACCGTAACGGACAAAGTACACAAACACGTTGGCGATGGCGATATACCATAGGAATTTATTGTTGAGTACATATTTAAATAAAATCTCTTTCACTGTTAATTCTTTTTCTTGATCCTCATACTTTTGGGCCGGATAGTCATTTCGATATTCCTCAATTGGCGGAAGACCAGTGGATTGCGGGGTATCCCGTACGAGAAGAATGATCACGAAGGAGACGATAATGGCAATGATGGCAGGGAAGAAAAAGATACTTTTCCACGTCGCAAACAGCACAATCCCTAATGTGATAAGCGGTGCAAGAATTCCGCCGCCGATATTGTGAGCGACGTTCCAAATGGACATTTTCGTACCACGTTCACTAACCGAAAACCAGTGCGCCATCGTACGTCCGCATGGCGGCCACCCCATGCCTTGAAACCAGCCGTTTAAGAACATGAATAGAAACATGATCCATACACTGGATGTGACCCATGGAAATGAGACAAATAGGATATTGATAAGAGCTGATAAAAAGAGTCCGGCAGCTAAAAAGTATCTGGGGTTACAGCGGTCTGAGATCATCCCCATGATGAATTTACTAAAGCCATAAGCGATAGATACGGCTGCGAGTACAAAGCCTAATTCACTTTTCGTGAACCCCTCTTCCTGTAGATATGGAATGGCAAAAGCGAAATTTTTGCGCAGCAAATAGTAGCCCGCATACCCGATAAAGATGCCTAGAAAGACTTGCAGCCGCAGCCGCTTATACGTCTCATCTGTTTTGGCATCATCAAGCCTGTCGATATGTGGAGCAGGTTTAAACCATTTGAACATAAAGATCCTCCTTTTGTAGATGTCCGATTGACTGAAGCAAAAGTACGAGAATGGCTTTTGATCCTGTACCTTTTCAGAGACAAAAGAATTGTTAGCGCTTTCTTTTGTACTCCCATCATATCGGATGGAAGAGACGTTTATGATGAGGCTTTTGTCATAAATTTGGAAAAATGGTTCGTGAAGTAACAAAAAAATCCGCACAATGGCGGATTTTTTCTTAGCGGTTACAGAGTCACATTAATTTTCGCAGATTTCTTTAGTTTTTCAATTTCTTTTTGTACTTCTTTTTGCTTTTCTTGAGATTCTAGCTGTTTTTTTATTTGTGATTTAACCTCTTTGTATTCTGGTGCTTTTTGCTTTTGTTTTTTCATTTGATCTGCGTATTGATCATAGTACGCTTTGACGTCTTTCTCAGAGACGGAGGCTGATTTGATTTCTTTGTCGACATATTGGCTGTATTTGATGCTGTCGGCAATGTCACTTTTCAGCTGATCCAATGTGAGTCCGCTCTTTTTCAGTGCTTCTTCGAATTGAGCGTTGTCTTTAAACTGTTTCTTTTCTTCCTTTAGCTGCTTATCTACCTCTTTGTCAGAGGCTTTGAAGCCCTTCTTCTCAGCATCTTGCAAGATGAGCTCTTGTCCTACGAGCGCATCAATGGTTTGTTTCTTGACTGCTTTTTCGCCTTCTTTAGAAGTGGGGTCTTGCCCGGACTGCTGAAGCTGGCCTTGAATGGTAGATAAGGCGCTATTGTATTCACTGCCTGTGATTTTGTCTTTGTTGACGGTCGCAACGACCTTTTGATCATCGATTTTTTGTGCGTCTAATTTCTTTTGCATTTCTTCCATTTGCTTTTGCTGCTCTTTTTGATCAGCCTGTGTTGTTTCCTTGTTTTTGGCTGAATCGTTTTGCTTATCTTGTTTGGCATCGTTTGACGAGCAGGCTGCAAGCCCAACAGATAACAAACAAGCGATGAGTGTATATGATACCTTTTTCATCATTTTCTCTCCCTTCGGTATGAGAACGTCTAGTGCGCATTCTAACCGTTTTTTAGGAAAAATAAAACCGTACAGACAATTTGTTAGCGGATTGACATGTTTTTTATCTGTTTGTCCTCATTTTGTCTTCTCATAGTCATCTCATGACAAACTCAATTGTGGAATAATTGTTCCATCACTTCGTCGATATCGGTGATTGGCTGGCGGCAGCTGTAGTTTTCACAAATATACACGGTGGTTTTGCCATCGATTGTTTTGTAATCTTTTGTAAAGGGCGCGAGCTTCGCTAATTCTTTCCCTGTTTCGGCAGTCAATATGATATCAAATGGCACGAAGCGTTTTTGAAGCGCCTGTAAAAGCTGTTCTTTTTGAGGGTCGCCGTTTTTTCCGAGAATGATGATTTCTCTTTTCGTGGCATATTGACTTAGGAGCCCTTGCAGAAACGCTGTGTGTCCGCTTGGGTAGGAAGAGACATCGACATAAAAGGCTTGGAACATCTGCTGTAATGTGTCTAGCCAATTCTGACGTCCGGTCAGTCTGCTTAGCATGAGAAGGTGCTTGAGTGCAGTGCTGTTGCCAGAAGGCATGGCACCGTCGTACACTTCTTTTTCTCGAACGATGAGCGCTTCCGCATCTGATCCTGAGAAGAAAAAGCCCCCTTTTTCCTTGTCCCAAAACAGCTCAAACATGTTCTCGGCAATGGCTGTGGCTTTTTCCAGCCAATCTAATTCAAAGGTCGCTTCGTATAAAGACATATAGGCTTTTAGCATATGCGCATAATCCTCGATAAAGCCGAGATGCTTCACGTCACCTTCTCTGTAGCGGACCATGAGCCGCTCATGTTGAACAAGATGTGTTTCTAGAAAAGACATCGCCTGCTTCGCCATATGGATCGCTTCCTCTTCATCAAAGACCCTTCCTGCTTTGGCGAGAGCTGCGATCATCAGCGCATTCCAAGATGTAAGCACCTTGTCATCGACAAGCGGCGCGGGTCGCTGCTGTCTGACTGATTGTAAAATATGCCGGGCTTCTTGCAGCTTGGATTGAAGGGTTTTATCGTCGATCGAAAAAGAGGCTTTGATGTCCTCAAAAGAGGTAGAAATGGTGTGAGGGATGTTCTCCCCTTCAAAGTACCCCTCTTCTGTGATGTGATAGACGTCGCAAAATAAAGCGCCAAGTTCCTCCCCTAAATGGGTGATGATCTCATCTTTTGACCAGACGTAATATTGCCCTTCTTTCCCTTCAGAATCTGCATCTATCGCTGAATAAAAGGAGCCGCCCGGATTCATCATATCTTGTTTAATAAATTGGATAAGGTGTTGGACAAGCTTTTTATACTCAGGTTTTGAGGTGAGCTGATACGCTTCTGTGTAAGCTTCCATCAACAGGGCATTATCATACAGCATTTTTTCAAAATGCGGCACAAGCCATTTTTCATCCGTCGAATAACGAGAAAAGCCCGACCCAATATGGTCGTATATACCGCCATTTGCCATTCCATCTAACGTTTTCGTGACTGCATACAGCGCATTCTCCTGCCCTGTCCATTCGTAATAGCGCATTAGAAATGAGAGCATATGAGGTGCAGGAAATTTTGGTGCGGAGCCGAATCCGCCATATAGCGTATCAAAGCTGCTCATGAGCTGATAGTAGGCTTTGTGAACTGCCTCTTGAGACAGTGTGTTTTCTGTCTGCCCAGCTGCTTTAATCCGCAAGTTATTTGTCGCTTTCTCAGCCAATGATTCAATATGATCCCGGTCGTTATGGTACGCATCCAGCAGTTGTGTCAGTGCCTCGATGAAGCCAGGACGCCCGTATGCACTTCTCTTTGGGAAATATGTCCCCGCATAAAAAGGCTTTTGCTCCGGCGTGACAAACACGTTGAGCGGCCAGCCGCCTTGCCCCGTCATCATCTGACAAACAGACATATACATAGAGTCGATGTCTGGACGCTCCTCACGATCGACTTTAATCGAAATAAAATGCTCGTTTAAGATGTCAGCGACTTGTTGATCTTCAAAGCTTTCGTGTGCCATGACGTGGCACCAGTGACATGTTCCTTTGGTTATCCATACCCAATAGATACGAGAACAGGCTTGTTTTCGCGTTTCGCTTTTTCAAATGCTTCTTCTCCCCAAGGGAACCAGTCCACAGGGTTATGAGCATGTTGAAGTAAATAAGGAGACTTCTCAGCGATTAATCTATTGGGTTTACTTTTGTTTGGCATGGGATCACCTGCTTTCTATTAATTTGTACGTTTAACATACCATAATTCCCTAAAAAAATTCATACACTCCATTTTGTGAACCAAACCCAAGTTATTAAAAAGGAGAACTGCTTATGACTCTATTTTCAGGGTTAACTTCATCACCTTAATGCTTTTTAGATAAGAAATAAGGAATTAAAATCTTTATCTTTTTATTTACTGTTAGATAGGAGAAACACACCCCGACGACTGTAACCATCCCGCCTGTCAGTGCAATAAACGTAGGTACTTCACCTAACCACACCCAAGAAATGGCCAAGGCTACGGCTGGTGTTAAATAAAGTGAAATTGTTGCTTCTGAAGCACCGACAAGTGAAGTTACATACGCAAGTGCAAAGTAAGGCACAACCGTTGGTAATAAACCTAAATAAACGATAGACAAAGTTGAGTTCATTGAAGCGTTCAAAAACTCTTCCCCTAAGCCAGGCAGAAATAGAAGCATAGGTATTGTCCCGCCCCAAATAGTGAATGTAACGAATGGAATAAATCCATATTTTTTTATATAGCGGGCTTGAAAAACGAAATAAATACTCTCCGAAAATGCTGCCAGCAGGATTAACAAAATGCCGTTCACTGAATTTGTATAGTTTCCCGCCCCAAGTGAAATGATCGACACACCCAATAAACTTATAATAGAGCCGATCCATTTATAAGAACCAAAATGTTCACCAAAAAACAGACGAGATAACATTGCAGAAAAAATAGGTGTCATGGTCACGAGTAAGCTTGCTACCCCTGCGCTGACTGTTTTTTCTCCGATATTCAGCAAAATGTGATATAGTGTAAAACCTAAAAATCCTAAAGATAAAATAGCAGGGATATCCTTCATGTCGGGTAAATGCATATGAGTCAAAACAGCAAAAACCAACAATGCCATTGACCCAATCAACAAGCGAAACAAAGCGAGGTGTTCCGGCGTATAACTCTCCAAACCCGCGCGAATTCCCGGGAAAGCTGATGCCCACAACCCAATCATCAGACTGTAAGATATGCCGATTCGAATTGTTTTCTTTCGCATTTTTCTCACTCCTCTTTACAAAAACCAACCAGTTATTTAATGTGTTTCTATACTAATAAAGATTTGATGATATGACTTCAACCAGTTAAATAGATTTTGACCCAACCACTTTAGTTTTTAAGGAGGATACTTTTTATGAGCGCTTCAGAAGAAAGAAGGATGAAAAAGCTTCCTAAGTACATACAAATCATTCAATTTATAAAAGATAAAATAGGAAATGGAGAATGGCCGATTGGAAGTAAGATTCCAAGCCAGCGCACGCTTGCCAAACACTTTGAGGTGAATAGGAGCACAGTAATTACAGCTTTAGAGGAATTGATGGCGGACGGATTAATCGAAGGCAGAATGGGAAAAGGGACGGTTGTTACGAACAATACATGGACACTTTTGGCTAAGAATTCCGCCCCCGATTGGGATCAGTATGTAATCTCTGGAATCCAGCGGCCAAGCCAAAAAATCGTTCAAGAGATCAATAAATCAGAATCAAATTCTGATCTTATACAGCTCAGTAAAGGAGAACTTTCAAAGGAGATTTTTCCTTTAACTGCTATGAAAGAGATGATGGGAAAGGTATCTCAAAACATAGAGGCATTCGGATATGAGGAACCAAAAGGATATTTACCTTTGAGAGAGGCATTAAGTGGCTATTTAAGAACAATCGGAATTCAAAGTTCATCCTCTTCCATTCTTATTGTTTCGGGTGCACTGCAAGCCTTACAGCTGATATCAATGGGGCTTTTACAAAGGGGATCGACCGTTTATCTTGACCAGCCGTCCTATCTTTATTCATTACACGTATTTCAATCAGCCGGTATGAAGCTGACTGGAGTTCCTATGGATAATGATGGACTTTTGCCGGAACATATCCACGTGGCAAGGGGGGAGCGGGGGAGGGCTATATTATATACAAATCCCTGTTTTCATAATCCAACCGGTATCTCAATGTCAGAACGGCGACGGGAAGAAATACTTGCGGCAAGTGAGAATGCACAGCTTCCCATTATTGAAGATGACATATATCGTGAGTTATGGATCGATGAGATTCCTCCAAATCCTATTAAAACAATAGATAAAAATGGACATGTGCTTTACATAGGCAGTTTATCTAAGACATTAAGCCCCGGCTTAAGAATTGGATGGATCGTCGGTCCAGAATCAGTGATTGAACGTTTATCCGACATAAAAATGCAAACAGATTACGGCTCCAGTTCGTTATCCCAAAGAGTAGCGGCAGAGTGGTTTACATCCGGTGAATACCAACAACATCTAGAACAGGTAAGAAGTCAATTAAAGGTGAGAAGGCAATTGGTCATGAGTCTTTTAGAAACCAATTTGAAGAATGTTGCTACATGGAATATTCCGAAGGGAGGATTCTTTGTCTGGGTAAAAATATTGCCTCCACTATCTATGAAATCACTTTATACAAAAGCTTTGACAAAAGGGATACTTCTCAATCTCGGCAGTATCTATGCTCAAGAAAAGGGGAACTATATTCGCTTATCATATGCTTATGCATCTCTTGAAGACCTGCAAAAGGGAATTTATGAATTGGGTTTAATGATTAAGGAATTGGCAAGCAGATAAATATATAATGAATACTAAAAGACAGTGACAAGTGGCGTAACCAATGCTGACAAGCACTGGTTTATTTTCACGTTTGGCTTTGTCGAAGGCTTCTTGCCCCCACGGGTACCAGTGAACTGGGTTGTGGGCGTGCTGGAGGAGGTATGTTGATTTTTCATGAGTGGGTTGGGTGTTTCGTTGTTTGACATGGGTCACCTTCTTTCTAAATGTTTTTTAGTATTCTCTTTTCTCCATTTAATATATCAGATTGCTGAGGCTCGTCATCATTTGTCTGTGAGTGTTCCCAAAATGAAAAAAATCAAGGGCTATAAACCCTTGATAGCTACATCAATCGTAATGCTTTAACAAGATGGCTGAATTATGTCCTCCAAAACCAAAAGAATTGGATAGCCCATATTTCAATGGAAGCTGTCTCGCTTCTAATACAACATCTAAGTTGCAGTCTGGATCTTGATTCTCTACATTAATAGTTGGCGGAATCATTCCTCGTCTCAAACTTTCCACTAAAGCAATGGCTTCTACTCCGCCAGCAGCACCAAACATATGCCCTGTCATTGATTTGTTTGCCGTTGTTGGAATTTCACCTGAACGTTCACCAAATAATTTCTTAATAGCTAGAACTTCTGAACGATCACCTACTTGTGTACTTGTTGCATGAGCACTAATAACATCAATGTCATCTGTTGATAGTTTTGCACTTCTCAATGCTTTTTTCATGGCTAAGTAGGCACCTTTACCTTCTGGATGGGATGCTACCATATGATGAGCGTCTGAACTAGCTCCGTACCCAACTACTTCACATAATATCGGCGCATCTCTAAGAATCGCGTTTTCTAATGATTCTAATACTAAGATACCTGCGCCTTCACTCATCACAAAGCCATCTCTATCTGTATCGAATGGACGGCTGGCCCGGCTTGGGTCTTGGTTTCTAGTAGATAGTGCGTGTGCGTTTCCAAAACTGGCCAAAGATATCTGTGAAACAGCAGCTTCTGCTCCACCGGCAAATATAATATCTGCATCATCATTTCGGATCGCATTGAAAGCTTCACCAATAGCGGTGTTCCCAATAGAACAAGCTGTGACTGGTGACAATGATGGCCCTTGTGCCCCTAATCTAATGCTGATTTGGGCCGCAGCTGCATTTGAAATCATCATGGGGACAAGGCTGGGGCTTACTCTTGAGGGACCTCGTTTATCTAATACATTGACATGATCAACAAGCGATTGGATTCCCCCGATTCCTGAACCAACATATACGCCTAAACGTTCAAGATCAACTTGATCTAACTGTAATTGCGAATTTTCTAATGCTTGTTCGGCTGCTGCTAAGGCAAACTGACTAAAACGGTCTAATCGTTTTGCTTCTTTTCTTCCCAATATTTCATCTGCATCGAAATCACGAACGATTCCAGCTATTTTTGTTTTATAATCAGTTGTATCAAAAGAATCAATGAGAGATATTCCCGATTGTCCTTTGATTAGTTGATTCCAAAAGCTATTTACATCATTTCCAAGTGGAGAAATAATTCCCATTCCAGTAATGACAACTCTTTTCATGATCATTCCCTCCTTGTTTTTATTAACTTTAGCCATTGTGTTATCCTATTACAAGTTGTTGTTTATCCTAGTATAATTAATAATATTTTAAAGGGAGATCTTCATGAAACCTGAAACAAGACTTCAAGCATTATCAGAATTTCTAAAAAACCAACGTTCGAAAATTACGCCCCAAATGGTTGGTTTACCTGTAGGAACCCGCAGAAGAACACCAGGACTGAGAAGAGAAGAAGTGGCTCAACTAGCCGGTGTGAGTCTTACTTGGTATACATGGTTAGAGCAAGGCAGAGATATAAAAGTATCGACTTCGGTATTAGATGCGATTTCTCGAGCATTACAATTAAATAACGATGAAAGGAGATATTTGTACGCTTTAGCGTTAGAGGAAGGAGTGAAACAATCCTTTATCATTGAGAATGAGAAGGAAATCAGTCCGGCTTTAGTGAAAATTTTGCAGGAACTTCGTTATTGCCCGACGATTGTATCGGATAGAAGAAGTCAGATTGTTGGCTGGAATCAAGCAGCTGCGAATGTATTTTTGGACTTTGAACAAATCAATCCGGCAGAAAGGAATATCATACGCTTACTATTCGCAAGAAAGGAATTTAAAAGTTTAGCGGTGAATTGGGAGCATTTTGTTAGAGGATATATTGCCATATTTAGAACGTATTATGGACAGTATGTGGCAGATGACTGGTATGAGCAATTTATAGAAGAAATGGAGCAGGCATATCCTGAGTTTCGTAAAATCTGGAATGAAAATGAGATCAGCTATGCACCTGAAGTATTAATTGAATTTCGTCATGCTAAGGCAGGTAAAATGTTGTTTAACCTAACTTCATTACAAGTGTATGGGGATACTGATTTAAGATGCAGCGTTTATACTCCAGTGGAGGATACTGAAACGGAGCTTAAGTTAAAACGTTTGATTGAAGGCTAGCTATCGTTTGGATGAAGTTATTGAGTGCATTTAATATAAAATAGATCCCAAGCCTATATCTTTTCTGGTAAATGGTGTTGATACATCTCAATAGCGTCTGTATGTTCTTTTAAAATACTCATTGTTTTTGGATGGGGTCTTACATATATCAAAGGATAGTCGACTTCATCTAATTCTTGTTGGGTATGAAAAGCTAATCTTTCATGATCCAGTGAGAATTGAGCATCAATTCCTGTTTTGTTGCCACGAGAGTCTAATCGAATCCATTTATTAAGTGATTGCAGAAATACTGCATTTAATGCGTGAATACAATATCCTTTATCTGGCGTATCGAACAACATTAATCGCTGGTAACAGAAACCTGTGGGTATTCCTTGTGAGCGCAATAGAGCAGCTAATAGGTTCGATTTTGCGTAGCAAATTCCCTCTTTATAAGTTAATACCTCTGATGCATGACAAGTCACTCGTTTGGATTGGATATCCCATGTATGGGGAATTTCATCTCGAACAAACTCATAGGCTGCTTTTGCTTTTTCTATTTCTGTCTGCAATGGATTGAAAAGTTCATTTGATTTTGCTCGAATAAGAGGATGAGAATAATCAACTTCAGCTAGTTCACATAAATAATCATCAAAATTTTTAGATTCACATGTCAAGTTCATGATGATGTCCCCTTTTCTCTATACTTTTACCGCAGGAGGTCTATTTCTTCACCAACACATATTGTAAGTTTTCTAATTCAAACATATCAATCAGTTCATCGATCTCTTTAAAATCGATATGTTTTCCAAACCGTTTTTTGCTTAGGTCAATTTCTACATCCAATTGATCATCCTTTTCTTTCGTTTCGAGTCCATCTACACAAGAATAGATTTCGATGGTTTCTCCTTTTGACAGCTCTTTTTCAATGAATTTAAAAAGTGCACGAAGAGAATGAATGATGTCTAATTCATAAACAAAAGGATGCGTGAATTTGTTTCTTACCGCTTCATAGACGGTATCTAGATAATCAATGTGAATGCCTTCGAAATCCTCTTCTGTTTCAAATACTTCTATCAAAAGTTCTTCTTTTTGATAGGTTTTTGGCTTTTTTTGTTTTTTATCAAACATGTTGATATTGAGTTCAGAGAATGGTTTATAGGTAGGATTTTGACCAATGGTACCAAGCGGCAGTTCTTTGTTTGATCCGATATAATGATGTAAAGTCATGGGCTGTCCTCTTTTCTTCAATGATTTCTCGTTCGTTGATTATTTTCTTTTTATCAATAAATGGTGGAATGTGCAATTCTTTTCACATACGTTCTCTACAAAAGAGAAGGGCAAGTCGTTTGACTAAATACCTCTTAGGGTATACTATCTGTTCATAGAAAGAATAGAAAGGGGTATTTGTGAATGGAATATAATCAACAGATGAAGAACCGTCTTCGCCGGATTGAGGGGCAGATTAAAGGGGTTCTTGCGATGATGGAGCAGGGAAAGGATTGTCGCGAGGTGGTGACGCAGCTGTCTGCATCACGCAATGCCATTGATCGTGCAATGGGTGTGATTGTGAGTACAAATCTTGAACAATGTGTCCGTGAAAGCCTTGAACAAGGCAAGGATACGGAGGGGCTTGTGAAAGAAGCGGTTGAGCTATTGGTGAAAAGCCGGTAAGAAATTCTTCAGCCTTTGAAGGTTGACGGATTTTTTTACTTGTTATAATATACCCTTACCGGTATGTGTATATATTTTTTGGTTTTTATATACCCCCATGGGTAATGATGAAGGAGGAGCAGAATGGAAGGACAGAAGAAACGCACGACGATTGTGCTATTTAGTGGAGATTATGATAAAGCGATGGCGGCATACATTATTGCCAATGGTGCAGCAGCCTATGATCATGAAGTGACGATTTTTCATACCTTTTGGGGGCTGAATGCCTTGCGCAAGGATGAAATGGTGCCAATGAAAAAAGGTTTTTTAGAAAAAATGTTTGGCAAGATGATGCCGCGCGGGGCTGATCGAATGGGCATTTCAAAGATGAATTTTGCTGGAATGGGCCCAAAGATGATTAAGCACGTCATCAAAAAGCACAATGCCATGACCTTGCCGCAGCTCATTGATATGGCAAAGGAACAGGAGATCAATCTCGTAGCATGTACAATGACGATGGACCTTTTAGGGCTGCAGGAGAAAGAATTATTAGATGACATTCAATATGCTGGTGTCGCCGCTTATTTAGCAGAGGCTGAAATCGGGAATGTGAATTTATTTATTTAGTGAGGTGATGAAATGATTCAAGCGATTTTGTTCGTCCTGGTGATTGGCTTACTCGTGAGCCGGTTCCTTCCGGTTCGAGGTGTGAACCAAATGGATGCAGCCGATATGAAGAAAAGGCTGAAAAACAAAGGTCAACAGCTCATTGACGTACGATCTCCAGTAGAATTTCAAACAAACCATATTAAAGGGTTTCGAAACATTCCTTTACCTCAGTTAAAAGAACGAGCTTCTCAGCTTGAGAAAAATGAAGAGATCTACGTGATATGCCAAAGCGGAATGAGAAGTATGCAGGCAGCGAAAATATTGAAGAAGCAAGGATTTACTCATATTACAAACATCAAGGGTGGTATGAATGCTTGGCATTAAGCACGTATAAAAATATACCCCCACCCCTATATAAAGGAGGACATCACATGCAGCAACCAACAGTCATTTTAGATGCAAAAGGATTGGCATGCCCGATGCCGATTGTGAAAACAAAAAAACAAATGAATGAGCTTTTGCCAGGAGATGTACTTGAAGTGCAAGCTACCGATAAAGGATCAGCAGCGGATTTAGCGGCTTGGTCAAAAAGTGCCGGCCATGAGTTTTTAGGAACAAAAGTAGAAGGTCAGGTGCTCCATCATTTGATTCGTAAGGGCGGAGCGCAAGAGGAAGAGCCTATGATTTCGGAAATATCTTTGAATGCCTTTCAACAGAAGGTAAAAGAAGATCAATCTCTGTTTATTTTGGATGTACGAGAGCTGGATGAATACGAAGCGGGGCATATCCCAGGAGCTGTTCATATCCCGCTTGGTGAGGTGGAACATCGTGCTGAGGAGTTAACAAGAGAATCGGACATTTATCTCATCTGTCATTCAGGCAGAAGAAGTGAATTAGCTGCGCAAAAGCTAAAAGAGAAAGGATTTCAACAATTAATCAATGTGGTGCCAGGCATGAATAGCTGGACAGGAGCCATTGAAAAATAGGAGCTGAATAAAACATGACGGTAAAAGCCATGACTGCAGAGCAGTTAACAAAAAAGATCGTGGGCAAAGAGCCGCTCTTTTTGCTAGATGTGCGAAATCAAGCAAATGTGCAGGACTGGAAGATTGAAGGGGAAGCAATCGTTGATTTGAATGTGCCTTATTTTGATCTGCTTGACGGAGTAGAGGACCTTTTACAGCACATTCCTAGTGACCGTGAAGTATTGGTGGTTTGTGCCAAGGAAGGTTCCTCTATCCTGGTGGCGGAGATGCTGTCAGAGGCTGGCGTGCCTGTTCACTATTTGCAGGGAGGCATGAAGGCATGGAGTGAGCATCTAGAACCAGTGAAAATAGGTAATTTAAGCGGCGGCGGAGAGCTGTATCAATTTGTACGGATGGGCAAAGGGTGTCTGTCCTATATGATCGTGTCCAATGGAGAAGCCGCGGTTGTAGATGCAGCTCGAATGACGGAGGTCTATATCGATTTTGCGAAAAAGCATGATGTCTCTGTGACGCATGTGCTGGATACTCACCTTCATGCGGATCATATTTCTGGTGGGAAAAAGCTGGCTGAACTAACGGGTGCCATCTACTGGCTGCCGCCAAAAGATGCAGAAGAGGTAACCTTTGAATATAAACGTCTTGAAGAAGGACAGCAGATAACGATTGGAACAGCTTCTATTGATATTCAACCCATTTATTCCCCGGGACATACAATCGGCTCAACATCTTTTATCGTAGACAATCAATATCTTCTTTCAGGTGATATTTTGTTTATTGATTCAATTGGAAGACCTGATCTTGCTGGAATGGCGGAGGACTGGGTAGATGATTTGAGAGAGACGCTTTATGAACGGTATATGGCGTTTTCAAAGGAATACATCGTTCTGCCTGCGCACTTCATGACCATCGAAGAAATGAATGAAGACGGCAGTGTTTGGAAGGAGCTCGGCTCACTTTTAAAAGAAAATCATGGGCTCCATATTGAAGATCAACATGTGTTTAGAAAGATGGTGACGGAAGGTCTGCCTGTACAGCCGCATGCCTTCCAAGAGATTCGTCAAGCCAATATGGGGAAGCTGAACCCAGATGTGGAAGAGCAACGTGAAATGGAAATGGGTCCAAACCGTTGTGCGATTCGATAATGTCCAATAAAATAAGAAAAGAGGAACGATTAAATGACATCTGATCAACTATTAGACGTAACAGGGCTCGCATGCCCAATGCCGATTATTCGAACGAAGAAAAAAATGAACGACTTGGCGGAAGGTCAAGTTTTAGAAATACATGCAACAGATAAAGGGGCTAAAGCTGACTTGGCCGCATGGGCGAAGTCAAGCGGACATGAATTGATCACGCAGACAGAAGAAGGTCACGTGCTGAAGTTCTGGATGAGAAAAGGGTCCTAAAGGATGTAGGGGTATCTGCTGAAGATCCCCTTTTCCTTTTGCAAAGGAGGAGACCAGCGTGGATTTTGCATTTTTGATTACTCTTTTTATCATCGGATGTATTGGTTCCTTCTTATCAGGAATGGTGGGGATCGGCGGATCTGTGATCAACTATCCCATGCTTCTTTATATCCCGCCTCTTCTCGGTGTGATGGCACTATCAGCACACGAGGTATCAGGGATTGGCGCCATTCAAGTGCTTTTTTCAACACTGGGTGGTGTACTTGCTTATCGGAAAAGTGGATTTTTACATCGCTCGCTGATTTTATATATGGGAAGCAGTATATTAGCGGGCAGCTTATTAGGCAGTTATGTATCACATTTTATGCCGGAGAAAGGGATGAATCTCGTCTATGGATTACTCGCCATTGTGGCGGTTATTCTCATGCTGATTCCGAAAAAAGGACAGCGTCCAGACGCAGAAGGAGAAGTCACTTTTCATAAAGGACTGGCATCAGGTATTGCCTTTGTAATTGGCAGTGTTTCAGGGGTATTAGGTGCAGGCGGCGCATTTATTTTAGTGCCTGTGATGCTGTCTATTTTAAAAATTCCTGTACGGATGACGATTGCGTCGTCACTTGCGATTACGTTTCTTTCTGCGATAGGCGCATCGACTGGAAAGGTATTGACGGGTCAGGTCATGCTTCTTCCTGCTGTTGTGCTGATGGCGGCAAGTTTGATGGCAGCTCCGATTGGTGCGAAGGTCGGTCAGAAAATCAACGCCGTCTACTTGCAATGGACACTTGCTGTGATGATTACGGCGACAGCGGTCAAAATTTGGCTGGATATTTTATAAAGAAAAGACCAACAAAGCAAGCATGTTGGTCTTTTTTATTGGACGTCATCGTGCTCGATATACGTTTCTAGTGCTGGGTGGTACTCTTTTTGATAATGAAGGTTGGGACATGTTTTCACGACTTTGCCTTGCAGGGCATTGGACTTTGAGACTTCTAATGCTGATTTACATTTAGGACAGCGTTCGGCAAAGAATGAGGGCCAGCGTTTCATGTATCACCACTCCAGTTAAAGTCTTAAAAACCGATTATATTAATATGAATTATAGGGGATCATGCAGGTGAGGTCAATGGGTGTTTGGGTCTTTTTAACAAAAAAAGAAGCATCATGAGGGATGCTTCTTTATCGTTCATATTCTTAATAGGCTTTCGCCCAGAACACCATATCAGATGCAGGCTTTCCGCAGCAGACACATGTGTCAGAAATGGTTTCCTGTTCGAATGGAATACAGCGTGAGGTCGCACCTGTTCTTTCTTTAATGTCGTTTTCACAGGCCTCATCACCGCACCACATGGCTTTAATCAATCGGTTTTCTTCCGCAAGAATTTGCTCGATGTCTTCGATTGTGTGGGCGTGTGATGTCTTTTCATGTAATCGTTCTTTCGCTTTTTCGTACATCGTCCGCTGGATGTCTTCAAGCGTTGCTGTGATGGTTTGTTCAAGGGCATCTAACGTGACAGCTTGCTTTTCACCAGTGTCTCGTCTTGCAAGCATCACCTGTCCTTTTTCGATGTCCTTTGGTCCTACTTCTACACGTAGCGGAATACCCTGCATTTCACACTCGTTAAATTTCCAGCCTGGCTGTTTATCGCTTGCGTCGATGTCAGCACGTGCGATGCGGGCGAGTCGATTCTTCAATTCGTAGGCATGATCCAGCACACCTTCTTTATGAGAAGCGATTGGGACGATACGCACTTGGGTTGGCGCAATATTTGGCGGGAGGACGAGCCCTCTGTCATCGCCATGAACCATGATCATAGCGCCAATGATTCTTGTTGTGAAACCCCAAGAGGTTTGCTGGACGTGCTCTAGTTTTCCTTCACGGTTTAAGAATTCGATGCCAAATGCTTTGGCAAATCCGTTCCCGAAGAAATGAGAAGTGGCAGTTTGCAGCGCTTTTCCATCATGCATCAAGCTTTCAACCGTATAGGTGAAGCGAGCGCCGGCGAATTTTTCCTTCTCTGTTTTTCTCCCTTTAATGACAGGAATGGCAAGGAGATCTTCGCAAAGAGAAGCGTAAATGTGAAGCATTCTTTCTGTTTCTTCAACCGCTTCTTGCTCAGTCTCATGGCACGTGTGCCCTTCCTGCCATAGGAATTCAAGGGTTCTGAGGAAGGGACGTGTTGTCTTTTCCCAGCGGACGACATTGGCCCATTGGTTATATAGCTTCGGTAAATCGCGGTAGGAATGAATAATGTTTTTGTAATGCTCAGCGAACAGCACTTCAGAGGTCGGTCTGACGCAGAGCCTTTCTTGTAATTCGGATTCACCGCCATGTGTCACCCACGCCACTTCAGGAGCAAAGCCTTCAATATGATCTTTTTCCTGCTGAAGCAGGCTCTCTGGGATAAAGAGCGGCATATAGACATTCTCATGACCCGTTTCTTTAATCTGGCGGTCAAGTTCGTCGCGAATATTCTCCCAGATTTTAAAGCCGTACGGCTGAATGATCATACTGCCTCTCACGCTTGAATAATCGACGAGCCGCGCCTTTGTGACAACATCTGTATACCACTGGGCAAAGTCGTCTTCCATGCTTGTAATTTTCTCAACAAATTGTTTCTTTGACATTGCAGGTTCCTCCTTTTTTAAAACAAAAAAGCTGTACTTTAAGTTAGGGACCATTCCTGGTGGTACCACCCTAATTTAAAGCACAGCTTTACACTCAATCATGATAACGGTATGAACCGCTGTATGAAACAGAACTAAATCGGCAGGTTCACTTGAAGATGTCAGTAGGAACTTCTCAGCACCGTTCCCTCTCTGTTAAAGATCGATTCAAGCTACTATTCCAGATCTACGTTGATCCTCGTTCGTTGATTTTTCATCAGTTTACCTGTAAATGGAGGAGAAAGCAAGCTGTTCTGATTCCTTTTACGGCGCCTTTTGTTTAGGTAACGGAATGGCAGTATTTTTCTATTTTTTCAGCTTGCGAGTTATGAAAGGCTATGCTAATATATTTGAAGAAAAAAATAGACTTGTATAACCTCAATAATATGGTTTGAGGGTTTCTACCAGGATCCGATAAATCCTGATTACAAAAGCGCGCTTTCCTTTTTTGTAATCAGGGTTTTTTTGTTTGTCTGCACCCTGTATCAAAAGTGAAAGCGATGATATACAGAAGGGATGTTAGACATGAACTGGAGAGTATTTTTATTAGCCGTTTCTACCTTTGCAGTTGGATTAGTTGAGCTTGTGGTCGGGGGCATTCTGCCAAGTCTTGCAGAGGATTTGAATGTGTCTCTTGCAACAGCCGGACAGCTCATTACGGTATTTGCGATTGTGTATGCCATTTCAGCACCCGTGCTGCTGACCGCTACAGCCAAAATCGAACGAAAGCGCCTTTATTTAATCGCGTTATTGGTGTTTACATTAGGGAATGTGTTCACTTATTTTAGTTCGACCTTTGCCCTTGTCATGATATCAAGGGTGTTGATTGCCATGAGCACAGCGCTTGTGGTGGTATTATCTTTGACGATCACTGCCAAATTGGTGGAACCAGCGCATCGTGCAAAGGCATTAGGGCTGATTTTTATTGGGATTAGTTCTTCGCTTGTTCTCGGTGTACCGATCGGTATTTTTATTACAGAGAGCTTTGGCTGGAGAGTGATGTTTTTAGGAATCAGTATTCTTTCTGCCATATCGATGGTGCTGATCTATTTTCTATTGGAAAAAATGCCTGTTGAAAAAGTGACGCCTCTTAGAGAGCAGATTCGTTCTTTAGGGCATCCGAAAATTTTTAGTGCACACTTGATCAGTTTGTTTATGCTTGCAGGCCATTATATGCTTTATTCTTATTTCACTCCATTTCTGATGGAAGTTCTGCATATGACCCCGTTTTGGATTAGTATTTGTTATTTGATCTTCGGACTTGCGTCGATAGGTGGGAATGGATTTGGCGGCTGGCTGAGTGACAAACTGGGTTCAGGGAAAGCCATTTTGCTTGTGACAATCGCGTTTGCGGTTGTCATGTTTACCATTCCTTATACAGCGGGGGTGTTCGCGCTCTTTATGGTCATGGTTGTCCTTTGGGGTGCGCTCAGCTGGGCACTGACGCCTGCTTTGCAGAGTTATTTGATTCAAACAGATCCTGTCACGTCGGATATTCAGCAGAGCTTAAATACGTCGGCCTTGCAAATCGGCATTTCGATTGGATCAGCGGTTGGCGGAGTCATGTTTACGATGACCGGTTCATCTGTTGATCTGGCTAAATTCGGTGCTGTGTTTGTACTGATTGCTTTTAGCTGTGCGGTGATTTCGCTGAAGAGACCGCCGCTTTATACGGATCGTCAGCATCATGCTGAATAGCTGCCTAACTTTAGGCAGCTTTTTTACGTTCATTTCAAATTCATAAAAAGTACTTTTTATTCAAAGACGGCCATTTCGCCGATTGGTTGGAAGCCGGCACGTTGATAAATGTTTTTGCCGTCAGCTGAAGCTTGTAGGATGACACACTTTTGTTTATTCTCTGTCTGGGTCAGAAGGTAATGAAACATGTCACTGCCAAGTCCTTTGCCGCGGTGTTCTGCCCTAGTCATGACATCGTAAATACCGTAGCTGGCGTTTGTCTCGAATAATAAGCCTGTTGTGACCGGCTTGTGGTGTTCATATCCCACGAACATGCGAGCTTTTGAGTGCAATGCTTCAATCGAAAAACGCTGGAAATAGTCTTCTAAGGCGGCGGCCTCAGTCGATCCTTTGAATAGTTCAATAAAGATATGTTTGTAATCAAATAGTGTCTGCTCATCAAGTACTTCCTTGATTGTAAGTGCTGAGGATGTGACTGGATCAATGTCACCTGTATGCTCAAGCATCATGATGGTATTGCGTTCGACCTCTTGAAGCTGATATTCCTTTAATAAATCAGTCCAATCAGGATAGAGTAAGCGGTGATCGATCCATGTGCTGAAGATGAGTTTCTGTGACCGCATGTGTTCAATGGCCATTTTCACTTTTTTTGGATCTTGGATTTGAGCTGATGTCGGTAAGAGCAAATTGAACGTGTCAGTCGATATATGAGTATTTGATAGAACGAAATCGTCAGATGCAAGGAAGGCTCCGTTCACAGCAGAGGAAAACAGATGTATCTTTTCTTCTAACTGGTGAATGGCCATTTGTTGTTCAGGATTCATTTAGATCACCTTTTCATTATGATAAATTGGATGACATCCCCATGATTATAGCATGTGACAGGATGAGGAGAATCTAGTAAAAAAGTGCATATGCAATTTTCAGGTCTGATGTCCTATTATTTTACTCACATCGACATTTCTTTTGACTCCTTTCTTCATTATTAGTACCATTTTATTAACCAGTTAAGAGTGGAGGTTCAGATGGAAACAAAAGAGCAGATTGTATTAAAAGCGATTCAAGATCTGATTATGCATAGGGAAAAGAGACGGAATGATCCAACAGATCCACTGATTACCACGACTGATACACTCAAACAAGAATGGACACTCACACAGCTTCACATTTTATCGATGATTCAAGCCAATCCAAACGAATCAAACAATACATTTCTATCTCAACAGCTAAAACTATCAAAGCCAGCTATTACAAAGGCTGTGAAAAAACTAATTGAAAAAGGCATGGTGGACTATTGCCACCGGCAAGGTGATAAGAAATCTGTCTATTATTCTTTGACAGAGGAAGGCAAGCAATTGGCGGCGCTGCATGATGAACTACATGATAAAGCAGTCACGTCCTATTTAGAATTTCTCCACCAGTTTCATGAAGATGAATTACAAGTGATTGAGCGCTTCTTAAAGGCTTGGAAAGAAAAGATATAGTTAAAAAACCGAAACCATCGCACAAAGGGAGATGATGGTTTCGGTTTTTTTATGGTAAAATTAACATATATTGACGTTGTTCTTAGCCATGATGAAAGGGAGGGAGCTCATTGGAGAAAGAAATGATAGAAAATTATAAAAAATACGTATTCATCATGCCATTCGTGGGATTGTTTGTCAGCGTGCTATTATTTGTTTATTTTTTTGGCATCACAGGAGTTGAAGGATCAATTTGGGCTGCTGCTTTGTATTGTGCTCTGCCCTTTTTGGTGAATACGATATGTTTCTTGCCTGTATGTATTTATTTTAAAGTCAGCAAAAAAAGTGAGGAACATACATGATTGTCGTCAGTGCTTGTCTTGCTGGGTTGAAGGTTCGTTATAATGGCAGCCATCGATTAGATCAGCGAATTGAGGAGCTTGTTCAGGAGGGAAAGGCGGTCACAGTTTGTCCTGAGCTGCTTGGCGGCCTTTCCACGCCAAGGCCTCCCGCAGAAATCATTGGCGGAGACGGACATGATGTATTACAGGGCCTCGCCTCCGTGATTGATGTACATGGAAATGATGTCACGGAGATGTATGTAAAAGGCGCGAAGGCCGCGCTGGAACAGGTTCAGTCTCTGAAAGCGACGGCAGTTGTGTTAAAAGAGTACAGCCCTTCCTGCGGCAGCCGGATGATTTATCGCGGAGATTTTAACGGGGGGACAAAAGCTGGAGATGGAGTGACATCCGCTTTGCTTAAACAGCACGGAATTCAGGTATTTTCTGAGGAGGATGATTGGACTTCACTGTTTTTATAGGTGTGGTGTGAATAGAAGGAGGAGTTAGGTTGAAAAAGTGGATGATTGGTTTAGTCGTCATTATTTTATTAGGAATTGGTATTTATTTTCTAATCAATGCAAATACATACTCTTTTGATGATGTGGCCTCAATTGATCAGAACAAGGTGACTTCGATTCAAATTGAGCATGATAATGAGCGTGTTAAAGTGGAAAAGAAAGAGGATATTCAAAAGCTGCTGAAGGAATTTTCAGGTATGAAATTAAAGAAGGTGAATGACTCTAAAAAAGACACAAAAGAGTCTTATTGGATCAGGGTGTTAGAGGATGGCAAAGCGACATACGGATTCATCTTTTACGATCAAGCTTATTTAGAAACATATGATGGTTCTAAAACAAAAAATCGGATCAGCGAATATCAAATCATTGACACCAATCAAGTTGATATAGGAAAATATATCAAATAGCTCAGCCAGAATTTCATGCATAATCAATCGAAAATTAGGGTATAGTGCTTGGTAGTTAAAAATGAAGCGGAGGTTTGTTTGATGAGTGGATTAACAGATACAGTCACATTAGCAAACGGAGTAAAAATGCCGAAGCTAGGCTTTGGTGTATGGCAGGTAAAAGATGGGGATGAGGCTGTAAATGCAGTCAAAGACGCTCTTGAAGCGGGCTACCGCAGCATTGATACAGCAGCCGCCTATCAAAATGAAGAAGGGGTAGGCAAAGCCATTCAGCAATCAGGCATCTCTCGCGATGATCTATTCATTACGACAAAGGTCTGGAATAATGATCAAGGCTATGAATCAACACTCGAAGCCTTTGAAACAAGTATGAACAAGCTGGGGCTAGATGTATTAGACCTTTATTTAATTCATTGGCCAGTTGAAGGCAAATATAAAGAAACATGGAAAGCGCTAGAAAAACTATATGAGGATGGACGCGTTCGAGCGATCGGAGTGTGTAATTTCCATCAGCATCATTTAGAGGATTTATTGGAAGAGGCAGAAGTTGTGCCAATGGTGAATCAAATCGAGCTGCATCCGAAGCTGACGCAGGAGCCTTTACGAGACTACTGCAAGTCGAAAGGAATTCATGTTGAGGCGTGGTCGCCATTAGGAAGCGGGAAGCTTCTAAACCATCCTGTTCTCCAAGATATCGCGAAAAAACATGACAAGTCAGTAGCCCAAGTGATTCTTCGCTGGGACTTGCAGCATGGCATTATCACCATTCCAAAATCTGTGACGAAGAGCCGAATCATCGAAAACACACAAGTCTTCGATTTCGAGCTGTCCGCACGTGAGATGGGTGTCATTGATCAGCTCAATGAAGATGAGCGCACAGGTCCAGATCCAGATAACTTTGATTTTTAATCGAAAGAACAGCACAGGTGTGATGCCTGTGCTTTTTTATGTGCAGTTTTTTGATGTTGAAAGGCCTCAATGAGTTGAATGGCGTCGATAATCTTTTCTTTACATAGTCTCCAATCAAACCATCGAATATATGAGAAGAAAGGCCCTTCCGTTTTATGGAATTGAGCCGCCGACATTGCCTTTAGGTATGTATTTCCTGTATGATAAAGAATGGTATGTTTTGATTAAATTTAAGAGGTGTTTATATAGATGGAAAAACAATATCGCGTTTTACTTTACTATCAATATGTCCCCATTGAGGACCCAGAGACGTTTACAGCAGAGCATTTAGCATTCTGTAAGGAGCTTGGTTTGTTAGGCCGTATCCTTGTATCAGCAGAAGGCTTGAACGGAACGGTTTCTGGAACCATTGAGCAAACGGACAAGTACATGCAAGCGTTAAAAGAAGATCCGCGCTTTGCGTCTATGCCGATCAAAATTGACGAAGCAGATGGACATGCGTTTAAGAAAATGCACGTCCGCCACCGGAAGGAACTCGTGAACCTCAGCCTTGAGGATGACGTGAATCCGTTAGAATTAACGGGGAAACATCTTAGCCCGGTCGAATTTTACGAGCAAATGCAATCACCTGATACGGTTGTGATTGATGCACGTAATGATTACGAGTTTGATGTTGGTCACTTTAGAGGGGCAGTCCGTCCTGATATTGAGACATTCCGTGAATTACCTGAGTGGATTCGTGACAATAAAGAGATTCTTGAAGGGAAAAAAATCCTGACTTATTGCACAGGCGGTGTACGCTGCGAGAAATTCTCAGGCTGGTTAAAGCGTGAAGGCTTTGAAGATGTCTCTCAGCTTGACGGCGGAATTGTCACTTACGGAAAAGATCCAGAAGTGCAAGGGAAGCTATGGGACGGTCAATGCTATGTGTTTGATAATCGCTTAACAGTACCAGTGAATCAAACAGAGCATGTGGTTGTCGGAAAAGATTTCTTCACTGGTGAGCCTTGCGAGCGTTATGTGAACTGTGCGAACCCTGCATGTAACCGTAAGATGATTGCCACTGAAGAGAGTGAGCATAAGTATATGCGCAGCTGCAGTCATGAATGCCGCACAAGCGAACGGAACCTGTATGTGAAACAGCACAATTTATCTGAAGAAGAAGTACAAGAAAGACTAGCTGTCATTGAAAAAGAACAAGCGATTTCACAAGGATAGAGGGAATCCCCTCTATCCTTTTTTCTATACATGACGGGGGTTAGAAGATAGAGGAAGTCATTTCCTCTATCTTTTTTGTTTTGTTTTTTTCAAAATAAGGGTAAAGGTAGTTATTCAGTCTAATAGATTGAACAGGTGAAAAAGCGCTTTCTTTTGAAATAAGCATGTTCGACTATTTCAGAAAATGAAGAATTGAGAGATAATATAACAGGCGAAAAAATGAACAAAGATAAAGGTTCATTAGAAGAAATATTTGCCAGTGAAATGAAAAGTGAGCTGCTTTGAAAGAAAGACGCTTGCTTGACACATGCTCTGTATTTTAATCGAAAGGTGTTATGAACATGAATCATTTGCATCGTAGGATGGGAACTTTCGCTTTAATGATGGTAGGTCTTGGCTCAATCATTGGTTCAGGATGGCTCTTCGGTGCTTGGCGTGCAGCTCAAATCGCCGGTCCTGCTGCTATTTTATCCTGGTTGATTGGGATGGTTGTGATTTTATTTATCGCTTTGTCTTATAGTGAACTCGGATCGATGTTTCCTGAGGCAGGCGGAATGGTGAAATATACGCAATATTCACACGGATCTTTTATTGGGTTTATTGCAGCTTGGGCGAACTGGATCGCCATTGTCTCCGTGATACCAGTTGAGGCGGTTGCTTCCGTCCAGTACATGAGCTCTTGGCCTTGGGAGTGGGCAAAGTGGACATCTCATTTGGTCACAAAAGGGGTATTGACGACAGAAGGTCTTATGGTTGCCAGTGTGCTTCTTGTGATTTACTTTCTGCTTAATTATTGGACAGTTGGGTTATTTTCAAAAGCAAATACATTCATTACCGTATTTAAAATTGTCATTCCAGGATTAACAATTGGTGCGCTCTTATTCGTAGGTTTTCATAGTGAGAATTTTACTTCTGGAACAAGTATTGCCCCTAACGGCTGGGCGAGTGTGCTGACAGCTGTTGCGACATCTGGGATTGTGTTTGCCTTCAATGGCTTCCAAAGCCCGATTAATATGGCCGGTGAGGCAAAAAATCCAGGCCGGTCGATTCCAATTGCCATTGTCGGATCGATTTTCATTGCAACTGTGATTTATGTCCTTTTACAAGTCGCCTTTATCGGTGCTGTTGATCCATCTATGATTGTGAACGGATGGGGTCATTTGAATTTCAACTCGCCATTTGCGGACCTTGCCATTGCGCTTGGGATTAACTGGCTTGTTCTGATTTTATATGCGGATGCGTTTGTGTCACCTTCTGGTACAGGAATTACGTATACCGCAACGACGTCTCGTATGATTTATGGAATGGAAAAAAACAAATACATGCCAAGTGTGCTTGGCCGTCTGCACCCTATTTACGGCGTGCCTCGTCCAGCAATGTTTTTTAACTTAGCCGTATCGTTTATTTTTCTGTTTTTATTTAGAGGCTGGGGTGTACTTGCTGAAATTATCTCTGTCGCAACACTTATTTCGTATCTGACGGGACCAGTGACAGTCATGACGCTGAGAAAGACAGGGACAGATTTATATCGTCCGCTTCGAATAAAAGGACTCAGCATCATTGCTCCTCTCGGTTTTGTCTTTGCCTCATTGACACTGTATTGGGCAAGATGGCCGTTAACAGGTCAGGTGCTGTTCATTATTCTCATCGGTCTCCCTATCTATTTTTACTATCAAGCAAAAGCGAAGTGGAAAGGCTTCGGCCGCAACTTTAAGGCGGGTGCTTGGATGGTTGTGTACCTGCTTGTCATGATGACGATTTCCTGTCTTGGCAGTGACAAATTCGGCGGTTATAACATCATTCATTATGGCTGGGACATGGCACTGATTACAGTGGTAGCTCTGCTATTTTATATGTGGGCACTCAAAAGTGGATATGAAACAGAGTTTTTAGAGGATGCGAAAAAAATCAATGATGAGCTGCGTGCTTCTCAGAAAGAAGCTGCAGCAACCAAAGAATAAAGAAACGGCTGCCTGAACACTCGGGGCAGCCGTTTTTATTTGGATGAAAGGTGCATCACATGCCGTTTCAGCCAAGTGGTGACGCCGCGCAAAACGGCCGCTGTGACAAGTGAAATGAGCACATATCTCCAAAGCTGGCCTAAGCCTTGTCCACTCAGCCAGAACACGATGCCTAGGATGATGAGGGTGAACATGAGCAAGAATAAAAATGATGCAGACCAGAAAAAAGCTTTCACAGAAGGCCACCTCCTCAGGAGTATTGTATGCAGGCTGATGCACGATCAGACCAGCAATGAAGAGGTTGACTATTGATGAGAACTATTGCTAAAGTCAGATAAAAATATCAAGTGATTTGACAATTGTGTTAAGATGAGAGCATATTTTGAGTAAAGTTGTTGGTCATAGACGGAGGTGTTTGGAAATGCAGATTCAAAAGGTTCTAAACAATAATGTCATTAGTGTCATAGATGAACATGGAAAAGAAATCGTTGTCATGGGCAGAGGCATCGCTTTCCAGCGACGTCCCGGGGACCCGGTGGACGAATCGTTGATTGATAAAGTCTTCCGCCTGGAGGATCATTCCGTTCACGAGCGGATGAAAATGCTGCTTCAAGAGGTTCCGTATGATGTGGTCAAAGTGACCGAAGAAATGATCCAATATGCACATACAAAGCTGAACCGAAGATTAAATGAAAGTCTGCATGTATCGCTGGCAGACCATATTCATTACGCCATCGAACGGCTGAAGAAAAATCATCTGATTGAGAATTCGCTTATTTGGGAGATTAAACGCTTATACAAAGATGAATTTCTGGTGGCAAAGGACTGTCTTGAGATGATTGAAGAGCGTCTTCATATTGAACTGCCTGAGGATGAAGCGGGCTTTATTGCCATGCATATCATTAACGCAGAGCTCAATGAGGATATGAATACGACGGTCAATATCACAAAGGAAGTCAATGCCATTCTCACCATTGTGAAATATCATCTCAACATGGAATTTGATGAAGACTCGCTTAACTTTTACCGTTTTCTCACGCATTTGCGCTTTTTCGTCCAGCGTCTGATTAACGAAACACTGCTTGTCAGCGAAGATCAGGACTTATATCAGCTGATCAAAGTGAAATATCCGAAAGCATATGATTGCGCAAAGAAAATCGCAGAATATGTCTATCAAACCTATCATCGGGATCTCACATCGGAGGAGATGCTGTATCTATCAATTCATTTGAATCGACTGATCAAACGAGAAAAATAAAGATAGATTTTAAAAGAAAGCGTTGACATGAGAAAAGGTGAGTGGTACTATTTGCTCATAAACATAAAAGAATACGGTTTCACAATGATCGTCTTAGAGGATTGTGACTGTTCGGCAGGCAAAACCTAAACGTTCACTGAAAAAGCGCAACAGCAAGCTGCGACTATTTTTGGTGCCCGTTTAGGTTTTTATTTTGCCCAAAAACGTATTTTTTTGAAAAAAAGGGGGTTTTTGCATGAGTTATCGTCAATTAGCAGAAGACATTATTAAACACATTGGTACAGAGAAAAACGTCCATTCGTTGGTGCATTGTGCCACAAGGCTTCGCTTCACACTAAATGACAGATCAAAAGCGGATAAAGCGGCCATTGAAAAATTAAATGGCGTCGTTACCGTTATGGAAAGCGGCGGCCAATTTCAAGTGGTCATTGGCAATACCGTACCAGAGGTATATCGAGAAATTGGAGAGTTTACGAATCTATTAGAGGATTCCACTGCTTCATCTGCAAAATCAGGTGAAGAGAGCACAAGCCTTTTCGGGAAATTCGTCGACATTGTATCGGGGATTTTCACACCACTTCTCGGTGTCATGGCGGGTGCAGGTATTTTAAAAGGTCTATTAGGTATCTGTATCAACGCGAAATGGTTATCTCCTGAAGATACATCGTATCAAATTTTATTTGCAGCATCTGACAGCTTGTTCTACTTCCTGCCATTATTGCTCGCATTCACTTCTGCTAGGAAGTTTAAAGCGAATCCGTTTGTCGCTGTGACGATAGCAGGTGCACTGATTTACCCAACCATTCAAGAATTGTCAAAAGGCGGCGGAGATGTGACATTCTTCGGGATTCCAGTCGTCTTAATGTCTTATACATCTACGGTCATCCCAATCATTTTGGCAGTGTTTGTCATGGGATATATCGAACGTTTCTTTAACAAAGTTATTCATGAAAGTGTCAAAAACTTTATTACTCCACTGATTTTGCTTGTCACGGTTGTTCCGCTGACACTCATCGTATTCGGACCATTTGGTGTGTATGCAGGGAATGGCATTGCAGCTGTTTTGCTGAAAGTATTCTCCTTTAGTCCTACACTTGCAGGTGCTTTAATTGCGATGGCTTGGCAGATTCTTGTCATCTTCGGTATCCATTGGGGACTTGTGCCAGTCATTTTAAATAATATCGCAGTCCATGGGAAAGATCATATCAAGCCGGCCACTGCGCCAGCTGTATTTTCACAAGCCGGTGCTTCAATCGGTGTTATGCTGAAAACAAAGAATAAAAAACTGAAATCACTGGCTGGATCAACAGCAGTTTCTGCTGTGTTTGGGATCACAGAGCCAGCTGTATACGGGGTCACACTTCGTTTGAAAAAACCATTTATTGCAGCCGTTATCTCTGCTGGGGTCGGCGGTGCGATTATCGGTTATTCACAAAGTATTGCAATTGCGTCAGGCCTTCCAAGTTTACTGACACTGCCGATTTTCTACGGTCAAGGATTTACAGGGTTCATCATCGGAATCTCGGTCTCGTTCGTCCTTTCGATCATCCTAACCTATTTGATTGGATTTAAAGATCCAGTAGATGAAGATGAAACGCCGGCAGCCGCTTCTGCACCGGTAATTGAAAACGAACATGGGGTCAAAGCAGCTCATGTGAAAAGTCCTTTAAAGGGCGAGGTCATCAAGCTGGAGGAAGTGCAGGATAAAGCATTCTCATCTGGTGCACTAGGAAAGGGCGCAGCCATCATTCCATCAGAAGGAAAGCTGTTTGCACCAGTATCAGGAATTGTGACAACGGTGTTCCCAACTGGACATGCGTATGGTCTAACCTCTGAAAGCGGAGCAGAGGTACTCATTCACATCGGACTGGATACCGTACAATTAGGCGGAAAGCATTTTACCCCGAAGGTTGTTCAGGGGCAAACCATCACAGAAGGCGAACTGCTTGCTGAGTTTGACATAGAAGCCATCCAAGCTTCAGGCCTGTCAGTCACAACACCCGTTATTATTACCAATTCAGGTGAGTTTAGCGATATCATTGAAACGGAAGAGAAACAAATCACACCAGGCCAATCATTTTTACATCTAGTTTAATCAAAAGGAGGAAGAAATCATGAGATATTCAACACTAGCATCATTTCCAAAAGACTTTTTCTGGGGCGGATCTACTTCCGCCTATCAGGTAGAGGGTGCGTGGAACGAGGATGGCAAGGGGCCTTCTGTCATTGACATGAGAGCAAGTTATCCTGAAGGGACAACGGATTTTAAAGTCGCAAGCGATCACTATCACCGTTATAAAGAGGATGTGAAGATGTTTGCGGAAATGGGCTTGAAGGCTTATCGCTTTTCCATTGCGTGGACACGGATCATTCCAGATGGAGATGGGGAGATCAATCAAAAGGGGATTGAATTCTATCATTCACTCATCGATGAATTGCGCCGCTATGGCATTGAACCAATCGTGACAATGTATCATTTTGATCTGCCTCATGCGCTTCAAGTAAAGGGCGGATGGTCTAACCGCGGGACAGTAGATGCGTTTGAACGCTATGCAGAGGTGCTATTCAAGGAGTATGGTCAGAAGGTAAACTATTGGCTGACCATTAATGAACAAAACATGATGATCTTACATGGATCAGCGCTAGGTACACTTGATCCAAATTTAGAAAATCCGAAAAAAGAACTGTATCAGCAGAATCATCATATGCTCGTTGCACAGGCAAAAGCCATGACGCTTTGTCATCAAATGCTGCCTGAAGCGAAAATTGGTCCAGCGCCAAACATTGCGCTCATTTATCCGGCTTCTCCAAAGCCTGAAGATGTGCTTGCTGCGGCGAATTACAATGCGATCCGCAACTGGCTTTATCTTGATATGGCGGTGTTCGGGCGTTATAACAACCTGGCTTGGGCGTACATGAAAGAAAAAGACATTCTTCCTGTCATCGAAGAGGGAGATATGGATATTTTGAAAAGCGCGAAGCCAGACTTCATTGCCTTTAACTACTACACCTCACAAACAGTTGAAGCGAGTAAAGGAGATGGCAACGACGAATTTGCACGCGGCGGAGATCAGCATTTGAAATCAGGTGAAGATGGCGTCTACAAAGGCGGCAACAACCCATTCTTAAGCAAAAATGCGTTTGGCTGGGAGATTGACCCTGTCGGCTTCCGTTCAACAATGCGGGAGATTTATGACCGCTATCAGCTGCCGCTTATTATCACGGAAAACGGATTGGGTGCATTCGACAAGTTAGAAGAAGATGGATCAATTCAGGATGATTATCGAATTGATTATCTAGAAAAACATATCGAGCAAATCAAATGGGCGATCACAGACGGCGTCGAGGTATTCGGATACTGCCCGTGGTCAGCCATCGACTTAATCAGCACACACCAAGGATGCTCCAAGCGCTACGGGTTCATCTACGTCAATCGCGACGAATTTGACCTAAAAGACCTTAAAAGAATTCGCAAAAAGAGCTCTTATTGGTATGAAACCTTGATTCAGCAAAATGGAGACAACATCGGGAAATAACGATAAAAAAGCCAATCACCTTATGCGGGTGGCTGGCTTTTTTTCGTTCATTTTATTGGAAAGATCATATTGTTCGAGTTGTTCTAACATGATAGTCTGATGATATATTGTAAAAATTGGATAAAAATCCATTATCAGAAAGGGGTTGTTTATATGATGACGATTTTTTTTATGTTCTTCACATTGTTTTTGATTTTTTATAGTTTGAATTATATAGGACAGAAATTAATTGCGAAGGAATATCCAATGAACCATGGATTGATTGTGACGCTGTCAGCTGTGGAAGGTATTCTTGTTTTCGTCATTGTTGGTGTGAATGCGAAATTTCCGTTTTTATTTACAGTACTTATGTCTGTTCACATCTAACTCTCTACTATTATTATACCCCGAATTTAATGAAATTTATAGACTGTTTCTCGCCCATATCTAGCCGTATACTGTTATACGCAAGTCAAAAACGATAAGGGGTGTGGCTGTATGAATGACAAGCAAAAGGTGTTAGATCCCGGGCCATTTTTTCATGGGACAAAAGCGGAATTGAAGATTGGAGATCTGCTTGAACCGCTGCATTTATCCAATTATCAGGATAAAAAATCGAACCATATTTATTTCACCGGAACACTAAACGCGGCCAAATGGGGTGCTGAATTAGCTAGGTCTGATGCGAAAGAAAGAATTTATATTGTAGAACCGTTAGGCGAGTTTGAAAATGATCCAAATGTGACTGATAAAAGATTTCCCGGCAACCCAACACGTTCTTATCGATCGAAATCTCCGTTGAAAATAGTCGCAGAATTAGGTTCTTGGGAAAGACATTCCGATGAAGAAATCAATCATATGCTGAGCTCCTTAAAAAAATTAAGTGAAGAAGGAAAAAATGTCATCTACGATTAATGATATATATCTAAATAAAAAGGCCGCCTCATGAACTGGGCGGCCTTTTGTTTGATCTTATTGGAACAACGCATCCATCAGCTCATCAAATGTGTTGGCTTGCTTGAGGGCGCGAATGCGGTCTGGATTGTCTAGTAAATCGACGGCCTGTTCAAAGAATTGGTTCATGCAGGCAGCGTCATCCTTATGAATCGCTAATAAAAAGACAAGTGATACCTGGTCTCCCTGCCAGTCAATCGGCTGTTTTAAGTGTGCGATGGCTACAGAGGAGGTGCCTTCATTTGTGATGAGCGGGTGCGGCATTGCAATGCCGCTGCCAAGATAGGTAGACGACATTTGCTCCCGCTCAAGCACCGAGGGCCGAAAAGAAGACGATACTAGCTGATGCGCCTCTAAACGGCTGCATAATATATCTAATACCTCCTCCTTGCTGCTTAGATCAGCATTCATGAAAGTCAATCGCTCTTGAAAAAACGCCATCAGCTCTTTTGAGGGTGCCCCGTGTCCATTTAATAAATGAATGACTTCATTTACACGCTGTATATCATGATGTTCAAAAAAGGCGCTGACCTGAATGACTGGTTTCCCCTTTGATGTGAGAGGCACGGTTGTGATGATGACGTCACACGGCAAAGAGGAGCTCATGAGATAATCCTGATAGGAATAGAGCTCAACAATGTCAAGCTCGTGCTGAAAGGCTGCCTTCAATTTAATTTCAAGCAGTCTGGCCGTCCCTAGTCCAGACCCGCACACGATAATCGCTTTCTTTTTTTGCGAGGTGTCGAGCTGACTTCTTTCAAATGAAGCAGCGATATGCAGGGCAACATATGCCGCTTCATCTTCATTTGGCGTCCGTACCAGCTGTAATGCATTCAGCCCGCTGACAGCCAAATCAAACGGGTAAGGATAGGACGTTTTGATCTCATGCAAAAGCGGATTTTGTAATGATACGCCATATTGGATGCGATTTAATAACGGCTTCATATGAAGCATCAAGTCTTGCTGCAGGATGCTGTCATCAGCAAAACGATGACCGCTTATTTTTTCAATGTGCTGTAAAAAGACTGTAACCGCCTGCTGAACTTCCACTGTCGTCTGATGCTGGGCGGCTTCTTTCCACGTTTGATTCGCCAATAGATGCATGACTAAGTAATCTGTTTCATCCTCTGATAAGGTCACACAAAAAGTGTCACTCACCTGCTGTATGATTTTTTGTGCAATTCTCATCAAAACGGGTGATCTTTGTGTGCGGGCGGTACTGGCGGATATCCGCTGGTTTTTTCGTGTTTGCTGAATCGCAATGGCTAAGTGAATGACTAAATTTTTTAAGGCAATATCTTTAATGAGCAATGACTCTTGATGCAGGTTCGTCAACACAATAGATCGAATGGTTTCAAGAGAAATATCAGGAAAATGGAGCTGCTCCCGCTCGGTGATATGAGAGAGTGCAGGCTCTTCATCAAGAAGTAAGTCTGCATAGCACGTTCTTTTTTGCAGCTCATCTCCTTCAATCTTTAAGCCAAATCCAGGCTTTGATACAAGGGTCATGCCGTAACGGGCTAACAGCTCTCGTCCTTTTTTTAAATCGCTGCTGACCGTCATGCGGCTGATAAACAGTTCTTCAGCCAGCTGGTCAATTTTTAAGTAATCTGATTGAAGCAGCAGCTTTCTCATCATAAATCGTACACGCTCTTCTGGCATGACGGGGACAAGAGAGCGGGCAGGAAGCTTTTGCTGATGAAGCCAAAGTAAGAAAGCATCTTGGTCACTCGTTAAAAGAGTATATCCTTTCCCGCGAATCGTTTTAATCATGGCCCCAGTTTCCTTTAAATACTCATTTGCTTCCTTGATTAAATTGCGGATAGAGCGGTCAGATAAGCGAAAAGAGGCAGTGAGCTCCTCCAGCTTCACGAACCCCTTCGTTTCAAATAGCCGCTGAATCAGCTGATAGGTTCGAGGATCTGCCGTCATCATCATTGCGCGGCTCCTTGCGCCTGTAAGGCATCAGTTCCAAGAGCGATGGCGCCCATTAAACCAGATAATCCATCAAAGGATGGTTTTGTGATAATTTCATGTAAAGGCTTTGGCAGCTGCAAATAGCCGTGAAGCCGTTTGTCTGTTTCATCAAGAATAAGCGGCAGCATAGCGGGCTGTTTCATCACGCCTCCACCTAGAATGATGCGTTCTGGTGAAAGGGTGAGCAGCAGGTTAGCAGTCATTTGCCCGAGATAGTAAGCATGAAGTGACCAGGCTGGATGATCCTCTGGCAGCATTTGTGCCAGTGTATGATAGCGTCCTTCTATGGCAGGACCAGATGCCAGTCCCTCTAAACAGTCATGATGTATAGGGCAGCAGCCTCCGTAAGTGTCATGAGGATGCCGCTGAACAGTGATATGACCCATTTCTGGATGCAGCAATCCGTGAATCAGGCGATGTTCAATATAGGCACCGCCGCCTATTCCAGTCCCAACAGTAATATAGACCAAGGAGGCAGGCTTTTCTGCTTCAGTTGAAAAACGGGCTTCTCCGAGTGCTGCACAGTTCACATCGGTATCAAGCTTCATCGGGATCCCGAGGGCTTGTTTTAAGGTAGAGAGGAAAGGGAATTGGCGCCAGGCTGTTTTTGGTGTGTCTAAAATCGTCCCATAGCTTAGGCTTTGCTCTTTCACATCGACAGGCCCGAATGCCCCAATTCCAATGGCATCGACACGATGCTTTGTAAAGTAATCGATCACTTGCCGGCATGTTTCAACTGGATTCCCTGTTGCAAAGGAAGTCATGTGTTCAATCGTTCCGTCTGTTGTTCCGTAGCCGCAGACAAATTTCGTTCCGCCTGCTTCAATGCCTCCAATTCGCATGATCAATGCCCTCCATTAAAGAGGGGCGGAATCCAATGGATCCCGCCCCTACATGTTCATTTTTTCTTTACAATGTAGGTTTGTACCTGACAAGGTGTAAGCGGTTCAATGTGTAATGATCCATGTTGTGCTTTGAGTATATGTCCTTCAGGTGTTTCTCCTAAATTCGCTGTTTCTCCGTGTTGTAGAGATGAACTATTGATTGAAGCGGCTGTTTGACGCGTTAAATATGGATTGAAGAGACGAATGACAATGCCTGTTCCATGCTCTTCTTTTTTCAGAGCGCTTAGAATGGCTCCATCTGTCTCGATGTCAAGCAGGCTATAAGTAGATTGTAAGTCTTCTTTTTCATCTCGGAAAGAGAAAATTAAACGACCGTTTAAAAAGTCTGCCCGCTCGTAGCATTGAACAGGGGTGGTGTACCGTTTGGCAAGCTGTGCCAAGTGTCCCTCGCTGACTCCGTCCTTGCTATAGTGCATTCCAAATGAGAATGACAGTGCACCTTGCAGCTGAGCGTCAGGTGTATCAACAATTTTTTCCCCAGATGCGCGTCCTGGACGGTAAAGAAGGTTTTCTTTCCCCATTTTTCCGAAGCAGCGGAAGAGCGTATATGCAATCGTTGTATAGCCTTCTCCTGTGATCTGATATTCTCTCACGCAGTCGGTCAACAGAGCGGCACCATATGCTTCATCACGAAGTGCGACAAAGGATTGCATCGGTTCAATAGTGATCGGTTTTTCTTCCCAATGTTCATTGTTCCACCATTCTAGCTCTTGCGTCAGCTCTGTTGGGCGTTCGATTGTACCAAACTGTTGATCGCTCAGTGATACGTTTGATGCGATGCCTGTATCAAAAAGAACGCGTAGGCGATGATCTAACGCATGGTTGTCCACATCTACATGAAAACGGATGACAGCATCGTCTTTGTTTAATGCTATCTTCGCTGTGATCGGAAGTGAAGTCGCAGCCAATTGCTTAGAGCGCTCCTCTAGGTCGTAAGGGACAGTGAGCTGAAGCTTGATGGTCAGCTCTTGCTGCAGGCCGCTTTTAGCCACTGAGATGTCTGCTGATGAAAGATCCTTGGATGACACATACAGGTCCTCACGAGGGGGTGAATAGTTGTAGGAATCCCCATCATCTCCGTTGTCTTCAAAGATCATTTGCTCAGAGAATGTGCGGCCAGTTTGTTTATCTGTGATGTCCAGTGATCCGTTGTCATTTGCCGCAATGCGGTAATACATATTTTCAATCACGTGTCCTTCAGTTTGTTCCCATGCCGATTCGCTTGATTCATCGAAGACCATGCTGACCTGTGTATAACCAACTGACGGTAAGTCGAGGGCTTCGATCAGCAGCACAGCTTTCCATACTTGCTTTGGCATGTACACTTCTTTACTTGGGTTAAGAGAAATTTGCTGTGCCAGCACATAATCTGTGACATCGGTTTTGCTTTTCACTGTGTACTGAAGCGTTCTTCCATTAGCATCCTTTAACGTAAATGGACGTTCCGTGATAAAGGTTTCGACTTCAATGACTTCAGAACGCTTTGAAGGCAGGGTATTGAACACGGTGAATGTGATTTCTTGCTCTGTTTGCAGTCGAATAGCGATGAGACGCATGTGTAAGTCCACAAGATTCTCAGCGATTTCCTTTGCCTGCTTGTAGCGGAAGAAGACGTCTTGATTCGTCGTGTCACTATTACAGCCGCCAATGCTGTCATGCGCTGCATTTTCAAACATGAGGTACCAAATATCGCGAACCGTATCATGCGGATAGTCGTGTCCGAGAGAATAGCTGATCGTTAGGATGGGCTCCATCACATTCACGAGATAGTTTTCAATTTGATTGTTTAAGATTTTTAAATCCGCTCGTGTTGAAAAAATAGATTTATGAATCCGCATATGCTTCGCATGAATGAGCTCTCCGTGTAATGTCTCAAAAGATGTCCGCTCTTTTTTCACGGCTGCAATATAATCTTCTAAACTGCTGATTTCATAGTGATGCTCGTCAAGTTCATTGGCTTTTTCTAATAAATCAGGCAGGTTTTTGCGAATCGGTGCTTGGTCAAAACCATTCGGGAAATAGACATTCTTTGTGGTGGCCTTTGCTTGCAACGCACCGATTTTTTCAGATAAAAAGGCTTGTAAGTCCTCATCCTTCTCAGGGATATTACCACCGTAGTAGTAGCCAAATGGCAGATTCACAGCAAAGACTTCACTGCCGTCAGCACCGCGCCAATTGAATTCAGTATGGTTCGTCATATGGTCAGAAACGCCGCGCCAAAATGCTGTATCGACAATACCGAATCCGCGATAAATTTGAGGCATTTGTGCGGATTGACCGAAGGAGTCAGGGACATAGCCGACTTTCATCACGTGGCCGAACTGTTGACAGCGTTCAATCCCATATTGTAGGTTCCGCACAATCGATTCACCTGAAATGACGAGCTGGTCGGTTTGGGTATACCATGGGCCGATGATGAGACGTTTCGCTGTGACAAGCTTTTTGATTCGATTCTCATCCTCTGGCCGCCATTTCAGATAATCATCTAATAAGGAAGCCTGGGCATCGAGCATGAAGTAATGGAACCTTTCATCTGTTTCAAGGGTATCTAAGATGTCCATTACGCTTTTCATTAAGTAAATACGGGAGCGGGAGGTGGTGAAATACCATTCCCGGTCCCAGTGAGTATGTGGAATCACATGTACATTGACAGTCATTGATCAACGACACCTTTCTTCGTTCAAATTATCCTTCTAGCACAAGGTCAAAATCGTCTTCTTCTTTCTGCTTCTGATCATGTTCCGGCGTTTTTGGCTCTTTTTTCTCAGAGAAATTCACAAGTAGGTTGGCGCCAATACCGATGACGAGTGCGCCAGTTAGAGCTCCAATTAAATAAGCCCACCAGTTTCCGACTGAGAAGAAGCCGTATAGCCCGCCAATTGGCGGCATGATGTCATGAACTCCTAATAATGCAGCGACCCCGCTTCCAACAGCACATGCGACAACATTGAGCGGAATCAATTTCAAAGGATTGACGAGGGTAAAAGGGATCGCCCCTTCCGTAATACCGATAATGCCCATGACAAGGCCGCCACGCCCGGCTTCTCTAAAGGTTGGGGAGAAGTTGCGTTTTCGAATCAATGTCGCAAGCCCGTATCCAAGCGGTGGAATGACAATCGCAATATTGACGAGAATGGCAGGGAGGTAGACACCTGATAGAAAGAGGGCGTTACCAGCCATCCACGCTGATTTATTCACCGGTCCGCCAAGATCGAAGCCAATCATCGCACCTAAAATGAGAGCGAGTGCGAGTGTGCTTGTTCCATCAGCGACCATACCTTTGATCCATTCAATTAATGCTGTGTTCAAAGCGCCTAATGGGCCGCCCAGAAGAACTGACATAAGAAGTCCGGTTAAGCCAACGGTAATAAGCGGCAGGATGAGCAGAGGGACGAGCCCAGCTGCAGAGCCTTGAATTTGAATTTTTCTTTTCACAAAAAGAGCAACATATCCTGCGAAGAAGCCTGCAATGACGGCACCAATAAAACCAGCATTGGTTGAGCTGGCGAGAGCACCGCCGATAAAACCGGCTGCAAGACCTGATTTATCCGCAATGGAATAGGCGATAAATCCAGCGAGCAGAACGTTCATTAAGCCAATGCCTGTCCAGCCGACCTGCTCCATTAAATAGGCACCGTGCAGTATGCCGCCAGCATCCTTATAGGTGTTTAAATCTGAAACACCAAACCCTAACCCGACCAGTTTTGCTAAACCAACGATAAGTGAAGCACCGATGATTACAGGAAGAATATAAGAAATACCGGTCATGAGATGGCCTTCAATGACTTTTAATTTTGCTTTCATTTTCTTTGCTCCTTTCTATATGGCATTGCTCATGTTTATTGAGATTCAGACTTTTTCTTTTCAACAAGTGCTACAGCTTTAGTGATAATTTGCTCGGCATTTTTTAGGGCACGTCCGATTTCGACACGTACAGTGGGAATGCCTGAGAAGCGTTCCGCATCGTTGATATGCTGATTTGAGGCAATGATGCAGAGGTCTGCCTGCTGTGCTTCCTCTGCTGTAATGCCGTTCACCTGTCCCATAATCCCCTGCTGTTCGATTTTGATCTCGTGTCCGAGCTGTTTACCTGCATTTTCTAACGCTTTGGCTGCCATTGGAGTATGAGCTAACCCTGCTGGACATGAAGTGACACCGACAATTTTCATTGTGTAATCCCCTCTTTCAATTGTTGTTCAATGACTTCGTAATAGTAATCAGCTGTTTGACCTGGTTGAATCTTCTCGATAAAAGCAGGTTCCATTAGACTGGTCGCAATACCTGACAGTAATTTCAGATGTGTGACATTTGCTTCTTCTAATGGAACGAGCAGTGTAAATAAATAGCTTGTGGGCAAATCATCGAAGCTTCCCCATTCAATGGGTTGTTCAAGTTCTAAAAAAAGAAGTGAAGCCGTTTGTACAGCGGAGCTTTTTGTATGTGGAATGGCGAAGCCTTGCTGAAGTCCTGTTGAGACTTCGTCTTCGCGTGTCAACAAATCTGCTAATAGCCCCGCCTGATTGTTTGTAATCTGAAGGTCTTCAGCTTTCTCGGAAATGTATTGTAAAATCTCATTCTTTGATCGTCCGTTTACTTGTGTGAAAACATGATCTTTTTGGAACAAGCTGATCCCTTCTCTCTTGTTTGTTAAGCGCTTACAAGTTGATTGTAATGTACTTTTCAGCATGGTTAAATAGCATCATTTTCCGTTTGAAATGGCAAAAAGTTTATGAAGCTATCTGTCTTGCTGACTAAATATCTCAAATCCTAGCTTAAAACGAGTTTAATTATGTAAAAAACAGATTCTACTATATGTATTTCTGTGATATTCTTCCAAGGTATCATAAAAGATAAGGGGGTCTTTTCATGTTCAAAAAGCAGGTCAAATCCTGTGTGATCGTACTCATGGCCATCATTCTATGTATGGCAGCACTACCTGGATACGAGGCAGCAGCTGCCAGTCATGGAACAAGTGTCAATGAAGCCATTGGGTTAAAAAATGGTGAAGTCATCTCAGGTACATTACAGAATGAAAAGGAAGAGTCATGGTATGAAATCACGCCATCTGCACAAGAGGTGGCAAAACATACACACATGCAAATTTCTGTGAAAAGTAAACAAGTGCTGTCCGTATCGGTCTATCCAAGCAAGGACAGAGCGATGAAGGATGACACATATTCAAGATATCGCGTGGACACAGCGAGCGGAGAGACAGAGATCAACTTCCCGCATGCATGGTCAGGTCCCTATTATGTCAAAGTGCTCTATTTAGGGTCAGAGGAAGACAGCCGTGATGAGGAAGAGGATGCGGCATATACACTCGGATATAAAGGAGCTAATCTTCCGCCTTCTGAACCTGTTTTTCCTGAAGAAGATGAGCCTGAAATCATCATTATTGAGAAAAAGTACGGGCGTGAAATTCTTCAATCGATTCGTACAATCGAAGATAAACGATTCAATGAAACGGCAGAAGGTCAAAAGCTTTCGCGTCTGCTCCAAAAGACAAAGCCGTTTCTCAAATCAAAGCTCATCAAACATCAAAAAGAGCAGCAAAAGGTTTACAACCATCTGCTCACATTAAAAACACTGCTAAGTGACGTAGAGAAAAATGGTGCATTTAGTGGTCATATCGTAACAGAAAAAGAACAACAGGCGATCGGCTCCCTTTTTGATATGCTCAAAGAAGCAAGTCCGGCATATTTAAAAAAGGAATTACAAGCCGTCAGTCAAAAAATTGGCATCGATCAGCTTGAAGGAAAGTCAGTTGGTTATGTATTAGAGAAACAAAAGCTTGTAAAAGAAGAGAAGGTTAAAACGAATAAGATCATTTTTAAATTAAAGGATGGCCAAACACTTCAATCTGCGAAAAAGAAAATGAAAAGCTACGGCATCCAAGAAAACCGTGTGACATCACAGTCAGTCAGTCCTTTATTCAAAGGAATGTATGTCTATGATGTGCCAGCAGGGCAAGAATCAGCTGGAAAAACACTAAAAGCAGGCAAAGCGGTCATCAAAAGCACGGCAAGAAAGCTATCCAGCATGCCGAATGTTGAATTTGCAGAGCCTGTTCAAACCTATCGAGCGCTAAGCAACGACGCGCAGTATGGTTATCAGTGGCCGCTGAAAAACAGTGCGCAAAACAGCGGGAAAAAAGGCGCTGACGTCAAATTTGAACAAATGAATACACTGATTGGCACAAGCAAAATGAAGCAAACATTAATTGCTGTTGTGGATACAGGTGTAGACAGCCGTTTGACAGATTTAAGCGGGACTGTTCGGACAGACTTAGGTGCGAATCTCATTGGACGAAACAAAGATGCGATTGATGACAATGGACACGGTACGCATGTGGCAGGCATCATTGCCGCAAAATCCGATAATCATTACTCAATGGCAGGTCTCAATCAACATACGGGCATCATTCCGGTGAAGGTGCTGGATGCCTATGGCTTTGGCGATACAGAGCATATTGCACTTGGGATCAAGCATGCAGTAGACAAAGGCGCAAAGGTGATCAACATGAGCCTTGGCGGCTACTACAGCAGAGTGATTGAATATGCCATGAATTATGCTGCTCAAAGAAATGTACTAGTCGTCGTGGCAAGTGGAAATGATGGCGTACCAGAAATGGGCTACCCTGCGACATCAAAATACGCAATGGCGGTTGGCGCAAGCAACCGTATGGATATTGCCGCTGAGTTCTCAAGCTATGGCAAAGGACTGAGCATGTCAGCACCAGGGTCGGATATTCCGAGCTTAATGCCTGATGGGAACGTCTCATACCTGAGCGGGACATCAATGGCGACACCATATGTGGCAGCAGCAGCAGGATTACTGCTTTCTAAAAATCCATCCTTGAAGCCAAATCAAGTGAGAAATCTTTTGCAAAGTACAGCAGATGACATCTCATTTAAATCTATTGATGGAAAAGACGACGTTTTCTATGATGAAAACGAGGAACCAATTGTTGATCCGAAAATTCCAGGAATTGATTGGATGACAGGACACGGCAGACTGAATGCATTTGCTGCATTAAGTGCTGTCGAATTGAATGCATCTGTGAGCAAAGTGGAGGATCAGCATCAAAAGGTGACAGGTAAAGCAAAAGCCGGTGCTGCTATTTCTGTGTATAGAGGCAAAACGCTGCTTGGAAAAGGCACAGCAGGCAAAAAAGGAACCTTTAGTGTGAAGATTAAGCATCAGAACAAAAACAAGGTCCTTCACATTAAAATGTCAAAAGGAAAGGCCGCTACGACGCTCAAAACCGTCGTGAAAAAAGGAAAAGCACCTGCTAAGCCGAAAGTGAGCAAAGTAACCGTCAAAAGTAAAGCGGTCAAAGGGACTGCGGGTGCAGGTTTGACCATTAAAGTGAAAAACAAATCAAAGAAAGTCATCAAAACAGTCAAAACCAATAGCAAGGGCGCATTTACTGCCCAAATAAAACCACAAAAAGCCAAAACGGTTTTATATGTGACCGCATCAGATGTGAGAAAAAGAGAAAGCAAAGCGGTAAAAGTGGTTGTAAAAAAATAAAAAAAGGACTTCCCTTTCTAAAAAAAGGGAAGTTTTTTTGTTTTTAACTGGAAAAATACCAATTAATGTCGATAGTAAAATAGTAGGAAAAAAAGGAGGATTTATCGATGAAAAAAATCATGTTTGCTTTCGTTCTATCATTGCTTCTCGTATTCCCAAGCTTTGCACATGCTGAAGAAACAGGTGCAGTACCAGCATCAGTAGAAGTAACAAGTGTCACAGCAGCCGATAGTGGAATAGTGAATTACGGTTATGGCAGTAAATATCGCGTGGGTTCTTATTATCCAGCTACGTTTAAAGGGACACTAAAAGATGCAAGCGGAAACCTCATGCCTAATCAGCCGATCAAGCTTTATTTTGAAGCAGCCATCAAATCATATGCTCAAACAGCGACAGGCACAACAGATGAGAATGGACAGTTTTCGCTGACGTTTCAAGTTCCTGCAGGTGCAGGCTACCAATCATACAATAATGCAGGCTGGTCAACACATTACTACGATATCGTTCCAGTGACGTTCACGTCAAACGACATCAAACTATCTTCAAATGTCACAAGTGTGTACCATTTGGCGTATACATCACGTTACTAATCTCATAGAAAAAAAGGATGTCATCAGGTGACATCCTTCAGCGTGTAGACAAACCCTCGCATTCTGTGTCAGGTCTGCGCTCTGGTACTCACGAATGTCAAATTCGCTCCGTTCCAGTGCTCGTCCTTCTTAGACTGCAAAGGTTTTCTATCACGCTGAAAAAAAACAAAGGGCTAAAATGAAAATCATTTTAGCCCTTTGTTTTTTGTTAGCAAACCTGCTGGGCGGCAACCGAAAGAGTCGATAAACAAACACTCATCAGCCGTTATTCCCAGATTCGATCGAGCGTTTAACTTTTAATCTTGAGCTTTGATAGATAAGAACTTTCACACTTGAACTTTGATCCTTGAACGTTCAGCTTTGAGCTTTTATCAAGGATCATCCTAAGATGATCATCAGATGAGGAGGGAATGACCTTTCCCTCGGAGGTGTTTAGTCCTATCGATTTTCGGCTCACTAACAAAATCAATTAATCGATCTGTATTTTCGTTAGTGTATTGCTTTCAGACAAGGAAAAATCAACTTCCATTTGAAAATCTTCAATTTCTTTCGAAAGCTGTTCAATTTTCACTCGAAGACGAAGCGGATCGATGATCACCGCCTCATTTTCAGCTAGAAAAGACTTCACGATCTCTTGGTTGGCGGCCGCTTGTGTCTTTCCATCTTTCCCAAACAAGGTCTCTAAATGCTGATCAAGTCTCATTTTCACATCTTCATTCGTTTGTTCAGCTTTGTCGACCAGCTCTTTGTACACCTGTTTCATTTTCTGTAAATAACGAATATCGTAGTCTATCGACGTCTTTCGTTCAATCGCCTCTGCCACCGTCATACGGACACCCGCCACATCAATCATTGTGGTTGCATTCGATACAACGATGGCTGATTTGATGGCATTCCGGCGTTTGATTAAAGCTCGAATCGATTGATCATCAGCCTTTGCCTTTTTTTCAATCTCTTCTTGATTCTGAAATCCGTGCTGTATATGTCTGCCGATCATTAATCCACCAAGTACGGCTTCATCAACGGTTCGGTTGATTCTTTTATCTAACATTTTCAGTTCACTTAATGCTCTTGTAATGGTCATTTCCATATTCACGACAACTCCCTTGGTTCATCCTGAAAATCATAGATTCCTATCATATACCAAAGTGTGCTTATTTTACTAGCGATATCCTTTTTTGCCAATGAAAAAACCCTGATGTTTATACACCAGGTTTTTCTCGTTTTTTCTGAATCCAAGCTGTCACGTAATAGGCAGCATAGCAGAGCGCAATGAAAGGAATGCCGCAGATGAGGGCAATCCGCTGATTTGGATCAAAGGCAATGCCAATGACAGATGCAAGACATAGGAGGAAGGCTGCAATCGGAACTACTGGATAGAGCGGTGTTCGAAAGGATAAATCATGAAGCTGACCGCCCTCCTGTAAAAATCTTTTCCGAAACATAAACTGTGAGGCAGCAATCCCCATCCATACAACCACAACGGCCAGTCCAGAGATTGACACCAGGACAAGGTATACCGTTTCTGGTGCGATCACGCTCGATAGCAAAGAAAGAATACCACCGATCATACTTAAAATGAGTGCATTCAAAGGAATGCCTTTTGACGTCAGCTTCGCCAGTTTTTTAGGAAGTGTCCGTTCTTCAGAAAGCGACCAAAGCATACGAGATGATGCGTATAATCCTGAGTTTGCGGCAGATAAGATCGCGGTCAGGATGACAAAATTCATGAAATCTGCGGCATAAGGAATCCCGATACGATCAAATACCACGACAAATGGGCTTTTGATCACCCCGGCTTCTTCTACTGGAATCAAGCCAGCCAACACAACGATCGTTCCAACGAAAAACAGGACGAGACGCAGGACGGTTGTGCGAATTGCTCTTGGAATGGTCTCGTCAGGATTGACGCTCTCACCCGCAGCAATCCCAATCAACTCCGTACCTGAAAAAGCAAAATTGACAGCAAGCATCGTCATTAAAATCGGTAAAAAGCCGTTTGGAAAAAGTCCGCCTTCCCCAGTGAAATTAGAAAAGAACGGAGCGGCCTCACCGCCCTTTAATGGGATCAAACCAAACATTGCAGCTCCGCCAAGAATAATAAAGAGAATAATAGCCATCACTTTAATACTGGAAAACCAAAACTCTGATTCTGCAAAAAACTTGACTGTAAATGCATTCAGTAAAAAGATGAGAAGAGCAAACACGCCACTCCACATCCAAACCGAAGTGTCTGGAAACCAGCGCTGCATTAATAGTCCTGCCGCTGTAAATTCCGAACCGAGTGCCACTGTCCATGTCAGCCAGTATAGCCAAGCGACCGTATAGCCTGTACCAGGTCCAATGTATTTTGTTGCATACGTATGAAAAGCCCCTGTGACCGGCATTGCGACAGACAGCTCGCCTAAACAAAGCATCACGAGGTAGACAATTAAAGCCCCGACAAGATAGGCAAGAATGGTCCCCGCAGGTCCGGCCTGATTGATGGTATACCCCGAGCTTAAAAAGAGCCCTGTTCCAATGACACCGCCTAGAGAAAGCATGAACAGGTGCCGGCTCGTCATTTTTCGTTGATATTGTTGTGACTGATCTTTTGCTTGTTCCATGTCTTCCCGCCCTTTTGCTTAGAAGTATGTGTGATGATTCATGATGCTATGATGTGGTTCTTTTTAAGATGTCATTGATATCTTCTGGGGTCGTGCGGCAGCAGCCGCCGATGATATGCGCGCCGTCTTTGTACCATTGATGCGCACATTCCCCAAAAGTAAGATGTGACGTATCTCCGCTCCATACCTTTTCTTCAGGATCATATATTTCACCTGAGTTTGGATAAACCACAATCGGTTTGCTCGTTCCCTTTTTCATTTCTTGAATGAGAGAAGTAATAAATTGCGGCGGCGTACAGTTCACGCCGACAGCAGCGATTTGTTCATAAGGCTCAAGCGCCTGTACACATTCTCGTATGGAATCACCTTCACTAATGTGCAGGCCATCCTTTGCACTGAATGTGATCCAGGCAGATGTCCCGCTGAATTCATCTTGCAGCAGCTTTGCAATGGCAGTTGCTTCAATCAGACAAGGAATCGTTTCGCATGCTAGAATATCTGCACCCGCTTCTACTAATGCCTGAATTCTTGGTCTGTGAAAATCAATGAGAGCCTGCTCTGAAAGCCCATAATTTCCTTTATATTCTGAACCGTCAGACAAATAAGCGCCGAATGGCCCCACAGATCCAGCGACAAATGGTTTTGTCCGTCCTTCACGACGCACTTCATCCTGCCAAAAAAGATCGCGTGCCTCTTTCGCTAGAGTGACAGAGCGTTTCATGAGTTCAATCGCTTCTTCTTTTGTATAGCCTTTTTCAGCAAAGCCTTCAATCGTTGTTTGGTAGCTGGCGGTTGTTGCGCAGTCAGCACCTGCTTGGAAGTAGTCCAAGTGTACTTGCTGAATCAATTGTGGCTGTTCAATAAGTATTTTGGCTGACCATAAACGATCGTTTAAGTTACAGCCCTTTCGTTCAAGCTCTGTTGCTAATGCACCGTCTAAAATCAAAGGTGCGTGAGCCTGTAAACGGCTTTGAATAGGATTCATTGGAATCAAACAGCCTCCTTTTTAGATCGGAAATGATGGATATGATATGAGGCAGTAGTTTAAATGACTAAAGTGTTTTTGTCAAGGAGAGGAAAAAGCATATTAGGGCGCGAAAACCCTGAAAACATGCGGGTTTTGATGTATAAAAATGCAGTCAAAATAATAGAAAACCAAGTCATTGACAGCCTCTAAAAAGAGATATATATTATGGAAAGATTGATTTCAGAAAGCTTCGTCAAAAGGCGCCGTCTTTTGATTTTTATGTTGTCCAACGACTGTCTTCTTTCGTGCAGAAAGAGGGTTTTTTATATGCTTAAAAAAGGAGGAAAGAAGAAATTGAAAAAATGTGTAAAAGATATAGCGATGATTCTAGTTGGTTCTTTTTTATTTGCCGCAGCAGTGAACATGTTTGTCATTCCGCTTGAATTTGGTGAAGGCGGTGTCACGGGGCTGTCCATCATTTTTTATTATTTGTTTGAAATAGCACCGTGGCTGACGAACCTTGTGTTGAATGCGATCTTATTACTTGTGGGATATAAATACTTGGACAAAAAGACCACGATTTATACGGTGGTTGCCGTTGCAAGTAACTCCCTATTTTTACACCTGACCACAACATGGGTCGTGAATGTACATGAATTGATCATTGGAGCGATTTTTGCAGGAATTATCATCGGAATTGGGATTGGTCTTGTGCTCAGAGCCGGTGGAACAACGGCGGGTTCTGCCATTCTCGGAAGAATTGCCAACAAGTATTTAGACTGGAACGTGAGCTATGCCATCTTGTTCTTTGATCTGATCGTTGTATTTGCTTCCTATTTTATTATTGGTGCGGAAAAATTAATGTTTACCATTGTAATGCTGTACGTGGCGACAAAGGTAATGGACTTTGTGATAGAAGGACTTAACACGAAAAAGGCAGTGACAATTATTTCTTCATGCAAAGATGATATTGCGGAAGAAATCAATCACACCCTGGACCGAGGCGTAACGATTTTAAACGGACGCGGTCATTATTCAAAGGAATCGAAGGAAATTCTGTACGCGGTCATTCAAAAGCAGGAGCTCATGCGCCTTAAGAAAATTATTAAGAAAATAGATCGAGACGCATTCGTTGTTGTCCATGACGTACGCGATGTGTTCGGAGAAGGATTTGTAAATATATAAAAATGAAAAGTAGACAAAGAGCTAAAAGACCCGAAAAAGGGTCTTTTTTTTATTCTCTATACCTCTTGTCACACAATACTATGTAATGTATAGTATAAAGAGTTAGGAGTTGTAAACATGAATGCACAATTAAAAAAAGGATTACTGGAATTTTGTGTACTGGCGGTATTAAAGAAAGGCGATTCCTATGGTTATCAAATCATTAAAGATATGTCTCATTGTATTGAGATTTCAGAATCGACATTGTATCCGATTTTAAAGCGTTTAGAGCAAAACAATTATGTGGAGACCTATTCCCAGGAACATAACAGTCGATTAAGAAAATACTACCGCATGACAGAAAGCGGGCGGGAGCATATGGCGCAGTTTTTAGAGGAATGGGATCAGGTGATGGCGATTTACGACTTTATTTCTGGAGGACAGGGCAATGAATAAAAAAGAATTTTTGAGCAGCCTAAAGAAGCATCTGCATCTTCTAGGCGACAAAGATAGTGATCGGTTTATCGAATACTACGATGAAATGATTGAGGATTATCAGGAAGATGGCTACAGTGAACAGGAAGCGGTTCATCAAGTCGGGCAGCCTGCTATGATCGCTGAAGGAATTATGAAGGAACAAGGAATCAAAACCGTTCAGGTGCCGACGTTTGGAGAAAAAGCCACAAGACTCTCCATTCTCATTTTAGGTTTTCCGTTATGGGGCAGTATTCTAGCAACAGTCTTCCTGCTGATTCTTTCTGTGTATATGGTGATTTGGTGCATTCCACTCGTGACAGGTGCGTTGACGCTTACTGGTCTGCTCGGCGGTTTTTGGAGTATCATTGGTTCTCCATTTATTTTTCAGGACGGTTTGCATGTGGTGGTGACGCAGGTTGGTGTTGGTATTCTTCTATTAGGTGTCGGATTATTAAGCGGCATAGCCACGGCGTACTTGACAAAGCTATTTGTGCAAATGACTATTCAAACCACTAAGGCATTCATGGGAATGTTTAAAAAGAAGGTTGTGAGAGTATGAACTTGAATGATTTAAAAAAGCAATGCATCAAATGGGGGATCATCTTCACCGTTGCCGGAGGAATTGTCATGACAATTGGTTTTGGACTATCAGGCTTTGATTTAGATGCATATCACAACAATAACCAGAGCAACGTGTTCCGCACCATCAATTGGAGCAAGCCATAATAAATGAAAAAACCCGCTTATGCGGGTCTCAGCGTGTAGACAAACCCTCGCATTCTTTGTCAGTTCTGCGCTCCGGTGCTCACGAATGTCAAATTCGCTCCGCTCCGATGCTCGTCCTTCCTAGACTTCAAAGGTTTTCTATCACGCTGAAAAGAAGACAAAGAGCTAAAATCAAGATCATTTTAGCCCTTTGTCAACAGTCTAAAAAAACCCGCTTATGCGGGTCTTTTTTTCGCTCGGGCCACAAAGAAGAAATAACAGCAAAGTGCGCCTAGATCACAAAGCATAATGATCAGACCCATTGGAAAGGCTGTTTGGCTTCCGGCTAGTCCGACAAGAGGTGTCATGCAAGCGCCTAGCAGCATTTGCGCAACACCGATCAGTGCAGCTGCACTTCCTGCATGTGCTCCGTGATGCTGCATCGCAAGAGACGGCGCAGAGGTGCCGACAATTCCAACACTTGAGACAACAAAAAACAGCGGAATCAGAATGCCGAACAATCCTGCATCAATCGAGATCATCAAAAATAAAGTGACTCCGCCTAATGCAGCTGTCAGCAATCCAATGCGAAGGACTTTCTCTTCACCGATTTTCGCAGCGACTCGGGCAAATACTTGTCCAGCCGTGATGATTCCAAGACTATTTACCGCAAAGGCTGCACTAAATCCTTGTGGAGAAAGGTTGAAAATTTCCTGAAGCACAAACGGTGAACCAGAAATATAGGCAAACATCGCTGCGAATACAAAACCTTGTGAGAGAGCATATCCAACAAAGAGACGATCACTGGCTAAAATTTTCATCGCGCTTGCAATCTGTTGAAAGCCCCCGGTCTGTCTACGCTCTGCGGGTAAGCTTTCTTGCAGTGAAAAAATCGATCTCAGCAGCATCAATGCCCCGAGAATTCCGAGTAGTACAAATACACCCTGCCATGTTGTGAATCGTAAAATCTGTCCGCCCGCAATAGGTGCTGCTGCCGGAGCAACCCCGTTGACTAACATCAGCAGTGCAAAGAATTTCGTCATTTCTGATCCTTCATAATGATCTCGGACAATGGCTCGTGCAATGACAATGCCAGCTGAACCAGCAAGTCCTTGAATCAATCTAAGAAGAATGAACGTCCAAATCGATGTGACCACTGTACAAAGAAGGGATGCCGCAATAAAGATGATCAACCCAATCATCAGCGGCTTTCTTCTGCCAATGGTATCGCTGATCGGACCTGCAATCAGCTGGCCAAGCGCCAGTCCAATGAGACAAGCCATCAGACTTAATTGAGACAACGCCGTGCTCGCCTCAAAATCACGAGCAATATGAGGCAAAGCAGGTAAATACATATCCATTGCCAGCGGAGCAAGGGCTGTTAAAGATCCGAGCAATGCGGCAAGGAGAAATCGATTTTTTTTCGATTCTTGGGGATAAGATAAAGAACTCATATGATGACAACACTCCTCGTATACTTCCTCAACACAGCATAATGAATCAAGCGTTCCTTTTCAATGAAAAATTTTCAAAGATGATTCCGTGCAAAATGATTGATCTTTCGAATGAGACTCTTTACATTGAATGAGTAGAGAAAAGAGTAAGGTGATCGTATGCAGTGATTGCATGATACGTATACCCACTAATAGAGAGCAGGAGGTGCTGACATGAAGCAGCAAGAGCTGATCATTCGTCAAGCAGTCAAAGAAGATCATGAGGCCATCACACGCGTGCTGATCAAATCCTATGCACAGTATGAGCCTCAATTTACAGAGGAAGGCTGGCAAAATTATTCTGCCGCGCTTGCAGCAGCTGTAGATAATCCGAACATGGAGCTGATGCTTGTGGCGGAGCTTGACGGCAAGGTCGTGGGGACGCTTCAAATGTTCCGGTCATCAGAGCAAGCGTATGACAAACCTGAAATGGGCATTACATCAGCCATCGTCCGGTTTTTAGGAGTAGATCCCGATGTGAGGGGAAAAGGCATTGCAGAATCATTGCTGCGTAAAAGTATTGAACTGACGCAATCATGGGGCGAAAATGTCCTGTATCTTCATACATCTGATAAAATGCAGGCTGCCATTCGCCTATATGAAAGAATGGGCTTTGAGCGTGCGCTTGATAAAGAATTTGTGAACCAAAATGGGACACATGTCAAGAGCTATCAATATGTGATCAAGAAAGAACAGCCGGCAGGCTCATAATATAATGTGCAGCAAAAGGAAGAGCTTACCTCCATGGACAGCTCTTTCTTTTTTTCAATTTACGCCCACAGTACCAGCGCCCAATAGGATACCACCCACGAGATGAAACCGAACATGACAAAGAATTTTAACATGCGCTCATAAGGAGACAGCTTTCGTTCTCTCTTCGTTTTCACCAGCTGCCAATAAAGGACATAGCCGCAAATCATGAGGATGATTTGTCCAAGCTGTGTAAAGTTTCAAGAGTCGTGATTCCGTTCATTTATTTCACCTCATCATAGGTCTTCCATAAGTAAATGAGGCAATCCTTTATTTCTTCAAAAAAATCGGTGTATACTGGAAAGAAACGAGATGTTTAGAGGGAGTTGTGACATGTTGTTTTCGCTGCATGCGGATCGTTGGGATAAAGTCATCGAGAGAAAAATCAAATACGATCAAAAAGTTGTGGAACATACCTGTCAGCTGTTAGACACAAAGGAGCAGCAGGCTGTGCTGTTTCACAAGATTGAAGAACCGTTTACGATGAGGGCAGGTGAGGGTGCTCTAACCATTCCAAAAGGGAGCTATACGACCGCCTATTATTGGAAGGATCGTCCTTATAACATATATTTCTGGAGAGATGATCAAGGGAAGGAACTAGGATCTTATTTGAATATGGTGGGAGATACACAGTTCAACGGGCAGCTGGTCATGTTTGAAGACCTCATTATTGATCTTCTCATTCTTCCGAATGGTGATGTCTTTGTGCTGGATGAAGATGAATTGCCGGAGAGTTTAGCGGATTTTGAACACGGTACAGTACGGCGGGCATTAGAGAGCGTGACGGCTTCGTTAGAAAGCATTCTCGATCAAGTGAGGGCAGATGCCGAAGGGAAATATCATCACAGCTTGTTTGAGCCGATGTTGAGATAGAAAAAAACGATTCCTCGCTGAAAGGAATCGTTTTTTCTGTTAAACCTTAATACGGTTTAATCGTTTTTGTAAATTGGTTTTTGTTTTGGAGGCTTTTAGCTGTTTGACAGCGCTTTGAGCCGCTGCTTTTGTTTTCTTTGTTCGTTTGGTTTCCGCTTTTTTGACCTTTTGTTTAGCGTCCGTCACTTTCTTTTGATAAGCGACTTGTTTTTTAACTTTGTCGAGCCGGTTTTGCAGGCTTGTTTTTTCTTTGCCTTTATTTAGTTTTTTGATGGCCGTTTGAGCACTTTTAATAGCGCCCTGTGTTTTGTTCTTTTCGGCTGTTTTGACCTTTGCACGTGCCGAGCGGATATCAATGGCTGCTTGGACTTTCTTCACCCGTTCTGTGAGTGCTGTTTTTTGCTTGCTTGCAGTGAGCCTGCCAATTCTCGTTTTGGCTTGATTGACATCTGCCTGCTTTTTAGATGTTTCGGCTGTTTTGACAGCACTGGCTGCAGCCTTTAAAAAGGTGGATTGTGGCACATATTGCACGCGGCCATAGCCGAATTGCGGATCCTTCCCTTTTGCGCCAAGATCCACTGTATAGCTGCGCAATAAAGTGCGTAGCTGTGCATTTGTTTTCTTCGGATGAAGCTGCTTTAACAGTGCCAGCATTCCTGTGACATGCGGTGCAGCTTGTGATGTACCCGTTGCATACCAATATTCATTTTTCAAATAGGTACTGATGACGTTCTCGCCAGGAGCAGAAAATTCAATCCCTTTCCCTGTATTCGAGATAGACGCGAGTTTGTCTTTGGAAGTTGTTGCAGAAACGGCAATGACACTATTGTAAGCAGCAGGGTAGCTAATATAATTCTTTTTCCCATCATTTCCGCTTGCAGCAACCACGAGCAGGCCCTTTTTATAGGCTTCATCTACTGCTGAACGCAAGATGGGGATATTGTCTTCAAAGCCTAAACTTAAATTAATAATGTCCATCTTGTTGGTAATCGCCCAATCGATGCCTCGAAGCAGACTATACAGGTCGCCTTCTCCCTTTTTATCTAACACTTTCACAGCATACAGCTTCACACCGGAAGCCACGCCGACTGTTCCATAATCGTTATTAAGCGCACCAATCGTGCCGGCGACATGTGTGCCATGTCCTTCATCATCTTTATAAGAGGATGTGTAGTTCACGAATGATTTACCGCCGGATACCTTTAAATCCTCGTGTGGGAAAATACCAGTATCTAAAACGGCTACTTTTACATTTTTACCAGTGACGCCTTCTTTTATTGCTTGCTTTATATTTAGTTTTTGCAGATTGTAAGATTTTTGTACCAATGCATCTTGATTAGTAGCAGCGGCTGTTTTCTTCACAGTAGAAGCCGCGAGTTTGACCTTTACGTTTTTTGAGACGTAAGCGATGTTTGGGTCTTTTTTGAGTGAGGTGACTGCTTGTTCATCTGCTGTCACAGCGACAGCGGGAAGATGTATGTACTGTGCGTTCACTTTCTCACTTTCCTTAATAGCTGTTTGTTTTCCTTTTTGATTTTTATAGACGATGATGACATCTGTTTCTTTTGGCGGTGCAGCTGCCTGCGAATGGAAGGGCAAAGCAGTTGTCAACGCAAGAAGAAACGCAATGACGATAAGTAATTTCTTTTTCAATGCGTGGCTCCTCTCATCCGATGACCTCGGTCTTTTTTTCTCTATTATATCGGAGAAAGCAGAGGGATGGGATAGTAGAATTGTCGTCTTGTTCAGAAAGTTATTTTTACAAGTAACCTGAAATTGAAATTCATAGAATTCTAGTAGACAATAGAGACATCATGATAAGAGAAAGAAGGACATGCTGATGAACGTAAAAGAGTATATGACGTATGATGCGACTGGCTTGGCAGCACTTGTGCGAAATAAGCAGGTAACGCCCGAGGAGCTTATGCAGGCGGCATTTGATAGATTGAATGAGGTCAATCCAGAACTAAACGCTGTGATACGGACGAGACAAGAACAAGTTTTAAAAGACATCAAGGAGTTACATGAGTATCAGCCATTTGCGGGCGTTCCGTTTGTGCTGAAAAATATATCACAAGGGATAAAAAATGAACCGCTGACAGCAGGAGCTTTGCTGTTAAAGGATGTAAAAGCAAATTCGGATTCGCACTTTGTTGATCGGTTGAAGCAGGCTGGTTTTCTCATGATCGGACATACAAATACACCGGAATTCGGTTTAAGAAATGTGACGGAGCCTGCGTTACATGGTCCAACGAGAAATCCTTGGAATACGGACTATTCTCCAGGCGGCTCAAGCGGCGGGACAGCAGCAGCTGTTGCAAGCGGCATTGTACCTGCTGGCGGAGCAAGTGATGGCGGTGGTTCCATCCGGATTCCAGCATCCTTTACCGGTTTGTTCGGCCTTAAGCCTACGCGGGGAAGAACGCCGGTAGGCCCAGGCGCAGGAAGGCAGTGGCAAGGGGCTTCCATTGACTTTACACTCACAAAAACAGTGCGGGACAGTGCAGCCCTTCTGGATCTTCTTCAAGTCATTCAGCCTGAAGCTGCTTTCCAAACCCCATTATACGATGGCAGTTACCAAGAGGATCTGGTGAAACGTACATCTTCTATGCGAATTGCTTACAGTGTAGAATCTCCAGTTGGCACGAAGGTCAGTGAGGAGGCGAAGCAGGCGGTTCAGCAAACAGTGAAATGGCTGAGTGAGCAAGGTCATCAAGTAGAGGAAGCCAAGCCGGAAATTGATGGGATTCATCTCATGCAGCAATATTACGTGATGAACAGCGGAGAAATGTCTGCGTTATTCACTTCCTTGGCTCGTTCGTTAGGGCGTCCAGTAAAGCCGGAGGAAACGGACATCGTGGCATGGGTGCTGGCGGAGGCTGGCAAGAACGTGACCGCTGCTGCTTATACAGAAAGTCTTGATGCGTGGGATCGGGCTGCTGCACAAATGGCGTCATTTCATCAAACCTACGATCTCTATGTGACACCAGCTACTGCCTATTCAGCTCCAAAGGTTGGTGAACTTATGCATTCAGATCAGGAAACAGCCGCACTTTTACGTGTGTCATCTCTTTCCATGCAAGCACAGCAGGATCTCATTTATGACATGTTCCTCAAGAGCCTGACCTACACCCCATTTACACAGCTTGCCAACTTAACAGGTCAGCCATCAATGAGTGTTCCTGTTCATCTCACTAGCGCGGGCATGCCTTTAGGGGTACAGGTGACAGCACCTAAAGGAAAAGAGGACTGGCTGCTCAGGCTTGCGGCGGAAATGGAGACATCCTCGATTTGGAAAGGAACTAGTCAATTAAATCGATAACGCATGATAAGCGACTTTGGTCTATGGAGGGAAAAGAGTGTCACACGTGAGTACGAAGGACAAAATCATTCAAACGGCAGCACTTCTTTTACGTAAACAGGGATACCATGCGACAGGATTGAATCAAATTATCAGAGAGAGCGGCACACCTAAAGGCTCTCTTTATTATTACTTTCCAAATGGAAAAGAAGAGCTGGCCATTGCATCTGTTGAATACATTAGTCAAAAGGTCATCAATCAAATTGAAGAAGGCTTTGCCTATTCGGATGACCCATATATCGCCATCGATCGTTTTATGACAAAGATCATTCGAGGATTTATGGAGAAAGAAAGTGAAAGAGGGATTCCAATTGTCTTGCTTGCGGCAGAGTCCAAGCCTGAAAACGCGCAGCTTCATGCTGCATGCAAACAAGAAATGATCCGCTGGCAGGAGCTTGTAAAAGAAAAGCTAATGAACAGCGGGTATGAAGAAAACAAAGCGGATGAGCTGGCTTCTCTCCTTCACTCAATGGTCATCGGGGGTTTATCGATGACCACTGCACTCAAACAAACGACCCCTTTAGAACACGTAAAAAGTTACCTTAGACACTTATTTATGCGAGAAGAGTAAAATCTCTCGCATATTGTCTATCTATTATATCAATTGGTCTATATAATATAGATAGTCAATTTGTCATGAGGAGTGATGGGATGTCGGAGCAACCGCAATCGATGAAGCAATCCGAAGGTACCTCTTTTTATACCGTGTCTGGTTCCGGAAAGCTGTATGGGCTGGAGAATCAGCTTGTTCATATGCTGGCAGAAGCAAATCAAACGAATCAGCTGTTTGAGCTTGCCTTAATCACAGGTGGGAAAGGAGCATATTTCCCGCTGCACTGTCATGAGCACTTATTTGAAACCATTTTTGTGCTGGAAGGAAAGCTTGAAGTGATGCTGGACGGTAAAAAATACATGGTCACAGCCTTTGATTATATTCATATCCCGCCCAAAACGATTCATGGCTACAGAATGCATAGTCATAAACAAGATTTATTTCATATACACTGGGCGGAAAAATGACAGATGTCTATCAGCAAATTGGAAAGAGGCTTTTTCAAAATGAATGTTTTTTGATGAATCATGCTTTCGATGCAGCCAGTTTTCAGCAGGCTGAAAAAGAAAGCGATATCATCCTGATGCATGGAATCAGAGAACTGTCTAATACAACGAGGCCCTCCGTTTTATTTCATAGTCAGCTTCCTCACGAGGTACAGCCTTATGTATTAGAGGCTGGTGAAGGGAAGCAATACATCATTGATGGTCAGATTCATGAGCTGATTGCAACAGTAGAAACAACAGGAGGCGGATTCAGTCATTTTGTGGTTGAAGGAGCGAAGGAGAAATATTTCCCGCCGCATTATCATCAAGTTCATACAGAAGCAATCTATTGTGTTGAAGGGAAGATGAACCTTCATTTGAACGGAGAGGAGATTTGCTTGATGCCGGGTGACTTTGCCTATATCCCGCCAGATACGATCCACTCTTATGAATTTGTGTCTCATTCAAATAAAATGTTGGTTTTGCTGCTTCCAGGAGAAATTGAGCAGGTGTATGAGCAGTTTGAAGAATCTCCAAGCCCAAGTATATGCCCCTATTTTATTCAAGAAGGGAATTTCATGTTCAATCGGGAGACTTCAACTCAATATGATTTGTTTTTTGTCGAAAAGGAATAAGTGTGTAACGCGTTACACGACATCATGAGTCTGTCGAAACAATCGACAGGCTTTTTTTGTTTTTTGCCTCCTCCACATAAATTTCTCATTTGATGAATGAACCATTCATTCAAGGTGAAGCTATGTAAAGATGACTTGAGCTAAAGGAGGAAATCCATGTGAGAGCTGTTACTTATCAAGGGAAAAATAGCATTGCAGTGAAGAAAGTAGATGCACCGTCGATTCAAGATCGGGAAGATGTAATCATACGTATTACATCAACAGCAATTTGTGGATCAGATTTACATTTGTATCAGGGGAATTTCCCGCTTCCAATCGGCTATGTGATTGGACATGAACCAATGGGGATTGTGGAGGAAGTTGGCCCGGATGTCACAGCCGTAAAAAAGGGAGACCGTGTGGTCATTCCATTTACAGTGGCATGTGGTAAATGCCAATATTGCGATCATCACTTAGAAAGCCAATGTGACAACTCAAACCCGCACTACGATTCGGGTGGACTTTTTGGCTATAGTGAGAAGTATGGGAATTACCCCGGGGGACAGGCAGAGTATTTACGCGTACCTTTTGGCAACTACACCCCGTTTAAGATTCCAGAGGATTGTGAGCTGGAGGATGAACAATTGCTGTTCTTATCAGATGTCCTGCCAACCGCCTATTGGAGTGTAGAGCACGCAGGTGTGAAAAAAGGCGATACGGTCATCGTGCTAGGCTGCGGACCTGTTGGATTAATGGCGCAGCAATTTGCTTGGCAAAAAGGAGCAGAACGTGTGATTGCCGTCGATTACATTGATTACCGCCTGCGGCATGCAAAACGAATGAGCGGCGTTGAGGTCTTTGACTTTACAGAAGATCCCGACATGGGAGAAACGTTAAAGGAGCTCACCAAGGGCGGGGCTGATGTTGTGATTGATTGTGTGGGAATGGACGGGAAGAAGTCGCCGCTTGAAAAAATTGAGCAAAAGCTCAAGCTGCAAGGCGGAACGATCGGACCCATTCAAATTGCCACAAAAGCCGTTCGCAAATGTGGAACAGTGCAGATGACGGGTGTGTACGGCGGCCTGTACAACATGTTTCCATTAGGCGCTTTTTTCGCAAGAAACGTCACCCTGAAAATGGGCCAAGCCCCGGCGAGAGGATACATGTCAAAGCTCTATCAAAAAGTGACAAGCGGTGAAATTGATCCTAGAGCCATTATCACTCACAAATTACCATTAGATGAAGCTGCACATGCGTACCACATCTTCAATGACAAACAGGATGATTGTATAAAGGTCGTTTTAAAGCCATAAAAAAGAAGGCTTAGGAGTATTCCTAAGCCTTTAATGTGTGCTCGTCCATCATTTTTTCGATTAATTCAAAAAATGTTTTTTTATCTTCCTCTGAAAGGTGGTTGAACAATTGATTCACAAGCAGCTGGCGATTGTCGATCATTTGTTTAGCAATTTGTTCACCCGATTCAGAGAGTTCAATCCACACAGTACGGCGGTCATTATTATTTCGAGAGCGGATGATCAGCCCTTCGTCTTCTAAGTGATTGAGAGCGGTTGTTGTTGCAGAGGGAGATAATGAAACTTCCTGCAGAATATTTTTCACAGTACATGATTGATGGCGGTAGATGATACGTAAAATAAACCCTTTAACATTCGTGACGTTTTTCGGAATATTTTCTTCATCTATTTGTTTCGTCGCCTTTAAATACTTTGTCAGTGCATGGTCTAACAAACTTGCCTCTAGCTCGAAATGTTGCATTCTCCATACCTCTTTTCCTATTGCATTCGCATTTCCGATCAATTACTAGGTCTATCTTATCATAATAATCAACATGATTTAAACCAAAATGGAAGACGGCTATAAAATTACCTATATTATCAATTAATATAAAGAACAATTCCAAAATGAAATGATTTTACTTTCAGCTGTTTTTATTTTAGAATGTGAATGAGATAAAATCTGCCAACCCAATTCGCTGGAAATTGGCTATTGGAAATCAAACGTTTGGAGATGAAGATATTGAATACTTTACAGGCATTACTAAACGACAGAATGGAGCGCTCTTCACAAATTGAGGCGGTAACTGGCGGAGGGGTGTCTTATACATTTGAAGAATATGCAAAACGCATCGACCAGCTTGCACATTACTTAAATCAAAAAGGAATTCGAAAAGGTGACCGCGTTTGCTTTATTTGTCAAAACCATCATCACTTTTCAACGATTATGCTGGCAGCCATTAAAGCAGGTGCAGTCGCAGTTCCGCTTAGCTGGCAGCTTACTTCTTTTGAGCTGGAAGGTATTTTGAAAAAAGCAGAGCCAAAGGCTTTATTTTTTGACCGAGAATTCCGTGATGTGATTGCTGCGGTGAATGTGTCTTTAGACAACTGCCTCATGGTGGAATCTGGTGTAAATGCGAAAACAACGCAGCTGTTTGAAGACATATTGGCTTCAAATGATGGCAGTGATCTTGCGGAAGAGGTATCAGAAGAGGATCTAGCGATGATCTTATTTACCTCTGGGACAACGGGGAATCCAAAAGGCTGTATGGTCGGACATGGACGAATCTATCAATTTTTAACAAGACGCGGGAATCGAGGATTTGACTTGAAAGGGAAACGGTACTTGGCGAGTCACCCTCTCTATCATATGAGTTCAATTAATCATCTGATCGCTGCTGCCATTGAAGGGTATACACTTGTTTTCTTACATGATGCAACGCCGAAGCGCATTTTAGAAACGATCGAAAAAGAAAGAATAACGTTCATGATGGCTTTCCCATCAGCTTATACGTACATGCTGGAAGAAATGAAGCGCGGTTCGTATGACCTTTCATCCTTTGAAATTGCGATTTCTGGCGGTACGAAGGTGCCGGTCCGTTTGATTAAGGACTACAAAGAAGCAGGCATTCAGATGATGCATGGCTACGGAAGCACGGAAGCATGGGTTGTCAGTGCGTGGCATCCTGCGATGGGCGAGGATAAAATGGGCTCTGCTGGTAAAGTGGATCCAGATGTAGAAGTGAAAATCGTTCATCCTGAGACTGAGGAAACACTGCCAGCTGGAGAAATTGGCGAAGTCGTCATGAGAAGCCCATTTTATTTCTTAGGCTATTATCATCAGCCTGACGCTACTGCGAAGGTGCTCAAAGATGGCTGGTTCCATATGGGAGATGCAGGCTATCTAGATGAAGACGGGTTTCTATTTATCACAGGCAGATACAAAGATGTGATTTTATACGGTGGAGATAATATCTATCCTGATCAAGTAGAAGAAGTCATTGAACAAATTCCAGGTGTGATTGAATCAGCTGTCATCGGGGTGCCGGACGAATTATATGGTGAAGTGCCAAGTGCGTATATCGTAAAAGACGAATCCGCCGATTTCTGCGAAGAAGATGTGGTGAACTATTGTCAGGAACGTTTGGCAGATTACAAAGTGCCATCCATTCATTTCATCAGTGATCTGCCAAAAAACAAACTTGGTAAAATTACGAAGAAAGATTTACGTGAATTGGTTGTGAATGCTTAGTACCTATTCTGCTATAATGAAATTTGAATGATTTTTTGTTTTTCTAACGTTTTGGAGGGAAAGGGTTTGCGACATATTCTTCGTAAGAAACACGTTCACGATTTGTTGGAACAGAGCAGACAGCAAAAGGTAAAGAAAACACTGGGCGGGCTCGATCTCACGCTTCTTGGTATAGGGGCAGTGATTGGCACAGGGGTTATGGTGTTAACTGGTATAACAGCGGCTAAGGATGCAGGACCGGCTGTTATTTTCTCCTTTGCGATTGCAGCCATTGTGTGCAGTTTGGCAGCACTTTGTTATGCAGAAATGGCTTCAGCGCTTCCTGTATTCGGCAGTGCGTACATTTATTCATATACGACCATGGGCGAGCTTGTAGGCCATTTGATGGGCTGGACCTTATTGTCTGTTTATATGCTGACTGCTTCAGCTGTCGCCAGCGGCTGGTCGAGTTATTTCAACAGCTTGCTCGAAGGATTTGGAATTTCGATTCCGCATCAATTCTTAGCGGGGCCGGAGCAAGGCGGATATATGAATCTGCCGGCGATTATCATTGCTTTACTGATTGCGTGGATCTTATCTAGAGGAACGAAGGAAAGTAAAAAATTTAATAATATCATGGTGTTTGTGAAACTCGGTATTATTGTTCTTTTCATTGTAGTAGGCGGCTTTTATGTACAGCCATCCAATTGGCAGCCGTTTATGCCGTTTGGCGCAGAAGGCGTCATTGCCGGTGCTGCTGCTGTATTTTTTGCCTTTTTAGGGTTTGATGCAATTTCTGCTTCAGCAGAAGAGGTGAAAAATCCGCAGCGGAACCTGCCAATTGGGATCATAGGTTCATTACTTATTTGTACGATCATTTACATTGTCGTTTGTTTGGTCATGACAGGCATGGTGCACTATACACAGCTGAATGTCACAGAGGCTATGTCCTATGTCCTGCAAAGTGTACATCAAAATAGCGTGGCTGGTATTATTTCTGTTGGTGCAGTCATTGGATTGATGGCTGTGATTTTCGCCAATAATTATGCAGCAACTCGAATTGCCTATGCGATGGGCCGAGACGGACTTTTGCCTAAAGTGTTTTCAAAAACAAACAAAAGCGATACGCCTGTTGCTAGCATATGGATGATTGGCGGAATGACAGCTGTTATTTCAGGCTTTATTGATTTGAAGGATCTGTCCAACTTAGCGAATATCGGTGCGTTATTAACGTTTGCCATGGTCAGTTTATCTGTGCTTATTTTGAGAAAAACACATCAGCAGCTTGAGAGGGGCTTCAGGGTTCCTTTTGTGCCGGTTTTGCCGATTATATCAATGGGCTGCTGCTTGTTCCTTATGCTCAACTTACCAGGCCGGACATGGCTTTACTTTGGGGTTTGGCTGTTAATCGGTGTCGTCATGTATGCAGCGTATTCAAACAAACATAGTGAATTAGCGAAATCTTCATGAGAAAAAGGTGCAAATCCGTTGACGATTTGTGCCTTTTTTCATACGATTTGGGATAAGCTATAAAAGAGATGATGGACGGAACAAGAGGAGGATGAGGGATATGATTAGTGTTAGTCCTTATATTGTTGTAGAAGATGTGAAAGAATCTCTTCAATATTATCAAGGGATTTTTGGTGGGGATATTCAGATCTTAAATGAACATCAAGACCGTGTCCTGCATGCTGAATTGCATCTTGGGGAATCACTGCTTCATTTTTCAGATACATTTGGACGCACGCCAAAGCCAGAGAATCTCAGATTGATCATGCAGTTTGACAATGAAGAAGAACTAAAGGCTGTCTATGAAGCGCTGGAAGCTGATGGAGATGTACTGGTCGAATTACAGGATACCTTCTTTGGCGCACTTCACGGACAAGTACAGGACCGGAAAAATGGGTTGATCTGGGTTCTGAATTATATGAAATAGACGAAGACCTTGACGAGTGTGAAGTTTCAGCGTGTAGACAAACCCTCGCATTCGGTGTCAGGTCTGCGCTCCGGTGCTCACGAATGTCAAATTCGCTCCGCTCCGATGCTCGTCCTTCCTAGACTTCAAAGGTTTTCTATCACGCTGAAAAGAAGACAAAAGGCTAAAATCAAGATCATTTTAGCCCTTTGTCAACAATCTGTACCTTCACGAGTGTGAAGGTTTTTTTGTGAGTGTTTTTATTTTCTGAAAAATGGAAAATATGCTATGTTGGAAGAATAAAAGGACAAGGAGAAGGGTGGCAAAGGAATGGAACAAATTGAGTTTCAATCAATCCAAACAAATGGTGTAACACTTCATACAGCAATGGCTGGACCAGAAAATGGCCCGCTGCTTGTGCTGCTCCACGGGTTTCCTGAGTTTTGGTACGGCTGGAAAAATCAAATCATCCCCTTGGCTGAGGCAGGCTATCGTGTTGTTGTTCCTGATCAAAGAGGCTACCATCTAAGTGACAAGCCAGAAGGAGTCGAATCCTACGTATTAGATAAACTGAGAGATGATATTGTGGGTTTGATCAAGACGCTGAGCCCGAACCAAAAGGCGATTGTCGGCGGACATGACTGGGGCGGAGCTGTTGCTTGGCATTTGGCTTCAACCCGTTCTCAATATGTCGAGAAATTAATCATTGTCAATATGCCGCATCCGCGGGTGATGATGAAGGTTCTTCCTTTTTATCCGCCGCAGTGGAAGAAAAGCTCCTATATCGCTTTTTTTCAGCTTCCGAATGCTCCAGAGGCAGCACTTCAAGAAAATCATTTTCAAAAGCTGGATGAAGCCATTGGGCTGACGGCAAGACCGCATTTGTTCACGAAGGAAGATGTCTCAAGCTACAAGCTCGCTTGGACGCAGCCAGGCGCCTTGACCTCAATGCTGAATTGGTATCGAGCCATCAAAAAAGGCGGCTTTGAAAAGCCAATTTCCAAACGAATTCTCGTTCCTGTTCGCATGATCTGGGGGATGGAGGACAAATTTTTAAGCAGAAAGCTGGCGAAGGAAACGATAAAGATCTGTCCAAATGGCCAGCTGATCTTTGTCGATGATGCCTCTCATTGGATCAATCATGAGAAACCAGAGGTCGTCAACAAACTCATACTTGAATTTTTGACATAAAGAAAAAGCTCTGATCAGTTGACCAGAGCTTTTTTGATTTATCCGATTTGATTCTTTTTCAATGCAGCAGGTTCGTCGTCCCAGCATTCAATTTTCTCATTGTTTGGAACGGCATTTTTATAGAAAACAGGATCTTTGCCTTCTTTTTTCTGTCTCGTGTAGTCCTTCAGTGCTGCGAAGGCGACCTTAGACAGCATGGTAATGGCGATGAGGTTGACGATGACCATGAGTCCCATGAAGAGATCGGCTAGACCCCAAACGAGAGGAACAGTGGCAACCGCACCGAACAGAACCATTCCAATAACGGCAATTCGATAGATGTTAAGCCAAATTTTGTTCGCTCCAAGGAATTCAATGTTCGTTTCCCCATAGTAATAGTTACCGATCAATGTACTAAACGCGAATAGGAAAATCATGATGGCAAGGAAGCCAGAGGCCCAAGGTCCAATATGCTGACTAAGAGAAGCCTGTGTTAATTCAATTCCTTGCAGGTTTGTTGTTTTATACGCATCAGAAAACAGAACAAGGAAGGCTGTGCTTGTACAAATAATTAACGTATCTGTTAACACGCCGAATGCTTGGATTAATCCTTGTTTAACAGGGTGGCTTGTGACAGCCGTTGCTGCTGCGTTAGGTGCACTACCCATACCGGCTTCATTTGAGAAGAGACCGCGTTTAATCCCTTGTAATAAGGCACCGCCTAGCGTACCGCCAGCAAACTGTTCAAACCCGAAGGCGTGTTTCACAATCGTGCTGATGACACCAGGAAGTTCCGTGATATTTGTGACAATAACAAAGAACGCAATTCCGATGTAAGCAACCGCAAGCACAACGACAATGTATTCAGAAGCCTTTGCGATCGCTTGGATGCCTTTGAAAATGATCGCTGCAAAAATGACAGCCATCACAATACCGACGGTTAAACGGTCTAAACCGAAGGAGTTTTTAAAAGCGACAGTGATCGTATTTGATTGAACCGCATTAAAGACGATTCCAAAAGAAATTGTAATCAGGATCGCAAATAAAATCCCCATCCAGCGCTTGTTTAACCCTTTTTCCATGTAATAAGCAGGTCCACCGCGGAAACCTGTTTTGTCTTTTACTTTATATACTTGAGCTAGTGTACTTTCAACGAAACTTGAAGCAGATCCGATAATGGCTACGATCCACATCCAAAAGATTGCACCAGGGCCGCCAATGGCAATAGCGATAGCAATCCCTGTGATATTCCCTGTCCCTACACGTGCTGCCATACTGATGGCAAATGCTTGGAACGGTGATATTCCCTCTTTTTCTTTTCTTCCTTCCTTCAGGACACGCAGCATTTCTTTGATCATTCTCACTTGCAGGAAGCGTGTTCTATATGTGAAGTACACTCCAACACCAAGTAACAGAGCAATCACAATATAAGTCCAAATAAAATCATTTGTATGTGTTAAATAAGATAGCAAAGCTTTTTCGTTCATAACATCACCTCTTCAAATTCATCACTGTTCTTTTTAAAAAATACTGAGATCCCACTCTTTGGCGAGCTTTTTCAGCATCATGACACCGGTAATACTATTTCCGCAATCGTCAATGGCGGGACCGTAAATGCCAATTCCACAGCCTGTCTGAAACGGGAACTCTCTTCTTGCGCTTGGCGGAACGCAAGCCATAATTCCTCCAGACACACCACTTTTGGCTGGAACGCCTACAAAAGCAGCAAAATTCCCAGACGCATTATACATGCCGCATGTCAGCATCAATGCCTTTGTTAGTCTGGCGATATCCTTTGGGATGACTTGAACTTGTTTAAAGGGATGGTAGCCATCACTTGATATAATCAGTCCAATCAAGGCGATGTCCTCTGTTGTGACCTCAATGGAACATTGCTTTAAATACACTTCTAACGTGTCCTCGACATCCGATTCTAAATAATTGGTTTCCTTTAAATAATAAGCAAGTGCTCGATTTCGGTGCGCAGTTGCCCATTCTGATTGATAAACCTCTTCATTAACAGAAGGACGCTTACCTATTAAGTTTTCGATTAAATCGAAAATATATGCTAGCTTTTCTGTAGAAGTCTTTCCGGGAAGGATGGAGGATACGGTAATAGCTCCAGCATTAATCATTGGATTAAAGGGCTTCCCTGGTTTATGCATCTCAAGACGGTAGATGGAATTAAATGCATCACCAGTTGGCTCTACATCTACCCGATCCAAGACGTAAGGTACGCCTCTTCCTAAACATGCAGCTATAAAGCTGATGACTTTTGAGATACTTTGCAGGGTAAAGGGAACGTCCCAATCACCATATCGTACAGATGATCCATCTGGGCCTATCACGCTGATACCAAGTTGAGAGGAATTCACTTTTCCAAGTGCTGGAATGTAGCCAGCATTCTGCCCGTTTGTGTAATACGGACGTATTTCTTCTGCCCATTGATCAACAGAAGACTGGCATGCGTGTTGTGTATTTTTAGAAATTGCTGTTTTCATACGATTCCTCCAATCAAAAATCAAAAAGTACCCTATTGAATTGGCGGATGACAAAAAATGCGATCAAATAGGCACGAAAACATGTTACACATCTTCAAAGAACTTGTCATGCGCTGCTTGCACCACTCCTTTACACCTAAATATATGTACAAATGAAGGCATTGTCGGCGGAAAAACAAAAAGGGTTTTTAGTGAAAATTCAGAAAACGCTTACATATAGTTTCACTAAAATTGTTCATTCAATTTATCTTGGAAACTACACAATCTGACGTAAATCTACAGAAAAACTTACAAATAAAAATCAGTCTGTCGATAATTGTCTAAACAATTCCTATTATTGTCGTCAATGATCAAAACAGTGAATAGCTGAAAGGTCACCTTGCTGTCCCGGAAAATAGTCATAAAAAAGGATTTTGAGGATAAAAGGAGCAGTGAAAATTATTTTTTTGTACATTGTGGAGAAAAGAGTCTCCTTGTATACTGTGGCTATGCAAACAGGGGAAGGGATGTCAGTCATTTGAGTTTAAATCAGCTTGTCAAAAAGGACGCATTCATTTTAATTTTTATGATGGTCATTGTGCCGCTTGCAGGAGAGCTGAAGTTTTATCCTGTGAATGAGACGTTTCGCATCAGCTTTGGCGCACCTGCGTTTTTCTTTTGCTTATTACTCTTAAGAAAATCTAGACCGCTATTGCCGGGATTTTTAACAGGCGCAGCCATTGTGCTTTTTCGGGTAGGTTTAGATTTGATTCAGCAGAATGCTGATCTGGCTTCATCATTTTATCAGCAATTCCCAAGCTTCTTTTTCTATTTCACTTATGCTTTCCTGTTTTTTGCCGTCCGTACGGTACGCTTTAAACAGCGCTCTATTTTCATTGGGATCATCGGTCTGATGATCGAATTAGTTGCTGATTTTGTCGAGCTGTTTGTACAATTTCTAGTGTTTGATACAACGATGACCTTATCAAAGCTGAGCGATATGTTCCTCATTGCGTTTGCTCATAGCTTTGTGGTGATCAGTTTTTTTAATATGATGAAGCTGTATGAGGCTCAATCAAGAGAAAAGCAGATCATGAAACAAAATGAGCATATGATGATGGTCATTTCGAATTTATATGAAGAAACGGTGCATTTAAAGAAAACGTTAAAACATACAGAGCATATTACACAGGAATCATACCGGCTTTATCGTCTGCTGCATGAACACGAAGCAGGGAAAAAAGTGAGTCAGGAGCTGTTAAAGCTCGCAGGAGAAATTCATGAAGTGAAAAAGGACAATCAGCGTATTTATGCTGGGCTTTCAAAGCTGATTTCGAAGGAAAATATGCAAGACTATATGAAGGCGGAGGAGCTTGTTCAAATTGTGATCCGCATTCAAGAGAAGTATGCTTTATCTCTTGGGAAAAACATCTCCTTTACATCTGATATAAGGGGCATTCATCTGCATGATTATCATGTGTTTATTTTCTTATCGCTGATTAATAATTTAATGGCCAATGCAGTCGAAGCAATAAAAGATACCGGGATGATCTCACTCGAATTGAAAGGAAGTCATGATAAAATAGAGATTCGGATTGAAGATGACGGACCAGGGATTCCTATAAAAATGAGAGAGATTGTGTTTGATCCAGGGTATACCTCCAAATTTGATGCATTTGGAACACCGTCTACAGGAATTGGCTTATCCTATGTGAGAGAGCTGGTTCAAGAGCTTGGCGGTCAGATTCAAATCGAACCAAAAGAAACAAAAGGTACAGCTTTTCTGCTTGTCCTTCCTATACAAAATTTAATACAGAGAGGGTGAGTGTATGCGATTCTTCATTGCAGATGATGATCGTGCAATACGCTCGATTTTAGGTCAAATCATAGAGGATGAGGATTTGGGAGAGGTCGTAGATGAAGCGGGTGACGGAGTTGGATTAGAGGCACATTCCCTGAACCTCAAGAAAGTAGACATCCTTTTGATTGATCTTTTAATGCCTGCTAGAGATGGCATTCAAACCATCCGCCATATCCACCCTGAATTCAAAGGCAAGGTCATTATGATTTCCCAAGTAGAGGCGAAAGAGATGATGGCAGAAGCCTATGAACTAGGGATTGAATATTATATCCATAAGCCTGTCAATCGCATTGAAATCGTCAGTGTGATTCGAAAAGTCATGGAGCGTATCAAGCTGGAAAAATCGATTTACGATATACAAGCCTCTCTTCGCCACGTGCTGCCATTAGAGCCTGTGATTTCTCAAGGTGCGGGCGCTGGGGCGAAGAGAAGAACGATGAAAGAGGCTGGGGAATTCCTCTTATCTGAGCTGGGAATTGTCGGCGAGAGCGGCTCTAAGGATTTACTGGAGATACTCATCTACTTACATGAAACACAGTCAGCTAATTCTCATGAGGTCAATTTCCCGCCGCTAAAGCAGCTGTTTATTAAAACAGCAGAAAGAAAACTGGATCATGGTGCAACCGATGTAGAGGTGATGCGGGAAGTGAAAGCGGCGGAGCAGCGGATTAGACGAGCTATTCATCATTCCTTGAATCATTTTGCCTCACTAGGATTAACAGATTTCTCAAATCCTAAGTTTGAGCACTACGCGTCGAAGTTTTTCGATTTTACCGATGTCAGTCAAAGAATGAAAGAAATGCAGAAGACATCTTCTCCCTCAGGATCGACAGGCAGGGTCAATACGAAGAAATTCGTTCAAATCTTTTATTTTGAGGCAAAGCAGTTATTCGAAGGAATGAGCTGAGGAAAATCTGTTGGTATGATTGGAGAAAATAAACAGAGAAAGTCTGTCTTTCCTATGATCTATCGTGATCTTCAGGTGATTTTATAATTTAACTGATCATTCAGATTTTTCTTTTTTCTTGAAAATAAAACCCTCCTGTGCAATCGTTTGTTAAAATAGTGAGGTTAGACTAGAATGTCGGAGGTTTTATTTTGGGAAAAATTAAACGAAATGCGCTCTGCCCATGCGGAAGCGGAAAAAAATATAAACATTGCTGTGGTCAAAAATCAGGCGGAGAACAAACGTCTGAGCTTGTGTTTAAGGAAGCTGTACAAGTTCAAAAGGATTTAATGAATTATGCTTTTTCTAAGCATCAGAGAGCGATCAATCAATTCATTAATGAGTTTTCTTTCCTTGCAGATATGGATAAAGAAACGCAACAAATCTCAGTTTTCCATTTGAGTGTATGGGGCATCTTCTTCCGTCCATTAACTGATCAGAAAGAGACCATTTTCCAAGAGTTCCTGACAAAGAAAGCAGAAGATATTACACGTCCGAAAACAAGACAAGTGGTCCAATCTTGGACAGACATGGAGCCATCTTTGCTTTTATTAAATGAAAAAACGGACGAGTCTCTTTACTTTGAGAATATGATAACAGCGGAGAAGGTTGAAGTAGATGTAAAACCTGATCAAACGGTACTGCCTGAAAAGGGAAGTCTCGTGCTTGGTTTTCCTGTTCAATTTGGAGAAAAGGCAGAGTTTTTCATTCAATATACGATGTTTGCGAAAGAGTTTACAGATACTCTTCTTCTTCAAGTTCGCCAGCTTGTTGACGCATATGAAGCAAATGGAGGGGCGCGCAGCACATTTATGAGAGAATCATTCCCTGATGTGCTGAAGTGTATGTTTGCGAAGCAAGAAGTAGAAGAATCAGAAACACCTGCTCAAACAGAAGGCGATGCAGGTCTATCAGCAGATCGTATGGACTGGGCAAGTGACGTCCAGCTGGAAACTGCTAAGCTGATTGAAGACGGAATGAAGGAGCACGGTGATCAAAGCCTGACAGATGGTGCTTTAACGGTTTGGAAAGCCTACTGTGATCAGAAATCACCTGTGATCCGTAAAGCAGCGTCATTTGCTGCCGGAATCGAATACTACATTCATTCACTTGCAAGCGATGCCCCGCTTTCTCAAGCACAAGTAGCGAAAAAGTATGGCATTAGTGCGTCGACTGTATCGAGCCGTTTTAAAGATATCGAAAAAGCGGTGAAAGAAGAGCAAGAGGCGACAGTATAATCTAAAAAAAGACGCGGCTCCTTCAGAGGCCAGCGTCTTTTTTAGATTATCTCGTTTTAATAAAACCACTCATGTACTGCTCTGTATTATAATCATTGAGGTCAATTTTCCATTGACCATCCCCATTACGTTTCATTTTCACTTCATATTCAGCTGGGCTGGAAACGGGAGCAAGTTTTTCGAATTCAGATGCGTACAAGTTTAAGCTTTTTTTATACAATTCTTCTTTAGAACGGATTTTCCCGTTGTAAAACTCGTCTCTTTGCTTGTCTAGCTTGTCTTTTAAGTTAGAAGCATCAATGCCTGTTACTTGAGCGACAACCTTTGCTTCGTCATCAGAGATGGTTTTCACACTTGTTTCTACTTTGGCTTTATCCTTCATGGTGTTTTGAATGCGTTTGTACATCGACAGAATATCCCGGTCACTCACTTCATTTCCGTATATTCCTGCACTTCTTTTGAAGTCTTTTACAAACATCTCATGGTATTTATTGACGACATCCGATTGGTTGTCACCCGTTAAATCTGCGAATTCATCGTTCTTTTTATCAAAAACAATAATATCGGTATAAGCGGATAACGCTTTTGCTGGGTTATCCAGCTTTTTTGCTGAATCGAGTATTTTGTTTCCATCTAGGTCGATTTGGATGGAATCACTGTTTTTCTTGATACTGTCCTGATAGACGAACTGATATTTCTTCCCTTTGTCTACTAGGAAATAAAGAGCTCCTGAAAGTGACTTGCCTTTGTTCAATGAACCAAGGTCAAGACGGTCTTTGCTGCCGTAGAATTTTAAATCAGATACTTTGGCGTCGTCCTGATAAAGGGAGAAGTCAGAGTTATATAATGAAAGGGCTTTGTCACCTTTGTTTGTGATCGTCAGATTGACTTTTAGCACCAATTCATTGTCTCTCAAGGTAGTTGTTGAGTCTTCTGGTAACGTATATTCGTAGCTATTGACTTTTACCTCTGCTGTTTTCGTTGACTTTTGATCAGCGTCGGTTGATTTGGCTGAGCCCTGGCAGGCTGCAGAGATGATCATCACGAATGAAATCATGAGGAGTGCACTTAATTTTTTAAGATTCACAGTTGAAGCTCCTTTGCTTTTCTTTCGTCATTTCATTCCCGCTATCTGACTAAGAAAAAGGAAACAGATAGATTGGTATATTCGGGTGTTAAAGGGGAAAATATCCTAATGACGATTTGCACTATTCATTCTATCGAAATTCATTCATGATGAGGAATAGGTTTTAGTCCCTATTTTTGATAGTTTTTAACACAATCACCTATAAAATAAGGAATTAAATAAGCATAATATACTAGTTAATAAGTATTAATTTATAGATTTATTTTAGGTTTTAAATGTTTTTTGTATAAAAATCTTGAAGTGAAGGCAGTTTTTATTTCACGAGGCGGTGCCGGATGGCGAAGACGACAGCCTGTGTACGGTCTTGTGCATTGAGCTTTTGTAAAATACGGTGCACATGCGTTTTTACCGTACTTTTGCTGATAAATAATTGATCAGCAATGTCTTCATTCTTTAAGCCATAGGCCATTTGCTGTAATACATCGCGTTCACGTTCTGTGAATGATTCGTGAAGCAGATGAGTGTGATGTGTATCATTTGCCTGCTGAAGAGCTCGTGTCATCATGTGCTCAGAGGCTGCCGTTCGAAATACAGATTCACCAGCAAAGGCGGTGCGGATGGCCTCAATTAATTCCTCAGGCATTGTATCCTTCAGCAAATAACCGACTGCCCCTGCACGAATTCCGTCAAAGACGTATTCTTCCGTATCAAAGGTCGTGAGAATCACAACTTTTACATCTGGATGCTTTTTTAAAATGTGCTCTGTTGCTGTGATGCCATCCATTCCAGGCATTTGTACATCCATCAGCAGTACGTCTGGTGTGTTGATCGAGCAAAGCTCAACCGCCTCCTGACCGTCTGACGCCTCCCATATGACGTCAATATCCTCTTGAGCGCTTGCAATATAACGAAATCCTTGGCGGATCAGCGGCTGATCATCAATAATGCCAATCTTAATAGGGTTTGTCATGTCTCGGAGTCCTCCTTGATAGGAATTTGAACATGGATACAAAAGCCGTGCGGCTCGCGTATGGACGTCTTGAGGGAACCGCCTGCTGCGTCACATCGTGCCTTCATGCCTGACAGTCCAAAGCCAAATGAAATATCTTTTTCGCTGGTCAAATATCCATCGTCTTCAATGTTCATCATCAGTTCATGCTGGTCGTTAGATAGTGTAATGGTCATTGCGGTGGCCTTGGCATGGCGAATTGTATTGGTGATGGCTTCTTGTAAAATGCGGTAAAGCAGTTCAGATACGGAGAGCGGCCATTTTTTATACGTAAGCTGCTCTGTATGAAAGTGAATGTCAAGCTCACCCGATATCTCTCCTTGCTTGATGAGGCTGCGAAGTCCGGCAAGTCCGAGACCTGCATCATCTGACGCCATATGATGAACCACAGAACGAACTTCGGTGAGACAATTTTTAGAAATATGGATCAGCTCCTGAAACGTCTGCGTCATCTGCTCTGGTTCTTCCTGCTTTAAACGGTAGGGCAAAGACTGCAGCTGGACAATCATCGAGGTTAATTGGTGACCGATACTGTCATGCAGGTCACGTGCAATTCTGCTTCGCTCCTCGAGCACTGCAAATTGGAGTGACTGAACGGTCGCTTCTTCAAGCTCCATATGCGCCTTTTTCAATTGTTCATGGGCTTCTGATAATTCCTTGTGAACCAATTGCAGTTCTCCGAAGTGTTCTTCCTTTAATTCCTGTTCACGTCGACGCATTCTAGAAATCAAAACAAGTGTATACACAAGCAGTTGGAATAGCGGGAGAGTGATCACCATGTTCCAAGAAAAATCGTTTATATAATAGCTGATCCCACTGGTGAAAAAGATGATAGCAAATAGATAGGGATGATGCGCCTCTGAAAAACGAAAAGCGATAAAGCCGATCATAAAAAAGGTCAGTCCAATACTGTCTTGAATCTGACCTGTCACCAGCCACAAGAGATGTGTCAAAATCCACATCAAGAGGAGCAGAGAAAATTGCTTTTTAGGTGACAGCTTGTTTTTTGGAAAAAGACAAAGGAGAAACACCAAATAGACGAAGGTGCGAAACACCAATTCGCCTAATGAAAGGGGCTCATACATTTGAATATACATATAGGTCAAAACAAGGCCTAATACGAATTTCCGCCTTATTTGACCTAAAAGCTTGAGTGGCTGCTGAAGGTTCATATCAAAAACTCCTGTCTGTCAGTTAATAGCAGCAGATGCCTTGATGTTCATATATCTTTTTAAAAGAATAAAACGTAAGCCGATCATACTGCCGATTGGAAGGAATGTCAGGCCATTTGCGAAAATGATCAGGGAATGACCGCCATCCTGTACAATTGAACCTACTGTCATCCGGATAAGGATGATTCCGATGAAAAAAAGTGTTCCATAAAGTGAGCTGGCGGCGGTGATACGCCCCGACTGTTGATCATATGTTACTTTGTATAGTTTACCTCTCCATAGCCCGATTGCAAAACCTGTGAGTGCAAAGACAATCATTGCAAGCAGGCTCATCGCCGTGATTTCAATATGCTGGGTAAAGGAATAAGAGAGTGTGCCTAATAAAATGAGCGGTCCTATGAGAAGCCTGATGGGGCGGATTTCTTTTTCCTTGCCTGTTCTTAAAAGCAGAATAATCATAATGATGACAATTTGAATGGTCATGACAAGATCTCCTTTTCGTTTTAGTCTATCTTCATCATACGCATCTTTTATTTTCGCGGCGTCCACCTGCAGGTTGATTTTAGAGAGCGGTATACTTGAATGTTGGAAATGATTCGTGGGAAAATAAGGATGATTATGTAGATAAGGGAGATGAGCTTTTGAAAAAGGTAACGCTTGGACGAACTGATTTGCAGGTAAATCCGATAGGGCTTGGTACGAATGCAGTAGGCGGGCATAATTTATTCCCGAATCTTAGTGAGGATGCTGGACGGGAGCTTGTGGAGACCGCTCTTGATCAAGGTGTCAATTTCTTAGATTCTGCTTTTATTTATGGGCTGGGCCGTTCAGAGGAATTAATCGGTGAGATCATTGCCAAAAGAGGCGGCAGAGAAAAGCTTGTCCTTGCGACAAAAGGAGCTCATAAGGAAGTAAACGGGCAAATTGAACTTGATAACAGCCGTGATTTCTTAAGAGAGCAGGTTGAAAATAGCCTGAAACGACTGCAAACAGATTATATTGATTTGTACTATATGCATTTCCCAGATGGACGTACGCCGCTCGAAGAAGTAGCAGGCACATTAAAGGAATTGAAGGACGAAGGGAAAATCAGGGCAATCGGTGCATCAAACCTTGATTTTGAACAGCTTCAAGCCTTTAACCGAGATGGCTACTTAGACGTGCTTCAATCGGAGTATTCTCTGCTGAAACGTCAGGCAGAGCAGGATCTTCTTCCATACTGCGTCGAGCATGGTATTTCATTTATTCCTTATTTCCCATTGGCATCAGGCTTGTTGACTGGGAAATTTACAAAAGATGCGACATTTGATGATATTCGAGCAAAGGACCCGCTTTTCCAAGGCGATGCTTTCCTTTCAAATCTCGAAAAAGTAGACAAGCTGAAAGCCATTGCTCAATCAAAGAATGCAGAAACAGCACACGTCGCACTTGCTTGGCTCTTAGCGCAGGATGGCATTGATGCTATTATTCCAGGGGCAAAACGAGCAGACCAAGTGCTGCAAAACCTAAAAACAAACGATGTTCAATTAACAGAAGAGGAAATCAATCAAATCGATAAGATCTTCTCTTAACACTAAAAAAAGGTGCAGCTATGCACCTTTTTTTATGACATGGTGAGAGGGATTTTGATGACGAGCCGCAAATTTGGAGAACGGTAAGTGAAATCAAGTGTACCGTCTGCCTTTTCAACAAGCTGTTGAATGATATACGTCCCCATGCCTTGATGATCGCCGCCTTTTGTCGAGCGGCCAAAAGTTTTGAACAAATGATCTAGCACGTGTTTTTCCATACCTTTTGTGCTGTTTTCACAATGGATTAAAAATAGCCCGCTCCGAATAGAGGTCGTGACCGAAATGCTTCCCTCTTTTCCGGCTTGCTTCGCTTCAATCGCTGCATCTAGAGCATTATCAAGCAGGTTGCCAGTAAAACTAACCTGATCCGCCTTTGAAAAAGGAAGCGATGAAAAGGGTGCTTGAAGGTCTAGTGAAAGTGCGATGTCCTCTTTCTCAGCCCGCTCCAAAAAGGGATGTAGGGTTGAGGCTAAATATGCATTTTCTCCTTTAATCCATGGGAAATGTTTGACGTATTGCTGAATCAAATCTTTGATTTCATGCTCGTTGTTCGATGCGGAAAAGGCATTTAAATGTCTAGCTGTTTCATGATGTTTACTGCGCAGCTCAAGAAGTAATTCGTTGGTTCTTGATTCTGCGTCTATGAGCTCTTGAAGCTGTCCATTTAACTGTTTCTCTGTCTGCATCACCTTCAATGAGAGGATGTCGACTGTCACCATCATGATGATCGCCAAAAGACAGCTCAGCTCATTCGGTTGCGTTAGAAAGAGCAAAAGGCCTGTGCAGGTAATGAGTATAAAAGCGCCAAATATCACATCACCACTCGTATGAGGCAAAAATCTTTTGTACATAAAGAATGTATAAACACACAACGCGCAAAAGGTAAGAAGCCACAACACAATGGATGAAAGCGGCAGAAAGGCTTCAGCAGCTGCATGAAACGAAAGACCTAACCATATGAGAGCATAAATGCGAAATCCAAGATAGAAAGCGTTCACGTTCGTTCTCCTTAAAAATAGTATTTCTTAAAGAATTCTAATTGCTGCTTGGTCATCATGGCTTTTTTATCTGTACCTTCAAAAGACACGATATACGAATTTTTAGCATACGCCGAGAAATTCTTAATGTAATGAATATTAATGATAAACGATCGGTGGGAGCGGATAAAATCCTTTTCAGCCAGATCGCCTTTTAGCTCATTTAATGTCTGATAGGTCTGGATATCTCCTGTCGTTGTTACGATAGTTGTTGACCGGCCTGTTCGCTCAACAAAAATAACATCCTTTTTCTGGAGCACATGAATATCTGACTGCTGCTTAATGAGAAGCCGTCCATGAATGCTCTTCTCCTGCTTGGTGGACATATAACGCTCTAAGCATTTGGCAATTCGATCAGCTTGGTAGGGCTTCATAATATAATCATGTACATTCAAATCAAACGCATGGACCGCATATCCACTGTTTCCTGTCACAAAGACCACATCGACATTCAGTGCGTGAGAGTGAATGAGGTCCGCTAATTCATAGCCGGACATTCCAGGCATTTCAATGTCAGCGAACAACAGATCAATGTCTCCTTTTTTGACCTTCTCATATGCATCCTCTGCTGACTGCGTGACAAAGACGATGTCCACAGCCTCCATCCTGCCTACAATGGCGTGCAGCTTTTCTAAATCTACTCGGTAATCGTCGACGAGACCTACTTTTATCATAAAAATCACCTATGACCATTCTTATTATTTGTCTATTTTACCATTTGTTTTTTTGAAATAGATCATTTCAAGACAGAAAAAGGACGTTTCGCGACATTTTTATATCAGGCAAGCGTTATTTTTTCTATCATAGACTTAGAAAGTTGAAAGGGGCGAACCACATGATTACTCTCAGCGATTGCAGCTGCTGGTTTAAAGATAAGAAAAAAGTCGTAAAAGCGATGAAACACATGACGTTCTCCGTGAAGGAAGGGGAAGTCGTTGGCATTCTAGGAGAAAATGGTGCAGGAAAAACAACATTATTGCGCGCCGTAGCCACATTATTAGAGCCTACACACGGAACAGTCACTGTCGCAGGCTTTGATACAGTGAAAGAAGCAACAGAAGTGAAAAAGCGGATTGGTGTCTTGTTTGGCGGAGAGACGGGGCTTTACGATCGTTTGACGGCAAGAGAAAACCTTGAATACTTTGGCAAATTATATGGCTTAGATCAGCATGAAATCAAAGCAAGAATAGAGGATTTGGCAAAGCGTTTTGGGATGAGACAATACATGGATCGCAAGGTGAAAGGATTCTCAAGAGGAATGAAACAAAAGGTGGCGATTGCTAGAACGTTAATTCATGATCCTGACATTATTTTATTTGATGAGCCGACAACAGGCTTAGATATCACGTCGAGTAATATTTTCAGAGATTTTATCCATCAGCTCAAGCAGCAAAATAAAACGATCCTCTTTTCAAGCCACATCATGGAAGAAGTCAGCCAGCTTTGTGACAGTGTGATGATGATTCATCAAGGAGAGCTTGTGTATAAAGGCACACTTCCAGAATTATATACACAGGAACAAAGTGAAGACTTGAACTATATCTTTATGTCGAAGCTCGCTAGGGGGATTTCATAATGTGGAAAACCGTCTTTTTGAAAGAAATGACAGATGCGCTGAGAGACCGAAAAACGCTGCTTTTAACCGTGCTGATTCCTCTTTTGACGATGCTTGGACTGGTGTTCTTTTATGAAAGCATGATTGCAGATCCAGGGGATAAAGCCTATACAGTCGCCATCAATGAACAGCTTCCAGCCGAAATGAACCAAATGATCAAAGAGGTCAAAAACCTAAACCTTGAAACATTTGATGATCCGCAGCAAGCCGTCAAGGATGGGGAGGCAAATGCTTACCTAGAAATGCCGAAAGAGGCAGGCGATATGCTCAAGCATCAAAAGCCATTCGCCATTAAAATTCATGGATATACGACAGATGATGATTCAGTGATCACCGTTCAAATGCTGCAATCATTGCTGGAGCAGTATCAAAACCAGGTGGTCGAGAAGCGCTTAGCAGCGGATCAAATCGATACGTCCGTTATTCATCCGTTTGAAGTGCAGTCCGTTGATGTAGAAGAAGGTGATGAAGGGGAAAACGGAGTGACCGCTATGCTGTTGTCGATTCTCCTTCCAATGATTTTGGTGACCTCCGTGATCTCAGGTGCTTTGCCGGCAGCGCTTGATATTGTAGCAGGTGAAAAAGACCGAAAATCCATTGAAGCGTTGTTTCTGACGCCGGCCAGCAGACTCCAGATTCTCATCGGAAAATGGCTCGCTGTCTCTATGTTCGGTATTTTAAGTGGGATTGTGGCGATCGGCATGTTGCTTCTATCTACTTTGCTCTTTACAGAAAAGCTGAAGCAAGCTCTGAACTTTGGTGATCAAATGTGGAGCATTATCGGCGTTATGTTTGCGGCGCTTATCATCTTCTCCTTCATGGTATCCATGATTGAATTGCTGCTCAGTGTGATGTCGGGTTCAGTCAAAGAAGCGCAATCGTACATGTCCATGATCATTACACTAGGTGTGCTCCCAATGTTCTTTACCATGAGAGCAGGTGCAACGCAGCTAGATACGTATTACTTTGCCATCCCATTTCTCAATATTCATGCGCTGTGTAAGCAATTGATGTTTGGTATCATCGATCCAATGTCCATCACCCTGACACTCGGCTCCTCAGCCTTGGCAGTCGTCATCCTGTTTGTCATCGTCAGAAGCTTGTTTATGAAAGAGAAATGGATGCTTGCGAAATAAAGAAAACTTGCAGATATATTCTGCAAGTTTTTTTATATTCAGAGATTCATATAAAAGAGGCTCGCGATAGCATGATGGAAGAGGAAATGATATAATTATCCTAATTTTACCAAAGAAAGGAGTTCGGATATGTCTTATCAAACAGATGACGATGATGTGTTAGGACTATGTAATATATATGCTCAGCAAACACATCATTTTGAAGCCTTTATTTTGGGAAACAGGGTAGGTTTATTAGAATTAAAAAATGCAATAGACAAGGCTTTAGAAACCGGTAGTTCTACTGCAACGTTATTCCCTTCTGATTATGAGGGATATGATGTCTATATTGCTTTAGTAGACGATGAGCAAAGGTTTGAAAAATTAACAACTCCTTATGTAGAGGAATACGCACAAGAGGAAGATGCGGTTGATCCAATCGAGATCATGAAAGAATATGAAGCTGAAAAGGGGAATTCTTCTTCATGAAATATTCTCGTTATGAAAAAAAGCTGGACCTCACTATATTAATAGTAGCAGCCATTACTATATTTATGGTGGATATTCAGTGGGTGTGGTTGTCGATTTTCTTGCTTTCTTCTCTGTATTTCGGAATCAAATATAGGAAACAACCGAAATAAATTAACAAAAAACCCCCGGAATCGGGGGTTTTTCTTTAGTTCTTGATGAATTTCTCAACTAATGAGCTTGTTTTGTAGTCGTTCAAATCAAGTTTCCATTGGTCGATATCATTTTTCTTCATGTTGACTTCTACTGTTTCTTCAGAAGATGATGGTCCTAATTTTTTAAACTCATCTGGGTAAATTGATAGTAAGTATTTTTGCGCTTCATCATAAGAAGCTGAACGGTTTTTGCTGTAGAACTCAGTCGCTTTCTCTTTCAAACGATCGACAAGCGGACTTGCATCGATTGGTGTAAGAGTCACAGTCACGACAGCTTTATCACCACTGATGGATTTTGTTTTTGTTGAAACTTTTGATTTTTCAGCTAATGTTTCTTTCACTGCTTTTAAAAGCTTATCAAGGTTTTCGTCCTTCGCTGAGCTAGAAGAAATACCTGATGAAGTGATGTAACCTTGTTTGAATGATTTATCAAATTCGTTCACAACAGTTGATTTGTTATCACCTGTTAGTTTTTCGAAATCATCGTTTATCTTACCAAAAATCATCACATCAATATAAGAAGAAAGAGCTTTTGCAGATGCTTGTAGTGTATCTGCTTTTTTCATTAAGTCTTTTCCTTTAATATCGAATTCTAATGTCTTGTCATCTTTTTTCGATCCGCTTCCTGGCTCTGTGTAAACAAGCTGATAGTCTTTGTCTTTGTCAACAACAAAGAAAAGACCGCCTTTAGTCACTTTGTCTGCATTTAAAGAGCTTGAAGATAATACTTCGTTATAGTCATCTGGAGAGATTGTAGATACCTGTGCGTCATATTGGTAAAGCGTGAAGTTGCTTTTATCAACATTGAGAGGCTCTTTGCTGATATTTTTTACAGATACATTCACTTTTAGTACATACTGATCATCCTGTACAGATGTATCGTATTGAGGTGGTAATGTGTACTCAGCACTTTCTACCTTTACCTCTGCTGCATCAAGAGATTTTTTGGTATCGTTTTCTTTCGCAGCTGTTTTGTCTTTTCCACCACTACAAGCAGCAGCGACAACAGTTACACACAAGATCAGAAGAAACAGGGATAATTTCTTTTTAAACATGGCGTGTTTTCCTCCTCGGGTTTATGGTGAATTTCATTGAAAAGCTGTAGTTCATATCATTCTTTTTGCACAAAAAGAAAAATACTGTATGTTTTTTACTGTAGAATGAAGCGAAAGTACTGTCAATACCTCAGTGCGTTTCCGAGGTTGATTGGCTTCAAGTAGTAAAAATGACACTAAGTTGAGAGGAGAAACTTGTAATTTATTATTTGATATCTCCTGTAGAAACTCAACATTTTATATTTTAAGGTTTTGAGTCGGATTATTGAATAGGTTCAAATGACTGTTTTTGAAGATGATGTCGCAATTAGAAGGATTTTTATGACTTGTAAATGAGTATATAGTAATGAATATTTCTTCCTGTTATGTATATGGTCACTTGGTTTGAGTGTTGTTGGCAGCGAGACACATGTCCAGCAAATTTAGACAGGCTGCCGACACTGAACGTGCTTTTTCATGTCAAAATGGCAGTCATCTACACAGAAACGCTACATAAAATAAAAGAGAAACGAACTGGAGGTGGATGTATGGCAGTGGTAAGAGCGACAAGCTCTGATATTGATTTAATGGCCAGACTGCTGAGAGCGGAGGCAGAAGGTGAAGGGAGGCGAGGGATGCTGCTCGTAGGAAACGTGGGCATCAATCGTTTGCGTGCCAACTGCTCTGACTTTAAAGGGCTGCGTACGATTCCACAAATGATTTATCAGGAGCATGCATTTGAAGCGGTCACGCATGGTTACTTCTATCAGCGAGCACGAGAAACGGAAAAAACACTTGCGCGGAGAAATATTAACGGAGAACGTTTTTGGCCGGCAAAATTCAGCCTTTGGTATTTTAAACCGCCTGGCGATTGTCCGGCGACTTGGTACAATCAGCCGTTTGTGGCAAGGTATAAGTCGCATTGCTTTTATCAGCCAACCGCCGAAACGTGTGAAAATGTTTATAACACCTTTTAGCTTGATGAAACGCACAACCCTCTTAGAGTACAAATGCAGAGGGTTGTGTTTTTGTTTTTTCCAAAATGGGTAACCATTGTGTATCAGCAAGATGAAGCACGTGAATGGAGGAAATGAAGATGTATCAAGATTTAAAAGGGAAAACAGCCATTGTCACAGGTTCTTCAAAAGGAATTGGACAAGCGATCGCATTGCGGTTTGGACAAGAGGAAATGAATGTGGTTGTAAACTATAAAGGCGATGAAGATGGAGCTGAAGAGACCGTACAAGCCATTCAGAAGCACGGAGGTGGGGCGGTGAAAGTACACGCAGATGTCTCCAAGAGGAAGGCATCCAAGCCATCATGGATACAGCACTGGAGCATTTCGGTACAGTAGATGTATTCGTCAATAATTCAGGCTTCAACGGCGAAGAAGCGATGCCGCATGAGATGACGCTGGAGCAATGGCAAAACGTCATCGATGTGAACATAACAGGTGCATTTCTAGGCGCAAAGGCTGCGCTCGCCTATATGATGGAGCATGACATCAAAGGATCTATTTTAAATATTTCCAGTGTCCATCAGGAAATTCCACGCCCGTTCAATGTTCATTATTCCACTTCAAAGGGCGGAATGAATATGATGACGAAGACGCTGGCTCTTGATTATGCCGAAGCAGGTATTCGAATCAACGCGATTGCGCCGGGTACCATGGCAACCGAATCGAATGATGATTTACAGGATGAATTGAAAAAACAAAAGCAGCTTGAGAAAATTCCGATGAGAACCTTTGGTGAACCGAAGGAGATTGGGGCCGCTGCTGCATTCCTCGTTTCTAAGGAAGCGGCGTATATCACAGGCACCACCTTATTTGTAGATGGTGGAATGACACTTTATCCTTCTCAAATCAATGATTAATCCAAAAAACATCCGCCTGTTCATCCGGCGGATGTTTTTTGTTCGTAGCGTTGAGCGGCTTTGGCTGGTTTGCCGAGCAGCATCGGGTATTTGCTCAGGAAGGAGATACATGGCACCATGAGCAGCAATGTGCCAATCGTATAAAAAAGTGTCCAAGAGAGCTGTGCTGTATCAGCAATATTGATACCGAGTCCATAAAAAACAAATGCTTTCATGATATCGATACCGGCAAACTGCAAGACAAGAATGACAATAGAATTACGTCCTAGATACGTCAAAATAGGGGATGTTTTCAATTTAAAGCTTAAATAAATCACGGCAGCTGAACCGAGCAGAGCACATGCGTAGAAAATAAAGAGATCACCGTAGTCGTTGACGCGCATATCGATCCGTGAATTAAAGCTTTGCATGTAAGCCGTTAGCACAAGCAGACCTGCACATAAAAGAAGGGTTGGATCTGTTTTTAATTCCACAAACCATTGCTTTGCTAAAAATCCAATCGAATAAAACACAACAGCTGTCAAGGCGACATTAGCGTTCCAAGGAAGACTTTGATCTAAAAGCAAGGTAGAGGCATATCCAGCACCTCCGCAAAGAACAGTCAGCAAGATCACGGCAGCGGGTTTTCCTTTAGAAAGACGATGCATAAAGAAAAATAAAATTTCCACTAAAAAGAGCGTCGTTAAAAACCAAATCGCTGGGTTATGTGTGAGTCTTGCTTCATCTGCATTGGATATGAAAATACCTGTAAACGGAACGAAAGGATCAATATCCGTTTGTCCCTTGAATGCGAAAAAACGGGTAACGGAGAACCAAAATACATACGTAATGATGGAGAAATAGAGATAGGGCAAGAGTAAACTTTTGGCTTTTTTCTGAATAAATGACAGAGCAGGGGATGATGATGATCGAAACATCATGCCTGATAGTAAAAAGAAAAGCGGCATATGAAAAGAGTAAATGAATTGCTTGAGCGAATCTGGAATGGGCACATGCGCCATGACCACGAGCAGAATGCCAATTCCTTTAGCTGCATCAACCCAATCGAGTCTCTTTTTCATGTCTGTCATCTCCTTCTTTCTCAGCGTTGTAAACCGTTCATTGAATATGTACCTCTACTATATAAAAGGTACACCTCTTATGCGTTTACAGTTCGCTAACGATTAGAAGACACATTTGCGATCAGATGACAGACGGAAGGATTTTGACATCTTGATGTTACATTTCCCATTTTTTATGACAATGTAAAAAAGAAGCCTGGAAAGCTGGCTTCAAAATAATTCTGCTATTCTCATGAAGGAACGTTGTTTTTCGATCGGATCAAAGGAATTGTTCAGAATCATGATGTCATCCGTTTGATAGCGGTCCATCAAGGTCTGTAATTGCTCTTTCACCGTTTTCTTCGAGCCTACAATCATCCGCTGGCGGTTTTGCAGCACTTTTTTCTTTTCCTGAGTGGTGTAGTGATAGGCGCTTGCTTCTTCTATAGAAGGAACGCGGCTGTCCAGTCCCTTTTCAACACGAAGCAGCCATAAATCTGTACTGCTGGCGATCCTGTCTGCTTCTTCATCTGTTTCACCGCAGATGACAAAGACGGCAAACATAGATTGTGGCTGCCTAGAAAAGACAGATGGAGAAAAGTGTGATCGATACGTCTCAAATGCTTGTGTGCCGCGTGCAGGATGGATAAAGTGGCCAAAAATATAGTTGATTCCAAGCTCCGCCGCCTGCATGGCACTATTTTCCCCCAGCCCAAGCAGCCAAACCGGCGGATGAGCATCAACAAGCGGAGCAGCTTTCACGCCTGCATGCGGATGACCAGAAGGCAGGCTGTCTGATAAGTAAAAAAGAAGGTCCTTCAGCTGGCGGTCAAACTGAGACAGATCTTTAGGCACGCCGTCCGTCAAAGCGAGCCTCGTCCTTTCGATCCCGCCTGGAGATTTGCCGACACCAATCTCAATCCGTCCAGGATAAAGGGCTTCAAGCTGCCGCGTGACCTCTGCTACTTTAAAAGGACTGTACTGAGGAAGTAAAATACCGCCAGATCCGGTACGCAAGGTCGTTGTATGAGCCGCAATATGAGCCATTAATATTTCAGGCGCTGTACTAGCGAGCCCTCTTGTGCTGTGGTGTTCAGCGAACCAATAGCGCTCATACCCAAGCGTTTCAGCCAGCTGAGCCAGCTGCGTTGTATGAATCAATGTCTCCTGAGCAGACTGACCTTTAGGAATGGCGACTTGATCTAATATATGAAGTGATGGCATCATCAACATCCTTTCATCAACATGCTGAATATAAGTATAAAGAAATCCATAGGTGGAAGGAAACGAAAGGGTTTATCCTTTGATCCTTTGCTTTTATCTTTTCTATATCAACATATGAAACCACATCAATACACTCCTTATCAGCAAGAGCTGTTCATCGGGAATTTTCGACAATGTTTCACATGAAACACTTCATTAACGACATGAACCATTTCCAATGTGCATCTTTCGTTAAAAAAATATAAAGTGTTTGAAACCTATCTTGAACATAGATCGTATATACTAGTAAATAGAAAAAAGAGTAAGAGGCTCCAATGTCATTTCATGAATTTTGTCGAATTTTCATGTATGATGATTTTAATAGGGTCCATCGCTTAATAAATAGATTTTTATTATGCTGGAGGAGTGATTGATTTGGCGATTACATTAGAAAAAGGTCAACGTATTGATTTAACAAAAGGGAAAACAGGGCTGACGAATATTCTTGTTGGACTTGGCTGGGACCCTGTATCACAAGGCGGCGGATTTTTAGGAAAGCTGTTTGGCGGCGGAGGCGGCGCTGATGTTGATTGTGATGCTTCAGTGCTCATGCTGAAAAATGATAAGTTTACGGAAAATAAAGATTTGATTTATTTTGGCAACCTAAAGAGCAAATGCGGCAGTGTTGAGCATACAGGTGACAACCTGACTGGTGAAGGAGACGGAGATGATGAACAAGTCCTCGTCAACTTGAGCAAGGTGCCGGGTAACGTGAATAAATTGGTGTTTGTCGTGAACATTTATGATGCCCTTAGAAGAAACCAACACTTTGGTATGATTCAAAATGCTTACATTCGCATCGTTGATCGTTCAAACAATCAAGAATTAGTGAAATATAATTTAAAAGATGATTATGCAGGAAAAACTTCGTTAATCGTCGGGGAACTTTATCGCCATGAGAATGAGTGGAAGTTTGCGGCGCTTGGAAATGGTACAAATGATGCGAAGCTTGCAGATATTACGAGAAACTATATTTAAACAGAAGGGAGAGGTTCCTAGTGGGAATTTCTTTAGCGAAAGGTCAAAAAATTGATTTAACAAAAACGAATCCGGGTTTAACAAAAGTAGTCGTCGGTCTTGGCTGGGACGTCAATAAGTATGACGGCGGACATGACTTTGATCTGGACGCAAGTGTATTTCTTTTAGATGCGGCAGGTAAAGCAAGCTCTCCATCTGACTTTGTCTTTTACAACCAAACAACTGGCGGAGGCGGCAGTGTCGTACATACAGGCGATAACCGCACTGGTGAAGGGGACGGGGATGACGAGCAGGTCAATGTTGACCTTGCAGCTGTACCAGCAAGTGTTGAAAAGATTTCATTTGTCATTACAATTCATGATGCAGAAGCGCGCAGTCAAAATTTCGGACAAGTGTCTAACGCATATGTACGTATTTTAAATGCAGCATCGAATGAAGAACTCATTCGCTACGATTTGGCAGAGGATTTCTCAATTGAGACAGCCATTATTGTAGGTGAATTATACCGTCATGGCGGGGAATGGAAATTCTCAGCTGTCGGATCAGGCTATCAAGGCGGTCTCGCCCGCATTGCAACGGACTTTGGCTTAGATATCGGATAACGCAATAGTTTCCTATTTTCAAAGACAGGAGAGATACGAATATGGCGATTCAGCTTTCAAAAGGACAACGTGTCGATTTAACCAAAACCAACCCAGGGCTGACGAAAGTGATGATCGGTCTTGGCTGGGATACGAATAAATATTCTGGCGGAGCCGAATTTGATTTGGACGCTTCGGCTTTCTTGGTGGATGCAAACAATCGTTGTCAGCAAGATACAGATTTTGTGTTCTATAATAACCTTCAGCATCCGAGCGGCAGTGTCACTCATACAGGTGATAACCGTACGGGTGAAGGAGATGGAGATGACGAGCAAATTCTCGTTGATTTCTCGAAAATTCCTGCTAACATTGATCGTATCGGAATTACAGTTACGATCCATGATGCAGAGGCGCGCAGCCAAAATTTTGGACAAGTCTCTAATGCATTTGTTCGTGTTGTAAATGAAGAGGGCGGGGAAGAATTGATTCGCTTCGATTTAGGCGAAGACTTCTCAATTGAAACAGCTGTTGTGGTATGTGAATTGTACCGACACGGAAGTGATTGGAAGTTTAACGCGATCGGAAGCGGATTCTCTGGCGGACTTGCAGCTCTTTGTCAAAATTATGGGTTAGAAGTGTAAATAAGAGAAACAAATCAGTTCAAGAGATGCTGTCAAAAGCTCATATGAGGGCCTTTTCCTAAGTGAGAAAGAAACAGCGATCAAGAATAGCAGCAGGCGAAAGCCTGCTGATGCTTCTACACTTATAGGAGGAAAACCAGTTGGACATTTTGAAACATATGTTGGATACATATGCCTCGTTTTTTGATTGGCATATGTGGGCAGAGGTATTAACAGACCCTGTCTCTTGGGGGCTTATTGGGACTCTTGTCGTGCTTGAAGGATTGTTATCAGCAGATAACGCACTTGTATTAGCTGTGATGGTGAAACATCTACCAGAAAAGCAGCGTAAAAAAGCATTAACCTACGGATTAATTGGCGCTTATTTCTTCCGTTTTCTATTCATTGGCGTAGGGATGCTGCTTATTAAGTTCTGGTGGATTAAGGTCCTCGGAGCTGCTTACTTAGCATGGCTTGTTATTAAGCACTTCTGGTTAGGTGACGGCGATGATGAAGCGAAGGAACTGAAAAAAGAAGGCTGGTTGATTCGAGTCTTTGGTGTGTTCTGGGCAACTGTTATTTCTGTTGAAATTATGGACCTTGCCTTCTCGGTTGATAGTATTCTTGCAGCATTCGCTGTATCTGAGGAAGTATGGATTCTACTATTAGGCGGAATGCTTGGAATTCTCATGATGCGTACAGTCGCACAGTTATTCCTTGTTCTCATTGACCGTATCCCAGAGCTTGAGAATACAGCGTTTATTCTCATCGGGATCATTGCGATCAAAATGGGCTTGAGTGCTGCTCACATTGAAATCCCGCATCTTGTATTCTTTGCGATTATTATCCTAGCATTTATCGGAACGTTTATCGTTCATAAAATCAATAAAAAGAAACATCAAGAAGTGACAAACGAAGCTGCGGCTTCAAAAGAAGAATAGGACGATCAAAAAGGAATGGAGTTGATTAGCGGCTCCATCCTTTTTTGAATCATCAAGTCATTTGTTCGATTTTCTCTCAACAACAGGAGGTGGCACAGCATGCGGTATTTTCAGTTTTTATCAGAGGCGAGGCAGCACGATATTTTTTTCAAACGGCCGGGGTCGATGCATTTGATGACGCCAAGGCACGTACTTGCGCATGCATTAGGTGCTACTTTGTATATGCCTGCGACAAGACAGGATATAGCAGACATGCTGCTGTCGCAGAAATATGAAGCGCTTTGCTCTGTTGTATTTTGTTTAGAGGATGCCATCGGTGATCAAGAAGTGGAAATGGCTGAACAGAATCTAGTGGTACAACTAGCCAAACTGTCGGACAAATTAACGCATACACCTGAAATGGCTGAACAAATGCCGCTTTTATTTATTCGGGTTCGTTCGCCGAAGCAGCTGCTGGAAATGGCAGATTTGCTTGGTCCATCTCTTCGTTTATTGACGGGTTTTGTATTTCCAAAGTGTTCTATTCATAATGCGAAGGATTATTTGGACAGCTTGAAACAGGCGTCCGCACAAACGAAGACCACGCTGTACGGTATGCCCATTTTGGAAACACCCGATTTATTAGAAAAAGAAACAAGATATACGGTGCTGTCTAAGTTAAAGCAGATCATGCTGAATGATGAAGAATATATTTTGAATATTCGTATTGGGGCAACGGATCTTTGCGGCTTATATGGCATTCGCCGTGATCGCGACACCACCATCTATGAAATCAGATTGATTGCTGATTTGATCACAGATATTATCAATTATTTTGGCCGTTCCTTTGTTGTATCAGGTGCTGTATGGGAGCATTTTGGCCCTGCACGAAAGGAACAAAAACCATTCATCCGTGCGCTTTCTAAGGGCGGTGAGCTGTCCTTATCTGAATTCGATGACGTACAAGGTTTACTCAAAGAGACAAGACTCGATGTAGCCAACGGCATACATGGAAAGACAGTGATCCATCCAACACATCTCAAGCCAGTGCAAAGCATGTACGTTGTGACAAAGGAAGAGTACTTGGATGCATTAAGCATTCTGGAACATGCCGACGGCACAGTTGGCGTGATGAAGAGTGCTTTCTCTAATAAGATGAATGAAACAAAGCCGCATTACAGGTGGGCAGAGCACATTTTAATTAAGTCAGACATTTACGGGGTGTTTCATGAAAATAGAAGCTATATCGACATACTCACAGAATCAGAAGCGGCATACGCTGAACATCTTGGAACATATGGAGGTTGAGCTTGACCTTAAAGAAGGTGCGCTCCAGCTTGAAAAAGAGCATCTTTTTGAGATGGCGGCAAGGGTGAACAAAAAAAGAGCCTTTTTATTCGTGAGTAAGGTGCTTGGAAAGCATATTCCTGTTCATCCAGTAAAACCGCTCCTTGTCTCGGGTCTTTTAGCGATGGCATATGCCAAAGAGCAAACGGGAAAGACGCCCCCGCACCAAGATCTTCTTGTAGAGGCACTCAAGACGGATGATCACACGGTGTTAACGGCAGCCTATGAAACACTCAAAGAAGAAAAGCTTTCAGCAGGCAATGAGCCTGTCGTCATCGGCTTTGCGGAAACGGCAACAGCCCTTGGACATGGTGTGTATGATGTGATAGAAGGCGCATCATACATTCATACGACACGTGAACAGCTGCTGGATCTTGACCCGTCATTGGTATTTGAAGAAGAACATTCGCATGCAACAGATCAGCTTTGTTATGCAGACGAAGCATTCCTTCGCACAGACCGCCCCATCGTGTTAGTAGATGATGAAGTCACGACAGGCCGTACCAATATCAACATCATTCGTGACCTTCATGCAAAGTACCCAAGGCATTCTTATACCATTCTTTCCATTTTGGACTGGCGGACGGAGGAGCATGAGAAAGCCATGTGCCAGCTTGAAGAGGAGCTTGGAATTCACATCACATCATTGTCTTTATTAAAAGGGCAGATGATTTTTCGAGGCAAAACGCTCGATGAGCCAGCTTATTCGTATGAGATTGCGGAGCAAGAGAAGCAGCCAAGTCTCTCTTTTCACTCTCTTCAATCTTTCTTTAAGCAGGTGCCCTATTCACTTTCTTATGCAGCAAATTCGGCTGGTCATTCGCCATATATACATGAAACGGGTCGTTTTGGTTTAAATGCAGCAGATACGGAAGCGCTCGACCAAGCAGCTGCTGAAGCGGGATTGAGGCTGCGGCAGGAACGCAAAGGAAAACAAACACTCTGCTTAGGGACAGGTGAGCTGATGTATGTGCCGATGAGACTGTCTGCACACATGGGGGAAGGCGTTCTCTTTCATTCAACAACGAGAAGCCCTATTCACCCAGTCGAAAAGGATGGATACGCTGTCCAAAATGGGTTTACCTTTATGAATCCAGAGGATGCCCGAATTCAGCACTACGTGTACAACATTCCAAAAGGTGAATATGATGATGTATTTCTCTTTTTTGAGAAAAAGGTCTCTCAGGAGGCATTGCTTCCGCTTGTTCACTTATTTGCTGAGCGGCATGTGAAGCATGTGCATATTGTGACTTTATCAGACGAGGTGAAGGTGAATGGCTAATGTGTATACAAAGATGGGGAGCTATCCAGAGCAGGATGTAACCTTCTTACTCAAAGATTTATCCTCTATTGAGATGGAGAAAAGTACAGAAGAGCGGGAGCGTTCGATTCAGAGCGGTGCGCATTATTCAGAAATGCTGCCAATTGAGTACAAACCAACGGCATCTTATATGACTTTATTCTATCAATCTCTTGAAGAAAGTAAGGAAAAGGTAGCAGAAGCAGTAGCTGTTGTAGCAGAACAGATTGTGAAGAAACGAGGCTTCCAAACCGTGCTTTGCAGTTTGGCGCGTGCGGGGACACCGATCGGGGTGCTGATCAAACGATATATTCGAAAGACGTATCGTGTCGATCTGCCTCATTACAGCATCTCTATTATTCGCGACCGTGGAATAGACGAGAATGCACTGCATTACATGCTGAAAGAACATCCAGGTTTTGAAATTGCTTTTATCGATGGATGGACTGGAAAAGGGGCGATTTCGAAAGAGCTCCAAAAAGCTGTTCTTGATTTTGAAAAAAAGTATGGTGTACGTCTCTCGAGTGAGCTGGCTGTGCTGGCAGACCCCGGCTATTGTACACATGTATACGGAACGAGGGAGGACTTTCTCATTCCAAGTGCCTGCCTGAATTCGACAGTATCAGGGCTTGTCAGTCGTACGGTATTAAACAACCGCTGGATCAATGCCGATGATTTCCATGGGGCAAAGTATTATAAAGAGCTGCTTGATGAGGATGTGTCCAATCTATATGTGGATACAATTGAAGAAGCATTTTCCAGCCTCGGACCAAATGTACAAGAGAAAGCAGAAAACATACTTACGCAAGGAGCACCGGCAGATTGGCGGGGAATGGCATCCATTGAAGCAATCGGTCAGGAGTTTCAAATTGAAAATACCCACTTGATTAAGCCGGGTGTTGGTGAAACGACCCGCGTGCTGCTTAGAAGAATCCCTTGGAAAATCTTGATTCAGCCTGGATCTCAGGAGAAGCTGAAGCATATTTTGCTTTTGGCAGAGGACAGAGGTGTTCCTGTCATTGAATATGCCAATATGTCCTACACGTGCTGTGGATTAATTCGTCCGCTGGAGCAAACGTCATGAAGACATTTGCATTTGCCAGTGATTTAGACCGGACGCTGATTTACTCACATCGAGTGCTTGACCAGTATGCGTATGAAGGAGAGTATGATTTAGTTGAGGTGCTGGACGAACGGCCGCTTTCCTATATGTCTGTTAAAACGAAAAAATCTTTGCAGACGATTCATCAAGCAGGCTGGTTCATTCCAGTGACGACAAGAACAACCGCACAGTATGAACGAATCACCTTCTTTGAGCAAGAGCTTAAACCCGAGTATGCTGTCACAACAAATGGGGGCTGTATTCTTCATCATGGCAAGCCGCTTGAGGATTGGCAGGCCATTGTTGATGAGAGACTTAGGGAGTGTATGCCAGTCAGAGAGATGCTGAGGGCGATCTCCGAGCTTCCAGTTGCGGCATGGGTGAAGCGTACCCGTACAGCAGAGGGAAGATTTCTTTATTTGATTATGAAAGATGAGTATCTATCTCACATTCCGCTTGCTGAATTGAAGCTGTGGGGCGAAGAGAGAGGCTGGCAGGTTTCTCTTCAGGGACGGAAGCTTTATTTTATTCCACAGCCGCTTAATAAGTGGGATGCTGTTTCTTTTCTAAAGGACAGGCTGCAGCTTGAATACGTCTATGGTGCGGGTGATTCTCTGTTAGATGCAGGGCTCATTCGTCAATCAGATATGGGCTTTGCCCCAAGGCATGGAGAAGTTCTGGACTTTGACCCATCACTTGAGCCGACAGCAGCATCTGGCATGGCCGCAGCGGATGAAATCACCGCTTCTGTCATCGATCAGATGATGAACGCAAAAAAGCCTTCGATTCGATAGCAGAAGTAGAAGGCTGAATGATATGATAGTAGTAGCTTTCGAGAAAATATAGGAGAAAGGAAGGAGCGGCGTGAGTTATAAAGAAATCAATGTCACCCATACACGGGCGGAGCAGGAAGCCTGGAAAAACGTGCTGAAAAAGCCGCTCCCTGAAAGAGACGGTTATGTAAAGGACGAGCATACGTTGTCTTTGCCGCGTCTCGCCGCCCGAGTCCTTGGAACTCCGCATGATGCAACCGATTATTTTATTTATTTACATGAATTATACGAAACAGACGGCATGCATATTTTAAGTGAAACACTCAATCGTCATATTGAGCCGGAGCATTTTCAAGCGCTGCAGCGCATTCATTTGATTAACCAAGAAGAAAAGGGATTGTCCGTGAATCGCTTTGTTGCTTTTTTAGATGGTGAACAGCTGATTGTACGCCATCCAAACCCTGTGATGAACCGGCATATCCGTCTTTCATTGATCAAGGTATTTGAGCATTTCAAGCAGCTGCACGAGGGTGGATTTCAGCATCCTGATTTCCGCCGGGTCCTGCTGGATGTCGTGAAGTTTTCAAATAACCATCTAGGTCCATGGCTGAAGGAAGTCAATATCGAAGAAAAAATGCCGGCTGTCATTTGGTATGGAGAGGCGAATAAAAGTCAGCTTTATTTTCTTTACTATGTCATGCTGATTGGCTGTGATGTTGTGCTATTTCATCCAGAAGGCGAGGATTCGTTCCGCGAATTAGATCCAGAAGAAAAGCTGACTTTTATTGATCAGTACCCGGGGACTTCAAAGCTTGAGCCGTTCCCTACTGAAAAGCCTGAGAGGAAATCAACGGTGGCGTACCGCTCGACAAGAGAGCTTGAAGAGGTGCTTCACACGGAAGATTCAATGCTGTATAAGCCGTGGCAATTCAGAGATCATACTCCTCATTCTATTACACTGAAGACCACGTATGATGAGCTGTTTTTAATTGCAAAGGAACGATCCTTTATCCGCCCGAATTTTAAAGCAGACCGGGACACGATACAGATTCCAAATCTCTTTGCGAAAATGATGGGTGTCACACGAGACAAACGTGAATACTGGGATCGCATTCACACGTTAATGGAAGGGAAAGAGACGAAGACCATTCGCCATTTTCCTTTTACGAAAGAAGTGACTTCGAATTATCAATTTCATTATCAGCATGCACTTTCTTCTGCTGGAGAGATTGATCCTGACTTATTAATGAAAAGCAATGTGTGGCAGTTTTCTCATCTATATGAGGGCACGCAGCGTGCGATTGCAGAGGCGATATCTCGAATCTGTCAGCATCCGAAGCTATTAAAAGAAGGCAATGAAACCGAATTAGATGTCCGTATTTATTTATTCAAGCAGGTTCTGCATTTAAGCCAGGATCTCATTGAACTGATTCAAACCTTTGATTACGCACAAACCGTACCGAAAGTGATTTTATACCATACGGAATATAATGGAGAGCTGACTCGTTCTGATGCGGCCGCCCTGATTTTCCTAAATGAAATGGGTGTGGATCTCTTCGTATATCATCCGGCGGGATATCAGTGTATCGAACGGTATATCGATGACCAACTATTTGATACCCATTGGCTTGATGAGATGGTCATGAACCAGGAGTTTAAAGAGCCGTCCATCGTTAGAAAGTTATTTCAATCCATTAAAAACCGATAAGGAGATCAAAACTTATGACAAATACAAACGGAAATGACATCATTTCAATTGATAAAGAGGAAATCACGATTGAGAAGGCAGACGATATTCGCGTTCAGCTTCGAAATGAACCAGAAGTGCAAAATATTGCGAGACAGATCGATGCGAAAAATCAGCTGGAACTGCTTGAATACGGAAAACAGCCGGCCGTTGAAATTTCTAAGTTCTCTGATCGTATCCTTTCAATGATGCGTTCAACAAGCGTCACTGACTCAGGAACAATGCTGACGCAGCTTGGTAAGATTATGGATCGCTTTGATAAAAATGATTTTGACGAACCGAAGGGTGGTTTGTTGTCAAAAATCTTTAAGCGCGGCGGCAGCATGATCGAAAAGATTTTTAGTAAATATCAAACGCTCGGTGCAGAAATTGAAAAAATTAATGTGGAAATTAGTAAATATAAAGATGAAATGACCAAATCGACTGTGACGCTTGAAGAAATGTATGAGCATAACATTCAATACTATTTGGAGCTGGAAAAGTATGTCGTAGCCGGTCAAATGAAAATCGAAGAATTAAAGCAATTGGTTCCTTCATATGAAGAAAAAGCAGCTAGTGGAAACCAGCTGGCACAAATGGAGCTTGATACGCTTCGTAATGGCATTCAAGCGCTTGAAGAGCGTGTGTATGACCTTGATATGGCACGAATGGTGGCGCTTCAAACGGCACCGCAAATCCGTTTGCTTCAGCGTGGGAATACGAAATTAATCGGTAAAATCAACTCTGCCTTCATCATCACGATCCCAATTTTCAAAAATGGGATCATTCAAGCTGTTACAGCGAAGAGACAAAAGCTTGTGGCTGATTCTATGAGTGAGCTGGATAGAAGAACAAATGAAATGCTGAAACGAAATGCGGAAAACATTTCAAGTCAAAGTGTGGAGATTGCCAAATTATCTGGCCGTCCAAGCATCGACATTGAAACGATCGAATCTTCCTTTAATACAATTGTACAAGGGATGAAAGAGACGAAACAGATCGAAGAAGAGAACAAGCGATTACGCGAAGATGGAACAAAACGTATGCTTGAGCTTCAAGATAATATTAAGCGGGCTGCCCTAGAGTCCTAAAAAACAAGCTGTCTGTAACTAAAGTTGCAGGCAGTTTTTTTATGAATTTAAATAAAATTTGAGGAAAAAGGTTTTTATGTGACCATTTTCGGGTAAATCCTGTTAAGGGGAATGGTTCGCCCATGATTCAAAAAACCGCTATGACGAGGATTCGACTTATTTTTTAGCACAATTAGGAATTTCCAGTAAAATATTGTCTGATGAGAGGAAATACCCCGTAAAATATGTAGTTTATGAAGCATTCTATAGGATTTACGAGTAATACGGCGTATAAACTCTAATGACCAGACCTCTATATGGAATTCATACATATTGTGGGGAAATAAGCGAATTCTAAAGATTGTTCGCATCATAACGCTTATGTTACGGTTATAAAGATGCTAATTTGGAGGGAAAATATGAATTCTGAAGAGAGAAATATCAAAATCAAGATAAATAATGTATCTAAAATTTTCGGTAAAAATGCTAAAAAAGCATCTCAAATGCTTGAAAAAGGGAAAACAAAAAGAGAGATCCTAAAAGAGACCGGCGCAACAGTTGGTGTCAATCGAGCAAATTTTGATGTTTATGACGGCGAGATATTTGTCATCATGGGGCTATCAGGGAGCGGAAAGTCCACACTTGTGCGGATGCTAAACAGGTTAATCGAACCAACCTCCGGTGAAATATATATTGATGGGGATATGATAACAAATATGTCAAAGGATCAATTGCGTGAAGTCAGACGGAAAAAGATCAGCATGGTTTTCCAAAACTTCGCATTGTTCCCGCACCGTACAATTCTTGAGAACACTGAGTATGGTCTTGAATTGCAAGGTGTCGATAAAGAAGAGCGCAGACCAAAAGCGCTTGAATCTTTAAAGCTTGTTGGACTTGAAGGCTTTGAAGAGCAATATCCAAATCAATTAAGTGGTGGTATGCAGCAGCGTGTTGGATTGGCACGTGCGTTAGCAAATGACCCTGACATTTTATTAATGGATGAAGCATTCAGCGCACTAGATCCATTAATTCGTAAAGATATGCAGGATGAATTGCTTGAGCTTCATACATCTGTAGGAAAAACGATCATTTTCATTACCCATGATTTAGATGAGGCGCTTCGTATTGGTGACCGCATTGTACTCATGAAGGACGGAAATATCGTTCAAATCGGAACACCAGAAGAAATTCTGATGAACCCATCGAATGAATATGTTGAACGCTTCGTTGAAGATGTTGACCTTTCTAAAGTATTAACCGCTGGTCATATTATGAAACGTGCAGAAACAGTTCAGATCGATAAAGGGGCACGTGTTGCGCTTACGCTCATGAAAAACCTTGGGATTTCGTCTATCTATGCAGTAGATAAGAAAAAGCATTTATTAGGTGTCATTTCTGCCCAAGCAGCGAAAAAGGCAGCAGAAACGGGAGCGTCACTTGAAACGGTTCTCGATAAAGAATTTACGACAGTGTTGGAATCTACGTATTTGACAGAGATCTTTGATGCGGTGTCTGATGCGAACATTCCGATTGCCGTTGTTGATGAGAAAAACAGAATGAAGGGCATTGTGGTCAGAGGTGCATTGATTGGTGCATTATCAGGAAATGATGAGTATATCAACATGTCTTCTAACAAGCTAGAGGAAATTAAAGCACAAGAGCCTTCTGCACAGGAGGTAGAATAAGATGTTTAGTATGAGTGATTTACCTAGAATTCCGTTTGCGGAATATATCGATCAATTTGTTGACTGGTTAACATTAACGTTTGGTGGTTTCTTTGATGGCATCACAAATGGATTAGCAGGAACAGTAAATGGGATTGTGGCAGCACTTGGCGTCATTCCATCCATTATTTTAACCCTTATCTTTGCCGGCATTGCTTGGTGGATCAGTACAAGAGGAGTTGCTCTTTTCACACTTATTGGATTTTTACTGATCGACTATTTAGGCTACTGGCATCCAATGCTTCAAACACTTGCACTCGTTTTGACCGCTGTGGTCATTTCCATTGTGATCGGGGTTCCGATCGGTATTTGGGCATCACAGAAGGAAACTGTGCGTAAAATTGTGACACCTATTTTAGATTTAATGCAGACAATGCCTGCATTCGTTTATCTATTACCAGCGATCTTCTTCTTTAATATTGGGGTTGTTCCTGGGGTTGTGGCATCGGTTATTTTCTCCATGCCGCCAACGATTCGTATGACCATTCTCGGTATTAAACAAGTACCAGCTGATTTAATTGAAGCAACTGAAGCATTTGGTTCAACGACATTCCAGCGTTTATTCAAAGTTCAGCTTCCACTTGCAACAAAAACCATCTTAGCTGGTATTAACCAAAGTATCATGCTGGCTCTATCAATGGTCGTCATTGCGGCAATGGTAGGTGCACCAGGACTTGGTTCAGAAGTATATAGTGCGGTAACGCAGCTGAAAACAGGTATTGGTTTTGAAGCAGGTATTGCCATTGTGATTGTGGCGATTACACTTGACCGTATTACCCAAAACATTAAAACGAAAAAATCCAGGGGGAATGCTTAATGTGGAAAAAGTCTCTCTACATTGGGATGACCGCCCTGCTTGTCTTTTTACTAGCCGCTTGCGGTACGCAGACAGATTCAAATGCGAGTGCTGCTCAGCAGGTGAATAAAACCATTATCGGAATCGATCCTGGTTCAGGGATTATGGCACTGACAGATCAAGCGAAAAAGGATTACGGCTTAGAGGATTGGACGGTTGTGTCTGCATCAAGTGCAGCCATGACGGCAACGCTCAAAAAATCTTACGACCGTAAAAAGCCAATCATCATCACTGGCTGGAATCCACACTGGATGTTTTCCCGCTATGATTTAAAATATTTAGATGATCCAAAAAAATCTTACGGTGAAGCGGAAGAAATTCATACGATTTCACGTAAAGGCTTTGCGAAGGATCAGCCGGAAGCAGCCAAAATGCTTAGTCAGTTTAAATGGTCTCAAGATGACATGGGCGAAGTCATGATTGATATCCAAGATGGTGTGAAACCAAAGGATGCCGCCTTAAAATATGTGAAAAAACATAAAGACCAAGTAGCGAAATGGACAAAAGGCGTGAAAAAGTCGAATGGTGGAAAAGTCAATCTTGCCTACGTTGCATGGGATAGTGAGATTGCAAGTACCAATGTTGCAGCAGAAGTATTGCGTGAACTTGGGTTTAAAGTAACTTTGACTCAGGTTGAAGCAGGTCCGATGTGGACAGCAATTGCAACTGGAAGTGCGGATGCATCATTATCCGCTTGGCTGCCAAATACGCATAAAACGTATGCAGCGAAGTTTAAAGGAAAATATGATGACCTTGGTACAAGTATGAAAGGTCTTCGAATGGGGCTAGTTGTTCCAACATATATGAAGAACGTAAACTCCATTGAGGATTTGAAAAAATAGTCAATGATATAGTGGTTCCCTTATAATAGAAGGGAGCATGTTGAAAAAGCAGTCTGCTCAAAAAGCGGCTGCTTTTTTCTTATATAGAAGGATGGAGTTGTCGGACGATGGATAAATCAATCATGATTTTTCTGCATGGTGGAGGAGTAAGCAGCTGGATGTGGCAGGAGCAGGTTGAAATATTGAAGGACACGTATGAATGCTTTGCTCCTGATCTCATTGGACACGGGACAAGAGCAAAAGAACAGATATTTTCAATGAATGAAAGCACCCGTGAAGTCATCTCATGGATCAAGGAAAATGCGAATGGCCGTCAAGTGATTCTGATTGGATTTTCTTTAGGTGCGCAGATTGCCGTTGATGTGTTATCAAGAGAGCCGGATATCGTAGACATAGCCGTCATCAATAGCGCCCTTGTGATGCCTTTGCCATGGCTCCATTTCATGGTGAGACCCCTCTTGCCACTGACGTATCCATTATTAAAGAAAGATTGGTTTATCCAGCTCCAAGCCGAAAAGATGGGGCTCTCGCAACATGTACTGCATCATTATGCGGCGGAATCGAAACATCTGCAAAAGAAAACCCTTCTTACGATGTTTCAAGAAAACCTCCATTACAAGCTCCCTGACACGTTTCAACAAGCGAAGGCACGCATTCTTGTCACAGTGGGAGAAAAAGAAAAAGGCATTATGAAACGGTCAGCAAAAAAAATAACGTATTCACATCCGAAGGCAACAGGCTTCATCGTTCCCGGTATTGGACATACATTTACTTTTGAGAAGAAAGAACTTTTTACAGAAATGATCAAATGTTTTATAGAGGCACGTGCATTACCAGTTGAATTAAAGGAAATCCAGTAGCCGCGCCAATCAATAAGTGAAGACGAGCATAAAAAGGGCGCCAGTCTCTTAAAATCTGTATGATATAGGTGTAGAGCGCTTACAGTTTGTGTTTCCTAGAAGGAGGAGCTATGAGTAAAAACTATATCATATTCGGTGCAAGTCAAGGATTAGGAGATGCTTTTGTAAAGGGTCTCCCTTCAAGTGGAGATACAGTTTGGATTGTATCGCGAAGTGAACCAAGCAGTTTGAGCATAGATGACGGTGTACATAGAATTTGGCTGAAAATCGACTTATCAAGCCAAACGCATATCTCTTATATGCTTGAAGCACTGGAGAACAAGACGATTGATGTACTCATCTATAACGTCGGTTTATGGGAAAAACGAGGTTTTGAAGACGATTATTCCTTTGATCACGATCAGCCAGAGGATATTGCACATTTAATCAATGTGAATGTTACCTCAACCATTACATACATCCAGGCACTGCTTCCGCACGTAAGGAAATCAGAGAATGGGAAAATCATCGTGATTGGCTCAACGGCCGGACTCGACCATACAAACCTGCCGCAGGTCTCGTTTGTTGCATCTAAATTTGGCCTGCGCGGAATTGTAAATGCACTGAGAGAGCATGTGAGGAAAGATAAAATATCCGTCACCTGTATCAATCCAGGAGAGCTGGCGGCGGAGGTTCCGTATGAGGATGGAGCCGAAAAGGCCATCACTCTATATGATGAAACGAGAATCCCTGTCCAGGATATTGTGGAGCTTGCGAGATGTGTGATTCATTTATCAAGGGTATCTTGCGTAAAAGAAATCAACGTTCCCGCCATGGCAGATCTGAATGCATAATATAAAGCAGACCACCCGCTTAATGAGAAGGCGGGTGGCTTTTTCATTTATGATGAATGCTGCTGGAGTGTTTGATAGACAGCTTCGGTCAAAATCTCAATGCCGGTAAAGATTGCCGAGCGGTCAAAGGTCATATACGGATGATGAAGACCAGGCTTTAAATCACAGCCTAAACCGAGCATTGTGGATTTGATATGCGGAAGCTTTGCTGCATAAAAGTGAAAGTCCTCTCCACCTGTTGTGACAATCGGGGGATCAAGCTGCTCTTTACCTAAAACCTGTTCAATTGCATGAGACATGATCTGGACAGCTTCCTCATTTAAGGTGGCGGCAGGCAGACGATGGTCTGTTGAAAGTGTAATGGAAGCGCCAAAGGCATCCGCTACAGAATGAACGGCTCTTTCAATTTCTTTTTCTAGTTCATCCATCACTTCGTTTGTTTGCGCCCGTACATCTAATGTAAAAGAAGCTTTACCTGGGATGATGTTTGAGCTGCCCCCGCCAGCATGTAAATTGGTCATTTTGACAGAATGTGCAACTCTTGGATCGACATGGATATGCGCGAGTCTCTGCACAAGGGTAGAAGCCACTTCTATTACGTTGATGCCAAGGTGTGGACGTGCACCGTGCGCTTCCTCGCCAATAATGGTGCCGACGTAATGATTACTTGATCCGTGCAAAATAGCAGGCGCGCAGCGTCCGTTTAATGTTTCTTGAATTGGGCGCACATGTACGCCATATAAGTAATCGACATCTGCGAGCACACCTTTTTCAATCATTTTCAGCGCACCGCCGCCTCTTTCCTCAGCAGGCTGAAAGATGAAACGGATCGTGCCGTTCGGTCGTTCTTTTTCCTTTAATGCCATGAAGGTGCCAAGAGCCATCGTCATGTGTGCATCGTGCCCACATGAATGATTGGCTTGAAACTCACCATCTACTTCCTGCCAAAGTGCATCAATATCAGCTCTCACAGCGACCACTGGTGCGCCTTCTCCAATTTCACCAATCACCCCTGTACAGTCGTCAAATGTTTGAGTTTTGCAGCCCAATTTTTTCAATATATCTTCAATATAAGCGGTCGTTTCTGTTTCTTCCCAGCTGATTTCTGGGTGGGCATGCAAGTGTTCAAAGATGTCTGTCACGGTTTGTTTCATTTCGTTTGTCAAAGTTGTCATGAGAAGCCTCCTTGCTGACAGATAATCTGCCAAAACATTATTTTAATGAAATAATATTGCTCTTAAATATCAACAGTGTTTATAATATAACACATCATTTGATTATTCTGAAAATTAAGTGAAATTCCGATCGGGACAAAGGGGTTTTGACACATGAAAACAGCGACAGTATCAGCACCAGAGAAACAAAAACGAAAACTTCAAATGCCAGATGCGTATGTTCTCTTATTTATGATTGCACTGATTTGTACAATAGCAACGTATTTTGTACCAGCGGGTGAGTTTGACCGAAAGACATCTGGGGAGATCACAACAGCCGTTCCTGGCAGCTATCACCGTATTGATCAATCACCAGTGAGTCCAGTTGGCTTTTTTACAGCGATACAAGAAGGAATGCTAGGGTCCTCTTCTATTATTTTTCTGATTCTATTTACGGGCGGAACCATTGCCATTTTGGAGAAGACAGGTGCTATTAACGGGATGATTCACCATGTCATCAGCCGGTTTCAAACGAAGCAATTATTGTTTATTTGTATTGTTGGGGGATTATTTTCAGTCCTTGGAACGACCGGAATTGTCGTGAACTCTGTCATTGGATTTATTCCAATCGGCATCATTGTAGCACGATCCTTGAAATGGGATGCTGTAGCAGGAGCAGCTGTCATATACATCGGCTGTTATGCAGGATTTAACGCAACGATTTTATCTCCATCTCCATTAGGTTTATCACAAACGATTGCCGAGCTGCCGATCTTTTCCGGCATTGGCCTGCGTGTCATTATTTATCTTTGTTTTCTTATTTCTAGTATTGTGTACATCTATTTATATACAAGACGTCTGAAGAATAAAGAAAAGGGAAGCATTCTTGGCGATCAATGGTTTCCTGCTAAGGGGCTTGGCGGAGCCGATGCGGAATCTGTGGACAAGCCTGCATTTACTGGCAGACATAAGCTGATTTTAGCAGTGTGCGGATTGTCACTTGGAGGTTTCTTATATGGCGCACTTCAGCTTGGCTGGACCGATAAGGAAATGGCGGGTGTGTTCATCTTTATGGCTATCGCTGCTGGACTGCTCGGCGGTTTAGCGGCCAATGATATTGCGAAAACGTTTATTATCGGGTGCCAAAGCCTTGTTTACGGCGCACTTATTGTTGGGATGGCACGCTGTATTTCGGTCATTTTAGAAAACGGGAAGCTGCTTGATACAGTGGTCAACGGCTTGGCGAGTATGCTGACAGGCTTTAGTCCAATCGCTGGTGCGATCGGGATGTATATTGCGAGTGCGCTTCTTCACTTTTTGATTTCATCAGGATCAGGAGAAGCTGTTGTCTTTATCCCGATTCTTGCGCCGCTCGCTGATTTAATGGGTATCACAAGACAGGTAGCTGTAGAAGCAGTGATGCTTGGCGAAGGGGTAGTCAACTGTATCAATCCGACTTCTGGTGTATTGATGGCTGTGCTTGCTGCAAGTGGTATACCTTATGTAAAGTGGCTGCGTTTTATGGTGCCGCTTGCCCTCATTTGGTTTGTCATCGGTCTTATATTTATTTGTATCGGGGTCATGATCAACTGGGGACCTTATTAAATATGTAGGAAGCTGCCGTGAGCGTTTGGCAGCTTTTTTCTTGTGGAAATATGTATGGAGCCAGCGCTTTGAAAGCACAATAAATGTGTTCACAAATTCGCTACATATTTTTTTTGAGCAGTCCCCTTGCAAAAGTTTGTGAAATGTTGCACAATATGAATGTGAAATACTTCACATAAGAAAAACAGCCTAGTTTTACTCAGGAGGATGAGATAAATGACAAACGAAAAAGTAAACAAAGTAGCCCTTATTGGAGCAGGTTTCGTCGGCAGCAGTTATGCCTTTACGTTAATAAATCAAGCAATCACAGATGAATTGGTTGTCATCGATTTGAATCAAGACAAAGCAATGGGTGACGTGATGGATTTAAACCATGGAAAAGCATTTGCCCCGCATCCTGTGAATACATGGTATGGAGATTATGAGGATTGTAAGGATGCAGATATCGTCTGTATCTGTGCTGGTGCAAACCAAAAGCCAGGTGAAACAAGACTTGATCTTGTTGAGAAAAATTTAAATATATTTAAAGGCATTGTAGAAAACGTAATGAAAAGTGGATTTGATGGCATTTTCTTAGTTGCCACAAACCCAGTCGATATTTTGACATATGCGACTTGGAAATTCAGTGGACTTCCAAAAGAACGAGTAATTGGCAGTGGTACGACGCTTGATACGGCAAGATTTAGATACATGCTCAGTGAGTACTTTGAAGCAGCGGCACACAACGTGCATGCGTACATCATTGGAGAGCATGGAGATACAGAGCTTGCTGTTTGGAGTCATGCGAATATCGGAAGTGTACCAATTACAGAATTAATGAAGAGAAATGATCAATACAAACAAGAAGACTTAGATGAAATCATGGAAAATGTCCGTCATGCGGCTTACCAAATCATTGAGAAAAAAGGCGCCACTTATTACGGCGTAGCAATGAGTTTAGCCCGCATTACAAGAGCGATCCTGCACAATGAAAACAGCATTTTAACTGTCAGCACTTACTTAGATGGAGAGTACGGAGCAGAAGATGTCTACATTGGTGTACCTGCCCTTGTGAATCGAAATGGCGCAACAGAAGTGATGGAGCTTGCATTGAACGATACGGAGAAAGAAAAATTTGCACACAGTGTGAATGTGTTAAAAGAGATTTTGGCTCCTCATTTTTAATCAATAAAAGCAACCTATCTGAGCAGAAAAGGATGAATCACTATGTGGCAGCAAATATATGATCCGTTTGGTAATGAATTCGTCAGTGCATTGGTGGCAATGCTCCCAATCTTGTTTTTCCTTCTTGCATTAACCGTTTTTAAGCTAAAAGGTGTTTTAGCCGCTTGTTTTACCTTAATCGTCAGTTTTGTAACAGCTGTTTTCTTCTTTCATATGCCAGTTGAAAAGGCATTATCTGCTGTGCTGCTTGGTATATCTAATGGGCTGTGGCCGATAGGATATATCGTCATCATGGCAGTATGGCTCTATAAAATTGCCGTGAAATCTGGTAAGTTCGATGTCATTCGATCTAGTATTGCAGGAATCTCTCAAGATCAACGTCTTCAGCTCTTATTAATCGGTTTTAGTTTTAACGCATTTTTAGAGGGCGCTGCTGGATTTGGTGTACCGATTGCGATCAGTGCCGCTCTCTTAACAGAGCTTGGGTTTAAACCGCTGAAAGCTGCGATGCTCTGCTTAATTGCCAATGCTGCGTCTGGTGCATTTGGAGCGGTGGGCATCCCGGTGATTACAGGGGCGCAAATGGGCAATATGACGCCGCTTGCGTTATCTCAAACCCTTGTATATACCATCCCATTTATTTCATTCTGTATTCCGTTTCTCCTCATTCTGATTGTAGATGGATTGAAAGGGATCAAAGAAACTCTGCCAGCCTTGCTTGTTGTGAGTGGTACCTATGCCATTTTGCAAGCTGTCACAATGGTGACGATGGGTCCTGAGCTTGCCAATATTATTTCTGCCTTAGCAAGTATGGGAGTTTTGGCTTTATTTCTTCGGAAATGGCAGCCAAAACACATTTATCGTGAAGAAGGAGCGCCAGATATTGAACAGAAACAAACGTATCGCGGCGTTGAAATACTGAAAGCATGGTCTCCGTTCTATATTTTAACTGCTGTTATTACGGTATGGAGTCTGCCGGCATTTAAAGCATTGTTTGCTGTAGGAGGACCGCTTAACTGGACGACCATTTTAGTGAAAATGCCATTTTTACATCAGCAAATTGTGAAATTACCACCAATTGCACAAACGGAAACACCTATTGATGCGATCTTTAAAATTGATGTCATCAGTGCAACGGGGACCGCCATTCTGATTGCGGTCATGCTGACAGGGCTGTTTAGCAGACATATTACATTAACAGAAGGCGCTGTCTGCTTAAAAGCAGCGGTGAAAGAGCTTTGGGTTCCTGTTCTTACTATTTGTTTTGTTATGGGCTTTGCCAACCTAGCGAACTTTGCTGGACTAAGTTCAGCGATTGGACTTGCTCTTGCCAAAACGGGCGATTTGTTCCCGCTTGTCAGCCCGGTGCTTGGCTGGATCGGCGTGTTTATTACGGGGTCTGTCGTGAGTAACAACGCCTTATTCGGTAACCTTCAAGCAGTCACTGCTTCTCAAATCGGTTCACAGGCAGGTTTGTTAATTGGAGCGAATACGACCGGTGGTGTGATGGCGAAATTAATTTCTCCACAATCAATCGCTATCGCTACAGCAGCTGTTGGAGAAACAGGGAAAGAATCTGAGCTCTTCAAAAAGACCGTGAAGTACAGCTTCATCCTGCTCGGTATTGTATGTATATGGACATTCATTCTCGCTCAATTTGTATAGGTTAATAGATAGGGATAAAAAAGACTGAGATCTCTCTCAGTCTCAGCGTGTAGACAAACCCTCGCATTCTTTGTCAGGTCTGCGCTCCAGTGCTCACGAATGTTTCAATTCGCTCCGCTCCGGTGCTCGTCCTTCCTAGACTGCAAAGGTTTTCTATCACGCTGAAAAGAAGACAAAGGGCTAAAATAAAGATCATTTTAGCCCTTTGTCAACAATCTGAAGGACTGAGAACTCTCTCAGTCTTTTTCTTTATGTAGATTCTCTTGTCACGAGCCGGGTAGGCAGCTGGATATGTTCGCGCTGTAATGGTTTTTGGTCTTGCAGGAGCGCGATCATTTGCTGTACAGACCGCTGGCCAAGCTCTACGATCGGTATGTCAATTGTGGTGATCGTTGGAGCTGTCACCTCACAAATGTCTTGGTTGTCATAGCCGATGACCGCTAGATCCCCGGGGATTTGATAGCCGTATGAAATAGCTTGTTTAATGAGTCCTGCTGCGACTTGATCATTGCCGGTGAAAATGGCATCAGGCGCTTCCTTCATGTGATGGATGACCTCCATTAAGCGAAAGCCGTCTTCAATGGTAAAAGCCTCTCCAAACAGCCAATCATCTTGCAGCGGCAAACCGTGAGCAGAGAGTGCATCAAGATAGCCCTGTTTCCTTTGTTTCTGCGCTTCACTGCTTTCTGTATCAAAGCAAAACCCAATCGATTTTCGCCCCGACCGAATCAAATAGTCCACCGCTTTATAGGCGGCTTCCCGTTCATCGTATCCAATAATCGGGATGTTTGCTGTTTGGTGATATTCATTTGCCATGACAATGGGGCCGTTCGTTAAAAATGGCTCAATTTTCTCCCACGTATTTTCTAACGCACCCAATATAACCCCATCGACTTCTTTTCTTTTTAATAATTGAAGCCCTTCAAGCTCTAATGCTTCTTGATAAAACGTCTGGAGCACGATGGCTTTATATCCTTGATCCAGTGCTTCCTTTGAAATGCCTTTAATCAATTGTGCAAAAAAAGGATGGTCCACAGCTGGAACAGACACAGCAATGGTTTTTGTCTGATGTGACCTTAGTGTGCGGGCTGCTGAACTCGGTGTATATTCCATTTCTTTCATCACCTGTAAAATGAGCTGCCGCTTTTCTTCTGACACATATGGGTGATGGTTTAGCACTCTGGAAACGGTGGTGGTTGAAACCCCGCAGCGTTTGGCAATTTCATAAATTGTACACATATTAACAAATCCTTTACACAAAGTTATTGTTCTGAAATCGATAACATCATTTACAATGTGAAACAAGTTAAATATTAACAAAAGGAATTGATTAATTGGAGGGAATGGAATGCAAATATTGACGAAGATATCAGGTAAAAGCAAGGATTATCTTCCTTTGCTGGATATGATCAATCAAGGTGTTCAAGTTAAGGCCGATTCAGTTGAAAAGCATCTAGCAAATGAAAAGCTGGTAACGTTCCTTGAGCAAGATATAGAGCGCACAGGTTTGGAAAAAATTCTCTTCCATTATAAACAAAATAAGGAAAAAAAGATACCGTTTCTGCCAGTTGACAAACTGATTTCAGAAGATGAAATCGATGATATTATGCAGGTGCTGAAGGAAGTATTGAGCTCTGGCCGTTTTACTTCAGGGCCATATATTCCGACATTTGAAAAGGCGATTGCTGAGTACTTAGGGAAAAAATATGTCATTGCCACGTCAAGTGGAACAGATGCATTGATGATCAGTCTCATATCAGCAGGCGTCCATCCAGGAGACGAGGTGATTTTGCCGGCCAATAGCTTTGCTGCAACAGAAAATGCAGTGCTTGCCATTGGGGCTGTTCCGGTATATGCCGATATTGATCCTGAAACCTACTGCCTCTCACCGAGTGAAATAGAGAAACATATCACAGATAAAACGGTATGCATTCTACCGGTTCATTTATATGGAAAGCAAGCGGATATGAAGGAGATTTCGGCGATTGCGAAACAGCATGGGCTGAAAATCATTGAAGACGGCTGTCAGGCGATTGGCAGCAGCGGCCTTGGCGCTTATGGAGATGGACTTGTTCTCAGCTTTAATCCATACAAAAACCTTGGGGTCTGCGGAAAGGCAGGAGCCATCGCTACAAATGATGAGGCCTTAGCGGAAAAATGCATGGAGATCAGCTATCACGGCTTTGAAGCTGGAAAGAAAAATGTCAAACGCAGTGACTATGGCTTTAATTCGAAAATTGATAATTTGCAGGCAGCGATTGGACTCGAACGAATGAAGTATTTAGGACTGCAAAATTTCAAACGTTTTTACTTAGCCAAGCGATACATTGAACAGCTGCAAACGCTTGAGGATGAAGGATATATGAAGCTCCCGACGCTGACAGATGATCATGTATGGCATCTATTCCCGATTAGAGTGCTGAAGGGAGAACGAGATGAACTGGCAGCGAAATTGCTGGAAATGGGCATAGAGACGGATGTCTATTACCCGGTTCTATCGCATCAGCATCAAACAAATCTTGTTTCTCAAAAATATAGACAAACGACACTTCCACACACGGAAAAAGCAGCGCAGCAATTACTTCACTTGCCGCTTTATCCAGGAATGCCGCTGCAAGATCAGGAGAAGGTCATCGAGGGGGTTCATCATGTTATCAAGTCTTCCATTCAATAAAAAACTGCTGAATCTGCCGAAGAATCCGCAGTGGATCGTCTTCTGTGATTTTGATGAAACGTATTATTCTCACGGAATGACAGAGGAGCAGAGAGAGGATGTCAAGCGGCTGGAAGCCTTTGTAGCAGAAAAGAGTGAAGCGGGACAGCTCTTGCTGGGCTGGGTGACGGGAAGCAGCCTCGATTCTGTCACGAGCAAAATGGAAAAAGGCGGGTTTCATCAATTCCCGCATTTCATTGCGTCGAACTTAGGGACTGAGATTGTATATACGTCGGATGCCCATTTTGGACAGCCAGATGCAGAGTGGATGAAGCGGCTGGATGCACAGGGCTTTTCAGATGAAAAAATCGATGACATCCTGGAAACCATCCGAGATGAGGGCATTTCCCTTAGACCGCAAACGCAGCTGGGCAGTTCAGGGTATAAGAAGAATTTCTATTATCAGGAGCAGGATGAACGGACAGATCTTTATCATCTATCATTTATCCAAACACTGGCTAAAGAGCGAGGCGTGGCAGTCAACATCAATAAATGCAACCCGCTTGCTGGAGATCCTGCGGATTGCTATGATGTCGATTTTTTACCAGTCGGAACAGGGAAGGATGAAATTGTCCGTTTTATGCTGAACCAATATGATTTATCGAAAGATCAAGGCTTTGCCTTTGGTGATAGCGGGAACGATTTGCGGATGCTTCAATCCGTCACACACGGCTTCCTTGTCCAAAATGCGACAGCTGAAGCCAAACGGCACCATCACCAAATTTGTCATCATGGGTATGCAAAAGGAATCTATGAAACACTGAAAACAGTGATGTATAAACATGAGGAGGCACATTCATGAAGAAAATTGGAATTGTTGGAGCAGGGAATATTGCAAAAGCACATGCAAGAGCATTATCAACGATCAAAGGTGCAGAATTATCCGGTGTCTATGATTTGCATGAGTCGGTCGCACAGGGATTCATTAAACAGTACGGCGGACGTGTGTATTCAAGTATCGGGACACTGGCAGATGCATCTGATGGATTGATCATTGCATCCCCTAATTTTTGTCACAAGGACCATGCCCTTCAGTCGCTAAGAGCAGGACAGCCGATTTTATGTGAAAAACCGATGGCTGTGTCCCTGAAGGAAGCGAAGGAAATGGTTGAGACAGCCAAACAGTTCCAAGTTCAAGCCAGTATGGGCTTTAACTATCGTTATTTATCCTTTGTGAATATATTGAAGAACTTGATTGCCAACGGTGAATTAGGCCGCATTTTAACCGTCAGAACGCATTTTAAGAAAAACAGTGCCCTTAGAAGAAAGACTTTTTCATGGAGAGACAGCGGCGAAAGTCTGCGTACGAGCGGTGCACTAGGGGATCTTGGCATTCATTTGATTGATATGCTGTGGTACTTATTTGGCAGTGAAATGAAGAAAGAATCACTTAACACCAAGATGCTGACACATGTAAAGGAAAAAGAAGAGAAAAAGGTTCAGGTGGATGATCATACCGAAATTTTTGGGCAGATGGAGAATCAAGTGTTCTTTCATTTGGTGACATCCAAAAGCACGCAGCCTGAGGAATGTGGATTTAGTGTAGAAGTCGTTGGTCATGACAAGGTATTCAAATACCATACGAACATGAAAAACGAATATGAGATCAGTGATGGATTGTGTGTGGAGCGTCATCAAATGCCGCAAACTTTGCTGACAGATCCGCCAAATGAATTTTACGGATGGTCCGATACATTCCGCGATCAGCTGATGCATTGGGTGAATACTGATCCATACCCATCTCATATGAAGGTCGCTGATTTTGAAGATGGTTATCGCGCTCAGGCTGCGCTCAATACATGCTTTGAAAGGGAAGAGGCAGTCGTCTCTGCCCAGGCATATTAAAGAGGTGGAGCGGAGGATATCATGACTCCGCTCCTTTTTAGAGGAAGTGAAAAGATGAAAAAGGTATTTTATTTTGGCTGTGTCTTTTATTTTTTTATTGGGACCATTCATGTATTTTTTGGCAGCTTAACACCTTATTTACTGTCTAGTTACGATAAGGGCCCAGGGGAATTATCATCTTTAATTTTTTTTCAGTTTATTGGTTTTTTGACAGGTGTTCTGTTATCCCCCATTTTAGTGAGAAAAAAAGGCTATGGCGCTGTGCTGACGATGGGTCTTTTGCTGATGATCGGCTCACTTCTGCTGGGGCTATTGGTGCCGGGCTGGACAACGCTTGTGCTGGCAGGTTTTTTTCTTGGGAGCGGCGCTGGCAGTCTTGAGACAACAGCCGGTGCGTATGTCATTTCGATGGCTAATAGTGCAAAGCGAATCAGTATTATGGAAGTCTTTTTTGGATTAGGTGCGCTGTTATTTCCGCTAGTGATTCTGCTGACTGTCACAGAACAGACATGGCAGTATGTGTTTTTATTTCAGGTGGGTGCGCTGACATTTTTCCTCATGCTCTGGCTGGTTTTTATGAACAAACTGCCTCATGGACAGATGGATGCTCCCTCCACAAGGGGGACGCGGAAACCGTCTTTACTTGTTGATCGAAATAATCGAATGATTGTGGTGATCATGATTTGCTTTGCCTTTTTCTACGCAGGGATTGAAACGAACTTTGCGAATTTTTTGCCGTCGATCATGCTGGAAAAAGGGGGAGAAAATTGGGGACTCTTTGCGGTCTCTACTTTCTGGACAGCGATCGTCATCGGCAGAACCGTGATCGCGAGAAAAGCTGATCAGCTGCATCCGCTGCGTTTTTTAAAGCTAAGTGCATCACTGATGATTTTGCTGCTTGTGATATTCGCTCTGACAACCCACATTACCGCGCAGCTGATTCTCATCTTTTTCATCGGCCTTTGCGCAGCTGGCATGTTCCCAATCGCACTGACAGCGTCTGCCTTAATGATTGAAAATGCCATTGATGAGGCGACAAGTTATTTTATTGCAGCCGCGAGCTTAGGCGGAGCCTGCTTGTCCTTTTTGATTGGGTTTAGTCTGGAATGGGCAGGAGCGGCTAGTGCCGTCTTTGTATTTGCTTTCTTAGCTGTTCTTCTGTTCGCAGCTGCGATTCAAATGAATCGTTCTAAGAAAAAAGAAACGGTACACGCGCAGCAGTCAGCACTGAAAGCAGACCGCTAAGCCTCCACCTGAAATGATGACAAAGGACTTGTACTAAAACGCAGAAAGTTTGAATAACATGTACAAGTCAGCATCAAAAGGAGGACGTCTATGTGGCGGTGTTTTTTGGTTATATCTTTTTAGGGTTGTCACTTTCAGCGCCTGTTGGGCCAGTCAATGCAGCCCAAATCGACAGAGGGATTAAAAGTGGATTTTGGCATGCGTGGATTTTTGGTGTGGGGGCTATGGCTGCGGATATTGTCTATATGCTTCTCATCTATTTTGGTGTCGCCCAGCTTTTGACTGCACCTCTTGTAAAAACCTTTTTGTGGCTGTTCGGCTTTTTCGTTTTGACCTATACCGGCATTGAAAGTCTGCGTAAAATCAATTTACAGGAGAGTCCGAAAAAGGACAGCGAAAACACATCAATTGGCAAATCGTTCATGACCGGATTTTTCATTTCTCTATCTAATCCGCTCAGTATTTTGTTTTGGCTTGGCATCTATGGCAGCATCTTAGCCAATACGATCGAAAAGTATGGAGCTTCCCAAATGCTCATGTACAGTATGGCTATTTTTAGCGGCATGCTGATCTGGGATTTCAGTATGGCGCTGCTTGCTAGTTCGTTTAGGCGTTATTTAAGTGAACGTGTTTTACATGGCTTATCCGTTCTTGCAGGTCTATCGTTACTTGGTTTCGGCGTCTATTTTGGGTATCAAGGGATTATGGCGTTGATTGGGTAGAAAAACAGACTGACACATTCAGTCTGTTTCAGCGTGTAGACAAACCCTCGCATTCTTTGTCAGTCCTGCGCTTCGGTGCTCACGAATGTCAAATTCGCTCCGCTCCGATGCTCGTCCTTCCTAGGGCTGCAAAGGTTTTCTATCACGCTGAAAAGAAGACAAAGGGCTAAAATCAAAATCATTTTAGCCCTTTGTCAATAATCTGAAGCAGACTGATCCATTCAGTCTGTTTTTTTGTAAGGATTGACAGACATAACACATTCTTGAATAATGATGGAATAGAAAATGGATTGAAGGAGCTTCTGCTATGCGACTGTTTTTGCCAGTATTCAACTATGTGTGTATGTTGATTTTATCAGTCATCACAGCAACATTCGTTTATACGTTTTTATTCATGCCGCCTGAAGTGGGCTTGAGTTATGTGGAGATGACCAGTCTGTTCATTTTGCTCGCTTATGTCATTTTTGCTGCACCGATTCAGCTTGTTTTACACCGCCATCCTAAGAGGTTTCGAAGCCGTGACTTATTGATTTATTTTATTGCGGCATGGGTAGTTTGTTCAGCTTTGGCTTTATGGATTGATTATGGGCTTGTTGTGTTCATCAGCTATAAAGTCTATCTGTTTAGCTTCTGCGCAGCCCTTATTTATTGGGTGCTGGATTCCGTCTTTTTGATGAAGAATCCATCGTAGGTATGATGAAAGACTCTCTATTAACTTTCACTAGTCTGATCATAGGAAACCCATCTTGTCATACGCTAGGAAGTCGTGGAAGGACAGTCACCACAGCCATTTGCACCTCATAGGCTATGGAGAAGACGCTAAAACGAGGTGTAAGGAAATGGCCCAGCTGTATGCAAAAAGTTGCCTTGATCAAAATCTACGATCACTAGAAGAATGGAAACAGGATGCTTTCACACAATTTGGCGAGATGGTAGGAGATGAAGCCGATACATTCCCTTGTGTACCCGGAAGACAGGGATTTTTTCTCGATCATTTACGCTATGGGTTTGTTGGTGACCCGAGGGAAGAGAAAGCGGTGGATGAATTAGCGCAGCTGCTGAGAGAATATCAAGGCTGTGCGAAAGAAACCGGTCAATATGCTTCATTTATCTGTTTTTTTGAAACACCGCAGGATTTAAAGGAAAGCTCGCTTGAAGAGTTTGAGCAGCAGTTTTGGTCGCTGCTTCAACGGCTGCATCATAAAGATGAAGAACCGTGGCCTGAGGAGATTCCGCTCGATACTCATCATCATGAGTGGGAGTATTGCTTCCATGGGGAAGCGTATTTTATTTTGTGCTCCACACCTGCTCACAAACTCAGAAAAAGCCGCCACTTCCCTTATCTCTTGATGGCATTTCAGCCTAGATGGGTGTTTGAAAAATTGAATGGATCGACCAAGTTTGGACAAAAAATGAGCCAGCTCGTTCGCAAGCGGCTCAAAGCATATGATGAGGTCAGTGTTCATCCATCATTAAAATGGTACGGGGATCCGACCAATCATGAATGGAAGCAATACTTTCTCCCAGATGAAGAAGCGGAGAAACCAGCCTCCGCCAAATGTCCATTTACTGCATTAAAAAACATGATGAAATTATGATGCGGTCTGATCCTGCTTCCACTTTTTCCTCATAAATAGCACCATGATGGCAATCACTGCAATGATCCCAAGACTGATAAAAAAGCCAGGTCGTCCGCTTGCCTCTGTTAATGTGCCTGATACAGCGGCTCCAATTAAGAGCAGCGCAAGAATCATTTCGCACGTTTGGCGGGTGGATGACTTGGATAGCTTTTTACTTGAGAACAGAATAAAAATCCATGTGTACAGCAGGGTAAGACCGGCTGCTGTTGTGAGATGCTCGTAGATGTGTTTGGACAAAAAGAGTGCAAGCAAAATTGAGACAATTAAGCCAGCAGCAGTTAAGATAATCGAAGACCATCTCACATGCGATGGATCTTTTTGTTTAAAACAAGCAGGTGCATCCTGATGCTCTGACATTGTGCCGAGCAGCGTTGTGACCGCATAGAGAGAGGCAACCAATGTCGAAAAACCAGCAATAATGAAAATGCCATTAAAGATATGAAGAAAGATCGATAAATGAAACGGCTCTAATGAAGTAATAAATGGACTGCTGTTCTCATTAAAGGCTGTCACTGGGACAAGCAAGAGAGCAAGTCCGATCGAGACAATATAGATGACCGCTAGAATGATCAGCATGACACGTCCAGCTTTTGCCGCATCCTTCGGGTCCTTTAAATGAACCGCCATCAGCCCCATGACTTCAATTCCCCCAAATGCATAAAACGCATAAATCAATCCATTCCAAAGACCAAGCGGACCAAGAGGCATCCATTCGTGATCCTTGTTAGGCAGATGAAGGGTCGGTTTATGTTCTGTCAAAATGCCGAATAATACAAGCACCGCCAGAATCATAAATAGAAAAATCGCCGCTGTTTTCAGTACCGCAAGAACATTTTCTGTCTTTTGAAAAGAAGAAAGCCCAATGATAATCACGAGCAGGGCAAGAGCGGAATAAATCGCAGAAAACACCCAAAGCGGAACAGAAGGAAACCAGTGGCGGGTAAACAGAGAAATGGCGGTTAACTGACTTCCTGTAATCAGCATTTCTGCAAACCAATACACCCAGCCATTGCTAAATCCTGCCCAGCGTCCGTATGCTTTACGAGCATAGGAACAAAATGACCCTTTATCAGGATTATCAGCTGTCATCGCAGCTAAATGTTTAAAGACGAGATACGTTCCGGCCGCAGCAAGTAAAAAGGAGATGCAGACGGAATAACCGGATTTTGTAATGGCGATGCTGGAACCAAGGAAGAACCCAGTGCCAATTGTACAGCCGACTCCGATGAGAGAAAGCTGCCACCAAGATAAAGATTGTTCTTCTTTCAATGCAAGTGCAACACCTTTCTATTTCAATGACATTAGCTTGTGACCGCGTCTTTTTTTTATACATGATCAAGGGGACATTTTGGGCATACTGTCATGGAAAGGAGTGCATGTGATGAACGGAGAACACGTCATTTTACCAAAGGGTAGACTCGGCTTTCGTTTAGGAAAAGGCCAATGTATGCGAGTGGTTGATGTCGAAGGCCAGCAAGTAGCAGATGTGATGGCCTATCATGAAAAAGATTTTTATGAAAAATTTGACCAAGGTGCGACGATGGACAGTTTGTTCTCGTCTAAAGTGAAAAAAGGCGATAAGCTTTATTCTAATTTATATAAACCGATGTTTACGATCATTGAAGATACAGTAGAATGCCATGATTTATACATGCCCGCCTGCCGGCAAGAGATGTATCAGCTTTTATACGGCCGGACGCACTTAGAGGTCATGCATACATGCTACGACAATTTGCGGACTGCCTTTGAGCCCTTTGGAATTCCAAAGGAGGATATGTACTATCCTTTTAACGCCTTTATGAATACAGTCATTGATGAAAAAGGAAAGCTGTCTGTGGAGCTGCCAAAATCGCTGCCCGGTGACTACATTCGCCTGCGGGCTGAAATGGATCTCATTGTGGCCGTGTCCGCATGCCCTGCTGATATTGGGAAGTGTAATGGATCAAGCTGTACATCCATACGGGTAGAAATTGATTAAAAAAGAAAAAGGACCAGTCCATAAAGACGTGGTCTTTTTCAATTGTGAATGTTTGATCATCTAAGAAATAGGGGAACGTCTAACAAAATGTTCTTGATGAAAACATGGTATAATGGAGATTCAAAAAACGTTGTTAAATCAATGAATTGTGAGTAAAACCTGTTCTCTTCATGTAGAGGATGCTTAGGAGGAAAAGTGTATGAGTTTGCAGAAAAAGATCAGCCAAGAGTTGCATGTGCAGCCCTCAATTGACCCAAAGCAGGAGATCGAAAAACGGGTTGGATTTCTAAAGGAATACTTGAAAAAAACCGGGGCAAAAGGATTCGTACTCGGCATTAGCGGCGGGCAGGATTCAACGCTTGCCGGACGTCTTGCACAGCTTGCTGTCAGTGAGCTTCGTCAAGAAGGAAAAGAGGAGGCGGTCTTTATTGCGGTACGCCTTCCGCATGGTGTGCAGCAGGATGAAGATGATGCACAGCTCGCCCTATCATTTATTCAGCCAGACAAGTCGTGGAAATATGATATTGCACCTGCCGTGTCAGCATTCAGTGATCAATATCAAAAGGAAACGGGCGGCCCATTGTCTGACTTTAATAAAGGGAATGTCAAAGCACGCATGAGAATGATCGCGCAATATGCTGTCGGTGGTGAGGAAGGATTGCTTGTCATCGGTACAGATCATGCAGCTGAAGCAGTAACCGGCTTCTTCACGAAGTATGGTGATGGCGGTGCAGATGTTCTTCCGCTTACTGGTCTGACAAAACGCCAAGGCCGGGCGCTACTCGAAGCGCTAGAAGCGCCGGAGCGCCTGTACTTAAAGAAACCAACAGCCGATCTGCTGGATGATAAACCTCAGCAAACGGATGAAACAGAACTCGGCATTACGTACAATGAAATTGATGATTACTTAGAAGGAAAACCAGTGTCAGATCAAGCCGCCGAAGCGATTGAAAAGCGTTATGTTCAATCAGAGCATAAACGCCAAGTACCCGCTTCCATGTTTGATGACTGGTGGAAATAAAAAAGAAACCTCTGCAGAAGATGGAGAGGTTTCAGCGTGTAGACAAACCCTCGCATTCGTTGTCAGGCCTGCATGCCGGTGCTCACGAATGTCACATTCGCTCCGCGCCGGTACTCGTCCTTCCTAGACTGCAAAGGTTTTCTATCACGCTGAAAAGAAGACAAAGGGCTAAAATAAAGATCATTTTAGCCCTTTGTCAATAATCAGAGACCTCTCCAGATGGAGAGGTTTTTTTATGTTGAATTTCAATTGAGTTTGACAAAATAACCAAAAATTCATTAAATTAGTAGAACGATCTACTTAAGTCCATTTAACTAAATATTGATTTTTTTGAACAATAATAGCAAACATATTTAGTTCGATTCACTTAATTTCGCTCCTATTGACAGTATTTTCAGAAAAAATAATTGACGAATAAAAAGAATGCGCTTACAATGAAACCACATTCCGAAAAGTGAAATTAGATTCCACTGGATGGAATAAAGGGGTGGTTCACCTCCAAATAAGAAGCTAAAGGAATGATTCACACAATGAAAAATCGAAGTGCACTGGAAATTTACAAAGAGGGAGGCGCTTGGTGGGAGACTGAGATTAGTCATATTCAAAAAAATTCAATTGAAATTCGAGGGTATCCGATTGAAGAACTGATTGGTGAATTGTCTTATCCACAAATGCTCTATTTACTGCTTGTTGGTGAATTATTGGATGATTCAAAAGCAGCTCTTTTTGAAAGTGTTCTTGTCGCAGGTGCAGACCATGGACCAAGAGCACCATCTATTGCAGCAGCTAGAATGGCGGTGACTTGCGGCATTTCGTTTAATTCCTCTGTAGCAACAGGGGTGAATCTATTAGGTGACATTCATGGCGGAGCTGGTGAGAAGGCCATGCGCATGCTATACGAGGCTAAAGCGATCTACGATGATCAAAAGGATATACACTCTGCGGCAAAGCAAGTGTGTCAAACATGGTTAAATCGCAAGGAAAAAATCCCGGGAATCGGCCATCAGCTTCATGATGATGATCCGAGGGTGAGACGTCTATATGAGCTGAGTCACAAACATGTCCAGCAAGGTCTTATCAGCGGCACATATTTACGGTTAGCCGAAGCGATTAGGCATGAGCTTGAACAACTGAAAGGGAAGAAAATCACGATGAATATAGATGGTGTATCTGCTGCCATCCAATGTGAATTAAACATTCCAGCAGAAGCAGCAAAAGGCATTTTTTCCTTATCCAGAGGAATGGGAATCGTGGCGCATGCATATGAGGAGCTGACAAAGGGAGCCCTCGTGAAAGGACCTTGTCCGAATGAAGAAAGATTGGTTCGTTATGCAGGACATGGAACGCGGCACTTGAAGGAGGGAGAGAAAATTTGAGTAGTTTGAGAGCGTTGTCATATATAAACGGCGAGTGGCTGGATACCGGTCGTGTGAAAACAGATATCATCAATCCTTACTCAGGAGAAAGGATCGGTACATCCTATCTCGCCTCATCAGAAGACATAGAACAGGCACTTTCTAGTGCGCAGCATGCTAAAAAACAAATAGCGGGAATATCGGCAATCGAACGCTCAAAGCTTCTAACAAAAGCAGCCACCTTGCTTGAAGAACAAAAAGACCATTTTGCAAAACTGATTTCGCTAGAATTAGGCAAACCGCTTAAAAATACAAGAGATGAAGTTTCGCGATCAATCGAGACGCTGGCGCAATCGGCGGAAGAAGCGAATCGATTAATAGGTGAGACCATTCCTGGCAATGTATCATCGCGCGGAAAGGGAGCAATGGCCATGACATTTAAAGTACCAGTCGGAGTTGTGCTGGCGATTACCCCTTTTAATGCACCGCTCAACTTAATTTGTCACAAAGTCGGTCCGGCCTTTGCGGGAGGGAATGTCATCATTTTGAAGCCTGCACCGCAAACATCAGCTGTTGCCACAGCGTTTGTCGAACTCCTTCTCGAAGCAGGATTTCCTGAGGCTGGTTTGCAGCTTGTGATTGGCGGGGTCGACGCCGGGAAACAGTTAGTCACTGATGATAGAACGAATCTCATCTCTTTTACCGGCGGGGCTGCCGGAGGCGAACACATTACAACCTCTGCGGGATTAAAAAAGGTACTGCTTGAACTCGGAGGGAATGGAGCGACGATTGTTCATCACGATGCAGATATTGAACAAGCCGCATCCATGTGTGCCAAAACAGGCTTTAGTAATTCCGGTCAAAGCTGTATTTCTGTTCAAAGAATTTATGTCCACCAGGAAATGATGCCGTCGTTTACTGAGGTATTAAAACAAAAAGTAGAGCAGCTTGTTGTTGGAGATCCGCTGTCCAGTGAGAGTGATATCGGCTGTATGGTCGATGTACAGGCCGCACAGCGTGTTGAGGCATGGATACAAGAGGCAGAGAGCATGGGTGCCCAGCTTTTATGCGGGGGGAAAAGAAATGGAGCGAGCATCACACCGGCTATTTTGCTAAACCCTCCGAAACAGGCCAAGGTCGTCTGTGAGGAAGTGTTCGGCCCAGTTGTCAGCATTCTCCCTTATGAGGAGCTGGAGGAGGCACAAATGATAGCCGATATGGTTTGCAGGCAGGGATCTTTACGAATCAGCTGGATGTGGCATTACACGCAGCAAAAGAGCTTGAAGCTGGCGGGGTTGTCATCAATGGGACATCGAATTTTAGACTGGATCATTGGCCTTATGGCGGGATTAAACGAAGTGGCCTTGGAAGAGAAGGTCCGCGTTTCGCCATCGAGGAGATGACCGAAACCAAAATGGTCGTGCTTCCAAATGGTCTGTGAAAGGGGCATATGGATGTGAATGCATTTCAGCAAAAGGTAAAAAGTGTGCAGGCAGGCGGTCAGCCAATGATTTGTACGCCGCTCATCGGACAAACAAAGGAAGAATTGTTTCATGAGGTCGAGGTGTTAACAGAGAAGAAGCCTGATGTGATAGAGTGGCGGGCGGATTTTTTTCATCACCTTCATGACAAGGATCAAGTGATAGAAACCCTTAAGGGAATGGTAGAAAAGGCAAAGGGCATCCCATTTTTATTCACCATTCGTTCTGAAAAGGAGGGAGGCGAAAGGATATCACTCTCAGAATCTGAGAAGGTTTCTCTGCTTGCCGAACTTTGTTCCACACAGCTTGTGGACGCCGTTGATTATGAATTAATGCATGATGTGACACATATACAGCAAGTCAGTCAGGCAGCTAAAAGACATGGCGTTACCTTGATTGTGTCGTATCACGATTTCGATCGCACCCCTCAGGTGGATCGCCTCGTGCAGCTATTCGTCAATGCAGAATCAGTCGGCGCCGACATCGCAAAGATCGCAGTGATGCCGCATTCCTATGACGATGCATTAACACTGCTCTCGGCGACCAGCCATGCGAAAAAGCAGCTGTCAATTCCCGTTATTTCGATGGCAATGGCGGAATACGGGGCTTTTACAAGAATGATTGGCGGGCTTTTTGGTTCTGTGATGACCTTTGCTGTAGGGAAAGAAAGCTCAGCTCCCGGGCAAGTGGCGATACAGGATTTGAACAATGTTCTATCTATTGTGTTTTCAAAGAATAAGTGAGTAGCAGATTCATAGCTGCACCGTGAGAGGAGAGAAATATGAAGAAGAATATTTCTACACAGGTTATTCAGTACTTAGAAAATCGGGGAGTCGAGCATATTTTCGGCCTCTGTGGTCATACGAATATTGCTTTTTTATCAGCGCTTGAAAAAAGCTCGATTCAATTTGTAAATGTCAGGCATGAACAGATAGCGGCACATGCAGCAGATGGTTATGCGCGGGCAAAGAAACAGACGGCTGTTGTTCTCAGTCATCTAGGACCTGGACTCACCAATGCGGCAACAGGAGTAGCGAATGCAGCACTTGATTCCATTCCAATGGTTGTTATTGCAGGAGATGTCCCAAGTCACTATTACGGAAAGCACCCACACCAAGAAATCAATCTTCATTCCGATGCCTCTCAATACGAAATTTACCGGCCGTTTGTGAAAAGAGCATGGCGAGTTGATATTCCAGAATTATTTCCAGAGATTTTATCAAAAGCATTTCAGTTAGCTGAAAGCGGCCGTCCTGGTCCGGTGCTTATTTCTGTTCCAATGGATGTGTTCTCAAAAGATTTAGATGTGTCCCTGTTTGAACAAATCAACCATCATACACACACCATTGAAAAACCTTCTATTGATGATCAAACGGCCAATCGGATATTAGATCGATTGCTGCAGGCAGAAAGACCGCTCTTATATGTTGGGGGAGGCATTTTATTAGCTGATGCAGCTGAAGAACTAAAGGCATTTTCTGACCATCTAAGTATCCCTGTCGCCCATTCTTTAATGGGAAAAGGAGCCATGCCGGATGATCACCCAATGACCCTTGGAATGACAGGGTTTTGGGGGACGAAATTTATCAATGATCAGTGCAAAGAGGCGGATTATATATTGGCTTTAGGCACTCGTTTTGCTGAAGCTGATGCGAGCTCGTGGGAATCGGAGTATACGTTCAATTTCCAATCAACCAAGCTCATTCATATCGACATAGATCCGAATGAAATTGGCCGGAACTACCCTGTTGAAATTGGAGCAGTAGCCGATCTTAAGCAAGCCTTGACCGTACTCAATCGAGTGGCGAGAGAAAGGCTGCCAAAAGGACTGAATCGACCTGAATTGAAAAAGGAAATTGCGGCATATCGTAAGGATTTTCAGGCTAGCAATCTGACGAATGTTCAAGATGAATCCTTCCCAATGAAGCCGCAGCGTATTTTGCAGGAAGTGCGGGAAGTATTGCCGCCAGATGCCTTTATTACAACGGATGTTGGCTGGAACAAAAATGGGGTCGGACAGCAATTTCCAGTGTTGACGCCAGGAACCATTTTAACGCCAGGCGGCTTTGCAACGATGGGATTTGGAGCCCCTGCCGCACTTGGGGCAAAGATTGCCCAGCCTGACCGTGTTGTTGTGTCACTCGTTGGAGACGGCGGCTTCGGTCAAAATCCATCCGTTCTCGCAACAGCCGTTGAAGAGAACATTCCTGTTGTGTGGATTGTGATGAATAACAGTGCATTTGGCACAATAGCCGGCTTGCAAATGGCGCACTATGAAACGACGTACGGCACTGTTTTCAGAAAAGATGGAGAAAGCTATTCACCGGATTTTGCTGCCATTGCGAGAGGTTATGGAATGAAGGGGATTAAAATCACCTCTGCTTCTGAATTCAAAGAAGCTTTAGCTGATGCCATTGCTTCTCAGGAGCCTTGCGTTATTGATGTAGCAATGAAAAATGATCCTGTTCCTACGGATGGACATTGGAATATTAATGACATTTATTCACCAAATTCAAAGCGCTCACATGTCAGCGTGAATTAATCAAAACGAGGGAGGAATTAACAATGAAAATTAAAGTATTGAATCCGTTTCAAGATGGGAACCCATTATGGTTAGGCTTAGATCGTCCAGAGGAGCAAATGGTTCGAAAGGTATTTCAAACCATTACACCGGATACAGTTGGTTCAGAACATATGATGGCGGGTCTCACCATTTTTGAACCAGGGGAAGCAAGTTCAGTGCACAATCACCCGGGTTCAGAGGAATTTGATTTTGTGATTAAAGGATCTGGCGAAGTCATTTGTGATGGAGAAAGGCAGTCCTTTAAACAAAATGATTTTATGTTCATTCCTGACGGTGTCCCGCACCAGCATGTCAATACAGGAGATGAACCTTTATGGCTCATTTGGCTCTACACACCGCAAGGGCAGCTTCCAAAGGATTAAAAACCTGCACCGGTAAGGCCTCTTTTTGAATCATCAGGGCTTTCCGGGTCAATCAGAAAGATGAAAAGGGCTAAAATTAGGAATGATTTTAGCCCTTCATCACTTGAATGAAAGGGAGTCAAGCAATGAATATGAATACACCGCTCGAAGGAATAAAAATATTAGACGTCTCTACGATGATTGCTGCACCCTATGGCGCGGTGCTTCTAGGGGATTTTGGAGCAGAGGTCATCAAAGTCGAGATTCCTGGCAAAGGCGATACGCTGCGGCATGTCGGCCCTTTTGCAGATGGGGAACCACTTAGATGGTCAGGTCTCTCACGGAATAAGAAATCCCTTACACTGGATCTGCACAAAGACGAAGCAAAAGACATTTTTAAAAAACTTGCGGGTCAGGTCGATGTGCTGATTGAAAATTTCCGCCCTGGAACACTGGAAAAATGGGGCGTTGGGTACGATGTGTTAAAAGAAATCAACCCTCGTTTAATTATGATTCGTGTATCGGGTTATGGTCAAACGGGCCCGTTTAAGGACAAAGCCGGATTTGGAACACCAGCGACGGCGTTTAGCGGCTTTACATATATTCAAGGGTTTCCAGACCGGCATCCAGTCAGCCCTTCCTTTTCTCTCACTGATTATATTGCTGGCATCTATGTGGCGTTTGCTACTGTGACAGCGATGTATTACAGGGATACACATCCAGAAGGAACTGGGCAAATGGTGGATTTGGCCCTCTATGAATCTGTGTTTCGTATGTTAGAGTTTTTGGTTGCAGAATATGACAAGCTTGGGAAGGTGCGTGAGCGTTCACCGGGGCTAAGCGGACATTCAAGCCCTGCCGGCACCTATGAGACAAAGGATGGTCATTATTTGGTTCTTGTGACGAGTACAGATTCGACCTTCAATCGATTGGCAGAGGCGATGAATCGATTAGATTTACTAGAGAATGAAAAATTCGCGGTCAATGCATCCAGGCTGAAGCATAACAAAGAAATGGATGCGATCGTCTCTGAATGGATCGCGTCGAAAACAAGGGATGACGTATTAGAAATTTTAGATACACATGGTGTTCCTGTGAGCCCAATCTTAAGTATTCGGGATATTTTTGAGCATCCGCAATTTAAAGCACGAGAGAATATCGTCGAGGTGCATCACCCTCGTCTTGGAAAAGTGAAGGTGCCTGGGATCATTCCGAAGTTTGAAAAAACACCTGGAAGTATCCGTCACATTGCACCTGATTTAGGCGAACATAATTATGAGATTTTAACAAATATGCTTGGCTTAACAGAAGAAGAGTGTAAGCAGTTAGAAGAAAAAGGGGTTATTTAATACGCTCAACCGAACCGCACGCTGCGGAAACAAAGGAGGATGGTTATGAAAGTGCATTCAGAACTGAAGGGGAATGAATTGCAGCCCGCATATGTGAAACCAACGAAAGCCCGTTTTGGTATATTGATTCTGTTGTTTTTTATTACCGCTATTAATTATATTGATCGAGCCAGTGTATCCATTGTTGCTCCTGCAATTCAATCTTCATTGCAATTAAATCCTGCCTTATTAGGCTTGATTTTTTCAGCATTTAGCTGGACATATACAGCGATGCAAATACCAGGCGGTTTTATTCTCGATAAATTTGGCTCAAAGGTAACGTATGGGATATCACTCGTTACTTGGTCTATTTTCACAGGCTTACAGGCGTTTGCGAACAGCTTTGCCTTTTTATTCGGCTGCCGTTTGTTTATTGGGATTACAGAATCTCCCGCTTTTCCTGCAAATAACCGTATTGTCACCACATGGTTTCCAAGGCGGGAACGGGCTTTTGCAACAGGTGTTTATACTGCTGGAGAGTATGTGGGTCTTGCATTTGCGACACCTCTTCTATTTTGGATCATGACGACTTTCGATTGGAGAACCGTCTTCATTACGGCAGGTGCGCTCGGTATCATATTTGCTTTCTTTTGGTACAAGTATTATCACGAACCGAAAGAGCATCCGAAGATAAATGAAGATGAGTTAGAATTAATCCGGCAAGGCGATGGGCTGACAGTCGCATCACAGGAGAAGCTGAAATGGGCAGACTTTGCCGCCCTTCTAAAATATCGTAAATTGATCGGGCTTTATATTGGCCAATTCTCTGTTGCGTCTACCCTTTTTTTCTTTTTAACGTGGTTTCCGACCTATTTGGCAGAGGCGAAAAATATGGCGTTTCTCAAGGTAGGTTTTGCTGCTTCTCTTCCTTATATTGCTGCCTTCTTTGGGGTCTTGTTTGGAGGTTATGTGTCTGATTGGCTGCTTAAAAAGGGCGTATCAGTGAATGTAGCGAGAAAGCTGCCAGTAGTGGTTGGCTTACTGATGACGAGTACCATTGTTTTAGCAAACTTTACAACAAATATCCCGCTTGTGCTGACCATTTTATCCATCGCTTCATTTGCGCAAGGTCTGTCTAATATCTCTTGGACGATGCTGTCTGAGGTGGCACCGCGGGAAATGGTTGGGCTGGCTGGCGGCGTATTTAACTTTTTTGCTAATTTAGCTGGGATCATCACTCCGCTGATTATCGGATTCATCGTGTCGGCGACAGGCTCTTACAATGGAGGCATTTTATTCGTCAGTTTAGTTGCTTTAGGCGGGGCATTGTCGTACATCTTTATCGTAGGTAAAATTGAACGTATTCAATTAAAGCCATAGAGAGAAAGCAAAAGAGAACTCAAGGATGAGTTCTCTTTTTTATGTATAAAAGATAACGGTGATGATCGCTGCACATGCGATACCCATGCTGATATAAAGGCTGGCAAACCATATATTCCAGCGAGTGATACGGTAAGGGTTGACCTTCATCAAATCAGCTAATAGGGAGACAGAAACATTAAAAGGGCTAAACATAACAGTTGATGTGCCAGCAACGATCAGCATGATGGCAATGGGAAGAGCAGGCAGTTCATGGATGACTGGTGCCATCATACTCACTAACAAAGCAAGTGAGACGAGCGGGTGAAAACCGCAAAGGGCGGTGATCAGAAAATACAACCCAATGACACAATAAACCCAAATGGCATGGTCTGATATACTGACAATAAATGCTTGAATCGGCTGCATACTGTTTGTCGCAAGGAGCATATCGACAAAGAAGCCAGCACTTAAAAATAGACACATATAGTTGGAGAGCTGATGGGTTCTTTCTTTCCAATGAGGCACAGAGACAGCGATATATTGTTTTCTTTTTTTGATAACAGAAGAGAATAATAGAGCAAATGGAATAATCGTCAGTACTACAGCGAATAAATAGCCTTTCCCAATCCATGCATCGACAAGTGAGACGACTGTCATAAAACCTAGCAGCATGAAAGCGAGCTGAAGGGTTTTTCGCTTAATTCGATGAGGATTGGCGTTTGTTTCTGAAGACTGAATGATGTTTGGTAATCGTTTGCTTTGACGAGAAAAAAGCATCCAATCTATCGCCAGCACGACGACCATTAAACCAAAAGTAATAGGTGCAATTTGATAATATTTTAGTTTGGTTGCATCAATGGTGACGCTTACCAGCACTTCAACAGGACTCCAGCTTAAACATAATGCATATGACCTTAAGAGGTTGCGTGTATAAAGATGTTGTTTCACTTGTTCTTTTAGGGATTCAAGCGACGGTTTGAGTGATGTATATAGTAAAGGAATCGTCGCGATATTTAAAAACATGCCGAGTATATGAGTGACAAATGAACTCTTGCGATAAAGCTGATTTGAGCTCGTTGTATGCAGTGTGAGCAGTTTATTTAATTGTGTATCGAAATGTCCAACATGTATGAGAGAATGAATAAAAGGCAACATGAAAAAGAGAGAAAGCAAGCCCAGCATGGAATGAAAGTGAAGAAAAAACGTGTGCAAAGGCTGGCCAGATAAGAAGAATAAGAACAACCCAATGATGAGAAATACAGCACCTGTTTTCAAATAAAGCCCGCTTGCTTTCTTAAAAGAAATGGTGAGCGAAGCAGCGGCCAGCAGACCAACAAAATAGGAGAGTATGGGAGCAGGAAATAGTTGATGAACTATATATAGACTGATAAGCAGTGTAAAAACGAGCAGGTACATTCAAATATCTCCTCCATCAAATATCTTCAATTGATTTTATTCCGTCTGGTGGAATTTGTTTTCTTTTAATGGAACGTTTAAAATGGATTATAGCAAAATCGATCGTTGATGTCGATAAGAAATCAAAGGGGAAAAGGAGAAAGTGAATATGGCTGATAAAAAGTCAAAAGAAGAATCAGGACTGCGTACAGTTCAGCGTGCTTTGGATATTCTGTATTGTTTTAGTGAAGAACGTCAAGAGCTGACGCTAACGGATATTTCAAAAGAGATGAATTTAGCAATGTCTACGACAACGAGACTGCTCAAGGCACTTGAAATGAATCATTTTGTGGAGAAGAATCAAGAAACAATGAAATACCGATTGGGTCAAAGGCTTTATCTCCTCGGATACATTGCAGGGAAGTCCATTAAATTGAGGGAACTGGCTAAGCCACTCATGTACTCACTTCGTGATGAAACAAAGGAAACCGTCAACCTGTATGTACTGGATTCAACAAGCAGGGTTTGTATTGAACAAGCGGAAGGGTTGCAATCGATTCGGCATCTTGTCAAGATTGGTGAAAAGTTGCCATTGTACGCAGGTGCAGGCGGAAAGGTATTATTGGCATTTCAAAGTGAAGAATTTCAACAAAAAGTATTAGCGTCTGAGGCTAATCATGTGATGAAGGGTGACTGGCAAAAGGAACGTAAACATATTCTTGACACATATACTTCTTGCAGCATCGATGAACGCGAGGTAGGATCTGCGGCAGTAGCAGCACCAATCTTTAACATTCATGGTGAGGTGAAAGCCTGTTTATCCATATCTGGTCCAACCCATCGGTTTACTGAAGAAGTCATTCCTCAGTTGCAGCAAAAAGTGAAAGAACAGGCACAGCGGCTTTCTGAACAGCTCGGCTACGTCGTCAAACACAATTTTTAAGATTGCCTATCTTTTCGAGCTCCATTTATCATATAATAGAAACATTATGTAGCATTCCTTGTCGTAGGGAGGACGTGTCACGACCATGAAAATCAATAGAGAAATTCCTGTAAGACAGCGGAATATTGTCCTCATTGGCTTTATGGGTGTTGGGAAAACAACCATTGGGCAGCTGGTTGCCAAAAAGCTATATAGAGATTTTATTGATGTCGATCAGGAGATTGAGAAAAAGTACAACATGACGATTCCAGAGATGTTTCAGCAAAAAGGAGAAGCATTCTTCAGGCAGGCTGAAAAGGATTATATCGTCGATTTATGTGAACATACACAGCTCAAGATCGTTTCCCTTGGAGGCGGTGCATTCAAACAGGAAGAAATCAAACGCGCCTGCTTGAAGCATTGTACCGTTCTTTTCCTTGATCTATCGTGGGAGAATTGGAAGCAGCGGCTTGATATTTTAATCGAAAACCGCCCTGTTCTTCACAACCGGACACTTGATGAGATGAAAGAGCTGTTTGAAGAGCGCCGGGAGATTTATTCTCTTCATAACTCAAGAGTCGAAACAGATCATTTAGAGGCTGAGGAAGTCGCCAATTATATTGTGGACACACTCAAGCTTGGCTGGGATTTATATTCGAAATAAAAAAAGTCTACCGTTGAGGGTAGACTTTTTTTCTATTGAATTCTTTTCCTTCGTACATATGATGATGCTTTGACAGCCAAAATGTATTTATCCTTTTTTTGGTGTGCAGCCGTTTGGAAAAAGCGGTGATCCTCCTTCAATCAATTCATGATGATGAGTTTTTTGATATAGATCATTTTCTTTTTCGGAAAAATAAAATAGTATCTAAATTTTAATTAGAGTTTTTGAATTATGATAATCTTTAAAAAATAATGTTGACATCTTCCGTGAGGACATTCTATGATTGTTTACGTAAACGCTTACGGTAAACGTTTACTATAATCGAATGGGGAGGAATTTGTTGATGAAAAATAAAGAAAAATGGAGCGGTGTATTCCCGGCGGTCTTAATTCCTTTTAAAGATGACTATTCAATTGATGAACCTGCTTTTCGTAAGCTTGTTCGCTGGGTGGCGGAGCACGAAGGAATTAACGGGATTGTTGTCAATGGACATACTGGCGAGATTATGACTTTGCTGCCACATGAACGAGCTGAGGCTGTGCGTATTGCAGCCGACGAATTAAAAGGGGAAGTACCTGTCATTTCCGGGGTTTCAGCTGAAGGGACAATTGAAGCGATCCAGCATGCAAAAGCAGTTCAAGAAGCTGGCGGAGAAGGTATCCTTCTCATGCCGCCGCATTCATGGCTGAGATTCGGTATGCAGCCTGAATCACCTGTCCAATTCTTTAAAGATGTTGCTGAAGCGATTGACATTTCAATCATCGTCCATCAATATCCAACGTGGACAAAAACCTCATATACAACGAATCAATTACTAGAAATGTCGGAAATTGAAAATGTTGTCTCATTCAAAATTGGTCAAAGAGACATGGCACAATATGAAGTCGATGTGCGCGCACTGAAAAAGCATGCACCAGATGTATCGCTGCTCACATGTCACGATGAATATTTATTGCCAACATTAGTTCAAGGGATTGATGGGGCGCTTGTCGGTTTCGGCTGTTTTGTGCCAGATTTGATCGCTGAACTTGTGAAATGTGTGGAAGAACAAGACCTTGCAGCAGCTAATAAAGTGTACGATAGAATCTTTGAATTAAAGCATGCTGTATATAAAATGGATGAACCTTCCTCTACCTCTCATCTGCGAATGAAGGAAGCGATGTTCCAGAGAGGTTTGATCAGCAGTTCGCTTGCTAGAAAGCCGGTATTACCTTTAACTCAAAAGGAAAAAGAAGAGATTCGCCAGGGCCTTCAAAGTGTTGGTTTGCTTAAGGAAAACGTCAGTAGATAACAGACCATTGATTTCATGATGAAGGTGAGTCAGGTTATAATAGGGTATAAAACAACAGACTCCCGGAGGTATGAAATGTGTCAGTAAGTATTAAAGATGTAGCATTGAAAGCAGGAGTGTCTATAGCCTCTGTTTCCCGAGTATTAAGTGGTAAACCAGGAGTAGGCGCTCAAACGGCTGAAAGAATCAAGCAAGTGATTGATGAGTTAGGCTACCGCCCTAATTTAGGAGCGAGAGGGCTCGTGAAAAGAAAGACTGGGAATATTGCTGTAGTGGTTCCTCGCGGTTCATATATTTTGAATAATCCATTTTTTTCAACGATTTTAGATGGCATAGCGAAGGAATTAGATGAGACCGAATTCAATATGCTGATGTCATTTACATCTGTGCAGCAGCAGCGGTTACTTGAGACGCAGGCTGTAGATGGTGCCATTTTATTTTCTCCAAGAAATGAAGAATTGAGCATGGATTGGCTAAAAAGTTTGGCTATTCCCATTATCGTTGTCGGAAGTTACTTAGAGGATTCACCATTTCCATGTGTCAGGCCGGATGATGAAGAAGGTGTTTGTCAATCTGTAACGGCCTTATTTGATAAAGGTCATCGAACCATTGGGCTGGTCAATGGTCCAATGAGTTCGATGCATAGTGTGAGGTATTACAAGGGGTATGAGCGCACACTGAAACGTTTAGGATTAACATTGAACAAAGAGCTTGTGTTTGAGTTAGATGAATTTGATGGGGGAAAAGTAGTAGAAGTGGTTTCTCAATTTCTCCAAGGAAACCAGCACATGACTGGAGTTGTTTGCTCTTCAGATTTTTTGGCGATAGGGGTCATGAAAGCGGCAGAAAACGCAAATGTGTCAATACCTCATGATTTGTCTGTCGTTGGTGCCGATGATGTGCCCATTGCAAGTTTCCTAACCCCTTCTTTATCTTCTGTTCATGTTGATTTAGTTGGAATGGGAAGAAAAGCTGTTTCTTTACTAACACAGTTATTAGAAGGAGAACAGTTAGAGGCGATGGAACATATCTTCCCTATGTATTATATAGATCGGGGTACCACGGGAACGCCAAAAAAGATTTGATAGATGCTGAAAACTCGTATGAACGCTACAGAATTTCAGCTTGATTTAAAATGTAAGCGATTTCTTCAGCGCTCTTCGGCATGTACTTTTGCATCATTTCCTCTAATAAGGAGGAGATACCATGACGTTAGAACTCAGCGGAAATTCAAATTCTCAAGGTGGGCAAGTTGTTGATAGAGCTTCACAACTATTGACTAGGATGGAAAGTGTACCTTTTTCGAGGTGGCATTTAAAACCTCGGATCATTATGGGATCTGCTACCTTTTTTGATGCTTTTGATGCGCTATCTTTAGCGTTTGTTCTCCCGGTCCTCATCGGCATGTGGAATTTATCACCTGCTCAAATTGGCCTTCTTATTGGGTCTGGTTATATAGGACAAGCGGTTGGTGCTATTTTCTTTGGGTGGTTAGCAGAAAGGCGCGGCCGTGTATTTAGTGCAAAGTGGACGGTGTTTCTCATGTCTATTATGAGTATCGCATGTGTATTTTCAGGTAATTTTATGGCCCTTTTTATTTTCCGCTTTATACAAGGGATTGGAGTTGGAGGAGAGGTGCCGGTAGCAGCCTCATATATTAATGAGTTGTCCCGAGCTCAAGGAAGAGGTAGATTTTTTATGCTTTATGAGATGATTTTTCCATTAGGATTAATGATCTCAGCTCAAATTGGGGCATTTGTTGTACCTAGCTTTGGGTGGAAATGGATGTTCTTGATTGGAGGCATTGGAGGTTTAATCGTCTTTGGATTCTTTTTCATGCTGCGTGAATCGCCAAGGTGGCTTATTTCGAAAGGCAGGTTAGATGAAGCCGAAAGAATTATTGAAGAAATTGAAGCTAGTACTGACAAACGAATGCCTGTCGCAAATCAAGTATCCAGCAGTACTGAAAAAGGCGACTGGAAAGAGCTATTTTCAACTTTTTACCGTAAAAGGACATTGGTCGTATGGGGACTATGGTTTTCTGCCTACTTTGTATCGAATGGTTTAAATAACTGGTTACCGAGTCTTTATAATACTGTTTACCATTTGCCAGTCGGAGATTCATTAAGGGCAGCATCTCTCACAAATATTTTACAGACTGTAGGGGTATTCGCTTGTGCATTTTTAATTGATAAAGTGGGACGGAAGCGCTGGGCAACCATTGCATTTGTATTAACAGGTGTTTTATTAACGGCTTTATGGATCAGCGGAGCGACTTCACCAGAAAGCGTCATCTATTTAGGGTCTGCTGCTTACGGAATGATGGGGACAATTACAGTTCTCCTCTATCTATATACACCTGAAATTTATCCGACACGTATGAGGGTGATTGGAACGGCATTTGCTACAGCGTGGCTTAGACTGGCCTCAGCGATCGCTCCTATTATGATAGGTTTTATTTTAGAGGTAAGCGGTGTTTCAACTATTTTTATTCTTTTTGCAAGTGTGACGGTAGTGGGAGCAATTCTTGCTTTTAAAATGATCGAAACGCGCGAGAAAGTATTAGAGGATATTGCACCGTAAGTTACGCATGCAGTAAAGAACTTATTCCAAAGAGGGTAGGTTCTTTTTTTATTCAGAGGATCTAAAATGCCTCACCTATCTTCGTTCATTTATCATATAATAGAAACATAATCTAGTCGTGAAGAGAGACGTGTCACGAACATGAAAACCCACCTGTGAAACAGTGAAGATTAAAAAAGTCTACCGGCGATGGTAGACTTTTTCTATCAGTTTAATGCTTGATTCCCTGAAGCAGTGCAGCTTTTAAACAGAAGGAAATGGGCTGATGCTGTGCATCGAATTGAAGCTGAAACAGCTGCTTTGTGTCAGGGTCTGCGGCTTGAAGGTGGGAAACGATCTCCTTTTGAATATTCTCTGGCGTGCGTCCACGTATAATCCAGTCCTGATAATCAATATGCAGATCCCAGTAACGAATCTCTTTCTGAGTCAATTGGTTGTCATCGAAAAGCTCTTTCCATTCTGATAACGAGCTTTCCCGCACATGAGAAGGGTCTCTCAGTCTATTTAAGTGATTAATAAATGAATCCTGTGCAGGGTTTTCAGGTGCATAATGGTCGACGAGCAGAAATTGGCCGCCTTTTTTTAAGACTCGGCTGATTTCAGACATGGCTGCCGGAAGGTTTGGAAAGTGGTGAGCAGCAAATCGGCACGTCACTAAATCAAATGATTCATCAGAGAAGGGCAATGCTTCTGCGGCTGCCTGCTCAAAAGTAATGTGGTTCAGGTGGCGTTCTTCCGCTAGTGCTGCTGCAATCTCGATCATTTTTTGCGTGACATCAATGCCGACCCCTTTAGAGATAACGTCTGAAAAGGAAAAAACGGTATGTCCTGCCGCACAGCCAATATCAAGTAAATGCTCATGTCCCTTCGCATTTGCTGTTGTTTTCATCCATTCCAGCTCTTCTCCGGCTGCAAATATAGGTGAATCTCGATAGTTCTCGGCATTTTGTGAAAATTGGTTCTCGGCTTTAGCATATGGATTCATTTCTTTTCCCCCTTTGTGGTCTCTTTATCGTAGAATTCCTTCTGTTATTTGTCTAAGACATAAAAGATATGACATGGATAGTTAAAACCTATGAGGTGATGAAAGTGGATATACGAATGATGGAATATGTCATTGAAGTGTACCGGCAGCAAAGTTTTACAAAAGCAGCGGATCAACTTCATATTGCACAGCCTTCTTTAAGCCAGCAAATGAAGAAGCTGGAAGAGGAATTAGACACACCGCTATTTATTCGAAAGTATGGACAAGTAACGCCCACACCTCAAGGGAGACGATTCATTAAAAGGGCTGAGAATATTTTGAAGGAAAGAGATGATTTGCTGCGTGAAATGGGAGAAGCAGCTTATGAAATCGGGAAAGAGCTGAACATTGGAGCGCCAGCAGTGACAGGGGGATATGTCTTGCCCGGTTTATTAAAAAACTTTTGTCAAACGTATCCTCATGTTCACGTTCAACTGATAGAAGAGTCTCCTCGTGAGCTCGAAAAACGTCTATTGGCTGGAAAACTGGATTTGGCTATTTTATCTATGCCTGTCGAGCATGAATCATTGAAAACGAAACAAATGCTGACAGAGCCGCTCCTTCTTGCAGTTCCGCAAGCTGCTCAGCCTTGGTTATCAGAGGAATTGAACGAGATCATCAAGCAAGCAGGGCAAAAAGAGTCCGGTCACGAAATCGTTCCCTTTCAACTTCTTGAAGGTATCCCATTTATTATGCTGAAAGAGGGTTACGGTTTTCGGCAAGTGGTCACGGAACTGTGCCGTTATCACGGTTTTCAGCCAAAAGCGGCTTTTGAAACAAGTCATATTCAAACAGCACAGGCATTGGTCAAAAACGAACTAGGTGTGACCGTTGTGCCGAAAATGGTGGCACAAGAGGATAGGAACCAAGTTATTTATTTAAACATTGATTCATGCCCAACCCGAACACTTGTATTTGCATATGTTGAAGAAAGGTATTTAACGAAAGCCGCTCAAGCCTTCATGGACCTTTATCAGAACCAAGGGGAAGCTTAAACAAACGTTTAATTAAACGCAAACAGCAGGGGAGCACCCTGCTTTTTAATATAAGTCCAGACGCTGATCCGTCATAACCGGAATTTGCTGTCTGACTTCATCCACTAGCTGAAGATCAATTTCCGCATAATAAATATCTTCGTCATCTTTTGTTTCAAGCAGGATGCGGCCGAGTGGATCAATCACCATAGAGTGTCCAGGGAATGCCGTGTCTCTGCTTGTGCCTGTTCTGTTAACAGCAATCATAAATGACTGGTTTTCAATCGCTCTTGCGATGAGCAGGCTGCGCCAATGGTCCACTCTTGCTGACGGCCATTGTGCCGTATTGACGAGCACCTTCGCTCCTTTGTTCACAAGTGTTCTGGAAAGCTGCGGGAAGCGGAGGTCATAACAAATCATCGCACCAATCGTCACAACTTCACCATAGTCAAATAAACCAAGCTGATCACCAGCGGTTAAATAGTTGTGCTCATCCATTAAGCGGAATAAATGAATTTTATCATAATCTAACAGAAGCTCACCTTGGCGGTTAAAAACATACATTGTGTTGGTAATGTGTTCATCTTCTGTCCGTTTATTTAATACACTGCCTGCGATGAGATACACTTGGTGCTTCCGTGCAAAGGAGGAAAAGAGCTGTTTTGTGCGTTCTCCGTTTATATCCGCAAGCTGATCGGCTTGTTCAAGGGCGTAGCCGGTATTCCACATTTCGGGTAAAATGATCAGATCAGGCTGCTCGCGGACTGCTTCTTCTAAAAACGCTTCTGCTTTTTTAAAATTCACTTCAGGTTCTCCAATTTGTACGTCCATTTGGACAAGGGCGATTTTCATATGGGTTCCTCCTTTATTCGCTATATGTCATGTGAAAATCATGAATGTATGTAATGGTTTATTCTAGTCTTCAAGGCCAGTTTCTTTATCATAATGGTTTCCATCATCTTTGCCAATAGAAATGTCAGAAGGTTTTGTTAAATGACTTTCTCAATCAAGAAATGAGTGGTATGATACCTATAACTAATAAAACAAAGGGGAATAGTATGATATGCAATTGTTCGATTTATCACTAGAAGAGCTAAAAAAATATAAACCAAAGAAAACTGCACGTCCTGATTTCTCAGATTTTTGGAAGAAATCGCTAGAAGAACTGCGCCAAGTGGAGGCAAAGCCATCACTTGAACCGTATGACTATCCAGTGAAAGGCGTCAAGGTGTACCGCCTGACATATCAAAGCTTTGGACATTCTAAAATTGAAGGCTTTTATGCTGTACCTGATCAAACTGGCCCGCATCCAGCGCTCGTTCGTTTTCATGGCTATAATGCCAGCTATGACGGCGGCATTCACGACATCGTCAACTGGGCGCTCCACGGCTATGCCACATTTGGTATGCTCGTCCGCGGTCAAGGAGGCAGTGAAGATCAGACAGTGACACCAGGCGGTCACGCTTTGGGGTGGATGACAAAAGGCATTTTATCAAAAGAGACCTACTATTATCGCGGTGTTTATTTAGATGCGGTTCGTGCACTCGAAGTCATTCAGTCCTTCCCTGAAGTGGATAAACACCGGATCGGCGTAATTGGTGGAAGCCAGGGAGGCGCATTAGCGGTAGCAGCTGCAGCCCTTTCAGATATTCCGAAGGTCGTCGCGGCAGATTACCCTTATTTATCAAACTTTGAGCGTGCAGTGGATGTGGCATTGGAGCAGCCTTATTTAGAAATCAATTCGTACTTTCGGAGAAATAGTGACCCGGAAGTGGAAGAAAAGGCATTTGAGACATTAAGCTATTTTGACTTAATCAATTTAGCTGGATGGGTCAAACAGCCAACTTTGATGGCGATCGGTCTGATTGACAAAATTACCCCGCCATCTACTGTGTTTGCGGCATACAACCATTTAGAAACAGATAAAGACCTTAAGGTATATCGCTATTTTGGACACGAGTTTATCCCGGCTTTTCAAACAGAGAAGCTTTCCTTCTTACGAAAGCATTTGCTCAAATAAAAGAACAAAGAGGCCGCTCTAGGAGGGCCTCTTTTTTAATAACTCGTATTTTGTCTCGTTTTTTCATCAGGTACTAACGCGGTGATAATAAGGGCAAGAGCTGTGATGATATGAAGGATGAATCCAAGTATCGGAATCCAGGCGAGGCAGGATGTGATAATCCCAATGATGCTGCCAATCATTGGTCCTTGGTCTCGCTTCGATAAGACGAGTGTGATAATATGCAGAATAAGCATGACCATGAGCGGTGAATAGCCATTGCTAATAATAAATAGTCCTCCGATGACAGGGATGGCAAGACAGGCTTCAAAAATCCCGGTGATCCATTTCATGATGCGAGATATAGACATGAGATCCAACTCCTTTTTCATATATGTCTTATTCGTATTTTACCAAAACGTGAAGAAGTCATGCAGATTTCTATAGAAAGAGTTGATGGATGATGAGAGAGAGAATCAAGGAAGAGCTGAAAATCATCGAAGAAACGTATGACGTAAAAATTTGCCTCGCGGTTGAATCAGGCAGCAGGGCTTGGGGATTCCCCTCGACTGATAGTGATTACGATGTTCGTTTTTTATATGTTCCTCGAAAAGAATGGTATTGGGCAATGGAAGAACATCGTGATGTCCTTGAACGGCCGATTGATGATGTGCTTGATATCAGCGGCTGGGAGCTTAGAAAGGCACTTCGCTTATTCAATAAATCGAATCCGTCCATCATGGAATGGCTGTCGTCTGACATCATCTATGCTGAATCCTTCTCTTTGGCAAAGCAGCTAAGAGAATTAAAGGACCGAGCGTTTTATCCTCCAGCATTGATGTATCATTACCTCAATATGGCGAAGCGGAATGAAAGCCGGCATTTACGAGGAGAGCAGGTGCGAATCAAGAAGTATTTCTATGTACTTCGTCCGCTGCTTGCCTGTCAGTGGATTGAACGATACAGGACGGTTCCGCCGATGGACTTTCATGAACTGCTCGAAGAACTAGTGGAGGAAGGTCCGCTTTTAGCGGAAATCCATGAGCTGCTCAAACGTAAAATGGACGGAGAAGAAATGGATGTAGAGAACCGCCTCGCTTATGTCCATCCATTTATCGACAAAGAGCTCGCGCGATTTGATGAATTGGTGAAAAGCTACAATCAGCCGAAAGACAACCTGTTGCAAGAATTAAATGAGCTGCTGCAGTCTACCCTTGATGAGGTGTGGGCGTAAGCAGGGAAGAGCCAGCCGGATCACGGCAGGCTCTTTTTTATCTCTTATTGTGATAAAACCACAAAAAAAGTCAGAATTTTTGTCATCTTCAAATATTGTAGCGGACAGCTTATGAGCTTTACAATAAAGACATAGCTTACAAAGAGTGGGAGGTGCCCTTTATGGAGTCGGTCACAAGAAATTTCTTCTTGTTTTTGTCAAAGAGCAGTCTCTTGAACCATATTGCTCGTAATTGGGGAAGTGCTGTTGCATCTAAGAAAATCATCGGAGGGAAGGACTTTGAGAGTGCCATCCCTGTTATCAAGCGATTAAATGACCAAGGAATGGCTGTGACAGTTGATCACCTTGGTGAGTTTGTCACAAAGGCAGAGATTGCCAATGAACGGACGACTGAGTGTATTCAAACCATTCAGCGGATTGCTGAGGCGGGACTCAATTCCCATGTGTCACTCAAAATGACATCCCTTGGCCTGGATATTGACGATGACCTTGTGTATCACAATATGAAACGTATTTTAGATACGGCAGAGAAACACCGTATCATGGTGACAATCGATATGGAGGATGAACAGCGCTGTCAAAAAACGCTGGACATTTTTAAAGAGATGAAATCTCAATATGAGTATGTCAGTACGGTCTTGCAGGCGTATTTGTACAGAACAGAAAAGGATCTTGATGACCTAAATGAGCTGCAGCCATTTTTAAGACTTGTAAAGGGTGCCTATAAGGAATCCGCCGAAGTGGCGTATCCAAACAAAAAAGATGTCGATCTGAATTATCAAAAGCTGATCGAAAAACAATTGCTCTCAGGGAACTATACAGCCATTGCGACACATGACGATCAAATGATCAAGTTCACAAAAAATATTGTGAAAAAACACAATATACAGACAAGTCAGTTCGAATTTCAAATGCTGTACGGCATGAGATCAGAAACGCAGCAGGCACTTGTGAAAGAAGGCTATCAAATGAGGGTCTATACTCCGTATGGACGAGAGTGGTACGGCTACTACATGAGACGCCTTGCAGAACGGCCGGCAAACATTGCCTTTGCTCTAAAAGGGATGACGAGAAAATAATTTGAAACGGGAGCGTGACAAAAATGACAACACCTTACAAACATGAACCATTCACGGATTTTAGCCAGGAAGAAAACCGCAAAGCGTTTGAACAAGCATTAGCTAAAGTAACAGAATCACTTGGTCAAACCTATCCGCTCGTGATTAATGGAGAAAGAATTGAAACGAAAGACAAGATTGTTTCGATCAATCCAGCGAAAAAGGATGAAGTGGTTGGAACCGTATCAAAGGCCGGGAAGGAAGAGGCAGAACAAGCGGTTCAAGCAGCAGCGAAAGCATTCGAAACATGGCGCTACACGTCTCCAGAAGAAAGAGCTGGCGTATTATTCCGAGCTGCGGCAAACATTCGCCGTAAAAAGCATGAGTATTCAGCCCTTCTTGTCAAAGAAGCAGGTAAGCCGTGGAATGAAGCAGATGCAGATACAGCAGAAGCGATTGACTTCCTAGAATATTATGCCCGTCAAATGCTGGAGCTGGCGAAAGGCAAACCAGTGAACAGCCGCGAAGGCGAACGCAATCAATATGTTTACACACCAACTGGCGTGACGCTCGTGATTCCGCCGTGGAACTTCTTGTTTGCGATCATGGCAGGAACAACAGTAGCGCCAATCGTCACTGGGAATACAGTTGTTTTAAAACCCGCAAGTGCGACGCCTGTCATTGCAGCCCGTTTTGTGGAAGAGCTTGAGCAAGCTGGTCTTCCAAAGGGTGTTGTCAACTTTGTACCAGGAAGCGGAGCAGAGGTCGGGGATTACTTAGTAGATCATCCGAAAACAAGCCTGATTACATTCACTGGATCAAGAGAAGTAGGGACACGTATCTTTGAACGCGCGGCAAAAGTGCAGCCAGGCCAGCAGCATTTAAAACGTGTCATTGCTGAAATGGGTGGTAAGGATACAGTGGTTGTCGATGAGGATGCAGATGTTGAATTAGCGGCTAATGCCATTTTCACATCAGCCTTCGGATTTTCAGGTCAGAAATGTTCAGCTGGATCTCGGGCTGTCGTCCATGAGAAGCTGTATGACCAAGTGGTTGAGCGAGTGAAGGAAATCACAGAAACGAAAACAACAGCCAACCCACTTTCTGCCGATGTTTACATGGGACCTGTCATTGATCAAGCGTCCTTTGACAAGATCACGGATTATATCGAGGTTGGCAAACAGGAAGGCCGCTTAGTCACTGGCGGAACGAGTGATGATTCGGAAGGATACTTTATCCACCCGACCATTTTTGCAGATCTTGAGCCAACTTCCCGTTTAATGCAAGAAGAAATCTTTGGACCAGTCTTGGCTTTCTCGAAAGTCTCTAGCTTTGATGAGGCACTTGAGGTAGCCAACAACACAGAATACGGTTTAACAGGTGCTGTCATTACGAATAATCGTGATCACATCAACCGTGCGAAGCAGGAGTTCCATGTAGGGAACCTTTACTTTAACCGTAACTGCACAGGTGCCATCGTTGGTTATCACCCATTCGGCGGCTTCAAAATGTCAGGAACGGATTCAAAAGCAGGCGGTCCAGATTACCTAGCTCTGCACATGCAGGCAAAAACGATTAGTGAAATGTTTTAATATGGAAAAAGCATGAACCTGCACTGATGGGTTCATGCTTTTTTTGCCTGCTTGCGACTTGTTTCTATACAAATCTGACTGGAAAGAAGTATGATAAATGTATCACTTAATCAGGGAGCAATCGGGATGGAAGAGATATTAGAAAAGCTTCATACATTTTTTGATGTCGATAAATTAATTGCATTTATTAGCGGCTATTTAAAAAAACCAGTCATTTTAGAAAGCACAGAGTGTCAGCTCCTTGCTTATAATTCTTACAGCATTCAGCAGTTTGACCCAGTCAATCAGCAAACGATTTTCTCCAAGGAATGTCCGGGGTCTGTGGTCGATTGGTTAAAGAAAACAGGGGTAATTGAGCGGCTTCACAAGGAGTCAAAGCCTTTTTATGTGAGCGGCCATGACGAGCTCGGATTTAATCGGCGGGTGGCTGTGAGCGCCAAGCATAAACAAGAGGTAGTAGGCTTTATTTGGGTGCAGGACATTGAGGACTCCCTCTCTCAGGAGGAGCTGCAATTTTTACACGAAGCTTCCTTTCAGGTTGGAAAAGTGATTTATAAGAATAAGAAACAGCTTGAGAAAAAGGAAGGGAAGATTGAAGAGTTTTTCAAAAAGGTCATGGATGATCATTTTTATACTGAAGAAGAGCTGAAATGGGAGGCTGAGAACTTAAGCATTCCACTGCCAGCCGTATTTACCGTTATGGTCGTGCACGCTGCCGATAACAAAAGTGAGACGGCAGAAGATGTGAAGGATGTCATTCGAACGTATTTGCAGCTAGAGGATAAAGTGAATCACGTCTATTCGGTTCAAGCAGATATTGTCGTTATATTAGGCAGCCTGTCAGACCGGCACTCACCGAAAGCGACTGCCGCTGATGTCATCGCACATCTGCAATCAAAAACGAATGCCCATCCTTCCCCTTTGTATATTGGGATGGGAAGAGAGTATCGTGATGTCATGAAAATGAGTACAAGTCGATTTGAAGCGATAGAGGTCGTCAAGGCAGTAAAAATTGTCGGAGGGCAAGAACTGATTCCATATGATTATGAGAATTTAGGGGTCTTCCGGTTTTTAGACTCTATTTACAGCCATCAAAAAAAGAAAAACGACTTCAATCCAGATTTGTTACGCTTGAAGGAAAAAGACCGCGAGAGTCAAACTTCGTTTTTAAAAACGCTGGAAGTCTACTTATTGAATAACTGCAAGCTAAAGCCAGCGGCGGAGCAGTTATTTATTCATCAAAATACATTAAACTATCGAATGAAACAAATTTTTGACATGACTTCGATCGACTTAAGTCATTTTAGCCAGAGATGTGAGTTATTTATTGAATTGATGCTGATGAAAAAAGATCAATAATGATGATGGAATCCGCAGGTGCACGGGATCACCTGCGGGTTTTCATGTGACATGCGAAAATGGCATACAACTGATGCATTTCGTTGTATGATAGATAAAGATTTTATGAGAAAAGTGAAAGGGGGGCCACCTTTGGGATCAGTCACCTTAGCCATTTTGATTTTCATCATGACCCTCGTCCTTGTCATTTGGCAGCCAGGACGTGTCACCATAGGATGGTCAGCGTGTGGAGGCGCCATTCTTGCACTTGCCTTTGGTGTCGTTCATCTAGGCGATGTGTGGGAAGTCACGCAAATTGTATGGAACGCGACCTTTGCCTTTATTGGCATTATTATCATTTCGTTAATTTTAGATGAGATCGGCTTTTTTGAATGGGCTGCACTGCATATGGCAAAAGCCGCAAGAGGCAACGGTGTCCGCATGTTTATTTACTTAACATTGCTCGGCGCTGTTGTGGCTGCTTTTTTTGCCAACGATGGAGCGGCACTGATCTTGACCCCAATCGTTTTATCTGTGGTGAGAGCGTTGAAGCTGGATGAGCGTATGGTGCTTCCTTTTGTGATGGCAAGCGGTTTTATTGCAGATACAACCTCCTTGCCATTTGTCATTAGTAACCTGGTCAATATCGTATCAGCCGACTATTTTCATATTGGTTTTCTAGAATATACAGCGAATATGTTCGTGCCAAACCTTGTGTCGCTTGGAGCGAGCATGCTGGTTCTGTATGTATTTTACCGAAAGCTTATCCCAAAAACCTACGATCTGTCACAGGCAAAGGAACCGGCGTCAGCTATTCGAGATATCCGTATGTTCCGTTTGTCTTGGTATGTGCTCGGCTGTCTGCTTGTGGGTTATTTTGCGGGGGAGCTGATCGGTATTCCAGTGTCCATCATCGTAGGCGGGATTGCCCTTGCTTTCTTGTGGCTGGCGAGAAGAAGTCCACAAGTAGCGACAAAGCGAGTGGTCAAAGAAGCGCCGTGGTCCATTGTGTTTTTCTCGATCGGTATGTATGTCGTCGTATATGGACTGAAAAATGTCGGTCTTACAGAAATATTGGCGGCATGGATTGAACAAGGGGCTTCACATGGCTTGCTTGCAGGAACGATGTTTATGGGCGTGCTTGCCGCAGTGCTGTCCTCTGTGATGAACAATCTGCCGACCGTTTTAATTGATGCGATTGCCATTGGACATACAGATACAGCAGGTGTCATGAGAGACGGACTGATTTATGCCAATGTCATCGGCTCCAACCTTGGACCGAAAATGACCCCAATCGGCTCATTGGCGACATTGCTGTGGCTTCATGTCTTAAAGAAAAAAGGCGTCCATATCTCTTGGGGGGCGTACATGAAAGCCGGGATCATCCTGACCATCCCAACCTTGATTCTCACATTACTCGGGTTATATGTATGGTTATGGCTTATTCATTAATTATCGTGCAGACAAATCCTCGCATTCGCCCGCAGGTCTGCGCTCCAGTGCTTAGGGCTGCAAAGGTTTTCTATCACGCTGAAAAAGAGCAGATCCATGAGATCTGCTCTTTTTTTGCTACAGATATTTCGCATAGCGTTTTTCTAAAAAGTCCTGAAGCAATGAGACGACACTGCAAATGCCCCAGTAAATGAGTGCGACCAAAATATACATGGTCATATAATCGAATTCTCGTCCGCCTACAATTTTTGCTTGCTGGAAGAGCTCTGGTACAGTAATCATTGCTGCCAGTGAGGAAGCTTTGATTAAATCGAGCATGACATTGGTCAATGGCGGCAGGGCGATGCGGACGGATTGGGGCAAAATGACACCACGCATCGTTTGCCAATAGCTGAGACCTAATGATTTAGCAGCTTCCACCTGTCCACTTGGAACAGAGGAGAGGGCCGCCCGGTTAATTTCTGCAATATAGGCAGCACTATTAAAGCTGAACCCAATAATGGCGGCAGTGACCGCTGTGAACTCAATGCCGATATAGGGGAATCCAAAATAGAGAATAAACAAAATCACCAGAATGGGCACGCCTCGCATGAATGAGATATACAGTCGTGCAGGCAGCCGAAGAATCCATGAATTCGCCATCCTGGCAAGAGCGATAAAAAAGCCAAGAATGGTACCAAAAAACATGCTCACAAAGGAAATGAGCAGCGTCAGCCAGATGCCTTTCATAACAAACGGAAATGACGCCTTTGCCAGTGCAGGATTAAATATATATTCTAAATGAATATCTCCCACGATTGCGGCTCCTTATTTGGAAATGTCGACATCTTCGACATCAGCATCAATTTTCTTAGAGACGTCTGCATGATTAAAGAATTTCTCAGAAATCTTTTTCATTGTTCCGTCTTTTTTCATGTCGCCTAATACACGATTTAATTCTTTTTGAAGCTCTTTGTTGTCCTTCTTCATAACAAAACCTTGTTCATTCGGCATGTACTTCAAGTCAGGGTGAATTGTAATATTTAGTTTAGGAAATGCAGCAAGAGCCAGTGTCTGCAAGTAATAATCATTTAGAATAACATCTGTACGGCCGTTTGCAACATCCTTTAGGTATTGCTCGTTTGTCGCATTATCATAAATGACTTCCTTTGCACCGTACTTACGAGCAACATCCATATAAATCGTTGTGGCAGCCCCTGCTGCTTTCTTTCCTTTTAAATCTTTTAAAGTTTTAATGCCAGATAAATCATCTTTCCGAACGATAGCCGTTCCGTAGGAATATTTATAAGGGGTTGAAAAGGCAAACTTGTCTTTTCTGTCATCTGTGATGTCGATATCATTTGCAGCGGCATCCACTTGACCAGAATTAATGGCGCTCAGCATCCCATCATAGCCCATTTCTTTAAATTCTACTTTCACATCAAGACGTTTAAACGCTTCTTTGACGACTTCTACTTCATAGCCAGTTAATTGATCCTTGCCATTAGAAGTATCATGATAAGAAGTTGGATAAAGGGTGCCTGAAGTTGCAACCACGATTTTCCCTTTCTTTTTAATCTGATCCCACTTTGTGTCTTCAGATTGAGATGAGCCTGATTGACTGCAAGCAGACATGATAAGGATGAAAGCAGATACAACAAGCATGATCCATATAGGTTTTTTATGATAAAAACGACTCATTTAAGAATCCTCCTCTATTTTTTATACAAAACAAAACATAGCACGCTTTCTCTATAAGGACAACGTTTTCAGAAGAAAAGTGAAAAAGTAAGAATATTATAAGCAATTTGCGTGTTAGAAATAATGTATAAAAAAGGAAAGCGAGCGCAAAATAAAGGCGAATAAAGGAGGGAACAACAATGATGAAAAAAATAAGTAGTTTGATCATCTTGTCGATGATGCTGTTATTTGGTTTTCATATAGAAACGGCTCATGGAGAAACACCTCAAATGGAAAAGCGCCCGGTGACACATCAAGTGAAATTAACAGCAGAACAACAAAAACAAATTGAAATCCTTGAGCAGCAAATTCTTTCTAAGCGAAAAGAAGTCATTGAGAAATATGTACAGTACGGCGTGTTAACAAAGGAACAAGGCACACACATCACGAAACGAATGGATGAGCATTACACTCATTTGAAAAAGAACGGATTTGTTCCATTGCTGAAAAAACCACAGCACCATCGCCCATGATAATGATGAAACCGGCAGCTTTAAGTGCCGGTTTTTTATTGTCGATCAGAAGGTGAGACTTTCCCCATCTTGAGGGACAAAAATGGCTTGATCTGCATGATGCTCTTGAACGTAAGCTTCTAAAGCAGCTCTTGTTAACAGGCAATGATTCACTGCCTCAAGATGACAGACGACAATTTGAGCTTTTGGCTGAGAACGGTGAATGTCTAGAATCTCTTCCTTGGTCATTGTAATAGGATCGCCTTCTAAAAATTGAGCAGCCCCGCTATTGACCACAATGACGTCTGGCTTGCTTGTATTCACAACCTCTTTCGGTTCATCACACCAAATGGTATCACCTGCAATATAAAGGGTAGGTTCATCAGGGTGAGAGAAAACAAAACCGCTCACCTGCCCCATCCGCTTCGCCGTTTCTCCCGTCCCATGCTGTCCGCCTGTACGTTTAATATGAACGCCGCAAATGTCCATTTCATCTTCAATGCATGTGACATGCTGAAATCCAGCTTCTTCAACTTCTTTTCGATCCTTCTCCGATTGAGTATAAATTGGTTGATCCTGAGCTAATTTCCTTTTGGCCTCGTCGTCAAAGTGGTCCACATGTAAATGAGAGAGTAAGACAGCATCTGGGTGTAACAGACTGTCTAAATCTATATTTACAGGAAGCTCCACAATAGGATTGTTCAAATGTTGATTGGCTGTATGAGGGAACGGTGGATATGTTCCTTTTGCTGCTAAAAAGGGATCGATTAAAAAAGTTGAATGACCATAGTGAAGGTATAAAGTCGCATTGCGAATGAGTGTAATTTTCATAAAAAGGCCTCCTTTTTTTCTGATTAAGTTTACAGTATATTAAAAGAGTTCTACGTGACAGAGGATTATGAAAGTCTTTTGGCAGAAGGGCTTGATTTTTGAAAGAGGTGAGCCAATGCTAGACCAAACAGATATGAATATTTTAAAAGAACTATCAAAGAACAGCCGATTAACGATGAAAGCTCTAGGTGAAAAAGTTCATTTAACCGGCCAAGCTGTTGCAAATCGGGTGTTAAAGCTAGAAGAAGAAGGCGTGATTGAAGCATATACCATTTCAATTGATTGGCAGACACAAAAGACGATTCAAACCTTTTTGCAGCTATGTACCCGTAGTCATCATCATGAACCACTTTTGTCGTTTCTTTATAAAAAGGAAGAAATCAAGAATTTGTTCAAAATAAGTGGTGAAGGCTGTTATATGGCTGAAGGGCATTTCTCCAGTCATGATGAACTTGATCAGTTTTTAACGGAGCTGACGAATTACGCAAATTACAAACTGTCTATTGCGGTTAAACGTCTCATTCATCAGTAATAGAAGAGACGCAGGAGGAAAAGGAACGATGCAAAAATTAATCGAAAATCAAGCTGAACCGATGACAAAGGAAAGAATCAAAGCAGACTTGGTTCAACTTGGTGTGAAAAAGGGCATGATTTTATGTGTTCATTCATCTTTATCATCAATCGGCTGGGTAAATGGAGGCGCTGTAGCCGTCATACAAGCATTGATGGAAACCTTAACAGAAGAAGGGACACTGATTATGCCGGCACAAACGTTAGAGCTTTCTGATCCCGCCGATTGGATCGATCCGCCTGTTCCTTATTCATGGTGGAAATCGATCAAAGAAACAATGCCCGCATTTGACCCAGCTTACACGACACCAGCAGCAATGGGAAAGGTGGCGGAAACATTTTGGAAATACCCAGGCGTGGCGAGAAGCAATCATCCCCATTTTTCATTCACCGCCTGGGGGAAAAGAAAACATGAAATTCTGCAACACCATGCACTTTCCTTTGGATTAGGAGAGCAGTCGCCTCTTGGCCGCATGTATGATCTTCATGCTCAAGTGCTGCTGCTTGGCGCATCATTTGAGAGCATGACAGCTTTTCATCTAGCTGAATACCGAATCCCTCAACAGGACCTCATGACAAGAGGAGCCCCTATTTTAGAGAATGGGTGGAGGGTATGGAAAGAGTACCAAGATATCATCACAAGAGAAGAACTATTTGAACAGATTGGCCGTGATTTTCTGCAATCAGGAGGCATCCATCAGCACAATCAAATTGGACTTGCCAGTTCATATTTACTGCCCATGAGAGAATCGGTAGACTATGCGGAACAGTGGCTTGATCTATACGATCAGTCGTAATCTACACTGTTTGGAAATTTACATAATAAACGTCTTGATCAGGCTGCTGTGAGGTGTAGCAGGTAAGTTGATAGTTTCCTTTTGGAATGGAAAAAGACAGCACATGGGCCATGACGCTTGTGATATAAACTTGGTCACTTGTAAGCGTAAAGGGAACTGTTATGGCTCTATCAACCGAGGCTTGGGGCTCATCGCTATTTAATGTCACAATAATAGACGCCTTCCCATTATTGATTCCTTCAAAGGAAACTCCTTGATCTCCTGTTGCAAATCCTTGAAGAATGTCCTCATCTGTCCAATCAATAACAGGTGGTGTTTCGCTTCCGGTGTATACCGTGATTTGGTGGTAGGAGATAGATAGGGAATAGGCTTGATTTAAGTGATTCATATAAAAAACTCCTTTATTTATGGATTTTTGTTGGAACGTGATGGTTAAAGAGTGATTCTTGAGGAGAAAGTTAGGCAGCAAGACGATTGTCGCCGTCTTGCGCTATTTGGTGTGGGATCTAGATGTGAAATTGCGAGACCATTGCTTTTAAATCTCCTGCTAAATGGGCAAGCGCTTCTGATGAAGCTGTTACTTCTTCCATTGCAGCAAATTGTTCTTCTGTTAAACCGGCTACTTGCTGTGAATGTTCACTCGTTCGTTTCACGCCTTCTGTAATAGACACAAAAGACTGTTTCGCATCGTTTGTATAAGCTGCGATTTTTTGTGATGCACTTGATAAATGCTTAATGCCATTCGCCATTTCTCTCATCGACTGCTGGATATCATGAAATGATTCCTCTGTATGAGAGATAAGTACAGCCCCTTGAGCCGCTTCCTCTCTTACTCGTTTGATGGCATTCGTCGAATGAGTCATCTCTTTTTGTATTTCAGAAATGAGATGGGAAATCATGTTTGATGATGCTTGAGATTCTTCTGCAAGCTTTCTCACTTCGTCTGCGACAACAGCAAATCCTTTTCCGTGCTCACCTGCCCGTGCTGCTTCAATTGCTGCATTAAGAGCTAGCAGGTTTGTCTGGCTGGCGATATCTGTAATGACTTTGGAAATATGATCAATTTCAGCTGAACGTGTTTCCAATGCTTGAATCGCTGTACCATTTTCTTCAATTGATTTGGCAATAGACGTCATTTGTGAATGAACTTCACCGATATTGTGTACACCTTTTTGGGCCACTTCTTGTGCGGAGTGACTTCTTGAAGCCATTTGTCCTGCATTTTCAGTGATGTTTGCCAGCTCGTTTGATACTTGAATCATTTTGTGCTCACTAGCTGTCATTTGAGTGGACTGTTCTTCTGAAGATTGTGCCACTTCTTGAATCGTGTAGGTGATTTTTTCTGATGCTGCACTCGTTTCTTCTGCGCTAGCTGACAGCTGCTCAGAGGATGTGGCCACTAATTCAGACGTGTTCATGACATTTAGAATGGTTTGATTTAGTTTTTCACGCATCTTATTGAAATGGCCAGCCAGATCAGACAATTCATCACCAGCAGTATCCGTCACATTGATGGTTAAATCACCTTCGCCTGCACTCTTAATGGCAGAAGCCATATGCTTGAGGCGTGCCTGAATCCGTTTAGTGAAAATAGAAATAATGATGACCGAAACGATCAGACTTAACAAAAGGACGATGACAAATTGTATATAGAATGACTGAAGCATTTGTGAAATCATGCTTTGATTGGCGCCAGTATAAAAAATACCAATTGTTTCGCCTGCTTCATTTTTGATCGGCATATAAGCCGTTTGATAGTCTTTCCCGGCAACATTTGCAGTGCCGTAATAGTTTTCTCCTTTATCTAAAACAGTGGTCTTCACTTCAGGAGAGACTTCTGTACCTACAGCTCGTTTCCCGTTTAACATGACATTCGTAGCAACGCGGGTATTTCCTTGAAAAATCGTGATTGTATCACCGGTATATTCGGCTAATTGGTCAACCAATGTGTCATGATCATTCATTTGCGTATTTCCTTTGAATAGCTTGTCCTCTTTAATCTGCCACGAGCCTTCTACTTTTTCATTCAGGTAGGCGTAGCCTAGTTTTAAATCACCTTTTGCTTTTTCAGTTGCCATATGCTTGATGTTTTCTGTCATCTCGCGATTCACCACATAACCAACAACTGCGGAAAAGATGATGAGGACACTTAAAAAGATCAGCAAAATTTTGGCGCCAAGCCTCAGTTTTCCCTTTTTCTTCATGCTTTTTAACTCCTTTAGGTATAAGGTAGGATATCCCTCCTTAAGGATTATCGGCATGAAAAAAGTGTTTAAAATACCTGCATGCAGTCATGTGAAAATTTTTTTAATATAGAAAAGGGAAAGGCTGCTAATCGATGATAAATTGAATTCTTGTGCCGTCAGGATCATCCGATAATTGATGACTTACCCACGAGCCTGCGCCTCTATTATCAGAAGGGCGTACATATTTGACAGAAGCTCCTGTGCCTCCTTCTTTGCACATTGCCATTGGCCATTCGTCACGATCATACCCGCGCTTTGTTGGAACGCCATGTAATGATCGATCCCTCTGCTCATCACTATGTTTACGGTCAATTGTACAAATGGATGAATGACCTTCATCAATGGCTTCTTCTATGTGCTTGGCTGTTTCGGGGTAGCGGTCTGATGGAAAATGAATCGTTTTGTCATAAGATGAATTCGCTGTCTCTTGTTTCCCTTGCTCCAGCTGGATATAGCCTGTTGCTACACCAATAACAATCAATAAAAGCAAGAGAATCATTTTAAGAAGTTTCATAGGTGCTGGCTCTCTTTCTTGTTTGCGTATTTTGTAAACAGAAGTATAGCAGAATTACTTACCAATTTCTCCTGGTTTTGAAAAAACGCCTTTTAAAATTCAAAAAACAGATTTTACTTGATTTCTTGTTTTTCATTTTTGTAGAAATTCATAAAAATTTTAATTTTGTAGAGCATAAAACGATTATGCTCATCCAAAATGGCTTTATCACTGCTTTTTGAGCTAATTTCAAGAATTTAACACACAGAAATTTCAAAAAAATAAAATTGACTAGACCGATCTGCTTTAATAATATGGAGTCAAATATCAAAAAATGTCGTAATTTATCAAAATATGATTCTAATTACATTGTAGGAGGGAAGTACAAATGGCGGATGTCTCATACCGGCTCGGAATAGACATAGGCGGAACATTTACTGATTTATCGTTGATAAATGAAGCAACAGGGGAGCTGACTGAACTCAAGACACCCACAGTGACTGATGACCCAGCCCAAGGTATTATCAATGGGTTAAATCTTCTAAAAAAAAGAGGTGTTGATTTATCCAACATCCAATACCTCGTTCACGGAATGACAATCGGTCTTAATACATTATTGCAGCGAAAAGGAGCAGATTTAGCCCTTTTTGTGACAGAAGGATTTCAAGATATATTGTCACTTCAACGTTTACGACTACCCATTCCTTATGACTTCAATTCTCGTTTGCCAGAACCATTGATACCTCGGAAACATGTATATCCAATCTCTGAAAGGTTGATACACGATGGTACGATCAAAAACCCTCTCCATCTGCAGCAGTTAGATGATGCAGTCCAGCATGTTATATCTAAAAATCTAGCAGGTATCGTCATTTCTTTTTTACATAGTTATCAAAACCCAGTTCATGAATTACAGGCAAAAGCCTATATCAATCATCATTATCCACAGTTAGAAGTCCTTACTTCATCTGAATTATGGCCTCAAATGAGGGAATACGAGCGTACAGTGATGTCTGTTGTTAATTTGTACATTCAACCAAAGGTGAAACAGTATTTGCAAACACTGAAAAGTCGTTTGAAGGAAGAAGGTGTACCAATTTCTCCATACATTACACAATCAAATGGTGGTTTAATGGATGCAGAAAGTGCGGCAACTTCGCCTGTTAAGACTCTCTTTTCTGGTCCGGCAGCTGGTGTCATCGGTGCGGCGAGAATTGCAGCATCAGCTAGTGAACCCAACCTGATCACTTTTGATGTCGGGGGGACGAGTGCAGATATCTCGATTATTCAAAATGGACAGCCTACAATGGCGCAATCCAATCAGCTTTCAGGCTTTCCAATTATTCTCCCATCTGTTGCGATGTATTCAATAGGAGCAGGAGGAGGTTCGGTAGCATGGATTGATCAGGGCGGACTTCTAAAAGCGGGGCCAGAATCAGTTGGCTCAAATCCGGGACCAGCTTCGTATGGAAAGGGAGAAAAAGCAGCTTTAACTGATGCGTTTCTTATATGCGGTTATCTCAATCAAGAACGTTTTGCCGGAGGACATTTACAATTACAGTTGTCTGCGGCGAAAAAGGCCTTTCAGCCAATTGCTGATCAGCTCAACAAAACGGTTGAAGAGGCTGCTGACCAGCTCATTCAAGTAGCCGTAGCCAATATGTACACAGAATTAAGCAATGTGATGGAGCAGCAAGGATTTGACCCTAGAGATTTTAGTTTGCTGGCGTTTGGCGGAGCAGGGCCGGTTGTAGCGAATTTTCTTGCGAGAGAAATTCATGCGAAAAATGTGGTTGTTCCTCCGAGTCCGGGTACATTATGTGCATTAGGTGCTCTGACCGCTGACTTTATTCATGATGCGGTGCTGTCGAAGAAAATATGCTTACAAGACTATTCGATCAACCAACTAAAACAAGATTATGAGAAGCTGTCGCGAAAAGCGACTGATTGGGTCAGCCAGCAGGACATTCAGCATATCAATCAGACATCCATTCTATTATTAGCAGACGCACGTTATCAAGGACAGGCATTTGAGATTGAATTGCCATTATCGATTGATTGGCTAAAGCAAGAACAAGACATCCACCAACTCATTGAAGCATTTCACAAATTGCATCAGCGTCAATATGGTCATAGGGATGATCAGGCAAACATCGAGTTTACTCATTTGCGCGTTCGAGTCATAGGCGAGACGCCTCCGCTGCCTTTTTCACCTGGTCATGAAAGCAGCGGACAGTCTTTGAAACCATATGAATATAGACGAATCTTTATAGAGGAAAAAGAATACGAAGCATCGGTTTATAACCGGGATACTCTGTCAGTAGGTTCTATTGTAAATGGACCAGCCGTTATTGAGCAGGATGATACAACAACATTAATTTTGCCAAACTGGGCAGGCAGCATTGATCCATCAGGTAACTTAGTGATTTCAAAGGAGGCAGCTTTATGAGAACTGATCCAGCAAAGCTTGAGATGATGCGCAGTTATTTTAATGCGATTGCATCAGGCATGGGACATGTCATTGAACGAACGTCATTTACGACCTTCGTCAAAGAATCTGCTGACTTTGCGACAGCGTTAGCCACGCCTTCTGGAGATTTCTTTGTTTATCCGAAGACAGTGGGTGTGACGATCTTTTTAGGGTTGAGTCTAAAAAAAGCGATTGAAGAAAGCGGACCGATGCAGCCAGGAGACATTATCATTACTAATGATCCTTATACGACAGATGGTTTGGCGACTCACCTGCCAGATGTCCATATCATTAAGCCGATTTTTGTAGATGATGAAATCGTAAGCTATGCTTGGTCTTTTGTTCATGTCAGTGATGTGGGTGGACTTGTGCCTTCGAGTATTTCACCGACAGCAACGGATGTTCATCAAGAAGGATTAAGAATTCCGCCAGTCAAAATTTATGAAGGCGGAAAAGAGAATCAGGTCGTACGTACCTTGTTAAGAGCTAACAGCCGCGCTAGTCATCTAAATGATGGTGATATCAATGCGATGATTGCTGCAGTGAATACAGCAGATATTCGGTTAAAAGAAATGATTGAGAAATTCGGAAAAAACGAAGTGAAACACGGAATGATAGACTTGCTGAAGCAAGCCGAGGATCGTGCTGGAAAGGTCATTGAAGCTATACCGGATGGAACGAGTGAATTTGCTGATTATTTAGATGATGATATGATCTCAGGCGTCCCTATTCGGTTGAAAATCAAGCTAACGATCAAAGGAAAACGGCTGACGCTCGATTTTTCTGAGTGTGATCCGCAAGTAAAAACAGCCTTTAACCTTGTTACCAATGGTCAGAAACATTCCTTTCTTTATCAAGGGTTGATTAATTACATCATTAGTAAGGATCCTTTTATACCGATTAATGGTGGAATAACGTATCCAATTGACGTGATCTCTCCTAAAGGAACGCTGGTGCATCCAGAATACCCGGCTTCTGTCGGGATTCGTCACTCGATTACGATGAGGCTGTACAATGTCGTGCTAGGCGCCATTGGTAAGCTGCTGCCTGAAGCAGTGCCGGCAGCAGGTGCAGGTCAATCTGCCATTGTGGTTCTCTCTGTACCTGATGATCAAACGGGTGGAAGGAAAATGTCCGTTGTCGAACCATTAGGCGGAGGCGGAGGTGCTCAAAATGGTACTGATGGAGTGGACGGTATTGATCATTCGTCAGGCTTTTTGAAGAATACCCCAATTGAGAGTTTGGAACAGCATATTGATATTCATGTTCACCGATATGAGCTTCTGCCGAATACAGGTGGAGCTGGTGAAAATCGAGGCGGACATGCGATTGGTTTGGAATTTGAAATGATAAAGCCTGAATCGATGGTGACAGCACGAGGAATGGAACGGATGAAGTTTCAGCCTTGGGGATTAATGGGCGGCCGAGCAGGAGCGGTTGGTGAGGTCAAGCTGATCACAGCTAATGGTGAGAAACAAGACCAGCCCAAAATAGATGTCTTGCGACTTGATAAAGGCGATATCGTTCAATTGATTTCACCAAGTGGAGGCGGCTGGGGGAATCCATTTGACAGGAAGAAAGAAAAAGTCCTTCAGGAAGTGGAAGCAGGTCTATTAAGTGAAGAAAGAGCGCTGCAGCAATATGGTGTGAAAGTATATTTAGACCAAAATGAATGGAAGATTGATGAGGAGCAGACGAGCAGGGTGCGTGAAAAGGTTAATCATTCTCCATCTACTGACGTGTGGGATTTCGGAGAACAAAGAGCAGCTTATGAGAAAGTATGGACGGACGAAGCCAGCAGTGAGCTTGCCGTTCAGCTTCGTTCCTATCCGGCTAATGAACGTACGCACTATAAACATGCAGTTCATCAACATTTCAGTCATAGAAATGAGCCGTTAACAAAGGAAGATATTACTCAAGCACTTCGTCAAATGAATGGACAAAAAGGGGGAAATGAATCATGAAAAGAAGATTAATCGCTATTTTTGCAGGGATCCTATCAATCGTTGTACTGCTGACCGCTTGTGGTGGAAATGGAAAGGATCAAGGCAAACAGCAGCAGACTGTGATTGTTGGCGTATATGGAGGCGATTGGGAAAAGAATATCAAACCAATCCTCGAAAAGTTTGAAAAAGATACAGGAATTAAAGTGCAAACCGTCTCTGGGGCGGATTCTGAATGGTTTACAAAATTAAAAGCGTCAAATGGGAAAAATCCACCATATGACTTACTAATCTTACAGCCTGATACGATTCAAAGAGGTATCGCGGCAAACGTTCTTGCGCCTATTGATGAAGATCAAGCGCCGAACGTCAAAAAGCTTTACCGTTCTGTCCAAAAGAAGCTTACTGTGAATGGAAAACAATATGCAGCAGGCTTTAGTATGGGGCAGCTTGGTATTGCTTATAGAAAAGACCTCGTCAAGCAGGAACCAAACAGCTGGACTGACCTATGGAGCAGTCAGCTGAAAGGGAAGGTAGCCATTTCATCTCCGACTTATTCAGCCGGTTTGCAATTTTTCTCTGCACTTGTTCATGCGCAAGGGGGGACAGAATCAAATCCTAAGGATATTGATAAAGCATTTAAAAGTCTCGCGCAGTTAAAAGGTCATGTTGCTGCTTTTCCAGATAACCCAGGATCGATTCAAACCTTGTTAGAACGTGGGGATGTTGCGGCTGTTCCATATTGGGACGGGCGAGTATTTGCACTTGAAGAAGAAGGAATGGATATTGGTTTCTCATATCCGAAAGAAGGTGCTGTTGCAGCTGTTGCGAGCTGGGCTTTAACGAAGGGAAATCAGCACGAAGAAGCGGCGTACAAACTATTAAACTACTTAAGTGGAAAAGAAGCTCAGGAGGCTTTCTCGGAAAAATCTTATTATGGCATGTCGAATTCTGATGTGAAATACGATGACAAGATTAAGGGGAAAGTGAAAGTTGGAGAAAATTATTACAGCAAGCTGACGTGGGTAGATTATGAAACAGCGACCTCTGAGCTTGGCAATTGGACAAACCGATGGAACGAAGTATTAGGCGGAGGAAAATAGGTGATCGCATGAGTGGAATTCATTTAGAACACATCAGTCAGCACTTCGGTGAGCAGATTGCTCTCAACGATGTCAGTCTTACGGTGAATGAGGGAGAGTTTTTCTCCCTTCTTGGTCCTAGCGGCTGCGGAAAATCAACATTATTAAACATCATTGGCGGTTTTTTAGAACCAACAAAAGGCGTCGTCTATATTGGCGATCAGGATGTGACAGCTTTGCCGCCTTACCAAAGAAAAACAGGTATGGTCTTTCAAAGCTATGCACTTTTTCCACATCTGACTGTATTTGATAATGTGGCGTACGGGCTAAAGGTTCAAAAGAAAAAGAAGGCGGAAATTAAAGAGAAGGTAATGGAAAGCTTGTCTCTTGTTCAATTAGAGGCATTTGCGAAACGGATGCCCCACCAATTAAGCGGTGGTCAGCAGCAGCGGGTAGCGATTGCAAGAGCGCTGGCGATTCAGCCGTCTGTTCTCCTTCTTGATGAACCGCTCAGCAACCTAGATGCCAAACTAAGAAAAAACATGCAGACAGAGCTGCGAAATATTCAAAGGAATGTCGGGATTACCACCATTCTTGTGACACATGATCAAGAGGAAGCCTTAAGCCTTTCTGATCGGGTTGGAATTTTAGGAGAGGGAAGAATTCAGCAGATTGGGACGCCTTTAGAGGTGTACCGCCAGCCAAACAATCGATTTGTAGCTGAATTCATCGGACAGGTGAACATCTTTGAGGCCGTGTACAATGAAGTTGATGCGGCATTTACAGTTCCGCATGTCACCCATTCAAACGGTCAGCATCTTCAACTGCAGGCTGCGGCACATCAAGAGAAGAGGGAAAAGCAACTGCTTATGCTGCGTCCTGAAAGAATCAGCATCTCTTCTGAGCGGGAGGAAGTAAAGCCGAACCATGTATCAGGCGTGCTGTCAGATGTGAGTTATATTGGGCATTCATTACGTTTGGTTGTGGGGCTTGATAATGGTGAAATCATTGTCCATGCTTCTGATGCGGCATTTCCCGAACTGCCTGAAGTTGGAGAAACCGTCCATATCCATTGGCAGCCTGAAGATATCGTTTTCTTAGATTCGAAGGTGCATACGTGATGCGAATCAAGAAAAAGAATCAACGATTTCATTGGTTTATGCTGCTGCCAGCCTGTTTGTTTCTTGTAGTATTTTTACTAGCTCCTCTGGTGATGATGCTCGTTCTCAGTTTTCGCGATGTCGATTCGATGATGAATACATTACAAACGTATAGCTTTTCTCAATATATGCATGTGTTCACGACAGATGCATATGTAAAGGCGATTGGAAGTACTGTGTGGGTGGCTTTGCAGACAACGGTGATTTGTTTATTGATGGCATACCCCGCAGCATACGTGCTCGTCAAAGCACCTAATCCGCGTTTGCGGGCATTTTTCTATATCCTACTTGTGTCGCCGCTTTTGACAAGTGTTGTGATTCGGACATTTGCATGGATTGTTCTTCTTTCGCAAAATGGTCTGATCAATGGCATGTTACTAGATTTACAGGTGATTGAGAAGCCGCTCTCGATGCTGTGGAATATGAATGCGGTCATTATTGCCTATGTCCAAGTCATGCTGCCATTTGCAGTACTGCCGATCGCAACAAGCTTAACCGATATGGATCGTCACTTAAGACCGGCTTCTATGAGTCTTGGAGCTGGCCGGATTCGAACCTTTTTTCATGTCACCTTACCACTGACCATTCCAGGCATGGTGACTGGCGCGATCATCGTCTTCTCATTGGCAGCAGGAAGTTATATCACCCCGCTGTTAGTCGGCGGACGGATGCAGCCGCTGCTGCCGCTGTCAATTTATCAGCAGGTCATGCAGGTGTATAATCTGCCTCTTGCTGCAGCTATGTCCTTTACATTATTGGTTTGTGTGCTTGTGGTAGTCAGTCTATTAAGCTATTTATTGAAGCGTTGGGAGGCGAGGATGCATGCGTAAAAAGTCAATAGGTGACCGCTTGCTTTCCATCCTGATTTGGACTGCTGGGTCATTGGTTTATCTTTTTTTAACCATACCTGTTCTTGTGATCGTCCTATCTGCTTTTAGTCCAAATGCCTTTCCTGAATTTCCACCGACTTCGTTCTCTGTGCGCTGGTTTCATGAGGTCGTGTCAAATCCAGAATGGATGGAATCTCTTCGGATCAGTGTGATTCTGCTGTTCATCGTGACGCCTCTCACGGTTCTTTTAGGGACAATGGCTTCGTATGCTTTAGCAAGGCTTTCCTTTAAGGGAAAGGAGGCTGTCCAAGCTTTCATTCTGTCACCTCTCATGATTCCTCAGGTGGTGTTAGGGATTGCAATGCTTTACTTGTTTACGGCTATGGGTTTTACAGGGTCTTTGTGGGCGCTCGTCATTGGTCACGTCATCATTGGTTTTCCCTATGTGGTTCGAACGGTAGGCGTGAGTGTTTCGAATTTAGATCCGCGGCTTGAGCTGGCTTCAATGAATCTTGGCGCAGGACCCATTCGCACGTTTTTTCGAGTCACATTACCTTTGATTAAGCCGGGAATCATTGCAGGAGGGGTGTTTTCAGCTGTGACGTCATTTGGGGAAATATCGATCAGTTTGTTCGTTTCCTCTCCTCAAACCATTACAATTCCTGTCAGGACCTTTAATTACATTGAGCAGACCTTTGATCCAAGTGTCAATGCGATATCTGTCATATTTATTATCATTTCTATCATTGCGCTGCTCATTATTGAAAAAACGATTGGTCTGTCTAAGGTGATGTAAATATAATGAAGAAACAAGGAGTTGTCATTTGAAATGACAGCTCTTTTTTTTGTTGTTTTTACAGTAAAAAAATTCACTTTTTTAGGGAATATAGTTCTTAAGATTTAAGAATTTGCGGGGAACGCAAGGAGACCTCTATCCTACATTTTCGGTCATATTTTCAAAATTTAAGGGAAAATATGAAATTTTTGCGGTATTTAGTCGATTATTTTCGGTTGAACGCAACTATTATTAGTTATTTTCGGTAAATATCGTCAATTCTCACAGGATCCCTTCGGTATAACGCATGAATCTTTACACCCATTTTTCGGTGAAAAAAACAATATTTTCATATAAAGTGGACGTAAATAGAAAATATCTAAAAGAAAAGAAGAAAAAGGCAAATCTATGGAAACATAGAGACGCAAAGCCATGTCCTAAGGTAAATGATTCTTTTTTTGCTAAGGTCGGCAGGCTACCGAATGAAAATGGGAGTCCCTCCGTTTTATTCGGGGTGGGCTCCTTTTCTGTTTAACCGTCTATTTTAATGAAATAGACTTGGTTCTTTTGATATAGAGGGTGCAGGGTGAAATTGGTGGAGAAAACATAGAAGAGGCGGAGGATGAGAATGAATACAGTTTATTACCCCTTAACACATGCGCAAAAGCGAGTATTCTACACGGAAAGATTTTATCCAGGTACAAGTATTTCTAATTTGGGTGGATTCGCCAGGTTGAGATCAGCATCTGGTCTCGATCCTTCTTTGGTCGTCGATGTGCTTCAAGCGTACATTCGACAAACTGACTCTCTTCGGCTGAGGCTCGTGTATCGAGATGAAGAAGAGGAGCCTGTTCAATATATCAAACCTTATGAAAAACAGCCGATTCGCATGGAAAAGGGCTGGAGTGAAGAGGAAGTAAGGGTTTGGGCAAACGAGCAGATTCGTGAGCCGATGCCATTTATTGACAGCCCTTTGATTGAATTTACGGTGTTTCAAATCAGTGATCAAGAGTGCTGGCTGTTCTGTAAAGCACATCATATTGTCGCGGATGGTATTTCCATCATTTTAATGGGAAATCGCATTATTGATTTATATCATGACATGCTGCAAGGAGTAGACATCTCGCCAGTTGAGGAGATTTCCTTCGTTGATCACATCATGAGTGAGCAGACCTATGAATCTTCTAAACGTTTTCAAAAAGACCAAGCTTTTTGGAATGAGCAATTTGCTCATATTCCAGACTTCGCATCTTTAAAACCGCATAAGGGATACGAGATGAGTTTGCATGCGGAGCGATTTTCAGGGGATGTTCCAGATTCTTTAAAGGAGAAGCTTCGTGTTTTTTGTGAAGAACAGAAAGTCAGTATGCTTTCGATGTTTATGTCCACTGTCTATATTTACTTACATCGCTTTAGCGGTATGGAGGATGTCGTTCTTGGAACCTTTATGGGCAACCGGACGAATGCCAAAGAAAAAAAGATGATTGGGATGTTTGTATCTACGATTCCAATGCGTGCTTCTGTTCAAGGGTCGCAATCGTTTCTTGATTTCGTAAAGCAGGTCATGGCGGATCAAATGAAGATCTTGCGACACCAAAAGTACCCTTACAATTTGCTCATGAATGATTTGCGGGAAAGAGAAGGGTTTACAGGACGCCTTTTTGATATTTCTTTAGAGTATCAGGTGATGCAGTGGCAGAAAAAAGAGAATCTGTCGTTCATTACTGAACCGATTTTTAGCGGGAGCGGAATGAATGATATTTCAATACATGTGAAAGACCGCTGGGATACTGATACATTGACCATTGATTTGGATTACCGTACAGATGTATTCACAGAAGAAGAAATGAGTAAGATGTTTGATCGATTCTTGATATTACTAGAAGCGGCCGTCTCTCAGCCTGATCAGCTGATCGGGACACTGCCTTTACTTTCAGCAGGTGAACAAAAGGAGCTGCTGCAATTATCTGAAGGAGAATCGTTTGAAAGGCCAGCAGCAAAACCGGTTCATCACCTGTTTGATGAGACAGCCAACAAATATGCAGACCGGACAGCCGTTGTAGCAGAAAATGGAACAATTACTTATGGAGAGCTGCAACAACAGGCAGAAAAGCTGGCACGTTTTTTACAAATGAAAGGTATCTCACGTGATGTGCCTGTTGCTGTTTTGATGGAGCGGAAGACAGATGCCATGGTAGCAGTCTTCGGCATACTAAAGGCTGGCGGGGCATATGTACCAATTGATCCGGCATTACCTGAGGAGCGCATTCAATTTATTGTGGAGGATTCAGGTGCTTCTATTGTGTTAACAGAGGAATCGTTCATTCAAGAGTACCCAGCCCTCTCGGAAAAATTGATCGTGCTGCAGCAAATATTATTAGATGATGGACGGCTGCCTGAGCTTATAGATCAGACGGCGCCGGATGATTTAGCCTACATGATTTATACATCGGGTACGACTGGAAAGCCGAAGGGTGTCATGATTGAGCATCTTCAGCTTCATCATTTGGTCCATGCTTTGCATCATGAGATTTATCAAGGGGCGAATGAGCTACAAATGGCGCTTATAGCCCCATTCCATTTCGATGCATCGGTCAAACAAATCTTTGCTGCCCTTTTATTTGGACATACGCTTCATATCATCCCGCGAGAAACGACGAGAAATGGCATGCAGCTAGCGGCTTATTACAGAAAACATCAAATTGAAGCGGCAGATGGAACACCGGCGCATGTGCAGCTTTTACTTGCTGCGGATTTGGACGGGCTGTCATTGACACACATGTTGATTGGGGGAGAAGCGCTGCCTGCGAAAGCAGCACGTTCACTCATCGAAGCAGTTCGTATGAGTCAGCCTGATTTTACTCTGTGGAATGTGTATGGTCCAACTGAGACGTGTGTGGATGCGGCGGTGCATCGCCTGAATCTCAGTGAGCTGAGCGAATCAACTGAACAGCGCTATGTGACGATTGGAAAACCGCTTGGTCATCATCGTATTTATATTTTAAATGAATATGATCAATTACAGCTGCATGGGGCAGCAGGAGAACTGTGCATTGCCGGTATAGGTGTTGGGCGAGGCTATGTGAATCAGCCTGAATTGACGGAGAAGGTATTCACAGCAGACCCGTTTTCTCCACATGAGCGGATGTATCGAACGGGGGATCTAGTCAGATGGCTTCCGGATGGTACGATTGATTATCTTGGCAGAATGGACGATCAAGTGAAAATAAGGGGTTACCGGATAGAAACAGGCGAGATTGAAGCTGTGATGGAGCAGGTAGATGGAGTTGATAAGGCTGTCGTGCTAGTGGTTGACGAAGCGGATGGAGAAAAGGCGTTAAGTGCTTATTATCAAGCTCGTCATGAAGGTGTGTCTGTTGACATGCTGCAAGCGGCTATCAAACATCAGCTTCCAGCGTACATGATGCCTCTTTATTTCAAAGAGCTCGATGCTTTTCCGCTCACAGTCAGCGGCAAGGTCGACCGTCGTGCACTTGCTGCATTAAAAGGTGATAGAGCGGTACATGCTGTTTATACGGCACCTAGAAACGATATAGAAACGAAGCTTGTTCATTTGTGGGAAGACATTCTAGATCAAGAGAAGATCGGTGTGTATGATTCTTTCTTCGATCGAGGCGGGCATTCGCTCAAAGCGATGACCGTACTTACCAAGGTTCAGCGAGACTTTGAAGTGGAGGTGCCGCTCTCCGTTTTATTTGAACAGCAGACAATTGCTGCTCTAGCTGCTTATATTGAGCAAGCAGAAAGGTCTTCTGAAACGGTGATACCAAAAGCGCCGGCTGCTGATCATTATCCATTGTCGCCTCCACAGCAGCGCGTCTATATGGTGAGTCAATTGGAGCAAAGCACTGCATATCATATGCCTGCTGTTGTGAGGTTAAAAGGAACTCTGCAGCTTGAGAAGCTGACTGAAGCCTTTGGCAGACTGATCTCACGTCACGATATGCTGCGCACTTCTTTTCATACGATAAAAGGTGTTCCTCGTCAGCGGATCGTTTCATCAGTGTCCTTTCAAATAGAACAGCTGACAGGCGGTACGATGGAAGAAAACATGCAGCAATTTGTCAGACCTTTTGATCTTGAGTGTGCGCCGCTTCTTCGAATTGGTTTGCAGTCATTGCATGATCAGGAGCATTTGCTCTTTTTCGATATGCATCATTTGATTTCAGATGGTCTTTCGATCGATTTGATGCTGCGTGAGCTGTCAGATGCTTACGAGGGATCGGTTAAAGCGCCATTGAAGCTTCAATATCAAGATTATGCTGTTTGGCAACAGCACCAAGGCTTTCAAAAAGAAGAGGCATTTTGGCTGCAAGAATTTTCGGGTGATATTCCGGCTTTACAGCTGCTGACTGATTATCAGCGTCCAGCTGTCCAGTCTTTCGCAGGTGATCGTGTCATCAAAGAAATAGATGAAGCGTTAAAGAATCAATTACAGGAGCTTGCAGCAAACCATCACACGACACTGTATACGGTCTTGCTTTCTGCTTACTATACATTGCTTGCCAAATATACAGGTCAAAAGGAATTCGTGGTCGGAACTCCGGCGGCAGGGCGTGTGCATACAGATTTGAATGACATGATCGGTATGTTTGTCCAGACACTTGCTTTGCGGTCTGAGGTAGATCCGAATGGAACCATGTCTCAGTTGATTGAGCAAGTAAAGAAAAAGACAATGCAGGCATTTGAGCATCAGCAATATCCATTTGAACGGCTGCTTGAAAAGCTGAATGTGCCAAGAGATTTTAGCCGTCATCCATTGTTTGACACCGTCTTTACACTCGCGCCAGATCATGGAGCAGCCCAGCATATTGGAGACATGCTGGTCGAGGTTGAAGAAACCAATTTTCATATTGCGAAATTTGATTTAACACTGCAAGCGATGGAGTCCGATCAAGGTTTATCCTTTGTACTTGATTACAGTACGGCGCTATTTAAACGAAGTACGGCAGAGCAGATGATGAAACATTATGTTTATCTGCTGGAGCAGATGGTTCAAGCGCCGCAGGAAGCTATTCAATCCTATCGATTACTGTCTGAACAAGAAGCAGAAGCTCAGTTAAATAGGTGGAATCCGTTACCTTCGCCTTATCCAGCAGAAGAAACCATTGTGACGCAGTTTGAAAAACAGGTGCAGCAGTATGGTCATCAGCCTGCATTGCAATGTGAAGATGAGATTCTTTCTTATCAAGAGCTGAATGACCGAGTGAATCAGCTTGCTCATTATTTGCGTGAAAATGGTTTTGAAAAAGGGATGAAAGCGGCCTTATTCTTTGAACGTTCCAATGAAATGGTGCTCTCTGTTTTGGCTGTGCTTAAGGCTGGCGGTGTCTATGTACCAATTGACCCCGATTTCCCTGATGAGCGCGTGAAGCACTTTTTAACAGACAGCGGTGCACAATTCTTACTGACACATCAAGTGCTGCGCCATCGCTCGGTGCTCACTGCATTTGAGGGAACCATCATAGAAACAGAAGATCAAGCGATTGCTCAGCAGTCAGACAGCCCTATAGATGCTCATATTTTACCTGAGGACTTGGCGAATTTGACCTATACATCAGGTACAACCGGTAAGCCTAAAGGAAATATGGTGACACACCGGAACATTTTGAGAACGGTGAAGCAATCGAATTATCTCACCATTCATCATGAAGACACGGTGATGAGCCTCTCAAACTATGTATTTGATGCCTTTATGTTTGATGTGTTTGGTGCATTATTAAACGGAGCGAAACTCATTGTTCTGCCAAAGGATCATATTTTAAACATGAATGAGCTTTCTGGAGCGATTGAGAAGGAAAAAGTCAGTATTTTAATGATCACAACAGCTCTTTTTCACTTACTTATCGACATGAAAAAAGACAGCCTGAAAAACGTAAGAAAAGTGCTGTTTGGCGGAGAACGTGCTTCTGTGCCTCATGTAGTGACTGCACTTGAGACAGTTGGGAAAGACAAGCTTGTTCATATGTACGGACCTTCTGAGAGCACAATTTTCACCACATATTATCCTGTGAATCATATTGAGAAGCAGGCGTTATCCATCCCAATCGGAAAGCCAGTGAGTCAAACGGCTGTTTATATTGTAGATGAGTTTGGACATGTTCAGCCGCCGGGTGTGGCGGGAGAGCTATGTGTCGCTGGTGATGGACTGGTGAAAGGATATTATAAGCAGCCAGAACTAACAAGCGAAAAGTTTGTCAAAAATCCTTTCCGCCCTGGAGAGACCATGTATAAAACGGGCGATCTTGCACGCTGGCTGCCGAATGGAAATATTGAATTCATTGGACGGATCGATCATCAAGTGAAGATTCGCGGACAGCGTATCGAGCTTGGTGAAATTGAACACCAGCTGCTGCAGCATCCTCAGGTGAAGGAAGCTGTCGTCATTGCTGCTTCGAATGACACCTTATGTGCGTATTTCACAGCGGAAGGATCTGTTTCATTATCTGATTTGCGCGAGCAAGCAGGACGTGAACTGCCTGTATATATGATGCCGGCATTTTTCATGCAATTAGACGAGCTTCCTTTGACGAATAATGGCAAGGTCGATAGACGGGCGCTGCCGGCACCTGATCTCAGTGAGCAGGGGGCAAATGAATACACCTCTCCTCAAACAGAAACAGAGCGTCTGCTGGCGAACATTTGGGAGGAAGTTCTTGAAGTGCCGCGAATCGGCAGGCACGATCATTTCTTTGAATGCGGGGGCCATTCGCTGCGCGGCATGAAAATGCTGAACAGGCTATATGAAAAGATGCAGGTGGAGCTCACATTGAAGTCTTTATTTGAATCCCCAACATTAGAAGCGTTCGCCCTTGCGGTTGATCAAGCGGATCAAACGGAGATCAAGCGAGTAGAAGTTGCCAAAGAGGCGTCCTATTATCCAGTGACATCTGCTCAGAAAAGACTGTTTGTTTTGGAGAAAATGACTGATGCGGAGCAAAGCTATCATATGCCGGCTGCCTTAAAGCTAGAAGGCGCCTTTGATGAAAAACGATTTGAAAAGGCAATTGATCAGCTAGTCCAACGTCATGAAGCTTTCCGAACGAGCTTTGATTTTGTTGAGAATGAACCTGTTCAACGCATTGAAACAAATGTCTCTATAGACATTGAAAAAATTGAACAGAACGGCCGAGACATACAGGAATTAATGAATGACTTTATCAGGCCATTTGATGTAGAAAAAGCGCCTTTACTCAGAATAGGGCTGGTTTCCGTCTCCGTAAATGTCCATTATTTACTGATTGATATGCATCATATCATTTCAGATGGTGCGTCTGTTGGCATTTTAATTGAGGAGCTATCAGCCCTGTATCGAGGAGACAAACTAGAGGAATTACCTGTTCAATATAAGGATTATGCAGTTTGGTCAAAAAGTGAGGCATCTGCTGCGCAAAAAGCAGCTGAAGAGGCTTTCTGGCTGGATCAATTACAAGGGGAGCTGCCTGTACTGGCACTGCCAGAAGATCTGCCAAGGCCAAAAGTGCAAACATTCGCAGGAGATCGTGTCTCATTTACAATCGAAGGTTCGCTTAAAGCGAAATTGGACGAACTCGTTAGAGCGCTCAACAGTACGACCTATACAGTCCTGCTTGCTGGCTACAGTATTCTTTTGAGCAAGCTTTCAAGACAAGAAGATATCATCATTGGTTCTCCGGTTGTTGGCAGAACCCATCCTGATATTCAATCTGTGATCGGCATGTTTGTGAACACGCTGGCACTTAGAACAAGACCATCAGGACATCAGACAGCTGCTGAATTTGCTTCAAATGTTCATCAGCTTGTGTTAGAGGCAAATGAGCATCAGCTGTACCCATTTGAAGAATTGGTAGATCAGGTGCAAACGGTTCGCGACACAAGCCGTCATCCAATTTTTGATGTGGTATTCTCAATGGAAAATGCGGATATTCGTGATTTATCAATGGATGGGCTTCACATTGTACCACAGCCATTCGAAGAGAATATTGCCAAATTTGATTTGACCTTAACTGGAAACGAATCCGCAGATCAAATTGAACTCGTGTTTGATTTTAATTGTTCTATCTTTCAAAAGACGTCAATTGAAAAGTGGAAAGAATATTTCCTTCATTTGCTGGAACAAATGGTGTCAGCGCCAGATCAATCGTTAGATCAAATGCAATTATTGTCACCGCAGCAGCAGCAAAAACAGCTGAACGAATGGTCAGGTCCTGTTCTAGACGTCCCGTCAGATCAAACCGTTCATGCCTTGATTGAGGATAAGGCACAAGAAGCACCTCATCAAAAAGCGGCAACCTTCTGCGGAACGAGCTGGACGTATAAAGAACTGAACAGCCGGGCGAATGTAGTCGCTTCAAGACTCATCGCAAACGGCACAAAACCAGGCGGCCGCGTCGGCATTCTCACCCGCCCATCCCTTGATATGACAGCTGCTGTCCTTGGCGTTCTCAAGGCAGGTGCGGCATTCGTTCCGATTGATGCAGATTATCCGGCGCAGCGTATTGCCTACATGCTGGAAGACTGCGGGGCAGAGGTGCTTCTGATGCAAAAAGGACTCACTGCACCATCTTCATTTACAGGTCAAGTGCTGTTCATAGAAGATGCCGTAGAAGGAGAAGCTCACGAGATTCAGGTTCATATCAAACCAACGGATCTCGCTTATATGATTTACACCTCTGGGACGACAGGACAGCCGAAGGGTGTCATGGTCGAGCACCAGTCCCTTGTGAATCTTGCGTTCTGGCACAATGATGCCTTCCAAGTGACGCACGAAGATCGAACTGCGAAATATGCCGGCTTTGGCTTTGATGCCTCCATTTGGGAAATGTTCCCGACGTGGATCGCCGGCGCAGAGCTGCACATTATTGACGAAGCGATTCGTCTCGATATGATCAAGCTCAATGCGTATTTCAATAAAGAAGGCATCACCATTGCCTTCCTGCCGACCCAGTTATGCGAGCAGTTTATGTCAATGGACAACCATTCTTTACGCTACTTACTAACAGGCGGAGACAAGCTGAAACAAGTGAAGCCAGTCCCATACAAACTCGTCAATAACTACGGTCCAACTGAAAATACAGTCGTAGCGACAAGCGGAATGATCGATCCAGAACAAGGCACGATTCCGATAGGAACAGCCATTGCCAATACACGTTTTTACATCATGGGTTCTTTATACGACCTGTCGCCGCCGGGCGTACCAGGTGAGCTCGTGATCGTAGGAAAAGGACTGGCAAGAGGCTACTGGAATCTTCCAGAAGAAACAGACAAACGATTTGTCCCAGATCCATTTTATCCGGGCGAGCGCATGTACCGCACAGGCGATCTAGTGAAATGGACAGAGGATGGTGAGCTGATTTATCTCGGTAGAATAGACCATCAGGTCAATATCCGCGGCTTCCGTATTGAGCTGTCAGAAATTGAAGCGCAGCTCCTGACGCTGGATTCGGTCAAAGAAGCCGTCGTGACAACGGTCAAAGATGCGAGTGATCAAGATGCACTTATCGCTTATGTCATCGCGGCTGAAGAAACAACAACCCTGAAAGAAAGCCTAAAACGAACGTTGCCTGAATACATGGTGCCATCATGGATCATAAAACTAGACCAATTTCCAATGACGGCCAATGGAAAGGTCGATCTCAAAGCATTGCCAGCTCCTGATATCGAAGCGAACCAAACGGTATACGAAGCACCAAGAGACGAAGTGGAAACACTGCTTTGCGGCATTTGGGAAGATGTCCTTGGCGTCAGCCAAGTCGGCATTCACGATCACTTTTTCTTCCTTGGCGGAGATTCGATTAAAGGCATCCAAATGGCAAGCCGACTCACGCAAGCAGGCTGGAAGCTCGATATGAAACTTCTATTCCAGTATCCGACCATTGTGGAGCTTCGCCCATATATTGAAGAAGCTGATCTTCTCACAGCCGACCAATCACCTGTCGAAGGAGAAGTCATTTTAACACCGATTCAGCGCTGGTTCTTTGAACGAAACTTTACGAATCAGCATCACTGGAACCAATCGATGATGCTTCATGCGCCAAATGGTTTAAATGAGAAAAACGTTCAGCAAGTGTTGGAGCAGCTCATGATTCATCATGACGCATTGCGAATGGTATATCCGCTCGAAGAAGGGCGCGTCATCCAGCGTCATCGAGGAATCGAGGAAAACAATGTGGCAATTGATGTGGTGGAAGTAAAAGGAGAGCTGTCGCAGCAAATTCAGCAGGTAGAAAAGCTGGCAAATGAAGTGCAGGCGAGTATATCGCTAGCAGACGGGCCTTTAGTGAGACCTGCCATTTTCCGAACAGATCAAGGAGATCATTTATTGCTCGCTGTACACCATCTTGTCATTGATGGTGTGTCATGGCGCATTTTCCTTGAAGATTTCATGGCTCTTTATGAACAGTTGAAGCGCGGGGAAACTCTTACCCTCCCTGAAAAAACACACTCCTTCCAAGAATATGCCCAGAAGCTGACTGAATACGCTGTGTCAGATGAGCTGCTATCGGAAAGAGAGTATTGGAAAAAGGTGCTTGCGCATTCCGTTCCTCCGCTTCAAAAGGACCATGTCACGGAGGATCAACGAATGCTTCATACAGAGACCCTTCGTTTTACATTGTCTGAGGAGGAAACACACAGTCTGCTGACGGATGTACATGAAGCCTATCAAACAGAAATCAATGATATTTTGCTGACGGCATTAGGATTGTCCATGAAAGAGTGGACAGGTGAAGACAGACACTTTATTCATCTTGAAGGGCACGGGAGAGAGGACATCCTCCCTGCGGTTAATGTATCACGGACCATCGGATGGTTTACTAGTATGTATCCTGTGTTATTGGATATGTCGCATGCAGACGATCTTTCTTATCAGATCAAGTATTTAAAAGAGGAACTCAGACACATTCCGAACAAGGGCATCGGCTATGGCGTTTTAAAATACTTAACGCCTGACAAGATGAAGGACGATATCGATTTTCAAGTTACACCAGATATCAGCTTTAACTATCTTGGTCAGTTTGATGAACAGATCGGCGGCGGTGAACTGAGACGCTCTGCATGGCATGCAGGACAATCGCTGAGCCCTGAATCCGAGAAACCTCATGGGCTGGATATTGTTAGTTTCGTAGAACAAGCCATGCTCCATGTGACGATATCCTATCATCACCTTGAATTCGAAGAACGTACGATCGAACAGTTCAAGGAACTCTTAGAAAAGAATGTGAAGGCATTGATCTCACATTGTCTATCACAGGATGAGAGTCAGATCACACCTAGTGATGTGGGGGATGAGGATCTCACCATGGACGAACTTGAAAAGCTAATGGATCTATTTTAAGCAAAAATGAAGAGGTGGACTTATGAGCAAGCAGAAAATTCAAAAGGTATATCCTTTAACACCAATGCAAGAGGGCATGCTGTATCATGCCATGCTAGACCCTAATTCCTCCTCTTATTTCACACAGCTTGAGCTTGGAATAAGCGGAGATTTTGATCTCGATCTTTTTGAAAAGAGTCTCAATGAACTCGTACGGACATATGACATTCTGCGTACAGCCTTTGTCTATCAGCAATTACAAAAGCCTCGTCAGGTTGTACTGGCTGAACGTCATATAGATGTGTATAGAGAAGATCTATCTCATCTGAATCATCAAGAGCAGAAAAAGGTATTGGATCAATATAAAAAGCAAGTGAGAAAGCAAGGATTTCACTTAACGAATGATCTGTTGTTGAAAGTCGCTGTTTTTCAATTAAATGAAACAAACTGGCACCTGATTTGGAGCAACCATCACATTATTATGGATGGTTGGTCCATGGGTGTTTTGATGAAAAAACTGTTTCATTACTATGAATCTTATCAGAACGGCCGAACGCCGGATCGCTCACAAGGTAAGCCTTATGCGGACTATATCCAGTGGCTTGGAAAGCAAAACAAACAAGAAGCGGAAGACTATTGGACGGAGCGGCTGGATGGTGCTGTTCAGCACCAAGGGCTGCTGCAGCAAAAAGAAGCGAACGGACAATATGACCATCAGGAATGGACGTTTACATGGGACGCTCAAACCGTACAAGCCATTCAAGATGCGGCAAGACAATGCCAAGTGACAGCACCGAACCTTTTTCAGGCTGTCTGGTCCGTTCTTTTAGGCACCTATCATGCAGCAGATGATGTCACATTCGGAACAGTCGTATCAGGCAGACCTCCAAGTGTGTCTGGGATTGAGCGGATGGCAGGGCTGTTTATCAATACGATACCTGTTCGGGTGACATTAGATCAGGAGCAGACCTTTAAACAGCTGTTTCAAACGGTTCAGCAGCATGCACTGGAAGCGGAAAACTATGACTTTATGCCGCTTTATGACATTCAGCAGAGAACAGCTGCTGGAGGAAAGCTCTTTGATCATTTGGTTGGGTTTGAAAACTATCCTTTAGATCAGGAGCTGTCTGGTGACACCATGTCTGCACGTCTCGGTTTTGCCATTGATGTAAAGGACGGATTTGAACAAACGAATTTCGATCTCAATGTCCTTGTCTATCCTGGTGAAACGTGGACATTGAAATTCAAATACAATGCGATGGCTTTTGAAGAAAAGGTCATTGAAAACATATCCAAACATCTGACCAACCTCATGAAGCAAATCATTCACAATCCTGACATACGTCTTCATGAAGTAACATGTATCACAGAAGAAGAAAAGCAGCAGATTGAAGCATGGAACAAGACGGAGCGAGATTATCCGAAGCATCTGTCCATTCCTGAGCTGCTCGATGAACGTATCAAGGCGCAGCCTGACCATCCGGCATTAGTCGAAGGCGAGCGAACATTCACATACGAAGAGCTTGGACAGGAAATCCGTCGTTTAGCGAGCAGTCTTGTAGAAAACGGCGTTCAGCGGGGGGATGCTGTCGCGGTATATATGAACCGATCAGCAGATGCGGTGATCTCTATTTTAGCCATTTTACATGCTGGGGCTGCTTATGTACCGATTGATCCAGCTCAGCCTGAGGAGAGAATCCGTTGGATGCTTGAAGACAGCGGCGTATCCGTTTTGCTCTATGCTGACAGCCAGCCGCCAGTTGATGAAAGCATCAAAGCTGTTCATGTGACCGGTATGTCTCATCACTCACAAGCGGAGTTATCAGTCGAGACGTCTCCATCTCAATTGGCATATATCATGTTCACTTCGGGATCAACTGGACGGCCAAAAGGAGTTCAAATTGAGCATCAGCATATTGTGAGGTTAGCATGCTCTCAGGAGAAAATAGGATTGAACACGTCGGATCGTATGGCGCATACAGGGGCTGTTAGCTTTGATGCGATTACCCTTGAAATCTTCACTACGCTTCTGAATGGGGCGACGCTTTATCCTGTTCTTCGTGATACTTTATTGGATATTCATCGATTTGAACAATTTATCCAAACACATCAGATCACAGCGCTCTTTTTAACGACTGGTTTATTTAATCAGCTCGCTCAGCAGCGGCCGCAAATGTTCAAAGGATTAAAAACATTATTCACCGGCGGCGATGTGATCAATGTGAAAAGTGCGGAGCTTGTGAAAAAGCATCATCCGTCAATTACCTTGCTGAATGTCTATGGCCCAACTGAAAATACAACCATCTCGACCATTTACGAAGTAAGAGGAGATGAAACGGGTCCGATCCCAATTGGTCAGCCGATCAATCATACGTCAGCTTATATTTTAGATGACTATCAAAGACTGCAGCCAATTGGAGCACCGGGAGAGCTGTATGTTGGCGGAGATGGTGTTTCAAGAGGCTACATCAAACGTCCAGATTTGACTGATCAAGTATTCATGGCAGATCCTTTTAAGCCGTCAGGACGGATGTATCGAACAGGGGACTTGGCTAGATATGGTGCAGATGGTCAGATTGAATTCCTCGGCCGTGCCGATGATCAGGTGAAAATTCGTGGTTTCCGTATTGAGCTTGGTGAAATTGAATCAGTGCTTCACCAAGAAGCGGGGATAGATGAAGCAGTTGTACTTGTTCAGCAGCTTTCTTCAGATGAAAAGGAAATCATCGCTTACTTCACAGGGTCACTGACAGAAGAAGAGGTACGAGATGTATTCAATCAAAAACTGCCAGCTTATATGGTGCCGCACCATGTGATGAAGCTGGATACCTTTGCACTGACATCGAACGGGAAGGTAGATCGAAAAGCTTTACCTAAGCCTGACGAAGTGCATCGCGAGGAAATCAAAATCATTCTGCCTGAGACTGAGACAGAAAAGGCACTCGCTGACATTTGGGAGGAACTTCTTGGGAAAACGGTTGGGGTAGACGAGCATTTCTTTATGGCTGGCGGGCACTCACTCAAGGCGATGATGATGTCTGCGAAGGTTCAAGAAGTGCTTCAAAAGGAAGTGCCGATTCAAGTGATTTTCGAGAAGCCGACGATTCGCTCATTAGCGGCTTACATCGATCAGGATGGTCAAGAAGAAGCCGGACATCCTATTTTGCCAGCAGAGCAGGCGGACGAATATCCGGTATCACCAGCTCAGCGCCGTTTATATATTTTGCAGACACTTGAACCTGACAGCACGAATTATCATATTCCGATCGTCTTAACGCTTGAAGGAACACTCGAATATCAGCGGCTCAAATCAGCATTTAATCAGTTAATCCAAACACATGAAATCTTAAGAACGAGCTTTCATATGAACGGAGAAGACATTGTCCAAAGAGTGCATGAATGGACTGAATTTGACCTTCCTGTTCATGACATCAAGGAAGAAGAGGCGGAGGCATTTCTTACTGAACGTCAATCGCCATTTGATTTAACAGCAGCACCCCTTTTGCGAGCTCAGCTGCTGAAAGTCAGTGAGAACCGTCATCTTCTCGTCTTAGAAGCACATCATCTCATTACAGATGGCAGCTCCATGAAGACATTCATTCAAGATTTGGCGAAGGCCTACGATGGAGAAGCTCTTGCTGAACGAGCCCTTCATTATAAGGATTACGCTGTCTGGCAGCTAAGTGAAGAAGAAATGGAGAAACAGAAGGAGCATGAAGCGTATTGGCTGAAGCAATTTGAAGGAGATTTACCGGTTTTAGAGCTGCCAACTGATTATCTGCGTCCAGCAGAACGTGATTTTTCTGGAGAACGATTCATGTTTGGCTGTGATCAAGCAACGACTCAGCGCATTCATGAACTGCTTCAGAAAACCGATACGACCATGTATATGTTCTTGTTATCCGCCTTTCAGGTGCTGCTTGCCTCCTATAGCGGGCAGGAAGATATCATTGTGGGTTCGCCTGTTGCTGGACGGACACACCCTGATATCCAAGACATGCCGGGGATGTTTATCAACACCATTGCGATGCGCGGAAAACCAGAACAAACCAAAACATTTTTACAGCTGCTTGAAGAAATAAAAGAAACAAGTGTTGATGCTTTTGCACATCAAAGCTATCCGCTCGAAGAGTTAATTGCACATCTTCCATTAGACCGTGATACAACTCGGAGCCCGCTTTTTAGCGTGTCATTTAACATGCAGAACATGGAGGTACCAGCGCTAAAGCTCGGCGATCTGCACATTTCGCCTTATGCCATTCAGCATCACTCGGTCAAATTTGATCTATCTTTAGAAGCATTTGAACGCGAGGGAGCATTAAAGCTGAGCTTTGACTATGCAGCAGCGTTATTTAAAGAAGAGACCGTCCGCCGGTTCGGAACTCATCTTCTGGCGATTATTCGGGAGGCGGTTCGTCATCCAGAGGAACAGATCGGCTTGCTCCATATACTGGATCAGCATGAACAAATAGAGCGTCTGGAGAAAAAAGCCGAAGGACAAACGAATCGTCATGAGCCATTCCATGTCCAATTTTCACATCAGGCGAAGGAAACACCGGATGCTATCGCCGTTATGGATGATCAAAGAAAACTCACCTACCGCGAGCTTGAGGATATGTCATATGCACTTAGCTGTGAACTTAAAAAACGAGGCGTCGAGAAGGAACAAACTGTGGCACTGATCCTTGACCGCTCTGTCTATGTCATCGTCTCCATGCTTGGTGTGATGAAAGCAGGAGGAGCGTTTGTCCCGATTGATCCGGCCTTTCCGGCTGAACGAATCCGCTACACATTAGAGGATTCAGGTGCACAAGTCATCGTGACAAATGAGTCTCTAGCAGATTCCTATCAAAATCATAAGTCGATTCAAGTGGTGCAGGTTGAACAAGCAGTGCATCAAAGTCATCCACTAGAATTGCCGGAAGTATCGGTTGATCAGCTTGCTTATGTCATTTACACATCTGGGACAACAGGGAAGCCGAAGGGTGTACAGCTCACGCATCGTAATCTATCACACTATGTCAGCTGGCTGAAAAATGAGGTGACATTGCAGGAATGTGATCGGACGGCACTGCTTTCTTCTTATGCATATGATCTTGGTTACACAAGCATTTTCCCTGTTTTAAAAGCAGGGGGGACACTCTATGTTCCTCGTGAAGACGTGTATACAGACCCTGTACGTCTGATGCGGTTGATTGATGAACAAGAGCTGACTTATATCAAAATGACACCATCCTTATTTCATATGATGGCAGATTCTAAGGAACATTCATTTAATGCTTTACGCCTGGTGGTACTTGGAGGAGAACCGGTGATCCCTGAGGATGTTGAAACATTTATGATGCAGCATCCATGCGTGGCAGTAATGAACCATTACGGTCCGACTGAGACAACCATTGGTACAGTGACCAAGCTGATCACATCGCAAGAGCTGGACGCTTTGAAGGAACGATCTTTGATCGGACAGCCAATTGCTCACACAAGAGCGCTCGTATGCAATCAGCAGCAGCGGCTTGTCCCTTATGGCGCGCCGGGAGAGCTTTATATATCTGGAGAAGGCGTGTCGAGAGGATATTTGAATCAGCCTGAATTAACAGCAGAACGTTTTCTTGAAAATCCATATGATCCTCAAGAGAGAATGTATCGCACAGGGGATTTGGTCAGACAGCATGCAAATGGAGATATTGAGTTTCTTGGACGAGTCGACGATCAAGTGAAAATCCGCGGCTATCGCATTGAGAAACAGGAAATTGAGCATGCCGCACGTACTCTGGCATCTATTCAAGAAGTCTATGTAAAAGTCCTGCACCTGTCCCGTTTACCGGAGCTTGCACTCTATTACACAGCGCCTGAACACATTGGAACACTGACGTTTAGAGAAAATCTTGCGGAGACACTGCCGGATTATATGATTCCAACGTACTTTGTGAAAGTCGATCACATTCCACTCACCCAAAACGGAAAGGTGGATGCGAAGTCTCTGCCGCTTCCGCATGAGGTACATATGAACCATGCGGCGCATGTGGCACCAGAAACGGAACTTGAGCAGGCGCTGTGTGACATTTGGTCAGAAGTTCTTGGGGTTGAACAAATAGGTGTTCATGACCACTTCTTTGAATTGGGAGGTCATTCCCTCAAGGGCATGGTGCTCATTTCGAAGGTGCAAGCAAAGCTGAACAAGCATGTGCCGCTCAAAGTCCTTTTTGAAAAACCAACCATACGGGCAATGGCAGCCTACTTGGAAGAAACAGATTCTTCGGTGGTGACATCCATTCAGCCAGCGGAAAAGCAAGATTTCTATCCCGTCTCTTCTGCTCAAAAGCGTATGTATGTACTGCAGCAGTTGCATCCAGAAGCAGTCACTTATCATATGCCAGCCGTTTTAATGATGGAAGGCAGCCTTGATGTGAAGCAGCTGGAAGCAGCGCTTCAAGCCTTGATCGACAGACATGAATCACTTCGGACAGCCTTTGTAGAAATTGACGGCGTACCCGTTCAAAAAGTCTATCGCCAAGTGCCGTTTACATTAGAGGTTGATGAAATAGAGGGCGATCAGGAGCAGTCTGTCATCGAGTCATTCATTACACCATTCTCATTACATCAAGCACCATTAATGAGGGCAAAAGTGGCGAAGCTTTCTGATGAGAAATATGTATTCATGATGGATATGCACCATATCATTGCGGATGGTGTCACACGCAGCCTGCTCATTCAAGAACTCGCAGAGCTGTATGAGAAAAAGACGTTACCGCCAGTTCAGCTGCATTACAAGGATTTTGCGGTATGGCAGCAGGAAGAAAAGCAGCAGGCGCTGCTTGAGAAACAGCGGCAGTATTGGCTGGAGCAATATGCACAGCCGCCAGAAGACTTAGCGCTGCCCCTTGATTTTCCGCGTCCTCAAGTTCAGTCATTTGAAGGAGGGCGAGTCGATAGATGGTTGTCTGCTGAAAAGGTGCAGTCCATCAAAACGCTTATGGCGGAAAAAGGTGTGAGCTTGAACATGGTGATGCAAACGGCATTTGCTATTTTCCTTTCCAAATTAACGGGACAGACAGATATCGTCATAGGCGCTGTGACCGCAGGACGTACGCATGCTTCGATCGAACGGGTTCCAGGCATGTTTGTCAATACACTGGCTCTTCGAAACGAAGTGCAGCCAGAAGAAACGACAGCACAGCTGCTTGAAAAAATGAAAGATCGCAGTCTATCAGCCTATGAACATCAAGAATTCCCGTTTGAGGAATTGGTGGCTCAGCTAGATCTTCCGAAAGACACAAGCCGCAATCCATTGTTTAGTGTCATGCTGACAACAGATGACCGTGACCTGACGTTACCGGATTTGAATGGACTCAAGCTGTCGCAAAAGCAGCAAGATACCGTTCATGCAAAATTTGATATAACGCTCGGTGTATTTGAAGAAAATGACCAAGTGGGTTTGCGCTTTGAGTATGCAGCGGCCCTGTTTCAAAAGAGCACCATTCAGCGCTGGAGCATGTATATTGAAAAAATCATAGATGATATGCTGGCTAAGCTGAATCAGCCAATTTCAGCGCTATCTCTCATAACTGAAGAGGAAAAACGAGAGCTGATCAATGAATGGTCAGGACCAGACCTTGACGTCCCGTTAGATCAAACCGTTCATGCCTTGATTGAAGCTAAGGCACAAGAAGCACCTCATCAAAAAGCAGCGACCTTCTGCGGAACGAGCTGGACTTATGAAAAACTGAACCATCGGGCGAATGTAGTTGCTTCAAGACTCATCGCAAACGGCACAAAACCAGGCGACCGCGTCGGTATTCTCACCCGTCCGTCCCTTGATATGACGGCAGCTGTTCTTGGCGTTCTCAAGACAGGTGCGGCATTCGTTCCAATTGATGCAGACTATCCAGCGCAGCGTATTGCGTACATGCTGGAAGACTGCGGGGCAGAGGTACTTCTGATGCAAAAAGGACTTACTGCACCACCTTCCTTTACAGGTCAAGTGCTGTTCATAGAAGATGCCGTAGAAGGAGAAGCTCACGAGATTCAGGTGCATATCAAACCAACGGATCTCGCTTATATGATTTACACCTCTGGGACGACAGGACAGCCGAAGGGTGTCATGGTCGAGCACCAGTCCCTTGTGAATCTTGCGTTCTGGCACAATGATGCGTTCCAAGTGACGCACAAGGATCGAACTGCGAAATATGCCGGCTTTGGCTTTGACGCCTCCATTTGGGAGATGTTCCCGACGTGGATTGCCGGCGCAGAGCTGCACATTATCGATGAAGCGATTCGTCTCGATATGATCAAACTCAATGCGTATTTCAATAAAGAAAACATCACCATTGCCTTCCTGCCAACGCAGTTATGCGAGCAGTTTATGTCAATGGACAACCATTCTCTGCGTTATTTACTAACAGGCGGAGATAAGCTGAAACAAGTAAAGCCAGTCCCATACAAACTAGTGAATAACTACGGTCCAACTGAAAATACAGTCGTAGCGACAAGCGGAATGATTGATCCAGAACAAGGCACGCTTCCAATTGGAACAGCGATTGCCAATACACGTTTTTACATCATGTGTTCGTTATATGACCTGTCGCCGTCAGGCGTACCAGGTGAGCTCGTGATTGCAGGAAAAGGACTGGCAAGAGGCTACTGGAATCTTCCAGAGGAAACCGACAAACGATTTGTCCCAGATCCATTTTATCCGGGCGAGCGCATGTACCGCACAGGCGATTTAGTGAAATGGACAGACGATGGTGAGCTGATTTATCTCGGCAGAATAGACCATCAGGTCAATATCCGCGGCTTCCGTATTGAGCTGTCAGAAATTGAAGCGCAGCTCCTGACGATGGATTCGGTCAAAGAAGCCGTCGTGACAACGGTCAAAGATGCGGGTGAACAGGACGCCCTTGCCGCTTACGTGATTACGGAGAACGATACAGAGGACTTAAAAGAAAGCCTAAAACGCACGTTACCAGAATACATGGTGCCATCATGGATCATAAAGCTAGATCAATTTCCAATGACGGCCAATGGAAAGGTCGATCTGAAAGCATTGCCAGCTCCTGATATCGAAGTGAACCAAACGGTATACGAAGCACCAAGAGACGAAGTGGAAACACTGCTTTGCGGCATTTGGGAAGATGTCCTTGGCGTCAGCCAAGTCGGTATCCACGATCACTTCTTCTTCCTTGGCGGAGATTCGATTAAAGGCATCCAAATGGCAAGCCGACTCACGCAAGCAGGCTGGAAGCTCGATATGAAACTTCTATTCCAGTATCCGACCATTGCAGAGCTGCGCCCATATATTGAAGAAGCTGATCTTCTCACAGCCGACCAATCACCTGTCGAAGGAGAAGTCATTTTAACACCGATTCAGCGCTGGTTCTTTGAACGAGCATTCAGCGATCAGCACCATTGGAATCTCTCGATGATGCTTCATGCACCAAATGGATTTGACCTTTCCATTACAGAACAAGTCATGCAAAAACTACTTTTACATCATGATGCACTGCGTATGGTATACAAGCAGGAACATGGCGGCATCCTGCAATACAACCAGCGGGAGCTCACGGAACCGCTGGCGATTATTTCTCATGATGTCTCAAAAGAGTACGACGTGAAAAAGGCTATTTCCACATATGCCAATGAGTATCAGCGTCAGCTGAACCTCGAAACAGGTCCGTTAATGAAAGTGATTTGTTTCCAAGCAGAAGATGGCGATCATTTACTCATCGTGACACATCATTTAATCATTGACGGTGTCTCATGCCGAATTTTACTAGAGGACTTTATGTCTCTATATCAGCAGGCAGCTCAGGGACAAAAGCTTGTCCTGCCGCTGAAAACTCATTCCTTTAAAGAATGGGCTGAGGCCATTGAACGTTATGCACAGTCACAGCCATTAAAAAATCAGCAGGAGTATTGGGCAGAAATTGAAAGCAAACCATTAACCTCATTACCTGTTGATCATGAAGTGACAAAAAGAAAAGTTGCCGAAACCAAATCAGTTCAAATGCAGCTGACAGAAACAGAAACTGAGCATCTTTTGACCGATATTCATCTGCCGTACACAACGGAAATGAACGATATTCTTTTATGTGCTCTCGGTCTTGCTGTTCAAGAGTGGACAGGTGAGTCCCATGTACATGTGCAGCTTGAAGGTCATGGTAGAGAGGATATTTTATCAGGGCTGGATGTCTCTCGCACGATTGGCTGGTTTACGAGTATGTATCCAGTTGTACTTGAAGCGAAGCCGGATCAGACCATAGCTGATGCTATTAAAGGAACGAAAGAAATGCTGCGGCGTGTTCCAAATAAAGGAATCGGCTACGGGATCTTAAAATACATGACAGCTGCTGAACCGTCAGGACAGCACGTACATCCTGAAATCAGTTTGAACTATCTTGGACAGATTGATCAGGAAGTGACGACAGAACTCTTTGGGCCGTCGACTTATGATATGGGACGACAAGCAAGCCCTGATTCGGAAGCTGTTTATAAGCTGAACGTTAGTGGTCTTGTTCAACAAAATCGATTCATTTTGTCTTGTTCCTATTGTGCAAGTGAATATGAAGAACAGACGATACAGCAGTTCATGGCATTGTTGAAGGGGAAAATTCAATCTATCATCACCCATTGCTTAGCGCAGCAAGAACGGGAATTTACGCCAAGTGACTTCTCTGCGGCTGACCTTGAAATGGATGAAATGGACGACATTTTTGACATGCTTGAGGAGAAATTGACTTAACAACACGAGATGAATCATAAAAAAGGAAGGGAGGATGAAATAGATGAGTCAATTTAAAAGGGATCAAGTTCAAGACATGTATTATCTGTCACCGATGCAAGAAGGAATGCTGTTTCATACCCTCCATCATCAGGAAAAGGGCTTTTATGTAGAGCAAATGGATATGAACGTTAAGGGCACACTGCGTTATGACTTACTTGAGAAAAGCATGAATATCATCGTGGAGCGGTACGATATTTTTCGTACCGTGTTTCTCCACGAAAAAGTAAAGCGCCCTGTCCAAGTTGTACTAAAAGAACGTCCTTTTACACTTGATGTTGTGGACTTGCAAGATCTTTCTGAAGACGAACAGCTTGAACGTATAGAGAAATTCAAACAACAGGATCAGCTGAGAGGATTTGACCTCTCGAAGGATTCTCTCATGCGGGCGTCTGTTTTCCAAACGGGCCCTGCCAGCTATCGCTGGATATGGAGCTATCATCATATCCTTCTGGATGGCTGGTGCTTTGGACTTGTGGTGCAGGAGTTATTTGCGATTTATCATGCACTTTTACATGGCATCCCTTATAAGCTAGAGCCGGTCAAACCATATAAAGAATATATAAAGTGGCTGGAAAAACAAGATAAGCAAGCATCACTTCAATATTGGCAGCAATCATTAGCAGGGTTTGATGGACAATCGACCTTTAAAGAGCAGCGAAAACAAACGAATGAACATGAATTAGGCGAAATTGAGTGGTCCATGAGTAAAGAAGAAACGGCCGCTTTATCAGAGTTAGCGCTGCAGCAAAATGCAACGTTAAGCAGTGCGCTTCAATCAGTCTGGTCTGTTCTGCTGAGCAGATATCAGCGGTCAAATGATGTGCTGTTTGGAACAGTTGTGTCAGGACGTCCGGCAGACTTGGCTGGCGTTGACAGGATGGTTGGATTGTTCATCAATGTCATCCCAAGAAGAATTCAGCTGACAGATCACATGACATTTCGTGCGCTCCTGTCAGAAACACAACAGCAGTCTCTTGCAGCCGAGCCGCACCAATATATTCCGATTTATGATATTCAGGCAAAGTCAGGTCAGCAGCAGCTCATTGATCATATTGTTGTGTTTGAAAATGTCCCAGCCGCAAAGAAGGACGAGCAAGAAGCACGGTTAGGGTTCACGGTGGAGGACATGAATGTCTATGAAAAATCAAACTATGATCTCAATCTGCTCGCATCGCCTGGAGAAGAATTACTATTGAAGCTGGCCTTTAACCAAAGAGCGTTTGATCCTCAATTTGTTCATAAGTTAAAGGAACAGCTCAGCCTATTGATACATGAGGCGGTCAAGCATCCTGATCAATCGGTTCATACACTCCCATTCGTCACAAAACAGGAAAAACAGCTGATTCTTGAAGAATGGAATGCACCTGAGCTTGAGCATGACCAGCTGTATTTATCGAAATGGTTTGAGCATAATGTCCGCAAACAGCCAAATGCAGTGGCGCTATCAGCAGAAGAGCAAACGATGACATATGCTGAACTGAATGAACAAGCCAATCGATTGGCACGACATTTGCAAAAAAATGGAGCCGAACATCAAACGGTCATCGCCATTTTAGCCGATCGAACGCCTGAACTCATTGTCAGTCTGCTTGCTGTCTTAAAAGCAGGCGCAGCCTATGTGCCAATTGATCCTGGCTATCCAGAAAGCCGCATTCAATACATGCTTAAAGACAGCGGAGCGACGCATCTTCTGACTCACTCATCCTTTATTGGTCAGGCGAAGGGACTTGGGTTTGCTGGCACGTATCTGTTTGCAGATGATCAGGAGATTTCACTAATGAGCTCAGAGAATCTGCCGCTGGAAGCAGGTTTACACGATACGGCATATATCATGTATACATCAGGCACAACGGGTCAGCCAAAGGGCATCATGACAACCCATTCCAATATTGCCCGGGTGGTCAAAAATACGAACTACTTAACCATTTCAGAAACAGATACACTACTGTCGCTATCCAACAGCGTATTTGATGGCTTTACCTTTGATGTATACGGTGCACTTTTAAACGGAGCAAAGCTTGTCCTGCCGAAAAAAGACACCATTTTAGATATGCATGAGCTGACGGAGCTGATTAAAAGAGAAAGCATTTCTGTCATGTTTGTTCCAACTGCTTTATTTAATCTTCTTATTGATGAAGAAACCGATTGGATGCGTAGTGTGCGCAAGGTGCTGTTCGGAGGTGAGCGTGCATCTGTACAGCATGTGAGAAAAGCCTTTGATGTCATGGGGAAAGGCAGACTAATCAATGTCTACGGCCCAACTGAATCAACGGTTTTCGCCACCTATTATCCTGTAGATGAAGCTCCTCCGATCGAAGCGCATTCTATTCCAATCGGAAAGCCGATTAACCAAACGGGTGCTTATATATTGAGCCAGCACGGACAGCTTCAGCCGATTGGAATGGTTGGAGAACTTTGTCTCAGCGGCAAAGGGCTTGCGAAGGGGTATTTGAATCGTCCTGATCTGACAAAAGAAGCCTTTATCACACATCCATTTGCTGCGGGAGAAAGGCTGTATCGTACGGGAGATTTGGCTTATTTTCGAGCAGACGGTCTGATTGAGTATGCAGGCAGAGTGGACGATCAGGTGAAAATTCGCGGCCACCGAATTGAGCTGACAGAAATTGAAGCCCACCTTCTCATGCATCCGGGTGTAAAGCAAGCTGCCCTTATGACGGATCAGCATGGCTCGCAGCATACAAGACTGCTCGCCTATATGACGTGTGAGGAGGAGTGGAAGGACAAAGTTGATGTGATCAAGTCAGGGCTGAAGGAGAAACTTCCGGCTTACATGCAGCCTCATGAGCTGATCAGACTTGAGAAAATGCCGCTGACACCAAACGGAAAGGTTGATAAACGTCAGCTGCCAAAGCCGGAGACGCCTCAAGGAAACCGCCATGTGAAGCTTCCGGCCAATGAGATAGAACAAAAGCTGCTTGTCATGTGGCGTGAAGTACTTGAACGAAATGATATCAGTACAGATGACCATTTCTTTGAGCTTGGCGGACATTCTTTAAAAGCGATGTCACTTTTATCAAAGGTGTCGAAGGAATTCGATGTTCAGGTGCCTATTCACTTGCTGTTTGAGACGCCTACAATTGAAGCCATCAGCCGTTATATTCAACAGCAGGATCATGAAGCTGCCGGCTATCTTGTATTCAATGAATCTCAAACGCCAACAGTCTTTGCTCTTCCGCCATTACCGGGCTACGGCTTTATCTATCAGGAAGCTGCCAAAACGCTTGATAGCGTTCGTTTGATTGCCTTTGACTTTATTGAAGCTGATCAACGCATGACGCAATACGTTCAGCATATTCAGCACCTTCAGCCTGAAGGGCCGCTGACTTTGATGGGCTACTCTGGCGGGTGCTATCTGGCCTTTGAGCTCGTTCAATCGCTTGAACAAGCAGGGCGGACGGTGGAAAAGGTCATCATGATCGATTCCTATAAGAAAATTGGTGAAAGTGATTTAGAAGGACGATCCATTGATGACGATATCGCAGCGATTGTCCATCAATCAAAGCAAAGTGAACTTGCCCAAGAAGAGCTCGTTCAAGAAGCGCTTGCTCAAAAAACGCGGGCCTATTATGAAACATTTGTTAAGGGGGTGAATCAAGGAAAGATACAAGCAGATATTGATTTCATCCAATCAGAAGAGCAAATTGATATTCCAGACTGGATGGATCATTGGGAAGAAGCGACGACCGGTGCTTATCGCTATTATCAAGGCTATGGTCAGCATGCTGACATGTTCAAAAACAAAGAATGTGCAGCCCAAAATGCCCAGCTGATCCAAAAGATCGTCAATCAAAAAAATAGAGAAGCCGTTTTGTAAACTTTAGATCAGGCAGGGGTGCACATTAGCAGTCCTGCCTGACAAAAAAGGAAAGGAACTCATATGAAACCATCAATTATGAACCAATCAAATGTACATGAATCAATGGATAAGATTTTACAAGATGTACAGAGAACCATTTTACAAACCAACGAAATCGAACGCTTCGCTGTTTTTTCTCGTGAAAAAACCATTCGACCGCGGCCATATCACCTCTCTCATTTATTTCTCGACAATCACATGGAGCAGGAGGCCGCATCTGAATCGATACAGACGCAAACGGCTTCCCCTGCTTTAGCGGACATGCCGCCCGCCCTTTCCTATGGAGGGGATCTAGATGTTAAGGCAGGAGCCCAAACCTTGCAGGACGCCTTAACGGAGGCGGCAAAAACGACAAATGGGCTGACTTATATCGTCAATAGTGAAAATGAACTCACACAATCCTACGCGCAGTTAAAGGAGGATGCTGAGCGGGTTTTGACAGGTTTAAGGGCGCTCGGACTTGAACCAGGTGATCCTGTGTTCTTTCAGTTTTCATCCAATCATGCGATGGTAACAGCCTTTTGGGCGTGTGTGTTAGGCGGATTTGTTCCAACACTAGTGTCGGCTGCACCGACCTATCGGGAAATGAATGCCTCCGTGAAGAAGCTTCATCATGCGTGGAACCTGCTGGAGCATCCGCTCATTTTAACAGATGACTCGCTGATTGATGAGGTGCAAGGCTTAGCTTTATTGTGGCATACAGACAAGTTACGAGTCGCAGCCGTTGAGCCGATGCTTTCTTTAGAAAGAGATATAGAAGCTTATCCAGCGTCACCGGATGATTCAGTCTTTTTTATCTTAACGTCTGGAAGTACAGGGATGCCCAAATGCGTAGAGCATTCTCATCGAAGCGTGCTGGCGAATATCAAAGGAACAGTGGCAGCCAATGGGTTTACACAAGAGGATGTGTCGTTAGACTGGATGCCTTTAGATCATATTGGCGGTATTGTGATGTTTCACCTTGTCAATGTGTACACGGGCTGTGAGCAGGTTCGGGCAAGAACAGATGATTTTATCGCTCAGCCGCTGCGCTGGCTTGACTGGATGGACCGCTACCGTGCAACGAAGACATGGGCGCCTAACTTCGCATTTGCGATGATCAATGATTATGAGAAAGACATTTCATCAGGATCTTGGGATCTTTCTGCTATGACTTGTATGATCAATGGGGCTGAAGCGGTCGTACCGAAGACGATTCACCGATTTTTACACTTGCTTGCTCCGCACGGCTTAAAGGGAGACGTCATGAGACCGGCATTTGGCATGTCTGAAATCTCTTCAGCCGTTGTCTTCTCTTTTGCGATAGAACGGGGAGATGAAAGCAGCGGGGTTCTAACCTTTGAGGAAACATCACTCACAGAGCAGCTAAGACCAGCGGAGGCACGTGAGACAGGAACTGTCAGCTTTACAGAGCTGGGAAGGCCAATTCCTGGTATCACGATTCGTATCGTTAATCATCAGAATGAGCTTCTTCCCGAAGATCATATTGGCAGTGTGCAAATTAAAGGGCCGACGACAATGAAGGGCTATTACAAGAATGACGAAGCGAATCAAGAAGTCTTTCAAACAGACGGCTGGTTTCACACGGGGGATTTAGGTTTTCTGCACGATGGAAGGCTGACATTAACCGGAAGAGAAAAAGACATGATCATCATCAACGGGAAAAATTATCACAACTATGAAATAGAAGTCGTTGCAGAGGAAGTACCTGGCGTCGAAACGAGCTTTGTAGCCGCTTGTTCCGCCCGGATGGAAGCATCTGCATCCGACGAGCTGATTCTCTTTTTTACACCGAAGCTGTATGAACCTTCTTATATCATGAGGGCAAGTCAGAATATCAAATCCCATATTGCAACAAAAATGGGGTTGTCTGCATCGCGTGTGATCCCTGTCCAGAAGCACGCCTTTCCGAAAACAAGCTCTGGAAAAATAGAAAGGGCACAGCTCAAGAAGCGATGGCAGGAAGGCGAATTCGATGAAATCATCAAGGAGCTGGACATCAGACTTGAAAATGAACACACCTTGCCTGATTGGAGTTTACAAAAGAAGTGGACACCTGCTCCGCTTCATGAAGCGGAAAAACAAACAGAAGGGAATATGGTGATCTTTGCAGACACACTAGGGCTGGCAGATCAATTGAGATCCCTTTCAAGCAATGAACAAACATATATTACGGTTGAACCGGGTCAAGCATTCACACAACTTACACATACACACTTCATCATCCACCCGAATCGGCCGTCTGACTACGAACAACTCTTTGAGACGCTCCGTTCGTATGGCGTTTCGGTGAAACAAATCATTCACCTTTGGAACTACACAACTCAAGAAGACACACTTCATGCAGCGTTGGCGAAAGAAGCGCAGAAAACTGGCAGCATGAGTGCATTATATGTAACTAAAGCGGTCGCTGCCTATGATGAGCCGGTAGAGATCACCTTTGTCTCTGCCAATGCGATGAATTTGCCGGAAGATCAAACACATGATGTGGAGAAAGCAACGACAGCAGGACTGATGACAGCTGTTCAGCATGAATGGCCGTTTATCAAGGTGCGGTGTCTTGATTTTTCTCTGACAGAACCGGATGCTGGCCGTTCTCATGCATCATCGATCATGACAGAGCTCACACATGACACAAGCCATCATATCGCCGCTTATCGTGAAGGTGTTCGTTATACTCCTCTTTTAACACCGCTTCATCTGGAAAAAGAACAAAGGATGAAGAAACCGCCATTTGAATCATCCGGGCTTTACGTGATGACAGGCGGGCTTGGCGGCATTGGGAGGATGCTTAGTGAGTACCTGCTGACATCCTATCAAGCGCATCTTGTGCTGGTTGGAAGAAAAGCGAGAGAGGCTTTATCTGAGGAGCAGCAAGACGTATTGATTTCACTTGAGAATCAAGCGGAAAAGCACGGAGGTACAGTTCTATATGAAAAGGTGGACATCACTGACGCACAAGCCATTGAAGCCCTGATCTCAAGACAGGAGACGGCATTAGGTAAAAGGCTGCATGGCGTTATTCATTTCGCTGGCATCATTCAAGAAGAGCTGCTTCGTGATATGACGTCTGTATCATTACATGCGATGTACGAAGCGAAGGTATATGGCACGATTGCGCTTCATGAAGCAGCCTCTAAACGGGAGAATGTCATATTCCTTTCTAGCTCGTCAGCTCGAACGTTAAAGGGCGGGATGACCGTTGGCGCTTATTGTGCGGCAAATGAGTTCGTTGAACAATTTGCTCATTATCAGAGGCTGGCATCTACAGTAAAACCGTATTGCTTTAGCTTTAGCATGTGGGATGAGACCGGAATGAGTGAAGGTTCGATGATCAAAGGTATGCTAAAAGAAAGGGGCTATCTCCCGATTCCAAAGCGGGCGGGCATTCAAACAATGCTTGCATGCATGATGACAGAAGCTCCACTCATTTATATCGGGCTGGATCAGGCGAAGCAGGAAATTCAAGAGATGATACAGGGGGAGACTCAAACAGAGCAGGTCATATATGTCTTTTTCAAAACCGATCAAACAAAGGCTGTTGAAGAAAGGCTGTATCAATCCATTTATACGTGTATACAGTCTCGTCTCTCTGGTGAATATTCCGTCCATCTATATCCTGAAGAATACTGGAAAGAAACAGAGGATGGGATGCCGGACGAAGTGCATTTCAATGAATTAATAGAGGAAAGCGGACATGCTTCAGAGGACAGAGCACCTCAAACCGAGACGGAAAAACTCTTGGCACACATTTGGTCCGAGCTGCTTGATGTCTCAAACATCAGCTGTGGTGATCATTTCTTTCTACTCGGAGGTCATTCGCTCAAGGCAACGCAAATGCTGTCTGCTGTTAGACAGAAAACGGGATTTGACGTGCCGCTCGCTGTTCTTTTTGAGCATACGAGACTTGGAGAGTTAGCGAAGTGGATTGATTCACATGCCAAAGCCGATGAAGCGATTCTGATACGGAAAATAGAAAAGGGTCAGGAGCTTCCGATGTCCTATGCCCAGCAAAGACAATGGTTTCTCTATCAATTACAGCCTGATCTGCCATTATACAATAATACGATTTCCTTTCGGATGAATGGACCTTTAGATGTAAAGGTGCTTCAGCGCAGCCTGCAGCAAATGGTGCAAAGGCATGAATCACTCAGAACATCCTTTGCGATGAACGGCGATGAACCGGTACAGATCATACATGAGCATATGACTCTTCCAGCGCTTGAGGTGGTCGATGTATCAGATTTGGCATCACAGGAAGAAAAAGAACAAAAAGCGGATGAGTGGGCGAAAAAAGAAGCGGGCACGCCTTTCCGCTTAGAGCATGATTCACTCTTTCGCGCAAAACTGATTCGGCTGTCAGAAACAGATCATTTGCTGCTGATGTCCATTCACCACATCGTGTCAGATGGCTGGTCGATTGGCATTGCCGCAAGGGAGCTATCCGAATGGTATACAGCGATGATCGAGGGGAGGGAGCCTGATCTCTCACCGCTGCCGATTCAATATGCAGATTACGCACTATGGCAGAAGGAGTATTTGACGGGAGAAACGCTTCAGAAGCAGCTTTCCTATTGGAAGGAGCAATTTGCGGTACCTGTGGAAGACTTGATGCTGCCGTATGACTACACGCGTCCGGCTGTTCAATCCTATAGGGGAAAAACGAAAAAATACCGCTTAACGAAGCCGCTGTCTGACCAGCTGGCTGCTCTTTCTCAGAAAACAGACAGCACCCTTTATATGACATTACTTTCGGCTTTCTCTACCTTGCTGCATCGATTGTCTTCACAGGATGAGTTTGTCATTGGATCCGTCATTGCCGGGAGAAATCGGACGGAGATGGAGCAGCTCATCGGATTTTTCGTGAATACGCTGGCACTTCGGATCGATCATAGCGGGAATCCGGCTTTCACAGAGCTATTAGAGCGAGTGAAGGAAACAACAATGGGTGCCTATGCGCATCAGGATGTGCCGTTTGAGATGGTCGTAGATGAGCTGAATATTGTACGTGAGGCTGGGAAGCAGCCGCTGTTTCAGGTCATGTTCGTTCTGCAAAACCTGCCCCTTGAAGCTTCTCCGATGGGTGAGGTGACATCTGTTTTAGCTATTGAAGATAATGATACAGCCAAATTCGATCTCTCTCTGTTTGTTTTTGAAGGGGCGGAGGGTCTTCAATTAAAACTAGAGTATGATGCAGACTTATTTTCTGACGACACGATGGAACGGTTTCTTCGTTACTACGAGCAGCTGCTTGCATGTATTTGTGAAAATCCAGCACAGCCGATTAGACAAATGAATTACCTGCCAGAAAAAGAGAGGCATCAGCTGCTCTATGAATGGAGCGGCACAACAGATCAACCAGCAGGCCCGCTTCTCATCACAGAACGGTTTGAAGCGCAGGTGAAAAAGACGCCTCATGCGATCGCCCTCGAATCAGGGGAAAATAAGTGGACGTATCAGGAGTTAAAAGAGAAAGTCGATCGGCTTGCCGCTTATCTGCAGCAGCGAGGAGTGAAGCCGCATGAACCAGTAGGGCTTCTGATCGACAGGTCGCCTGAAATGATTTTTGGGGTGCTGGCGATTGTGAAAGCAGGAGGGGCCTACGTCCCAATTGATCCTGAATATCCATATGCACGCATTGATTATATGCTGAGGGATACAGGTATTCAGCTGTTACTGACAAAAAATGAATGGCTGAAACAAGTCTCGATCAGTCAAACCGAGCTCATTTGTCTTGATCAGGGGTATGAAGAGTTTTTATCAGAGGCAGAACTCAAGTCTGCTGCTTTAAAACCTGATGGACTCGCTTATATCAATTACACATCAGGATCAACCGGTCAGCCAAAAGGGGTTTTAATTCCGCATCAAGCGGTCATCCGGCTTGTATGCGAAACAGATTATGTCACCCTTAATGAACAAACGCGTATTTTACAAATCGCGAGCTTTTCCTTTGATGCCTTTACGTATGAAATATGGGGAGCCCTGCTCAACGGGGGAAGGCTGATACTGACCGATCGAAATACGATCTTATCAATGGATACACTGGCTGACACGCTGACATCTTACAAGATCACAACAGGATTTCTGACAGTGCCGCTGTTTAACCGATTAACAGAGGAACATCCAGAAGCTTTATGTGGATTCGATGCCTTATTGGTCGGCGGTGATGCTTTGTCAGCTGCTCATATCCGTAAAGCGCTGCCGTATTTACCTGAAGGCCTTTTAAACGGCTATGGACCAACTGAGAATACGACGTTCTCCTGTGTGCATCACATTCGGGCAGTGGATGAGGGGCAGGCAACAATTCCTATCGGTCAGCCAATTGCGTATTCTCAGACCTATGTACTAGACGACCAGCTACAGCCGGTTCCGCAAGGTGTTATTGGAGAGATTTACGTAGGCGGTACAGGGCTTGCACTCGGATACCTTGGAGATGAAGAAAAAACATCGCAATCATTTATCCCGCATCCTTTCCAAGAAGGAGCGCGTTTATATAAAACAGGCGATATGGGCCGCTGGCTGCCAAACGGCATCATCGACTGCCTTGGAAGAATCGATCATCAAGTGAAAATTCGCGGACACCGCGTCGAATGCGGAGAAATTGAAGCTGCTATGCTGCGCTTTGAAGACATCATAGAATGTGCGGTCATTCCGCATCAGCATGAGAGTGGTCATAAGCGATTGATCGGTTATTTTGTCCAAAAGGGCAGCATGACCACGCAAGACATTCGCCATCAATTAAAAGAAATACTGCCAGATTATATGGTGCCAAGCCTATTAATAGAGCTGGAGGAACTCCCGCTCACACCAAATGGCAAGGTAGACCAAAAACGTCTCCCGCCGCCAGAGTGGAGACAGGAAGAAGTGGACAAACCGGCTGACAGGGCACTCAGTGAGGAAGAGCGTGTACTGGAAAAAGTATGGACTCAGCTGCTCGGTACGCCTTCGATTGGCGTACATGATAACTACTTTGAGCTTGGCGGAGATTCGATTATTGTCATACAAATGGTGGCGCGCTTAGCACAGGAAGGCTATGTCATTCAGCCGAGAGATGTATTTGAAAAACAGACGATTTCACAGCTGGCACTTGCTATGAAAAGGTCAGATGCTGCTGCGTTCTATGACCAGTCACCTGTCACAGGAGCTGTTCGTCTGCTTCCAATCCAATCATGGTTCTTTGAGCAATCAATGACAAACCAAGATTATTGGAATTTATCAGCGCATATGGAATTCAAGCAATCCATACAGCTCAAGCAGCTGACACAGGTTCTCTCAAAAATTGTCGATCATCACGATATGCTGAGAGCGATGTATACAAAAACAGCAGATGGATCATGGATTCAAACCATTCGTGCGCCTGGCATCACCCCTTGTGTCACCTTCTTTGATCTGACGGGTGTTTCTCAGGAGGAAGCGCTGGAACAAATCCGCATGGAGACCGCCGCTTGTCAAGGAACGTTGTCATTAGAACGGGGAGAAGTGATCAAAGCCATTCTTTTTCACACAAGTGATGGTACGTCTGAACTCTTTATCGCTGCCCATCATCTTGTAATGGATGGAATCTCATGGCGCATCATACAGGAAGACCTATTAAATGGACTGAAGCAGCTTGCGGCAGGGCAGGAAATCGCGCTTGCAAAGAAAACTGCGTCCTATCAGCAGTGGGCAGATGCTCTTTATGAATATGCACAAACCGATCAATTACAAGAGCAGGTTCCTTTTTGGCAAAATATCATCAGTCAAGAGGAAGAGGGTTCTCCTTTTCAAACACCTGCGCTTTTCAATATAGAAGAACATGCAGAGATCCTGTCTATTCAATTGACGAAGGATCAAACAGATATTTTATTAAGACAGGCATCACAAGCGTACCGAACAGAGGTAAACGATTTACTCTTATCAGGACTCACACAAGCCGTTGGAAAGCCGCTGCTCATCACGTTAGAAGGGCACGGACGCGAGGATTTATTTGAACAGATGGATTTGTCACGAACAGTCGGCTGGTTTACAAGCTCTTATCCTATTTTTATTCCTTTTATTCAAACCGATATTGAGAGACAAATCAAAGATGTCAAAGAAACCTTAAGAGCTGTGCCGCAAAAGGGAATCGGCTATGGCTTGCTTCAATATATGACAGCATCTCGTTTCCTCAAAAAGGCAGCGCCGCAAATGAGCTTTAATTATCTTGGACAGTTAGATCAAATAGACGGTGAAGCACATCTTTATTTAGCAGATGAACGAAATGGACTTGTACATGATCCAAAAGCAGAAAGACAGCATTTGATCGATGTGTACGGATATGTTGTGAACGGTCAGCTTCAGATGAATTTTATGATAAACCGTGAACTGCTTCAGTATGAAGAGGTGCGCCTGTTACCTGAACGGTTCAAAGAAAAAATGGAGGATATTCTGACGCATTGTGTAGAGACAAAAGGCGGCTTTACGCCATCTGATTTTCCAATGGTTCAGCTGACGCAAGAGCAAATCGATGAGCTTCCAGACAATGTAGTGGATGTGTATCCACTATCTCCAATGCAGCAAGGGATGCTGTTTCATGCTCTATTAGATCAAGCGTCACAGGCGTATTTTGGTCAAGTGCATATGACGCTCGTAGGCTTAACGGACGGCGCAGCCTATGAAAAGGCCTGGAATCTGCTTGTAGAGCGTCATTCGATTTTACGGACAACATTTGCTTGGGAAGGGCTAAAGGAGCCTGTTCAGTTGATTCAATCAGAAGGAAGCATTCATCTCACTCAGCACGATGTGCGCCACCTGAGTGAAACGGATCAGAAGGAAGCCATCCAGCAATATTTGCAAACAGATCGTTTAAAGGATTTCAAACTAGAAGATACGGATGAACCGCTGATTCGTATTGCTTTATTCCATCGTGATGAAAACACATGCACGTTTATTTTTAGCTTTCATCATATTTTAATCGATGGCTGGAGCTTGTTCAGCTTTATTGAAGAATCCTTTTCTTTATACCGCTCTCTTGTGGATGAACGGGAGGTGGATCTTCCTGCTGTACGTCCATATAAAGATTTTATCGAGTGGCTGCAAAAGCAGGATCAAGAGAAGGCGCTAGAGTTCTGGAAAGGTTATATGTCAGGAGTAGAAGAGGCTACACCACTTCCAGGAGACGGCGGGCATGCTTCGGATGAAGATGCAGGTGTTGATCAGCTAAGTATCAAACTAACACCCGAGATGCAGGAGAAACTCGAAAAGATGACAGGCGCGCAGAAGGTGACAATGAGCACATTGATTCAAACAGCATGGGGGCTGCTTTTGCATCTTCATTCAGGATCAGAGGATGTTGTGTTCGGAGTGACAGTATCAGGACGGCCGGCGGATTTACCACAGGTTGAAAGCATGACAGGGCTCTTTATAAACACATTGCCGCTCCGTTTGCCGATTACGCCAGAGTGGACCATTTCCAAGCTGCTGGCACATACGCAGGACACAGTTTTTCAGATGCGGGAATTCGAATATACCGTACTGCCAGATATTCAGCAGCTGACCCACATCCCGAATGGAGATTCATTGTTTAACAGCATTGTCGTGTTTGAAAACTATCCGATTGAATCTATCGAGCCATACGGGGTACGCATTTTAGACATTGCGAGTCATGAAGAAACGAACTATGACCTGACCCTTGTGGCAGTTCCGGGAGATACGCTGGAGCTTCGGGTCACATATCGCTTCAATCAATATACAGTAAAGCAAATACAATCGCTGATGCAGCAGCTGATCCATACACTTGAAGCGATGACAGAACAAATGGAGACACCCCTCTCTTCCTTCACGATTGTGACGAATGAAGAAAAAGAGCGGATGATCACCGATTGGGCGAAAAACGCACAAGTCAGCGTGCTGTACCCAGATCAAGAAGAGGTCTATTCAGGTGTGCATGATCCTTCCTGTGAGACGGAAATATATGTCCTGAGCGAAGAGCATCAGCTCATGCCGGTAGGATTTTCTGGAGATATTTTTATCGGTGCAAAGGATATCAAAGCAATTTGCGGGGAGCTTGCCGATTGGATGGAGACGCATAAAATTCCGCATCCATTCAAACATCAAACTGGCGAATACCTCTATCCGACAGGGGATGTCGGCGTTTGGACTGAAGAAAACAAGATTCAGATTTTGGATTGGATGTAGGAGGAGAAGAACGATGCTAGTGAGTAGACGAAAAGGACATGCAGCAAATCATATCGTCAGAATCAACGGAAAACGGATAGATCTTAAAGCATTAGAGCAAGTCATGATGCTTCATTTTCCGCTAAAGGAATGTGCAATCATTCCGAAGAAAAATCAAGAAGGCAGTCTATCGCTTGTGCTATTTGCACAGGCGAAGGACGCTTCGTTGACAAGAGAGGATCTGAAGAAAGGTCCGCTTCATCCTCATGAAGTGCCAGCCGCTCTCGTCTTATTACCTTCTTTGCCAAAGACAGAAAGTGGAGCAGTCGACAAAGAGGCACTGCTTTCAATTGAAATCATAGATCAAGATGAATTAAGAAAGATAGAAGAGCGCACCAAAGCTATAGATGGAGTAGCGGAAGCGGCCGCTTTCATTGAAAGTCAGTCAGAAAAACAAACGCCCTATCACCTAGATGACCTGTTTCCTGATCGACAGCGTACTCAAGGGAACGAACCGATTTCGAAAAGTGAAGCGAGCGAAACAAAACAATCATCTGTCCATGAAAAGCCGCCCGCACTTGTGTATGGCGGAGATGTGATCAAAAAACCAGGCACACCTGTCACACTGACAGAGGTGCTGATTCGATCAGCCTTTATGTCACCAGACCGCGGGGTGACTTATTTGAAAGAAGGCGGGCGTACGTTGACCCAAACCTATCCTGAATTACTAACTAGCGCTGAACGGATTCTGTCCGGCTTAAGGGCAGCAGGACTGTCAAACGGCGATCAAGTATTACTTCAATTGAAAGACCATCAAGATTTTATCACGGTGTTCTGGGGCTGTATTCTCGGAGGAATCATTCCGACCCCAGTCTCTGTGCCGCCTGTTTATGATGAAGTGAATCAAGGTGTGAATAAGCTGAAGGGCGTGTTTCAGCTGCAAAATGAACCTTTCATTATTACGAATGAAGCAAGTGCTGGGGACATTGCTGGCCTGCGTCAGACATTTGAAGCAAAGGTCGTGCCTATCTTAACAATTGAAACATTGCTGGCGTATGAACCAGATGAACAGCATTATGAGCCAGAGCCGGATGAGCCTGTGTTGCAGCTGCTGTCTTCAGGAAGTACGGGTGTACCAAAGTGTATCCGTCATCATCATCAAAGCATTTTATCTAGAATTATGGCCTTTGAGCAGGTAAACGGCTTTACACATGAGGATGTGTCACTTAACTGGATGCCGCTTGATCATGTTGGTGGAATTGTCATGTTTCATGTACATGACGTCTACCTTGGCTGCCAGCAGATAAGTCCATCCATCGATCAATTTATCGAGCGGCCGATGGTGTGGCTGGATTGGGTAGAAACATACGGGGTCACAAGGACATGGGCACCAAACTTTGCCTTTGCCATGATGAATGAATATGAAGACGACATTCGTAAGGGAAACTGGGACCTGTCCACTCTGACTTATATCATGAATGCAGCCGAAGCGGTTGTTCCGAAAGTCACGCAGCGCTTCATGCACATCATGGGGCAGCACGGATTAAGCCGTCATGCGATGGTACCTGCTTACGGTATGTCAGAAACATCCTCAGCCATTGTTCAGTCAAAGAAATTTATGCGGAACAGTGAACAGGATGGACAGCTGACGATTGATCAGACCTCGTTAACAAGTGAGATCGAATATGTGACGCACGATCATCCGAACAAGATGACGTTTACAGAAGTCGGCACGCCGATTCCGTCTGTATGGATTCGAATTGTAGATGAGCATCACGAGGTGCTGCCAGAAGATCAGGTTGGGCGCTTGCAGGTGAAGAGTCCAACAATTATGATGGGCTACTATCAAAATGAGGAAGCCAATCAAGAAGTATTTGCGGAAAACGGCTGGTTTCACACAGGGGATTTAGGTTTTATTCATGAAGGGCGTCTCGTTCTGACAGGTCGAGAAAAAGACATCATTGTTATCAACGGCGCTAACTATTTGAATTACGAAATTGAAGCGGTTGTAGAAGAGGTGGACGGGGTCGAAGTCACCTTTGCCGCTGCGTACGGCATTTATAATCCCGAATCAAGCAATGACACGCTTGCCGTCTTTTTTGTCTCACAAAGGGATTCAATAGAGGAACAAATCGCGTTAATTCAACAGATAAGAGAGGCCATCATTCGAAAAATCGGCATAGAGCCTGATCACATCATTCCGGTGAAAAAAGACCAATTTCCAAAAACGGAGAGTGGGAAAATCCAGCGTGCCCAGTTAGGCGCAGCACTAAAAGATGGAGCCTTCCGTGACATTGAACAAGCACTGGATCTTGCTTCTGAAAATGAACAAACACTCCCAGACTGGTTTTTCAAACGCATGTGGGCTAAGGAGCATATCGGTCCAACTCAGCCTTTTACTGATCATGCACTCGTTTTCGAGGATGAAAAAGGGCTGTATCAATCGCTTTACGCCCAATTTGAGCAAAAGAAACAGCCATATATTTCTGTGAGAAAAGGGCATGAATTTTTGCGTCTGTCCAAAGGGATGTACCAGATAAATCCGAGAATCAAGGGGGATTACGTCAGGCTCATTGCCGCACTTGAAGCAGATGAACTAAAGATCGGGCGTATGCTCCATCTTTGGAATGTGTCAGACAAAGAAGACATCGTTGATCCTGCGCAGTTCAAAGAGCTGCATGCCAGTACCAATCAATCCATTTTGTACTTGTATCAAGCCTTGAGACAAGCAAATAAAGAGCCCATCCGTCTTGTCGTTGTGACAAAAGGTGGTCAATTTGTGAAGCCTGAAGATGATCTTCATGTGGAGAAAACGCCGCTTGCAGGTCTGCTAAAAACCATTCCCCAAGAATGGGAAGGAGCAGAGGTGTCTCATCTTGATATTGAAGCGGAGAATGTAGAACAGGATGCCAAGCATATTGCGGAAGAATTGTCTGCGATTCATATAAAAGCAGAGGTTTCTTACCGAAATGGGGACAGATTCGTACCAAAGCTGGAAAAAGTCAATATGATCGAAGCGCCTCAAACAGAAGGTTTTTTAGAATATGAAGGTCTTTATTTATTAACTGGAGGACTTGGCGGAATTGGGTTTGAGCTGTCTAAGCAAATGCTCCAATTTGGCTTGAAACTCGTATTGATCGGACGGACATCTCTAGAAGACAGCTTGGAAAAGAAAGAAGCCTTGTCACAGCTAAAAGATGCTGGTGACGTCATTTATATCCAAGCAGATGTGACCGATTTACGTGAAGTTGAACAGGCGATTTATGAAGCAGAAAAGCACTTTGGACAATCGATCCGGGGTGTGCTGCATTTGGCCGGTGCTGGTAATGTGTCTGAGCATTTTCAGCAGGCGGACAAGTATACACTGGCTCATACGTCAGAAGAGGATTTCACAAAAGAAATGTCAGGGAAAGCAGACGGAGCATGGGTCCTGCAGGAAGCCTTTAAGTATGATCCGACAGTACCGCTTGTCTTTTTTGGATCGGTCAATGGCTTTTTTGGCGGCACAACATTTGGGGCATACTCTGCGGCCAACAGCTTTTTAGATGGACTCGCGCACGCTCTCACCTTTCAAGAAGGAAGACGAGCAATCTCTTTGAACTTTAGTATGTGGGATAATCTCGGTTTGTCTAAGGGTCATACCGGAGCAGCTCTCACCGTTCGCAAGGGATTTCAATTGATTGGAAAGAAACAAGGTCTCCATTCATTATGTTTAGGTGTCCGGCTCAATGAAGCGCATCTGTTTATTGGTCTGGACGGAGCAAATCCAGACATCGCCGGGTATCTTCAGCCAGCTCCAATACCGGTCTTTGAGAAAAAGCTTTTTTACACCGTTCAGCCTGGCAAAGAAGTGCATGTTGAAGAGATCACGAGCATCTCAAAAGGCAAATGGGACATTCAGCAAGTACAGGAAATACCGAAAAAGCAAGATGGCTCTATTGATTATGAAGCACTCAAATTGAATCATGGCAAAAACGGACAAAGCCTTGAAAAGCAATTGCCAGAAACGAAGACAGAGCAGCTTCTTGCCGCCATCTGGGAGGACATTTTAGAAGTAGATCGTGTGTATAAAGAGGATCAATTCTTCGACCTTGGCGGGCATTCACTAAAGGCGACTCAAACCATTTCTCGGATCAATCATGAATTTTCAATGAAGGCGCCTTTAAAAATATTATTTGAAAGCAAACATCTGGCACATCTGGCGCAAATGGTTGATGACATCAAAGGAACGCCAGCCGTTCAGGAAGCGGAAATTCCAAAGCTTGAAAAGCAAACAAGCTATGAGCTGTCACATGCCCAGAAGCGTATTTGGTTCTTATCGACATTAGAAAAGAACCATCATTACAATATATTAGGTGCTTGGAAGCTGACAGGACCATTACACGTTCAAGCATTAACAAAAGCGATTGGCCTTTTAACAAAGCGGCATGAAGCACTTCGGGCAGTATTTAAATCACTTGGCGGCAAGCCGGTTCAACTTATACGTGAAGACCTTCCGCCATCTGTGACTGTGGCAAATTTCTCGTTATTTAATGAAAAAACAAGAGCGAGAAGACTCAAGCAGCTCATTCAGCAAGAGGCAGACCGCGTTTATGATTTAGAAAGAGGACCTCTTGCGCAGTGGACGATAGTAGATATGGGCAAGGAGGAGTATTATCTCCTTTGCGCGCAGCACCACATCATTTCAGATGCATGGTCACTCAGCCTGCTCATTCAGGAATTAGAAGTGGCATATGAAGCGCTGCTTGCAGATGAAACGCCGCAGCTCCCAGCCTTAGAAATCGAATGGACAGACTATGTACATTGGGAAAATGAACAATTAAAGCATCATCAAGAAGACCAAGCCTATTGGCTCAATACGTTACAAGGTGAACTTCCAGTGCTGGAGCTGCCGTTTGACCGTCCTCGTCCGCCGGTTCAAACATTTAACGGTGCTACAGAGCAAATCGTACTGGATGAACCGCTTATCCGCCGCTTGCAGGCTTTGTCCAAGCAGCAGGGCACGACCTTGTTCATGACGATGCTGTCCGCGTACTACGTCCTGCTTCACAAGCTGTCCGGACAGACAGATATCATCATTGGATCGCCTATCGCGGGCCGGGATGCCAAGCAATCAGAGCAGCTCGTTGGGATGTTTGTGAATACACTTGCGCTGAGACAGGACGTCTCAACAGCAGAGACGTTTGCCGACCTCTTGGAAAACGTGAAAGAGATGACATTAAAAGCGTTTGAGCATCAGCATTATCCATTTGACAAGCTTGTCGATGACCTTTCGTTAGATAGAGATTTAAGCCGGTCCCCTATTTTTCAGGCGGCAATGGGGTATGTCACCGATTCGCTCGATGTAAACCTTAAAGGGCTGACAAGTGAACATGTGATGGTCCATCATACAGTATCTAAATTTGATCTCACCCTGCATGTATTTGAACAGGAAGAGCAGCTGTCGATTCAGGTGGAATACAATACGGATTTATTTGATCAAGAGACCATTCATCGTTATATGAACTATTATCTCCATGTGCTAGATGGCATGACGGCACAGCCTGAGCGTACATTTGCGGATTATTGCTTAATGAACAAAGCGGAACAGGCGGCCATGATTCTAGGCAAAAATCAAACAGATACGCCATATCCAAAGCGAACGCTTCAAGAATTGTTTGAAGAGCAGGTGCAGCGTCATCCGCATCGTATTGCCTTGTCCTATATGGATGAACACATGACATATGAAGACTTGGATGAAAAGGCGACAAAGCTTGCTGCTTACTTGCAGTCAAAAGGAATTGGACCAGGCTCCCTTGTACCGATGCTATTTGATCGCTCCTTTGACATGATTGTGTCGGTTCTAGGAATCGTCAAATCTGGTGCTGCATATGTTCCAATGTCACCTGAATATCCTGATGCACGCATCCGTCTCATCGTTCGTGATACGCAAAGCGATGTGATCATCACCCAGTCTCATCTTGCAGATCGTCTCGTAGACTTTACAGGTACAAAGATTGTCATGGACAAGCCAATACTAGAAACAAATGCAGTGTATCAAAGAGAAGCATCGATCATAGGGGAAGACCAAATAGCCTATGTCAACTACACATCAGGCTCAACAGGTACACCAAAAGGCGTGATGCTCCCTCATGCAGGAGTTGTCCGCTTGGTTAGAGAAACAAATTATATAAAGCTCGGTCCAGATGACAAAATGCTTCAGCTCTCAAACTATGCTTTTGATGCTTTTACATTTGAATTATGGGGGATGCTGCTGAATGGCGGTCAGCTGATTCTGCTCCCAAAATATGCAGCACTGAATATGGAAGAATTAACGCAATTCATCAAAACGTATCAAGTGACTGCCAACTGTCTGCCAACCGCTTTATTTAATCGACTGGTAGAGCACGATCCGAAAAGTGTGGCAGGCTACCGCACATTACTCGTTGGCGGGGAAGCCATGTCAAGTGAGCATGCACGAAAGGCATTGATGCATATGGAAGGTGTGCTAGTCAATGCTTACGGTCCAACAGAAAACACGACATTAGCCACAACACATCAAGTCTCACATGTGCCAGCAGGCGCAAAATCAGTTCCAATTGGTGTGCCAGTGTCGAATTCAACTGTCGTCATACTGGACGATGCGCTCAATCCAGTACCAGCAGGCGTCAAAGGAGAAATTTATATCGGTGGAACCGGTCTTGCGAAAGGCTACCTTCATGATCCAGAGCAGACAAAGGAGCGGTTTATTGACAATCCTTTCCCTGAACTAAAGGGAGACAAACTGTATCGTTCAGGCGACCTTGGTACATGGCGATCAGATGGCACCATTGAATATCTCGGCCGAAAAGATCATCTAGTGAAAATTAGAGGCTACCGAATTGAATGCGGAGAAATTGAGACAGCCCTGCTCAAGCATCCGCAAATCAAAGAATGTACAGTCATCGCCAAAACGTATGGCAGCTCAAAACGGCTGGCGGCCTACCTTGTGACAGATGGAGAAAATCCTGTTCCGGGCTGGAAAGCCTTTTTGCAGGAAAGCCTGCCAGGCTATATGATTCCAAGTTACTTTGTCGTACTGGATGAAATGCCGGTGACAACGAACGGGAAGGTTGATCAAAAAGCACTGCCAGAGCCAACAGAAACAATTTCCCTTTCCGATGATGACGACAAACCGGTCACCGAAACGGAGGTGCGGATTGTCGCAGCTTTCAAGGAAGTGCTTGGTGTGAAGCAAGTAGGTATGCATGACTCCTTCTTTGATCTGGGCGGCGATTCCATTATGAGTATTCAGGCTGTGGCCAAATTAAAAGAAAAAGGTGTTCGTGTTGATCCAAAATGGATTTTCATGCACCCGGCGCCTGCGCAATTAGCAGCCCATTTGGACGCAGTGCCAGAAGCCGCTGAGAACGTTGAAAGGTCTCCGAAGGACTACGTGATCGAGCTGAAAAAAGGCGATCCAGCCGAACCGAGAATATTCTTCGCGCCGCCTGCTGGTGGAACAGTGATGGGCTATATTGATGTTGCTAAGCTCATGACACATCAAGGGGCTGTGTATGCCTTGCAGTCTCCTGGACTATATGAGGATGAAGAGCCGCAATTCCTCCATTATACGGAGCTTGTGACCCTTTTTATTGAAGCTATTGAGACGTTCTACCGTCCGGGGATTGACTATCTCGCAGGGCATTCAATGGGCGGGCATCTTGCCTACGGAATGAATCAGCGGCTCTGCCATGCAGGAAAAGCACCGAAAGGACTCATCATTTTAGATACGGTGCCAGTGCTAAGAGATGAGGCAGATCAGGCACTTCATGCCGATATGAACGAAGAAGAAGTAAAAATGCTCGCACTTGTCCTTGGAATGGGGAACCTGGTCGGCATTCAGCCAGAAGCTTTACAAGGATTGAGCTTCCAAGAAGTAAAGCAGAAAATTCTCAAAGAGGCAGAAAAGGATGAAGTTGTTCATCAATTCATGAATGATCAATATTTAGATAAATATTTGCAAATGCAAACGCATAATACGATCATGTCACAAGCCATTGAATTAGAAAAAGAACCATTCCCTGTGCCATTTTATATTGTCCAAAGCAGTGATCACGCAAGCGATTTCCAGAAGAAGTTCGCAGATTGGGAGGCTTATACGAAAGAGTCGTGCTCGTATTACCACATCAAAGGCGACCATGTCACCATGATGAAAAGACCGCAGGCAGATGAACTGGCACGGATTCTTCAAACGATTATAAAGGGGTAAAGACGTATGAATCAGTTATTGAAAACCTTTGAAAAAAAATCAGATCTCATTCAGCTTATTTGTTTTCCTTTTGCCGGCGGATATTCCGCCTCATACCGTCCGCTCTTTGAACAGCTAAAAGACGTGGCCGAAGTCACAGCAGTAGAGCCCCCAGGGCACGGCACCAATCTCATGCCGCTTGAATCAAGCATTGACCGGCTGGCAGAGCTGTATAAAGAAGGACTTACGGACAAATTGAACCGCCCATTTATTCTGTTTGGACATTCAATGGGAGGGCTTGTGGTATACAGACTAACCCAGCTGCTAGAAAAGGAAGGAATTTATCCTGCAGCAGTGGTGATCTCAGCCATTCAGCCTCCGCAAACAAAACGGCAGATGCTGACGCATTTATCCAATGAAGCATTTGTACAGCATATTGCCGAAATGGGCGGGATTCCAAAGGAATTACTAGAGAACAAACCAATGATGGATTACTTTACGCCGTCATTGCGTGCAGACTACAAGGCACTAGAAACCTTCCAGCACACAGATCAATCGATTATCGACACACCTGTTTATTTATTCAATGGAAGGCAAGATGAGAAATGCATGCAGGATGCAAGCGGCTGGTTAAAATGGGCAAAAACCATCGAACGCACCAATTTCGATGGAGGCCACATGTACATCAACACACACCTTGAGCCATTTGCAGAGCAGATGAGACATGTGATTGAGCTAACAGCCCAGCAGCAATTGATCAAGAATTAAGAAAAAACGACCCATCAATAGGGTCGTTTTTTACTGAGGAATAATACTTGAAAACGCTGATATAGCTAATGAAAATAAGAATAATAAAACGAATGGGATGTAAAATTTATAACTTCTATTTTCTTGATCTTTTAAGTAAGAATAGCACCACACACTAAATGCGACTATAACGAAAATGTTGATGTTCCATAAAAATGGAAGTGTAATCGTGCGTTCAGCATTAGATACCTTAAATAGGTATAAAATAATAACAATCAAGTTGCCTAGTAAAATGTAATAGTAAGCTAATATCCCTTTTTTAAAAATATTTTTATAGGAATCTTTTATTCCAAAAATAATAAAACTTAAAAAAATGACTAATGAAAAAAATAAAACTTCAATCATTGGCTTAAATATTTCTCCAATCACAGCAAGTGAAATACCTATCCACTTACTAACTTCAATTACATCTTGATTCCCATCAAGTTGTAGTTCTAGTAGATTTTTATTTATTTCATCCATTTTTAATATAGAAAGGATGAAAGCTATTATACCAGAAAGCATACATACTAATAAAATGTGTTTTTTCATAATAGCACCCTTTAACAATATCAAATTTTTATAAAATAAAATTCAACCATCGAAGCAATAAATAATAAGAAAACACCGGTTATAAGCTGACTAGCATAGATTTTCCCTTTTGTTTTAAATGAAATTTTGTTTTTAGATATGATATATCCTATAATCTGTCTTGATATATCAAAAGAGACAAAATAAAAAAGGAACAAACCGACAATCTCCATCGGAGCGTGGAAAATAATATAGTATAATGCTATATCAAATCCATATATATAGGTATACGATATAAAAAATGCACCTAAGAAAAAACCATTTAGAAAAATAATCATGCTAGATAACAAACCTAAACTAACTATTCCAGATATTAATATTAGGAGTGACACAAAAAGATTATTAAAAAAAATGTCTAGATAGCTATGAATCTCAATGTTGTTTTTAAAATCTATACTATCTATAAATGTTGAAGCAAAAATACTTAAACTAAAACCTCCTAAAAATAATATGATAAAAACTGAAAAATTTTTAAGATAATTTTTCAAAAAATTTCTTTTCGAGCTGATCCTCATGAAAAGTCACTCCTGAAGATTTTTTTTCTGAGTGAATAATACTACCATTATCAATAAAAAGGATTTCATCACATAAGTCTGCTGCAAATTGAATGATATGTGTGGAGAGCAAAATGATTTTGTTGGCATCTCTGAAATTTCTTAAATGTTTTTTCATGTCAGCCATGTTAGTAGGATCAAGACCTGTAAATGGCTCATCTAATAAAATAATGTTTGGATGATGTAATATTGTTAATATAAAAGACATTCTTTGTCTCATACCTCTTGAAAGAGCAGAGGAACGGCGGTGAGTTTGTTCTTCTAATCCATATTTGCTCAATAAATCCTTGATTTGTTCATTTTCTAAAGGTTGTTCTACAAGCATAGATTGATATTTTACAAGTTCAAAACAGGTTAAGTTTTCAAATAGAGTTGGATCGTCTTCCATATATCCGACAGAAGAAAAATTTTGCTTACTATGATTTATTAATATTTGACCTTCATCAGGATTTATCAATCCAGCTACCATTTCTAAAATAGTCGTTTTTCCAGCACCATTTTTACCTAATAGTCCGATAATTCTACCCTCTTGGAAATGCATCTCAGGGATCATAACTTTAAAGTTAGACTCTTTGTACTCTTTAATTAGACCTTGAATTGATAACATACAATCCCTCACTCAAATAATGTTTTAAATGATTTGTAGTTTTTGTTGATTGTTCTATCCCAAAATTTAATCATTAAAAATAAAATGATGAATGAACAAGCAGCCATAACAGAATTTGTTAAAATGAAATATACTGTGCTGTATGAGGAAATCACTGATAAAGCTAGAATAAATCCATAACAAATATTTAAAGTCAATTTACTAAGAGAACTTGGAACTTGATAAACAAATTCCCAATTAAAATAAGGAAATACAACAGTAGAACCGACAGTACAAATACCGACGAGAATGCAAGTGTTTATTAAAGTAATCATCACGTAAAAAGGCTGATCTAGTTTTAATACAAAGCTTGAAAAAATGATATATAAAATACAAAAAAACAAGTGTAATATAATAGATAAAATTATCTTATTTTTAATTTTATTTTTCACTAAGTTAGGTAGATTCTGTTTTAAAGGAAGAATGGGTCCATCAATATCAAAAGAGACATATGGTTGTATTGCATTCGATATAATAATCATTGGAAAAATTACACTAAAAATAAACAAAAAATCATTTTCTATATTCAATGTTTCAAGCTGATTTGTATTAACACCATAAAGAATTAGACCAAATAACCCCCCAGATAAGGTTAATATGAATAATAATACTGACCATTGAATAGGGGGATTTCTCATGAGAAGCGTAATTTCATAAAACAAAATATGATTAAACTCTCTAGATGTTCTTTTTCGTTTTTCTTTTAATTCTTTTTGGGAATTAAAAATTGGTACATTACGAACATTTTTCTTCCAATTCATCAATAACAATAAACTAATGAATGTGAAGGTTAAAATAAAATATATTGAATAACTAGATAAAGAATTTGTTAATAAATTGAATCTAAATACAGTGAATACCCATAGAGCAATGAGGCCTGTAGTTATATAACCAATGCTCGATGAAATTGAGAAAAACTTTGGATTAGAAAGTAGCAACAAGACGTGTAATCTAAGTAAGTAACCTAAAATAAAAGAAGTGGCGGCGAGAGCTGCTATTGTAAAAGCTCCCTCATACCCATTTATAATTAAGTTTGCTAAGTAGGACCCTAATATGAAGAATAATACACCCACAATAGTGCTGAAAAACTTACTCATATCTTTGCCGAAAATGTATTGATCAAGATGAACTTTTAAAATAGCCATCTGTTTTTTATCAGAGGAGAAAAGTATTCTCATCAAACTCTTATCAATATTAACTGTAAACATAAATATAAACAGCGATAAATAAATTATTGATAAATCCTTAACGAAAAAAGGAGTTAATATACCTAGTAATAGTGGTGTTATTATGTATAAAAAAGCAAAAAATACAAAAATGAGAGCATTTTTTCGATGATGTCTTCTTAAATCATTGATTAACAAGATTTTTGTATATGTTAAATATTTATGCATTTACAACACTTCCATTTTAAAGGTGTATAGAGAAGGCTGTTACACCTTCTCTATTAAATCTTTTTTAGAAAGAAATAGCGTATTTCACTCCGTATTTTCTAGCATAACTAATGACCAGAGAAGCAATAGCACCAAGTCCAAAAGTACCTAAGACAGCAGCAACAGCACCCACTGTACCTGCAGCATTTAGAATTGCACTAACAGAAGTTATAGCCCAGCCAGGTATTTGAGGATAGTTTGCTACTAGATTTGCAAAAGGTGTAACTGGTTCAAGAGTCAATAAAATCATAGTTGTCAAAGTTAGAGTGAAAATAAGACTCAAGCCTACAATTGCAAAAAATCTATTTTTTAAACTCAATTCCATAATTAACACCCCCTCCCTTGCTTATATGCCCGTATTATACAAAAAAAGGATATTTAATAAACGGGTTTTTTATACTGTATTTTATTTCTCTGTAACGAAAGATTTAGTAGTAGTTTGATGGAATATGAGAAAAGGTAGTAAAATTACTCGAGAATTAATAGCCCATAAATCTATTTTTTATATTGATAATGACATTACTTCAGTAACTAGCTATGAAATACAAGGTGAAATCACTTATTTTATTAAATATGATATTTAATTTGGACGAAAAAAGAAGCTTATACAAGACTATCAACAATTAATAGGACATAAGAAAAGCGGCTCTCTATAAAGATGCCGCTTTTTCTTATGAATGCTGTTTCTTCACCACATTCCCGCCAATCACCCCGCCAATGACCAGCACCCCTCCGAGGAGATGATACCAATCAATCGTTTCGTGTAAAATGAGAACCCCGGCGGCGACCGTGATAAACGCGGATAAATTGTTAAAGATGCTGACCTTTGCCGCTTCAAGCTGCGAGAGTGCATAGTTTGATAAATACGCCGTGAGAAGCGATGAAAGAATACCTAAAAAGAGCATCGACCATACAAAGGATGCTTCTGTAAATGGACTGAAAAACTGAGGCAATGACCCATTGATCGAATGCCGAATAAGCGCAGCGGCATTAAAAAAGACAAAGCCAAAGAAGGTCATCACAAAGGTGAGTTCGATCACATGGAATCGTTTTGTAATCACTCTGGCAAACACACTATATGCACTGGATGACAGGGCTGAAAGTAAAATCAGTACATAGCCGATGAAATGAGAATGCTTAACATCAATTCCCTTCATGACAAAGAGAAGCATCACCCCGCACACAGAAAGAAAGGTAAACAGCACTTGTATCCATGTCGCACGTTCCTTTAAAAACCAGGCTGCCAGCAGCATCGTCAAAATGGGAATCGTCGCTTGAATGATGCCAGCCTCTGAAGAAGATGTATACATCAATCCCCACACTTGAAAAGCAAAGAACAAAACAGGGTAAAGCAAGGAAAACGGTACGATATAAATGAGATCACGCCATTGAATGGATATGCGATACTTTTTTCGTAGAAACGGATACAGCAATAAAGCGGCTGCAAAAGAAACAGTAAAGCGGTGTGCCAATAAATCGATTGGATTTGCTGATTCTAATGCTATTTTGACAAACAAAAAGGAAAAACCAATGATAGAGGCGTATGCGACCGCGGCAGCATACGCTTTTTGTTTTGACATATTCATAACGTGACTCCTTACATGAGCATGCATGCTTCAAATGAATTGACCGGTTCTGTTCTTCTATCGTAATCGGATCATCTAACGTGTACAATAAGAGAACATGATATCTGTACCGGTACAAGGAGGAAAAGGCGTGAGGAAATATGATCAGCTTGTCTCGAGTTTAAAAGAAAAAATGGATTCAGGTGAGTACAGCGCTGGAATGAAAATTCCCTCCATTCGCCACTTAGCGGCTCAATATGCAGTGAGTAAAAGCACTGTCATCAAAGCGCTGGAGACATTGGAGCGTGAACATCTGCTGTATTCTGTAGAAAGGTGCGGCTATTATGTCGTGAAAACGAAGCAATCAGCAGGTAAGCAGGACGGCACATGGATTGATTTTGCTTCATCTGCTCCTGATCCCGTTGTGTTTCCATATGTCGATTTCCAGCACTGCATCAACCAAGCGATCGATTTATATCAAAATGACTTATTTATTTACGGCACAGCCAACGGCTTACCATCCCTGCTGCCAGTCATTTCAAAGCGATTAATGGATTATCAAGTGTTTGCTCATCCAGAACAGATCGTCATGACCTCTGGTATTCAGCTCGCGTTATCCATTTTAAGCACCATCCCTTTTCCGAATGGAAAACAAACCATACTAGTCGAACAGCCGGGGTATCACTTATATCTCCAATATTTAGAGAAAAACCAATTGCCTGTGCGCGGAATTCAACGGACGGAAAAAGGGATCGATCTGATCGAATTAGAACGTATCTTTCGAGAAGAGGAGATTCGTTTTTTCTATACGATGCCAAGATTTCAAAACCCGCTTGGAACGAGTTTATCAAAGCAAGAAAAAAGAGCGATTGCAGCCCTTGCTGAGAAATATGATGTCTACATTGTTGAGGATGATTATCTAGCAGATTTAGAATTCGACACAAAAAGAGACCCGATCTATTCATACGATCAGGCAGGAAAGGTTATTTATTTGAAAAGCTTTTCTAAAATCATTTTTCCGGGACTGCGAACAGGAGCTGTCGTCTTACCTGAAGAACTGATTACACCTTTTAGCGAACACAAACGGCTGATTGATATCGACAGCTCCATGCTGTCCCAGGCAGCCTTAGAAATCTATTTAAAAAGCGGGATGTTTGAGCGGCATAGAGACAGGATGCGGGCGAGCTATCGAAACCGCTCCAAGCAGCTCGTGGCAAGTTTAAAAAATGATCAAAGCGCTTATCAGCTGGGAGAATGGGAACCAGCTACCCATACACATGTACGTGTCGACCGGTCGATTCCCATGAACCAGCTCATTCAGCAGCTGAAAAAGGCATCTGTTTCCATTCAGCCAATTGACCGCCATTACCTACAGGCCTATCAAAAGGACCCCATTCTTCAGCTGAACATCTGGCAGGTGAAAGAAGAGCAGATCACACGTGGAGTCGATCTATTAAAGACGGTATTTCAGCAAAGCACGCGTTATTAAAGACGGGACAGCACATCACTGCAAGTGATTTTCTCTACGCTTTCAGCCGCAGCAGACTTTCGTGTGCATACCGCCATTTGGTAGGCAGGGTCAAGTGAATAAGTTTGAACAAAGCAAGGTGTTTCATGATCAGGTAATGTCAACGCAGCCTGTCCATCCTCTGACAGACGGGCTGTAAAGGACGAAAGCCCATAGGATAAGCCTTTTCCAGTGAGCTTGATAAAGGCCTCCTTCATTGACCATAGATGAAAGAAATACGCTTCCTGCCGTTCTGCCGGCTGTGAGAGTAAATCCTGATACTCATCCGCTGAAAAAAATCGTTTGGCAATCGCCAGATCAATAGGTTTGATTTCCTCAATATCAATGCCAACAGGTGCATCATCTACTGCGCAAACGACCCAATCGCCAGAATGAGAAAGATTAAAATGAAAAGAAGGAAGCTGCCGGACAACAGGCTTGCCATTGCCCTCAGTTTCAAAAACGATCCGATCCATAGGCAGATCGTACATATCATGGATCGTTTGACGAACCAGCACCTCACCTAACAAGGTTCTTCTTGCATCGATCAAAAAACGAAAGCGTTCAGCCGCAGCACGCTTTTCAGATGACACAAAGGGTTTCAGCCGCTCTATTTGTTGTTGTGCATCAATTTCATCTAAGTGTTGTAATTTGATAGCAAATATCTTCATAACGAACCTCTAATTTTTTACATTGATTGTACCATTGAAGAGTGCCGCTTAAAAGGGTCCATTAACGTAAAGAGGCAGCGAGCCTCGCTGTTTTACGTCTGTTTCACGATGTGAACACCATTCGGATCAGTTGTATCAACTCCATCATCATCTGTCATAATCACGTTAAGCAGGGAAAGCTGTTCACCTTTTTGCCAGTGAATGGGCTGATGCAAAGGTGATAGCAGCTGATCCACTTTAGGTGTCTGTGACAAATCAGGAACAGCAATTGTCATAGCGTGCAGCGCATCGGTTCCCGTTTCAATGACATCTGTACGCCGCTGTAACTCAAGCCTTAAACGAAGAGGTGTCGAAAGAAACGTTCTCCGTTCCCCAGCTTGGATTGGCCAGTTTAGTTCTTTAGCTTGTGCAAGCAGCTGAGCATATTCTTCGTCTGAGACAAGAAAGCCGATGTGATCAAAAAGGACTTTTTTGCTATAGCCAAAAGTGATATTGATCTGACCTTTTCTCATTTCGATGATCCGAAAGGTGGGCTGCTCTTCTCTAAAATCTTCCCAAGTGAGCGGGGGATGAAAGGAGCCACTTTTTGTGAAACGACCTTTTACCTCAAAGCCTAGCGAACGATATGCTTGCTCTGTCTCTTCAACAAATGGTGTCCAGTAATGATAGTGGAAAAGCTGCATAGGTCTCATCTCCTGTGTGTGAATATTCTGTTTATTTATTTTAGCACAAGAAAAGCCATTCTAATTATAGAATGGCTTGTTCTCATCTAGTCAGGGTTTGAACAGGTTTCTCGGCTGTTTTTGTAATGAGCAGCTCCAGAAGCCGTGTTGATTGAGGCAAGGAGAAACGAAGGACAAGACCTGTGAAGATCGCAGTCAAAATCGTTCCAATGCCAATCGGTCCACCGAGCATCCATGCAAACAAAAGCACTGTTAACTCAATGCCATTTCGAACCCACTGTACGTTCAGTCCCGTTTTCGCTGAGATGAGCAGCATTAATGAGTCCCGTGGCCCAGCGCCAAGATTAGCTGAAACATAAATGCCAACGCCATATCCAGAAACAACAACACCTGTAATAAATACATATAAGGCCGGTAAATATCCGTGCGGCGCAGGTAATATCGCATTAAAGAAATCAATAAACACGCCAATCAGCACCATATTCAGTAAAGCGCCGATCTTTGGAAATGATTTCGTAAAAATAGAAGTCAGTGTCACAATAAGTGCACCAATAATAATGGACCATTGTCCAATTGTGAGTCCAAAATGCTGAAACAGTCCGTAGTGGAAAGCGTCCCAAGGACCAATCCCAAGGATCTTCCCTTTCACTGTCAGCGATAGTCCAAAAGCTAGTACGATCAATCCAACAAAATAAAAAAACCAACGTAAAAGATGTTCCCGCTTCAAAAGCATTCCCTTCTTTCTTAAACACTCGATTTCCATCGTAACATACTCTCACACCCCTTTAAATGGCTTAGCCTAATTGTAATCGCTTACTTCAAAAATAATTTTTTCGAATTGTAAAGGTCAAAACGGCAAAACAAGCAGTATGACTTTCGGATTGTTTTTTTTGACAAACCAAGCCATTAATTTCCTATCTTTAAGAAAAAAAGAAAATAATTCAATATATTTTGCCAAAAAAATAATCTACACCCAATTAAAGAATATTTATCTTTAAATAGAAAGGATTGTATGTAATTCATATCATAAGACCTGTTTATAAAGATAGATATATGAGGGGATTTAAGATGAAAAAAGGCTATTTTTTTGGAAAAAACATAGACAGATCAAATGACGAGAGGTGTATAGTTCTAAAAGTCTATTTTTGTCGAAAATAGTCATTTAGTCATGTTGAGGCATTTCAAATGTTACTGATATTCTTTACCAAAGTGTGGGAGGTGAACTGGTACATACCTTTATGATATGAAGCAGGGAAAAGAGGAGGTCAAAGAATGAATATATTGAAAAGAACGAGTCAATTATTTCTTATATTGGTGCTGATCGTTGGAAATTTATTAACGGTCTCACCAGCTGTTACGAAAGCCGCTGGGACGGTGGTTGTCAATAACACGGATTCATATATTATTGGGAGTAGACCGCTAGTTCTTCAGCAGCTTGATGGAAATAATCCAACAAACGTAAAAGCTAGTGTACAGGTGAAGGGAATCGATATAGGTGCAGTGAATGGTGTTGCTGTAAGTGATCGAGAAAATGTTGTGTATGCAACTGCAAATACCGCTAACCCTAGTCTATATAAAATAAATGCGACCTCAGGGCAAGCAGAGAGTGTAGCCCAATTACCAGAAGGTGCTTCTAATGCCGTTGTGTATCAAGATAAATATATATATTCTTACGCTTCTAATGGTGAGTATTTCCTTGGAACATACGATTTAGTTACGAAGAAAAAAACGGCCAAAAAAATCGTAGGCTATGACATTGGGTCTGGCGTTGGCGGAGATCTTGTCGTTGATAAGGACGGCTATCTTTGGTTCGCATCAAATGGCAGTGGGGCCATCGCGCAAATGAACCCTGATACAGCAGAAGTTATTCGTGTCATTCCAATTAAAAGTGCGGATGGCAAAACGATTGACGGAGGCGTTCGGGGGATTAGCTTCTTGCCAAATGGACAAATGCTATTACAGTCAGGATTAAATGATTCCATTGGGCATTCCACCCTTTTTACACTTGATGCGAAAACATTAAGTACAACATATTTGGGCACTGTAGGTGATTCATTATCTTACGACTTAGCATCACGAGTAAAGCCAGAATTTGATCCATATCCTCCAGAGCTTGAATCAGAAAAATCAGTTGTCTTACAGAAAAAAGCAGAGGGTAACACAGATGAGAAGCATCCAGAAGTAGGCGACACGTTACTTTATACAATTAAAACAAAAAATACTGTGCAATATGGTATTGTCAAAAATCTGATCATATCAGATAGCCTGCCAAGCAGCTTAACGTATGTTTCAGGGTCCCTTAAGGTGGATGGAACAAGCGTAACAGATGCAAAAGATCAAGACAAAGGTGATTATACAAACGGCACTGTTTCAGGTCAAATAGGTGACGTGAAAGATACCGATTGGCACACAGTGACATTTGAAGCGACGGTAGGCAAAGGTCAGGCAGGCAAAGATATTCAAAATACCGCGAATGTCAAAGGGGAAAACACACCACCGGACAAACCAACAACAAACATAGAAATTTACCCGCGTGACCCAAAGCTTGAATCAGAAAAATCAGCCGTCTTACAGAAAAAAGCCGAAGGTAACACAGATGAGAAGCATCCAGAAGTAGGCGACACATTACTGTATACCATTCAAGCCCGTAATGCTGTTGAAGACAGCGTCATTGAAGATCTTGTGATTTCTGACAAGTTACCTCAAGGGTTATCATATGTACCAAATTCTCTACAGATAGATGGAAATCCAGTCACAGATACAAAAGATGATGACAACGGTGATATGACAGACGGAACTGTCACTGGAACGTTCGGTGAAGTGAAAGATGCAAAATGGCATACAGTGACGTTCGAAGTGACGATTAACAAAGGGCAGGCAGGCAAAGACATTCAAAATACAGCCAATGTCACAAGCGGCAACACACCGCCAGATGAACCGACAACGAATGTAGAAATTTATCCGCGTGACCCGAAGCTGACCTCTGAAAAATCAGCCGTCTTGCAGAAAAAAGCAGAAGGTAACACAGATGAGAAGCATCCAGAGGTTGGTGACACTCTTCTTTATACAATTAAAACAAAGAATACGAAAGAAGACAGTCTCGTTGAAAACTTAGTGATCTCAGATGAACTTCCGGAAGGATTGGCGTATGTACCGAATTCACTACAGGTGGATGGAGATACAGTCACAGACGCAAAGGATGACGATAACGGAGACTTTACAAACGGAACCGTTTCAGGACAATTTGGCGACATTAAGGATACAGATTGGCATACGGTGACGTTTGAAGTGACGGTTGAAAAAGGACAATCTGGTAAAGACATTCAAAATACAGCCAATGTCACAGGCGGCAACACACCGCCGGATAAGCCGACAACAAAAACAGAAATCTATCCGCGAGATCCAAAGCTTGAATCAGAAAAATCAGCGGTCTTGCAGAAAAAAGCAGAAGGTAACAAAGATGAGAAACACCCAGAAGTAGGCGATACCCTTCTTTATACGATTAAAACAAAGAATACGAAAGAAGACAGCCTTGTTGAAAATCTAGTAATCTCAGATCAATTACCAAAAGGACTGAAGTATGTCACGGGATCTCTTCAGGTTGATGGAGAATCTGTCACGGATGTAAAAGACGATGATAGCGGAGACTACACAGATGGAAAGGTTACAGGTTCTTTTGGTGATGTGAAGGATACGGACTGGCACACCGTGACGTTTGAAGTAACAGTTGAAAAGGGACAGGCTGGTCAAGACATTCAAAACACAGCCAGCGTCACAGGCGAAAACACACCGCCAGAAGAGCCAACGACAGAAACAAAAATTTACCCTCGTGACCCAAAACTAACATCAGAAAAATCAGCGGACATTCAAAAGAAGGCAGAGGGCAACACAGATAAAAAGACACCACAGGTAGGCGATACCCTTCTGTATACAATCAAAACAAAGAATCTTGAAGAAGACAGCATCGTCAACAATCTCGTGATTTCCGATGAATTGCCAGAAGGTCTTCAATATGTCGAAGGGTCATTAAAAGTAGATGGACAAGCTGTTACAGATGCAAAAGATGACGACAACGGAGACTACACAAAAGGCACAGTAACCGGTCAAATTGGCGATATCAAAGATACAGACTGGCATACAGTGACCTTTGAAGCGAAAGTCGCTAAAGGCCAATCAGGTAAAAGCATTCAAAACACAGCGAAAGTAACAGGCGAAAACACACCGCCAGATGAACCAACGACCGAAACAAAAATTGGACCAAGAGATCCAAAGCTTGAATCAGAAAAAACATCTGAAATCTCTCAAAAAGCAGAAGGCAATACAGATGAAAAACAAGTACAGGCAGGCGACACTCTTCTTTACACCATCAAAACAAAAAATAGTGTAGAAGACAGTGTCATCAAAGATCTAGTCATCACAGATAAGCTGCCGGAAGGTCTTCAATATGTCGAAGGTTCATTAAAAGTAGATGGACAAACCGTCACAGATGCAAAAGATGACGACAACGGAGATTACACAAAAGGCAAAGTAACTGGTCAATTTGGCGATATCAAAGATAACGATTGGCATACCGTAACGTTTGAGGCGAAGGCTGTCAAAGGATCTGAAGGTAAAACCATTCAAAATATTGGAGTCGTGAAGGGTGAGAATGTAGATGAACCAGACAAACCTGAAAACTCAACGACAGTAGAACCACCGAATGTGCCAGAAGTGCCAGCAAATCCAGATCAACCTTCTGATCCACAACAGGATACACCTGGACATCATCTTCCGAATACTGCAACTGCGATGTACAACCTTTTACTAGCAGGATTTGCACTCGTATTAATAGGTGCAGCCCTGATCTTTTGGAATAGAAGAAAAAGAAACGGATAACCAGTCATGTTTCAAAAATTCATCTCAGCGATAATGATCATAGCAGGGCTTTGTCTTGCGATTGTAGGATATTTGAATATCGTTGATGGACAAAAAGAAGTAGATCAGTCATTTCAGTCTGCACAAGCAGCCATTCAGCAAAAGGGGCAAACAGATTCCCCTTTTGCGCCGCAGACTGGTGAAGCGATTGGGCTTTTGCACATCCCAAAACTAAAAGCTGAGTTACCGATTGTAGAAGGAACAGAAGCAGATGATTTAGCAAAAGGCGTTGGTCACTTTCATGACAGTTATTTTCCAAACGAGCACGGACAAATCGTTCTATCAGGGCATCGTGATACGGTGTTTAGACGAACAGGAGAACTTGTGAAAGGAGATCAATTGATTGTCGAGCTTTCATATGGACGTTTTGTCTATGAAATCGAGAAAACAAAGATAGTGAAGAAAGATGATCAAACAATTATTACTTTACAACAGGAAAAGGAAGAACTTGTCCTCACCACATGTTACCCTTTTTCCTATATTGGTCCTGCACCAAACAGATATATCATATATGGGAAGCGTATTTAGTCACTGGAACAGCCTGCAGATTAACCGATTTGATCGCTTAATCCCTTCATAAAGAGGGAATCTTTTATATCATATCTAGAGATGCAGGAGGGGGCAATTTGTTAAATAACGATTATGTTAAATATATAGATAAATTTGGAAGAATCGTCCTGCCGACAGAGATGAGAAAACGGTTGAACATTCATCCGCAAGATTTTATGGAGATTTATCGAGAAGAAGACCAAATTGTGATGAAGCCGTATTGGCAGGACAAACCTTGCATCGTAACAGGACAAGTGACGTGTTCCAATAAGGTGCTATCCGGCGGGCTGGTTATCAGTCCAGAGGGAGCGAGACTGCTCCTGCAAGATTTACTGGCACTTCGCCTGCAAAAAGAGATATAAAAAAAGGCTGTCCTCACCACGTGAGAACAGCCTTTTTTCATCATACTGGATTTAATATCCGGTTTAAGAATTGTTTTGTTCGTTCTTCCTTTGGTCGTTTGAAGATTTCTTCCGGGGGACCTTGTTCGACGATGACGCCGCCATCAATAAAAATCACTTCGTCTGCTACTTCTTGGGCAAACTTAATTTCATGTGTGACAACTGCCATGGTCCAGCCTTCCTTCGCTAGATCCTTCATGACCTTTAAGACTTCCCCGACAAGCTCAGGGTCAAGCGCAGAGGTTGGTTCATCAAAAAGCATGAGCTCTGGCTGAATGGCAAGTGCACGGGCAATCCCGACACGCTGCTTTTGACCGCCTGAGAGCTGGAATGGATACAGATCCTTTTTATCTTCCAGACCGACCTTTTGCAAGAGCTGAATGGCTTCCTTTCGAACCGTTTCCTTTGGACGGCGCTGCACCTGAACAGGACCTTCCATCACATTTTCAAGCACTGTACGGTGAGGAAACAGGTGATAATCCTGAAACACCATTCCTGATTTCCGGCGTAACTTCAGGAGATCAGCTGATTTATTTTTTTTCGAAAAATCAATCGAGAAATCATCGAAGGTAAAGGAGCCGCCATTTGGTATTTCAAGTGCATTTAAACAGCGAAGCATCGTTGTTTTTCCTGAACCAGATGGACCGAGAATGGCCACAACCTGCCCTTTGTTGATCGAAAAATCAATCGACTTTAAAATTTCGTTTTCACCAAAGGATTTCTTGAGACCTTTGACTGTTAGCATGTCGTTCCCTCCTTACCTTGCGACATATCGATCAAGTCGTTTTTCAATTTGATGCTGAACGAGCGATAGAATGAAGCAGAATACCCAATAGATGAGGGCTGCTTCCATATAAATAAACAAGATTTGATCCAAGTTCGCCGCAGCAATTTCCTGTGATTTACGGAACATCTCTGCCACGAGAATTTGGGAGGCAAGGGATGTATCCTTCACCAAACTAATAAATGAATTAGAGAGCGGTGGAATCGATACACGCACAGCCTGCGGTAAAATCACGCGGACGAGCGTTTTGCGATGTGTCATCCCAATGGAATAACCAGCTTCCCATTGTCCTTTTGGAACAGACAGGACAGATGCACGGATAATTTCAGACGCATACGCACCTATGTTTAAAGAAAAAGCAATAATGGCACTTGGATATGGATCCAGTGTGATATTAAATGTCGGAAAGAAATAGAAAATAATAAACAATTGCACAAAAAGCGGCGTTCCGCGAACGGCCGACACATAGATGGAGAAAATCCATCTGAGGGCTTTAATCTTAGACATTCTAGCAAGAGCTGTCACAAGCGCGATAAAAATACCAATAATAAAGGCAATGATGGCGAGGGGAATTGTATAATAAATCCCCTGCATCACCATTGGCCAAAAAGATTGCTGAAGAAGATCCCAAGGAATGACGACTCCCAGGATATTATTTTGTAACATCTTCACCAAACCATTTCTTAGAAATCTTAGCAAGTGTACCGTCTTTCTTCATTTCTTTTAATGCGCCATTCACTTTGTCAACGACTTCGCCGCTGCCTTTTCTGAATGCGAAATACGTTTCTTGAGGATCTCCTGTTTCAAATGCAACTTTTAGGTTTTTGTTACCGCTTGTTTTCAAGTAATTCAATACAGCCAATTTGTCATTGAACGTTAGATCAGCACGTCCTTGCTGAATCAATTGAATGGATTGTGCAAGACCTTCAACGCCTTCAATCTTAGCGCCAGCATCTGTTGCTAGTTTATTGTAGTTACTTGTTAACGATTGTGCTGCTTTTTTGCCTTTGACATCAGATAGTTTCTTGATGTCGTTGTTATCTGATTTTGTCACAACAATAGCTTGAGAAGTCGTGTATTTATCAGAGAAATCATATTGATTTTCACGTCCAGTTTTCCCAACTTGGTTTGCTACCACGTCAAAACGTTTTGCATTCAGTCCAGCAAACATACTGTCCCATTGTGTTTCTTTGAATTCAGGTTTTAAGTCAAGACGTTTTGCTACTTCAGTGATGACTTCTACATCGTAGCCAGTTAATTTATCTGTCTTTTTGTCATGGAAGGTGAAAGGAGCATAAGTTCCCTCTGTTCCGATGGTTAATACACCTTTATCCTGAATGGATTTCCAAAGGTCTCCTGATTCCTTAGACCCAGATTGTTTATTCGCGTTGTCGCTTGCACCAGATCCACATGCCGTGATCAATGCAACACAAACGCCTAAAATAATGGCAAAGAACATTTTTTTCATTTTATTCCCCACTTTTCTTGTTGGTATTTACAACATATGATCTTACAGAGAAGCAACCTAAAAGTAAAGCATTTGAAACTAGCTTGAGCGAATCTCACCAACTTTATGCCCGCAACCCATTTCTTTCAAACCTAAAAAGTCATTCAGTCTATTTGTGCGAACATTACTAAAATAAAGACTTTGAGACAGTGACCATAGAAGGAAGCATATTTATTATAAAAGATGTATAATTAGTAGGTTGTTTTGAAAATGGAATGAATCACATGGAGACATGTTTTGATAACAGAGCATCTTAGAAGAAGGAGGGCATCATTGTGGATGTTGGACAAAATCAGCCTGAACAATTGAAAAGGGCGATGACCTCCCGCCATTTATTTATGATTTCACTTGGCGGTGTCATTGGGACAGGCTTTTTCTTAGGAACGGGTTATACGATTGGACAAGCAGGGCCGGTCGGAGCCGTTCTTTCATATATTGTGGGCGGATTGATCATGTATTTAACCATGCTGTGTCTTGGTGAGCTGTCGGTTGCACTTCCTGTGTCGGGGTCGTTTCATACGTATGCGACGAAATTTGTCAGCCCTGCAGCAGGTTTTGCTGTCGGCTGGATTTATTGGCTCGGCTGGGCAGCAACGGTCGCCCTTGAGTTCTTATCAGCAGGGCAGCTGATGAGGCGCTGGCTCCCGCAAGTGGATGTGTGGATTTGGTGTCTCATATTCGGACTCTGTCTTTTCTTATTAAATGCCCGGTCGGCGAAAGCGTTCGGGGAGTCGGAGTTTTTCTTTTCCACCATTAAGATTATTGCAATTTTACTCTTTATTGGCGTAGGCGGAGCGGCGATGTTTGGGTTTATTGAAACAACGAGCGGTGAACCCGCCCCATACTTCAGCCATTTTGTGAGTGACGGGCTGTTTCCAAATGGCCTGCTCGCTGTTGTGGTTACGATGATAACAGTAAATTTTTCGTTTCAAGGAACAGAGCTGATCGGGATTGCGGCAGGTGAAAGTGAAAACCCTGAGAAAACCGTTCCCCGCTCGATTCATCAGACCGTATGGCGTACACTTGTCTTTTTCGTCTTATCGATTTTCGTCTTAGCGGGTATGGTGCCTTGGAAGGAAGCTAGTGTGCTGCAAAGCCCATTTGTTACTGTGTTTGAGAGAACGGGCATTCCTTTTGCGGCAGACATCATGAACTTTGTCATTATCATTGCTTTATTATCTGTTGCGAACTCTGGCTTGTATGCATCAACGAGAATGCTGTATTCCTTATCGAAGGAAGGAATGGCAGGAAAAGCGTTTAGACGCGTCAATCAGCGCGGTATTCCGATGAATGCCTTACTGCTCACGTTCCTGTTTACAGGGATTTCGCTGTTATCCGGGTTTTTTGCAGAGAAAACGGTATTTGCCTGGATCGTGTCCATTGCCGGCATGAGTGCCCAGACAGGCTGGATCACGATTACATTATCACAACTGCTTTTCCGTAGAAAATACTTGAAAGCAGGCGGAAAGCTGGAAAACTTAAAATTTAAAACGCCTCTTTATCCGGTGCTGCCAATCATTGCGATCACACTGAATACCATCGTATTGGTCAGCCTTGCCTTTGATCAAGAGCAGCGCATCGGGCTATATGTCGGTGTACCGCTCATGATCATTGGGTATATTGTCTATCACCGCTATGTGAAAAAGCATCAGGCACAAAGTGAACCGCTGAAGCTGCAAATCCATGGAGATGATGAGATCCGGTTTTAAAATCAAAAAAACACTAAATGTAAGATATTTAAAAACACCTCTGATATCAATCTGAAGGTGTTTTTTTAACAACAAAAGTTAGTTCATATCCTGTTTAAAATCTTGTTGTTCAAAATGTTGGCGCTTATTCTGATATCCTACGTTATTATTACCCCAAAGCTTCTCGTAATCCCATCCTGTTAGCGCTTTCAAAACACTTCTTGTTTCATCATCAGCCTGTTCCATTGAACCATTATTCTTTAACCTATTAATTTCATTAATCATAATGGAATGAGTTTTCTTAGATAATTTAAATTTAAATGAAATGACTAAACTAATCCCGACTAGCCCTACAGTTCCGAAAAACAGAATACCTACAATCCCATTTATTGCTGTCGTAGACTGTGTCGTCGCGCTTGCAACGAATCCACTTTCCTGTAAAATAACTCCTACCAAAAATGTGGCTAAAGCTGTAGTACTTTTGCGTGTAAACGTCATAATACCTGCAAATATTCCTTCTCTTCTTTTACGAGTGACCATTTCATCTACATCAGGAATGAAAGTGTAAATATTCCATGGTATATAATATAACCCACTCTTTCCGATGCCTAAGATAACAGAGAAAGCATACAGCGCTATAATCATATAAGCTGGTTGTGTGAAGTATAAAAATATATAACCGCTGATACATGTAATAATCGCAATATAAGATATTTTCAAAGATGGCGCAGGACCTATTTTAATCACGAGCCAACCAAACAATATTGTACATACCATTTGAAGTAATGAACCAATAGATAATAAATCGGCTGCCAGCACTGCATCTTTATTTAAAGAAAACACAACAAAGTAGACAAAGACAGCGTTTAAAATATCCATGGCTGTAAACGAACAAATATACATCGTGAGGTGCTGACGGAAACTTCTTATTCTAAAAGTAGATGTCAAGTCAATGATGACTTTTTTGATGGATTCTATAGCAGGTACTTTTTCTACACCATCAGGTTCTATCATGTCTTCTTCTATTTTACGTTCCCATGTTGTTCTATGTGTAATTAATAATGCAACCATAAAAATAAAGGTGAAGATAATCCCATTGTAAAGAAAAACTTGAGGTGAATCTTTTCCGAATATTTCGAATAATCTGCCTGGAATAAAGGTAGCTAAAAATGTTCCTAGTCCTGAATAGATTAATCTTATTGTTGAGAGCTTGGTCCGTGCATTAAAATCATTCGTCATTTCAGCTCCAAGTGTTTCAAATGGAATTAATACCATTGCTGCAAGGAATTCTAACAAAATATAAACCGTTAAATAGTACCAGTAATTCATATCAGAAATCCAAAGAAGGGAATAAATAATCATCAAAGGGCTTCCAACTAGCAAAAAGAACCTGCGTCTTCCAAATTTTTTTCCAAGTTTTGTACGACCAAAATTATCAGTGATATGGCCCATAATTGGGCTTGCTATCGCATCAATAATACGAGCAATTGCAATAATAGATCCTGCTTCAACAGGGGTAAGACCGCAGTATGTAATGAAAAAATATAACATCCATGCGCCTATTATAGCGAATGCTCCCCCTCCAAATAAATCCATTGTTCCATAACCAATATAATTTTTGAGTGTTAGTTTCCTGTTCTCAGTCTGCATTCTTATTTCTCCTTTCCAAGCCTACTTATAAATTTAAAAAAACATATAAAATAAAGATGTATGACAAGGAAAAAAATAAAAATATTAAACACCTGAATACGCCATAAAACCTCCATCAACAGGAATTGTCACGCCGGTAACAAATGCTGACATATGATCATCAACAAGCCATAATAGGGTTCCAAGAAGATCTTCTGGCGTACCAAACCTTCTCATTGGTGTGTTCGAAATAATCTTATGAGACCTCTCTGTATAATCTCCTTCTTCATTTAGGAGAAGGTTTTTATTTTGTGAGGTTAAAAAGAAGCCCGGTGCAATGGCATTTACTCTAATTCCTGCCTCAGCCATATGAACAGCTAACCATTTGGTGAAATTTTCAATTGCTGCTTTTGCCGCGCTGTAAGCAGGCACTTTGGTCATTGGAGAAGGGGCACTCATAGATGACATGTTGATGACAACTGCTCCCTTTTGATGAACCATATGTTTAGTGAAAACTTGTGTAGGAATGAACGTCCCCATAAAATTTAAATCAAATACATTTTGTACACTATCTGTACTTAAATGAAAAAAAGTATTTACCTTAGGATTAGTAAGATCTTCTGTTTGAAATATTTCGTTGGTTGTATTTGCACTGGAGTGGTTACCACCAGCTCCATTTATCAATATTGTACAATTGCCTAATTCCTCTGTTACAATCTTCTCGGCTTGTTCCACACTATCTTTATTCAGAACATCACATTTAATCGCAATCGCTTTCCCACCCATAAGGTTAATTTCTTCGGCTACCTTTTCGCCCTTTTCGACTGTTCTATTTAAAATAGCCACAGACACGCCATGTCTAGCAAGTTCCTTTGCCATGGCGCTGCAAAGTACGCCACTTCCTCCTGTTATGACAGCTACTTTACCAGCTAAATTTTTATTTTCTTGTATGTTTACCATGTAGCTTCCTCCTTTGCTTCTTTTCGTACAGACTGTTTATTTTTTAAAGCATCCCAAGCTCCCCACAAATACATAATTCCAAGTGCTCTATCATAAAGACCATATCCAGGCCTGCATTGTTCATCCCAAATGTGTCTTCCATGATCGGGTCTGCAATAACCTTTGAATCCGCTTTCATAATAAGCATGTATAATGGCTGAAACGTCTACTGATCCATCTTTTGATCGATGCGATGTTTCAACAAAGTCCCCGTTATCATATACACGTACATTTCTTATATGAGTAAATGGTATTCTATCAATAAATTCGTGAATCATAGAAACTAAATCATTTTCTAAATTTGCTCCTAAAGATCCTGTACAGAGCGTTATACAATGAGATGGGCTGCTATTTAGTTGTAAAATTTTTCTGATGTTTTTTTGGTTAGTTACTATTCGCGGTAGACCAAAGACAGGCCAAGGTGGATCGTCAGGATGAATAGCCATTTTAATATCATGAAGTTCTGCAATTGGAATAATCTGATCTAAAAAATATTTCAAGTTGGCCCATAAATCATCTTCTGTTATATTTTTGTAGGCTTCAAAAAGTTGGTGGAGGTGATTTAACCGCTCTGGTTCCCAACCTGGCATGGTTAAACTGGAGTTCTCACTAATTTTATTTACTAATTCTTTCGGATCAATATCTTTAATTCGACTATGTTCATAAAATAGAGCTGTAGATCCATCAGAAAGTGTTTTATTTAAGTCTGTACGGATCCAATCAAAGACAGGCATAAAGTTATAACATATGACTTTAACACCTACCTTTGCTAGCTTCTGAATTGTTTTCTTATAATTTTCTATGTATCGATCTCTAGTTGGAAGTCCGAGCTTAATGTCTTCATGAACATTCACGCTTTCAACTACTTCAATATGAAGGTTATGTTTATCAGCTAATTTTTTCATTTCTAACATTCTTTCTATTGGCCACTCTTCTCCTACGGGCACATCATGCAGTGCCCAAACAATTCCTTCCACTCCTGGAATCTGCTTTATTTGTTCCAGTGTGATCGTATCGTTTCCTTCTCCAAACCATCTGAATGTCATCCTCATCTACCATCACCCCTAATGTTATTTAAAATAATTTGGATATTCTTTCTTCAATAATTCTTTATCAACAAGTGCAATTTTCAAATGCTCTTCCATGATTTTTTCAGCTTTATCAGCATCTTGATCTTGTATAGCTTTGAATATATCCACATGTTGGGAAAGAATATTATCCCAATTATAATCTGTTACTAGCCTTAACATGCGGCTCCTATTAAAGTGTACATTCATCTGTTGAATAACTAACCATGTTTTTTCTTTTTTACATCGTTTGAAAATAGTTCTATGAAACTCCTCATCTAATTCAAACATTTTTTTATAGTCTTTTTTCTTAACGCAAATTTTTTGCATACTTAAATTCATATCTAAATCATTAATCAGCTCTTCCGAAAATTCCTGACAGGCTAGTCTAATCACTGCCTTCTCGAGATGTTCTCGCATAAACCGTGCTTCCTCCACAAGGTTCAAATCAATTAAAGAAACAAAAGTACCTCGTTGAGGATAGATACTTAATAATCCTTCTTGAGATAATTTTAAAAAGCTTTCTCTTACAGGAGTTCGACTAACATTAAATTGAACGGATATTTCTTTTTCAGAAATATTTGTCCCAGGTGGAAGCTTCAGGCTTAATATTTGATCTTTTAGCATATTGTAAACTTGTTCCCTCGTAGAGAGGTTTTGGTTTTTAAAATCAATATTCATTATTCTAATCTCCTTTCTCTAACATACTACCATACAAGTAGATTAGAATGGTAGACATTAATTTCATTTTTCTGAATACTTTCACTGTAAGCATCTCTTGATGATTCCACTATGTAAGCCATAATCAATCATAAAAGTGCGGGATATTAAAAAGAAAATTCAAAAAACTATACAAAATTCAAAAAGATTAAGTTATAATGTTTTTGAGCTACCATACTAGTATAACTAGAATATTAATAAAACGAACGGTACTCTGATCTATCAGCTAGGTGAATTATTCAGTTTTTTGAAAGCGCTATCTCATTATTAGAAGTGAAAATTTATCTTATTGCAGAAGGGAAAGATTGATATGTCCAACATCGCCATTATAGGAACTGGATCTATTGCAACTGCCCATATCGAGGCTTATCTTGCAATGCCTGAAATCAGTAAAATTGTAGCTTTAGCTGATATTTATCCTGAAAAAGCAATGTCTGCAGCAACAAAATATAACCTGGAAGCACGAGTTGTCGCTAACTACCAAGAATTATTGAATGATCCTACGATTGATGCCGTTTCCATTTGTACACCTCCTTATATGCACGCAACCATTGCCATCGATTTTCTTAAAGCAGGCAAACATGTTTTAGTAGAAAAACCTATGGCTTCTTCTCTAAAAGAATGTGACGAAATGATAAAAGCATCTATTGAAAGCCAGAAGCTTTTATCCGTTGTTGCTCAAAACAGGTTTATGACGCCCATTATGAGATTAAAACATGTCCTTGATCAAAACCTAATTGGAAAAATCGCTCATACTCAAGTTGATTCTTTTTGGTGGCGTGGTCATAGTTATTATGATTTATGGTGGCGCGGTACATGGGAAAAAGAAGGTGGAGGTTGTACACTTAATCATGCTGTCCATCATATTGATATGTTGCAATGGATGTTAGGATTGCCGGTTGACATTTTTGCAGCAACTAGTAATACCTTGCATGATAATGCAGAGGTTGAAGACCTTTCTATTGCTGTACTTCGCTATGGAAATGGCAGCTTAGCACAAGTAACCAGTTCTGTTGTTCATCATGGAGAAGAACAACAATTGATTTTTCAAGGTGAAAAAGCTAGAGTATCTGTCCCATGGAAAGTAAATGCTCAAATAGCTAAAGAAAATGGGTTTCCTCAAGAGAAAAATGATGAGGATTTAGAAAATCGTATTCAGGAAGCTTTTCATCAATATCCGGAATTACTATTTGAAGGGCATAAAGGACAAATAAATAATTTTTTAATGGCTATCAAGGGTAACCAGAAGCTTTTAATTGATGGAACAGAAGGAAGAAAAACACTAGAACTTATTACAGCCATCTATAAATCTGCAAACCAAGGTGTTCATGTGAAGCTTCCTCTTTCAGCAGACGATCCTTTTTATACACGTGAAGGAATGCTCGCGAACGTTAAGCATTTTTATGAAAAACAAAGCAGTGTAGAAAATTTTTCAGACGATACGATAACCGTTGGAGGAAATTACGAGAAACTATGAGTCTAACGTTATTAAATTATTAAAAATAAACTGGAAGCTAGCTAGAGGAGGAACAATCATGCAGAAAAGTGATGGAATGAATTATACTCCTAAGGGAAAAAGTGCCCCTGTCGTTACAGAAGGACAATTCGTCATGGCGGCTATAGGTCTTGATCATGGACACATCTATGCAATGTGCAATGGATTAACTGAGGCTGGGGCTACATTAAAATGGGTTTATGATCATGATCAGAAAAAAGTACAAGAATTTTGTAAAGCATATCCGGAGGTACAGGCAGCCAAAAGTGAGAAAGAAATTCTCGAAGATCCAGATGTCAGGCTCGTGGCAGGCGCAGCCATTACATCTAAACGCTGTGATTTAGGGCTGCGTGTTTTAGATCATGGTAAGCATTACTTTACCGATAAATCACCTTTTACAACGTTAGAACAATTGGAGCTTGCTCGTAAAAAAACAGCTGAAACGGGACTTAAATGGGCTGTTTATTATAGTGAACGTTTGCACGTGGAGAGTGCCGTATTTGCTGGTCAATTGATTGAACAAGGAGCCATTGGAAAAGTGGTACAAGTTCTTGGAACTGGCCCACATCGTAGTAATGTGGAAAGCAGACCAAGCTGGTTTTTTGAAAAGGAATATTATGGAGGTATTCTATGTGATATTGGCAGTCACCAAATTGAACAATTCCTTTTCTATTCTGGCGCAAAAGATGCAAAAGTTGTACATAGTAAAGTGGGCAATTATAAGCATCATCAATATCCAGAATTAGAAGACTTTGGTGATGCTACTTTGATTGCTGATAATGGGGCTACAAACTACTTTAGAGTAGACTGGCTGACTCCTGATGGCCTTAGCACTTGGGGGGATGGGCGCACATTCATTCTTGGAACAGATGGGTATATTGAAATTCGCAAATACGTAGACATCGCAAGGGATAAAACAGGAGACCATTTATACTTAGTAAATCAACATACAGAGCAGCATTTTTCTCTAAATGGAGAAGTAGGATTCCCTTACTTTGGTGAACTTATTTTAGATTGTTTAAACGATACTGAAAATGCTATGACTCAAGAGCATACTTTTAAAGCCGCAGAACTATGTTTAATTGCACAACGAGACGCAATCTATGTAAATACGGAGGTTGAATTAAGTAAGATTTAAAAAAGTGAGGTGTTATTTTTGTTAATAACACCTTATTTCATTTAATTGAGATTTTCTAAACATAAGTATAGAGGTGACGATATTGTCTACATTCCTAAGCGAAGATATGATGCTTAATCATGAAAGTTCAAAAGTTCTTTATCATGATTACGCGAAAAATATGCCAATCTATGATTTTCATACGCATTTAATGGCTGATGACATTGCTGCTAACAAAAAATATGAAAATATGACTGATATTTGGCTTAATGGAGATCACTATAAATGGAGGGCGATGCGATGGTTAGGCGTAGAAGAAAGATTGATCACGGGGAATGCAAGTGACAAGGAAAAATTCTTAGCTTGGGCGCAAACGGTTCCATATACAATAGGAAACCCTCTTTATCATTGGTCACATTTAGAATTAAGTCGTTATTTCAATATAAATGAGTTGTTCTCAGAAAAAAATGCACATCAAGTTTGGGATATTTGTAATGAGAGATTAAATGAAAGTAACATGTCCACAAATGGAATTTTAGAAAAATTTAATGTAAAAGTTGTGTGTACGACTGATGATCCAATCGATACTTTAGAACTTCATCAAATCATACGTAAAGATGTAGGAATTAAAACTAGGGTCCTACCTACATTTAGACCGGATCATGCTTTAAATATTGAACAATCGAATTTTGTGAACTATATAGAAAAATTAGGTGATTCAATCAACGGCGCTGTTTTAACATATGAAAACTTTATCGCTTCATTACATTCGCGAATTGATTATTTTCACGCGAATGGATGCAGAATTTCTGATCATGGTTTTGAAATATTTCTATTTTCACCAGCTACTGAACAAGAAGTGTCTTCTATATTTGTACGTGCTCTGCAAGGAAAAACACTATCCCTAGAGGATATCAATAAATTTAAAACAAACACTCTTCTTCACCTGAGTAAAAAATATCATTCTCTTCATTGGACCATGCAATTACACATAGGTGCTTTAAGGAATAATAACACACGAATGTTCAAGTTAACGGGGAAAGATAGTGGGTACGACTCTATGTCTGACTTCCACCTAGCAAGACATTTAAATGGTTTTTTGAATGAATTAGACAAAGACAACCTTTTACCTAAAACCATTATCTATAATTTAAATCCCGCTCATAATGCGATTGTGGCCTCTACTATAGGGAATTTTCAGTCTTCTGATGCCAGAGCAAAAATTCAATTTGGGTCTGGGTGGTGGTTTAATGATCAAAAAGACGGCATGCTAGATCAAATGAAAACATTATCTAATATAGGTTTGCTTAGCACTTTCGTAGGTATGCTTACAGACTCAAGAAGCTTTTTATCGTTCCCTCGCCATGAATATTTCAGAAGAATCTTATGTGATTTATTTGGGACTTGGATAGAAAATGGTGAGCTTCCAAGGGATTACGAATTTATAGGAAAAATAGTCAAAGATATTTGTTATCACAATGCCGTGAATTATTTTAATATTGAAATAAATGAGACAGTACCAATGAAAATGAATGAATAATGCAGTAAGATAATGATTATAATTAAAGTAAAAAACTGGACATGATGTACTCATGCCCAGTTTTTTATTAATGAACGCCTTTCATCGCTTTCTTAATCACTGGTGTCAGTAATAGCATCACAACGCATAAAACGATGGCCAGCAATCCGATGATACCGAAATAGACGGTTTCCGGCACTTTATCAAACAGTTTGACTACTTGCGCATTGATCGCCTGTGCCATTGCATTTGAAAGGAACCAAAGGCTCATCGTTTGCGCTGAGAAGGCAGCAGGGGCCAGCTTTGTTGTCGCTGACAGTCCAACTGGTGATAAGCAGAGCTCTCCGATCACGACGAGGAAGAAGCTCAGAACGAGCCATAATGGGCTCACAAGTGTGTTCGGACCGGACATGTATGCAGGAATGATCATGATGATGAAGGATAACCCTGCAAACAGAAGACCGAGTGAGAATTTAATCGGGGTAGACGGCTGTTTCTTCCCAAGTCTGACCCATAACCAAGCAAACACTGGAGACAGCAGCACAATAAAGATTGGGTTCAATGATTGGAACCATGAAGACGCTAGTGTCATCCCAAGGAAATTCAAGTTTGTTCGTTGATCTGCATATGTTGCTAAAATGTTTGAGCCCTGCTCTTGAATCGCCCAGAACATCACGGCAGCAAGGAACAATGGAATATAAGCGAGAACCCTGGATTGCTCCACTGCGCTCGTCTTTTTACTGAAATACATGACAATGAAATAAACAATCGGAATGAGTACACCAAGGGCACTAACAAACCAAGTGAATAGATTAATTGTGAGTGCGCCTGTTTGAATGCCAATGACAGCAAAAACTGCGAGCAAAATCACAACCAATGATCCGTAAATTTTGAAGTTCTTACGTTCGGCAGCTGATAATGGATTTGTCACATAAGTGCCGGCAAGACCAAGGTTCGGTTTTTTTGTGACCACAAATGTAATGAGTCCAACAAGCATCCCGACGGCAGCGAGTGAGAACCCGAGGTGGAAATTCACTTTTTGACCGAGTGTTCCGACAATTAATGGGGAGATAAAGCCACCCATGTTGATCCCCATGTAGAAAATACTAAATCCAGAGTCCCTGCGAGGGTCTGTTTTTGTATACAGGTCACCAACAATGTTTGAAACGTTTGGCTTGAGAAGACCTGTCCCGATAATAATCAGTCCCATACTAATAAAGAGCGCTGTTGCTCCGCTTGGCAAAGCCAAAATCACGTGGCCAAGCATAATAAAAACTCCGCCATAAAACACCGTACTGGACGAACCAAATACCCGGTCGGCGAGCCATCCGCCAATCACTCCTGACATATAGACAAGCGCACCGTAGACAGACATGATCGAATTGGCTGTCGTCTGGTCAAAGCCTAGACCGCCTTTTGTCACCTCTGTGTACATATAATAAATAAGCAGTGCACGCATGCCATAATAGGAGAAACGCTCCCAAAATTCAGTGAAAAACAGTGTGTAAAGTCCTTTAGGATGTCCAAAAAACCCTTTTTGAGGAACACTTTTAACAATTTTATCGTGATCAATTGTAGACATGGCATAGATCCTTTCTTAAAAAAAGAGATATGAGAAAAATGATATTCTTGTATAGTTCTTGTGTCAATATAAAACTATTCTAAAACAGGAAAATGTTAGTTCAATAGGCGTAAAGACTCAAAAAATTGAAAAATTCTCTGAAGTGAAAATTATCGGAAAGTTATTCCAAAAGAATTTATTTAAAATTTGAAGGAATGTACAAGCAAACCTTTACCACATGCATAGGATGACAAGAGAACATGTGTGAAAAGGAGTGATTAGGTTGGGGGAATTGAATGAATCTGATCTAAAAAAACCAGTTGTCAATGTACTAGATTTTGGCGTAATTGCTGACGGGAAAACGGATTGCACAGCTAAGCTCAATGAATGTTTAGAGTGGACAAAAGCACAGGGATATTCCCATATCTGGCTGCCGAGCGGCACATATTTAATCGATGCGGTGTACAGAGGTGATCCATTTTTTCCTTTCCGAGGTGCAGGTATACGGGTGCCAAGTCATATATGCATTGAGATGGCGTCAGACGCTGTAATAAAGGTGAAACCAAATGATTCATGGGGGTATGCAGCTTTTTATATAGGAAAGGTTGAGCATGTGACCATTCGAGGCGGGCGTATTGAAGGGGATCGTCATGAGCATGTATACAAGCCGCTCCCCGCTGAACGAAAAACCCATGAATGGGGCTTTGGGATATGTATTGAAGGTGCCTCCCATGTAGAGGTCAATCATGTCCAAATAAAAAATTGTACGGGAGACGGCATCATTGTCAGTCCCCACGGTTTGTTGACAGAGGGGGAACCATACTCGCCTGCTGCATCTATTGATATTTCTGGCTGCACCATCACAGATTCGAGACGAAACAATATTTCGATTACAGGCTGTGATGGGGTTATTGTGGAGGACTGTCTCTTGGAAAGAGCAGGAGTAAATGGGGTCGAGCCAAGAATGGGTATTGATATTGAAGGCTATGGAGAAAATGCCGTTAATATGGAGGAGCCTCTGAATATTCAGATTCGCAACAACATCGTCAGAGGAGGTGCAGCGAGCTCCATCTATAACTTTAACGGTTATGGTGTGATCATTGAAGGCAATCATACAGATAGCAGTATCTCCTATGGCTTCTCCACCGAAACGATCATTGCCAACAATATGATTCGTGCAGTGGGAGGAGGTGTGACAAAAGCAGGGATTACGAGCTTAGGCGTCTCACTTGGTCAAACGGAAAACAATGTGGTGATTATTGGCAATATGATTGAGGGGTTTGAAAAAGGGATTGATGTGAGGGGAGACAGTGTTCACATTACAGGCAATAAGATTAGTCTTTTTGAAGATGCGGCTGTGTCCGTTTATATGGCGAATCGTATTCTAATAGAAGGAAACCATATTGAATCAGGAACGAATACCGGAAAAAGAAGCGCCTCGCTGCGTATCTATCAATCGGATAGTGTCGTCTTTTCAAACAATACGGTCTACTCTGTTATCGATGCGGCCGTGGTGAGAGGAACGAATATTCTCATCCAGCACAATCAATTCAAAGAATTCAGCAGAGGAATCTGGGTGCAGGAAGGGGAAGTCGGGATCAACGGCAATCACTTTATTCAAGAAGGACATCCGGAGCTAGATTCTTCCTATACGATCAGTGTCACCGAAAATGCAAAGGCTTTCATCTGGCAGAATCGCTTTAAAAACTATCAAAACTACGCTGTATACAGCAGCACGACGGGGGCATTAGAGATTAAAGATAATTCCTTTGAAGAAACATCCTTATATGTGGTGATGTATATTAAAAATGGTTCGCCACAAATTGGAGATAACCGTTTCTATTTAAATCGATCGATCGGACAGCCGACGGCGATCTTTATTGACCAGGCCGCCTCAGCCCGTGTGCTGCGCAATAACATCATCAATCTATCTCCTCAAAAAGCGATTGCTGTCCGCACCGCAAATTCCACTCATTCTGTCATCGCTCACAACATGCTGGAACGCAGTCAATTGTTGACACATACCACAGACCGGCTCATCGGAAATATTGAGATTGATACACCGTCATGAGCGTTTGAAATCCCTTATTTTGGAGGTTCAGAAGGCGGTTGACAATCCTGTAAAAAGGGCATATAGTAATAATTATTTTTCATTTTTCGCAACATTTGCCCTTTTTTTATTAATAAAACCGATTAATTCAATCAGAAAAATGTATCTTCTAAGACTTCAGTTTGATACATGTAGGATATAGAAAGGATGAAGAACAAGTGTCACAGCCGAAAAGGAAGCTCAAGCTAGGCGTATTCATCGCAGGAACTGGACATCACGTTGCCTCTTGGAGACATCCGAATGCAGTACCAGATGCAGCCATGAACCTAGATTATTTTAAACAATTAGCGAAAAAGGCAGAGGAAGGAAAGCTGGATTTGCTCTTTTTAGCCGACAGTTTATCCATTAATCAAACCTCTCATCCGAACGTATTAACGAGATTTGAACCGCTCACGCTGCTTTCATCAATTGCTGAGTCTACTTCAACCATTGGTTTAGCGGCAACAGCTTCCACTACATACAGTGAGCCTTTCCATATTGCAAGGCAGTTTGCCTCCCTTGATCATTTATCAGGCGGAAGAGCGGCATGGAATGTGGTCACATCTTCTATTGAAGAAACAGCGAAAAATTTTAGCGGAGAAGAGCATTTAGCACACCATAAACGATATGAGCGTGCAGAAGAGTTCGTCGAGGTCGTCAAAGGTCTCTGGGATTCTTGGGAGGAAGACGCCCTTGTCAGAAACAAGGAAACGGGAGAATTCTTCGATTCTAGTAAGCTTCATGAGCTCCAGCATAAAGGTGAGTTCTTCTCAGTAAGAGGTCCTCTCAACGTATCACGCACGCCGCAAGGGCAGCCCGTGATCATTCAAGCAGGATCTTCTGAAGATGGCCAAAAGCTTGCAGCAAAAACAGCAGAGCTCATTTTCACTGCACAAAACGATCTCGATAAAGCGAAGGAATTTTATCAAAGCTTGAAGGGGAAAGTAGAGGCTGCTGGCCGTGCTAGAGAGGACGTCAGCATCATGCCGGGTATCTTCCCGATCATTGCTGATACAGAGGAAGAAGCCCAAGCGAAATATGAAGAATTACAGGAGCTGATTGTTCCTGAGATTGGACTGAGCATTCTGCAAAATTACTTAGGCGGGATTGATCTGTCTCAGTATCCTTTAGACGGGCCGCTTCCAGAGATTGATCCGAGCACGTCAAATGCGGTGAAAAGCCGTTTTGATCTCGTGATGAATATGGCGAGAAAGGATAACCTGACCATTCGCCAGCTTTATCAATCGGTTGCCGGCTCACGCGGTCATAATATTTTCATTGGAACGCCGCAGCAGCTGGCAGACGTGATGGAAACATGGCTTCGTGAAGAAGCAGCAGACGGCTTTAATGTCATGCCGCCGCTCTTGCCAGAAGGGCTGGATGTGTTCGTAGACCGCGTCGTCCCAATCCTTCAGGAACGAGGCTTATTCAAAACCGATTACACAGGACAAACCTTACGAGAAAATCTTGGATTAACAGAGCCAAAAAATCGCTACACGACATAAGGGTGAGGTGACTAACGTTGGGATACACGTTTCGTCTGGCAACAGAGGCAGATATAGAGGCGCTGCTTGAACTGACAACAAGAGCCTACGAGCCAATTCGTGAGCTAGGCATCCAGTTCCAAGCAGCACATGCTGATTTCGCTCTCGTTCAGAATAATGTACAAAAGAATCTTTGCTATGTGATGGAAGAAAACGGAGAGCTTCTATCCACCTTATCACTCCGTATGCCTTGGGGAGAGCAGCCAGGACCATTCGGCGTCCCTCACATCTGGTGGTTTGCCTCAGAACCAGCTGCCAAAAAAGGCACAGGCTCAGCCTTGCTGGAATGGGTTGAAACCGAAGTGCTAAGGGATACACTGAAGGTGCCTTACGTGTCGCTCGGTACAGCTGATAAGCATCCATGGCTGATAGAGATGTATGAGCGTAAAGGCTATGTCAGAGCAGGTGAAAAGGATTTAGGCAAAGGTCATATCACGGTTTATTTCAAAAAACAATTAAGATCAGATATCACACAACCATAAGAGGAAGAAGGGTTTACAAACATGAAAAACAAAAAGTGGCTAGTCGTTCTATTTGCAGCAATGCTGGCAGTATTAGCAGCTTGCGGCGGCAACAATCAGAGTGAAGGCAAAGACGAAAAGGTGTTAAAAGTAGGCGCTACAGGACAAAGCTATCCGTTTGCTTATAAAGACAATGGCAAGCTTGTAGGATTCGATGTTGAAGTAACAGAAGCCATTGCGAAAAAGCTTGGCTACAAACTAGACTGGCAGCTGAGTGAATTCAGCGGACTGATGGGACAACTGACGTCTGGTAAGCTCGATACAGTGTCAAACCAAGTTGCCATCACAGACGAGCGTAAACAAACATTTAACTTTACAGATACGTACGCTTACGCAGGAACACAAATCATCGTGAAAAAAGACAACAACGACATCAAAGGTCTTGACGATTTAAAAGGAAAAACAGTGGCGGCGGTTCTTGGCTCTAACCATGCTAAAAACTTAGAGAGCAAAGACCCTGACAAGAAAATTAAGATTAAAACATATGAAACGCAAGACGGCGTATTAAATGAAGTGGCAAATGGCCGCGTAGATGCTTATGTCAACGGACGCAGTGTATTACTTGCTCAAATTGAAAAAACAGGTCTGCCGCTGAAAATCGTAGGCAACCCAATTGTGTATGAAGAAGTAGGCTATCCATTTGCGAAAGATAAAAAGCATGACAAACTAAGAGAAGAATTTAACAAAGCCATCAAAGAATTAAGAGAAGACGGGACACTTAAGAAATTGTCTGAGAAATATTTCAAAGACGATGTGACAGTGCCAATTAAAAAATAACGACAGCGGCGGTGAAGAGCAGACATGAACAAAATTGATTGGCAGTATATGGTGACGGTGTTTCCGACATTGCTTCAATACTTGCCGATAACGATCTTCATGGCGATTGTCTCCATGGTATTTGCCATTATCATTGGTGTGGTATTCGCTCTCATTACGAAAAACCGGATACCTGTTTTATACCAATTTGCCAAGCTGTATATTTCTTTCTTCAGAGCGGTTCCAACCTTGGTTCAGCTCTTTCTCATTTATTTTGGTCTCCCGCAGCTATTCCCTGCGATGACCTCAATGGATGCTTTAACAGCGGTCATTATCGGATTAAGTATTAAGAACTCAGCATACTTAGCAGAAATTTTCAGAGCGGCTCTGAACTCAGTGGATGAAGGGCAGCTTGAGGCATGCTTATCTGTCGGTATGACAAGATGGCAGTCTTACGTTAGAATTATTTTCCCGCAGGCCATTAGAAATGCAATTCCAGCGACGGGGAATACCTTTATTGGTCTTTTAAAAGAAACATCTCTTGCCTTTACGATTGGTGTGGCAGAAATGTTTGCACAAGGGAAGATGATTGCATCGGCGAACTATAAATACTTTGAAACCTATTTAGCCGTAGGGATCGTGTATTGGGTGATGACGATCATTTATAGCTTCCTGCAGGACCTGTTTGAACGAAAAATCAGCAAACCTTACCGGAATTAAGGAGGTGTGGACATGATCAAGCTCACCAATTTGAAGAAATCATTCGGCGACCTTGTCGTCTTAGACGGAATCAATCTCGACGTGCAAAAAGGGCAGGTTGTGGCCATTATCGGACCTTCTGGCTCCGGTAAATCCACCTTGCTGCGCTGCTTAAATTTATTAGAAATACCAGATGAAGGCACGATTGAAATTGGCGATGCGAAGCTCGATGCGTCTAAATATTCACGTAAAGAAGCCCATCAGCTGCGTCAACAAACGGCCATGGTGTTTCAAAACTATAATTTATTTAAAAACAAGACAGCACTGCAAAACATTACAGAATCGTTGCTTGTGACGAAAAAAATGACGAAGCAGCAGGCGAATGAAATCGGTATGAAACTGCTGAAGCAGGTAGGGTTAGAGCAAAAGGCTGACAGCTATCCAGTCACGTTATCTGGCGGACAGCAGCAGCGGATTGGGATTGCCCGTGCGTTAGCGGTTGATCCACATGCGATTTTGCTGGATGAACCAACGTCTGCGCTTGATCCAGAGCTTGTCTCAGGTGTGCTTCAAGTCATTAAATCCATTGCGATTCAAGAAACAACAATGATCATCGTCACACATGAAATGGCGTTTGCAAGAGAAGTGGCAGACCATGTGATTTTCATGGCGGATGGTCATATTATTGAGCAGGGGACGCCAACTGAGTTATTTGATGAAACGAAGAATGAACGGACGAAACGATTTATCCAAAAAGAAGCAGCGGCTGAAGAAGCATAAGCTGCTTTTTATTCTTTAGAGGGGTGAGTGTCTAGTGAAATCAATAGGAAATGAAGCTTTAAACAAACGTTTGATCAACATTCGCCGAGCGCTTCATGAGCATCCAGAGCTGGCGTTTGAAGAATATGAAACGACAAAGAAACTGCGCCGCTGGTTAGAAGAGGAAGGGATCACTGTGCTTGATATCCCAGCCCTTCAAACAGGCGTTGTCTGTGAAATCAAAGGAGAACAAGAGGGGCCAACAATTGCTTTGAGAGCCGATATTGATGCACTTCCGATTGAAGAGGCATCTGGCGAACCATTTTCTTCAAAGGTACCGGGGAAAATGCATGCATGCGGTCATGATTTCCATACAGCTTCTATTTTTGGTGCGGCTCTTTTATTAAAAGAGCGGAAACACGAGATCAAAGGAACGGTCCGTATTTTGTTCCAGCCGGCTGAGGAAGTTGCTCAAGGGGCGAAGCACGTCATAGAGGCAGGTGTTTTAGATGGGGTCGATGCGATTTTCGGTATGCACAACAAGCCTGACCTGCCAGTTGGCACGATTGGCATTAGAGAAAAAGCATTGATGGCGAGTGTGGACCGGTTTGAAATCGATATTAAAGGAACGGGTGGCCACGCCGGTATTCCAAATCACACGGTAGACCCCATTGCCATCAGCGGGCAGATCACAAGCGCCCTTCAGCAAATTGTCAGCCGCCGCATCAGCTCCTTGCATCATGCGGTTGTCAGTATCACACGTATACAAGGCGGTACATCATGGAATGTCATACCCGACCGTGTTGAGATGGAAGGAACCGTTCGCACGTTTGAGCCTGAAGTAAGAGCGATGATTCCGGAGCTTATGAAACAAATCGTCAGCGGAATTGCAGGAGGATTCGGAGCAGAGGCTGAAGTGAGATGGCATCCTTATTTGCCTTCTGTCATGAATGATGAGCGTCTGACAAAGGTAGTAGAAGAAACGGCTGGCTCACTTGACTTACATGTCGTGCAGGCAGAGCAGTCACCGGGCGGAGAAGATTTTGCTCTTTATCAAGAACGCATTCCAGGCTTTTTTGTATGGATGGGGACTAGTGGTACGAAGGAGTGGCATCACCCTGCGTTTACATTAAATGAAGACGCACTTCCAGTTTCCGCTGCCTTCTTTGCTGAGCTTGCCGTTCGGGCATTGGAGTCTCGATCATGGAATTAACAAAACATCTGGCAGAAGCAGTGCTTTCTGCTGATCCGCTGCAAGATGAGCGGGCCATTCAAATGGCTAGAAATGGCCTGTTAGACGCGGCAGCATCAGCGCTTGCTGCGAAAGAGGATGAAGGGATCCAAAAGCTGATGCAGCTTGTTGAACAGGAAGGCGGAGCCGCTCAGATTCCTGTCATTGGACAAGGAAAGAAGGTGAGCCGCCAATCTGCAGCAATGCTGAATGGCTACCTCATCCATGCCCTTGATTATGATGATGTGCACTCAGATGTGAGAGGACATCCGAGCGCGGTCATCATTCCAGCGCTGCTATCACAGCTGACAGACGGCAAAGGGTATGGCGAGCGGTTTTTAGCTGCCTACATCACAGGTGTTGAAGTGATGGCAAGACTTGGCGAATCGATCGGTAAGGCGCATTATGAGCGGGGCTGGCATAATACAGGAACACTCGGAGCCATTGCGGCAGTGTGTGCGATTGGCTATTTGAAACAAGTCTCCAAGGAAGAACTGACGAAAGCAATCGGCTTTGCCGGAGCGCAATCAGCCGGAATGCGAAAGCAATTTGGCTCTGATATGAAACCATTACAAGCTGGCTTAGCTGCTAAAACAGCCGTTTGGTCTATGGATTTAGCTTGTTCAGGTTTTGGCGGGAATGACTCGGTTCTTGATGGCGCGCTTGGTTTCTTTTCACTCTATGGAGATCTGGAACTTGCGAAAAGCCGTTTGCTAGAGGGCTATGGTTCTACATGGCGTATCGTTTCGCCGGGGCTGTGGTTCAAAGTATATCCATTCTGCTCAGCAGCCCACCATGCAGCAGATGCGATCCAATCCTTAATGAAAGAGCGGTCTTTCTTGCCGGAGCAGGTAAAACAGGTCGATGTCATATTCCCGCCAGGCGGAGATGCAGCGCTTATTGAGCGGACACCTTTAACCGGGGAAGAAGGACGATTCAGTGTCGAATATGTCATCGCACTTGCAGTGTTTGGACAGACGCTTACGCTGGATGCCTTTACGAAAAAAAACATTCCATCAGACATGCGGACATGGATGAAGCGGGTAAGCAGAGGATATGATCAAACGACAGAACCCCATCCCAATGCTGTTCCAAAAGGACGCTTTACGATTGTGAAGCTCACCTTAACTGACGGCACCACCATGAGCAAGCGGGTTGATATTCCGCAGGGAGCACCAGGCTGTGCGTTATCGAAAGAAGACATCATACAAAAGTTAAGCAGCGTCACAAGCGCATCTCAGGCACAGCAGATTTTACAGGCGGTTGAAGAGGAAAACGACGCTGCTTATTTGAAGTTGCTGGCATGATAAAAAAGCTCATCGATATAGTGATGAGCTTTTTTAAATAGATCTATCATATAACTGTCAGGAAGTTCTTTCTATAAATATATGTAAATGACGCTCTCCTATTTTCAACTAACATCTTGACCATCTTCTGCAATGCCATCATAAAAAAACCTCATGTGATTCACCGCAGTATTAGTTCTTTCAAAAAGTATGAATAAAAGATGACCAAACGATGATAAGTTCATAAAAACAGTGGAATCCAATTGAGATTTGAAAGGGAACATGTAAAATAAAGCTACATAAAGAAAAACAATGGTAGCAGCGGAGGCTGATCATGAAAATATTAATGATTGAAGATAATCAGAGCGTTTGTACAATGACGGATATGTTTTTTCAACGAGAGGGATTTCAAGCGGAATTCGTTCATGATGGATTAGAAGGATTGAATCGCTTTAAGCAAGAGGAGGATTGGGATCTGCTCATTTTAGATGTCATGCTTCCTTCGATGGATGGTCTGACCATTTGTCAAAAAGTGCGCCAGATCAGTGACATTCCGATTATCATGCTGACAGCCAAGGAAACCGAATCTGATCAGGTGCTTGGTTTTGATCTTGGGGCAGATGATTATGTGACCAAGCCCTTTAGTCCACTAACCTTGATGGCAAGAATTAAAGCGGTGAAACGACGCTTTGCTCATACAACGACTCAAGAAAAGGTGAATGAGGGCGAACGGCTGGAGACAGCACATTTTCAGTTGGATAAAAAAACGAGGGAAGTTTTTCTGGATGGAGAGCGAATAGAGAACCTCACACCGAAAGAATACGATCTGCTGTGCTTTTTTATTCAGCATCCTCGGCAAGTATTTTCACGAGAACAATTGCTTGAGCAAATTTGGGGATACCAATTTTATGGAGATGAACGAACGGTAGATGTTCATATTAAACGGCTGCGTCAAAAAATTGGGGACGGGCCTAAGCCCTTTTTGTATACAGTATGGGGCGTAGGGTATAAGTTCGATGAAGATTAAATATTTTTATCAGCTGCTGATCAGTCACCTTGGGTTATTGCTCATCGCCATTGTCATTATCAGCACCCTTTTATCTCATTTTGTGAAAGATATTGCCTATCAAAACAGAGTGAATGAAATGAGCTCCTATGGGAATGAAATCTTGCAAGATTATAAACGACTCCCTAAAAGCGAGATGACCTTTCGTCTGCGGCCATTTGAAGATATTCTTTCGACGAGGCAAATTCGTTTTTTCGTGTTTGATGAAAAAGGAGATATTCTGTCTCAGCAGCAAGTGATGCCGCCGCATGAAGTATTATTGACAAAGGATTTATGGGCCAAACTCTCAAAAGGAGAGCAAATCATTGTGAAGCGAAGTGATTCACGCCGCCTTGATCAAGAGGCATCACTTGTGGCGCTCCCTGTCATGGAGGATGGAAAGCTAAAGGGCGGAGTTGTCCTTATTGCCCCGATTCAAGGCGCTGAACAGCTCATCGCCCAAATGAATCGTTATCTGTATATCATCGTATTTGTGGCGCTGACGATCACCTTTATTCTCAGCCTGTTCCTGTCTAAATTTCATGTGAACCGCATCAAAAAGTTGAGAGAGGCGACTGAAAAGATTGCGCAAGGTGATTACAACATCAAGCTTGAAAACAAACACCTTGATGAAATTGGCACACTTGGTGAGGATTTTAATATGATGGCCAAGCGTCTTCAGCAATCAAGAGAGGAAATTGACCGGCTCGAAAAGCGCAGACGTCAATTCATCGCAGATGTGTCTCACGAATTGAAAACACCGCTGACCACCATTCGAGGACTGGTGGAATGGCTGAACACTGCGGATGTGTCAGCAGAAGAGAAAGAGAAATGCTATGCCTTAATCACTGATGAGACAAAACGTATGTTGCGCCTCGTCAATGAAAATATGGATTATGAGAAAATTAGATCGAATCAAATTACCCTTCAGAAATTTCATTATCCACTCATTGACACATTTGAAGTGATGAAAGAGCAGCTGAGCCGAATCGCCGAAGAGAAAAACAATCAGCTGATCGTGGACGTTGATCCCGAGCTAAAGGTTTATGCAGATTATGACAGGCTCATTCAAATACTTGTCAATATCACAAAGAACGCGATTCAATTCACAGAAGACGGCCGTATTTACTTAAGAGGAAAACAAGAAAATCAAGAGACGATCATCGAAGTGGAAGACACAGGCATTGGCATTGCGCCAGACGAAGTCAAACACATATGGGAACGTTTTTATAAAGCGGATATCTCAAGAACGAATACACCGTATGGAGAATACGGATTGGGCTTGTCTATCGTGAAGCAGCTTGTGGACCTGCATGAAGGGCATATTGATATGAAAAGTGAAAAAAACAATGGAACGACATTTACCATACGACTGCCGTTTCCAAAAGAAAAAGGCTAAAATGAAGTTCATCTTAGCCTTTTTTGGTGAATCACCACTTATTCATTTTTGGTAAACGTCAACCCAATATGAGCAAGTGCCTGCGGCAAGTCTTTCCGGATGGTGATGTCTTTAAACGATATATTGGATTGAATCGCACTTAAAGCAAGGTCTTGCTTAATACCTGTTAAAACTGCCGAAATTCCTAAAAGTCTCAGCGTTTGTGCGTAGCTGACCAAATATTGAATGCTTTGTTCATTCAGGCTTTTGGTTCCCGATACATCAATGACCAAATGAGAGAGCGACAGCCTGTAGCTTTCCTGTAAAATGGTTTCTAAAATATGCTGAGCACGTGTCTCTTCGATATCACCAAGCAGAGGAAGCACAGCGACACCGTCAACAACTGGTACGATCGGTACAGACAATTGCCGAATTTGCCGGTTGGCACGGTCTAGTTCGAGGACATAGCTTAATAATGAAGCCATCGTTTCAAACATATACACATGCTCTTCTGTGAACTGCTTCGGCCTCAAATCAAGTCCGCAAATCGTTCCGTAGTTCGTCCCATCTGTGAAATTAATGGGAACTCCAATAAACGAGCCGCCTTGAAGATTTTTCGTAACCTCTAAGTATTTAAAACGGTCATCCTTCGAAATGTCAGGAATCACAAGTGTATCCCGATGATCGACCACAAGCTTGCAAAATGTCTTTTCGTAAGGAAGTTCTTCTCCTTCTTCAAGAAGCTGCTCGTCATGATTTAGCACCTTTACAATTTGATTGGTGTTTTGATCATTTTTAGCAATAAACAGTGTATTCACATCAATGAATTGACTCATCATGTTTAAAATACTAGTAGAAGCATCATGAAAATTGCGAAACTGTTTTAATAGTTGTTGACGAGGCATTGTTTTAGGACTCCTTGTAGCTCCGATCATAGGCCGGAACGGATAGTTGATTTGTCTCTATCATACAAAATCAAACAAGAAATAGATACACTTTAATGCGCAAAAACACTCTGATCGTTGAGATGAAAAAAGACTGCCGATCCAAAGATCTGGCAGCCTTCTGATTAAAGAGAGACAGGGACAGTAGACATAGAGAAAAATTCCTCATACAAGGCTTGAACAGCTTCTTTTTCTTGAGCCGCTTTGACGCCAAACATCATGCTGACCTCTGAAGAGCCTTGATTGATCATTTCAATATTGACCTTCGCTTTTGATAGCGCCTTTGCCGCTCTTGCTGTTGTGCCAACATTATGACGCATCGCTTCTCCTACAACCATAATCAGCGAAAGATTTCGCTCTAAAACGACCTCATCTGCATCAAGCACGACCTTCAAGCGGTCTAGCAGCTCCTCTTCAATATGCTGCTCCTCCAGCTGATCCTGACGTAAAATAATGGTCATATCATCAATGCCAGAAGGAACATGCTCATACGTAAGCCCATACTCTTCTAGTGTTTGCAGCACCTTTCGTCCAAAACCGACTTCTCTGTTCATCAAATATTTACTAATGTAAATACTGCAAAATCCATTGTCGGAGGCGATTCCAACAACAGGTCCATTTGTATGGTCCCGCTGATTTACGATTTTTGTCCCTTTTGCAGACGGGTTATTGGTGTTTTTAATCTGAACCGGAATGCCTGCACGGAAGGCAGGAATAAGTGCTTCATCATGGAATACAGAAAAACCAGCATAGGACAGCTCGCGCATTTCCCGGTATGTCAGCTCTGTAATCTCTTTTGGTTCATGAACAATCGTTGGATTGACGGCATAGACAGCATCGACATCTGTAAAGTTTTCATATACATCTGCCTTCAAACCGTTCGCTAAAATGGAGCCGGTAATATCTGAGCCGCTTCGCGAAAAGGTGACGATGTCTCCCGCGAGACTAAAGCCAAAAAAGCCAGGGAATATAATAATGCCAGAGCGCTCTCTTAATTTGTACAAATGATCATAAGACTCCGGCAGAACTTGTGCTTGGCCAGGCTCATCGCTCACAAACAAACCAGCTTCCTTTGGATTCACATAATGAGCTTCCACACCCTGGTGGCGGAAATAGGCGGCAATGAGCTTAGCGTTATTGTCTTCACCGCTTGCTTTAATGGCATCAAGATAGCACTCAGGGCGGGATGAATCAGCCTGTAATAATGTGTCTAAATCTTGCCTGATGGTATCGATAATGTCTTGACCTAATCCGAGTTCATCCGCTATTGAGGCATACCTCTCAATGACTGCTTCCTTTAAATCATGTGCTTCGCCTAAACGTAAATATTGTTCACCGCAGCTAATTAATAGATCGGTGACCTTTGTATCCGTTGAATGCCGTTTTCCTGGTGCGGAAACAACGACTGCTTTTCGAGCTGGATCTGCTGTTACAATGTCAAATACCTTTTGCAGCTGCTTGCCAGATGCAAGTGAACTGCCACCAAATTTAACGACCTTCAATGCATACATCTCCTATAGTAAAAATTTTCTCACAAATTGAATAGTTCCTATTATCAACTCTTTTCTTTAAATTATCAAGGTTTTTCTTCACTAGAAATACAAATGTGTTTGCAGAGAGGACGATATTGTATGAGTATATGAAAAAAGAGCCGGCCATATGCCGAGCTCTTTTTCTTATGAAGAAGACGAGGAGGAAGATAGCTCCTGCTTCATCACTTTATTCTCACGTTTTTTTTCCTTTAAGAAAAAGGAGAGGACGAGTCCAATGACGGCAATCAGACCAGAAATGAAGAATGACGTATTCATTCCATGAACGGCCGATTTTAATGGATTGGCCAATTCTGCATTTGCAGCAGAGCTGCTCATGATAGAGACAAGCACAGCCGTTCCAATGGAACCGCCTACTTGTCTCATCGTGTTATTCATCGCTGTCCCATGAGGGATCAAATGAGGCGGTAAAGAGTTAATACCTGCGGTTGTCAGCGGCATCATGATCATCCCAACCCCGATTAACCGAAGCGTGTAGGCGACTGTAATGAGGGCGATCGATGAATCAAGGGTGAGCAGCATAAATGGCAGGGTGGTAACGGTGAGTATCGTAAATCCGCCTAATGCCAGCCCTTTTCCGCCGACTTTATCAAAAATCCGTCCAATAATAGGTGACAGGAGTCCCATGAAGAGAGCACCTGGCAATAAGATAAGCCCTGTATCAAGTGCAGACAGCCCTCTGACATTCTGCGTATAAAGCGGCAGAATCGTCTCTGTCCCAATTAATAAAGCAAAGACAAGCATGCCGAGGAAGGTTGTTAAGCTAAAGATCGCAAATTTAAATACGCCAAACTCCAGCATCGGCCTTGTTAAGTTCGACTGGCGCAGGATAAAGAAGAACAAGCTCACGGCGCCGACAATCAGCGAAATGAGAACAGTCGCACTCGTCCATCCATACGTGCCGACACTAGAAAATCCGTAAAGCAGCCCTCCGAAACCGAACGACGACAAGATGACAGATAAGACATCAATACGTGTTTCTCTTTGCTGCGTCACATTTTTCATTAAGAAGAAAGCAAGAATGAGATCAATGATACCGATTGGCAGAACAATATAGAACAAGAACTTCCAGCTGAAGGAATCAACAATCCAGCCGCCAAGTGTTGGCCCAAGCGCAGGTGCGAACGAGATGACAAGTCCGACCATGCCCATTGCCTGCCCGCGTTTTTCTTTCGGGAAAATGGTTAAAAAGATCGTTTGCATCAGAGGCATTAAAATCCCTGCGCCTGCTGCCTGTACGATACGCGCTGCAAGTAACACCGGGAAATTCGTTGCAAATGAAGCAAGAATTGTACCGGCTGTAAAGATGCTAAGTGCCGTTAAAACTAAAGAACGGCTTGAAAATTTCTCAATGAGGAAAGCCGTAATGGGGATGAGAATCCCGTTTGTCAGCATAAAGGCTGTTGTAAGCCACTGTCCTTTGCTGACCTCAATATTGAAATCTTCCATGATATGCGGGATCGCTGGAATGAGAAGCGTTTGGTTTAAAATCGCAACGAATGCCCCAACGAGGAAAATCCCAACAATCACAGATCGATTATACGATGTAGTTGATTGGTTCATGTTATCCCTTCTTTATCTATAAAATGATGTTTTTCAGCTGTGACACGTTTTGTGATAAAACGCTGTTTTTGCCTAAATAATCGAGCAGTGAGCTGACTAAAAAGGTTCTCGGTTCATCCTTTGATAATTCTTGATTGAGCAGCTCATAAGCAGAGAGGAGATCGTCTTTTTCTTCTCCGTTTGACAGTGCGTGAAGCTCTTGTTTGATCTTCGTTAAGTACGAGATGACAAGTTTTTCTTCATCATATCCGTCCTGTGAGGAAAACAAATAAGAGTCCATGAGCTGATCTGTTAACACAGGCTCAATTGAGCAAGGCTTTTTCGATACACGGTCCATCACACCGATAATCATCTCAGCAGCATTTTCTAATTTGATGTTCTTGTGCTCAATCGCCAGCATTAAGATGAATTCTCTCATTAATCCATTGAGAACAATCACGAGATCCCAGACATAAGGAGCGACAGATTCACCATAGGTGCTCAAAATAATGTCTTTGTGCCGCTGCATGATAATGGAGCGTGTCTCGCGTAAGTGTTTAATGACAATAGGCGAATGCTGAGAAAAAGCTTCAAAAGACAGCATGTTCAAAAATTTATGATTCTCTTTAAACTCTTCAAGCTCAAGCTTGATCTTCTTTGTGAATTTTTCCTTTTTGGACAGCGTCGTTTCTGAATGAATGATGCGGGAAATCTCTCTCATTTTGCGCTGATTGTATTTAATCAGTTCTAGTAGAAGAGCTTCCTTTGAATCAAACAGTTTATAAATAGACGCTTTTGATATTTTACAGGCATCGGCAATTGACTGCATGGAGACACTCATATAGCCTTTTTGAGAAAATAATTTCTTTGAAACCCGCAAAATCTCTTCTTGCTTTTCGTTCATCTTCATAAGTCCTTTCCGAATCGGCAAAACCATATGGTCACAATGGAAACCGAGTGGTCACTTTTGCTATGATAACAAAACCAATGACCCATGACAAGAAAATGAACTTAAAAAATACCCGTCTGCATGACAGGTATTTTATCCTTCCGCATGTGCGGTATATATTTTTGTTTTGCCGTGAAGTTCGACGACCAACATGTCTTCTCTCTCTTTCACAGAGTAAATAGCGGCCCCTTTTTGCAGCCTAGAAGCTGTACCATGTTCAAAATTTTTGGCGGCTGTTTTCTGAATGACACCTACTTGCTGATGTTTTGTGACGTGTAAGGATGTCGTCCAATCTACATTTGTTTCATAGACCGTTCCTTCCCATTGAAATAAATCTGCCTGCTGATCGATAGCTAATAACTCTTCCGCACTAGGTGGTTTTGACTGAGAATATTGGACGGACTGGCAGGCGCAGAGGAAGATCGCGAGAATCATCATCAATAAACTCATCCATATATTATGTTTCAAAATGGGTTCCTTCCCTTCAGACAGTCTCATGAATAATGGACGTTTGTGAAGTCATATCGTTACTTGACTAGTCAGCTCCAGGTGAATGAGATTGTATGTTGGCACAAAATACGATACATTTATTGTATGACGAATCCAAACCATCCAAACCAAGAAGATATGAGATTGATTTCTGTGCTGCACGCATTGGCTGATCCAATCCGGTTAGAAATTGTCCGCTGCTTAGCAGAGGCGGGGGAGAGGACATGCGGCACGTATGAGATGAATATTGCCAAATCTACGCTTTCCCATCACTTCAAAGTGTTGAGGGAGGCAGGCATCGTGAAAGTGAGAATTGACGGGAAGCACCGTTACTATTCTTTAAGAAAAGAAGACATCGAGACTGCTTTTCCTGGACTCATGTCATCGATTCTAGCTGTAGATAAAGAACGGTGGTAAGCCAGCTGTCTATGAAGAGCAGCTGGCTGTTTTATTTCCCAAAAATGGCGTCATACAGCCGTTTCACTGCCGGCTGAATATCCTCTTGCTTCATATGTGAGAAGCCGAGGACGAGCGGGACAAAGCCTGGCTGATGCCCCGGCAATTGCTCATCAAGGGTAAAACGATCCATTCCGTACATTTTCAGCTTTCTTTCTTTCGCTCGCTGTAAAATCTCATGCTGCGTTCGATTTGAGCGGAACTCTGCAATAAAATGAAGACCGGCATTTTCTCCAATAATCCGCACATTGTCAGTAAAAACCGTATTGAGCTCTTCAATGAGCTGCTTCCGTTTTTCCTCATATAAACCATTCATTCTTTTAATATGCCGTTGATACGCCCCATCTTTTATAAAATGAAGAAGGGTGTATTGTGTAAAAAGATTAGCTGTTTGAATGAAAAAATGCTGTTCCTCCTTATAGCGTCTCAATAAATGCTGAGGCAGCACCATATAGCTTAGCCTCAAGCCGGGCAGCAATGATTTTGAAAAGGTGCCCATATAAATGACTTTGTCATATCGGTCAAGACTTTGCAGCGCCGGAATGCTGTCTGTGCCATATTTAAATTCACTGTCATAATCATCCTCAATGATATAACGGTCTGGCTGATCGGCTGCCCAGTTTAACAGCTGAATACGCCGGGAAATCGGCATAATCACCCCTGTTGGAAATTGATGTGAAGGGGTAATGATCAACACATTTGGCTGTTTCTTATGAATGTCGCTCATCCGCACACCTTTTTGGTCAATGCCAATCGTTTCAATTTGGTGATGATTGTTTTTCAGCATTTGATAGAGCCGGCGGTAGCCAGGGTTTTCTAACCCATATATTTGATCGGCCGGAAGAATGCTTGATAACGAATGGATCAGTGACTGTGTGCCTGCACTTAAAATGAGCTGTTCTGGATAGCATTTGACCCCTCGTGCAAGTCCGATCAACCGGGCAATCGTTTCCCGCAGTTCATACACACCTTGTGGATGCGGAAGCTCACCGAAGGCTTCTTGGTGGAGATGGATCGCCTTTTGTTCACTTTTCAGCCAGCTTTTAAATGGAAAGTTCGCTGTATCGACGGAGATATGTGAAAAGGAATACCAGTCGTCTCGTGCAATCGGTTCTTCCTTTAAATCTACAGGAAGAGAAGAGGGTTTCAGCTGCCCAGATTCATGAAATGTTTCTAGTGATTCCACGAAAAAACCTTTGCGTTCAACCGAATATAAATATCCCTCAGCAAGCAGCTGCTGATAGGCCCCATTCACTGAATTAACGCTGACGTTTAATGTATCGGCTAACTCTCGTTTAGATGGTAATTGATCGTGTGGCTGTAGGTTGCGATTTAAGATTTCTTCTTTAATTTTCATATAAATTTGATGATAAATATATCCGTTTTGTCCTGTTTGGTCTAGTTGAATTGTCAGCATCTCACCATTCCATCCTCTCTGATACCATGAAAAAAATGATATTGGTACTTTCTATCATACCAAAAAATATTCAGAATAATAAAAAAGGATATAAAGGGGATGGATGACAATGAGTCAAACGACAACAAACCGTTTTTCAACCGAAGAATGGCAGGGGAAAAGAGATCAATACGTCGCAAGAGGCGTGAGTAATGGCAACCGTCATCTTGCAGCGAAGGGGAAAGGAGCCGAGCTGTTCGATATTGATGGGAAACGATTTATCGATTTTGCAGGCGCCATTGGCACATTAAACGTAGGACATTCACATCCAAAGGTCGTGGAAGCGGTCAAAGCACAGGCAGATAGCCTGATTCACCCAGGATTCAACGTGATGATGTACGAATCGTATATCGAATTGGCAGAGAAGCTGTGCCATCTCACACCAGGGGATCATGATAAGAAAGCCATTTTTCTTAATTCAGGTGCAGAAGCTGTTGAAAATGCGGTGAAAATTGCACGTAAATATACGAAAAGACAGGCTGTTGTGTCGTTTACAAGAGGTTTTCACGGCAGAACGAATATGACAATGAGCATGACGAGCAAGGTCAAGCCATATAAATTTGGCTTCGGGCCATTCGCATCTGAGGTGTACCAAGCACCGTACCCTTATTACTATCAAAAACCTGAAGGATTAAGCGATGCAGCGTACGACGAGTACATCATTGACCAATTCAATCAATTCTTCGTCGCAGCCGTTGCACCTGAAACTGTTGCTTGTGTGGTCATGGAACCAGTCCAAGGGGAGGGCGGATTCATTGTGCCATCGAAGCGTTTCGTTCAGCATGTCGCTTCATTCTGTCAGCAGCACGGGATTGTCTTTGTTGCAGATGAAATCCAAACCGGTTTTGCGAGAACAGGGAAATACTTTGCGATTGAGCACTTTGATGTGGTACCGGACTTAATTACTGTGTCAAAATCTCTTGCAGCTGGCTTACCGCTGAGCGGAGTCGTTGGTAGAAAAGAAATGCTTGATGCGGCAGATCCAGGGGAGCTTGGGGGAACATATGCAGGAAGTCCGTTAGGCTGTGTAGCTGCACTGGCTGTCCTTGATATCATTGAAACAGAACAACTGAATCAACGATCTGAACATATTGGGCAAGTCATTGAGGACAAAGCAAATGAATGGAGACAGGCGTATCCATTCATTGGGGAAGTCCGCCGGTTAGGGGCAATGGCGGCGATTGAAATTGTGGAAGATCAAACAACGCGTACACCGGATAAGAAAACAGCCGCAGCGATTGCAGCATATGCAAATGAGCACGGGCTGCTTCTTTTAACGGCAGGGATTAATGGGAATATCATTCGCTTCTTAACACCACTTGTCATCACAGATGAGCTGCTTCACGAAGGACTAGGGATTATCGAGGACGCCTTCAAAGCACGCTAAACAACAAAGGGGGATGGTTGTATGCAAAAACAACAAATGGCAAAAACGATGTCGCAGTCTGACGTGCTGTTTTTGTCCATTGGTGCAATGCTTGGCTGGGGCTGGGTTGTACTTTCGGGAGATTGGATTTTAACAGCTGGATTTTTAGGCAGTGTGATTGCTTTCGTTATAGGCGGTATTCTCGTCATCTTTATCGGACTTACGTATGCTGAGCTTTCGTCTGCCATTCCAGAGACAGGCGGAGGGCTCGTTTTTGTCCAGCGGGCATTTGGGATGAAAGCAGCGTTCGTCTCAGCATGGGGCGTATTATTTGGTTATGTGTCTGTGATTACGTTTGAAGCTGTCGCCTTGCCGACCGTCATTGATTATGTGATTCCAACACAGCATGCTGGCTTCTTATGGAATATAGGAGGATGGGACGTTTATTTCACATGGGTATTGATTGGATCTGGCGGGGCATTGTTTTTAACAGCGCTGAATTACATTGGAGCGAAGCCTGCTGCCATTTTTCAGTCCGTGTTCACAGTGGCGATTATTCTGACAGGTTTTCTCCTTTTAGGCGGCGCAACATTTAATGGAGATTTTGCAAACCTTGAGCCGATGTTTCAAGGCGGGGTTGGGGGGCTTATGGCGGTGTTAGTCATGATTCCCTTTTTATTCGTTGGGTTTGATGTCATTCCGCAAGTAGCGGCGGAGATAAACGCACCAAAAAAAATCATTGGGAGAATCTTGATTATCTCCATCGTGAGCGCAGTCGTTTTTTATCTGCTTATTGTTTTTGGGGTAGCTGCTGGAATGTCAAAAGGACAGCTCGAAGCTTCCTCATTAGCGACCGCAGATGCGATGGTACAGCTTCTCGGTCATCAAGCATTTGGAACAGTGCTTGTCATTGGAGGGGTAGCAGGAATTGTGACGAGCTGGAATGCTTTTATTATCGGTGCAAGCCGTATTCTATATGCTATGGCGGAAAGAGGTATGATTTCCAAATGGTTTGCGTATATTCATCCAAAGTATAAAACACCGACAAATGCCATTTTATTTCTTGGAGCTTTAGCTTTTTTCGCTCCATTATTAGGGCGTCCTGCCCTCGTATGGATTGTCAATGCGGGCGGTGTCGGAATCATCGTCGGGTACTTAATCGTGTCCATTGCCTTTATGAGGCTTCGCAAAACAGAACCTGAGCTGGAGCGTCCATACAGCATTAAATATTGGCGGACGACAGGTGTTTTAGCCATCGGACTGAGTCTTCTTTTCCTTTCATTTTACTTTCCAGGAATGCCGGCTTCCTTATCGTGGCCAGCTGAATGGATATTGCTTTTAGGTTGGGTACTCATTGGGTATATACTATATGTAATGAATCCAAGAACGAAGGAGACGGTAGAGCATGACAAACGAACTCAAAGTATATAATCCTGCAACAGGAGAAGAAATTGCTTCAGTTGCTCAGCATACAAAAGAACAGATCGAAGACGCAATTTCCCGTTCACACAAAGCATTCAAATCATGGGCAAAAACGTCAGCGCATGAACGTGCCAATATCATTCGTAAGTGGTTTGATCTGATGATTGAGCATAAAAAAAGGCTTGCGAAAATCATCACAGAAGAAAATGGAAAGCCGTATCAAGAAGCATTAGGAGAAATCGTCTATGCGGCTGGTTATATTGAATGGTACGCAGAAGAAGCAAAGCGAATCTACGGCAGAACCATCCCGTCACATACGACGAACAAACGCCTTTTCGTCACAAAACAGCCAGTTGGTCCTGTTGCTGCCATTACTCCGTGGAATTTCCCTGCGGCGATGATTACGAGAAAGGCAGCTCCAGCGCTTGCAGCAGGCTGTACGTTTATTGTAAAACCTGCTGAAGACACACCGCTGACAGCCATTGAACTAGTAAAATTAGGTCATGAAGCCGGCATTCCAGAGGATGCACTGCAATGGGTTGTGGGAGATGGCAAAGAAGTGGGTGAAATCTTCACAGATAGTCCATTGATTCGAAAAATCACGTTTACAGGCTCAACGCCCGTCGGAAAGCATTTGATCAAAAACAGTGCCAGCACAGTCAAACACGTATCAATGGAGCTTGGCGGTCATGCTCCGCTCATCGTAGACAAGGATGCGAATCTTGAACTAGCTGTCAAACAGGCAGTGGCATCTAAGTTTCGGAATGCAGGACAAACCTGTGTCTGTGCCAACCGTTTAATTGTGCATGAAGACATTCATGAAGCATTTGCGCAAAGCTTCAGCAAAGAAGTAGAAAAGCTGAAAGTAGGCAATGGCTTTGAAGAAGGCACATCTATTGGTCCAATTATCAACAAGCGCGGCTTTGATAAAATTGTCGGTCAAATTCAAGATGCAGTGGATAAAGGGGCGAAAGTTCTTGTCGGCGGCGATACGCATTTCGACGATGACAAATCATATTATTTTGTCCAGCCAACGGTTCTTACACATGTGGATCCTTCGATGAACATCATGCATGAAGAGACATTTGGTCCAGTGGCGCCGATTACGACATTCAAAACGTTAGACGAGGCAATTGAATTAGCCAACGATACACCTTTTGGCCTTGCAGCTTATTTCTTTACAGAAAATTATCGGAACGGACTCTACATTTCAGAACATCTCGATTATGGGATTATTGGCTGGAATGATGGTGGTCCATCGGCTGTTCAAGCACCTTTTGGCGGTATGAAAGAGAGCGGAATTGGCCGAGAAGGCGGCATCGAAGGAATCGAACCTTATTTAGAAACAAAATATGTATCCATTGGGTTAGACGAATAAACGTGAAAAAGACTGTCAGAGGGATCTCGGCAGTCTTTTTTATGTTAAACAGCCGGCGGGAAAAGCTGATCCACCGTTTCTTTCGTTTCTTTCAAAATTTCATGTATGTAATCTGCAGATGCCTGCTCCATGCTGCTGAACAAAAGCCGTTCGACAGGCTGAACGCCAATAAAATTGAAGACTTCAGTATCGGTTGTCATGTGATGAGAGGAGCTGAAGACTTTATTGGAATCAAGAAAAGTCCTCGGTGCATCGTGGGTGTTGATAATGACACCTTTTTTGTGCTGAAGCAGATTTTCAATCTCTCCATCCTCACTGATCTGATAAGCAAAACCTTCAGAAAACACGCGCTCTACATATCCTTTTAGCATGGCCGGCAAGCCTGTCCACCATATTGGAAAAATAAACGTCAGCACATCCGCTTGCTGAATCAGCGTCTGCTCTCTTTGAATGGCAATCGGGACATCACCGCATTTGATGGCAGCCTTTTCTGCAATGGTGAGCTCTGGCGAAAATCCTAGGGCATAGACATCACGAACAGTCACTTTATGACCATTGTTCAATAGAGTGCTCACAACAAGATCTAATAAGGTTTGATTTAAGCTTTGCTGGGGATGAGCAAATATAATTACATGGTTCATCTCATAGCCTCCTATGTGGTCATCTGTCTCATTATGTCACGCGGCTTTATCCTATTCAATCCTATATTGGTAATAACAAGTTGGGAAAATGGAAAATAATTGATTTCTAATAAAAGTAAACAGTCTGTGGTGCAAGAAAAAGCGATCGTTTCTGAGAAAACGATCGCTCATACAGCTTTTATTTCTTTCTAAAAGCAAGTCCAAGTGCAATCAGTGCCACGACTAGAGCAGCAATGGACAGACCAAGGACAAGTGGTGAGGAAGAAGCAGAGGCTGTTTCAGAGGCCTTTTCTTCTTTTGGTTTTTCCTGGCCATGTGAATCCGTTACAGTATTAGATGCCACAATGTTTGTGATGGAATGAGGTTTATCAGCATCTTTATCGCCAGTCCATTCAACGACTGTTCCATCCTTATAATATTGATACGCATCCCAAGCAGCTTCACCTGCTTTTTCAGGGTTTTTCGCTACAAAAACGAATTGCTGGAATTGTCCAGCAAGCACACCTTTACCTGTTGCTTCCCAAGTCACTCTTGTTACCTTGCCATCTTTCTCTTCAGTTGACGTTTTCCAGCCAGGTACTGGCTCATATTGCTGGAATTCTACGCCTTTAGGTATTGACAAGACAACCTTTGTCGTCGGGCTGTCACTCTCAGAAGGAACCTTTAATGTATAGGTCTCCCAAGCATTTGTCGCAGATGTATCAGGCTTGACTGTTACGTGCGCACTCACAGGAATCGCTAATAAAAATGAAGCGAGAAGCATTGGCAATAAAGCTTTAACGTATTTTTTCATATGTGATGAACTCCTTTTAGTTTCTTCTAATAAATGTGGTATCGATATTCTTAAAAGAACCAGTTAACGCATGGATTTCAATTTTCCATGTGCCTTTTTCATTTAATAAGAGATTTTCAGCAGAGAAATGACCATTTTTTAATCGTTTCAGCTGAAATTCACTCGGTGTCTCATCACCGAATAAAGCCACCTTATGGATCTTGGCTGTTACAGATTGAATATCAGTGATCGTTTCGCCATTCTTCTTTGTAAATGCCACTTCGAATGAGTTTTTCCCCGGGGCATTCGGAGTAATGCTCAAGGACACAATATCACGATGCTCGACCTGATTTGCACCAAAGAAGGGCTCAGGTGCAGGCGGAGGAGGGCTCGGAATATTGGTAAAGACAGCTGTTAATAACAAAATGGCGATCCCGATCATCCATTCGGCTCGTAAGGAAATGCTGCGTTTCTGCTTCTTTTCCCATCTCAGCATCAAGTAATGCATAAGCCCAAGAAGGCCCATGATGATAAATAAACCAAGCTTGATTAAAAAGGTGCGTCCGTATGCTGATTGGAAAAGAGCGTCAAACGATTGCAAAATAAAGATGGCATTCACAAATCCGGAAAACACAATGAGTCCAACAGAGAGCAGTGCCCAAGGATGAAATGCTGCTAGCGTACTCCGAATGAGCGGCTGATCTTCATTTGGCAGTTTCTTCATTAATAGAAGGACAATGGCTGTTAAACCACCGACCCAAATCGAAGCAGAGACGAGATGGATGAAATCAAGTGATGTTGTGAGTATTCTATTGTCTGTTGCGGCTGGATGTCCGATTTGTGCCTTCAGCCAAAGGAGCACTGTGAAAAGGAGCAGTGGAAACAGCCAAACCCGAAAAGAAGAGAAGTCCCCTTTTCTCACCGCTACAATCGTCCAGATGGTGAGAAGAACAAATGATGCCATAAGCATCATCCACAGACTACCGCCAGAAGTGGACGCAATCGTTTCTTGTAAAAGCGAAGGCTGAAATGCCCCCCAAAAGGACACATCTGCCGCTGATTTTGTCTGAATCGGCAGCTGGAACACAAGTGCTCCGCCCATCATCATCAATGACACGGTCAAAAGCCGCTTCATTCGTTTCGCCAATACAGGTGAAATCGCAGTCTTAAACCAAAGCAGTCCAAACAAAATGGTCCCAAGGAATAAGCTGAATGACGTATAAAGAAAGGCTTTATCAATAGTTGAGGCCACATCAATGGATTCATTCGTTTGACCTTGCTCTAATTGGTCAAAACCGCCATCCGCTTTTCCAATACTAAACGGAATCATGCCAGAGACAGAGTGTCCGTCCGCTGATACCGCATTCCACTGGATGGTGTAAATTCCTTTTGGTAAATTCTTTTTCAAAGCCGCTTCCATGATCTTTTGATCTTTAATGACCGTATCTCCTTTATCCACACGATCACCTTTTGCATTTAGCACCTTAATGGCATGAAATCCGCTTTCAATCCCTTCACTAAATGTGATCGAGACTGAAGGAGGCTGCTGATCCAGCTCTTCATTTGCCGCCGGGTTTGAGCTCACGACGTATGCGTGAGCAAATGCTTCCTTTGGAATGAAAAAAGCGAACATGACCATAAGAAGCAGAAGCCACTTACTATTTTTAAACAAGGTGAATAACCGCCTTTCTACCTATGAAAATGTCTCATGTATCAGAAAGAAAGCGGCAGTAAACTGTGAGTCACAGAAAAAACCGCTCTTCCTATTGTACCGCCCTCTCTAAAAGGTAAACGAAACAAACAGCAAGATGGTTCACTTTTCCTGTGTCATGTCTGCGCAGACATTTCTTAATTGAATAGGTTTGATCAATTATAAGCCTATTCGATTTAAGAAGAGGAAACAAGAAGAGACCATTTGAAAGTTGTGAAATTCCCATGAATTTTGCTTCAAAACTACGGCAAATCAACTTTTTCTCCCCTTTTGTATTGGGATCTGAAGGTGATGTCACATCATTTTTCAATTTTGTCACACACTATGTGACAAAGTGACATTTAGTTTCAATTGAAGAGAAAGTGAAAGCGTTTTACGATAGGCATAAGGGCTTCACTGAATCTTGTTCTTATATCTTTTGACCTATAAAGCCCTAAATAAAGGGAGAGAAGAAAGGAGTTTTCATAGATGCAGGAAAAAAGCGGATTTCGCGTAAAAGTACAGCGCTTCGGAAGCTATTTAAGCGGTATGATCATGCCGAATATTGGAGCGTTTATCGCTTGGGGACTCATCACAGCATTGTTCATTCCAAGTGGTTATTTTCCAAATGAACAATTAAATACACTTGTTGGACCAATGATCAACTACTTGCTGCCGCTCTTAATCGGTTACACAGGCGGGAAGCTCGTATATGACCATCGAGGCGGGGTACTCGGTGCAACCGCTACGATTGGGGTTATTGTCGGTTCGGACATCCCAATGTTTCTAGGCGCAATGATCATGGGCCCACTTGGCGGTTATCTTATTAAGAAAATCGACCAGCTGTTCAAAGACCGAATCAGATCAGGCTTTGAAATGCTGATTAATAACTTTAGTGCAGGTATTCTAGGTGCCATTTTAGTCGCCATTGCTTTCTACGCCATCGGTCCAGTGGTACTAGGTTTGAATAAAGCCCTTGCGGCAGGTGTAGATATCATTGTCAATGCCCATTTACTTCCGCTGGCGAGTATCTTCATTGAACCAGCGAAAGTATTGTTCTTAAACAATGCCATTAACCAAGGGATTTTAGGTCCATTAGGAGTAGAGCAAGCGGCGAAGACAGGCCAGTCCGTTCTGTTCTTGCTTGAAACAAACCCAGGACCAGGTCTCGGTGTTCTTCTAGCTTACATGTTCTTTGGAAGAGGGACGGCAAAGCAGTCTGCACCGGGTGCGATTGTCATTCAATTTTTAGGGGGAATCCATGAGATTTACTTCCCATACATCTTAATGAAGCCAAAGCTCATTTTGGCGGTTATTGCTGGGGGAGCAAGCGGTGTTCTGACCTTTACACTGTTAAATGCAGGCTTAAAGGCTGTGCCGTCACCAGGAAGTATTATCGCTCTTATGCTCATGTCACCAAAAGGCGGCCACCTTGCCGTTCTAGCAGGTGTTGTCGTGGCAGCGGTCGTATCGTTCCTTGTCGCTTCTGTCATTTTAAAAGCATCTAAAGCAGTGGACGAAGACTTAACAGCAGCAACAGAAAAAATGCAAGACATGAAAGGCAAGAAAAGTGCAGCAGCAGCTGCTCTTACAGCACAAAAAGAAGGTGCTGAAGCAAGCGAGCAAGCAGCATCGCCGGATGAAATCAATCCAGATAACGTGAACAAAATCATCTTTGCCTGTGATGCAGGAATGGGCTCAAGTGCGATGGGCGCATCCGTCTTAAAGAATAAAGTCAAAAAGGCAGAGCTTGATATTGATGTGACAAATACATCCATCAGCAACATCCCAGATGATGCCGATGTGGTCTTTACTCATAAAGATTTAACAGATAGAGCCAAGGCAAAACTGCCAGGAGCTGTCCATATCTCAGTTGATAATTTCTTAAACAGCCCGAAATATGATGAGCTGATTGAGAAATTGAAAAAATAACATGACGAAACGGGTTGAGTCCAATTTTTCCTAATTGAACTCCCCGTTTTGGTTGTTTTCTGATTTTCTATTCTAAAAAAGGTGTGTGATCTTTCATGAAACAAGTACTTTCAAAAGACAATATTTTTCTAAACGAACAAGCGGGCTCTAAAGAAGAAGCCATTAAAAAAGCAGGCGAAGTCTTAGTGGCAAACGGTTATGTCACAAGTGATTATGTGGACAAAATGTTTGAAAGAGAAAACATTTCTTCTACATTTATGGGCAACGGAATTGCCATTCCTCATGGGACAGAGGATGCGAAAGCGGCTGTCCTTCATTCAGGAATTTCCATTATCCAAATTCCAGATGGCGTTGAATATGGCGAGGGGAATATTGCTAAAGTTGTATTTGGTATCGCTGGTAAAAACAATGAACATCTCGATATTCTTTCTCAAATTGCGATTGTCTGTTCAGAGGAAGAAAACGTAGAGCGTATCATTCATGCAAAGAATCAGGATGAACTGATTGCCATCTTTAACGAGGTGAACTAACATGAAGGCACTTCATTTTGGAGCAGGAAATATTGGCAGAGGGTTTATCGGATCTTTGTTAAAAGCATCAGGCTTTGAGCTCGTTTTTACCGATGTAAATGAAGCGGTGATCAACGAGCTGAATGAAAAAGGAGAATACACGGTTGAACTCGCAGCACCAGGGCAGCAGCAAGAAGTGGTTGGTCCTGTGTCAGCCATCAATTCCGCAAAAGATCCAGCCGCATTAACAGAGGCAGTTGCAACAGCTGATCTCATTACAACAGCTGTTGGACCAGCTGTTTTGAACATCATTGCTTCATCGATTGCTGAAGGTTTAAAACAGAAAAAGCCTGATCATATCATCAACATTGTGGCATGTGAAAATATGATTGGCGGCAGCTCTCATTTAAAGGAAGCTGTTTTCTCTCATTTAACAGCTGATGAACAAGAAGCGCTGTCACACACAGTTGGTTTTCCAAACGCTGCGGTTGACCGCATTGTCCCCATTCAGCACCATGAGGACATTTTGAAAGTATCAGTCGAGCCATTTTTCGAGTGGGTCATTGATGAGACAGGCTTTATTGGAGACGTTCCTCAGATCGATGGAGCGACCTTTGTACAAGATTTGACGCCTTATATTGAGCGTAAGCTCTTTACTGTCAACACAGGACATGCACTAGCTGCTTATGTCGGGTACGAAAAAGGCGTGCAAACGATTAAAGAAGCTGTCGATACACCAGAGATTCGTCAAGTGGTCGAAGGTGCACTTCACGAAACGGGCAGTTATTTAATCGACACATATGGTTTTCAAAAAGAAGAACATGATGCGTATATCCAAAAAATCATCAAACGATTTGAAAATGCCTTTATCTCTGATGAAGTCACGCGCGTCGCACGTTCCCCGCTTAGAAAGCTTGGAGCAAATGACCGTTTAATCGGTCCAGCGAAAAAAATCAAACAGCCACAGTATTTAATTAAAGGTATTGTGGCAGCTTTGTCTTATGACTTTACTGAAGACGAAGAAGCTGTTCGTCTGCAGGCATTACGAAAAGAAAAAGGCATTGAAGGTGTGCTGGAAGAGGTATGTGGACTCTCGCCAGCAGACGATCTTTATCAAGCCATTCTTAAAGAAACAGCTCGATAATGAGAAAAATCCCTTTCCAACGTGAGAAAGGGATTTTTTCTATGACTTTTTTAATACTTTTCCCTGCTTGACGATATATAAAGTAAGGGGGAATTTGTACATGAAAAAGAAAGCGTTTGCGTCAAGAAGTGTCTTTTTTCAATTAATGTCTGCCATTATCGTGATCACGATTTTAACGGGCGGACTTGTTGGAACAACGGGGTATTTGTTAGCGAAACATGTATTAATTGATGCAGGGAAAGCAGATTTAAAGCACATCGTCAGCGGAGCGATGGCCACACTTGAACAGTTGAATGACCGTGTGGAGAAAAAAGAACTGACGCTTGAGCAGGCGCAAGAACAAGCCCGGCTTTACTTGAGCGGACCCAAAAATGACAACGGGAAGGGATACCAATCTCAAAAATCAGATTTTATCTATAAAAATAAAGGCTATCTGATCGCATATGGCACTGACTATTCTACCCAGGTTCATCCGGTCAACGACATCGGCGTCATTCCAGATAACACGACCAATCGTCAAAAAATGGTCGCTGGCGCCAATGCAAAAGGTGAGGATGCACACTATGTGACCTATATGGATAAGGACGATGCAACCGGCGAAGAAAAAGAAAAGCTCGCCTATATGAGCCAGTTTACGCCGTGGAATTGGAGTGTAGGTATCGCTGTCTTCCAGGACGAATTTTATAAAGAATTAGAGCAGATGAAGCTCTATATTATTCTCATTACAGCAGGTGTCGCCCTTCTGAGTCTAGGCGTCTTTTATTTAGCTGCCCGAGGAAAAGTCAGATTGCTGAAGCAAGTCACTGCTGCTTCAAAGGAAATTGCGGCGGGGAATATTGAACGCACGAACTTAAAGGAAACAACGGATGAAATCGGCCAGCTGGCAAAAGGCTTTAACCATATGTCAGGAGAGCTCAGAACACTGGTGAGCGGTTTACAGGAAACGAGCAGTCAGCTTGTTGAATCAGCGACAGATTTATCGGCGATCTCTGAAGAAACCTCAGCCAGCAGTGAAGAAATTGGACGAGCCATCGGAGACATTTCGACTGGAACACTTCATCAAGCATCCGATCTTGAAGTAGCCAATCAACAAATGACCCAGTTTAATCAATCTATTGAGAATGTCAAAGAACAGAGTGATCAAATTAAACGGATTTCCGACCAATCAAGTCAATCATCACAGCAGGGTCAGCAAATCGTACAGCAATTAAAACAATCGAATGAACAATCGATTCAGGCATCTCAAGGCATTAGAGCAGGAATCGAGCAGTTAACTACAAAAGTACAGGATATTTCTCAAATCACAGATACGATTGAAAGCATTTCAAATGAGACGAATTTACTGGCGCTGAATGCAAGTATTGAGGCAGCACGTGCAGGAGAGCATGGCAAAGGCTTCTCAGTTGTGGCGAGTGAAGTGCGGAATTTAGCTGAACAGACAAAACAATCAGCCGTTCAAATTCAGCAAATGATCCAAGGCATTAAAGAAGAAACGACGGCAACAGCCGGCATCATGTCGAGCACAATGGATCGTTTTGCCGAGCTGGATGAAGCGGTGCATGCAACAGAACATGAGTTCAATGCCATCTCTACATTGATTTCACAAACCATCGTTGAAACAAACGCGATGGCAAAAGAGCTGAATACACTGCTGGAGCAAAACGACCTCATCACAAAAGCCATGCACGGCGCAGCACATGTTTCTCAAGAAAATGCTGCGGCGATCGAAGAAATCACTGCGTCCACAGACGAACAAGTGACAGCCATCTCTAATGTGGCTAAAGCAGCAGAAAGGCTCAATGAACTAAGCATGCGATTGAATCAGGACATTGCACGTTATCGTCTATAAATCATTTTGACGATGTATCACTTGTCAGGTACGATGAAGTTAATCAAAACCTTGCTCACGCAAACAAAAGGAGTGTTCCGGTCATGAAAAAGAAGATTGATGTTCTTACCTTGTGGCTATGGATACTCATTTTGGTTTTATTTTTCACTAATACAAAAAGCTATCCATAATAAAGGATAGCTTTTTTTAAGGATACGAATATAAATCGCTTATGGAAATATATTAAACAAATTTCCCTTGACTTGGTGTTCACTCCAAGTAGTAATCTGTGTTTACTATCGGAAACACAGAAAGGAAGAATAAAATGAACGAACAAAATAAAGTGGTATTGATTACAGGAGCCAACTCTGGGATTGGATTGGAACTGACGAAAAAGATTCTATCTCAAGGATGGGAAGTAATTGCTGTAATTCGTTCTGATTTTCCAAATGATCAACCAATAATTATTGATGCTCTTAAAAAGAAGCTATTAAGAGTATATAAAGCTGATTTAGCCGAATTCTCCAGCCTTAGAAACGTACTTAGCCAGATTAAGAAAAGCGAGACCAAAATTGACTTGATTTTTAACAATGCAGGAGTCAGTTTTGCTGAATACAAATATTCCAAACAAGGGAGTGAAATTCATTTTGAAGTTAATACATTAGTGCCTTATATCGTTACAATGGAACTTAAAGAACTGTTACTACATGGGCAGGAGAAAACGATCATCAATACGTCTTCCAATTCTTTATTATTTTTGAAGCAATTTGACTTAAATACAGTAATCGATCCTAAGGCAATTCCATTTAAAAAGATTATAGGTCCATATGCGAACAGTAAATTAGCCCTTTCCCTGTGGACGAATGGAATTGCTCCGAAGCTATTGACCGAGGGAATAAAAATTCGCAGTGTCTGCCCAGGGCCAAACAGGACGAAGTTGACCAAAGGAAAAAGAATGCCCAGTTATATTCTTCCCATAAGGAACCTTATTTTTTCTCCTCCAAGCAAAGGGGCATCTCGCTTATATGAAGCTGCTTTCAATTTCAACAACGAAATTACCGGGATTTTTGTAAACAAGGGCAAAGAAACTGCAATCAAATTCTCTGGTTATGAGGCACAAGTACTTAATCAACTGATTGATATTTACCAAAACGAGTTTCTCGTTTAGATTTTAATTAATCTATCTGTAAACAAAATTAGTAGGTGATGATTTGAATGCTTATTCTATCAAGCAAGCTTCCAAGAAAACCGGATTAACTGAAGATTCGATCCGCTATTATGAAAAAATCGGATTGCTTCCTTATGCAAAAAGAAAACGAAATGGACATCGAATATACGATGAAGAAGACATAGAGCTAATGGACCTGATCATTTGTCTGAAAAAAACAGGAATGTCATTAAATGAAATGAAAAATATTTTACAATATCCTGTAAAATATAAACTTAGTTCTGTTCCCGAATTAAAAAGAACCCTTTTAGAATATAAAGAAAAAGTGATGAATCAAATACACGATCTTCAACGTATTGTGGAGTTTATTGATTCTAAGCTAGAAAACGATGAGACCCTTTTTCGGCCTCAAAAAAATAAAGGTAACAAAAACGCTTAGTGTATGACTGGTATTTTACCTGTAGTTTAGGTATGAAGCTATCCCTTATGGGCTATTACTTAATATTTTGTTTAAATCATAAGATGCTTCAATATAAGAGTATTTTAGTGTAAATTAGCACTTAAATGAAATGAAAAATAGAGCTCCTAAAGTGATCGACTGGGACCATCTATACCCTCAGTGGGATACGATCTTCAAAACAGCTTACCCATCAATGACGGTTGCTTATGTATCAGCTTTAGGATGGCCTGAGCTGAAAATTGAAATTGAACTATGGTGTGCGGATATATGATTCAAAAAAAGAACAGTGGAAACTGTTCTTTTTTACTTGAGCCGCTTTGTAATCCATCCAGCAAAGAATGTAAAGAGGGTATAGACGATGACCCAAATGAGAAAGGATTCATTCCCATCAATATAAGTGAACATGAAGATCATGCTCGCTAACAGCACAATCAAAGTAGGCACCCAAACATTCTTTAAAAAGATCGTGCCCAAAATGCCAATCAGCACAGAGAGAATAGGAAAGCCAAATACAATGAATAGAATAAAAACAGCCATATTGCGAACTCCTTTTTAACAAGTGTTTACATCAAAACATAAAAGACTGACGCAGCCATGTGCGGAAGTGCAAAAATGATCACAAGAAAAGCCGTATCAAGTCGCCACATGCGGTGTTCTTTTGTTTCAGAATGATAGGCTGTTCGTGTCTCTTCTCCACTTGTCCAAGCACCCATTAGCACCCCTGACATCACGACCCCAATAATTGAGATGCCGCCACTGACAAACCCAATCCATTCAAGGTGCTGCAACAGGATAGCGGCGCTGCAAATCACAATCATTGAGCAAACACCGGCGAAAAAAGCATGTTTTTTTCTCATTCTGGTTCACTCCCTTCAAAGACAATTAGGAGACCGCATCACATATTTCAATGAAATGACCATCAGGATCAGACACATAAGCGACTGTTTGACCCCATGGTTTTTTGGCAGGTTCTTTGATGATCGAAACCCCTTTTTTCTTCATTGATGCAATCGTTTGCTCCACATCATCCACAACAAAGCCAATCTCAAACGTGTGAGACGCTTGATTTGCTTCAGGGACAGGCAATCCGAGTGCTTCTTTGACATCCTGGCGTGAATTAATCGATAACGTCACGTCTCCAGTGTCAAACTCAACATAGGATTCAACCCTCAATTTTATTGGGAAACCAAGTACATGCTGATAGAAATGAATACTTGCCTCCACATCGTTTACATATAAAATGGTATATTTCATTTTCATGTGAAAAACTCCTTTCTTCATATACGTGTCAAAAACGGAAAGGTTTCCCACTCATTGTACCATATAGGATATAAGGTGTATTTCATGCCAAAAAAATCAAAATATTTAGCTCAATAGTCTTGAAAAACAAAAAGTGGTGACATATGATAAAAATGTAAAATTAGAAAAAATAGGGGGATCTTACATGTTGAAAAAAATCATGGTGGCTGTCTTGTCTTTAGGACTTTTACTAAGTTTTACACAAGTCGACACCCACACAGCAGATGCAAAAACGGTCAAGTCTTACAAAAACTGCAAAGCGCTGAACAAAGTATATAAAGGCGGCGTAGCAAAAAGCAAAAACACGAAAAACAAAGGCGGAAAAACAAAATACAAGCCTTATGTATCTAAAGCACTTTATCAAAAAAATAAGCACCTTGACCGCGATAAAGACGGCATTGCGTGTGAACGCTAAGCACTTGTGAAAAAGACCTGCAACAAGGTCTTTTTTCTATGGGATCAAACTCGTCCCTTTGTGCCTTCTTCCTCTTTATATTAAAATAAAGATAGTTTCAAAAATCGATACAAAGTGGGGTACTCAATTTGTCAACACAAGCTCATAAGAAAGACATCCGATTGATTGCCATTGATATGGATGGCACGCTGTTAAACAGTGAGCACATCATTCCAGAGGAAAATAAACAAGCCATTAAAGAGGCTGAAGCAAAAGGGGTCCATGTGGTCATTAGCACAGGGCGGACACTGATGACATGCCGAGAGCTGGTTGAGCCGCTCAAGTTATCGTCTTACCTTGTGACAGCAAACGGAAGTGAAATCTGGGATTCAAACTTCCAGCTGATCGAACGGGATCTGCTGCATCCTGATCACGTCCAAATGATGTGGGATTTAAAAAATAGGTACAAAACCGATTACTGGGCTTCAACTGTGGATAAGGTGTGGAGAGGTGAATTCCCAGAACGAATTCATGACCATGAATGGTTGAAATTTGGCTTTGATATTCATGATGATGACGTTCGTGAGGAAGTACTCAATACATTGAAAACAAATAAGCACCTAGAGATCACAAACTCAAGTCCAACGAATATTGAAGTCAATGCAGCCGGCATTAACAAAGCGGCAGCTCTTGCAAAAGTAGCAGAACGCATTGGCTGTACGATGGACAACGTCATGTCACTTGGCGACAGCCTCAATGATATGGCCATGATTCAAGAAGCCGGATTAGGCATTGCGATGGGAAATGCCCAGGAAGTGGTGAAAGAGGCCGCTGATTGGATTACGGCTCCTAACACAGAACACGGTGTGGCAAAAGCCATCCAACATTGGGTGCTGTCTAAATAAGGTGCATTTCATTACAGAAAAAGTGAGAGGACTTTGCCTCTCGCTTTTTTTGTTTTCTCCTAGTTCGATTGTTATATTTTCTGACAATTTCATGTGCAGTCTATCCAAAGTTGGTATAATCAATATAAATTCGAATATTCGGACTTTAGATTCCGTATTTCGGAACAACAAGGAGGGATTCTATGTATCAAGTGGATATCAACTGTGATTTGGGAGAAAGCTTTGGTCAATACACAATCGGTGCAGACGAACAAATCTTAGAATATGTCACCTCAGCCAACATTGCTTGCGGTTTTCATGCAGGAGATCCAACGGTTATGAGAAAGACGGTCAGAATGGCACTGGATAAAGGGGTCAAAATTGGTGCACATCCTGGTTTGCAAGATTTGGCGGGCTTTGGCAGACGTCCAATGGCTATCTCCGCAGAGGAAGCCTATGATCTTGTCATCTATCAAATTGGCGCTCTATCAGCCTTTCTCAAGGCCGAGGGCGGTACGATGCAGCATGTCAAACCACACGGCGCCCTCTACAACATGGCGGCTGAAAATACGGAATTATCTGAATCGATTGCGAAGGCTGTGTATGATGTGGACCCAAACCTTGTGTTATTTGGTCTGTCAGGCAGTGAACTTGCGTTAGCAGGTGAACGAATAGGTCTTCAAGTGGCACATGAAGTTTTTTCTGATCGGACGTATCAAACAGACGGGACGCTGACATCGCGCCGCGAACCACATGCACTCATTGAAGAGGATGAACGGGCCGTCCAGCAGGTTGTTCGTATGGTGAGAGAAGGCAGGGTTCGTACAGTTCAAGGAGAAGATATCGAGCTCAAAGCAGATACGGTCTGCATTCACGGAGACGGCAGCCATGCGCTTCAATTTGCGAAGACCATTACAGCGAAGCTAAAAGAAGCCGGGATTCATCTCAAGGCCTTTCAATAAAAATCGTCATCAAAGGGGGAAACAGCATGAAAACAGAGAAAGTCAAACAAATGAAGGCACCAAAGGGGAATCGGTCTATGCTGATGGGCGCTGCCTTTTTAATGGCGACGTCCGCGATCGGACCGGGATTTTTAACACAAACAACCGTCTTCACACAGCAGCTTGCGGCTAGCTTTGGGTTTGTCATTTTGATCTCAATTTTATTAGATATTTTTGCACAAACAAATGTATGGCGCATCATTGCCGTTTCAGAAAAACGAGGTCAGGATATAGCGAATATGGTGCTCCCGGGTCTCGGCTATGTGCTGGCCTTTTTGATTGTCATTGGAGGACTTGCCTTTAACATCGGAAATATCGCTGGAGCTGGTCTCGGTTTCCAGGTAATCTTCGGAGTCGATCCGCGAATCGGCGCAGGGATCAGTGCTGTGATTGCCATTCTCATCTTTGTGATCAAAGAGGCTGGGAAAGCGATGGACCGTTTCACACAGGCAGCTGGTTTTGTCATGATTGGCCTGATGCTGTATGTGGCGATTTCAACAGCGCCGCCAGTTGGAGAAGCGGCCGTGAGAACATTTGTCCCAGAGACGATTGATATTTTATCCATTGTGACACTTGTGGGCGGAACGGTAGGCGGCTATATCGTCTTTGCTGGCGGGCATCGCTTGCTGGATGCAGGTATTAAGGGGAAGGAAGCACTGCCGCAAGTGACGAAAAGCTCTATTTTCGGTGTGTTAATTACATCTGTCATGCGTGTAGCACTTTTTCTTGCCACATTAGGAGTTGTCTCAAAAGGCTTGCAGATAGATCCATCCAACCCGCCTGCCTCTGTTTTTCAATTAGCTTCAGGAAATATCGGATATAAAATGTTCGGGATTATTATGTGGGCTGCGGCGATTACATCCGTCATTGGAGCAGCATACACATCTGTTTCCTTTTTTAAAACCTTCTCACCAAAAATTGAGCAAAACCAGCGTGGTATCATCATTGGCTTTATTGCCCTCTCGACCATTTGTTTTATTACGATCGGAAGACCAGTGAACATCTTGATATTAGTTGGAGCAATCAATGCATTGATTTTGCCGCTCGCCCTTGGCACATTACTCGTTGCGGCGTATAAGAAAGACATTGTCGGAGATTATCGTCATCCATTCTTTTTGACAGTGACTGGTGCATTTGTTGTGGTCATTATGGCGATGATGGGCGGCTATACCATCATTAATGAAATCCCGAAACTATGGAGCTGATTCAGATGAATACTTATCAAACATATGAGCCATCACAGATGAGAGAATTGATTCGCGAAAAAAAGATCACAGGACCAACGGCTGGCTTTGCAGAAGGGTTTGCTCAAGCCAATTTAATGATTGTCAAAAAGGAACTTGCCTTTGATTTTCTTTTATTTTGCCAGCGGAATCCGGCTGCATGTCCCTTGCTTGATGTACTGGACCCAGGTGATCCAGTGCCAAGATGGTCGGCGCCTCAAGCGGATATTCGTACGGACTTTCCTAAGTACCGTATTTACCGAAAAGGGATTCTTGAAGAAGAGGTGACAGATATCACTGCTTATTGGGAGGATGATATGGTTGCCTTTCTCATTGGATGCAGTTTTACGTTTGAGCACGCGCTTATGCTGAATGACATTCCTGTCCGCCATATTGAAGACGGTCATAACGTACCCATGTATCAAACGAATATAGCTTGTGAAAAAGCAGGAGTCTTTCATGGCCCGATGGTGGTCAGCATGAGACCCATTCCGGCGCATCAAATCACAAGAAGTGTTCAAGTGACATCTCGATTTCCATCAGTCCATGGCGGACCGATCCATATAGGGGACCCAGCGGTGATTGGTATTTCCGATGTGAATCAGCCTGACTTTGGAGAGCCATCTGTGATCAAAGAAGGAGAAGTCCCGGTGTTTTGGGCATGTGGTGTGACGCCGCAAGCCATTGTCATGCATACAAAACCCGACATTGCGATCACTCATGCACCCGGGCATATGTTCATCACAGATCGAAGAGATCAAAAGCTCGGTGTACTGTAGAAAGAGAGGTGTCCTCAAGTGGCTTTTTCAACGATAAAAGATTCCATCACCTATCACCCGCTGGGAGATGCAGCGATCGTCATCCAAGCAGGAGCTGACATACGTGAGGAGATTCATGCACGTGTTGAGCAGCTGTTTGCATGTATTGAACAGCACCCATTTGAAGGGTATGTAGAAGCAGTTCAAGCCTTTACAAACGTGACTGTTTTTTACGAGCCTTATACCGTACATCAATCGGCCCAGCTGCAAACACAAGACCTGTCTCCGTATGAATGGGTCAAAGGCTATATTGAACAACTTCTTGAAGACAAATGGCAGGAGGGAGTTCAGGTAAAGCGCCGCATCGTTGACATTCCAGTCTGTTACGGGGGAGCGCTGGGCCCTGATTTAGAAGAGGTTGCCCGTATCAATGGTTTAACGCCAGAAGAAGTCGTGCGTATTCACACTGCCGGCACGTACCTTGTCTATATGATTGGATTTGCCCCAGGGTTTCCGTTTTTAGGCGGGCTGTCTGAAAAGATCGCGGCACCACGCAGAGAAACACCAAGGATGTCCATTCCAAAAGGCTCTGTTGGTATTGCAGGAAAGCAGACAGGCGTTTATCCAATTTCCACACCCGGGGGCTGGCAGCTCATTGGACAAACCCCGCTGCCGCTTTTTCGCCCAGACGAGGAAATTCCGAGTCTATTGAAAGCAGGGGACGAGGTTAGATTTGTCCAAATGTCTGAAAAGGAATTTTTCAGCATGAAGGAGGCAGAACGTTGAGTATTCATGTCATCAAGCCAGGAATCTACACAACCATTCAAGATAAAGGGCGGCAAGGCTATCAAAAGTATGGCGTCTTAACGAGCGGCGGCATGGACCCTCTCTCACTTAGAATCGCCAACATTCTCACTGGCAACCAAGAAAACGAAGCCGTGCTGGAAGTGACGTTGATGGGGCCGGGGCCTGTGCTCACATGTGAGAGGGATCAGCTCATTGCAGTCACTGGTGCTGATGTAGAGATTGATATTGATGGAGAGCGGGCACCATTATGGAAGCCGCTCTTTGTTCGATCAGGAAGCACGATCACCTTTGGTCTTTGTAAGAGAGGCTGCCGCGTTTATCTTGCTGTGGCAGGTGGATTTGATGTGGAACCAGTCATGCAGAGCAAAAGCACCTATGTCAGAGCAGGGATCGGTGGACTGAAAGGACGACCGCTTGAAAAAGGCGACGTTCTGCCTGTTGGAGAGCCGTCTCTCGTAGCGGATCATTTGTTTGATAGGCTGAAAAATAAAGTGAAACAGGCGGGATACGGCGCACCCGATTGGACAGTGAGTCATGATCATTTTTTACCGCTGCGGAAATCACCAGTGATTCGTGTGCTGGCAGGCAGGCATCTTTCTCATTTTCAAGAAACATCTCAAACCGCGTTTTTTGAGCAGCCTTATCAGGTCACACCCCAATCAGATCGCATGGGCTGCCGGCTAAAGGGAGAGCCGATTCATTTAAAAGAAAAGCTGGAATTGATCTCAGAAGCTGTCGCCTTTGGATCTATTCAAATTCCACCCGATGGCCAGCCGATTATTCTGCTGGCAGATCGGCAGACGACAGGCGGATACCCGCGTATAGGAGAAGTAGCGACTGTTGATTTACCGCTTATTGCACAGGCGATGCCTGGGGCAAAGCTGTATTTTGAACAAATAGATCATCGGGATGCAGAGCAGGCGTTATTTAAGCAAGAAGCAGAACTGAGGGAGCTGGCCGCAAGAATCAAGCTGGAAGCATTCTCGTTTAGAAAAGGTGAAGAAGATGCAAAACACAAATAAAACGGTTGTGAAATCAATGGAGATTTTGCGGCTGTTTATCGCTCACGATCAATTAACATTAAATGAAATGATCGAGCTTTCCGGTATGCCGAAAACATCTGTCCATCGCATGGCGAGCTCTTTAGCCGATATGGGACTGTTAGAAAAGCAAGAAACAGGTGTTTATCGATTAGGCTTAATGTTCCTTGAATACGGTCAGCTTGTGGCGGACCGCCTTGATATTCGAAGGATTGCAAGACCATTTATGGAAAGCTTACGGGATGAAGTAGGAGAAGCTGTACAGCTCATTGTTCGTGAGGGCGACGAAGCCATTTACGTGGAAAAGATTGAAGGTACGCAGCCTGTTCGTCTCTACACCGCCGTTGGCAGACGGTCTCCCCTATATGCGGGTGCCTGTGCGAGAAGTATTCTCTCCTTTTTGCCAGAGAGCGAGAGACTTGCCTATATTGACTCAATTGAGCTGGGGAAGATCGGAATTGGGACCATCACAGATAAAGAGGTTCTAAGAAACATGCTGGAAGAATCAAATGCGAGGGGATATACGCTAAGCTATTCTGAGCTTGAAAACTATACAGCTGCGATTGGAGCTCCTATTTTCAATCATCTGGGGGAAGTGGCAGCAGGTATTAGCATTGCAGGATTTGAAGCGGGATATCAAAAAGAACGCTTACCTTACTTAATTAAACAGGTGAAAAAAGCCGCCAGTGATATTTCGAGAGAATTAGGTTTTTCTGAACAAATAAAAAGCCAATGACCGTAAAGATCATTGGCTTTTTGTGTGCAGTTATTAGAAAGTTTTTCCTAAAGCTTTCGCACGTTCGATTGCATCTGCTTTAATTTGCTCTGCTTTCGCAGGCTCAGCATTGTGGCCTTCAACGATAAGACCTTCGAAAGAAGGAATTCCGAAGAAGTTAGCGATTGTACCAAGGTAACGGTGACCTGCTTCAAGTTCAGCAGCAGGACCCTCAGAGTAGTATCCGCCACGTGCTTGGATGTGAAGAGCTTTTTTGTCTGTTAATAATCCAACAGGACCTTGCTCAGTGTATTTGAATGTTTTACCAGCTACAGCAACAGAGTCGATGTATGCTTTAAGAACTGGTGGGAATGAGAAGTTCCAAAGTGGTGAAACAAATACATATTTGTCAGCAGAAACGAATTGATCACTTAATTCGTTTAGACGAGCAACTTTCGCTTGCTCTTCAGCTGAAAGTGTATCGAAACCAGCGCCAGATTGAAGTTTGCCCCAGCCAGCGAATACATCTGCATCAATGTGAGGGATGTTTTCTTTGTACAAATCGATATGTACAACCTCGTCACTTGGATTTGCTTCCTTATAAGATTCGATAAATGCCTTAGCAGTAGCCATACTGTAAGAAACTGTTTCATCATGCGGATGTGCAGTGATGTATAAAACTTTTGCCATGTTCATTCAATCCTTTCTGTTTCGGTTATTTTTTTAGCGTATCCCAAAGGTACACTGAATATGTGGCATCTTTAATCATATTGGAATGCTATGAAAAAGATGTAACAAGCACAGTTACATGAAAACTGATATTTTCATTGTAATCACTATGTAGTTTGAAGTCAAGGTAAAAAGTCTCGAAATCAAGATAAAAAGTTTGTAAATTTTTCTGGAACGCGTAAACACGCAGTTTTCAGCGCAAAAAACCTACTCTTATTGAACAAAAAAATGATCGATATCGCAAGTAAAGAGTTTGTAAAGGCGCTGCATCTCAAAAAAAGATGGATGCCCCTAAGTCATCTGCTACAAGCATCTGTTCTCCGGTTTCGTATATATAAGAGAAGGCAGGAGAGAGTGAGGGATAAGAGTGGGACGATCCTATGTTGCGATTGGAGATTCCTTAACAGTTGGGGTGGGGGCACGTTTATTTGGCGGAGGATTTGTTCAGCGGTTTTGGTGGATGCTTGAAAAAAAGACGCATGCACCAGTTGAGCTGTCCGTATTTGCAAAATCAGGGTTAACGACCGAGCAGATTTTACAGCTCTTCAAACGGTCAGAGGTGAGACGTTCGATTGCGGCAGCTGACATCATCACCATCACAGGCTGTGGGAATGACCTTGTTCAAGCTGTTCAGCAGTATGAGGAAGGTGAAGATGAAAAGAAACTGCTGCAAGCGGTCACGCATTGCCAGGCGAATTTTAGCAAGATGATTCAAGAAATCGCTCAAATTAAAAGAGGGCAGCATCAGCCCTACTACGTGTATTTCATGAATTTATATAATCCATTTCCGCAAATACCAATAGCCGGGCGGTGGCTTCAGCAATATAATCAACAGCTTCGTTTGCTTGCTGCGAATCCGCATGTAGAAGTTGTGGATGTGTACCGGGCGTTTGAAGGACATGAAAGAGCCTACTTATCGATTGATCAATTTCACCCGAATCCTAAGGGGTATGAAGCGATGGCAGAAGCATTGTTTAAGGCATACTGTAAACAGCTGTAATCCGGTGGGATTGCAGTTTTTTTCATCCTTTTCAATATATGACGGTTTCGATATGATAAAAGAAACGGAGGCGAAAGAGGTGTGCAGGCATGGAGGAAATCAGTGCGTTTTTTCAAAAGATGACAGGAACGGCTTATGAAGTAGGAAAACAGCAGGCTGTCTGGCTTAAGGAGAACCCGTTGCTAAAGACACAATATATTCGAACAGAACCGGTAACACAACAGGCTGTGAAAGAAACGAAGCAGCTGATCCGTCCCTTTCTTCCTCAATTAGATGAAGAGATTGCTGGGTTTTGTGATGAAATGCAATTAGATGAGCGTTATTTGACCTTTTTCTATTCATCTCATCTTCAGCCAGGCTGTTCCCACTGTGTGAGGCAGGGGAATATGGCGGCAGGTCAACAAACGGTCATGCTGCGTAACTATGATTTCTCCCCGATTTTTGATGATATGCGTCTTGTGACGACACATGTGAAAGGCTCAGTATATCATACAGGCTCGTCGCTGCTGTTGTTTGGCAGATCTGATGGAATGAATGAGCATGGTCTTGCTGTGACTTTCTCTGCTTGCGGTCCGCCGGTTGGCAATGAACCCGGTTTAAAGCCTCCAGCCGTCGCCGGTTTGCAGGTGTATCATGTGATTCGCTCTGTTCTGGAATCCTGTCAAACAGTCGAGGAAGCCATTCGCTCTATCGAGGAAATGCCCGTTGCCTCAAATGTTCATATCATGCTTGCCGATCGAAAAGGAAAGGCGGCTGTGATTGAAATCATTGATGGTCAAAAAAGGGTGAGAAGACCGGAGAGAGGTTATATTGCTGCAACGAATCATCCGGTAGCTGATCAAACAGCAAAAGGGATGACCAAGCATCATTCTGTTGTCAGATACGATATGTTAATGGAAGCTTTAAAAGAGCAACGATCAAGTGATTCTCTTGCGAAACTGTTCCAGACAGAATATCCTGATGGTCTGACTGTACACAATTATGAGGAGCTGTTTGGAACGATGCGAACCGTCATGTTCCGTCCAGAAGAAGGCACAATCGATTATTGCTTTGGCTCTCCCGTATACAATCCGACTTATTCTTTAAAAGCTGGGGGTTCACTGCCTTTTCAAAAACAAAAGGTTCAATTTCATCAAAAGGATTATGGGCCTTCATTTTGGAGAAGTGTCTGATGAAACCCTTGTTTTTAATTTTGTCATAGCCGCTGTGCCAAATTCAGATCAACTTAAGATTGCATCGCTCGTTGAAAGCGTTTTATATTAAGGTGTGACAATAGACCTATTTATGCAGAAGGAGGCATTTCATGTACATAACGGCACGAGAACAGAAAGTCATTAAATACATCATTCAGCAAAATCGTTATGTCACCATTCGTGAGATAGCCGATTCTGTTCAGGTAAGTACTAGAACGATCCATAGAGAACTAAAATCCATTAAACCAATTTTGAAAGATTATCATCTTTCATTAGATAAACAGCCGGGGAAAGGCTTGAAGGCAGTCGGCGAACAGGAGGATAAACAGCGGCTTCTTGCTCATATGTCAAATGAGGATCAAATCGAATATAGCTCAGATGAACGAAAGCTCTTAATTCTATGTGCGCTGCTTGAAGCGAAGGAACCGGTGAAATTATACACACTCGCAGCTGACTTGCAGGTAACAAATGCGACGATCAGCTATGATTTAGATGAACTAACAGAGTGGATTGCTCCATACGGTTTGCAGCTTATCCGCAAGCGCGGGTACGGCATTGAATTAAAAGGGCCGGAGGAAGCAAAACGAAAAATTGTCGGCAATCTCATTGTTGACCGGCTCGACATTCAATTATTTTTAGAAACGATTGAAATGAATATTAAACATCGAACGAAAGCAACGGAAAAGGTGTTTGGCGTTGTCAGCAGAGGACAGCTGCTAAAGGTAGAAAGGCTGCTCTTTCATTTGAAAGATCGACTGTCACTCTCATTATCTGATAGTGCCTATATTGCACTTGTTGTTCACTTAACCTATGCTATCGAACGTATTCAGCTTGGGGAAACCATTCGAATGGAAGAGAAAGAGCTGCTGGAATTAAAGAGGACGAAGGAATTTGAATCATCACTTCGAATGGCAAGAGCGCTTGAACGCATGTTTAATGTGGAGATTCCTGAAGCGGAGGTCGGATATATGACCATCCATCTTCGCAGTGCAAATCGCAGCTTTGGGGCAGAATACCGTATTGATGAAATTGAGCTGGATATAGCGCTGAGAACGAAAAAGCTCATTGATTTTATTTCAAATAAAACCGGCTATCATCTCAATGAAAATGATTCATTGTATGAGGGGCTCGTGTCTCATCTTGAGCCTGCCATGAACCGTCTAAAGGAAAAGATGAGAATCTATAATCCGCTCACACAACAAATTAAAAAAGATTACTTTTTGCTGTTTATGGCGATTGAAGAAGGAGTCGAGCGTTTCTTTCCAGAGATTGAATTTCCAGAGGATGAAATCGCCTTTCTTGTGCTTCACTTTGGCTCAGTGCTTGAAATCAAAAAAGAAGAAACAAAAATTCATGCGCTGGTTGTTTGTTCAAGCGGGATTGGTTCCTCGAAAATGCTCGCCTCCCGGTTGAAAAAAGAATTGCCGGAGATCGCCAAATTCGATCTATCCTCCTTGATGGAGCTAAAGGAAATCGATGCATCGAGCTATGACATGATTGTCTCGACCGTTCCGATTCCCTATGAGCATATCGATTACATTATGGTCAGCCCCCTTTTAAACGAGGATGATGCCATGCGTGTGAAGGCTCATATTAAACGGAAGATTCCTTATATCATCGAGAAAAAAAGAACAAAAGAATCTCCCAAAGAATTGGTGCAAGAAACTGTTGATATGATGGCGGTTGCAGAGCAGGTGGCGAATTATATGTTTGTGATTCGCAGCATCCTGTCCCATTTTACCATCGAAAAAAGAAAGACAATGTCGCAGCATGATGAAACCATCAGGCAGCTGCTTCGTCAGCTTGAAGAGGAAGGGTTTATCATACATGCGGATGATGTAGCGGGCGGCCTTTTGGAACGTGAACAGCAAGGCGGCTTAGGCATACCTGGCACTGAGTTTGCTCTTTATCATTTAAAGCATGCATTCATCAAGGAACCAATCTTTCATATTTATGATCTTGATCAGGCATACGAGGTTAAAAGCATGGATGGCGGGCAGCAGCAGATGTCACGAATGCTCATGATGCTGGCACCGCAAGAGCTTGGCAAGGAAGGGTCAGAAATGTTTAGTCTGATCAGTTCATCCATCATTGAAAGTGAAGAAAGCATGGCGCTTTATGGACAAGGAACAAAGGAAGACATTGAACAGAAATTACATCAGCTTTTCTATCAATTTGTCAAAGAGGCAAAGTGGTAAGAAAAAGGCCGAGAGCTTATTCGCTTCTCGGCTTTTTTGCTGTGACACAGACGGCAAGGGTAGGGCGAATTTCTTCATACTCAATAGAAAATTGGTCAAACCCAGCAAACTGCAAGTCGTTTAATATGTTTTCACCCATCTCTTTTGTCCGATTGGCATCAGCTCCTTTTTCTCTTGGCTGCATCACAATAACGAGTGTTCCGCCTGGTTTCAAGGTGTGATAAAGATTGAGTAAGCCCGTTTTTGGATCATCCCAAATCGTAAAATTGTTAACAGACAGCACTTTATCATACTGCTCTCCGGGAAGACGTGTTTTCTCGATTTTTCCGACATACAGCCGAACTTGTTTGTCTTTTGCCCGTTTGCTGACGCGTGACTGTGCTTGCTCCTGCATGGTGGAAGAAGCATCAAGCCCATCAATATGAAGATCTTGATAATGCTTGAGCATATGTTTAATACTGTAGCCGGGTCCATAGCCAATTTCTAAAATGTTTTCACCATCTGTCAAATCTAAGTGGCGGATGGCCCACTGATTCAATGCTTTATTTTCATTTGCCATAATGAGTCCAGCAATGCTTCCGAGCCAGCCTTTTGGTCTGCTAAAGGTTTTCGAAATAGACAGCATGTGAGAACGCTCCTTTTTGATGATCATGTAACCGATTTTTCCCCTCTTCAAACATGCTGATTTTCGGGAACACATCAGTACAGCTTCATGATGTTTGAGTGAAAAAATGAGGTGGTAATGAAAGGATACATCAACAAATCAAGGAGGAGCTTATACATGGATTTACGTGAATATTTAACAAATGGCATTCCGCGCCAAACGCAGGATCAGCAGCCAGGCAGTGAAAGAGAAATGAATCCAGCGCCGATCTTTGAGGATGAATCATATCAAGGTTCTGGCAAGCTAAAAGGAAAAGTGGCACTGATTACAGGTGGAGATAGCGGAATTGGACGGGCAGTATCTGTTGCCTATGCAAAGGAAGGTGCACATGTTGCCATTGTGTATTTAAATGAACATGAGGATGCAGAGGATACGCAAAAACGTGTAGAACAGGAAGGCGTTAAATGCTTAACGATTGCAGGAGATGTCGGTGACGAAGCCTTTTGTGAGAAAGCAGTAGAAAAAACAGTTGAAGCCTTTGGTCAATTAGACATTTTAGTAAATAATGCGGCTGAACAGCATCCGCAAGAACGTATTCAAGATATTTCGAGTGAACAGCTTCACCAAACCTTTAGAACCAACTTCTATTCCTATTTCTATTTTACGAAAAAGGCACTGGATTATTTAAAACCAGGAAGCTCCATCATTAATACAACATCAATTAACCCATATCGGGGTAACCCAGTGCTGATTGATTATACGGCGACAAAAGGAGCCATTAACGGCTTTACGCGTTCTATGGCACAATCGCTTGTGAAAGATGGGATTCGGGTGAACGGTGTAGCGCCAGGTCCAATTTGGACGCCGCTCATTCCATCTACATTTGATGAAGACAGTGTGGAAAGCTTCGGGGCAGAAACCCCAATGGGAAGACCAGGACAGCCTGTAGAGCATGTCGGCTGCTTTGTCCTGCTGGCTTCTGACGAATCGTCTTATATGACAGGACAAACACTTCATGTCAATGGCGGTTCCTTTATGAATACATGATCTACCGCAGCACCGCCCAGCTTTGATTGGGCGGTGTTTTTAGTATTTCTTGCGATTTTTCTGCACAGATATGACAGACCATACGATAATGCCTACAACAACTGCCGCAATGACAAGTGAACTCAAATGGAACATCGTTTCATGATGCATGTTCAATTTCTCCCTTCATTGAACCTGTTTTCTATAGCATCAGCCAGAAGGTCGCTTTTTATGAAAAACACATTTCTTTGTTTAATGAATGGGCTGTCGTGGAAACCTACGAATACGGATGAAATTTTGAAGGAGTGAAACGATATGTCTCAAGAAGAATTAAAACAAAAGGTATTAAACCTATTAGATGAACAAAAGGTCGGGACACTAGCGACTGTTGAGCAGGATAAGCCGCATACCCGCTATATGACTTTTTTCCATGAAGGGCTGACGTTATATACACCAACGAGTAAAGAAACACATAAAGCAGAAGAAATTGAAAAAAACCCGAATGTTCATATTCTTATTGGATATTCAGGCGAAGGATTCGGTGATACTTATGCAGAGATTGCAGGCACCGCAGCATTAACCGATGATCGGGAACTGATCGACCGCCTTTGGTCTGATGAGATGGAGAAATGGTTTAAAGGAAAAGAGGATCCGAATCTAGTGATTCTGAAGATTGAGCCAACCTCCATTCGTTATATGAATGAAGGAAGCCGTACACCAGCAGAATTATCACTTTAACACTTGCGTAAGCAGGGGGAATGTGTTATAGTTTTATATTAGTGTTGAAATAAGCAAATAAATAAAGAAAGTAAACTTTCTTTTTTCTATGACATTATGAGAAGCAATAGAGCTTCTACTTGATAAGAACGAGACGCTGTCAAAGCGAACAAACTTATTCTTTTCCTTCTGCACCCGCCCCCTATAAAAGCGGAAGAATGGAAAAAAGACGTTTTGATTTACAATTCACACTGGCGCGGCTTCGGAGCCGTAAGGACGAATGAGAGGTAGGGCTTTCGTTGTCTTGTTATCCAGAACTTCCATGGCGTTTACTTTCAAACGTAGGTTCACTCGGAACACATATGACACACTGATATGATCGAATCTTAACTCATACACTCCGTAACGGAGATTAAACATTGATTATTTATTTGCATGAAAAGAGTAAGGAACAGGCTGCCATCTATTTGGCAGCCTTTTTCATTAGGTCAAACAATAGAACCCCGAAACCAATGAGCACAAGAAAAGGAAAAACAAAGGTCGCAACCATTCGCATAGCGTCCGCTCCAAAAGGGTTCGATACTAACAGCAGGCCGATAAATGCACAGATCATCAGAGTGAATAAAGCGGGCTTCATGATCATTTACTTTGTCCTTTCTTCTGATACTGCCAAATTCGCTCAATAAAAAAGAACATCACCGCAAACAAAATAGAAAACATGAACATATCCAGCAGTGTCACCCCTCTATTTGGGTGCACAAGACCAAACCAAACGAATTGCAGAACAAAAGAGATCGCAAAATATAGAATCGATTTTTTCATCATTGTCCTCTTTTCACTTATTTTTTTGTCCCTTAAGCCACATCAGCCAAATGATAAAGGAACCAATCACACATGAGAGCAAAGTGACAGGCGGCAAGGTGTGCCAGCTAGTCAGCCCCTTTACAAAACACATATAAAAAAAGAAAATGGAAATGGATACGAGTACCCATTGCTTGAACCAGCGAGGGACACGCAGCCAAGCTGCTAGAATGATTGATGATAGCTTATCCAATGAGATAACTCCTTTTTTGAATCTGATTGGATTTTATCGTAAACAACAAAGTTTGTAAAATATGGATTTTAGAGGCTTTGATGGTATTCTTCTAGCATGAAACATTTTCGCTGTACTGACGTATAAGTGAAAGGAACCTCAAGAAAGGAAGCGATCAAGTGAAAAGAGTACCAGTCATCTTCCTCAGATATATTGTCTTCTTTATTCCAGCAATCATTCTTAGTTTCTTGGTGTGGAACCATTACCAAGATGATTTGTCAGCAGGGAAAGCGACGCAATATGACGTCAGACGAATATTTACATTTGATGAAGGGAAACGAGTGGTGAGTGCTGTATCAAAAGACCAGCAGCTCCATTTTGTAATGTATGATCCTCAATCAGGAAAAATAATCAGTGAATGGACCACGGAAAGCGATACGTTTAATGAAATGCTGCCATCCATTCAAGGTAACAATCTCTTACTTGCTTTAAAAAATAAAGAGGGGAAGCTTTTGATCGAGAAACTAACGCCTAGCGGAGAAAAGAAAGAGCTCATTAAACAAAACTTGCAGATACCCTCGTTTTTAAAAACGAATACATATCAATGGAATGGACGGCTTGTGTTTACAGGAGAAATGGAAGGTGCCGCTACCGTCCTAGGTGAGCTAAAGAATGGTCAGTTTTTTCATGTGCACAATCTCAACAAACTGAACCTGCCAGCAAGACCCGTTTCCATCGATGCCGTCATGAACTCCTTTAGAGGCCAGACGCCTATACCTATATTTGAATTGACTTTAAAAAATGACCAGAAAGCATATGTCAGCGGAGTCTCAAACGATAAGCATCAGCTTGGGGTCTATGTCTCCAAAAACGCTGAACCGTTTAGCCTCATTAAAGATAAAGTGGAGAAGCAGCTAGCAAAAACAATCGGAACATCCCAAAACTTTGCCGTCGCTGTCGAATCTAACTATCCAAAAAGACCAAGGAAAGTGAATGCAGATGGAGGGCTTGGTGAAGTCGTCCCAACACCAAAACCGATTTATCAAACCTTTATCTACCAGCTTAATGAAGAAGAAGTTCTTCTTGCAGGCTCTACAGCAAAGGATGAAGCAAAAGGCAAGCTGACTGGTTATATTTACAACCACCGCACGAATAAGACGACGTCTGTCAGCAAGCTTTTTCAGTCGTTTTCATATGAAAATTTAAACAGAGAAGGACTATTTTTCCATAAAAATGTGAAAAGTGATTGGATCTATTATTCATTCGAAAATCAATTAACGGGTGCATTTGAGACGAAAAGCAAACAGCTAAAGGAATTTCCTTTGCAAAAAGTCATCTCAATCGAAAACGCAAGCCCTGCTCACCAAACATCATTTGACACCTTTATGCAATATGTCATGAAAGGCGGACCGCTCATTCTCAACTGGGCAATATGGCTGTTTATTCCATTGCTGTTATTTGTACTAGCCATCTTCCTGCCGCCGATTTTGAGATTGGTGAGAAACAACAAAATCAAAGACAGTGTCACATTAGAAGCCAATATTGTGTCTGTTAAAGAAACGGGCACCTACATCAACGAACAGCCGATTATCAAAATGCAGCTGCAATTTCAATATGATGGGCAAAATATCGAGAAGACGATTAAAACGGTTGTATCCTATACCCAGATACCACAGCCGGGTCAGCGTATCGCCATTCTCTATAATCCGCAGAAGAAAAAGGCGATGCTCTTAAAAGAAGGTGACTTCTCGCAGCCAAGTCAGCCAAAGTTCATCAAAGGCGCTGTTTTAAGAAATATAGAATCATATGGAACCGTAGGACGAGGCACGGTCTTATCGCTTACATTTGAAGCAGATCAGAAAAGGTATACCATTCCGATGATTCAAGCCGCTGGTTTTGAATTTACAACAGGAGAAAAAGCCGATCTTGTCGACATCAACGGCCAGCTCAAAATGGCAGCCTATGGCCATGAAGTGCGGAATCGATCGGGGAAAGATGTGACGTTAACAGGAACGATCCAGCGTGTGAAGCAATATCCAATTGCCATCCATGAACAAAAGCCTATTCAGCTTGATGTGACGGTTTCAAACGGAGATGAGTCTATCACAAAAACGGTCAGCCAGTTTATCCCTGATCATATGCAGGTCGCAGCGGGCACTCAAATCACGATCCAGACAAAGAAAGAAGAGCTGGATAGAGAAATGGGTCTCATGCAAGAGAAACAAGGAAGTGCAAAAGTGACCAATGTTGAATTTGCGGGCGTCATCGGCAATCTGCCGTTAGCGATCATTCAGGTTGAGAGAAATGGCATGATGTATGAAGTGAAACAGCCAATTGATCCAATCACCAGCGTCTTGCCTGGTGATGAATTATGGGTGGCGTATCACGACATGACGCGTCGAGCAGCCATTGTGAAATATGCATCAATATAAAAAAGCGTTCCTTTATCAGGACGCTTCAGCGTGAAGACTAAGGGCTAAAACGAATGTCGTTTTAGCCCTTTTTGATTAAGCTTTTGTATCATATTGGCGGAGCACCTTATCGTAGGCGAAGTTACCGAAAGGAATGAAAGCCGCAAAAAAACCAGCGATGGACCATTTCAAATGCCAGCGAACTTTAAAAGTCACATATGCCAAAATGAGCATATAGATGACAAACAATGCGCCGTGAAGAGAGCCTACAATGGTGACTGCCATCGGAATATCCGCAAAATATTTTAGAGGCATGGCAATTAAAAGAAGGGTTAAAAGAGACATACCCTCAATAAAACCCGCCTGTCGAAGACGGCTAATACTTGTATGCATATACAAATCCTCCTGTATAAAAGCTAGTTTCTCATCTTCTAATATAAACGAAAGATCGTCTGGACATGCTGAAATCTACGAAAAATTCAAAATATGTTCATGGAATGCTTAAAAAATGGGAAAAGTCCTTTACTCTTTGTTTGTTTTAGAGAGTACTTGTTTTAAGTGCATGACATCATGTAATAAATGCTCCCTCATTGCTTGAACCGCTTCTGTGGAGCGGCGCTCTTTTATTTCAGAATAGATGGCTGTATGCTCCCTTTGAATGGTTTCAGCACGGGCCCCGCCGCTAAAATGGAAGATGCGGCAATAGTGAATGAGTGCATTCACGTGATTCAATTGTTTGGATAAACGGTCATTGTGACTCGCTAAAATGATTTTTTGGTGAAAGGCTTCATGTAACTGGACGATCTCTTTAGATGGCAGCTGCTCCTTGATCGCTTCGCCCGCCTGCGTGTGAACCTGCTCAATTTCATCCATTTCTCTTTGTGAGGCTTCCTTACAGGCAAGCTCAACAGCAAGGGTTTCTAATGCCGCCCGAATTTGATAAAGCTCCTCAACATCTTTTTCTGTTAACGTATAGACGGAATAGCCTGAGCGATGATCCGCGATTAAAAGCTCGTCTTTCTCTAACAGCCTCATGGCCTCTCTTACCGGTGATCGGCTTACGCCAAATTGCTTGGCAAGCTGTGTTTCATTGATGCGCTCCCCTGGCTGAAACTGGCCATCAAAAATCATTTGCTTCAGCTGTTCATAAAATTGCATATGATACGGTGCTGGTTTTTCCAACTCGAATGAATTCATTCCATCGTTCCCTCTTTTATACATCATCTTTTGTCTCATGTTATCCAAGTTCTTCCCTCTAGGCAAGCCTGCATCGAAAAGTCAATATCGTACAATCCAAGAGAAAAAGGGTGTGCTACACTTATGATCAGTTCAGTGAAAAGAGGGATCGACATGAACACACAAGAGGAACGAACTGTACATTTTGATCAAAACTTGCAAATAGAAGCGTATCGCTTTCATGGCATCATGCAAAAGTTCCCGAATCATTTTCATACATATTATGTGATTGGATTTATTGAAGATGGTCAAAGACGTTTGATCTGCCAAAATCAAGAATACATCATTGAAAAGGGTGATATCCTTCTTTTCAATCCGTATGATAATCACGCATGTGAACAAATTGATCACAGGACACTCGATTATCGCTGCTTAAATATTGAAGCAGAGGTGCTAGAGAAGGTCTTTCAGCACAAACCGCATTTTAAAGCCCCTGTGTTTTCACAAAGTGAACTAACAAAGCCATTATATGATCTACATCAAATGATCACAGAAGAAGCTCCTGCTTTGAATAAACAGGAAACCTTCTATTTCTTTATGAAACAATTGATTGAAGCCTATGCTGATACATCAGAGGAAAAAGCATCACCCGCACGTGCCAACGAACAAAAAGTCCAAGACGTACAGCAATATATCGAAACACATCTCACGGAAAATATCTCGTTAGATGACTTAGGTGAGCTTGTGTCCATGAACAAATATTCATTGCTGCGTGCTTTTACAAAGTTCAGAGGCATCACGCCGTATCGTTATTTACAGACAGTCAGGGTGAACTATGCGAAGGAGCTTCTTGCCCAAGGAGTAAAGCCTGTAGATGCGGCTGCCTCTGCTGGATTTTCTGATCAAAGTCATTTGAGTCATTTCTTTTCAGAATTTATTGGGCTTACGCCAGGGCAGTATCAGCAAATTTTTGCAAAGCAGGTAACTGCTGATGAAAAATAAACAGCTGCTTGGTCATTTGGCGGCCATGTTCACCATTTTTTTATGGGGATCTACCTTTATCTCTACCAAAATATTATTAACGGCTTTTTCTCCAACAGAGATTTTATTTTTCCGTTTTTTTATAGGGTACTTGGCTCTGATGATCATCTATCCAGTCACCATGAAGGTGCGAAGTAAAAAGCATGAAGGGATGTTTGCGCTGGCAGGTTTATGCGGTGTGGTCTTATATTACTTTTTAGAAAATGTCGCACTTACTTATACATTCGCTTCGAATGCAGGTGTCATCAGCTCCGTTGTCCCCTTCTTCTCCTTTTTATTGGCTTATTTTTTATTAAAAGATGAGCCGCTGCACAGCCGGTTTTTCATAGGCTTTTTCATCGCAATGACGGGAATCGTGCTGATCAGCATGAATGGAATGACCACGTTTCAATTGAATCCACTCGGTGATGCGTTAGCTTTAACGGCCACCATCGTCTGGGCATTCTATTCCATTTTATCGAAGATGATCAACCAATATGGCTACCATATCATTCAGGTAACAAGGCGTGTCTTCTTTTACGGACTGCTATGGATGATTCCACTGATCTGGCATTTTAAAATTCGTTTAGACTGGGAACGATTGACGAATCCATCGTTTGCCTTCCACTTGCTGTTTTTAGGCCTTTTCGCATCTGCCATTTGTTTTCTGACATGGAGCTTTTCTGTGAAAACGCTCGGTGTGGTGAAATCGAGTGTGTATATTTATGGAGTGCCCATTATTACGATGGTCATTTCAATGATCGTTCTTCACGAGAGATTGACCCTCATGTCTGCGCTTGGAACGGCACTGACCTTAGGAGGTTTGCTGCTTTCAGATAAAAAAAGTACAGGAAGAAAGAAACAGAAGCCCCATGTGCTGATGCAGGATAAAAAGGCGCTTTGATCAAAAAAGCGTCTTTTGTCCATTGTAAGAACAGACACTCTCTAGTAAACTCGAATTAAATGGTCGACGGTCGACCGATGACGAAGGGGGAAAAATCAATGAAGCATGTTTCAATTGCAGCAATACCAGGAGACGGGGTTGGAAAGGAAGTTGTACCTGAAGCCATCCGAGTTTTGAAAGCGATATCAGATGTGCATGGCGGTCTGTCTTTCACCTTTCAGGATTTTCCGTGGAGCTGTGAATATTATTTAGAGCATGGCGAAATGATGCCAAAGGATGGATTGGAACAACTGAAAGCCTTTGACAGCATTTTCTTAGGGGCAGTCGGAGATGCCAATTTAGTGCCGGATCATGTATCGCTTTGGGGATTGCTGATTAAAATTAGACGTGAATTTGAGCAGGTGATTAACGTTAGACCTGCAAAACAGCTGAGCGGTATTCGCTCCCCGCTTGCTCAGCCAAAGGATTTCGATCTTCTTGTTGTAAGAGAAAACGGTGAAGGTGAATATAGTGAAATCGGAGGCCGCATCTATCAAGGGGAAGATCAGCTTGCCATTCAAAATGCTGTTTTCTCCAGAAAAGGGACAGAGCGAGCCATGCGCTTTGCTTTTCAATTAGCAGAAAAAAGACGAAAGCATGTGACAAGTGCAACCAAATCGAATGGAATCGTTCATACAATGCCATTTTGGGATGAAGTGTTTCAAGACGTATCCAAGGATTATCCAGAGGTGACAGCAGACTCGCAGCACATTGATGCGCTCTCAGCCTTCTTTGTGACAAGACCAGAGAAATTCGATGTGATTGTTGCCAGCAATTTATTTGGCGATATTTTAACTGATCTTGGGGCTGCGATTATGGGAAGTATTGGCGTGGCGCCTGCCGCCAACATCAATGTGAATGGCAAATATCCATCCATGTTTGAGCCTGTACACGGATCTGCCCCAGACATTGCAGGAAAAGGAATCGCCAACCCAATCGGTCAAATTTGGACCGCTAAACTCATGCTTGATCATTTCGGTGAGGAAGAACTGGGTACACACCTGCTTGAAATCATCGAGTCAGTCACAGCAGACGGCTTTTTAACGGCAGACATCGGCGGGGCTTATCAAACACAAGAAATCACAAACGAAATCATCCAGCGCTTGAAGAAATAATCCGTCATTAGAACCACATCTCCACGTCTGCTATAATAAAAGGATGGATAGAAGAAAGAGATGTGAAATCTAGTGTCAAAAACAGTTGTATTAGCAGAGAAACCTTCAGTAGGACGTGACTTAGCACGTGTGCTGAAGTGTCATAAAAAAGGAAATGGTTTTTTAGAAGGAGATCAATACATTGTAACGTGGGCCCTTGGCCATTTGGTCACACTGGCTGATCCAGAAGGCTACGGAAAAGAATTTCAATCCTGGCGTTTAGAGGATTTGCCGATCATTCCAGAGCCGCTAAAGCTTGTCGTCATGAAAAAGACAGGTAAACAATTTCAAGCAGTAAAAGCACAGCTTGCAAGAAAAGATGTAAAAGACATTGTCATCGCAACAGATGCTGGACGTGAAGGGGAGCTTGTCGCAAGATGGATTCTTGAAAAAGCGCATGTGAAAAAGCCCCTAAAACGACTATGGATCTCATCTGTTACGGACAAAGCCATTCAAGAAGGCTTCAAACGACTAAAAGACGGCAGAGAATATGATAATCTGTATCGCTCAGCGGTTGCACGTGCAGAGGCAGACTGGATTGTAGGGATCAACGCAACAAGGGCGCTGACGACCAAATTCAATGCACAGCTTTCCTGCGGACGGGTACAAACACCAACGATTGCCATGATCGCCAAACGAGAAGAAGACATTCAGCAATTCCAGCCAAAGCCGTTTTATGGAATGACTGCACAAGTAGATGGACTTACCTTGACGTGGCAGGATGCCAAAACAAAGCAAAACCGCACATTCCAAGAGAATGCCATAAAAGAGCGTTTGGCAGGCTGCAAAGGAAAACCAGCAGTGATTGATGCATTGAAAAAAACAGCGAAAAAAGCTTTTGCTCCAGGGCTGTACGACCTCACTGAATTGCAGCGTGATGCGCATAAACGCTACGGCTTCTCAGCGAAAGAAACCTTGTCTACGCTTCAGCGGTTGTATGAGCAGCATAAGCTTGTGACATATCCGCGTACAGATTCACGATTTATTTCAGCGGATATCGTTCCTACATTAAAAGATCGATTAAAAGGAATGAATGTCAGACCGTACGCTCAGCATGTGAACCGCATTTTACAATCAGGTGTGAAAGCGCACAAAGGCTTCGTCAACGATGCAAAAGTGTCAGATCACCATGCGATCATTCCAACCGAGGAAGAGCTGTATCCTGGTGCATTAAGTGATAAAGAGCGTAAATTGTATGATCTTATTGCCAAACGATTCCTTGCTGTACTCATGAATCCTTTTGAATACGAGGAAACAACGGTGATCGCCAAAATAGGCAGTGAAACATTCACAGCAAAAGGAAAAACCGTGCAATCAGCCGGCTGGAAAGCCGTGTATGATGAATCCTATGAAGACGAGGAATCAGCCGAAGCAGATCAGCATCTGCCGGTACTTTCCGAAGGGCAATCACTTGAAGTGCGCCAGCTGAAAGAAACAAAAGGAGAAACGAAACCTCCTGCTCGTTTTAATGAAGCAACCTTGCTATCTGCTATGGAGAACCCAGCGGCATTTATGCAAAATCAGGAAAAGGACTTAGTGAAAACCCTTGGTGAAACAGGCGGACTAGGGACAGTCGCCACAAGAGCCGATATCATTGAAAAACTGTTCAACAGCTTCTTAATCGAGAAAAAGGGCAAAGATATTTTCATCACATCGAAAGGGAAGCAGCTGCTCTCCTTAGTGCCTGAAGACCTAAAGTCTCCAGCATTAACAGCAGAGTGGGAACAAAAGCTTTCTAAAATCGCAAAAGGACAGCTGAAGGCTTCTCAATTCATGAGTGAAATGAAGTCCTATGCAAAACAAGCTGTATCTGAAATCAAACAGACGAACCAAACCTTTAAGCATGACAATGTCACTGGCACCCATTGTCCGGACTGCGGAAAACTTATGCTGAAAGTGAACGGAAAACATGGCACAATGCTCGTGTGCCAAGACCGAGAATGCGGCCACCGTAAAAATGTGGCGAAGAAAACAAACGCACGCTGCCCGAACTGCCATAAAAAGCTCGAGCTGCGCGGAGAAGGCGATGGCAAAATCTTCGCTTGTGTGTGCGGCCATAGAGAAAAACTGTCTGTTTTCGAAAAACGCAAATCACAATCCAATCAAAAGAGAGCCAGTAAGCATGATGTGTCTAAATATATGAAGAAACAAAAGAAAGTGGAAGAACCAATCAATAACGCACTGGCTGAGCAATTAAAGAAATTAAAATTAGATCAATAGTATTATAAAAACCCATGCGGAAACGCATGGGTTTTCCAATGTAATCAAGCATATCGACATATTGTTTTTCTGAAAATGGGAATGTCTATGCGAAAAGACTCGTAATTTGGTATAAAATATTTATTTAAATTTAAACAGAAACAATCTATAATAAATCGTTGGAATGCTAAGAGAACGGGAGTTGAAAGGGGACACGAATGGATACACCCATACATCGCATAGGTATTGTTTTACTCATTGTCATTCTACTAGGCGGATGTACCTGGAAGCAGCAGAAGGAATCAGCTTATCCAGTATCACCACAGCCTGTATTGCCTGGAGAATATTTTATTACTCATCACCTCATGACAGATCAAGGCATGATTCGCACTTCATTTGCAGAGCAGCATATCTACTTATCTGAATCGCTTGGGCTTTGGATGGATTATCTTGTTCGAAAAAAAGACCAAAATTCTTTTGACCAACAATTTGGTGTCCTGCAAGATGAATTTTTACTAGACCATCATCTTCTCAGCTGGCAAATCGAATCTGATCAAAAAAGTAAGGCCAATGCCTTAGTTGATGATTTACGGGTAGTGGCGGCACTTCAAAAGGCAGATCGTTTATGGAAGAATGCAGCGTATCAAACCACAGCAAAAGAAATCGCACAAGCGTTAAAAGACAAAAATATGTATAGAGGCATCTTGTCCGATTATTATGATGCATCAACAAATCGAACTTCACACACAATCACACTCTCATATTTAGACCCAAAAGCAATCAAAGAATTGGAATCCCTCAAAATATTCACGAAACAAATGACGAGTAACCAATTGACCATTCTAAAACAAGCACCGAGAAAAAAAGGATTCTTTCCTAAATCCTATGACATAAAGAAAAAAGTCTATTCGTTTGATCGAGAAATCAATATGATTGATCAACTCTATACGGCTCTACATGCCGATCGTGCAAAGGTGAATACGTCCGCGATCATGAAATGGCTTAAAACGACTTTTAAAAAAGAAGGAAAGCTGTACGGTAGATATAAACTGAGCACATTGCAGCCATCAGTGACGTATGAATCTCCTTCTGTATATGCGCTGGTCATCTTGTATGCTCTTAAACGAAACGAACCGGAATTCGCAAAAGAGGTGTATGACCGCATGAAAGAATTACAAATTCAAGATCCTCTCAAGGATTATTATGGAGGATACATGAACGAAAAAGACACACACTCATTTGACAACTTATTGCCTCTCATTGCAGAAAGGGAGCTTTTTAATGAATCGGTTATTCAGTAATACGTATCGTTTATATTATTCTCTGCTCCTCACGTTTGCAGGTCTTATTTTATTTATGGGCTACCTTGGCGTACTTGATGCAGAGAGCTTTTTGATGATCACACTGACTTTTGTCGTGTTAGGATGCGGGATTTTATTTGGCATCTTACCAGCATTAATTTTTACCTTGCTGATGCTGTTCTTTATAGGAAGTGCTATGTTCTTTACAGAGCTTGGCCACACAAATCCCTTCTTTTCCAATCAAACATTGCAGGATGTGGTGGTTTGGGGCGCAGCTCTTCTCTTTTTCGCGATTTCAGCAGGAAGCTTGCATGAGCGGATCAAGACGATGCGTCACACCATAGAACAACAAAAGCAGGCGATGAAACAATTTGTGGCGATTGACTCGACAACTGGATTTGACAATGCAGATCGGATGAAGCTGGAATTATCCGAGGAAATGAAACGGGCAGAACGCTACAAACAGCCATTCGTTTTTATCCTTCTTCATATCCATTATGCAGCGGAATTCAAATCATTATATGGAGAAAAAGAAATGCAGCACCTATTTCAGCAATTAAGTATCAAGATCCGCGAAAGTGTCAGAGAAACTGATAAGAAATTTCGATTATCCGAAGAACGAATAGGATTGCTGCTTACTCACACACCAGAAGAGAATGTCTCTGTCGTCCTTGAGAAGCTAAAAGATAAATTGCAAAAGCATGTGCTGTTAAACGGTCGTGAAGTCACCCTGACTTTTCATGTCTGTCATTTAACAAGCAGTTCGGATTATCGTACGCCAGAGCAATTTTTAGAAGAACTAGAAAAAGAGATGATGATGAATGAACTTTAATTCTTTGATGAAATGCTGTTTGATGATGGCTCTTTTTTTCATTCTTTCGTTTCAATACATGGCTTCAGCCGACGCGCTTGCCAAGCCAGATACCCTGATCGTTTATTCAACAGAATCGGGAGAAGCGACTCCAGCAGTGCATATGCTGGATCTACTCGCCGGACATTTTTCCAAACAGACGACGATTGTATCTGATGAACGTTTGGCCGAAAAGAGAATCAGTGAATTTCAACAAGTCATCTACCTAGGGGAAATAAAGAGAATCTTACCGAAAAAAACAATTCGTGCGATGAACGAATCACAGAAGGTAATAGCCATTGGGTACAATGCGGACCAGCTTCGCCCATTTTCCAAACTTACTTTTCATAAACAAGAACACACGAGTCAAATCAAATATACAGATGATCCCACTTACCGTCAGCTAGAGAAAAGGATCACTGCGTTAACGGTTCAAGGGGCAGACTTGCAAAGGGAATTTCTATTGAAGAAGCATGAAGCTGATCTTCCATTTGTGATTCAAACAAAGGAAGGTGCGGCCTATATTGGAATCTTAAATGTCGTGCAGCACAGCGAGCTTCTTGCAGAAGTGCTAGAAAAACACCTGCCTTCTTCTGATCAGCTGACCACAAAGTATTTAAAGCTTGGGAACATCAGTCCTGTCACTGACGAAAAGAAGCTGCTTGAGCTTGGACAATATGTATCCACTCGGCATATCCCGTTTCTGATAGCGGTAACCCCTATTTGGGTGGATCGAACAACAGGCGATGAAGTGACACTGAGTGACCGCCCGAAGCTCGTAAAAGTGTTAAAACAATTGCAAAGTAATGGAGCTAGCATTATTCTTCATGGATTTAGCCGTACGTATCGAACAGAGGATTCTGGTCAGGACTTTGAGTTCTGGGATGCAAAGAATGATCAGTCCATTACGTCAAATGACCCAAAAAAAGCCGAGAAAAAGCAAAGTGAAAGCCATTTTCCGAATGAAAAAGACTTCCATGCTTATACGAGATCGAATCAGCAGCAAGAAACCATCTATACAGAAGAAAAACTGACAAAAGGTATTGAGTTTCTTGCGCAGCAAGGTCTCTATCCACTGGCATTCGAGGTGCCGCATGATGCCATATCTCAACAAGGCTATGAAGTGATATCAAGGCATGTGTCCAGTCTGTTTGGACAGGTACAGCTGTCGGACCATACGTGGAAAACAGCCGGTGCTCCGCCACTCGTGACGAAGCCCGCCATGCTTCATGGCATGACCTTATATCCTCAGCAATCAGTAGAGCCAGCGTCTGACCAAGAAGGTTCAAATATTTTAATAGAACAAAAGATTCAATCCATCCAGCATCTTCAATCAGCCGCAATCGGGCTGTCCTATGATGTGGAATCCGGAATAACTGGATTGCAGAATCTGATGACGCTGATGGATGCAATTCCTTCTAGTGAATGGCTGGATTTAAAGAAAACAAAACAAACAGTCCAAACACCACATGTACAAATCAAAACATCAGGGAATGGACATATTCAAGTAGAACAATCCAATAGAGCAGAAACCAAAACAGTTAAACGAAGCGGCATGGAAAATATGCTGCGAATTCTAACAGTCGTGGTAATGCTGTTTATTGCGGCATTTGCTTTTTACACATTGTATTTAAGGCTGACAATGAAAAAACGAATTTTTAAGGAGAGAAAATTAGGTGGCTGATGTCTTATTTTATCTTTCATTAATATTGATTTGGATCATGCTCCTATACCATATGTTTCTCATGCAGGGCGGCTTTCAGCACTACCTGACCTACGAAAAAGTGCTGCCTGAATGGACGAAACAAGGGAAAGAGCTGCCGACCGTCAGCATTCTAATTCCTGCTCATAATGAAGAAGTTGTCATCCGGCAAACGCTAAAAGCAATGGTCCAGCTATCCTATCCTAAACATCTTCTTGAAATCATTGTGATTAATGACAATTCCTCTGATGGCACAGGAGACATCGTGCAGTCATTCAGTGAGCAATATGATCATGTCCATATGATTGAAACGAAGCCGCCATTTGCAGGAAAGGGAAAATCCACTGCACTGAATGAAGGCTTAAAGGCTTCAACAGGAGAAGTCATCTGCGTATACGATGCAGATAACATGCCTGAACAAAAGGCCGTCTATCATTTGGTTCTTGGTTTATTGAATGACCCGAAGGCAGGCGCTGTTGTCGGGAAATTCAGGGTTATCAATGCAGCCAAAAATCTCCTGACCAAATTTATTAATATTGAGACCATCTGCTTCCAATGGATGGCGCAGGGCGGTAGATGGAAGTGGTTTGGTATTGCGACAATACCAGGCACGAACTTCGCCATCCGCCGGCACATTTTAGAAGAGCTTGGCGGCTGGGATGTTCATGCGTTGGCTGAGGACACTGAATTAACGATTCGAGTCTATAACCTTGGCTATGTCATTCGATTTTTCCCGGCTGCGATTACATGGGAACAAGAGCCTGAGACATGGAAGGTCTGGTGGCGGCAAAGAACGCGCTGGGCACGAGGCAATCAATATGTTGTACTCAAATTTTTAAAGCAGTTTATGAAGCTGAAACGAAAACGAATGATTTTCGATTTGTTTTATTTCTTCTTTACGTATTTCTTATTTTTCTTCGGTGTCCTGCTCTCAAATGGCATCTTTATCGTGAACCTATTTGTTGACCTTCACTTATCTGTAGGAGCTGTTGCACTGATCCTGTGGGGATTGGCCTTCTTCCTCTTTCTAACAGAAGTGATGATTACATTAAGCATTGAGAAAACGGAGCTCACCAAACAAAATATACTCATTGTGGCACTCATGTACTTCACTTATTCTCAAGTATGGATTGCGCTAGTCGTGTACTCCTTATGTGTAGAGGCAAAGAGCCGATTATTCAAACAAGAAGTGAAATGGTACAAAACCGAGCGTTACGATCAACAACAAAAGAAAAGCGGGTGACAAATTGAAATCGGTAAAATGGATGATTTTTATATTGATGATATCCCTTGCCATTCAGCCCTTTTTTATGGCGGGTCAAGCAATGGCGCAATCAAACCGAGTACAAGTGAAAGATGACTGGATTCGCTCATCTAAAGGAAGCCAGACAGAAACGCAGCACTTATCAGAAGATGTAGTGACCTTGTATGGACAAGAAGACCGCACTGAATTTTCCTATCAAATAGAAAAAGAAAAAGTAGAGTCTAGCACCTTTACATTGAATATAGAGGCTTCACCATTACTTATTTCGCCATCTTCGTTCACAGTCATGATCGATGGAGAGATTGAAAAGACCATTCTCGTATCAGGGAAAAACCAAAAGAAATCAATTCAAATCAAATTGAGCAAATCGCAATTGAAAAAAGGTTCTCATCAAATTCAGCTCGCATTTTATGGCGTGTTAAAAGAAGGTGTGTGTATCAACCAAGAGACACCTGCCAACTGGCTGAAAGTATATCCTGAAAGTGAGCTGGCTTTCAAAGGAACCCAAAAGAAAGACGTGACGTTAGACAGCTTCCCTTCACCTTTCATTCAAACAGGTGATCAGAAAGAACAAACAGATATTGTGATTCCAAATTCACCGGAAGCAGCTGAATTAGAAGCGGCTATGAAAATATACCGTACGTTGAAAAACAAAGACCGCCAAGCAGACCTCAAAATTGTCCAAGAAAAGGACATCAAGCAAATCGCGCATCCAACCATTGCTGTGGGAGCAAAAGGAAACTGGGATGGACGAGTAAAATCGATCGAGCAAGCTGCGAAAATGAAAACAGCAAGCAATCAGCTCACATTAGCGGTGAGAACCTTGTCAGGAAAGAAAAAAGAACAGCCTATTTTATTTGTCACTGCTAAGCAGCCAAAAACAATTGCTGAAAAAATCAATGTCCTGACTCAACCAGAACTGACTGGTCAGCTCACTGGTAGCGATTTACTGCTTCAAAAGGTTACGGCTAAAGCATCAAAACCATCTCATCAAATTCGTTTAAAAGATTTCGGTGGAGAGGATGTCACAGTTGGAACCAAGAAAACGTCGTCTGAACATTACTATTATCCGAAGGCATTGATCGCTAATCAAAAATCAGGTGCAAAGCTAAATCTATCATTTAAAAAATCTGATATAGCGAACAAAGCGGAACGCTTAACAGTCATGATCAATAACGAACCACACGATGTACCGTTAACAAAACTAGGAAACAAAGATGAGAATGGATTCTATCATGTGTCAATTCCAGTAGATTCACAAGTGCTCCAAAAGAACGAATATATTGATTGGCAATTTGTTACTACAGGCTTTAAAAACATGGAATCCTGCAGACATACGGATGAAGAAGGCTGGATTTACATTGATAAGAACAGCTCTCTTCAAATACCAGAAGGTACGACTAGTGATACACCGGATTTAGCCGCATGGCCGCTTCCTTTCACATCGCAGCAAGGAAAAACATTGATCGTCATTCCAGATCAAATCAAGCAAGAAACGATCAATCAAATGGCGATGCTGACAGAATCATTTAGTCAGCCGGAAGCTGCCCAATATCATTTGATCAAAGCTTCAAATGTGACAAATGATCAATTGAAAGATCACTCTCTCATTTTCATAGGGGGCATTCAAACGTTCTCTCTTTTAAAAGAAAAGGCAGACGATCTCATCGTTCCAGTGAAAAAGGATCAGTATGATGTATCCTCCTTTGGCATGATCAACGAAACGACTGCTCGTATCGTATGGACGCAGCCATCTGTATGGAATAAAGAACAGACAATGACCGTCTTTTCAGGAATGAATGCAGCTGACGCTGATCTTTCACATGAAGTGCTTCGTTTCCTGCAAACAAATACGGAAACGGCAACAGTCGCAATCGAGAGCAAAAACAAAGACATGTTCTCTAATCATCAAACGGTCAGCAGCACAATAAATGATCTCCAAAAAGATGAAAAGCAAGGCATCGATGATTCTTGGATTTACTTTGCATGTATCGCTGCGCTGATTATTTTTGTGGTTGGGCTGATTATTTATTTCGTGCGAAAAAACCGCAAAAAGACTGATTGATAAACGATCAAAAGACCTTGAAAAAATGTCTTTACTTTGGTGTCAAACGGGAGTATGATCTCTTTTATAAAAGACCAATCGCTGAATCATTTCAATGAGCGGGGGAACCATTAGTGGTGCAGGACACCACGTGGGGTGAATCCTTTTTAGGTAGGGCAAAGTCTCATGCGCCCGAATCCGTCAGCTAACCTCGTAAGCGTTAAAGAGAGCAAAGACCAACCTGTGATCTAAACAATAGACGCAGGGGCATTCTATTGCCTCTGTGTCTTTTTGGCGATCCATCTTTTGTAACTTAAATCGTTTTGACACTAAAGGAGCGGGCATCACATGTACAGTTTGATGAAGCGTATTTTAATTGGGAAACCATTAAAATCACAGGCAGCAGGAGAACAAAAACTATCAAAAATCAAAGCGTTGGCATTATTGTCATCAGACGCATTGTCATCCGTTGCATATGGTACAGAACAAATCTTGATTGTTCTTTCAGTCGTTAGTGCAGCAGCATTTTGGTACTCACTCCCGATTGCAGGTTGTGTATTAATTCTTTTAATGGCGTTAATTTTATCTTACCGCCAAATTATTTATGCTTATCCAGAAGGCGGAGGGGCTTATGTCGTCTCTAGCAGAAACTTAGGTGAAAAGCCAGGACTGGTCGCTGGCGGATCATTGCTTGTAGATTATATTCTGACTGTAGCAGTGAGCATATCAGCGGGTACTGATGCCATCACATCGGCTTTTCCGGCACTATATCCATATCATGTGTTGATTTCAATTGTATTGGTCATTTTGATCATGGTGCTTAACCTTCGTGGATTGACTGAATCGGCATCTATTTTGGCTTATCCCGTATACTTGTTTGTCATATCACTCCTTATATTAATTGGAGTCGGCGGCTTTAAATTATTAACAGGAGGTGTGCCTCCAGCACCTGAGCATACAGCGATCGGCACACATGTACCTGGCATTACATTATTTCTTTTATTAAAAGCATTTTCGTCTGGCTGTTCAGCACTGACTGGGGTAGAAGCCATTTCAAATACCATTCCATCCTTTAAAAAACCAGCTGCACAAAATGCAGCGAGAACATTATTGATGATGGGTGGATTACTAGCTGTTTTATTTGTGGGTGTGACATTGCTTGCGTTTGGTTTTGGCATCTCACCAAAGCCAGAAGAAACGGTTGTATCACAAATTGCATCAGATACATTTGGACGTACATTTTTCTATTATGTCATTCAGGCTGTCACAGCTTTAATCTTGATATTAGCGGCAAACACCGGCTTTTCAGCCTTTCCTTTATTGGCGGTCAACTTAGCAAAGGATAAATATATGCCGCGCATGTTTACTGTAAGAGGGGATCGACTCGGTTACTCTAATGGCATTATCTTTTTAGGTGTAGCTTCTATGCTGCTCATTTGGTTGTTTGATGGGAAAACGGAACACCTCATTCCGCTATATGCTGTCGGTGTATTTATTCCATTTACCTTGTCACAGACCGGTATGTGTGTGAAGTGGATTCGTGAAAAACCGCAGGGCTGGAAAACGAAAATGCCTATCAATATAGTCGGAGCACTGATTTCTTTCACGGTTCTCATGATTCTCATTTTGACCAAGTTCCATCTTGTATGGCCAGTATTTGTTTTCATGCCAATTGTGCTATTGATCTTTCATTCCATAAAAAAGCATTATCTGTCTGTCGGAGAACAACTGCGTTTAATGAATGAAACAGAGCCTGTTGAGATTAAAGGAAATGTGGTCATCGTGCCGATAGCAGGAGTAACACGAGTCGTCGAGCAATCTGTTCAATATGCAAAATCCTTATCAGAGCAAGTCATAGCAGTTCATGTATCTTTTGATAAAGAAAAAGATAAGAAAATTGAAGCGGATTGGGAAAAACTGAACAGCGGTGTGCGGCTTGTGATATTGCATTCGTCTTATCGAAGTCTTATTCATCCGCTTGATAAATTTCTTGAAACGGTTGAGGCTAAAGCAAATGCGCATCAATATAAAGTGATGGTGCTTGTACCTCAATTTATCCCGAAAAAAAGATGGCATACGATCTTGCATAACCAATCTGCCTTTTTATTAAGATTCCGTCTATTATGGAAACGGGATATTGTGGTCGCCACCCTTCCATATCATTTTAAAAAGTAGCAGCAAGTTGAAACGTTTGATCAAAAGGGTGCGGTGGTATGGAGTAAGAAAAAAGGAGTTTTCTCACATGCCGCAAAGAACCGCAGGAAAAGAAGTAACAGCGCTACTGGAAGAGTGGGGCGTAAAACATATTTATGGAATGCCCGGCGACAGCATAAACGAATTGATTGAAGAGCTTAGGCATGAATCAAGCCAAATACAATTTATACAAACGAGACATGAAGAAGTGGCGGCACTCTCAGCGGCGGCTGATGCCAAACTAACAGGTAAGCTCGGTGTCTGCTTATCCATCGCTGGACCGGGTGCTGTCCACTTATTAAATGGACTATACGATGCAAAAGCAGATGGCGCACCCGTTTTAGCAATTGCAGGGCAGGTTGCGTCGAATGAAGTAGGAAGAGACACATTTCAAGAAATCAAATTAGAGCGGATGTTTGACGACGTCGCTGTCTTTAATCAGCAGGTACAAACAGCAGAAGCGCTGCCTGATTTATTGAATCAAGCCATTAAAGCAGCTTATACCCATAAAGGGGTGGCTGTTCTCACCGTATCAGATGACTTATTTTCTCAAAAAATTAAGCGTAAGCCAGTTTATACATCTCCTCTTTATGTTGAGGGAGAAGTACGTCCAAAGAAAGATCAACTGCTAAAGGCAGCACAGCTAATTAACAATGCGAAGAAGCCAGTCATCTTAGCAGGTAAAGGATTACGAAATGCAAAAGAAGAGCTTCTTTCATTTGCAGAAAAGGCTGCTGCACCTATCGTCATCACACTTCCTGCAAAAGGGGTTGTGCCAGACAGGCATCCATACTTTTTAGGAAACCTAGGTCAAATTGGAACGAAGCCAGCTTATGAAGCGATGGAAGAGTGTGATCTCTTAATTATGCTTGGAACTTCCTTTCCATATAGAGACTACTTACCAGAGGACACACCTGCCATTCAACTGGATATTAAACCAGATCAAATCGGTAAAAGATATCCAGTAGACGTAGGGATCGTGAGTGACAGCAAGAGTGGTTTGCAGGAACTGACCTCCTACATTGAATATAAAGAGCAGCGTGGTTTCCTTGAAGCTTGTACAGAGCATATGATGAAATGGCGAGAAGAAATGGATAAGGACAAATCCGTTGCCACATCACCGCTTAAACCGCAGCAAGTCATTGCTAGACTAGAAGAAGCAGTTGAAGACGACGCCATTCTTTCTGTTGATGTAGGGAATGTAACCGTATGGATGGCCCGCCATTTCGAAATGAAACAGCAGGATTTCATCATCTCCAGCTGGCTTGCCACAATGGGCTGTGGTTTGCCTGGAGCGATCTCTGCTAAGTTAAATGAACCGAATCGTCAAGCGGTTGCAGTCTGCGGAGATGGTGGCTTCACAATGGTCATGCAAGACTTTGTGACAGCGGTAAAATATAAACTGCCGATCGTTGTTGTGATCTTAAACAACAACAACCTTGGAATGATTGAATATGAACAACAGGTAAAAGGAAACATCAATTATGGTATAGAGCTGGAAGATATTGATTTTGCTAAGTTCGCAGAAGCATGTGGCGGCAAAGGAATCTCTGTGTCATCACATGAAGAACTAGCTCCAGCCTTTGATACAGCCCTTCAATCAGATAAACCCGTCATTATTGATGTTGCTGTCACCAATGAACCGCCGTTACCTGGGAAAATTACGTACACACAAGCAGCTGGTTTTAGTAAGTACTTACTGAAAAAATTCTTTGAAAAAGGCGAGCTGGATATCCCTCCACTCAAGAAAAGTTTAAAACGCTTTTTCTAAACAAAATGTAGTCGGTCCTCTCAAAAGAGGACTGACTTTTTTTGCTGAAAGGAAAAAACATTTCAATTATCACTTGTTTTATTCTCTCTAAAAATATCTGGAAATTATTTTTGTAACTTAAAGCCTATTTTTCCAATTCGCTGAGAAAGGTAAAATAGACTTTATGATCAATAATGGAGGGAGTGACTTCTTCTGGGTAAGATACTTGATGCAAAAGCACTAACCAGTGCCATGGATACAAGGGCAAAACACTACCAGGAACTCCGCGAACAAATGGTAGATTTAAAAAAGGCATTACAAGGTGTTGCCAACCTCGGTGATGATTTCACTGGGAAAGGAGCCGATAACATTAAAAGCTTTTATAAAGAGCTTGCTGGAAATGTAGACATGTTTATCAGCTTCATTGATAAGCAAAAAGCCTTTCATGAAGGTGTTTCTGGGATACTGGATGATACGAGCTTTGGCGGCGATACCTTTGTAGAAGAACACTTTTTAGACAACGCAGTACATATGGGCATCAAGAATGCCAAAAGCATTGTGAAAGATCAAAAAAAGGCACTCAAAACGATTTTTCAAGACATTGATGACCTCATTTCCCTAGAGGTATTTGATAGCCAAACCTTTGATGAAAAAATAGAAGATGCGGAAGATGAACGAAAAAAGACGGTCAAAGACCTGAGAGAGCTTGATCAAAATTTAAAAGATGAATATGCTTTGTCAGAGACGGAAAAGCAAGCTACAATGGCATTGTACGCTGAAATGATGAATGCGACAAATGACGGAAAAGCGATTTCGCCTATGAATTTTGACAAGAAAGCCTATCAAAATAGCGAAATCTACAAGGCAAAAAGCGATATTGAGAAGCAAACTTCTGAATATCTGAAAATCAAAAAAGAACAAGAAGAAGCCCGCGAAATCGCAAAGGAACAAGAAGCACTCGCCAACCGCCCTTGGTATGAAAAAGCCCTCGATTATGGTGGAAACATCGTGAATGAACTGACCGGCGTGAACGATGCAAAACGTGCCGCAACAGGCGTTGATCCAATCACAGGTGAAGAGCTCACGGCAGGACAGCGAGTCGCCGCAGGTGGCATGGCAGCAGCAGGCTACATCCCAATCGTCGGCTGGGCAGGCCGCATTTTCAAAGGCGGAAAAGCTGTCTATAAAACCACTCAAGCCACATCAGCTGCGGTCAGGGCAGTCGACATCTATAAGACATCACAAAAATCCTTTGACGCCTTAAAAACATCGCAAAAAGGCTTATACGGCCTCACCGCCACCAACGGCTTCAGCGAAGCGATCACAGGCCGAGACATGTTTGGAAACAAGATCTCAAAAGAACAGCAGGAAGCGAGTATGAATGCGGCTCTTGGAATGCTTTTGCCGTTTGGAGCGAAAGGGTTTCATGGGAAGATGGGGATTAAGAGTACAGAAAAAACTTTGAGTAATAAAAAAGTAGCAGTAGGTGAAGAAATTATTGCTCAGAGGGTACAGAAAGTAGAATTAGATTTAACTACAAAAGTTACACCTTACAAATCGTTAAGTCGGAATCAGCAGAAGAAAATAAAGGAAAAGATTGAAAATCGTACTGTTACAAAGGAAGAGTATAAACGATATCAATGGGATAAAAGATTCTCCAAAAGAAGGGCTGCAGGGGTTACTGAATTCTGGAAACAAGAAAAGAAAAGAATTTTAGATGGAGAATCTACAACAAGGAATTGGACTAATGAACAAAAACAAGAGATTTTAAAAAGCAAAAAACCACAATATAATGGGAAATCCATTATCGGACACCATACTTACAATGCTATGAATTATCCACATATCAGTAATAGAGGAGAATTAATTTATCCTGTGACTGGAAGAGAACATTTAAAGGGTTGGCATGGAGGAAGTTATAGCAAAAATGCACCTGGTAGACCTGTTAATCCAGATTATTTAGAGGAATTTTAATAGGGAGGAAAAATATGAGTAAGATAGCTATTAAGATAAGCTCAAAAGGTCCAATTAATAAATATGTATTACCTTTAAGAAAGTACACCGGTTTAGGAATTACAGATATAAAAAGTGGGATTGAAAACAAGGACTTTTTTTCCGAAACGGATGCAAATGATATTGATAGTATGGAAAGTTTAAAGGAATTAGTTGATGCTTTACTGAATTTGGGAGCGGATGTGAAAATCTTTGATAGTGATGAATATGGTGAAGGAATATTTAATTATCAAGAAATTTCTTACGATGAATTGATCAATAGTATTGAGCGATTAAAAGAAATAATGGAAGAATTACAGGATTACGACGATGCTATATCTGATGAGTGAAAGTGAACAATTAATAAAAGAATAATGAATGGAGCTTTGCCAGTAAAAGAACCTATGTAATTTTAACGTCTAAATGATGACATAAAAACTAAAAGATTACGATACTATGTTAACCTTGATTTTTTTACGAAATATCAAGGTTTTTTAAACTGAAAATGCACTTGCAAACTCAATCACCCACTCATAATTGGAAATTACATGTTAAACTAATCCAATCACCACAAAAAAGGAGCTAAAACCATGCTATGGATTTTCACACAAAACCAGCAAAGTTTCGTTCATGTCCACGAAATCACAGTAGCCGGCAAAAAGATTGAAGGGATGATCGCAGGAAGCGATACTTGGGTCAAGACGCTCGGTAAGTATGATTCAAACGATCGTGCAGCAGAGATCCTTCAAGACATTGTGAAAGTAATTGAAGCCAATCAAGATGCCACTGTGACTTACAGAATGCCAAATCAATAAAAAAGAAACCACCTTTCCATTGCGAAAAGGTGGTTTTTGTTTATGATGGTGTTTTTGTAAAGGCTAAAAATAAAGGGATGCCTGTGCCGACAAGGGTGGTGGCAAATAGGAACATACCGCAAATGAATAGAAAATGGCTGGCTGAAAAGACAAGTGCCAGAATGAGAAAAATGATGCTGAGTCCTGCCATGCTATATGATGGGACAAAGCGGCGTTTGTATGTGGCTTTCTTTGTTAAGAATGAGAAGAAAATGCCAAATAATAAAGGGACAATCCATAAGTAAAATAAAATGATAAGAGACATACTTCATACCTCGATTTTTCCTTCTATTTTATCAGATGCTGATCGCAATCGATACTACAAAGCTTCACTTTGTAAAATAATTCATGCAATCGACACAATTACGTGGGCTGATTCATAGAATGCGTTTTTTCTTTCATATATTCAGGCTGCAAAAGGGCGTATACACAATGATCCGTAAAGCGGTCGCCCAGCCATTCACATTGTCTCAAAATGCCTTCAAGCGAAAAGGATAATCGCTCTGCGATGCGTCTGCTCTTCAGGTTATCGACAGCAGCCCTGATTTCAATGCGGTGCAGTCCACAATCTTCAAATAAATAATGAATGACTGCTTTGCATGCTTTTGTCATAATGCCTTTTCCTTGATAGCCTTCTCCGAGCCAATAGCCAATTGAAACAGTCCTGTCGATCCAATGAATTTGGTGGGTGCCGATGATCCCGACAAGTTCTCCATGTGACCAGATGCCCGCTTGAAAACCGTTGTTCTGCATGGCTTGCTGCATTGCGCCTTGAATGAACGCCATGCTGTCTTCTTCTGTTTTCGTTGAATCCACCCAAAGCATCCATTCACGTAAATGCTCTCTTGACCGCTGAATGAGCAAATATAGACTTCGTGCGTCTCTTGGCTCAAGCAGCCGCATGGATATCTCTTGATCTTGATAAAAAAACATGTGCCCACATCCTCTCAGGGGAATTTTACCATAACCATATGAAAAGAAAAAGACAGCATCACTACTGTCTTTTACATAAATGTATCCACAATTAAAAAGAGATTGAGTGCGACAACAAGAGCTGCTATCACCCAAGATATTCCTGTTACCCAGCGGGCATTCGTTAATTCGCCCATAATTCGTTTTTTACTTGTAAATAAAATGAGCGGAATTAAAGCAAAGGCAATACCAAAGGATAAGACCACCTGACTCATCACAAGTGCGGATGTCGGATTCACCCCAGATGCAATGATCACAATAGGGGGAATCATAGTAATCAGCCGGCGGACATACAGCGGAATCCGGTATTGAATAAAACCCTGCATAATGATATCGCCTGACAATGTACCGACAGAAGAGCTTGATAGTCCTGCTACAAGCAGGCCTACACCAAATAAGATAGCTGATACAGGACCTGCGAGTGTGCTAAAATGCTGGAACGCAACATCCAGATCTTCAACAAAGAGACCATTTTTATAAAATAGAGCGGCTGCCACAATCAACATACTGGCATTGATGGCTCCAGCGACTAGCATCGCAATGAGGATATCTAAAAACTCAAAGCGGAAAATCTGTTTTTTCTCCTTTTCCGTTCTGCCGACGACTCTTCTTTGGGTTAATGCTGAATGTAAATAGATCGCGTGCGGCATTACAGTGGCACCTAAAATTCCAGCTGCAAGCAGTACACTATCTGTGCCTTCAAATTTTGGAATGAAAAGCCCGCCTGCGACACTTGCCATATCAGGCTTGGCGACAAAGGTTTGCACAGCGAAAGCGATCACGACAACGAACAGCATGCCGGTGATGCCGGCTTCTAATGCTCGATATCCTCTTCTTTGCAATTCTAAAATCGCAAATGATCCGATGGCTGCAATAATAGATGCTTCAAGCAAAGGAATCCGAAAGAGCAAGTATAAACCAAGTGCCGCTCCAATAAATTCAGCTAAATCTGTGGCAATAATAACGAGTTCGCCCTGAATCCATAAACCAATGGAGACGGGTTTCGGAAACTCTTCACGTGCGATTTCAGGTAAGTTTTTCCCTGTCGCTATTCCAAGCTTTGCGGATAAGGATTGGATGAGCAGCGCCATGAGATTTGATATAAGAATGACCCATAAGAGAAGATATCCATATTTAGAGCCAGCCGCAATGTTGGTGGCAAAATTCCCTGGATCAATATATGCAATGGCAGCGATAAAAGCAGGGCCTAGAAAAGGAAGAAGCCTTCTAAATCCTTTGACCTTACCTTCAAGTGCACGTTCAGCTGCCGCTGACATGTGTGCCTGTGCCTCGATGTATTTGTTTGTCATATGTCATCACCTAGATTCTACAAAGTTTTGCTTGGGCACAAAAAGTTTCCTTCATGCAATTTTTAATCATCATATGCCCATCTTCATGAAAAGTCAACTATCTGAACTAATAGGTTTGTTTATCATATGTAAGTGAAAAAAATAGATACCTTGTCAACGCGCAACATAAAAAACACCGCCTCTTAGACGGTGTCCCTACTGCTTCCTCTGTTATTTGTTTTTTTAAGATACCCTTGATCCCACGCTGCGGAAGATCAGGCTTAAAATAATGACAAAGATGGCTGCTCCTAAGATCGCTGGAATGATCGCAAAGCCTGCCAGACTAGGACCCCACGTTCCAAGTAATCCATGACCAATCCAAGCGCCTACAAACCCGGCAATCATTGAGCCGATCCATCCTCCTGGTACACTGCCTCCAGCGAGTGCACTCCCAATGAGACCAATGACAATCGCCACAACTAATGAAATTAGAAATCCTAACATGTTGATCACTCCTCTTTTGTTTGTTTATTAAGCAATAACCGTTTTGAAAAAGATTAAAACCTTTCGGAACCGCTTCAATGTTCTATACGTATGATGGACAAGGATTGTGTATAATAACAGACAAATACTTCAGCGGCATCTAAGGAGGCATATGGCATGGAGGAAAGAGAATGGCTAAAAGCACAATTAAAGGAGATCGAAAAGTGGGAGAAAGACCAGCAAAAGGTATGGTTTTGGGAGAAGCTCAGCCGCCTTCCATTTCAAATGCTGGACAAGCTGACGCCTGCTTTTATTCAGAAAAAAATCGGTGTGCTGCTTGATGAAATGGGTCATTACATTCAATCTGGCGGTGCCTATTTGACATCGGAAAAAGGCATCATTCAACAATTTCAAAAGAAGTGTGAGGGCGAATCCATTCAGCGTATAGAGGATATTGGAAAGGCCCCGATCGAAATGATGGATGCCATTAGTGAACATATGGGGAAAAACAGAACGAATCTCGCGACGGTGCAAGGGGCGACAACTGGTGTCGGCGGAATGTTTACGCTAGCCGCTGATATCCCTGCGGTCCTGGGTCTCTCCCTGAAAACATTACAGGATATTGCCGTTACCTATGGCTATGATCCTAAAAACAAAGACGAGCGGGTCTTCATCATTAAATGCTTGCAGCTGAACTCCGCGGATGTCGTTGGAAAGAAATCGATTCTAAAAGAACTCAAAAGCTATCATGCATCCGAAGGTAAGCATGAAAACATGATTTCCCAAATCCAAGGGTGGCGTGAGGTCGTCTATAATTACCGGGATTCGTTCGGCTGGAAGAAACTATTTCAACTTGTTCCCATCGCCGGAATTTTGTTTGGTGCCGTTTCAAACCGCTCACAATTAAAAGGAATTGCCGAAACAGGCATGATGCAATACCGAAAGCGAAGAATTTTAACAAGATTAGAAGAGCTCACGCAGCAAGAACAGAGTGAGTCCGGCGCATAAAAAAATCCCATATCAAAGGGATTTTTTATTTGCTCTCATCCTCTTCCTGAAAAGCATGAATGGGTGAGTGTTCATAACGTGCACGCAGTTCGCGGATCTGTTTGATGAGGGTGGAGCCGATCGTTTTTTCGGCTTCATCATACAAAGGATCAAGGGCTTTCATCCATTTTTGCTTTTCAGCTGGCGTCAATTCATGAATGGCAATCGGCGATTCACGTTTAATGTCCTCCAGCTGATCTTTGTTCATCTGTTCTGCATGCTTTTCATTCCAAGCCGTTGTTTCTTCCATGGCTTCAAGTAAAATTCGTTTCGTTTCGGGTGTCTGGCGGTCAAAGAAAGATTGATCTGTTAAGACCACATAGCCTAAATACCCGTGATTGCTGATCGTCATATAGTCTTGTATATGATAGAATTTTTTTGAATAAATATTTGAAATGGTATTTTCTTCACCGTCTACTTTTTTGGTTTCTAATAGCTGAAACGTTGAATTAAATGATTCCTGATAGGGCTTTGCGCCAAGGAGTTTGAATTGTTTTTCAATCATGTCGCTTTGCATAATGCGGAGAGACTGGTTTTTTAAATCAGCCGGCTGTTTGATTGGCCCTTTATTAGAAGTAATTTGCTTAAAGCCATTTGTCCAATAAGCCATTCCCTTTAACCCATCTTTTTGCAGCGTGCCAAACAACCTTTGTCCAATTGCACCTTGCAGGCCTTCTTGAACCGCATTGTAATTTGAAAAAGCAAAGGGAAGATCAAGTGCCAGCCACTCAGGGGACAGCATGCCGAGCTTCGAGGTAGACGGAGCAATAAATTGAACTTGATTCTCTTTGAGTGCATTTATTTCTTCAATATCAGAATAAAGGCTTCCATTGGAGAAAATTTGAATGCTGATCTTTCCATCGGATTTTTCGTGCACGAGCTCAGCAAATTTCTTTGCAGCAAGTCCTTTAGGTGTATTGTCTGCCACGACATGGCTGAATTTGAACACTAGCTGGTCCTTCAGCCCTGTCTGTTCATCATCAAAGGTTGTCGCTGATTTTGGCATCATATGATAAAAACCAAAGTATAAAGCGGTTACAAAACCGATCAAGAGCAATAGTGTATAAGCGAGTAAATTCTTCATGCGTCAGATCCCCCTTATGTCAAGCATACTTGACAGAGGAAGAATCCGTAAAGATACAGGTGGAAAAATGATGAGAAATCGATTGAAATTACAACAATTATCTATTAGATGGAAGCTTACCATCCTCACATATTTCGTTGTCATTTTCGCCCTTTTAATCGGAGGAATTGTTCTCGTTGGGGGAATTCAGCAGACAGAGGAACGGGAGCTTCGAAAAAGACTCATGAACACGGCGAGAACCGTGGCTGAGATGAATGAGGTGAAGCAGGCGTTAGCTGATCAGACAAAGGATCGTGATCAATTACAGCATGCAATCGAAGAGATTCGGATTATTCAAGATGCTGACTATATTGTCGTGATGGATATGGATCATGTGAGATTAACGCATCCAGTGAAAACGAGGATTGGCCAGCGCTCAGAAGGAACTGATGAAGAGCCGGCTTTTGCAGAGCATATTTATTTCTCAGAAGCAGAGGGAGAGCTTGGAACAGCTATCAGAGCTTTTTATCCAGTCAAGGATGATCAATTTAATCAAACAGGGGTTGTGCTTGTAGGAAGAACTCTGCCAAGTATGGCAGATATATTAGGAGAAATGAAGCAGGATATCCTCATGATCCTCCTGCTGACGCTCAGCTTTGGGCTTGTGGGTTCATTTTTGCTCGCCCGTCATATTAAACAGCAAATGTTTAAGCTGGAGCCGCATGAGATTGTCAGAATGCTAGAGGAACGCACTGCAACCTTTCACTCTATTAATGAAGGGGTCATCGCCATTGATAATCAGCACATGATCACCATTTTTAATGAGAAGGCGAAGCAGATTTTTGGCGTAACAGGTGATGTCGTGGGCCGGAATATTTGGGGTGTGCTGTCTGATACGAGACTTCCTGAAATTATTGATCGCGCAGAACCCGTCTACAATGAAGAAATCCATATGAGCGGAAAGCGGATCATGAGCAGCCGGATTCCGATTGTCATGAAAAAGAAGATCATCGGAGCGGTCGCCATTTTTCAGGACCGGACAGAAGCAGCAAAATTGGCGGAGGAGCTCACAGGGGTTAAGAACTTTGTGGACGGTTTGCGGGTGCAAAACCATGAACATATGAATAAGCTTCATACGATTGCCGGGCTGATTCAGCTTGGTAAAGCCGATCAGGCGCTCGATCTAGCCTTTCAAACGACAGAGGAGCAGGAACATGTGACGGACTTTCTTCATCGCGTCATAGAGCATGATGCTGTCGCAGGGTTATTGATGAGCAAAATCAGAAGGGGCAAGGAGCTTGGCATCATGGTCGAAGTAGATGAACATAGCTGTCTGCGTGATTTCCCTGAACGGCTTGATCAGCATGATATGACAAAGCTGCTCGGAAATCTCATTGAGAACGCCTTTGCTTCGTATGATACTGTAGAAAGAGACACAAAAGTCATTTCCATTAGTATCGATCAAACGGAGGATGTTCTCGCAATTTTAATTGAAGACAATGGATCCGGGATCGAAGAAGAAATGATTCCTTCTATTTTCGATAAAGGCTTCACACATGGCAAAGAGGGCGGAACAGGCTATGGCCTGTATATTGTAAAAACGATTATCGACAAAGGGATGGGAAATGTAGAGGTCACATCAAGCATCGGCATTGGTACCACCTTCTCAATCGAATTCCCAATGACCATAGAGGAGAGAGACAGATGACTCAGAATAAGGTGCTGTTAATTGAAGATGACCCGATGGTGCAAGAAGTGAATAAAGAGTTCATTATGAGTGTTCCTGGCTTTCAAGTAGCAGCTGTCGCTGGGAACGGGGAGCAGGGCATCCAGCTGATCAAAGAAATTCGTCCAGACCTCGTGGTACTTGATGTCTATATGCCAAAAAAGGATGGCGTCAAAACGCTGCAAGACATCAGAAAACAGAAGATGAAAGTGGACGTGATTGTCATTTCAGCAGCGAAGGACAAAGAGACCATCGGCATCATGCTTCAAAATGGTGCGCGGGATTATATTATTAAACCATTCAAATTTGAACGAATGAAAGAATCACTTGAAAGCTATAAGGCGTTTAAATCAAAAATCCAAACTGCAGCAGAATTCTCTCAGGAGATGCTCGATGATATCATACGAAAGCCTGCTGTTAAGCAGGAAGATACTTGGCTTCCTAAAGGGCTGAATGTGCATACGATGAACGAAATTAAAGCGTATATGGGCTTGCAGGAAGGCGCGCAGTCTGCAGAAGAAGTCGCCAATGCACTTGGCATTGCCCGCGTCACGGCACGCCGGTATTTAGACTTTCTCGTTAAAGAAGGCGAGCTGAAATTAGATATGCAATATGGCGGGGTAGGACGGCCTGTGAATAAATATATCGTACATTCTGACTAAGAGACCAAAAAGACCAAAATGTACGATATGTCCATAAGCTTCACAGCCTTTGATGAAATCGCTATCATTTATCTACAGATAATAGTTAAGCGTTTACATCAAAGGGTGAGGGAGTTGATTTTTTATGAAAAGGATTTTGAAGAACCTGACATTTCAGGTAATTGCAGCTGTCATTATCGGGATCATTGTCGGGATGGTTTGGCCAAACGTCGGAAAAGAAATGAAGCCGCTTGGTGACACCTTTATCAATGCCGTTAAAATGGTCATTGCACCAATTATTTTCTTAACCATTGTTCTTGGTATTGCCAAGATGGGTGATATGAAAAAGGTTGGGAAAGTTGGGGGAAAAGCATTTATTTATTTTGAAGTCGTCACGACACTTGCTCTAGTCATCGGTCTTTTTGTGGTGAATATCATGAAGCCAGGTGCAGGTCTTGACTATAGCAAGCTTGAAAAAGGGGACGTTTCACAGTATACCCAAAATGGGGGACAGGGTATCGACTGGATGGAATTCGTCACACACATCGTTCCTTCTAACATGGTAGACGCCTTTGCGAAGGGTGATATTTTACAGGTCTTATTCTTCTCTATTCTATTCGGTGTCGCGCTCGCTGCTCTTGGCGAGAAGGGGAAAGGCATCATCGAATGGCTTGATAAGCTGTCACTTGTTTTCTTTAAAATCATTGGTTATATCATGCGTGCTGCGCCTCTTGGTGCATTTGGGGCGATGGCTTATACGATCGGACACTTTGGTTTGGCATCGATTAAACCGCTGGCGAGTCTGATGCTCTCCGTTTATTTGACCATGTTCTTGTTCATTTTCGTTGTACTGAACATCATTTGTAAAATGTATGGCTTCAGCCTGCTCGGTTATCTGCGGTTTATCAAGGATGAAATTTTAATTGTACTTGGCACAAGTTCTTCAGAATCCGTGCTGCCAAGAATGATGGATAAAATGGAACGCTACGGGTGCTCTAAGTCTGTTGTCGGTCTTGTCATTCCAACAGGTTATTCCTTTAACCTAGACGGAACTTCAATCTATTTATCAATGGCTGTCGTCTTCTTGGCGCAAGTGTTTGGTGTAGACCTGTCGATCGGTCAGCAGATCACTATTATCCTTGTTCTGATGCTTACATCAAAGGGAGCTGCTGGGGTGACAGGAAGCGGATTTATCGTGCTTGCATCTACTCTTGCGGCATTACAGGTCATTCCGTTAGAGGGTCTAGCACTGCTGCTTGGGGTTGACCGCTTCATGAGTGAAGGAAGAGCGATTACAAACCTCATTGGAAATGGCATCGCAACAATTGTTGTCGCGAAGAGTGAAGGTGAATTTGACGAAGCGAAGAGCAAAACAGCACTTCAGGAAATGCGGAATATGAAGCAAGCTGTTTAGTATAAAAACAACCAAAAACCGAAACCTTATGTTCTACATGGGTTCGGTTTTTTTGTGTAAAAAAGAAAAACCAATAAAATTAATTCAAATCGTAAGACCTCTTTGACCTTTTATTATATAATTTACAGAAAGATCCGATATAATGTATATCAGATACGATGAAAAATAGACTTTAGTCCTGGCAGGTGTGTAACGTAATGACGGCATTTTTAAAATTGTTCGAAAAACCCGGTGTTAAGCGGTTTTCAGTATTTGTAGTATTAGCTACAGCATTATATCTATTAAGAGGAATGATGAATTTAATTCTTTTGACCTTCATTTTCACCTTTTTGATGAATCGGTTGGAAGAGGTCATTAGAGGCTTTTTAAATCGCTTCCTGAAAATAGGACAGAAATCGGTCATTACCATTTTGTATATTCTTCTGGCTGGTGGATTGACATTTGGCGGATTCGTTTTTGTACCAATCATCGCCAAACAGGTAGAGCAGCTATTCCATTTAGGAAAGAAAATTGCAGATCACCCACAAGATTTACCCTTCTTTGACGTCATCACGAACGTATTCGGAGATTTCAAAATATCAGCTTTCTTTGAGAAAGGGTTTAATTTCCTCTATACATACATAACCGATTTCAGCACGTTCAGTATCCAGGTCATTATGTCCTTAATATTAAGCATGTTCTTCCTGTTCGAAAAAGAACGCCTCATTCAATTCATGAACAAGTTCAAAACGAGTAAAATCTCCGTATTCTATCATGAAATTGCCTTCTTTGGACGTAAATTTTCCCGAACGTTTGGAAAAGTACTCGAAGCACAGTTTATTATTGCAACCGTTAATTGTGTGCTAACGACCATTGCGCTAGGCATTATGGGCTTCCCGCAGTTATTTGGATTAGCGGTCATGGTCTTTTTGCTAGGATTAATCCCAGTAGCGGGTGTGGTTATCTCTCTTATTCCACTCAGCATCATTGCGTATACACTCGGAGGCGGAATGTATGTCCTGTATATTGTGCTGGTGATTGTGATTATCCATGCTATTGAAGCATACTTCTTGAATCCGAAGCTCATGTCAGCTAAAACAGAACTCCCTATTTTCTTCACGTTTATTGTGCTGATCTTCTCTGAACACTATATTGGCATTTGGGGACTTATTATCGGTATCCCAATCTTTGTGTTTATTTTAGATATTCTTGAAGTGACAAATAGGGAAGAAAGTAATTAAAAAGTTCATATGAACCTGTTTACAATTTTCTAAAAATAAGGTATAAATGGTATGAAAATATCATATTACCACACGCTTAATCCTTCTAAAGGAATGGGGGACCCATGTTTTTGGGGTGAATTTTTCTTATCTGAGAAAAAAGGACATCTCTTCGTCCTAACCCGTCAGCTAACCTCATCAGCGTGAAGAGAGTAGACAGTGGTACATGTATGGACACGCAGGCCCACGAGAAGACTCTCTCGTGGGCTTTTTGACGAGGAAGGGGAGATTTTATTGAAGCTGGCGACGAAAATTATTATTGCCTTGTTTGTAGGTGCAATCACAGGATTGCTGCTCAACCTTTTTGCTCCAAATGTATTCAAAGTGTTAGACCCTTATTTATTTACACCTCTAGGTCAAATCTTCTTAAACCTGATTAAAATGCTTGTTGTGCCCATTGTATTCTTTTCGATCACGCTCGGTGTAGCAGGCCTTGGCGATCCGAAGAAGCTAGGCAGAATCGGCGCAAAAACCATTACTTATTTCCTGCTCACTACGACTTTTGCCATCATTATTGGCATCTCATTAGCCTTATTGATCAAGCCGGGAGCCTTCGGCGATTTTGATACAAAAGCGGCTGATTATTCCGCAGAGGAAGCCCCATCAATGGCAGAAACACTACTCAACATTATTCCAACCAATCCAGTCCAATCGCTAGTTGAAGGAGATATGCTTCAAATTATCGTCTTCTGTGTATTTTTAGGTCTTGGCATAGCCATGCTTGGTAAAAAAACGGAAGGCTTGCTGAAGCTGTTTGAACAAGGATATGAATTAATGATGTATCTTGTCGGTGTTGTGATGAAATTTGCACCGTACGGGACATTCGGTTTGATTGCAACGGCAATCGGCAGTCAGGGGCTGGATGCCATGAAAGCGATGGGACTTTACTTCTCGGTCGTGTTAATTGCGCTTATCCTGCATTTCTTCCTGACATATGGATCAACCATTGCTATCTTAGCTAAACGAAATCCAATGGCATTCTTTAAAGGATTTTCACCAGCGATGGTTGTTGCGTTTAGTACATCAAGCAGTAATGCAGTACTGCCGGTATCAATGGAAACAGCGCAAAAGCGTTTAAAGGTGCCAGAGCCGATTTCAAGCTTTGTGCAGCCGCTGGGTGCAACCATTAATATGGATGGCACAGCCATTATGCAAGGTGTTGCGACCATTTTTATCGCTCAAGTGTATGGGGTTGAACTGACGCTTGTTCAAATGCTGACGGTTGTCTTAACAGCTGTTTTAGCAAGTATCGGTACAGCAGGTGTCCCAGGGGTAGGGCTCATCATGCTGGCCATGGTGTTAAATTCCGTGAATCTTCCTGTTGAGGGAATAGCGCTGATCCTTGGCATAGACCGCTTATTAGATATGGCAAGAACCGTAGTTAATATTACAGGTGACGCAGCATGTGCGGTGATTGTTTCTGAAACCGAAAAGAAACACGAGAAAGAAGCGCCGACACCTAACTTATCACTGTAATAAGCAAGAAGGGCTGACTGGATCAGTCCTTTTTTTCATGGATTGATTTGTCTCGCGTGATATACTTTTTACAGGATGAGCGGTCATAACTGTCGCCATAGGCTTTACATCAGAAGGAGGAACCACTTTGCAGTCTGCTGTTTTAAAAGTAGAGAAAGTCGATAAACAAATTGGCCGGAAAATGATCTTGCAGGATATTTCTATAGACATTGGGCAAGGAGAAATTGTTGGATTACTTGGACCCAATGGGTCTGGAAAAACAACTTTGATTCGATTGATCGTTGGCTTGATGAAAAAAAACAATGGCAACATCATGATCAATGGATATTCCCAAGATGAGGATTTTCTTAAGGCGATGTCATCTGTTGGTGCGATCATAGAAAACCCAGAATTTTATTCGTATTTAACGGGCTTTGAAAACCTTGAAATGTATGCAGCGATGCACGATGGCGTGACGGAGGAACGCATTCAGGAAGTGGTGGAAAGAGTTCGTCTTGAGGATGCCATTCATCAGAAGGTCAAGACGTATTCACTAGGGATGAAACAAAGGCTTGGGATTGCACAAGCTATTTTGCATCGTCCGAACCTGCTCATTTTAGACGAACCGACAAATGGACTGGACCCTGCAGGAATGAAGGAATTCCGGGAGCACTTACAAATGCTTGTAAAGGAAGAAGGAACCTCGGTGTTATTTGCGACGCATTTATTGCATGAGGTAGAGGAGCTATGTGACCGCATGATTATCATTCAAAAGGGACAGATCAAAGCTAGTACTCATCTCCGGGATATGGAGGGGAAAGAGCAGGTGCTGATGAATATTCAGCCAGTAGAAAAGGCGGTCTCATGGCTTGATGCACACGACTATACATATGAACGAAATGGAGCGCGTGTACTGCTTCAACTGAACAAAGAACGTGTGCCAGAGCTTAACAAACAGCTTGTGCTGGCGGGGTTTGATGTACTTGAAATGATGCCTCAAAAGCAGTCAATTGAAGAGGCATTTATGAAATGGACGGAAGGCGGGACGACAGATGCTTAACCTCATCAAGAATGAGCATAAGAAAATCATGAAGAAAAAGATCACATTCATTGCTCTTTTATTGATCGTTGTATTTCAACTGGCCATGGCTCTAACCTTGAAACGAGTCATATCAAGCTTTGGTGGACAAGACACAGTCGCGAACTATTTTGCTTATTCCACGAACGTCGTGTTTATTTTGCAGGTACTTGCTGTTGTTATTGGCGCGACCTTGATCTCAACAGAGTTTCAGAAAAGGACGATCAAGTTTCTATTGATCCGGCCAAAAACAAGACTGCACATTTTTCTGTCAAAATACATCACACTTGTGCTGACAGTCATTTATTTGTTTGTTTTTTATTATGTTTTGGCTTTTCTATTTGGTCTTATTTTCTTCGGTACTGATTTTGATGAAAGAACGGGGCAATTATTTCAGCATACGTTTGCCGTCATTGGATCTCAGTGGGTGGAAGTGATCATGATGGCAAGCTTTGCTTTTATGTGTTCCAGTTTGTTTAGAAACAGTCTTGTTGCCCTTGTGACCTCGTTTTTTGTTTTATATGCGGCGAAATCACTTGTACCGATCATGTCTCTCTTAGAAAATCAGTGGGGGAAAATCCTCCTTTTCGCGAATACGGACTTTACTCAGTACAGCTTTCAAGGACCGCCGCCTTTTCATGGGATGAGCATTCTGTTTTCTCTATTTATAGTAGGGGCGCATTTTGTTTTCTTTATTGGATCGGCTTGGATTCTTTTTTGGAAACGTGATGTAAATGTGTAAAAATTGTGTCAAATAACAAGAAAAATTCGTGACATCTTTGTGAAAACGAGTCTGTATTTCACGATAACCGGCTGATTTTGTCTTATAATAAGAAGGAGTCATGGAGGTGGCACTATCGTGAAAAATTTCATTACGGCTTTACCAATTTTGTTGCTGCTGTCGTTTTCGTTTGTGTCTTTTGCCTTCCAGTTTGATCACCTTGTTTATTTCAGACTAGCGCTGGGGATCTTTTCGTTAGCGGGTCTTTTCTTTCTGTATACACTTAAAAGAAACATGAAATGGTTCATGGTCTATTTATATGCGAGCTGGATCGTTCTTGCTGCCGTCACGACATTTGAGGAACCAGTCTTTTCTCAATTTTTCTTCGGTGGTTTAACGATGACAATGGGTTATCTCACATATATGCTCATTTATTTAGGAATGAAGCAGGACCGTGTAGCGAAAGCAAATTAAAACAAAAGCCGATAAAATCGAATAACAGATTTTATCGGCTTTTTTATTTTGTTGAAGCAGACAAAAAGAGCAGTCAGTGATGACTGCTCCTCTAATAGTTATGATTCACGCCCAGCAGCTGCAAGCTGCTTCTGGTGTTTTTTGTCAATGGTTTCGTAAATACTTTCCATCATTTGAGGATCGCGCATGATGGCCTTTTTGTTCTCTTCAATCAATTGCTGATAGGTTTTAATTTTCTTCTTAGACATGTGACTTATCGCTCCCTTATTAGAATGGACGTCTATAGGATTTCACATAGATGAAATTGATAATCATTTTCAATTAGCAACTCCATTATACAAAGACAAATGTCAGAAGTAAAGATTCAATTCAGAAAATTCACGTAACCGACATATTCCAAGCTGGTTCGACGCTACATTCTTTCCCAGGAAATAATTTTGTCATGACTTGTCGTAAGTGAAACATCAATTTGAAACGTTTTGGCTGTGAAGCGCGTCTTATGAAGAGATTTAAAAAGAAAAAAGACATCAGCAAGAGCTTGCTGATGTCCTTCGTTTCATCAATTAAGAAACGTGCTCTTGAAGAAATTCTGTCACTTCTTCAGGCGATTTTGCATTTGCACTGTGTAAATGACCTGTTTTTTCACCATTTTTGAAAATTAACAGGCTTGGAATGCCCATTACCTGATACGTTTCAGCTAATTCTGGGAAATCATCTTTATTTATTTCAAACCATTCATGGTGAGCATAAGCTTCTAGGATGTCTGGAATGAACATGTCCATTCTTGTGCAGTCAGGACACCATGTTGCAAAGAATTTAACGATGACTTCTTTGTCTGATTGAATAATTTCATTGAATTGTTCAGTACTTGTGATTTTTTTCAATTTGTCACAACTCCTTTTCAATGTCATTTTAATATAAAATAAAGGCGAATGACATACAAATGCTCGGGAGGCGCTTACAACCTTTACAAATCATTTCAATTACGTAACAACAAAAATTAATTAGAGCATTTTTGCTTGAAAGTGATAAGATAGTAAAGATGAATTTTAGTGGGGGGAGTATCCATTGAAAATAAGTTTAGGATTGATTTACGGCGGAAAGTCAGCCGAACATAATGTATCACTGCAAACAGCCCTTGCAGTTACAAAAGCACTTAACACTGAGAAGTTCGATATACATCCAATTTATATTACAGAAGAGGGTGAATGGTTAAGAGGAGAAAAACTCACTGAACCAGTATCAAACGTCAAAATGCTTCAATTTGAACAGAACGCAAAGACGTTTTTACCAACTTCTTTAAATGAAAGCATGTTTCCACAGCCTGCATCGGCTGATGAGAAAATTGATGTTGTCTTCCCGTTGCTGCACGGACCAAATGGAGAAGATGGCACAATGCAAGGATTACTTGAACTGTTAAATATCCCGTATGTCGGCAACGGCGTTCTCGCGTCTGCCGCGGGTATGGATAAAGTCATGATGAAAGATGTTTTTGCACAAGCAGGACTTGCACAAGCAAAGCACCTTTCTTTCAATAAAAAAGACTACGAGAAAGCGACACGAGACAGTTTAGAACAGGTTGAAAAAGTACTGGGCTATCCATGCTTTGTGAAACCTGCCAACATGGGATCAAGTGTTGGAATTAGCAAATGCCGCAGCAAAGAAGAACTGCAGACTGCATTTGACCTCGCTTTCCAATATGATCGTCGTGTGGTCGTAGAAGAAGGCGTCGTTGGAAGAGAAATCGAGATTGGTGTGTTAGGCAATGATGAGCCGAAATGCTCTGTCGTTGGTGAGATTGCACCTAAAACAGATTTTTATGATTACAAAGCAAAATATGAAGATGGCGATACAGATTTGATCATTCCGGCGAGTGTGTCAGAGGATGAATATAAGACGATTCATGACATGGCGATTAAGGCATTTAAAGCCCTCGATGGATCTGGTCTCGTACGTGCAGACTTCTTCCTTACAGAAAAAGGTGAAGTGTTGATCAATGAAGTGAATACAATGCCTGGATTCACACCATTTAGTATGTTCCCATTACTTTGGAAGCACACTGGTGTAGAGTATCCAGAGTTAATTGAAAAGCTGGTGTCACTTGCAATTGAACGCCATCAAGAAAAACAAACCATTAAAACAACTTTTTAATGTGAGCAGCAAGCAGACACTATCCTTAGGTAGTGTCTCTTTTCCTTCAAACGTGAAATGAGAAAGAGAGGCGAAAAATCATGATCAAACGTACAGTGAAACAAATCGCCCAAATGGCTGGTGGAACCCTATCTAATCAAGCTTTTGGCGAAGAACAGATTCACGGAGTGACAACAGATACACGAAAAGTATCAAACGGCGCCCTGTTTATCCCGCTTATTGGAGAACATTTTAACGGTCACACATTTGCTTCAAAAGCAGTGGAGCTAGGAGCCTCAGCTGTTCTTTGGAATCAAAAAGAAGCCAATCCGCCAGAAGGCGTTCCAGTAATTCTTGTAGAGGATACACTAGCTGCGCTTCAACAGCTGGCGAAATCATACTTAAAAGAAGAAAACCCTCGTGTTGTCGGTATTACAGGAAGTAATGGGAAAACCACAACGAAAGACATGATTCATTCCGTCTTGCAAACAGCGTATCAAGTTCATAAAACAGACGGTAACTTTAATAATCATATCGGTCTTCCGCTCACCATTCTTGCAATGCCAGAAGGAACCGATATTGCGGTTTTGGAGATGGGTATGAGTGCAAAAGGCGAAATCGAATTTTTATCAGATCTCGCTGAGCCGGATGCGGCAGTCATCACAAATATCGGGGAATCTCATATGCAAGATTTAGGATCAAGAGAAGCCATTGCTGATGCAAAATGTGAGATCGTCAAAGGGTTAAAAGAAGACGGTATCTTTTATTACCTAGGTGATGAGCCTTTGCTTCGCGAAAGAGCAAGTTCACTCTCTCATCGTGTAAAAACCTTTGGAGAAGCAGAGGACTGTGATATCAAGGTAACGCACATCAACCAGCTTGCAGAAGGAACAGAATTTCAGGTCGAAGGATATGCCCAAGGTTTTCTCATTCCTGTATTAGGGAAACATAATGTGAAGAATGCACTTGCTGCTATTGCTATTGGCCAGCATTTTGGGCTGAATGAAAGACAAATAGCCCAGGGACTGATGCAAACGAAGTTGACGGGGATGCGTCTTGAGCTGTTTAAAACAGATAAAGGAATCACTGTCATTAATGATGCGTATAATGCAAGTCCTACTTCTATGAAAGCAGCCATTGATCTTGTGGGAGATATGGACGGCTTCGCAAATCGTATTCTTGTACTTGGAGATATGCTCGAAATGGGCAGCGAAGAAGAAACGTATCATTATGAACTTGGCCGTTACATCAAGCCGGAATTTATTGATCATGTCATGACGTATGGCCGTCTAGGTGCATTCATTGCTGAAGGAGCGAAAAAATCATTCGGGGCTGAGCACGTATTCTCCTTTATGGACAAAGAGGACCTGAAGAAAAAACTAGCTGAAGTGGCAGGGCCTGACGATGTTGTGCTTGTCAAAGCCTCACGCGGTATGAAATTGGAAGAAGTCATTACTGCACTATAAAAGTGAGAAGGTGACAGAATGATTGGCTGTTTATGTATCCACGGTTTTACGGGTGCCCCTTATGAAGTAGAACCGCTGGCGCAATATTTAAAACAGACGGCAGATTGGGAAGTGCAGTCGGTCACGCTTCCGGGGCATGGGGATGAGCTTCAGTTAAAAGGCATTCTTTATCAAGAATGGATAGCGACAGCTGAACTCGAACTTCTATCCCTTTATCGAACTTGTGACACCGTGTATTTGATCGGCTTTTCTATGGGCGGAATGATTGCTTCTTACTTAGCAGCGAAGTACCCAGTTGCCCGTCTCGTCCTATTAAGTGCTGCGGCTAAATATGTGAACCCAAAACAAATGATGCAAGACACAAGGCAGATGGTGAAGGAGTCCCTGTCAGGGATCATTGATACAAACCCTTTATATGATCGATATCGCCATAAGCTCACAAGCACGCCGCTCTCAGCTGCGATAGAATTTATGAAGCTGGTAAAGCAAACGAAGAATTCGCTTGAGAAGCTTCATCTGCCTGTGTTAATTGTTCAAGGTGAAAGCGACGGGATTGTGCCTGCTTCAAGTGCAGAATTTATTTATCATAAAGTCCCGTCTCGCCAGAAAGAAATGTTTTATTTGCCCGATTGTAAACATCATGTTTGTCATGAGCCATGTGCTCAGCAATTGTTTGAGAAAGTAGAACATTTTCTAAAAAAAGCAATTTAATATATAGAAAAGCTAAAATGTGGCTAAACTAATATAAATTGAATCCCACTTGTTAAAATTTGCATCATTTTTGTCGAATGAGTGACAGGCATATGGTACAATAGGAAAGAAAAGGTGGTTGATTCGGTTGTTTCAATATGACGGAAAAACCTTTATCCCGCAGTCTAATTCGAGTAACGGAGAAGTATCAGCAGGAACCATATTTCAATATCGTCAGGACGGGAATATATTAACGGGCACATATCAAGGCGGCAGTATTGTATCTGGCGTACTTGTAGGAACTGTGAATGAGGATGGAACACTTCATTTTAGATACCACCATGTAAGCAAGGACGGCAGTATGAGAAGCGGGACTTGCAATTCCACTCCAAAGCAGCTGGATAACGGAAAAATTCAACTGTTTGAAAAGTGGAAATGGATGGACGGAGATCAAAGTGAAGGTGAATCTGTCATTGTAGAACAGTAGATATATCCATTTCTGTCTTGTTGAAAAACAAATAGTGTAATGGTAAGATATAAGGTAGGGTAATTCGGGCTTTGTATATAATGGACCTGTCCTTTTAGAAAAGGGCAGTTTTTAATGATCATTCACGAGATTACTGAAACAGCAATTAGAAGGAGTTTGAATAAATTGACTATAACGTTTCAAGATTTTCAATTAAGCGAAAGTCTCATGAAGGCTATTAACCGCATGGGATTTGAAGAAGCAACACCGATTCAAGCAGAAACGATTCCTCTCGGTCTTCAAAATAAAGATGTCATCGGACAAGCACAAACAGGAACAGGAAAAACTGCAGCATTTGGTATTCCTCTGGTTGAAAAAATCGACCCAGCGTCTCCAAATATCCAAGCGATTATCATTGCGCCAACAAGAGAATTAGCGATTCAAGTATCTGAAGAGCTATATAAAATCGGCCAAGACAAGCGTGCACGCGTACTTCCTATTTACGGTGGACAAGATATCGGCCGTCAAATCCGTTCGCTCAAGAAAAATCCTCATATCATCGTAGGGACTCCAGGACGTTTACTCGATCACATTAACCGTCGTACAATGCGTCTTCAAAACGTTGAAACAGTTGTGCTAGATGAAGCAGACGAAATGCTAAACATGGGTTTCATCGAAGACATTGAAGCGATCCTTTCAAATGTACCAAGTGAACACCAAACACTTTTATTCTCTGCGACAATGCCTGCACCAATTAAGCGCATTGCAGAGCGTTTCATGACAAACCCAGAACACGTAAAAGTAAAAGCGAAAGAAATGACTGTATCTAACATCCAACAGTTCTATTTGGATATTCACGAACGTAAAAAGTTTGATACATTGACTCGTCTTCTTGACATTCAATCACCTGAGCTTTCAATTGTCTTCGGCCGTACGAAACGCCGTGTTGACGAATTGACTGAAGCACTTAACCTTAGAGGTTATACAGCTGAAGGAATTCATGGTGACCTGACTCAAGCAAAACGTATGGTTGCGCTTCGTAAATTCAAAGAGGGTTCAATCGATGTGCTTGTCGCAACAGACGTTGCAGCACGTGGACTTGATATCTCAGGCGTAACACACGTGTATAACTTTGACGTACCGCAAGATCCAGAAAGCTACGTGCACCGTATTGGACGTACAGGACGTGCTGGACGTACAGGTATGGCGATGACATTCATCACACCACGTGAAAAAGATATGCTTCGTGCGATTGAGCAAACGACTAAACGTAAAATGGATCGTATGAAAGAACCTACACTAGATGAGGCGATTGAAGGACAACAGCAAGTAACAGTTGACCGTCTACGCACAATCATCAGTGAAAACAACTTGAACTTCTACATGACAGCTGCTGCCGAATTGTTGGAAGATCATGATTCTGTAACAGTGGTTGCAGCTGCGATCAAAATGATGACAAAAGAGCCGGATGCAACGCCTGTTCGTTTAACAGATGAAGCACCGATGATTTCTAAACGTCATCGTAACAACCGCAGCTCTTCTAAACGCAGAGACGGCGGCGGTGGCGGAGGCTACCGTGGAAAAGGCAAGAACAGCCGTTCATCTTATGGTGATAAAAAGCGTTCTTCAAATGACCGCAATCGTTCTTCTAACGATCGTCGTCAAAAGAAATCTTATAACAACTAACATACAAGAGCGAATCCTTTGCAGGGTTCGCTTTTTTTAAAATTGAAACTTTTTAGGCTTTGTTACGTAATATATTGATAGAAAAGTAAGAGAATGGGGGAAGAATGTGAGAAAACAGCCGCAACGTCAAATTAGTTTAAATGGTTTAAAGGTATGGCGTCTTCAAAATGGAATTATCTCATTGATTTTCTTACTCATCATCATTGGGGTATTTGTTGCCAGCTACTATTTTCAATGGCCATATTGGATTGGAGCGATTCTTTCTGGTTTATGGGTCTTACAGGTCATTTTTGGCATTTGGCTCATTCCAAAAATCCGCCACCACATCTGGCGCTACGAAGTATTCGAAAATGAAATTGAAATACAGCATGGACTCATTCGCGTCACACGTGTCATTGTGCCAATGGTTCGTGTTCAGCATGTTGATACATCTCAAGGGCCGCTTTTAAGGCGCTACCGTTTGGCATCTGTTCAAATTTCGACTGCTGCCACAGTTCATGATATACCGGCGCTAGAATTAGAAGAGGCAGATGAGCTTCGTGATTACATATCTCGTTTAGCAAGGGTGACGGAAGATGATGTCTGAACCAAAACGTGTACATCCCATTTCGATGTTCATTGAATTTATATCAGATGCTGTATCCATGATCAAAAACTTCATTATCCCTTTTTTCGTGTTGATTTTTGTGAACTCGAATTCGAGCATTCGCTTTTATGCATTTATCATTCTTGGTGTGCTTCTTTTGTGGAAAGCCGTTTTTACCATTTTAGAATGGAGACGATTCACTTACCGGATGGAAGACGATGAATTTCGTGTGGAATCGGGTGTGATTACGAAAAAGAAAAAATATATCTCGTTAGAACGAATTCAAACGGTTAATACAAGTGAAGGCATTTTTCAGCGGATTTTCGGTTTAGTGCGGGTTCAAATCGAAACGGCAGGCGGAACGGATGGTCCAGAAGTGAGCCTGACCGCGATTACAAAAGCAGAAGCAGAACAATTAAAGCAGTCGATTTTCAACCGGAAGAAAAGCTTGCAGGAAGAAGAAATGACGGATGAAGCAGGTGATCTGAATGGCCATTTGACTGCGCAAAAACCTATGCAGGAAGAAATCAATGTCTCCTATCATATGGGTGTGCCAGAATTGCTTTTGGCTGCCACCACTTCAAGCGGTATCGGTGTCATTATCTCAGGGTGTCTCGCCATCTACACGCAAATAGATGAAATTCTCCCTTTGGACGGGTTTTTCAAGCAGTTCTCTTTTTTAAGCCATGCGAGCATTGAAATCTATGCGATTTTGATATTTCTTGCCGTATTGATCGCTTGGATCTTGAGTGTTGGGGTAACAGCACTTCAGTATGCAAATTTTGCTGCAAAACGAAAAGGGAATGACATCATCATTACAAGAGGGCTCATCGAGAGACATCAAATGACCATTCCACTTGCGAGAATTCAAGCAGTGAAAATCAAAGAGAATATGATCCGTGAGCCTTTTGGTTTTGCGACCGTGATGCTTGTTAGTGCAGGAGGTTCAATTACAGAGAAAGAAACCTCTTCCGTCTTATTTCCGCTCATTCGGAAGAAAAAAATAAATGAATTGCTGTCACAATTCACCGATCATTATCATGTAGCACCAGAAACAGAGCTGAAAAAAGTGCCAAAGCGTTCACTCAAACGCTACCTGATCTCATATGGCTTTGTGCCGTTACTTGCAGGTGTCATCCTGTCGGTACGCTTTCCACCATGGGGGTATTTGGGACTCATTCCGTTACCGCTTGCTCTATTCTTCGGCTATTTAGCTTATAAACAATCAGGATATACAATCAAAGATTCATTGATTCAAATGACATCAAGAGGCATTGGCAAGACCACTGGCATTGTCCTTAGAAAACGAATGCAAAACTATACGATGACGCAATCTTTTTTCCAAAAGAAAGGCCGGGTCGCAAGTATTCACACCTTTGTGAAATCCTCTGCGCTGCTTGATTCCTTTGGTGTGCATCACCTTGAGGAAGAAGATGCGGCACGTGTATTTGATTGGTATTCATATGAAAAAAATCAATCGTCCTAAACGAAAAATGTCGATCAGCTCCTGCTTGAGGAGTGATCGACATTTTTTATGAGATTAATAGCGTCTTTTTTTCGAATGGAAAAGCAGCGTAATCGGTGCTAGAAGCATACCGCCGATCAATCCAAATAAGTGAGCCATGATATTGATGTTCGAATTGACGAACGTCATAATGACAGAAACAGCAAGAATCGTTAAAATCACTTGTGAATTCCCGCGGTCCATCATGTGCGGTTTAAACAGGACAAGGTATAGATAAACCCCAAACAAACCGAAGATCGCACCAGAAGCGCCAACGTGTACATACTCTAAAGGCTCCACCCAATAGGTTCCGAGATTGCCAATGAATCCTGCACCAAGATAAATGATCAGAAATCGAACCTTCCCAAGCAAATGTTCAAGCGCTGGGGCGAATAAGAAAAGGGACATGGAATTAAATAAAATATGCGTGAGACTTCCGTGAAGAAAAATAGGTGTAACGAGCCGCCACCATTCCCCAGCCGCTACACCATAATTGAAACCGACGAGATGATCCTGTCCAAGCTGTATAATAGGGATAGGAACCGCAAATATAAGCCACAGGCCAATTTGTAAAGCAAGGATCGCTGTTACGATTGGATACGATCTAATAAATTGTTGAAAGCTCTCCGTTCGAATAAACATAACAAACCCCTTTTGACTAGATAATGGTAAGTTTATAGTAACACGTTTATGAAGCGAACACTTAAATTAGTACGAGTATCATAGGAGGTACCTCATGATTAAAGGAATAGGCTTTGATATTGTAGAGATCGACCGTCTTTCGCGAGTGCTCAGCAGACAGCCTCGTTTACCGGAACGCATTTTGACTTTAAGTGAACAGGACGTCTTTCGTACACTGAGTGAAAAAAGACAGCTGGAATTTTTGGCAGGGCGCTTTGCGGCAAAGGAAGCTTTCGCTAAAGCATACGGAACAGGAATCGGTCAGCATTTAAGCTTTCATGACATAGACATTCAAAAAGACGATAAGGGAAAACCCTTCATCAAAAGCAAGAAAGCGGAGGGAGATCAGGTTCATGTGTCCATTACCCATACAAAGGAATATGCTGCTGCACAAGTTTTAATTGAAAGGTTGTCAAGCTAGTCTGCATATTGTTTGTCCCCCCTTCATATATTGGGTAGTGCGATAAGGAAGGGCGAGTTGCTAACAGGCTTTGATGGTTCGCGGTACGCAGTTAACTCTTGAGGCGTACTGTTAAAGTCAAACAAGCGGTTTCTTCCTTTTAACACAATTAACGAAGGGGTTGAAAAGGGTGAGAAAAAGCTTTGTTTTGCTTGTAACGGGAATCCTTTTTGTACTGATTCTCTCCGCATGCGGTCAAAAATCTCAGCAAGATATCGTTGGAGATTTAAACAAAAAGGCAGAGGAAATGACATCATACAAAGCCAAAGCAAAAATGACCATTGAGACAGGAAATGACCCGCAGGAGTACCAGGTAGAAATTTGGTACAAAAAGCCGGAGCTTTACCGTGTCTATTTAGAAAATCCGAAAAAGGATCAGAGTCAAGTCATTTTAAGAAATGGCAATGGTGTGTTTGTGCTGACACCTTCATTGAACAAGAGCTTCCGTTTCCATAGTGATTGGCCGAATAATAGCAGTCAGGTCTATTTATTCGAATCACTTGTGAAGGATATTAAAAATGACAGCGCAGCTCAGTTCAAAGCGAAAGAGTCAAAGTATGTGTTTGAAACGAAGACCAATTATCAGCACAACCAAATGCTGCCTACCCAAGAGATTACCTTTCATAAGAAAACAATGGCGCCTGCCAGTGTGAAAGTGCTGGATAGCGACAAAAAGCCAATGGTGAAAGTGGAATTCTCTCACTTTGAATTCAATAAATCCTTTGACAAAGATGCATTTGATGAGAAGAAAAACATGACACTCTCTCAAATGGATGTTGCCACAAGTGCAGACCCATCTGACAGCTTTGCGGTGAAAACACCAGTTGATATGCCAGAAGGCGTGAAGAAGATGGAAGAGAAAGAAATGACGACAGATGCTGGGAAGCGTTATGTAATTACGTACGGCGGCAAGAAATCCTTCACACTCATTCAGGAAAAAGCGCGAGTAGCTGAAGCATCTACGCCTGTCACGATGAACGGCGAGCCGGTCGATCTTGGTATGACAGTAGGGGTTCTGACAGATCAATCCCTCTCATGGACATCTGACGGAGTTGACTACTTAATTTCCTCAAGTGATCTATCGAAAGAAGAGCTTTTGATGGTCGCAAAGAGTGTAGAAGGCCAGTCAGCTAAATAAATGAGATTCTCAGGCGGAAAGCCTTGATAAATGAAGCATCAGCCCTGTGCAAGGGCTGATTTTCTTTGATTTGTTTCACATTATTCTTGATTTTTAGTATCATATGAAGGGATTGAATCATTCAATAGGGAAGTGTGACTGATGGACACAAATGCCTTTTATAGAGACACATGGGCAGAAATTAATTTAACCGCAATCAAGCACAATGTTTCACATATGAAAGATCATATTGGTCAAAATGTTCAATTGATGGCTGTTGTGAAAGCCAATGCATATGGACATGGAGATATAGAAGTGGCAAGAGCTGCACTCAAAGCAGGAGCAGACTTGTTAGCTGTCGCCTTTTTAGATGAGGCCATTTCTTTAAGAAATCAAGGCATTAAAGCACCAATTCTTGTACTCGGCGCAGTACCGCCGGAGTATGTCAAAACCGCTGTTCGATACAATGTGATCATGACCGCTTACTCCATAGAATGGCTGAGGGAAGTCGACGCTATGGTGAAAGGGCAGATGGGACAACCCATTCGTTTTCATTTGAAAATAGACAGCGGAATGAACCGTTTAGGTGTGAAAACGTTGGAGCAAGTCAGCGAAGTAAAGAAGCTTGTCAGCGAGCATGCTTATTTACAGCTGGAAGGTGTATTTACTCACTTTGCGACCGCAGATGAAAAGGATGAGAACTATTTTGATCGGCAGGTCGACACCTTTCAAACCCTGCTTCAGCCGCTTCATACGGAAAAGCTGCTCGTTCATTGTGCCAATAGTGCAGCGGGTTTAAGGTTTAAAGAAGTGTTATTTAATATGGTTCGCTTCGGCATCAGTATGTACGGGCTGTCACCATCAGAGGAAATCAAAGATGAACTTCCTTTCAAGCTGGAAGAAGCCATGTCTCTTCATACAAAGCTCGCCCATGTGAAGCTCATTCAAAAGGGTGAGAGTGTCAGCTATGGGGCGACGTATACCGCCAATCAAGATACATGGATTGGTACGGTACCAGTCGGCTATGCAGACGGGTGGATCAGGAAGCTGGCAGGAACGGAAGTACTTGTTGGCGGAAAGCGCCGGAAGATTGCCGGAAGGGTATGTATGGATCAATTCATGGTTGAACTGAAAGAGAACTTTCCAGCAGGGGAGCCAGTCGTTTTGATTGGTGGACAAGGTGAAGAAATGGTATCAGTCGATGAAATTGCAAAAAGGCTTGAAACCATTAACTATGAAGTCACTTGCTCCATTGGCCACCGCGTCCCAAGAGTATATATAGAGGACGGCAAAAGGGTGCATGTGCGGAATCCGCTGCTTCAAGGCGGGTCAAGCTTTTTCTAGCAGCTTTCACAGGAACGATCGTCAAACTGACATCGTTCCTTTTTATTCTACAAAGAAGGGGTAAACATTCTCCCTTTTTTAGAGATTTTGGAAATACCGTATGATTTTCGGAAAAAAGCGTATAATGTGAAAGAGGAACTCCATTATCATCTTTGATTTACGGGTGAACAGCCGCTTCATGTTCTAATAAGAAATCATGAAAAAACAGCTTTGCTTGCGCATTGAATAATGGTATGATTAGTCTTGGAATGGATCGAAACGGTATCCGTAAGTTTTGTGGAGGTGTATGTTTTTTGTCTGAATCCAGCGCAACAAACGAAATGAAGATTCGACTACCGGAGGCTTTGATGTCTGAAATCGAACGAGTAGCAGAGCAGGATAAGGTAACAAGAAATGAATTGATCTACCGAGCGACAAAAACGTATATTCGTGAACGTAATATTCGACAAAATCGTGAATCGATGAGACGCGGCTACATGGAGATGGCGAAAATTAATCTGAATATCTCTTCAGAGGCACAATACGCAGAATTTGAGGCTGAGAATACAGTTGAGCGATTAGTCAGCGGGGGTTAAACATTTGATTGTTAAACGCGGTGATGTTTACTTTGCTGATTTATCTCCTGTTGTTGGCTCCGAGCAGGGCGGGGTTCGCCCAGTATTGGTGATTCAAAATGACATTGGAAATCGCTTCAGCCCGACTGCTATCGTTGCAGCCATAACAGCCCAAATACAAAAAGCGAAATTACCGACTCACGTCGAAATTGATGCAAAGCGCTACGGCTTTGAGCGAGATTCTGTCATTCTCTTGGAGCAGATTCGTACAATCGATAAACAAAGATTGACAGATAAAATCACACATCTTGATGACGAGATGATGGAGAAGGTTGATGAAGCCTTACAAGTTAGTTTGGCTCTTATTGATTTTTAATATGGTGAGATTTGGTTGCTCTCTTGGGAGCAACTTTTTTTTGTGTTCAATTTTTATTAACGTTATAATGAAGAAAGACTAAAAGAAGTGCTGTTTATGTACGTAGGGGGTAAAACATGTCGAATCATATCGTGTTAGCTTTTGCAAGAGAGCATCGAGAGGAATTACAAAAAGAGTGGACGGACATTTTTAGACGACTCGGAGAAAAGGAAACGGACATGATGCTGAACGACAATATGTATGAAACCATCTGTTCGGAATATGTTCATTTAATCATTACATCTCTTTCAGAAGGGTATGCTGAAGATTTTGAAGAAAAAGTGCAAACTTTTGCTTTAAAAATTGTTCAAATGGGTATATCACTTAAGTTACTGGCAAATGGTCTAACAGAAATCCGTTCACATTTATATCAAAAAATGAACAATGACAAAGATACAACAGAAGAAAGTCATGACCTCATCTGGCAAATTGATCGCTTCATCACGCCTATTCATAACGAGATCTTAAACCAGTATTCCATCTCATGGGAGAAAACAGTCAACCTTCAAAAAATCGCGCTGCAGGAACTTTCTGCCCCGCTGATCCCAGTATTTGAGCACATTACCGTCATGCCGCTTGTTGGAACAATTGACACAGAACGTGCCAAAAAAATTATGGAGAATCTGCTCAACGGTGTCGTCAAACATCGCTCACAAGTCGTCTTAATTGATATTACGGGTGTACCTGTCGTTGACACAATGGTGGCGCATCATATCATTCAAGCATCAGAGGCTGTGAGATTAGTAGGTGCGAAGTGCTTGCTTGTCGGTATTCGTCCAGAAATAGCCCAAACCATTGTGAACCTTGGAATTGATTTATCTCAAGTTACAACAAAGAATACCCTTCAAAAAGGAATTCAAACTGCTTTGGAAATGACAAATCGAAAAATTGTTTCATTGGAGGGATAACCCAGTGAGAAATCACCCGAAGATTCCAATCTTAAAACTATATAACTGTCTTCTGATTTCGATACAGTGGGAGCTTGATGACCAAACAGCTCTCCACTTTCAAGAAGACTTGCTGAATAAAATTCATGAAACAGGAGCAAACGGTGTTGTCATTGACCTCACATCCGTTGACATGATTGATTCCTTTATTGCAAAGGTATTAGGTGATGTGATCACGATGTCCAAGCTCATGGGGGCAAAAGTTGTATTAACAGGAATACAGCCGGCAGTCGCTGTGACGCTGATTGAACTTGGAATATCGCTTGAAGAAATTCAGACAGCACTAGATCTTGAACAAGGGCTTGAGACACTGAAGCGGGAATTGGGGGAATAGATATGAAAGACCAATCCTGTGTAAGAATATTGACGGAATGGGACATAGTCGCAGCAAGACAATTGGGGCGCAATGTTGCAAAAGAACTTGGATTTGGAACAGTTGACCAAGCAAGAATTACGACGGCCATTTCAGAATTAGCTCGAAACATTTATTTATACGCTGGTAAAGGTCAGATTTGTATAGATGAAGTGATGGAGCGCGGAAAGCGTGGACTCAAAGTCATCGCAGCCGATGAGGGGCCAGGTATCATGGATATACGTAAAGTAATGGAAGACGGATTTTCAACATCAGGCGGACTCGGAGCAGGTCTTCCGGGCGTCAGACGACTGATGGATGAATTTAAATTAGATTCTGCACCAGAACAAGGAACGGAGATACAAGCTGTTAAGTGGCTTCGCTAGGAGGGAAACCATGGATTTTAAGGAGGTAATGGAGCAGCGGTACCATCAGCTGCTCAGTCGTTATATCAGTGATTTAACTGAAACATCGCTTTATCAAGCTCAAAAATTTAGCCGTAAAACCATTGAGCATCAAATACCTCCTGAAGAAATAGTGAGTGTTCACCGAAAAGTGATTCAGGAGCTTTACCCTGATTTGCCGGAAGATGTTTTTCATTCACTAGACTTCTTAATTGAAGTCATGATTGGGTACGGACTTGCCTACCAAGAACATTTAACACTCAGAGGCATCCAGCAAGAAATAAAATCTGAAATCGAAATTGCTGCAAATGTTCAGCAAACCCTTCTGGAAACGAAAATTCCAGAAGGAGATACCTTTGATATTGGTGCAATTAGTGTACCGGCAAAACAAATGAGTGGAGATTATTACCATTTTGTAACGGATCACGATACAATCAATATCGCGATCGCAGATGTCATTGGAAAGGGAATTCCGGCTGCGCTCTGTATGTCGATGATTAAATATGCGATGGATTCCTTGCCAGAGTCAGGGAGCGGCCCAACAAAGGTGCTGAAAACCCTGAATCGTGTAGTCGAGCAAAACGTAGACCCAAGTATGTTTATCACGATGTTCTATGGCAGCTATAATAAAGAAACGCATGAGTTTAAATACGCATCGGCTGGTCATGAGCCGGGCTTTTTCTATTGCAAAAAAGAGAACACATTTTACGATTTAGATGCAAAAGGGCTTGTCCTTGGGATCGCACCAGACTTTGACTACAGACAGTACGAGAAGCATTTGGACGCAGGAGACATGGTGATCTTATTCTCTGATGGGGTCACAGAATCCAAGTCAGAGGATGGTTTCTTAGAGCGAGAGGACATCAAAACACTCATATCTGAGCACCTATCCTATTCAGCTCAAGAAATGGTGGATGCCATCTACGCCAGCTTACTCAAACTGCAGGATTTTCAGCTGCACGATGACTTTACTTTACTTGTTCTCAAAAGAAAGGTTTAGAAAGTGAACATGCGGGTATATAAAACTTTAGGAAACAAGAATTTCGAGGTGAATGCATAATGAATATGTCTGTAAAAGAGCATCAAATAGATCAAAAAACGAAAATCAGTGTCAGCGGAGAAATTGATGTGTATTCCGCTCCTGAGCTAAGAGAAACGCTCATGCCTAAAGCTGAGGCGGGAGAGCATCTTGAAATCTGTCTAAAGGATGTTACGTATATGGATAGTACAGGTTTAGGTGTATTCGTTGGGCTGTTTAAAGCGGCTCAAAAAGCAGGTGGCACATTAAAGCTTGAGAACTTGTCAGAACGGCTTGTAAGGTTGTTTGAAATCACTGGATTAAAGGACATCATTGACATTTCTGCAAAGTCAGAGGGTGGGGTACAATGAACGAATCAGTAGATCTAATCGAGATGAAAATACCGGCAAAACCAGAATATGTAGGTATCATTCGCTTGACTCTGTCAGGCGTAGCGAGCCGGATGGGCTATGCCTATGAAGAGATTGAGGACTTAAAAATTGCCGTCAGTGAGGCCTGTACAAATGCAGTTCAGCATGCCTACAAAGGTGAAGACGGCGAAGATGGAGAGGTGGCTGTTCGCTTTCTTGTTTACGAGGATCGTCTAGAAATCATTGTCGCTGACAAAGGCGGTAGCTTTGACTTTAAGCAAAAACAGGAAGACCTCGGACCGTACACATCTGCTCATACGGTGGATCAATTGGCAGAAGGAGGTCTTGGTTTATACTTAATGCAAACATTGATGGATGAAGTCGAGGTGCAAGCAAACTCCGGAGTTACCGTGGCGATGACAAAGTTTTTAAACAGGGAGCGAGTTGACCATGACACAACCATCCAAAACTATGAAACTAACTAAAGATGAAGTAGACCGCCTCATCCAAAGCTATCAAACCAATCAAGACGAGCAGGCGCAGCTCACGCTGGTCGAATGTTATACAAACTTGGTTGATATGCTGGCGAAAAAATATTCTAAAGGAAAAAGCTTTCATGAGGACCTTAGACAAGTTGGAATGATAGGTTTACTTGGCGCTATTAAACGATACGACCCGCTCGTCGGTAAATCATTTGAAGCCTTTGCTATTCCAACCATCATCGGGGAAATCAAACGCTTTTTACGAGATAAGACATGGAGTGTCCATGTACCAAGGCGGATTAAAGAGCTTGGACCAAGAATCAAAATGGCAGTTGATCATTTGACAACAGAGACACAGAAATCACCTAAAGTCCAAGAAATTGCAGAATACTTAGATGTAACAGAAGAAGAAGTACTTGAAACCATGGAGATGGGCAAAAGCTATCAAGCACTGTCTGTTGACCAAGGCGTAGAGGCTGATTCTGAAGGAAGTACTGTGACGATTTTAGACGTTGTCGGCTCACAGGAAGAGGGCTACGAACGTGTGAATCAAAAAATGATGCTTGAGAGTGTGCTTCATGTGCTGTCGGATAGAGAAAAAGAGATTATCAATCTGACTTACTTGCAAAATAAGAGTCAGAAAGAGACAGGCGATTTACTTGGCATATCTCAAATGCATGTATCGAGACTGCAGCGAAAGGCAGTGAAAAAACTGCGAGATGCATTATCAGAAGATGCGTCTATGGAGCTAGGGTAATGAAGCAGATTGAACAGCATGAGCATGTAAACGCCATTATTTATCAATCGAATAAAGAAGGAAAAGCATGCTGCGGGGACAGTTTTTTTATTAAAGCAGATGATGAAGAACTAATTTGTGCTGTAGCAGACGGATTAGGCAGCGGCCAGTACGCCAATGAATCATCTTCTTTAGTCAGCGAAATTGTCGAAGAATATGGACATGAGGATGTGGCGGCCCTCATCGACAGATGCAATCAGGCTATGAAAAATAAACGCGGGGCCACTGTGGCCATATTAAAGGTGAATTTTTCCCAGCAGCAATTTACCTATTGTTCGGTTGGTAATATTCGGTTTATCTTGAATGCACCTTCTGGCGACTATATTTATCCACTTCCGACATCAGGATACTTATCAGGGAAACCTAGAAAATATAAAACATACACCTATTCCTACGAAAAAGGATCGATATTCATTATGTATTCAGACGGACTGAATGTGCCAAACATGCGCATGTGTTTAAAGCATGGACATTCAGTTGAAGACATCGCCAAACAGCTTGAAACATACACACAAGACAAAAAGGACGATCTCACCTATGTACTTGGTCAGCTCACGTAAAATAGCTGACCTTTTTTCTGTTTTGCCGGTTTTTTTGATACACTAAAAGAGAAGACACAGTGAGAGGATGCAAAGTATGAAGACATCTGACTTTTTATTGAAACAAATTGCGACAGAATTAAAGCTTTCAACAAAACAAATTGAAAGTGTGATCAAGCTTTTAGAGGATGGCAACACCGTCCCGTTTATTGCCCGTTATCGGAAAGAGCAGACAGGCTCACTGGATGAGGTGCAAATTCAAACCATTTCAGAGCGCTATACATATATCCAAAATGTCACGAACCGAAAAGAAGAAGTCATTCGCTTAATTGCTGAACAAGACAAACTGACTGATGAATTAAAACAGAAAATTGAACAAGCTCATAAACTGCAAGAGGTCGAAGATTTATACAGGCCATTCAAACAAAAGCGCAAAACAAAGGCGAATGTAGCCAAAGCAAAAGGGCTGGAGCCGCTGGCGGAATATTTACTCACGCTGCCAAGCGATCAGATCGAGAAGAAAGCAGCTGCTTTTATTAACGAAGAAAAAGAAGTGACAAATGTAGAAGAGGCACTTGAAGGTGCGCAGCACATCATTGCCGAACAGCTGGCAGATGATCCTGATATGCGAAAATGGATTCGCAGTGAAACGTACCAAAAGGGCAGTCTGGTCACATCAAGAAAAGACGTCGAAAGCGATGAGAAAAACGTCTATGAAATGTATTACGATTATCAAGAGCCAATCAAAAAGATTGTCCCGCACCGTGTACTAGCGGTCAATCGCGGGGAGAAAGAGGGCATTTTAAAGGCAGCCATCGAACCACCTGCTGAAAATATTCGCTTCTATCTCGACAAACAAGTTCTAAAAGGCAAACAGACGACGGCGAGACCGTTTATTGAAGCGGCAATCGATGATGCGTATAAACGCCTCATTCAGCCTTCCATCGAGCGAGAAATACGAAAAGAGCTGACAGAAAAAGCAGAGGAACAAGCGATTCATATTTTTGCTGAAAACTTAAGAAAACTGCTGCTTCAGCCGCCGATGAAAGGGAAGCGTGTACTTGGAGTCGACCCCGCATTTCGGACAGGCTGTAAATTAGCTGTCGTGGATGATACAGGCAAAGTCCATCATATTGGCGTCATTTACCCGCATCCGCCCGTGCAGAAAAAAGCGGAAGCGAAACAAAAAGTCAAAGAGATCATTCAATCATCAAACATTGAAGTGATTGCGATTGGAAACGGAACAGCCTCAAGAGAGACAGAACAATTCATTGCAGACTTGATTCAAGAGCTGGATCAGCCGGTTTCTTATTTGATTGTGAATGAAGCTGGAGCAAGTGTTTACTCCGCATCAGCGCTGGCACGAGAAGAGTTTCCAGATCTGCAAGTCGAAGAGCGAAGCGCCATCTCAATCGCTAGAAGATTACAAGATCCTTTAGCAGAGCTCGTGAAAATTGATCCGAAGTCTGTCGGTGTGGGCCAATACCAGCATGATGTCAGCCAGAAGCAATTAAACAGCTCGTTAACCTTTGTGGTAGAAACAGTCGTCAACCAAGTTGGTGTAAACGTCAATACCGCCTCACAGGCGCTGCTGCAATATGTATCAGGCCTTTCAAAAGCCGTCGCAGGGAATATCATCAAGCGCCGCGAAGAGATTGGGAGATTCACAAGCAGAAAAGAATTGAAAGATATCCCAAGGCTCGGTGCTAAGACATATGAGCAGTGTATCGGTTTCCTTCGCATTACAGACGGACAAGACCCGCTTGATCGTACAGGTATTCACCCTGAGAGCTATAAAGAAACAAAACAGTTTTTACGCATGATCAACATGACGCCAGACGATCTTGGCACAGAGCAGTTAAAAGAGAAAATTGCTGAAGTGAAACTGGACGAAGCAGCCCAGCAGCTGGACATTGGGACAATTACACTTCAAGATATCATTGATCAGCTGACAAGACCTGAGCGTGATCCGCGGGATGAAGTGCCAAAACCGCTGCTCAAAACAGATGTGTTGAAATTGGAAGACTTGAAGCAAGGAATGGAGCTGCAAGGAACGGTGAGAAACGTTGTGGACTTCGGTGCATTCGTTGATATTGGTGTAAAGCAGGATGGGCTTGTGCATATTTCCAAGCTAAGCAATCGTTTTGTGAAGCATCCGCTTGACGTTGTATCAGTTGGTGACATTGTGACCGTATGGGTGGACTCCGTTGACCAGGCGAAAGGCCGCGTTGCCCTCTCCATGCTGAAACCAGAGTAACAAAAAAACGAGGCGCACCTTAGGATGGGGTGTGCCTTGATGTGACTGAATGTTTTTTTCTATAGAAGTACCAGCATTGATTCAGCAATTTGATTTGATAATGATTTTTCTCATAAAATGCCTTCTGCATCTGATTTTTCAGCCAGTTGGGCATCGCCCATTCCTCCTTTGATCGAAACAGTGGATGTACCTTCAATGTATGCATAGGGGAAATTGTCCCGTTCGAGGTTTTTATAGAAAGGAACGATCTTGATTGAACGAGAGAGAGTTACAGCAGTTAACAGAGCACATTTCCCAGCAGTTCTTTGGCAAGGCATTCCGCCATCAGGCTGTTTTTAATGACCGTCTAAAAACGACAGGCGGACGATATTTACTTGGTACACACAACATCGAACTGAACCGCCGATACCTAGAGGAGCATGGACGAGAAGAATTAATCGGGATCATCAAGCATGAGCTGTGTCATTATCATCTGCACCTTGAGGGAAAAGGCTATCAGCATCGCGACCGTGATTTTAAAGCCTTATTAAAAAAAGTAGGAGCCCCGCGTTTTTGTACACCGCTAAAGACCGTACAAAATAAGCGCCGTGCGGAGAAACGCCATGAATATATTTGCACAGGATGCGGCCGGTCTTTTATAAGGAAAAGACGGTTTGATACCTCTCGTTATGTATGCGGCGTCTGCAAAGGGAAATTAAAGTGGCTGCGCACAACCGATTCATTGTGACAAGCATTCCTCTATGGGGATGCTTTTTTTGTTTCTATAGATGTGTGGACATATTGAGACAAAAAGAGACGCATGTCTCATTTTGTCTCTTTTTTCATCGGTATGATTCGTTCAAAACCTAAGTGTTCATGCGTCGTCATGTTGGCACGATTTTTGCTTCTATAGAAGTGCAAGCAAAAAAGATAGGAGGTTTTATCAAATGGAAATGGCATTGACTAAAGAAAAAGCCGTATGGATGTATCAAAAAATGCAGGAAATCCGCCAATTTGAAGACCGGGTGCACACCCTTTTTACAAAAGGAATTTTGCCGGGGTTTGTCCATCTTTATGCTGGCGAAGAAGCTGTTGCCGTAGGAGTCTGTGCTCATCTGAATGAAAAAGACAGTATTACAAGTACACACCGGGGCCACGGCCACTGTATAGCGAAGGGCTGTGATCTAAAAGGAATGATGGCAGAAATCTATGGGAAAGCAACAGGTCTCTGTAAAGGCAAAGGCGGCTCCATGCACATTGCAGATTTTGATAAAGGAATGCTCGGTGCTAACGGAATTGTTGGAGGGGGCTTTCCTCTTGCGTGCGGGGCAGCCCTCACAGCTAAATATAAAAAGACAGAAAATGTAAGCGTTTGCTTTTTTGGGGATGGTGCAAACAATCAAGGGACTTTCCACGAAGGAATCAATCTCGCGGCCATCTGGAAACTGCCTGTCATTTTCATCGCAGAAAACAATGGGTACGGGGAAGCGACACCATTTTCTTATGCTTCAAGCTGCAAATCAATCGTAGATCGAGCGGCCGGTTATGACATTCCTGGGATTCAAGTAGATGGAAAAGATGTGATGGCCGTTTATCAAGCCGCAGAGCAAGCAATTGAACGAGCAAAAAATGGAGAAGGTCCGACATTAATTGAATGCATGACATATCGAAATTATGGCCATTTCGAAGGAGACGCCCAGCGTTACAAAACCAATCAAGAAAAAGCAGAACACCAAGAAGAGAGAGATGCGATCGCTCTTTTTAAAAATGAATTGATCAAGCAGCAGCTGCTGACGAATGGGGAGCTATCAAATATTGAAGCGGCTGTAGCAGAAGCGATAGATGAAGCCGTTACATTCAGTGAAGAAAGTGAATATCCAGATCAGACCGAATTATTGACCGACGTGTATGTTTCGTATCAATAAATCAAAGGGGGAGAGGAAAATGACAAGAGAAATCAGCATGTCTAGTGCATTAAATGAAGCGATTAAACTTGCCATGAGAAGAGACGAGGATGTCATTTTAATGGGGGAAGATGTTGCTGGAGGCGCTCATGTCGATCACTTACAGGATGATGAAGCATGGGGTGGTGTGCTTGGTGTAACGAAAGGAATCGTTCAGGAGTTTGGGCGTGAGCGAGTTCTTGACACACCGATTAGTGAAGCTGGCTATGTAGGTGCGGCCATGGCAGCAGCTTCCACAGGGCTAAGACCAATTGCAGAACTCATGTTTAATGATTTTATCGGCACCTGTCTGGATCAAGTGCTGAATCAAGGAGCAAAATTCCGATATATGTTTGGCGGAAAAGCAGAGGTACCGATCACGATCAGAACGACACATGGGGCGGGTTTTAGAGCAGCTGCTCAGCATTCGCAAAGCTTGTATGCGCTATTTACAAGCATCCCTGGATTGAAAGTAGTGGTGCCTTCTTCACCATACGATGCCAAAGGATTGCTGCTGGCAGCCATCGAGGATCAGGACCCTGTCATCTTTTTTGAAGACAAAACGCTTTACAATATCACAGGAGATGTTCCAGAGCGATACTACACGCTGCCGCTTGGCAAAGCAGATGTGAAAAGAGAAGGCTCAGATGTGACCATTTTTGCAGTAGGCAAACAAGTTCATACAGCACTCGAAGCGGCCGAGCAATTAGCTGCCCAAGGAATTGAAGCAGAGGTGATTGATCCAAGAAGCTTGTCACCGCTTGATGAAGAGGCCATTCTAACTTCAGTAGAAAAAACAAATCGGCTTGTCATTGTAGATGAAGCAAATCCAAGGTGCGGAATTGCCGCAGATATTTCTTCTCTGGTTGCGGATAAAGGATTCGATTTACTTGACGCTCCAATCAAAAAAGTGACGGCTCCTCATACACCGGTTCCGTTTTCACCACCGCTTGAAGATATCTATTTGCCGACACCTGAAAAGGTTGTGAACACCGTATTAGAGATGGTTGGAAAGAGTCATGACAAGATCTTGAACTAAAGAAAGGAGAGAGGGAGATGGCTGTCGAGGTTGTGATGCCGAAATTGGGCATGTCAATGAAAGAAGGAACGGTATCTGTCTGGAATAAAGAGGTCGGAGAAACCGTAAATAAAGGGGAAAGCATTGCAAGCATCAACTCTGAAAAAATTGAAATGGAGATCGAATCACCTGCTGAAGGAACCATATTGGATATAAAAGTGCCTGAGGGAGAAGGTGTACCGCCTGGCACGGTCATCTGCTATATCGGTGAAGGAAATGAACAGATCGAGGAAAAGAAAGAAAAAGACCTGCCGCCAAAACAAAAGAAAGAGAGAAAAAAAATCTCCCCTGTTGCACGTAAGATTGCTCAAAGCGCTAATCTGGACATTCATACTTTAGTGGGAACAGGTCCAGATGGGAGAATCACGAAAGCGGATGTGCTTCGGGCACTTCCTGATGAAAAAGAAAAACAACAAAATGAACCAACAAAGCCTCAGCCAGTCAGCATGATGCGGAAAACCATTGCCTCGCGAATGATGGAGAGCCTGCAAACAAGTGCACAATTAACAATAACGATGAAAGCGGATGTGACAAAGCTGACAGCATTACAGTCTGAGTTGAACGAAACAGCCGCAGGACGACACGATATAAAATTAACTATGACCGATTTTGTAGCCAAAGCAGTGGTTCTTTCCCTGCTAGAGCATCCTGCAATGAACAGTCAATATCAGAATGATAGAGTCGAAACTTTTGAGCATGTACATCTTGGAATCGCTGCTGCTTTAGATCACGGGCTGGCAGTGCCTGTTATTCGGCATGCGGAAAAACTTTCACTTATTGAGCTGGCGAAGAGCATCAAATCGTATGGCAAAAAAGCACGTGAAGGCAGACTTCTCCACGATGAAATTGAAGGCTCTACCTTTACAATCACTAACCTAGGCGCCTATGGTGTGGAACATTTTACACCGATTTTGAATCCGCCGGAAGCAGGTATTCTTGGCGTTGGCAAAGCGGATCACATGCCTGTATATCATGGGAATGAATTATGTAAAGGGACGATCCTGCCACTCAGTCTGACATTTGACCATCGCGTGCTGGACGGGGCGCCGGCATCACAATTTTTATCAACTGTTAAAGCGTATTTAGAAAATCCAGTATCCATTCTTTTATAGGAAGAAGGTGAAATGAATGACGCTTGTCATTATAGGAGGCGGGCCAGCAGGATATGTGGCGGCAATAACAGCCGCCCGTTTTGAAAGAGAGGTTGTACTAATCGACCAAGGCCTGTTAGGAGGTACCTGCCTGAATGAAGGCTGTATTCCAACGAAAGCACTTTTGCAAAGCGCTGATATGTACGAGCATGTGAAATCAGCTGGACATTTTGGAATTGAGCTTCCAGGGAAGGAGCCTGTCATTCATTGGGATGCCGTTCAAAGGCGGAAGCGGTCAGTCGTCAAGCAGCTGACTGATGGCGTTCGTTATTTGATGAATAAAAACAAAATCAGCGTGTTAAATGGGAAGGCATCATTTCTTTCAGCACATGAGCTATTGATAGAAAGTGAAGGGAAATCTGAAATCATCCAGGCAAAACAAATCATTATTGCTTCAGGATCAGAACCTGCTGCTTTACCTTTCGCCCCATTTGACAGAGAGTGGATCATTGATAGTAAGGATGCGATGACGCTCCCTTCAATACCAGATTCGCTTTGTATCATTGGTGGAGGGGTGATCGGCTGTGAGTTTGCAAGCATCTTTAGCCGAATGGGATCAAAGGTTGTCATGGTGGAACAGGCAGCGCACATTTTACCTGAAGAAGATCACGATACGGCTAAATGTCTTCACGATCAGCTTCAAAAAGCAGGTGTGGAGATTTTGACATCAGCAGCAGTCAAACAGCTTGATGCAATTTCCAAAAAAGTGGTCATTGAGAAGGATCATGGGGAGCGCTGTGACATCCAGTCTGATCATTGTTTAGTCGCCATTGGCAGAAAGCCGAGGCTGGGAGAGCTGAATCTTGAGCAGATCGGCATTGAATTTGACAGGAACGGCATCTGCGTGAATGAGCATATGCAAACCAATCTTCCGCATATCTATGCGTGCGGTGATGTGACAGGCGGTGTTCAGCTTGCTCATGCTGCTTTTCATGAAGGAACGATTGCGGCATCACATGCATCAGGTGAAGATGTAAAGGTCAATGAACACGTGATTCCAAGGTGCATCTACACGTCTCCAGAAATCGCTAGTGTCGGTTTAAATGAAGAGAGTGCTAGAAAACAATATGGGGAGATTCGAATAGGGAAATTCGCATTTTCTGCAAATGGAAAAGCATTAATTTTAAATCAGCCAGCTGGTCAAGTAAAGGTCATTGTCGAACCGCAATATCAAGAAATTTTAGGTGTATCCATCATCGGGCCGAATGCAACAGAACTGATTGGACAAGCGGCGGTGATGATGCATACAGAGCTGACAGCTGATACATTAGAGCAGTTTATTGCGGCACATCCGACACTCTCTGAGGCGGTACACGAAGCCTTGCTGCAAACAAATGGACGAGCGGTGCACTGCTGATAGAGAAACTTTCTATCCGAATGACTTCCTGGGTCAGCCAATAATTGAAAGCGCTTTTATAATTATCTATAATGGATAAAAAGCCCCCAGAGGAGAGGATGGAATGAATCCGACGCCTTGTTATTTAAATACTTGGAAACGTTTTGTTCATGAAGGTTTGCTTGATAGGTCTCGTCTGGATAAGAGAGTGATGGAGTCATGGCACAGATGTAAACAGGCAAATGTGAACCCGTATTTAGATAAAGGACAGTCGTTGTTAGAAAAGGAATTATTCAGTATTCAAAAAAAGAAGTACTCACTATTCCTAAATGCTGCTCTTCCTTACTTAAATAAAATCAGTCAGCAATTAAAAGAATCAGACATGATGGCATTACTTATCGATGCAGATGGTTATGTGCTAAGTCTGACAGGAAGCCAAAGGACGCTGGTAGAAGCGAAAAAAATAAACTTTATGGAGGGTGCGCGCTGGACCGAAGCCGATGTGGGGACGAACGCTATTGGAACGGCACTGGTCATTGGGGAAGCCGTAGCGATCAACGGAACTGAGCATTTTTCAGTCGCTTCCCACCATTGGAGCTGTTCAGCGGCCCCTATTCGTGATGCAGACGGCACGATCATAGGAGTCATTGATATCTCCTGTATGGCGGATCAAAGGCATCCTTTTATGCTTGGGATGGCTTCAACAGTTGCATATGCCATCGAGAGAGAAATTCAGGTCCAGCAAAAAAGGAAAGAGATGGAGCTGATCAGTCATTGTCTCCAGCAGGTAGAAGCGGACGAGCCGTATGTTGTCTGTAATGAGAAAAAGCAGATTGTTTTGGCAAGTAAGCCGATTAGAGACCGATTTTCAGACTGGTACGGAATGGATGTTGAGCTGCTCATGGACGATACATTTGTTACACGGGACAAGCAGATCATTCAGTCAGAACAAGACGGAAAGCTGCTTGGGATGTCTTTTTCTCTTGAAGAAGCAGCGAAGAGCAATATAACTGTTTCTTTTGCTCAATTTCCCGGGGAATCTGGAACAAGTACGGCCTTTCAGCAGACGCTCAGCGAATTGAAACGAGCGGCACAAACAGATGCAAATGTCTATATTTGGGGAGAAACAGGTACAGGGAAAGAACTGGCCGCTCGAGCGATTCACTTAGCTAGTGAAAGACATAAAGGACCGTTTATTGCCGTGAATTGCGGAGCCATACCTGAAAGCCTGTTAGAAAGCGAACTATTTGGTTATGCTGAAGGGGCTTTTACAGGGGCAAAACGTCATGGAGCAAAGGGGAAATTTGAACAGGCGCATAAAGGAACGCTCTTTTTAGACGAAATTGGCGAAATCCCTTATGCGATGCAAGTGGCGCTTCTTAGGGTCATTGAAGAAAGGAAAGTCGTACCGCTCGGAGGGACACACGAAATCCCTTTGGATATTAGAATCATTACAGCGACACACCGAAATATGAACGAACTGTTGAAGGAAGGTAAAATACGAGAAGATTTGTATTACCGACTTCATGTCTACCCAATCAACATCCCGCCGCTTAGAGAAAGAAAAGAAGACATTGTTGATTTATATCGTTATTACCAAAAGAAACACCAATGGAATGCGACATTTCCTGAATCTTTTTTTCGTAAGCTAGAAGCGTATCATTGGCCTGGAAACATACGAGAGCTTTTTAATCTGTTTGAACATATAAGGGTACTGTTTCCTAAAGGAGAATGGATTGGTGAATCGCAATATGCGGAGGTATTAGAGACGATGGATCAGAAAAAGCAGAAGCTGCATTTACCAGAGTATACCGAGAATCCAAAAGAACTCACGCTAAGGGAACGCATTCAAAAGCAAACAGTGATAGACGCACTGCACAAAACGAAAGGTCATGTGACAGAAGCAGCGAGGTCAGCAGGGGTGCCAAGAAGCACCTTTTATAAGTGGATGCGAAAGTATAAGCTGTCATGAACCTATAGGGAGCGCAGCAGCAAGGAGACCTTGGTCTTTCAGTTAGAGGTCGGGGTCTTTCTGTCATGTCTAAACAGAAAACAAAAAGGAAGGAAGAAAGGCTTGACTGTTATATTAGTATATGTTAAATTATAAAAGCCGTCGCTAATGAGACAGGAATGAAACACTTAAAAATTCTTGACACATTTTTCTGGCATAGATATAATGAAACATGTCTTATTATTCCGCAGTAGCTCAGTGGTAGAGCTATCGGCTGTTAACCGATCGGTCGTAGGTTCGAGTCCTACCTGCGGAGCCATAATGGAGAAGTACTCAAGTGGCTGAAGAGGCGCCCCTGCTAAGGGTGTAGGTCGCGCGAGCGGCGCGAGGGTTCAAATCCCTCCTTCTCCGCCATTATTGTATGGCCCGTTGGTCAAGCGGTTAAGACACCGCCCTTTCACGGCGGTAACACGGGTTCGAATCCCGTACGGGTCATGTTTTGTTTTTTGATTCGTTGGGCTATAGCCAAGCGGTAAGGCAACGGACTTTGACTCCGTCATGCGTTGGTTCGAATCCAGCTAGCCCAGCCATTTTTTATATATGTTTTTCTGCATAGCAGATGAGCCATTAGCTCAGTTGGTAGAGCATCTGACTTTTAATCAGAGGGTCGAAGGTTCGAGTCCTTCATGGCTCACCATTGTCACGCGGGTGTGGCGGAATTGGCAGACGCGCTAGACTTAGGATCTAGTGTCTTTATGACGTGGGGGTTCAAGTCCCTTCACCCGCATTGTTTTTTCAAACAGTGCACTTATGAATATATGAGCACATCATACACGCGGTCGTGGCGGAATGGCAGACGCGCTAGGTTGAGGGCCTAGTGGGTGAATAACCCGTGGAGGTTCAAGTCCTCTCGGCCGCATCTAAAAAACCAAAGGTTGTAGACCTTTGGTTTTTTTATAATATCTAAATAAATCTATCCACTTATTTTAAGTAAGTGGTTTTTTTGTATGAAATAGATATTTTTATATAATTAGGAACTTTATTGTTTTTCTGTTTCACTTTACTTTGTATTATTCAATTAAGTTGTTTAAAGCAAAGAAAGAACTCGTTCATAAAGGAAAGGAAAAAGGATATAAAACGCTAAAGATAAAGAAAATGTTCTTGATAGATTTTTATTTTCTGGTAAATAAAGAATCTTAGTGATGTATGTTGTAACGATAACGGCAGTAATAACATGAATTATTAGAAGAAATGGCATAAAGTGATCAATGGTTGAATTCACTGTTACTTGTTCAGAAATTTTTTGTGCATTTTCTTGAATTATTTTCATGTTTATAGGGTTGTTATTCCAAAAATTTAGAGTTTTAAAATTTGCTATCGCTGTAAAGAAGATTATAAAAAGATTTCGAATTAGAGCATTTTTTGTTAAAAGAGAACTTAGAAAAACAGCTGTAATTAAACCGAACGATGCGTGAATAACAATTGTTCCTGCAACTTGGAAAGAATCCCAAAAAATATCACTATAATTAATAATATCTTTTAATTCGAATTTTTTAAAAGATGAAAAAATTTCATTTAACGCTACTATAATAATCAAAACTAAAAATGTTTTACTCATAATAGACTCTATAAAATTTGCACGAGAATTTAATTTTGCTTGTTTTTCTTTAAATTCTTCTTTTTTTTGTTGATGGTAATAATAATGTTCTTGAGCATGATTGTGTTGAATAGCAACATTAAATTCATTATAATAGCCATTTTGTATAAAATTATAGTTTTGTTGTTGAGAGTCTTGAAACTCTTTTTCTCTTTTAAGACGATTTTGTGATAAAGATAAGAACAAGCCAACAATAGGTATTATTCCGCTACCTATTAACAATATAGCTCTTTCAAAAATAACAGCATCAAACAAAATATACATCCTTTCAATGGTTTATGAATTAAGTATACAATTTCCCCAAAAAATATAAAAGAATGTTAATTTGTAAATTGATAAGGAATTTTAATGATGAAAGAAGTATATGATTAATTTTACTTTTCCTTTAATAAAGTTGAATGGTTGGTCATTATGAAACGAATGTGTTTTTACATAGACCCCACGATAGAAATTTATTATGTGAATTCATTTGGCAGGCCTGTAACATGAACTTGTATTTAATAAATTGAAATAGATATTTCAATCTGTTATAGCTGTCCATGAATTGGCCACATTCTTTGGAAAGTGTAATAGTGTGTATAAAATAGCCCTATTTATTTGTACTGTAATCAACTTTTCGTAAGTGTTTTACAAATTTTTCTGAGTGAGGGCTAGTGGATGAATAAACCCATAGAGGTTCAAGTCCTCTCGGCCGCATCAATGATATCAAGGGGGTTAGTCCCTTTTTGTTTTTTGTAACCAAAACTGACCACTTACTTTTATAAAATATGTTATGCCTTTTTGTTTTAATAGTATCCGTTATTTTAAGCGTACAATGTCATTTTATTATGGAATAAAAACAAGTGTCAGTCAGCTTGCTACCATCTGCGGATAAATCATCATTTCTTAAAATGCCTTCAAATACAAAGCCAAGTTTTTCTGGGATAGCCCGACTTTTGAGGTTTGTTGATTCACACCTTATTTCAATTCTTCTAAATTTGATATTGTTTAATCCGAAGTCAGCTAATTTCTCCACTGCTTCTGTCATATATCCATTCCCACTAAACTTTGTATTTACCCAGTACCCAATCTCACATTTAGGAATGGTCCAGTCAATCCTCTGAAGGCTAGTTGTCCCAATGAAGTGATTGCTGTTTTTATCAAAAATAAGAAAACGGAAACTTTCCCTTTTTAAAAAATTGATATGAGCATTTCTTAAATTGATCTCTGTTTCTTCAGCAGTAGGAAGTTCTTGAGCGAATGGCAACCACGCTTTTAATTCAGAAAAGGAATCCTTTATTGCTTGGTTTACAATTTTCCCGTCTCCTGTTTGGTGTGGTGCTCGAAGAATGAGTCTTTCTGTTTCTAACTGTAAAGGAATATCTAACAATAAAGGGTTCATTTCATTTCTCCTCTCGGAATTTTATATTTTAGAGTATGTGGTTCAAACTGTACGTTGTTAATTTATTGTAGCAGATACCTGATCAATTCTTTAAAACATGAAAGAGCATTTTAAGTAAGTGGACTTTTTGTTTGAGTTTTGTTCTCTAGTTATTTGTATTAAAATTTCCAACTGAACAACAAAATCATAAAGTGGGGTTGAGTACATGCTTGGATTACCAGGAGGGGAAGTTTTTTTAGTTCCTTGGTCTGCTGAATGGGTCAAAGAATTTGAAATGGAGAAGAAACGAATAGTAGAAGTTATCGGTCAGTACATAGTGAATGTCCACCATATTGGAAGTACAGCAGTAAATGGTTTGAGTGCGAAACCCATTATTGATATTGCGATCGAAATCAATCATTTTCTTGACGAAGAACAGTGCGTAACAGCTTTGCAAGGGCTGGGTTATTCTTATAGAGGGATCAATGTGTTACCTGAAAGACACTATTTCAGTAAAGAAGAACCACGTACACATCAAATCCATATGTATCAAACGGGCAATAGATATCTACTCGAACAAATAAATTTTAGGGATTACCTGAGAAGTAACGAACTAGCAAGAAGTGAGTACCAACAGCTTAAACTTAACCTAGCAAATGTAAATAAAAATGACAAACACAAATATGCAGAGGGAAAAACAGAATTTGTTAAGTCGATTTTAGATAAACATTCTCTTTAGGTGCTTTTTATGCACAAGAAAAATCGCTGCAAAGAAGAGTTTCTTCTTTCTAATCAACAAATTGCAATTATTACCGATTCATGCTATAATGAAAAGTAATTATTTTTGTTCGGCGTAAAGGATAGTATGAAGATTGACTTTTCGTCTTGAGGGTACTTTGGGCAAGGATAGTATAATACATTGTGTGGTAAACGCACGAGGAGGCAACAATCATGGAACAAGGTACAGTAAAATGGTTTAACGCAGAAAAAGGTTTTGGATTTATCGAACGTGAAGAAGGCGACGATGTATTCGTACATTTCTCAGCTATCCAAGGCGACGGATTCAAATCTTTAGACGAAGGTCAAAAAGTATCATTTGACGTAGAGCAAGGTTCTCGTGGAGCTCAAGCTGCTAACGTTCAAAAAATTGCTTAATCTTCATTCTTAAAACAGGTTCTCTACGGAGAGCCTGTTTTTTTTGCATGAAAAAACCCTACTCAACGTACAAGTAGGGAGATGGTACAAGGTATTCGTAAAAATTTCATGCTTCAAAGGTTAGTTTAGTATAACATACTGGATTGACAATATGCGGAATTTCCATAAATTAATTTCTTTTATTTTCTTTATAAAGCGGACTGTTCAGTCATTCTGTTATTAAGAAAGATTGAAATGAAGTCATAATTTACTTATTAATCAATTAAATGAATATTTTTCCGGAGTGGAATATGGTAAAATCATTATGTTCTTTCTATAAAAATTGGAAATGTGGTGAATATATTGAAACGTATTTTGGGATCTTTTGTTTTTATATTTATCTTCAGTTTTTCTTTTGTTTTATTCGCAAGTGCAGAAGAGGTGAACATGTCATCTGGAGTCTCCATAAATGGAGAATTGAAATCCAAAAGTTCAATGAACCGATACAATTTTACAACGAATGCTGATGGAGAAGTATACATCAGGCTAGATAAGGCATCTGCCTCTTTTAGTATTACTCTATATGATTCGAAAGGGAATAAGATAGATTCTAATGAATCTTCATTTCCTGGTGAAGCTCTGGTTATCGATAATAAATTGAAAAAAGGGAATTATTATATTGAAGTTATGCCCAGTGAATGGGAAGGCGTAACTAAAGGTACATATCAACTAAAGGCGACATATCCAGGTGCTTTTAAGCGTAATTTAACAACCTTTGAACCAAACGACACTTTTGAAACAAGCATGAAGGTATCTAATGGTACCTATTATAAATCAACGATTGATAGTGAAATTGATAAGGATGTTTATCAGTTCACTTCCAACAAAGATGGTGAGTTATATCTTACTTTAGATCAGGAAACATCTGAATTAGAAGTCACTGTCTATAATGAGAACAAAAATGAAATTGTATCTGACTATACGTGGAATGCTGGAGAGAATATTGTCATTCACGAAAATATAAAAAAAGGAACCTATTATGTCAAAATAAAACCATACACTTCTAATTGGGAAGGAATATCAAATGCTAAGTACCGACTTAAAGTGACGTATCCAGGTTCTTTTAAAAGAGATTTAAATACTTACGAACCAAACGACACGTTTGAAACAGCAATTCCGCTCATCTCAAATCAATATTACAAATCAAAGCACGAATCGGATTTGGATAGAGACGTATATCAATTTTCAACAGTGAAAGATGGAAAAGTAAAGATTAATCTAGATAAAATAACAGAAGGAGCCTCTATCGCTTTATACGACAAGAACGGTAATGAAATCACTAGGGAATATTTACCTGATATCTTTGGGACAAGTCCAGTTATTGATTTAAATCTAAAAAAGGGCAAATACTATATTGTTGTTGAGCCTAGACATTGGGATGGTGTATCCAGTCAAACATATCGTTTAAAAGCATCTTATCCAGATAAAACACCAAGCATAAACACAGTAACTGATCAATCAACAAATATCGTAGGTAATGCGGAAACGAATGCCAAAGTTTTCGCATATATTGGTCAGAAAAAATTAGGCTCTACAAATGCAAAAAAAGGGAAATATTCAATCAAAATTCCTAAACAAAAAGCTGGAACTTTAATCACTGTGTATTTAGTAGATTCTAATGGAGCGAGAAGTGGCAGTAAAACAATAAAAGTGTTAGATAGAACGCCTCCCGCTATACCAAGTGTTAATAAAATCACAAAAAATACAACGGTTATAACAGGTAAAGGTGAAAAATATGCTACAGTGTACGTTTATCATAAAAACAAGAAGTTAGGAACTGCAAAATTAAATAAAAATGGACAATTTAAAGTGAAAATAAAAAAACAGAAGAAAAATACATTGATAACCGTTTATTTAAAGGATGCTGCCGGAAATAAGAGCAAATCTAAAGTGGTAAAGGTTTATTAGTGGACTATGTAAGACAACTTAAGGAGATATTGAAATGCTAAAACGATTCTTATTTATTTTTTCAACGCTCCTCATGGCGATTGCAGTATTGTTCATCGCCGCAAAGGATTCACCTGGGAAGAACACGATTTCGTTAGATGACCCATTACCATTTATGCTGTCAGTAGGGATGGTGGTTTTCTTATTTATTCCTCCTTTGGTGATGTCGTTTTTTGATCATATTGTGGTTAGAGTAATATCTGGAATCTATCAATGTTTTATTGTGTTCTCATTCCTTGTCTTAATCCCTATAGGCTTTTTTATTCCGAACGGGGGAATGACTATTTTGATTTCAATTTTAGGCTTTTTGGTTAGCTTGTCCAGTATGGTTGTTACATTGATGCGAGGTCATCATAAAGAAAAAGGAGTTAGCATATAGCGATCCATAAAAAAGCCACGACTCAATAGAGAAGTGGCTTTTTTACGTTTGATCAAAAATCATAGAATTCTCTTCGGTCAGTCATAAAGTAATAAAATACTGCCATTTCAAAGAATATCAATCATAACGTCGAAATATCAATCACAAACCGGTAACGCACATCACTTTTCAGCACCCGTTCATACGCTTCATCAACTTGATTAGCGTTGATGACTTCAATTTGTGGTGTGATGTTGTGAGCAGCTGCGAAATCGAGCATTTCTTGTGTTTCTTGGATGCCGCCAACGAGTGAACCAGCAATGCTGCGGCGGCCGGAAATTAATGAAAAGACGTGGAATTGATCCGGCTTAGGCGGTGCACCGACGTTCACCAAGGTTCCATCTACACGGAGTAAGGACAAATAGGCATCCACGTTAATGTTGGCAGAGACTGTATTGAGAATGAGGTCATACTGGCCGGCTAGTGTCTGAAACGTATCAGGATCACTTGTAGCAAAATAGTCTTTTGCGCCAAATGATAGTGCTTCTTCTTTTTTATTCAAAGAGCGGCTCAATACCGTCACTTCAGCACCTAGAGCGCTCGCGAATTGAATGGCGACATGACCGAGTCCGCCCATTCCGACGATAGCAACCTTTTTGCCAGGACCTGCCTTCCAGTGCTTTAATGGTGAATAAGTGGTAATGCCAGCACAGAGAAGAGGACTTGCGGCATCAAGGGGCAGTTGATCAGGAATGCTGACGACAAATCGTTCAGTCACAACAATTTTTTGACTGTAGCCGCCATAAGTCGGCTCCCCGTCATAGTCACGGCTGTTATACGTTTGGACGACCCCTTTTGTGCAATACTGCTCGTCTCCATTTTGACAATATTCACAGGTGCCGCAGGAATCCACAAAGCAGCCAACGCCTACACGGTCTCCGATCTGAAACTTCGTCACATCATCCCCTACAGCTGCAACGACCCCAGTAATCTCATGACCTGGAACCATCGGGAAAATGCCGCCGCCCCATTCATCAAAAGCGCTGTGGATATCTGAATGACAGATCCCGCTAAATTGAATATCAATTAAAATATCATGTGGACGAAGTGCTCTTCGTTCAATGGTCGTCCGTTCAAAGTTTGCTTTGGCGTGTGATACACTTAAAACGTTTGATTGGTGCGTCTGACACATTCTTGATCATCCTTTCAAAAATAAGATTCGATTCTTTCTTCTATACTGTACGTCTTAAAGTGAACTCTAAGTCAATAGAAAAACCTCTTCAGGCTTTTAATAAAAGAATTGAGCCAAAAGCATCTTGCTTTCTTTTTCAAAATGGAGATGATGAGGAAAGGGAGATCGGAAGGTAAGAGAAAGAAGGAGAGTACAATGAAAATAGCACAAGCAGCAAAACAGCTCGATTTATCCACTGCAACACTTAGATATTACGAAAATATTGGTTTGATTAGGGAAATCAAACGTGACGATCATGGGATTCGTGATTATACAGAGGATGATCTTCAATGGATTGAATTTATCAAGTGTATGAGAAATGCAGGGCTCTCGATTGATGCGCTTAGAGAATATACAGCCTTATTTTTTGAGGATGATGATCATACGTTATCTTCGCGAAAAAACATTTTGGTCAATGAACGAGAAAGACTCGTCCAAAAACAAAAGGAAATCGAAGAGACCATTAAACGGTTGGATTTCAAAATAGAAAGTTATGAAGATATTATCCACAATCATGAGAAAAAACTCGCTCATCAGCTGAAAACTCATTCTAATTAAACGAAGAAAAACCTGTGACTTGTCACAGGTTTTTTTGATAGAGTTATCTTTTTGTGTAACGCACCCAGTTATAATGCGCATGGAGTGGTGTAACACCGTTGTAGGAGCCGAGCCATTCATCGACACCTGCACCATTCCACAGGTTCATCATAATTTTCCCTGGTGTTTGAGGAATTTGTGTGGTGGCGGTATGCTTTAATTGCCCATCGACATACCATTTGATGGAGTTTGGCTGCCAGTCAAATGCATACGTGTGATAAGAGTTCGCTGCATCGAAACCAAGGTTGACGATCTTTTCATGATTTCCTACACCATTGGTATAGTAGTTAAACTGTACCTTTGTCGTGTCTTTTCCTAGAAATTCAATGTCAATCTCATCCCAAGGCGTGCCATCAGTCGGTCCCGTATAGGTGAAGAAAGAAGAGACGATCCCCACATTTTTGGCTGGCTTCATGTTGACTTCATATAGCCCATAGCCGTACGTTTGAACGGAACGGTTTTCTCCGCAGTCAAACTTGTTATAGGCGGGACTTGTGAGCGATAAACGCATTTCACCTGATGATGTCATCGACACGTTATTTGCACGCCACGTACAGTTAAACATGTTTCCATTCGAGTATCCATCGGCTTTTTGCCATAACCCCGTATTATAGTTGTTAAAAGGTTCGTAAAACGATCCACCCGTTTGTGCCGAGGCACCCGCTGTAAATGTGGACAAACTCAAGACTAACCCAGTGACAAGCAGCATCAACATTCGTTTCATACGGTACATATTCGCATTCTCCTCTCCTTTTATGGAAGCGCTTTCTTTATTGATCATACATGATTCTTTCAAAAGGGAAAATCGGTCTAAATAATGATAAACAGCGTGCATTATTTAATAGAATTGAAAGAAGGATCATAAGTAAAAAATAATGATTGACATTGCGGACAGTTGTCCGTAAGATAATATCGGGACAATTGTCCTAAGAAAAACCTAAAGTGTTTGATTTAACACATAGAGATAAGTGTCATGTGGATGAAGGTAAAGAAGGTGAGCATGGTGGAAAAGGATATTGGGGAGGAAATTGAAGAGATCGCATTCTCCTTGTTTCAAGAATTTGGTGTAGAAAATGTCAGCATGCATAAAATTGCGAAAACAGCTGGTGTTGGGCAGGGCACTCTTTACCGCCGCTACGCCAATAAAAGTGATTTGTGCCTTTCTATCCTTGGGGAGAGATTTGAACAGCTGATCCCCGCTTTGCATCTTTACTTGAGCAAAATAAGTGATCAGCCGGTTCGTGAACGTTTGCGCTATGTTCTCGAAGAAATTCATCTGATTGTCGGTCACCATCTAGACTGGATTCGGATGCTCACAATCTCTGGGAATTTAGAGCAGACAAGTAAAGTGTATGAGAGTCATTACAGTCAATCACTTAGACAAATCATTCGTGATTTGCTTGAGGAAGCGAGAGAAAAGGGAGAAGCAAACATACAGGATATAGAACTGACAACGTTATGTATGTCCTCTCCAATGACGCCTGAGCTCATGTTTTATATACATGAATCCGGCTATTCAATCGAAAGAATAGCCCAATTTGCTGCAGAAAAACAGATTTTATCCGTCTTTCAATAGACAATAAAGTGGCTCATTTCTGACCACCCTGACTTCCTAAGGTTCATCTAAACTCAAAAAGAAAAGGAGCCAACTTAATATGAACAAACAGAAAGCAGCAGCTTCTGAAATTCGAACGCTGCCCATTATTATTTCTTTTATCACTGCTGGATTTATTGGCCTGTTCAGTGAAACGGCATTAAACATGGCGCTGAGAAGTTTAACGTTAGACTTTGGAATTGAAGCGACGACTGCTCAGTGGCTGACAACAGGATATTTATTAACACTTGGTATTCTCGTACCGATTTCAGGACTCATTCTTCAATGGTTTACGACAAGACAGCTTTTCATTACATCGCTCGTCTTTTCAATCATCGGAACATTTATTGCGGCGGTTGCGCCGGTCTTTAGTATTTTAATGGTAGCACGTGTCGTGCAGGCAGTCGGCACAGCATTGCTTCTGCCATTGATGTTTAATACGATTTTGGTCATCATTCCACCTCATAAACGAGGCAGATCAATGGGGATTATTGGTCTTGTGATCATGTTTGCACCAGCTGTCGGCCCGACCGTCTCTGGTCTTATTCTGAAATCGTTGACGTGGCATTGGATTTTCTGGATTTCACTTCCTTTATTAATTGCTGCACTCGTATTTGGTTATATCTTTATGCAAAATATTACAGAACCAACAAAACCGAAAATCGACATCTTATCGATTGTTCTTTCAACCATTGGTTTCGGCGGAATTGTGTATGGCTTTAGCAGTGCCGGAGAAGGCGGCGGCTGGAGCAGTATGCATGTCATCGTTGCGATTGTAGTTGGTGTTATAGGGATTCTCGTGTTCTCCTTAAGACAGTTGAACATGAAAGAACCAATGCTGAACTTAAGCCCGTTTAAATATCCGATGTTTGTCATTGGGTTACTTCTGATTTTAGTGTGTATGATGGTGATGCTGTCTGCTATGATGATTTTGCCATTGTATCTGCAAACGTCCTTGGCGCTTTCTACATTTACAGCAGGTTTAATGCTATTGCCAGGTGGAATTATCAACGGACTGTTATCTCCAATCATGGGTGGTCTATTTGATAAATTTGGTCCAAAATGGCTTGTCATTCCAGGTCTTGTCATTGTCGCAGCGACGATGTTTGGCTTTACGAATCTAAGTGTGAATACGTCGATTGGATTCATTGTAACCCTTCATATTACATTAATGATCGGAATCGCGATGATCATGATGCCTGCTCAAACAAATGGATTGAATCAGCTGCCGCCAGAGCTATATCCGCATGGTACAGCGATTATGAATACATTGCAGCAGGTGGCAGGAGCCATTGGTACTGCGATCGGTATCTCGATCCTTTCTTCAGGAGCCCGCAGCTTTATGGAAAATGTGTCTGATCCCGCAAATCCGATGAATCAGCTGCTCGCCTTTACAAATGGCGTCCAGCATGCATTTATCTTTGCAGTGATCATGACGATCATCGGTTTGATTATTGCCTTCTTCATTAAACGAGTGAAGGTAGAACAACAAGTATCATAAGAGAAATGAAAAGCACTGTGGACATAGAGCCGCAGTGCTTTTTTATTTGCTCAATGCTTGTTTCAAAGAGAGAGAAAAAGGGGAGATAGGTAAAAAGTGAACAAATGAAAATTGCTGCTGGTTTAGTAGGAGGAAAAGAGGAAAAGGAAACGAATGAGTAACTAAGAAATGAATAAGATAGGAGTCTGAGATCATGAACTTAGAAGAACAAATCAAAATCGCTGCTTCATTACGCCAGCCATCTGAAGATTCATTAGCGAGTCAATCGGAACTAAAGCCAGTAAATCCTCCGGAAGTGAACAAAATGGAATATGATATTCCAACAAGTGCTGGCGAAACAAAGGTGTGGGTATTTAAGCCAGTGAACACATCCAAACAGCTGCTTCCTGTTTTTGTGAATTTACATGGCGGCGGATTTATCATGGGCAGTGCTGAAATGGATAATCCATGGTGTCCAGTCATTGCAGACCGGGCGCAATGTATCGTTGTCAATGTCGAGTATCAGCTTGCACCCGAGCACCCTTTCCCAGCCGCTCTTCATGAATGCTACGATGTACTGAAGTGGCTGTATGAACATCCTGATGAGCTTCAAATCGATCGGAATGCATTAGCCATTGGCGGACATAGCGCAGGAGGAAATTTGGCAACGGCTGCTTGTCTATTGAATATTCAAAAAGGAAATACACTCCCAATTGCCTATCAAGTGCTTGATTATCCGCCGCTCGATCTAGCAACTGATCCAGCACAAAAGCCAGCGTTTGAAGAAGCGATCCCAGTTGAATTGGCGAGACTCTTTAATTCCTTCTATCTGCAAGGCCAAGATCCACACAATCCGCTTGTTTCTCCGGTGTTTGCAGATCGCTCATCCTTAGCACAAATGCCTCCAGCTCTCATCATCACAGCAGAGAGGGATTCGCTGGCTGAAGAAGCCGAGCAATATGCTGCCAAGTTAAAAGAAGCTGGGGTAGACGTCACGTACAGACAATTTAAAGGTGTTCCACACGGCTTCACGCACGCCGGAGATTTAGCCATAGCTGAAGAGGCTTGGCATCTGATGGGGGATCAACTAAAGAAAGCGTTTGAATAAAAAAGCAAAGCGATTCAAAAGCACAGGAGACAATGGGCCTGTGCTTTTATTACTGTTTCTGAAAAAGAAAAGTGAATGTAAAAAGGGTCAGATATCTTTCCTCAAGGAATTATCCCTGGCTACTATATGAATAAGACTCATTGGAATTCCATTTACCTTGATGCAGACATTCCATCCTCATTTGTAGAGGAGTTAATTGAACATTCCTACCAATTGGTTTTTCAAAAATGAACAAAAAAATCTCAACATGACATCCTCCAAAATGATTTAAAAGGAAGTGACTGAGGAGCTGTATCTAAGTTAGACATAATGCCCTTTGACTCTCTTCAAAATTGACTTGAGCGAAACGCTGTCGTTATAATTTAACCAGTTAGAAGACACGAATAGGGGGATATAAAATGGGCTATACAGTCATTACAGGAGCAAGCTCAGGTATTGGATATGAGGCGGCTCTCGCCTTTGCAGCACGAGGGGAAAATCTTATATTAGCTGCACGCCGGCTTGATAAACTCCAAGAATTGAAGATGAAGATTCATGATCAATATCCCGATATCAAAGTAGTCATACAGTCAGTCGATTTAACAAACATAGAGCAAGTGTATTCATTTTATGAGTCATTGTCAGATTATGAGCTGGATACGTTCATTAATAATGCAGGGTTTGGTCACTTTGGCTCTATAGGAGAACAAGATTTAAGTAAAATTGGGGATATGCTTCATCTGAATATCGAAGCATTAACGATTCTATCCACCCTATTTGTTCGTGATTATGAGCAAGTAGAGGGAGCGCAGCTCATTAACATTTCTTCACGAGCTGGCTATACAGTCGTCGGCAATGCGGTCACCTATTCAGCAACGAAGTTTTACGTGAGCGCCTTTACAGAAGGGCTGGCCCTAGAGTTGAAAGGAAAAGGAGCCAAATTACAGGCAAAAGTATTAGCGCCATCCGCGACAGAATCAGAATTTGCAAAGCGTTCATTGGATGTTGACGAATTTGAATATGAAGGCAATTTCAAGAAATATCATACATCAAAAGAAATGGCAGCTTGTATGCTTGAGCTTTATGACAGTGAAAAAACAGTCGGTATTGTGGACGGAAAGACATTCGAATTTGAATTAAAAGATCCGATCTTTTCACACGCTGGTACAGTTATGAAATAAAGATTCCATCACTGAGGTAGATATCCTCAGTGATTTTTTTATGGTGTGATTGACTGTGTGGTCAAGCATAGGAGGAATGTAACAAGTGAAGGCGATGAAGCATCACAAAATTGCCCTTCATTACTATACAGAACAGGATTTTGTACGTCCTAGGAAGATCGCTCAAGATGGATACCGATTATTTGATGGGAAAAAGATAGACATGCTTTAAAGAAAATGAAAAAACACCTTCGCGTTAGGTGTTTTTTTCATGCATTCTTTGATAAAACAAAGAATCACAAGTCCAGTAGATAAGACTGCTCATGATGATGATGGGTAAAGACACCTTACTCCCAATTCCATCAATGAAAAAGAGTATGATAACCATTGCTATCAGTAAATACGCAGCTAAATAAAGAGGATGGAAAGCCTTTGGCTGCAAAGAAAACAATAACTGCAAAGGAACCGCAAAGACGAAATAAAAAACAAAAAGAATAGGAATATAAAATATCAGAAACGCAGGCTCAGCTTGAATAGGTGGAAATAAGCAGACAAACAAGCCGAGTAAAATAGAGCTGATGAATAGTGTGATGAGGATTTTGTAAAAGGGTTGAAGCGAATGCAAAATGTATACTCCTTTTTTGTAAAATTTACTATATTTTATCATAAAGTCATTATCAAGCATCGGTTATTTTTAAAATACGCCACCTCCAATACTCAACTTAATTACAGCAAATTTAGGTAATAAGAATTGAATAAATCATTAATATAACGCCCTTTTTACCTTTATTTGTTTCTATATCTTTAGCCTCATGTCGATGAATGAAGGTATGGTATAAAGTAAAGCCTATAGAAAGAGATTTAGCCATGAAATCCATCAAATGAGGAAAAGAGATGATCCAATGAACATGACAAAATGGTTAGGTGCTGTCCTTCTTTCTGTTTTATTATTGGTGACAGCAGCCTGTGCGAACACAGGCACTCAAGAGAATACTCAAAGCGAAAAAGAAAACGTATCCAATGAAACAAAAGAGAAAAACAAGGCGGTTGAAACAGGGAATAAGTCCTTATCAAATATTAAGGTATTAGCCACGGGCGGGACGATTGCTGGCAGTTCAGACAGTGATACAGATACGACGGGCTATAAATCTGGTTCACTCGGCATTGATAAAGTCATTGCTTCCGTTCCACAGCTGAAGGATATTGCAAATGTTACGGGTGAGCAGGTTGCGAATGTCGGCAGTGAAAATGTTGATAACGCTCTTCTTTTAAAATTAGCCAAGCGAGTGAATGAACTATTAAAAGATGATCAAGTAGATGGCATTGTCATCACGCATGGAACAGATACACTTGAAGAAACAGCTTACTTTTTACATCTGGTTGTTAAAAGTGATAAGCCTGTCGTGGTCGTTGGCTCAATGAGACCAGCATCGGCAATCAGTGCGGATGGTCCGCTTAACTTGTATCATGCGGTGAAAATTGCATCAACCAAAGAAGCAAAGGGCAAAGGGGTCATGGTCACATTAAATGACCGAATTGCATCAGCTCGATTTGTTACGAAAACAAACACGACTACAACCGATGCGTTCAAGTCACTTGAGCAAGGATACATCGGAGAAGTTACTGGTGAAGTGGTGTCCTTTTATAACGAACCGACAAGAAAACATACGACTGAAAGTGAATTTGATGTATCAAAGATAAAAAAATTACCGCAAGTCGATATTTTATATGGCTATCAAAATGATCAAAAATATATGTATGATGCAGCAGTAAAAGCAGGTGCGAAAGGGATTGTCGTCGCTGCAGCAGGAAATGGAACGATGTCAACAGAAGCCATCAAAGGGGCAACAGATGCAGTGAAAAAAGATGTGGTTCTTGTGAGGTCAAGCCGTACGGGTAATGGAATTGTCACCCATGAAAAAACGGATGATGAACATCACTTTGTGTCGTCTGATTCATTAAACCCGCAAAAAGCACGTATTCTGCTCATGCTGGCACTAACGAAGACAAAAGATCCAGTTAAAGTGCAAAGGTATTATGAACAGTATTAACGGAGAAAAAGACCCGAAAGACATCGGGTCTTTTTTCATGCATTTTCAGCACGCTCCTTTAAAGAGAGTAAAATATCTCGCCAAATATCGTCTACATCAGTAAGAAAGTGCCCTGCTTGATCGATATAATGGGTTTTGACGTTTGGAATCGCCTGAGCTATTTTTTCTATTTCTACAAATGGAGCCATCGTATCTTCTTTTCCATGCCATACATCAACAGGGATTTGAATATCTTTCATATCGAATGCCCATGGTTTCGAGAGTAAAATGGGTTCACGAATACATTCATCCACCGATTGACGAGTCGCTTCGTATAAATGTGTCATCATCATCTCTAACTGCTCATCGGTTTGAAGGAATTGCCGATCCCACGGATGTAAATGCTTGTTCCCGTTTTTGGCCAACTTCTTAAATTTCTCTGGTTTGTTCTCAATCATTTTCTTCTGGGAACGATAGCTTGCTTTCAATAGCCAAGGAAACTTCTTACTAAGGAAAAAAGCCAATTTGTTTTCTTTCAGCATACTTTTAGGCGGTTTCCCGTTCTGAAAAGGGGTTGTACTTGAGATCAGTGCAGCTGAAAGGACTCGATCCGGCAATTGATAGGCACAACCAGCAGCGAATGCGCCGCCTCCAGATACACCCATCACTGAAAAATGTTGAATACCAAGATCATCTGCCACTTCCAGCACGTCTTTTGCCCAGTCTAAAATTGTACGGTCAGGTAGAGGGGTAGATAAACCAAATCCAGGTCGATCCAAACAGATGAGACGAATGCCGAGTTCTTGAGAGATTGAATCATCATCTAAAAACATCACTCTTGATCCAGGTGTCCCATGAAAAAAGAATACTGGAAACCCCTCAAGATCACCGTATTGAGTCAAACCGATGTGACGGCCATCTTGTAAATGAATGCTTTGCATATTTTCATCCCCTTAATAGTTTAGATAACTTAAATATTGATGAGAGAAACACCGTATTAAGGCGCTTCTTTTGCAATCTGATAGATTTTTTCGTATAGAGATAGTAATGTTTTTAAATCTTCTTTTGGAAGCTTTGCATAGTATTTTTGTATAAGGTGCAGTTGAATGTCTTCCGTATTCTTGTGATAGTCATGGCCCTTTTGAGCACAATCAACAATGATTTCTCTTCGGTTATGTGGATTAATTTCTCGTTTGACATAGCCGAGCTTCTCAAGCTTTGATACAAGCTGGCTAGCTGCGCTGGCAGAAATCGAAAAGTAATCAGCTAATTCATTGATTGTTCTCGTTTTCGTGCGCAATAGCTCAAGTGTCAGCTCTTGTTTGGCTGATAAATCTGCATACTCATGTTTTAAAAATCGCTGATACTCTTCTACATAAATTGAGCCTAGAGCATTCGAGTATTCAATGATCTTTTTACCGTAATGAATGATTTCCTCATCCAATGACATCACCTCTTTTCTATTATAGGCAATCTTTATATTTAAGTGAAGTTAAATATAAAGAAAAGTTAAATGAATGACGGATATACTGAAAGGGAGATCATCGGTATATCCACTTTTTCATCAAAAAGGGACAAAGAATACTTCCCATGATTCCCGCACATTCATAAAATGTCGTTGGCTTGAATTTGAACACGTAGTACGCCAAAGTAGCCATGAAAAGGTCGCAGAAGAAAAATACGTATAAGTCCTTTTTGGTGATAGCGCAAATGACTGTTCTGTTTGTTTTCACATGAATCACTCCTTATGAAGTCAATGCCTTTTTTATTGTATTATGATAAAAATCCATTTATAATAAAAAATAAACCAACTGGTCGGTTTTATTTTGTCCGTATGAAGAAATGCAGGGTAGAAAGGGATTGTGACACATGACAAGTACACAAAGCGGGGCTGGAAAGAGTGAGAAGACGAAGCAAAAAATCGTCACCGCTTCTCGTGATTTATTTGCGAAAAAAGGATATTCAGAAACATCCGTGCGCGATATTTTAGAGGCTGCTGAGGTGAGTAAAGGCAATCTCTATCATCATTTCAAAGGAAAAGAGTTTTTGTTTCTTCATATTATGGAAGAGGATCATCGTTTGATGATGGAAACGTGGCATGAGGAGAAGAAAACACAGCACCGGGCTGTCGATAAGCTCGCTGCATTTGCAGAGATGCTCAGTCAAATGGGCATTAACTACCCATTAATGAGAGCGAGTGAGGAATTTTGTGCCAGTGCTTTTACATCAAACGAAGTCATGGAGCGGCTGAACAAGATTGATGTCGATTTTGATGATGTGATGAGAGATATCTTACTTGAAGGAAACAAAGATGGCAGCTGGTCGATCCAGCATGTGGAGTCAAAAGTGAAAATATTACTTTCCGTTTTTTATGGATTAGACGTGTTATATAAAAATGACACCATTGAGCAGAAGAAAGAGTTACAAAAAGAGGCGATCTCATTGTTTATTCACGGAATCAACCATCATGAGTAACAAGTGAGTCAGTAAAGGGGAAACAAACATCATGCAAAAACCGATTCGTGAGCAAAAAGCAGTACTCGTGATTTTATTAAGTAATATATTTATTGCGTTTTTAGGCATCGGTCTCATTATTCCTGTCATGCCGCTATTCATGAATGTCATGCATCTAACAGGGAGTACGATGGGATACCTTGTGGCGGCGTTTGCCGTTGCCCAGCTCATCGCATCACCTATTGCAGGGAGATGGGTAGACCGCTACGGAAGAAAGATTATGATTGTGTCTGGGCTGTTTCTATTCGCGTTATCAGAACTCGTTTTTGGTCTTGGAACACACGTGTACGTCCTGTATGTTGCAAGGCTTCTAGGCGGTATTAGTGCGGCATTTATTATGCCGGCTGTCACTGCATATGTCGCAGATATTACGACCGTTCAAGAAAGATCAAAGGCGATGGGCTATGTCTCTGCGGCCATTAGTACCGGTTTTATCATCGGCCCGGGAATTGGCGGGTTTATAGCAGAATACGGCGTACGCCTGCCATTCTTCTTTGCGGCAGGGATTGCGTTTATTGCCGTCATTTCGTCTATGTTTATGCTGAAGGAGCCTTTAACAAAAGAAGAGCGAGAGAAGCAAATGAATGAAGTGAAAGAATCGACTTTCTTTAAAGATTTGAAAAAATCAATTCATCCAAGCTACCTCATCGCCTTTATCATTGTGTTTGTCCTCGCATTTGGACTATCTGCATATGAAACAGTCTTTAGCTTGTTCACAAATCATAAGTTTGGATTTGGTCCAAAAGATATTGCCGTGATCATTACCGTCAGCTCGATTGTGGCAGTCATCATCCAAGTACTTGTGTTTGGTAAACTGGTAAATACCCTAGGAGAAAAAAGAGTCATTCAGCTATGTCTGATTATCGGGGCTGTCCTTGCTTTCGTTTCAACCGTTGTTTCAGGCTTTTTGGTTGTTCTGATTGTCACATGTGTCATTTTCCTTGCGTTTGATTTATTGCGTCCAGCATTAACGACCTTCTTATCCAAAATTGCTGGCAACCAGCAAGGATTTGTCGCAGGGATGAACTCTACCTACACAAGCCTAGGTACGATTTTCGGGCCGGCACTTGGCGGCATTTTATTCGATCAAAATATTCATTTCCCATTTTTATTCGCAGGTGTTGTCTTATTTCTTGGATTAGGCTTAACCCTTATTTGGAAAGGGAAGGCAACGGTTGAATCTGATTAGATTAGGGGCTCTAACTAGGGCTCTTTTTTTTGTTCCTTTTGGATAGATTTTTGAAAATAATCACAAGGTCCCTGTTGATAAGGTGTTATTCATGTTAATCTAATACATGTTTTACCAAATGCAAGAGGGGGATTTTCAATGCAAATTAAAGAGATTTTTTTTATTCGGTGTATCTCGTGTTTGAGTGTTGTGCTCATTCATGCAATAGCCATTTTATCTAGTCCTCAATCATCATCGATTCTTGTAGCACTACTCATGTTCAGTACACCGAGTTTTATTTTCATTTCTGAGTTTTTATTGGCGCATGCTTATCCAAATGGTACACCTAAAGGATTTATGTGGAAGAGAGTGAAAGCCATCTTTTTCCCATTTGTATTTATTGGGATTGTCGATGGGTTTATGCATTCGGCATCGTTAAATGGAGGGGCAGCTGACTTTTTTAAAAGAGCTTCAGCAAATGTCTTATTGGGAAATTATATTGGTTATTTTGTTCTGATTATTTTTCAATTTTACTTTTTGCATATGTTTTTTCACAAAATTGCTAAGCGTACCTCAGCCAAATGGGTATTGCCGATCTCCTTTATCATCACAGTTGGTTATTTAAGTGTCATGAACCTCGTCAAAATCCCACAACCTCAATTACCTAATCCAATGTTTGGCTTAGAATGGATTCCATTTCCAGGGTGGTTATTCTATTTTTGTTTAGCCTATTATTGTGGAGTGAATTATCAGCAGTTTATCACAAGACTTCATCGTTTTAAGTATGCCGTGTATGGACTTGTTTTGATTTCCGCAGCGACCCTTCTAAGCAATTCATATGTAGGCTTTTTCGAGCCTTCTTCTAAGAGGCCAGACGTTGTTCTTTATACAATCAGTATTGTCTTCTTATGTTTTCTCTTGTTTTCTAAAGTGAAAAGCGTTCCACCTTTCGTAGCTGTCATTAGTCAATATTCATTCACCATCTATTTGCTTCACGGGTATTTTCTAGGTATCTCTGTGTTGCTATGGGGACAATTAAAAGATTATCCATTCTTTGTAGGGACAATCATAATATCAGCACTAGCAATTGCTGGATCTATCCTATTGTCATGGTTAGCGAATCATTATAAATATGGCTATATGTTTGTCGGTAAAATCAACAGAACGAGACGAAAAACAGTCGCTTAACCCTGATATGGAAGGGGAAGGTGACAGAAGAAGCATCAGCAGAATAATATCATCCAGAATGTAAGAGACCTTTTAAATGAGGTCTCTTTTTTAAAATGGCGCCTTTGATGCAAAATCCCTTTTTTGGCAAAGAATTCTCTATGTCAGCCGCTTTTTCTTTATAATGGAAGGATAGGGGGGATCATCGTGCATCTATTGAAGCAGCAAAAGACACCATCAATGAAAAAAGGAATTCGGCAGATCGATCCGGCATATCCAGTGTTTGTAGATGCGGTCATGGATGGCATGATACAAGGACATCTTTATGTCGATGATGAAGTGCATCCGCTTGTTTATTTTCTCGAAGCTTCATGCGGCATTTATTATGTGTCAGGAAGGAGTGAAGCGGAGTTGTTACGCTGCTCAGCCTTCATTGTGGATGTGTACGAAAGGCAGAAAAGACAAAACGGCCGATTCACCTTATTTTCAGCAAATCCATTAACAGATGCAATGATGAAAAAATGTCTTGGGTTACATCTGAATGAAATGGAAAGACATGCGTACGTTTATTCACAGGCATATTCTCATGCCACTCAGCCTCATCCAGGCTATAGAGTAGAGCGGACAAATGAGCAGGTGATGACTGCAAGCAGTGCTTTCCCTCCTAGCTATTACGAAGCCTATTGGGGAGAAACAGCTCGTTTTCTATCAAAGGGAATCGGGATTGCCATTTTAAATGGAGAGAACGTGGTCAGTGAATGCGTCTCTATTTTTTCAAGTATGGATCGTGCGGAGATAGATATTTGGACAGATGAGTCTTATCGCGGAAAAGGTTTGGCGCTGCTGTCAGCTCAGCATATGATCAGCACCTGTCTTGAAAAAAAGAGGACACCGCATTGGGATTGCGATGTCCATCACCTAGCTTCAATCAAACTGGCAGATAAGTTAGGCTTTCAGAGGCTCAAAACCTATCGATTGTTTTATGGTTCAAGATGAGAAGGTTTTGAGATACCAAGCATCCATTGCAGAATGCTCAGAGCCTTCAAGCGGTTCTGAAAGAAGAGAAAAGCCATATCGCTGATAAAGGCCTATAGCTGCTGTTAATTCCCGGCGGGTTTCTAAATAACACGCTTCGTAGTATGCAGAGGCATATTCCAGCGCCGTATCCATCAGTTTTTTGCCCGCACCTTTTCCTTGTGCTTTTGGACTTAAATAAAGCTTTTGTAATTCACATACTCCCTTTGTAAATGGAGCAATCCCTACACCGCCCACAATCTCACCCTGCTCTTCAGCAATCCAATAGGCTGCATGAGTCAATGATTGATAGTATTCGAAAAGCTGGTCAAGTTGGGGATCAGTGTAGGCTGTTCCTTCAATCGCTAGATTCGCTGATTCTAGTGACTGGCGGATAATCGCTGCGATATACGGGTTGTCTTTTTGCTCAATGGGTCTAATGTTCATTTGAAGTACCTCCATTGTTATGGGTTAGGAGTTGATATCACATGTTCTGGCTGCAAACCGCCTTTTTTACAATCGTTGTCTTGTGTCTCTCATGGTGGGCAGGGAAAAGACGCCGGCAGCGCCATGCGGGGTTCATTGTCCCAATATGCTTGATTTTATTTGGTTTGGTTTTATTGATTGTTAGTTTTTTTATTGGCAGATGGGAAGGCATGGTGCTTAGTCTAGCGAGTATCTCTATCGTTCTCTCTTCCATCATTTGTTTAATCATCGTCACTGGGATTCAATTTTTTAAAAAAGATGACCCTTCTTAAGCAGGAGCATCTGTATCCATCATGTTTTTATATTCTTCACGAAGGATGCCCATGATGATGACATCTGAGTATGTACCGTTGAAATAGAGCGCTTGGCGTCTTTTTCCTTCATATTGAAATCCGGCTTTCTCATAGCTTCGAAAGGCTCTTGGATTGTGGGAAAAGACTTCAAGCTCTAGACGGTTGAGTTCTAATGTGTCAAAGGCAAATGCTTGAACCATCCGAACAGCTTCAGTGCCATAGCCTTTTTGAAAATACTCTGGCCCGTGAAGCGCAATGCGGAAGCTTGCCGTATGATTGATTGGATCAATGTCCACAATCGCCGCATCTCCAATCATCTCTTTCGTGTCTAGTAGACAAATGGCGAAATCTCGTCTGCTGTCATCCTGCAAAAAGCGGGTATAGGCGGAGCGAATTTCTTCTAGTGTGAACGTTTTGCGTGTGCCAGTCATATAAAGTGTTTCTGCATGCTGGCATCCTCTTTGAATACCAGGATAATCTTGCTCTTCAATCGGTCTCAAAAATATACGAGTCATGACGGATCACCCTCCTCTATATATCGAGAGATTTCAATTAAATTCAGATCAGGATCACGGATATAAACAGATTCAATTGGACCTAATGTACCTGTGCGTCTGACCGGCCCCTCTTCAATGGGGACCACTTGCTTCCGGAGGTGCAGCAGCAAACTGTCCATGTCTAAATCGGTGATAAAGCACAAATCATGAGATCCAGGAAGAGGATGAGCTGCTTTTGGCTCAAATTCATGACCAGCTTCATGAAGGTTGATCTTCTGTAAACCAAAACGAAGCGCTTTACGGCCTTCACCAAAAGTTTCTTCCTTCATCCCTAATACGTTTGTATAAAAGCGAATGGTGTCCTCCATATGTTGTACAGTCAACACGATATGATCAAGTCGTCGTATCATCAGTCTCTCCTCCAAGTATGATCATTGATTGAACTGACTCTATTATATCATCACCTGAAGAGGATACCTTATTTAATCACGGTTTTATAGCTCCAGCTTTCCAAGGACATTTCCTTTCCGCGCAGTACCCTTTCATCAAACTCCATCCAGCCATTTTTTCGGTAGAAATGACGATTGGCCTCGTTGTGTGTCATCAGTGTAAACAGTCCGCCGCCTTGCCGGGCGATAAAGGGAAAAAGGCATTGCTTTAACATGCGGCTTCCGAGTTTTTTTCCTTGCTGGTCTTTTGCCACGACAAGTGCTTCTAAATACCAGTAAGGCTGCTTTAAGGAAGAACATGCTTTTTTCGCCTCCTTTAACACACGGAACACATGCTGAACCGCCGATATACCGCCAATGAAGAGCAGCTTTAACCCACCTGATAACACATAATCCATGAAGCCTGGTTCAGGAAGACGCGGATGCTTTAAAAGGGCAGCAGACACAATGTTCTCGTTTTCAACCCCGACCAAACAGATTTGATGCTGAAAATACACCTTTGTATTGACCAAATGCAGCTGACGAGCGAAAGCAGACCGGTTTGAGACCTTTTCACATAATAGGTCAAAAAATGAATAGTCCTGAAACGAATCATCTAACAACTCTGCCACTTGAGGCAGTTCATCCTCTCTAGCAAGTCTAAAATGAAACATATAATGGTCCTCCTTTACTGAACACATATAGATTATTGAACATGTGTTGAGTATAATAAGAAGTAAACCAATCGAACATCGGCAATGGATGAGATCCTGTTCATAAATAGACATTTGGCGCCTGATTGTTCAACAATGGAGGGGATGTCATGAAGGACAGACGAACAATCAAAACAAAAAGAGCCATTCGGGAAAGCTTCCTTGAGCTGTTAAAGGAAAAGGAAGTGCAGCAGATTACGGTATCAGAGCTATCAAGGAAAGCGGATTTAGGCAGGGGAACCTTTTATTTGCACTATCAAGATGTGTTTGATTTATATGAACAGCTTGAGAAAGAACTATTCGATCAGCTCGGGGGGTTATATGATGAAACCTTTCCAAGTCAGGATCCTCTTGATATGCTTTCCTTTTTAAACAAAACGACGGAGTACTTGAAAGAGAATCAATATATGTTGACGTTATTTGTAAAACCAAATGGTCCAACGACAAACCAATTCAAAGCATTTTTCAAAGAAAAAATCATGAAAGAGTGGCAGCTTGATCAGCGTCCTATTACAGAGAATGAGCAAATAGAGGCCTCTTTTGTCGTGTCTGGTGTCGTGGGTGTACTCGAGGAATGGATTCACGAAGAAATGACCATTGATGCCGGCAAGCTCGCGCATAAATTATACGAGCTTCTCCTCAAGGTGGAACAGGAATCGTAAAAAGTTATGTAGCCTTTGTCTTTCCTTTTTGATAAAATAGAATATATGTTCTTATTTGAAGTAAGGGAGTGGTGGGAGTGAGTGAGAAAAGGAAGCTGCTTTTTTATGGGGCGATGAGTATCGATGGATATTTAGCGAGAGAGGATCACCGGCTCGATTGGCTGATAGGGACAGAGGGCGAAGAAGAAACGAGCTATGACACCTTTTATGCGTCAGTCGATACACTGATCATGGGGCGCAATACATATGAACAAGTTCTTCAGCTGTCACCAGATGAGTTTCCTTATGAAGGAAAGACATGTTATATCATGTCACGTACGTTACAAGACAGTCTGGAAGGAACCCATATCATTCGCGAAGATGTCTTATCATTTGTGAAAAAATTAAAGAATGAAACAGGCCGGAATATTTGGATTGTCGGCGGCGGGGGACTGCTTCAATCTTTCATAAAAGAAAGATTGGTTGATGAGCTTTTTCTTCAAATCGTACCTGTCATCATTGGAAGAGGAATTCCTCTCTTTTCGCCGGCGGATCTGGAATCTAGGTTCTCATTACAGGAAGTAAATCAATATAAACAAATTGCTGAAATGCATTTTATCTTAAAAGAAGAGGATCACTGAACCAAGGTGGTCTTTTTTTTATGAAATAAACTCGTTGACAAGAAAATATCCTAGTGTTAGGATAAATTTATCCTAGTGTTAGGATTTATTGAAAAAGGAGTAGTTGCCATGGTGCAGCATGATCATGAATTAGATTTAAGGCTATTCCGCGTGTGGATGAAAGCCTATCAAGCCCTTTTTACAAATATCCAAAAAGACATTGAACGTTATGATATCGGATTTGAAAACTTTCAGATCCTTGAATTGCTCTACAGTAAAGGGCCTCAGCCTGTTCAAAAAATTAGCGATATCCTCTCAATCCCAAGTGGAAGCATGACATATGTCGTGAACAAACTAGAAAAACAAGAACTGGTGAAAAGGCAATGTGCGCCTTCAGATAAGCGGGTATTTCATGTATGGCTGACGGAAAAAGGGAAGCAATTGTTTGACGATATTTTCCCTAAACACACAGAGGTCATTTCGCAAAATCTAGCCTTTATTGAAAAAGAAGAAAAAGAGCAGCTCATTGAATTACTGAAAAAAATCGGTTTAGGTGCAAAACAACTTCGCGAAAAGGGGAAACAAGATGACACTCAGCTTTGATACGTTGGTACGTGAAAGACGATCCGCATCAAATTTTTTGCCAAATATCTCGATTTCGAGAGAAGAGCTTAACAGCATATTTGAAGAGGTCAAGCTGGCACCATCAGCTTTTAACTTGCAGCATACACAATATGTTGTCGTCCAAACAGAAGAGCTGAAAGAACAAGTAAGAGAAGCGGCATTTGGACAATATAAAGTGCACTCTGCTTCAGCAGCGATCATCGTACTCGGAGATCCAAAAGCTTATGAGCACGCAGGGAACATATATGAAGGCCTAAAAATGCTAGGCATTATCAATGCGCAGCAATATGAAGAAATGGTCAGAGAGACCATGAGCTTTTATGTGCAGAGAGGAGCCGATTTCCAGAAGGAAGAGGCGATCCGCAATGCTTCCTTATCTGCCATGCTGTTTATGCTTGCCGCTAAAAATAAAGGCTGGGATACTTGCCCGATGATCGGATTTGATCCCGAAGCAATGAAAAAGGTATTAAACATTCAATCAGATTTGGTTCCTGTGTTAATGATTACACTCGGAAAAGAAAAAGTAGAGAGCAGACAAGCGAGAGGCTATAGAAAGCCAGTTTCTGAATTTGTGACATATTTATAAGACAGGGGGTTCCCATTATGGAACTAGGAATTAGTACATTTGTTGAAACAACACCCGATTTTCAAACAGGAAAAACAGTCAGTCACGCACAGCGTATTCGAGAAGTAGTAGAAGAAATTATTTTAGCAGATCAAGTCGGTCTTGATGTATTTGGCGTAGGTGAGCATCACCGTGAGGATTTCGCCGCTTCGAATCCAGCTGTCGTCTTAGCGGCTGCAGCCACACAAACAAAAAATATTCGTCTGACAAGTGCAGTGACAGTTCTTTCATCAGCAGATCCTGTTCGTGTATTTCAGGATTTTGCAACGCTGGATGGACTATCAAACGGACGTGCAGAAATTATGGCAGGCCGTGGTTCATTTATTGAATCATTCCCGCTCTTTGGCTATGACCTTGATGACTATGAAGAATTATTTGAAGAAAAGCTTGATTTGCTGTTGAAATTACAGCAGTCAGAGCGTGTAACATGGAGCGGAAAGCATCGCCCATCCATTCAGGATGTTGGGGTGTACCCAAGACCTGTTCAAGATCCGCTTCCAATCTGGATCGGCAGTGGAGGAAACCGTGAATCTGTCGTACGTGCTGGATTACTAGGGTTACCGCTTGTACTTGCCATCATTGGCGGAAGTCCTAGACAGTTCGCACCGCTCGTTCAGCTGTACAAGCAAGCGGCAGTGCACGCTGGACATGACCCTGAGAAATTAACTGTAGCATCACATTCTCATGGATTTGTTGCGGCAGAAACAGACCTGGCAGCAGATCAATTCTTCCCATCTACACAGCATGTGATGAACACATTAGCGAGAGAGCGCGGCTGGGGACCTTATACTCGTTCTACGTTTGATGCAGCGAGAACTTTAGAAGGCGCGCTGTATGTAGGAGATCCAGATACAGTGGCAGAGAAAGTCATTCACCTTAGAAAAAATGTAGGCATCACACGTTTTATGCTTCATGTACCGGTTGGTTCAATGCCGCATGATCAAGTGCTGAAAGCCATTGAGCTATTTGGAAAAGAAGTGGCTCCTAAAGTAAGAGAAGAGGTTGCCCGCTGGGAAGCAGAGCAAAAATAAATAAAAAGGCCGATCAAGAGAATAGGCTTGATCGGCCTTTTCTTATGCTTAAGGATCAATAACACATGGTTTCACTGTAGGGCATGAAGCAGCAGAAGCAAATGGTGTGATCGCCAAGGAGAAGAGGAAAACAAGTTGAAAACAGATGAGCCATTTTTTCATGAAATCACCTCCGTTCACAATTGTTTCACTAGATTGAGGTGAGGATAAATGCATAGAAGTATGTAACGCACTCTATCCAGCATAAGACAATGATATCATAATTTTCAAAAAAATGAAAAAATAAACTCACAAAAGTTCTAAATTATGGTATAGTTTATACGTTCAACAAAAAAGGGAGGGATTTTTTTGTGAAAAAGGTCATGTCTTCTGTTTTGGTTGGAGCAATTGTCTTAACGGGTGCTGGGGTCACAACTGCTCCAGTGGAAGCAAAGGAGCAAACAAACAGTGAAGTAACGGCTCAGGCCAGTCGAACTGTTTCAGTAACAAGAACATATACGACATCAAACATCCCAGAAAGTATTGTATATGCAGAGGATGGCTGGGTAGGGATATTAAAACAAACCTCTATTGAAGAATTAGGATTAGGAAAATATAGAGTCACATTTACTGGAACAGTGGTACGCGATCCGGGATTTAATTAAATAAACGCAAAGCTGACAGGTGGACAAGCCTGTCAGCTTTTTTCATGAGGATAATAAAGAATCATTTGCATCCGTACCATTTGTTCTCCGGTTTGTTTATACGTGTGCGTCCGGTCCGCTTTAAAACGAATAGAGTCTCCGGCTTTTAAGGTGTATTGTTCATCACCAATGGATAAATCAAGGACTCCCTCAAAAACAGTGATCAATTCCTCTGTTCCTCCAATGTGTTCACTCGCACGAAGCGACCCGCCTCGATCAATTTCCACTCGGTACATTTCAAATTTCCCCCGGTCGTCAAAAGGGAAAGTCGTGTATACACGATATTTTCCATCATCTTCAGTTAAAACCTGTGCATCTTCCTTGCGTACTACCTTGATTTCAGGCTGTGGTGCGTGAATGAGCTCACTAAAAGATACCTTTAATCCGTTGGCGATTTTCCACAAAGTCGTGATGGTAGGGGTCGATTCTCCTCTTTCAATTTGTCCAATCATCGTCTTGCTGACACCAGTTAATTCTGCCATCTTTTCGAGGCTTAATTTTTTTTGATCTCTCAGAAGCCTCACATTTTTAGAAATAATCGATTGTACGTCTTCCATGAAAAAAGCTCCTTTCTCTATTTACTTTATAAAGACCGAACGTTACAATAAAACGTAATGTACGCAATAAAGTAATTAAAGTCTAAATAACGTATAAGGGAGGCGGCATTTTGATTGTATCCATGTTGATCTATGCTTTTGTTAGCAGCTTTACCCCAGGGCCGAACAACATCATGGCCATGGTCTTTACGAATAAATATGGGGTCAAGCAAACATTTCGATTTTGTTTAGGTGTAGGTATCGGATTTCTCGTCATTTTGTGTTTGAGCTGCTTCTTTAATCTCATCCTTTATCAAGTGATGCCGAAAATAGGATGGGTCATGGCGTTCATCGGAGCTGCATACATGATTTATTTAGCGGTCAAAATCATGAAAAGTAAAGGCGGGGATGACGAAACACTTGATCGCTACAATCATTTTATCCCTGGTATGCTGCTGCAATTTATCAACCCAAAAGCGATCTTGTATGGATTGACTGTGATTTCAACATTTGTTTTGCCATACGGACAATCTAATATGCAGTATGTCATATGGACGCTGATTCTCGCACTCATTGGCTTTCTCGGTACATTCAGCTGGAGCTTATTTGGCTCTTTGTATAAGCGTTTTTTGACTGCTTACGAAAAACCGTTCCAGTATGTGATGGGGCTGCTTCTGATATACAGTGCAATTTCGATGATATGGGGCTATGCTATGTGATGTAAGTAGTCAGGAGCTTGGCCGCTGTCTGCCCATCACAACAGTATCATAATATAATCCGTCACTCAGCCGTTTATCGTTTTTTAATACGCCTTCAATCAAAAAGCCGTGGTTCTCATATAACCGAATGGCTTTTTTGTTCGTTTCAAGCACATGAAGAGAGATCTTCTGAATGCCCTGCTGATCTGCCCAGTCAATTGAAGCGGCTAAAAGCTCTTTCCCGATATGATAGCCCCAAGCATCTTTCTGGATGGCGACGCCAAATGTCACTTTGTGAGCAGAGCGCTTGAGTGAATGGCCCTCGCATCTTGAAAAACCGACAATTTTTCCTTCAATAGCAGCGACCAAAAATAAATGCCGGCTTTGCTTGCTATCCTCTTGAATCAAAGCCTCAAATGCTTTTTCATCAAGAAAGGCTTCGCCCGGTTCACGGTCTAAATACTCTGTTTCACCATCGATTTTCAGTCTGAGAGCTGATAACTGTTTGGCATCGGCCGCTGAAGCGGACCGAATATGATAGGTCAACCCACGAACTGTGAATATTTTTTCAGAGACGATCATGAAATAGAACACCAACCCTTCTTCTAATGTCTATCATACCTGAAACGTGTACATCGCACACTCAGATGTTTTGTATCTTTCAAAAAGGCTAAATGAATAGTATCAAACGTGGAGGTGGAACAAATGAGTAAAGAAAAAGGACATATGGATAAAGCGAAAGGAAAAACAAATCAAGTCAAAGGTCAAGTCAAAGAAAAGCTTGGTGAAGCAACCGATCATCAAAACTTGAAAGCAGAAGGGAAAAAGGATCAAGCAAAAGGAAAGCTTCAAGATAAAAAAGGGGATGTCAAAAATAAGCTGAACGAGTAGAACCGAAACCAGTGCGTTGCTTCATGTATTCCTCATCACATGTCTTTCATCAAAAAAATGAATAGATGTGTGAAAAGAATTGATTATACGTTCTCACGATCATCATGTAGACTTGAGAGAGAAGACATGATCAAGGGAGATGGATGAAATGGAGCACGTGTGGGGAAAAGTTGACGAGTATATCACAGACAAGTTGATTCCTAAAGATGATGTATTGGAGCAAACCCTTACTCATAATAAGCAAGCGGGTCTGCCAGAAATTGATGTGTCACCAGCCCAAGGGAAAATGCTTTATTTATTAGCAAAAACGAAGAATGCAAAGCGCATTTTAGAAATCGGGACACTCGGTGGATACAGTACTATTTGGCTGGCCCGTGCTCTTGAAGAGGATGGGGAACTCATCACATTGGAGGCTGTCAGCCATCATGTACAGATCGCACAGCAAAACATTAGCAGAGCGGGCTTATCAGAACGGGTGAGCATTTTGGAAGGAAAGGCATTAGATACGTTATCTCAGTTAAAAGAGAAGGCTGCGCTTCCATTCGATTTCATTTTCATTGATGCAGATAAACCGAACAATCCGAAATATTTGAAGTGGGCGTTAGATTTCTCGAAAAAGGGAACAGTCATTATTGCAGACAATGTCGTCAGAAATGGTGCAGTCCTTCATGACTCTGATGAGGATGAACGAGTACAAGGAACTCGTGAATTTTTCGATTTACTCAAACAAGAGCCGAGAATAGAGGCAACAGCGATTCAAACTGTTGGGGAAAAAGGTTATGATGGATTTGTATACGGAATCGTCAAATGAAACAAAGCTTAACCACATGTGGTTAAGCTTTTTCTTTTAGAAAAACCATCTAGCAGTGCCCATCAGCATGACGCCGACAAGAACAGTAAGTGACAGGCTTTTTGTCCAAACAGCAATGAGTACAGTAGGAGTCAAGACAGCAAGATACATCCAGTGAATGGTGACGCCTGTGCCTGTTGATGTATGGATGAAGAGATGCTCTGCAATCAAAGCTGTAAAGATACAAATAGGAATAAACGATAACCATTTCAGCACCACTTCAGGCAGCTGAATACTCCGTACAAATATAAAGGGTACGACTCTCGGAATGACGGTGACGATCATACAACCAACAATGAGCCATAACATAAAGCTGCTAATCATTTATCTGTCACCACCCCAATAGTTGCGACAAGTACAGTTGCTATGAGAACAGCCACATGTGATGGAACAAAATGAAGCAGAACAAACATAGCAATGACCATATACAACACAAGTGACAGGCGATGAGTTAACTTATTTTTGGGTACTGTCTGTAACGAAAGGACTAACAGTGCAGCAAACATCGCTGATAAAGCAAAATCTAGACCAAGCGCTTCAGGATTTGAAATCCAATGTCCAAAAATGCCGCCAAGTATGCAGGCCGCAATCCAGCATAAATACGCCGTTAAGTTCAGTCCGTGCATCCACCTGTTATTCAGCTTTCCTTGCTGCGCTAATTTATTTATCGCTACACCGAAGGATTCATCAGTCAGCAATAGACCGAATCCTATATTTTGTTTCACAGAGTAGCGTGTGAAATGAGGAGCAAGCGTCAGGCTGAGCAATAAATGCCGCAGATTGACAATAAATGTGGTGAAAATAATAGCGGAAAGGGGACTCCCTGTCACAAGCAGTGCACAGATAATAAACTGTGAAGCACCTGCGTAAATAAAAATCGATAAAAGCGCAATGTCCCATATACTTAACTGTGCGCTAATTCCAACAATTCCGAAGGCAAACCCAATACTCATATAACCGAGCAGGGTTGGCACACAATCTTTTATTCCCTCGAGAAACGGTTCATGTTCCGTGCTGGGAATGTGTTTCCTCGCTTCAATATCCAACGTCCTCTACTCCTTTTCTCCGTGGCCACCTATAGTTTTACTTACTATATGAAAACGAATTCAGCATGTCAATACCCGTTTATCTTCTATTATATGAAGAAAAATGGTGACAAAAAAGGATTGAAGTCAATCAGAATTTGTTATAAAGTAGTCTGAAAATAAAAATAAATGAGGTGACGACAATGCTATGGAAGCCTTTATTTGAACATGATGTACCAAACACCCTCCGTCCATAACGGAGAGTGATCTCCGTTTGTGGATATGGCGATCAATATATCCAGTAACGGAGGGGAAAAGATGAAGGAAAAATATATAGGCGCCCTTTACCTAGCAATCGCTGCAAGTATTTGGGGCGGCATGTACGTTGTTGTCAAAGTAACAGTAGCGGTGGTTCCGCCGCTTGAGCTAGTATGGATGAGATATGCTGTAGCAGGAATTGTGCTGATATGCACCATTTGGCGCTTGGGCTATTCCTTTCGATTAGATAAAAAAGATATCCCGCTTGTTGTCATGATCGGATTGATCGGAAATTTCCTATCAATTGTGACCCAAGAAATCGGCACCATGTATACGTCGGCACAAATGGGGGCTGTGATCACATCTGCGACCCCTGCTTTTATGGTGCTGTTTGCGTTCTTTCTATTAAAAGAAGCCATGACTGTTCGAAAGTGCGCATCCATCCTGCTTGCGACAGCAGGTGTATGGCTCATGATTGGACCAGTCGCAGTGCACTCAGATGAATTTGTTGGCGGTCTTTCATTAGTTTTCGCTGCTTTAACTTGGGCACTGATGTCTGTTTTGCTGAAACGAGTTCCAGGAAAATACCCTCAAGTCGTGACGACCACATATGCGATCATCATTGCATTCATTGTCTTAACACCAGCTGTTTTATTTCGCTTACCTCATCTAGATGTGGAGCAGATGGCAAGGCCAGAGATTTGGGGCGGCATTCTCTATCTAGGCATCATCTCAACAGCTCTAGCATTCTTTTTGTGGAATAGAGGGCTTCAATTGATGGATGCCTCGAGCGGCGGTCTGTTCTTTTTCTTTCAACCGATCGTAGGGGCAGCTCTCGGCTGGCTGTTTTTAGGTGAAGAGATGGGGATACGCTCATTCATTGGGATTCTATGTATCTTTGCAGGAGTCTATACTGTACTGCGTCAAAAGGAATAAGAAGAGATGTCCCTTATAAAAGGGGCATTTTCTTTAAAATGGACAGGGAAGAGAGTAGAGGTTGGGGGGAAGCAGAATGATACAATTTCCGCATTTGCAAAAAGGACAAACAATTGGCGTTACAGCACCTTCCTCAGGTGTACAGCCATCTTTGCATGACATGTTTCAGCTTTCATGTGAACGAATGAAACATAGAGGATACGATGTCATATGTGGAGAGACGGTCTGGCAGCAGGAAAAGGCAAAATCTGCGCCTGCGATAGAACGAGCAAACGAACTTCAGTACATGATGACATGTGAGGAGATTGATCACATCATCCCGCCATGGGGAGGACAGCTGCTTATGGAAGTGTTAGAGCATCTCGATTTCTCATCGATGAAAAAAAAGTGGATTCTTGGTTACTCAGATACGAGTGCACTTCTGCTGGCGTTAACATTAAAAACAGGCATTGCCACAGCGCATGGACCGAACTTAGTCGATCTTCAGGGAGAAGAGCTTGATCAAACGACTGTTATGTGGGAAGAAGTACTTTCAACAAAAGAAGAAATGGACATAAGCCAGTTTTCTTCATCTATGTATCAAAAGGAATGGCAGTGTGACGATCCGATTAAACATGTCTTTCATTTAACAGAACCGACCGCATGGCATACGGTTGATCAACAAGAAAAGATGGTAAAGGGAAGACTGATGGGTGGCTGCATTGATGTCATACGTCATTTAGCAGGGACACCTTATGGGGACGTCAAAACTTTTCAGAAAACATTCATAAAAGATGAACCGATTCTCTGGCATTTCGAAAACTGCGAATTAAATGCTGCAAGCGTGAAGAGATCGCTTGTTCAATTAAAACTAGCAGGTTGGTTTGATCACTGTTCAGGTATGATGTTTGGGCGTAGTGCAGTAAATGTGCCTGTTGAAGGGTATCAGTATCAGGATGTATATGAAGAATTACAAAAGGAATTACAAATCCCCATTTTTTACGACATAGATTGTGGGCATGTCCCGCCGCAAATGACGCTGATTAATGGGGCATATGCAGAAGTACAGCTGCATCCTCAAGGAAAAGCCGTACTAAAGCAAACATTTTTAGCATAAAAAAGGAAAGGGCGAACCCTTTCCTTCATATCACATTACATCCCTTTTGTTTCTTCACCTGCTTTTGGAACTTCCCACGCCGACTCACGGAATACTTTTTCCCATTTAGATACAACAATACATGCAACGGCATGCCCTGGAACATTCACGCCTGTTCGTGCCATATCCATAATTCGGTCAACACCGGCTATGATGGCAACGCCTTCTGCGGGAAGACCGACAGCATGAGCGGTTGCCAAAAGAACAACGAGTGAACCGGATGGCACAGCTGCAATACCTTTACTCGTTAACACAAGAACAAGCATCATTAAAAGCTGCTGTGACAGACTCATGTCGACACCAAACGCTTGTGCAAGAAATACGCAGGCAACCGATAAATATAAACTTGATCCGTCACAATTGAGAGAAAGACCAGATGGAATCACAAAGGAAACGATTCTTTTTGGACACCCGTATTTCTCCATTCGTTCCATCAATTGAGGAAGGACAGTTTCAGTACTCGTAGTAGAGAAGGCAACAAGGAACAAATCCCAAATCATTTTTAATACTTCGAAGTAGTTAAAACGGAAGATCAGTGCGACCAGAGGGAATAAAGCAAAGAGAATAATGAATAATCCTAAAAATACTGTTCCGACAAGCTTCATCATTGGGATTAATAAAACAATGCCATATTGGCCGACAGAAGCAGCCATTAATGCAAGAACCCCAATAGGTGCTGTCACCATCACCATCTGTGTGAGCTTAAACATAATTTGTGCCACTGATTCAAAGAAGGTGAGAACAGGAGCAGAGGTTTTACCGATTCCGCTTGCCGCTACACCAAATAAGATGGCGAAGAAAATGACAGCAAGTAAATCATTCTGAGCCATAACATCGACGATATTGGTTGGAATGATATCTAATACCATTTGTTTAAAGTCAACGACCTTCTCCGTATAACCATCTAATTCCCCAATATCTTTCTTAGCTAATTTAGAGAAATCGAGGCCAACGCCAGGCTTTAGCCCATTTGCCAATAATAGCCCGATCCCAAGAACAATGGTTGTGATGACCTCAAACCAAATGATCGTCTTTAATCCAAGGCTGCCCATTTTCTTCATGCCGCCGCTGCCGGCTGCACCAATAACAATGGTAGAGAACACGATTGGAACAACGATCATTTTAATCAGCCTGATGAATCCATCTCCAATTGGCCTGAGGGCCATTCCGAAGTCAGGGAAGAAATGGCCGATAAGAGCTCCTATCACCAAAGCGATCATGATTTGAAAAGCGATAAACTTTTTCATCATCTCTTACCTCCTTTAAATGCTTGGAAAAATATTAAGAATTTTCCAATAAATAAAAATTCTATGTGGCCATGTTTTGTCCTCCTTTGTATTTAGAAAGATTTTATTTAAGAATCATTGGAATTATGAAGAAAGAGAAGAAAATAGGGCTATTACATGTCTATTGATCTAAGAAAAAATCAATTTAAAAAAACATGAAACTTTTTTAGAAAAATGTATTGACCCTTTTATATGATTCATGGTATATTTTTATTCGTCGCTGATGACGTATTTGAAACACAGACGTTCACACACATGCGGCAAACTAATTTTAAAAAGATGTTGACTTAAGAAAAACGATATGTTAAGATAATTAAGTCGCCTGATTAAGCGCCCGTAGCTCAATTGGATAGAGCGTTTGACTACGGATCAAAAGGTTAGGGGTTCGACTCCTCTCGGGCGCGCCAATACAAACCACGCGGGTGTAGTTTAGTGGTAAAACCTCAGCCTTCCAAGCTGATGTCGTGAGTTCGATTCTCATCACCCGCTCCATTTTTGAACATGATCTTTGAAAACTAAACAAGACAAAACGTACCTGTTAATTCGAGTTTTTATAAAAAAATCCTATGATACTTCATAGGTAGTCAGTCAAACGCTGATGAAAAACAAAACTTCGGTTTTGTACTTTTTCGGAGAGTTTGATCCTGGCTCAGGACGAACGCTGGCGGCGTGCCTAATACATGCAAGTCGAGCGGACAGAAGGGAGCTTGCTCCCAGATGTTAGCGGCGGACGGGTGAGTAACACGTGGGTAACCTGCCTGTAAGACTGGGATAACTCCGGGAAACCGGAGCTAATACCGGATAGTTCCTTGAACCGCATGGTTCAAGGATGAAAGACGGTTTCGGCTGTCACTTACAGATGGACCCGCGGCGCATTAGCTAGTTGGTGGGGTAATGGCTCACCAAGGCGACGATGCGTAGCCGACCTGAGAGGGTGATCGGCCACACTGGGACTGAGACACGGCCCAGACTCCTACGGGAGGCAGCAGTAGGGAATCTTCCGCAATGGACGAAAGTCTGACGGAGCAACGCCGCGTGAGTGATGAAGGTTTTCGGATCGTAAAGCTCTGTTGTTAGGGAAGAACAAGTGCGAGAGTAACTGCTCGCACCTTGACGGTACCTAACCAGAAAGCCACGGCTAACTACGTGCCAGCAGCCGCGGTAATACGTAGGTGGCAAGCGTTGTCCGGAATTATTGGGCGTAAAGGGCTCGCAGGCGGTTTCTTAAGTCTGATGTGAAAGCCCCCGGCTCAACCGGGGAGGGTCATTGGAAACTGGGAAACTTGAGTGCAGAAGAGGAGAGTGGAATTCCACGTGTAGCGGTGAAATGCGTAGAGATGTGGAGGAACACCAGTGGCGAAGGCGACTCTCTGGTCTGTAACTGACGCTGAGGAGCGAAAGCGTGGGGAGCGAACAGGATTAGATACCCTGGTAGTCCACGCCGTAAACGATGAGTGCTAAGTGTTAGGGGGTTTCCGCCCCTTAGTGCTGCAGCTAACGCATTAAGCACTCCGCCTGGGGAGTACGGTCGCAAGACTGAAACTCAAAGGAATTGACGGGGGCCCGCACAAGCGGTGGAGCATGTGGTTTAATTCGAAGCAACGCGAAGAACCTTACCAGGTCTTGACATCCTCTGACAACCCTAGAGATAGGGCTTTCCCTTCGGGGACAGAGTGACAGGTGGTGCATGGTTGTCGTCAGCTCGTGTCGTGAGATGTTGGGTTAAGTCCCGCAACGAGCGCAACCCTTGATCTTAGTTGCCAGCATTCAGTTGGGCACTCTAAGGTGACTGCCGGTGACAAACCGGAGGAAGGTGGGGATGACGTCAAATCATCATGCCCCTTATGACCTGGGCTACACACGTGCTACAATGGACAGAACAAAGGGCTGCAAGACCGCAAGGTTTAGCCAATCCCATAAATCTGTTCTCAGTTCGGATCGCAGTCTGCAACTCGACTGCGTGAAGCTGGAATCGCTAGTAATCGCGGATCAGCATGCCGCGGTGAATACGTTCCCGGGCCTTGTACACACCGCCCGTCACACCACGAGAGTTTGCAACACCCGAAGTCGGTGAGGTAACCTTTATGGAGCCAGCCGCCGAAGGTGGGGCAGATGATTGGGGTGAAGTCGTAACAAGGTAGCCGTATCGGAAGGTGCGGCTGGATCACCTCCTTTCTAAGGATATATGGAGCAGCGTACGTTTTCGTCTTGTTTAGTTTTGAAGGATCATTCCTTCAAAACATGTCTCTAGCGAGACAGGATTGTTCTTTGAAAACTAGATAACAATAAGTAATACATTCACATTGAATGCAATGCAAAGTTCATCACACATAGTGATTCTTTCTAAAGTAAGAAATGGTTAAGTTAGAAAGGGCGCACGGTGGATGCCTTGGCACTAGGAGCCGATGAAGGACGGGACGAACACCGATATGCTTCGGGGAGCTGTAAGCAAGCTTTGATCCGGAGATTTCCGAATGGGGAAACCCACTGCTCGTAATGGAGTAGTATCCATACTTGAATACATAGAGTATGAGAAGGCATACCCGGGGAACTGAAACATCTAAGTACCCGGAGGAAGAGAAAGCAAATGCGATTCCCTGAGTAGCGGCGAGCGAAACGGGAACAGCCCAAACCAAGAGGCTTGCCTCTTGGGGTTGTAGGACACTCTATACGGAGTTACAAAGGAATGATATAAGCGAAGAGGTCTGGAAAGGCCCGCCAAAGAAGGTAACAGCCCTGTAACTGAAATGTTATTCTCTCCAGAGTGGATCCTGAGTACGGCGGAACACGTGAAATTCCGTCGGAATCCGGGAGGACCATCTCCCAAGGCTAAATACTCCCTAGTGACCGATAGTGAACCAGTACCGTGAGGGAAAGGTGAAAAGCACCCCGGAAGGGGAGTGAAATAGATCCTGAAACCGTGTGCCTACAAGTAGTCAGAGCCCGTTAACGGGTGATGGCGTGCCTTTTGTAGAATGAACCGGCGAGTTACGATCCCGTGCAAGGTTAAGCAGAAGATGCGGAGCCGCAGCGAAAGCGAGTCTGAATAGGGCGCATGAGTACGTGGTCGTAGACCCGAAACCAGGTGATCTACCCATGTCCAGGGTGAAGTTCAGGTAACACTGAATGGAGGCCCGAACCCACGCACGTTGAAAAGTGCGGGGATGAGGTGTGGGTAGGGGTGAAATGCCAATCGAACCTGGAGATAGCTGGTTCTCTCCGAAATAGCTTTAGGGCTAGCCTCAAGGTAAGAGTCTCGGAGGTAGAGCACTGATTGGACTAGGGGCCCCTACCGGGTTACCGAATTCAGTCAAACTCCGAATGCCGATGACTTATCCTTGGGAGTCAGACTGCGAGTGATAAGATCCGTAGTCGAAAGGGAAACAGCCCAGACCGCCAGCTAAGGTCCCAAAGTATACGTTAAGTGGAAAAGGATGTGGAGTTGCTTAGACAACCAGGATGTTGGCTTAGAAGCAGCCACCATTTAAAGAGTGCGTAATAGCTCACTGGTCGAGTGACTCTGCGCCGAAAATGTACCGGGGCTAAACGTATCACCGAAGCTGCGGACTGTTCTTACGAACAGTGGTAGGAGAGCGTTCTAAGGGCTGTGAAGCCAGACCGGAAGGACTGGTGGAGCGCTTAGAAGTGAGAATGCCGGTATGAGTAGCGAAAGACGGGTGAGAATCCCGTCCACCGAATGCCTAAGGTTTCCTGAGGAAGGCTCGTCCGCTCAGGGTTAGTCGGGACCTAAGCCGAGGCCGAAAGGCGTAGGCGATGGACAACAGGTTGATATTCCTGTACCACCTCCTCACCATTTGAGCAATGGGGGGACGCAGGAGGATAGGGTAAGCGCGGTATTGGATATCCGCGTCCAAGCAGTTAGGCTGGGAAATAGGCAAATCCGTTTCCCGTGAAGGCTGAGCTGTGATGGCGAGCGAAATTTAGTAGCGAAGTTCCTGATTCCACACTGCCAAGAAAAGCCTCTAGCGAGGTGAGAGGTGCCCGTACCGCAAACCGACACAGGTAGGCGAGGAGAGAATCCTAAGGTGATCGAGAGAACTCTCGTTAAGGAACTCGGCAAAATGACCCCGTAACTTCGGGAGAAGGGGTGCTTCTTAGGGTGTTAAAGCCCCGAGAAGCCGCAGTGAATAGGCCCAGGCGACTGTTTAGCAAAAACACAGGTCTCTGCGAAGCCGTAAGGCGAAGTATAGGGGCTGACGCCTGCCCGGTGCTGGAAGGTTAAGAGGAGCGCTTAGCGTAAGCGAAGGTGCGAATTGAAGCCCCAGTAAACGGCGGCCGTAACTATAACGGTCCTAAGGTAGCGAAATTCCTTGTCGGGTAAGTTCCGACCCGCACGAAAGGCGCAACGATCTGGGCACTGTCTCAACGAGAGACTCGGTGAAATTATAGTACCTGTGAAGATGCAGGTTACCCGCGACAGGACGGAAAGACCCCGTGGAGCTTTACTGCAGCCTGATATTGAATGTTGGTACAGCTTGTACAGGATAGGTAGGAGCCTTGGAAACCGGAGCGCTAGCTTCGGTGGAGGCATCGGTGGGATACTACCCTGGCTGTATTGACCTTCTAACCCGCTGCCCTTATCGGGCAGGGAGACAGTGTCAGGTGGGCAGTTTGACTGGGGCGGTCGCCTCCTAAAATGTAACGGAGGCGCCCAAAGGTTCCCTCAGAATGGTTGGAAATCATTCGCAGAGTGTAAAGGCACAAGGGAGCTTGACTGCGAGACCTACAAGTCGAGCAGGGACGAAAGTCGGGCTTAGTGATCCGGTGGTTCCGCATGGAAGGGCCATCGCTCAACGGATAAAAGCTACCCCGGGGATAACAGGCTTATCTCCCCCAAGAGTCCACATCGACGGGGAGGTTTGGCACCTCGATGTCGGCTCATCGCATCCTGGGGCTGTAGTCGGTCCCAAGGGTTGGGCTGTTCGCCCATTAAAGCGGTACGCGAGCTGGGTTCAGAACGTCGTGAGACAGTTCGGTCCCTATCCGTCGCGGGCGCAGGAAATTTGAGAGGAGCTGTCCTTAGTACGAGAGGACCGGGATGGACGCACCGCTGGTGTACCAGTTGTTCTGCCAAGGGCATCGCTGGGTAGCTATGTGCGGACGGGATAAGTGCTGAAAGCATCTAAGCATGAAGCCCCCCTCAAGATGAGATTTCCCATTCCGCAAGGAAGTAAGATCCCTGAAAGATGATCAGGTTGATAGGTCTGAGGTGGAAGCGTGGTGACACGTGGAGCTGACAGATACTAATAGATCGAGGACTTAACCTATATTCTAATGTGAAGCATGAACATTGTTATCTAGTTTTGAGAGAACATTCTCTCCATCAGGTTTGGTGGCGATAGCGAAGAGGTCACACCCGTTCCCATACCGAACACGGAAGTTAAGCTCTTCAGCGCCGATGGTAGTTGGGGGTTTCCCCCTGTGAGAGTAGGACGCCGCCAAGCTTGTTATCTTTATATCATCGCGGGGTGGAGCAGTTCGGTAGCTCGTCGGGCTCATAACCCGAAGGTCGCAGGTTCAAATCCTGCCCCCGCAACCAAAATGGTCCGGTAGTTCAGTTGGTTAGAATGCCTGCCTGTCACGCAGGAGGTCGCGGGTTCGAGTCCCGTCCGGACCGCCATTTTTATGACTTGTAAACGAAAACGTATAGTTTCGTTTTTTTTTATGTCTTTTTCTTTCTAGAAGTACCCAAGATGCAATGAAATGATGTGTGTTTGGCTACAATATAAGAAAGAAAAGATAGATTATTTCAACTCAGCCTGGTTTTTTCACACCAGGCTTTCTTTATATCATTTTTAGTTGGAACTGAGACTTATATTCGCTACACTAATACTAACTGTGTTTGACCTCATGTCTACTTAACCAATTGATTGCAAGAAGGGGCTGTCTTTTTATGGATGAATTTGATCTTATTCGCCGAATCACACCAAAAGATACATATCAGCGCTCTTTGATCATGGGCATCGGTGATGATGCAAGTGTTTATCAACCTCATTCACATTGTGAAGAGGTCGTTTGTGTTGATACAATGGTGGAGCATGTTCATTTTCGTTTTGACTTTTCAACACCATTTGAAGTTGGCTTTAAAGCACTGGCAGTCAATGTCAGTGACATCGCTGCAATGGGAGGGACCCCAAAATATTATCTTGTTTCAATTGCGATCCCGCCTCATGGTGATGAGACAATTGTTACGGAGCTTTACGAGGGAATGAAAGTGTTGGCTGACTCTTATCATATGGATTTGATTGGTGGAGATACAGTGGCCACCCGCAGTGACTTTGTCATTACCGTGACGGTCATTGGTGAGGTTTCAAAGGGAAAAGCTTGTTATCGTCACAGTGCTCAGACTGGAGACGTTGTCTTTGTCACAGGTGAACTTGGTTCATCAGCTGCTGGGTTATCAATCTTAATGAACGAAGCAGCCCCTTCTAAGGCGGTCGATGCTGATTTTTTTCTTAAGCGTCATAAAATGCCTCAGCCTCATATTGCTGCTGGACACATTTGTTCAAGTTTCCCGCGTGTTACCTTGAATGATGTGAGTGATGGATTAGCGAGTGAGTTGAATGAGATAGCCGAAGCGAGCTGTGTGATGATCGAGATAGAAGCTGATAAGCTTCCAATTCATCCAGATTTACAGGTGCTGCGCAAAGACTGGCTTGAATGGGTGTTGTTTGGGGGAGAAGATTTTGTTTTAACTGGTACGATACCAGAATGTGATTGGGAAAGCTTTGAATCGCAATGTCAAAAAGAAGGCATTCAGATCACACGTATTGGACAAGTCAAAGATGATCAAGCAGCCAGTGTTATGTTAAAAGACAATGATCAACAAACAATGTTAATGAAAAAAGGATATAATCATTTTAAGAAATGAGGTGACATCAACGGTGAAATTAACATGGACGACAAAAGGTGCGGATGAGACGAAACGAATTGCCGCTGCATTGGCCAAACTTGTGATGCCAGGCGATGTATTGACATTAGAAGGAGATTTAGGTGCGGGTAAAACCACTTTTTCAAAAGGTTTTGCGGAAGGCTTAGGAATTACCCGTATCGTCAACAGCCCCACCTTTACAATTATTAAAGAATATACCGATGGCAGACTGCCACTTTATCATATGGACGTGTACCGCATGGAAGATGCAGAAGAAGAGATCGGCCTCGAAGAATATTTTGAGGGTGAAGGTGTATGCTTGGTTGAATGGGCACATCTTATTGAACCTCAATTGCCTTCTTCCTATTTAAAAATTGAAATGTTGAGAACAGAACGTGAAGAAGAACGGCATCTCACGTTTGATGCAAAAGGGGAGCGTTATGAGACCCTTTGTAAGGAGATGAAAGAATTTGACCATACTGGCCATTGATACATCAAACCATACACTAGGAATTGCTCTTGTAAGAGACTTCACTGTGATTGGGGAGAGCATTACGTATTTAAAAAAGAACCATTCCGTCCGAGCGATGCCTACTGTTGAAGCATTGATGAAAGAATGTGGTGTATCACCAAGCGAACTAAGCAAAATCGTTGTAGCAAAAGGACCTGGTTCTTACACTGGCGTCAGAATCGGTGTTACCATCGCAAAAACACTTGCGTGGACGCTGTCTATCCCGATATCAGCTGTTTCGAGTTTAGAAACACTTGCGGCAAATGGCCAATATTTTGATGGATATATCTCACCTTTATTTGATGCGAGAAGAGGCCAAGTTTATACCGGACTATATATGTTTGAAAAGGGTAAGATCAAAGAGGTAGAACCAGATCAAAATATCCTGCTCACGGATTGGCTTCATGAACTGAAGCAGACAGGAAAGCCTGTTCTATTTCTTGGACAAGATGTGCATCTTCATGAAGAGAGCATTTGCTCCATTTTAGGAGAAACGGCTGTACTGGCAGAGGGGACATTCCATAACCCAAGACCTTCAGTGCTTGCATTTTTAGGCGCAGATCGTCCTGCTGAAGATGTCCATCAGCTTGTTCCTAACTATATTCGTTTGGCAGAAGCGGAAGTGAAATGGCTTGAAGGACAAAAATAATCTTCACATAGCAGAGATACGACAAATGACAGTAGCGGATATTCCAGAGGTGTATACGATTGAAGTGCATTCGTTTACAGCGCCTTGGAAAAAGGAATCGTTTGTCTATGAGATTCTTCATAACCAATACAGCCATTATTTCCTCATTGAAGAAGATAAGCAGCCTGTTGGGTATTGCGGGGTCTGGATTGTCATGGACGATGCACAAATTACGAACATTGCGATTCTCCCTGAGCATAGAGGAAAAGGCTACGGGGAAGCATTGCTTCGATATGTCATGGAATTTTGCAAAGAAAAAAAGACAGATCATCTTTCTTTAGAGGTGCGGGTTTCGAATACACCAGCACAATCCCTCTATGAAAAGCTCGGTTTCAGACCAGCTTCTATTCGAAAGAATTATTATACGGATAATGGAGAAGATGCATTAGTCATGTGGGTGAATATAAATGAGTGAACAAACAGATCGATTCATATTAGGAATAGAAACAAGCTGTGATGAAACAGCTGCGTCCATTGTGAAAAATGGAAAGGAAATCGTGGCGAATGTGGTGGCCTCGCAAATAGACAGTCATAAACGATTTGGCGGAGTTGTACCCGAAATTGCTTCAAGGCATCACGTGGAGCAAGTCACCATCGTATTAGAAGAAGTGATGGCACAGGCGGGTATGAGCTTTAAGGATTTAGATGCGATTGCTGTCACAGAAGGACCTGGCCTCGTGGGTGCTTTGCTGATTGGTGTCAATGCAGCAAAGGCACTGAGCTTTGCCCATCAAATTCCTCTTGTTGGTGTTCATCATATTGCAGGGCATATTTATGCAAACCAGCTTGTTGATGAATTGGAGTTCCCATGTTTAGCTCTTGTTGTCTCCGGCGGACATACTGAGCTTGTTTTAATGAAGGAACATGGATCTTTTGAGGTCATCGGAGAAACTTTAGATGATGCAGCTGGAGAAGCGTACGATAAAGTGGCCCGGACGATGGGTCTCCCGTACCCAGGCGGACCTCATATTGATCGGTTAGCACATGAAGGAGAGCCGACAATTAAGCTTCCTCGTGCATGGCTTGAAGAAGGGTCTTATCACTTTAGCTTCAGTGGTTTAAAATCAGCTGTGATCAATACCTTACACAATGCGTCACAAAAGGGAGAAACGATTGCCCCAGAGAATTTGGCCGCAAGTTTTCAAGCAAGCGTCATTGAGGTGCTTGTTGGGAAAACATTGAAAGCGGCTGAAGCCTATGGCGTGAAGCAGGTCGTTCTAGCTGGAGGAGTCGCTGCCAATAAAGGACTAAGAAAAGCTTTAACCTCAGCATTTACGAAGCTGCCAGAAGTGAAAGTCATTATTCCGCCATTATCTCTTTGCACAGACAATGCAGCCATGATCGCTGCCGCTGGAACCATTGCGTTTGAAAAAGGAATCAGAGGCGATATGGCGATGAATGGCCAGCCAGGATTGCCGCTTGTCTCATATGAATGAAAACTCCTGTGGATGACAGGGGTTTTTATTTTTTTATGAAAGCGATTTATTCACATGTAAACGTTATATATCCACAATTGTTAGAAAATTTCGTTTTAAAATGAAGAGGGTGTGTATAAACACGATCTTTTTTGTGGATATGTGATTAAAACTCTGTGGATAAAGTGGATAAGTCTAATGTATTTAAGAATAATCAAGAAGTTATTGTGGGTATCATTGTGGATAATGAATTTTCTTTGAAAGAAAAAAGAGTACCTTTTAAGGCACTCTTTAAGCTTCTGACAGCTCTTCCCACTCCGCAAAAAGTGATTCCAGCTCTTGATTGAGCGTATCATTTTCTGTCTGAATGGCTTGGACCTTCTCGTGATCTTGAAAAATATCAGGATCACATAGCAGCTCTTCATTTTCACCGAGCTTGTCTTCGACGACAGCAATGCGTTCTTCAATTTCTTCGATTCTGCGCTGCTTTTGTCTTTCTTTCTTTTTCAGTTCTTTTTCTTCCGCATAAGAAAGCTTTGCCTTTTCTGCTGGCTGTGCAGCTTGTTTTTTAAGCGGCTCATTTTCTTGAAGTGCTTCCAGCTCTAATTGTTCATTTTTCTTTTCAAGATAGTAGTCATAATCACCGAGATATTCTCTTGTTTCTGTAGGCGACAGCTCAAATACTTTCGTAGCAAGACGATTGATAAAATAACGATCATGCGAAACAAATAAGATGGTTCCTGGATAATCGATTAGTGCATTCTCTAAAATTTCCTTACTATCTAAGTCCAGATGGTTTGTCGGTTCATCGAGAATAAGAAAATTGGCTTTTTGGAGCATCAGCTTTGCCAGTGCAAGGCGTGCTTTTTCTCCACCGCTTAATGCATGGACAGGCTTTAAAACGTCATCACCGGAAAAAAGGAAGTTTCCTAAACATGTCCGAATTTCTTTTTCATTCATATGAGGATAGTCATCCCAAAGCTCATTGAGCACTTTTTTCGAGGATGTCAGTTTGGCTTGCTCTTGGTCATAGTAGCCGATCGTGACATGAGATCCAAAAGTGATGTCGCCTTTTACTGGTGTTAATGAGTTCGTTAACGTTTTTAAAAGGGTTGATTTCCCGATCCCGTTAGGACCAATGAGTGCCACACTATCCTCGCGTTTAATCTGAAAAGAAAGAGAGGATAGGAGCGGTGTTTTTTCATCATAACGAATATCGAGGTCATGCACCTTGAGTACATCATTGCCGCTTTGTCTCGTAATATCAAAATGGAAGTTTGCGGATTTTTCATCACCTAAAGGCTTATCTAAACGATCCATTCGTTCGAGCTGCTTGCGTCTGCTTTGAGCGCGCTTTGTGGTTGAAGCTCTTGCCAGGTTGCGATCCACGAAATCCTGAAGCTTTGAGATCTCTTCTTGCTGCTTTTCGTATAGTTTCATATCCCGCTCGAGCTGCTCTGCTTTCAGCTCAAGATACTTACTATAGTTCCCTGCAAACTTTTTCATCGAAGTTCTTGAGACTTCATAGACGTGGTTTACGACTTTGTCTAAGAAATAGCGGTCATGGGACACGATGAGAATGGCACCTGTATAATTTTGCAAATACTGCTCCAGCCATGATAAGGTATCAATATCTAAATGGTTGGTCGGCTCATCCAGAATTAAGAGTTCTGGTTTCATTAATAAGAGCTTTCCAAGCGCTAGACGGGTTTTCTGACCGCCGCTTAAGGATTGGACGGTTGTCTCATCTTCAAAATGACTAAAGCCGAGTCCATGTAGAATGGAGCGGACATCTGCTTCATATTGATAGCCGCCTTGATCTTTAAATTCCTGCTGCAGCCTGTCATAGGTTTTCATCAAGACATCCAGCTCAGAACCTGTGGAAGAAGCCATTTTCTCCTCAATGGTTCTCATTTCTTGTTCCATCTCTTTTAAATGATCAAAAACCGATAATAATTCGTCCTTTAACGTACGTGTAGACGTTACATCGGTATGCTGTGCTAAATAGCCGATCGATAGGTCTTTTGGTTTGATGATCTCACCTTGCTCGTAAGACATTTGACCGGCAATGATTTTCAAAAGCGTGGATTTGCCTGCGCCGTTACGACCTACAATGGCAATGCGATCCCTTGCTTTGACTTCCAATTTTATATTCGTTAAAACGGTATCAGCGCCAAACGATTTGGACAGCTGATTCACTTGTAGAATCATCATGTAACTTCACCTCTGCTATAATATGTTAAGTGTAGCTTATCAGCAGTAAACCGGCAAATGTTACATACAATCGCCATATTCAAATGAAAGACAGATAGGAAAAAATAGTGTATCATTTGAGTGAGGGAGCGTTGAAAGATGAGTCAATTTAGCCACTTTAACGAACAGGGAAGAGCAAAGATGGTCGACATTAGTGACAAATCGTCTACAGTGAGAACCGCCGTTGCTGTTTCAAGCGTTCGTATGATAAAAGAAGTGTTTCATAAAATAGAGCAACGTGAAATTGGAAAAGGAGATGTGCTGTCTGTTGCACAGGTTGCTGGCATCATGGCAGCAAAGCAAACATCTACCATCATTCCAATGTGTCATCCGCTTGCATTAAAAGGCGTGGATATCTCCTTTGATTGGGAGGAAGACGGAAATGCGCACATCCTGAACATACAAGTACAGGTAAAAACAAAAGGAAGTACGGGTGTGGAGATGGAAGCGCTCACTTCTGCTTCAGTATGTGCACTGACCGTTTACGACATGTGCAAAGCGATTGATAAAGGCATGATCATCGGTCCTACCTATCTAATTGAAAAGACAGGCGGGAAAAACGGTGATTTTCACAGAGCATCTGATATTTAAGTTGGAGGACCTTATATGAATATAGATCAGTCAAAAATTCCACAAGCGACAGCCAAACGTTTGCCGCTATACTACCGTTTTTTAAAAAATCTGCATGCATCAGGAAAACAAAGGGTGTCATCAGCAGAGCTTAGTGATGCAGTCAAAGTGGATTCTGCTACCATTCGCCGAGATTTTTCGTACTTTGGTGCACTTGGGAAAAAAGGGTACGGCTATAATGTCGATTATCTCTTGACCTTCTTCAGAAAGACCCTTGACCAAGATGAAATGACCAATGTCATGCTCATCGGTGTCGGGAATTTAGGGACTGCCTTTTTACACTATAATTTCATAAAAAATAATAATACAAAAATTTCAATGGCTTTTGACGTCAATGAGAGTAAAATAGGAAGTGAGATAGGCGGCGTGCCTGTCTATGATTTGGATAAGCTTGAAGAGCATGTTCAAGAGGTAGGAGATATCCCTGTTGCAATTTTGACAGTACCTGCCGTAGCAGCTCAATCCATTACAGATCGTTTGATTGCCCTTGGCATCAAAGGAATCCTTAACTTTACGCCGGCTCGATTGAATGTGCCGGAACACATTCGAATTCATCATATAGATTTGGCGGTTGAACTTCAGTCTCTTGTGTATTTCTTAAAGCATTACTCTGTTACGCAGGAGGACTGACGAAAAGGGGTAAAGGGGGTGGAGCAAATGGGTCCGATCGGTCCTGGGAGTTTGATTCTGATTGCGATTGTAGCGCTCATTATTTTTGGGCCGAAAAAGCTTCCTGAATTAGGAAGAGCAGCAGGAGATACATTACGTGAATTCAAAAATGCCACAAAAGGCTTAGCTGATGATCAGGAAGAAAAAAAGAAAAAAGAAGATCAGTAGAATAGGATGAGCTTCATGAATGTCAAAGATATGCCGCTTATGGAGCATATTGTGGAACTGCGAAAACGTTTAGTGATCATTGCGATGTTTTTTGTCGCCTTTATGGTGGCTGGTTTTTTTCTCGCTAAGCCGGTCATTGTGTATTTACAAAATACCGATGAAGCGGCAACACTCACGCTGAACGCATTTAAGCTTACAGATCCACTGTACGTGTTTATGCAGTTCGCATTTGTCATTGCTTTGGTTTTGACGTGTCCCGTTATTTTATATCAGCTGTGGGCGTTTGTGAGTCCAGGCTTATATGAGAAAGAAAGAAAGGTGACACTTGCTTACATTCCGATTGCACTGCTTTTATTTTTGAGCGGTGTGGCTTTCTCTTATTTTATTTTGTTTCCGTTTGTCGTCGACTTTATGATGCGAATGTCGAATGATTTAAATGTAGAGCAAGTCATTGGGATTCATGAGTATTTTACATTTCTGATGCAGTTAACACTTCCATTTGGCTTTTTGTTTCAGATGCCCGTCGTGTTGATGTTTCTCACAAGACTTGGCATCATCACACCGATGTTTTTATCAAAAATACGGAAGTATGCCTATTTTGTCCTCCTTGTCATTGCCGCACTCATTACACCGCCAGAGCTTGTTTCTCACCTCATGGTCACCTTGCCAATGCTCGTTTTATACGAAGTGAGCATTATCATTTCAAGAGTGACCTACCGCAAAATGCAGCAAATAGAGGAGAAAGAAAGTCATTATGTCTCATAAAAAAGCATCATGATCCAATGAGGATCACGATGCTTTTTCTATTGTGAAAGAAATTGATCGATCGCATGAAAGAGGTGCTCATAATAGGCGTGCTCATGCTGGACAAAATCATGAACACCCACTTCGATGCTTTCCTCACGTCGTTCTTCGTTTGCATCAACTTGAAAGCCCTCGATTCGAATTCTTTCACATGTTCCTGTTAACAGCTGCTGTGCATCAAGCAGCTTGGCTCTGTACAGACCAGCGACTTCTTCTTTCTGTAGATAAACTTCCATGTGCTTTTCTTGATAAATATAAAGGTAAACATGGCAGAACTCACGGTCGATGAACGAAGGCATATGGATTTCATCCTGTATGACACCTGAAAAGGTAAGGTCCTCAAAAGGGATGGAAAGACCAAGCTCTTCTTCTACCTCTCTTAAGCCATCAGAAGGCTGTTCATCTGCGAGAAGATGGCCCGCTGCGGTGATATCAAACAAAGAAGGAAAATCCTTTTTTGCGGGACTTCTTAGCTGAAAATAGAGATATACGGTGCCATGCTCTTTTTTTAGAAGCCAAAAATGAAATGTTTCATGCCAAAGACCTTGGGCGTGGACATCTGAACGAGCGGCAGCTCCAATCGTTTCATGCTGATCATTGAAGATGCGAAGTTTTTCATGTTCCATAAAGATACATCCTCCATAAAAAAACCATTTTCCAACCGCGGAAAATGGTTTTTGATTTATTTTTGCTGCTGTTTTTTGAGTTTGACAGAGAAGGCAAACATTTTAAGCGCGATATTGATATTATAGGCCGCAAACACCATCAGCAAAATGCTGTAAAATGACCACATGTCACCTGGGTTTTGAATGGCCATATAGGTGAAAGCGACACCTACGGCAAAATAAATGATGCCCCATACGACTGGGTTTCTCATGAGAAAAAGCCTCCAATAATCATTTGCATGGTTTGAGATTGTTCTTCAATCATTTTTTTCACTGGCTCAATCTGCACAAGAACAACAAGTGAATTCATCAGCATATGAGCGCCGATTGGAACAATGATTCGTTTTGTTTTCGCATATAAAAAGGCAAAGGTAAAGCCCATTGCGGTATAGAGCAAGATATGGGGAAAATCATAGTGTACAGCAGCGAAAACCACTGAACTGGCAAGTGCTCCAATGAAGAAATTCGTTTTTTCATAAATCACACCAAAGATGATTTTACGGAAAATGATTTCCTCTAAGATTGGACCAATCAGGGCGATGACGATCACAAGCCAAGGAACGGCATCCATAATGGATAAAATGGTTTGCGTATTTTCTGACTCACGGCCAATGCCGAATGCATATTGTTCAATCGCCCCCGCAATCGATTGTGCAAAGAGAGAAAGAAAGAAACCGCCAATGATCCATGCGATAGCAGAACCGATTGAAACTGGCGCTTCATTTCGCAGTGAAGCTTTTGGGACGGTTCGAAGGATGAGCAGAATAATGATCAATCCGATACAAAAACTGATGATTGTCCACGTTCCTGATAATTTTGAAAGCTCTGTTTGAGTCATCGGTGATTGAATGAATCCCAGCCATTTCATAATGAGCACATAAGGAAACGCAGAAACCTGCACCAATATATACGTTAAGATGATGTACCAATATTGTTTTTTCAAGTAACGAAAACCCCTTTACTAAAAGAACTAGATTTATTGTAACACAAGTCTCCTTTTTCGATGAAAAGGAAAGAATCTGAGACCAAAAAAGATCGTGAAAGCGTAAAAATTTTTAAAGGTTTTCACTTGAAATTGCAGAAGACATTCTTTATTATAATAAATGTGTTAGCACTCGCTGGTGATGAGTGCTAAAAAAGACTACATATAAAAATTGAGGAGGTTGTTTCTTATGTTAAAGCCATTAGGCGATCGCGTAATCATTGAACTCGTTGAATCTGAGGAAAAAACCGCTAGCGGTATTGTTTTACCGGATTCTGCAAAAGAAAAACCGCAAGAAGGTAAAATTGTTGCAGCAGGTTCAGGGCGTGTACTTGAAAGTGGTGAGCGCGTTGCGTTAGAAGTAAGCACAGGCGACCGCATTATCTTCTCAAAATATGCAGGCACTGAAGTGAAATATGAAGGCAAAGAATATTTAATCCTTCGTGAGAGCGACATTTTAGCTGTTATTGGTTAATCACATAAAAAACATTGAGATAAATTTTTAAAAAGACTGAGGAGGTTTCGTTATTATGGCAAAAGATATTAAGTTCAGTGAAGAAGCACGTCGCGCGATGTTACGCGGTGTAGATGCACTTGCAGATGCTGTAAAAGTAACTTTAGGACCTAAAGGACGTAACGTGGTTCTTGAGAAAAAATTCGGTTCTCCACTTATCACAAATGATGGTGTAACGATCGCAAAAGAAATCGAATTAGAAGATGCATTTGAAAACATGGGTGCAAAACTTGTGGCTGAAGTTGCAAGCAAAACAAACGACGTAGCTGGTGACGGTACTACGACTGCAACAGTTCTAGCTCAAGCGATGATCCGTGAAGGTCTGAAAAACGTAACAGCTGGTGCAAACCCTGTTGGCGTTCGTAAAGGGATCGAAGAAGCAGTGAAAGTAGCACTTGAAGGCTTGCACGAGATTTCTAAACCAATCGAAGGCAAAGAATCAATTGCTCAAGTTGCAGCTATTTCTGCAGCAGATGAAGAAGTCGGCAGCCTAATCGCTGAAGCGATGGAACGCGTAGGTAACGACGGTGTCATCACAATTGAAGAATCTAAAGGATTCACAACTGAGCTTGAAGTGGTTGAAGGTATGCAATTTGACCGCGGATATGCTTCACCATACATGGTGACTGATTCTGATAAGATGGAAGCAGTTCTTGAAAATCCTTACATCTTAATCACTGATAAAAAAATCACAAACATTCAAGAAATCCTTCCTGTACTTGAGCAAGTTGTACAACAAGGAAAACCATTATTGCTTATTGCTGAAGATGTAGAAGGCGAAGCACTTGCAACTCTTGTTGTGAACAAACTTCGTGGAACATTCAACGCAGTAGCAGTAAAAGCTCCTGGATTCGGTGATCGTCGTAAAGCAATGCTTGAAGACATCTCTGTTCTAACTGGCGGAGAATTAATCACAGAAGACCTAGGACTTGACCTGAAATCAACTGAAATCGGTCAGCTTGGCCGCGCTTCTAAAGTCGTTGTGACAAAAGAAAACACAACAATCGTAGAGGGCTCAGGAGATTCTGCTCAAATCGCAGCACGTGTGAACCAAATCCGTGCTCAAGTAGAAGAAACAACTTCTGAATTCGATAAAGAAAAATTACAAGAACGTCTTGCAAAACTAGCTGGCGGCGTCGCTGTCATCAAAGTTGGTGCTGCAACTGAAACAGAACTTAAAGAGCGTAAACTACGCATCGAGGATGCACTGAACTCAACTCGTGCAGCAGTTGAAGAAGGTATCGTATCTGGTGGTGGTACAGCACTTGTGAATGTATACAACAAAGTCGCTTCAATCGAAGCTGATGGTGACGTTCAAACAGGTGTAAACATCGTTCTACGTTCTCTTGAAGAGCCAATTCGTCAAATCGCTCACAACGCAGGTCTTGAAGGATCCGTTATCGTTGAGCGCTTGAAAAACGAAGAAATTGGCGTAGGCTTCAACGCAGCAACAAACGAATGGGTAAACATGATCGAAAAAGGAATCGTTGACCCAACAAAAGTAACTCGCTCTGCACTTCAAAACGCAGCTTCTGTAGCAGCAATGCTTCTAACAACTGAAGCAGTCGTAGCTGACAAACCAGAAGAAGGCGGCTCAGGCGGCGGAATGCCAGATATGGGCGGCATGGGTGGAATGGGCGGAATGATGTAAACACCCTCGAAAACCCCTTGAAATATAGGGGTTTTTGTTATGTCTTCATGATTTTGATCACATGCAATAAAAAGTATCAAGGCTGATGAATTGAAACCCTTACTGCTTCTCAATCGTTAAAATATGAGCAAGTGATTTCATGGGTCTTTACCCGACACGGTATTTTAAAAAGAAAAGCGGTGATCATATGGGCTTCACTACATGGGTGGCGATTATTGTTGCACTGGCTGTCGTGTTTGGATTGTTTGGATCGAAGAAGCGTGATAAATAAGGAAAGAGTTGAAAACCCACTTCCAATTAAGGAGTGGGTTTTTGTTGCAAATACAACTTTTATCAGTTATATTAGCTATAGTAAATTGTTGTAAATACAACAAAAGGAGTTGAAATACATGAAAGAAATATTGCGAGAGATCGGTGTGATAGCTCGGGCGCTTGATTCTATAAGTAATATTGAATTTAGAGAGTACGATTTAACGAAGGGGCAGTATTTGTATCTTGTGCGTATTTGTGAGGAGCCTGGTATCATTCAGGAAAAGCTGGCGGAAATGATTAAAGTGGATCGAACTACGGCGGCTCGGGCTATCAAAAAATTAGAACTGAATGGGTTTATTGAGAAAAAAGATGATCGTGTGAATAAAAAAATCAAAAAGCTGTTTCCAACTGAAAAAGGGGAAGCGGTCTACCCAATGATTAAACGAGAACATGATTATTCGAATCAAGTGGCGCTGGATGGGTTTTCTAAGGAAGAAGCGGAACAGATTTATGAGTATCTTCTCAGGGTGCGAAAGAATATAGAAAAGGACTGGGAAGGTGTGAAAAAAGGGATAAAGAGAGACTACTAATAAATAAGGAGGGACGACTTTATGACCGTCACTTTCATTCGGTGCAATGAACAACATGTAAAGGAGCTTCAGAAAATTGGAACCGATACATTTATAGAAACCTTTCTGGATCAAAACAAAGTGGAACATATCGAAGCGTACGTGAAGACAGCTTTTCACCTAAACCAGCTGTTAAAGGAATTACAGCACCCTTCTTCACAGTTTTATTTTGTTCAAGTGAATGGGGAAGTAGCTGGTTATTTGAAGATCAATATGGATAATGCCCAATCAGAAGAGATGGGGAGTGAAGCGTTAGAGATTGAAAGAATTTATATCAAGCAATCCTTTCAAAAGCAAGGATTAGGCAGATATTTAATCGATCAAGCCATTGAAATTGCGAAAAATCATCATAAACAGGATGTTTGGCTTGGGGTGTGGGAGCACAATAAAGCGGCCATCGCTTTCTATCAAAAGCTTGGGTTTGTTCAAACAGGGGTGCACGCCTTTCTCATGGGGGACGAAGAGCAAATGGATTTCATTATGACCAAAACATTGAGCTGATCAAAAAGGAGGAAGGGTACATGCATATCCCATCATTTTTTCGAGTGAAAGATATGGAGAAAATCAAATCATTTATTCAATCTCATTCATTTGCTACAGTTGTGACGACAATGAATGAAAAGCCCATTGCGACACATATTCCAGTGAGTTTTCATCAAGTTGGAGATTCGTATGTGATCTCAGGGCATATGGCGATTGGGAATCCTCAGTGGAAAACGTTTGAAGAGAGCGAGAAGACGCTCGTCATCTTTCAAGGCCCGCATGCCTACATATCTTCTTCATGGTATGAAAAAGAAGCAGTACCAACATGGAATTACCAGGCTGTTCATGTTTATGGAAAGGCGGAACTGCTTGAAAAATCGGAACTGGTTAAGGAATTAACCACAATGCTGGAGACATACGAAAGTCACAGAGAACAGCCGGTGCTATGGGATACGTTGTCTGAGGAACTGTTAGAGAAGCAAATGAAAGGCATTGTAGGCTTTAAGATCATCATTGATGAAGTTCAGGCTGCTTTCAAATTAAGCCAAAATCGCCACGAAAGGGATTATATCCGCATCATTGAACAGCTGGAAGCAGAGGGTGAAGTGGAAATGGCTGAGGAGATGAAAAAGAGTTCCATTTAAGAGACTTCTCGAAAGATTAGTTAATAAAAAGAATGAAACGTTATTTATAAACAAAAACACTTTCTTCTAGGAAAGTGTTTTTTAGTGGTGATAAAAAAGCCCTCATCATTCAAGGGCATGAGTGAAAGTTTATTTTACTTTAACTGTGAAGGTCACGTCTTTACTATTCATGTAATCGTCAGTTGTGACATTTCCAAATTTCAGTTTTAATTCTTTGATGTTTTTAATGTTGATCTCTTTGCCTTCAGGAGCTAAGAATTGAATAACACCATCTTGTTTAACGCCACCTTCAACTTCGCCACCAATATCACCATCAGTCATAAACATATTCGCATCTAATTGCATGCTTCCAGCTACAACTTTACCTTGATCTGGATAGAAGTTTAGAACTTTATCTGTCGTATTTTCGATATTCATTCCAACATTGATTCTATCCTTCATAATTTTAATCTCGCCAAGCTTTACTTTCATTCCTTGAGCAGTTGTTTTGTGTTTGCTCGCATTTATTTTCTTTGAACCATCGTCTTTTTTGTTTTTTGATTGTGTTTTTGTGCTTGTAGACTCTTTTTCTTTAGATGCACCTGTAGACACATCTTCTGTTGAGCCGCAAGCAGCCAGTGTAAATGTTAGCCCTAAAGCTAAAAATAAAGCATAGAATTTCTTCAAAATGAAAATCCCCTTTTGTTTAATTTATATAAGCGTCTTGTGCTTATACATTGACCATGACTATTATAATAGGATAAAAGTACTTTCGAATCAACAAAAAATGATAAAAATAGAAAATAATTGTTTTTAAGTGTTTTTTTATAAACCAGTTAGCTTAAAATTACATAAAATCCACTTCTTGTGACTTAAAACGAACTTGAATTTCCTTATAATAGAATTATTATAAGGGATTGGGAGTGATTGAGATGGAAGGTTCGTCAATCAAGACAGTTAATAGAGAGGATCAACATGAATTCTTGTTTCTGAATATATCTTCAAATACAGTTGGGGCTCTTTCAAAGGAATCTGCTGAGAGGATTCTAAGCGGGAGGGATACCGATGAAATACACCAATTGATGTATGTTCCTATTGAAAATCAAGAAGACCTCAAATGGCTGATTCATTCTCTGCATAAAGCCATCATGAATGAAAAAGATGTACGTGTCGTTCTTGAATTGGCTGATCTACTCTATTTCTTTGTTGTCCCTGCTTACAAAGAAGAATTGATGAGCCAAGAAGATTTGTCACACATGGTGAATGATATATTATTTATGTTGGATCTTTGGACAGATGAAAACATAATAGAGTTAGTTGATGCGATTCAATATGAATTACAAAGAGTAGAGAGAAAAGGCTTGTAGAGCAATCTCTACAAGCTTTATTCTCTATTCTTATGCAGTTGTGTTATTGACGACAGGCTCTTTTCTAAACACACCCATGCAGCCTGCAATGATGATTAATACAGCTGGAAGGATGAAGAACATAGAAATAGAAATAATGCCGCCTACAGCAGATACTAATAATAAAATTCCACCAAGCTTTGCTTTTTTCTTTACGATGACAGATGCGACAATGGCAAGAATAGAGAAAAGCATTGCTGCCCAGCCTAATCCTGTAATTTCACTCGTACCTGAATCGCTAAATGCTGCATCGATTCCTCCGAAAGCAAGAGCAAACATTGCGCCGAAAAATCCAAAAATACCTCCAATTAAGCCTAAAACAAATTCTGTTGTTCTTTTCATCATACTTTCCTCCGATATGTAAATAAGAATTATTGGTACTTAAGAACCAACACAATCTTACTAATCGGCATTCTTTTCATAAAGTTAATAGTTTTGTTAAAAAAAACAAGAAAATCCATAAAGGATTTTCTTGTCCAATTATTGGGCTCTTTCCCAAGTGATTTTTGTTTCATTTGTTGTTTTCTTTCCTTTTGCCAGCATCTTACCGTTTTCTTGTTTCACGGTGATGTTTAGGTCATAGAAGGAATAGAGGGCGCCGAGGCTGTCATTTTCCGGTTTATGCAGATTGTTTTCTTTTTCAGTTGATGCTCCAATGGCCAGCGTTTTGGCAAAGTTTAAACCGATGACTTCAGCGTAATCACTATTGGTATCAGAGGAAGCCGTTACGTTTAAAGAAATGACTTTTTTCTTTTGATCCACGGTGATGTCAGTGTCTTTGATGAGCTTAGACTGCTCCATTACTTCTTTTGTTTCTTTTTGAATGCGCTCATTAATCGTAGGAAGTGCCTTAGATTCTGGTTTTTGTTCTTTTGTCGTATTTGAGCAAGCTGCTAGAATGGAGAGACTTGCAACTAGACTCATGAAAACAAGTAGACTTTTTTTCACGTTCGTTCTCCTTTTTTCGTCGAATGTTGTATGTTTATGTTACCACGAATCTTTGTTTTGATTAAAAGAGAAGTGTTGATAAGCTGTGAACAATAAAAAGCACCCAATGGAGGGTGCTTTTTTCTTATTGTGCTGAAAGGCTTGTACTTAATGGGATAGAAGAAATGACGGTGAATTTAGGAGCTGCGGCACCAGATTCTAAATTTTTACGTAAAAGTGACGATTTGATTGACCCGTCCCAATTTTTATAGACACTTCCTGATGTATTTGCACGAAGCTGTACATTCGAAAAGCTTGCTTGTGAATAGCTGTTTGTTCCATTATCCTGTACGCCATGTACCATTTTGACAACATCAAGGTTTTTCAGACGGCTAGGGTTGTAAACAGGCTGCTTATAGCGCAGTTTCCCATTGACATATAGTGACACCGTACCATCACCATTGTTGATGAGCTTTAAGTTGACACGTGCGCCATCTTTAATACTTGTATCGTATTCGCTGTTCCAGTATTTACTGCCGCCTTGTGAGCCGCTGCCTAGAAAAACTTTATAGCCAGAAGACGTTTTTGAAATACCGCTCTCTACTACAGCAGAGCCGAGACCGAGATACCAGTCCGCATAGCCGTTTTTAATGGTGGCTGTTTTCGGAAGGACAATATCAGCAGAGATACCTGACCATTTGGCTTCATCTGTTTGCGTCACAATGGCGCCGTGACGAGGACTAGCCGCTGAGGCAGGAAGACTTGAAAACATCAAAACGAAGGCCAAACTTACAATCAAAACGGTGAAACACTTTTTCATGAAAATTCCCCCTTAAATTTGATTCACTTTTATTATATAAAATGAAAGAGGGGGGCTGCTTACCATGTTCTGACTGTTTATGGTAGTATTTATGAACTTTATCGGTCATAAAGTGGTCAACTTGTATTTGAATTGTAATGTGTCTGTAAAATAACTGGGTTCATCTTCATGTATAATGAGTGCAGAAACCAAAAACGGAGGATTTCTTAATGAATAAAAAGCTTATCACGACAATCGTAACAGTAGCTAGTTTATTTTTAGCATTCAGTTTCTCACATGGAGCAAGTGCAAAAAAAGTAAGCGGCAATATTACTTGGTATAATGGTGTCGGCAAAAAAGGCGCAGATGGAAAAAAACTCGGTCATTGGGATGCAGCAACTAAAATGGGCTTTGACGTACCGAAAAAAGGTACAAAACTAAGAGTGACAACAAAAGCGAAACCACATAAAGTGATTACAGTATATAAATATGATGTAGGCAGAATGCCAAATGCTGTACTAGACGTAAGTCCAAAAGCATTCAAAGCACTTGGGTATAAAACAAGTAAAGGTGTCGTAAAAGGGCATTACACTTATTAATACATAGGCATGCAAAGAAGCGGGAAAAGTTCATTTTCTGGCTTCTTTTCTTGTAGAGAGGGTCTGAAAGGCAATGAAAAAATCAACATGGTGGATCATCACAGTCATTGGCGTCGCAGTGATTGCGGCAGTTATTTTCTTCATGATGAAGCCTGGGCAAGAGGCAAAACATACAGGAAAAGTCAAAACAAATCAAGATGCAAAAGACGAATTGCTCGTTTCATTTACAGATCAAAAGTTAAACAATACTTATTACTTGCATGATCGGGCGCTTCATACGGAGAAACTGACAGCATATCCTTCGATTGCTTATGATTCTACGAAACAAGTTTTATATTACACGTATACGGATGAAGACACGCAAAAGGTGAGTATTCGGGAATTAAATGTGAAATCTGACGAAGAAAAAACACTGTTTACGAGTGATGATTCTATCGACAGTATGAGGCTGTCTGGTGACGGAAAGAAGTTATTTCTAAGGTATAACAAGAATTCTGGAGAGCAATTTTATGTCGCATCTTTTGATTTGAAAACACACAAAATGAAAGAGCTGTATCCGGAAAAAAGCAAGGATGATACGGTGAGTTCTTTTGCATATGATCCGACTTCGAATGATTTGGCGATCCAGCATTATTCTTTAAAAGAAGATTATCAAAAAACCGATGAAGCAAATGAAAAGGGCAGAGATCCTGAACCAACAACCATGAAAATCACCCTTCAAACAGGTGAGAAGGGGAAACGCATTGCACGTATCTCACAAACGATCAATGATATTTCATTTTCTCCAGATCATAAGAAATTGATTTATACAGAAGTAAAGGTTCGTAAAGAAAAAGAAATATCCTCGATTAAGTTGCTTGATGTAGAAACTGGAAAAACGACGACACTCGTTAAAAACAGCCAGGATGTTCATATTTTAAGTGCTGCACAGCCGCAATTTTCTACGGACGGGTCGTCTGTTTATTTCTTAGGTGTTGCAAAAAACGCAGAAGAATTAAAGGATGACACCGGACGAAAGGCGAAGATAAGAACGATTTTTGAATACAATATGAAGAAGAAAACGGTGGAAGCCGCTTGGGAGAAGGATGGCGGAATTGTTAACAATTTCACTGTCAATCGATAAAGGAAACGTTCAGTTATTTATATAACTGGACGTTTTTTTATTTTGTCACTTGAAATGCTGAAGAAATGGTGGATTTATAGATGGAAAATCAGTTTTTAAGCAGTGATACGAGGGCCATTTTCATATTTTGCTTATGTGACAGAGGAAAAGAAAAAGAGTAGTATGAGTGAACATAAAAAAACGAGAGGACTGATGACATCTCGTTTTCTCTGTTTTATTTGTTTTCATCTAATAAGTTTTGAAAGATAAACAGGGCATTAATGGAGTGAGGGAAGCCAGCAACCTTTGTACAGTGCTTAATAATCTCCATAATCTCTATAACAGAAAGTCCGATATGTAATGCTTGTTCAAAATGAGTCTTTAACTCTTCATCACAATTGCCTTTTGTGATGAGGGAAGATAATGTGCTGATGGCCTTTTGTTTTTCATCTAATATGAAGTGATTGAATTCTTTTTGTTCACTGAGTTCAATGGTTAGTTGTTCAATGTTTGACCGAATGCTCTCGTTTTCATAAATTGAAAGCTTCTCTCTGTTACCTGCCGCTGTTTCTTGTTTGACCTGGCAAGTCTCTTTTTCTTCATTCAAATTGAACTCCTCCGTTTTTTATCGCAATTTTCCATTTGTTCGTTCATTATGGCTTATGTGCCTTTTGATAGATGTAATGGGTATATAGTAGTATTATCGGTTGCTGCGTCAACATTTTAAGTATGGAATGCTCCTCAAAGGAATGATTCATGCAATTTATTTTTCCATTTTGAAATGGATCATAAAAGGGCTAATGAATGGATGTCCGTTAGCCCCTTTGTAATCAGCAGTTTCATAAGTTCTACGCATTTAGTGGAAGAGTGGTTTCATTTTTACTGAATGATATCCATCGGCCTCATCATGTCATAATCTTCATGTTCTAAAATATGACAATGCCACACATATCGGCCGCTGTATGGAACAAAACGAGCAACGATCCGAATGACTTCACCTGCATGCGCCTGAATGGTGTCCTTGTAGCCTTGTTCATGTAAAGGAGGCGCTTCGTTTGGTCCTGTATACACGATTTCTCCTGTCGATTGATAGACTTCTGTATCAAATGGTCTTCTGTCTAAAACCCTAAATTGAACAAGATGCAAATGAATAGGGTGTGTCCCTCTGGTTGGATTGACAATAGACCAAACCTCTAGACTGCCAAGACGAGGATTTTCAGTGACAGGATCATTCCAAAAATGGTTATCGAGCAATAGGATAGGGCGGCCGTATTTATCCTGTGTGCCGGTAAGTGTGAGTGTACGCTCTCTATCAGCTCGACTTGGCCGAAGCGGTGGCAGCGGTTTAAAAATCGGACGTAATGTTTTAGGTACTCTCCCTTTTAGTGGACGTGTGACTTTGAATTGCATAATGTTCGCATCTGTTTCAGGATTCACATCCTGTCCGCAGCCGGCTGTATTTTTGAGAGTGATCGTTTTGTTTTCGTAAGCTGAAAAGTCGATGATGACATCGAAACGTTCAGCAGGCGCGATGCTAAAGGATTGATGGCGAACGGGTCTTGGCAAAAAGCCCCCATCGGAACCGATTTGCAAGATTGTAGCGTCGTTATCTAGATGCAGCTCGTAAGTTCTAGTATTGGACGCATTTAAAATACGAAAACGGTATTTTCGCGGCTCTACTTCTAAATACGGCCATACTTTTCCATTGACTAAAATTGTTTCTCCACAAAAAAAGGGCACGATGGATGGGTCTGGTATGTCACTGTCCTCTGGTGTGTCGTTTGGTCTGCTAGGATAAAACAGTGAACCATCTTCCTGAAACGTCCGGTCCATAATCATTAAAGGAATGTCGTAGTCATCTTTCGGCAGCTCTAAAGACTTTTCAAATGCATCTGAGATCAAATAAAACCCAGCTAAACCGGCATACACATTTAGTCGTGTCAATGCCATGGCATGATCGTGATACCACAATGTGCAGGCTTGCTGATGATTTGGGTAGACGTAAGTCTCCCTTTCAAAAAAAGGACCGGTTGCTTCAAAGTCCCGTGAAAACCAGGCCTCTGGGTAGCCGTCACTGCTTGCTGGTGTGACGCCGCCATGCAGATGAACGACTGTTTTCACCTCTGGTTCATCGTGATGACCGGAGTGGATGGTGTGATCGACAGGCAGAAAATGTTTCAATGGCAATTTGTTCATCCATTTCACTTTGACCTTTTCATTTCGATTAGCTTTAATGGTTGGTCCAGGCAAGCTGCCATTATAGGTCCATAGCTTGGTTGGGGGCAGGTCTCTATGAACTTTTAAGAATACCTCCTCCATAGCAATTTCATAATACGTTTGTCTTGGGTTCTTTTTGACGGGCTCCGCGACTTCTGGAATTGGAAGCTCGTCAACAAATTTTTCTAGGTTCATGTTGACTAATCCTCACTTAAATTCAATTTGATACAGTATAAGTGCGGACATCCAAATAGGTGAATAAAATAAAAAAACCCGCTTTTCAGCGGGAGAATTAAGGGTGTTTATTTTCAAGCGCCGCATTTGCAGGCACTTTTTTATTCGGTTTAAAGATGAAATAAGCAGCCAGTACGCCAAAGGTAATGATACTCGTCAAAATGAGCTGTGGCCGCATGGATTCGATAAACAGCATCGATGCCAAGATGGCGCAAATGACCAAAATGGTAAAGTACGTGAGGTATGGGAACAGCCACATTTTGATTTTGAGCTGTTCTGGATTTTCTTTTTCGATTTTGCGTCGCATTCTTAATTGTGAAACGGCAATGACCAAGTAAACAAGAAGGGCAATGGCACCAGATGCGTTGACTAAGAACAAAAAGATGGTTTCAGGATAAAAGTAGTTCATCATGACGGCAATGTAGGAAAAGAAGGTACCTGCGACTGTAGCCGCTACAGGAACACCACGTTTGCTGATTTTCATAAAGCGTTTTGGCGCTTCGTCTCTTTCTGCTAATGAATAAAGCATTCTGGACGTTGTGTACAAGCCGGAGTTTAAACAAGATAGAACAGCTGTTAAGACAATGACGTTCATGACTTGAGCGGCTGATGGAACACCAATGTATTCTAATACCGCAACGAACGGGCTTGTTAAAATACTTGCGGAATTCCAAGGAAGCAAGGTGACAACGACAGCAATTGATCCGACATAGAATACGATAATACGCCATACAACAGAGCGGGTGGCTGTCGTCACAGATTTGACTGGGTCTGCTGATTCACCGGCCGCTATGGCCACAATCTCCGTTCCCATGAAGGAAAAGATGACGACGACGATTCCGAGTAACACAGAGCTGAATCCATTTGGAAGAAAACCGCCGTTCCCTGTTAGATTGGCAAGACCTGAAGTATGATGACCGCCAAAACCAAAGATAAATGCAAAACCAATGAGTAGAAAGAGAATGATGCTGACGACTTTAATTAATGAAAACCAATATTCAAATTCGCCAAAAGATTTAACAGAAAAGATATTTGTTAATGTTAAGAGGATTGTGAGGATAAGGCTTGTGAGCCAAACAGGTGCATCTCCATACCAATATTGAATAATGGCAGCACCGGCAATGGCTTCGATGGCGATGACGATCACCCAGAAGAACCAGTAAAGCCAGCCGATTGTAAACCCGGCCCATGGACCGATGGCATCGCTCGCATATTGTGAGAAAGAACCGCTTGTCGGATAGGCACATGCCATTTCTCCAAGCATTCTCATAATAAAGATCACCAGAAGTCCGGCAAAAGAATAGGAAAGAATGGATCCAGGCCCTGCAGAATGAATGACAGCGCCACTACCAACAAATAGCCCTGCCCCAATGACCCCAGCAATGGAAATCATCGAAATATGTCTTGTTTTAAGGTTTTTTTGAAGACCGTTTGTCATGTTGGACATTTCTTTACCTCCAAACATTTCTCATGAATAGAGAATTTGTTTTTAGAATATTTTAAATTTTATCATACTGAATTGTCATTCAGCATTGGACAGGTTATCAAACTGACATTTCAAACCTCTTAACATGATGTTAAAAAGTAGAAAGGATTTGAGAGATTATGTTCCCTCTTTTCCCTCTGTTTATTTTTAAAAAGAGCATAAAAAAAGAAGGAGGGAAGTTGTGTCTCAAAATAAAATTATTCTGATAATTTACCAGAGAAGAGTGATTTGACGATATGTCCATTTCGAAGAGAATTGGAAAAAGGTTGATGGGAGTAGGTCTTGAGGTCATTTGACCTTGTAAAAATAAGTTTACTTAGGTCAACACATTTCTATTTATCCTATTTTGCTGACATAAGCGAATCATGTTGCTGTAGACCCACACGGGCTTTGCTTTGTAAGATAAATAATAGAAAAGTGATGTGTGAGGAGGCGCGGTTCAACATGGAGCGCTATAACGAATTAAGACAAGGTGAAACAGGTGCTTGGGTCAGCATCATTGCCTATGTGATCTTATCTGCGGTCAAACTCATTATTGGGTATGTGTTTCATTCAGAGGCTCTTTCAGCAGATGGATTGAATAACACGACGGATATTATTGCATCCCTTGCTGTGTTGATTGGGCTGCGTATTTCTCAAAAGCCGCCTGATGAAGATCATCCGTATGGTCATTTTAGAGCGGAAAATATTGCGTCTCTTGTGGCTTCCTTTATCATGATGCTTGTTGGACTTCAAGTTTTGCTGAGTGCAGGCCAGTCGCTCTTCTCATCTGAGCATCAAACGCCGGATATGATCGCGGCTTGGACAGCAGCAGGAAGTGCTGTTGTGATGTACGGTGTGTATATTTATAACCGCAATCTGTCCAAACGAATTAATAGCCAGGCTCTCCATGCGGCAGCTGCTGATAATAAATCAGATGCGTATGTGAGTATTGGAACATTTGTAGGAATTATGGCCTCTCAATTTCAGCTGGCATGGATTGATACGCTAGCAGCCTTTGTCATTGGCTTAATTATTTGTAAAACTGCGTGGGAGATTTTCAGAGATGCCTCTCATTCGTTAACAGACGGTTTTCATATCAAAGATATGTCTAAATATAAAGAGACCATTGAAGCAACACCAGGAGTAGGCGATTTAAAGGATATAAAAGCGCGTTATCTTGGAAGTACAGTCCATGTGGATGTAGTGGTTGAGGTCGAACCTAACTTGAACATAGCAGAAAGCCATGATATTGCAGATGAAATTGAACGAAGAATGAAGCAGGAGCATGATATTTTACACTCTCATGTTCATATGGAGCCAGCAAGTAAGTCAAAAGAAGAGAAGAAGTCTTTCCCATCGTGAGAAGGCTTCTTTTTTATACGTGCTGATGTTATATGCAAATGCGCGTTGTATGGTAAAGTTAGACTATATGAAATTTGACAGAAACGTGATAGGAGGATCAGGATGGCATTTGATGAACCGATGCATTCAGATTTACAAAAAATCGTAGATAACATCAATAAAGTCATGGTTGGGAAAAAAGACATTGCGATATTAAGCCTTGTTGCGATTTTGGCGAAGGGGCATGTGCTGCTCGAGGATGTGCCTGGTGTAGGGAAGACGATGATGGTTCGTGCTTTGGCAAAATCCATTGGCTGTGAGTTTAAGAGAATCCAATTCACTCCTGACCTTTTGCCTTCAGATGTAACAGGCGTGTCGATTTACAATAAAAAGACGAATGAATTTGAATTTAGGCAAGGACCGATCATGGGCCAGATTATTTTAGCTGATGAGATCAACCGGACCTCTCCTAAAACACAATCAGCATTGCTTGAAGCGATGGAGGAAGGCAGTGTCACAGTGGACGGAGAAACGATGCCGCTTGCGGATCCTTTTTTCGTCATGGCGACACAAAACCCAGTGGAATATGAAGGGACTTATCCGCTGCCAGAAGCGCAAATGGACCGGTTTTTATTCAAACTGCAGATGGGATATCCGACCATGCTCGAGGAGCTGGAGGTGCTCAACTTGCAGGAGAAGCAATCCCCGATTGATACGCTCCAAGCTGTCATGACAAAGGAACATATCCATGCGTTGCAGCAGGCTGTTCAGACCATTCATGTGGATGCATCCATTAAAGAATATATTGTTGAAATTGTTCAAGCGACGCGTAAACACTCATCTGTTTATCTAGGTGTGAGTCCAAGGGGATCGATCGCCTTGATGAAAGCGGCACAGGCGTATGCACTTTTGAATCAGCGCGATTATGTGATCCCTGATGATGTACAGTATTTGGCGACTTATACATTACCGCATCGTATGATTTTGACATCAGAAGCGACATATGAAGGGAAGAAGGCGGAGACACTGCTGCGGCAAATGCTTGAGCAAATTGGCGTTCCAGTTCAAAAGTCGATGACTCAATGAAGTCACGTCATCGTGTAGCAATTTCATTATGGTTAAGGGTGATGATGCTCATCATTCTCACTGCGGCAGCCTTTTGTTATGCCATGTTTCAGGGAGGGTTTGTGAGCTGGTTCCTTTTTTATGCATTTTTACCATATGCTTTGTATGCATTGCTGTTTGCACTTGTTCCGCTTCGCGCGACAGCCAAAAGGACAATACAGCAAACACGCTTAAAGGCGGGGGATGTGCTGTCCGTTGACCTTGAGATCAAGCGGAGACATCCATTTCCGTACGTTTACGTCATGATAGAGGATGCTCCGCCAGATACCTTTCACTTACAGGAACAGATTGAAATGAAGCAAATGCTTTTTCCTTGGTTTCGGAAAACTTGGCGATTTTCCTATCAATTGAATGATGTCATGCGGGGAGAGCATCATTTGACAGCGGTTAGAATTAAAACGGGTGATATGTTTGGGTTTGTTGAAAAAGAAATCATCATTCCGTTAGAGAAAAAGCTGCTTGTCTACCCAAAAGTGCTGGATATCCCTGTAGAGCCTGCTGAGTCAGTGAGTGAAAATGGAGGCAAAGCGGTTCACTCGTGGTTCAATGAACCGGCCCATGTGACAACAGGCGTACGGGAATATCAGCAAGGAGACCGTTTTGCTTGGGTGGACTGGAAGACGACGGCCAGGAGAGGCCAGCTGATGACGAAGGAATTTGAACAGAATCAAGCAAAGGACCTTGTCGTGTTTGCTGATTTTACTGATCAAGCTGTTTTTGAAACAGTCGTCTCTATTGCGGCATCTGTTCTTCAAACGGCTGTGAAAAAAGGAGTGCCGTCAGGTCTTGTCCCTCTAGGAGATCAGCATGCCTTTCGAGTCGATCAAGGAGAACTTCATTTACAGGACATGCTTTATTATTTAACAAGGGTGCAGCATCAGCCTTCCCGCGCACTAGAATATAAACCGTTAGCAGCGAGTGAGTACCAGCACTCAGGAAAATATGTCGTCACGGGTCAGCTGCAGGAGGAGCTTGCGGCAAGTCTCTTTGGAAATCGAAACAGAAAGAACATCACCGTGCTTTTAGTGAAGAAAGCCGTTGACCATTTCACGACAAAAGAAAAACAGCTTGTAGACCGGCTCAAGGCCTCTGGAATACGCATCACCCTTTTATTTGAAGACCGGCTGCACGAAAGAACTGTGAGGTGACAAACATTTATGCTGCATTCGCATCTGCGGCAAAGCCGTTTTGAATTGTTCATCTATTATGCTGTAGCTTTTCTGCTGCTATGGGAGTGGCTTCGTCCGCTTCAAGATTTTACAGAGACGAGCCATACGTCTTATTTCATCATTTTTATCGGGCTTACGTGTTTGTTTACGTTCTTTCGTCTGAAGTGGTATGTGACGTTTCCTATTTGTGCTGGACTGATTTTGCTCGCCTTATATTTGATCTTTTATCAATCAGCGCCAGGCTATCCGGCTGCTTTGTTTGCTGATATCAAGGATAATATCACGTTAATGAGCATGGGTATGTGGAGTGATATGTACCCGTCTTTCCGCACATTGTTGTTTTATATTTTGCTGTGGCTGCTTGTCTACTTGCTACATTATTGGGTGGTCTATCAGCAGCGTATCTTTTTCTTTTTACTGATGACGATTGTGTATGTCACGATTCTTGATACGTTTACGCCATATGATGCGACTTTTGCAATCGTTCGTATTATGGTATTTGGCTTTTGTTTGCTTGGATTGCTGTATTTTGATCGACTGCGTTCAGCTGAGGGCGTTCGGGTGTCACAGAAAGCACGTCTAAAGTGGTTTTTGCCTATGCTGGCACTTGTCCTTCTATCAGCGTCACTGGGTGCTTCTTTGCCAAAGTCTGATCCGAAATGGCCCGATCCTGTTCCGTTTTTTAAGGCGGTCACGAATCAAGATGGGACAGCCGGGCAGAATAAAGTGGGATATAGTGCAGATGATTCGGCGCTAGGCGGACCGTTTAGTGAGGACCGCACACCTGTTTTTAAATGGAGCGGAAAGGAGCCATCATACTTTCGTGTAGAAACAAAAAGTATTTACACAGGAAAGGGCTGGGAGGATGCTTCAAATGATACGAAGCCTACTCGGCTAAAGGACGACACTGTGCCGAATCGGTGGTTTACTGAGCGAGTGAAAACAGAGGAGCATGAAACAAGAATTGATATAGAATCGGATTATCGATTTAATCATGCTGTGTATCCTATTGGAACGATCATGCTGACGCCAATGGAAAACATTCCGCTGCAAATCATGGGCAAAACGGAGAAAATTGTCCCGTCTATGCAAAACCCACCCAAAAATTTAGGGAACTATCAAGTCAGCTTTTTATCTCCTACATTTATTCTGGAGGATTTGCAGAGAATCAAAGTACCGACAAAGAAGCAGGTGAATCAGCAGGTTGGCCGTGAATACTTGCAGCTTCCATCTTCACTTCCAGAGCGTGTGAAAACTTTGGCAAACAGCTTAACGGAAACGAAGGACAATATGTATGATAAAGCCAAAGCAATCGAGGATTATTTAGGATCTGCGAAGTTTTCATATGAAACGCAGAATGTCGCTGTGCCTGGTCGTAATGAAGATTATGTGGATCAATTTTTATTTGATACGATGATCGGCTATTGTGATAATTTTTCAACCTCTATGATTGTGATGCTTCGTTCGATCGGAATTCCGGCGAGATGGGTGAAAGGGTATACGTCTGGCCAGTTATATGAAACACAAATGGATGGAAACAATGTGTATGAAGTGACCAATAACAATGCGCATTCATGGGTAGAGGTTTATTTTCCAAACAGAGGCTGGGTCACCTTTGAACCGACAAAAGGATTTACAAACCCAGAGACATTTACGAATGAAGCTGTTTCAAGCGATCAAACGGATGATCAAAAGGAAGAAGAAGATCAGTCTAGTTCTGATGCAAGTGAAGAAAAGCAGCAAGACCAGCCGAAGCAGCAGGAGACAGATCAGCCTGCACAACCAAAGGAACAAACAGCGCAGGCAAAGCCAAATATGGTGCATGTTGGTTGGGTTATAGGTTATGTGGCAGGAGCTATTGTCCTGCTTGGTTTCATCAGCTGGATGCTTTATCGATTCAGAACAAGATGGCTGCCATTCTTTATTGTAAGAAAGGTGAAACGTCTGCCAGAGGATGAAGCATTCTTCTATGCGTATGCTGCTCTATTAAAGCAGCTAGGGCGCAGAGGAATCGAGAAAAAGCCAGGTATGACGCTAAGAGAATTCGCTTCGTTGATTGATGAGAAGAATGGAGATCATCATATGTCAGAGCTGACGCAGTTTTATGAACGTGCGCTCTACCGGCGAGAGGATGCCTCGGCGCTTTGGCAACAATCGGCAAAGTTATGGGAAAATTTAATAAACAGGAGATAGTCTTGACCGCGTACCTTCCTGTTGTTAGAATAGGTGAATATTAAAACCTTCTAAAATACATGAAATTGAAGCGTTCGGATGTGAGTCTGGGCGCTTCAAAAGCGTGATTCACACTGAGAGCAGGTTTTCTCCTCTCATTTTTTCTGTGCGTTTATAAAAAACTATATTGGACATAGAGGTGACACCATGACAAATTTAGTAAATGAAATGATTTTGGTTCTCGATTTCGGCAGTCAGTACAATCAGCTGATCACACGCCGTATTCGTGAATTTGGTGTGTACAGTGAGCTTCATCCGCACACTTTAACTGCTGAAGAAATTAAAGAAATGGCACCTAAAGGAATCATCCTTTCTGGTGGACCAAACAGTGTTTATGATGAAGGATCTTTCCGCTGTGATGAAAAGATTTTTGATCTAGACATTCCGGTTCTAGGCATTTGCTACGGCATGCAGCTCATGACTCACTATTTAGGCGGGAAAGTAGAAGCGGCCAGCCAGCGTGAATATGGAAAAGCAGATATCCATATTAACGGAACACCTGCTTTATTCAAAGACCTTCCGACTGATCAAGTCGTTTGGATGAGCCATGGTGACCTCGTTGTTGAAGTACCAGAAGGCTTTACAGTCGATGCAACAAGTGCACATTGTCCAAACTCAGCCATGAGCTTAGCTGAGAAGAATTTCTATGGCGTTCAATTCCATCCAGAGGTTCGTCACTCTGAGTACGGAAATGACCTATTGAAAAACTTTGTCTTCGGCGTGTGTGATTGTGATGGCAAATGGTCAATGGAGAACTTCATTGAAATCGAAATGCAGAAAATCCGTGAAACAGTAGGCGACAAGCAAGTATTGTGCGCACTAAGCGGCGGTGTGGATTCATCTGTTGTGGCGGTATTGATCCACAAAGCCATCGGCGATCAGCTGACATGTATTTTCGTTGACCACGGTCTTCTTCGCAAAGGCGAAGCAGAAGGGGTTATGAAAACATTTAGCGAAGGTTTCAACATGAACGTGATTAAAGTAGATGCGAAAGATCGTTTCTTAAACAAGCTAAAAGGTGTGTCTGATCCTGAGCAAAAACGTAAAATCATCGGTAACGAATTCATCTATGTATTCGATGACGAAGCGGACAAGCTAAAAGGAATCGACTACTTAGCACAAGGAACACTTTACACAGACATCATTGAGAGCGGAACAGCAACGGCACAAACAATCAAATCTCACCACAACGTAGGCGGTCTTCCAGAAGACATGCAGTTCGAATTGATTGAGCCACTCAATACGCTATTCAAGGATGAAGTTCGTGCCTTAGGTTCAGAGCTTGGCATTCCTGATGACATTGTCTGGAGACAGCCATTCCCAGGTCCAGGACTAGGTATCCGTGTACTAGGTGAAATTTCTGAAGAAAAACTAGAAATCGTCCGTGAATCGGATGCGATTCTACGCGAAGAAATTGCCAATTTCGGCCTTGAGCGCGACATCTGGCAATACTTCACGGTTCTCCCAGACATCCGCAGCGTAGGTGTTATGGGTGACGCAAGAACATACGACTACACAATCGGTATCCGTGCTGTTACATCTATTGATGGGATGACGAGTGATTGGGCAAGAATCCCTTGGGACGTGCTAGAAAAGATCTCAACTCGTATCGTCAATGAAGTGAAGCATATTAACCGCGTTGTGTATGATATTACGAGTAAGCCGCCTGCTACGATTGAATGGGAATGAAATATATAATTGATTTGGTGTGTTAATGACGTTTTATAAGGGTTTGAGTTGTTAAGAAAAGACGAAAAACATTATAAAATGATATAGTTCCCCACCAAAAACCCCACCAAGGGGAGAGAAGCCAATTCCTTTTTTATGAGGACTTGGCTTTTTTGTGCTTATCTTTACTTCAATTAAAAAATCAAATATTTAACACTTGAAAAGTTTACAATAGGTAAATATACTTGTTACATTATGGTTAATTAGTTATATTTTTGTTTGCGGTATTTTTTCTGATTGTGTCGTATTCACCTTCTTTCTTAAAGGTGAATTTGAAATAATGGTGTAAATATTTGAAATTAGCATGATTTAGGGGGATAGGCGATGGAAAAAATGATACCCTATGATTTAGTGGCAACCAAACTCAATTACTGGTATACAGCAATAAAAAATAAAAGAATAGAACAAGCCGAATCTATAAAAGAAGAGGTAGTTGAAGAGCTTGACAGGATGGAAGAAAATCCAGATGTATTTTTATATTATCAATTACTTGAATTTAGACACTATATGATGGTTAACGAAATTAATGTTCATGATGTTAAAATGCTGGATGATGATTATTTGTCTTTGAGAAAAGTGGAAAGACAAGAAAACCTAACAGGGATGTTGGAATTTTATTTCTATTTTTTTATGGGAATGTATGAGTTCCGTAGAAATGAATTGAGTACAGCTATTAGTGCTTATAGAAAGGCTGAAAGCAAACTTGATGCAGTTGATGACATAATAGAAAAAGCCGATTTTTATTACAAAATGGCACATGTTTATTATGCTAAAAAACAAACTTATTTTAGCCTAAATTATGCCGAAAGGGCTTTGAGAATCTATGAGAAGAATGATGAATACCTTGAACATTCTCTTAGATGTAGGTTCATTGTTGGTGGTAACTTAATTGATGATTTAAGATATGATGAAGCCTTAGAGATATTTCTTAGTGTATTGGAAACTGCTGAAAAGAAAAACGATTTTCTTATAAAAGGGATGGCTCATATAAATATTGGTGTATGTTATGATGAGCTGGAAGATTATGAGAAGGCTACTTTTCATTTAGATAAAGCTTTAGACATATTAGAGAATCATAAACGTATATATTTAACAAAAATTTTATTTATGCTGACAAGGATTCATTGTAAAGTTGGAAATAAAGAACAAGCAAAATATTTTTATTTAAAGGGTACCAAATATTCCGAAATCATGAATGATGAAGAATATCAACAAAAATTTAAGGTGTTGACTGTTTTATACTTTGAAGGCAATGAAAATCTGATTGAAGAGTGTTTTGAGTATTTAACCAATAAAAGATTATATGCTGATATCGAATACCTTTCGAATGATGTAGGTCGATATTATGAAAAGAAGGGTGATTTTGAATTATCCACTTTTTATTATAAAATGAATATCGAGTCAAGATACCATATTAGGAAGGAAGTGAGAAGAAATAATGAAAAAGAAAAAGATGTTATTGATTATGTCTACACTGTTCATTAGTTTTTTAACATTTGCTTATGTGAGTGATGTGCAACAAGCTAAACATGATGTTGCAGAAAGAATAGTAGCTTAATTTAAAAAATCTCGTGTTAGTTCTTGAATTGAACAATAACACGAGATTTTTTTATTTAGATTATTACAACATGATTTTTAAGGAAGTTTTCTCTTCTGTTGTAAATAGAGAGAGTTTTATTTTGTTTATATTTGATCTTGGCTAGTGCTATTGGAACATTATAACGTGCTGCAATTGTTTCGGCAGATAAAGTATTTCTCATACACAGATCGGTTCCTTTTAATAAACTATCTGGCAACAATAATTCTGCTGCGAAAGTATTTGCTTGGGATTCCAATTTACTTTCAAGGACAATTGAAGTCTTCTTTATCTTGAAAGTATTAAATTCCTTGTGTAAGAAGTAGTGTCCTAGTTCGTGGGCGATGGTAGCCTGTTGATCATGAAATTCTAAGTTGTTGTTGAGGTGGATTAGATACTTATTTGCGCCCTCATGATATTGTAAAAAACCATTAATCTTACTGCCTAAATTAGAAGGAAGAATAATAATGTCTAGCTGTTGAGATAAAACCTGTGGATCGTTCGATTGATGGTGATTAATAACATGTTGTGCAATATGTTTGATTCTTTTATCTGTATACAACCCTTTTCACTCTTTCTTTTTTTTGGTCATTTCATCAACATAACGAATGCCGTTAATAAGAGCTTGTTTAATTAATTTGGCTGTTTCTTCATCAATATCTGCGTTTTTCATTAATAATAAAGTATCTTCTTTTTCTAATTCTGCTAAGGCATCATTTATTGTTTCTTCTACTTTTGAAGGCTTTCGTTTTGATTCTAATAGATAATCTGTTGATACATTATATAGATCGGCTAATTCTCTAAGCATTTCAGTATCGGGGCTATTTCTCCCGTTTTCGTAGTTAGATAAGACTTGTTGTCTAATGTTTAATTTTTGTGCAGCATCTTTTTGAGTTTTAAATCCTGCATTTATTCTCGCCTTTTTTAACCTTTCTGCTAATGACATAATATCATTCCTCTGTAAAATAAAGTTTACAACGAAAAGTTGTACATAAATGAATTTTAACCTCTTTTCGATAAAAAAACATTGACTTCTCCTAAAAGGAGTAATAAAATATAATTAACAACAAAAAGGAGTAAAAATAAACAAAGGAGGTTAAAATGAAAGAATTTTTAGATGTGAATGACATTATGAATATAATGGATGTTTCACAAAACAAAGCATACATGATGATTAGAGATTTAAATTCTCAATTAAGAAGCAAAGGGTTTAAAGTTATGAAAGGGAAAGTAAATAAGAGTTATTTTGAAAGTTGTTACTTTCCGACAAAGGAGGTGGAGAATATTGATAGATCAGTCTAAAACAAAAGACATAATGAAAAAGGCTGTATCGTTAGCCAAAAGCCTTGAAGGTAACTGGTCGGCAAGAATGAAGATGGCACTTAATGAAGTGTACATAGAGCATTACTTGTCGCGGCCGTTAACAAAAGATGTTGTTGAAAAGCTTCTATTAAAAGGAATGTCATTCCGCAGGATTAAAAAGCATTTTAAGGTTGGCATGGATGAAATTTCTTCTCTACTTGCTGAATGAATAGTGTGAGTTTACACCACTATTATGAGCGATAGAGAAATGAAAGGTAGTGGAGTGATGAGTCTTTTTGAACTTTTCGACCGATCTCTAAAGAGATTTGAAGATGAAAAAGAACCTATTACACTTTCTTTAGCCGTTGTCATTCAGAAAAAAATTGATGACGGATTGAACGAAGAATTTGAGGAATTTCACGAGTGGTTTAGAAAAAATTATTACGACGTGAAAGGAAAACCATTGTTCTATTTTAGAATGCCAATGGTTGATGAATCGCCTTTAATTTATGGGGCGAAGCCTAGAGTTCTGTTGCTTAATGGTCCTTACATAGGTGGGGGCTGCTAGAAGGGAATGACGATCTTTGAAAAATACATACAGACAAAAAAAGCGCCTTGATATTCATCAAGAACGCCTTAGATAAAACCTAGACACTTTTATTATAAGGCTTATTGTTTGAAATGTCATGCGTGAGTATTTGACGATTAACAGTAATCATGTTTCAAATACTGTAGCAGGCTAGAAGAAGCGTGCGAAATAGCTGTAAGCAGCTTGATGATCATAAATGGTCTACTAGGTTGCCATGATTGGCTATGCTGTGAGCGACTGATAAGCGCCATGATGACAGTGTCGGAGCGATTCTTTTTTTATAAAAATAAAACAAATATCGTGATGAACACGTAAAATGAGGAGACTTATATAATGGAATTGAAATTTATTGTACCTAATATTGCAGAAACTTTTGGCGAAATTAAATTTATGGGCTTAAATCGTGATCGATTCGTTTTTGATCGAGTTGCTAATAAAAGAACGGATCAATTGGAATCAAGAACATATAACTTAGGTTCTAGCTGTCAAGGCGGTCAAATTGAAGTTACCTTGCCCGCAGCAGTCGAACTTAAAGAGTTTGATTTCATGAGTGACGTTGAATTAGTAAATCCGATTATCCAGGCACAAGCACGTGCTAATGGAAACTTTGCTAATGTATCGTGGACTGTTGTTGCGGATGATATTATTCTTAAAGGTTCAAATGCTAATGCTTCAAAGGTAACGACAGCAGCAACAGCAACAAATGATAAAAAGTAATAGTGTTAGGGGTGGATGACCATTTCTAAGCTATGGAAATATAAGGGGTCGAGAATAAGACCTAGACATAAAAATAACGTGATGAAAACAGGTGCATTAATAAGTGTGCCTGTTTTTTTGTTGCTTATGATCATGTTCTGGAAAGAACATCTTTGGATTTTATACGAAAAAGGTGTAGAAGCTACATTTAAAAACTTCGCTTTTAATGTTCCGTTAATTGTTACAAGTTTATCTGTGTCAATTGTTATTCCAACAGTTCTTTTACTTGGTTGGCTTTACATGTTCCGTAAGCAGAAATTCAAAAAAATTTATCATCGTCAAAAAATTTCACGAATGATTTTGTCAAATAAGTTTTACGAGAGTAAAAGCGTGAAAAGCCGTATCACAGGTAGGATGGTTCAAAAAATCACATATTTCCCTAGGTTTTATTATAGGGTGAAAGACGGTCATATCATTATCAAGATTGCAATGGATATGAGCAGGTTCCAACAAAGGTTTATGGAATTAGGAAAGGAATTCGAAAATGGGTTCTTTTGTGATTTAGTGTCTACAGATATGGAAGATGGCTTTTTCACCTATAAGCTGCTATATGATGCAGGGAAAAATCGTATATCTATTGATGACGCTGTAGTGAATAAAGGCTCTATGAAGCTAATGAAGCATATTGATTGGGCATTTGATAAGTTACCGCACATGCTGATTTCTGGAGGGACAGGTGGAGGGAAAACATATTTTATACTGACTTTGGTAAAGTCCCTTGTTGCATCTGGGGCAGATGTGCGTATATTAGACCCTAAAAATGCTGATTTGGCTGACTTACAAGAAGTTCTCGAGGGAAAGGTTTTTTCTCGTAAGAACGGTATTATGATGACTTTGCGGAAGTCCGTTGAGGACATGATGCGAAGAATGGATGAAATGAAAAATCATCCGAATTATAGGACAGGAGAGAACTATGCTTTCTTAGGTTATAAGCCTGTCTTTATTGTATTTGATGAGTTTGTAGCATTCGTGGATATGCTTGATTTTAAAGAAAGAGAAAGTGTAATACAAGATATTAAACAAATAGTGATGCTTGGCAGACAAGCGGGCTTTTTCCTCGTGGCTGGTGCTCAAAGACCAGACGCAAAATATTTTGCTGATGGAATAAGAGATCAGTTTAATTTTAGAGTATCTTTAGGAAAAATGTCTGAAACTGGTTATGCCATGCTGTTTGGTGATACTGATAAAAAATTCGTTGAAAAGGATATTAAAGGTAGAGGATACGCCTATGCAGGTACAGGAAACATAATGGAATTTTATAGCCCTTTGATACCAAATGGGTTTAATTTCATAGAGGAAATCCGACTTGCTAAAGGAGCGTAGGGCGCGCAGGCGGCGGCAGCCGCAAGCGGCAGCGAAAGCGCCCGAAGTGACTTAGGAGGAGTGAGCGCAGCGAATGACCGAGGGGCAAGTAAAACCCCCCCACGCTAACAGGGGGGTAGTAATCGACTAAAATGAAAACAAACAACGTTGAAAATCCTTTAGTGTCAATGGTTGACTACGTAAGGGTTAGTTTTAAAACACATGATGTTGATGACATAATCGAGAATATCCTGCACATTAACAGGGATTTTATGACGGAGAAACAAACCGGTTTCTATGGTTACGTTGGTACTTGGGAAATGGATATGATTAAAGTCTTTTACAGCGCCGAAGGTGATGATAGAGGGACTTTAATAGAACTGTCTGGTAAAGGATGCAGACAGTTCGAGTCCTTCTTGGAATGTCGAAAAAAGACATGGTTTGACTTCTTTCAAGAATGCCTTGAACGAAATGGTAATTTCACGAGACTAGATATTGCATTAGATGATAGAAAAACATATTTTTCTATTCCTCGCCTTTTAGGAAGGGCTCGAAGAGGTTATTGTATTTCGAGATTCAGAAATTCAGATTATAATGGCTCTTTTGCTTTGAGTGATGGTAGTGATCGTGGTACTACAATCTATTTTGGTTCTAAAAAGTCCGATGCTTATATGTGTTTTTATCAGAAAGGATTTGAGCAAGCGGCTAAATATAATATTCCAGATGATGAAGTTGAGAATTGGAACAGGTATGAGATTCGATTAAAGAACGAAAGGGCAAAAAGTGCTGTTAATGCTTTGATTAAAGATAGAAACATGACTTATATAGCGTTAGCTGTAATTTCAAATTATGTCCGTTTTGTTAATCCAGATGAAATGGTTGATCGAGAAAGTTGGAAAACAAGTAAATTTTGGGAAAAATTTATAGGTGATGTTGAGAAGTTGCAACTTTATACGAAACCTCAAACTGACTTTTATGAGAAGTCTAGAAATTGGCTAAAGAATAGCTGTGCGCCAACTATGCGAATGGTGTTAGAGGTTGATAAAGCTACGGGGTCAAACGATCTTTCAGATATGGTTATTAATGCTGAAATGGATAAAAAGCATGAAACTATGCTTGATGTTTACTTGGCTAATATTGCTGACATGGTGGTTTAAAACATATTGCTAATGCTATTAAACACAGGTGGTGCGTATGTGGCTTGTGTCAACGGTACCGGAACGTAGTGAGGATAAGGAGTTGAAACAATCAGCGCCCCCCAAACCCTTTTAATGTCTCAAAAGGTCATCACACCTTTTGAGCTGCCTACCGGCGAGGGAGTCCCCCATGAGTGGGGGAATAGGGGGAAGAAATCTTTTTCTTTAAATTATTTGAAGTGGGTGTGAATTTAAATTGAAATTCTCTGTTATAAACTTGAAGGATTTTTCTTCGTATGTTCCAAAAGATATTGAGCAAGGATTCTTAAATGAATTAAGTAAAGTCTTAAAGAGTATTGAAGAAGGTAGACAAAAAGATGGTAAAAAGCCATTTAATAATTATCTTGTCATCAATCAAGACGAACCTTATATCGAAGAAGTTTTTGAGGTGTTAAAAAAGAATCGTCAGAAATGAAAATTAATTTACATGAATGATTTAAAAGGATAGTCAAATGACTGTCCTTTTTGTTTGGATAAGAAAGGGGAGATTTTCTTGAAGGAAGGATTTCATGAATTAAAAATACTACCTCAATACTTTTGGGCTTGTAAAACAGGTCACAAATGCTTTGAAATACGAAAAAATGATAGAGACTTTAAAGTTGGGGATTTGATTCAGTTACGTGAGTATAAAGATGGGAATTATACAGGAAGGTGCGTATTAGGGAGAATTAGCTTCATTACGGACTATCAGCAGCAGGATGACTATGTTGTTTTGAATTTCAAAAGGCTTCGATTGGATGAAGCCGTATGAAGAATGAAGGGTATCAAAAATTCGCTTATACTAGTTTTTCAATATTAGTCCCACTTCTTACATTTTTGGCAAGTTTATATCTTTGGATAGCTGTTTTAGCGTCTTTCCTTTATGTTCAACAAAGTGATTTGATGAATGCATTAGGAATAACTATTTTTGTGTTTGGTCCTTTATGTGTGATCTTTACGCATATATATCATTATGTGAAAAAGGATAGTTTGCTTAAAAGATTAATCAGGAAAATGTGCAATTTAGAAATGTCTTTCTTCTATATCGTTGGCATGTTTCTATTAGTTTTTTTACTTCTGCATAATGGAATTGCTTTTGTTGTTGACTGGTGGAATAGGTGAACCATCATGAGCCAATGGAAAGGGTTAGATCATAGGCTGAATAATTTGGGTTTTATGGTTGGCGTTCCTTCTTTGGTGTATGAAAGGCAATTGAGTCGTGAGTGGTTTTTGATTGTAGAGGGGGAACGTATAAAAGGATTTTCGGAATATAGATACTCCTTCTATAAAACTAAGTTTATGAAAGATGGAAGGATGACCAGTACCAAGGTGTTTATAGAAAGAACCAGTGTGAGACAGATGTATAATAAGGTGCTAAATTACATCAATTATTTGGAAAAAAACTAAAGTTTTTGATGTAAAATACTACAAAAAATGGTATAATTGTATTAAGAATAAAACGAAAAAAGAAGGAGTCGGGGAGACTATGAAAGCGAAAAAAGTTGTAATTAGTCTAGGGTTGGCGGGCGTGTTAGTAGGCGGTACTATTTGGGGCTTTAATGCTAACGCAAAGCAGGAGACACAAGATAAAGAGCAACCAAAAACAGCTACTGTTGTAAAAGAAACAAAGGCGGAAACTAAAAAACCTAAACCGAAAAAAGAACAAGTGAAGAAGAAGGAAGTAAAAGAGATAAAAGAAGTTAAGAAGGAAAAGCCTAAAAAGGTAAAGAAAGTCGAAAAGCAGCAAAAACAGGTCGTTAGTGAGCAGCCACAACAAAAAGAAAGAATTGTTGCAAATGAACCGAAAAAGAATAACAATAGTAGTGTTAGTAAAGCTCCTGTGAAAAAACAACAAACGAAAGTATATAGAAATACAACTGGTTCTTCTAGTCCTTCAAAAAATGTTCAGACAAAAAAGAACTATGTAAGTAATGGTGGTTCTAAAAATAATACAGTTTCGGAACGGAAGGTCAACACTCCTAAAAAATCTAAATCAGTGCCGAAAAAAGCTCCTTCTAATGATTCTCAAAAGAAAACAAGCGGTACTGATTGGGATAAGGTCGGTAAGGACTTAGAAAATAAAAAATGGGATCATAAAGATTCTGGTGAAATTGATAGTGGCGGTAACACTTGGGATTCTTGGGAATAAGTAAGTTTTAGGTATTCGTATAAACGAATGCCTTTTTTGTTGGAATCAAAAGGAGGAATGAAATTATAAAGAAGCTAATTCTTGTTGGATTATCTATTATATCAGTTTTGCTAGCTGGTGTTGTATTCACTTCCACTTTAAAGGCTTCATCACCTAAAGTAGAGTATTTAGGGCAAGCAAGATATGGTGATTATATTGTTGGGAAATTTAGAGTGAATGGAGAGATCGCTTTTTGTCTCGATCATGCTAAGGTTTCACCTCCAACAGGTACATCTTATGGGGGAGGTAATGCTTATAAGAATGAACAGGTTAGGGCAATTCTTTATTATGGGTACGGTGGAGTAGAAAACGAAGTAGGTAACAACGATACAGGTCTTGTTGCCACAACAATTGCTTTAGATTCTGTTATGAACAACAATCATTCATCTGGACGTGAAAGAATACCAGGATACAAGAAACTGATGGAACATGCTAAGAAAAAAGATGTTCCATCAACTAGTATCAAGTTTTCAAAGGAGAAAGTGCAAAGCTACTTAGAAGGAAATGTACAAAAGACTGAGAAAATTATCTTTGAAGCCGATAAGAAAAATTCAATTACTCTAAACATCCCAAAAGAAGTAACTTTGCATTATGATGGGAAAAAGTTTTCTAATAAAAAAGTTAAGATTACTGGAGGAGGAAGTTTTCATTTTACTGCTCCTCTTGATTACGGAAAAGACATAAAATTTGAAAAATTAAAGCCTTCTCTTGGTAAATATCAATCTATTTTGTTCACTGCTTCAAGTTCAAAATATCAGAGGCTTGGTTCTGGCCTGTTGACTGACCCAGAACCAAATATAAATTTGTCAGTGGGTTTTGAAGTGCGCCAGAAGAAAATCAATGTGCAGCACATTGATAAATATTCTGGAGAAGTCTTGGAAAAGGAAAGCTATACAAGAAACATAGGTTCAACGTATTCATTTTCGCCTAAAAAATCCATTGCAAAAGGGAAAGAAAAATTTATTCCTGTGAACACAAATAAGAAAACAGGCACATTAGGCAAAGATGTGACGATCAAGTTTTACTATAACTTGGAGCGCAATGTAACGGTTAATTATTATGACAACCGTACAGGCGATAAGATCAAAGCGACCAAGAAATATAAAAAGGTTCGTGGTGAAAAGTATTCAGAAAAGCATCCTACAATTAAGGATGGCGAATACACATACCGTTATGTGAAAGCGACAGGAGACAAAGAAAGTGGAACGATTGGCGGCAAGAATATTGTCATCAATTATCATTATGATAAGCCATTGGCAAAACTATCGTTTGATAAGCTGCAAATTTATACAGCGCAATGGGAAAAGGGTCTTCCTGTCAAAGTGTATTTATCAAAGGAATTGAATTACAAGTCTAGCTTGAAAGATATGACTGACAAAAAAATCACAGTGGCGCTATATCGTGGCACGACAAAGGTCACGTCAAAAACGTATACCGCAAAAGAATGGCCTAAGAAGAATAATATGACAATCCCTGCAAAGTATTTGAAGATTAATGACAAGGCTCTTTACACTGTGAAATTCACAGGCTTCGACAAAAACGATTTTAAAATTGATGCTGCTGCATCCGAATTAAGTACGGATGGATATGCAGCAAGCGAAAAAACGATCAAGGCAAGTTCATCTAACGGAAAGGAATTGTCCTATAAGGGTGTTGTAATGACAGAGAAAACACCCACAACAGGAAAAGTCTATTATGAAAGACTGGCTTTTCCATTGAAGAAAATTGAAAAGAAGAAAACAGGCTATGGATTCATGAGGGAAATTGATCTTCACTATGAAAATGAAATTGGCGGCAGCATTAAGCCATCATTTGACTTTGAAGTTCCCACACGTTTAGTCGATAGTTATTTGACGTACAAAAAAAGCGGTGATCGCTCATTGGTCACTATGGAACAAACGAAAGCCATTAACAAAAAACAGGGTGAAACGTCAGTCCATGACCTTGTGTATGAGCTTCCTCATATCAATGTGGAACGACACACAGGCAGCCTGTTTAGTGATGAACAAGTAGAAAGTAAAGACAAAAGAATTTCGTATGATCTTGTAGATGGTGGACGTAAATTCTATTCTCCTATTTGGGCAGAATTGGGGAATTATGAAACGAAAATCAAGTCAAAGCCAATGGGTGTCAATTTAATAAAAGCAGAAGTCACCGAACAATTAGAACTTTATGCTTCTATGTATGCTCATATGGATTCAAAGACGATTAATCAAGATGAAGTGTTGCTGAAACCTGTATATGCTGACAATCCATTTCCTAATGGTCTGCCAGAAGGATGGACTAAAAAGGATTTAGATTGGGTTATGTCTCGTTAAACTCTAACCACTATTAAACACAGGTGATGCGATTAAGGCTTGTGTCAACGGTACCGGAACGTAGTGAGGATAAGGAGTTGAAACAATCAGCGCCCCCAAACCCTTTTAATGTCTCAAAAGGTCATCACACCTTTTGAGCTGCCTACCGGCGAGGGAGTCCCCCGAAGAATCGGGGGAATAGGGGGATGATTATTTGTAGAAATTAGGTGTTTATGGTTGGATAAATTACTAATAGTGATTGAAAGAATTGTTAGTGTTATTTTTTGGAGTGCAACTTATTTATTGTGGTCAATTCCCATATTTATAATGTTGTATCAATCTGTGTTTGAAAAAAATTATTTATTTGCATTCACTAGTCTATTTCTTTTTGCTATTCTGACAAGCGTTTATGTGGTGAAATTCTACAAAGACGTTATATTAAAAAAGAAACAGCAAATAGAGTGTAATCTAAATGAATGATTTAAAAGGATAGTCAAAAGACTGTCCTTTTTTGTTTCAAAAGGAGGTGAATGTAATGCCATGTGTGAGGATCAAAAGACTGTAAAAACTAAAGCTTTTTATCTTACTAACAGAGATCAATATATTCTTGATTTAGAGGGTAATGGTCTATTAGATGATGAAGAATCAATATACTCGGAAGCCCTTGAAGAATCTCTTAATTCGTTTGGAGAAATAGTTAGGACAGAAGTTTATGCGTATAGAGAAGAAATAATAGAGGATGAATTTCTAAAAGGAAAATTAATACGACTAGAATTTAGGGTGATACCATTCGAGAGTCATTCTGAATTAATAGAATTGTGCTATATCGGGTACAGCATATTTTTAAAATGAACTCTTTTCTAAAAATAAAGGAGGAAAAAACATTGATTTTACATTTTGCTAACGGTTTACAATTTGCTAGTGAGCTAAGAGAGATTGAAAAAAAGGCTAGAATTGCATGGGAAAGCATCTGGTTAGAAGCGACAGATCAAATTAGGTCTGCTAGGACTATTGAAGAATTTCTTGGAACGATTACCGTCCGAAAGAAAATTGAAATGGATGGAAAGGAATCTATTTTGAAAGTGGATTTTGAAGCCCAGTTTCCAGAAGAGAGAGACGAAGAAACATACGTTGATGTTTTTTATCAGGGGTTTGAACTACAAGACTAATGAAAGGGGGATATAAATGGCTTTTGTTTTTGAGAACATTACGAAATTTGAAAATGAACTAAAAAAGGTTGGGTGCACTTTCCCCAGTGGTTCATTTTTAAAGGCGGTACGTAAAAATGTAGAAGCTGGGGCTGTCTCGTTTGATGTTGGGACAGAAATTGAAGAAGGTGAAGAGACTTATAATTTAAGAGTTTTCTTTTCAATAGAAGAGCCAAGCGAAGAAGTTGAAACGCCTATTGCTGCTTTGCCTATTTGCAGTTTTGATTGTCTTTGGTTAGAAAAGAAAGAAGGTGAGGATTTAGGTGAAGCATAACTTTATCAATTACGGTGCTTATCAAAAACAAATGTCTGAAATCGGCTGTTCTTCCTTAGCAGATGATTTGTATATTCAATTTGTCGAACGTATAAAAGGTGGAGAAACTGGAGCTATTGATCTTACAGGAAACATCACTTTAGGTGATAAGGACAATGAAGGAAATTACAAATTAAGCCTTGTGACTGTTTCTTTCAATGCTCATATGAATGACGATGGGGTATGTGAAATGTCTTTTGAACGTGTAAATGTCTCGGAAGTTGATTGGTGAAGAAATGATTTTGAAAGGAGGGAGGGGAGTTGAAAGGTGTACCATTAATTCTTCTCATGGTGGCGGTTATCCTTTTTATTGTGGGTGCGACTACTTACTATTATGTTGCTGATTATAGGCAGCATAGCATAATCGCTACAATGAATGAATCGGCACGTATAGCGAGCCTTAGAAACGTAGATAACAGCATTAGAATAGAAGAAGGAAAAGTTGAATTGTCACAGAGGGCTTTCGAATTGAATTTCGAAAGTTCTTTTAATGAGAAAAACAACGTGAAACTTGGAAAAACATCTTTCAAATATAAGTACCTAAAAGATGTAGAAGGAAAAATGAAAGCTGTAAAGATTATATTAACAGATCAAAAAAACAAAGAATATTTAACTACATTGGTTGTCGAAAAACCGAAGGGAGATAGTAAATGATTACTGAAATTGAGGAACAAAAAAAGTTACTGGAGGATGTACGAAAACATTTAAAACTAAACCATCCTTCCGAATTATTAAAAGCCTTTGTCGATCTTGAAGCGAGGGGAAAAGTGAATGAGGTGGTCAAGAAAGACTTTCCTCATTTGAGTAATGAAGAATTAAAATTTGTCATGGCGGAAGTCGTTGGCTTAGGGGTCATTGAAAAGATCATTGATGATTATGAGGGCGTAACAGACATTTCGTATAACGGTACACATCTTGACGTCATTACGAATCAAGGGAAATTCCGTTATGGAGAAATTGAAGAATCATACATTATCAAGATCATTCAAAAATTCGCTAATGCCTGCCGCAAAGAATTTACTCGAAAAAATCCGATTTTGGATGCTGCGTTTTCTAATTTGCGTCTGAATGCAGTTCATAAGGATATTGCCCAATATGGAACAACAATGGCGCTTCGGGTTGTCAAACCAAAATTAGCATTACATCAAGAGAACTTTAAATCTTTTGCTCCAAATTATATTTTCGATTTATTGAAAGCAATTGTTGCTTCTAAATCTAATGTCACAATCGCTGGTGTAACTGGAACAGGGAAAACCGAACTTCAAAAACTTTTGTTATCGTTTGTTGAGTACAAAGATCATATTGTCATGATCGAAGATACTCCCGAGAGCCATGCGAAAATCCTTTTTCCTGACAAGGACATTAAATCATGGATTACTAATCCTTCGATAAATATTGAAATGTTAGTGAAAGCAGGTTCAAGAAATAACCCTGCATGGCAGGTTGTTTCAGAGACACGAGGTCGAGAAGCATATGAAATGATGCAAGGGATTTTAACGGGTCACAGATTGATTACGACATTGCACGCTGTTAATGCTCGGGCGATACCATCACGACTTATTAATATGATGAAAATGGGTTACGACATTGACGAAACATCTATGAGAGAGGATATTTTCCGTTATCTTAATTTCGGGATTCATATTGAAAAAATTGAAGATGAAGAAGGGCGTATGAAAAGGTATTTGAAAGAAATCGTGGAGTTTTTGCCGAATGGTGAAGTCTTGACGGTTTTTCGTTGTGATCTCACCAATAAAGGATTTGAATATGTGCCAGGTAAGGTGAGTAGCATTTTCGTAAATCGAATGATGGAAAAACGTGTGGATATTCAGCTTCAAAGCAAAATTAAAGATGGGTGGGGGGTACATGAAATTTCGTAAAAAGAAGCTCTATAGCTTAGAAGAAATACGCGCTATGTCTAAAGCATTTGGTCAGCCGTTACAAAAAAGGGAATATGCAAAATTCATTTTGACTCCATTCATATGTTTTGCAGGGTTCGCTTATTTACTTTTTCATTATTGGTGGATGGCTCTTATCTGTGGTTTGATTGGTGGTTCGTATGGTTGGTTTTATCAATTACGAAGGAAAGTCAAAAATGATTATGAGAAGGAAGCGTTTCAAGAAAGAAACAATTTTTTAAATAACATGACCCAGTTATTGACGAACGATGACATGCCATTGGTAGAAGCCTTTTCTACATGTATCAAATACGCAGAAGGTGAGTTGAAACGAAAGCTCATTGATCTTGAAATAACATTGGTTGATTCGGATGAAAAAGAGGTCGTGGAGGCTTTTAAAAGTTTGAGGCGTGCATATAAAAATGACGTGCAATTCGATCAATATATAGAGCAGTTAGGAATCATGTTTGTTGAGGGGCGCACATCCATTTTGACTCTCAAAGATACAAAAGATTATCACAATAAAGTTTTGCTGAAGCAGCAAAGATTTATTGAAGATAAGAAGCAACATAAAAAAGACTTTAGAACAATGATTCTCTACTCAATAGGGTTTATTGTAGGCATTATGCTTTCATTTACCCTAAAGAAATACGTTGATATTTACGCACATGCCCTAGTGGGGATGATAGCTAATACAGTTTACTTATCTATCATTTTCTATGTCTATCATCAGTTTAATCAAAGGTATTTTGATGATGCTGTAACGGAGGTGAGAATCTAAAAACATGAAAAATGAGAAGGCGAAACAGACGGTCAAACAAAAGACGGTCTTTTCTTTTTGGGAAAAAATCGGGGAAAGTAACTTGCGTGAAATGTTGCTTTATTTGAATCCAAAATCAAGTTTTGAAAGATTTCAGAAAAAGAGATTTTTTAAAGCAGCTTCAATTTTTTTGGCTGCATTACCAGTGATCGCTTTTAAACCAGTTGTAACACTCATAGCGTTGGCTTTAGCTTGTTTCGTTTACCATATGGACTACAGGAAAATCAAGGGCTGGTATGAGGCTGAAAAATTTCAAAGAGAGCTTGTCTTTTTCAAGTTTTCTAGGGAAGTCTATATTTATTTGCTGGAAAACATGTCTACTGTCTATCAAGCATTTGAACGTCTGTCCTCAAGGGTAGATGAGGGTCTTTTGAAAGATGCATTGAGAAAGCTATTAATATCAATGAATGAAAAGCCTAATGATGTGCAGCCCTTTATAGATTTTGCGAATGATACAAGTGGCAGTGATAGTGCTAGATTGTTCATGCTCACTTTGTATGAGTATCAGCAAAATTCAAAGGATGACAGCATTATCTATGAATTAGGAAAGATGACAAATGAACAATTATTCATGACAGTTGATGACATTGTTGAATATAAATTGCGGAAATTCGGTACTTTCCCGACTAAAGTTGCAATGCCAGTTATGATCGTGATGATTTCATTTTTTATCACTCTATTGATAGATGGTGTTAAATCCATCCAGTTTATTAATGGGGGTGGGTGATGAATCATGATTGAAGGTTCAGTAATGACATTGTTTAAAGTTTATATATTTTGTTTCAGTCTTGTTCTTAGCGTAGATACAGCAGCTTCTTTAATTCGGATGAATCAATTAGAAGATTTTAAGCAATACACCAATTATCAGATCGAAAGAAATGGGGGTTTGACGAAAGATGCACTTCAAGCAATTGAAGAAAAGAATCAAAATTCGTTTGGGGGCAGTTTTCAAATTGAAAGCGGCTCTTTAAATAAGAAGTATCCTTATGGTACTGAAATTACTTATAAGGTTAGCACCAACTATCAATATTTGATTACAGGATACAAAACTGTATTTACAGTAAAAGGCGGTGCTTTGTCATTGGTTAGATAAGGAGGGGGTAGATTGGAACATAATATTTTTAGATTAGGAATGATGGGAATCTTAATGTTGACTTTGGGTTCTGTTTTGATGGAATTGAATGATGGATTTCCAAACGTATTGAATAATATTGAAAACTATATCGAGCATGTCACAGGAGACATGCACTAAAAACAAAGGAGAATGATAATTATGGCAGTACCAGAGAATGTGGATCGTTTTTCATGGGGAACATTAGCGGCAGTAATTGCAGGAGCAGTAGGAATGGCACTTCTAGCAGGATTGACGGATTTTGTTCCATGGCTTATGGACTTTATTCAAACGAGTATTAAAGGACTCGCAAAAAAATAAGAAATGATGAATGAGCAAGTCTTTCGGGGCTTGCTCTTATTTTTTGAAAAGGAGGGTGAAATTTTGAAGAAGGAAAAGAAACATGGCGGTAAGATGGCCATTCGGAACAATCCACTATTATCAGCTTTTAAGAAGAAGTTGAAAAGCATTAAAAAGCCAGAAAAGAAACCTAAATCAATTCCAAAAGATCGTTCAAAAATGATTGCTGTTGGAGTATGGTCATTGCTTGGAACGCTTGTCTTTTTTGCTTTCATTTCTGTGCTGCTGTCGATCAATACAAGATCAGTAGTAAACGATATTGAACGAAATCAAGAGCGAAATAGTAAACAAAAAGAAGAAGTGTCTATTGTAGCAGGGGAACGTTTTTTGTCAGGCTTCGTTGCTGAATATATCAACGTAAAGAATGAAAATGAGGCTATTGAAAACCGTCATAAAAAATTAATGACTTACCTTGCTAAAGAAAGCGATGAATTAGAACAAGAAACGTTGTTTGATATTTCTGGTGCACAAGGTGATCGAGTTTTAAATAATTACACTCTTTACAATGTGAAACAGGAGAAAGAAGAAACTCTATTTCAATACGAAATCGAGTATTCAAACATTGTAAAGGTGAAAAAGAAGGAACATGAAATTAAAAAACAAGCATTGCTGAACATTCCAGTAAAAAACAAGGGAGATCAATTTGCAGTTAGTGGCACTCCCTATATTTCGGAAATATATGATCTCAAAGGCAGTATTGAAATTAACAAAGAAGATCGTGAAGAATATGACGGAGATCAAACAGCAGCTATAAAAGAATTTGTGAATACGTTCTTTCGGAAGTATGCCGAAGAATCAAAAGACGATATGTCATATGTCATGAAAACACCAGAGACTTTAAATGGTCATCTGGTATTTGGTGATGTCGAAAATGTCCGTATTTACAAAATCGGTGATGGTTTTGAAATATCTACTGTAGTCGTTTTTAAAGAAAAAGAAACAAGCGTACCGATAAAAGAACGTTTTACTTTGTTCGTTACAAAAAATACCGGTCAGTATTACGTAAACAAACTAAAACATCAATAAGGAGTGGGATACATGGAATTTTTAGATTTTCTTGTATTGGGAGCTAAAACAGATTTACCAACATTGGGTGGTGTCCAAAGTTGGGGTAAACAGGTTGTTACACAATTTATATTCATTGTTGCTATGCTCTTGATTTCAAAACACCTCATGAAACTAAGTGTGGGAAAAATGGTTGGTGTATTAATCACTACAAGTGCTGGCGTATGGGTGGTTCAAAACTGGTCTACAGTTACTGGATGGGTTGGTGCGCTGCTTAAAAAGTTATAAGAGGTGATAGTGTGTCGAGATTCGTTTTTAACTATCGCAAAGCGATGAGAGAGCCCAAAAAAATTCAAAGAATAACGGAAAATTATAGTTTACCTTTTTCTATAGAGTTGATCCCAATGATCAACTATTTTGTTTTTGTCGCAATTAGTTTCGGATTTTTCATTGGCGTGAGAAGAATTTTTCCTCATGCCTTTGAAAATACTTTCGTGATTGTGATCTTTGGTATTCCACTAGGTTTAACAATTCTAATAACCAAGATTAAACCAGAAGGGAAAAATATCTATTTATATTTTTGGGGGCTGCTGAAATACTTGGTCATGATTAAGTTGCCTAAGAAGAGATATTGTAACGACAAAGTGATAGATTTTGCGAATGAACAGGAAATAAAATTCAAGTCTTTAGTAAAGGTGGTGCGAAAGAATGGTGAGTCTGAAAACACCAATGAAAACCCTGTTAAACAACATGATATTGACGAGAACGGGCGAAGTTTGGGCGTATTATCGAATAAAGAGTAGTTCCATTCCATCTCGAAATGAACATGAGATAGAAGAATATAAAGACAGATGGACTTCTTTTTATGAGGAGATAACGGATTATGAAGATTTCCACTTGATGATGTACCCTAGCAGATTCGATTTGGAAGGTCGTTTAAACGTTCTGAAAAAGGATATACATGAGGGTGCTTTAGAAGTAGCTTCATACTATATGGGGGAAACTGTGAGTGTGATGCAGCAGCGCTTAGGAAGATTGACAAGACCCGACTTCATCATTGGAATCAAACTTAATAAGTCATTGCTTAGCTTGGATGCTGATATCAAAGACAACGTTCTTTCAATGTTTAATACAGCGACCGATACAGTGGTGAATATGCTGGGGTGGGAACAAGATGTATCATCCCAATTTTTTGAACAATATAAAGAGATTGAGGATGATTTGGCTAGTACGGTTACATCTGTGTTTGGGGAGAGATTGAGAGAAGTCGAGCTTAAATATATCAATCGTTATCACTTTATAAGAGGGCTTTATCATGATGTCGAGGAAGAGAGTCAAAATGGTGATATTCATTCAATTACAAACACTGTTATAGACCCGACAATCCCAGGATCATTAAAGCTTATTAGTGATCAAGATGAAGGACATATTTCAATGATTGTTGTTGACGAATTTCTAGACAATATGGCAAATAGTAACTTGTTTTATGAGGTCCAGTCTTTGCCTTTTCCAGTAGAAGTAGAAGTAAAGGCAAAAGTAGAAAGCAAGTCTATGACAAAGACAGCATTAAATATTAAGCATCAGCAATTGAGAGAGGAACAAAATGAAAAGTATAGTGTTGGAGACGAAAGCGATCAGTCAACCATGACAAGTGCGTTTCTCGTCAAAGACCTTCAAAATAAAATCAAAAAAGAAGAAGTGTCTTTGATTAACTGGCTTGCGGTTGTGATTGTTGACGGACGCACGAAAAAAGAATGCGCTGAAAAGGCTCGATTAGTCGTGAGACACCTAAAAGGGGCAGGAATTAAATGTAGGATTCCTATTGCTGATCAACTTTCACTTTTTTATAAAATGCTGCCTGCTGAAAAGTTAGATTTGATGGATAAAAATTGGTTGCAAAAAACAACCCAAAACGGCTTAGCAGAATGTTTACTAGGCGTTGATTCTTTTGTTGGTTCTAAGATCGGTTTTTTCCTCGGTTGGGGTGATCGCTTTGATAAACATACAGATTTAGAAAGCGCCATTCGATCAAGTCGAGACTTTGTTTTGTTTCATCCTTTTCTTGCTAATCAGCAAATTAAAGGCTCAAAAACTAGATCGCCGCATTGTTTAATTACAGGCGATACAGGTAATGGTAAGTCTTTCCTCGCAAAGCTGTTGTACACATATATATCCTTTATGGATATTAAATCACTGTACATCGACCCTAAAAAGGAAATGAGGAAATGGATTAGAAAAGTCATTAGCAACCCACAAACTCGAAAAGATTTCCCTTTGTATATTAAACATTTAGAGAAATATCATTTTATAACATTAGATCATGAACAAGAAGAGAACTGGGGCGCATTAGACCCAATTACCTTCATGCCGCCAACTAAAGCTAAGGACTTGTTAGAAGTTATATTTGAACAGGTCTATGATTTTAAAGGCAAAGATGATGTGAGCACTGCTTTTCTAAGAGCAATCACAAAAGTGCTTGAAATGAAAGAGCAGGGTGAACAAGTGGGATCGCTGCATGTTATTTACGAAATGCAGAGGCACAAAAATGAAGTAGTTCAAAAAGCTGGAGACTATTTATATGAGGTTGTGCAGGACTCTATTATGAAGCTGCTAGTTCATGATGGTTCTAATCCTTCACTATCTCTTAGTGAACGAATTACTATCTTGGAAGTTGAAAATATGGATTTACCAGACTTCGGGGAACGTATAGAAAATTTCACGAAGTCACAATTAAAGTCAAGTGCAGTCATGTTTGCACTTGGAAAGTTCTGTGAGCTTTTTGGAATGAATGCGGACGAAAAAACAGCCGAGTTTATAGACGAAGCGTGGATTTTTACAGCTTCTCCGCAGGGGAAAAAAGTAGAGCGTCAAATGAGACGTATTGGGCGTTCTTATAACAATGCTGAATTCTTTATTTCTCAATCAACTAAAGACGCACTGCATGAGGATGACACAGGAAACTTTGGTGTAGCATTCGCCTTCGATGAACCAAACGAACGTGAAGAAGTCTTGGAATGGATGAACCTTGAACCGAGTGAGGAAAACAAAAAAATGCTTGAATCCATGTTCCAAGGACAATGCTTGTTTAAAGACATTTATGGGCGCACAGCTAAAATTTCTATTGAATGCTTGTTTGATGAGTGGATGGGAGCATTTGAAACAATTAATAAAAGTGATGTTGCGTATGCAGAAGAACAATACTTGTAAGAAGTCATGTAGAGCAGCATGGCTTTTTTTGTTTGCAGATCGGGGGCGATTCAAATAAAACGGAAAATAATATTGGTTTTCTCAATCGTGGTTATTCTGTTAACTAGTGTTTTTTCATTTGCTTTAGCTGACGATAAAGAAGGTGATAAAACAGTAAAACCAAAAGTCGAAAAAGTTGGTGGAGTTGAGCTTGAAATAAGTAGATTTCCACTGGAGCATTATCAAGCCCACAACCAAGCCGAAGATGGATTTATTAAAGGTGCAATTGTATCTTTGTCTAACACTATGTTAGCTGTGACACAAATCGTAGTCCTTGTTGTTGACAAGGCAATGGATTTGTTTATGAGTGCGGAGCCAATTGATAACTTTAGTAGTGCTATCACAAACGTTTCCAAACAGATGTACAATGTCTTAAAAAAGAGCTTTGGAGAAATACTCTTTGTATTTATGATAGGCTTCGTAGTCTATCTATTTTTTATTAAGGGCAGTTTTAAAGAAGGTATGAGACGTTTTGCTTTATTTTTTGTTGTCATGGTTGTTTCTGCACTATGGGTGAACAAAGCTGGTTACTGGATTGAATCTTTGAATGCTTTATCAATTGAGGGACAAGGAAAGCTCATTACGGTTGGAAATAAATTGGTCGGTGCGTTTTCAGATAAAAGTGATTCCACTTTAAAAATGGATGATGTCAAAAAAGGTCAGGAAATTGAAGGTACAACGGCTGTTCTTAGGAATTTTTACTTTGATTCAGCGATGAAAAGCCCATACTTGGTGACCAATTATGGTACACCAAATGAAAAAACAATTTTGAAGAAGGGTGATGGTGAAGGTGGTCTTGATCGAATAGATACGCTGCTTTCTTTTAAATTGACCAGTGAAGGGCAGCGAGCGAAAAAAGACTTTATAAACAAAAAAGAAGTAAAGGAATATAAGAATCAAAGCATTGCAGAGGGAAGTATTTACGTTCAGTTGGGATATTCATTTATAGGTTTGCTGGCTGCTATATCTCTGGGGATGCCATTCTTTTTAATTGCGTTTCTTAATTTCTTAATTCAAATTATCGTGCTTGCGATTGCTTTCTTTCTTCCTTTTGCCTTTATCCTGTCTTACGTTCCACAATTTGCATATAGTGGTTTCGTCTCTTTGGGAAGGATGTTCGCATTGTTTGTCTTGAAAGCCTTGCTGACTCTTGTGCTTGTGTTTGTTTATGCAATCTGCGTCATTACGCATAAAACTATTCCTCCAACGAATTTAGGGATGTATTTTCTCAATGTAGTAGCAATGTCGGTTATTTTGATCATTGCATTTTTAAAACGTGACAAGATAATCAATTTTGTTACGGCTGGTAAAGTGCAAAATGTGGATGCAAATTTATTAGAGAATACTAGAAAGGCAGTCGTTCAACCTTCTTGGGAAGGTGCGAAAAAAGTTAGTAGTGGTATTGGTGAATGGAAAAAGAAACGAGATGATAAAAAAGCTGCTGAAGAAAGGAAAAAGGCAGAAGAGGAACAACAGTATTCAGCAGAAAGACGAAGTGCGCCACAAAATCAATCAACTGGAAATTCTAAATTTGATAGAACTTCACAAAATAATCTAAAAAATGATGTGTCTTCGAAAAAAGAAATTGAAAGAGGACGGCAGCTTGATGGCTCAAGTGTAGATACAAAAGCAGATGATTATAAGCCACCATTGTATGTGGCGGATGGAGAAGATGTGGAAAGAACAGATCAAAAAGAAACGGGTGCAAGTGCTTCTAATCAATTACCAAAAGTGGATATTGAAAGAAGCGAACAAGCGACTAAAGATCAACTGAAAGAGGAAGGTGACAGTAATACGAGTTCTTCTAACCCACTACCAAAAGTGGATGTAGAGCGAAGTGAACAAGCGACTAAAGATCAACTGAAAGAGGAAGGGGGCAGTAATGCGAATGCTTCTAGTCTAATGCCGAAAGTGGTGGATGTAGAGCGAAACGAACAGGAGGCAAAAGATCATCTAGCAGAAGAAGGGAATAAGAATTCAAGCGCATCAAGCAGAATACCAATGGTGGATGCTGAAAGAAGTGATCAAATTAAAGAACATATTGCCGAAGAAGAAAAGCCCAATAGTTCAAAGGCTTCAACATCAGTTCATGAGGTTGATGTTGAAAGAAGTGATCAAGGTGCTTCTGAAAAAACGTTAACAGAGGAAAGTATCAGTAATCAAAAGCCTGTGAGTCCTGTTCCTAATGCTAACGTAGCAAGAAATGAACAAACACAACCAAAAGAAAAAGTAAGTGCACCAGTTCCAAAAACTGAAAATGAGACAGTTAAGACGTCAGATACACAACCAAAAACTAAAAGAGTAATTCAGCAGCAACCCAAACATGTGAAAATTGAATTAGATCAGATAGAGAGTCGTCAAAGCAAAAATGGTCGAGGTGACAGATCATGAAAAAGCTATTGACGGCTTTTTTTAGTTCACTCCCAATTATCTTTTTTGGGGGAATGCTGCTTGTTGTTGTATTAATTTTTGGTGGGAGTAACCAGAACCAAGAAATTGAGGGTGGGGATGAAGAGTTTGTGACGAATGGCATTGCGCCAGAGATTGAGAGGCTCCGTCACGTCTTTGAAAAATATGCCCGCAAAGAAGGTGTTTACGATCAGTTGAACATCATTATGGCGCTGACAATGCAGGAGAGTGGGGGCAGATACTTGGATATCATGCAATCGAGCGAATCAATAGGCTTGCCGCCTAATACGATAACCGATCCAGAATATTCGATACAGGTTGGTATAAAGCATTTTACGGCTGTATTTAAAAAGGCAGGCGGAGACGTTCGATTAACATTGCAGTCCTACAACTACGGAGGAGGATTTATAGATTTTGTTAAAAAGCGTGGAGGCAAATATACAAAAGCTCTTGCGCTAGAATTTAGCAGATTTCAAGCACTTAAATTGGGGTGGCGTAGTTATGGTGATCCTAATTACGTTGATCATGTCTTCCGATATCTAAAAGGCGGTGGCAGCGTTAAGCCAGTGAATGGAGCTATCGAAGGATATGAGGCCATTATGAATGAAGCCTTAAAATATGAAGGGAATCCATATCAATGGGCTGGTTCAACTCCAAAGACGGGTTTTGATTGCTCAGGTCTTGTTCAATGGGCTTACAGAAAAGCAGGGATTTCTTTACCCAGAACAGCCCAAGAACAATACGGAGCAACAAAAAAGATTGCTGAAAGCGAAGCAGTCGCAGGCGATTTAGTCTTTTTTACAGGCACGTATCAAGGAAAATTCATTACCCACGTTGGCATATATGTTGGTGAAGGTAGAATGTTCAATTCTAATGATAGTGGCGTTCAATATTCTCAGTTGAAAAAAGGATATTGGAGAGATCACTTAGTTTCATTTGGACGCATAAAACGATAGGAGGATTTCATGAAAAAGATATTATGGCTAGTAGGTGGTGTTGTATTGATTTTAGGAATTACGAGTTATTACATGACTTACAACAAATTGAATGATGCAAAAAATCAAGCTCTGAAAGAGAAGCAAAAGATCGAGAATAAAATGAATCAAGTGACGAATTCAGAAGCTGCTGACATGAATCAAAAGTTTTTTGAAGCATTCTTTCAATATGAAGATGCTGACGATAGAGAAAAGGCTGTTAGGAAGTTGGCGACGGATAAAGCAATGAGCTATGCGTTCCCTTCGAAGGGTCCTGAAAAACATAGCGTAACAATGCAAGGGGATTTACTTTCTTTAGAGAGCTATTCTAAGAAGATAGATGAAGACAGGGAACTTTATTTGAATGATGCGAAAATTGCACTTACGGTGAATGCCGTCACCACACAACAAAACATTATTATTCAAACTGAGTTAATAAAAAAAGAGAATAAATGGATTGTTGATAATGTGCAGGTCAAATAATTTTTGTGCTATGAAAGGAGAATTTTAATGGGTACAACAATATGTAAAGATGATCTGATCAAAATTGGATATAAAAAATATCAAGCTGTGAATTTAATTAGAGAAGCAAAAGCGATCATGGTTCAAAAAGGTTGCCCTTATTATAATAATAAAAGGCTCGGAAGAGTTCCGAGAGATGTAGTTGAATCTATTTTAGGGGTGTCCTTATCAGAAGAAGCGAGAGGAGTTTCCCAATGAAGAGAACTAAGTATGATGATGTTTACATTGATGATAACGGAGTTATTTTTTATCAAATAGATTGTCAGAGTGAAGGGAAAAGAAAACGTAAAAAATCTAAAATAGGAAATGATGGAAAACCTTTTTTGTCTGCTTTTGAAGCTCATAAAGAGGTAACTAGATTAAAAAGAGAAATGAATAAAAGGAGGTCAAATGATCACCTTTGAAAAAGAAACAAGAAAAAACAAAATATCCGGGAGTCTATGTAGACGAAAAAGGAAGGTTTTTTTATCAGTCTGAATTTGGAATAGATCGTATAACAGGTAAGAGGATAAGAAAAAAAGGAAGAAAAGATGCTAATGGAAAACCTTTTGCATCAGCCTTTGAGGCTAATAAAGAATTAACACGATTGAAAAGAGAATACCATAAAGTTAATAGCTATTCGAATTATAAGATGACTTATGAGCAATTCATGAGCCAAGTCTATATACCTTATTACCAAACAGAAGTTGAAGAAAGTACCTTTGAAGTTAAGGAAGGGATTTTTGAAAAAATAAAAGATAGGTTTGGATCGATGTCTCTTAGATCAATCTCAATTGAGGATGTACAAAATTTCCGTACATGGTTATTAACGAGCAAAAAAAGGGGAGGGGCTGGATATTCTCAATCCTACGCTAGTCTGGTTTTTGGTGTCTTTCGACAGAGTTTAGATAAAGCGGTTGATATGCAGTATTTAGAATACAATATCTCAAAGAAAGTTAAAGCAATACCAAAAGGTAAAGCAGTTGTTCCATATTGGACAAAAGAAGAGTTTGAACAAGTAATAAATCAAATATATATTGATGATTTTTATGAACACTTGAATTTTGTTATGATATGGGTGTATTACATGACCGGTATCAGAGTGAATGAAGGAACTGCTTTAAACTGGTGTGATATTGATTTGAAGAAGAAGCGTATGCGTGTCCATCATATGTTGATTCTTAAAACGAGAACAGAATGGAAAAGAAACTCTTATACAAAAACTGAAGATGGAAAGAGAACCATTGCGCTTGATGATGACACTATAAACATATTAAAAGTTTGGCGTGAACGCCAGCTAGCTATAGGTTTAGGAAAAGTAGATGATTTTGTCTTTAGTTATGATGGTTTGCCCATGATTAAATCAACAATTGGTAGGATGATTTCTCGATATGCAAAATTGGCGGAAGTGAAGAAGATACAAGCGAAGGGGCTGCGCCATTCACATGCATCTTATCTCATCAATGAATTTAATGTTTCAGTTCTTGTTTTATCCCAACGTATGGGTCATTCAAGTCCAGAAATCACATTAAAGCATTATGCCCATATGTGGACTGGGGCAGATAATACGATAGCAGAAATGATGGCTGGAAATATTAAAATAAAGACTGCATCTGAAACAAAACTTCGATTCAATGGTAATCAGGCGATAAATAAGAAAAACCCCACCAAAAACCCCACCAAGGAAGCAAAAGGTTAAAAGAAACCTTTGTTTTAAAGGGGTTTGGGGCACCTACTACGATTGAATGGGAATAAATGTAAAAGAGCTAGAAACCTTTGTGTATCAAGGGTTTCTAGCTCTTTTTTATTTTTAACTGCACTTTTCCCTTCCGTTTTAATGTGTTAATGAATCATTCCATCCCTTACACACATCAATCCATTGTGAATAACCGGAGTGTTTTTCTAATTGTTTTATTGTGAGTTCAATAGCACTGTTACTGCTTCCGCAGGCTGGATAGACTGTTTCAAAACGTTTGAGTGAAATATCTAAATAAACAGAAACGCCATTCTTTATAGCAAAAGGACATACTCCGCCAATTTCATGACCGACCAAGTCAACGACCTCATGAGGAGAAAGCATTTTAGCTTTTGTTTTAAAATATTCCTTGAATTTTTTGTTATCAACTTTTGCATCGCCAGAGGTCACAATTAAAATAGCTTGTCCCTTTACTAGAAAGGATAGTGTTTTTGCGATTCTTTCAGGTTCGCAGCCCAATGCAGAAGCAGCCAAGTCTACGGTGGCACTAGACACTGAAAATTCTTGAATTCGAGTATCCATATCATATTGTTTAAAATAATCTTTTACTTGTTTGATGGACATGATCATTTCTCCTCTTTATTATCTATTATTTAATCGATATTGATGTGGTGTTAGGTGATACTTTCTCTTAAATAAACGAATGAAATGCTCTACATTTTGATAACCTACGGCTGCCGCAATATGATCTACTTGTGAATTGCTGCCAGTGAGCATTTCGCAGGCTTTTTCCAATCTTATTTCTTGTCGAATCTCACGAAATGATTTGCCAAGCTTACGAGCTATATATTTTGACAGGTAAGACTGTGAAAGGTTAAATTTCTCTGCCATCTCCTGGATGGTGATATGCTCACAACATTGCTGAATATATTGGAGCATTTCAATAATACGTATATCACGATATTGTTTGACCTGATTTACGTTCATATGACTTGGTTTGAATCTTAATATTAGACATAATAATATCTCAAACAAATTATTCATAATCAACTGGTAACTAGGGAACCGATTATAATTTTCTGTAAATAGTTGAAGAGAGCAGTCTAGCAAATGTTTATCCAAGTGACTATGGAAAATAAGAATATTTTTATTTTCTTTTATATACAATGCATTCAAAAAGAATTCTGAAATGACATTGTTTCCTTTTAACATTTTAAAAAACACTTTTTGAAAAGTACTCTTACGGATCATGATTTGCATGGCGATTGTATTCTCCATTACAATTGGCTTGTGTATGGTGTCAGGAGGAATAAAGGCAATATCTCCTGATTTCAAAGTCATTTTTTTATCTTCCACTTCTACATACATCTCATTTTCCAGAACATAGATCATTTCAAAGAAATCATGGATAGCCGACAATTGAGGCATAAAACGGCTATACTTTCTCACTTCGATATCTTTCTCCTGACCTAACCACATGGTATCTTCCTTTTCAAATTCGTTCTGCCCTTTTTGCAAAAATTCTTCTATATATATTTGTTTATGCATTAAATTGTTTTTATCATAATTCTTCAAAAATAATTGCAATGATTGATTGTCATGCTTTTTCTGTTGGTATTGTTGATAAAAAATTTCTTGCTCGTTATATTCTCTTAAATATTGCATCACTTCATGTTTTTCAAGTTTATCTTTTTCCATCTACATCCAAACCTCTAGTTTATTTACTGCAACCACCAGGGCCTTCACTGTTGCTTCTATAATATCTTTATCAATTCCAGCACCCCAATGCATTTTTCCTTGATATGAAATTCCAATCTGTGCACAGGCTTGTGCTTGAGAATCCTTGCCCAAAGAATTCTGTTCATAGACTTCCAAAACATATTCGAGATGAAAATATGCTTTTAACGCATTACTGATTGCATCTAAACTTCCAGTGCCAGTTCCTTGTATTTCAATTTGTTGATCATCTCTCAGCAAAGTTAAGGTAACTTCCTGCTTCTCTCCTTTATGAAATTGATAATCAAGCAGCTGGAAATGAGGGTGATAATCAACATACTGTTCTTTAAAAACATGATATATTTCTTCGACAGACAATTCCCTACTTGCCTGATCAGATACTTTCTTCGCTTCATATCCCATGGCTTCATTCATTTGATAAGGAAGTTGAATGCCATAATTTGTTTCTAGTATATAGCCTATGCCGCCTTTTCCAGACTGGCTGTTGATTCGAATCACATCCGCTTGATAATTCCTCCCCAAGTCAACGGGATCTACTGGGATATACGGAACGTCCCATTTATCAACATTATTTTCCTTTCTATATTTCATACCTTTAGATATCGCATCTTGATGTGACCCAGAGAATGCGGTGAAAACCATTTCCCCAGAATAGGGCTGCCTCTCAGGAACAGTGATTTTTGTTAGTTTTTCATATTTTTTACGAATCGCTTCTAGGTTATTGAAATTCAATTTTGGATCATAACCTTGTGAATACATATTCATCGCCAAGGTAATCAAGTCAACGTTCCCTGTACGTTCACCGATACCAAATAATGTACCTTCGACTCTTTCTGCGCCAGCCAGAACACCAAATTCTGCATCACTCACCCCAGAGCCGCGGTCATTATGAGGATGAACAGATAATGTCACACTGTCTCGGTAAGACAGATTTTTGTGTATATACTCAATCTGACTTGCAAAGATATGAGGCATTGAATATTCTACTGTTGTCGGAATATTGATGATGGCTTTATGAGCTCGTGTCGGTTTCCAAATATCTAAAACACTATTACAAATATCTAACGCATAATCAACTTCTGTTCCTGGAAAGCTTTCAGGACTATATTGAAAATAAATATCACTTTTTGTTTTTTCGGCAAGTTCTTTTACTAAAATAGCTCCATCCATTGCAATTTGTTTAATTTCATCTTTTGTTTTCTTAAATACCTGTCTGCGCTGCGCTTCTGAAGTCGAATTATATAAATGAACAATCGCTTTCGGTACACCCTTAATGACTTCGAAGGTTCGACGGATAATATGCTCTCTCGCTTGTGTGATCACCATAATCGTGACATCGTCTGGAATCATATGATGATCAATCAGTGTCCGTAACAGCCTAAACTCCGTATCAGAAGCAGCTGGAAATGCGATTTCAATTTCTTTAAAACCTATCTCTACTAATAACTGAAACATTTCCAATTTTTCTTCTAAGTTCATAGGAATAGGTAATGCTTGATTACCATCCCGTAAGTCCACACTGCACCATATCGGAGCACTTTCTAATGTTTCTTTCTTCACCCAATCATAAGTAAGGTTCGGTGGCAAAAAGTATTTCTTTTCGTATTTTTTGTGGTTAAACATCATCGATTCCTCCTAGAAAATAGAATATAAAAAAAGCCTTTCATCCCCAAGATTTAACTTGGAGACGAAAGACTTCTTCTTACGCGGTACCACCCCTGTTTCATGATAAACAAACATTATCATGCCCTTATTCGGATACAGATTGTTTGATCTTATATCCTTCCCATATAACGGTGGGGGGCCGTCCTTAACTACATTGATACTTTTCATTTCACTAAGGCTACTCTAAGGTGAGTTCCCTGCCTTTTTGTTATTGCTTCTCATCAGCCAGCAACTTTCTGAAAACATTTCGGCAAGTACTATTCCTTATCATCGCATTCTCATTTTTCTGATTTTTTCTATTATACCAAGTCTATAAAAAGAAGATAGTGATTGGGATATCTTTTTTAATTGATTTTTTTTGTTCTATGGGTGCTTATCTTTAATTCTCTTCACCAAATAAAATTCCAAGGCCACAAATAAAGGTGAGTGAATTCATAGCGAACAATAAAATCGCACCAATTTTTTTCATGGCAATGAACCTCCGCTTAAATTCAGTCTGCTAGCCTTCAAAATTTAAATTCACTGGTTCATCCTCTAAATGATCCACAGTATTTTGTTCTGTCACTGGCACACTTTCATCTACAATTTTAAAACTAAGTTCGTCCATCCAAATGTGACCTTGTCCATGTAGTAATATGCCAAACGCAATGACTTCACTTTTGACTGGAACATCCAATACTACACTAAAATGATTCCAGCCGTTTGTTCCTGTAATGGGGCGGTTCATCATGTTGTCAAACGCAAGAACTTCACCTGAAGAATGGTCAATCCTCATCCATAAACCAGCTGAACCTTTCACATCTTCGCTTTTGACAAAAGCAGAAAATTGAAGGCGTTCTCCACGGTAACGATCAGACTTAATTTGCTGCATCAAGGTCGCGAATCCTCGTGCTTTTTCATCCTTGGATTTCAGGTAAGCTGAGGTAGTACCACTGTGTACAATTCTGTCATCCAGACCTGTTTCATAATCAGATGGTGTTTCTCCCGTCATAATCCAGCCGGTAGGTGTGTTCTTATTTGCAGCCATATTCGTTTCCTCCTTATTAATGACATTCCTTAGTAATCTCCGATAACGTGCGGGTGACATATCATATATCTTCTTAAAGGCTCTAGTGAAGGATTCCTGTGAACTAAATCGATACTGCAATGCAATGTCAATCGCCCGTTGATCCGTATGAATTAAATCCTTCGCCGCTTGGGTCATTCGACGTTCCCTTATATAATCGACAACTGACTTCTTAATCACTTTCTTGAATATACGGTGAAAGTGAAACCTAGAATAACCAGCGTGTTTCGCTAGAGTTTGAAGCGGTAAATCATCTTTCAGATGCTGTTCAATATAATTTAATGTTTCTTGAATCGTTTTCTCATGTTCTTGATAGGACAACCGAGCACCTCCTTGCCTTGTGAGTTTAGTATAGCGGAAATGCTTTTTAGGAAACTTGACTTTTTGTGCTATGTTGCAATTTTAGAATGGACCTTATAGTCCTAGGTTCAGGACTGGGTATCCGTGTACTGGGTGGAGTTTCTGAAGAAAATCTAGAAATCATCCGGGAATAAGATTTAATTCTACTAGAAGAAATTTCCATCTTAGGCTTTGAGTGAGACATCTGACAATATTTTGAGGTTCTCCCAGACATCCACAACAAAGGTGCCATGGATGACGCCAGAATATACGACTAAACAATTGGTATCGGTGCTATCACTTTGATTAATTACAGTTTCAGCAGAACTGCAAAAAATATTTAATTAGATAAATGTAGGTTGAGGGATATTGAAGGAAAATCAGATGTGAAGGGGATACAATGAATGAACAACTTAAAATTATTATTGATCTCATAATTAAAGCAGATAATACAATTGAAAAGAATATCATATTCGAAAAATTTTTTAATAAATCAGATCATATAAAAATAATCAAATATTAATGAAAGTTTTAAAAATAGGGAAATTAACGGTTATAAAATATTTCTCCTGACTATACAAAAATGTGGATTCTTGATAGTAATTATATTGGAGGGGATTACCGAAAATAAAAGTTGGTAAAGTTGTACATTTTGATTTGAATATTTTGACGTATTTAAACAGGTTATTAAATGATTATAGACAAAATATTCAGAAGAATGAATTTCTCGATTATCTAAATTTTTTTAAAAATAATCAATTCAATTATAATATTACTACTGCATTAATGGAACGCTCAATGTCCGATATAAGTGGTGTTGATAAGAATATTTGGAGGGTACTCTAAAAAAACTGTTGAGCCCATTTTAAATACAGTTTGGGATATTTACCATGTAAGATTAATAGAACAATCTTTTTTTATAGATAATAGTAATAAGGAAGAGATTATCATAATTTCAGTTCAAGAGATGATGCTTTTAATGAGTTATCTAAAATAAATCAAATAAAGGTTTTTGTAATTAATGATGGAAGACCGCTTGCAATTCGAGATATAGGTATAAAAGATATTTGTAACGACGAATTTTACAATGAGCTTTCATTCTTCATTTTTATTGCTATTTTGGGCATTCTTCTCTGTTTTGATTTATTAGCCATATCGATCCTACAAATATAGACATCCCAAACATCTTTAAAATAAAACTTGTCAAAAATGTATATCCTTCAATTTCAATACCTAGCATAATTGTGGCTATTATGATTCCTATAAAACCAGCTAAGAAATATAAAATCAAAAATACACCTCCTCTAAAAACATCCTACTAAAACATTGAAAAGAACCCCTAACCAGGAGTTCCTTTCTCTATTCAATATTTTCTTAATGGGATATTTCCAATAAAGTTTTTTAGTGAAATTTTATAATGTTGTTCAATGTCACGTCCAAGGTTTTCATGTAATACCTTCATTTGTTCAATTATATAATTAAGATCGAATACATTATATAACTGTTGAGTTTCCCAAATAGTGGTGAGTCGAGCCTTATTATCAAATGGTATTACTGAAATAATGGGGTCGTCTTCCTCATACTCCATTGTGTAATATCTATACTCTGTAACTTTGTTTTTTTTCTTTATCTTTTTAATCCAGTCGTGCAAAGATGCATAAAATTCTAATAAGGCGATATTTTCTTCAAAATATACTTCGCCATTTATAACTATTTTAAACTCTCCCTCTACTCTTAGAGCTGTTGATGGATCTTTCTTCATGTTCTTTGGAATATCTTTCTCATCAGATGTGAACATATAATCAAATTCTACTTGATTGGATAAGCTGTCCATATTTTACCATCCCAACCTATAACTATTTTTATTTTTGTCTCACCTTTTGTTCCGATTTTCTTTTTCAGATTTGCAGTGATGACAAAGGATAGTTTTTTATTATTGTTTATAGTAAACGAAACATTTTTAGATTGTAAAGCTTCTTTTATCCATTTATTTACTGTGCTCTTGCTTTTGGTATCAAATTTTCTGTATCTACCTTTTGCATTACTAAGATGTTTGTTGCTAACAGAAAACTTAGAAACTTTTTTTATACCTTGTTTAATTACCTGTTTTTTAAAAGTTTTTATTATTAGCTTCTTTCCGTATTTTTTAATAGCATATTGAATACCAAACCTAGAAACAATTCCAACTATTATTGCTGGAACAATTGATGACTGAGCTTCTATGGTGCTAACTTTATACTCTTTTCCTGTTTCATCATCCACAAAGGTTGCTGTAAAATCATTTCCTTCAATCTCTTCAATTAACACGTTGAATTTGTTAGTTTCTTTTTCCCCATTTTCTAACTCTGTAATACCATCAACTGTGATTTCACCTGTCTCATGATTAATTTTCATGTCAGTTTGGACATTCATACTCTCAGCTTCAAGCTGAGTAGATATATTAACTTCATCTAGGCTTTCCTTAACTTCCATTAACATATCTTGTTCTAGCTCTATCCCCAATTCTTTTTCAACATTCACTTCATATTCTTTACTAGCATTCTCTTCTATTCTTAAAGCATCAGAATCAATTTCGCCTGATTTTGCACTTGCAAATTCAGGAACAACTCCACACAAAAACAATGTTAACACAAGAATTTTTATTAAAACCTTTTTCAATCTAATTCTCTCCCTTGTTACAAATAATCATCCCATTGCCATACTCTCTGTCATAACCTAGCTTTCCAAGATCAACTGTATTTTTCTTGAGTGTTTGATGAACATTCTCTTTAGATTTGTATTTTTTAGAATACAAACAGCCTATAGCACCTGTTGCAAACGCAGTTGCAAAGGATGTACCTTTTACCTTTGTATATCCTCCGTGTATATCAGTTGTTTTAATATTTACTCCAGGCGCAGAAAAGTCAATTTTTCCTTTTGCTGAAATTGGATCAATTTTTAGTTTTTCGTTAAGTGAGGATATCGATAAGACGCCTTCATATTTTGCAGGGTATTCAACAGTTAGACCTAATGTATTTCCAGAAGCAGCTGTAATTGTTATATTGTTATCTAAAGCAATTTTTATAACATTTCGTAATTCATCGTAGTCTTTTCCAAATCCGAAACTTATATTAATTATGTCTACCTTTTGCTCAATACACCATTTAATCCCTTTGACAACATCTTCAACTTTTCCTTTGCCATTTTTATTTAGTACCTTGACATCATAAATAATGGGATTCTGTGAAATACCTTTTATTTCTTCACCAGTTGCAGCGATTATTCCGGCAATTGCTGTACCATGACCATAATCATCTTCGATAGATTTTTTTGGTTTAATAGCATTGTACTCATAAAAAGTTAAATCTTTAAACTCTTTATGTGACTTATTAATACCGCTATCAAGGATAGCAATTTTGACATAATTCTTATGATTATTAGGTTTTTCATGACCTATAACTTTATATCCCCATAGCAGGTCTTTTTCCTTCTCTGTCTTGTATGATTTACTATTATCCTCAGAAACATCGCCAGATAGTCCCCAACATAATACAATTGCAAGAATCACTAGGCACGAAACAAATAGTAATAAGGCTTTTGACTTTTTCATTCAAGCTTCCTTCTCACATGCAGTATTTAGAATTAATACAGAATATACCTCCCTTCCCTTTTTATGAAATGCAAGAATATATTAACCTATATTTATTTTGATGTAAATTTATTTAAGGTAATATATCCTTATATATTTAAAATTTCCCATGCATGTACTACTGTAAATATGCTAGTTCTTCTTCTTGACTCGTTTACTTAATAATTATCTATGATTTTTTTGATTAAAAATGTTTTGCCACTGCCAACTATGACCTGATAACACAATGAGTTTATTCATTACTTGTTGTAACCTCACTCCAACTCCACATGTGTTCTCCAAAATTGAAAGCGAAACAAGTAAACGTAAAAATAATGTCACTAAAATAGATTTTGAAAATGAAAAATCTAAATTAATCAGTGAAATTGCAAATGGGCAAAAGTTCTTTTTTTGGAATATGAATTATTCCAACTAAAACAGATTAAAGAATAGGCTATTTTTATTTGAATCTTGTACTTAGAAAAGAAAAGTAAGTGAAATAGTGTAATTACTTAAGTGTGGATCTGCATTTTGTTCAAAAATTTTTACTATTACTGATACTATAATTATAGAAAGGGTGTTGAATATTGCTGGAATTGTAAGTAAATTAGAAGGGTTACCATGCAAAGAAACTCTAGTCATAAACTTGACTAGAGGTTTCTTACTGGGTAATTGTGCAATTTTAATTCATTCACTTTAACGCTTCTGTTTAAAAATCATTCAGTTTATTTGAAATCCCTCTTCAAAATCGAATAAATAAACACATCATCAAACCCATTCTGACCAAGATCATACTCCCTTAATAAACCCTCTCGAACAAAATCAACATTCTCCAATAATTGAACAGAGGACGTATTTGCTGGATCAATAATCGCTTCAATCCGATTCAGATACATTTCCTGAAACCCATATCGTAACACCGCAGCAATTGCTTCGCTCATGATGCCTTTTCTCCAATGATCGTGGTGTAATTCATAGCCGATTTCCGTGCGGCAGTGCTGTTTTTCTAGATTGAGAAAGCCGCAGCTGCCGATGATCGCAGGATCATCTTTTAGAGAAATGCCCCAGCGGATGCCTGTTTGTTCTTTGAAGATGTCGTGATACCACTTGATTTCTCCTTTTGTGTCTTCAATCGTTTCATGAGCATCAATGCCCATGTAGCGGCACACGGTTTCATTGGATAAGTAGATGTGCATATCCTCAGCGTCTTCGATTGTTGCTTGTTTTAAGATTAGTCTTTCGGTATGTATGGTTGGAAATGATTGCGGGAATATCAGTTTATGTCTAGTCATATTTTTCTCCTCGTGCAATTTTATTTAAATTATACCTGTACTGGTCGATTTTGTGTAATGCTTTGGTATAATATGTGAGAATGTGATTGCGGGGATAATTCACAAACAGAATTCGATTAAAAGCAAAAGAGGATAATTGAAATGGGTATTTTTCTAATTATGATCGTCATCGTGATGATCATCGTATCTTTAGCGATCTATTTGTTTAAAAAGGGAATCATCCATTCTAAAGTGTTAGTGATTGTAGGTTCTGTTTTAGGAGGAACCGCACTATTTGTTTGGGTGGCTATGTTTTTTAATTTTCACTCTGTATCTTTAACAAATGAATCGCTAGGTCATTTTAAGATTGGTGAAAAATTTGAGAGAGATCATACTTTTGTGGAGAATACTCAATTCTCCCATCCTAAACAGAGGGTCTATATGGAAAAAGAAAATCAAGATTTTGTAGTATCAGTTGATCAACATCATCGAGTTACATCTATTTACAATCAGTCAAAACAGAAAAAACTCAAAACATCTAAGGGAATCACTATTGGAGACGATTATTCATCTGTGCTACAAACATATGGAGATCAATTCAAGAAGCTCTGGTTTGTCGAAGGGTATAGCAAAGGTATACAATATCAAGATCAATCAAACGGTATCATTCTGGAGTTCTTTTTCAATGACAATAAACTAGCACTCATTGAACTTCGTAGTAAGCGGAAATAAAAAAGTAGAAAGTAAAAACAAGCATTTCAATTGAAATGCTTGTTTTTATGTTTCTTTTCCATAACATGCCTTACAATAAAAAACCCCTTCATTCCTCAGCCATGCCTTCACCTCTGTCATCCCTCGTCTCTTTGGATAGACCAGCTTGACGTACACTTCTTCGTTTCCTTCTATCTTTTTCTGACAGCTAGCACACGTGGGTTCTTCGAATAGAAACAAGTAAAAAACTCCTTTTTAACTCAGTTTCTTCCATCATACCAAAAATTGAAATGTTTTCTATTGGTTTTCCGGTGTCTTTCGTTGGGCACGTTCGTGTAAATAAAAAGAATACCGAATCAACATCAACGCCACAAAACTAGCTAATCCGCCAATCCAACTTAAATTAGTCACTTTTGTATACTGTATAATCACGCCGCCCATTGACGATCCAAGCATCATGCCGATGTTCATAATCGCTGTATTAAAGCTTAGCACGGTTTCTGATGCTTGTGGTTTAAGGGAGATCAGATAAAATTGCTTCGCTGGTGTTGTTGTCCATGTGGCGATGCCCCAAATAGCGAGTGTGATCAAGACGCTAATTGTAGAGAATTGCGTAAAGAATAAGGCAAAGAGAGCGAACATCTGGATCATGATGCTGATCGAGATGGTTCGGTTTGGTCCCCATTGATCAACGGCGAAGCCGCCAAAGCGTGAGCCAATAAAAGCAGAAATTCCTAAAACGAGCAAGGCCATGCTTGTCATTTCAAGTGAAAAGCCGGCGGTCTGTCGTAATAAAGGAGAGATATAAGCAAAGACCATCGTGTAGCCTAAAATCCAAAAGACCGTCGTTGCTAAGCCGCTGATCACTCTGCGGTCTTGAAGAATGTGTAATTGCTGCTTTAATGGCAGATGTGAATGTCCCTCTATGCGTGGCAGCAATTGATAAAGAAGCAAGAAGAGACAAGCAGTACCTAGTGCAATGATGAGAAAAATATAGTGCCAATCCACGTGACCTGAGAGAAATGTTCCAATCGGCACACCAAGTACGAGTGAAACGGTGAATCCTGTAATGACAGTCGCCATTGCGCTTCCCTTTTTTTCTGGCGGGGCGATCTGCGCTGCATAATTCGTGGCGACGACAATATATAAGCCGCCGCTCATGGCCATGATGACCCGAGAGAGCAGGAGCAGTACAAAATGATGGCTGAAAAAGGCGAGCATATTGCCTAAAATAAACACAAAAATAGCTGATAACAAAACCTTTTTTCGGTTCAGCTTCGACGTTGCCATGACTAAAAAGAGAGCGCCCACTGCATAAAAAAGAGAATAGACGGTGATGAGCTGTCCGGCAGCAGGAATGGAGATGTGTAAATCAACAGCAATGATATCTAGAATGCCTGACACGACGAATTCTGACGTGCCTGTGACAAATGAACCGACAGCTAAAAGAATGATCAATAGCTGATGAGATGTGTTTTTCATTTTGAACCCTTCCTTCATGTTGATACGTTGTCTTTAGTTTAAATTCCGTGCTAACATAAGTAAAATTGATGTTTTTCATGAAGGAGATGAGTAAATACTCATGAGCTTTGTTCGCTTTGATATTATCGCAAAAGTTGTGGAGCTCGGCAGTTTTACAGCAGCAGCTGAAGCATTAAATATGACGCAGTCAGCTGTCAGTCATGCAGTGGCAAATTTAGAGTCAGAGTGGGGCGTGTCTTTATTCATTCGTGACCGAAAAAAAGGTATTATGCTGACGGACATTGGTCAAACGCTTCTCCCGCATATTAGAGAAGTATTAAATAGAGTGGAGAAAATCCAGCAAGAAATTGCGTTAACGAAAAATATTGAAACGGGCTTGATTCGTATCGGCACATTTGCCAGTGCCTCTGCTTGTTTATTGCCTAAACTGCTTGTGAGCTATCAGAAAAAACATCCAAAAATCGAATTTAAATTTTATGAGGGGACGTATGAAGAAATATTGGAGTGGCTGGATTCTGGCATCATTGATGTTGGATTTGTTGTAAAAGGTCATGCGGATGAAGCCTTTGATTTACTGCCGCTTATGAAAGATGAGATGGTCGTCGCCTATCACCCAAATCATCGATATGAACAGCAGCCCATTGTAGATATAACAGATTTGGCGGGTGAACCATTTATTATGCCGACTGGCATGTATCAATCACATGTAGAGGACATTTTTTCAGAGGCGCAAATGAAGCCAGCTGTTTTATTTGAAGTTCATGATTGTACGACCATTGCCCGTATGGTCGGGGAAGGACTTGGCGTCACAATAGGTCCGGAGTTGTTTTTAAAAACGCAGCAGCTTGTGCATATTCGCCAGCTGAATGTCTCTCATCATCGTGAGGTTGCGCTCGCCTGTCCGTCGCTCTCTCAAGCTTCGCCGGCAGTGAAAGAGTTTTTCCATGTAGCCGAAGCGGTTTTTGCAAAAGAGAAGGATTTGGGGAAGGGTGTATAAAGAACTAGATGTGAATTTCCAAATTCGTGTAATAAGACGAATGAAGCGGACATTTCTTTGAAAAATGTTCGCTTTTCGTATTGTGTTTTAAAAATGAAGTTGGTACAATAGACACAGAAATCAAATAGATAGAAGTCGTATAATCGCGGGGATATGGCCCGCAAGTTTCTACCAAGCTACCGTAAATGGCTTGACTACGTCAATTCACACTCGTTTGATATAAATCATGCATTGTTCTTGTTTTATGTCACAGTCTGAATTCACATATGTAGTCAAGCGTCCCAAAATTGTTGGGGCGTTTTTTATTTGACTAGTGAATGGGGCAGGCTAAAGCAAAAGGACATGAAGGGAGTCAGTTGGCTTGAAACAGTTTTTTCAGTTTGATGAATTAGGTACGAATTACCGCAGAGAGATCATCGGTGGTTTAACCACATTTTTGTCGATGGCTTACATTCTGTTTGTTAATCCGATCACACTTGCATTAGTGTCTGTGCCGGATTTTCCAGATAAATTACGAATTGATCAGGGTGCAGTCTTTACAGCAACGGCGTTAGCTTCTGCTGCAGGGTGTATTCTGATGGGATTGATCGCCAGGTATCCGATTGCGATTGCACCCGGTATGGGTCTGAATGCGTTCTTCGCCTTTTCGGTTGTACTTGGCATGGGCATCAAATGGGAAGCTGCACTTTCAGGTGTGTTTGTTTCAGGTTTGATTTTCGTTGCTCTTTCTTTAACAGGTTTCCGTGAAAAAATCATCAATGCCATTCCGGCTGAGCTGAAGCTGGCAGTTGGTGCAGGTATTGGTTTGTTCATTACGTTTGTTGGTCTTCAAGGCTCTGGCATTATCGCCAATAATGATAATACACTCGTTTCGATTGGAAATATTCATAGTGGTCCGGTTCTGTTAACGGTGTTTGGTATCGTAGTGACTGTTATATTAATGGTTCTTCGTGTGAATTCAGGTGTCTTCATTGGGATGCTTGTGACTGCTATTGCCGGGATGATTTTTGGTCTTATACCAGTACCGTCTCAAATTGTGGGAAGTATTCCAAGCTTGTCTCCAACCTTTGGTCAAGCCTTGATTCACTTACCAGAAATATTCTCCATTCAAATGCTTATTGTGATTTTAACGTTCCTTTTCGTTGGATTCTTTGATACAGCTGGTACGCTTGTGGCTGTGGCAACACAGGCTGGTTTAATGAAAAATAATGAGCTGCCACGTGCAGGAAGAGCACTCTTGGCGGATTCTTCTTCAATCGTTGTAGGTTCTATTCTTGGTACATCTACAACAACGTCTTATGTTGAATCTAGCTCAGGTGTTGCTGCTGGTGCGCGTTCTGGTTTTGCAGCTGTCGTCACAGGGATTTTCTTCTTGCTGGCGATGTTCTTCTCACCGCTTTTATCCATTGTTACACCTAATGTGACAGCACCTGCTTTGATTATTGTTGGTGCACTGATGGTCGCTCCGCTGGCGAAGATTGCATGGGATCGTTTTGAAATTGCGGTACCAGCTTTCTTAACGATGATTATGATGCCACTGACTTACAGTATTGCAACAGGTATTGCGGTTGGCTTTATTTTCTACCCGATTACGATGATCTTTAAAGGGAAAGCGAAAGAAGTGCATCCAATCATGTACGGATTGTTTGTCATCTTTATTCTATATTTCGCTTTCTTAAATCATTAATTGAACATCTGAAACAGCAGCTCATGGAAGCTGCTGTTTTTTTGTTAAAAAAATCAAAACATAGTTGACTTATAGGAATTATGTGTTTATGATAAAAAGACATAATTCGCTGATTGGATCACCAAAGGCGCTTTGATTTCCTTTTTTAATAGAAGGTTTCAGGGTGCCTTTTTTTCTTGCAGACATTCAAAAGGGGAGGAGATGTCTTTTGTCACGCTGGCTTCGACAGGTGATTGAACGAAAAAAGCAGGTGCTGATTCAAAAGCTCCTTTTATGGGGGCATGAAGAAAAGCAGGAAGCGCTCATGCATTATACAATTCATGAGCTGGAAAATGAGGTTCTCTATTTAAAAGAGCGAAAACAAAAATAGGGGGATGAGCGATGGATGAACAAAAGCTGAATTATATTTTATCTGCCTTAAAAGGGATCGACTATGGATCAGTGGTCATCACCATTCATAATGGACATATTACACAGGTTGATACGACCAAAAAGACTCGGTTCCCCGCTCATCAGGAGAATCTCCGGGTCCAGCAAGGAAAGCGGAGTCAATATCGTTGACCATGAATTTCAACATTGATAAAAAGCTGATGGAGGCCGTCAGCTTTTTTGTTTTGTCTTATTTTCTCTCCATTTTAAAACCTCTGCTGCCTTTTATCCGTCTATTCGTATGAACGTCAAGGAATCTTGACTGAATAGAGAGACTCCGCTACTTTAAGAGGAGTCATCCGAACAGTTCATGCACTTTTAGCACTGTAAGGATTGGATAGGAGTTGATATGAGATGTTAGAGAAAGATCAAGATCAGGGGACATCTGAAAAGAAAAACGAAGAGTCATCAATAGATCAAGAAACAAGGCAATCCCGCCTCAGCCGCAGCGCTGCAAAACGAGGAAGAACCTCAAAAACAGCGGATGATGAGCGCTCAGCTATACAGCGTATACTGCAAGGTGTAGGAGGCGCGTTTAAGCGGTATGGTTCATATGGACTGGCGATGTTAAAATCACCGAGCCGGGCCATTAATCAAGCGGAAACATTGCGTATGAAGTACGCCTGGATCTCGATTGTGTTATTCAGCGTGTTTTTTGCTTTAGGCAACTATGTTCAATTAAAGGCGTCAAAGACCCGTTTATTAGGCTTTGGCATTCATTATTCTTTTGGCGACGCCTTTTTGAAGGTAGCGGTCTTTACACTCATTGTGTTGACATTGATGATGCTTACCGTCTGGCTGCTCGGAAAGTACATGCTAAAAGGCAACATATCACTGAAAGAAGTGATCATGAAGTTTGGTGCTGCGCTAGTGCCGGTGTTGGTTTTATCCATCCTTTGGCTTGTATTTGCCATGCTGAATATTCCATATGTGACCGTCATAATATCCGTAATGATGTTTGTCGGCCTCCAGTTGATTGCGGTCGTGCTCTTTCGCTCGATTCAATCGGAGCATGATGCCGTACGTGGAGATTTGATGTATGCGGGCTGGGTCTTTTTATTGGTTGAGCTTGTTATCATTGCGCTGCTCTGGGGCATAGTCGGGGAGTATTTGATTCCATCACTTGTTCCTGTTCGATTTGGATAAAACACACTGAAAACCTCCTTTTTTGAAAAAGGAGGTTTTCATGTTGAGAAGAGAAAAAAACGGGTAAACTCTTGGTAACAAACACCATCCTTGTTGTCGAAAGATATATGTGTTTTGATCGCGTAAATTTGATTGTATCAAGGTATGTTCTCTAGTAGAATATGGGGTGCTTTATTTGATTTTTTAGTGCAGGGGGTTCGAATCGTGCTTCAACAACTTTTATCCAATGCGTTCACCATGGTTTTAATCATTTTAGTGATTAATATTGTTTATGTTTCTTTTTCCACCATGCGTTTGATTTTAACGATGAAAGGCAGACGGTACGCAGCTGCTTTTGCGGGTACGATCGAAATGCTCATTTATGTCATTGGGTTAAGTATCGTTTTAGATAACTTAGATCAAATACAAAATGTCATTGCGTATGCGCTAGGTTATGGGATGGGGATCATTGTCGGGATGAAAATTGAAGAGAAGCTGGCACTTGGCTACACAACTGTTAACGTGATCACAAAAGAATTGGATGTCGATCTCCCAAGACAATTGAGAGAAAAAGGATATGGTGTCACCAGCTGGGTAGCAGGCGGTCTTGAAGGAGACCGGACAGCATTGCAAATTTTAACACCGAGAAAATATGAACTGCAATTATATGAAACGATTAAGACGCTGGATTCAAAGGCGTTTATCATTTCATATGAGCCCAAATCGATTCACGGCGGCTTCTGGGTGAAGGCTGTGAAGAAAAGGAGAATTAAAGAATGACCGCAAAACCAAAGAAGAAAAAATTCTATGTGGAAGACAACATGACGATTGATCAAGTGTTGTCCCAGATGGCAGCGGAAGGCTACTCGCCTGTCCGTCGAATGGAGGAACCGATTTTTCAAGAAAAGAAGGAAAATGGGTCGATTCAGATCATTCCGATTGGGAAAAAAATCGTATTTGAAGGAAAAATAGTCTAAATCCGAACATTAAAACGACGACTTCATAGATTGTTCGATAAATCCGTTGACATCATGAACATCCGTTGTTAAGATAAACATGAAATCAAAACACGAGCCTCATATAATCTTGGGAATATGGCCCATAAGTTTCTACCCAGTTACCGTAAATGACTGGACTATGCAGGATAGTGAACAAAACTGACATGGCGTTTCAAAAGCGAACAGCGCTTACCATGGCCCGGTTTGTGTTGCTTCCTAACATTGCAATACAGACCGGGCCTTTTTGTTCGGCGTTTGACAAGCTGCTTAGGTTTGGGAAGCGTGTCAAACGATACAAAATCGAATAACAGCTTAAAGGTGGGGACAAAATGAAGCCGCTTGTAGGTGTCATCATGGGAAGTACATCTGATTGGGAAACAATGAAAAATGCGTGCGACATCTTAGAGGAATTAAACATTCCGTATGAAAAACAGGTAGTATCCGCACACCGGACACCTGACTTGATGTTTGAATATGCGACTGAAGCAAGAGGTAAAGGACTAAAGGTCATCATTGCCGGTGCTGGAGGCGCAGCACATTTACCGGGGATGGTCGCAGCAAAAACGACACTGCCGGTCATTGGTGTGCCTGTACAATCAAAGGCACTAAACGGGCTGGATTCCTTATTATCCATCGTTCAAATGCCAGGCGGTGTACCAGTTGCTACAGTAGCAATTGGCAAAGCCGGTGCAACAAATGCAGGCCTTCTTGCCGCACAAATGATTTCAGCATTTGATGAAAAGGTCGCAGCTCGCCTTGAAGAAAGAAGAGAACAGACAAAACAGACTGTACTAGAAAGCAGTGATCAGCTTGGCTAAGCAGACCATTTTTCCAAACGCAACCATCGGGATCATTGGCGGCGGACAGCTTGGCAGATACATGGCTGTCAGCGCAAAGCAAAGGGGGTACCGGGCAGCAGTTCTAGACCCAGTTGCACAATCTCCTTGCGGACAGGTTGCCGATAAAGAAATCACAGCCGCATATAGTGACCTTGAAGCGATTCGAAAGCTGGCAGACATCAGCGATGTGGTGACTTATGAGTTTGAAAATATTGATTATGATGCACTCAATCAGCTGAAGGAAGAAGCCTATTTACCACAAGGAAGCGACCTTCTCCTTTTAACTCAAAATCGTGAGACCGAGAAAAAAGGAATTGTAGACGCAGGCTGTGAAGTAGCGCCTTACCGCATCATTCATGATGAAAAAGAGCTGGAAGACGCAGTGGACGTGCTCGGTTTGCCAGCCGTGCTGAAAACATGCAGAGGCGGCTACGACGGAAAAGGACAGTACGTCATTAAAGAAAAAGGACAGCTTCAGGAAGCAGCTGCACTGCTCACACATGGAACTTGTATTTTAGAAAGCTGGGTTCCATTCCAAATGGAGCTATCAGTGATCGTCACTCGTTCTGTTCATGGAGAGATTGCAGTATTCCCAGTCGCTGAGAACATTCATAAGCATAATATTTTGTTCCAAAGCATTGTACCTGCAAGGGTAGAGAACCGCATTCAGGAGAAGGCGAAAGAACTGGCAACAACACTGGCTGAAAAGCTGGGGCTGGTTGGTACTCTTGCTGTAGAACTGTTCCTGACAAATGACGGAAAGCTGCTCGTCAATGAACTGGCACCACGCCCGCATAATTCTGGTCATTATACACTCGATTTATGTGAGACAAGTCAGTTTGAACAGCACGTCCGCGCTATATGTGGTTTGCCGCTTGGCGGTACAGCCCTTTTATCAGAGGGAATGATGGTGAATTTATTAGGCGATGAAGTGGACATTCCAAAAGAGCATCCTGAGCTTCTCAAAGAAGCGAAGCTTTATCTATATGGAAAGCATGAAGTAAAAGCCGGCCGCAAAATGGGGCATATGACGTTTATGAAACAGCTCGATGATGAGTGGATGACAAACATCACAAAGATATGGACTGAAAGAGATGGAGGAAACGGGAAATGATCGAACGTTACGCACGACCAGAAATGTCAGCAATCTGGACAGAGGAAAACAAATTTAATGCATGGCTTGAAGTAGAAATTCTCGCTTGTGAAGCTTGGGCAGAGCTTGGCGTCATTCCGAAAGAAGACGTTGTGACAATGCGCAAAAATGCAAGCTTTGATATTGGACGTATTTTAGAGATTGAACAAGACACGCGCCACGACGTGGTTGCCTTTACGCGTGCTGTCTCTGAATCTCTAGGAGAAGAAAGAAAGTGGGTTCATTACGGATTAACATCGACAGACGTAGTGGATACGGCGCTTTCATATCTATTAAAACAGGCGAACGATATCTTGCTCAAGGACATTGAGAGATTTGTTGACATACTAAAAGAAAAAGCAAAAGAGCACAAATATACCGTCATGATGGGCCGTACACACGGTGTACACGCTGAACCGACAACATTTGGCCTGAAGCTTGCTCTTTGGTACGAAGAAATGAAGCGTAACCTAGAACGTTTTAAACAAGCAAAAGCTGGCATTGAATATGGCAAGATCTCTGGAGCTGTTGGCACATATGCGAACATCGACCCGTTTGTTGAGCAATATGTATGTGAGAAGCTTGGCATCAAAGCTGCACCAATTTCAACCCAAACCTTGCAGCGTGACCGCCATGCAGATTACATGGCTACTCTTGCTTTAGTCGCAACGAGCATTGAGAAATTTGCTGTTGAAATTCGTGGCCTTCAAAAGAGTGAAACACGTGAAGTAGAAGAGTTCTTTGCCAAAGGACAAAAAGGATCATCAGCGATGCCGCATAAGCGTAACCCAATCGGCTCTGAAAATATGACGGGAATTGCCCGCGTGATCCGTGGATATATGCTGACAGCTTATGAAAATGTACCGCTTTGGCATGAGCGTGATATTTCTCATTCATCTGCTGAGCGCATCATTTTACCAGATGCAACGATTGCACTGAACTATATGCTCAACCGTTTCTCAAACATCGTGAAAAACTTAACGGTTTTCCCTGAGAACATGAAACGCAACATGGATCGCACCCTTGGCTTGATTTACTCACAGCGCGTTCTTCTTGCATTAATCGATACAGGTATGGCACGTGAAGAGGCATATGACACGGTTCAGCCAAAGGCGATGGAAGCGTGGGAGAAGCAAGTGCCGTTCCGTTCATTAGTAGAAGCAGAAGAAAAAATCACGTCACGTTTAACACCGGAACAAATCGCTGACTGCTTCGATTACAACTATCATTTGAAAAATGTCGATATGATTTTCGAACGTCTAGGTCTTGCGTAAGAAATGGGCCGCCTGCTTGCCAGGCGCCTAATCCTGAAAATTGCCAACATTCAAATTAGGAGGCCAACCTGAATGACTGTGAAACAAGAACTTCTCTACGAAGGCAAAGCGAAAAAAATCTATCAGACCGATGACGAGCATATTTTATATGTCGAATATAAAGACTCAGCTACAGCATTTAACGGCGAAAAGAAAGCCGAAATCGAAGGCAAAGGCAGACTGAACAACGAAATTTCGAGCTTAATCTTTCAAATGCTGCATGAGAAAGGAATCAACAATCACTTTGTGAAACGCCTTTCTGAAACAGAGCAGCTCATTCAAAAGGTGCAGATTGTTCCGCTTGAAGTGGTTGTACGAAATGTAGTGGCAGGCAGTATGTCAAAACGCCTCGGCATTCCAGAGGGAACGAAACTGGACACACCTTTGATTGAGTTTTACTACAAAGATGATGCGCTCGGCGATCCGCTCATTACAGAAGATCATATTCGGATTTTACATGCAGCGACACCAGAGCAGGTCGAGGAAATGAAACAAATCACAAGACAAGTGAATGAAGAGTTAAAACAAATCTTCTCAGACTGTCATGTGAATTTAATTGATTTCAAGCTGGAATTCGGAATAGATCACGAGAATCGTATTTTGCTAGCTGATGAGATTTCACCTGATACGTGCAGGCTTTGGGATAAAGATACAAACGAAAAGCTTGATAAAGACGTGTTCAGACGAAACCTGGGCGGCTTAACGAATGCATACGAAGAAATTTTCAAAAGACTTGGAGGCCATAAACATGTATAAAGTGAAAATTTTTGTCAGCTTAAAAGAGAGCGTTCTTGATCCACAAGGAAGTGCCGTGCAGCACGCTTTGCACAGCATGTCTTATCAGGAAGTAAAGGATGTCCGTATCGGGAAATACATGGAGCTTGTCATTGAAAAATCAGATCGTGATTTAGACACAGTCGTCAAAGAAATGTGCGAAAAATTACTTGCCAACACGGTGATTGAAGATTACCGCTATGAGGTGGAGGAGGTTGTCGCACAGTGAAGTTTGCAGTGATCGTCTTGCCTGGCTCTAACTGTGATATCGATATGTACCATGCGATTCAAGATGAGCTAGGTGAACAAGTTGAATATGTATGGCACGACGAAACGAGTCTTGACGGATTTGACGGTGTACTCGTACCAGGCGGTTTCTCTTATGGGGATTACTTAAGATGTGGTGCGATCGCCCGCTTCTCAAACATCATGCCGGCGGTGAAAAAAGCAGCTGAGGAAGGAAAACCTGTTCTTGGTGTTTGTAACGGGTTCCAAATTCTTCAGGAGCTAGGCATTCTTCCGGGTGCGATGAGACGAAATAAAGACTTGAAATTTATCTGTCGTCCAGTTGAACTCATTGTAGAAAACAACGAAACGCAATTTACAAGCGGTTATCAAAAAGGCGAATCCATTACGATTCCTGTAGCGCACGGTGAAGGCAACTTCTACTGTGACGAAGACACTTTAGCGAAGCTCATTGAACGCGGCCAAATCGCTTTCACTTACGGAGACGATATTAACGGCAGTGTGAATCGTATTGCAGGTGTAACGAATGAAGAGGGCAATGTACTCGGCATGATGCCGCACCCTGAGCGCGCGGTTGATTCATTACTAGGCAGCGCAGACGGACTTAAATTGTTTCAATCTATCGTGAAAAATTGGAGGGACACTCATGTCACTACTGCTTGAACCAAGTCACAAGCAAATTAAAGAAGAGAAATTGTATCAGCAAATGGGATTGAGTGATGAAGAATTCGCTTTAATCGAATCCATTATTGGCAGGCTGCCAAACTACACAGAAACGGGCATTTTTTCTGTCATGTGGTCAGAGCATTGCAGTTATAAAAACTCAAAGCCTGTTTTAAGCAAATTCCCGACAAAAGGAGAGCACGTCCTTCAAGGTCCTGGGGAAGGCGCTGGAATCGTTGATATTGGAGACAACCAAGCGGTTGTATTTAAAATCGAATCACATAACCATCCATCTGCGATTGAACCGTATCAAGGAGCGGCGACAGGTGTCGGCGGAATTATCCGTGATGTATTCTCCATGGGTGCGCGTCCAATTGCTGTATTAAACTCTCTTCGTTTTGGTGAACTGACTTCACCGCGCGTGAAGTACTTGTTTGAAGAAGTAGTGGCAGGGATCGCAGGCTATGGAAACTGTATCGGAATTCCAACAGTCGGCGGAGAGGTTCATTTCGATCAAAGCTATGAAGGCAACCCGCTCGTAAATGCAATGTGTGTTGGATTAATCAACCATGAAGACATCAAAAAAGGGCAGGCAAAAGGTGTCGGCAACACGGTCATGTACGTTGGTGCCAAAACGGGACGTGACGGAATTCACGGTGCAACATTTGCATCTGAGGAATTTTCTGATGAATCAGAAGAAAAACGCTCAGCAGTTCAAGTCGGTGATCCGTTCATGGAAAAACTGCTGCTTGAAGCGTGCCTTGAAGTCATCAAAAACGATGCACTCGTTGGAATTCAGGATATGGGAGCGGCTGGCTTGACAAGCTCAAGTGCGGAAATGGCGAGTAAAGCAGGTTCTGGTATCGAGATGAATCTAGATCTTATCCCGCAGCGTGAAACAGGCATGTCAGCATACGAAATGATGCTGTCTGAATCTCAAGAGAGAATGCTTCTGGTCATTGAAAAAGGCCGTGAACAAGAAATCATTGATATTTTTGAAAAATACGATCTTGAAGCGGTATCAGTCGGTCATGTGACAGACGATAAAATGCTTCGTTTACTTCATCAAGGTGAAGTAGTATGTGAGCTTCCTGTTGATGCCCTTGCAGAAGAAGCGCCGGTTTATCACAAGCCATCAAGTGAGCCTGCATACTATCGTGAGTTTTTAGAAACAAAAGTTGAAGCACCTGCTATCACAGATGCAGCCGACACGTTAAAGCAGCTCCTTCAGCAGCCGACAATTGCAAGTAAAGAATGGGTTTATGATCAATATGACTACATGGTTCGGACAAATACAGTCGTTGCACCAGGCTCTGATGCGGGCGTTTTAAGAATCCGCGGAACGAAAAAAGCCCTTGCGATGACAACCGATTGTAACGCACGTTATCTCTACCTTGATCCAGAGGTCGGCGGGAAAATCGCAGTCGCAGAAGCAGCACGTAACATTGTGTGCTCAGGCGCTCGTCCGCTTGCAGTAACAGATAACCTGAACTTCGGTAACCCAGAAAAACCAGAAATTTTCTGGCAAATTGAAAAATCTGCTGACGGTATTAGCGAAGCATGCCGCAAGCTAAGCACACCAGTTATCGGTGGTAACGTCTCATTATATAACGAATCAAATGGAACAGCCATTTACCCAACACCAGTCATTGGGATGGTTGGTTTGGTGGAAGATACAGCTCATATTACGACGCAGTCGTTCCAGCAGGCTGGCGATGTGATTTTTGTCATTGGTGAGACGAAGGAAGAATTCGCAGGCAGTGAGCTTCAAAAGATGACAGAAGGCCGTATTTACGGAAAAGCACCAGAAATTGATTTGGATGTAGAGCTCACTCGTCAGGAAGCCCTTCTTGCTGCGATTCAAAACGGACTTGTTCAATCAGCACACGATGTGTCTGAAGGCGGTCTTGGTGTTGCACTTGCTGAAAGTACATTTGGAACAGACGGTCTTGGCGCTCATATCCAAATTGATCTAAACAGCGAAGCTTCATTATTCAGTGAAACACAGTCACGTTTTGTCGTCACAGTGAAACCAGAGCACCGCGAAGCGTTTGCTGCGGCTGTCAAAGATGCGAAAGAAGTTGGAACGGTCACAAATGATGGGGTATTCACTGTCAAAAATCAAGAAGGACAACAATGGATTCATGCAGCGGTCAACGAGCTTGAACGCGCATGGAAAGGAGCGATCCCATGCTTGCTGAAATCAGAGGCTTAAACGAAGAGTGTGGCGTCTTTGGGGTTTGGGGACACGAAGAAGCCCCGCAAATCACATATTACGGATTGCATAGTCTTCAGCACCGAGGACAAGAAGGTGCGGGAATCATTGCAACAGATGGTGAAAACATGACGGCACATAAAGGCCTTGGACTGATTACGGAAGTCTTTCAAAACGGTGAGCTAAAGGATTTGAAAGGAAAAGGTGCGATCGGACACGTTCGGTATGCGACAGCAGGCGGAGGCGGCTTTGAAAATGTGCAGCCCCTCTTCTTCCGCTCGCAAAACAACGGCAGTCTTGCCCTTGCTCATAATGGGAACTTAGTGAATGCAACGCAATTAAAGCAGCAGCTAGAGAACCAAGGGAGTATATTCCAAACATCTTCTGACACTGAAGTGCTTGCTCATTTAATTAAGCGCAGCGGCTATGTTGAATTGAAAGAGCAGATCAAAAATGCCCTGTCCATGCTTAAAGGCGCATATGCTTTCTTAATTATGACGGAAACAGAAATGATTGTGGCTCTTGATCCGAACGGCTTACGTCCGCTTTCACTTGGTATGCTTGGGGACGCATATGTTGTTGCTTCTGAAACATGTGCATTTGATGTTGTCGGTGCCACGTATTTACGAGATGTTGAGCCTGGAGAAATGCTGATCATTAATGATGAAGGCCTGAAATCTGAACGCTTCTCCATGAACATTAACCGCAGCATGTGCAGCATGGAATACATTTATTTCTCAAGACCTGACAGCAATATCAACGGCATCAACGTGCATAGTGCGAGAAAGAATCTTGGCAAAAAGCTTGCCGAGGAAGCGCATGTCGAAGCAGATGTCGTGACAGGTGTACCAGATTCGAGTATTTCTGCAGCGATTGGATATGCCGAAGCAACAGGTATTCCATATGAGCTCGGTTTAATTAAAAACCGTTATGTCGGCAGAACCTTTATCCAGCCGTCTCAAGCATTGCGTGAGCAGGGCGTGCGCATGAAGCTGTCAGCTGTGCGCGGGGTCGTCGAAGGAAAACGTGTCGTGATGGTCGATGATTCCATCGTACGCGGAACTACGAGCCGCCGCATTGTGACGATGCTGAGAGAAGCGGGTGCGACGGAAGTCCATGTACGCATTAGTTCACCGCCTATCGCACATCCATGTTTTTATGGAATTGATACGTCCACACATGAAGAGCTGATTGCTTCTTCTCATTCAGTGGAAGAAATTAGACAGGAAATCGGTGCAGACTCCATTGCATTTTTATCTGTAGACGGTTTAATGGACGGGATTGGCAGGAAGTATGATGATCCGCAGCGCGGTCAATGTTTAGCATGCTTTACTGGGAAATACCCGACTGAAATTTATGAAGATACTGTTCTTCCACATGTGAAGGAAACAGCACTGACGAAATAATCGAATAAAGGAGCAGCAGTCAAGATGATTTGATATGCTGCTCTTTCATTCTGCTGAAAATAAATGGAAGAGAAGCAGCTAAAAGGAGTGAATGGGATGTCAGAAGCATATAAAAACGCCGGTGTCGACATCGAAGCAGGATACGAAGCCGTCAAACGAATGAAAACACACGTAGAACGTACAAAAAGAGCAGGCGTCATGGGTGCTCTAGGCGGATTTGGCGGTATGTTTGATTTATCTGAGCTGCCATACAAAAAGCCCGTTCTTGTCTCAGGAACAGATGGTGTCGGAACAAAATTAAAGCTTGCCTTTTTAATGGATCAACACGATACGATCGGTGTTGATGCCGTGGCAATGTGTGTGAACGATGTGCTGGCACAAGGGGCAGAGCCGCTCTTTTTCTTAGATTACCTAGCAGTTGGTAAAGCAGATCCGATAAAAATTGAATCAATCGTCAAAGGTGTGGCTGACGGCTGTGAGCAGTCTGGTTCAGCGCTTGTCGGCGGAGAAACAGCAGAAATGCCGGGTCTTTACACAGAAGATGAATATGATATTGCTGGTTTTTCAGTAGGCGTCGTTGAAAAGGATGAAATCGTGACAGGAGAGAGCATCAAAGAGGGGCACTTGCTTATTGGACTCAGCTCAAGCGGAATTCATAGCAATGGGTACTCTCTCGTTCGTAAAGTATTGCTGGAAGACGCTGGTCTGGATCTGCATCAAACGTATGAACCTTTTACAAGACCGCTTGGAGAAGAGCTTCTTGAACCGACCAAAATTTATGTGAAGCCTGTTCTCAAACAAGTGAAAGCCGGCAAGATTGACGGCATGGCACATGTAACAGGCGGCGGCTTTATTGAAAATTTACCGCGTATGCTGCCTGAAGGGCTTGGCGTTGAGATTGATAACGGCTCATGGCCAGTACCGCCAATTTTCTCCTTTATTCAAGAAAAAGGACAGTTAAAGGCAGAAGAAATGTTCAACGTGTTTAATATGGGCATTGGTTTTGTCTTAGCGGTAAAAGAAGATGACCTTGTCGAAGTGATCAGAGGACTTGAAGAAGACGGAGAGAAAGCATTTCTCATCGGCCGTGTTCAAAAAGGAGAAGGTGTCACATTCGGCGGTGGAAGCCTCTCATGAAGAAGTTTGCGATCTTCGCCTCTGGAAGCGGGACGAATTTTCAAGCCATTATGGATACATTAAAAAAAGAACAGTGGCAGGCAGAGGCCGCCATTGTGATTTGTGATAAACCGGGTGCAAAGGTGCTGGAGCGTGCTGAGAAAGAGGGCATTCCCTCCTTTGCCTTTACCCCGAAGGCTTTTCCGAATAAAGCCGCTTTTGAACAAACGATCATTGAACAGCTTAGGCTGCATGAAGTGGAATGGATTTTCCTTGCTGGGTATATGAGACTGATTGGTCCGACATTACTTGAAGCATTCAGAGGGAAAATTGTCAATATCCACCCGTCCTTGCTGCCAGCCTTCCCAGGGCTGGATGCTATTGGACAAGCCTATCAAGCAGGCGTCAAAGTGGCGGGCATCACCGTCCATTTTGTCGACGAAGGTATGGATACCGGCCCGATTATTGACCAAGCCGCGATTTATATCGAACAAGGGGAAGAGCTTGAATCGATTGAAAAAAGAATGCATGAACTAGAACACACACTATATCCAAAAGTGATCAAATCACTTTTAGAATTATCTTAATGAGGTGACGAAGGCATGACGATCAAACGCGCATTAATCAGTGTTTCCGATAAAACGAATCTTGTACCTTTTGTGAAAGAATTAACAGAACTTGGCGTTGAAGTGATTTCAACTGGAGGTACACATAAGCTTCTTCAAGAGAACGGCATTGATGTCATTGGAATTTCAGAAGTCACTGGATTCCCTGAAATCATGGACGGACGACTCAAAACACTTCACCCGAACATTCATGGCGGACTTTTAGCAGTGAGAGAAAACGATGAGCATATGGCACAGATTGAGAAGCATGGCATTCAGCCGATTGATCTTGTTGTCGTGAATCTCTATCCATTCAAAGAGACAATCTCAAAAGAAGATGTGACGTATGAAGAAGCGATTGAAAACATTGATATTGGCGGACCGGGAATGCTTCGTGCAGCATCAAAAAACCACCAAGACGTCACAGTGATTGTCGATCCTCGTGACTATGATACAGTCATCCAGCAAATCAAAGAAGGCGGCGTGTCACTCGAGAAAAAACGTGAGCTCGCTGCAAAGGTATTCCGTCATACGGCTGCTTACGATGCTCTGATTGCGGATTACTTAACAAACTTTGTTGGCGAAACAGAGCCAGAACAGTTCACTGTCACGTTTGAGAAAAAACAATCCCTTCGTTATGGAGAAAACCCGCACCAAGCGGCGACTTTCTATGAAAATGCTCTTCCAGCCAAAGGTTCTTTGGCTACTGCAAAGCAATTACATGGAAAAGAACTTTCCTACAACAATATCAAAGATGCAGATGCCGCTCTTCAAATTGTACGTGAATTCACGGAGCCAGCAGCTGTCGCTGTGAAGCATATGAACCCGTGCGGCGTTGGTACAGGAGAAACGATTGCAGAAGCATTTGACAGAGCATTTAAAGCAGATGAGACGTCTATTTTTGGCGGCATTGTGGCACTTAACCGTGAAGTAGACAAACAAACGGCTGAGGTGCTGCATACGATTTTCTTAGAAATTGTCATCGCCCCATCGTTCAGCCAAGAAGCACTTGACGTGTTAACAGCGAAAAAGAATCTTCGTCTATTAACATTAGATGTAGAAACGGATCTTGGGAAAAAAGAAAAACAGCTGACAAGTGTTCATGGCGGACTGCTTGTTCAGGATATTGACACGTACGGCTTAGAGGAAGCAACGATTTCTATTCCAACGAAAAGAGAACCAACAGAAGACGAATGGAAAGACTTAAAACTTGCTTGGAAAGTAGTCAAGCATGTGAAATCAAATGCTATTGTCCTTGCGAAAGATCAAATGACAGCAGGAATCGGTGCTGGTCAAATGAACCGCGTGGGCTCAGCTAACATTGCAATTGAGCAAGCTGGTGAAAAGGCAAAAGGAAGCGCACTAGGCTCTGATGCATTCTTCCCAATGGGCGATACAGTGGAAGCTGCTGCAAAGGCAGGCGTCACAGCGATCATTCAGCCAGGCGGATCTATTCGTGATGAAGAATCGATTCAAAAAGCAGATGAATACGGCATCGCCATGGTCTTCACTGGCGTTAGACATTTCAAACATTAAGGGGATGACAGTGTGAACGTATTAATTATCGGCAGAGGCGGAAGAGAGCATACCATCGCATGGAAAGTGAATCAAAGTGAACTTGTCAGCCAAGTATTTGTCGCACCCGGCAATGATGGAATGACAGATGCTGCGAAGCTTGTACCAATCGACGAAGGCGATCATGAGTCATTAATTCGTTTTGCAAAAGAAAACGAAATCGGCTTAACCATTGTCGGTCCAGAGGTTCCTTTAATCGCAGGTATCGTTGATGCATTTGAAGAAGCAGGTCTAAAAGTATTTGGACCGAATGCAAAAGCTGCGGTCATTGAAGGCTCAAAGGAATTTGCAAAAGACTTAATGAAGAACTACGATATCCCAACAGCCGCTTACGCTGCCTTTACATCGTTTGAAGAAGCAAAAGCATATGTAGAAGAAAAGGGTGCGCCGATTGTCATTAAAGCAGACGGACTTGCCGCAGGGAAAGGCGTCACAGTGGCCATGACGCTGGAAGAGGCGGTCGATTGTCTGCATGATTTCTTAGAGGATGAAAAGTTTGGCGATGCAAGTGCATCTGTTGTCATCGAAGAATTTTTAACAGGCGAAGAATTTTCACTCATGGCCTTTGTCAACGGAGACAAGGTGTACCCGATGGTGATTGCGCAGGATCACAAACGGGCCTTTGAAGATGACAAAGGGCCGAACACTGGCGGAATGGGCGCTTATTCACCAGTTCCGCAAATTTCAGATGAAGTGGTTCAGAAAGCCGTGGAAGATGTTGTGAAACCGGCAGCTCGCGCGATGGTGCAGGAAGGGCGTCCATTTACAGGCATTTTATATGCAGGTTTAATGCTGACACCAGAAGGCTCCAAGGTGATTGAATTCAATGCACGCTTTGGCGACCCTGAAACGCAGGTGGTTCTCCCTCGACTTGAATCAGATCTAGTCCAAGTATTCCTCGATATTCTTGATGGAAAAGATGTGGACTTACAGTGGAAAGACACTGCGGCTGTCAGTGTGGTTCTTGCATCAGAAGGATACCCGGAAGACTATGCAAAAGGCACACCGATCGGTGCCTTGCAAACGACTGTGTCTGATGTTGTGACCTTCCACGCAGGAACAAAAAAAGAAAACGATCAATTCGTCACAAATGGCGGCCGTGTAGCGAATGTGACCGCATTTGACGACACATTTGAAGCGGCAAGATCAAGAGTGTATGAAGCGGTTGAAGAAATCATACAGCCAGGTCTATTTTATCGCCGTGACATTGGTGCCCGTGCACTGAAGGCTGCGGGGAAAAACGTTTAATCAAAACACCTTTCTATCTGACGAGATGGAAAGGTGTTTTTTGTTCATGAGAAGGGATGATGCTCGAATATGAAGAAGTAGTATGGGATGACGAGTTTATGAGGAGGCAGCATGGTCATTCAAGGAATTATTCTATTTGCAATCGTGTTACTTATTTTATTTATACTGTTCTCAAATCTCATCATGTATGAAGCGAGAAAGCAAAACAAAGCCAAAAAAGGCTCAGCCATTCGGTATATGATCATGTCGATTTTTTCTGGTATCGTCATTGTTTCATTTTCCATTTGGATTTTTTTTATTAGCTGATTTATAAGAGAGGATGAGTATATGGTGCAATTGAAGGAACTTGCGAACGAGCGTTTTTCTGCCTCGATCTGTATTGATTCATTTAATGAGCGAATCCGTTTGGATGACTACAGCGGCAGGGTGCGGGATGTGATTCAGTCGGTTCTTAAGGAAGCGGCAGACTGCAAGGCTTCTAAGGTCATTGTGAAAGTCAGGCGTGAGCATATGTCTCTTTTTTTAGAAAAAGGCTTTCGGCTTGAAGGCGTGTTTTCTCATTATTTTCTTGGAAGTGATGCGTACGGCATGTCGCTCTTTCTGACGGAGGATCGGATGAACAGCCCGTATTGGCTGAAGGAAGATGAAATTGTTGCGTCTATTCAGGAAAAGCCTCTCAAAAAAGACCAAGGCACGTGGCAGGATGAGTTTGTGATGAGGAAAGCAGATACGCAGGATATTCACAAGCTGGCAAAGCTCTATGATACCGTTTTTGAAACGTATCCTACGCCAATGAATGAGCCAGATTACATCCAAAAGGTGATGGAGGAAGGGACCGTCTTTTATGCCGTTGAACATGACGGTCACATTGTGAGTGCAGCATCCGCTGAAATCAATGCACCGTATGGTCATGCGGAATTAACAGATTGTGCGACCCTTCCATCATACAGAAAACTAGGATTCATGCATCATTTGATTCTAGCACTCGAAAAAGAACTTCAATCCATGCACATCTATGTCTTTTATTCTCTCGCACGTGCACTGTCCTATGGAATGAACCAAGTGTTTTATCAGCTCGGCTATACGTATACCGGGCGTTTCCAAAACAACTGTTATATTTTTGACAAAATTGAAGATATGAATCTATGGGTGAAAACGCCGAATGAATCATGAAATGGTTCTCATCTGATCAAGCAGACCAGATAGGCGGTACGCCATGATACTGAGCTGCAGCTTCATTCGATCATCCGTGGATTTGAGGCTGCAGCCTGTTCTCGTTTCAATTTGTTTCAGCCGGTAGCTTAATGTATGCCTATGAATAAACAATTCCCCCGCAGATTTTTGAATATTTTCATTGTGTGCCAAATACACTTCGAGTGTATGGATCAGGTCAGCGCCCTGTTTTTTCGTATAGAGCAAGGGACTTAACAGCTCCACGTAAAAGTCATGCAAATTCATACCCGCTTCATTCATTTCAAGCAGCATCCCGTATAAGCCGAGCTTCTGATAATGAATGATGCATTCGTCTGTCTTTAAAAGCGGAAGAAGCCTTGCTGCATACTGCGCTTCCTTCGCGCTTTTTGAAAAGAGACCGATCTGGTCATAGGCTCTCCCAATGCCAATCACAATCGGATGGACGGGAAAAAAATAAGACCAAGTGCTCCGGCACTCTTCTGCTGCGCGATACCACTCCGCTTCTTGAAACGCTTTTTTTCCTGCTGGTGTAAGAACAAAAATAGAATCGAGCCTTGTCTTAAGTAAAAAAGGAATATGTCTGCGTTCAAATATCGACGTGAGCAATTGAGATAGACGCTGCATCATTTGGTGATCGAGCTGTGTGTGCTGATGCTGAAATTGAAAGTAGATGACCACCTGCTCATCGCTCATATCGTATTGCAGCTTTGTTGCCTGTTCGACCACATAGCTTTCTTCTGTGTATTGCTGCTGCAAAATATCATCTAACAAATGACCTTGCATTTGGTTTTCTGTATCTTGAATGGCTTTTTGCTTCAGCCATTCAATCGCATACACCGCCCCGGCATGCTCGATGGCAATCGCGTCGAGATGATGCCACGCATCCTTTTTCTTTAAAGATACAATAAATCCGAAAATATCGCCCATCGCAATCACTGGGCATGCAGCGAGGACAAACGCACCGCACGTGTCATAAACGAGCCTTCCTTTCTCCTCAGCCTGCTTGAGAAGAGGCGTCGTTTCGATTGGTTCATGATCTGTCATAAAGCCAAAAGCAGGAGAGTACGTCACTTCATCTTTGATGAGATGAGCTGCTGTTTGATGTAAAAAAACATCAAGCACAACGATGTTCGCCGAAGTGAGGTGTGCCAGCTCATCTGTAATTTGCGTGACATTTTTATTGCTGACATTTAAATGGGTCAGTCTTTGGTGAATAGCTGAAGAATATTTAAGCTGATGGAGCTGGCTGCTGACGATTTGCTCTAGGACGGCTTTAGTAATGTCTGAGAAGTTGACATGTGAAGGAATCTCGATGAGTGGAATGCCGCTGTTTTTGGCAGCTTCGATCAGTGATGCCGGAATTTCCGTTAAGTATACGCCTTTATAAATCGCAATGGCCGATAGACGTTGAGATTGAATCAGCTCCTCAAGCCGGGCGCGCCTTTCTAGATTGTCTGCAAGCCCAAAGCCGGTTGTGACGAGCAGCTCCCCTTCTGAAAGCCTTGAAGTATCTTCGATAATTTCCACGATGGTCACCCACTGAATGAGGCGGTCTAGTCCATTTTCCCCAGCAAGCAGCTTTGTTTCCTTCATGATATCGAGCGAGAGTGCATCTTTGACGAGAATCGCCATAGACTCATGACCTCCTTTTGAACACTCTTATACACGATGTATAAAAAATGCGTGTGAAATTCGGGCATGTGGCGAATGGAGGATGACTGCCCTCTTGATTAAGCTAATCTTATAACAAGTATACAAAATTTTCTTGCGATTCATGAAAAAAGAAAGATGCAGCTGCTGACGAGAGAGGGAGGAATGACAAAGTGGAGACCCGGGATTACTTAATCAAACCAATGTTGAATCAGCATTATCCTGTGGCTGTGAAAGGAGAGGGGATTTATTTATATGATCGGGACGGGAAAAAATATTTAGACGGCTCATCGGGTGCTGTCACGGCGAGTATTGGACATGGCATACGAGACATCATTGATGCCATGACAGAGCAAGCGGAAAAGGTGAGCTTTACGTACAGGTCACAATTCACAAATGAACCAGCAGAAGAACTTGCCTATGAATTGAGTACACTCTGCCCAGGGAACCTGAACTGGTCTTTTTTTGTCGGAAGCGGATCAGAGGCAACAGAAACCGCCATGAAAATAGCCATTCAGCATTGGCAGGAGCAGGGGAAGGCTGAGAAGAATCACATCATCTCAAGATGGATGAGTTATCACGGCATCACACTCGGTGCGCTGTCGATGTCAGGACATATTGCAAGGAGAGAGCGCTTTGAACCACTGCTCGAAAAACACCCGGTGCTGTCTCCGCCATACAGCTATCGTTCGTGGCTGCCAAAGGAAGAAAGCAAGCAGGTCGAATGGTATGTACAGGAATTTAAAACTGTCATCCAGCGTATAGGAAAAGAGAGGATTGCGGCTTTTATTGCAGAGCCGATTGTTGGAGCAGCGGGCGCGGCGCTTGTTCCGCCAGATGGATATTTTGCGGCGATGAAGCGAGTTTGTGAGGAAAACGATATTTTAATGATTGCAGATGAAGTCATGACAGGCTTTGGACGAACTGGGAAAATGTTTGCCATGGAACATTGGGGCGTCGTACCAGATATTATGGTACTCGGAAAAGGCATGAGCGCCGGCTATTCACCGATTGCGGCAGCTGTCTCAGCGGATCATGTGATTGCACCGATTCTCAGCGGTTCGGGCTCTGTGATGGCAGGCCACACTTATAGCGGCAATCCGCTTTCAGCAGCCGTCTCACTGGCTGTCATTCGATATATGAAAAAACACCAGCTTTCAGAACGGGCTGATCTGTCTGGCCGATATTTAATGAATGCTTTAAAGGATTTGCAAACAAAACATTCCATCATAGGAGATGTGAGAGGAAAGGGGCTGCTCATTGGCATTGAATTTGTCGCAGACCGATTATCGAAAACACCATTTCCTGCCCATGCTCAAATGACACATTTAGTTGTGGAGACGGCCAAGCAAAATGGTTTGCTTGTTTACCCAGCAAGCGCTGGAGAGGATGGCGTAGGAGGTGCAGCAGTCATGATCGCACCGCCGCTTTCCATCACGCAGCAGGAGATGGATGAACTGATTCATTTATTCGGGCAGACAATGACACAGGTCGAACAAGAAGTCATCAATCGAGGGTTTTTCCCATCTGCCATGTAGGGAGGAAAGAGGATGAACAAAACAGCGAACTTTGATCAAGTCATCACGCATTTTAGAGACGGAATGACCATTATGTTTGGCGGGTTTGGCGGTGTAGGCTCCCCGCCAACATTGATCGATGCCATCCTAGAAGCCAATATTAAAGACCTGACATTGATCGGAAACGATGCAGGTTTCCCGCAAATCGGTGTTGGCAGGCTGATCACAGAAGGAAGAGTGAAGAAAATCATTGCCTCTCATATTGGCTCAAATCCAATTGCCGGGCAGAAAATGCAGGCGGGTACACTAGATGTTCTTTTTTACCCGCAGGGCATCCTAGCAGAAAAGATCAGGGCAGGCGGGATGGGTTTAGTGGGCATTGTGACAGATGTCGGCATGGATAGTCTCAATCTTGATGAGAAACAATTGGTTCAGCTGGATGGAAAGAAGTATATTCTTGAGCCTGCACTGACTGCGGATATCGCGATTGTGAATGCCCTCAAAGCAGATGAAGCAGGCAACCTGATTTTTGATAAAAGTGCACGGAATACAAACCCGATTGTGGCGATGGCAGGAGACTGGACCATTGCGGAAGTAGAAGAGATTGTGCCTGTGGGCAGGCTTCATCCAGAGGAAATCGTCACACCAGGCGTATTTGTGAACCAGATCGTGCAATCAAAAGGAGTGAACTGGACATGGGCATGGGAGACATCGATTTAAGACACCGCATAGCCAAACGCGCGGCACAGGAAATTGAAGATGGCATGATTGTGAATCTTGGGATCGGAATCCCAACCCTTGCGGCTGATTACATTCCAGCGCATTACAACGTTTGGCTGCATGCAGAAAACGGCATTATGGGGGCAGGCGCTTCACCAGCACAAGGGGAAGAAGATCCGAATTTGTGCAATGCCGGGGGTTTTCCCATTACGTTAACAAAAGGCGGATCATATATGGACAGCACAACCGCTTTTGGCATCATTCGCAAAGGGATGCTGGATATGACCATTTTAGGTGCACTTGAAGTCAGCAGTCATGGGGATCTTGCCAATTGGATTGTGCCAGGGAAACGAGTGCCGGGTATGGGTGGAGCCATTGAACTTGCGCAAAAAGCGAAAAAGGTGGTGGTTGTGATGAGCCACCTTGATAAACATGGACAATCTAAGATAAAAGCAGCCTGCACGCTGCCCTTAACTGCTAAGTCTTGTGTAGATCTGATTATTACGGATATGGCAGTCATTGAAGTCAAATCACAGCTGCTCATTTTGCGTGAAGTCATGCCGCCGTTTCAGCCGGAAGATGTCATGAGGGCGACAGAGGCGCCGCTCATTTTAGCGCCTGATGTCAAATCTGTTGTGTAGAAAGGATGACCGACTTTGCAGCCAACCACACGTATCAGAAAATGGATGAAAGAGCATAAGGAGGAAGCCGTGACGCTTCTTCAGCAAATGGTGCAATGTGACAGCATACAAGGAAATGAGCAAGAGGTACAGCAAATCGTAGCAAATAAACTTTCTGCCATTGGCTTTGATGTTGACGTATGGGACATTGGCGGGGAAGAATTGCTGAACCACCCGTATTTTTATTCCCCGAGGCGTTCCTTTAAAGGAAGTCCCAATGTCGCCGGACGATTGAAAGGTAAAGGCGGAGGCAAATCTATTTTATTAAATGGGCATGTGGATGTTGTCCCGGCAGGTGATCACAAACAATGGACATATCCGCCCTACAGCGGGCATATCATAAACGGGAGACTTTATGGACGCGGGGCAACAGATATGAAAGGTGGAAACGTTTCTTTACTCTTTGCACTTGAAGCACTGCATGCGCTTCAGATTCCGCTGAAGGGAGATGTCGTGTTTCATAGTGTTGTCGAAGAAGAGAGCGGCGGCGCAGGCACCCTTGCAGCCATACTGAGAGGATATACAGCAGATGCAGCCATCATTCCAGAGCCAAGTCATATGAAAATCTTTCCGATTCAGCAAGGATCTAAATGGTTCAGACTGCATATTAAAGGAAGGGCTGCTCATGGCGGAACAAGATATCACGGCGTTTCTGCTATTGAAAAGAGCACGATAGTCCTTTCACATATAGCGGCACTTGAAGAAGAAAGAAATCAGCGAATCACTGAGCCGCTGTTTCAGCATATCCCAATCCCGATCCCAATCAATATCGGGAAAATTCAAGGCGGTGATTGGCCATCCTCTGTAGCAGACCTTGTCACAATGGAAGGCAGGCTCGGGGTGATGCCAGGTGAAACGGTAGAACAGGCAGAGAAGGAATTAGAAAATTGGATGGCAGGACTCGGAGAAAAAGATGAATGGTTCCAAGAACATCCTGTTGAGGTCGAATGGTTTGGTGCAAGATGGCTTCCGGGTTCAATCGATACAGATCATCCGCTTTTAGGTTTATTGAAGGAACAATATGAAGCGGTCATGAAGCAGCCGCCGAAGATCGAAGCCGCCCCTTGGGGAACGGACGGCGGATTACTGTCACAGGCGGCTGGTATTCCGATCATCGTGTTTGGACCTGGAACAACGGAGCTTGCCCATTTTCCGAATGAATCCATTGACATTGAGCATGTGATTGAAGCAGCAGAAATTATTGCAGGTACAATAGTAGAATGGTGTGAAGCAGCGGAATGAGATGAAAATGATCACAAAAAAAGAAGGCTGCCTTACTCAGCCTTCTCTTTATGTGTGTCCTGCTGCTCACACATATATGTCACTGGACAAAAACGAAGAATGCCAGATCCTAGTTTCATACCGCCAAACATGATGCCCAAAAGCAGCATTTTACTCCATGGTTTTCTAGCATATAAGGATCCAGCCACAGTACATATCGTCATTCCGCAGGCAATTCTAATGAGCGCTTCCATTAAGCCGAGATTAGGTTTCATTGAAGGTGAATCTCCTTTTTTAAATTATTTTAAGTGTGATTTCAAGAAATTGTAACGTTTCATTAATGCGTAACGTAGTTCGTTATGTTACGATAGGGCTAATACAAATGAAGGAGAGTATGTGAATGTCCGAACGTACTTTTAATTGGAGAAACAATGACATCCGCACACAAATCGATGTAGTCGACTCAAAAATAGTTCCAACACTCCTTTTAACGAATGGACTCGTGCTTAACCCGTTTTTGAAGCAATGGGTGAAGGCAAATATTTGGATACATGATGATCGAATTGTTTATGTCGGAGCAGAGCTTCCTCAAAATAAATCAGCTAAACGTGTGATTGATTGTGAAGGGAAATACATTGTGCCTGGGTATATAGAGCCTCACGCGCATCCGTTCCATATTTATAATCCCCAATCACTTGCAGAATATGTGTCTCAATTTGGCACAACAACGATGGTCAGCGATAACTTATTTCTTCTTTTGCAAAGCAATGAAAAGAAAGCGCTTTCCACTCTATGTGAATTAAAAAAGCAGCCATTTCAGTATTTCTGGTGGTCCAGATACGATCTTCAAACGGAAGTCAGATATGAAGATGAGATGCTGCCAGTTAACTACCGGAAGGAATGGATTGATCATCCTGACGTCCTCCAAGGCGGCGAATTAACAAGCTGGCCAAGATTGATGGACGGTGATGATCTCATTTTATATTGCATGCAAGAAACGAAGAAGCAGAGAAAACGAATTGAAGGGCATTTCCCAGGAGCTTCTGAGAAAACGCTAACAAAAATGAAGCTGTTTGGCGCGGACAGTGATCATGAAGCGATGAATGCGGACGATGTGTTAAAACGATTGTCCCTTGGCTATCATGTTTCATTGCGGCATTCTTCCATCCGCCCAGATTTAGTGAACATTTTAAGAGAACTGCATGAGCGTGATTTTAGACACTATGACCACTTTTTCTATACAACAGATGGTGCTGCTCCTCACTTTTATGAGGAAGGCATGATTAACCGTTTGATTTCGATTGCTCTTGAAGAAGGCGTGCCGATCATTGATGCGTATAATATGGCGACATTTAACATTGCAAAATACCATCAAATCGATGATTTATTAGGCGTTGTTGGCCCAGGCCGGCTGGCTTCTATAAATATTTTAGATGATCCAATGAACCCAAATCCTGAAACGGTGATATCTAAAGGGGTTATTCTCAAATTAGATGGCGAGAACCAGCATCAATTCCAAGAAACAAAATGGGAAAATGGCGGGCTTCTTCCATTAGATTTAAGCTACGACCTCACGATGAGTGATTTGCAATTCTCTATGCCGCTAGGTGTCAAGATGAGAAATGCCGTCATCATGGAGCCTTATACAGTGGAAATTGATAACTCAATCAACCAGCTCTCATGTGACCATGATCAAAGCTTCTTTAGCCTGATTGACCGAAAAGGCGAGTGGCGTGTGAATACGATGCTAAAAGGGTTCGCAAATAAAGTGCAGGGCTTTGTTAGCTCATTTTCGCTCACTGGTGACATTTTAGTGATCGGGAAAAATAAAGAAGATATGATGCTGGCACATAAGCGGATGAAAGAAATTGGCGGAGGAATCGTACTCACAGAGAACGGGAAAATTTTGCACGAAATCCCGCTGCAATTATCAGGCTGTGCATCGGCTGAACCATTTGAGACTGTTCTTCAGCAGGAACAAACATTACGCGAGCTGCTCATTGAGCGCGGCTATCCATTTGACTGCCCAATTGATACACTTGTCTTTTTCCAAAGTACACATTTGCCGTATATTCGAGTGACACCAAGAGGAATATTTGATGTCATGAAAAAAACTGTACTCTTTCCGTCTATAATGCGTTAAAATATAACAGAGTGGAGCTGTATCATCTTTGCTGCATTTCTGACTGCTGTTATAGGGCAGAAGTGAGCCATGGTTCTCTTCACTGCCATGTAAGTGATCATGATCTTATGTGGAGCTGTTGACAAAGCAGAGGGCTTTGACATGACGAATGAAGTACTCTAATTGTAAAATGAATTTGCCGGTTACGCTGACCGGCCAACATATTTTGAATAACCCGAGCAAGGCGGGGCGCATATTTGTGGTCTCGCCGAGCTTTCTGCAAAGCCTGTATATGAGGGCAGAAGACCTAACCAAGCAGAAGTCATCTTTATACTGGAAGCAAACAAGTTTGTCAGATTGTCATACAAGGAAAATGACAGAACTTGTCGAATTTGTTTACGATAAAGAAGCTTCGGCTTACGAAAGAACCTGACGGCATTTTCAGCGTAGAACCAAACCTGTCATGATCTGTTCAAAGCTCATTGCTGAGGTTTTAAAAAAATTAGTCAGGAAAGATACCGCTTTCTTAGAAGAAGATCGTGCGAAGCGGTGTGGCAATAGTAAAGGAGAAGATGTATTAAGATGCAAATTGATAAATTAAGGGGCAAAAGCTTAGATCAGTTATTCAACTCCATCTTATCCCTTAAAGACCTGGAAGAATGTTATCGATTTTTTGATGATTTATGTACCATCAATGAAATCCAATCTTTATCACAGCGTCTTGAAGTAGCGCGTATGCTTCGCGAGGGAAACACGTATCATAAAATCGAGACGGAAACAGGTGCAAGCACTGCAACTATCTCACGTGTTAAACGCTGCTTGAACTACGGAAACGATGCCTATACGATGGCTCTTGACCGCGTAGCAGAACAGCAGGAAAATAACGAAACAAAATAAAGCAGCTTTCACTGTAAACAATCCTTTTTACGAAAAATGGACTTGTTTGCAGTTTTTTTATGAAAAGGCGGGCAGGGGCTGATAAAGTGCCTCTGTTTTTTACTTTAGCTCGCCCATAAACCATCTTTCTCCCTCATAGGAGATGCCTTCTTCGCTTGAGATGATTTCCTTAAACTCTACTGCTTGCAAACTTTATACGAAAAATGTCTATAAAAAAAGGTGCGTTTCCGCACCTTTTCGAGCTAGACAGATGGCTGTGTGCCTGAGAACATCGGCACTTCGCTTGTTTCACCATTCTCTTGTCTAAAAATAATATGTTTTTCATTAAAATGAATAGGCGATTCTATTCCCGCAGCTGCGGATAAGTTAAACAAACCTTCTCTAAGAGACAGGATATAATTGCACACTCGGTATTTTTTTTCTTCAATCGATAAACCCTTTTGCAGCTTTGGATCAGTCGTGGCGACCCCGACTGGGCATTTATTCGTGTGGCAGACTTGGGCGCGAATGCATCCAACCGAAAACATGAGACCTCTGGCAATATTCACAAAGTCAGCTCCCATTGAAAGGGCAATCGCAATTTTATCAGGCGAGAGAAGCTTGCCAGAAGCAAAGAGCTTCACTTGATCTCTGACACCGTATTCTTTCAATATTTGATGAACCATTGGGAGTGCCGTGAAAATCGGAAGCCCTGCGGAATCTGCCAATTCATGAAAGGACGCCCCTGTACCGCCTTCTCCGCCATCCACTGTAATGAAATCAGGGTGTTTTCCGCTTTTTTTCATATAGCTGGCAAGCTCTTCAATATTTTCTTTATGTCCGACAACAAGTTTGATTCCAACTGGCTTTCCGCCTATGCTCCGCAGCTGTTCAATGAAATCAAACATGTCAGGAATGGAGTGAAACATCTCAAAGCGGTTTGGGCTGTCAATGGATTGGTGAGGCGGTAATTTACGGATATTCGCTATTTCTTCCGTCACCTTTTCGCCGTCAATATGACCGCCGCGTGTTTTTGCTCCTTGTGCCAGCTTGAGTTCAAAGGCTTTGACTTCCTCGTGTTCGCTTTTTTTCTTGAATTCTTCAAAGGAAAATGCGCCATCCTCTGTTCTAACGCCAAATAAACCGGGCCCAATCTGGCAAATGATATCTGCGCCGCCTTTGAGGTGATAAGGAGAAAGCCCGCCTTCACCTGTGTTCATCCACGTCCCGCCGGCCATTTTTAATCCTGAGGATAGAGCTGTAATCGCCCTGTCGCCTAAGGAGCCGTAGCTCATGGCAGATTGACCGATCAGTCCTTTCACATGGAAAGGCTTTTGACATGTGTGTTCGCCAATGACTTGTACATCCTCTTGATGGAGAAAGTAAGGATTTGCTTCGACTTCTTTGAAATGTTCACTTCTTCGCAGTAAATTGTCTTGATCAATCTGATACACTTTTGTTTTGATTTTTTCAGATTGATCGATTCGTAGTTCATCTCGCTGCTTTGGAAACAGGACGTTTCGAATGTAATAGCCTGGCTTGTCAAAATCACGTTTTGATCCAAAGCCCATCGTCCGGCTTTTGTACTTCCCAGACATGACCGCCTGCTCGTATTCTCTTCTTGAGAAGGGCAGCTCCTCTCGGTCATTCAGAAACAGATATTGGCGAAGCTCAGGTCCTATTTTTTCAAAAATAAACCGCAGCTTTCCAATGACCGGATAATTTCGCAGAACTGAATGTTCCTCTTGTTTTTCATCCCTCATCCAAATCCAGATCAATAGAATGATTGGAATGATCAAACAAATGACTAGCAATGCGCCGATGACAATTAAAGTTGTTGTCACGAAGATCCCCTCTTTTCTCTTTCATTGCTGTTGTTATTCCACTTTTTAATGAAAGAGAAACCACACCAGCATATTATGACGTTTAGAAATGAAAAGGCGGGGTAACTTACAAATAAGATCATAAGGGGAGGGAACATACATGAATAAGCGTCCAAATGCGTATGTACTTGCAGGATTAGGGGTTGGAGGAGCTGTGTTATTAGCGGTAAAAAATAAACAGCATCTGAAAAAATGGGCAAGCATGTTCCGGTCAGATGAAAAGATTCCTGAAAAAGCCGGCCACCCAGATCCATTAGATATCCAAGACAACAAAATGGTCGACGAAGGGGCCATGACATCCGTCCATTATTTTAATGAAGTGAGACAATAGTTTGAAAAAACCGTTTTGAAAGATCAAAACGGTTTTTTTATTGTGATGTTATAGCGAAGAGGATCGACAATAGTAAAACCGATCAGCTCATTGTGATCAGGTGTTGAGAATTGGAATTCAACGCCTGACAGTTGATAGGTTGAGAGAATTTCCTGATCCGTCAAACGTAAAGAAAGCTCATCCTCATAAACCGGTACGTTCCGCAGCACTTCGGATTCTTGTGCAAATAACTCCAAGCCAGCCACTCGGCCCTCTTGATCGATATCTACATTGACACATTCATTGACATCTAATTCAATGGTTTCTTTGATTTTCATATGCTCCGCTTGCGGGGTGATATAGATGTATCCGATGTCTATATTTTGTTCATATGTGATCGTTCTTTTCAACTGAATCACCTCTGCTCAATAGATGGTTTTTAAATCTATAGTAAAATATTCCTTTATTGTATAATAGCATGTGACAAAGTGCCAAAATATCAACCTCTTTCAGCTCCTCTTCTAGTGGATTTTTTATCTATTCTCCAGCAATTTTATGTAAAGTCACGATCACCCATTTTCAAAAGAATGAAACTTTTAGCGAAAGGAGGTTACCCATTTTTTGCAGACACTGATTTTGTTATAATATTTAAATGGAATGAAACGAATGGAGGAACGTTTTTCATGTATGATGTTACCGAGTGGAAGCATGTCTTTAAACTCGATCCAAATAAAGAAATTTCTGATGAACAGCTAGAAGCGATTTGCGAATCTGGGACGGATGCCATATTGATTGGCGGAAGTGATCATGTGACAGAGGACAACGTGCTTCAATTGATGTCAAAGGTCCGCCGGTTTCTAGTGCCATGTGTGCTCGAAATCTCCACACATGAGATGATTGTGCCTGGCTTTGATCTGTATTTCATCCCAACCGTCTTAAACAGCTCTCACCCTGACTGGATTGTTGGGCTCCATAAGGACGCGATGAAGGAATTCGGTGATTTGATGTCAATGGAAGAGGTTGTGCCTGAAGGTTATGTCATCTTAAATGAAGATTGTAAAGCGGCCAAGCTCACAGAGGCAAATACAGCGCTGGATATCGATGACGTCAGGGCATATGCAAGAGTGGCAGAGCATTTGATGAAGCTGCCCATTTTTTATCTGGAATACAGCGGAACGCTTGGAGACATAGAGCTTGTCAAAGAAACAAAAGCAGTGCTTGATGAAACAGTTCTTTTTTATGGCGGCGGCATTAAGAACGCTAAGCAGGCAAAAGACTTCTCCCAGCATGCAGACGTCGTGGTTGTAGGAAACGTCATTTATGACAATTTCAAAGAAGCATTAAAGACAGTGGATGCAGTCAAAAAGTCATCATAGTCAAATAAGACGAAACGGGTTAAAATAGAACATAAGTTCGAATTGGCGGTGAATGGAATGAATGAAATATCGAATCATCTATTAGAAGGGCTGAATGACGCACAGAAAGAAGCAGTCAAAGCAACAGACGGTCCTTTATTGTTGATGGCAGGAGCAGGAAGCGGGAAGACACGGGTGCTCACACATCGAATTGCCTACTTAATGGCAGAAAAGCATGTGGCTCCGTGGAACATTTTAGCGATTACATTTACAAATAAAGCAGCACGTGAAATGCGTGAACGTGTCCAAGCTATTTTAGGGCCTGGCGCTGATGACATCTGGATCTCTACGTTCCACAGCATGTGTGTCCGCATTTTAAGACGTGATATTGACCGCATTGGTGTGAATCGCAACTTCTCTATTTTAGACACATCTGACCAGCTTTCAGTCATCAAAAACATTTTAAAAGAACGGAATATCGATCCTAAAAAGTTCGACCCGCGCAGTATTTTAGGATCAATCAGCAGTGCAAAAAACGAACTCATTGACGCAGAGGAATACGCCAAAACAGCTGGTGATTTCTATGATCAAGTGGTCAGCGATGTCTATACAGATTATCAAAAGCGTTTACTCAAAAACCAATCACTCGACTTTGATGATTTAATTATGATGACAATTCGTCTGTTTGAGCGCATTCCTGAAGTATTAGAGCACTATCAGCGGAAATTCCAATACATTCATGTGGATGAGTATCAGGATACGAACAGAGCACAGTACATGCTTGTGAAACTGCTCGCGCAGCGCTTTCAAAATATATGTGTTGTCGGTGACTCGGATCAGTCTATTTATCGCTGGCGCGGAGCGGATATTACAAACATTCTCTCCTTTGAAAAAGATTATCCATCCAGTGAAGTGATTCTGCTTGAGCAAAATTACAGATCGACGAAACGCATTTTGCATGCCGCAAATACGGTCATTCAAAACAATGCAAACCGGAAGCCGAAAAATCTTTGGACAGAAAATGATGAAGGAGCGAAGATCGCCTATTACCGTGCAGATAATGAATTTGGTGAGGGTCAATTTGTCGCAGGAAAGATTCGTCAGCTTCATCAGAGCGGAAAGCGCAAATTATCCGATTTTGCGATCCTTTACCGGACAAATGCCCAGTCTCGTGTCATAGAGGAAACGTTAATGAAAGCCAACATTCAATACAACATTGTCGGCGGCACGAAGTTCTATGACAGAAAAGAGATCAAGGACATTTTGGCATACTTACGCCTAGTGGCAAACCCAGATGACGATATTAGTTTTGCGCGAATTGTCAACGTACCAAAGCGCGGAATCGGTGCGACATCTGTTGATAAAATTGCAGCATATGCGGAGATGAATGACCTGTCTATGTTTGAAGCACTTGGTCAGGTGGATTTCATTGGACTGAGTGCACGGGCAGCCAATGCGCTTGATGAGTTCAAACAGCTCATTGATCAAATGACGAACATGCAGGACTATTTATCTGTCACTGAATTAACAGAAGAAATTCTAGAGAAAACAGGCTATCGTGAAGCGCTGAAGCTCGAAAAAACGATTGAAGCACAAAGCCGCTTAGAAAATATTGACGAGTTTCTATCCGTCACTAAGAACTTTGAAGAACAAAATGAAGACAAGTCACTTGTGACCTTCCTGACAGATCTCGCCCTCGTCGCAGACATTGATAAGCTGGATGAGAATGAAGAAGAAGATCAGGATGCCGTCATCTTAATGACACTTCACGCCGCAAAAGGTCTAGAATTCCCTGTTGTTTTCTTAATGGGAATGGAGGAAGGTGTCTTCCCGCACAGCCGTTCATTAATGGAAGATGCAGAGATGGAAGAAGAGCGCCGCCTCGCTTATGTTGGCATCACACGGGCTGAAGAAGAGCTTTATTTATCAAGTGCGAAAATGAGAACACTTTTCGGCCGGACAAACATGAACCTTGAATCTAGATTCATTCGAGAAATACCAGCCGATTTATTGGACAACCTAAATGAGAAAAAAGAAACAAAAACACCGTTTGGCCAAACAAGAGAAAGACCGCAAAGACGGGGACCTGTCTCACGTCCGCAAACACAAACGATTCAAAACACAGGCGGCGGCAGTATTGGCTGGGCTGTGGGCGATAAAGCGGCCCATAAAAAATGGGGCGTTGGTACGGTTGTCAGTGTGAAAGGCAGCGGAGACAGCACAGAGCTTGACATTGCGTTCCCAAGCCCTACAGGCATTAAGCGTCTTCTCGCAGCATTTGCACCAATCGAGAAGCAATAAACTGATAGGACAAAACGGATGAATTGAAAGGAAGAAGCAGATGGATAAAGAAGCAGCGAAACGCCGGATCGAGGAACTGCACCAGATTTTGAATCAATACAACTACGAATATCATACACTTGATCGTCCAAGTGTTCCTGACGCTGAATATGATGCGCGGATGCGTGAGCTGATCTATCTGGAGGAAGAACACCCTGACTTAAAAGCAGCGGATTCTCCTTCACAAAGAGTAGGCGGCGCTGTTTTAGACGCTTTCCAAAAAGTGCGTCACGGCACACCGATGCTCAGCCTTGGGAATGCGTTTAATGAACAGGACCTTCTTGATTTTGACCGCCGGGTTCGTCAAGCAGTCGGTGACGATATCGCATACAATGTCGAGCTGAAAATTGATGGACTCGCTGTTTCTCTCCGTTATGAAAATGGCGTGTTTGTCCGAGGAGCGACACGCGGAGATGGAACAACGGGGGAGGATATTACTGAAAACCTCAAAACGATTCGTTCCATCCCGCTTAAAATCAAACGCCCTCTGTCGATTGAAGTGAGAGGCGAGGCATTTATGCCAAAACCTTCTTTTGAAGCATTAAATGAAAAAAGAATACAAAACGAAGAAGAGCCGTTTGCAAACCCGCGTAATGCGGCTGCAGGTTCACTTCGTCAGCTTGATACGAAAATTGCAGCGAAACGAAACCTTGATATATTCGTCTACAGTATAGCGGAGCTTGATGAAATTGGTGTTGAAACGCAAAGCGCAGGACTTGATCTTCTCGACGAACTTGGCTTTAAAACAAACAAAGAAAGACGGATGTGCCAAACGATCGAAGAAGTCATCGACCTTATTGAAACATTAAAAGTAAAGCGTGCCGATTTTTCATATGAAATCGATGGAATTGTCATTAAAGTCGATTCACTGGCTCAGCAGGAAGAACTCGGCTTTACAGCAAAAAGCCCGCGCTGGGCGGTTGCGTACAAGTTTCCGGCTGAAGAGGTCGTAACGAAGCTGCTTGATATTGAACTAAGCGTTGGGCGAACAGGCGTGATTACACCAACAGCGATTCTTGAGCCTGTCAAAGTAGCAGGGACGACAGTGCAGCGTGCATCTCTTCATAATGAAGATTTGATCAAAGAAAAGGATATTCGCTTGTTTGATCAAGTGATTGTGAAAAAAGCCGGCGATATTATTCCTGAAGTCGCAGGTGTCCTTGTCGATCAGCGTACAGGCGAAGAAAAGCCGTTTCACATGCCAACTGAATGTCCAGAGTGTCATAGTGAGCTGGTGCGAATCGAAGGCGAAGTGGCCTTGCGATGCATCAATCCAGAATGTCCTGCCCAAATACGTGAGGGACTCATTCACTTCGTTTCCCGTAATGCAATGAATATTGATGGGCTTGGCGAGCGGGTCATTACACAGCTCTTCAAGGAACAGCTAGTCTCTCGTGTGTCCGACCTTTACCGTTTAACGAAAGAAGAGCTCATTCAGCTTGAACGAATGGGCGAAAAATCTGTCGACAATTTACTGCGTTCGATTGAGCAGTCGAAAGAAAACTCTCTTGAGCGTTTACTATTTGGACTCGGCATTCGATTTATTGGATCAAAAGCGGCAAAGACCTTGGCGATGCATTTCGAAAACATTGATCAATTAAAGCAAGCAACGAAAGAACAATTACTTGAAGTCGACGAAATTGGTGAAAAAATGGCTGATGCCGTCGTCACGTACTTTGAGAAAGAAGAAATACTCGATCTGCTGAACGAACTAAAAGAGCTTGGAGTCAATATGACCTATACAGGGCCAAAGCCGGTAAAAGCAGAAGAAAGTGATTCCTACTTTGCAGGAAAAACCATTGTGCTGACAGGAAAGTTAGAAGAAATGGCGCGAAACGATGCAAAAGCAGCGATCGAAGCGTTAGGCGGCAAGCTGGCAGGCAGTGTGAGTAAAAAAACAGATCTAGTCATTGCCGGAGAAGCAGCGGGAAGTAAGCTGACAAAGGCAGAAGAACTCAATATTGAAATTTGGGACGAAGCTAAAATGCTCGAGGAGCTAAAGAAATAAGAGGAGTGTTTTCTATTGAAAAAGTTGTTATTGCTGCTGACAATGCTCACACTGGTATTGTCAGCGTGTGCACCTTTTGGGGGAAAGGAAGAGGAAGAGGTCACACAAAAAACGGATGAAACGAAGGAAACAAAGGAAACAGCCATCATCCCGATGTACAATATCTCAGACTCCTATTACAAAATGGTGCTGCCGTTTAAACAAGGAGCTGCGAGAGGTTTAACAGCGGAGCGTCTCAACACACGCTTGGACATTGATGAATTTGAAACAGGACTCATGCGCCTCGCAACAGAGTCATTTAATACAAACGACTATCTTTTCCAAGAAGGACAGCATTTAGATGAGGACACCGTTCTCAGCTGGCTGGCACGCAAAAAAACAGGCAGTGATCTGAAAAAGGCAGAAAAAGATGATAAAGACTTTAAGAATCTAGGCTTAAATCCTGCTCTTCCAAACTCAGGTTCAACAAAGTCTAAAAATGAAAATAGTCCCATCTACTTAGCTTCGATGCTAGAGCATAATTACTTAATTAGAAAAGACAAAAACAGCTTACAGCTTGGCGGAGTTGTCATTGGTCTTGCACTGAACTCTGTTTATTATTACCGTGAAAAGATCGGTGACCCTCAGCAAGAGGTGACCATCGATTCATCGAAAAATTCAAAGAAACTTTTGGCAGAGGGTGAAAAAATCGCTGAACAAGTGATCAAGCGCATTCGTCAAATGGACGGACTGCAAAAAGTGCCTGTCATGATTGCCCTTTATAAGCAAGCACCAAAATCATCTATCGTTCCAGGTAACTTTATCGCCAAAACGGATGTAAAAGCAGGCTCCGCTGATATCGGAAATTGGGATACGATCGATGAGGAGAATGTATTCTTCCCTTCAGATAATGCGAAAAGCAGCTACAAAGATGATTCAGAGCGATTTGACCGCTTCAAGACAAAGGTCGAAGACTACTTCCCGAATTACACTGGTGTTGTAGGAAAAGGCTTTTACAAAAACGGCAACCTGCAAAAAATGAAAATTGAAATTCCAATGCAGTTCTATGGAAAAACGGAAGTCGTAGCCTTCACACAATATTTAACCGGTGAAGTCATGGATTACTACAAGAGTACCAATATCGAAATCAACATTACATCTTCTGATCAACAAGAAGCCTTGATTACGAAAAATGCTGAAGACAAAGAACCGACTGTTCATATATATGACTAAATAAAAACCGCCTTTTGGCGGTTTTTTAAATTAGTAAAAATGTATCAAATTATGAAAATATTGTTATAAAAAGTAGAAGTGTAGAAAATAATGTATTATTATGGGTGATAATGAAGAGAAAATGGAGATAAATATGAAAAACAAATCATTTTACTTTTTATTAGGGGGACAATCCCTAGCTAATTTCGGGGATTCACTATATGTCCTCGTTCTGACCATCCTGACATACCAATTAACAAATTCTACACTAATTGCTTCAATGGTGGCTGTCTCCCAGTTTGTTGGACAAGCACTTGGAGCGGTACTCATTCCTTTCTTTATGTATCAATTTAAGCTGAAAAGACTCATTATCTATTTGCAAATGTGTCAAATTGCTTTCTTCGGTTGCTTGATTTTCATTTATATTTTACAACTATCAACATTTACTATTCCTCTCTTTTTTATCATTGTATTTTTCCTTTCTTTGATAGATGGGGGAACCATTCCTGTTCGAAATTCGATGATCCCGCGTTTAGTAGAAAAGAACTTTTTACTAAAAGCCAATAGCTATATCTTAACTTCTGACCAAATTGTCCTTTTACTAGGATGGCTTTTAGGAGGGCTGTTTATTGGCATTCTTGGACCGCAGTTTCTCCTCATTACGACACTTGTTTTATATAGTTTGTCGCTCATATCTATGCTTTTTATCATTGATACTGGGGCTATAGCTAAACAAGAGCAACAGTCTGAATCATTTGGTACACGAATCTTTTCTGGCTGGAAGATCATGTATGAAAAGCCAACCATTCGAACATTAACGATTTTAGAAATGCTGTCCATGAGCGGCAGAAGTATCTGGACTGGTGCTATTATTCTTGTGTATGTCACTGAAGTCTTACACCAGCCTGAAACATGGTGGGGCTTTATTAACGCAAGCTATTTTGGCGGAACCATTCTAGGCGGTCTGCTCGTGCTGCGGTTCGCAAAGCATGTGGAACAGCGTTTGTTTGATCACATTTTTTACAGCTCGGTGATCGTAGCTCTGCTAACCCTGTGCTTAGGGTTGAATCATTCAGCATGGATGAGTTTATTGTTTGTCTTTTTATTAGGGCCGGCTTTTCAGCTTCGCAGTATTTCTATTCGTACCTATGTACAAGATACACTGAGTCAAATTGAATTGCCTAAAATACTATCAGCCCAACATACACTATCGACTTTTATATATGGAATGTCCATCCTCGTTATGAGCACCATGACCGATCTCTTTGGGGCAAGAGTCGTCTTTTTTATCAACGTTGTCCTGTTTACTGTGTCGGCTTTCCTAGCGTCTAGATTAAAAAATGAACAAATTTAGACAGTTTATCTCAATTATTTACAAAAATACCATTATGTGATTTAATAAGTTCGTAGAAATGTTAACTATATGAAAAGTAGAGGTGGCGTAATTGACTAGTAGTTTAGTATATTGGCCATTAACACATCCGCAGCGGCGCGTGATGAACATGGAAACATTTTATCCAGAAACACCAATTAATCATATTGGCGGTATTATTTTCGTCAATGGGCCGTTGCAGCTCGATAAACTGAAGCAGGCCATTGCAACATGTATTATGACGACAGAATCTCTTCGTCTCAAGCTAGTAGAGAAAGATGATGAGATGCTTCAATACGTTGATCCAAACGCCGATCATCATATTCCTGCCTATGAGTTTTCCACACATAAAGACATGCTGGAATGGGCTGAAAAAGCCTTCAAAACACCATTTCAATTACTAGAAACCTCTCTCGCCGAATTTGCTGTATTAAAAGTCGGTGAACAACAATCCGGTTATTTCATCAAATGCCATCATACAGTAGCAGATGGATGGTCGATGAAAGTAATCATCGATAAAATTAGCCAGCTTTACACTGCTCTTACACAAAGCTCCTCTATCGAACAAGAAGCAGACAATCATTCTGTTTTTATTGATAAAGAATCAAAATATATGAACTCCCCAAGATTTAAAAAAGATCAGCAATTTTGGAAAGAAACATTATCTGATGTGTCTGACAGTTATTTGGTACAGGGAACTGACCAAATCAAAGGCCATCGGCAGAGCCATTACCTTGATCGACAACTCTCAGAACGAATCTATGAATTTATAGATACCCATCATTGTTCAATCAACTCTTTATTTACTTTAGGACTCTTCGTTTACTTGCATAAAAGATACCAGCAAAAAGATTTTATTATTGGGACGCCAGTTCTCAATCGTTCCGGGCAAAAGGAAAAAGCCACGTCCGGTATGACCGTTAGCACAATGCCATATCGAATGAAGATGAACCCTCATTTATCTCTATTAGAAAGTTTGTCAGATGTTCAAAAAAGCTATAAGACTTACTTCCTGCATCAGCGTTATCCCTATGATGCACTCGTCAAGGATTTAGAGCTTGCAAAGGCAGGATATGATCAGCTTTTTCAAATCTATATCAACTCCTACAGCACAAATATGGTGCAGGAGATGGAAGGATACAAAGTGGAATACATGGAGCTTTACAATGGATTCCAGCCATATGGCTTGCAAGTAGCTGTGAAAGAATGGGATGAAAAAGGGCAAATCGAGCTGCAATATGACTACAAAATCTCAGATTACAGCAATGAAGACATCAACTTTCTACATGAAAGGATGCTTCTCTTTGTCGAGAACATACTTACCCAGCCTAAGCAGCTCTTAAAAGACGTACTGCTTATGACAGAGGAAGAGGAACATCGAGAGCTATATCAATGGAACGACACAGGCGTGCTATTCCCACAAAAGCAAAAAATTCATGAATTAATCACAGACATGTCAAAGACTTCTCCTGATCGAATCGCGATTCAGGACGGCTCTCATATCATGACATACGGTGAACTTGAGAGAAAAACCAACCAAATGGCGCATTTCCTGCAAACACATGGCTTACAGAGACATGACTTTGTTGCAATATGTATGAATCATTCACCAGAACTGATTGTACTATTGCTGGGGATTTTAAAGGCTGGAGGTGCATATGTACCGATTGATCCTGAGTATCCGCAGGAACGCATTCAGTTTATTTTGGATGACAGTCAGGCAAAGCTGTTTTTTACAGATCATGCATCTGCATACCATTTTAATGGTGATACGTACAATATCTACAACGTGTGGGATCAGTTGGATCCGTATGATGCGGAACATTCATTCATTGGAGATGATGAAGACGTCGCATACATGATTTATACGTCTGGTTCTACAGGACAGCCAAAGGGAGTGATGATTGAGCATCAAAGCTTAGTGAACTATATCATGTCTGCCAAAACAAACTATACAGATTCAGAAGATGACCATTTTGCTCTGTATTCGTCCATTGCATTTGATCTAACCATTACCTCCATTTATACGCCATTGGTTATTGGCAGTACAGTAGTCATCTATCGTCAAGAGGATCAGCCAGGCTTTTTATTAGAACATATTTTGTTTGATCAAAAAGCAAAGGTGATCAAGCTGACACCAGCTCATATGGCACTGTTAACAGATGCTGCACTGTCTCAGTCAGTGGTTAAACGGATGATAGTAGGAGGAGAACAATTATCGACTTCTTTGGCTAAAAGAATTACTGAGGCAAGTGATGGAAGGATATCCATCTTTAATGAATATGGACCAACTGAAGCAACCGTTGGCTGTATGATCCATCAGTTCCATCAAGATGATGGCGGCACATCGGTGTCAATTGGAGTGCCGATGCCGAATACAGAGATTTACCTTTTAGATGAAAATCAGCAAGTGGTGTTGCCAGGGACGATAGGAGAAATATATATTTCAGGCGCGGGTGTTGGAAGAGGATACTGGCAAAGACCTGATTTGCAGAAATCACGCTTTCTGCCCAATCCATTCGTAGGTCATCGCCGCATGTACCGAACCGGTGACATTGCGAAACGTGCAAGTGATGGAAAGATTGAATACATTGGCCGGATTGACCATCAAATCAAGCTTCGGGGCTACCGGATAGAGCTGGGTGAAATCGAACTTGCGCTTATGGCAATCGATGAAGTGGATAAAGCAGCTGTCATTGATCTAACTGATGAATCTGGAGAAAAACAGCTGGCTGCTTATATTGAATTGAAAGATGAAGAGCTAACCTCCTTTTTACTAAGGAAGAAATTATCAGATCAGCTGCCAGCTTATATGGTACCTGCCTATTTTGTTGTATTAAAAGAACTCCCGCTTACCCAAAATGGAAAAATCAATCGGGCAGCACTGCCTGATCCATTGTTGTCTCAAGTGGAAACAGCTGTTGAATGGTCGAAGGAAACAGCGGACATTGAAGGGATCATAGTAGACACAGCAAAAGCCATCTTAGGGCATGAAAAGGTTGAACCGGCTGATCATTTTTATCAGCTTGGCGGCGATTCCATAAAGGCGATTCAATTTATTGCGAAGTTAAAAGACAAAGGACTCTATTTAAAAACCAAAGATCTATTTACTTATCCCATTTTTAGAGAAATGGCACAAGTCGTTCAGCAGGAACCAGTCTTACATATCTCACAAGAACAGGCTGTGGGCGATGTGAAATCGATCCCAATCATCGAATGGTTTTGGTCCCAGCGGTTAAAAGATAAACATTTCTGGCATCAATCTATCATTGTTCATTCAAAGAAAAAGATGGATGAAAGAATCGTGCAGAGTGCTTTAAAAGAGCTGGTCATTCATCACGACGGATTAAGGTTAAAAGTACATGAGGCGACAAACACACTCTATTATGATGAAAACATTCAAAATATCCCGCTGACGATACACGATTTTACGGCATTGTCAGAAGAGAATGTGGAAGAAGCGCTGCAAGAAGTAGGATGTCAGATCAAGCAAAGGACTCATCTTTATCAAGGACCATTGATTCAGGCAGCGCTTTGTCAAACTGCTTCTCAATCACATCTCATTTTTACCGCCCATCATCTTTTAGTTGATGGTATGTCTTGGCAAATTCTTGTGGAGGATTTGATTCAATTATTTCATGCAGAGAAGGGTTCAGCAGAAGTGCTTCCGCCAAAAACTCATTCATATCAAACATTTACAGAGCGGGTTAACGAGTATGCAGTATCAGAAGATGTAAAAGAGGCGTTCAACTATTGGAAAAATGTGGTTCAGGGTATTCAGCCTCTGTATCAAGTTTCTTCTAATGAGGGATATGTCAAAGACGAAGTCAAATTAACGAAGGCTTTATCTGTGGAGCTCACGGATCAATTGACCAATCAAGCGAATAAAGCGTACCAAACGCAGCCTCACGAACTGTTAATTTCAGCCTTAACGCAAGCCTGTTATCAGCAAACGAATCAAAAACGGATTTCTCTGGAATTAGAAGGTCATGGCAGAGATGCTGTGGAGGAAAATATTGATGTATCTAGAACGTGCGGCTGGTTCACTACCATGTATCCTGTGAATGTTCATGTTTCTGAATCTCTCTCAGATCACATACGGGCTGTCAAAGAAACGATACGTGAGGTGCCGAATAAAGGTGCAGAATATGGGCTGTTGTCATACATCAATAGGCAGCTTCCTGATCATTCAGCGCCGCAATTACGGTTTAATTATTTAGGTGAAATCGATCAGGTGCTTAAACAATCATCTGATTATGAGATGTCTTACTTTACATCGGGGATTGATTCGTCATTGGATAATCCGTTAACAACCGTCATCGATATGGTCGCTACCATCAAGGGCGGACAGCTGATTTTCCATCTTTCTTTCAGCGAAAAACAGCTGTGTGAAACAGATATGATGCAGCTATTGCAAGAGATAGAACAGCAAATTGAGCGTATGGTACAGCATTGCTTAGAACAAGAAGGGATCGAATTTACACCGTCTGATTTTGAAACAGTTGATATGTCTCTTGAAGAAATGGATTCATTATTTACATGAGGAAAAATCAGCATGTTATCTACATTTCATTTTTGTTAGCTGTCTTATGGATAAGCGGCTTTGCTGGGGGGACACATGCAAAAGCAGTGATTTCATCTAAAGCCATTGATCAAGTGATAGAGGAACAGATGGTGCTTGGGCGCATTCCCGGCATGTCCGTTGTGGTTGTGAAAAAAGACGAAGTGGTGTACCAAAAAGGGTTTGGCTATGCGGATCAAAAGAAAATGAAGAAAGTGACAGCCAGTACTTTCTTTGAAATTGGTTCTACATCAAAGGCGTTTACCGCTCTTGCTATTGTGGAGTTAGAAAAGCAAGGGAAACTTCATTTGAAAGAACCGGTGAGCAGCTATATTCCAGGCTTTTTTCCAACATACCATGGAAAGTCTCAGCGTTTGACGGTGGAGCAATTAATGCATCACACAAGCGGCATCCCCTTTCAATCCATTGCGCTTATCCAGCCAGATCAAGCAAAAGATGCGCTAAAGAAAACAGTCCAACAACTGAAATCAATTGAGCTCCATCACAAGCCTGGCAGCTCCTTTGAATATGCCACCATCAACTATGATGTTCTTGGTCTCATCATTGAAAATGTGACAGGAACGTCATATGAGGCATATATGAAAGGACTGTTTAAAACGCATCATCTTAACCAAACAGAAGCTGGGCTAAAACGCATGAAATCTGGTGTTGTTTCAGAAGGATTTAAACTGCATTTCCTTGCTCCACATGCTTATGAAGCACCAGAATATCGTGGCAACACCCCTGCAGGCTATATTGTGATGAATAATCAGGATGTGGGGACTTGGCTGCAATATCAATTGACCGATTCAACTTGGTCTCGTTTTGTAAAAAATCCTGATCAGTTAACTGTGAAAGTCCCAGAAGAAGGGGAGCATGTCTATTACAATGCCGGCTGGTATATAGAAAAAACACATGGGCAGGTGGAATCACTATTTCATGCTGGATCTAATCCGAATTATTCATCATTTTTTCTGATCCAGCCAAAAGAAGACGTTGCTATCGGAGTGTTAGCAAACATGAATAGCAGCTACACAGAGAAAACGGCACGTCTTATTGCCAAAACGATGACGGGTACAAATGAAGAAACAGAGTCATCCATGGATCCATTTCAGCTCATTGATCAATTGAGTGTGGCAGCCACATGTCTTTTTATTTTGCTGCAAATAGTGTCAGTCGTTCGTTTTATCAAATGGAGGAAACGTGTAAGAAATGGCGTTCTGGTTCGCAGGCACATTTCACTTGGCGTATGGCTGAAAAGTATCGGCTGGGTACTGCTCCTAATTGGGATATTGCTTCTGCCAATGATTCTTTCGCAACTAGCCTTTAAGGGACTGCCTTGGAAAATGACTTTTGTATGGGGACCTTTCTCTCTCATTGAATTAGCGATTTCTTATTATTTGTTTTTCATTTGGTTTTGTACGATTGGTTTCATCAAAGGATTTATGGTGACATCTACTGCTGGAAAGAGAGGACAAGAAGATGACCGTCAAACAGATTACAGGCATTCATCCTTATAATGATTTGTTTTATCGCAGCTGTTTCTTCAATTGCTTTTTTCCAATTGTGAAGCTGCATGGTCAAGAAGTCGCTACATATTTATTAAATGATCAATTTGCATATCGACTTACAGAAGACGGTTTGCTGCAGATTGACTGGATGTCGGCACACGATCCAGAAAAGATAATGAATTTACAGGGCATTCAAGTTGAAAAAATGACGCATTGTACCAATCTCATTGAAAAGGTCAAACAAGATGTGAGGCGTGACCGCCCGGTGATTGTATGGGTAGACCCTTTCGTTCAGCGAGGTAGAAAAGAGTATTTGACAACACATAGCCGTCATTCGATTTTAATCACGGGTTTTCATGAAAATCAGCAAACCTTTCAGGTATTAGAGAATCGTCATTTAGATAATTTGTCGTATGAGCATCAAGTGCTGTCATATGGAGATGTGCAGAAAGGGTATGATACCTTTCATGATCATTTTCAGCCGAATGATCAATTCCATTCCTATGCGGCCTTCCACTTTGATCCGGTCAAGGTCTCGACTGAATTATTTGATCAAAAAACGGCTTATTTCCTGAGAAATATGCATGGTCAGATTGACGCAATCGAAAAAGGAATTACAGCTCTTGAAACATTTTATGAACAGTTTCCTCAATGGGATGATATCGAGAAGCTCGTAGCATCTTTCAATCAGATCATCAATACGAAGAAAGTAGAGATGTATCGACTGAGACTCATAAAAGGCGATCTACCTGAGCTGTTTCAATGGATGGAAAGTATTTTAGCAGAATGGGAGAAAGCGAGGCACCAGGCAGCAAAACTCTTTTTTTCAGGGGAAATGTCTAGTCGGTACCAAGCCAACATTAAAGCTTCCTTACAACAAATCATCCAAGATGAAAAAAAATGGCTGGTAATGTTGAAAATCAAATGCAAAAGGGAGTGTGGCGTGTCGTGAAGTTATTTTGCTTACCGTACGCAGGTGGAGCAAGTACCGTATTCAGTAAGTGGAAATCATATATAGACCGGTCTATAGAAATTCATGCCCTTGAACTCCCTGGGCACGGGACAAGAATGACAGAGCCTGTGCTGACAAATTTACAGCAGGTCGCAGATGATCTTTATCTACAGGCGTCCTCTTCCTTAAAAGAAGGAGAACCCTATGCCATTTTCGGTCATAGCATGGGAGCTGTACTTGCATACGAATTACAAAAAAGAATGAAAACAAGATTAAACAAAGAGCCTTGCCATGTCTTTTATTCTGGACGCTTTCCACCACATATTCCAGAGAAGAAAGTCTATCATCAGCTGTCAGATGCCAAATTAAAAGAGGCGATTATTGCGATGGGGGGCGTTCCTGAGGAACTTGCCGATAACCATGCAGTGCTTGATTTCTTTCTGCAGATTTTAAGAGCAGATTTTCAGCTTTTGGAGACTTATCAGTGTGATGAAGTCGTTCCAGCTGCATGCCCAATTTCTATTTTTTATGGTACTCGTGATCTGCCTTCTGTGCTGTTTGATTTAGACGATTGGGATCAATATACAAGCAAAGATTGTGCGTTTTTTGAATTCGATGGAGATCACTTTTTTATTCATTCATTAACAAATGAAGTCGTAGAAAAAATCAATGTCATTTTAAAGCGAATTGGAGTGTTGGAGAAATGAACACGAAACACGTAGGCGTGATTGGGGCAGGTGTGATGGGGGCTGATATGGCATTAGACCTTTCAGCAAATGGCTATCAAGTCACATTGGTTGATGTCACAGAAGAAAAACTAAACGAAGCACTAGAAAAGATCAAGAAAACCTATCAATTGGTGCAATTTGTGAGAAAAAAGAAAATCTCATTGTCCTTAGAAGACGTATTGTCTCAAATTCAGCTATCGACTTCATTTGAAGGCTTACATGACGCACATATCGTCATTGAAAATGTGACGGAAGATTGGGAGATAAAAAAACCCATTTATGAAGAGCTGCGAGATATTTGTTCGAAAGAAACCATCTATTTTGTAAACACGAGCTGCATTTCCATTACAAAGGTAGGGTCCCTTATGCATCATCCTGAAAAAGTTATTGGTGCACATTTTATGAACCCTGTTCCTCTTAAAGCGTTAGTTGAGGTGATTAGAGGAAAAGCAACTTCTGATGAAACAGTTGAAACGGCAAAAGGTTTCTTGAAATCCTTTGATAAAACACCTGTTGTGGTGCATGATCTTCCAGGGTTTGTTTCCAACCGTGTGCTCATGCTGACAATCAATGAAGCGATTTGGGCGGTGCAAGATCAAGTCGCGACACCAGCAGATGTCGATAAAATTTTCCGCGGGGGCTTCGGCCATAAAATGGGGCCGCTTGCGACAGGAGACTTAATTGGGCTTGATACGATTTTGAATTCATTGCTTGTTTTATACGAGAGCTACAAAGATCCGAAGTTCCGCCCATGTCCTCTGCTTGTCAAAATGGTCGATGCTGGTGAGTATGGCAAAAAATCAGGTAAAGGCTTTTTCCAATATGACATGTGAGAGGAGAAAAACAAATGGCTAAACAAATCAAGTGTGTTGTCTGGGATTTAGATCATACATTATGGGATGGAATTTTACTTGAATCAGATGAAGTGACGTTAAAGCCATCGATGAAGGAAGTGCTAACAGAGCTAGATGAGCGCGGTATCCTTTTATCCATTGCAAGCCGGAATGATGAAGCTGCTGTGAGGGAAAAGCTCTCCGCCTTTGGGATCGAACATTTCTTTCTCTATCCAGAGATTCATTGGAATGCCAAATCTAGTTCATTAGAGAGAATCAGCGAGCGTTTAAATATTCATAAAGATACCATTCTCTTTATCGATGATCAGCCATTTGAACGAGAAGAAGTGAAGGCAGTTCATCCAGAGATTACTTGCTGGGATGCGGTCGATTATATGACATTGCTCACAGATGATCGACTGCGACCAGCTTTTATCACAGAGGATGCAAAACGGCGCAGAGAAATGTACATGGAAGCAGATCAAAGGCAGCAGGAAGAAGAGAAATATGAAGGGCCGCCTGAAAAATTTTTGGCCTCTTTAAATATGAAATTCGTTATATCAGAAGCAGGAGAACAAGATCTCCAGCGAGCCGAAGAACTTACCGTTCGAACCAATCAATTAAATGCAAGCGGGAAAACCTACGATTACGCAGAGCTTGATTATTTCCGTCAATCAGACAATCACTTGCTTCTCGTCTGTGAACTTGAAGATAAATTCGGTTCATATGGAAAAATAGGACTCTCTTTAATAGAAGAAACAGGTGATACATGGCATGTCAAACTACTGCTTATGTCTTGCCGTGTTATGTCACGTGGAGTCGGGACCATTTTACTGACAACGATTTTGCAAGAGGCGAAAAAGAGAGGAAAACGGCTTGTAGCTGATTTTAAACAAACCGATCGAAACCGCATGATGTATATCACTTATAAGTTTGCGAATTTCAAAGAGATCGAGAATGGGGAAGATGGCTATATTTTGTTCGAAAACGATTTAAGCATGATTCAGCCTTTCCCAGAATACGTAGATGTCAACATTGAGATAAAGCAGAAGGACCCTGCCAAATAAAAAAGCGAAAAGCGAGGAGATTGAATGATGAACCTACACGAACAAGTAAGAGCATATATCGAGCAAAACCTAGTGGTATTTGATGAGGAAATGGAGCTTGGAAATGATGATCATATTTTTGAACAAGGCTTTGTCAATTCACTATTTGCGATGAAACTAGTGAACTATATTGAACATGACTTTCACTTCCAATTAGACAATGAAGACCTCGACATTGCTAATTTTAGTACGGTCAACCGTATTGTCGCCTTAATTGAGAAAAAACAACAGGGGGCGGCTCTTCATGAAAACAGCTGAACAAACAATCGATGCTATTGAAGAAATACGACAATTTTGCAATGAACATATCCGGCCATTTGCCAATGAATTCGATGAGACAGAACATTTGCCGGAGTCGCTGATTCGAGATATGGCGAAAAGAGGCTATTTGGCGGCAGGTATCCCATCCGCCTATCAAGGATTGGGGCTTGATCCGATTGCATATGGACAGTTCACGGAACAAGTGGGGAAAGCTTGCTGTAACGTACGGACATTATTAACAGTGAATTCACTCGTAGGGGAAGCCATCCTTCGTTATGGAACAGAAGACCAAAAACAAGGCTGGCTCGTTGAATTAGCTAAAGGGGAAAAAATCGGTGCCTTTGCTTTGTCAGAGCCGAATATTGGCTCAGATGCCAATCATGTTGAAACTAGCTATCAAAAAAAAGGACAGTCCTATGTATTAAATGGGAAGAAAAAGTGGATTTCCTTCGGAGCGATTGCAGATTTCTTTATTGTGATTGCACGAGACGGCGAACAAGTCACGGCATTCCTTGTCGATCGAGATCAGACGGGTGTAGAGATTGAGAGAATTACTGGAATGATGGCAAATCGAGCGTCTTATTTAGCAGAAATCACTCTTGATCATGTGCAGGTACACGAAGACTGTGTCTTAGGGCCAGTTGGGGGCGGTTTTAACCACGTAGTGTCTCTGGCTTTAGACCATGGACGATACAGTGTTGCCTGGGCAGGGCTTGCCATTGCACAAGAAGCCGTTGATTCTCTCGTTACGTATTCACGTAAAAGAACTCAGTTTAATGAAAAACTGTACAAGCATCAAATGATCAAAGGAATGATCGGAGATGCAGTCACTCAGCTCCATGCAGCGAGAGCTTTATGCCTAAAGGCTGGAGAAATGCGAGAAGCGAATCATCCTGATGCGATCACAGAAACATCCATTGCAAAATATTTTACCTCCAAAATTGCTGTCGACATTACAAATACAAATGTCCAAATCCATGGTGGGAGTGGATTTAGCCGGGAAAACTCAGCTTCAAGATTATATCGTGAAGCGAAGGTACTTGAAATTATTGAAGGGACTTCGCAAATTCAGCAGCAGGTCATTGCTAACTATGGTTTACGCCATTATTTCGTGAAACATTCTTAGAAAGAAAGGAGATGATCCCATGGCATTACAGCCGAAGAAGCTGGATAAACAGAACATTGAAAATATGTTAGGTATCACTACGATCCAAGAAGGACTGCTTTTTCATCATTTAATGCAACCGGACGGAACGGCTTATTTTGAACAACTGCTGATCCAAATAGACGGGCCGGTTGATCGAGATCTCTTTGCACATTCATGGACGCATGTCACCAAACAGCATGAAATGCTTAGAACATTGTTTAGATGGCAGGAACTCGCAAGGCCAGTACAAATTGTGCTGAAGCAGCATCAGCCTGACATTCGATACCGTGATTTGACCCAAGCTGAGGAGCCTTTTCATTTGCTGAAAGAGGAAATAACAGCACAGGATCGAGAGGAACGATTTGATCTACAGGAAGTTCCATTTCGCTTGACATTATGTGAAGTAAATGAAGAAGTCAGCTGGGTTCTCATTAGCTTTCATCACATTTTATTGGACGGGTGGAGTCTTGGGATTGTATTAAGTGATTGGATGAATGCATATGAGCGCTTATCAAATGAAGACAAACCTCTTCTTGAAAAAAGACCGTCCTATCAATCATTTGTTAAATGGCAGCAGCAAAATCTTCAACAGACAGAAGCACAAGCTGTCTACTGGAAAAATGTTTTCGATGGCTGGAGTTATGCAGAACTACTTCCAAAGTCAGGCGGTGCATATGAAGATTCAGGTGCTTTTCATCAATATGAACATCAAGTGGATGCTTCCATTGCGGAGAGGCTGAGCAAATTTACGAATCAACATGATGTGACATTGGCATCTGTCATGTATACGCTGTGGGGAGTTTTGCTATCTAAGTACGCCAACCAAGATGATATTGTCTTTGGAACAACAGTATCAGGAAGAAATGCGGATGTTCCTCAAATTGAAAAGATGACAGGTTTGTTTATTAACACATTACCGCTGCGTGTCTCATTCGAACAGGAACGGCCGATTGTTGAACAGATGCAGGAAGTGAGCCGGGAAATCGCAGTGAGAAATGAATATGAACATACTCCGCTATCCGAATTAAAGAAATATGCAGGAATGACGGCAGAGCAATCATTATTTGATTCAATCGTCGTCATTGAAAACTATCCACTAGATCGAATGCTCACGAAAAGCGATCAGCCTATGCGTATTCGCAGATTTGAGATGAAAGAACAGACGGAATTCGATCTCACGCTTAGTGTACAGGCGTTTGATGAACAGCTGCATTTTTCATTGGTGTATAACCCCGTCAGCTTTTCCGCTGAACAAATTGAAAAGTGGTGTCAGCATTTTCTTCATCTCCTGTCTGATGCTTGTGATCACCCACAAAAATCTGCTGCTCAGTTACAGCTGCTATCAGAAGAAGAGATAGAAAAGCAGTTAACAGTTTTTCAGCAATATGGCGGGGCAACGTCTATCAATGAACCAACGGTGATTGACCTATTTGAAGAGCAAGTGGAGCGAACGCCAACGGCAGCCGCAGTTGAGTTTAGCGGTACGACGGTTACATATGAACAACTCAACAAGAGAGTGAATCAGCTCGCACGCTATTTACAAAATAAAGGGGTCAAACAGGAGCAGCGTGTCGGCATTTTAGCAGAGCATTCCATTGAAATGGTGATAGCATGCTTAGCTATTTTAAAAGCTGGCGGGGCTTACGTGCCAATTGATCCTGAATACCCGCAGGAACGAATAGAGTATCTACTAGAAGACAGCGGAGTAGAATGGCTCCTAACTCATCCGATTAAAGGACTCACCTATGCCTATAACGGAGAAAAAATTGATATCACACAGCCGGATCTATATACCGGATCATCAGATAACTTGGCAGAAGCCATCACCTCAGACCAAACAGCCTACTGCATTTATACATCAGGAACGACAGGAAGACCTAAAGGTGTACTCATTCATCATCTTGGTTTAGCCAACTATATTGATTGGGCGAAACAAGTATATGTTCGAGGAGAAACAAGGCATTTTGCTTTGTACACATCATTGTCATTTGACCTGACAGTTACTTCTATTTTCACACCGCTCATTTCAGGAAATACCATCATGATTTATCACCATGAAAATCGGCAGCTGCTTGTCGAAGATATCATAAAAGATAATCGCGTACATGTGATGAAACTGACACCATCTCATTTACAGTTTATTAAGCACCTGTCTTTCCCAGAAAGCCAAATGAAATGTTTTATTTTAGGCGGAGAACAGCTGGAAACATCTTTAGCGAAATCCATTCAGCAGTCATTCCCGCAGCCTATAGAAATTGTGAATGAATATGGACCAACTGAAACAGTGGTTGGCTGCATGATTCATCGATATGACCAGGACCTTGATCAAGACGTGTATGTACCGATCGGAAAACCTGCACAGCATACAGATATTCTTCTTTTTGACAGACATATGAATCTTATGCCGGAAGGAACCATCGGTGAATTATATATTGGGGGGAAAGGTGTTGCAAAAGGGTATTTGAATCGCCCAGAACTGACCGAAGAGCGGTTTGTCGATCATCCTTTCCAGCCAGGTGAAAAAATTTATAAAACAGGTGATGCTGCCCGCATTCTGCCTAATGGGCTCATTCAGTTTTTAGGCCGAAATGATGATCAAGTGAAGCTGAGAGGCTATCGTATTGAAACAGGTGAGATTGAATTTTGGCTGAATGAACAGCCAGGGGTCAAAGCAGCAGCTGTTGCTGTAAAGCCAGATGTTTCTGGTACACCATGTTTAGCCGCATATGTTGTCACGACAGCCATACTCGATCAAGCTGCAATGAAACAAGCACTAGCCGATCAGCTGCCAGATTATATGATTCCAACTCACTTTGTTCAATTGGATGATATGCCGCTGACTGCCAACGGCAAATTAGATAAACGGGCTTTACCTGCTTTGAAACAGGGGCAACAAATGAAAAAGCAGGCGGGCTCTGACAATCTTTCTGATACTGAGAAAGTCATTCAAGACATCTGGAAAAAAGTCCTCGGCTTAGATGAGGTAAGTGTTCATGACAAATTCTTTGACATTGGCGGGCATTCTCTAAACCTGATTCATGTCAATCAACAGCTCGCTAAGCAATTGAATCAAAGCATTCCAATGGTCGAAATGTTCCGCCGTCCAACGATTAGAGAGCTAGCTGCATATTTAAGCGGTGCAACAGAGCAGAAGGGATCTGGCACACAGCCTGCGAACCAAAAGAAAAGAAAAGCCAACGAGCTGATTGCGATTATTGGAATGGCAGGTAAATTCCCTGGTGCAGAAAATGTTGAGGCATTTTGGCGAAATTTGAAGAATGGAGAAGAATCGATTTCATTCTTTTCCGATGAAGAATTGCTAGAGGCTGGAATTGACCGCCAAACCTTTGAGCGTTCCGATTATGTAAGAGCAAAAGGTGTGATTGATAGACCTGATTTATTTGATGCATCCTTCTTCGGCTATTCACCAGGTCAGGCAGAAATGATGGATCCTCAAATACGGCTGCTGCATGAATACGCCTATAAGGCGCTGGAAGATGCGGGGTATGTGCAGGAAGATTATCAAGGTAAGGTCGGTTTGTTTACTGGGTCCACATCCAACTTTCAATGGATTCAGCGTTTTGCATCTTCGCTTGATAGCAGCATGTCAGAGCTGTTTGAAGTGGGCTCGCTCAATGATACGTATACCGTGAGTACAAGAATTGCCCATAAATTGAATTTGAAAGGACCAGCGCTCACATTGCAAACCGCTTGTTCGACTTCTTTGGTCGCCTTGCATTTGGCCTGTCAATCCATTGCAAATGGTGATTCAGATGTAGCGCTTGCGGGAGGCGTGTCGATTTTACACCCAGTGAAATCAGGCTACATTTATCAGCAGAACATGGTGAAATCAAGCGATGGTCATTGTCGTGCCTTTGACGATCAAGCAGATGGAACTGTTGGCGGAGATGGTGTGGGTCTTGTTGCTTTAAAAGCACTTAGTGAAGCCATAGAAGATGGTGACCATATTTATGCTGTCATTAAGGGCTCTGCCATCAACAATGATGGTGATCAAAAGGTTGGCTTCAATGCTCCAAGTGTTGAAGGTCAGACAAGGGTCATCCAGGATGCCTTACATCAAGCAGATGTTTCACCAGATACGATTGAATATATAGAAACACACGGAACTGGAACGTCACTTGGAGATCCGATTGAAATAGAGGCGCTCACAAAAGCTTTCGACACAGAGAAAAAACAATTTTGCCGCATTGGGTCTGTGAAATCAAATATTGGTCATTTGGATGCAGCGGCAGGGGCAGCTGGCTTGATTAAAGCTGTGCTTTCTCTTCAGCATCACACATTTGTGCCTAGTCTTCACTTCAAAAAAGCCAATGAAAACATTGCATTTGAGCATAGTCCTTTCTTTGTAAACACTGAGCTGACCGACTGGAAGCAGCCAGTATCACATTTGCGGAGGGCTGGTGTGAGCTCATTTGGAATGGGCGGAACCAATGCGCATGTCATATTAGAAGAAGCGCCGCAAAGAGATCGTCAGCAAATGCCTCGTTCGGCTGAGCTGCTTGTTCTTTCAGCAAAGAGCAAAACGAGTTTGGAACGAATGAAAGACAACCTTGTGAATCAGTTGGAAAACATGCCTTCTCTCAATTTGGCAGACGCAGCTTATACCTTGCAAACAGGCAGGCAGTCCTTTGGATTCCGTCAAGCCTTTGTTGCGGCCAGCAGAGAAGATGCATTGCGTGTATTAACAGAAAAGCAAGGCAAGGGTATTGGGAAGCTCATGCATTCGCATGTGGAGAAACAAAAGATTATTTTTATGTTTTCTGGACAAGGCAATCAATACCTCAATATGGGTTTAGATTTGTACCGGGAGGAGCCGTACTTTAAGAAGCAAATGGATGCTTGTTTTCAAGCTTATGAAGAAGCAACAGGGCAAAGTCTTGCCCGCATTCTTTATCCATTAGCGGCTGAAACAGAAAAGGCACGCGAAAAATTGGCAAGCACTCAATATGCACAGCCAGCCATTTTTGCCATTGAATATGCCCTTTCCATGCTCTTCATTGAATGGGGGATTCGTCCTGATGCAATGATCGGCTATAGCTTTGGCGAATTAACGGCAGCCGCTATATCAGGCCTTTTCAGCTTAAAGGAAGCGATGTCGATGGTCGCCTGCCGGGCGAATGCGATGCAGTCGTCGCCAGCTGGCATCATGATGAGTGTTCCATTACCTGAAGCAGAGTTAAAACCGATGCTTCCAAAAGATATTTCTCTCGCTGTTGTCAATGATTCCTCATGTATCGTGTCAGGTCTTGAAGCAGCGATAAGTGAATTTGAACAAGAGCTGAAGAATAACAGATTGATGTGTATGCGATTAGGTGGAACCATTGCTGCTCACTCACATGTCATGAAGGAAGCAGCGGAGCAATTTGGTGAAAAATTAAAGGATATTAAAGCCAAGCAGCTTCGTATTCCATTCATTTCGAATTTGACAGGAGATTGGATGACAAGTGCGAGTGCTCAGGATATGTCCTATTGGAAAAGGCATATGACCGATACGGTTCGTTTTGCTGAAGGCATCACAAATATTTTACAGCAGGACAATATTCAATTAATTGAGATTGGACCAGGTCAAGATTTAAGCGTGATGGTCAACCGGTCACTGAACGGCATGAATCAGCATGTATGTCATGTGCTCAGACATGCAAAACAAGATGTGACGGATACTGAATTTTTACTTGGGCAGATTGGACGTCTCTGGACACACGGAATAACCATCGACTGGAACAGGTTCCATCTAAACCGTCAGCCGCAGAAAATGCCGCTGCCAACGTATGCGTTTGATCAAACCTCCTATTGGTATGATGCATCAGACCGTGTAAAACGCGATAAACCTAAGCAGTCTGGACGAAAGGAGCAAATGGATGAATGGTTCTATACCCCTTATTGGGAGGCGGACCTTTCCCCTTATGTGTCATCAGATGATTCCTCTTTTGGAGCCTTGCTTTTGTTTGCGGATTCATCTGCCTTCGGAGAGAAGGTTGCAGCCGAACTTCTGACGAAACGGAACGAGTTCGTAGTGGTTCAGAAAGGAAATGAATTTACGAAGCATGATGAAAAAAGCTACACCATTCGGTCAAATAAGCCTTCTGATTATGAAAAGCTCATATCAAATCTGGCAGATGACCAAATCAACGTGTCAGAAGTTTGTCATCTATGGGGGCTTTCAGAACGACAGCCGTCTCAATCAGAAGAAGAATGGGTGAAACAAACGCAGCAAGATGCTTATTACTCCTTGCTTTATATCGGACAGGCTTTGAAAAAATCTGTTTTGGACCAAAAAGTATCCATTACAGTTCTTTCCTCATTGACGTATGCCGTTGGCGGTGAGTCTATCCTTTATCCTGAAAAAGCAATCCATCTTGGACCTGCCATGGTTATTTCACAAGAAACACCGAACTTGCGTTACCGCATTCTTGATGTCGACCGCCCGGTGGCAAATGGGGTGCAGGAAAAGAGGTTGCTGAAACAAATTAGCGATGAGTTAGATCGAACATCTGGACAGCTTCTCACGGTCTATCGACGAAATAAGCGATATGTGAAAAAGTATGCCAAAGCTCTAGTTCCCGAAACAGGACATACTCAGTTGGCTAAAAAAGATGGTGTCTACATTTTAATTGGCGGTCTTGGGTTTATTGGATTGAATATTGCACAGTCTTTGACCGAGCAAACGAAGGGAACGTTGATCTTAACGAGCAGGTCTGGACTGCCTGATAGAAGCAAGTGGAAAGAGTGGCTTGCTACGCACGATGAACAGGATCCAACTAAGAAAAAAATACAAAAGGTAATGGCACTTGAAGAGGCTGGTGCAGAAGTTCTCATAAAGAAAGTAGATGTTCGCCACAGGGAAGATATCCAGCAATTAATCAACACGGTGGATGCGGCCTACGGACAGATTGACGGTGTGATCTATGCAGCTGGAGTGACGGGTGATCAATCCTTCAGAGTGATGGAGCAAACAGATGTCACATTCTCAGAACCCCACTTTGAAGCGAAGATGAATGGTGTACTTCATCTTGATGCCGCCTTAGGTGATCGATCACTTGATTTCTGTTTTGTACTGTCATCTTTGTCACCGATCTTAGGCGGACTCGGTTTCACAGCCTATACAGCTGTGAATCATTTCATCGATGCGTACGTGTATGAACGAAATCTTCTTTCAGAAATGCAGTGGTCTGTCATTAGCTTTGACGGCTGGGAATTTGAGCAAGGAAAGCAGCTCGATCTTCCAATCGGAGATGATGTCACCGAAACGTTAATTACAGAAAAAGAAGGAAGAAGGATCTTTGAACGATTGCTTTCACTGGATCAAGTGGAACAAATGGTTATTTCAACAACGTCTTTACATGATCGAATTCACCGATATGTAGACCGTTTATCCCGTGAGGAAGAGAGTGCCGGGGAGCATGCACAAGATGGAAACTTATATTCTCGGCCAGCGCTGTCAACGAATTATGTTGCACCTGAAACGGAGCTAGAGAAGGAACTAAGTCAGCATTGGCAAGCTTTCTTTAAAATTGATGAAATTGGCATAGATGATCATTTCTTTGAAATGGGTGGAGATTCTCTAAAGGCGATTACTTTCATTGGCATCATTCATCGCGCATTCAGTGTAGAGCTGACGCTTCCACAATTCTTCCAAATACCAACGATCCGATTAATGGCAGAATATATCGACCAAGCAGACACTGCTGCTTATCATGCGATTGAAAAAGCCGAAATGAAGGAGCATTATCCTCTGTCGTCTGCGCAAAAACGGTTGTATCTCATGCAGCAAATGGATGTAAGCAGCACAGGATACAACGAATTTAAAGCAGGACGAATTAAAGGAAGGCTCGATATCAACAGGTTGGAATGGGCATTTCAGCAGCTTATAAAGAGACACGAAAGTTTGCGGACAGCGTTTGTACTAGAGAATGGCGTCCCTTATCAAAAGATTGAAGAAGAGGTACCATTTGCAGTCATGTTGTTTGACCTCACAGAGGGATCGACACAAGGATCTGAGGAAGATCAAAAACAAGTGATTGAACAATTTTTGACTGCCTTTACGTTAAGTGAGGCTCCATTGATGAGAGTTGGTGTGATGAAGCTGGCAGAAGAGGAATTCGTGCTCATGCTGGACATGCATCACATTATCTCGGATGGTCTTTCTCAAGATATTTTGGTCAACGACTTTATGCAGTTATACGACGGCAGGACGCTTGAGCCTCTCGCTTTGCAATATAAAGATTTTTCAGAATGGCAAAATGACATACTTGCGTCTGAAGCATTGAAAGAATCGAGTGATTACTGGAAAAACCGGTTAGAAGGTGCCCCGCTGCTTGATCTGCCAACAGATTTCGATCGGCCAGAGGTGAGACAATTCCGCGGCGGACATTATACGTTCCGTATAGAAGAAGCGGAGCTGAACGCGTTTAAGCAGGTGATTTTAAAGGAAGACGCAACATTGTTTATGGGTCTGTTAAGTCTGTATCAGATTTTGCTTCATAAATTAAGCGGACAATCAGATATCACGGTTGGGGTTCCGGTAGCAGGTAGAAAACAAGAGGAGCTGCAGCAAGTCATTGGTATCTTTGTCAATATGCTGCCACTTCGTTTATATCCTAAAGCAGAGCTGACTTATCAGCAATTCCTTCAGGATGTAAAGGCGCATGTGATCGATGATTTCGGTCATCAAGAATATCAATATGAACAAATGGTGCAAGACCTCCAGCTGAGCCGGAGTGTCAGCCGGAATCTATTGTTTGATGCTGTGTTCGCCTTGCAAAATATGAATCAGCCAGAACTGAAAGTTGGCGGTTTAACCTTTAGTGATTATCCGTACGAGACAGGAACGTCGCGATTTGATTTACTCTGGATTGCGTATGAACAGGAAGACGGTCTTTCTTCAACGATTGAATATAATACTGAGCTTTTCACAGAGGAAACCATAGAGCGGATTGCAGGTTTGCTGAAAGACATCATGCGGGCTGTTTCAGTAGATGCGGTGAGAATAGAGGAAATTGAACTGACTTCTTCATTCAAGCAATTAGACGACGTATCTCTTTTCGAATTAGATGACTTAAAAATATAAGTAAAGAGGTGAATGGAAGAGTGATTGAACATGATGATTTTCAACTGAAAGCAGCGGCGAAGGAAAGGGTGAGGGAAAGAGCCTACTGGACATCTATTTTATCAGATGTTCAGCTGGATGGCCGCATTCCTCATACGGTTTCACAAGCCAAGCCTGCTGCTATGAACCGATCGCTTCATTCGTCCTTCCCGATGGCTGTAAACCATTCGTTAAAGCAATTATGTGGAGATTCTGATTTGCGCTTGTTTATCGTGCTGACCACAGCCGCTTTTGGCTTGCTTCAGCGTTATAGCGGAAAAACTGAGTTGATGGTGACTGTTCCTACAATGGAACAGTCCGCCAATCAATCCACCATTAATCATATGTTGCCGCTTAAGGCAGAGATTGATCCTCATATGAGCTTTAGCGCAGGGTTAGACGCAGTGAAACAATCGTTTCAGGAGGCAGTGCGTCATCAAAACTATCCTGTTCATATTTTAATGGATGAGCTTTGGCATTCAGTAGGAGATGACAAGAAGCGTGTCAATCTGGCATGTGCGTTTGAGACATTGCATGGGTATACTGACCGAGAACAGCTGCACGCGGATGTGCTCATTGTTTGGAAGAAAGAACAAGATCACCTTCATGCTGAAGTTCACTGGGATGCTTCCATTTATGACGATCAAATGATGGAGCAGTTCTCTAGACATTTCATGACACTCACAGAGCAATTTCTTAAAACGCCTGAACAAGCGATGAGCACACACTCATTTTTATCTGATATCGAGAAAAGTCAGCTGTTTGATTCGTTTCAAGGTGAGTCGCTCGCTTATCCAGTGGATCGTGATATTGTGTCATTATTTCAACAGCAAGTCCAATTGCATTCAGCACGAACGGCCGTTGTGTTTGGCACCACCTCCTATACATATGAAGAGGTTAATGATTTATCGGATCGCATTGCGCTTAGACTGTCTCAAAGTCAGATGACACGTGAGACCCCAGTTGGTCTCAGAATGAATCGGTCTGCTGAACTGGTCATTGCCATTCTTGGCATTTTAAAGGCTGGCTATGCTTACTTACCGATTGATGTCCATCTGCCGATTGAAAGAATTCGGTATATGCTCAAAAACAGCGGCGCTACAGCCATAGTATCGGACGAAGACGGACACGAAGGTTTGGATGTCGAGGTTCATATTATTCAAGACATGTTTCAAGAATCCCCCATTACAGAGAATCTCACTTGGTCTATTTCGCCTTCGGACATGGCGTATGTCTTGTATACATCGGGTACGACTGGGCATCCAAAAGGGGTCGTTATTGAACATCGTCATGTTATTAATTTGGTATACGGAATGAAAACACGCTTTTTTGATCTACTCCCTGGTGATTTGCAAGTAGGGATGCTCGCTTCTCATATTTTTGATGCATCTGTTCAAACCTTGTTCCCGGCATTGCTGCTAGGGCATACGCTGCATATTGCCAAAGATGAAGTCCGTATGGATGGGCATGCGTTATGGTCATTTTATCGAGACAACCACATTCAGCTGTCAGATGTGACCCCCTCTCATTTAAAGCTGATGAACAAGGCAGCAGCGCAATCGAAACAAGACTTGCCTGCTTTGAACATGCTGCTGGTGGGCGGAGAAGTGTTCACAAAAGAGCTGATGGATCAATTTTTACAGCATGTATCAGGTGAAAAACTCATGATGATTAATGCATATGGGCCTACTGAATGTACGGTTCAGTCGTCATCCTTTTTGATTCCTCATGACTGGGATGAGCAAGTCATCCCTATTGGGCAGCCGATGCCAAATGAGCATATTTTCATATGTGACAAGCAAGGTGAGCCGGTGCCGATTGGTGTTTTTGGCGAATTGTATATAGCAGGTGCTGGTGTAGGCCGTGGGTACATCAATCATCCTGATCTCAACAAGGAGAAGTTTATCAAAAAAACAGAGCTGAGCAGCGGGATGTTATACGGTACGGGAGACCTTGCAAGATGGCGGTTTGATGGTTTATTAGAATTTGCTAAAAGAAACGACGGCCAAGTGAAAATCAGAGGATATCGAATTGAGCTCGAGGAAATCCGCAGAGCCCTTCTTGATGATCCAAACATACAAGGACTGGTTCAAGATGTCATTGTCATTCCTAAGGAAAAGAAGGATCAGGACCAATATATTTGCGCATATATCATGGCAAAACAAGTGATAGATCAGCGCGCACTTCGACAATCTTTAAGTGAAAGATTACCAGGTTATATGGTGCCGAGGCATGTCATTCAAGTAGAGCAATTTCCTCTGAATCTATCAGGGAAATTGGATATTCAAGCACTGCCGAATCCAGAAGATCAGTTAGAAGGCAAATCAGAGCCGGTAACCATTCAAGTTCACAATGAAACAGAGCAGAAGCTTGTACGTATTTTCGCGTCTATATTACAAGTCCCTGCTTCGCAGATTCGTATAGATGAACCGTTTTTTGATTTAGGCGGGAACTCTTTTAATATCGTTGAGCTGTCCAATAGAGTGAAAGAGGAATTTCAGCAGGAGCTGACTGTGATGGAGCTGTTCCAATATACAACGGTTTCACAAATAGCTGCTCAATTAAAACACAAAGCATCAGGGCAAGAGCAACAAACAGAGGATGATGGAGAAAATGAAGCGGATGACTTAGAAAGTGCCGCACAACTGTTAGGCGGGATGTTAGATGAGTAAGTTCACAGGATTAGAGGTTGCAGTGGTTGGGATGGCATGCCGTTTTCCGGGAGCGAAAAATATTCATCACTTCTGGGACAACCTTGCAAATGGGAGAGAGTCCATTACGTTCTTTTCTAAAGAAGAGCTGCTTGAGGCAGGAGTTGAACAAGAAGCATTAGATCATGATCAATATGTTCGTGCCAAAGGAGCAGTCGATCAGCATGATCACTTTGATGCAGATTTCTTTGGTTATTCACAGCGTGAAGCAGAAGTAATGGACCCGCAAATCCGCATGTTTCATGAGGTCGCATGGGAATCCCTAGAAGATGCAGGCTATAACCCTGAAACGTATCAGGAGCCGATCGGTTTATTTGGAGCTGCTTCTGCTAATTTATACTGGCAAGCTGCTTCCATGCTGATGAGATCCAATCACTCATCTGAACAATTTGCGGCTGTTCAATTAACGGATAAAGATTTCATGAACACAAAGGTATCCTACAAATTGAATTTGAAGGGACCGAGTGTAGCTATTGATACAGCTTGTTCTTCCTCTTTGACTGCAATTCATATGGCGGCCCGCGCCCTGATTACTGGAGAATGTAAAATGGCACTCGCAGGCGGCGTCACCATTACGACCCCTCACAAAAAAGGATACATGTATCAAGAGGGCATGATCATGTCGCCGGATGGACACTGCCGGGCTTTTGATGAACAGGCAGAAGGAACTGTTGGCGGTGAGGGCTGTGGAGTTGTTGTGCTCAAATCATTAAAGCAGGCACTAAAAGATAAGGACCATATCTATGGCGTGATTAAAGGGTCAGCCTATAACAATGACGGCGGGCGGAAGGTTGGCTACACAGCGCCAAGCATAGAAGGACAAAGCGAAGTGATTAAAAAGGCGCTCAACATCAGTCGTGTAGAAGCTGAGAGTATTTCTTATATTGAAGCACATGGCACAGGGACGACTCTTGGAGATCCGGTTGAAATTGAGTCGCTGAAGCAAGCCTTTCAAACAGATAAAAAACAGTTTTGTGCGATTGGGTCTGTGAAAACCAATATTGGTCATCTTGACTCAGCCGCAGGGATTGCAGGTTTTATCAAAACAACACTTAGTCTGTACCATCAGATGCTGCCGCCAAGCCTTCATTATAAAAAACCTAATCCGAAAATTGATTTTGAATCAAGCCCATTTTATGTGAATACAACACCTGTACCATGGAAGAAATCAGAGACCCCACTGCGTGCCGGTGTCAGCTCATTTGGAGTGGGCGGAACGAATGTGCACCTGATCATGGAAGAGGCACCCGCCGCCGATAAGCCGTCAGCAGACAGAGGTCATGAACTAATGGTGATTTCGGCAAGATCGAAGCAGGCGGTTCAAAAATCTGCTAAACAAATCACATCTTATTTAACAGAACAAACGAGCGTCTCACTATCCGATGCAGCATTTACGCTGCAAGAGGGACGAAAACATTTTCCTTATCGCCAAGCTTTTCTTGCAGGTCCTGACCGCACATTCCAGTCAGCCGGCCAGCCGCAAAAGGCCTTTCAGCAGCCTGCGGTCGTTTGGATGTTCTCTGGACAAGGTGCTCAGTATGTGAATATGGGCAAGGATTTATATGAGAAAGACCCTGTATTTAAACAAACGCTTCAGAAATGTTTTGCCATCATTTTATCCTTATCAGGTGTTGAGATCGAGAACGTGTTATATCCAACAACCGAAGAAGAGTTTATAGAAGCTGAACAACTCATGCAGCAAACGTCATATACACAAATCATCTTGTTTAGTTTTGAGTATGCGCTTGCGTCGAAGCTGATGGGACTAGGCATACGTCCGCATTATTTCATTGGTCATAGTATTGGAGAAATCACGGCTGCCTGTGTGGCTGGTATGATCCATCTTGAAGATGCAATCCGTATCGTTTTAAAAAGAGGCAGTTTGATGCAAAAAATGCCCCCAGGTGAAATGGCCGGTGTGTCACTCCCTGCCGAAGAGATTAAACATGATCTTCCAGAAGGTGTCGAGCTTTCTGCTGTGAATAGCTCACAATTATCCGTTGTTTCCGGTCCGTCAGATCGGTTACAGGGATATATCAAACAAGCTGAAAAAAGAGGAGCTTCTGTCCAAATATTGAAAACCTCTCACGCCTTTCATACGAGTATGATGGCTGAAGCGTCCGAACAGTTGAAGAACGTTCTCTCAGAGATCACCTATCAGCAGGGAGAGGTACCGATCCTTTCGAATGTGACAGGGAGCTGGTTAACGAATGAACAAGCCGCATCACCTGATTACTGGGCATCTCATATCAGGCAGCCTGTCTTGTTTAGTCAAGGATTAGAGACATTACTTGGACTCGGAGAGATGGTTTTCATTGAAGTGGGGCCAGGTCATACGTTAACTCAATTCGTGAGACGCCATGATCACTATGATGTGAACAAAGCAGCAGCCGTTTCATTGGTGAGACATCCAAAAGAACAAGCAGCTGATGATGAATATATGGAAAAGGCCATAGGGAAACTGTGGAGTTACGGAGTGGAGCTAAACTGGAGCGCTGTCAGAAAAGAAAAGGCACCATATCGAGTTTCACTGCCAACGTATCCATTTGAGCATCAAATATTCCCTTCACCGCAGTTTAAAGCAGATCAGATGATGTCTGCTTTAACGCCAGAAAAGATGGAGAAACGATCAGCTGATTTTCAAGACTGGTTTTACATTCCGGTATGGGAGCGCTCTTCACCTGTACTAAAGGAGCAACATCATCAAGGAAAACGCATCTTGGTATTTGAAAAAAATGGTCATATTGGCGCCTATTTGAAAGAACGGCATGCAGAAGTGATCAGCGTATGTCAAAGTGATCATACGATGAAAGAAAATGACCATTTGCTGAAGGCTGACGTTTATATGCTGTCACACTTAGAGTGGGTTATGGCTGAATTGCAGCAAGCTGGATTTATACCTGAAGAGATCATCTGGATGCATGATGAACTGACGAAAGATACCGATGATCAGCCAAACTACTTATCTGTGCTCGATCTCGTCAGACTAATCAGCCAGTATCATAACACAAGCATACGTCTTCACCTTGTGACAAGCCAAGCACATGATGTGATCGGCATGGAGAATGTCAATCCACTTCAAGCAACATTTACAGGGCTAGCTTTGACCATTCCTCAAGAATATCAGCATATTGAGTGTCAGCATATTGATGTATGTGAGGATACAAAGGCGAATTGGCCGCTATTCCTTTCATACGAGATTGCAATGCACGATCAAGAAGCAGTCGTTGCGTATCGCGTGAACAGCAGATGGATTCGAAAAGCTTCGAGAACACCTTTAAGAAAAGAGGGATCGTCCAAGCAGCCTTTCAGGTCTAATGGCGTTTACCTCATTACTGGCGGTATGGGCGGTATGGGCTTCACACTAGCTCAACATTTAGCAGAAACGTATCAAGCAAAACTTGTGATCATGAGCCGTTCGCAAATACGTGAACGCGCTGCCTGGCATGAGCTGCGTGATGCGAATGGGAAAGAAGCTGAGATCGTGAAAAAGCTGATGACTCTTGAAGAGTTAGGAGCTGATGTACAAGCTGTACAAGGTGATGTGTCAGATAAAGATGCTGTACAGAAAGCGGTTCAGCTGGCTCATACGGCATTTGGTCATTTGCATGGTGTCATTCATGCGGCAGGAGAGGCAGATGGGAAAATCATTCAAGCAAGAACAGCAGACGATGAAATTCGCATGTGTCAGGCAAAAATCAATGGGACCTATGTGCTGAATGAAGCACTCAAGGATGAAACGCTCGACTTCTTTTTACTTTGTTCCTCTCTTGTTTCCTTTCTTGGAGCGGCTGGACAAGTGGCTTATGCAGCTTCAAACGCTTTTATGGACAGCTTTGCTCATGCCAAAAGGCAGGAAGGGAAGCCGGTTATTTCTTTAAATTGGGATCGGTGGGAGAAAGTCGGTATGGCACACGACTCGGCATTAGCGGCCAAAGTCAATGACATGATGGCGCTCGAGGAACAGGATGGAATTTCACCAGAACAAGGAATAAGAGCCGTCCAGGAAGTGCTGCGTCTAGATTATCCGCAAATTCTTGTATCCGTTCAAGATATGGGCGAGAGAATGAAACAACGCTTAACCTCTCTGCAGCAAGAAGAAGAGCCGTCTCAAGAGATATCTCAGATCATAGATGATCGTCTAGAAGCATCCTTAAGTGATGTACTCAGCTCCTTTTTTCCTCATGAGCCTGATGTGAATGAGAATTTCTTTGAAATGGGTGCGACATCCCTTGATTTATTGCAGATGAGCGGTCAAATCAAATCAATTTATGGCATAGAGGTTCCGGTGGTCATGATGTACAGCCATCCGACCATCGCGGCATTGGCAGAAGAACTAAAGAAGATTCATGGAGTAGAAAAGCAAGAAAAGCAAGCTGTTACTGAATCAACCAATCTCCGAAAACAGGCGATGGCAGAAGGGAAAAATCGACGTAAACAGAGATTAAAACGAAAATAGATGGGAGAAATGCAGCGTATGTCTGATCAAGAGCAATGGATCGAATCTGGACTTGAAATTGCAGTCGTAGGATTAGCAGGTACGTTTCCCGGAGCACCGAATGTCCAATCGTTTTGGGAAAATATATCGCAAGGGAAAGAATCCGTTACGTTTTTCACTGATGAAGAATTAAAGGCAGCGGGTGTAGATGAGAAGCTGTTAAAACGGTCTGATTATGTGAAGGCGAAGCCATATTTAGAAAATGCATCTTCTTTTGATGCAGACTTTTTTGGCTACTCTCCGCGAGAGGCATCCATTATGGACCCGCAAATTCGATTGATGCACGAATGCACATGGCATGCGCTAGAGGACGCTGGCTATGAGCCTGAGCAATACGAAGGGTTAATTGGCCTTTATGCCGGGGCATCTAGCAATTTATCGTGGATGGGGCAGCATATGTCGTCTCTTGAAAAGAATGAAGATGTGTTTCAAATCATGCATCTCAATGACCCGTCCTTCGCTTCCCGGGTTGCCTATAAATTAAATCTAAAAGGCCCAAGTGTATCAGTGCAAACGGCTTGCTCCACGTCGCTTGTTGCTATCCATATGGCCTGCCAAGGATTAATCGGCGGCGAATGTGACCTTGCACTAGCGGGGGGCGTCACACTCCATCAGCCACAGATCACAGGATATCAATACCAAGAAGGAATGATTTATTCCCCTGATGGACATTGCCGTCCGTTTGATGAAAAAGCAAAAGGGACCATTTTTGGTGAAGGTGCAGGCGTTGTTGCACTAAAACGGCTAAAAGATGCGATAGAAGACGGAGATTTTATTTATGCTGTTGTAAAAGGATCTGCAACGAACAATGATGGAAGCAACAAAGTCGGCTATACAGCCCCAAGTGTCAGTGGACAGGCAAGTGTCATTGAATCTGCTTTAGAAATGGCCGAAACAGAGCCAGAGACAATTTCATATATCGAAGCACATGGAACAGGTACGCCTGTTGGAGATCCGATTGAGATTGAGGCACTTACTCGTGCTTTTCAAACAGAGCAAAAAGGCTTTTGCCGACTTGGGTCAGTCAAAGCCAATATTGGGCATTTAGATGCCGCCAGCGGTGTCGCTGGTTTTATCAAAACAGTCATGATGCTGCATCATCGACAATTTGCTCCAATGCCGCACTTTGAGAAGCCGAATCACCGTATTCCATTTGATCAAACACCATTTTATGTTGGAACAGATAAAGAGGAGTGGAAGACGTCTCATTTGCCAAGGAGAGCTGGAGTCAGTGCCTTTGGTATAGGGGGAGCAAATGCCCATGTCATCTTAGAAGAGGCAAAGCCGAGAGAAGCAAACAGCACGACCTCGACCAAAGAATTAATCGTGCTGTCAGCCAGATCAACGCATGATTTGAAGAACATGACAAAAAACTTGAAGGAATATGTCTCCTCACATCATGAACTCTCACTTGGTCAAGCAGCTTATACCTTACAAAGGGGAAGAAAAGCCTTCAAATATCGAAAAACGCTTGTCTGCTCCACACGTGATGAATTATTAGAACAGCTGCATGTGCTAAACGAAGAGACGCCAGGCAGAGAAAGTCTTCTTTATAAGCAGATAAACATGAGGCTGACTGGTTTTCATGAAGCAGGATTAAGTGATTACATCAAGCTGTATGAGAAAGATCTTTCATTTAAAACAGAAGTGGATCGTTTAATGAGCCTCGTCCAATCCGTGATACCTATTAAAAAAGACGATCTGTTCCATTTCAAACAAAACGGTCACGCAGAAGTGGCTATGCTGATCATGACATTGGCTTTTGCCAGCCAGCTAAGATCACTCGGAATTGAACCAGACGTATGGATTGGAGAGGGCAGCGGGGTGTGGACAGCTTTATGTGCAGCAGATGGGCTTGAGCTAACAGAGGCGGCATCTATTGTATACCGCCTTCATGACAACCAGATGATCAATCAAAAGCTGGCTGCATTGCCTCAGAAGACACTCCAACAGCCTGTTTACATTGCGCAGACAGGGGAGGAACTAGCTGCTTTCGATCCATCGTCTGCAATGCGTTTCCTTGATATAGAACAGCCTGTAAAATCGCCTTTGTTCAAGCAAGAATCAACAGCCTTGATGATTGATCTTTCAAAGAAACAAGGAATTGTGGTTGAAAAGGGAGCAGAAAAAACAACCGAACCACTTGATGGAGACCTGATGCAAGTCGCAGGTGTTCTTTGGGAAATGGGGGTCGACTTAGCTTTTCCTTTAACAGAGGAGAAGAATAGGAAGCGCATTCCGCTTCCAGGCTATCCATTTCATAAAACAGATTTCTCTGTACAAACAAAAACGATGGCAGCTATTGAACCACAAAAGCCGAAGGCTGTGAAGCGTGACTTTCCTACACTCGCCTCTTTACAAAAAGATATTCACACCATTGTTCAAACTCATTTTGGATTTGATCAAATGGATGATGACTCGCCATTTTTTGAATTTGGTGCGACATCACTTGATATATCTCAGCTTGCAGCAAAAATCTCTGAGCGAATGGATCAACAAATTGACACTGTTCAATTGTATCGGTTTGCTACAGTTGCAAGTCTTTCTGAATACTTATTTAAAGAACAAACGGAATGTGAGCAAACACCAGCTTCTTTCCCAAAAAGAAATACATCACAGGAAAATCCAGATATTGCGATTGTCGGAATGGCAGGAAGATTCCCAGGGGCTTCATCGCTAGAAGACTTTTGGCAGCGTCTTGTGAATGGCGAGGAAATGATTCACTTTTTCACAGAAGAAGAACTCAAGAAAGCAGGGCTGGATGCGTCAGTCTATCAACATCCGAATTTCATTGGAGCAAAAGGACGTTTACAAGAAATTGAAGGTTTTGATGCAGATTTCTTCAACTATTCTGCTAGAGAGGCAGAGCTAATGGATCCACAATTCAGGCTCTTGCATGAATGTGCTTGGGAAGCGCTGGAGGATGCTGGCTGTGACCCTGATAGAATGGCAGGGAAAATTGGAGTTTATACAGGAACAAGCCCAAATCATGAATGGCTGACACGCTTTGCACATCAAATGGAAGCAACCGAGCAATTCAGCGCAATGCTGTTAAATGATCGTGAGTTCTTTAGTACGCAGCTTTCTTATAAATTGAATCTACACGGGCCTAGTGTGACGATGCAGACAGCTTGTTCGACCTCACTTGTCAACATTGGCATGGCCTGTCAAGCATTATTGAATCAAGAATGTGATGCAGCGCTGGCAGGAGGTGTGACGGTCAGTTCTCCAGAAAATATCGGCTATATTTATCAAGATGGAATGATTCAATCAAAAGATGGCCATTGCCGTCCGTTTGACCAAGAGGCGAGCGGAACCATTTTCGGAGATGGAGCGGGGATCGTTCTGTTAAAACGTTATGAAGATGCGATAAGAGATGGCAACCCGATTCATGCGTTGATCAAAGGGGTTGGCGTGAACAATGATGGCAGCCGAAAAGCTGGTTTTACCGCTCCGAGTGTGGAAGGGCAGGCAGAGGTATTAAAAGAAACGTATGAAAAATCAGGTATAGATCCCGCGTCTATCGGTTATTTAGAAGCGCATGGTACGGGGACAAAAATGGGAGACCCAATTGAAGTATCCGCCCTTAGCCAAGTGTTCAAAGGGACAGATCCGCTGACGATTCCGATCGGTTCAGTGAAAAGTAATGTCGGACACTTAAATAGTGCGGCAGGGATTGCAGGTCTATTTAAAGCCATTTTGGCACTCCAGCATAAAACGATCCCGCCAACCATTCATTATGAATCACCCAATCAGGAGATTCCTTTTAAAGATACACCGTTTTATGTGAATCAAAAGGCGCTGTATTGGAAGGAATCAGATAAGCCGAGAAGAGCGGGGATTAGTTCCTTCGGTATCGGCGGGACAAATGCCCATATGATCATAGAAGAAGGCATACAGGCGAAGCAAAAGTCAGCTTCTAAGCAAAAGCAGCTGCTCGTTTTATCTGCAAAAACGGATACCGCTTTAGCGAAAATGACAGATCAATTAAAGCAGTATGTGATCCAGCATCCTCAAGTTTCGCTTGAAGATATTGCTTATACATTGCGTTATGGCAGAAAGCAATTTCCATACCGAAAAGCGATCGTGCTTGCGTCTGCTGATGAATGGCTGCAGCAAAAACAGCTTGAAACCAGTGTGTTCCGAAGCAAAAAATGGCGTAAAGCTACCTTTATGTTTTCAGGTCAAGGTGCTCAATATGCTGGCATGATGCGCGAATTATACGATGCAGAACCAGTGTTCAAATGGGAAGTGGATAGATGCTTCAAATATGTAATGGAGACGGAGCAAGTTGATTTAAAAGGCATTGTTTTTACAGAGGATGAAACGAATGAAGACATCACAAAAACGTCAAATGCTCAGCCGCTTCTCTTTATATTTGAGTACGCATTAGCAAAATTACTTCAGCATAGTGGTGTTGAGCCAGAATCAATGATTGGGCACAGTATCGGAGAATATGTTGCCGCTTGCTTGGCAGGGGTTTTTTCTCTGGAGTCAGCATTAACACTCGTAATGGCAAGAGGCAGGTTGATGCAAGGAATGGAAAAAGGCGCCATGCTTAGTGTGCAATTATCCGAGGCGGAGCTGAATTCGATCATCGATGAATCACTTTCGATTGCTGCAGTCAATGCAAAAGACCTTTGTGTCGTTTCTGGTAAAGAAGAGCATATCACCGCTTTTGAAAAGAAATTACAGGACAAAGGAATTGTGACAAGACAGCTCCATACTTCTCATGCTTTTCATTCCCATATGATGGAGCCGATGCTTGAGGCGTTTCAACAATTCGTAGAGAAAGTAGAACTGCATGAGCCTACGATCCCGTTCATATCAAATGTGACAGGTACCTGGGCGGCAAATGAAGAGGTGATGACAGCATCTTATTGGACCAACCATCTGCGTGGAACCGTTCGTTTTCATGAAGGTTTATCACAGCTGTTAACCGATGAAGTACGAGCTCTCATTGAGGTCGGACCTGGAAACAGCTTGACGGCATTAGCGAAACGTCATGAAAACAAAGAGTCTCATCATGATGTCCTAAATATGGTGAGGCATGCAAGGGAACAAGCGGATGACCATGCGTATTTCTTAAAACGTATAGGAGAGCTATGGGCAGGCGGTTATGAGGTCAAAACGCAGCCGCATCCAACTCAAGAGGAACGACAGCTTGTATCGCTTCCCACATATCCATTCGAACGAAAACGATATTGGATTGAAGCAGGGAAGCCCGCTTCTCCGCAGCTGTCCATTCCTAAGGAAACGAAGAAAAAAGAGATGAAAGAATGGTTCTATCTGCCTTCATGGGAGCAGCAGCCTCTAAAACCAGTTTTCGAAAAAGAACCAGAAGAGCAAACGTGGCTCATTTTCAAGGAACAGGATGCCTTTCATGAACTGTTTGAACAATCATTCAAAGAACAAGGAATCAAGGTCATTTTTGTCACAAAGGGTGAGGTCTATCAAGAGCTGGAGCAGGCGTTTACGATCAATCCGGCAGAAGGTAAGCACTACAGAAACATGCTAGATTCATTGTCTAATAAAGGTATCAATATCAATCGGATTCTGCATTTATGGGAATCTGCGAAAGAAGAGGACGGCTTGAATCGCCAAGCTGCATTTCAGACGCACATTGAAAAGGGCTATTACAGCTTAATTTTCTTATCTCAAGCGATTGCTGCACAAAAAAATATTCGAGAATGCTGTTTGTTTACTGTCACTAGCGGAATTCAGCCAGTTACAGGGAATGAGATGATATGTGCAGAGAAAAGCGCAATGCTTGGGCCGGTTAAAGTCATTTCACAGGAATACCATCACATTAAATGCTGGAATATCGATGTGGAAGATGTGCCGGATGTTATGACTTGGAAGGAACAGGAGCTTGTCGATCTTATTGGGCAGGAAATTATGCAGCCTGGAAAAGACCAGCTTGTAGCGTATCGCAATCGTCAACGCTGGGTGCAGAGCTACAAACGTTTGCCGCTGCAAAAAGAAGATGGACTTCCGAAACTGATCAGGCCAAATGGTGTGTATCTCATCACGGGTGGTTTAGGCGGCATTGGATTTGTTCTATCAAAGATGCTGGCGAAAGAAGGAAATGTTCATCTTTATTTAACAGGAAGAACGGCATTGCCGCCAAGAGATGAATGGGCGTCATTTGTACAACAAGAGAATGCCGATGAAGCGCAGCGTACGAGAATTAAGAAGGTACTCGAGCTTGAACGATTAGGTGCAACAGTAGAAGCGGTGCAGGCGAATGCAGGAGATCTTAAGCAGATGAAACATGTTTTTGAAATCATTCGCAAAAAGCATGGCGGCGTTGATGGTGTGTTCCATGCGGCAGGATTACCAGGAAGTACATCCTTCCGAGCCATTAAAGATATCCCATCTACACTGGCGCAGGGAGAGGATCAATTCCAATCAAAAGTGAAAGGGCTCGATGTGCTAGAGCAGCTGCTGGAGCAAGAACAAGCGGATTTTTGTCTCCTCTTTTCATCCATAAGTGCACTGCTCGGGGGCTTAGGATTCTCTGCTTACTCAGCAGCTAACTTATATATGGACGCATTTGCAGCTAGACTCAATCAAAATAGTCAAACTCCATGGATGTGTGTGAACTGGGATGCGTGGAATTTCTGGGGTGAGCTAGAATCCACAATTGGTGAATCGATTAATGAGCTTGCGATTTTACCAGAAGAGGGTGCTGAGCTGTTCCAATATGTTCTGTCTAACCGGCAGAATCGTCACATGCTCGTGTCCACAGGAAATCTTGAAGAACGGATAGATCAATGGCTGTCATTAGAATCGAAGGCTGCAGCGAGTGCGGATTCATATGAAGTGTCTAAGCACGAAAGACCAGAGCTGGGCAATCCGTATGTGGCTCCTCGAAATGAAACTGAAAAAGTGATCTGTCAAGTGTGGCAGGATTTTATGGGCATGGAGCAAGTGGGCATTCACGACAACTTCTTTGATTTAGGTGCAAGCTCGCTGGATATTGTTCAAGTGACCAATCGGTTAAATCAAGCACTTCAAACAAATGAAGCAGTGGTGACCTTGTTTACGTATCCATCTGTCGCAGAGCTTGCAAAATATATTCAGCCTTCTGAGGAATCAAAGGAAGATACGATGGAAGAAGAACTAGCCGTCGTCACATCAGGTGATCGAAGAGCTCGTTTTAAACAGCAACGGAATAAAAGATTGAGAGGCGGAATCGAGAATGAATGATACAACGAATCACTATCATGGCGCAGAAATTGCTGTTATCGGTCTTGCAGGTCGTTTTCCAGGTGCCAAAAACGTAGATGAATACTGGGAGAATCTGAAAAAAGGAAAAGAAACAATCTCCTTTTTTACAGAGGAAGAATTACGAAGTGAAGGAACTGATGAAGCCTTATTGAAAAACCCTCGTTTTGTCAAAGCAAAAGGGATGCTTGACGATGTCGATTTATTTGATGCGGATTTCTTTGACTATACTCCAAAGGAAGCGGCTATGATGGATCCGCAGTTCAGACTGTTTCATGAATGTGTTTGGACGGCACTTGAAGATGCTGGGTATGATCCGTTTGAATATAAAGGGCAAATCGGTCTTTATACAGGTGCAGGAATCAATACAGAATGGGTCATGAGAGCACTTCAAGGGGCAGCTCAAGGTGAGGATTCAAAAACGCTGGAAGCTGCTGTTCTCAATATGCGTGACTATTTGGCGACGATGATTTCGTATAAATTAAATCTAAAAGGACCGAGTATGGTGGTGCAAACCGCCTGCTCGACCTCGATGGTGTCGATTCATTTAGCTGTTCAGGCTTTATTAAGCGGAGACTGTCATATGGCTGTTGCAGGCGGTGTGTCCATTCGCCTGCCGCAAAAATCGGGCTATCTATATCAAGAAGGAATGATCCATTCTTCCGACGGTCACTGCCGCGTCTTTGATAATAAAGCAGATGGAACCGTTTTTGGAGATGGTGCAGGAGCTGTTATTTTAAAAAATTTAGAGGATGCAATTGAAGACGGCGATCACATTTATGCTGTTATTAAAGGATCTTCTATTAATAATGATGGAAATAGAAAAGTAGGGTATACGGCACCGAGTACGAAAGGCCAAGTATCAGCTATTAAGACAGCACTTCGAATGGCTGAGGTTGAACCTGAATCCATTTCTTATATTGAAGCACATGGAACCGGAACAACACTCGGAGATCCGATTGAAATTGAAGCACTCAAGCAAGCGTTTGATACAGATAAAAAAGGCTTTTGCCGCATTGGTTCTGTCAAATCAAATGTTGGTCATTTGAATGATGCATCAGGTGTCGCCGGCTTTATTAAAACCGTATTAAGCTTAAAGCATCAAGTGATTCCGCCAACGATTCATTTTGAAACACCGAATGAAAAAATTGAATTTGCTGATTCTCCATTCGTTGTAAATACGGATTTGACGCCATGGAGCGAGCAGGCCTCTCCTCGCAGGGCAGGTGTAAGCTCATTTGGGATTGGTGGAACAAACGCTCATGTCATTTTAGAAGAAGCACCTGCTGCACGTGTCCCAGCAGATCGCACAGAAGATAGCGAACTTCTTTTAATATCTGCGAAAACACCGGCAGCCCTTGAAAAAATGACGGATCGCCTTGCTGACTATTTACTTCAGCATCAGCAGCATATCCGTTTAAGTGATGTCGCCTATACGCTGCAAACAGGGCGCCATCATTTCCCGCATAAACGTGTCATTCTTGGAAGTGATACAGCTGACATGTTACAGGCGCTGAATCAAAGGTCAAAAGAGGTGGTCAAGACGGCCAGCTCTCAAACATCGAGCCGGCCAATCGTCTTTCTTTTCCCAGGCCAAGGATCTCAGTATGTGGACATGGGGCGTCAGCTTTATGACAAGTATCCAGTTTTTAAGAAAGCACTGGATCAATGCTTGAATCAATTCAAACAGCATGTCTCAGTTGACCCGTTCAGCATATTATTCTCAACAGAAGCAAGCGATGATCCTCAATTGATCAACCAAACCGAATACACACAGCCGCTTCTGTTTAGTATGGAATACGCTTTGGCTGAATTGCTGATTCATTTTGGTATCAAACCGCAGGCGATGATCGGCCACAGTATTGGAGAATACACTGCTGCTGCCGTATCTGGTTTACTGTCTGTTGAAGATGCCGTAGATCTCGTCTGTTATCGCGGACAGCTGATTAGCCAGCTTCCAAAAGGCTCTATGCTGAGCGTACCTTTGAGTGAACAGAAAGTGCTGTCATATTTGACGGATGACCTTTCACTTGCGGCAGTAAATGGACCTGAGTTATGTGTGGTGTCTGGTGAGACGGCATCTATTGATGCACTCGCTGAGAAGCTGGAGGCAGCTGGACATGGGTGCAGAAAGCTTCACACCTCTCATGCCTTCCACTCTAAAATGATGGATGATATCCTGCCATCATTCAAAGAAAAGGTAGCTGAGTATCAATTGAATGCGCCATCTATCCCGTATATTTCTAACGTCACAGGTACGTGGATTGAACATGAAGCAGTGCAAGATCCAGCATACTGGGCTGATCACTTGCGGCAAGCAGTTCGTTTCCGTGATGGAGCAGAGACATTATTAACGGAGCTTGATCCCATTTTTATTGAAGTTGGACCGGGGAATACGTTAAGCGCCTTTATTCGTCAAGTCTCAAAGGATCACCATCAGCAGCCGATTCCATTGATGCGTCACCCGAAAGAAGAGGCAGCAGATGACCGCTACCTGCTGGGAAGATTGGGTGACATCTGGCTTCAAGGAGTGCCTGTGGACTGGACAAAATTACGAAATCAGAAATCGAATCAAAAAGTATCCCTGCCAACTTATCCGTTTGAACGACAAAGATATTGGATTGAAAAGGTAGATACAGCCGCCTTATCCTCGTCTTCAGGTGTGCAAATGGTCGTGCCGAAGGAAAACAAAGGGCAGGAAATAGAAGAAAGCAATCAATATCAATCCACCGAGGCGAATGATATAGAAGCAACATTACAGCGGATGTGGAAAGATATTTTAGGAATTGAAAAGGTGGGAAGAGACGATCACTTCTTTGAGCTTGGAGGACATTCGTTAAATGCGACTGGTCTTATTTCTCAAATTCACAAAGAGTTTGGTGTAGAACTAACGCTCACAGATATGTTCAACAATCCGACGATCGAGAAGCTCCAAGCATTCATTGAAAAGGCAGAGAAACATCAATATTTCAAAATTGAACAGGTGGAACAGAAAGACACGTACCCATTATCCGCCGCTCAAAGACGAACATTCCTCATTCATCAGCGTATTGGTCAAGTGACTTCATATAACATGCCAATGGCTCTGAGATGTAAAGGTGAAATCGACGCCGAGCGCTTTGAACAGACCTTTAAGCAATTAATTGATCGTCATGAAACCTTGCGGACGACCTTTGAACTAAAAGATGGAGAACCTGTTCAGCGCGTCCATGATGATTTTCAATTTGCTGTTGAAATGACTGAGGCTGATGAACAAGAATTAGAAGCACAAATCGATGAATTCATTCGTCCATTTGACTTAAAGGCTGCACCATTGATTCGTGTGCGTTTTGTGAAAATTGTAGAAGATGATCATCTGTTATTAGTTGATATGCATAATATTGTCGCTGATGGAGCGAGCATGAACATCTTTATTAAAGAATTTACTGAGCTCTATCGCGGGGAAACCTTGCCGGAACTTACTGTGCAATATAAAGATTATGCAGTGTGGCAAGACAAATATTTCCGCAGCGAGATGTTTCAAAAGCAGCAGGATTATTGGAAGGAGCAAATGGGCTCAAATGTTCCGACTTTAACAATGCCATATGATTTTGAACGAAAGGAACAATCCTTTTTGGGAAGAGCGATCAAATTTAATATTGAACCGCACATCGTTGAGAAAATTGAACAGCTCGCTGAACGATATCAGCTGACCAATAACGTCATCTTGTTCCAGCTTTATGGCCTGCTGCTCTCACGTTATGCCGATCAGCAAGAACTGATTGTCGGTTCTCTTGTGGCTGGAAGACGTCATGCAGATATTGAGCATACGATTGGGATGTTTACGAACTTCCTGCCAATCAAACTAGACATGGCACAAGAAGCATCCTTTATAGAACAATTGGTACAGACAAAACAAGTTCTACTCGATGCGTACGACCATCAAGAATACCCGTTTGACCAAATGGTCGAGCATTTGAATCCAAAAACAAGGCCGCATCGCAATCCATTCTTTGATACGATGCTTATCTATCACAATGAATACGATCCGAATATTAAAATTGAAGCTGATGGACTGACCTTTGAAACGCATGAGTTTGCAAAGGGAATTTCCAAACTCGATATGAAAATGGATGTTGTCAGAGAGGTAACGGGTGAGTTAAAGTGCGTCCTTCAATACAACCTTGCTCTGTTTAAACATGAGACGATGCAAGCTTTCGTCAAGCACTTCCAGCACTTGATCGAACAAGCTGTTCAAACACCAGATCAACTGCTCAAGGATTTCGCTGTGCTTTCACAGGAAGAAGAACAAGCAGCAAAAGAGAAAAGAGATCGTGCAGAGAAAAAAGAATCACTTGTGCTCACAATCAGCTCGACATTTACAGCAGATCCAGTTGCTCCTTACATTCAGTATTGGACCAAGCAGTTTGATGTCCAGTTCGATATTCAGTTTGCACCGTATGGGCAGGTGTATCAGGAGCTGTTAAATGAGCGCAGCCTTATCTCACAGAAGAAAAACGGTGCAAATCTTCTCCTCATTCGTCTAGAGGATATCGCTGGTCCAGCCCATCTCTCACTGGATGAAAAGAAAAAACTGGCTTCAGAGCATGCAGAAGAACTTGTAAATGTTCTGAAATCAAAAACAAAACATAACCTATATTTCGTTGGTATACTGCCGATAAGTGCGGCTCTTAGGGACACGTTGCAAGACGTGGAACAAGAGTGGATTGCTCAGTTATCTAAGATAGGCGGTGTTCAGTTGATCGACTGTCGTCACCTTGCTCAGCAATATCAGCTCGATGACATTTTTGATGAAAAAGGAGAGCAAGCCGCACATCTCCCATTCACTGAAGTCTTTTGCGGTGCCATCGGTACAAAAGTCGCGCGAGAGATTGTGGCATGGAAAGGTGCACCATTTAAGGTAGTGGCCATTGATTGTGATCATACGCTGTGGAGAGGTATTGTTTCAGAAGACGGTGTGGAAGGCATCGACATTACGCCAGAACATCAAATGCTTCAGCGCTTCTTAAAGCAAAAACAACAAGAGGGAATGCTGCTTGTGCTAAGCAGCAGAAATAATGAAGAAGATGTGTGGCGTGTGTTTGAAAACCACCCAGATATGGTCTTACAAAAAGACGATATTGTCGACTGGCGGATCAATTGGGAAAGTAAACCGGGACATCTAAAAGAAATGGCAGATTCACTGAACCTTTCATTATCTCAGTTTATTTTCTTAGATGATGACCCAGCTCAGTGCTTGCGAATGAATGAAGAGCTGCCAGAAGTGATGACATTGCTCTTACCTGCCAATGAAAAAGCCATTCCATTATTTGTTGAGCATGCTTGGGCTTTTGACCGTTATGATGTTACGGATGAGGATAGAGGGCGAACCATGAGCTACAAGGCTGAAAAAGCTCGTCAAAAAGAGAAAGCAGAGTCGCCGTCAATGGAACAATTTTTACAAGATTTGAACTTGCACATGAGTATAACAGAGTGGGGAGAGCAGCACCTTGCGCGTGTGGCACAAATGAGCAGCCGTATTAACCAATTCCGCTTAAATGATCAGCACTTTGATGAACAGCAGCTGAGAGAGTGGATGGAAAATGAGCATGTTCAGGGCTGGCTCATTGAGGCAGCAGATCGCTTCAGTCATGAAGGGATTGTAGGAGCGATCTTGGCTCATCATGCAGACGACACCTTGAAAATTGATGCATGGATGCTAAGCTGCCGTGCTCTAGGGAAAGGGATTGAGCAAAAATGTCTGACATGGCTCGCCGAATACAGCCGTCAGCACCAGCTTTCTTCCATTGAATTTACGTTTGTATCGACCGGACGTAATGAACTATTCAAGTCATTTATGGAAGAGCACCAGATCCAGGAGATCGAGGGGCAGCAAACGTATCGTATACAAGTGGGGGAAATCGGTTCATTGAGTGATCACATTCAAATCGCCGGTCACCTGTCACCTCCTCAGCACTCGACTGAAGAAAAAGAGGATCACAAGATGGAGGCAGCAAGTCATCTCGCTTCTAAAGGTTTTACATGGGAAACGGTTCAAACAGATCAAACGCTGCATAGCGGTTATGTAAAAGCCCTTGAGGTACATGATGAAGATAGTCTACGTTCATTATTAACGACAGGATTTTCACAGGATCAAGGACTTTATGCACAGCCAACCAATGAACGTGAGGCATTACTTTTAGACATTTGGTGTGACATTCTTCATGTGGAAAAAGTAGGAATTGACAACGACTTTTTCGATTTAGGAGGAAATTCTTTACTTGCTGTCAAAATGGAAGTAGAGATTGAAAAGAAGGGTTGGTATGTTGATGATTTGAATTTTGCTGAAAAACACACCATTCGCGAATTAGCAAAATATATGAAGAGGGAGAATCAGCATGCATAAAGATGTAAAAGCCATATATGAAGAATCAAAAATTTTAGATGAGGCTACTCATTTATACGGGGTCAAGCGAAGTGATATCCACTTTATCGCAGATGCAGAAAACTATGTGTATGAACTAAAAAAAGATGGAGAGTCTTTCATTTTAAAAATTACTCATACCATCCGCAGATCACCTGATTATATTTTAGGTGAAATGGAATGGCTGCATCACTTAGCGAAGGGCGGACTTTCCGTTGCAAAACCAATTGCTTCATTAAATGGCCGTGATATCGAGCAAGTAGACGATGGGCAGGGTGGCGCATTTCTGCTTCGAGTCTATGAAAAAGCACCAGGTCGTAAAGTCGAAGAGGCGGACTGGAACGATGAATTATTTTATGCCCTTGGACAGTACACAGGTCGCATGCACAAACTGACAAAAAGCTATCATTTGTCAGACCCGCGTTATAAAAGACAAGAGTGGGATGAAGAGGAGCAGCTGAAACTGCGTAAATATGTACCGGCAGATCAGACCCTTGTTTTCGAACAAGCGGATCGGTTGATGGAAAAGCTGGCAAAGCTTCCGAAAAATCAAGATACGTACGGATTGGTTCATGCGGATCTTCATCACGGAAACTTCCACTGGAATCAAGGGAAAATTACGACCTTCGATTTCGATGATATTGGGTACAACTGGTTTATGAATGACATTAGTATTTTGCTATACAATGTCTTGTGGTACCCAGTAATTCCATACGAAGACAAAGCTGCTTTTGCAGGAAACTTTATGAAACAGTTCCTTAAGGGCTATCGTGAAGAGAATGAACTTGGAGATGAGTGGCTTGCCTATATTCCTGATTTCCTTCGTTTACGTCACATGCTGATCTATGGCTTGCTGCATCAAGCATTTGATTTAGCTGACATCGGAGAAGAAGAAAAGGCGATGCTCGCCGGCTTCCGTTCCGACATTGAAGAAGCAGCACCTATAACGACGTTTGACTTTACAAAGCTAAGTCAATCTTAAAATAAACATCCCCGCCTATATGATGAGGCGGGGATTGTTTTTATGGACGATAGGTGGATGGTGATTCAATGATTTGAAACAGGTTCTTTCCTTGCTTTGTATTATCGATCCAGCCCTGGAAGGCTGTTTTTCCAGGTCCGTATGCATAGACAGGGACATCCTCACCTGTATGGGCAAAGGTTGTCCAGCCTGAGAAAGAACGCTGATCGAAAATATGTTGAATGCTGAGTTGGATCGTACTGGCTTTTCCTGACTGTGCCGCTTTTTCTACCTGTGAGATTTCACCTTCTGTGAGAGAAACTTCAATATAGGTCTGAAGGACATCACGTACAGATTGTCCGTCTGCGATTTTCTTAGCCATATAAACAGGTGTTTTCTTAGCAGCTAAGATGGGCACTGGGTCCCATTTGTAGCCAGTCTCACTTGTCATCCCATCTGTACCAAATGAAAAACCGCCAGTCGCATGATCTGCCGTGATGACGACAAGTGTTTCTTGATCTTTTTTCGCGAACTGGAGGGCTGTTTGAACTGCTTTCTCAAAATCCTCCATCTCACTCATTGCGCCAACCACATCATTTTCATGTCCTGCAGAATCAATGGTACTGCCTTCAAGTAGCATGAAAAAACCATGCTGATTATCTTGATTCAATTGGGTGAGTGCTGCCTGCGTCATGTCTTTTAACTTAGGCACGTGCTTCGGACGGTCGATGGCTCGATCCAGCTCGTCCTCCTGGAATAAGCCGAGCATTTTCGAAGATGATTGAGAGGTTAGATCATCTTTTGATCGCAGAATGGAATATCCGCTCTTCTTAAATTCTTGAACTAGATTACGGTCTTTTCGATCAAAATATTGCATTCCGCCACCTAGAAGGATATCAACTTTGTGCTCTCCTCCTATTTTCTCATCAAAAAAGTGGTCTGCAATTTGTTCTTTATTTTTTCGGGAGACGTTATGTGTACCAAAAGCGGCAGGTGTTGCATCGGTGATGTCAGATGAGACAACAAAGGCTGTTTTCATTTTTGCTTCCTTCGCTGCTTCAACGACACTTCTAAGAGGTTGTTTTTCATGATTGACGGCAATGGCATCATTGTATGTTTTTTTTCCAGTCGCCATGGCTGTTGCTGCGGCAGCTGAGTCAGTAATATTATCTCGAGGATCATCTGGATGTGTGGTCTGCATCCCGACTAAATAAGGGTCCCAGACGGTTTTTCCTTTTACAGAACCATGCTTTTCCTGCTTGAATGTACGGTAGGCTTTGATCATGGGCATCCCCATTCCATCACCAACGATAAAAATAATATTTTTTGGTGTTTTCGTTTGTTTCTTGTCTGCTGCATTCGTTGATACGGGAGTGACATAATGTGAGGTGAAAAGGACAGCTAATAAGAGTACTGCTAGAATTCCGCTGAAAAAAAATATACGTTTTTTACGATCCATAGAACCCATGAAAAATCCCCTTTTATCATTTATTTCATAATTTGTATTTTATTTGAATCTTCAAAATGGTTCAACCCCTTTTCCCATAAAAAAGGTGATGAGCCTTTTGTCTCATCACCTTTTATACCGTATCACACTTCACGCCAACGACGCCTTCTAGATCTTTAATATCAAAGTACACATCGGTTGTATAGCGGTCTTTATGCACACGTACGCGTACTTCCATGATCGGATAGTCCTTTTCTTTTAAATCATCAATTCGTACAGAATGAATGCGGATATTGAGGGCTTTCATTTCTTTTAAAATATCGGTCATGCGGTTTCTGTCAGAAAGAGACATTCTGATGCGGATTTCTTTTTCCTGCAGGCGAATCGGTCCGATCCGCTGGAAGAGCCATGGCAGGAATTCGACACTAATGAGAATAAAGAAAAGACTGAGGAAGGCTTCTTTATAAAACCCTGCACCTGTTGCAACCCCAAGCCCTGCTGCTCCCCAGATCATCGCAGAAGTCGTGAGACCTGAGATGACATCATTGCTTTTTCGAAGAATCACACCTGCTCCAATAAAACCAACACCAGATATAATTTGCGCCGGTAACCTGAGTGGGTCCATTTGAAGCTTAGAGACTCGAGGGAAATTGTAGGCTGCATCAATGCTGATGATGGTTAAGACGCAGGAGCTGACAGCAATGACAATACACGTTTTTAAGCCGAGGGGCTTTTTCTTCAGCTCTCGTTCAAGCCCGATAATCAGACCGATTAAGGTGGCCACGGCTAATTTTAAGACTGTATCCCATTCAATTGTCCAAAACATGCATATCGCTCCTTTCACTTCATGTACGTTTCACAACATGTATATGATCTTCTCACAGCCCATATGGCTGCACAACTCTTATTTTATTCAGTTTCTGAAGAAAGAAAAGCTTTTTATTTTATTTAAAAAGAGAGTCATCCGCATAGGGCAGATGACTCTTCAATTCTTTATTTTGTTTCTTCCTCAAGATGATCTTCCATTTTGTTGAAAAGCTGTTTTGATGCTTTTGACGGCTTACTTGTCAACAAGCTCACAATAATGGCAGCTAATCCACTAAGCGTAAAGCCTGGAATCATTTCATAAATACCTGTCGCATGGTTGAGGCCAGTTGTAATCCATGTCAGAACCACAACCGCACCAACGATCATTCCAACTAGGGCACCGTGATGATTCATTCGTTTCCAGTATAGGCAAAGCAAGATGACTGGACCAAATGAAGAACCAAATCCTGCCCACGCATAACCGACAAGGTCAAGAATGGTATCACTTGGGTTAAGTGAAAGGCAGAGAGCAATTACAGCGACAACGAGTACAGACATCCGGCCAATCATGACGAGCTCTTTGTCTGATGCTGTTTTTCTAAAGAACGTTCTGTATAGATCCTCTGTCATGGCACTTGCTGTGACAAGCAGCTGAGACGAAATTGAACTCATAATCGCAGCTAAAATGGCAGAAAGTAAAAATCCAGTGATATATGGATGGAACAATACTTTAGAAAAGACGATAAAGATGGTTTCTGGGTCAGCCAGGTTCATACCCGTTTCATGAACATAGGCAACACCCACTAAACCGACAGACAGTGATCCAATCACTGAAATAATCATCCAGCTCATTCCGATTCGGCGTGCTGGTTTTAAATCTTTAACGGACGTAATGGCCATAAAGCGCACAATAATATGCGGCTGTCCAAAGTAACCTAGTCCCCAAGCAAGGAAGGAAATAATGCCAATGACGCTCGTTCCTCTAAAAATATCAAGCAATTTAGGGTCAATCTGTTGAATATCTTGGAATGTAGCAACAGGTCCGCCTAATTGTGTAAAGGCAACGATCGGCACGAGCACTAATGCTAAAAACATGATAGCTCCTTGGACAAAGTCCGTTAAGCTCACTGCCAAAAAACCGCCGAACAATGTATACAAAATGACAATACTTGACGTCAAAATCAGTCCAAACATGTAGTGAGCACCGAATGCTGACTCAAATAAACGTCCGCCTGATACCATCCCAGACGATGTATACAGGGTAAAGAAAATTAAAATGATGACGGCTGAAACAGCTTTTAATAAAGCAGATGAACCTTTGAAGCGTTTATCAAAGAAATCAGGAATCGTAATCGCATCATCCGCAATCTCTGTATAAGAACGTAAACGAGGTGCAAGAATGAGGTAGTTCAAGTAAGCACCAACGATTAAACCAATCGCAAGCCAGGCTGTCGATAAACCCGTTTTATACATTTCACCTGGCACACCCATCAGCATCCATCCGCTCATGTCCGCAGCACCTGCTGAAAGGGCTGTAACGAATGGGCCAAGCCCGCGTCCGCCAAGCATATAATCATTTAAATCATGTGTTTTCCTGAATGCATACCAACCAATGGCAAGCATCCCGATAAAATAAATAGATAAGGAAATTGTAACTTCAATACTCATTTTGTGTTCTCACCTTTTTCGTATTAATTTGACATCACCTCAATCAAAATATACAGAAGTGCGAAGGCAGCTTTTTTGCTTGACTGTCCCGCTCACTGCTATGGTTACTTAACCTAACAGAGTATTCCCAAGTGATCAACCTGCCTAAACCTCTTCATTTTGAAGGAAAAATGGACAGATCGGTGATAAGAATCAATGTGTAAGCGATTACAAAAATAAACAAAAGTAAAAATTTTCTGAAAAATAAAAGTCACCTGATGAATATTTCCTTTATTGGTTTGATAAAAAGAGGTTTTCAAGAGAACGAACCTTTCACGGCACCTGCGTAAAGTTGCTTTAGAACAGTAAAATTTGATATGATAAAGTGTATATGACTTATGATCATGACCACGAGTACGCATCATTTTTGGAGGTGAACCTGCATGTCAAGAATTTCAATAGAAGAAGTCAAGCACGTTGCCCATTTAGCAAGGCTTGCGATTACAGAAGAAGAAGCTGAGATGTTTACAGAACAGCTTGATAGCATCATTTCATTTGCAGAGCAGTTAAACGAGGTAGATACGGAAAACGTTGAACCTACTACACACGTATTAAAAATGAAAAACGTCATGAGAGAAGATGTTCCGAATAAAGGTCTTTCCATTGAGGCAGTCGTCAAAAACGCGCCTGATCATAAAGACGGCTATATTCGTGTGCCATCAATTTTGGACTAAAGGAGGCCCGAGACATGTCACTGTTTGATCACAAAATTTCTGAATTAAAAGAGCTTTTACATAAAAAGGAACTGTCTGTTTCTGATTTAGTGGACGAGTCTTATAAACGAATCAATGAAGTAGACGGAAAAGTACAAGCATTCCTCGCACTGGACGAAGAGAAAGCACGTGCGTATGCAAAGGAATTGGACGAGGCAGTTGGTGAAAAGGACGAGCTTGGCCTATTGTTCGGTATGCCGATCGGTGTGAAAGATAACATTGTTACAAAGGATTTGCGTACTACAGCTTCAAGTAAAATCCTGCAAAACTTTGATCCAATTTATGATGCAACCGTTGTGAACCGCCTAAGAGACGCTGAAGCAGTCACAATTGGTAAATTAAATATGGACGAATTCGCAATGGGATCTTCTACAGAGAACTCAGGCTACAAAGCGACGAAAAACCCGTGGAATTTAAACACTGTTCCAGGCGGATCAAGCGGTGGATCAGCAGCTTCTGTTGCGGCAGGTGAAGTACCGTTCTCACTTGGTTCAGATACAGGCGGTTCTATTCGTCAGCCGGCATCTTTCTGCGGGGTTGTCGGTCTTAAGCCGACATATGGCCGTGTATCCAGATACGGATTAATCGCATTTGCTTCATCATTAGACCAAATTGGTCCGATTACACGTAATGTAGAAGACAACGCATATGTTCTTCAAGCGATTGCAGGTGTCGATCAAATGGACGCAACAAGTGCAAATGTCGATGTCCCAGATTTTCTTTCTTCATTAACTGGCGACATCAAAGGCTTGAAAATTGCTGTGCCGAAAGAATACCTTGGCGAAGGCGTTGGCGAGGAAGCAAAAGATTCTGTTCTTCAAGCGTTAAAAGTATTAGAAGGACTTGGTGCTTCGTGGGAAGAAGTATCTCTTCCGCACTCTAAATATGCGCTTGCGACTTACTACTTACTGTCTTCTTCAGAAGCATCTGCAAACCTTGCTCGTTTTGACGGCATCCGCTATGGCTACCGTACAGATAATGCAGACAACCTGATTGATTTATACAAAAATACTCGTTCTGAAGGCTTTGGAGACGAAGTGAAGCGCCGCATCATGCTTGGTACATTCGCGCTAAGCTCAGGATATTACGATGCGTACTATAAAAAAGCACAAAAAGTCCGTACATTGATCAAAAAAGACTTTGAAGATGTTTTCGAAAAGTATGATGTCATTGTAGGACCAACAACACCGACTCCTGCATTTAACATTGGTGAAAAGACAAGCGACCCGCTAACCATGTATGCAAACGATATTTTAACCATCCCTGTTAACCTTGCAGGCGTTCCAGGAATCAGTGTGCCTTGTGGATTTGCAAATGGCCTTCCGTTAGGACTGCAGATCATCGGCAAGCACTTTGACGAAGGAACAGTGTACCGCGTGGCTCACGCTTTTGAGCAAGCAACAGATCATCATAAAGCAAAACCTGAACTGTAAGGGGTGAATCAGAATGAACTTTGAAACGGTAATTGGACTTGAAGTCCACGTAGAGCTAAAAACACAATCGAAAATTTTCTCAAGCTCGCCGACACCTTTTGGTGCAGCTGCCAACACGCAAACAAGTGTCATCGACCTTGGATATCCTGGCGTATTGCCTGTACTGAACAAAGAAGCGGTGAACTTTGCGATGAAAGCGGCCATGGCGCTGAACTGTGAAATCGCAACAGATACAAAATTTGACCGTAAAAACTACTTCTATCCTGATAACCCAAAGGCGTATCAAATTTCTCAATTTGATAAACCGATCGGTGAAAACGGCTGGATTGAAATTGAAGTAGAAGGCATAACAAAACGAATCGGTATTACGCGTCTTCATTTGGAAGAGGATGCTGGGAAACTGACGCACACAGGCGACGGTTACTCACTCGTCGATTTCAACCGTCAAGGCACACCGCTAGTTGAAATCGTATCTGAGCCAGATATTCGCACACCAGAAGAAGCGTATGCTTACTTAGAAAAATTAAAATCCATTATTCAATATACAGGCGTTTCTGACTGTAAAATGGAAGAAGGCTCACTTCGCTGTGATGCCAACATTTCTCTTCGCCCAATCGGCCGTGAAGAGTTTGGTACAAAGACAGAGCTCAAAAACTTGAACTCATTCGCTTTCGTACAAAAAGGCCTTGAATTCGAAGAAAAGCGTCAAGAGCAAGTATTGCTTTCTGGCGGCTTGATCGAACAGGAAACCCGCCGTTATGACGAAGCGTCTAAAAAAACGATCCTTATGCGTGTCAAAGAGGGATCTGATGATTACCGCTACTTCCCAGAACCAGATTTGGTGGAACTGTACATTGATGACGAGTGGAAAGAACGCGTAAGAGCATCGATTCCAGAGCTTCCAGACGAGCGCCGCAAACGCTATATCGATGAGCTTGGACTGCCTGCATACGATGCAATGGTACTCACGCTGACGAAAGAAATGTCTGATTTCTTTGAAGCGACCATTTCAGAAGGTGCAGAAGCGAAGCAAGCATCGAACTGGCTCATGGGTGAAGTGTCTGCTTACTTAAACTCTGCTCAAAAAGAGCTGGACGATACAAAGCTAACTCCGCAAGGACTTGCTGGCATGATCAAGCTCATTGAAAAAGGAACAATTTCCTCAAAGATTGCGAAAAAGGTATTCAAAGAGCTCATTGAAAATGGGGGAGATGCAGAAACAATCGTCAAAGAAAAAGGACTTGTCCAAATTTCTGACGAAGGTGCGCTGCTTAAACTTGTTACAGAAGCACTTGATAACAACCCGCAATCCATTGAAGACTTTAAAAATGGTAAAGACCGCGCGATTGGCTTCTTAGTCGGACAAATCATGAAAGCATCGAAGGGCCAAGCTAACCCACCGATGGTGAACAAGATTCTCCTTGAAGAAATCAAAAAGCGCTAAATCGCAAAAAACCGCCTTATGTAATAGGCGGTTTTTTTTTGCTTGAAATGACAGGGTCTTATCATAGATTCAGACCACCGCCGTATATCAATTTAGAGAATCTTTTCTTATAATGAAGCATAAGCGAAAGTGCACATTCGAAGGGGAAAGGTGAGCTAAATCGAAAACAGCACGTCATGTTACTGAAGAAACAGCTTCAATTGCTCAACTGCTCTAAGAACAGCAGGGTCCTCACACTTTTCTAAATTCGTCAGCATCCCTTGGATGACTGGCTTACGAGGTTCAGCTTTAGCCAGCTCTTCTTCAATCACTTCAATGGATACAACAGTATCATCTGAAAGCAGATGCTCAAGCTTTAACGAACGTAGCTCCTCTTGAAGGGAAGCAGCACTCGGCGCTTCATCATCCCAAATGGTTTGCTTCAAAATCGGTTTCGTCTGAGAACGAAGCAAGCCGTGGACCAGATCATCAAACCGTTCGAGTATAAAGGATGAGAGCTCATCAAATGATAATTGCATTTGATCCTGTAAAAGCAGAACCTGCACATATGATTGGATAATGCCTTGGATCATGACTGACAGGTCAGTTACATATGGTTCGATCTCCTGTCCATAAGTGGTCAAGATGGAAATTTGAATTTCATCGTTCATTTGCTTTTTCACAGTTTTTGAATACTTTTTAATCTGCTGGTTTTCCGGAATAATGTTCTCGCTGAGGATCAGAATGATAAAATCCTTGTTCTCAGCAAAATGCTGGAACTGTTCAGCGATTTGTTTCTGAAAGATCTCTCTCGGCGCGAGATGCTGATTCTCTTTTCGAATCATTTCGATAGTTTGCATCGAAGTGTCGATATAATATTCAAACGCTCGGTTGAAAAGCTGTTCTTTTGATTTGAAATGTAAATAAAATGCGCCTTTTGATATTCCGCATTCATCTGCAATTTCCTGAATGGTCGTAGAAGAAAAACCCTTTTTCGCAAACAATTGGATGCTTGCTTTAATGATTTTTTCTTTTTTTTCGTTCATGAAATAAGGCCCCTTCAGCTTTAGAATGTTACGTCAAACGCAAGTGAAATGGTTGACGGCATTGTATATCACCGTTTATTATGATATAGAATGACCAGTCAGTCAATACATAAAGGAAAATGGAGGATATAATGAATTCGATCATCAATTTTGTATTAAAGAATAAGTTCGCTGTATGGCTCATGACGATTATCGTAACAGTTGCTGGTCTATATGCCGGATTGAATATGAAACAAGAATCAATCCCGAATATCAACACGCCAGTCATTACGGTTTCTACAACGTACCCTGGCGCAACGCCGGACGAAGTATCAGATAAGGTGACAGATCCAATTGAAAAATCGATTCAAAACCTCAATGGGGTCAGCGTGGTCACTTCTAATTCATTTGAAAATGCATCATCCATTCAAATCGAGTACGATTACAACAAAGACATGGATGAAGCAAAAAAGGAAATTGAAGATGCGATTAGCAATATCGATTTCCCTGAAAATGCAGAAAAACCTAAAATCGCACGCTTTAGTATTAATGCGATTCCAATCCTAGCCCTAAGTGTCTCTGGTGATAAAGAATCATTACAAGACCTTACACAAAAAGTAGAAAATGATCTCGTTCCTTCACTTCAAGGATTAGACGGTGTTTCTTCTGTCGAAACTTCAGGACAGCAAATCAAAGAAGTAGAATTTTCGTTTAAACAAAAGAAATTGAAAGAATACGGTCTAGATGAAGATACCGTCCAAAACATGATCAAAGGCTCTGATGTGAATGTACCACTAGGTCTATACACATTTGGCAACAAACAAAAATCAGTTGTCGTGGACGGCAATATTTTAAGCGTCAAAGATTTGAAAAACATGCGCATTCCAGTCACACCAAGTGCAGGCGGCAGTGCGGGAAGCGCTGGAGCTGGTGCACCTTCTAACGGTTCAGAAAACCAAGGTGCGGAGCAGCAGGCTGGAAGTGCAAGTCAGCAGCAAGCAGGTGGAGGTGCAGCAAGCAGTCAATCTGTAGAGCTGCCGACGATCAAGCTATCTGAGATAGCAGATATTAAAGTCGTAAAAAATGCTGAATCGATCTCTAGAACGAATGGAAAAGACAGTATCGGTCTGCAAATTGTTAAAGGCTCTGATGCCAACACAGTGAGTGTAGCAGAAGAAGTGACAAAAGAGCTTGAGAAATTCAAAAAAGACAACAAAGGTATTAATGTAAGCACCACATATGATCAAGCAGAGCCGATTAAAGAGTCTGTCAGCACAATGCTGAACAAGGCGATCATCGGAGCGATCTTTGCGATCATTATCATTCTATTGTTCCTGAGAGATATCAAATCAACATTAATCTCGGTCATTTCCATACCGTTATCTCTGTTGATTGCTGTTTTAATATTAAATCAGCTGGATATCACATTAAATATTATGACACTTGGTGCCATGACCGTCGCCATCGGGCGTGTTGTCGATGACTCGATAGTGGTCATAGAAAACATCTATCGACGAATGGCGTTAAAGGATGAACCGTTAAAAGGCAAGGCACTCGTCAGAGAAGCCACAAAAGAAATGTTTATCCCAATCATGTCTTCGACGATTGTGACAATTGCGGTATTCTTACCGTTAGCATTAGTAGGTGGAATGATTGGTGAACTATTCATCCCATTTGCCTTAACGATTGTGTTTGCGTTACTTGCTTCACTGCTTGTCGCTATTACAATTGTTCCAATGATGGCACACACTCTATTTAAAAAGAACCTGTACGGCACAGCGAAAAAGGTAAAAGAACATAAACCAAGCAAGCTTGCTGGCGGTTATAGACGTGTACTTAATTGGACACTCAACCATAAATGGATCACATCAGGAATTGCCATTCTTATGCTTGTCGGAAGCTTATTCTTAGCACCACTTGTCGGTGTCAGCTTCTTACCACAGGAAGCAGAGAAAACGGCCATGGTGACATATACACCTGAACCTGGACAAACGAGAGAGCAAGCAATTGATGAAACGAAAAAAGCTGAAGAATATTTGATGAAACGGGATCATGTCAATACAGTTCAGTATTCACTAGGCTCTTCAAATGCTATGACCGCAAGTGTTGGCGGTAACTCTAACGGTGCGTTATTCTTCGTACAATATGATGATGACACGCCAAACTTTGATAAAGAAAAAGACCGCGTGGTCAAAGCTCTTCAAGACAAAGCGTCTAAAGGGGAATGGAAATCACAAAACTTCTCATCTGCTGGTGCAAATAATACCGTGACATACTATGTGTACGGGGACAAAGCAAGTGATATTGAAGGCACAGTAAAAGATGTTGAGAACATCTTAAAAGATGAGAAAAACCTGAAAAATGTCAGCACAAGCTTATCTGAGAAATACGACGAATATACGTTTAATGCAGATCAAGAAAAACTGGCGAAACTAGGTCTAACTGCTTCACAAATCGCTCAAGCGATTGCACCTCAAAATAGTGAAACAACACTGACGAAAGTCACAGAGGACGGCAAAGAACTTGATGTGAAGCTTCAAACGGAAAAAGATGAATATAAGAGCAAAAAAGATTTAGAAAACAAAAAGATCACTACACCAACAGGGCAAGAAGTCCGAATTGGTGATGTCGTCAAAGTAAAAGATGGTACGACAGCAAATACGGTGACAAAACGTGATGGAAAAATCTACGCAGAAGTGTCTGGTGACATGACAACAGACGACGTCTCAAGTGTAACGCAGGATGTTCAGAAGAAAGTCGACAAGCTTGATCTAAAATCTGGCGTAACGATTGACACAGGCGGCGTAAGTGCGGATATCCAAGAATCCTTTACACAGCTTGGCCTTGCAATGCTTGCAGCGATTGCCATTGTGTATCTCGTTCTCGTCATCACATTTGGCGGAGGTCTTGCACCATTTGCGATTCTTTTCTCACTGCCATTTACGATTATTGGTGCGCTGCTTGGATTGTTTATAGCAAAAGAAACCATCAGCTTAAATGCCATGATTGGATTGCTCATGCTGATCGGTATCGTTGTAACTAATGCCATTGTCTTGATTGACCGAGTGATTCATAAAGAACAAGAAGGTCTCTCAACAAGAGAAGCGTTACTTGAAGCAGGTACAACAAGATTACGTCCAATCTTAATGACGGCACTTGCGACAATTGGTGCACTGCTGCCACTCGCATTAGGATTTGAAGGCGGAAGCCAAATCGTATCAAAAGGACTTGGTGTTACCGTAATTGGCGGTTTAACAAGTTCTACGCTTCTCACATTGGTTATCGTTCCAATCGTGTATGAAATGTTAAGCAAGTTTAGACGTAAGAAAAAGTACGCAGAAGAAGAGTAAGAGGAAGCCCCGCCAATGAGCGGGGCTTTTTTATTTTGAAATCTGACAAACAGCTTTTCTCATAAGCTCTTCAAATGCGTGGAAAAAGGCATCACGATCGACATGGTCAATCACTTGAATTGATTTTCCATCTGGATGCTCTTCAGTGCGACCTTGTCTAGGCGTTTCGGTATAAACGATTGCGTTCACTTCTTTTGAGCGAGTAAATGATGAGGAAGCAAGAGTGATCGTTGTCAGCACGTCCCATAAGTAGTAAGTCGAGTTCGTTTCATGATGAATGAGCGGCGGACAAAAGGCGTAGCACTGTCCGATAAAATCTATTCCAATATGAGAACGAAGAGAAGCCCAGCGCTGACGTACATCAAGTGTAAGCGGGACTTGATTTGTACTTTCAAGCGCGACCATTTCAATAGGAAACGGTTCCTGAAAGACAGTGCTGACAGCATAAGGGTCCCAAAAGGCATTCCATTCTGCTGTCCCATCATGCTCGGGTTCTTCAACATTGCCTTTTTCAAGGAACGTGCCGCCCATCCACACCAATTTCTCAATTTTATTAGAGATCGAAGGATCTTCTTCTAAAGCGCGTGCAAGATCTGTGAGCGGACCAGTAAAGAGCAGGGTGACAGGTTCTTTTGCCTTCTTAACCGTTTCAATCAAGTGAAGGTGTGCTGGCAGCTTGGACACTTTTGTATCAACAGTACCTTTTTCATTTAAAATTGGCAGAGCATCTACATAAAAAGCATGCATACGCCACTCCTTTGGAAATGGATTGACGCCTCTAGAAGTTGAAGCAGCAACTTCAATTTCATAAGGACTAAAGCGATCAATGATTTTTTGAGATGCACTGAGAGCAGGCTCTAAATAACAATCAGCAGGAATCACAGACATTCCGATGACTTTCACATGTTCCATTTGAAGGAGAAGAAATAAAGAGACGAGGTCATCAACACCGCCGTCATGATTAAAATAGACAGGCTTTTTCATCGCATATCATCCTTTACAGCGTTTTCTTTTATCTTATCAGAATGCTTTCTTGCTGAGGGAGATTGGCTAGGAGATTTCACATAATTAGGTGGTTGTTTTGTTGCCATTTTCAAATCTCATAGTATAATTAAAGGTTGTTAGTGGTGAAAATAGATTGCATAATGAATATAGGATGATGATGAATGAAACGTGCTCGAATTATATACAATCCGACATCTGGGCGTGAACTCTTCAAGAAGAATTTACCGCAGGTTTTGCAAAAATTTGAACAAGCTGGCTATGAAACTTCTTGTCATGCGACGACATGTGCAGGAGATGCCACGCAAGCAGCAGAAAAAGCCGCACAGAGAGATTTTGATTTAATTGTAGCAGCAGGTGGAGACGGCACGATCAATGAAGTCGTCAACGGACTAGCACCGCTTGAAAAAAGACCGAAACTAGGAATTATTCCAGTTGGAACGACAAATGACTTCGCAAGAGCACTTGGCATTCCACGAGAAGGTGTTTTAAAAGCGACAGATGCCATTATTGAGGGTGTAGCGAAGCCGCTTGATATCGGTAAAGTCAATGGCCATTATTTTATTAATATTGCTGGCGGCGGCCGGTTAACAGAGCTCACCTATGAGGTGCCTAGTAAGCTGAAGACCATGCTTGGACAGCTTGCTTATTATTTAAAAGGCATGGAGATGCTTCCTTCTATCCGCCCGACAGAAGTCGAAATTGAATATGACGGCAAATTGTTTCATGGAGAAATCATGCTGTTTCTTGTTTCACTCACAAACTCAGTAGGCGGCTTTGAAAAACTAGCGCCAGATTCCATTTTAGATGATGGGATGTTTGACCTGATCATTCTAAAGAAGGTCAATTTAGCAGAAGCCATTCGAGTGGTCAGCCTTGCACTCAGAGGCGAGCATATTCATGATAACAATGTCATCTACGCAAAAGCGAATCGCGTGAAGGTAGATGTAAAAGATAAAATGCAATTGAATTTAGATGGTGAATACGGCGGCATGCTGCCAGGTGAATTTGAAAACCTGTATCGCCATATTGAATTTATTGTGCCAAAAGCAACAGCTGAAAAAATAGGGTGAAGACTGAACTTGGTTCCTTATGGCGGCCAAGTTTTTCTTTGCAAATGAGGTGATAAAGTTGGTGAAAATGAAACCGCCTGTTGAAAAGAATGAATACTACAATGTAACCTTCGAAGACTTAACGCATGAAGGTGCAGGTGTAGCGAAAATTGAAGGATTCCCTGTCTTTGTACCGAATGCCCTTCCTGACGAACAAGGGAAAATCAAAGTCACACGAGTCAAAAAAGGATTTGCTTTTGGACGACTCATGGAGCTGACAAAGGAAAGTCAGCACAGGCAAGATGCGCCATGTCCCATTTACAAACAGTGCGGCGGCTGTCAAATTCAGCATATGAGCTATGAAGGCCAGCTGCTATTCAAACAGAAACAAGTAAAGGACGTTTTAGAGCGGATCGGCAAGCTTGATATGAGCCGTGTAAAAGTTCATCCTGTACTCGGCATGGAAGACCCTTGGAATTACCGAAACAAAGCACAAGTTCCAGTTGGCGAACGAGAAGGCGGACTTGTTGCAGGTTTTTATCAGCAGCGTACCCATGAAATCATTGATATGGAAAAATGTTTGATTCAACAGTCAGAAAACGACGAAGTGGTACAGGCAGTAAAAGACATATGCAATGCGTTTGGCATCAAAGCATATAACGAAGAGCGGCACAAAGGCTGGCTGCGTCATGTGATGGTTCGCTACGGCATTGCAACAGGTGAAATGATGATTGTGTTTGTTACTAGAACAGCTGACTTTCCGCAAAAGCAGCAGGTGATTGAGCAGATTATAGCACGCTTCCCACATATTCGGTCAATTGTACAAAACGTGAATTCAAAGAAAACAAATGTCATTTTCGGAGACGAAACAACCGTTTTATGGGGCGAAGAATACATTTATGACACGATTGGCGACATCAAATTTGCCATTTCGGCCCGCTCATTTTATCAAGTGAATCCAGCCCAAACAAAGGTGCTTTATGACAAAGCGCTTGAATATGCAGAGCTGCAAGGCGAAGAAACCGTCATCGATGCTTACTGCGGAATCGGTACGATTTCCTTATTTCTCGCACAAAAAGCAGGCAGAGTATATGGCGTTGAAATTGTCCCAGAAGCAATTGAAGATGCAAAACGCAATGCTGCCTTAAACGGAATCGATAACGTTGAATTCGCAGTTGGGGAAGCTGAAACAGTCATCCCAAACTGGTACAAAGAAGGCATCAAAGCAGACACGCTAGTTGTCGATCCGCCTAGAAAAGGCTGTGACGAAGCACTGCTTGACACCATTTTAAAGATGAAACCAAACCGTGTTGTTTATGTTTCCTGTAATCCAGGTACGCTTGCTCGTGATTTGCGCATTCTTGAAGATGGCGGGTATGTGACAGAGGAAGTGCAGCCTGTGGATATGTTTCCGCATACGAGTCATGTGGAGGCTATAGCGTTGATACAAAGGAAAATTATGTAGAAATCCTTAACTTCACAGCGTTTTATAAACAAGCACACTTTTTACTAAATGGTGAAAATGGACGGAAAAAAGTGATGAGAAACCATTTTGAAGTTTTAACGGGAAGTGAACTGGTGTGTGAGAACGCAATAGAATAAGACAAGAAGATGATACCACGACTGCAGTTGAAAATGATTGTGGTCGTCGTTTTGTATTTTTAAATGTATTTATCGTTCCAATCAGGTTTGCAGATGATATTTTTGATAATAATAATATTGGTCTGTTGACAATTGTATTAATGATTATATGGAATTGACAAAAAATAGAATTTTATATAGATTTTACATCGCTATTGGCTATGTTAGATTTTAAATATTAATGTCTAAATACCTTTATTAGAGTATATTTGATCAAGTCCAACTTTATTTTTACATTCAAATATTAAAAAATGTTTAGATATCTGTTATAACCATCTCCTTAATGAATCACTTACATAGAATAAATATAATCTACAATACAAGCTTCAAAAACATTGGGAATTTATATAATGAGTATTGGAGTATATAAATTCCCAATCAGTTATATTTTAAGAGAAGAAAATTAATTTCAGTTCCTTTTCATCAGAATTCCCTTCAATTAAACTAGGATTTTATTATTAATTAAGTCTTTATTTTCCAGTATATGTTTCACATTTCTATACTTTAAATCGTTTGGATTTTTTACTAATCCATTTTCAAATGCTTTAACTAAATCAAGTACAGCATCTTTTATATCATATTGAGGTGAGAAGTTAAATGTGTTTTTAATCTTTTCAGACGAAATATGATAAGATCTATGATCATTGTTTTCTGTTATTTCAATTTTAATCTTATCAGGACCGAGTACTGATTTTATTAAATTAGCTATTTCAATAACTTTATAATTTTGAAAACCTGCATTAAATACTTGGTTGTGAATCTTTTCCTTTGGTGCATCTGTTAATAAAAGATATATATTGACTAAATCATCTATATGGATGTTCGGTCGTTTTTGTTCTCCACCATAAACTACAATTTTATTATTTGCAATGGCATGATGGGTTAAAATATTCACAGTTAAATCTAATCTAAGCCTTGGTGCGTACCCACATACTGTAGCAGGTCTTAAAGAAACCGGACTGAAGTCTTCAGAAGTTTGCTTGTGAAGAAATTCTTCTAAATCCGCTTTATACTTAGCATAAAGGGTAATAGGCTCTAGTTTTGACGACTCAGTAACATTTTTTTCATCCTTAATTCCATATACACTTGCGGAAGATGCATTAATAAATCTTGCAACCCTATTTTTTTTAGCTTCTTTTATTATATTTATACCTGCATCTAAATTAATACTTCTTGTCAACTTTTCATCTAAATCACAACTAGGGTCATTAGAAAGGCACCCTAAATGAATAACTATATCAATGCCTTGCATGCATTTTTTAATTATACTACTGTTTCTCAAATCACCTTTGATTAATTCTAATTTGTCAGTTTTTAATTTTTTAAAGATATTATCGTCAAACAGAAACCAATCCAATACTCTTACATGAAATCCTTTTTCTAAAAGCTTGGGAACCAACTTGCTACCAATATATCCGGCGCCTCCAGTTACAAGTATTTTCATAACCATTCCTCCATATTTAAAATATTATTATATCTTATAGATTTTTCCTTATCCAAATACATTTCATCACCATTAATGTTGAAAATTATAAATCTCGAATCATTTATTTCTTCTGGAGTAATGTGGATTATATCTTGTTTTACTATAAAACTAAAAAAGTTACCTCTCCAATTTATTTTTAGTGATAACTCCTCCCAAAATTCAGGTAAATTAGGGTTGAAGAATAAAATGTCATCAATAGGTTTTATACCTAGGAATCCTTCTAGTAAAACTAACAATCCTCCAGCATTTCCAGCAAGGTGTATACCATTTATATAATTTTCTTTAGGAGTGAAGTCTAAATTAAATCGGACACTATTTAGAAAGTAATCATAAGCTTTATCCATATTATTGACATCAATAGCTATTAAAGCTGAATGGCTAGTGCTAAGAGATGATTCATGAATTGTTCTATTTTCATAGTATTCAAAATTCTTTAATTTTGTTTTATGTGAAAATTTTTCTCTAAATAACGACATTAACATTATAACATCTGATTGCTTTATTATTTTATTATCATTATTTAGTAATTTTCTAGCAATTACTTTTATTTTCCCTTCAATAATTGGTCTTTTATTTTCATCATATTTTGTAATTATTGCATCTGTTAAGTCGAAATAGTTATCAAATTGTTCAATTATATCATTCTCAACCTTGGGAAATTTAATTTTATGAATCTTTTGTTTCCATTCATAAATATCATTTCTATTTAATGAATATTCTTCCATAACATTTTTTGTTTCATTAAAATTGAATCTATTAATTAAAGAGATGGAAAGTTCAAGTGTTTCTTTGATCATATAATTAGTAAAATAGCTATTATTTACATGCATATGGTACTCATCAGGACCTGTTACTTCTTTAATCTCGTAATAATCTTTTTGAGCATTATATTCTAGAATATCGTTATAATACTTGGAAACCTCAATTAATATTGGAAGCCCCTTTTTTAATAAAAATTCATTATCTTTACTATACAGATAGTATTTGTATATTGCATGAACACACAGAGCTCCTATAAATTTCGATTCTCTGCCAGTCCATTCTTCAATTTCAACCATGTTAATAAGATCATAAAACTTCTCAGGACCAGCAGGGTTTCCAAAAGGGTCTGATTGTTCTGGAAACCTTGCACCAACTTTTCCGTTAGATTTTGCAAAATTTTGAGCTGCGGTTAATCCATTAAACCTAAAAGTTAAAAGTGATCTCGCAATGTTAGGATCAAAATATGTAAAATAAGGAACGCAATAAATCTCAGTATTGAAGAAAAAATGACCTTGATGATACTCGCTTGTCAGACCTCTACTTGGTATATTGGTTCCATTATTTAATGGATATACAGCTTGTAATAGATGAAAAATACTAAATAAAACTCCTTGTTGCGCTTTTTTGTCACCCTTTATATTAATCTTGTATAAATCCCACTTCTGTTCCCAGATATCATAGTGTTCCAATAATACGTCACTAAATTTAATAGAAGTAATATCATTCATTTCATTTAGAACAGATGTTTTAAGATCCTTAACATTATCACTTTCGTTGTAGAAAGATACATACTTGACAAAATTATAAACTCCTGAATTATTTGATTTGAATGTAATTTCTTCTCCTATTCTATATTTCTCTTTTAAAAACCTCCTTGAGGAGCTTTCATTAGTTTGGAATTCGTGAGCAAGTCCTATTTTTTGTTTAGAGGATATTGTTTCGAACTCGACGTAGAGAACATTTTCATCATAAAAAGTATTTGTATGCTTAATATGTTGGGTTTTAACATGTGTGTTTGCAGAACCTCCCATATAAGTATTTCCTTGACAAAAGTTGAAAAATGTTCTTATTGTAATATCAGAGGCATGATTTTCTGCTGTTATTTTCCCAAAGAGCAATGAATTGTGGTATCTCTTAGCATGTACTAAATCAGTTTTTTCAATTATGGTTATTCTATCATCACAATCCTTAATTTTCATGTAAGTACTAACTATACCAAGTTTCATATTTAATTGCCGTTTAAAATTAAGTATATTAATTGCATTAAGATTAATTTTTTTATTATTAATAAGAATTTCAAAGTCTAACCAATTGGGTGCGTTTACAATTTCATTATTAGTCACTAAAGAATTCTCATAAATGTTAGCAAAGAAAACACCGGGTAATGCCGTTTCTGATTCGAAATCTAACGTATTTCTTACACCTACATAGCCATTAGATAAAGAAAATATAGTTTCGTAATAGCTATCTTTGCTTTCTTCATAGATACCTTGGATTATTGACCACATTGTTTTTCCTCCTTTACTATTAAATGAATATACAAATTATGGTTTGATTATAACATTTAGAATTGAAATGTCAAAATATTTGATGTATTATGATTTTAAAGAAAAAGATAATAAATAGAAAAATAGGAAATATTAGGGAATGGAGGGGCAAAACTAGTGAGAATACCTTATGTAAATCTCGGTAAAGATTATGAATCTATAAAAGAAGAAATATTAGATTCAATTGAAAGCGTTCTATCAAAAGGGGATTTTATTTTAGGAGAAGAAGTGCAAAAGTTTGAGAATGCCATATCTCAAGAAGTTGGAGCCAAATATGCTGTTGGTGTCAATAGTGGTACAGATGCCTTGATTTTGACTTTAAGAGCATGTGGAATAGGTAAAGGAGATGAAGTAATAACTGTAGCTAATTCTTTTATTGCCACTGTTGCAGCAATTGAAATGGTCCAAGCGACTCCAGTATTAGTTGATGTATTAGAAAACCAGAATATAAATTATGAACTAATTGAAGAAAATATAACAAGTAAAACAAAAGCAATCATTCCTGTTCATCTTGGCGGTAGGCCAGCCCGAATGGATAAAATTACCGAGATTGCTGATGAATACAATTTAGTTGTTATTGAAGACTGTTCTCAAGCTATTAAAGCAAAATTCAAGTCCAAATATGTAGGGACTTTTGGTTTAGCAGGATGTTTCAGTTTGCATCCACTGAAAAATTTAGGAGCCTGTGGTGACGCTGGAGTAATAGTAACAAGTGATAAGAAATTATACGAAGAATTAATATTACTAAGAAATCACGGTCTCAAAAATAGAAACGAATGTGAACTGTGGGGATATAATTCAAGATTAGATGAAATACAAGCAGCAATTCTTAACGTAAAACTTAAATATCTTGAAAAATGGACTCAGCAGAGAAGAGAAAATGCGAAATATTATATTGATAATTTAAAGGAATTACCTATAGTATTACCGATAGAATCTGAGGAAGAATATGCAGTCTACCATGCCTTCGTTATACAGACAAGTTACCGGGATGAACTACAAGAGCATTTAATAGACATAGGGATTGATGCAAAAGTACATTATCCCATTCCCATACATCAACAGGATGCCGCACATCAAAGATTTAAACCACAAAGCTTACAGATAACAGAAAAACAGACTTCCCAAATACTATCACTTCCTGTTAATCCAACTTTAGATAAAAATCATCTTGATTTAATAATTACAGAAATCAAAAATTTTATTAATAATAAATTGGAGGTAGTACAATGAATGAGCAAATTTTAAAGAATAACGATGTACTGAAGGAACGAGCAAATAATGTTTTAGTTGGGGGAGTTTCCGCTGCTTGGAATTATCTAAAAGAAAAAGGACCAGTTTATTTTAGAAGTGGGGAGGGGGCACATATTAGAGATGTTGATGGTAACGAATATATTGATTATCTTATAGGCTGGGGATCACTGTTTTTAGGTCATAATCCTAAAGTCATTAGAGATGCGCTGGAAAAATCTATTCGGACAGGTTTTGGTTTTCAATATGAGAGTGAATATCACATCGAATTAGCTGAACTTATAACTGATATAATTCCTTGTGCCGAAAAAGTAAGATTATGTAATTCTGGAACTGAAGCTACAATGAATGCAATAAGATTAGCAAGAATTAAAACGAAAAAGAAAAAAATAATTAAATTTGAAGGGCATTTTCATGGTCAACATGATTATTTGTTGTACGCGATGGACACATCACCGAAACTTGGTGAAATCCGGGAACTAGGAGATATTAAACCAATTCCAGGTTCTGAAGGGATTCCAGATGATTTAGAGGATATGGTTATACCGTTACCTTTTAATGATAAAGAAGCATTTTTAGTAGCAATTGAAAAGAATAGAGGAGAGATAGCTGGAATCATATTAGAACCCATTATGTTGAATGTTGGATGCGTTTATCCAGAACAAGAGTTTCTTGAACTACTGAGGGAGGTAAGTACTAAAGAAGACATTGTTCTTATTTTCGATGAGGTACTCACTGGGTTTAGGGTAGCTCTCGGAGGAGCACAAGAATTATATAAAGTAACACCAGATTTAGCATGTTATGGTAAGGCTTTTGGGTGTGGAATGCCTATTGCAGCATTGGCTGGTAAAAAAGAGTTTATGGATGAACTAGAGCCGGTTGGTAAGGGCCAAATGAGTGGGACAAATACTGGTAGGCTAATGAGTGTATTAGGAACTCTAGAAGTTCTGCGTGAACTACAAAAACCTGACACATATCATAAGAGTAATCAATTAAGTAAAATTATGATAGATGGTCTGAAAAGTTTAGTGGAAAACTATTCAATCCCCTGCATAGTTCAAGGTAAAGGCGGTAGAATTGGTATTCATTTTGGTTTAGAATCTTCACCTAAAAATTATAGAGAAATTGTAGAGAATTTTAATAGTGAATATACTTTAGCTTGTTATAGAAAAGCAATGGACGAGAAGAATTTATTTGGATTCTTTTTGCCATTGAGTAATTGTCCTGAGCCCATAACCCTTAGCTTAGCTCATACTGAAAAGGATATTTATGAGACACTTACACGGGTGGAAGATATATTTAAAAGTACTCCATATACTAAAAATACACTTGATATAAAGTGATAAGGAGGAAATAGATTAAAAATGAATAAAATTAAGACCATATCTCAATTAAAATATATAGCAGAAAAAGAAAGAGAAAAAAAACACAAAATAGTACTTTGTCATGGGTGTTTCGACCTTCTTCATATTGGACATTTAAGACATTTAAAAGCCGCAAGGAAGTTCGGTGATATTCTTATTGTAACAATAACAAAAGACGAATTTGTAAATAAAGGTAAAGGTAGACCTGCTTTTACAGAAAAATATAGAACCGAAATGCTTGCATCTTTGGAAATAGTTGATTATGTGGGGATTAATGAGTGGCCATCTGCTGTCAATAGTTTATACGATATTAGACCCGATTATTTTGTTAAAGGCTCTGATTATAGAAATAGAGGAGAGTATACAAATCCAAATATCTATAAAGAAGAAGAAGTTTGCGCAAATATAGGAACCATTATTAAGTATACGGATGAACTTACAAGTTCATCTACAAAGTTAATAAATGAATATTTTACTCTGCAAGAAATTTAAAAAGAAAACAACACTGAATATAGAATAGTAGAACACTATCCTATATTCAGTGTAAGGAAAGGAGAGTAAAAATGAAAAAAAATTCTACCATTATATTTGATTTAGATGGGGTTATTGTTGATACACATCCACTCCATATTAAGGCATGGAAGAAAATGTGTTCGTCAGCTTTAAAAAAAGACTTAACAAAATCTCTTGAGTTTAAATTACGTGGTCTAGGAAGAAAGGAATCTTTAAATTTAATCTTGGAACAAGTCTCCTATAATATTTCCGAAACAGAGAAAAAAAACTTAGCCGACTTAAAAAACAGTTATTATAAAAAACTTATAAAGTCTATTGATACAAATGATTTACTAGAAGGAGCCCTAGATACTTTAATTTATTTAAAAGAGAACAATTATAAAATCGCATTAGGATCATCTAGTGCAAATGCGAAATCTATAGTTGAGCAATTAAAAATAAATCACTACTTCGACTATATAGTTAACCCAGTCTCTCTTAAGAGTAAACCCGCTCCTGATATATTTATTAAGGCAGCTGAAAAATTGAATGAGTTACCTGAGAGATGCTTAGTTATTGAAGATTCAATAACTGGTGTACAAGCAGCTAATAAAGCAGGTATGTCAGTTTTAGCTATAGGAGATTGGAGAAATTTTAAGAATAATAAAGTTATTGGGGTAGTCAACACATTAAACCAATGGGATTTTAATAAAATGACCTATCTTAGCGGTGTAACTAGTTAATCTATATGGATTTTGAGGAGTATATAATGACAAAGAAAATTAGAATCTTATTTATGGCTCACTTTGCCTCCGAGCTTTCTAATACATTAGTGATATTTGTCCTTTCTGTAATACTCTATCAACAAACCGGATCGGCTTTAATAATTTCGTACTTATGGATTTGTTATGTAACTGCTAGTATTATCTCTCATATAATTATGGGTCCTATTATAGATAAGGTTAATAGAAAATATGTAATGTTATTATCTGAATGGGGAAGAGCACTTGTTTTTATTGTGCTTTTAATACTTTTTTATTATGGATATGTAAATACATTGATAATAATATCTTCGGCTTTTTTTGTAGGATTTCTAGAGCCTCTATTTCATCCGTCATGCCTTTCGTATATATCTAAAATGGTTAAAAGAGAAAATCTAAAAAAAATCAATTCCCGCCTTGAAATTATAGCACAAATCGGAACAATTGCTGGTCCGGGTATAGGCGGAGTTTTAGTAAGTATGACAAATGAGTACTATACGTTAGGATTTATGATTTTAATGTTAATAATATCAGGTGTTTTCGTTTCTATGCTACCCGATAATAGTAGTGATGTTGAAGTACAAAAAAAATGGATTGAGGATTTAATTGTAGGTTGGCGTTTCTTTATAGATCAAAAAATTCTTGTCTGGCTTGGTGTGCTTATTCTTACCGTCAATACTGCTTTTGGAGCAATTCAACCTTTATTTCTACCTTACATTAACGAAGTTTTAAATAAGGGGGATTTTGAATATGGCCTAACGAATACTGTTATTGCTTGTGGAATGATAACAGGATCACTTATAGTAAGTATCAATTTTTTAAAAAATAAAACCAGGATTGCAATGTTAAGTTCATTAGCATTATCAGGGATGACGTTTATCCTTATGGGGTTAAACGATATTTTCTATTTATTTTTAACAGGTACGTTTTTTAATGGTGTTTTTGTTTCTATATTTAACATTAATAACACTTACCTTTATCAAACTTTAATTCCTCATAATTTAGTTGGAAGAGTGTTTGCAATAAGAGGATTGGTTGCAATTACAGGATTACCAATTGGGGCGTTTATAGGAGGTATTTTGACAGAGTTGATCCAAATAAATCTAGTTTTTATTATAATGGGATTAACAATTATTATACCATCTATATTATTTCTATTTTTAAATCCACTCTTCAATATTAACGAACTAGATATCCCTAAAGGAGAGAAAGGCTGAATCATGTTTTAGTTTTCGGTGATCAATTAGTTTTTTAGAATATTTAAAAAAAGAAAGAGTTAAATATACAGCAATATTATCTAAAGATGATAGTTAAGGGGGAACTATTTGAAAAATGCTGAAATAGTAAATTTCTAATTAAAAAATGATTACCTAAATAAAATTAAATACTTAAGTAATGCTAGAGAGATTAAAAATGTAAAGAAAGTATTATTGGAAGTAATACCTTACTGTTATCAAGATAGTAATTCATTTGATCGTAAAGGATATGCAATAATGTAGATATAAGCGAAGAAGATAGTGAAGAAGTCTGAAGTAAAATATGTAATTGAATTTGATATACAAAAGGAGAGGTAAAATGTTAAGAAGAGCGTTGGTAAGTGATATACCGAATATGATAGAAATAGTAGTAAAAAATGATAAAAAAATAGAACTGGATGCGGAAGAAGAAATTATAGAAATCTTCCATAATAAACATGGCGAATTTTTCATATATGAACAAAATAATAATGTTGCAGGTTTCATGGGATACAAAGCAAAAAAATGGGGAGGAGATGATATATATTGGGCTATTTGGTTATATGTAGATCCGATGTATAAGAGAAAAGGTATAGGTACTGCACTATATAATAAAATAGAAGAAGAAATTAAAATAAAAGGTGGGAGGAAAATATATATAGATGTAGGAAATGAGGACAGCCATAAAGAGGCTATAAACTTTCATAAAAAAAATGGGTATGAATTAGAGGCTATACTAAAAGACTTTTGGGAAGAGGGAGAACATTGCTTGTTATATACAAAAAAAATAGTTTGAAGGTGTTTAAATGAGTTGTGTCACCAGTAGTATTATAAATAAAATAGATTGGTCTAACAATTTATATTTGGAACTGGATGAAATCTTTTTTGGTGAGTATGCAACGAATTTAGATGAGGTGGAGGAGATTTCTTCTGGCACAAATCTACTGTCACCTCCAACTGTTATTACTAACTCTATTAAAGATATTGGTGATAAAGGTGAAAAAATAAATTACTATTCAAGTCCATTAGGACAAGATACTTTAAGAGAATCAATTAAGCTCTTTGAAAGAGTTCTTTCGGATTTCAACATGCCGGAAAGTTATAGGTGTGTCGTTACTAGTGGTGCGGCAGATGGACTAAGGATTGTATTTGATTTCTTGAAAAAAAGAGGGTTGGATAAGGTGTTAACTCTTGGGCCACAGTACTCAATAGTATACCAATCTATTAATCTGGCAGGATTAAGCTTTATAGAATCCTCAGGTTGTGAAGAGAAATTTTTGCCAAATCCAAAGAGTATTAATTCAATAATTAATACCAGGATTATAGATATAATATTTTTAACTCAACCTAATAATCCAACTGGAGAGATGTATAGCGAAAAGGAATTCAAGGAAATTGTGGCGTTGTGTAAAAAAAATGATATTTTTTTAGTTTATGAGAAGTTGGGATCAGATATTCAAATTGACAAATATAATTTTAATAATTATTACGGGAAAATTTTATCGCAAGAAAATTTTTGGAATAACACAATAATTATTGATAGCTTTTCTAAGAGAAGGTCAATTAGTGGATTGCGATTAGGATATATTTTAGGTGATAAGGATCTGGAGTCTTTTGCAAATCTTATAAGATTTGGAGACTGTCCTCCTTTAATCGGGAATGACGGAGTTTGTATGGACTTGATAGTATCTTCTATTATTCACTTGAGGGAAAAGTACGTATGTTCTGTTGATGAAGCTCTTGGGATTATGCAAAGGAAAGTTGATTTAGCTAAATTTAAGGACTTTATTACAAAGCCCTCATTAATCCAAATTATTGAGAAGCATTATGAAGAAATTGAATTCATGTATAAAACGATAAATAACAATTTAACAGAATTTCAAAACAAATTAAATAATTATATAGAGGGTATTACTTCCATGGATGGAGGCTCTAATTGTCTCGTAGCATTTAAAAATAAAGGATTAACTGAAAAAGAAAATGCATTATTTTTATATGAACAGGGAAGAATAATTTCATATCCTTTGGGTTGTTTTTTTACAGATCAATCCATCTCCAAAAATATATCAGATAAGTTTTGGTTTAGGCTTTCTACTGCAATTTATCCAGAACAATTTAAAGAAATAATAGTTAGATTGAAAAAAACTCTAGACGGAGGTTAAAAATGAACAATGTAAAGTTACAAGAACTATATTCTGATGAGATCATGAATAGGGATTTAATAAAAGAAAATTTTTTAGATTTAAATATAATTAGTTCTTATAAAGCTTCTTATGAAAGTTTAATTGACTTAGGAAAAAATAACCGAGCTGATATTTTAAGAGCATACTCAACTGAAAAACATGAAAAGTATATCAATAATGGTTTCATTGCTAAACCAAGTTGGGTTATTTGGCTACTAGAAAACAAAAAATTTAATAATGTTAATGAATATGTTACGGTTTTAAATAAAAAAGATAGGCATTCTATTAGAAAAGCTATTAAATTGCTTAATAATAACCCGAATTTTAAATTAGTAGTTGAGGATGAAATAAAGGAAGAGAATCTCAAAAAATTTTACGATTTATATAAGAGCAATATAGCATCAATGCAAAATGGTGTAAATCTACTTAAAAATGATTATAAGGAATTTTTATTAAAAAAAGATAGATATAAAGGTATTTACTTTTATTTAGGTGAAACTTTAATTGGTGGAGTACTGTGTATAAAAAAAAGTAATATGTTAAGAGCAATTTATTTGGCAACATTAAAATTCAATATAAATGTTAATGTTTCCCGTTATCTATATTATACTTTAATTAGAATATCAATCGAAGATGGTTATGAATTTACTAGTTTAGGTGCAGATCCAACATTATATGGACATATGGTATCCACTGGATTATTTCATATAAAAAGGAAAATGGGGTTTAAACCTTTACCTTCAAAATATATGGGAGAAGACAGTCTAGATCTATATGAAAAGGTTCTAAATATAGAAAAATTCAACGGTCTAGCTATGTCTTTAGCATATGAAAATAATGATTTATCATCAAAAAAATTAGATTGTTATATCTTTTCCAGTTCTCGTTTAACTGAGGGGGAAAAAAATAAATTTCGCTCTAGTTTTTTTACGAATGTATTCTTTCAGGAGGAAGAGGATTTATATGAAGAAATTATTGATTCTAGATTGGAGTTATAATTGGAGGTTTTATATAACAAACGCATTAGAACAATTAGACTGTAAAGTATACTTAGTACTGGAAGAAAATAGACGAACTCCAGAATCTGTAGTAGATAAATTAATAATTAAAGATTTATATCTAGAACCCTTAAAGCACAAAAGAGAAATAACTTCATTCATAGAAGAGAAAGGAATTGATTATATTTTTACCACAGAAGATGAGTTGGTTGAACTAGCTGCAACGATTGCAAAGGAGAAAGGATTTATAACATGTCCTCCTGAGATTGTATCGTTGTGTATGAATAAGTGGGAAGTTAGAAAAAAACTAGAAGATAACAAAATGCCTATGCCCTTCTATACAAAAGTGAGTTCTTTTAATGATCTCAAAAAAATTACGGAACAAAATACGTATCCTTTAGTAATCAAGCCTATAGATGGTAATTTCTCTAATGGAGCTGTTAAAATTGATGATAATACATCAATTAAAGAAGCGTGGGATTTTGCATATAAAGGTACTTTGAATTCTCCAAGTGGTTCAAGGGAATTAATTTTAGAAGAATATGTCTCTGATGATAACAAGTTAATAAGCTGTGAAGCAATCATTGTCAATGATAGGATAGATATTATTGGTCTAACTGAAGAGAGACAAATAAAAATACGTGGAAAGCATATTCAAAAGTTTATTTATGATTTACTAGTTGTACCTGCTCAAATAGATGAAAACATTCAATTGAAAATTTGTGATGAAACAAAGGAGATTATTAACATTTTAGGGTTAAAAAATTGCGTTGTACATGTTGAATTTAAAATTAAAGATGGAGAACCAAGATTTATTGAATTAAACCCTAGGATGGCTGGAGGCTTTGTACCTGAATTATATAGACTTGCATTCGGAATAGATTTAGCCAAAATTGCTTTAAAGATTGCTTTTGGCGAAAAAATATATGAGCAAGAGCTTAAAAAGAAACACAGTAAAGTTTCCTGTGTGAAATTTATACTGCCTAATGCTGATGGGGTGATAGAGAATATTACTTACGATAAAAGTGTTTTATTAAAAAACAATATCGATAAATTTAATTTGGTATTAAATAAAGGAGATAAGTTTGTTTTTGGGGAGCTTTTTGGGGTTGGTTATGTCATAACTACTGGATATAATACAGACATTGCTGTTCAGCAAGCTGTAAAAGTTTCAAATAATATTAAAGTTGTAATGGAAAGCGATTAGTATCTGATAGCCCATTATTAAAAGGAGAATAGTTAGTCTTATGATGGTATCATTTAATATTAATTCCATTAAAGAATACTTTCCTAACCTGGAGATAAATAAAATACAGGTTAATAATGAAGGGTGGGACCATGAGGTAGTAATAGTTAACAATAATCTTGTTTTTCGATTCCCTAAAACAGAACATATTAGGGGTAAAATGGTAGTCGAAGAGTGTTTATTGAAAAATTTGAAAAGAATAATCACACAAATTTCTTTACCCAATTATAAAGTTATCAAAAATGATAAGGGTGTTCCTGTTTTTGGTTCATACAAATACCTAAATGGAAAGCCAATTAGTAGTATTAAATACAAGGAAACATTAAAATCAGATACTAACGCAAAAGCTATTGCAGATTTTTTGAGTGCACTACACAGCTTGGATTATTATCCTTTAAAAAAATTAGGTTTAGATTGTTCGTATAATAGAGAATACTGGATGGAACTTTATAATAAAATTGAGGGTACATTATTTAAATATTTAACGCAATGGCAGAAGGAAGATATTAGGTATTTGTTTGATAATTTCTTTAATAATAATCTGTATACTCATTATAAATCCGGCGTTATACATGGTGATTTAACTGACTCTAATATACTGATTGAAAAAAGTAAGGTAACTGGGATAATTGATTTTACAGATACACAAATTTTTGACCCGGCTTTTGATTTCGCGGGGTTTTATTGGGATTTGGGACCTGAGTTCACAGAGAAAATATTAAAATTTTATCACGGAAAGGAAAATATTGATAATTTATACTATAGGGTTAAACACTTTTATGGTATTCAACCAATATTTCATGAAATGTTGCATCACTTAGAACATGTTGAGAACTTTAATATTCAGGATTTTATGGAGAAATATAATAACTACCGTTGTATGTAAAGTAATATTAACATTGCCGATCGAATAAATTTTATTGTTTTCTTCGGTGAGCCAATGCAGGTTCCTATGGCTTTTTTTATTATAGCATGCTATCAAAAAGAGATGTTTGAGGATCTTGGACTTTTTCAGCAATTATTAAGAAGTAGGATACCTAAAGCTGTCATTTCGAAAGATTATACTCTTTTAATCCAAAAAAAGATGGTATAGTTCGGTCAGTCAGATGATCATGATTGCTGTTATTTAAACTACTTTAATGTAAGACATTTGAAATCCTATTTACTACAGAATTAAAACTTCTTTAAATTGTATCACGAATTCCATCACAAAAATTATGTTGCTGCTATAAATTTTATAAGATTGCTGAAGAACATTTACTTTTTATATCATTAAACCACCTGGAGAAAAGCACTAGAAATGTATTCGGCAGGTAAGTTTTACAAAGTATAAGTAGTCGTTGACGAAAATACAACTTACATCTATAGGAATATATTACAGATTTATCAGAAAAATTATTATCATTACAAAGGAAATTTTGAAATGAATAGAGAATCTCTAAAAAAGAACATTAAAGCTCATCAACAAATACTAAAAATGGCGGAGGCGTTATGATGAAAAAGTTATTTATCAGTTTAACAATTTTTTCTGTGTTATTCGCTGCCGGTTGGTCACTTGATAAAATTATTACTTCTAACACTTATCATGTAACAGAAAAGGCAATTACAATTTAAAAAGCCCCTCCATAGGGCTTTTTTATTTGAATATTTTTTCATTAGTTTGCCGGATGCTGTACCTGCTGCCCGTCGCGTGACATGTTTACCCTGAAGTAGCCTTTTTGAACGCCGTTTACGTCTCCTCAAATTTTTGATATTTTATAAAGTGCTGATAGTATTTTGTTCATTTTATACTTGTTTTGCGTTGAATCCTTACTAAAGTATATAATAATAAAAATTGCTGAAAGACTTTATAGAAGGACATGCCCTTTAGGCGCTATGTCATGAGAGGAATTGGATGAAAGATGAGTAAAAATTTCTGGCGTGATTTACCGCGGCCATTTTTTATATTAGCACCAATGGAAGAAGTGACAGATGTTGTGTTTCGTCATGTTGTGAGTGAGGCGGCGAGACCGGATGTGTTTTTTACAGAGTTTACGAACAGTGAGAGCTATTGCCATCCTGATGGCATTCAAAGTGTGAAAGGGCGTTTAACGTTTACAGAGGATGAGCAGCCGATTGTTGCTCATATTTGGGGAGACAAGCCTGAGAACTTTAGACAAATGAGCATTGGAATGGCGGAAATGGGATTTCAGGGACTTGATATTAATATGGGCTGTCCTGTCCCAAATGTCACGCAAAACGGAAAGGGCAGCGGCTTGATTCTTCGTCCAGACGTTGCGGCAGAGCTGATTCAAGCGGCAAAAGCAGGGGGATTACCTGTTAGCGTGAAAACAAGACTTGGTTTTACTGAGGTCGATGAATGGCGCGGATGGCTTAGACACATTTTGGAGCAAGATATTGTGAATTTATCAATCCATCTTCGCACAAGAAAGGAAATGAGCCAGGTGGATGCGCATTGGGAGCTCATTCCTGAGATCAAAAAACTTCGTGATGAAGTAGCACCGGATACTCTTTTGACGATCAATGGTGATATTCCTGATCGTCAAACAGGCTTAAAGCTCGCTAAGCAGTATGGAGTAGACGGCGTGATGATTGGGCGCGGAATTTTCCATAACCCATTTGCTTTTGAAAAAGAGCCGAAGGAGCATACAAGCGATGAACTGCTTGGTCTTTTAAGATTACATCTTGACCTTCATGATCAATATTCTTCATTAGGCTTGCGTCCATTCAAGGCGTTGCATCGTTTCTTTAAGATTTATGTAAAAGGATTCAGAGGAGCGAGTTTCTTAAGAAATCAATTAATGAACACATCATCAACAGATGAAGTGCGTGCCATGCTGGATGAATTTGAAGCGAGAAATCAAGAACAATCATGACCAACAAGAGGAGGAGGGGGAACCCTTCTCTTTTTTATTAAATAGAACTATTAAACTAGTTATCTTAAATGGTAAAATGAGATAGAAATAACAATTGGAGGTATTTTATTTGAAACCATTTTGGGATAAAGATAGAGAAAGCGAAGAAACATTTAAGAAAATCAATGAGAAAGACATTGCAGAAGCGGAAAAGAAGCTAGGCGTCATCTTGCCTGATACATATAAGCAACTGATCCTCGAACAAAATGGCGGGTATACCCTGCATAACGCTTTTCCAACGGATCAGCCGAATGGATGGGCAGAGGATCATGTGTCATTTGATCATTTAAGAGGAATTGCCAAAAATGAAGGCATTATGGATAGTGATTATTTAATAGAAGAGTGGGAATTGCCTGAGGGACTTGTGCTCATTTGTGGGGATGGTCATACGTGGATTGCATTGGATTACAGAGAAACAAAGGAGCATCCACCGATTCACTACTTTGATCTAGAAGATGAGACGGATTTCAAATTAGCGGATTCGTTTGATGAACTGATTGCTGGGCATTATACTGCTGAATAGGAAAAGGCAGCCGCTAGTAGATATAGTTCACTAAAACCGTTGTTATACAGTATTTTTTGAGAGAGACAAAAGAGTCTCTCTTTTTTTTCGAAGCAACATTGAATCTTTCTCCAAAACTGTATCTGTTATGTTTAAGTCTTATTATTCAATTGGTTCACTTTCCACTCACTAAATTTTCTGACGATAATATCTGCCACAATGTAAAATGGCAGAAAGCTGGAGTTGTCTACTTTGTTATATAAGAGAAACGGGGTGCTGCTTACATAGATGTTAAACATGGCATTTTGTGCAAGAAGGTTATTCCTTAATGTGGTCATGCTGATAAATTTGATATGTCTCGTTTTCACCAATTGAATGATTTCATCTAAATTCTTCGATTCACCCGATAAAGAAATGATAAATAAAAGGTCATCCTCACCAAATTCAATGATTCCATCTGTTAAATCCCGCTTGCTTCGTAATACTTGAGATTTCTTATGCAGTGACCATAGCTGCCGCTGTACATCATTGGCTAAATCAAGCTGTGCAGTTCCTGTCCCATAAATATAAATATACGGTGCACGATCAATCAGTTGATTTAATTGATGAAAGTCGAGCTGCTCCATATATTTTCTTGTCTGCCGGATATCTTGATCAAGCAGCTGCATTAAATCCTGTGTGGTCTCTTCAGTGAAAGCATTTAATTTCACATAAGACTTTAAGTCACTGTAGCCGTCAAACCCTATTTTCTTGGCAAGCCGATGGATGGATGAGATGGAAGTATGAGCATAACGGGCAAGGTCCTGAATTTTCATTGTCTTCATTTCTTCAAGATGATCATGGATCGTTTTAATAATGTGCAGGTCATTCTTATTTAAATCTTCGAAGTATTTATTAACCAGCTTGTCCAGTATCATGCGATGTGCCCTCCAACATGAAAATATTTTCTTCCTGTGAAAATATAATCTAATGTTACAACTTGATTTCTAAATACGTCAAACCTATTGGTTTTTGTAAGCGCTGCCTTTACAGTGATGTTATGGATCAAGCAAAGGGGTTATGCTTATGAATGCAATCAAGCGGTTTGGCAGTGCTATGGTAGTTCCTGTACTTTTATTCGCGTTTTTTGGTATTGTTGTCGGCCTCGCGACTTTATGTAAGAATCCAGCGATTATGGGGGAAATGGCTGGAGAAGGTACGATGTGGTACAAGGTTTGGTCACTGATTGAAAGCGGGGGATGGACGATTTTCAATCATATGGAATTAGCCTTTGTGATTGGATTGCCCATCTCACTTGCAAAAAAAGCGCAAGCACGTGCGACGCTCGCAGCTTTGATGATTTATCTTGTATTTAACAATTATATTCATGCTATTTTGACACTTTGGCCGTCTACTTTTGGCGTTGATTTATCGCAAGGTGTCGAGAACGTAGCGGGTGTAAAAGAAATTGCGGGTATACCTACGCTGGATACAAGTATCATTGGTGCGGTGATGATATCTGGAATCGTCATTTGGATCCATAATCGTTTTTATGATCAAAAGCTGCCTGAAATGCTTGGGATTTTCCAGGGGCTTGTATTTGTTGTCATCATCGGATTCTTTGTGATGATTCCTATTGCTTTTATCGTTGCTTTTGTATGGCCCTATGTTCAGCAGGGGATTCAATCTCTCCAAGGGTTCATGGCACAGTCTGGTTATATTGGTGTCTGGCTGTTTCATTTCTTGGAAAGGGTGTTAATTCCAACAGGACTTCACCATTTTATTTATACACCTTTTGAGTTTGGTCCAGCGGCTGTAAATGGGGGATTAAAACCATATTGGATTGCTCACTTAAATGAATTTGCGTCCTCCACTTCCGATTTGAAGGATCTTTATCCATACGGATTTTTATTGCATGGGAATATTAAGTTGTTTGGCTGTTTAGGGATAGCTTTAGCCATGTATTTTTCTACACCGAAAGAAAACAGAAAAAAGGTTTTGGCATTGGTATTACCCGCCACATTAACAGCGGTATTTGCCGGAATTACAGAACCGCTTGAATTTACATTCCTATTCCTCGCGCCTTATTTATTTGTGATACATGCACTTCTTGGTGCGACCATGGTGACAATCATGAATATGTTTGGTGTTGTCGGAATGATGGGTTCCGGGCTTATTGAAATAGCTGCATTGAACTGGATTCCGCTCTCTTCAAATCATGGAGGGACTTATCTGATCCAAGCGATGATTGGACTTCTTTTTACAGCCGTGTATTTTGTCATATTTAGATGGATGATTGTGAAATTCGATATTCCATTACCAGGACGAAAACATGAGGAGGAGACGAGGCTATATACAAAACAGGATTATGAGAATGCTCATAAAAAAGGTCATGACCAAAAAGAAGCGCCCGTTTATGCGTCTGAGTATGAAGAGAAAGCCGTGTATTTCTTAGAAGGCCTTGGCGGTAAAGAAAACATTAAAGATGTGACAAACTGTGCCACACGTCTGCGTATTACAGTGATGGACCCTAGCTTGGTGAAAGATAGGGACTACTTTACAAAAAATAAACTGGCCCACGGCATGGCGAAGAGTGGTCAAAGCATTCAAATCATTGTTGGCTTAAGTGTACCGCAAGTAAGAGAGTCCTTTGAGACAAAACTTTCATTAGATTAAAAAAGGAGCTGGATATGATGAAAAAATTTAATATTACCATCGCTGGAGGCGGAAGTACATTTACACCGGGGATCATTTTGATGCTGTTAGACTATCTAGATGAGTTCCCAATTCATACAATTAAACTCTATGATAATGATGAAGCTAGACAAAAGACGATTGCAGATGCATGTGAGATTATGTTAAAAGAACGAGCACCAGAAGTACGATTACTGGCAAGCACGGACCCAGAAGAAGCCTTTACTCAAGTCGATTTTGTGATGGCACATATTCGTGTCGGGAAATATGCAATGCGAGAATTAGATGAGAAAATTCCATTGAAGCATGGAGTCGTCGGACAGGAAACATGCGGCCCAGGCGGGATAGCTTACGGAATGCGGTCCATTCCAGGTGTATTAGAACTTGTCGATTATATGGAAAAATACTCACCTGAAGCTTGGATGTTAAACTATTCTAACCCTGCAGCGATAGTAGCAGAGGCAACACGTAAGCTAAGACCGAATGCCAAAATTTTAAACATATGTGATATGCCAATTGGCATCGAAGAATTAATTGCCAAAAATTTAGGCTTATCTTCGCGGAAAGAACTAGAAGTCGATTACTATGGTTTGAATCATTTTGGCTGGTGGACAGATATTCGAGATAAAGCAGGAAATAGCTTAATGCCTGAGGTGATTAAGCATGTAAGCCAGCATGGTTATGCAACAGATGGAACATCTGAGCTAGAACAGCAGAAGAGCTGGAACAGCACATTAAAAAAGGCCAAAGATATTCAAGCGCTTGATCCAAAAACGGTACCGAATACGTATTTGAAATACTATCTATTTCCAGATGAAGAAGTGGCACATTCAAATATCGAGTTCACGCGTGCCAATGAAGTGATGGAGGGGCGGGAAGCTTTTGTTTTTAGTGAATGTCAGGCCATCATTGATAAAGGAACTGCAAAGGAAACAAAGCTGACCATTGATGAGCACGCTTCCTATATCGTTGATTTGGCACGAGCCATTGCTTTTAATAAAAAGGAACGGATGCTGATGATCGTAGAGAACAATGGCGCTATTAGGAACTTTGATCCAACAGCCATGGTCGAAATTCCTTGTATTGTTGGCAGCAATGGTCCAGAAAAATTAGTAGTTGGAGAAATTCCTAGATTTCAAAAAAGTCTTATGGAGCAGCAAGTTGGCGTAGAAAAACTAGTAGTAGAAGCATTTGAAGAAGGGTCCTATCAAAAATTATGGCAGGCCATCACATTATCGAAAACGGTGCCGAGTGCTAAAGTAGCAAAAGATATTTTAGACGACTTAATTGTGGCAAATCAAGCATTTTGGCCAGAGTTAACATAACAAAAGAATAAGCAATATGGGCGTGACAGCGCTCATATTGCTTATTTGTTTTATCAACCGATGTATTGTAAAAGCCTCCTTACCAAAAGGGGGCCGCCATTCCCTTACTCTGCGCTCTCCTCAACCTCACGGCTATCCTCTGTTTCACCAATATAAATAGGGCCGTTTGCGTGGTCGATTCGGATTGGCCATTCGTACGGAATTTGAAGACGTCTAGCAATGGCTCTCCAGAATTTTGTGGAATCCATTTCGAATTCTTGAAAGTCTTTTAATAAGTCTTTGTAAGACGAGCCATCGAATTGAATGAACATATCTTGAAGGCGCATGAACGCGACATGTCTCACTTCAAGTGCTGCTGCGGCATCCATTTCTTCTTCTGTTGCTTCTCCGATGATTGTACCTGCGGGCGGAAGCATGTCGTATACGTTAAATTCCTCTTCTTCTTCGTGTGCTGCATTGTGCTGTTGATCTGACATTTTTCTTCACTCCTTCTCGTTCTCAATCAAAACTTTATTTCGTGCTTACTTCTATTATCGGAAGGAAATATGAAATGTGGAATGAAAAGTGGAGCAGATTCACAACTCTTGCTTTTTTCTCTTGAATCATCTATGATCAATTACAGATATAAAAGGTCTATAATAGATAGAAAGGAGTTTCCTCATGAAATATTCTAAAGCAACCAACTATGCGCTGCATACGATGGTGTTTTTAACTCTTGCACCAAAGGGTAAAGCGATTGGTGTTGAGCCTCTTGCTAAGATACAAGATCTTTCACCAACCTATTTATCCAAAATTTTAACAAAGCTTGTGAAGGCGGGATTGATTGAATCAACACCTGGTGCAAAGGGAGGTTATACCCTTATCAAACGAAAGGAAGACATTTCTTTTTTAGATGTCATTCAGGCTGTAGAAGGACAAACGAATTTATTTCGCTGCTCCTTAGAGCATGACTCCTTTATGCCTCATGATGGCTGTTTGATTGAACAAGTTATGCAGGATGTTGAAACGAAAATGCAGGAGACATTAAGTCAAAAACGGTTAATTGATATTGCGAGCCAAATTGAACAGACAGAAAAAAATCCATTTTTCAACATGTGATTTTTTTGAACTAATTATAGATATTAAGAGTCTTTAAAATCTTGAATAGAAAAGGAGAGATTGATATGTTATTAGATTGTGCCATTATCGGAGGCGGGCCAGCCGGATTAAGTGCAGCACTTGTTGTAGGGAGAGGCAGAAAGCAAGTCATTGTATTTGATGATGAGCTGCCAAGAAATCGAGTGACGCAGGAATCACATGGATTTATTACAAACGATGGAATGACACCGTTTGAGATCAGACGAGCGGGAGAGGCAGATCTTCAAAAATACCCTAATATCAAAATCAAACGAAGTCGAATTGTTGATATACAAAAGAAAGAGGAAAGATTTACTTTACTAACACACGAGGGGGATACATTCAAAGCGAAAAAAATCATTTTAGCAACAGGTCTTCAGGATATACTGCCAGAGATCGAAGGAATTCATGATGTGTACGGAAAAACGTTGTTTAGCTGTCCTTTCTGTGATGGATGGGAATTAAAGGACAAAGCACTTGCCCTCATTGCAGAGAGTCAGCGAGCCTTGCATATGGCTAAGCTTCTTTCCAATTGGACAAAGGATTTGATCGTGTTTACGAATGGGCACGTGTTGGCTGAAGAGGACAAGGTACTTCTGACGGCACATTCTATTCAAGTCATTGATGTGCCAATTGTGTCGATTGATCATGACAATGGGCAGCTGCGCTCTCTCCAGCTTGCAAATGGGGAGACAGTGGAAAGGGAAGGCGGTTTTGTCGCAAGTGAATTCAAGCAGTCAGCCCCATTTGCCGAAAAGCTTGGCTGTCAAATGACGAAGAATACGGGTATTGAAACAGATATCCTTGGACGTACAACCGTCAGTGGTGTCTTTGCATGTGGTGATAATCTAGGCGGTCCTGCTCAGTTAGTTCTCGCAGCAGCAGCTGGAAGCCAGGCAGGAATGGGTGTCATTCATGAACTGGTGCAAGAAGAGTTTCAAGAAAAAACATCTCTATGAAAAGAGATGTTCAGCGATGAACGGTTTTCTGTTTTGCTAAGACGTGAGCTGTCCATTCAAAAAGTGCGTAGATGACAAAGAAGATCAGGATCCAGCTGCTGACATCGACCCATACATTGGTGATCTGAATGATGTTCGCCTGATCAAGTCCAGCCTGTATCCACATGGTGATCAGTGCTGTAAGGAACACTTGTAAAAACCATTTTGATGTTTTCAATTGACCACACCTCCATCTCTTTCTATCATATAAGAAATGACAGTTTATTTCCAATTTGTTTCCCTATATGTTTCAACGGTAAAATGAAAAATAAAACGAGTGAAAGGAAAGCAAATGAGTGATCAAACAAATATGTTTCTAAAAAATCATTTTCCTCATCTTATCCTCACGCCGCCTCTTTTTTATGAGTGGCCTATTGGACTTCGGTTTGAAGTGGCAGATTGGTCATTAGGAAAAGAATCGATTGTATTAGAAAAAGCGGGAGATCGTGCTTTAGAGATTGTGAAATATGTTTTTGATCCAGAAGACGAGATGCTGCTTGTGACGGATGTGTATACAGATCATGAACATGAATTAACGAAACGTAAGCTCCTTGTCTATCAAAAATATGTGCATCGGCAAGTGAGGAACAGATTGCGCCACGAGCTTTTGACTTATGTACGTCCAGAAGTAGAAGATTCACTGACATTAGAGAGATTTACACTCAAATGTCAGCTGCAAGACATTCGATTGCGTCCGCTTCTCCATGCGATGTGCCAGGAGGACTTCTATGCACCGAATCAAATCTTGAAGGGAAAACTGGGGTATGAAATTTACCTAATGAATCTCTCAAAAAAATGATTTTTCACTTATATGATGATCGAGGCTGTGATCTCATTGCGGCAGATGCTGAGCGTCTACGTCCAGTCTATGAAGGCTTACAGCACTGGCTATTAGACTATGATCGTCCTAAGATGGACCGGCTGTTTGCAGCCAAATAAAAAAACCGCACTTTCGACAAGTGCGGCTTCTTTTTATGCTTCTACTTTATTGAAGAACTGTGGCAAATATTCTTTGTGAGCTTCTAGCATTTCATCTAGGATGCTTTTTGCAATGGCATCTGATGGGACAAGCGGGTTGATGGTCATTGCGACAAGAGCTGTGTTGTAATCGCCTGTCACGGCTGCTTCAGCAGCTACACGTTCAAAGGATTTAATTTGAGAAATAAGTCCTTTGACAGCGACCGGCATTTCACCAACAGCGATTGGTTTAGGACCGTCTTTTGTGATCACACAGTTGAGTTCAACCGCAGAATCATTTGGAATGTCACTAATAGCCCCGTTATTAATGGTGTTTACAGGCTGAATGTCATGCTTGTCGTTATAAATGGATGCAATCAAGTTGCAAGCCGCATCACTGTAGTAGGCACCGCCTCGTTTTTCAAGCTGTGGCGGCTTGATGTCGAGATCAGGGTCTTTGTAAAGCTCGAACAAATCATTTTCTAATGCGCGAACGACTTCAGCACGTGTTCCTTCATTTGCTGCTGCTTTCTTTTCCTCAGCCAGCATATCACTTGTTTTGTAGTAGTAACGGTGATACGGACAAGGAATGACGCCAAGCCCTTTTAAGAAATCAGCATCCCACGGAATCGCTTGAATGTTGTTCATCGACATGCTGGAGTTTGGATCAGCCATGTCTTCGATGACTTGATCCATGATGCTTTTGCCATCTAAGAATACATTGAGTCCAAAGACCATATGGTTTAATCCAGCAAAGCTGACTTCGACTCTGCTTGCGTCGACACCAAGCCCTTTGGCGATTCCCATGCGAATGCCGATCGGCACGTTGCATAAACCAACGACTTTACGATGGTTTGAATAACGAAGAACGGCTTCAGTGACCATACCAGCTGGATTTGTGAAATTCACAAGCCATGCATTCGGGCAAAGTTCTTCAATATCTTTGACAATATCAAGAATGACAGGAATGGTGCGAAGTCCTTTGAATAGACCTCCTGGACCATTTGTTTCTTGACCAATGACATCATATTTTAAAGGAATGCGTTCATCCTTCATACGTGCTTCAAGAAGTCCGACACGGAATTGTGTTGTGACAAAATCAGCATCTACAAGAGCTTTCCTGCGATCTAATGTTAAATGAACCTCGATTGGGAGCCCTGCTTTTTTGACCATGCGTTTTGCAAGATTTCCGACGATCTCAAGCTTTTCTTTTCCCGCTTCAATATCAACGAGCCAAAGCTCGCTAATCGGAAATTCATCGTATCGTTTAATAAATCCTTCTACAAGCTCTGGTGTATAGCTTGATCCTCCGCCAATTGTGACAACCTTTAATCCTTTTGCCATGTTCTGCACCTCCGAATAATGTAACGCGCAATGTTATAATAGAGAAAAGTCTTTTTTCTTGTTTGTACATCTATAGCTTATCGTGAGAGCATCATGTGCGTAAATGACTTCAGCGTCTTTAGGCAAGGGTGCCCTATTTAGAGATTTGTTACATAAAAGAAACACATTGTGACATGTAGTTGGAGAAAGGGGAAGTCAGATGTTTTCAAGTGAGGTCATTTCCAGCTTTAATGAACTAGAAAGCGCTTTATACCGATATATCATGGAAAACAGTGAAAAGGTCGTGTACATGAGAATTCGAGATCTTGCAGATGCTGCACATATTTCCACCTCGTCTGTCCTTCGCTTTTGCCGAAAAGTAAATTGTGAAGGCTTTTCAGAGTTTAAAGTGAAGCTCAAAATGTATTTAGAATCAGAGCAGACACCTTCTTTAAAAAGCACTCAGCACTTTCTATATGAATTTATTGAACGAACATTGAAGGGAGACTTTGAGGGGAAAATTAAGGAGGCCGCGAAGCTCATTGCTGAGGCAAAAAATGTGCTGTTTATCGGAACTGGCAGTTCTGGCATTTTGGCGCAGTATGGGGCGAGGTACTTTTCAAGTCTTGAGAAATTTTCATTTTACATCAATGATCCGTTTTTTCCGATGAATATGCAGTATTTAGACAATAGTGTCACCATTGTGCTGTCTGTATCAGGAGAGAACAGTATTACAATTGATCATATTTCGAAGTTAAAAAGGGAAGGCAGCAAGATCATTAGTATTACGAATAACCAGCACTGCACGATTTCGCGCATTTCAGATTTAAATATTGCCTACTACGTCACAGATGAACGGGTCCACAGAGCCAATATCACCACACAGACGCCAGTTGTGTATATTTTAGAAGCCATGGCCCGTAACATGTTTGCGATGTTAAAAGAAAAGTAAAAGAGCCGCTGCATACATCAGCTGCTCTCTTTTTTCTGCTTCATAAAAGCAAGGATGGCAATGCCGGAACAAACGAGCACAAATAGACCGCCCAGTAAATACACAGACCTCGCCCCGTATACATCTGCAATCAATCCAACAAAGAAAATAGATAAACCGACCGATACTGAAGAAAGGACGTAGTGAGCCGAATACACCTTTGATAAATCATGTACTGGCGTTTCCGTTTGAAGAATGGTTTGCTGCGAAACATCTCGGATTTGGTAGGCAGGCCCCATCAAAATACAAAGCACCAAAGCAAGCCACGGCAGGCTGTTCAGTGAATAAACAATGGTCAGCACTGCATAAATGAATGAACCAGCTGCCATAAAGAGGAGAAGCTTTTTTTGAATAAACTGACTCATCCATGCAGCTAAGAGCCCGCCTATGATGGCACCTGTATAATAAGCGGCATTGATAAATCCCCACCATTCCTCACCTTGCTTTAAATCATGGGTGACAAAGGCAAGCGTAATTGCCCCGATCCACACAGCACCCGCAATATTTTCACAAACATCCATAAAGGTCAGGGTGCGCACCGTTTTATTTCTCCAAATGATCGTCCAGCCATCTTTGAAGCTGTTCATCTTATTTGCTTTTCGAACCGTCTCTTCTTGCTTAAGAAGAGGAAAGACAGGGATGAATAATAGATAAGACAACACAATCATGATACAGGTGATCCACATTAAATAAAATGGCCCGATCCATAGGACGAGTATTCCAGTGAACGAATAACCGGCGATTTGAACCATTTGATGGAAAATGGAGGCTGTACTGTTTGCTTTTACAAGCTGATTTGCTGGTACAAGCATCGGCATGATGGCCTGCATTAAAGGACTGATGAACCCGCCTGTGAGGGAAATCAAAATAAGCGCACTAAACAACCAGACCATATGCTGCTGAAAGAAATGAAATTGGGCTGTAAACACGATGAGCACCCCAAGACGTAAAAGCGGGACCCATTTCAATAGCCGGCCAGCTTGAAAGTAATCGGTTAAAACAGGAGAGAAGAGCCCAGCCAATAGCTGGCATATTGTTCTAATCAGCGGAAATACAGCCGCATAGGCAACAGATTGTGTATCTTGATAAATGACAAACGTGATCGTCATCACAAATAAAATATCACTCAGCATGAGAAGGCTTTTACTGCTTGTATAACACCAAAACTTGTTTCCCATATCAAACCGGCTCCTTTTCAAAAACAAGTTCAGTATAGCATGGTGATGGTGTGTCCAGAGGTTTTTCATTGAAAAATACATCTTAAGGATGAGAAGATTGTGATAAGCTAAATGAAGGACATTGTAAGGAAAGGGGTTCAATCGATTGAAAAAATTACCGGCACATGACTTTTTGGACAAACATGGCATCCCATATGAGGTCAAAACATTTTCTGCCGAAACAGAAAAGGGAGCAGCAAATGTAGCGGCAGCTCTTGGTTTTCGTGAAAGACAAATGATTAAAACATTGATTTTTGAAACAGGAGAAGGAGAGCAGCTGCTTGTGATGGTTGGCGCTGACCAGCATATTAAGTCAGGGAAACTCAAGAAAGCGGCCGGCTCCCGTAATATTAAAATGGCTTCACCGGAGAAGGTTCTTGAAGTGACGGGCTATCGAATTGGTTCGATTCCGCCGTTTTGCTGGCAGCCAGAAGGATTCCGCACCATTATTGAGGCTTCGTTATTAGAAGAGGAAATATTAGGTGTTGGGGCAGGCGAATGGGGAAATGAAATCCTCATCACCCCAGAACAATTAGTGAAAGCCTCAAAAGCTGTACCGTTTGACATCGTGCAGCCAGCTGAATAGAGAAAAAAAGTGCCTGTTTCAGAAGCAGGCACTTTTTTAATTGGCAGCAGGCGTAGTAAATGGACCGATACCTTTCATTTGCAGGAAGGCATCCACGGTTCTATTTTCTTCAAGATCATTCGCCCGTTTGCACACAACAACCGGTCTGACGATCTCAATGCCTTCAATGTACACGCGCCCAATTTCTTGCCGCTTGAGACTGCCGTGAACCGCATCACGGGGAACAAGTGTGATGCCATATCCAGCTTTGATCATTTGAATCGCTTCATGAACACCGCTGAATTGTAAATCAACGGTCGGTTTTTTGATTCCTTTCGAGGTAAAAAGAGAAAAGAGCTTATCTCTTGTGGAACTGCCTTCTTCACGCATCAAAAAAGGCTCCTGACTCAGGCGCTCCAGCGGGACGGTTTTTCCGTTTAACGGATGGTCTGCCGGCACAATAAAATCATAGCTTAAATTCGTTAAATGAGAAGTGAGAATCTCCTCATGGTGCAAATCCTCGATCACAGCGATGGCTACATCTGATTCATATTGAAGCAGGCTCTCTAAAACTTGAGCGGAGTTTCCACTTTTTAATTCAATTTCTGTCTGTGGTGAAGATGTTTTAAAAGCAGCAAGCCAATCTGGCAGTAAAAAGTTGAGTGGTACATAGGTGGAAGCGATGCGGAGCCGCCCCTTTTTTCCGTTTTGTAAAAGTGTGATCTGATATTCTACTTCTTTTTCAGCCTCGAACACTTGCCGGGCATAAGGGTATAGAATTTTCCCCATTTCCGTAAGTGTAATGCCTCTGCCATTTCGTTTAAAAAGACGAAAACCGATCTCACTTTCAATGCTTCTAAGCTGAGCCGTCACAGCTGGCTGTGTCAAAGATAGCACGTCTGCTGTTTGTGTAACGCTTTTTGTCTCTGCGACCTTTGCAAAAATCCGAAGGGCATGTAAATTCAACTTTGCACCACCTATCAATTATTTTGATGGTTTAATCAAAAACATTCATTAGATTTATTATAAGGCATCCCTTATTGTAAAGATAGCGAAGGGGGAAGGGAAAATGGATCATCGTCAAAAGCAAGTGGTGTCAATATCACTTATCACAGCATTTGCACTGATTGGGGATTCAATGCTTTATATTGTTCTTCCGATCTATTGGAAAGAGGTTGGTTTATCATCTATTTGGGAGGTCGGGCTGCTGCTGTCCATTAACCGATTCATCCGCATTCCGCTAACACCTGTCGTTTGGTGGCTTTATCGGTTTGTCCCAATGAAGACTGGTGTATTGATCGCTATTTTGATTGCGTCCGTGACCACAGTGCTTTATGGTGTGAGCGGTTTTTGGCTCCTGCTGATTTGCCGCTGCGCTTGGGGGCTGGCATGGACGTTATTGCGTATGAGTGGAATGAGATTAATTGCTGAGATGGAGGAAAGCTCTCAAGGGCATTATACGGGCATTTATAATGGGCTTTACCGGCTTGGCAGTTTATTCGGCATGTTATTTGGCGGAATATTCGCCAGCCTGATCGGCTTCCAGTCCATGACGCTTGTTTTTGGTTTACTCTCATTACTAGGGATCATTTTTTATGTCTCTTTGGATGAGATTGAAAAGGGAGAAGAGGGGCAGGTGTATCAAGTCATCAAACAGAGGTGGCTTGCACGGGATGTTGTAAAAGTATTAATCACAGGTATGCTGATCGCACTTGTGATCCAAGGGTTATTCGCATCAACACTCAGCCATGTCATTGAAGCAAGGATCGGTCATGGAGAATTTGCTCTGTTCGGCTTTGTCATCGGAGCTTCGGCTTTAAGTGGAATCATTCAAGCGCTCAGATGGGGGTGGGAACCATTTGTCGCACCGAAAACGGGCAGATGGTTTGATGGGCTTGTGATGAAGGAACGAACGCTTTGCTGGATGTTTCTTTCATTTGGAGGTCTCAGTTTTCTAGCGGTCATGCTGAAGGTAAGCGGCTGGTTTCTTGTGATGCTGCTTTTGATCCAGCTGCTCTCAACAATCTTAACGACATTAACGGATACGCTTGCTTTTCAAAAAGCGTCTGCTCAAACAGATAAAAACCGCTTCCTCGCAAGCTATTCCTTTGTTCAAGATATGGGAGCGGCTTTAGGACCCTTGTGCGGGTATACGATGATTCAGTTTTTTGGATCAAGCAGCGTCTTTTGGCTGATGCTCATCATAAGCTTATTGCTTGTCAGCATGTGGGCAAGAGGCAGGGAGCTGCATGTTACTTCTGATCCAGCTTAATAAATCAAGCGTTATACAAAGAAACTGCCTCATGCGCTGAATGCAAGAGGCAGTCGTGTCTTTTTATTCTAGATCTGAATCATAGGCTTTTTGCGTCAGCTGGCTGACCACCTCTTTTAACCCATTTGGTTTATGAAACTCAACAGGTGTACTTCCTTTTTCGAAGACGATTTGATCTGCTTCAACGAGTACGACATATCGATTGTTGAGCTTTGCAATATGGATTGAGTGGCCAAAGTCTGCTAGAAGACCTTTGATTTCCGTTTCGCCTAGACGCATTTTCATTGTGATATCAGGGGTTTGTTCAACAATATGGGAGGCCGCTTGTGTGACCTGCTCTGTATCGAGTGTTTCTCTAATTTCTCGCTTTTCACTCGCTTCCCATATTTCAAGATCCTCTTCAAACTGCTTTAATTCTTCACTTTCATCCTGTAATGTTTCAAAAACCTGTTCCTGTACCATATTCATAACCTGTGATTTCATGATTTCAGGCATGGATTCACCGTATTCGACGAACTTCAAAAAGTCTTCAAAATAACGAGCGTGTGAAGATTGGTGAATTTTCACTTCAGCTTCTTCAGTCATTCCCTCTTCTGGCATAAACGGGTATTGAATCGATTTCATGTTTTTTGTCGTAATAGCCATTTCGACTTTTCTAATCAAGGTAGATGTATCAGCGATAGAAGCCACTTTTTGTTCGAAATCGCATTTCATAATAAAGACAAAGGAATCATCGAAATACTTTTTAGGAACAGCAGAAGCAACTAAAAAAACGCCGCCTCTGACAGCACTTGTATCTAAATATGTGCGAACAAACTGTTCACTGCATTCATTAAACAATTCTTTTGTATCTGCAAATCTCGTTTGATGAAATAGGTTGTAGTTTGGATTTGAATCAAGCTCATGACCAGGCTCTACAATAAATCGGCCAATTTTGGTCGGTACTTGTTCAGATTTAGGGTGTCGGTCCACTTTTCGTTTGACGATTTTTTTCAGCTCACCGTCTAAAAAGTCCTTCAGCTCACTTTGTTCAAATTCCTCTTGATCTAGTGTTTGATAATGTTTAAATCGTTTATTTGCTTGTTCATCTTTGCCTTCGATTTCCACGACAAAGAATGATAGAAAACGTATCGTAAAATCCATTGATTGGTCACCACTTTTTCTTCTTCGGATATGTTGAGTATAGAAAAAGGAGTGAAAATCGTCAACGAATGGAGAAATATCGTGTCATTATTTCCCGAGAAATGTTTATTGAAAAACACTTGATAATAATTATCATTCTTGATAGAATGGTAAAAGAAAAGAAGGAACCTGCCAGTTCCTTCATCTCAGAGAAAAATAGATTATTTTGTTTCAAATGTTTCGCAATCAGTTTCAGCATTGCGAGTCACTTCAGTCATCGTGTTTTTACCGATTTTAATGGTAGAAGCGGTACAGCTGTTTTCAGCCCAAAAACGGCAAGAGTTCACTTCACAAAGAACGTTTTGTGCCAAGGGAATTCACCTCCGTGATTCATATTGAGAATGAAACAAGCTGCCACTTGAATTCATTCAATCTAGTAGTCTCTTTGTAGAAAGAGGCTGTTTGTGCTGGTTATGCACATGTTTATCATACCATCTACCCTGAAAATATACAATTTAAACTTTGGAAGAGCGAGAATATGAATCTCGCTCTTTTTTTATTTGTAAAAATAGTTAAATGCTAGGTGGCACACTCTCTCATTTCGACATATGAATAGAGTAGATTCAAAACCTGATGTCGGACAAAGTATGGGGGTACATGTACTGATTTTCCGCATAAAGATAGGGTTTTTAATCAAAAAATCTTCATAGAGAGATGAGGGGAGAAGATGAAAGCAGTCATTCTCTGCGGAGGAAAGGGAACGAGAATGAGTGAGGTCACACAAGCGCTTCCTAAACCACTTGCTATGATCGGAGATCGGCCTATTCTATGGCATATTATGAAAATCTATCAGTATTACGGTGTAGACGAATTTATCCTATTGCTTGGATATAAAGGAGAGAAGATCAAAGAGTACTTTCTGAACTACGACTGGCAGCATCACAGCATGCAGCTCGATATGGCGACAGGAGAAATGAAGCTTTTAGGGAAAAAGGAGAACTGGAAAATCACCTTTTTAGATACAGGTGAAGATACGATGACAGGCGGACGTTTAAAGCAGGCACAGGATTACATTGGTGATGAGACCTTTATGATGACGTATGGTGATGGACTGGCCAATATCAATATGTTTCATTTGCTGAAACGTCATCAGGATCTTGGAGCAGCTGCGACTGTCACAGGCATTGAAAAGAAGTCCCAGTACGGGACACTGAAGGTGTATAACGGGATGGCACAATCCTTCTCTGAGAAGACAGACAGTATCGGGATGATCAATGGAGGATTTTTTGTGTTGTCTCCAAAGGTATTTGATTATTTGACAGATGATGATCAATGCGTGTTTGAAGCGGAGCCTCTTCAAAACCTGGCGGATGATGGAGAGCTTGCCGTTTATGAGCATCACGGATTTTGGACAGCAATTGATACGTATAAAAACCTGAAGGAAATCAACGACATGTGGACAGATGGAAAACAACCATGGAAGGTTTGGTGACAGCATGAGCGGATTTTGGAATGGAAAGAACGTATTTGTAACTGGATGTACAGGGCTGTTAGGGAGCTATCTCGTTAAGGAATTGATTGATCAAGGGGCAAACGTGACTGGACTTGTGCGTGATCAGGTGCCTCGATCGAATTTATATCAAGGCAGTCAATTTGAAAAAATGAATGTGGTGCAAGGCGCATTAGAGGATATGCAGACGATTGAACGTGCGTTAGGAGAATATGAAATTGACACTGTCTTCCACTTGGCTGCCCAAGCCATTGTTGGAGTCGCAAATAGACATCCTGTTTCTACATTTGAAGCGAATATCTTAGGGACATGGAATGTGCTGGAGGCTTGCAGAAGACAGCCGCTGATCAAACGAGTGATCGTGGCATCAAGTGACAAAGCCTACGGTGATCAAGAGCAGCTGCCATACGATGAAGACATGCCGTTAAACGGGAAACATCCGTATGATGTTTCGAAGAGCTGTGCAGATCTCATTTCTCATACGTACTACAACACATATGGTCTTCCGGTTTGTATTACACGCTGCGGTAATTTATATGGAGGCGGAGATTTGAATTTCAACAGAATCATTCCGCAAACGATTCAGCTTGTGTTAGAAGGAAAGGCGCCGGAAATTAGAAGTGACGGGACATTTATTCGTGATTATTTCTACATTGAAGATGCAGTGAAGGCTTATTTACTGCTAGCTGAGAAGATGGAGGAAAAAGGGCTGGCGGGAGAAGCCTTTAACTTTAGTAACGAAATTCAGCTGACAGTGCTTGAGCTTGTGGATAAGATTTTAAAGGCAATGGGAAGTGAACTGAAGCCTCGTATTCTCAACCAAGGAACACATGAAATTAAGCATCAATATTTGTCAGCAGAGAAAGCGAGAAAGCTGCTTGATTGGAAGCCTGATTACTCCATTGATGAAGGCTTAGAGAAGACGATTGAATGGTACCGCGAATTCTTTCAAAAATAGAGGTGTAAAAAGATGAACAGCATATATTGTACGGTTCTTTCAAGTGGAAGACTTTATCAAGCCATTGCGTTTTTCTTATCGTTGAAGCAAGTAGAAGATGATGCTGTCATCAAGACGTTATGCATGGATGATGCTGCATTTGATTTGCTTCATCAAATGAATTTTCCGCATGTGGATCTTGTTCATGTACGGGAGCTCGAAACACCAGAGCTGCTGGAGAAAAAAGAGGAACGGGATGCATCGGAATATTGCTGGACCTTAAAGCCTATCTGGATTGAGTGGTTATTTGAACAGGAGCAGGCAGAGAGCGTGACCTATCTTGATGCGGATTTGTTCTTTTATGAGAGCCCTCAGGTTATTTTTCAACATCAGCCGAATGCTTCTGTTTTAATTTCGAGAGGGGATATTGTCATTCCAAGCTTTGATGCAGAGGAAGTGAAGATGCTTCAGAAGCTTTTAGGACGCTATAACTCAGGCTTTCTGCATTTTAAAGGAGATGAAGCCGGACGAAAATGCCTCAGCTGGTGGAAAGAAGAATGCTTAAAAGAATGTAAAAATGCACCGGGAGAAGGCAAGTTTGGCGATCAAGGATATCTAGATCATATGCCGAGGCTGTTTGACAAAGTAGAAGATATTGAGACAAAAGGCGTGAATATTGGTCATTGGAACTATGGGCAGCATTCTTATCGGGAGGAGAATGGACGTATTCTTCTGGAGGATGGGCACCCGCTCATTTGCTATCATTACAGCGGCTTTCGGATTGTGAGCAAGGATGAGATGCAGCAAATTCATGAAAAAGGACGAAATGACCTGCCGTTTTTCCAAGAAGCCTATCGGCAAGTGCTTCGCCATGTGATTGAATCTGTGGAGCAGGTCGATCCGCTGTTTAACGGCTATGCCAAACGGGAGGAGGATGACGCATGAACGAAAAGCCAAAGGTAAGCGTCATTATTCCAAGCTATAATGCCAAAGAGCGTTTAGAAGGAAGCCTTTTTTCATTAACGCTTCAGGAAACAGATATTCCATTTGAGGTCATTGTTGCCGATAATGGCTCAACGGATGGCACGATGGAAATGCTCGAGAATATTGAGGTGAACTTCCCATTTAAAAAGGTGCGTATTCCTGTCAATCAAGGGATTGCAAAGGGGCGTAATCATGCCATTCGCGAGGCGGAGGGAGATCTGCTCATTTTTCATGACAGTGATATGCTGGCAGAACCGAGATTTATTCAAAAGCATGCAGAGGCTCATGCTGACAGGGAGGATCTTGTCATTTGCGGTGTGTGCTGGAAGCGGATTTATCGCTATTTTTACAAAGCGTTTGATAAGGATCATATGAAGCGGTTGAAAAAGCAAGGACTGTATAAACGGAAAATGGAGGACAAAACACCTCTTTTATCATTGGAAGAAGTCGAAAATGGTGCATTTTTAGAGAAAAGCTTCGATTTGCAGTCTGAGTTTATTGATATTCTGAAAGACATTTTGGAAACGTACCACTATGATTTAGGTTCTTATGAGCTGCCATGGCGATTTTTTATTACAAATAACTCCTCTGTTAAACGTAAGCATGTCATGGCACTAGGGATGTTTGATGAAAATATCGTTCGGTACGGATTTGAGGATTATGATTTAGGGATTCGATTGAATCAACTTGGTCTCTCCTTTGAATTGCGAGAGGATATCATGAGTGTGCATCAAGAGCATCCAAGTAATTTAACATCATTTGATGACATCAAATACAACATTTTGTATATGTGTGAGAAGTATAACAATATTGATTCCATTGATGTCCACTTGGCTTTCTCTGGTCCGTTTTCTCACACTGTGACAAATGATATTGTGAAAGAAGTTCGGCAGCTGCGTGAGAATCCAGCATTTGATGACCTGTTATCCTATTTTTTAGAGCTGCTTCATTTGATCACAGAACGGAATGTAGGCATCAAGCGGGATAAAAAAGATATGTTGACAGCCAAGCATGTTCCTTTGAAAAAGCTGGCAGAAGCGTCGCAGCTTGCACGTGAGGAGTATGGCTGCATGGTGCTTGTAGAAGCCATTCAAGGGCTGACGAAAGAGCTGTTGCGCGTTGATTTGTTCCAAGTGGATGTGTTGTAAATGGCGTCTTATCACTTTACAACCATTGTGTCGAATACCCATGTTTTTAAGCTTTTGGCGCTGATTCATTCGCTTGAACAAAACGCGCATGCCTTCAAGCTGTCCGTTTTATGTGCAGACCCTTTGGCTTATAAGGTATTAAAGGAGTTCCCTCATCCGCATGTTCAATATGAACAGCTTGAGGACATTGAAGATGATACGCTGCGAAAGGCAAAAGAAGATCGAACGTTTCATGAGTATTGCTGGACATTAAAGCCTGCTTTTCTGCTCAACATTCTTGATTCCTCAGATGCAGATTATCTTGCCCATCTGGATACGGATTTGTATTTTTATCATGATCCAGAGGCGATTTTTGCAGAGAATCCAAGCGCTCATTTATTTTTGACGGATCATATGAATTCCAAGCGGTTCTATCATTTTTATGAGTTGTCTGGCCGCTTTAATACTGGGTTTGTAGGCTGCCGTAACACAGATGTGGCCAAACAGGCAGTCACGCAATGGAAAGAAAACTGTCTTGCCCATTGTACAGTAGAAATGGATACAGAAAAAAAGACGTACGGAGATCAGCGGTATGTGGAAAGATGGATTGATGATTTTAAAGGGGTTCATATCGTTGCATCTAAAGGAGCCAATGCGGCGATTTGGAACATTGAAAACTACAAGCTTTCAGTTGTAAAAGGAGATATGTATCTCGACGAATGTCCACTCTTGTTCTATCATTTTTCTGCCTTTACGATCATTGACGAGAATACCTTTAACCTTAATTGGTATTACTATATGAAAGAACAGAAGCTTGTGGATCATTTGTATATTCCGTATGCCGACTTGGTTCATCAAAAGATTAAACAGGTGCAAAAGGTATTTCCAGAATTTAAGCAAGGATTTATTGCAAGGAAGCATGTTCCTGACACGCATTTTTATGAGAGATGAAAAAACCGCTCATTTATTGAGCGGTTTCAGCGTGTAGACAAACCCTCGCATTCGGTGTCACTCCTGTGCGCTGGTGCTCACGAATAACATATTCGCTCCGCAAAAGTAGCTGTCCTTCCTAGACTGCAAAGGTTTTCTATCACGCTGAAAAGAAGACAAAGGGCTAAAATACACATCATTTTATCCCTTTGTCAACAATCGGAAAAAACCGCTCATTATTGAGCGGTTTTCTTTTTATGATTCATTCCATTTGGAGATGGTTTGGTCGCTGGGAAGTAAGAAGGCTAGGATGCCTAATATCGGTAAAAAGGCAACACCGATCATGGTAGGCGTTAAGCCGAAGGCATCAATGAATGAGCCGAGGGCAACCGATCCGATTGCACCCATACCAAACGCAAGCCCAACAGTTAAACCAGACATTGTGCCAATTTTCCCGGGAAATAGTTCTTGGGCATAAACCACGGTGACAGAGAAGCTTGATGTCAAAATGAGCCCAATCAGCCCGAGTAAAACATAAGCAAAAACCGGTCCGGCAAATGGCAGCAGCAGGGCAAGCGGGAAGGATGCCAATAAGGAAACTAAAATCACGTTTTTCTTGCCAAAGCGGTCTGCAAGCGGCCCGCCTAAAAATGTCCCAATTGCACCTAGAATAAGAAATAAGAAGATATAAGTCTGTGATTCTTTAATCGTCAAACCGTATTGTTCAATCGCATAAAATGCATAGAAATTCGAAATGGCATTTCCATACCAAGAGCGGGCGAAGATGAGAAAGACGATAATGCCAAGTGCAATGAGTGCTGATTTACGATGAATATCAGATCTGACTGCTTTTGCAGGAGCTTTTTTCGCTTCGGCCCGAATGGTTTGAAGCCTTCCTGCGTACCATCTTGAAATATAAAGAAGGAAACCAACCGCCAACATTCCAACAATCGTAAACCAAGCCACGCCTGTCTGACCGAGCGGGACGAGCATTAATGCAGCGATAAGCGGAGCAAAGGCTTGACCTGTATTCCCGCCTACTTGATAGATGGACTGGGCAAGACCTCGTCTTGGACCAGCTGCCATGTTGGCAACACGGGAGCCCTCTGGATGGAAGATCGCAGAGCCGAGTCCGATAAAGACAACGCAAAGCAGGATGGTGGCAAACGACGGAGCAAACGCGAGTCCGAATATACCGACAGCACTTGAAAATAAAGCAATCGGAAGTGCATAAGGCATCGGTCGTTTATCTGTGTACCACCCAATAGCTGGCTGCATCACGGAGGAGACCATATTTAATGTAAAAGCAATCAGCCCTAATTGTGTAAAGGTCAGCCCCATTGAGCGTTCCAATATAGGGAACATCGCAGGAATAACGGCTTGTAATGTGTCGTTCAGCATATGACAAATACCAATAATCAATAAGATGGGATAAACCGTTGAGCCGGTAACAGAATGTTGAGGTTTATTCTTTGTACGAGCAGCAATGGCCAATGAGACTTCCTCCCTTCATTTATCTGTTTTCTGTTTTTTGCATTCTTCTCATTTTATTCATAAGGTGAACTATAAAACAATAGCAAATTGTCATGATTTAGAAAAAAAGAGACACAAGCATTTGATTGAGCTTGTGTCTCTAAAGAGTTATTTGTAAAAAGAAGCAATGACAGGCTTCATTTTTTGAACGACGAGTCCACTGCCGCCGCGGTTTTTCACCCCTTCGATCATGCCGACGAGGACGTAATCTTCTTTTTTAGGATTAAACGCAAGTAAAAATCCATTTTCAGTGCCGTCTGTTGCACCTTGTTTGCTTTTTAATTCTGCCGTTCCCGTTTTAGCGGCAATATCCGCTCCTTCGATTTGTAAGGAGTGGGCTGTTCCGTTTGGACTGGTCACGACCTTAGTCAATGCGTCTTTCACTGTGTTTGCCGAGCCTTCTTTGATGATTTGTTTTGGTGATGCTGTTTTTTCATCTTGAATCACTCGAGGGTAGACAAGCTTGCCTCCTGTGGCAAATGGAGAATAGGCATGTACTTGTTCAATCGGTGACATGAGTAATTCGCCTTGGCCATACGCCGAGTCAGCCAGTAAGATATCCGATTGAATACCATCGTTTGATACTTGTGCAGGCTTCATTGTAAATGGCATGTGTAAGTCTTCGCCAAATCCAAATGCTTTCACTTTTTTCTCGTAGGTGTCTTTGCCGATTTCGAGTGCTTCCTGTCCAAAATAAATATTGTCTGAGTACACAAGGGCATCGACCATATTGACTTTTTCTTTATCGTGAACACGTGTGATGCGATAATTTCCCCAAGATTGATCCTTTTGCCATTTCAGTCCATGAATGGTACGCACTTTGTCGGGCTTTGTGACACCTGTTTCCAGCCCAATGGCGGCTGTAATGGTTTTGAATGTGGAGCCTGGTGCATACCGGCTCGCATATCGAGCTTGGAATGGAAGGTCTGGATTTTCACTGTATGCCTGATATTGCTTAGGTGTAATCCCGTTTGTCATGAGATTGACATCGTAGGAAGGGGTGCTGACAAGTGCTAATAGATCACCTGTTGATGGATTCATGATTGTAACGGCCCCTTTTTCACCTTTCAGCTGATCATAGGCTTTTTTCTGCAAAGAAGCATCAATCGTCAGCTTCACTGTTTTTCCATCTTTTCGAGCTGATTTTTGCAATGTTTCTTCAATGCCTGTTTCATCATGGACGATGAGAATGCTTCCGCCATCTTGTCCGCGTAAGTTTTTGTCAAATGTGAATTCAAGGCCGGTTTTGCCGATGATTTGATCCGCCTTTAATGCTGGATTTCTTTTGATATCATCCGCATTTGCTTTTCCGACATATCCGGTGAGATGGGCGGCGGCTTTGTTATATGGATAGTAGCGCATTTCCTTCGTTTGATAGGTAACGCCATTTATGTCCTTTGGAATTGGCTTTTGTTTTAACATCGATTTGAGCGGGACAAACGTGTCGTCTGTGACCCATGCTTGTTTCAGCTGATTGTTGATGAGTTCTTCCTCTATATCAAAAGCTTTGCTGATCTTTTTGATATTGCGTTCTTTTTCTTCTCCTGTTCCGAGCTTACCTGGGATGACGCCAAGTGCGTTTCCACCAGTTGTTTCTGCGAGCGTACGTCCTTTTCGGTCGACAATGTTTCCGCGGACAGCAGGGTCAGATTTGACCTTGATGGTATCTCCTTTTTCCATTTGCGGGAAGATGAGATTTGGTTTCCAGTCCACTTTCCACTTGTCATCTTCTTCGGTGAGAATGCCCTTGTAAGACAGCTTATGCAGCTTGCCAAGAGACGTTTTCATCGTTACATCATAGGAGAATTGATACCCATCTCCTTTGTCCTGTTTTTCAACGTTGAGCTTTGAAATGTTCAGATCATAAGCACCAATGCCGTTGAAAATATTGTCGTATTTTTCGGCTAGTTGTTTTTTTGAAAAGTCATTAGCTTTCAAAGATGCACTTGTCACCTCATCTGCCAGCTTCGTAAAGTCTTTCTTCTCCATATGTTTCGTAAAGCTTTGAGCGGCTTTTAAAGCCTCTTTTTCTTTTGAGAAAAGAGTATCTTTTAAGAAAAAGAAAGCAGCAGCAACGACGATGATGCTAAGGAGAGGGATGATGACTTTTTTCTGTTTCCAAAATGATTTTTTTTGACCCGTATACAATGAAAACACCTCAATTTTTTGATTAGATCCTCTATATTTTACAGTGATTGGTCGTGATTTGTATAGTTTCTCCTATGAAAATAGACCAAGGGATCATGTCATGGTTTGGGTAAAGGGAGTAAAATAACAGCTATTTATGATGAAAGATGTCTTCATTTTTTCTTATGATTTAAAGGATTTCTTAAAAGATCCTCGAATGTTAGAAAAAATATGACAAGCGCTTTCAGTAGGGGGAATTGTTATCGTTTATAAAAAGGTGAATTTGATTGGACTTGTTCTTGGACCGACACTCTTTTTGCTCGTTCTTTTTCTCATACCTGAAGATGAATTGACCTATGCTGCGAGGGTAGTCTTGGGCATTACAGCTTGGACGGCCACATGGTGGGTGACTGAAGCACTGCCCATTCCTGCTACATCTTTATTGCCCATCATCTTGCTGCCGACCCTTGGCGGGCTTTCTATGGAACAGGCATCAAGGTCTTATGGAGATCCGATCGTCTTTATGTACATGGGAGGATTTATGATCGCAATTGCCATTGAAAAATGGAAATTACATAGAAGAATGGCCTTACACATTTTAAGGGTGATTGGTACAAGAAGTGACCGCATTGTCTTAGGTGTCATGATCGCGACTGCATTTTTATCTATGTGGATTTCAAATGCAGCGACAGCACTAATGATGCTGCCAGTGGCACTTGCAGTGATTAAAGAGGTCAAGACAAATGAAATCTTATCTGGTCCATCTCTTGATCGATTCAGTAAAAGCATCTTATTGTCAGTAGCGTATTCTGCGTCAATTGGAGGTTTGGCGACACTTGTCGGATCTGTGCCAAATGCGGTGTTTGCTGCGATGTCAAAAAAACTGCTAGATCGAGAGATTATGTTTTTCGAATGGTTTTTGTTTGGTTTTCCAGTTGCGATGATTTTGCTTATTCTCTTATTTTTGTATTTGACGAGGGTACAGTTCAAGGTAGAACACAAAGGTGAAATGAGTGCAGCGTTCATTCAAAAGGGATTAGAGGATTTAGGAAAAATGAAAAGAGAGGAAAAATGGGTATTTGTTGTTTTTCTCATGACGGCGTTCTTATGGATTTTTAAGCTCTTTTTGTTTGGAGGGATGACCGTATCTGATACGTCTATCGCCATTTTCGGTGCCATGCTGTTATTTCTCATCCCAGCAACAAATGGAGAGAGAATATTAGAATGGCAGGATATGAAAGAACTGCCGTGGGGACTTTTGCTTTTGTTTGGAGGAGGGCTTTCGCTCGCTACGGGCTTTGCAGAAACCAATCTAACAGGATGGATCGGAGAAAATTTACGGCATTTAAACGGGCTTTCGTATATCATGCTGTTGATTATTTTAACGGGAGCGATTCTGCTTATGACTGAAATTATGTCAAATACGGCTGTTGCCAATATGATTATACCGATAACGGTAGGGCTTGGTCTGGCGATTGGAATCGAGCCATATGGGTTAATGGCCGCGGCTGCTTTGGCTTCCTCCTGTGCGTTTATGCTGCCGATTTCCACACCGCCAAACGCCGCTGTCTTTAGTGCGGACGTGCTGAAAATATCTGATATGGTCAGGGCGGGTTTTTGGTTAAATATCATCAGTATTGTGGTGATTGTTCTTGCGGTCTATTTCTGGCTGCCGGTCGTGCTGAAAAGCTGAGCGAATTAAGAAGAGGAAGGCTTTGATCGAATCGAGACAACCGGTGTTTTTGTTTCTTTTGGCTTCGGTGTTTGTGTGGATTTTTTGAAGCATGTGTCCTTTGGTGTGTAATAGGTTGCCCCAATATTGAGCCTGCCTTGAAGCTGGTCAATAGAAAGCTCCCCAAATTCTAAATGATAATCAATTTTGTCCACGTGCAGGGATTCAATATGGATGTGTGTATCCTCTGAGACAGGAGCAGCTGGTGCAGACATTTTTTGCTCAAGAGCGGCGAGTCTTTTTTCTAGCTCAATGACAGATGGGGATGGATTGGATTCAGTTTTTTTAAAGAGTGATTGAATGAAATGTTTCAAGTAGACCACAACCTTTTCTTCCGCCTTACTCTAGTCTATGGAAAAGCTATCTGATATATACTTATAGAGATGACAAGAAAGGGGAGACGCATATGCTGCCTGCTCAGATTCACATTGCTCATATGAAAACGAATTCGATTGGCACAGGATCATCTATGATGTTTGGCTCGACGTTTGTTCGCAATCATTGCAGTACGATCAAACGAAACAATGGCTTTGGGGAACAGAATGCTGATGGCGTGATCACGATCCTGCCAATTGAAACAATTGATGATCGTGATCAAATAGACGCAGTGAGTATCAATATTCGTCATCTATGATGATAGCCGTCGCTTTTCCTTCATCTTTTTGCAGGCGGATGTAAAGTACACCGTCTTTAAAGGCAGCATTCATTTGACCGAGAATCATTTCTGGAAGGCGGATTTTCTTTTCAAACGGACCATACTTCCCTTGTTTTTGGCGAAAGTCCTGCTCGTTAAAAAAGGAAAAACGCTGTCCTTTCACAACCAAATATTCACCATATGATAACACCTGAACATCTTCCTTTCGGTAGCCAGGCAAATAAATTAAGTATTGAATTTCTGCATGGGTTTCCACCATGTCGATTGGAGGAAACGACGCATCTGATCCCCGCTGATCCTGCTGTGTGAATGTAAATGGAGATGGACCGTTTGCCATAAAGGGGGATCTTTGCTCATCATCGAAGATCATTTTCCAAAAATCATCTCCATGCATTTGCTGGGCAATATCCATCCACTGCTTCATTTTTTCGAAGTCCATGTGAAGACCTCCCGTTAACATACTTGATGGGTGCTTGCATATACCTATAAAAAGGAGGTTTATCTGTGGTTCAACCAACTCCGTATATCAATATTAATATTTTCATGTTAAAAATTAATTCCTTTGAAAATGCGTCGGCGGTGAATGTCGGACAAAATTTGTTAGCAGAGTGGCAAAACTCAGATAAAAAAAATCAGGGTTACGGACAGAATTTTGGAGATGCCAGCGGTTTTGTCGGTACACAAAGCCATGTAGATGATCGAGATCAAGTGGACTCACCTGCCTCTTTTTCGCCAGCAGCTAAACCCATTCAAAGGAAGTGACGTGTGATGTTATTTTCACCCTCAGTCGTCAATGTCGGTGCTTTTAAAATCAATACAATGGATCGGGGTGCATCACTGACGCTAGGACCTTATCAGCAGATTGATTATTTTCTCTCAATGAAATTGAACCAAGGTTTTGGTGAGGACAATGGAGATTGTTCACCGCTTGTCATTCCGATTTCAAGCGTGTTAGATCCAGATATGGTGGACTCAAATTCAGTCAAAAACAGCGTGATTTAAGCAAAAAAAAAGAGACCGGGAACCCCGTGTCTCTTTTCTAATGTGTTTCATTAAGATGGCTTTTTCGTCTTGCATAGGTGAAATAGACAACAACACCGATGACGATCCAGATGAGGAAGGCTCTCCATGTTTCCCATTTCAGTGTGAAAGCCAAGATCATACAAATGACCGCACTAATTATAGGAAGGACAGGGACAAAGGGTACTTTAAACGCTGTATTCATATTCGGATGTTTTTTCCGGAGTACGATCACAGCGATAGAGATCACCGTAAAGGCCGCAAGTGTACCGATGCTGACTAAATTAGCAAGTGTTGATAAGTTGACGAATCCAACGATACAGGCCGCAACAGCGCCTGTCAGCCAAGTGTTGGCAACCGGTGTCTTAGATTTTGGATGAACGTTTGAAAAGATTTTCGGCATAAGTCCATCTCGGCTCATGGCAAAGGTTAAACGAACCTGAGCGTAGACAAGTGCAATTAACACTGTCGTAATCCCGATAATAGCACCTGCGGATATAATGCCAGCGACACTATTCAGGCCAACCACTTGAAGAGCAAAAGCGACAGGATCACTGACATTCAGCTTCGTATAGTGAACCATGCCTGTTAAGACGAATGAAACCCCGATGTATAAAATCGTACAAACACCGAGCGCACCGATGATTCCAATTGGCATCGCTTTTTGCGGGTTTTTGACTTCTTCAGAAGCATTAGCGATTGCATCAAATCCAAGGTAAGCAAAAAAGACAGTTGCCGCTCCAGCAATCACGCCATGGAAGCCCATTGGCATAAACGGTGTCCAGTTTTCAGGTTTGACATAAGCAAAGCCTGAAATGATAAAGAGCAGGACGATGGCAATTTTGATCAGCACAATAATGTTATTCAGCTTTGTGCTTTCTTTGACGCCTCTTGAGACGATAAAGGTGATGAGCAAAATAATGAGTGCGCCTGGAAGGTTAAAGACGGCCCCGTCAGCGGCTCCAGGTGCAGCTGATAAAGCCTTCGGTATGTGCAGGCCAAATCCGCTGAGCAGTGATTGAAAATAGGACGACCATCCACTTGCTACAGCAGAGAGCGCAATAACATATTCCAGCATGAGATCCCAGCCCATTAAGAAGGCAAGAAATTCCCCAAGTGTTGCGTAGGAATACGTATAAACGCTTCCTGACACAGGAATGGATGAGGAGAATTCAGCGTAGCAAAAAGCAGCAAGGGCGCATGCGATCGCAGCCAAAATAAAAGATATAATAATCGCAGGTCCCGCATCATTTGCCGCAGCAACCCCCGTAATGACAAAGATTCCAGTCCCGACCACACAGCCAATGCCAAGCAAGATTAAATCAAACGTATTCAACGAACGGCTGAGCCGCTTTGTTTGACTTTCAAGCATGAGCTGGTCGAGAGATTTTTTTCGAAATAAAGAACTCATGTTGACCTCCTAATGGATAAATCTTTTCGTAAGACGAATGTTAGTATATGCGCAAATGACAATTTAGTCAATTGGTTGAAAAACGCTTTAAATCACTAAAGTGTTAAACATCAAAACCGAATAAGTATATAAAAAGAGACATCCGCCGTGAAATCGAAGGCGGATGTGGTGACAGACGATCTATGTCTGTTCAGCAAATATTTTTTCATTGTACAGGACACTTGGATGAGTTGGATGATGGGCGGAGGAGGCATGGTGATGTATTTTGGCTTTTTCCAGGTCGCCGAGCTGATAATAACAGTAGCAAAGCTGAAGGTGAGGATACCACGTTTTATATTGTGTAAGTGTGAAGGCTGTTTCGTTTTCAGGAGCCTTCAGCGCCTGCTCATACCAAAAGATGGCCGCCTGATGTTTATTTTGTATTTTTAGATGATCCCCGATCCGGCAGCAAAACTCTGGCCGGGGCTGATCATATAAGAAGGATCGTAATAATGAGGATAAGGCCGCTTCCTCGAAACCTGCCGCATAATAGCAGTCGGCTAAATATTGGCATGTGCGAATTTCATCCTCAATCCAGCACTGTTTTGTGTTTAAAAATTCATGATAAAAACGAATAGCTCTGACATGCTGCCCGTTATCCCTTAATTCATTGGCAAAATAAAAGAGATCACGGGGCGTCATATCCTCTCCTTTTGCCAGCATGTCTTCATAAATTCGCAAGTTGCGCCCAGGCTCACCAGGAGTTATTTTCTTGCGTTTTTGATGTGTGACGGCGATATCTGCTGGAAGGATGTTTCCATACACTTGAAGAAACTCATGAACGGCCCCGTACCACTGAAAGTTCAACGAACGCTTCACAAGGCGATTTCTTCTATATTTGAAATTGACCTGACCGTCTTCATCGAATCCCACATGATAAAACATTGAGACAGCATCCACCGAAGGATCAAGTGTTTTCTTAAGCTGAAGCAGTTTTTGGCGGTCTTCTTCAAGCAGAACATCGTCAGCATCGAGCCATAAAATATACTCTTTCGCTGCATGTGAGAAAGCAAAGTTACGTGCTTTTGCAAAATGCTGCACCCATTCAAAATCCAGTACCTTTGCTGAAAAAGAATGAGCGATCTCCTTCGTTTGATCTGTTGATCCCGTATCAACGATAATCATCTCATCGACAATGTCTTGAACAGAAGAAAGACAGTCTGCCAGCACTTCCTCTTCATTTTTCACAATCATACATAAGCTAATGGTTATCATCTTTAGATCACCTCTTCATAGTGTATCGAGCATCAAAAGGAAACATTCTTTTCAGCAGCGGGTTTTTTAAAACTAGTTTTCTGCTACTGGCTGATTTAAAATAAAGGAAGAATCTATGTAAGGGCTGATAAAATGAGTTTATTGAATGTTGAAGGATTATATAAAACCTATGGCGAGAAAACGCTGTTTGATCATATTTCGTTTCATATAGAACCGAAGGAGCGCATCGGATTGATTGGACCAAATGGTACAGGGAAGTCAACGCTTCTAAAAGTCATCGCGGGGCTTGAATCGTTTGAGGAAGGTGACATCACGAAAGCAGGGACACTTGATATCGAATTTCTTGAGCAAGATCCTGAAATGAGCGGAAAAGAAACGATTCTTGACTACATTTTTTCTGGAACGGCACCAATGATTCAAACGATGAAGGCGTATGAACAGGCACTCGCCGATTTAGAGCATGACCCGCAAAATGAGGCAAAACAAGAGGCGCTGATGCGCATGCAAAACCGAATGGATCAGGAAGACGCTTGGGATGCGAACCTTTCAGCCAAAACGATTTTGACAAAGCTTGGCGTGAAAGATGTGAGCCGCTCTGTACATGCATTATCAGGCGGACAGAAGAAACGTGTCGCCATTGCTAAAAATTTAATTCAGCCTGCAGGTTTGCTGATTTTAGATGAGCCAACCAACCACCTTGATAATGCCACCATTGAATGGCTTGAAGGATATTTAAGCCAATATAGCGGTGCTGTCATTCTCGTGACGCACGATCGTTATTTCTTAAACCGGGTAGCCAATCGGATTTATGAGTTAAATCAAGGACAGCTTTATACGTATAAAGGAAATTATGAAGTCTTTTTAGAAAAAAGAGCGGAGCGGGAAGCAGAGGCTCAGGTAAAAGAAACGAAGCGTCAAAACTTGCTTAGACGAGAGCTTGCATGGCTGAGACGAGGAGCAAAAGCAAGAACGACAAAGCAGAAAGCACGAATCGGCAGAGTCGAAGAGCTGAAGGATCAAAAAGGACCTGATGCGAAGGGAGAGCTTGATTTTGCCATCGGCTCGCACCGCCTAGGAAAACAAGTGATAGAGGCAGAAGACTTATCAATTTCATTTGCTGGCCAGACCCTTGTGGAGCGGTTTACAGATTTAGTTGTGCCGGGTGATCGTATCGGATTCATCGGACCGAATGGAGTCGGCAAAACCACTCTGCTGAACTGTTTAGCGGGTAAAATCGAACCGACCTCAGGAGAATTGACCATTGGACAAACTGTTCGTATTGGTTACTACACGCAGGATCACAAGGAAATGAATGATGAGCTGACCATCATTGAGTATATCAAGGAAACAGCTGAGATCGTCAAGACGTCTGATGGCGCCATTGTCACAGCAGAGCAGATGCTGGAGCGGTTCCTTTTCCCAAGATCGATGCAGCGGACGTTTATCCGTAAGCTGTCAGGGGGAGAACGCCGCAGATTGTATTTATTGAAGGTCTTAATGGAAGAGCCGAATGTTCTCTTTTTAGATGAGCCGACGAACGACCTTGATACAGAAACTCTCAGTATTTTAGAGGATTATTTAGAACAGTTCCCTGGCGTCGTCATCACCGTGTCTCATGATCGTTATTTCTTAGACCGAGTGGTTCACCGCCTGCTTGTCTTTGAAGGAAATGGCCGCATTTCACACTTCCAAGGTGCTTACAGCGATTATATGGAACAGGAAAAAGAGCAGAAGCGGACAGAGACAAAGCCTGCTGAAAAACAAGTAGAAGCTGCGCCGAAAAAGAGAAAAAAACTTTCTTATAAAGACCAGCTTGAATGGGACGGGATTGAAGACCGGATACAAGCATTAGAAGAAAAACATCAGCAGCTCGAAGCCGGCATTGCGGAAGCAGGCAGTGATTTTGGGAAAATTCAAGAGCTGATGGACGAACAAAAAGCCGTTGCGGAAGAACTAGAACAAGCAATGGACCGCTGGACAGAACTGTCGCTTATGATTGAGGAATTAAATGAATAAAGAAGTGGAAATAAAAAACCTGTAGAGCGATCTACAGGTTTTTTTCATAGGAGCATTTGGCATACGCATCATGCTGGTGGATGGATTCCTCATTTATGCACTCGATTTGAAAGGATTTAATCCATGGCTGCTCATATAATTCGATGGCAATTAATCTTGTGATATCTTCTACAAAGCGCGGATTTTCATAAGCCTCTTCCGTCACTTTCTTTTCATCAGGTCTTTTGAGCACGGGATAAAGCGGTGCGCTCGCATTGGACTCAATGATATGTAAAAGAACGGCCTTGATGTCATCAGGATGCGATGCTTGTTCAAACAACCCTACTAGAATGGAAACAGATCCGCGTTGATTATGTGCACCATATTCACTGATTTCCTTGGAACAAGGACATAATGTCGTGACCTGTGCATCGCAGCCTACGTGACAGGTCCATCCGTCCTTTTCATGAAAATGGACGTCATATTTGACAGTCGCATGCATCAAGCCTGACTGACCGGTGACTGGGCTCTGTTTTTCCATGTACCATGGAAAGGCAACTTGAACGGAAGCAGAGGGCTGATTCATTCTCCGGGCGAGCGCTGCCGTCAATTCTTTTAGGGAATTCACATCAAGCGGCTTGCTGCTCTCATAAAACGAGTGCAGCTGTTCAGTGAGACGGCTCATATGAATGCCTTTTTGATGGGCTGGCAGGGATGTACTCAGTGTAAATTCAGCAGTAGTTGTCTGGCTCTGTGGTGCCATTTTAGACACGATATGTACTGGATAGGACATGCGGCAGATCCCGACTTGTTCAAGATGAAAATAAAAGTCCCGCTCTGTTTTTTGAATGTCCGTCATGTCCTCTTTTTGCAAAGGTTTTGTGCCAAGACTTGGCGGTACAGATCCGAATAGCTGGTGCCGCTCTTCTTTAGATGGAAATGAACGCATATAGTACCTCCTTTAAATCGTAATTATTACTATTTATTTTGCGATAAAACAGGAAGGAAATCAAGGGTTAAAACTTTGACGTTTACGTTAAGGTTATAAAGGTGTATAATAAAACATGAATTGATGAGCAGGAGGCACTGGTGATGGAATGGATGAAAATTGATCAAGTGGCGAAAAGAAGCGGACTAACAAAACGGACGATTCGTTTCTATGAAGAGATTGGTTTATTATCAGCACCAAAGCGGACAGAGGGCGGAGTCAGACTTTACTCAGAGGACGACATGGAAGAGCTAGAGAAAGTGATGCAGGCAAAAGAGGTACTCGGCTTTTCTTTACAGGAGCTTCAATCGTTTATGGAAATCGGAAAGCAGTTAGAGCTGAATAAAGAAGGCTACTTGCTGTCGCTTGATCCGAAGGAACGATTAGAGAAGCTGTTAGATATTGAGGCGCAGCTGACTGTGCAGCATCAATTGATTTCAAAAAAGCTTGAAACCATTCAATCCTTTAAAAAGGATCTTGAAGCGATGAAAGAAAGAGCGGCTCATGCAATTGAGCAATTACAAAAATAAACACCTCTGCGTGTTTATTTTATTTTGTCAACATTGAAGGAAAGGTTCTGATGGAATGAAGGAAGAAGAAGTGTTGAAACAGCGTACAAGTCTGCTTAGGCAGCCAAAAGCCGTTTGGGCTGTTGCCTTTGCGTGTGTGATTTCGTTTATGGGAATAGGACTCGTGGACCCGATTCTGCCAGCCATTGCATCGCAATTACATGCATCTCCAAGCCAGGTGTCTCTTTTATTTACAAGCTACTTACTTGTGACCGGCTTTGTGATGTTTTTCACCGGCTTTATTTCTAGCCGGATTGGTGCGAAATGGACATTATTAGTAGGACTCATTTTTATTATTGTTTTTTCTGCTTTAGGAGGTACTTCTTCAACGATTAATGAATTGATTGGCTTTAGAGGCGGATGGGGCATTGGGAATGCTTTATTTATTTCAACTGCACTCTCTGTCATTGTCGGTGTATCTGTTGGAGGAAGTGCGAAGGCCATTATTTTATACGAGGCAGCATTAGGTCTTGGGATATCGGTTGGACCGCTGCTTGGCGGTGAGCTTGGAACAATTTCTTGGCGCGGGCCTTTCTTTGGCGTTGCCGTGTTAATGCTCATTGCACTTTTAGCGATTACCTTTATGCTTCCACCTATGCAAAAGCCGCAGAAAAAAGTGAAATTTTTCGAGGCTGTCGGGGCGTTAAAATATAAAGGACTTTTAACGATGGCATCTGCCGCTTTCTTATACAATTTCGGTTTCTTTGTGCTTTTAGCGTATTCACCATTTGTGCTCCATCTTGATGAGCATGGACTTGGTTATGTCTTTTTTGGTTGGGGGCTATTCTTGGCTGTGACCTCTGTCTTCTCAGCGCCGGTCATTCATCGCAAACTTGGGACATTGACCTCACTTGTGGTTCTGTTTGCTTCGTTTGCTGTGATCTTATTCGGCATTGGGGTATGGACGTCTCATGTTGTGGTCGTGATATGCGGAATTGTCGTTGCTGGGGGAATTCTCGGTATGATCAATACAGTGCTCACAACAGCTGTGATGGGGTCAGCACCGGTTGAACGTTCAATTGCTTCATCCTCTTACAGTGCTGTACGGTTTATTGGGGGCGCGATCGCTCCCTGGATTGCCGGAGTTCTCGCTGAATCCTATACAGCAAGTACACCTTATTATGTCGGGGCTGCTGTTGTTCTTCTAGGCATGATTATTCTGCTCCTTGGACGTAAGCATTTGGTGAATATCCAAGCAGGTCATTAATTAGAAAAAGGCCTTATATCTGCAAAAGATATAAGGCTTTTTTGTCGTTATAATACTTTTGTCGTCCAAGATTCGCAATTCCAAGTTTCGGTTGCCACATCTTGATAAAATTCAGGTTCGTGAGAAATCAATAAGACGCTGCCTTTATATTCTTTTAAGGCGCGTTTTAGTTCTTCTTTTGCATCGACATCTAAATGGTTTGTCGGCTCATCGAGAACAAGTAAGTTGGTTTCTTCGTTGATCAGCTTGCAAAGACGGACCTTTGCTTTTTCTCCTCCGCTTAATACAGACACACGGCTTTCAATATGTTTTGTCGTTAATCCGCATTTTGCAAGAGCGGCTCTGACTTCGTATTGCGTGTAAGAAGGGAAGGTGCTCCATACTTCTTCAATACAAGTATTGCTGTTTTGCTCTTTTACTTCTTGCTCAAAGTAGCCAATATGCAAGAATTCTCCACGTTCCACCTCACCAGAAATAGGTGTGATTTCCCCAAGAAGACTTCGGAGCAGCGTCGTTTTTCCGATACCGTTAGCACCGTACAACGCAATTTTTTGCCCGCGTTCCATTTTCAAATTCAATGGGCGGGAGAGCGGTTCATCATAACCGATGACCAAATCTTTCGTTTCAAATATCAGTTTCCCAGACGTACGTGCCGGTTTAAAGTGGAATTCTGGTTTTGGCTTTTCTGCTGCCAGTTCAATCATATCCATCTTATCCAGTTTCTTTTGACGGGACATCGCCATATTTCTTGTGCTGACACGTGCTTTGTTTCTTGCGACAAAATCCTTTAGTTCAGCCACTTCCTGCTGCTGTCTTTTATAGGCTGCTTCAAGCTGCTGCTTCTTAACTTCGTACACTTGTTTAAATTGATCATAATCGCCAACATAGCGCGTGAGCTCTTGATTTTCAACATGATAAATCAAGTTGATGACACTGTTTAAAAACGGAATATCATGTGAAATGAGGATAAACGCATTCTCATATTCCTGTAAATAACGCTTCAGCCATTCAATATGCTGCTCATCCAAATAGTTGGTCGGCTCATCGAGAAGGAGAATTTCTGGCTTCTCTAACAGCAATTTGGCTAGCAGGACCTTCGTACGCTGACCGCCGCTGAGCTCCGTCACATCACGGTCCAATCCAAGATCCGTTAACCCAAGACCTCTTGCAATCTCCTCGACCTTAGAATCAATGATATAGAAATCATTGTTTGTCAGTGCGTCCTGAATGACGCCAACTTCCTCTAACAGCTTTTCCAGCTCATCAGGATCGGCTTCACCCATTTTGCCATAAATGTCATTCATCGCGGCTTCCATTGAAAATAAATAATGGAATGCATCCTGAAGGACTTCACGGATCGTTCTTCCTTTTTCTAGCACGGTATGCTGATCAAGGTAGCCGACACGGACATTTTTCGCCCATTCGACTTTTCCTGCATCTGGCTCCAGCTTGCCAGTAATAATATTCATAAACGTTGACTTTCCTTCACCGTTGGCGCCGATTAAGCCGACATGCTCGCCTTTTAATAAACGGAAGGACACTTCGTGGAAAATGGCTCTGTCGCCAAAGCCATGACTTAAATCTTTAACAGATAATATCATTTTTTACACCTCAAATAGATTCAAAACGGCTAGTGCCTCTCATGATTATATCGAACTGTCCGGTTCGATAAAAGCATCAAAAGAAAAATTGCGTTTCAAAGCTGATTTTGAGATACTAAAGGATAGATTGAATGAGGATAAAGGAGATCGACATGACGGAAAATTGGGCATTTTTGAAAGAAGCAAAGCCATTTATTCAGGAAAATTTTCAAGCGGCTGGCTTCGAAAAACCAACAGCTATACAAGAAAAAACAGCAGAGTGGATTACGGAGAAGCGTGATGTGATCGCAGAATCGCCAACTGGGACGGGGAAGACACTTGCGTATGTACTGCCGCTTTTAAATAAAATTGATGTCAATATCAAGCATCCGCAAGTCTTAATCTTGGCACCTTCAAGAGAGCTTGTGATGCAAATCTTTGATGTCGTGCAAGAGTTCAAACAAGGATCAGACATCAAAGCGGTTTCCTTGATTGGTGGAGCGAACATCAAGAAGCAGCAAGAAAAACTAAAGAAACACCCGAACATCGTTGTGGCGACACCGGGCCGAGTACAAGAATTAATCAAAATCAAGAAACTGAAAATGCACGAAGTCAAAACGATTGTATTAGACGAAGCAGATCAGCTTCTTGTGCCAGAGCATATGAAAACGATCCAAGGGATCATTAAGTCCACATTAAAAGAAAGACAAATCCTTTGTTTTTCTGCAACGTTGAAAGAAGAAACCGTTCAGCTGATCAAAGAAATGACATCTGAACCAGAAGTATTGAAAATTGCTAGAAGCGAGGAAGAAGCGCAGAAAGTGGGTCACTATTATCTGTTATGTGATCAGCGTGACAAAGTGAAACTGCTGCAAAAGCTATCACGGCTTGAGGACATGCAGGCGCTCGTTTTTGTGCGTGACATTACGAACTTAAGCATTTATGCAGAGAAATTAGCGTACCATCATGTCGACCTTGGTGTCCTTCATAGTGAAGCAAAAAAAGTTGAACGTGCTGTGATCTTGAAATCATTTGAACAGCGTGAATTCCCGCTCCTCCTTGCAACAGATATTGCAGCAAGAGGAATCGATATTGATGATCTGCCATATGTGATTCATGCAGATATGCCAAATGAAGAGGGCTACATCCACCGTTCAGGCAGAACCGGGCGCGCAGGAAAAGAAGGCGCAGTCATCAGTCTTGTCACACCTCAAGAGCAATCAATGCTGAAAAAGATGGCGAAAAAGCTGAATCTTTCGCTTGAAGAAATTGTGTATAAGCAAGGCCAGCTGCACCTTGCGCCCAAGCAGGCATAAGAAAAGGACCCTCCATTATTGGCAGGGTCCTTTTTTGTTATGAAATTTTGACAAGCTGTTTTCCGACATTTTCCCCTTTGAATAGTCCAAGGAATGCATCAGGAATGTTGTCAAAGCCTTCAATGATTGTTTCTTTATATGTGAGTTTGTCTTCTTTTACCCATTGTGCGAGATCCTTCGCTGCCTTTCCAAAACGATCTGAATAGTTGCCAACGATGAAGCCTTGCATCAATGCGCTTGTTTTGATGAGTTTTGTTTGCACACGCGGCCCGATGTCCTCGCTTGCGCTAATGTTATAAGAAGAAATGGCGCCGCACACTGGAATGCGTGCAAAACGGTTTAAATGATTCATCACCGCATCTGAAATCTCGCCGCCTACATTGTCAAAGTACACATCAACGCCGTTAGGACAGGCTTTTGCAATGGCATCATCTAAATCATTTGTTGTTTTATAATTAATCGTTTCATCAAAGCCCAATTCTTTTAAATAAGCGAGTTTATCATCAGATCCGGCAATTCCAACGACGTGTGCGCCTTTGATCTTAGCGATTTGTCCTACAACAGAACCAACAGCTCCTGCGGCTCCAGAGATGACAACCGTCTCGCCTTCTTTTGGCTGGCCAATCGCAAGCAGGCCGAAGTAAGCGGTTTGCCCTGGCATGCCCAAAATGCCTAAATAATAGGACAATGGCGCAATGGACGGATCAATTTTAGTCAGAGATTCAGCTTTGGCAGTGGAATATTCTTGCCATCCAAGGAATCCAAGGACAAAATCACCCTTTTCAAATTGAGGCGATTTCGACTCAACGACTTCTCCGACGACACCGCCCTGAATCACTTCATTTAGCTTGAACGGAGGTGTATAGGATTTTGTATCCTGCATTCGTCCTCTCATATAAGGATCTACAGAAACATATTTCGTTTGAATCAAGACCTCTCCATCTTGCGGCACAGGTATATCTACTGTTTCAAAATGAAAAACATCTTTTGTAGGTAATCCTTTTGGACGTTTAGCTAATTGAATTTGCTTTTGTTGACTCATGTCAAATCCTCCCTTTCACTTACAGCCTAGATTTACATTAACATGATGCTTCTTTTCGTTCAAAACATACGGTCTTTTCAAAACACACACAAAAAAGCAGCCGCCATCTCATCGAAGGGACTACTTTTTCTGAAAAGATACAGAGAGGAGCGGCGGGAGACAGCCAAACAGCTGATACACATCCGCATCACGTTCTTTTAACAAATATTCGTTTGCATTTTGCATGGAGGCTTTCATCATATCGCGCGTCACAAAAGGAAAAAGGATATTCAAGTATGAGGACAACATGTCTTGTGGATCTTGTTCAATTGACTCGATATCTCCAATGTTAATAATGATGGAAAAGAGATAATCAATGGAGATGTGAAAGTGCTGTTCGGCAAACAATGTAAGCGGCTTTGTATTTTCTTCTTCAGGATTCCACTTTTGAAAAAGCTGTTTCACCAAATCACTGACAACCCAAGCATTAAACTGCTGCTCCGCTGAAAAGTAATACATCAGCTCTCCCTCATTTCTAGCCTCCAGTATAAGAATTGTACAACAAATCAACAGGATTGAACATAATAATTCAGAAAATTTAGTCATTTTTACAGGCTTTTTGTCAAAAATAAGTCGATAGACATGGTACGTCGATCAAGCAATTTGGATGTGCTCGTGGAAGGTTTAATGTCAAAAGTGACGGGTAAAAGATTCGTAAGACGTTAAAGGAGGAATATAAAATGAAACCTGTTGTAAGAGAGTATTCAAATGATGAAACACTTCAAAAAGATGTAGAGCAATTAAAGGCACTCGGTGTTGCAAGAGAGGACATTTATGTTCTGTCCCATGACGATGACCGAACAGAGCGTATTGCAAGTAATGCAGATGCCAATACGATTGGCTCAAGAGAAGTTGGACTCAAACATGCGGTTGGGAACATCTTTAGTAAAAAGGGCGATGAGCTCCGCAATAAAATTCATGAAATTGGTTTCTCAAAAGAAGAAGCTGAGACATTTGAAGAACATTTAGACGAAGGGAAAGTCCTTCTCTTTGTCACAGATCATGAAAAAGTGAAAAACTGGGCGTAAACGCCAACCGAAAAAGCCTCTTACTTTTGTAAGGGGCTTTTTTTCATGCTTCCATGTCTGAAAGAGAGACATATATCTTTTTTACGATATTAAGTAAATACAGATGTATGGAATAAATAGTAAACTCTCTAATTGAAAATGCCGTTATACCAATGAAAATCAAGAAGAATCAGAAAAAATAGTCGAAATATCACAAAAAACCATTCGGGAAATAATCATTGTATCTTTCTATTTTGATTTAAAATTAAATAAAAAACTTGTGTAATTTAGTAGATAAATTTCTTAGTTCTATTGGTTTAAGTTGTATTTTTGTGTAGAAATAAGTGTTTTAAGGTCAAAAAACCACGAAAATTACCTGTATTTTCAATTAGAAAATTCATTTTAATGTTTAGGAAATAATTTGTTGACAAAATAAACTAAAAACAATATATTTGGCTTAATCCAGTCATTATGGAATTAGTTGTTAAATTTCCGGCAGGTTTATTCGAAGCATAATCTAGTGAAAGGGGGTGGCAAGAACCAAAGCGTAAGCGCCTCTTAGATACAAAAATGTCTACTAGAACTGAACAAATCGTCGTTTACTTGAAGAAAAAATGATCGCCATTCTAAACAGTAGATTGATCTTTCTACTAAAAGCACAGTGTAAGAGATTGTCCAAAAGACGTTAAGTCCTTATAAAAAAGAGAAAGCGGTTTCAATAAGAAATGTGAGTTGATCGAACGGTAAAGGAGGTGAACTCATATGAAAAAAAGAGAGAACAAGCTGAGGCGGTGCGGCCTTCGAACGGCTGCATATGAGGATGAATGCTGAAAAAGAAGAGTGAACATGTGGGGTGCTTCTCTTCTTTTTCAGAAAAACAGATTTTCCTAAAAAATCCATCTTTCATTTTAACATAAGGTTTTTGGCTTGAAAACCACCTTTGCCCGAAAAGAAGATTGTGAATTGAAGGAGGTTTCATGATGAAAAAGGCTTTGTACCATGAAGACAGTGGATTGTATTTAGAAAAGATGCGCATGGCATTCCAAGAGCATTATGAGCAAAGAACAGATATGTGGTCTACTGATCCATCCTTAACAGACGCAGCAGTGATGTCATTAAAGGCATGGCGTTCAAGGGAAAAGAATGCACTTGCTTCTGTGCTGGATATCGGGTGCGGCAACGGCCGTGCACTAGAACATTTAAGCGGGCTTTCCGCATATGTCGGTATCGACCTGTATGAGCATGAGGAGTGGGAAGGATTACAGAAAAGAGAAACAGTTCCTGTCCATTTTGTTCATCAAGATTTTATGTCATGGTCCATGGATCAGGGACGCGGGATGCAGTTTGATTTAATTTTAGATCATGGCTGCTTTCATCATCAACATCCTGATGATCATGAACGTTATTTAAAACAGGTCTCTTCTTTACTTCATGAAGGCGGTGTCTTTTCACTTGTTGTCTGGGGAGAACAGTGGAAAACAGGATTAATCGGAGAAGATGGCCGTTTCCATTTTTCATTTTCAGATTCTCAGCTTGGCGAAAAAATTTGTACATCAGGTCTTGAGCTTGTATCCATATCACCGTTACAAGCGAAGGCTGGAATAAGCCAGCACCATGTCATTGCCGTCAAAATCTAGTACAAAGGTGAGTGATTCAAAGCTAGCAGAGGAGTTCATGGGAAGAAAGAGAGTCTGCCAAACAAGAGCGTTTGCTGCTCTGACAGAAAATAAAGCATATGAACCAAAATTTCTGCTCCTTTGTACTGGAAAAGGACAAGGTCTAAAACGATGAGAGACATCGCACATCCATTTCCTTCTGCGGGAGCACACAAGCTGAGGGGTGCGTACACATATTCATCACTCCATCACTGCGCTATGGGAGTCGATTTGGGTGCAGTGATGAATAGGGGGGAGACTAATGAACAAGTTTGTAGATGAATTACAATCAATGATTCATCATTTTACCTTTCAAGATAAACACTATTTGCTCGTGGGGCCTGTGAATCTGCCAATTTCCATTCAACATGAAGAAGTGCCATTTAAGTGGTATGCCTTCGCGCCTGTTGAACGGGATACAAAACCAACGATCGAATCGATTGTCCAAATGAGTACCGCGCAGCAAACCTTTTCCTCTTGTCTCTTATTTGGCGACTTTGAAAATGAACGGCCGCCGCTTGTGCGAATCCATAGTGTCTGCCAAACAGGGGATGTGTTTGGGTCACTGAAATGTGATTGTGGTCCACAGCTTGCATTATCGCTGAAGAAAATCACCGATTACGGAAAAGGCATGCTTGTGTATATGGCCAATCAAGAAGGTCGGTCTATTGGGCTGATGGCAAAAGCGTTGACGTATAAATTACAGGAGATGCAGCTGGATACTTTTGAAGCCAACCGCCTGATCGGCTGCGGGGATGATGATCGGCATTACGAGGAAGCAGCAGCTGTTTTGCACTATTTAAACAAAGGGAAACCATTGCATTTACTAACGAACAATCCAGATAAAGTCGATTCTATTGCAGCTTATGGTCTTCCTGTTTTGCGGTTTGATCATACGGTCGAAGCCTCTCTCTACAATGAAGCCTATTTAAAGGCAAAAGCAGCCTCAGGGCATATGGTCGATGAGAAGAAATTAATTAATCAATAGACGAGTATATTGAAAGAAGGCGGGAGAAAAGCGTGAAACCTGATATCAATTGGATTCGAATCCCAAGCGGCTATGCAACGATTGGAAGTAATGAAGAAGATATGAAAAAGGCAGCAGAATTCTGGAAGGACAAGCTGCTCAATCCAACCTATGGCCGTGAGAAAAAATTTCAAAAGTGGCTGTACAAAGAATTTCCATCCTATCAGCCGTATATCAACGAATTTTTTATCTCAGATACGGTCGTCAGCAATGAACTGTATCAAAGCTATTGTGATGAAACAGGCCAGACATACCCGGAGAGTTTAACGAACGAAGAGCTTGGCGGGGGAAAAGATCATCCAGCTTGGGGCATGGACATTGAGGATGCCTTCTCGTTCTGTCAGTGGCTGAGCGGGAAACTTGGGATTGATGTTTCGATTCCTACTGAAGAAGAATGGGAGTATGCTGCCCGGGGAAACACGAGAAATCAATACCCGTGGGGAGATGAGTTTGATCCTTCTTACTGCAATACGCACGAATCAAATATTGAAAAAACGACGCCTGTCCGTCATTACGAAAAGGGCCGATCCTTATTTGGTCTTTATGATATGGGGGGCAACGTCGAGGAATGGGTCAACACCAAATATCACGTTTATGAAGGCGGCATCGAGGTCGTCGATGATTTAACGGAAACACTCGGAAATGATTACTATATTTTAAAAGGCGGCTCTTTCGCAAGAGGTGGAGATTTATGCAGAGTCGCAAGAAGACACGGGAAGCACCCAGATCCCGTTTTTCGATTTACTGGTTTTCGTTTAGTGACTCGTCAAAAACAACATATAAAGGTGGGAGTGTAAAACTATGCATAGAGGACCAATTACATCTGTTTTATCAACTCAGCACGACCAAATTGTTTACACTGGCGGCTATGACCGCTGTATTTATCAGTGGAACCGGGCGACGGGAGAAGGAACGTTTATTGGCAGTCACGAGCATATCATTAACTCTTTATCTCTTTCTGAAAACGGAAAGTATTTAGCGAGTGCATCGTCAGACTATACGATTCAATTGTATGATACAGGCACACATACCCGAATCCGCACGTTGTTTGGTCATGCAGATGATGTAGAAGCCGTCGCTTTTGCGAAGCAGGATACTTTACTTGTATCTGTGTCCAGAGATAGAAGATGCTTAGTCTGGGATATCGAAACGGGCGCTATTTTAAGAGAATTCCATGGCCATAGCAAAGATGTATTAGCTGTATGGATACATGGTGATAAAGCTTATACAACAGGTGATGATGGATATGTCCTTGTATGGTTGTATGAAACCGGAGAAATTGTAGGGGAAATCGGCCCGTTTGATTATGAACTCGATACGATCAGCGGGAGCAATCAAAAAGAAGTTTTCGCACTTGGCAGAGATGATGGCACCGTTATTATTTACGATGCAGCTACTTTACAGGAGAAGAAAATCATCAAAGCCCATTTACAGGGCGTCAAGCGCGTGAATTTTTCTCCAAGCGGCAATTACTTGCTGACAGCAGGCTACGACCATTTAATTAAGCTGTGGAATTATGAAACAGGTGATTTAGTCGATACACTGCTGCCTCATAAATATCAGTGGGAGCGCTCACTTGTCTGGACAGAGGATGAGAAGTCAATACTAGGAGCCAGCTTTGGAAAAACATATTGTGAATGGTCGATCGAAAAGGGCAAAGTCATATCAGATGAGATCGAAATGGCGACACCATCTATCAATGATATTGCGCTGACTGATGCAGGTGATATTATTACCGCATCAGATGATGGAAAATTCAGAAAAAATGGGATTGAAATTGCCAAATCGACGGGCGTTTTAACTAATGGAGTAGCTGTTGCACGGGATGGAAGCTATTATGCGTGGGGAGACCATGCAAGTCAGGTGCATATTGTTCATGAGTCATTAAAGCAAATGGTTTCGTTTGATCTTAACACAGGTCCGGTCAACAGCGTGTATTTCCACGAGGAGGATCGTCAATTTTATATTGGAACTTATGGCGGTTATGTCCATGTCATTTCGACAGAACACTTAAAGGAAATCGGCCGTTCCAAAGCACACGATTGTGCAGTTAAAGCATTAAAGGTAGAAGGAGATCTTATCATCACAGCAGCAGTTGAAGGAACCATCTGTCTTTTAGATAAAAAGAGTTTGTCCTTAAAAGCGGAATACATTGGTGCGACAGAGCTGTTAAATGATGTCTTTATTGATAGTAAACGAGACCGTATCGCCATTGTCAGCCGCGACAAGAATGTGAGATTGTTTGATTTGCATACAGGAAGAATTTTAGACCAGCATAACGAACACCAGTATTCGATTAAATCGGTCACAGTCACAGACTCAGGCTATATTGTAAGCGGTGATTATTGGGGCTATATCGTTGTGTGGAATCCAGAGCTGGATGTCAACACCGGCCCAATTAGAATTGCCCAAAATGGGATTAGTGCCATCAGACAATTAGGCAATGATGTATATGCAAGCTCATATGACGGCGGGATTTATCACGTTCGAGAAGATGGGACGCATACCGAAGTACTACGCTTATTTGAACAATTTCCGAAAGAAGTAATCTCTCATTAAGAAAAAGAATGTAAGCGGGGGATTCTCATGATAAGTGTTTGCAAGGAACATATGAAAAAAGGTCTGTCTGTACTCAATTGTCCGCATGTGCTCCTCATTAATAAATATGAATGTCGCAAATGCTGTTTTTGTAAACAACGAGCATCTTATAAACTTTTTTATTCCTTGCCTTACTATGATCGATCTGAAAAGAAACGGATGGAAAAAATATAGCACATGAGAATAGAACTCCTTCATTCCCTGAAGGAGTTCTTTCCCTTGAAAGAGAGGAAAGGAGACTTACATGAAAGACGATGTTTTTTATATGAAGCTAGCGATTGCCAACGCAAAGGCCATGAAAGGACAAACCTCGCCAAATCCGCTTGTCGGGGCAGTGGTAGTCAAAAAAGGAGAGATCGTTGGAATTGGTGCTCACATGAAGGCGGGCGAGCCGCATGCTGAAATTCATGCGCTGCAAATGGCAGGAGATAAGGCGAAGGGGGCTCATATGTATGTGACGCTCGAACCTTGTTCGCATCATGGAAAAACAGGTCCTTGCTCAGAAGCCATTTTAAAGAGCGGGGTGAAACGTGTGGTCATTGCCACTGGGGACCCAAATCCACTTGTAGCAGGTAAAGGGGTCACGATGTTGAAACAAGCAGGGATAGAAGTAGAAGAAGGGATATGTAAGCGGGAAGCGGACAGCTTAAATCTTCCTTTTTTTCATTCGATACAATCAGACCTTCCGTATGTCATATTAAAAACAGCCATTTCATTAGATGGGAAAATTGCAACAGCTCATCAAGAAAGCAAATGGATTACAGGGACAGAAGCGAGGAATGAAGTGCAGCAATTACGTCAAGAAGCAGATGCTGTCATAACAGGCGTCGAAACCATTATTCAAGATGATGCAGGTCTTATTGTAAAAGATTCATTCGTGACACAGCCCATTCGTGTCATTTTAGATTCCACCTTAAGGATTCCGCTTCATGCGAAATGTTTAAATGATCATATGGCAGAAACCATCATTTGTACCTCAAACAAGTACGATCAAAAAAAATACCATCAACTGGTGCAAAAAGGACATCAAGTGTTTGTCACAAGCGGAGAAAATCGGACAGATCTTCATGCGGTGTTACGTATGCTGAAAAGGCGCTCTGTGATGTCGGTGCTTGTAGAGGCAGGAGGCAGTGTGAGCGCATCCTTTTTAGAATCGTCCCTTGTGAACGAAGTCATTATTTATATGGCACCATTATTAATTGGAGGGAAAGATGCACCTACTTTCTTTGAAGGAGAAGGTACGAAATCATTAAAAGAAGCCATCCGGCCGGTAGATATGGATTATAGTATGGTAGGAAAAGATTTAAAAATGACGATGAGACTTTAATGAAAGAAGGACCTTGTGCATAAAGTGCAAGGTCTTTTGATTATTTTAAAAAAATAAAAGTGTACATACACCTTTCCCAGTCATGATGAATACGATGGATGGGGGTGATTCCATGAAAAGATGTAGGCAATGTGGTAAGACATATCCAACTCATTCGACAGACCACTACCAAAAAGGAAGCTGGTATGATGCGTATAAGGATGATGGCTGGGAATGTGATAGTTGTAAAAAAGGGATATCAGAAAAGCCAAGGAAACCAGTGAAAAATCCTTGCTGCGGAAAAGATCCTTGTGTTTGTGTGATTCAAGGTCCGCCAGGCGGGAGAGGAAGAAGAGGCCCAGCAGGTCCAGCGGGTGCAGTGGGTCCAGCGGGTCCGGCAGGCCCAGCAGGTCCAATCGGTCCAACAGGCGTAGGTTTAACAGGCATCTTGGCATTTGATCCAGCAGTAGCACCAACCTACCCAGTAGGGCAAGTGGTGACATACGATGGCAGTACGTACGTCGTCAATTCAGTACCGCCATTAGGTACACCGGATACGTCGGCAGATTATACATTATTAGCTGCAGCGGGGGAAGCAGGTACAGGGCCAACAGGTGTCACAGGAGATCCAGGTCCAACTGGAGCCACAGGAGCAACCGGCGTGGGTTTAACTGGGGTTGTACCGTATGATGCTGCAGCAGCACCAGGATATCCATTGGGGCAAGTGGTGACATATGAAGGAGGAACTTACCTCGTCAATACGGCGCCGCCAACAGGTACACCAGATACATCACCAGATTATACGTTATTAGCCGCTGTAGGCGCGACTGGCGTTACAGGCGCTACCGGTACGGGTGCAACAGGAGCAACGGGAGCCACCGGCGTCACGGGTGCAACAGGAGAAATTGGCCCAACGGGAGCCACCGGCGTCACAGGAGCAACGGGAGAAATTGGCCCAACCGGAGCCACTGGTGTTACGGGAGCGACGGGAGAAATTGGCCCAACGGGAGCCACCGGCGTCACGGGAGCAACAGGAGAAATTGGTCCAACCGGAGCCACCGGCGTCACGGGTGCAACAGGAGAAATTGGCCCAACCGGAGCCACTGGTGTTACGGGAGCGACGGGAGAAATTGGCCCAACCGGAACTACTGGCACAGGAGTCACAGGAGCCACGGGTACCACCGGTGCAACAGGAGCAACTGGTAATACGGGAGCAACCGGTGCCACAGGGATTACAGGAGCGACGGGAGTAGGTCTAGCCGGCGTCACAGCGTTTGATCCAGCGGCAGCGCCGACATATCCAGTAGGTCAAGTGGTGACATATGAAGGAGGAACTTACCTCGTCAATACGGCGCCGCCAACAGGTACACCTGATACGTCACCAGATTATACGTTATTGGCCGCTGCAGGAGCGACTGGCGTTACGGGTGCAACCGGTACAGGAGTCACGGGTTCCACCGGCGCAACAGGAGTGACAGGACCAACCGGGGAAGTTGGTCCAACCGGAGCTACTGGCACAGGAGCAACAGGAGAAACTGGTGCAACCGGCGTTACAGGACCAACTGGTGCAACTGGGATAACTGGTGATACAGGGGCAACAGGAGTGACCGGAGCGACCGGTGTCGGTTTATCTGGAGTTGCAGCGTTTGATCCAGCAGTAGCGCCAACTTATCCAGTAGGTCAAGTAGTGACATATGAAGGTGGAACATATCTGGTCAATACAGCGCCGCCAACAGGCACACCGGATACTTCTCCAGACTATACGTTATTAGCAGCCGCAGGCGCGACAGGTGTCACGGGAGCGACAGGAGCAACTGGGGTAACCGGTGATACAGGCGCGACCGGAGCAACGGGCGTCACAGGAGCCACCGGGGTAACAGGAGATACGGGTGCAACGGGTGTAACCGGCGTCACAGGACCAACTGGTGCTACTGGGATAACTGGTGATACAGGGGCAACAGGAGTCACAGGAGTAACCGGTGTAGGATTAACTGGTATTCTGACATTTGACCCAGCTACAGCGCCAACCTATCCAGTAGGTCAAGTGGTGACATATGAAGGTGGAACCTATGTTGTGAATACAGCACCGCCAACAGGCACACCGGATACTTCTTCAGACTATACGTTATTAGCAGCCGCAGGCGCGACAGGAGCAACCGGAGCAACTGGAGATACAGGAGCAACCGGTGCGACTGGAGTCACAGGAGCTACAGGTCTCACCGGAGCAACTGGATTAACCGGAGCCACGGGAGAAACCGGAGTCACCGGAGCTACAGGAGTGACAGGAGCCACGGGAGTGACCGGTGCAACTGGATTAACTGGAGTCACCGGAGCTACAGGAGTAACAGGAGCCACGGGAGTCACGGGTACAGGAGCAACCGGCGTCACAGGAGTAACTGGAGCAACCGGGGTAACAGGAGATACAGGAGCCACCGGAGCCACAGGTCTAACCGGCGCAACCGGAGCAACTGGATTAACTGGAGTCACCGGAGTTACAGGTCTAACCGGCGCAACCGGAGTTACCGGCGCAACGGGTCTAACCGGTGCAACAGGCGCCACCGGTCCAACAGGAGTGACAGGATCGAGTGCGATCATTCCGTTTGCTTCAGGTACACCTGCTGTCCTGACAACAATTGCAGGCGGTCTCGTTGGAACATCCAGCTTGATCGGATTTGGTAACTCAGCGACAGGTGTCAGTATTTTAGGCGGAGTGATTGATTTAACCGGCGCTGCAGGCACTTTACTCAACATGGCGTTCTCAGTTCCTAGAGCCGGAACAATCACATCATTTGCCGGCTATTTCAGTACGACAGCTGCTCTTTCTTTGCTTGGCACAAGTATTACGGTCACAGCTAGTTTGTTTGCTTCACCAACACCAAATAACAGTTTCACTCAAGTAGCGAGTGTCACTTTAGCACCAGCTTTAACCGGTGTTTTAACGCTGGGTGCAATTGCAAATGGTATTGCGACTGGTCTAAATGTACCAGTCACACCTGAAACACGATTGCTTGTTGTATTCTCCGCATCAGCTACAGGTCTATCCTTAGTGAATACCGTAGCAGGCTATGCGAGTGCTGGTTTATCGATCACGTAATAGGCATACAGGGACGACTCGATTTTGAGTCGTCTTTTTTGTTTGAAAGAATTTTCTCTTAACTTAGTAAGAAAAAATGATATCATTTTCTTAGAGTCTATTCGGTGAATCTACTGAATTAGGGGTTGTAGCGGTGAGAATGGGCAAAAGGAAAGTCACTTTACAAACGAAAATTTTGGGGTTAATTATCGGGCTTTTGCTTGTTGTCATTGCATTATTAACCATTTGTTTTGGTTTTTTGCAGACATCAGAAAGGCAGGGGCAAGCTGAACAGCTGGCGGTGCAGACCGCTAGAACGATATCATATATGCCGCCCATTAAAGCATCGGTGGCTCTATCAGCGTCCCAAAATGAAGAACAGGCAGTTCTTGAGCAAATGAAGGAGCAAGTAAGAGCTCATGCCATCTTCATTACCAATCGAAAAGGAAAGGTCCTTGTTCATACGAATCATGAGGACGTAGGAAAAACCATCAGTGTTTCGGAAGGAAGAAGTACTCTCTTATTTGGAGGAACCTCCATATCAACTGATGATTCTAATGGTGAAACCGTTGTCAGAGGCAGTGCGCCCATTATGAAAGAAACAGAAGGGCATGAAGAAATTATCGGGACAGTCACCGTCGAATTTTTAAAAAAGGAAATTGATCAAGCGACAGCTCATCAGCTATTAAAGCTTAGCTATATTGCCCTTCTTGTGCTCTTGCCGGGCATATTCGGTGCGATTTTTTTAACGAAGAGTATTCGCAAAGATACATTAGGGCTTGAGCCGCATGAAATAGCTTCGTTGTATCGAGAAAGAGAAGCGATGCTGCTCGCTATAAAAGAAGGGATCATTGCGTTTGACCAGAAAGGCGCGATTACGATGATGAATACATCAGCTGAGCACATGCTGCGCGTCTCATCAGAGCTGCCTCTTCATATTGATCAAGTCTTGCCAAATGCCAAACTTCTTCTCTATTTAAAGGCAGAGACGATTGAACCTAACATCGAAACCGTCGTCAATGATAAAACCTATGTCTTAAATGTGAAAAAAGTAATGCAGGATCATCGAGTATTCGGAGGGATTGTGAGCTTCAGAGAGAAAACAGAGCTGACGAAGCTGCTGGATACATTAACAGAGGTCAGCCAATATTCAGAAGACCTAAGGGCCCAAACGCACGAATTCTCAAATAAGCTGTACGCCATTTTAGGCCTGCTTGAGCTGAAGCAAGTCGATGAAGCCATCGACTTAATTAAAGAAGAATATCATCTGCAAAACCGTCAGCACGATTTACTCATGAAGCAGATTCGGTCTCCTAAAATACAAGCCATCTTACTTGGCAAGTTAGGGAAAGCATCTGAGAAGAAAGTCCATTTCCACATTGATGAAAATAGCTCACTTGAGCCGCTCCCAGCTCATTTAAGTTTATCTCACTTTATCACCATCATTGGCAATCTCGTAGACAATGCTTTTGAAGCTGTATTAAATAAGGAGAAGCGCGAGGTAGACCTGTTCATCACAGATATTGGGTTTGATATTATCATAGAAGTGTCAGATTCAGGTGATGGGGTGAATGAAGAAGAACTGTCACAGATTTTCACAAGAGGCCATTCGTCAAAGGGAGAAGGACGAGGCTATGGGCTTGCGAATGTGAAAGAAGTATTGGACGAGCTTGGGGGCTGGATTGAAGTTGCGAACCAAAAAGAAGGCGGTGCCATCTTCACTGTATACATACCGAAAGGCACAAAGGGGGAATAGATGGTGATTAAGGTACTCATTGCGGAGGATGATTTTCGAATCGCTGCCATTCATGAATCTTATATTCAAAAGATAGAAGGATTTAAGGTCGCTGGAAAGGCAAAGAGTGCAAAGGATATGTGGGAGGCGCTCCAAAGGGAACAAGTGGATCTCATTTTGCTTGATGTGTATATGCCTGATGAGCTCGGCACAAACCTGCTGCCGCTTTTAAGAGAACGCTGTCCTGAAGTAGATGTGATCATTATCACGGCTGCAACGGAAACGACGCTTTTAAGAGATGCGCTTCATTACGGAGTGGTTCATTATTTAATCAAACCGGTGACCGCACAAAAGTTTGCACAAGTTTTAACCGAATATAAAGAGAAGAAAGACATCATCAATTCAAAGGATGAAGTCAATCAAACGATGATCGATCTGTTTTTTGGACAGATGCAGGAAGAGCCAAAACAAAGGGATGACAGAGATCTTCCCACAGGCATCAATTCACTGACCTTGGATAAAGTGAAAACATTGATGGCATCAGAGAATAGCGGAATTACAGCAGAAGAACTCGGGGAAAAGATGGGCGCATCACGTACAACTGCGAGACGGTATGTAGAGTATCTCGTGACAACAGGGGAATGCCGGGCAGAGCTTGCATACGGAATCATTGGCAGACCTGAACGTAAATATTACCCTGCCAAACAAGCGGAGTCTTAAAAGATGAAAAAAGGAATACTTTTTGTGATCGTGCTCTGCCTTTGTATGACACTCACCTTTAATGAAAAAAAAGCCGGAGACTCTTTCCTGCAGCAAAGCTCCTTATATATTGTGGTGTCGGGTGTACCAGAGGGGGGATTTGACCAAACGGCTCAGGTGATGAAATCAGTGCTTGAACAAGAGAAGCTGGTGAACCGGCCTGTGAACATTCTTTATCAAAGAGGCGGAACGGTGGATAAAGGATGGACATACATGATGGAGCGGGAAGCCAACTATATCAGTTTAAATTCAAGTTTATTGTTAAGCCGTAATTTACTTGGCAGCAGTAACGTGACGATGAATGATGTGACACCGCTGGCAATCCTTGCAGAAGAGTGGCAGGTCGTCGCAGTCCCGATGAATTCTCCTTTTGCAAATGGGAAGGAGCTGTTACACGCCCTCAAGAAAAAACCAGATTCCTTAAAAATTGGGTTTGCCCCTGACTTTGGAAATGATGATCAAATCTCCTTCGCCCGGGCAGCAGAAATGGCAGGGGTTGATCCCTATCGCATTCAATTTTTGAAATTTGACAGTGCAGATGATTTATTTCAGGCGCTCATCAACCATGAAGTGGATGCAGCAACGACTACCATTACAGAGGTTCGTCATGATTATGAAAAAAAGAGGCTGAAGCTCGTAGCGACGACTACCAGCCAGCGCTTAGATGGATTTGAAGATGTGCCGACATGGAAAGAGCAGGGCATTCCGCTCATCTTTTCCCATTGGCGAGGTGTGATGGGCCCTAAACAAATGAGTCAGCATGACATTCGTGAATGGGATCAGCTTCTTCAAAAAATGACGAAAACGAAGTCCTGGAAAAAGCGATTAAAGCAAAAGGGCTGGACAAGTCGTTATATGAACAGCAAAGAGGCAAAGATCTTTATGGAGAATCAATTAAGGCAATATGAGCAATTGATACAAGGAGAACAAGCGGTCGAGTGAGACCGCTTCCAGCGTGTAGACAAACCCTTGTATTCGCCCGCATTCCTGTGTGCCGGTGCTCACGAATCTCATATTCGCTCCAGTACTCGTCTTTCCTAGACTTCAAAGGTTTTCTATCACGCTGAAAAGAAGACAAAGGGCTAAAATAAACCCTTTGTTTTTTTCATGGAATCAAAAAAGCCCAATGTTTGAACAAAATGAACAAAAAGCATTTATCGACCGAAAAAGAATTAAAATTCATAATATTTACTTCAATTCTCACCTCAGATATGATGACAAAAAGGGTTGGAAATGGGATACCAACACATTAATGAAAGCGTATACAACATAAGGGGTGAACAATATGCTAGCAATCTTAGGATTTCTTATGATGATTGTATTTATGGTTTTGATTATGACGAAACGTATGTCTGTTTTAACGGCATTGGTGTTAACACCGATTGCATTTGCTCTTATTGCAGGTTTTCATTTTACTGAAATTTCAGACATGATTGTCAAAGGCGTGCAGCAAGTCGCACCGACAGCGGTCATGATCATGTTTGCGATTTTGTACTTTGGCATTATGATTGATGCGGGTTTATTTGATCCAATGGTGGCGAAAATTTTAAAAATCGTTAAAGGCGATCCATTAAAAATCGTGGTCGGAACAGCTGTCCTGACGATGCTTGTTGCACTTGATGGTGATGGAACAACAACGTATATGATTACAACAACAGCGATGCTTCCACTATTTACGCTGCTTGGCATCCGTCCAATTATTTTAGCGGGTATTGCCGGGGTTGGCATGGGGATTATGAATACAATTCCATGGGGAGGAGCTACACCTAGAGCGGCGAGTGCACTTGGCGTTGATCCTTCACTTTTATTTGGACCGATGATTCCAGTTATTGGTGCAGGGGTTCTCAGTATGATTATTGTTGCTTATTTTCTTGGAAAAGCCGAAAGAAAACGCCTTGGTGTGATTGAACTTGACCAGCCGATTCATGCAAATGAAATGGCAGCGGCACTGCAAGATGACATCAAACGGCCAAAGCTTTGGTGGTTTAACCTGGCGCTGACTTTGTTATTGGTGCTGCTGCTTGTATCAGGTAAAGTCAGCTTAACTGTTCTATTTGTTCTTGCTTTCTGTGTGGCGATTATCGTGAACTATCCGAACTTAGATCAGCAGCGTGAGCGAATTGCCGCTCACTCAACAAACGTTTTAGCCATTGCCTCGATGATTTTTGCGGCAGGTGTTTTTACAGGTATTCTAACTGGAACGAAAATGGTCGATGAAATGGCGATTTCGATTGTATCTGCAATTCCAGAGCAGCTTGGCGGCTTTATTCCAGTCATTGTCGCATTAACAAGCGGGATCTTTACTTTCTTTATGCCGAATGATGCATACTTTTATGGCGTACTGCCGATCCTATCAGAAACAGCGGCAGCATACGGTGTCGATAAAATTGAGATTGCCAGAGCCTCTATTATTGGTCAGCCGATTCATATGTTAAGTCCACTTGTTCCATCGACTCATTTACTTGTTGGACTTGTTGGCGTATCACTGGATCAGCATCAGAAATTTGGGATGAAATGGGCGGTGCTGGCAGTCGTCGCTATGACCGTCGTGGCGGTTCTCATTGGGGCCATTTCCATCTGGTAAATAAAAAAGTGTCTGCTGCGGGCAGGCACTTTTTTTAGGTCATATTGCCGGGCAGGCTCCATTCATTTGCCCTAGACAAAGATCTGCCTGTTCCTCCAAAAGATTTATTTTTGAAAAATACTGACACTTTTTCTGTTTTTTTCTTTATAATGCAAATCAACGAAGGGAGAGGATAGCATGTCCAAACGAAAAGGCACGATTCTTTTTGCTGCTGCATGCCTCTTGGCAGGCAGTTTGTCGATGGTGAGCCCAGCTTCAGCTCATGCAGAAACCCCTTATTATGGAAAGAATTATGAACAACCGGCTTCAGTGAAAAAGCTATACCCTAAGCCTGACGAGACGTTTGATACCCCTGCCTTTCAGAAAGAAGGAGAAGCATTTACGACACAAGAAGAGCTTCAAGCTTTCTTAAAAAACATTGTCCGCAAAAGCCCATATGCCACTCAGAAACAGATTGGAACATCCATTGAAGGTAGATCCATTCCGGCCCTGTACTTTACAAAGGATCGCTCCATCACGCCACTTTCAAAAAAGCCAACCATCTGGCTCCAAGCACAAATACATGGAAATGAACCAGCCTCCGGTGAATCTGCTCTCGTCATTGCAAAACGATTAGCAGGTGAAGAAGGAGAGCGTATACTCAATCATGTCAATATCATCATTGTTCCAAGAATCAATCCTGATGGTTCTTATGCGTTTGACCGCAGACTGGCAAACGGATTAGACGGAAACCGTGATCATATGACATTAGAATCTCCAGAACTGGCAGCCCTGCATCAAGAATTTAATCGGTATGCGCCAGAGGTAGTTATTGATGCCCATGAATACGATGTGGGTCAAAAGCAGTTTGAAAATATCGGTTCATCAGGCGCTCTCAAATATCATGATTTGCTTATTCTTTCAGGGAAGAATTTAAACATTCCTGAAAGCATCCGGCTGACATCAAATGAGTTATACGTTAACGGAGTTCGTGAAACGCTGACGAATAAAGGGTTTTCTAACGATTTGTATTATACAAACACAAGAGGAAAGGATGGAAAGATCGACATCTATGAAGGTGGAACGGATGCGCGAATTGGCCGTAATGCCCTTGCACTTTCGCCAGCCCTGTCATTTCTTGTAGAAAGCAGAGGGATTGGGATTGGAAGAGAGGATTTTGCCCGCCGCGTCGCTGCGCAAGTAGCCACCCATGAAAAAATCATTGAGACCACGGTGAAACATGCCAAACAGGTGAAGCGGCAAATGGTGACGGAGCGGCTGAAGCTGGTCAAAAAAGGACTGCAGCCAAATGATGATGATCAAGTGGTCATTCAAGATGATTTCCAAGCACCTGTCAATGACTCGCTGGAAATGGTTGATATTGAGAAGGGACAAACGACTCAAGTTCCTGTACGCTTTCATAGTGCGAGCGATGCTGTTCCTGTCTTAACAAGAGAACGGCCGACAGCTTATCTCATTCTTCCGGGGCATGAAGGTGTAGAAAAGAAACTCAGAACATTAGGATTTAAAAGTGTCACATTGCCGGCTGGCATGAAAGTGCCGGTACAAGCCTATCAGGTGACAAAGCGAGAGGAAAAGAGCAAAACAGATATTCAGCTTGAAACAAAACTCGTTGACAAGAAACGTCAGCTGCCAAAAGGAACAAAGGTATATGTCACGGCACAGCCGCAAACCAATTTGCTCTCACTTGCCCTTGAACCAGAATCAAAGGACAGCTATATGTCATCAGGGTTTATTGCTTCAAAAACAGGTGATGAACTGCCAGTCTATCGTTTCGTACTTCCTCAAAAGACGCTCGGCATTCAATAAAAAAGGACTAAAATGATTTTAGTCCTTTGTCTTCTTTTCAGCGTGATAGAAAACCTTTGCAGCCCTAGGAAGGGCGAGTACCGGAGCGGAGCGAATTGTACATTCGTGAGCACCGGCACGCAGGACTGACAAAGAATGCGAGGGTTTGTCTACACGCTGAAAGCGGCACTAGGCGTGCCGCTTTTTTATTTTCGTCCAGCTCTTATTTCATCTGTCATGCCTTCATATGGTGCTTCTGCGATAATGGTTTCGTCATTCACACCTGCATGATGGATATACGTAATGTCCGCAAATTCTGGGACAACATATTTCGGATAGGTTTCGTATTTTTCACGAGATTCTTTCATGAGATCGATGTAGTCATTTTGATAGCAGACGGTGATGTCTGGACGTTCATGCACCCATTTAGGGAAGAAGATGACGCCATGCATGCGTTTTTCTTCAGGCATAAAGTTCAGAGAGACGTCTGTCCCAGTTGGTTCTGTCCAAGAGACTTTGTATACGCCTTTTGTCAGCTTCACAATATTTACTTCTTGATCACGGACCCAGCGTCCTCCAACCATTCCGCTATGAATGCGGTAATCAATGGTGTGATCGTTTTTAATGTAAATCTCATATTCCCAGCCATTTTCATACGTATAAATCATATGAAGTCCAACGAATTGATCCATGTTTATTCCTTCTTTCATTAGAATGATGTTTTTTCAAACATGTTGTGATTTACATGTTTATTTTAAAGTCTATGATATACTATTGTCAAAGAATAAGCGTTGGAGGCCCATCATGAGAGTACTAAAATATGCCATTCTTGGCTTGCTGGATCAGCATGAGCTGACGGGATATGATATCACGAAACATTTTAAAGATTCCCTTGGACAGTTTTGGAGTGCGAAGCACAGTCAGATTTACCCTGAGCTGAAGCGTCTCACAGAGGAAGGGTTTATTGAATTTGATATTCACATACAAGGAAAAAAGCTGGAGAAGAAGGTCTATCAAATCACAGCGGCAGGAAAAGAAGAATTGCGTCAGTGGTTAAGAACAAAAGATCCGATTCCGGAAACAACAAAGGATGAATTCATGCTCAAAACCTTTTTCATCTCCTCCATGGACAAAAAAGAAGCGGCTGACCTGTTTGCCTATCAACTTTTAGAGCGCACCAAGAAAGTAGATGTGCTGGAACAAAAGCTGCACGCTTTGACAGAGGAAGACCCTTCTGCTGAATCACTGCATTCAGCGCAATTTGGGCATTACTTAGTGCTGACAAGGGCAATCGAAAGGGAAAAAGGCTATGTCCGCTGGCTCCAAAAGACCCTTAAACGAATTGATTCATCTATGATCTAAGGACAATGGTCGGATGATTTGATAAAAAATGGTTTGAAACGAGTGAATTTATCAATAGAAACCGCTACAATGGATATATTCGTATTAAAGTGAGGCGAGTATGTTTGAGTAATCAAGAAGCGTTGTGGAATGAAGCAGAAGCTTTTATTTCTGTATGCTATGAAGAATTAAACAAGTCAAATGAAGAGAAAGCAGCACGTCTGCATGAAATAAAAAAAGAAATTGAGTCTGAAGGAATTTATACGCATACACTAGAGGAATTAGCTCACGGGGCGAAAATGGCATGGCGCAACAGTAACCGCTGCATTGGCCGTTTGTTTTGGTCGACCCTGCAAGTGCATGACTGCCGGCATGTAAAGACAGAGGATGAGGTGAAGGAGGCGCTCTTTCATCATATTGAGTATGCGACAAATGGCGGGAAAATCAAACCGTCCATTACGATCTTTCCCCCAGAGAAAAACAGACAGAAGGAAGTCGTCATTTATAATCATCAGCTCGTTCGTTATGCAGGCTATGAAACGGAATACGGCATCGTCGGCGACGAGGCATCTCTTGAATTAACAAAATTATGTGAAGCACATGGCTGGAAAGGGGAGGGCACACATTTTGATATTCTGCCTCTCATGTTTCAGCTAAAAGGTCAGCCGCCTGTTCTGTATGAGCTTCCGAAAGAAATCGTCCAAGAGGTAGAGATCACCCATCCTGAATATGATGGATTCCGTGATTTGGGACTAAAATGGTATGCGGTTCCGATTATTGCTGATATGAAATTAGAAATTGGCGGTATTCATTACAATGCTGCACCGTTTAATGGCTGGTACATGGGCACAGAAATTGGCGCACGCAACCTAGCGGATGAAAACCGCTACAATATGCTGAAAAAAGTCGCTTCTCTTTTAGGACTGGACACAACCAAGAATGCGTCCCTTTGGAAGGATAAAACCATTGTCGAATTGAACGTGGCGGTTCTCCATTCTTATCGCGAAGCAGGGGTAACCATTGTCGATCACCATACAGCAGCACATCAATTTAAGCAGTTTGAAAAACAGGAAGAAAAGGCTGAACGCAAGCTGACCGGGGACTGGACATGGCTGATTCCGCCAGTATCACCAGCTGCTACCCACATATTCCACAAGCATTACGACAATACCATTGTGAAACCAAACTATTTTTATCAGGAAAAGCCCTATCACAGGACAGAAAAAGCCTAGCGAGAGCTATATGTAATTCCATAAAAAGATGTCTTTTATCATAATACATGTGTCCTCTCATATGATGTTGAACATTTAAATTGATTAAAACAAAAGGGATAGATATCTATCCCTTTTTATTTATTTATGATGACCACAAAAGATCTCTTCCTTACTACAACAATGGGCGAAAGTTTGCGCTCTCGCATTCCACTTCTGGATGACTTTCTCACCCTGGGGCTATTTATCCTTTTGCATTCCCTGCCAAGTTTGATCCCATGAGGACCATTCTTTGATATTAACAGTTGTTATAACATTCAACTCCAATTTTTATTTTTTGTTTGAATTGCTTGTACTCGGTTCATCCAATTGCTCAGAATATCTGAGCCGTAGACTTATAAATACTAAGACCAATGCAATGACCGTTAGGAAAACCCCCAGCAATCGGAATCCTGTAAAGGTGAACGCACCTCCCATAATGATACCTGTCAACAGTGAAGATAAAATTGTACCCAAGTATCTTGATGTATTAAATAGGCCAGATGCTACACCAGCAATTTCTTTTGGAGAGCTTTTAAACAAAGCTGCCTGCATACCAACAGCGTTTAGCCCGTTGCTAAAACCGAATGCGGCTAACGCCAGGCACACACTGATGACTGGTGAACTTTGCGTCCATGTCACGATCCACACTGCCCCTACTACCATCAGTAATGAGGATACAATCAATGCAGGTCTGGGTCCTGATTTACCGACCCATTTCCCTGCTATTGGCGAAGCTGCAATCGAGCTCAAGCCCAAGGTTAACATAAGAATCCCTGTCTGGAATTCACTGACATGACGTACCATTTGCAGGTATGATGGAATCCCAAAAAAGAGTGAATAATAAAGGAAGTTAACTAGCAAGTATTGTATATTGACCCAGGTCATCCCTGGATATTTGGCGAAGGTGCGTAAAGGAATAAATGGCGACACTGTTTTTAGCTCATGTCGTACGAATATTCCCACCGCAACGAGCCCGATTAGCACAACAACGATATTCCACATAGAGAAATGCCCAGATGATTTCGCTGCCAGCAAGCCAACTAGAAGGGCAATCAGAGCCACCACAAAGAGCAGAATTCCTGGCACATCAATCACACCCAGTAATTTTCGAAACGACATGTCACGTGAAACCGTTGCTGCTGGTCCATCATTAGGAATCATTTTCCAAGCTAATATAAAGCTCGCTACTACAAACGGGGTATTGACAATGAAGATCGCTGGCCAGTCCCACCATTGAATAAGTACTCCTCCGGCAAAAGGTCCTATAGCTGCCGCACCGGATAGGAAAATTGATAAACCTGCTAAAGCATCTGATTGCTTTTCTGTAATATGAATGCGTACTATAGCTGTTCCAACTGCAATCAGCATACTAGTTCCGATGGATTGTACGATTCTGAACACAATAAGCCATCCGAAATTTGGAGAAAATGGAGCCAGAATAGAAGAAACTAAGGATACAACAAGACCAGCCAGAAATATCTTCCTCCTGCCGAATAAATCACTAGCCTTCCCCATGACAGGTTGGGCGATAGCACTAGCGATATAAAATGAAAACACAATCCAGGAAACAGCAGTAAAATCAATGCTATACACATGTTGCAACCTAGCAATAGCAACAGAAATCATTGATGAATTTAAAGGGTTTAATAATATTCCTAGTCCAACGGATATCATTAACCATCTGCTACGAGAATTCATTTTTTCTCCCCCTTTAAATTTGTTATATTGATATCTTACTTGGAATTTCACATTCATTCCAACGCATTTAAAGTTATGATATCATTGACCAAAAGGAATGATTGGAGAGAAAATGAAATGGAACTCCTTCAACTACAATATTTTCTAGAGGTAGCTCGATTAGAGCATGTAACTGAAGCTGCACGAAGCCTCCACGTTACGCAATCGTCGCTAAGCAAAACGATTCAGCGTCTGGAAGAAGATTTAGGGGTACCTTTATTTGATCGCACAGGCAGGAAACTGCGATTAAATGAATTTGGCAAGAAATTCATTCGTCGCGCGGAAAGGGCTTTGTTTGAGTTGGAACAGGGAAAACAGGAGATTAGCGATTTGTCTAGAGGAGAATCTGGCACACTAAAGCTTGCGGTAACCACAGCAAGCACTTTGCCTCAGATGATGCGAGAGTTTCGTAAAAAACGTCCTAATATCCAATTTCATGTGCAAATGCTGACCACACTGGAAATGGTCACGCTTTTACATCGAGGCGAAGTCGATTTTTGCTTGTCGTCCTCTCCTTTTCAAGGGGAAGACATCGAATGTCAAGTTGTCTTTGTTGATCCCATTCTTGTAGCAGTTCCTAATGGGCATCGACTGGCAGACCGAACTAGCGTATGTTTAACAGAACTTAAGGATGAATGCTTTGTCGGTATGAAAAGAGGATACGGCACTCGTGATTTAGTAGACTCTGTATGCAAATCGGCTGGAATTGACCTTAAATATGTGTATGAGGGCGATGAACCTACACGTTTGATCAGTCTTGTAGAAGCTGAAATTGGACTTGCCTTCATACCAAGCACAGCAAAAATATCATGGGGAAAGATTAAATATTTGCAAGTTGAGAATCATGAACTTGTACGTGATATCGCTTTATTATGGCATACAAGTCGATACATGACGCAAGCTTCATTGGAATTCCGTAAAGTAGTTCTAGACTATTTTGAGGCAATATCGAACCAGTCCAATTAATCTTATGCATGACTCGTACCGATTCGATGTTTTTACGAGGCCTAAGTCCCAACCAGCCTCAAACATATTTCTACAAGTAGATGGTGATGAACAGTTTACTTGACGGAATCAATGTCCCACGCCTCCGTACGTTCTAGCCTGGCTACTGATAGATTAAATCTAAATAAAAAAAGTTCAACCAGGAAGTTCTGGCTGAACTATATAATACGAAAGTTCCGTCTAACTATCATGAATAGGAATAATGTTTACATATAGCTAGGTTTTTTATGACCGTATTCGAAAATCCTGATAATGAGCAAGCTCGGTGAGCGGCTCCATTTGCATGTCGGTGACTTTTGAAAAAGGACTTCCTTTCCGGACAGTCTCTAAGAAATCAATCACTTTCTGCTGCTCACCCTCTACCTTTAACTCGACATGACCTTCATCTGTGTTGCGTACCCAGCCTTTCATTCCACGATTGACGGCTTCTCCCTGAACAAAATAACGAAAGCCGACTCCTTGTACACGTCCTTTTACAATGGCGTGATAATGAATCATGGTCATCTCTCCTTTTTTCACATCGTACCATAGCCTGCATCTGATCTTCACGCCTCGACTATGATTTGATTGTCAAACGATGTAAAATAAAGGTCAGTAGACACCAAAGGAGATGGCCATCGTGGGACAAAAGAGATACGGCATAGAAGGAATCCAAGTGGGACAACCTATCATTACATATGCAAATGGAAAAGAAATCAAAACAGCCATCAACAAAAGGCGCATTCATGAGCCTGTGTATTTAAGTCAGGTCAATTTTGAAGGAGATGGTCAGGGGGATTTGGTTCATCATGGGGGTTATGATAAAGCCGTCTGCGTCTTTCCGTATGATCATTATGCTCACTTTGAACAATTTTTAGGGGTGCCATTACAGGAAGCTGCCTTTGGCGAGAATATAACAGTACGCCAGCTAGTCGAAACGAATGTGCATATTGGCGATGTGTTTCAGCTTGGAGATGCATTTGTTGAGGTGAGCCAGCCAAGACAGCCTTGTGTGAAATTGTCTCTTAAGCATGGCAACATGAAGCTTGTAAAGGAAGTGCAAAAAACAGGGTATACAGGCTTTTATTTACGTGTACTGAAAGAAGGCATGGTGCCGCCTGATGCATCGCTAGTACTAGTAGAAAAAGCGTCCCATCACATTACGGTCCATGAGGTCAACGAAGTCAAATATCGTCCAACAAGTCCAGAGAGACTGAAAGCCGTTCTTGAAGTAGATGCTTTAGCAGATGTGGTGAGGAAGTCTTTAGAAAAACGAATTCAGCACATTTAAAAAAAGCCGTACATCATCTTAAGATGTACGGCTTTTCAGCGTTTATGAGCTGCGTTTCTTTTGCTCAAGAAGATTTGCAAGGAAATATGTTTTTAAGCTTTGAAGCTTTCTTCCTTCATGCTTAGTCACACCAAGCTTCTTTAATTCTTCGACATACCAGCCTTTGCTACCATAATGCATGATAGAAAACTCCTTTCAATTGAAACTGCCTGCATTGTAACATCTCAAAAAAGGACGTGAAAAGCGTGCAGGTGTCAAGAAATGAAAACTGATTCTATCTGCCTATGATCCATGTATATGCTGGAAATATTGATTTATGAATTTGGCGGGTTGAGGGTAACGAGGATCATGCCGACCGTCATAATCATGATGACAACACCAAGATAGGTCATCATGGATTGTTTTTTCTTAATCCCTACAACCGTTAAGATAATACTTTCGATGAAAAAGATAACACCTATGATGATGAACCACATATCAAATAAGACCCCTTTCACATATCTTTGCCTATTTTACCACAGGCTTTTTTGTTTAGTCGTGACAGATTCGTGAAACGGGCATGAAAAAATCCCCTCTCAGTGAAGGAGGGGATACAGCGTGTAGACAAACCCTCGCATTCGTTGTCAGGTCTGCGCTCCGGTGCTCACGAATGTCAAATTCGCTCTGCTCCGCTGCTCGTCCTTCCTAGACTGCAAAGGTTTTCTATCACGCTGAAAAGAAGACAAAGGGCTAAAATCAACATCATTTTAGCCCTTTGTCAACAATCTGAAGCCCCTCCTGTGAAGGAGGGGACCCGCTGCTTACAGCTTTGTTAAAATAATCGGTTCGTCTTTTGTGATCACAATCGTATGTTCAATCTGTGCGACTAGACTTTTATCTGGTGTTTTAAATGTCCAGCCATCATCAGCCTGATAAATCGATTCAGCATTTGTTGAAATGAAAGGTTCAAAGGCAATGACTGTGCCATTTTTAAACAAAGCATTATCGAATGGATCATAGTAGTTCAAGATATGGTTAGGTGCTTCATGCAGATTCTTCCCAATGCCGTGTCCTGTTAGGTTTTTAATGACGGTAAATCCTTGTTCTTTCGCTGTATTGTAGACCGCACGGCCAATTTGGTTTTGTCTTTTACCGGCTTTTGCATGCTTTAATCCTTCAAGGAACGCATCTTCCGCACACTTACATAATGCTTCAAGACGAGCATCACCTGTACCTAAAACAAATGAAATGCCTGTATCGGAATAATAGCCGTCCAGTTCTGCTGAGATATCAATGTTCACGAGGTCGCCCTCTTGTAAAATGGTTTTTTCACTTGGGATACCGTGTGCAACTTCATCGTTCACGCTGATACAAGTGGTACCAGGGAAGTCATATTCCTTTTCAGGTGCTGAATTGGCCCCATGTTCTTCTAATATTTTTTTCCCAATCAAATCTAATTCTTTTGTAGACATGCCTGGTTTCGCTTGGCTTTTCATTTCTTCTCTTGCCAAAGCGACAATTCGGCCGACTTTTTTTAAGGCTTCTAACTCATGATCATGTTTGACAATCACTGTTCATTCCCGCTTTCTATATCTTCATTCTATTCAATAGCTTACCACATTTTACGCAAAAAGAGTAAAGAGCGGAATTCAAATGAATGTGGACAAATTGGTATAGATAACTAGACGTGCATATGATATATTTTTTATGAACATCATGAATGATTTGGTCATGATGATGACAAAGGGGGGAAATCAGATGGTGTTTCAGTTTTTTCAAAAGCTAGGAAAATCATTTATGCTTCCAATCGCTGTACTTCCAGCAGCAGGGATTATTTTGGCCATTGGGCGGGAGGATGTATTCAATATCCCGTTTATTTATGAGGCAGGGAATGCAATTTTTGCGAACTTGGCTTTAATTTTTGCAATGGGTGTAGCGATTGGTATTTCAAAGGATGGGAACGGGGCAGCGGCATTATCAGGAGCGATCTCTTATTTTATTTTGTCAGCCGGTACAACGTCGATTAACTCAACCAACAATATGGGGGTATTGGGCGGTATTTTATGCGGGCTTTTGGCAGGTTATGTTTACAATAAATTTAAGGATACGAAACTGCCGGAATACTTAGGTTTCTTTAGCGGAAGGCGGCTTGTGCCTATAATGACCGCACTTTTCACCATTCTATTAGCAGCCGTTTTCGGATATGTATGGCCGCCGATTCAAAGTGTAATCAATGATTTAGGAGAATGGATTTTAAGCCTTGGTGCAACAGGTGCAGGGCTGTTTGGTTTCTTTAACCGATTGCTCATTCCATTAGGTCTTCACCATGTCTTGAATAACTTATTTTGGTTTCAATTCGGTGAATTCAGCGGGGCAACAGGGGATTTAGCGCGATTCTTTAAAGGAGATCCAAGTGCAGGTGTTTTTATGACTGGATTCTTCCCAGTGATGATGTTTGGTCTGCCAGCGGCATGTCTAGCCATGGTGGTAACTGCAAAACCTGAGAAACGAAAAGCAACAGCTGGTCTGATGATTGGGATGGCACTTACATCATTTATAACAGGGATCACTGAACCAATTGAATTTTCTTTTATGTTTTTATCACCACTTTTATATGGTGTCCATGCTATTTTGACGGGGCTTTCGCTTTTTATTGTGAACACTCTTGGGATTCATAGCGGCTTTGCCTTTTCAGCAGGTGCGATTGATTACGTCTTAAGCTTCGGTATTGCGCAAAAACCGATCTTGCTTCTTGTAGTAGGAATCATTTATGGCGTCGTGTACTTTGTCGTTTTCTATTTCCTCATTAAACTATTAAAGCTGAAAACACCAGGTAGGGAAGATGATGACATGGAAGATATCGCAGCGGATGATGCGGTGACGGCAGGTGGGGCGAGTATGCTCGTAGAGGGGCTTGGCGGCAAAGACAATATCACCACGATTGATCATTGTGCCACACGTCTTCGCTTAACAGTAGAGGATACTAATTTATTAAATGAAGGTACATTGAAAAAAGCAGGTGCCAAAGGGGTGCTGACTTCTGGAAAAACATCCGTACAAATTATTATTGGAACGAATGTAGAATTTGTCGCAGATGATCTCCGTAAGGAAGTCGATCGAGATTAAAAAAACGTTCAGCCAGGTCAAATGGGCTGAACGTTTTTTTGTTTACGCTGTTCGATCACTAGCACAATACTGATCACAACGAGTAAGAACCATGAGCTAATTTTCCCTAGATGAACAATGGACCAAGCATGCTGCTGATTTGGATATTGCCATGCGCCTAAAAAGGTGGTGACATTTTCGGCAATCCAAATAAAAAAGCCAATCAGGAGAAATGAAACAACAAGCGGCATTCGAAAGGAAGATGGACCAACCTGAAACGAAACCGATGTTTTCCGAAACACAACAACAAGCAGACATGTCAGCCACCATCTGACATCATAGAGCCAGTGATGCGTAAAGAAATTGAGATAAATGCACAAACTGATGCCAATTGAAAGAAATGGATGAGGCCAGTCGGCTACTTTTACATGAAGTCGTGAAAATGCCTGATAAATATAACTAGCCACACTCGCATACATAAAGCCGCTATAAAGTGGAACCCCAAATATTTTTGTATAAGCTTCTTCTGGATAGGACCAAGAGCCCATATGTACTTTATACACTTCTAAACAGATTCCTATGAGATGAAATAGACAAATGACCTTTAGCTCCGCCAAAGTCTCCAGCCGCAGCGTCAGCATCAGGATCTGAGCCGCTAGGCAAAGCAATAGAATGAAATCATACCGGTGAAGAAAAGGAATAGACACCGTCTTTGATAGGGCAAGCGCCGCAAAGATCATGACGGGGAATAGACATGAGATAGCCTGTAAATAAGCAAAATGAAATAGTGTTTTCATACAAAATTAAACCCCTTTTCACTGTCTGAAATGACTTAGACGGTTTTAGCAAGGGAAAAGTTTACCTCAACTAGATATTCATGAACAATTTGTGAATATATATGTGAAAAAGATCACAAATAACATTTTGAATAGTATAATAAGATCATAAAGAAAATGTGAAATATTTCACATAATTTAAAGGGAGGCATCATCATGTTTACAAAATTCTTACAAACGAATGTATGGGCAGCCGTTATCCTTTTGGCAGCAAGACTTTATATCGGATGGACTTGGCTGACATCTGGTATTGGAAAACTAACAGGTGGATTTGATGCATCAGGCTATTTGCAATTTGCAATATCTGAACCTGTCGTCAAAGATGGTCATCTAGTGTATCCGTTCTATGTATGGTTTTTAGAAAATGTCGCTTTGCCAAATGCCGGACTATTCAGTGCCATGGTCATGTGGGGAGAAATCTTAGTAGGCCTAGGATTAATTGTTGGTTTGTTTACAACAACAGCAGCCTTTTTTGGAAGCGTGATGAATGTCTCTTTCTTACTAGCTGGAACTGTCTCTGTGAACCCGCTGCTTCTTCTGATCGCAGTCTTCATCATGGCAGCGAAAGGAAATGCCGGAAAACTTGGTCTTGATTATGTAGCAGGTCCAGTCCTCAAACGAAAATTGAAAAGAAAGCCGCAATTAGAAGTGGCATCATAATAAAAGAAAAGCATCCAGAGCATGGGGACTGACCCCATAAGATGAGACAAATAAAAAACACCTTCAAGTTTGAAAACGGATCGTTGTGATCCGAAATAAAACATGGAGGTGTTTTTTCTATGGGGACAAGAGTGAGTTATCCGGTTGAAGTCAAACAGAAGGCTGTAGAAATGAGATTGGCAGGCGTATCAATGAAAGAGATTTTGCGGGAATTGAATATCAAAAATAAAACGCAGGTTCAGACATGGGTGAGGTGGCATAAGGCTGGGGATACACACCGGTTCGAACAGCCTGTTGGAAAACAATATACCCATAGAAAGGGTCCCGAGTATTCTTCCGATTTAGAGAGACTGCAGGCAGAAAATCGCTATCTGAGTCAACAGAATGAAGTTTTAAAAAAGTACAACGAATTGGAAAGGAAGTTGATAAGGAAACGTCAATCAAACTAGTAGAAGAATTGTGCAAAATGATGACAGTACAGAACATTTGTGTCCATTTAGGCATCTCTCGCGCTTCGTACTATAGATGGAAAAAAGATCTGACTCAGAATCATTCTAAAAAACAACTAGAGGAACAAATCGGCACGTTGTGCCGAGAGCACAAGTATCGATATGGATATCGAAAAATCACAGCCATACTAAAAATGAGGATGCATATTAACCATAAAACTGTTCAACGTATCATGCAGAAAAACCAGTGGCAGTGCCGGGTTAAAATGAAAAAGCGTAAGAAGAATGGGCAGCCCTATGCCGTGGCCGGTAATATACTGGATCGGAACTTTCAATCTGATCGCCCTCTTGAAAAACTAGTAACGGACATCACGTATTTGCCTTATGGACAGAAACAATTGTACCTTTCCAGTATATTGGATTTATATAATGGAGAAGTGATTGCGTTTACGATTGGTGATAAGCAGGACACAGACTTTATTTTAAACACACTTGATCAGCTCCCAGCACTGCCTGAAAACTGTGTGTTACATAGCGACCAAGGTTCTGTGTATACATCTTACGAGTATCAGAAAGCTGTTCATATAAAAGGCATTACCATGAGCATGTCCCGTAAAGGGACGCCCGCTGATAATGCCTCCATCGAATCGTTTCATTCCTCGCTAAAGTCTGAAACGTTCTATCTTAACAGCATTGATCGAACTACAACCAACATTGTAGAACGCACTGTCAAAGAATACATTTATTATTATAACAACATTCGTATTCAAACGAAACTAAACAACCAATCACCGATCAACTATCGGCAATTGGCTGTATAAAGGTGTTTTGATCCCTGTCTCAAAAACGGGGGTCAGTCCCCATGTGCTCAGGATGCTTTTTTATTTAAGAATTGGCTTTTATCAAGTTGATATGCAGCACGGTGAGTTCATGCTGGCTAATATCAGGATCATGTCCAACGATAAATTCGAGCTCATAATCACCGGTGCGATACACATATTTTTTCTCTTTTGTCTGCGGAATGGTGCTCACTGAATCCGCTGGTCCAAGCTGTTTCTTTAGTAACGAAGGGGTCATACCGCCGATATTCGTTTCTTTTTCTACATTTGTACCGAAATAACGGATTTCATCAATTTTGCCTTTTGCATCATAGTGAAAAGCAAATCCGGGATTCCCCATTTCCGCATGATACAAATCAAAGCTGCTTTGACCTGTTTCTGGATATGGATTTCCGAGCTGATGATGAACGTCTTTTTTTGTTTGAACGCCTATTTTCAGTCCCTGAACATAGTAGGGCATTTGTCCTTTATGTGCCAGCTTATAAATGCTGTTAAGTGCGGCTTTTGGACCTTGAGGAACGGATTGCTCTGCGACCATGGCGTGTGCTGAGACAACAGGGCTGAAACCGAAAAGGGCGGATGAAGCAAGTGAGGCAGTCACGACAAAAGCTGCTGTTTTCTTCATGATAAATCCCTCCTTCTTCTCCTATACCCGGTGCAATCATGATCAAACGTAAAAAGAACCAGCTGATCAAGGATCGGCTGGTTCTTAGTATGAGAACGTTATTTTGAAGAAGAGCTGGATTCATCTTTGGCGGAAGAGGAATCCTTTTCATCCTGTACTTTCTTTGTATAGTCATAATCATTGCGGTCAATCGGTGTAAAGCCTTTAGGCTTGTAGAAACGGAGTAAATCTTCGGTGACAATCTTATCAGATGTCTCCAGCATCTTTTTCACCGTTTCATTTTCTTGTGATGCCTTGTCAGTTGGCTCGATTTTCTCGCCTGTTTTGTTGCTGTAATAGTTATTGCCTACTTTTGTGTAGTCCTTAGACACGAAGTCACCATTTCTAAATGGCACAAGCTCTTTAAAGTTCTTCGATAAGATATCAGAACCAGACATTAAATAGTTCTTCGTATCATCGCCAAGCAGGTGCAGAAGAGTTGGTGCGACATCGACTTCACCAGAGTATTTATGAATCTGTCCGCCTTTTACGCCAGGAACATGGATAAAGAGCGGCACACGCATGAGCTGCGCATTTTCATAATCTCCGATTTTTTGTCCTGTCACTTTTTCCATCGCTTCATTATGATTTTCAGAAATACCGTAATGATCTCCGTACATAATGACGACTGTGTTGTCATAGAGACCTGACTTTTTCAAATCGTTGAAGAACTGTTCAATCGCTTCATCTAAATAATGAGCCGATTGGAAGTAGTTATCGACGACAGAGTCACCGAAATCACCAGGCTCGAAATCAGTATCACCTTCATCCATTCCAAATGGGAAATGGTTCGATAAGGTAATGAATTTCGAATAAAACGGCTGCTTCATGTTTTTAAGGATTGGCATCGACTCTTTGAAGAACGGTTTGTCTTTCAGTCCATAGTTCTTCGTATCCTGCTCGTTCATATCGTAGTACTCAGAATCGTAAAATCTGTCATATCCAAAGGACTTAAACATTTCATTACGGTTCCAGAAGGTTTTCGTGTTGCCATGGAATTCTGCTGACGTATATTGATCCTTCTTCAAAATACCAGGAAGTGCTTGATATGTGTTTTGCGCTTTGTTAATAAAAACAGAGCCCTGTGATAATGGGAATAACCCAGTATCCATCATAAATTCAGCATCAGACGTTTTTCCCTGTCCTGTTTGATGGAAGAAGTTATCAAAGTAAAACGTTTTGTTGTCGTGTGCCAATGAATTAAGGAATGGCGTTACTTCTTTTCCATTCACCTTATAATCAATGACAAAGTTTTGCAGAGATTCAAGAGAAATTGTAATGACGTTCATGCCTTTCGCTTTCCCGTAATAAGCAGGGTTAGGATCAGCGCTGTTCGCTTTTAAATAGTTCTCTACATCTGTCACGTCATTTGAATTTGCCAGAGCACGCTGGCTGTTTGATTTCACATTTTGAATGGCATCAAACACAGTAAAGTTATAAGCACCTAAATATTTAACTAAATAATTGCGGTCGAACGATCTTGATAAAAGCTCTGGACGATCGATCTCTGCAGCAACTAAGTTTAAAACAAAGATCACAACAGAGGACACAAGGACGAGTCTAAACGATTTTGACTTTTGAACAGGTACAGTGGCTGTACTTGTTTGCTGCTGCTTTTTCATGCGGACTGCAAGTACAATCAAAATGATTGTATCAATAAAGTAAAACACATCAGTCCAACGCATGAGTGAAAATGCACTATCACCTAATTGTCCGCCATTCGTTCCTGCCTGCATCACTGTAGGCAGCGTGATAAAGTCATTGAAGAATCGATAGTACACGATGTTTGCGTATAGTAAAAAAGACATGAAAAAGTGAATCACAATGATAGCGGCAGGCTGCCATTTTTTCTTGAACAATAATGCAAAGCCAAGAAAGAACAAGCTGGAGCTAATAGGATTCACGAAAAGCAAAATATGCTGAAGCACATTTGATAAACCAAGTTTAAATTCGATTAAATACGCTGAATACGTTTTGAGCCATAGTAAGGTGGCTGCAATCAGAAAGAAGCCGAGACCTCTTTTTTGAATAAATGTTTTCATATAAACACTCCTTTTCTCCGTTAAACGGAAGAGGCGGAACGAAAGAAAACGAACCATTAGAATATACCACGAAATGCACAAATAGAAAAGTCATAACCAGTGAAGAGCCTTTGCAAGCCTGTCCGAGCAATAAAAGGAGAGAAAATGAAAATATTCGCCCGTCGAAAAACTTTTTATGAAAATCGACCTATTATTGACAGAAAATTCAGCAATTTTCCAGTTGCTATATCAATAAAACAGGTAAAAAGATACAAGTCTAAAGAATTAATTTGATTTCTACAATGGTCATTTAGAGAGTATTTCCATTGTTTATTAATGTTTATGCAGGTTAAACAAAAAAAATGAGCCATGTAATGGAATAAGACGATGGATAAAAATTCCTCCTATACGATATATCAATATATTTTTGTGTTTCGTGAACATAATGGTTTTCATGTGTTTTTTAAGGGTTTCATTTATTTTAATTAGTGAACAAATTATCTAAATATACTTAAGTGAACATATCGAGACTATAAACTTCTGAATTGGGGTCGATATAGACAGTGACAGGAAATCTTCCATTGAAAGGATTGATAGTATATGACTGTACGAGCAGAGAACCTCGTTCAGAACTGGTTTCCGAGTGAGGACGGAAATGCAGGAGAGCGTAAAGAACTCATCAAATTGATGGAGCAGATCATTTCAGGGGTCGATGACCTGAAAGATCCCAACCGTGCACACCTTAAAGGTGAAAAGAATCGTGGGGAGGACTTTTACAAAAAGCTCACTGAAACAAGTCAAATTCCGATGAACGGCCAGCAAGCGGAACTTGTGAATGAAGAATTACTGAAGCTTTTACATAACCATCCATACCACACCAAGTATTTCTTCACGAACATTTTGCCAATGGCAAGTACACCAGGAATTTTAGGCATGCTGACAGCTATGCTGGTAAACGGAAACAACCTTTGGGATGTTTATGGACCAGCAGGTGCGGAAGCTGAGGTCAGAGTGGTCTCAATGATGTCTAAGCTCATCGGATATGATCCAAATATGAGCGGGGGATACACAACATGGGGAGGTCAAGGAGCGATTTTTTCAGGACTTCGTTTAGCGATCGCAAAAGCTGCGCCGGAGTCACTGCGAAAAGGAGTTCCACAAAATCTTTATGCGTTTTGTTCTGATGCTGCACATTACAGCTTATTTAAGTCAATGGAAGCAACAGGACTTGGCACAAACAACTTAATCAGAATTAAGACGAATAAAGATCATTCAATGGATATGGAAGATTTGCGTTGTCAAATGGAACGTGTTGCACAGGGTGGCGGGATTCCCGTTTATATTGTGGCAACAACCGGAACAACAGATGCCATTGCAATTGATGATGTCAAAGGGGTACGTGAAACAGCAGAAGCGATTGCTGAAAAGTATGGTCTGAAGGTGCCGCATATTCATGCAGATTCGGCGCTGGGTGGATTCTTTGCTTTCTTTAATGAGTATGATGTATCAGAAAACCCGCTGCAATTCTCAGTCGGTGTTCTTCGTATGCTAAAAGAAATCAAAGCGAAATTCCAGCATCTTTCTCTTGCAGACTCGATGTGCTTTGATTTTCAAAAGCTCGGCCAAACACCTTACACATCCAGTTTATTCTTAGTGAAAAACGCTGCTGACTTAAAGCGTTTGGACCTGGAAGAACAAGAGACGCCATATGTTGGCCATAGAGGCTACGGTGAATACCATACGGGTTATACGCTTGAGTGCTCAAGAATGGGAAGCTCGATCAGTATGCTGAGTGTGCTCTTAACGTTTGGGGTTGAAGGCTATCAGCGCTTGCTCGGTCAATTCTTAGAAGTGAACCTTGCCTTCAGAGAAGCACTTAGTCGAGAAATTCCGCAAGCAGAAGTCGTGAATGATGACAACGTCGGAATGGCTACATTATTTAGAATTTACCTAGACGGCTCACCGCGTTTTCAAGAAGAGATTTCTGGCGAAGCGACTTCAATGGAAATTGAGCGAAACAATGAATTGAACAAAATGCTGTTTGAAAAACTTGGAGAGAAAAGAGATGAGATGTTCTTTGGCGATACAACGAAGTTTTTACTTGTCAACTCAAAAGAAGGTCAAGAATTCTATCTAAGTGTTAGTAAGTTTTTTGTCATCTCACCTTATACGTTACCAGAGCATATCCCTCATATCGTATCTTATTTAAAAGATGTGATTGCATCTGTTTGTGGACAATTTGAAAATGTACATGCTTAAATCAAATCTGAGAGTGGAGATGTAGGAAAAAATGGCGAAACAAAGGAAATTTGGAGGATACACGATATCCTCTAAAATCATGTCAGTCGTTACCGTAACATTACTCGCAACCGTTGCATTATTCGTTCTAACCTTTTATCTAGTGAGCCAGGATTTATCATCCCAGTTATTAAAGCAATTTGATTATCGATTAACAACAGATATTGATACAGCGAAGAAAGAGATCGATAATATGGATGGAAACGTCCTTGGTATTAGCGGGAAAGATGATCCCCTTTATGTGGAGGTCAAAAAGAAATTCACAGAGCTTCAAGAAGATCATACGCTTGAGAACTTATACGTGCTATCTAATAAAGGCAGTAAAGAAAGAATTATTATACTAACCGGTGAAGAAAATGACTTTGATCAAGATTATGCTTTTTCAGAAGAGATGAAACAAGCGCTCTCTGAAGATAAAATGGTCAAAAGTGATATTTACAAAGATTCATTTGGTACACATAAATCAGTCTTTTTGCCAATTAAGGATTCAGGCGGTGAGCTGACAGGGATTTTAGGCATTGATTTAGATGCGTCTGTCGTGCCTCAAACAACGCAGAAGTTGATGATCTATATCACAGTGGCATCTGCCATTGTGCTTATCGGTGGATTACTCTTCTCATACTTCATGGGAAGAAAGATTGCAAAACCAGCACGTTCCTTAATGGAATCAGCGAATCGAATTGCTGACGGTGATTTAACTGGTATGGTAGAGGTTGAAAGTAAAGATGAGATCGGGCAGCTTGCCGCATCCTTCCAAAAGATGCAGGGACGGATTAAAGAGCTCATTTCGAAAATCTCAAACTCATCTAGTGAAGTGTCGAAAATGTCTTCACAGCTTCGTACGGTGACGACCGAATCAAGTCAAAGTGCGCAGCAAGTATCAGAAGCTATGACGAATATGAGTGAAGGAATCAATGATTCTGTCGCAAATATTACGGATTGTACGACATCCGTTGCAGAGATCGATACTCAAATCGAAGGCGTCACAAAAGAAGTTGACGAAATGAAATCTGTTTCATCTGACGTACAAGCGCAATCAGAATCTGGTCAAAAATTAGTGAACCATGTGCTTGATCATCTGAATATGCTACATGACAAGATGACCAACTCAAAGCAGGCAGCAGAAGAATTACAATCTCATTCAACGGAGATTGAAAGTGTCATCTCGATTATTACGGACATTTCAGCCCAAACGAATCTGCTTGCACTGAATGCTTCAATTGAAGCGGCACGTGTTGGAGAAGAAGGAAAAGGGTTTGCTGTTGTGGCAGATGAGGTGCGCAAGTTAGCTGAGCAATCAGCGGATGCGGCTAAAACCGTTTCAGACCTTGTCATCGGCACACAGGAAAACAGTCAGCGCGTTCTTGAAAGTGTAGAGGAAAGTAGTAAAGCAGTGGAAGAAGGACGTGAGCAAATGGAAGGCACGTCACAAAATTTCGCTTTGATTTACGACGGTGTATCTCAGTTTTCAAGGAGAACGAACAATTTGCTTGCTTCTATTAAGCAAGTTGAGCAAGCATATCAAACGATTTCTACATCGATTGAGCAAATTTCTGTTGTATCGGAAGAACATGCAGCCAGCTCTCAAGAAGTGGCGGCAGCAACAGAACAGCAAAGTGCTGGTATGCAGCAAATTTCAAGTGCGATTGAACAGCTCTCTGACATGTCAGAGGACTTAGCACAAATGGTCTCAACCTTCAAAGTCGACAATAAATAACGAGAAAGGGCTAAAATATTTTAGCCCTTTTTCTCTTTTCAGCGAAGAAGGGACGAGCACCTGAGCGCAGGATAGACACCGAATGCGAGGGCTTGTCTAGACGCTGATGCTGGCTCTTGTGAGAGAGCCAGCTTTTTTGCTATGCTTAATCAAATACTTGCGGCGAAAGGAGAAACGCTATGGATTTTGCGCAGAGATTATCAGAAGAACGGATCAAAAAAGCGATGGATAACGGGGCTTTTGAAGGATTATCTGGCTTTGGGAAGCCTTTGCCAAAAGATGACGCTGCTCATGTACCAGAAGAACTTAGAATGGGCTACCGTATCATGAAAAATGCCGGATTTGCAGGGGAAGAAACAGCGCTGAAAAAAGAACTCATGACTGTCAAAGAATTACTTCAATCAAGCATAGATGGAGAGGAAAGAAAGAAACTGTCTCTCATCTGTGAAGAAAAACAAAAACGTCTGGATGAACTTACATCTAAACGCCAAACTTTTGCCCGGCCTGCCTCCTCCTTTTACAAAAATAAGGTCTACGAGAAATTAACGGAGCATAAAAAAAGATGATGACACGCTGCCTCTCCCTGAGCACATTGAGGGAGATTTTTTATGTAAGCGCTGCATTTTGTTGTTGACTACATGTATATACAAATATAAAATATAAATTAACATGTATATACAAGTTTTTTGGTTCTTTTTTCTTATATAAAAAAACGATCTCGGAGGGGATAGTATGGCTGATTATCAGGCAGCAGCAGATCAGATTGTGAAAGCCATCGGCGGCAAAGAAAATATTGATCAAGCGACACATTGTGTAACAAGGCTGCGCTTTGTGCTGAAAGATGAAGACAAGGTGGATGAGAAAGCACTTGAACAAATTGATGAAGTGAAGGGATCTTTCTCAGCGAACGGTCAATACCAAGTTGTTATCGGCCAAGGGGCCGTCAATCGAGTATATGCCGAAATGGTCAAAAGGACGGGGATTGGGGAAGCCACAAAAGAAGACGTCAAGCGTGCCTCTGATCAAAAATTAAATCCATTGCAGCGTGCTGTGAAAACGCTTGCGGATATCTTTATACCGATTCTTCCTGCCATTGTCACAGCCGGTTTATTAATGGGGATTAATAATATTTTAACAGCTCCTGATATTTTCTTCGATCAAAAATCGATTGTGGATGTGTATCCGGCATGGGCTGATTTAGCGAATATGATCAACTTAATTGCAGGAACTGCCTTCACCTTCCTGCCAGCATTAATTGGCTGGTCAGCTGTGAAGCGGTTTGGGGGAAATCCGCTTTTAGGGATGGTCCTTGGACTGATGCTTGTACACCCGGACTTGTTAAACGCATGGGGCTATGGAGCGGCTGAGAAGACCGGTGACATTCCTGTTTGGAATTTGTTTGGACTTGAAGTGCAGAAGGTAGGCTATCAAGGACAGGTTCTTCCGATACTCGTCGCCTCCTATTTACTTGCAAAGCTCGAATTATTTATCACAAAACGGACACCTGAAAGTATTCAGCTGTTAGTTGTTGCACCGATTACGTTATTAGTCATTGGATTTTTATCATTCATTGTCATTGGACCTGTTACCTTTGCAATCGGTAATGTTTTAACATCTGGACTTGTAGCGGTATTCCAGCAATTCGCAGCACTTGGCGGTCTATTATACGGCGGGCTGTATGCAGCATTAGTCATTACAGGAATGCACCATACGTTCCTCGCTGTGGATATTCAATTGATTAACTCAAAGCTGCACGGCACGTTCCTATGGCCAATGCTTGCACTGTCCAATATCGCACAAGGATCAGCTGCACTGGCAATGATGTTTGTCTTAAAAGATGAAAAGCAAAAAGGACTTTCGCTGACATCAAGTATTTCTGCTTATTTAGGAATTACCGAACCGGCGATGTTTGGGGTCAACCTGCGTTATCGATTCCCATTTATATTTGCACTGATCAGCTCAGGATTAGCCGGTATGTTTATCGCCTCTCAAGGGGTGCTGGCAAGCTCAGTTGGTGTTGGAGGCATTCCAGGAATCTTCTCCATTATCCCGAAATATTGGGGGGCATTTGCAATTGGAATGGTGATTGTACTCCTCCTTCCATTCATCGGTACTCTTTTATATGCAAAACTAAAAAAGAAGAAGGATTTTTCAGAAGAACTTAACTAGTGGTGGTGAAGGAAATTGAATCAGCAATCAAATGAACCATGGTGGAAAAAAGCGGTGGTCTATCAAATTTATCCGAAGAGCTTTTTAGATACAACGGGCTCTGGTACAGGGGATATCAATGGCGTGACGAAAAAGCTTGATTACATTAAAGAGCTTGGGGCGGATTGTATTTGGCTCACGCCAATGTATGAGTCCCCGCAGCATGACAACGGCTATGATATTAGTAATTATACAAAAATCCATGACATGTACGGCACAATGACAGATTTTGAACGCATGCTGAAGGAAGCGCATGAGAAAGGAATACGAGTCATTATGGATTTAGCCGTTAACCATACATCCATTTTCCATGAGTGGTTTCAAGCCTCGCGTGAGTCAAAGGATAACCCTTACCGAGATTATTATATTTGGAAGGAGCCAAAAGCAGACGGATCTCCGCCGAATGATTGGCAGTCGAAATTTGGCGGCCCAGCCTGGGAGCTTGACGAAGTAACAGGAGATTATTATCTTCATTTATATGATGTCACTCAGGCGGATCTCAATTGGGAGAAGGATGAGGTGCGCGGGCAAGTATATGACATCATGCACTTTTGGTTTGAAAAAGGAATTGATGGGTTCAGGCTGGATGTCATCAACAACATCTCAAAGGATCAGCGTTTCTTAGATGACGCCGGACAATCTGTGCAAGGCGACGGCCGCATGTACTATACGGACGGGCCGAGAATTCATGAATTTCTGCATGAAATGAACCAGGAGGTTTTTTCGAAATACGATAGCATGACAGTTGGAGAAATGTCTTCAACGAATATCGCAGACTGCATTCGGTATACAAGACCTGATCGGCAGGAGCTGGATATGACGTTCAATTTCCATCATTTAAAGGTGGATTATCCAAACGGTGAAAAATGGGCGATCGCACCATTTGATTTTCAAGAATTAAAGTCGATTCTGTCTGAATGGCAGACGAAAATGCATGAGGGCGGCGGCTGGAATGCGCTGTTCTGGTGCAATCATGATCAGCCGCGTATCGTCTCAAGGTATGGTGATGATGACACGTATCATCAGCAATCAGCGAAGATGCTGGCGACCACGATTCATCTGATGCAGGGGACTCCTTATATTTATCAAGGTGAGGAAATTGGCATGAAGAATCCTCGCTTTGAGGACATTTCGTCTTACCGTGATATCGAATCACTCAATATGTACGAAGTCATGCTTGAAAAGGGAAAATCAAAGGAAGAAGCACTCGCCATTTTACAGGTCAAGTCAAGAGATAATGCAAGAACACCAATGCAGTGGACCTCAGAGAAGAATGCAGGTTTCTCAACAGGAACACCTTGGATTGAGCCAGCCCATAACGACATTTCGGTCGAAGCTGCGTTAAAAGACCGGACGTCCATTTTCTATCATTACCAAGCCCTTTGCAGACTGCGTAAAGAACTTGATGTGATCACATATGGCAGCTTCTCCTTACTTTTAGCAGAAGATCCAAAGATTTTTGCTTATGTTAGAGAAAGCAAGGATGAGAAGCTCCTCGTGATCAATCACTTTTATTCAGGGGAGGCGGACTTTACGCTTCCTGAGGAGCTTGTGCAGGCTGTAGATGAGATGGAGGGGCAAGTCCTGTTATCCAATTATGAGGATGTGCCGGCACATATCAAGGGATTTACGTTGCGCCCATATGAGTCAATCGTTTATCATTTAACCAAACGCTAGAAAATGGGGCGGAGGGAAAATGAAAGAGAATAAGTTTCGAGTGATTTATGATCAGCTCGCAAGACGAATTGAGCAAGGTGAATGGCAGGATAAAGGCATCCTCCCATCAGAACATGAACTTTCTATCATGTACGACACGTCCCGGGAGACGGTGAGAAAGGCATTAAATATTCTTGTACAAAATGGCTATATTCAAAAAATCCGTGGAAAAGGCTCTGTATTGCTGAATCGGGAGAAAATGCAGTTCCCTGTTTCAGGTCTTGTCAGCTTTAAAGAGCTTTCTCAAACGCTTGGTCGAAAGACGGTCACAACGGTTCATGAATTTGGTTTAATTAAACCGGATCAGTATATTCAGTCTCAGCTGAAAATTGATGAAGAGACAGACGTCTGGAAAGTCATTCGATCTCGTAATATTAGCGGGGAAGAAGTGATTTTAGACAAGGACTACTTCTTGCAAAAGCATGTCGAAGTCTTGACTAAAGACATATGCGAAGGATCAATCTACGAGTATATTGAGGGAGAACTCGGTGTATCGATCAGCTATGCTCAAAAGGAATTTGTGGTAGAGCCATGTACAGAAGAGGATGCGAAGTACCTTGATTTGAAGGGATTTGACCATATCGTCGTGGTAAAGAATTATGTGTTCTTAGAGGATACGAGTCTATTTCAATACACAGAAAGCCGTCACCGATTAGACCGCTTCAGATTCGTCGATTTTGCTAGAAGAGAAAAAACGGACAGAGCATAGGCTCTGTCCGTTTCAACTTTTGGAGAAATGATTTATAGGAGGAAAAATGATTAGACTGAATCGACCACTAAAATTACGGGATTTAGAAATTTTTAGCGTGATGAAAGATCATCGAATATTATGTTACGTGATTATTGAAGATACTCGAAAACCGTTTACGGAAGAAGATCGAAAACTAGATCCATTATGTTATATGGATGAAGAAGATATACAAGCGATTTTGAATGTGTTTCATATTTCAATTATTAATGATGAAAAGTTAAGTGAAGAGGATTTAACTCTTGTAGAGAATTATTTTGCTGATTTTGTGAATAATACGAACTTAACGAATTTTATTATAAGAGATTATGTTCAAGAGGATTTATATGCCATCGATGATGAAGATGATATCACGTTCTTCAATAGAATGCTGCGTCATATAGGATCAGATAATGTGAAAGAATTTGATAAGCGCAATTGGATTTATTTATCCCAAGATTGAGATGAAAAGAAGACAAAGGGCTAAAATCAAGATCATTTTAGCCCTTTGTCAACAATATGAGGACAGAGCATACGCTCTGTCCTTTTTTAGGATGATACATTTTTTCTTGTACGCTTGCGCTGGTAGTAATATAGGATACCGCCTAAGGCAAGCATAAGTACACCAATCAATACAGCTGTATACATCATCGTTGCTGTATTAGGCAGTGTGCCGCCTGGAAGTCCGGTTCCATCTTGGTTTGGATCTGTACCTGTACCTCCGCCTGGCCCTGATGTACCGCCGTCTCCGCCAGTTTGATCTGGCGTTGTTCCAGCTGCCCCGCTTTGGTTGAGTACGGTATATTCGCTGAAGTGTTCAGTTTGACCTGATACGACCCCATTTTCGAACGATCCGTTACTTGTTTTGGCATAACGGTTTTTCTTGCGGTCTACATAATATACACCAGGTTTCTTCGCCTTTTGAGGCTCATCTAATGTAAAGGATAGTGTGACAGGATCTTTAAAGGTAGAAACCTTTTTCTGATCTTGTTTGATTTGGAAATCATACGTATCGGTTAATGCATTTTTCACCTTATTCGTTTTTTTCATCCATATATCTGCGCTATTTTCGGACAAATTAGAGAGCGGTAATACGAGTCCCACTTTGTCATGATAGATGGTGACGTTTGGATCTTGCTCTCTTTTCTTCAGCTCGGCTACCTGCGCTTTTGATAGAGACAATTGAACGTTTTTCGCTTCGCTCGCTTTGTCTAAATAGAGCAATGCTTTGTTTGTATGCTGCACATACGTTTGGAATTTTTCATCATCTTGAATGTCATAGGCGCCTTTTCCTTTCGCACGCGGAAGGAACACTTCTTTCACTCGATGATCGATGACAGGAGAAATATGCCCGCCGTCTGCCTGTTCAATTTGCTCTTTGAAGATTTCATAGTCAACATAGCCTAAGTCTTCGCCGTGAGAGGCTTCTGTAAAGACGCTGTAGCCATCTCCGCCTGTGCCGACAAATGCGTTTGTCGCCACGCGGTATGTTTTCTGATCATCAATGTTTGTTAGTTTGCCGTTTTGGTCTTTCAGTTTGACATCAATGAGTCTGCTGCCAACTGGTTTACTCAGCGTAAACGTATATTCAATGCCGGCTACATGAGGGAATGCGCCGCCGCCTTCCTCAATGCCTGAAAGCCCTTGTTCGAGTGCTTTCTTAATTTGGCTGCCTTTTAAATCTGCGACATAGAGTGTGTTTCCGAATGGCATGACCGTTAAAATATCACCTAATGTGATATCTCCTTTTTCAATGCTGCCTCGAATACCACCGCCGTTTGTGATGGCAAGATCAGCACCAGCAGATTCTTGTGCTTTTTTCAGCATACCGTCAGCAATAAAGTTCCCAAGGTTCGTTTCCTTCGCACGGACATGCTCGCGTTGTCCATCTAAGAGGACATCGGTAGACCCGACTTTTTCCGTTTTTAAATCTTGAATATCTGCCTTGTACTGATCGAGGATCGCTTTTGCATCGGCATCTTCTTTGACAGAGTCATCGATGGTGATGAGGTCAAAAGAAGATTCCTTTGGCTGTACGACTCCTTTTTGATTAAAGGCCACGTCTACTTTTCCTAAGAATTGTCCGTAGTCTTTTACCTGTGCGACAATCGTTGGTTCTTTCTTATTGACGACCTTTAATTTTTCAACAAGGGTGTGCGTGTGACCGCCAATGATTAAATCAATCCCGTCTACTTTTTGAGCAAGCTCAAGGTCACGGTTATAGCCAATGTGTGTTAAAGCAATGATTTTGTTGATTTTTTCTTTTGTTTGAATCGTGTTGACTGTTTCTTTTGCTTTCTTGTATGCATCCTTGAATTGAATGTTAGGACCGCTGCTGGACGTAATGGCCGTGTCTTCAGTCGTTAAGCCGAATACAGCCACCTTCTCACCGTTTACATCAAGCAGGATGTATGGGTAAATCCCAGCTTCTTTTTTCTCACCAGCTTTGAATGTGGCTGGCTTTTTCACTAAGCCGCTCAATTGTTTTTCCTTAGAGACATCAACGTTTGATGACACAATCGGGAATGCAGGCTTTTCAAATTGATGACGGTTTTTCGCATCTACATCTGATGCATCACCTGTCAGGAATTGACGAAGAACAGAAGGACCTTTGTCAAATTCATGATTACCAAACGTCATGGCATCATATTTCATTAAGTTCATCAGTTTTAGGTCGGCAAGTCCTTGCCATTTTGTGAAATATAGGTCACCAGAGAAGACATCTCCAGCATCTAATAAAATGTTGTTTTTGCTTTCGGCTCGAACTTCTTTAATCTTTGTTGCACGTCTTGCCGCATCATCAAGGTGTGCGTGTGTATCGTTTGTATGCATCACCGTTAAATTCCAGTTATCTGATGCAGGCGGTTCTGTTGTGCCATCCTCTTTAAAGGCTAGCTTGTACACGCCAAGACCATCTGTGCTGGCGTTACGAACAAAATCTACGCTGCTTGATTTTTCAGCAAACGGCTTAGCCAAAAGAGAAGATTCGAATGTGACTGTTGCGCCCTTGACTGGTGCAATGGACCAGTTTTGATCCGCACTTGGGTTGATGGTTTTTTGTTCGATAATATAATCCATCAGCACTTGGCGGTTCTCATCAGCTGAGGCAAGCACCACTTTATCTTGCGTCAGATGCGGGAAGCCCCCGCCGCCAGAAGCTCGATAGTTGTTCGTTACGACTAAAAATTCTTGATTGTCAGAGACTGGTTTCCCATTGTAGGACAGGTTTTTGATGCGGTTTGCATTCGCATTAACAAGAGTGCCTGTTGTGCTGTACTTAGCAGGCTGCGTCACATCGACTTGATAGGTGACACCATCGATCACATCAAAGTTATACGAGCGGTATTCTTCGTTTAAAATAGGCTGTTCATTTGAATTGTTTGGTTTGATCTGATTAAACTGTCCAGCAGACATCTCGAGCCAGTCTTTCACTTCACTGCCTTTCAGTTTGACAATCTGCACGGTGTTATCGTAAAGGTAGAGATCGCCGATGTTTTTAATTGCTAAATCACCTTTTGCGATATTTGTATAATAATTTACACCGTTTCGGCCGCCGGCTTTAAACGGGGCGCCTGCAGATAAAATCGGTAAGTTTTTGTATGACGTGTCCTTCATTTTTTCTTGTGCATACCATTTTTGTGCATCTGTCACAATTTGAATAGAAGGGTCATCCATCACTTGAGCAAAAAAGCTGTTAATGTCTGCTTCTGTTTTACCAACAGGTTTTCTCACATACTCAAGTGTGTTTTGATGCGTTGTTTGAATGGCATCTTTCACAGTGCTGTTTTGAGAGGTGACTCCTGCAACAGATTCAATCTTTCCTGTTCCATCTGTGACCTTCCATTTGCTGCCGTCAGGCTCTAATGTTAAATCAATGACTCCGAGGTAGCTTCCCCAGTTTTTTGACATGACGACTGGAATACCGTTGATGGTTCCTTTTGAGACATCGAATTTGTCGACGCCGCTATATTCAGCGCTTGGGAATGTGCCGTGCTGGTGACCGGACACGATCGCATCGATGCCTTTTGTTTTTGTGGCAAGGTCAAAGATCATATTTTCTGATCCTTTAGGTGAAGCGGTTTTTTCAATCCCTGTATGGGCAAGAGCGACGATGATATCTGCCCCTTTTTCCTTCATTTCAGGAATGGTTTCATTGGCAGATTCGACGATATCCTGCACTTGAACTTGTCCATCTAAATTCTTCTTATCCCACGTCATAATTTGTGGTGGAACGAATCCTATGTAACCGACTTTCACAGTTTGGGAAGCTCCGTTTGCATCTTTAAAGGTCTTATCTTGGATCACATAAGGCGTAAAACGGTGTTCTCCATTTAACTTTTTGACGTTCGCATTGACAATCGGGAAGTTAGCCCCGGCAATAGTACCATCAAGAAATGATAATCCGTAGTTAAATTCATGATTGCCAAGTGTTCCTGCATCGTACTTTAGTTTGTTGAGTGTATGAATAATGGGGTGAACCTTTGTTTGATTGATGATACTGTCTTTTTCATTTTTGTAAACGTATTCTCCAAGAGGGGTTCCTTGAATCAGGTCTCCGTTATCAACAAGGAGTGTATTTGGATTTTGTGAACGGTGCTTTTCAATCAGCTCGGCTGTTTTTGCCAAACCAAATTCATTTGTTTCTTTGTCGCTGTAATAATCGTAATTCATCATGTTCGCATGAACATCCGTTGTGGCTAAGATGCTGACTTTTACGGCATCGCCGTTTTCTATTGCTGCATGAGTAGGTACTGCTGGGAGAATGAGACTAATCATCATAATGGAAGTGAGCAGAATAGACAGGTTTTTCCTTCGTTTAGACCTATGTGCTTGCTTCTTCACCTGATCTCCGCCTTTCTAATTTTTTTGACCACAATACCTATTGTAGAAATGTTTCGTTAACTTTTGTAGTTATTTTTTGCAGATTATTGTAAAGATAACATAAATCATACGAATTACCTTGTTGAGGAAATATAAATAAGTCTAAATGCTTATTTTCATCATAAGGGGTTATCTGATCGGGATAGGATGTTTGATTTCAATGTACCCGGGTATAGTGTGTAGTGTAAACGATAATCAAGCAGGAGGGTTTCTACATGGGTAAGAAAATTGCAGTTGTATTAACAGATTACTTTGAGGATGTTGAATTCACCGAGCCTGCAAAAGCCTTTAAAGATGCAGGCCATGAGATCACAGTCATTGAAAACGAAAAAGGAAAAACAGTAAAAGGGAAGCAAGGAGAAGCAGAAGTGAGAGTGGATGCGTCCATTGATAACGTGAAGCCTGAAGACTTCGATGCACTTCTGATTCCTGGCGGGTTCTCACCAGACATTCTGCGTGCAGATGACCGCTATGTCCAGTTCACAAGAGCATTTATGGACGAGAAAAAACCAGTATTTGCGATCTGTCACGGACCGCAATTGCTCATTACAGCAAAGACACTGGAAGGCAGAGGCGCGACTGGCTATACATCCATTCAAGTAGATATGGAAAACGCAGGCGCAAAATTCAAAGATGAAGAAGTTGTTGTTTGTCAGGATCAGCTTGTGACAAGCCGTACACCTGATGACATTCCAGCATTTAACCGTGAATCATTAAAACTGCTCGCAAAATAAGCAGTTTTGACAGGATAAACAAAGCCAGCACCTTGCGGGGTGCTGGCTTTTTCTGTGCATGGATGGAAGAAAGCGGCGTAAACCGAATCCAGTTTCCTTTGCACGATTATTTTCTTAAGTTTTTTAGCTCGCTTGCGATGGCTTGCATTTCACTTGGGCTGAATGAAGATTTTTTCATCACCATTTGGTGTAGAAATTCAATATCTTCGTACTTGTCTGGACTGAAGTCCTCGGCTTTGATGACTCCAATGTTCAGCATATTTAACTTTTGCGAAATGTCTTCAATCAGCTGATTGACTTCAGCCGCTTTTTGCTCTGACAAGGGCGGCACGTCCTTTCCTGCATATGTGTTGAATAATATGTCTATTTTAACAGAAAAGCAAAAGAATAAAAGGGCTATTAAGACGACACCGAGATGTTTTTCTCCTTTTTCTCCTGCTTGATCTTATCAATGATTCGTTTAGATTCAAACACGACAACTCCTGACAAACCGATGAGGCCGATTAAGTTAGGAACAGCCATCAGTCCGTTTAGCATATCCGCTACGCCCCAGACGAAATCATTCTTAAACACGGCACCGAAAAAGACAGCAATAACAAACACAACACGATAATACATCACATATGAATCTTTCGCCAAATATGTAAAGCATTTTTCGCCATAATAGGACCAGCCAATAATGGTGGAATAGGCGAATAAAAGTAAGCCGATTGCAACAATGATTGAGCCGATTGGACCAAGGAAATGAGCAAAGGATAACGAGGTGAGTGCATCACTTTTTTCTGTGACGTACATATCGGCCATGACAATTGTGATCCCTGTAATGGAACAAACAATCATCGTATCAATAAAGACTTGCGTCATTGACACAAGCGCTTGACGAGCAGGCATATCTGTTTTTGCAGCAGCAGCAGCGATTGGTGCAGAACCGAGACCTGCTTCATTGGAAAATACCCCTCTCGCCACACCCCAGCGGATTACGGTTCCGATCGCACCGCCTGCAACGGCTTGGCCTGTAAATGCATCCGTAAAAATGAGCCCGACGGCACTTGGGACAAGATCCGCATTCATGACAAGAATGATCAGTCCGCAAATGACGTAGAATAAAGCCATGACCGGTACAAAAATAGCCGTCACACGGCCAATGCTTTTAATCCCGCCTAAAATCACGAGGGCAGTAAAGACTGTAATGATAATGCCGGTGATCCATGTTGGAATCTGAAAGGTTGAATTCATGACACCAGAAATAGAATTTGACTGCACGAGATTCCCAATCCCAAATGCAGCCGTGGCGCCAAAAATAGCAAACAGCACCCCTAGCCATTTTTGCTTCAAGCCATGCTCCAAATAGTACATCGGCCCGCCGGACATTTCCCCTTTTTCATTTTTGACACGGTATTTCACTGCGAGAACAGCTTCAGCATATTTAGTCGCCATTCCAAAGAACGCTGCAAACCACATCCAAAACACAGCGCCTGGTCCGCCGGCAATGACAGCAGAGGCGACCCCTACAATATTTCCCGTTCCAACCGTTGCAGCAAGGGCTGTCATTAATGCTTGGAAGTGAGAAATATCACCTTCTGATGTCTTATCTTGCTTTGAAAATGCCAGCTTAAGCGAATAGGGGAGCAGCCTAATTTGAATGAAGAGCACGCGAAAGGTAAGGTAAATCCCTGTCCCCACGATCAAAAACAAAAGCGGCGGTCCCCATAATACATCATTGATACTGCTGACAATCTGTTCTACCCATCCCATATGTATCCCCCTTTATTTGTTTATTTCTCCTAAAGTGTCACCTTTTTTTGTATAATGTGTCAATGCCGATGGGAGTTTTTCTTGCAAAGTTTTCAAAAGAAAAAGGGCTTGATATGATAGAGAAAAGGTTTTCGAAAGCAGTTCTTAGGGAAAAGATAGGAGGAGAATGAAGGATGATTCATGTATTATTCGTATGTCTTGGCAATATTTGCAGGTCACCGATGGCAGAGGCCATGTTTAGAAAACGAGTAGAAGATGAGGGGCTAAGCGAGCACTTTGTCATTGATTCAGCAGGCATTGGCGGCTGGCATCAAGGCAGTCCTCCGCATGAAGGAACACGAAAGCTGCTTGATGAAAAAGGGATCAGCTATGAAGGGATGTCCGCAAGACAAATCATAGATGAGGACATCACAGCATACGACTATATCATTGCGATGGATGCTGAAAATGTAGGGGCACTTCGCAGTATAGCCGGCTATGGGAAACATCACTTTATTGGCCGTCTTCTTGACTTTGTTGAAGACGACGATCGAGATGATGTGCCAGACCCTTATTACACTGGAAACTTTGAGGAAGTACATGATTTAATTGAAAAAGGAATTGATCGTTTTTTGACGTATGTAAAAAAAGAGAAACACCTTTAACTGAAAGGAGATCAGACGAGATGGAAGAGAAAAATCAAATCATGCTTCGAGGAGCTATGATAGGAGCAGCTTGCGGCGCACTGCTGACATTATTTCATCGGCCAACGAGAATCGCGCTCAAAGACAAATGGGATGACTGTCAGGAAAAGCTGGCGGAATACCGTCAGGAGCCAGCCAGAATTTCTGCTTGTATGAAAGAAAAAATGGAAGAAACGAAGCAGCTGATGCGAACAGTCTCAGATGATTTGTCATTTTTAAATGAACAAGTCAATCAGTTAAAGGAAACAACCCCAAAAGTATTAGAGATTATTGAAGAAACAAAGGATCACTTTCGATCGAAATAGAAAGATTGATCATTGGAGATGAGGCGTATGGGTTTTATTAAAGCGTTAATTGAACGCTTTTTGCTGCATGAAGGACCGGCAAAATCTGCTGAGCTTGCTTACTTCTTTTTGCTTTCATTATTTCCGTTTCTCATCTTCGTGCTGACACTCGTTGGATATTTGCCACTGACGTCGAAGGATGTCCTAAGCGTCATCTCTGGTTATGCGCCAGAAGGAGCGCTTTCGATGATTGAATCCATTGCCGAAGAGACACTGAACAGCCGTAACGGCGGATTGCTGTCATTCGGGATTATTGCCGCCCTTTGGTCTGCATCTAACGGGATTAATGCCGTCGTCAGAGCATTTAACCATGCTTACGAAGTTGAGGAAAATCGTTCCTTCATTCTCGTACGTTTAACATCAATCATCTTAACCATAGCAATGGTTCTTACGATTATTTTTGCCTTAATGCTGCCTGTCTTTGGAAAAGAACTTGGCTTATTTCTCGCTGAATTAGTCGGGCAGTCAGATGCCTTTCTCACCATTTGGACGGCCATGAGGTGGATCATTAGCCCGCTGATTTTATTGATTGTGTTTACAGCCTTGTACTATTTCGCCCCAAACATTAGACTGAAATTGAAATTTGTTCTGCCAGGCGCCATTTTTGCCTCAATTGGATGGATTTTGGTGAGCATGCTGTTCTCATTTTACGTAGGCGAGTTTGCGAATTACAGTGCGATGTACGGAAGTATTGGGGGAATCATTATTTTAATGATCTGGTTCTATTTAACCGGCATCATGATTATCCTTGGCGGGGAGCTCAATGCGCTTTTACATAAGCGTAAAATCGTACCAGGCAAGGTGTGAAGAAATCCGGGCATCCTAAAGAAGAACGAACATGTTCAATCTTGATGGATGGGGGAATCACATATGTCCAAACAATCGAAAAAAGGCGGAAGCAACACGAAACAAAACAAAGGCCATCAGCCAAAGCACAAAACAAGCGGCAGTGCAAACGGGCAAAATGGTTATCATTAAATGAAAAAACTCCTCTGCATAGGTGCAGGGGAGTTTTTATTTCGACAATCGTATATATCGCTTAAGGATAAAAGCTGTATCAGGTTTTGACTGGTAATGAGGATCATGCTGAAATCCTGCGTTTATTGCTACACGTTCACTTCTGACATGGCCAGCAGGACAAAAAATTTCAAATCCATCCACTTTAGGAGCAAAGGTTTCTGTCATAGATTTGACGATGGTTGTCACAATGCCCTGTCCTTGCGCGTCTTCATCAATCCAATAACCGATATTGCCTAATTGTTGATTAAATGTCAGACGGAACACACCGATTAATTGCTCGTTCAGCTGAATGCCAGCTTCCAACCCTTTTTGTTCATTGTAGGTGGTTTGAGTTGATTGAATAAACGTTTTGACAGCTTCTACGCTTTGGCATTGATGAACCCAAGGCAGCCACTCCCCTAAATGGGCCTTATTCTTTTGAATAAGGCTAAATAGTGAGTCGGCATCATCTAATTGTAGAGATGCCAAAGTCAATTCATTTGTGATGTGATATGTAAACAACGATTGATCCCCCATTTTAGTGACTTTCCAGCACTGCCTGCGTTCTCCCAAATCGAACGCAGCAAAACACAAATAATATGACGATGCTGACAAGGTAAAGTAAATTCATTCCTTCAAACGTTTGCACAAAGAATCCTCCGAGTACCGGCCCGAGAATACTGCCTGCACTAAACGCCATTCCGCACATCAAATTCCCGGCGGGAAGCAGATGCTTTGGCAATAAGTCGGTCATATAACTGATGCCAAGTGAGAAGGTAGAGCCTACAGCCATTCCGGCAATAAAGAAACAGATAGCTACAGCCAGAACGGATTGAATGAAAATTCCTGCCAAAAGGAAAAAGAATGATCCAGCGAGTGTCACACATAAAATGATGCGGCGCCTGCCAAACCGGTCACTGAGCATCCCAAGAGGAAGCTGAAAGACAATGCTCCCAATGGCAAACGCAGGTAAAATAAATGCAACCGCATCTACTGTCACACCGCTTCTGAGTGCATACACAGGGAAGTTACTGTTAAGCGTTGTTTCTAAAAAGCCATAGCAAAATGGCATCATAAAGGCGACCCAGCCAAATTGAAAGGCCTTTTTAAAGCGCTTTAAACTGTTTGTCTGCTCTGACGTTTGCACTTCGCCTGTATCTGGATATGTATTTTTTAAAACAAACACAAGCAGCCAAATACATAAACTAACTGCACCAGAAACAATAAAAGGCAAGGCTGGATTGATCTCAATGAGCGGCGTTAAAAAAGGGCCGGCGGCAAAACCGAGTCCAAATGATAATCCATACAATGAAATATTTCGTCCGCGATTTCTTGATGATGAAGCATAGGTCACCCACGTCTGTGTAGAGAAATGCAGCATATGGTCACCAATCCCGATCATGAGCCGGAGGAAGAACCAGACGACATAAGATTCAAAAAACACAAAGCTAAATAAGCTTAAAAAGACAGCGGCGCCTCCAATGACGATTAATGGCTTAAATCCAAACCGGCGAAGCGGTGCTTCCATAAAAGGAGACGCAAGCAGCACACCGAGATATAAGCCTGTGGCATGCAGTCCGTTTAACGTAGGAGAAGTACCGGCATGTTCAAAGATAATGGAAATGACAGGAAGTAATGCACCCTGTGAAAAACCAGATACGGATACAAGTAAAATTAAAATCATAAAGTGAATTCTCGACATAAGATGCTCCTTACAAGTTCATGCTTTCATCGTACAATGGAACCATAGGGGTTTCAATAGAAAGGTGGAAAACGAATGACGCTGACATACAAAAAGGATCATTGGATCGCACATATCGAGGACAGGCAGCTGCCTATATCAGGAACAGAAGAACTGGGGTTCCGCCCATCTCAATTATTCACCTCAGCCGTTGCAGGCTGCTTTGGAGAAATGCTTATTCATGTATGCCGTAAAAAGCGAATATCCTATGAAGGGCTGACGATCACACCTGAAACGACAAGGGTAGGAGCTGTAAACAAAATTTCCTGCATTCATTTACATATCTTATTTGAAGACATCAATACATCTGATGAACAAATCGATAAAGTGATCACCCTTGCATTGAAGCATTGCTCTATGGTGCAGTCTGTGAAAGGGAGTATTGATATCACTTTCTCACACGCGCGAATCTAAAATGTATACGATGCCGGTACTCACGAAAGAATAACAGTCAGACATATGTAAAGGAGAATGGCTGTATGAATCGTTTGTTTCTTGTAATTGTCGCAATCGGTGTTCCGCTATCGGTGATTGGCAGTTTTCTTCATTTCCCGCAGGTCATCATGTTTGCCGTTTATTGTATCGCCATTATTGGTCTTGCTAGTTTTATGGGAAGAGCCACAGAAAGTCTTGCCATCATTGCGGGACCTAGAATTGGCGGACTTTTAAACGCCACTTTCGGAAATGCAGTGGAATTAATCATATCGTTTTTTGCCTTAAAGCAAGGACTGACGGCCATTGTACTTGCTTCATTAACTGGATCAGTCATCGGAAATTTACTGCTTGTGGCGGGGCTGTCTTTTTTTGTTGGCGGATTAAAATATAAGCGCCAAGTGTTCAATGTCCATGATGCAAGGCACAATTCAGGCTTGCTCATGTTTGCCATCATTGTAGCGTTTGTCGTTCCAGAAGTGTTTTCGGTGGAGATGGCAGAGAATAAACAGTTTGTTTTAAGCATTGGGATCAGCATTGTGATGATTTTGCTTTATGTTGCGGCGCTTTATTTCAAACTAGTCAGCCACCGCGGTGTTTATGTTGCCAAGCAGGAGAGCGGGCAAGGTGAAGCGGAGACGGAAGAAGAAACACCTGAATGGTCTGGGAAGTTTGCCACCGTGATTTTGCTACTTTCGACGATCGCAGTTGCGTACATTTCAGAGCGCCTTGTTCATACATTTGATACGGTAGGAGAACAGTTTGGCTGGAGTGAGCTGTTTATCGGTGTCATTATTGTGGCCATCGTCGGCAACGCCGCAGAACATGCCTCAGCTGTTATCATGGCGTATAAAAACAAAATGGATGTAGCAGTGGAAATTGCCTTTGGCTCCACGCTTCAGGTTGCCATGATGGTCGCGCCAATCCTTGTCATCAGCTCGCTATTTTTTGATAAGCAGATGCCGCTCATTTTCTCCTTGCCAGAGCTCATTGCGATGGCATCCTCTGTGCTGCTCACGGTCATTTTATCAAATGATGGGGATACAAACTGGTTTGAAGGCGCCACATTACTCGCTGCCTATTTTATTATGGCGATTGGATTTTTCCTTTTATAATCTTTTGTGGATAAGGGACGTCTTTGCGGAAAATACTATGGAAAAATGAATGAGAAAGAGTGATGATATGAAAAAGATGCTCCGCATCATGTTTGTTGTTCTCTTATCCTTAAGTTTTCTATACAGCTTTCCAGCGGAGGCGGCAAAGCCATTTAAAGTGCCATCCTCTGTCGCCAGTATCTCCAAGGAGAATACGTATCCAAACGCGTCACAGGATCAGCCGCTGCTCCAGCCGAGCGAGCTGACGGCTGAATTGTTCAAAACAACAAGTGTACCGATTGAGAATACTCATTTGATTAAAATGCTGAATGAATCCAGCATTTCAGGAACGCCATTAGCTGTTGGATACCGTGCGACCATTTTCCTCGGAAGGTGGGCGCTGAGCTACGATTCAAACGAAACGGTCGCCAACTGGGAATACAAAAAAGTGAATACGAACCACATTGATAACAGAGGCGGCAACAAAACAGCCATTGGAAAATACGTTCAAAAGCAGCAAGTGAAAGTAAGCGGCGGGCTCACAGCAAAAGTGCCGAACCCAGAAGATGTGAAAACATTGATGATGCAAAAAGCGATTCAAAAAACAAAGCTGCCCCTCGCTTTTGACACCGTGATTGGTGCAGGAACAAAACGAGATCAGTCATACCACGTCTCTCCGAAAAAAGCAGCATCGCTTCATGCCTATGCACCAGCGATTAACGAAAAAGGTAAGGTCACATACGGAGAAGTGTACCTTGTGCTAAAAGGAAATAAACGAAAACTCGTCGTAAAAAACGTGACCTCACAAGGAATCGGAGCTTGGATACCTGTTCAGGATCACTTGACGTTTGGGTTTCAAGGGATGAATTAAAACAGTCATCTCCTCTTATCAATAGAGGAGATGACTGTTTTTTGCTAATAGGGTTTCTCTTTTTTTCTTTTTAGTTCATTTTTGTAAAAGTCAAAGGCGTTATATAAATACCAAATGATAAAAAGAAAGAAGATAACTTTAGTCAATATCGGTAAGTTGTTGAAAGTAAGACATAGGCCAAAATAAGGGATGATCATAAATCCATAATAAGAAAACCACCATGTTTTAAAAATGAAACTCATCTCCTTGGAAATTGTAGACATTGACATCTTATACATATATTACATTTTTTTGAGAAAATAAAAAAGCCATAGTAGAAGTTGAATGAACTCAACGACTACTATGGCTTAAGTTTTTTATTCCCCTAAATCCACATTATGATAAACCTGCTGCACGTCTTCAAGCTCTTCTAAAACATCGATCAGCTTTTCAAATTGTGCTTTCGATTCTTCATCTAATGTCACTTCGTTTTGAGGGAGCATCGTAATTTCAGCGACAGTGAATTCTTCTACGCCGGCTTGTTTGAATGCTTCTTGTACTTGATGGAATTGATCTGGTTCAGCGTACACAATCACCGTTTCATCTTCTTCCATGATGTCACGTACATCAACGTCTGCTTCCATTAAAAGCTCAAGCGTTTCTTCTTCGCTTTTCCCTTCGACACCGATGACAGCTGTTTCGTCAAACATGTAGGCAACAGAGCCGCTTACGCCCATGTTTCCACCGTTTTTCCCAAATGCTGCTCGAACATCTGAAGCTGTACGGTTCACGTTATTGGTGAGGGCATCAACGATGACCATTGATCCGTTTGGACCAAATCCTTCGTAGCGCAGCTCATCGAAGTTCTCTTCCGCACCGCCTTTGGCTTTTTCAATGGCACGATCCACAATATGTTTTGGGACACTATATGTTTTTGCACGTTCTAGGACAAAACGAAGTGCTTGGTTTGATTCTGGGTTTGGCTCACCTTGTTTGGCAGCCACATAGATTTCACGCCCGAATTTTGCGTAAATACGACTTGTACTGGCATCCTTTGATGCTTTCTTTTCTTTAATGTTGTTCCACTTACGACCCATCTTATTCACTCTCTTTCACTTAGAAAATACACAGTATGAGGGTCCCCATGCTGCATGAAATCATTCTGCTATCTATTATACATGAATCAGTCAAGAGGATAGAAGTAAGAGGGCTGAAATGAAAAGAATTGTTAGCGAATGTTTAATTGTTCCAAGTTTCTCGCAAGCCCGAGTCAGCCCGGCAACTTGTATATAAAAAATAACCCCATCATAAATGAGGTTATTTTGCAGGCTGAGGGTAAGCGAGATCCTCAAGCAATTTGACATCATGCTGATGAAGTTGTTTGATCATTTCTTTTCGCACAGCAAGGGCGGCTTCGAAGTATTTTTCGTCTTCGACCATTCCCTTTACTGTGATTTCAATCCCGCGATTCAGCTTATTCAAGCCCATAATTCCATGAACCTGAAAGGGTTCAATGGCGTTTTGGAATTCATCTTTTTTAAGAAAATCATGATGCATTTGATTTAAATTGTCACATGCTGATTCAAGTGCTTGAAAGGCGATATCAGGGTTTTGATTCGCGCTAATTAACACAGATTCCGTAATCCGCATGTAGTGCATGTTATAGTTTTGGATTTGCCGGATATCTCCGTTAGAAATGGTTAACAGCTTGCCGCTCCATTCTCTAATTTGCAGAGAGCGGAGACCAATCTCTTCAATGGTTCCATTAAAGAGGTTATTCACCGTCACATAATCCCCTTTATGAATCTGACGTTCATAGATAAGAAAAACGCCTGCTAAAATATCACGAATCAGCGTCTGTGCGCCAAAACCGATGACGATCCCAGCGACACCAGCACCCGCAAGAATTTTCCCAAAGTCATGAAAGAACAGAGAAATGACATAGAGCACAAAGCAAATCGAAGCGGTGTATTGCGTGACCGATTTGACCAAGCTCTCGATCGTTTTCTTCTTCTTGTCCTCTATAAACTCAGTTCGTTTAAAGAAAATTTGAAGGGCTTTGTTAATCATAAAGACGGCAAGCCAAAGAACGAGTCCAACAAGGAGAATTTCAATATATTTATTTTTGACCACTGTCAGAAATGTATCATCCATCTATCGGTTACCCCCTGGCTGTACGAGAAGTAAAATCAACATCTTGATAATAGCTGTTTTTCACTAGAACATTCGGACCGAGGCACTGCACGCTTGGGCAATGACAATTCAGTTCTTTTGCTAATTTTGTGTTCATCCAGCGTGTATAGGCTGATTGCAATGTATCAGTTGCAATGTTTCCAAGCGGCGGTGTATCGCCAAAGTCTGTCACAATAATATTCCCATCAAAAATATTCACATTCAACCGTGAACGTCCATCAGGGTCATTTCGTACCGTGACATTTTTCTCCTGGCGCAATCGGTTGAGGAGTCGCTGGTCTTCTTCATCTGTGCTGCATGAATAAAACGGCAGGGTGCCAAACAGCATCCAGGTGTTTTGATCACGAATATCAAGCAGCTGATGAATCGCATCCCGCATTTGCGGAAGCGTCAATGATTCAAGGGCGCTGGCGAAATCACTTGGATACATCGGGTGAACTTCGTGGCGCTGGCATTTCATTTCCTCGACGATTTGCCGGTGGATGTGTTCGATATATGGAAGCGTACGCTTATTCAGCATGGTTTCAGCGGATACGGTTACGCCCGCTTTGACAAGTGCCTGACTATTTTCAATCATGCGGTTAAATAATTTCTCGCGCTGCTCAAAGGTTGGTTTTCGATCCATCATGGCAAAGCCGACTGTTGCAAACTCTTCGACAGTGCCCCAGTTATGTGAAATGTGAAGGACATCTAAGTATGGAATAATTTCTTCATACCGGGCCAAATCAAGGGTTAAATTTGAATTGATCTGTGTACGGACGCCGCGTTCATGGGCATACTTTAATAAAGGGACGACATATTCCCGTACAGATTTAAGAGAAAGCATGGGCTCTCCGCCTGTAATACTAAGTGAGCGCAGAAGCGGAACTTCATCTAAACGGCGAAGTAACAAATCAATCGGCAGCGCATTCGGATCCTTAGGCTGTAAGGTATAGCCGACCGCACAATGCTCGCATCTCATGTTACACAGTGTTGTTGTCGTAAATTCAATATTTGTCAGCTTCATTTCTCCGTAATCCTGCACATCGAGATAGGCTTCCCAGGGGTCGTATGCAGGTGTAATCGGACGAAGTGCTGTTTTTTGGTTCATGGTATCTATCTCCTTTTCATTCGGGCAAACGTAGACCCGCCAACAGTTAATTTTAAGCCTCATCACGGTTATACGCAAGGGGGACACAATTGATTTGCAAGGGAAAAAAAGATAAGCTATAAACAAATGCTAAAGGGAGTGTATCGATGGGTAAGGCAGCAGACAGCAAAGAGCAGCAGGTTGATTATTTAAAGAACCGATTAGATATGTTTATGAATGTGATTGATTCATTAGATCCCGAATCAACAGACGTTGAGGATATAGACAGACTGATCCAGATGATTGATGACCTGGAAGCGAAATATGAACGGTTTAAAAACGATTGGAAGGAAGAATAGCTCGCGCGATGCGGGCTTTTTTCTTTAAATTGGCAGGTGAATCGGTGTATGAGTCTCGGTCTTATTCTGCACAATAGAAGAAAAACCGGGAAGTGACGTAAATGAAAAAATACATGCTGATCTGTTTATGTGCGCTTTTTGTTTCCATGCCTCTCTCAAAAGCGGAAGCCGTGTCTAATAAGCCCATCCACTGGGGATTTGCGAAAAGTAAAGAGCACAGGCCGCCGGATGCGGGCAAAGAATTAACGGCACTCTTAAAAAAGTATGATGCGTTCTATTTAGGCAACACGAAAAAGAAAGAGATTTATTTTACCTTCGACAATGGCTATGAAAATGGGTACACGCCCAAGATCTTAGACGTGCTGAAAAAACATCAAGTACCAGGAACCTTTTTTGTGACAGGTCACTTTGTAAAGGACCAGCCTGGGCTTGTCAAACGTATGGCAGAAGAAGGTCATATCATTGGCAACCATTCCTATCATCATCCAGATTTAACAACAAAGAGCACGAAAGAAATCAAAGAAGAACTGGACCGTGTCAATGAAGCTGTGTACAAAATCACAGGAAAACAAGATAACCTCTATCTTCGTCCGCCGCGCGGTGTGTTCAGTGAACGGGTATTAAAAGAAACAAAACAGCTCGGCTACCAAACCGTTTTCTGGTCAGTGGCGTTTGTGGACTGGCATATCCATCATCAAAAAGGAAAACAGTATGCTTACGATCAAATGATGAAGCAGGCGCACCCAGGAGCCATTTACTTACTTCATACCGTCTCAAGAGACAATGCCGAAGCGCTGGATGATGCCATCACCGCTCTGAAAAAACAAGGATATTCCTTTAAAAGTCTAGACGATCTCATGCTTGAAAAAGTATGGCATCTGCCACAGCTATAGAAAGAAGCCTGCAGAAGACCTGCAGGCTTTTTGATTATCCCTCTCTGATTTTACGCTGAAACAAAAGAGGATGATGACGTGAAAAAGAGTCAATCAAGCCCTCGCCGAAAACGGTGATGCTTTGCTCCCAAGGATGTCCTAGCAGTCCCCAATCCATTTCTTTTGATAAAAAGAAATAGTAATCCCCATTAGGGAGAATAGGAACTTTCCATTCTCCAAATTCATCTTTTTCAAACAAGCCATATGGTGTGATCCAGTAGCATTCGTGCTGCCAATCAAGTGCCAGCATATATTCGTCCGTTCCAGTGATATTCTCCTGAAAAGAGAGCAGTGCCTTTTTTTCAAGATCTTCATCTGTATGTAGAAGAGAAGAGTCCTCAAAATAAGCAGAGATATCATATGTGATGTAAGGAGAGGGTGCTTGAAAAGCGGGAAAGCGAGAGATGCTTGGTTTAAATTTGAACTCTCGAGCAAATGTCTTCCAGGCGAATTTTAATTCTTTGTCTTTCAGTGGAATCCAGTTTTCCATATGATCTTCCTCCCAAGCACTTCTCTCAAAACATTATTTAAAAATCCTAAACCACCCTTTATGTTTAAACCATAAAAGCATACCTGAGACGAGGAGCCCCATGAAAATCAACACGCCAAAATATCCGTACTTCCAGTGTAATTCAGGCATGTTGTCAAAGTTCATTCCGTACACCCCAACAATAAAGGTCAGTGGAATAAAAATGGTCGACACAATGGTTAATGTCATCATAATCGCATTCATCCGGTTGGAATTCAGCGTCTGATAGCTGTCTCGTAAATCGGCTGTCATATCACGGTTTGACTCAACAATTTCGGTTAGTTTTAATAGATGATCATAAATATCATTAAAATACGCTTGACGGTTTGTATCGCTCTTCATCATATTCGTGTTCACAATACGATATAAAAGGTCCCTCATCGGGATAATCGTTCTTCGCAGTTTGAGTAAATCTGAGCGAATCCCGAATACTTCGTTCATCAACGTGCCATACGTTTTATGCCCTTCTTCATCCTCAATTTCATTCAGCCTGTCTTCAATTTGATAAATAATAGGGAAATAATCATCAACAAGCTGATCAATCAGCATGTAGGCAATATGCTCAGGTCCGCTGTTTCTCGCTTTATCAGACCCTTTGAGCTTTCGAATCACACGTTCAACGTACGGCGCTTCCTTCAAATGAAAGGTCACGATATAGTTTTCACCAACAAACAGATCGACTTCCTCAGAACGAAGCGTTTTTTGATTAAGGGCATGCAGCACGAAAAACAAATACCCTTCATAAAAATCAAGCTTGGGCCGCTGTAAATAATGAAAACAATCTTCAATCGCAAGCGGATGGAAATGAAAATATTCCTTTAAAAGCGCTGCTTCCTTTTCCGTTGGCGCATGAAAATCAATCCAATACCAGGCGATATCGGGGCTTGAAAGCTGCTGCAATGTTGCATGTTCAATCAAGTCGCCGTTTTTTGTCACTGCAAGTTTTCTCAGCATGTGCACCCCTCCAGACTTGCATTATATCATGAAGCAGCACCGGTGAACTTATACGTTTTCTTCATAAAAAAAAGCCGATCTCATTTTTGAGATCGGTTCAATGTGCGTGTATGATTGATGGATAAAACCGAGAATTAAGGACGACGGAAGTTGACGAAACCACCATTACGGTCGAACCAGCCTCTAAATGCCCAGTTGATGTAGCCGCCGTCACCTTTGTTTGTGAAAGATCCATTTTCGAATACCCAGACTCCGTACGTAATACTTCCGTATTTCACAGTAGCAAACGTTTTGACGCCGTTGAAACGAGTCTCATAACCTTGGCTTAAGTTAAATACCATGACATTGTATTTTGCGCCAGCAGCATAGAAAGCAGACTCCATTAATCCTTTGACAAAGCCTTCACGGTTTGTGTTAGCATTTGCAGCATTGATTAATGCATTTGCAATACCAAGTACATCAAAGTTAATATTAACGTTTCCTGCAGTTGTAGATGCTTTACCTTCAGCAGCTTTGTTTAAAACAGTTTGCTGAAGTGTAGTAGAAACAGGTGCTGAAGTTTTTGGCTCAGCAGCGTCAGCGAATACTGGCAGTGTCGAAGAAACAGCAGTGGCAAGGGCAACAGAAAGAATTGTTTTTTTCATTGGTCAGATCTCCTTTGTTTTTAAATTTTGGGTCTTCTTTTTTGTAAAATGTGAAACTAAGTGAAGCCGGTCATCAATGAGGTAAATATGTTCCTGCAAGATAAAACAAATGATTGCCTAATCCGCTAATTTCTTTGTTCACCTCCTTGATATGTCATAATTATACAAATATTTTTGGAATGGAAGATATCACCCAGAGGTTCTATTTCTAATTTAAGGAAAATGAGCCTAAAATGTTGAAGGATGCTGTCGAATTTTAGCTGAATTCGACTAAAAACTTTCATCTATCCAAAAGGAGAATGACCACAAATAAGGAAGATATAACTGATAAATTCTTGTACTCTTTATGTTTAAAAGTATTCAATCTAGAGAATCATTCATGCAAAATGAAACAATCACATCTGCGTATGTTTGCAGAAAGGAAGAGGACATGTATGTGGGAAAAACAGCTTGCGGTAGAGCCGCCGTATCATTTCGATCAAGTGCTTAGACGCTTATCAAGTGATCCATTAAAAGCAGTCGATTTGAGTCAAAGAGAAATCAAAGTGCCGATCAGATTAGAGCAAAAACCGTACGTGGTCATCGTTCAAGCTACTGGAACAAAGGATGCGCCTATGTTTCGGGTACGGGCAAACGGCCCAGAGGAACCCCTTCTTTCTGAGGTGAAACGGATATTTGGCATGGAGCATCAATTACACATGATTCAAGACCATTTTTCTCAAACCAATCTAGCGCCCATTTTTGAGCAGCATATCGGAACGCCGCTCATGCTGGATTTTCATTTATATCATTGTTTAATGAAATGTATCATTCATCAGCAGCTTAATCTTTCGTTTGCTTACGAGCTCACGAAACGATTTGTCCATACGTACGGCGAGCAAATAGAAGGTGTATGGTTTGATCCTTTACCAGAAACCATTGCCTCTCTTGAAACAGATGATTTGAGAAAGCTTCAATTTAGTCAGCGAAAAGCAGAATATGTCATCGATGTATCGAAACGAATTGTGAGCGGCTCACTTTGTTTAGAGGAATTATACGATTTATCTGATTTGGAGGTGGAAGAGCGATTGCTTCCGATTAGAGGGATCGGACCTTGGACAGTTCAAAATGTGCTCATGAATGGGCTTGGAAGGCCAAATCTTTTTCCGATGGCAGATATCGGTATTCAAAACGCAATCAAACGGCACTTTGACCTGCCTGAAAAACCGACAAAAGAAGAGATGTCAGCGCTAAGCAAGGAATGGACCCCATATTTAAGCTACGCTTCTTTATATTTATGGAGAAGCATTGAGACAGATAAATAACGGAAAGGAATTTTCTCTCTTTGTCTAAGACGTGATATACTAATGAGATGGAATAAAATGAAGACAACCTATCAAGGGTTCAAATAGAACGGAGAGAATAAAGTGAAAGAAAAACAGCAAGGTGCCCTTTTGCAAAAGGGACAGCAGTTCCCGCTTACCATTAAACGCCTTGGCATTAATGGTGAAGGGGTCGGTTATTTTAAAAAGCAAGTGGTCTTTGTTCCAGGTGCGCTTCCAGGTGAGGAAGTGGTCGTTGAAGCAACGAATGTCCAAGCAAAATATGCAGAAGGTACAGTGAGGAAAGTGCGAAAGCGCTCCGAGCATCGAGTCAAACCGCCATGCCCAGTATACGAACAGTGCGGCGGCTGTCAGCTTCAGCATTTGGCGTATGAGCAGCAGCTAAATGAAAAGCGTGATATTGTCATTCAATCAATGGAGCGCCATACAAAGCTAGCGGTTGAAACGCTTGATATTCGGCCAACGATCGGTATGGAAGATCCGTGGCATTACCGAAACAAAAGTCAGTTCCAAGTAGGACGTTCTCACAGCGGAGACATCATTGCAGGACTTTATGGACTAAATTCCCATAAGCTTGTACCGATCAAGGAATGTATCGTGCAGCATCCAAAAACGAACAAAACAACAGGCGTTGTCCGCAAAATTTTAGAGAAATTCGGCGTATCGGTCTACAATGAACGGACAAGAAAAGGTGACGTACGCTCGATTGTCGTGCGTGTCGGCTTTGAAACAGGTGAAGTACAAGTCGTTCTTGTCACATCAAAACCTGAATTTCCAAAGAAAAAAGAAATCGCAGAAGCCATTCAAAAACGTCTGCCTGAAGTGACGTCCATTATGCACAATATCAATGGAGAAAAAACATCAGTCATCTTCGGCCATAAAACATCTCACCTAGCTGGCAATATGGTCATTCAAGAATTTTTAGGAGACGTCTCCTTTGAATTGAGTGCTCGTGCTTTCTTCCAATTGAATCCAAAGCAGACGCTAAAGCTTTACGATGAAGCGAAAAAAGCGGCCAAACTGACTGGAAAAGAAAAGGTTGTCGATGCGTATTGCGGTGTTGGGACCATTGGGATGTGGCTCTCAGATGGCGCCAAAGAAGTACGAGGAATGGATGTCATCAAAGAATCGATTGATGATGCCAAGAAAAATGCCAAAAAACACGGCATGAAAAACGCGACCTATGTGACAGGAACAGCTGAACATTGGCTGCCAAAATGGGTCAAAGAAGGCTTCCGTCCTGACGTCATCGTCGTCGACCCGCCAAGAACAGGCTGCGAGCGCACCTTCTTAGACACCGTCAAACAAGTCAAACCAAAACGCTTTGTCTACGTCTCTTGCAACCCATCCACACTAGCAAAAGACCTTGAATACATGTCAAAAGACTACAAAATCGAATACATGCAGCCAGTTGATATGTTTCCGCATACCGCGCATGTGGAGTGTGTGGTGTCTTTATCTCTTAAATAAAAAGGAAATAACAGCTATGATGGACCGAAACCAGCAATAGAAAAGGCAGTATCTAAATGATAAAAACCCTTCCAACAGGAGGGGTTTTACTTTAACTAACAATCTATTTTTCCTATTCGGGTTCTTATTGTACTTAGTTCTCTATAGTGAGACACCCATCATGTACTCTCGATTCTCAAAACAACTTATGTCTCACGCAATTATCAGCTGGATGAATATAAAATCAAGGTCTTCGGCAAGGTGCTCTTTAAATATAATTTTAAGTATTTTAATGGGAGTGATTCAATATGAGACTGAAAGAACATGAAAAATAACAACTTTATACATTCGTAAGAGGCCCGCCAAATATTTAATCATTAAACTCAAAATGATAATTGGAGGGATTATGATGAATGCCAAACAGTTTTCTTCATTTATAAAACAAGCAGATGAACCTTTTGTTGGGTGGGATTTCTCATTCATATCTGAAACTGGAAGAATGAAAAGTGAGCTGCTTTCATGGTCATATGGTAGTATAGCTACTTCTCTTGTTCAAAATGCAAAATCAATGCTGGACATGGGAACAGGTGGTGGAGAGTTTTTATCAAAATTAAGACCTTTTCCAACGTCAGTTTATGCTACAGAAGGTTACTTGCCTAATGTACCTATCGCAAAAGAACGATTAACACCCTTAGGAGTGAAGGTAGTTCAAATTTCTAATGATGGAAATCTTCCGTTTGAGACTGGAAAATTTGATCTTATCATCAATCAACATGAGTCATTTTCATCTAAAGAGGTGAGAAGAATTATCTCGAAAGAAGGTATTTTTCTAACTCAACAAGTCGGTGGACTCGATTGCATAGAGATTAATGAGAATCTAAGGGTACCAATAAATAAAGATTTTATTGATTGGAACTTAAAGAAAGCTTTAAACGAAATACAGGAGAATCATTTTGAGGTGTTGAAAAGTGCAGAAGAGTTCCCTATTCAAAGATTTTATGATATCGGAGCATTGGTGTATTATCTGAAAGCAATTTCTTGGCAAGTGCCAGGTTTTGAAATAAGTAATTTCAAGGATGAATTATACACCATTCATAAAATAATTGAACAAAAGGGTTATTTTGACGCAAAACAACACAGATTTATTATTTTAGCTAAAGCAGTTTAGTTGGAAATGGAGCCTTTGATATATTTGAAGGCTCCAGCCTAATTTTGAATAGATGCCACCATGAAACAAAAGATGAAAAATAATAAAACGTACGATTCAGTTGATCATATGTTTCCTTTTATTATTGTCGGGCTTGAAAGCATTCTAAAAATAGAGGAGGATAACGATGAGCCAATTTGATAGTCTAACAAAATACATACCGATGCTCCGCGAGGATCATATCGGAGAATGGGTGATCGATCAAGAAAATGATGGAACAGCTGAACGCCCAATCCAGATGCCTTTTGTGCATTATTCCGAAACGGTCCAACGCTTTATCGAAGATATCTATACCTTTGCAGAACAACATCAAGAGCTGGAGCTTATCCGCTACAGAGAAATCCTCAAAGAAAATGGCATTGAAGGTGGATTGAACGAAATCGAGAATGTGGACCTCTCACATTTAAATGCGCAGTGTGTATTTGCTCTCATCATGGGAGTGGTGAGTGCTGAGCGGTTTTGCGATGGTGCCATATTCGATTCTTTTAAAAGTGGAGCCATCTTAAAATGGATTGAAAGATTGAAAAACCTAGATGTATGACATCTAGGTTTTTTTATTTTTGAAACGAGATTACGAGCATGTGAATTGCTCCACTTCTTGACGAAATAGATCAAGCAGCAGCTGCTTGGTGTTTTCCAGAGAGAGATGGCGTTCCTTATGAGTTAAGATTCCTATTGGGATAAAAGGGTCTTCCATTTCAACTGGAACTTTCACAAATTCGTCTGACAATAGAGTAGAAGAAAGAACAACTCCGACAGAGGGGAATTTTTTTAGAAATGATGGAATCGCTGAAATCTGGCTGATGGTGTAAGTGAACGGCTCCACATTTATTCTTGAGAGTTCCTTTTGTAATTTTATGTGATATAAACAACTTTCCCCGCCAATAATCAAAGGCTGTTCATAAAGATCTTTGATCAATGAAATCGGTCCAACTTGATCTGCCTGCTGTTTTGCGATAATAAAAGACATTTCCTCCTTGTACAACTCCTCAAACGGAAGTGTATTCATCACTGGTTCCCCTGAAATGGCAAAATCGAGCTCTCCCTTGAGCAGAAGCTTGTGAAGAAAGTCTGTATTACCAATGATAAAGTGGCATGTGATATTCGGTTTTTGCCTCCTGAATGTTTGAAGGACGGAAGGAAGAATAGTGGCAGCAATTGGTTCTATGACGCCTATATTCAAGGTTCCGATTTCTTCTTTTTGGAGTTTTTGTGATTGCTCTAATACAAAATGCCAATGGAGTATCAGCTGATCAATCTCTTTGGCAAACAATTGTCCCGAAGGGGTTAATTCAGCCTCCCATCCTCTTACAAACAATTGAAATCCTAACTCCTTCTCTAATCGTTTGATCTGATTCGTTATGGTTGACTGTGCATAATTCAATTTTTGAGCGGCTTTTGAGAATGTCCCTTCCTGAATGATGGCTTGAAATGCTTTTAACTCTTTTAAGTCCATTTCTAATAATCTCCATTCATTTTATGAATACAATTTTATATATTATTCAATTATATAAAACAAGTATTAGGATGTAAAATGAATGTAGACAGAAAAAAGGAGATGACATTCATGCCATTTGTAAAAGTCAGCTATATGGAAAATGCGTACGATACAGAAAGCTTAGCTTCTGTTAGCCAAACGATCATGAAGGCGCTGATGAAAGAATTTCAAGTTCCTAAAAAAGACTACTTTCAGGTATTCAGTTCACATAAGAAAGAAGAATTTTTTTATGATCCCCATTATCTTCTTCGTCATGAAAGAGATCATCGTCTTTTATATATCCAAATTACATGTGGTGCAGGAAGAACCGAGGAGCAGAAGCAGTCTTTATATAAGGAAATAGCTGACCAGTTGTATTGCCAGCTTCATATCCCGAAAGAAAATGTATTCATTATGCTGATTGAGACAGGGGTGGAGAATTGGTCCTTTGGAGAAGGACTTGCGCAGATGATCAAGTAACAGAACGAATGAAAGGGGAAATAGCTATGCATCAGCCAATCAAGCCAACTGTAAAATTCACTCTCGGAGATTTTGCCCCAGCATTTGTTGAGTATTCTGAAAAAGTTCTCTTTGGAGATTTGTGGAGGAGAGAGGAACTCTCTCTTAGAGATCGCAGTCTGATTACAGTCTCAGCCTTAGTAAGTACGGGCAGCCTGAATCAGCTGGAATACCATTTACATCTTGCCAAAGAAAATGGTGTCACGAAGAACGAATTGATTGAAGTCATCACTCATCTTAGTTTTTATATCGGATGGCCTAAAGCAGCTTCAGCACTAGAAGCGGCTAAACATATTTTGGAGGACGAATAAAGTTCATCAAACAACGAACCCTATTTGAAATAGGGCTTTTTATATGCGATAAATTGTATTTTAAAATCTCCTGTTGACTTTCCCCTTTACTGAAAGGTTTATACTTTGATCAGATCAACAAAACGGAGGAGATGCAGGATGTTTAAAATCGGTGATTTTTCTATGTTAAGTAAAGTCCCTGTCAAAACCTTAAGGTATTATGACCAAATAGATTTATTAAAGCCTAAGCAGATCGATCAAGAATCCGGATACCGGTATTACTCAGCTGAACAGCTGCTTGAGGTCAATCGGATTTTTCTGTACAAGGAATTAGGTTTTACGTTAAAGCAAATGGGTCAGCTTCTTCGTGAAGATATTTCTGTCGAGCAGATTCAGGGCATGTTTCTCTTGAAAGAGAGTGAGATTCAGCAATTGATCGAGAGAGAACAGCAGAAATTAGCGCGTATTAAGGAGCGAATGCACCTCATCAAACGAGAGGGGTGTGTTGAAAAAGAACAGGAGGTCATCATCAAATCGGTTGAAAGTAAAAACATCATGTCTTTTCAATCCAACGGAACTGTTGACGAAATCCCAACATTCTTTCAAACGTTTCATCATTTGTTACATAAACATCCGCAAGAATTGAACTCTGAGCCGCAAATCGTGCTGTGGAGGGAATCACTTGCTCAAGAAAGTGAGTTCGAATTTGAGGTGGGATATTCAGCGAAAGCGCTAAGGGGCTCTCTGCCTCAGGGTATCACGATGCGTACGTTACCAGCTGAAGAAACCATGGCGACGCTCTTATTTCATTCAGATTCTCCATTTGCACAAACTGCTTGTGTTGATCTGGCGACATGGATTGAACATAACGGATACCGCGTGAAAGAAGATCAGCCGGGGAGAGAGATTTATTACCCATTGTCTGAAAATGAAAAAGGAAGACTCATTGAAATTCAAATTCCTATAAAAAATGAAGTCAAATCGTAAACATTGTCCAAAGGAGAAAAGCCACGATGAAAAATAAAGCCGTTGTCTATTTACTTGCTTTAGCAGCCTTTTTAATTGGAACGATCGAATATATCATTACAGGCATTATTCAAATGGTCGCAGATGATTTACAGGTCACGACATCTGCTGCTGGTTTATTGGTCACATCATTAGCGCTCTCAGCAGCAATCGGCGCGCCGATTGTCATTGCACTGACCATCAATATCGACCGCAGAAAAATATTATCATGGATGCTGATCATTTTTACTGTAAGTAATATCATCACAAGTGTCAGCCATTCGTTTGAAATGGTGTTGATGACTAGGGTTTTACAAGGAATTAGTGGGGGGACTGCCATTGTGGTGGCAATGGCAGTGGCCACTCGTCTTGTCGAACGAGAAAAAAGAGGAACAGCGATTGGCATCATTTTAATGGGATTAAGCAGTTCCTTAGTTTTAGGTGTGCCAATCGGGACATTTCTAAGCAGCATGATTGGATGGAAAGCATTATTTGCAGCCATTGGATTGATCACGCTCATTCCGCTGATTGTTGTGTATAGGCGCATCCCCTCTATGAAAGAACAAGAACCGGTGACGCTAGGTATGCAATTATCGATATTAAAAGATAAGCGAATTTTGCTGGCGGTGGCAGTGACACTTTTTTATGTAGGCGGATATTCCACTTTATTTACCTATTTAACGCCCTTCCTGCAAGAATCAGCAAACCTTAGCATCACAGAAATCAGCGGCATTTTATTACTAGCGGGAATATGCAGCTTTTTGGGCTCCAGTCTTGGAGGGGTTGCAGCAGATAAAAAAGGCCCAACATTCACGATTTTCTCCGGAATTATTCTGCAAATCATCATGCTGATGCTGCTAGCATTTGTGACAGGGAATCTCGTGGTTATGGTGGCGGTGATCATGATATGGATGATCGCTACATGGAGCACATCGCCAGCTCAGCAGCTGTATCTCGTCACACTTGTACCCAAATCTCCTGATATCGCATTAAGTGTCAATACATCGTTTATTCAATTCGGATTTGCTTTAGGCTCGGGTTTAGGAGGTCTTGTATTGAGCAGGACATCTATACTGCACCTGAGCTGGATCAGCGCTGGAACGGTTCTTCTTGCTTTACTCATGACTATCTTGATGGTGGCGTTTGACCGAATCTCTCAGCAGAAGAGTTTGAAGGTGATGGAGCAAGGAAGGTAACATGAACGATTTCACTAGTGAACATACAAATTTAGTTTTGTATTGTGGGAACTACTTATTTAGGGTAGTTCCTTGGCCCATTTCGTGGGCTTTTTTTTATAAAAATTCTTATCTCTGCACTTCTGCTTTATTACTTATGTAAATACCTGATCTCCTTGTCATACTTTTGAATGAAATTGACTCAATAGAATTGACGTAAGAACCGTGAATAGGTGAAGATGAAATAAACTGTAAGATAAAGGGAGACGAATAATGATACATATCATATTTGGGGCGGCAGCTGCCGGTAGTTTAAAACAAGCAGTACGTGAAATGAAGCAAGATCAAATAGATGATATCATCGCTTTTGATGATATTTATTCGATTGGACCACTTCTACATTTACACGAACATAAAGGACAAGCGAACCGTATAGAATGGCTGCGTAACGTGATGTCAAATGAATATGGCTATTTTGACGACATGGTCAACGATCAGCACAGAATGCTTCAGCAAATAAAAGAAATAAAAGCTGGCAGTCGTATACTTCTCTGGACAGGCAGTAATGCCCATGAGCAAATTGGCTTGCGATATGCCGTCTATTTATTAAAAGAGAAAAGCATAGAATTGTCAGTAATCAATACAACGACAGCATTTGATCAGCTGTTCAATACAAATACAAGAAGAATGGATATTCGACATTCCGGAGAAATCACATCTGAAAAATTTAAAATTTTGTACGAGAGTAAAGAGCATATTCACACAATGACAACAGAAGAAAGAGAAAGATTACAAAATGATTGGCTTTCACTTGCTAAAGAAAATCATACGCTGCGGATATGGCAAAAAGGACAAACGATCAGCGTACCAGAAGATGAATTTGATGCTTATTTAGTGAAAATGGCTAAGCGGCTTCATCAGTCCGCGCCAGAAGAGGAGTACATCGTCACTCCACGTCTAATAGGAGAAGTCATTGGTCATTTAGATCAGTATATCGGCGATGATTTTATTGAATATCGACTGAAGACATTAATTGATCAAGGAATTTTTGACATGAAAGGAAAACGAACTTCCATGCGTTATTACTCAATTAAACTGACAGAGTTCGGTCAGAACTTCAAAAAATGGGTATGCTGTCGAGAGTTTGTAGATCATCCTTTTGTGAAAATTGAAGGAGATTACGGTGAACCTTTTCAGTGTGGGTATTGCGAATGTCATTTAGAAAGAGATGATGTACCAATGAGTGATACTCTTTTCTCAAAGATCTGGAATTGGAACATACAGTATGGCCGCTGGTTTGACGAAGAGACCGATGATTTGCTGCCAAATGGCGTAGACATGGAAAGGAAGTTCAATCAAGAAGGAGAGCGTATCACTGAAGAAGTGAAACGAGCCTTATCTCCTGCGTTTCAAATTGAATACAGCCCAAGTGAATACGCGCAATATTATATTTAAAGAATGAATTTTCTTATCACTGCACAAAATAAAGCTTTACACAATCCATCATCATCATGTAAGATATGGAGAAATTAAAAGCGAAGAAAAGGACATGAGCAATTTTTTACTGGTTACCAGAGAGGGAAGTCACGCTGAAATCTTCCTAACGCAGGAAAGTTGTCTTACCACCTTTGAGCTGTATTGGGGAAATCACAGTATCCGATACCGTCAATGCCACGTTACGGCACCAGAGCCATAAAGCGAATACGCGTTATGGGAATTTGGGTGGAACCACGGATATCACATTCGTCCCTTTATGAGGGATGGGTGTGTTTTTTTGTACACTCATATAGGATCATTGCTTTGAAAAGAACATGAGCAGCTTTTACGGTTACCAGAGAGGGAAGTCACGCTGAAATCTTCCTAACACAGAAAAGCTGTCTTACCACCTTTGAGCTGTATTGGGGAAAATTGCAGTATCCAATACCGTCAATGCCACGTTACGGCACCAGAGCCATAAAGCGAATACGCATTATGGGAATTTGGGTGGAACCACGGATTACACATTCGTCCCTTTACGCGGGATGGGTGTGTTTTTTTATTTCAAAAAATAGGAAAGGTGTGTCGGTTATGAGAGAAAACATGGTGAAGATTCAATTTCCGGATGGAAAGATAAAGGAGTTTCCCGCAGGTACGACTGTCGCAGATGTTGCCTCCCATATTAGTCCGAGCTTAAGAAAAAAAGCAGTGGCAGGTAAGGTCAATGATCAAATGGTTGATTTAAGAGAGCAGCTATACAGCGATGTTCGGCTGTCTATTGTCACACTAGATTCAAAAGAAGGGCTTGAAGTGCTGCGCCATACATCTGCACACGTATTAGCTCAGGCTGTGAAAAGGTTATATGACAATGTCACACTGGGGATCGGACCTGTCATTGAAAATGGATTTTACTATGATATGAAGCTCAATCAAACATTAAGTGTAGAGGATTTGGCTGAAATTGAAAAAGAGATGAAGAACATCATTAATGAGAATCATCCTATCCAAAGAAAAGAGGTCTCTTACAAAGAAGCTGAAACGCTGTTTGCACATGATCCATATAAGCTGGATATTTTAAAAGATTTACCCTCTCAAGAAGCCATCACGGTTTATCAGCAAGGAGAATTTGTAGATTTATGCCGCGGGCCGCATGTACCTTCTACAGGGTACTTAAAGTCATTTAAACTAACACGTGTTGCAGGGGCTTATTGGCGGGGAGACAGTCATCAGGATGTCTTGCAGCGAGTGTATGGTGTGGCGTTTCAACATCCAAATCATCTCGCTGAGTATCTTCATTTCATGGAAGAAGCAAATAAACGTGATCACCGGAAATTAGGGAAACAGTTATCCCTCTTTATGTTTTCAGAAGAAGCGCCAGGTATGCCGTTTTATTTACCAAAAGGTCAGATTGTCAGAAATGAATTAATGGCCTTTTCAAGAGAAGTGCGAGGCAAAGCGCAATACGAAGAAGTGAGTACACCGTTTATGATGAACCAAGAGCTTTGGGAAAAGTCAGGGCACTGGGACCATTATCATGAAAATATGTATTTCTCGGAAGTAGACCATACAAGCTTCGCTTTAAAACCGATGAACTGTCCAGGGCATATGCTCATGTTTAAAAACAGCTTATATTCATACAGAGACCTTCCGATTAGAATGGCTGAGTTTGGTCAGGTGCATCGTCATGAATTTAGCGGAGCGTTAAATGGATTGTTCAGGGTCAGAACATTTTGCCAAGATGATGCCCATATTTTTTTGAGAGAAGATCAAATTGAAGCTGAAATCAAACGGATTTTTCAATTAGTTGATCATGTGTATCGGACGTTTGGGTTTGAGTATTCAGTCGAGCTATCCACTCGTCCAGAAAAAGCCTTAGGGGATGACGCTATTTGGGATATATCCGAAACAGCGCTAAAAAATGTGCTTGATCGTCTAAAGGTCGACTACCAGCTAAATGAAGGAGATGGGGCATTTTATGGCCCGAAGATCGATTTTCATATTAAAGATGCCCTGCAGCGGAGCCATCAGTGCGCCACAATTCAGCTGGATTTTCAAATGCCTGAGAAATTTGATTTAACATATATCAACGAAAAAAATGAAAAGGTACGGCCAGTTGTGATTCACAGCGCCATTTTTGGTTCTCTAGATCGTTTCCTAGGTATTCTCATCGAGCATTTTGCGGGCGCTTTCCCATTATGGTTAGCACCAGTACAAGTACAAATCATCCCTGTCTCAACTGTTCACCTTGATCACTGCTTAGAGGTGCAGCAGCAATTAAAAAGTATCGGAATAAGGGCCACAATCGATGAGCGGGATGAAAAACTTGGCTATAAAATGAGAGAAGCACAAATGCAAAAAATCCCTTATATCGCGGTCATTGGCGATAAAGAAATGGAAGACAACACACTAAATATTAGACAGTACGGAGAAAAGACGTCAAAAGAGCTGTCTATTGAGGACTTTAAACACATAGCAGCTAAGCAAATAAAAGAAAGATCGGCTGCTCAGATATGATGTGATGATTTTATGAAGAAGGATCAGACGTTCATTGAATGATGGGCGTCTTTTCATTTGCGAAAAAAGCCGAATTGACAGTAGAAAGGGAAAATATTGAAACATTTTTTCGGTAAAATCGTAATAAAGATAGAGCGTTCAACAGAAACCGTTTAAAACGGAGAGGAGTATTGCATGGAACAAGCAGCACTGAAAAAGATGAGATCGAAACAAGTAGTTACCTCTAATTTACTATTCGGCATGGTGATCTTGATTTTTTTTATTTTGATTCAAAATGTTGAAATTCAATTTACATATTTCTTTCTTTGTTTAGGAATCTTCATGCTCCTTCAAGGTATTTACGGCTTGATCAAAAAAGGATCAACAAAGTCTATCATTCCCATATTTGAGCAGGTAGCCATTTATGAAAAAGAGAAATTAGGAAAAGAGTGGGAGAAAGAACAAAGAGTGGAGAATATTTGGAAATTGGTATTGAGCGGGCTAATGTTCTTCCAGTCATTTAGTTTTCAAACGATGCAAGCCCCATTTTTTCATATAGAACCTAAGTTTCTCATTTTCTTATTTGTTATGGCTCTAGCCATTATCAATATAAGCATGCTCTTTCGCTTTAGAAAAATCGACCGATCGACGGAAGCGCATGGATTAAAAGGCTTTACAAAGGAATCAAACATGATGGCAATGGCTTTAGGATTATTATCAGTGATTGTCATATTCGGATTTATCGTCATCTTTTTTCTTCCATAAAACTGAATTTTGAGGTGAAACAAATGAACGCAAACATTCAACAACTGATCGATCAGACAAAGGCGAAATTTGGTTTAGATCTTTACTATTTAAAAAGACACAGTTTTCATCGCTACGTCAATATGTTCAATGAAACGGTTTATACATTGAATATGGAATGGTTTCCCTCTCATGAAGCTGAACCCGAGGACGATGATCTAAACCCGGACGGCACAGCTGTGATTGACGTGAACTTGAATACAGGCCAGATTGAAACGGTTATTTTTGTCATGGATAAAACCTTCGCGAAGAATGGTGTCACATTTAAGAGGCCTTATCCAGCTCATGTCATTCAATGGATCGAACAAGAAACAGGGTTGGTCTATGGCGAGCACTTTCACATGCAACAAAAGGAGAAAGGGGAACTTTTTTTCGAAGAAGCAATAGATGGTGTGAAAGTGACGCCTTCAGGCAGAATCGAAGTGAAATGGGATGAACATGGGCAGCTCATTCACTATATACATCGAGGGCCATTTATGGCAAAAAAACGACTAAAAACTGAAGAATATGTGCTTTCCATTGATAGGATCGAGGATTTAGCCCAGCAGCAAGTGCAGCGGTTTGATTGGCCATTCTTCGAGCAGAATCGAATCCGCCCTATATATGCGTTAGAAGAAATTTATGTAAAGAACGATGGAACAGGCACGCTTCCGTTTGAAATTGGGCGTGAAGAAACGCATTGCATCCACATGCATCAGGTCATGGAGTGGAATGAATCGTTAAACAAAGCCTTTGAAAAAAAGGAAATCGATATAAACGAGGACATTACTGCTGAACAAGCCTTCTCACTGGAGCCTTCACCAGATACATTCCCGATCTCAAAAGAAGAGCAGGCTGAGTGTATCAAAGCGGTTCGAACCTTTTTGGCGCAAAAATATTCAAAGGATACAGGGAAGTGGGTGCTAAAAACACTCCACCGTGATCATGGCTACATCGAAGCGATATTAAAAACGAATGAGCAAGAAGGCTGTGGTTTTATGGATAAGATCAAGGTCTTCATTGATGCCAGCACCTTTGAAGCTATTAATTACATAGATAAAAAAGAGATGTTTCAAGTATGCGGGATACTCAATCCATCTCAAACAGTTAGTGAAATCACCATATCTCAGAAAGAAGCCTTTGAAACATTGAGAGAACACCTCGAACTTACACCCATCTACGTCTATGACGATGTACAAAAACAATATGTTTTATGCGGAAAGCTCGACTGTCATGATGGTGTTGATGCAATAAGCGGCGAGGTGTTCTCTTTGAAAGACCTTTCATAACTTCTAAAAGAACAGTGAGCAACTGTTCTTTTTTATCCCATTTTCCTCTTTTTAGAATAAAAATGGAATTTTGTAGAAGGAAGTTGTCGTTTCATCACGAAAGAAACAGATAAGAATATGATCATAGGTCCATCGATTGGAATTCGTATTTCATATAGTAAACGTCATACATATTGAAAACCCATTGCAGTCAAGTTGATCTACAAATCTTTTAGAAGAAAAAATGAAATCATGTCTCTAGTAGTAAGCGAAAATAGGCGGACTGAGATCATAGGATGAGTTGAACATGTTTGTTTTTAGGTAAGCTTAAAGCCATAAATAGAAGAAAGTGAGGATATCTACCTTGAGTACATTGGAAGTGTTTCGTCAGTTTTTGGTTGACCATTATCCTGCGTTACAAGATGAGCTTTGGCTAAAAGATGTTGATACCCTTCGAATTTCTCCTATTCTTCATCCTTTTCTGAAAAGCAAGCTGCCAGAAGGAATCGAAAAATTCACCTGTGTTCTATTCACGCAGCAGACAGATCAAACCGCTGCACCGCTCAAAGTCTACCTTTTATTAGATGAATATGAGCAATCGCTTTACGCCATTGATTTGATGAATGAACAAATAGCGCTTCATTAATACAGAAGCAAAAAAGCTGCTTGAGAGCTCCTCAGCAGCTTTTCTTGTGAATATTAGTTTGTCATATCAACCAATCTTGAGTGCAGGTTGTCCAATTCTTTCTTTGTTGGAAAAGAGCTGATCAGCAGCGTAGGGCGTCCTAGTTGATTAGGAAGCTCAGTATCGGTCACAATCATATCAATCCCAAGTCGATCCATTGTCAGTTCATTTAATGTATTTTCTGGACTTGTGAAAATATGAATGAGAGGAGGCAATCTTAATTTAATTAAATCCGCAATCAACAAGCTATGATTATAACCTAATGTTGAAATGACAAAAATGTTCAACACGTTTCTCCGATCCATTTCCAAATGAACAAGCCCCCTCCAGTTAGAAGTAATGATACGAATCAATTCTCGTTCATTTTTCACTAAAGAAGCAAGTATATCGTCTGTTTTTAGCTCTTGGATGATATGAGTAATCCTCGAATAGAAGTAAGGAAGCTGTTTTTTTACCTCTGATAAATACCTCGATTTCTTTTTGAAAAGGAATCCATCTCTTACGGTAATTTCCCTAGAATACACATAATATTGGAGAAGAATCAGTGTCATCGCCTTGCGATTAGCCACCTCTTGATGAAAAATCAACTCCAATTGATTGATAAAGGAATGAATGGCTTCGAAGAGGTGTGGTGTATGCGATTGAAAGAACATCAATTTTTCTTCGACAGTTTCAATTGATTTATAATGGCCAATAGCTGGTTCAATCAATAGTAAAAAGACAAATTCGTGACGATCCAACGTAACACCAAAAGTGTCCTTTGTCATTTGGCAAACGTGTTCTTCCAAGTTTTTGATTTGATTATAGATACCTTTAGCTGTAGATGATTGTTTTTCCTTATCCAATGAGTACCTATAATTGCGTCGTATTGAAAAATTTTTCCTCACTCGGTGTATGGAAACGGCGAGCCATAGGCAAAATTTATCTATAGCCACATCAGGTAGATTGACTTCGAGCACCTGAAAAAGCTTATGTAAAAAATCAACTGCATCTTGCTTTTGAATATCATCGAATGGCCAAAGCCTGCTTCCATAGACTTCAAACAAAAATTCCACAAAAAATTGACGAATCTCCTTCTCATTCCCATGGAACTGCATACTATCTGGTCGTAACTCAATGTCATACGAGATAAGAAGCGAATTGATTTTATGAATGGTGTTATACAATGTGGATCTACTGATATTCAGCGTGTCCATCCATTCATAGAAAGACCTGTTTTGTTCAAAGAAAACGCCGTCAATCAATCGAATTTCAATCGTATCTTTTAGAATTTCTTTGATATAGTAGTCGACTCGTATCGTCTGTGTATAACAAATGGATATGCCTTGTCTTGGCTTTATGTGGATTAACGGCTCTCCGTTCTCTGTTTGGAACGACTTCATTTGTTCTAAATCGCTTTGAATGGCACGAACGGAACCGATATTTTCATTCGATATCTCTTGAAGGCTCCACCACTTATCTTTTGATACAAGCAGTTTTAAAATGTTTATCCATCTCTTTGATTTATTATCAATGAGCTCCATTAAACAACTAACTCCTTCCCTTGGCTTGCCTCTATATGATGAAGTTCACTTAAAGAACATTTGATTTTCTAAATAGGCATAAAATGATTTTAATGTTTAGGCTAAATCGTTTTGTCTTCACTTTTCATGATAAAAGAGAAAAAAATTAGACGAAAACAAATGTTATTCCCTGATTCTCCATATATTTCTTTTAAAAGGTGATAAGTAAGCCATGAATCCTATAAAAATGGATCATTTTAGATATTTAAGTTTATTTTTTTGCTGTTGAAACGGTAAATGTAAGAATAAAACGCAGCAGATTTTTGATTACCATATGAAAGGGAGTAGAAAGGAATGCGATTTATATAATGCTGAACTGACTCACCTTACATACGATATGATACATGCTTGTTTCATATGAACGAACCATATGTGAATACATGCTTATATATGCATGTACACATCGTTTATTGTTCATTCCAGTATAAATATAAAAATTCACATTTAATCTTTTCACGATCCTCTCACTATTCCCCATTTCTATAGACCCCAATCCATTTACTCAATCCACTACTCATGATGACCTTACAAGCTCATGATTGATCAACTCATTTTATTCATAGGGTCTTAAGGTGCAATTTTTAGAAAATATTGATCAGAAGCGGGGTGATTGATCTGACAGTATACTAATGATTTTTTTATCGTTGTTGAAAATTAATTTTAGAAAAGGGTGGATGTATTGAAAAGAATATTGTCGCTGGCACTCATTACAGTGCTAGTCATACAGTCTAGTATATTAGGAGTCTTGCCTTTAGCAGGGGCACAAGCAAAAGAAATTCAAGAAAACATTTATGGGGATATTGAATTTGCTGATAGCGAAGGCAATAAGTTATCAAGCATGGAAGATCAGCAAGTAAGAAAGGCCACTGTGCATTGGTCTATAAAAGGAATTGATCTAAAAAAACAATATCCGTATGTTCTCACTCTTCCTTCAGCCATCCAGGTAGAGAAGGAGCAGAAGGAACCCATTACTGTGGGTGACATACTTGTTGGCGAGTATACCGTTTCAAAACAAAATGAAGTGACGGTGAAATTTAAAGAAGATGTTGAGATCGATCCAAATTTAGAAGGATCAATTGACATCGATGTCACCAGTATAACTCAGCAAGAAGAGAAAACAAAGCAAAATAAGGGTGAAGAAAGCCTTCCAAAAGATGACTCAATCTCATCTGAGAAAGATAAAGCTTCTAACAATCAAGAAGCCGCTCAAACGAAACAAAACGATGAAGATGAATTACTAAAAAACAAAGTGAGCGTATCTAAGCGTGCAGGGCTGCAAAGTGTTTCAAAACAAACGCTGATACAAGAAAATCTCCTCACTGATGCGAAATTAATCTTTGAAGATCAGGAAGGAAATTCAGTTGAGAAACCTGATATCAACTCGCTGATTTCCATTAACTATGAGTGGGCCATCCCGAACGGTCATAGCTATAATGGCGGGGATGAATTCCATTTCAAGGTTCCAGAGGAATTAGTGATTTATGAAAAAATCGATCGTCTTGAGATGAAGTTTAATCAGGCAACCATTGGTTATTTTTCTGTAGATGAGAGCGGAAATGCCTCCATCGAATTCACTGATTTTATTAAACAATATTCAAATATTCATGGAACACTTCAAGTGTGGACGCAATTAGATAAAAAAACTGTCATTACTGAAGAAAAAGAAGTGGTCATTACCCCGATTGAAGGAAAGGATAAAATATCAATCCCGATTCAATACATTCCAAATGGCCCAAACGTCTCTAAAAAGGGAGAACCCAATCGATCTTACAATGCTGAAACCATTCAATGGACAGTAGATTTTAATATGGATTTAGAAGATGTGAAACAAGCGAAACTGTTAGATCCGATTCAAGAAGGTCAAGCGTTGAAAAAAGATTCAATTAAGCTTTATCGTATTGATACAAAGCTAAATGGAGAAACATCGATTGGTCAGCTGCTTGACGAAAACCACTACACAATTGGCCAAACAGCAGATGGTCAAGATTTCACGATTGAATTTAAAGATGACGTTCATCTAGCTTACCGTTTAATGTATGAAACGGATATTACGAATCAGGATCAATCTGCATTTCGTAATAAAGCATCCCTTGTTTCTGGTGATAAAGTGATCAGTTCAGCAGAAGGAACAGTGAATGTGACAAGAGGCAGTCCTTTAAATAAAAAAGCCGCGCACTACGACCCAGTCACACAAACAATTACATGGGAAATTCGTTATAACTATAACGAAAAAAAGATTGCTCAAAAGGACGCTTTGTTAGAAGACTTCTTTAACGGCACACAGGCGCTGATATCTGATTCCATTCAAGTCAAAGAAGTCACAATTGATCAAAATGGCAACGAAGCAGGAACAAAAGCGTTTGAAAATTACGTGGTTCAACCTCAAAAAAAGGATGAACAAAACGGGTTTACCTTGCAATTCAATCAAGATATTCAATCGGCTTATCTCATCACCTATCAAACAAAAGCAACCGAGCGGATTTTTGAAGCTGAAGAGATTATCAATACGGTAACAGCTGGCAAAGAGAGCAAACAAGGGAAGCAAAGAATTGACCAGCAAATCCTAACGAAAAATCATGGAACACCGAATTACAAGACCAAGACCATTCCATGGCGTATCACCTTCAACAAAGATCAACAAACGATGAACAATGTGATATTAAAAGATACGTTTACAAACGAAGGATTGACGCTGCAAAAAGATAGTTTAAAAGTGACGACAGGTAATACAGTGCTTGAAGAAGGCACAGATTATCAAATCGTTGAACATGCAAATGGATTTGATATTCAATTTACGAAAGAAATAAAGACAGAACATACCGTCACATATACAACGTCTTTTGATTATGAAAAAAGAGCAGATAAAGACCAAAAGAACCTGCGTAATCATGTAAAGCTCGAATGGGTAAATGAAGATGGCAAGGATTTAACGAAGGAAAATCAGTCTGTCTTCACGCCTGACACATACACGCAGTCAAATGGCTTCAAAAACGGAACTTATAATGCAAAGAAAAAAGAGATCACATGGAATATCGGTGTGAACTATAACTTGAAACATCTAGAAGAGGCGAGAATCGAGGATTTCATTCAAGGAAACCAGCGTTTGCTTAAAGATTCAATCATCGTCTATTCGCTTGATTTACAAGGCGGGGAAAATGGAGCAGAAGAAAAAGAGGTATTAGCGAAAGAACATTATGATATCAAATTCCTTGAAAATGAAAAGGGAGAAACAGGCTTCGAAGTGATTTTCAAAAAAGCCATTGATTCTCCATACAAAATCACGTATCAAACAAGTGTTGAAGGAATGGATTTAGTACAGAAAACCTACGATAATAAAGCGACCCTTTATGATGGACAGACAAAAGAATCTGATGTGAATGCTGTGGTGTCCATTCCAAATGGGGGGAAATACACGAGCAAATCAGGGAATCAGCAAGGAAAAGTCATTGATTGGAAACTGAATATCAACTTTGGTCAATCAACAGTCCAAGATGCGACGATTATAGATCATCCAAGCAGTAACCAAGCCATAATAGAAAACTCATTTCATCTCTATTCGACGACAATAGATGAAAAGGGGCAAGTGACAAAAGGAGAAGAGCTGGAAAAAGGGAAGGATTATGAACTAGACCTTGAATTCGACCCAGATTCTTTTCAAATCAAATTTAAAGAAGAAATCACAAGACCATATATTTTAGAATACCAATCTCTCATTTTAGATAAAGTGGGAAGTACACTTCAAAACGAAGTAACGTTTAGAGGTGAAAATGTAAAAGAAATCAAAAAGGAATCCGAAGCCTCAATTGTGGTCAAACGCACCGCTGGCATGGGAGATGGCACAGGATCGATTGGTGCTTTAACCGTTAAAAAGGTAGATGCGAGTAGTGGAAAAGCGCTAAAAGGAGCAAGCTTCTCTCTGACAGATGCTGCGAGCGGCATCGTCATTGGTACAAAGACAACAGATGAAGAAGGAGCTCTTCGATTTGATCGTCTTCTGTATGGTGACTATATCGTGACAGAAGAGAAAGCACCTGATGGTTATATTAAAACGAAGGAACCGATCCATGTAACGATTGATCAGCCTTACGAATCTGGAGATCAAGCGAAAACAGGAAATAGCATGACGGTGCAGAACCAAGAAATCCGCCAGCATGTCAAGTTAACGAAAAAAGACAAAGAGACGGGTGCAGCATTAGAGAATGCAGAATTTGAACTGAAAAATGAATCTGGAGAGACCGTCCAAACCGATTTGAAAACGGACGAAAAAGGAGAAATCCTTTTCAAACATCTTGAGCCAGGTTCCTATTATTTTGTTGAGACAAACGCACCGAAAGGCTATCAATTAAATCAGCAAAAATGGCCGTTCACCATTAAAGAAAATCAAACAGAAACAACAATTGTAACTGCATTAAATGACATTATCAAAGGCTCAGCAGAATTGAGCAAAATAGGTGAAGGCGGAGAGCGACTAGAAGGTGCACAGTTCAAGCTCTTAGATCAAGACGGGCATGAGTTAAAAGATTCGCTTGTCACAGGAGAAAATGGCAAGATCACGATAAACGAACTAAGGCCGGGTACGTATCAGCTCGTTGAAACAAAAGCACCAGATGGGTATGTATTAGATGAAACGCCAATCAAATTTGAAGTACCACTTGATCCAAAGGAACCAGTCGTCATTTCGCAAAAGAACCTATATGAGACAAGTGCATTAGAAGTGTTAAAAGAAGGGGAAGATGGCAAGAAGCTTCAAGGTGTTCGATTTGAAGTCTTGGATCAAAATGACAAAGTTGTGCGTAAAGATTTGACAACAGATGAAGATGGGAAGCTTTTGGTTGATAACCTCAAACCGGGCAAATATCAGCTCGTGGAGACAGAGAGTGTTGATGGTTACCAAAAGAATAATAAACCTTATCCTTTTACCATCGAAATCGCACAAAAAACACCAGCAGAGATCAAAGTGATCAATGATCTCAAAACTGGATCTGTTCAGCTCACGAAGCTCGGTGAAAAGGATGATGTGCTTGAAGGAGCAGAATTTAAGCTTGTAGATGCAAATGGAAAAGAGATAAAAACAGGTCTCGTCACTGATCAGAACGGGAAAATCATCGTCAACGATCTGAAACCTGGAACCTATCAGTTTGTTGAAACGAAGGCTCCATTCGGTCATGAGCTTGACGAAACACCTGTCACTTTTGCTATTCCATTTAACCCTGAGAAGCTGGTTAGTGTGACAAAAGAAAATAGCCGCACTACAGGCGGAGTGCTGTTGCACAAAAAAGGCGAAGATGGGAAATCATTAGAAGGGGTTGTCTTTGATCTATCTGATGATAAAGGAAAGATAGTGGCAGGAGGAGAAGGAATCACAACCAATCAGGATGGAAAGATCACCTTCACAGGGCTAAAACCTGGAACCTATCAATTTGTTGAAAGAAAGAGTCTTGAAGGCTATGAATTGAGTGCGAAACCACTTGTCTTTGAAGTTGAATTAGGTCAAAAAGAGTTGAGTCAAGTGGAGGCAATCAATCAGCTTAAGAAAGGTTCTGTTGAACTCACAAAAATAGGAGAAGAAAAAGAAAGATTGAAAGGCGCAGAATTTACCCTTTTCAATGACGATGGTAAAGAATTGATGTCAGGTTTAACAACCAACGAGAAAGGCATCATCACTGTCAACGATTTGAAACCAGGCGCTTACCAATTGGTTGAAACGAAGGCTCCTTTTGGACATAAACTAGATGCAAAACCAGTAGACTTTAAGATTGATTTCAATCCAAAACAACTGGTGAAAGTGACAAAAGAAAATATTCGGACGACAAGTGCTGTGCAGCTTCAGAAAAAAGGAGAAGATGGTCAGTTACTCAATGGAGTGACCTTCGATCTGCTTGATGAGCACGATCAACGTATAAAGAAAGACTTAAAGACAGACAAAAATGGTCAACTAACAGTCGATCAACTGAAGCCAGGCACCTATCAATTTGTCGAAACAGCAAGCATTGCCGGCTATGAACTGGATCAGACACCTGTCTCATTTAGGATTCGTTTAGGTCAAGACAAACCAGCAAAAGTAGAAATGATTAACAAACTGACGCCGGGAGCAGTGGAACTGACCAAAGTGGATGATGAGGGACACACGCTGGAAAATGCAGAGTTTGCTCTTCTGAGTAAAGAAGGAAAAACGTTGAAGAAATCACTTGTAACGGACCAAAAAGGAAAGCTTTACAACAATGATTTAAAACCGGGACAATATCAATTCGTTGAAACGAAAGCACCTCATGGCTATCAATTGGATGATAAGCCGATCCTGTTCACAATTGAGAAAAATCAGCAGAAGCCGCTTCAATTAACAGCGAAGAATCACTTGATCTTAGGAAGTCTGCGTATCATAAAGGTAGACCAGCAGACAGATAGAACCTTAAAAGGGGCATCCTTTGACATTCGTACAAAAGCCGGGAAAACCATAAAATCTGTGACAACAGGAAAAGACGGAGAAGCCATTGTCAAAGGGCTTAAACCTGGAGAGTATCTACTCACAGAGACGAAAGCACCGGATGGTTATGTAGCTTTAAAGAAACCGCTCGCTTTTACAATTCAAATGGGCGAAGTAGAGATCAAGACAATGATTGTGAAAAATGCACCAGTGAAGAATGAAGAGGACCACACGAATCCTCCAGCCTCAGATAAAGGGGATCAGCATCCGCCTCATGACTCAAACGGTGAGCTACCAAAGACTGGTGAAGAATGGCTGCGTTACTTGATGTATGCAGGGATTTTACTAGTAGCTTCTGGAACTGTTCTTCTTGTTGTCAGAAGAAGAACCATTCAGTAAAAGGAAGGAACGAGTGTATTGATGAAAAAAAGAACCTTATTAGGCAGCTTTTTGGTGGTCACGGGGCTGATGCTCACCTCCGTTCCTTTTCTATATGAGTGGCGAACTTCTCAAGAGACAGCAGCAATGGAACAGGCATTAAAGATGATTAAAGAAAATGAAAGTGATGCCCTTTCTTCTATTCCACATTTAACTGTGTCAGAAGAAGACCTGCGAGATGTGATGGAGCTAGAGATCCCGTCAATTGATTTAAACGAAAAAGTGCTTCCTGTTACAACAAAAGAAAATTTAGGTATAGCACTGACTCAAATTAAATCTCATCAAATGCCAGGTAAAGGGAATTTCACGATTGCAGGACATAGAGGGTATAGAGGTGACCGGCTTTTCCGTCAGCTGCCAGAGGTGCCTAAAGGAGAAAAAGTTGTCTTACATCATCAAGCTGAAACATACGAATATAAAATTGTCAGCTCAGCTACGATTGAACCGACGGATGTGGATGTACTAAAGGATCGTGGGAAAAATGAACTGACATTGATCACTTGTACACTTGATGGTCAGAAACGATTTGTCTTAAAAGGAATACGAATCAACGCTTCAAAGGGTGAGCAGCCATCGGATGTATAACACCAACATAATAAATGATGGATGCGATGGAAAAGCAGCGCTCACGACCGATATGTTACACCAATTGTTATCAGAGCATTATCCAACTTTAAAAAACGAACGTTGGGAAGTTGATGTAGATACAATTCGGGCTTCACCTATTCTTCACCCTTTATTAAAAAGAAAGCTGCCAATTGGTATTGAAAAATTCACCTGTGTTTTGTTCACGCAGCAGACAGCAGCTTTTGGAGAGCCTTTGATTGTGTACTTTTTATTGGATGAGAAGGGCGAATCGATTTACGCAATGGATCTCTTGCTCGAGCAGCAAGACACCCATTAAACGAGAAATAAATTAGCGGGTTCGATTTTAAGGTGGAAAAATAAAATCAGTTATATCATGAGGACTCTAATTCGTATATGAATTAGAGTTCTTTTATTTGTTTATATATAGTCGTCTTACTAACTTTATTATCTACTAAGAAGGCGCTGCCTAGCAGATAGTCTCCAATGTTTAGATGATAAAGATTTTATAAAATGGATTGAAAACAGAGGTCATAATCACGATTGGCGACCAAAGAAGATCATCTAGTTTTTATCCTTTCCCTGTTTCTTCAGAAGGAATATCAGAAAGTGCTAAAGATAATCATGTGTTGACTCCAAAATACTGATAAAATTTATTTAGATATTCCTTAATTATAGGTGTGGAGGTAAAAGCATGCGAAAAGAAGACCCCCAATATATTTTTCATCATGATAAACGACCAGAAGTTGTTCATGATTTAGCCGATGTAGATGAAAATTCCACTGAGTTGTTAATCACAGGAAAAACAAAAAATATTGAAAGGTTGAAATCTTTTTCTAACCTAACGAAATTGTGGATTTACAAAGTGAACCAAAAGGAATTCAATACGATCTTAAGCTTAGTTAATCCCAAAATGCTCTTTGTGCATGAACTGAGAGTAGAAGATTTATCAATCATCAGTTCTCTTAAAGATGTTGAGGTATTGGCACTTGAATGGAATACAAAGGCACAAAGTTTATGGGATATATCAAAAAACACGTTTTTAAAATCTTTATCCATAACAGATTTTTCAAAGTTGAATGACATAGCCCCTTTGCAAAAAAATACTGGTTTAGAATTTCTACAATTGTCAGGCGGGATTTGGAATACATTAAATATAAATACTCTTCAACCTTTAAGATACCTCAAGAATTTAACATATCTGTGCTTATCAAATATAAAAGTGAAGGACGAGTCTTTAGAGCCGATATCGGAATTAGAGGGACTCAAGGAACTTGAAATTTCGAACCAATTCCCGACAGAAGAATATGCCAGGTTATCCGTAACCCTCCCACATACGAAGTGTGATCGTTTTGCACCATACATCTATTTATCAAGTCCTATTGTAGATAAAGATGTGATGGTGATTGGAAAGCGAAAACCGAAATTAAATTCAAAAGTTGATGGGGAAAAGTTGCAAAAATACGAAGAACAATTTAAAGCGTACCAAGAAAAGTTTATAAAATAACTTAAAAAGCAATGGAAAATCAATTCCATTGCTTTTTGTATGACTAATACCATCATAAACTTTTTCTTTCTTGTGATTCAATTACGCAAACAACTTCAGCCCAACCACACCAATCACAATCAGCAGCAAGCTGAGTATACGAATCATGTTTTTCGGCTCTTTAAATAGAATCATATTAAACAAGACAGAGCCCGCCGTTCCAAGTCCAATCCAGACCGTATAGGCGACGGATACTTGAACGGATGAGAACGAGGCGTATAAAAACAAAAAGGATAAGGCAAACCCGCCGACAAATAAAATGCCTGTCGTGATTTGCTTTTTCTTACTAAACATATTGAGGCCAATGGTTCCACCGATTTCGCAGGCAGAGGCCAACAGTACAAAAAACCAGCCCATTTATACCGCTTCTCCTTTCTGCTCATGGGCATCTCCATCAGACACTTTCAGTCCAATAATCCCGAGAATTAAAATACCCATAAATAAGAGTTTTTCTAATGAAAACGAACCGCCGAACAGCGCATAATCCATCAAAGATGTACCTATCGTTCCAACTCCGGCAAACACGGCGTACACGGTCCCCGTCGGCAGCTTCTCGCAGGCCTTCATTAAAAAATAAAAATCAACCGGGATCAGGCAGATAATGATCGCCCATTCCCACAGAGCATCAGCTCTATTTAAACCAAACACCCAAAGTAATTCGAATAAACAAGTGAGTGCAACATACATCCAGCTTTTTTTCATCGTATTTCCTCCTAAAAACTTAAAAATGACGATTCGTCATTTTGAAACCAAAAAAGAGCGTACAGCAAGTGCTGTACTAAGTTAAGGTGTCTCTATGCCAAGTGCGTAAAGAAGAAATTGCTTCACCTCTCGCTTTTGAATCAGAACCTCTTCTGTATCTGTTTCCGTAAATAAGTACATTTGCTCAGCAGACGATTCGAGTAAACCGATAATGAATTTAGCTGCATATTGACAGTTCAAATTCGCACGGACTCTTTTGTCCTGCTTTGCTTTTTCTAGAAAAGCAGCGACCCATTTGTAAATCGGCTCATAAATATCTTCCCATTCCTTTAAATGCTCGGTGGCGGCTAAGCCTGAGTAGGTGAGGGCAAGGACATCTCGGTATTGCCTTGTAAAAGCAAAAATGAATTCAACAAGTGCATCTGCTTGATCGAGGACATCTGCATGCTGAGTTAATTCCTTTTCGATTGCAGGCACCATCTGTGCGATGAGATGTTCTGCGATTGCAGGCATGACGGAAAGCTTTGAAGGAAAATATAAATAAAACGTTCCTTGCGCTACTCCTGCTGCTTTCACAATATCCGAAATGGTCGTCTTTTCGATGCCTTTTTCTTTAAACGCATCAATCGCAGCAAGCATAATCTTTTCTCGTTTCGACATATCATCACCGACCTTAAATGACTGAATGTCATTCAGTTTAGCGAGAAACTGACGATTTGTCAATATGGTTTTCTCTTCATTGAATGTGAGAATAAGTGATGAATAGATGCGGGCAAGCCTGAATATGCTGTAAATATGGTCAAGCATCATCATGTGAGAAAGGGGCAGCTCTCTGTATGACTTCCAGTGCTATGTTTTCCATTGCTTATTTTCTCCTGCTCGTCCCGCTCTATTTACATATGAGATACAGACAGGCAAAAAAGCACAATCGTTTTATCTATTTGCGGACAGAATTGGTCCTTGCCAGTCTGTTTATTTATACGAATGTTTTACTATATTTAACGGTCTTTCCAAATCGTTTTTCCGCCCCAAGAGATCAGGTGAATGTCAACCTCATGCCTTTGCAGTCCATTTATCAAAATCTTCACGCGTACCATCATGGCTATCCCAATCTTGTCTTTCTAAATTTAGCAGGGAACATATTGTTATTTGTTCCACTCGGTTTTTTTCTATATCAAGCCTTTCGAACCTTGCGCTGGCAAAAGGCGGTTCTTGGGGGCTTTCTCCTGTCAACCATGATCGAATTGCTCCAATGGATGTTCTCGCAATCTGGTATCATTACAAGAAGCAGCGATATTGATGATATTCTTTTAAATACGCTTGGCACAGCACTAGGCTGTATCGTGTATCAGATCTATCGAAAAAGGAAGGAGAAATTTGAGTGAAGCGAGTTTGTATCATTCCATGTGGCGCGAAGAAAATTTGGGATGTCGATCCAGAAGCAGGGAGCCAGCCAGCGAACCATGTCTATTTAAGTCCCCTGCATCAGCGTACGAAAAGCTATGCTCAAACGTTCTTTTCAGACTGGATGATCTTATCAGCGAAGCACGGCTTCTTAATGGCAGATGATATCATTCACGAAAATTATGATGTGGCTTTTGGTACACCGCATGCTAAGCAGATCACACGAGAAGAACTGAGCCAGCAATTTCATCAAAAAAATCTTTTCGCATATGATGAACTGGTGGTACTAGGTGGAAAGAAATATCGAAAAGTGATCGATCCTTTATTACAGCCTCATCAAAAAGCAAATTATCCGCTGGCTCCATATAAAGGAATTGGCTATATGCTTCAGGCGTTACATCAAGCAGTGGAATCAAAAATAGAACTTCCGCCGCATATTTAACACATTCACATCTACCGGTAAGCAGGGTTTTGATCATTAAAAAGAGAATAATTGAAATAGCGATGCTGATTGTTTCATATCTTTTCAGCAGCCACTAGCATACCCGTATCGCTTGGGTAAATTGGCTCAATGAAAAAGGGAGGCGTATGAACATGACAACCATCTATTTAGCTGGTGATTCGACCGTTTCATCTTATCCAGATCGTCCTGTTCAAGGAGGATGGGGAGAGTTTTTACACCGCTATACAGCGCACGGGGTTAACGTCGAGAACCGTGCCATTGGTGGAAGAAGCTCAAAAACATTCATTGAAGAAGGACGCCTTGATGACATATTGGCTGACATTCAGCCAGGAGACTGGCTTTTCACACAAATGGGGCACAATGATGCTTCCAAGGAAAAGCCTGAGCGGCATACAGATCCTTTCACGACGTATAAAAGCTACCTGTCTCAATATATTCATGGAGCAAGAGCAAAAGGGGCAACACCACTTTTGTTAACGCCAGTCGGACGTTTTCATGAAAAAGACGGAGAATTTATCAATGATTTTCCTGATTACTGTGCCGCTATGAAAGAATTAGCCGATGAAGAAGAAGTTCTTCTCGTCGATTTAAATACCGCAAGCCTTCAGTTTTATCAAATTTCCGGCATAGAGAAAACGACCTCTTACTTTATGCTGTCAACAGGAATTGAGGATCGCACGCATTTTACAAAAGAAGGTGCAGATGCGATTGCAAGACTTATTTCTCTAGAATTAAAAGACCTTGGTTTAACCATTGTGTGATGGATGACAGGACGAGTGAGCGCTCGTCCTGTTCTTTTTTTGCAGAAAGCTATTGATTCTCTTCACTAGAGTAGACTACAATAGGTACATATGATAATGAGAATCAATATCACTGAAAAATAGATCATTCGATGGAAAACTGGAGGGACTCAAATGACAGATCAGCTTGAATTGTTTGACGTCACCATTATTGGCGGCGGTCCAGCAGGCATGTACACCGCCTTTTATAGTGGGATGCGGGACTTAAAGACGAAGGTACTTGAGTACAACGAAAGCCTTGGCGGGAAAATCCTTCTGTATCCTGAAAAGGTCATTTGGGATGTCGGCGGTTTACCGCCAACAAGAGGAGAACAGCTGATACAGCAGCTGGAAACACAGGCGAAAACATTTGAACCAGAGATTGCACTGAATCAAAAAATCACGTCATTTGAGCGAGATGAACATAATCACATCATACTGACGGCTGAAAATGGTGATCGTCATTTGACAAAGACCCTCATATTAGCGATGGGTCACGGCATTCCAGTTCAGCGGAAACTTGAAATCGAGGATGCAGACCGCTATGAAGTGACAAACCTTTATTACACTGTCCAGGAGCTTAAGACATTTGCAGGGAAGCGGGTTGTGATTTCTGGAGGCGGCGATTCAGCGGTTGACTGGGCCAATGCCCTTGCACCGATTGCTGAAAGTGTCACCGTCGTGCATCGGCGTGACATGTTTGGCGGACATGAGAAAAACGTCGCCAACATGAAGGCAACTTGCAAACGAATTTTAACTCCGCATGAACTAACAGAGCTGCATGGTCAAGGCGACAAAATTGCTGCTGTCACTATTCAAAACATAGAGACAGGTGAAAAAGAACGAATTGAAACAGATGCTGTGATTGTCAATCACGGGATGAAAGGCGATTTAAGCGTGCTATCAGAATGGGGCCTCAAGCAAGGTGAGTGGGGACTGATCGAGGTTAATGAAAAAATGGAAACCAATTTACCGGGCGTCTATGCGGTAGGCGACTTGTGTACACATAAAAGCAAGGTCCGCTTAATTGCCGGCACGTTTGTTGATGGAGTCAATGCACTGAATAGCGCAAAGCTGTACATCGAACCAGAAGCTGAAAAAGTGGCATACGTTTCCTCTCATAACGAACGCTTTAAGGAGAAAAACAAAGAATTACAAACAGCTGGAGCTCGGTAATGAATATCCAGTCAACCATTGAAGTGCTAAAATTTTAGCACTTTTTTTATATGGAAGGAGAAGAAGAAAATGACAATCCGTACTCATACCATTCTGCGTATAAAAGAAAGTAGAGAGCGCTTTCTTTCTGTCAAACAAGCAGTCTCCTGGCAGACATCTTTCCCTATGTTCTTGACATGCGATGGATCTGTGAGAATTGAAATGGAAGGATTGCAATATCAGCTAAACGCAAAAGACAGTATGTTGATCCGCTCAGGTATAAACGTAATGCTCCAATCTTTATCAAGCGGGCAGGTGGCGATTTATACGATCACATTTGATCAGTTTATCCTGACAAATGATGCGCAAAATGAATTGGTTTTTAAGATGAGTTATGATGATCTGCCGGATAATGGCGCAATGGTCAAAGGCTCTGCCGTGCTTTTTTCCTACATCAAACAAATGAAGGTGAGTCAGTGCATCCGAGAACAGGAGAAAAGGCTGGAGGACATCATGCACATTTTTCATCGTCAATCCAAGCCATACGCTGAGAAGGTGCATTATTCTATTGAAATGATTTTGCAGTATATGGCGCAGCATTATGAAAAAAAGCTAACGAGAAAAGACTTGGCCCATAAGATGGGTTTTCATGAGAGTTATTTTTCGACCTTTTTCAAACAAAGTATGGGACTGAGTGTGACTGACTATCTTGCACAAATTCGAATAGATGAAGCAAAAAAACGTCTTTTGCAAGCAGATGATCAAATCCAAATGATTGCGCGGCAAGTGGGCTATACAGACAGTTTATATTTCAGCAGGATATTCAGGCAGAAGACAGGAAGGTCCCCTAGTCAGTTCCGAAATAATCGAAGACCAGAGCGAATTGCTGCTTTTCAATTTGTCGGGTCATTGGCCGCGCTAGGCATTCGGCCTGTCTGCATTGACCAAGAAACCTTTCACCATTCAGATATACTCAAAGATCAGCTGGCCGGTGCGCTGGTCATAGATGAACACACACCTGATGACGTATTCACATCACTTCAACTAGATTTAATCATTATTCCTAACTATTTTTATTCGAAGCCTGCGTTGATCAAGCGGTTGGAGCGGATTGCTCCTCTCCTTGTTCTGCCATATGCCGGTGGTCATGTTGTACAAGAGGTCTTATCTACAGGTCGTCTGTTAGGAAGAGAGAAAGAGGCAGATGAATGGGTGAAACGCTTCGAACATCTGAGTGAAAAAGCAAGAAATGATCTATCTTCCTTTAGGGAAAAAGGAGAGACAGCGGCCATTTATGAAATGAGAGGACATGACAAAGTGTATATATGGTCCTATCAGGCTAGAGGCGCCTTCTATCTTTACGAAACGCTTGACTTAAAGCCTCCGAAGATGATTCTAGAAGAAGTTCTTCTCCCCAATCAACATACAGTCATTCCTTTAGAAAGGTTAAGAGAATACGAGGCGGATCACATGTTTTTTATTGTAGGTGTTGAACATGGGTGGTATGAACAAATGGATCAGCGAATGGAGGAAAGCGATGTTCTTCGTCAATTGTCCGCTGTGAAAAATGGAACCTTCTACCCATTAAAGCTAGAGGATTTTCGATTTGATGAAGGGGAGCGGGCTCTTCATTTGATTGACCGTTTTGTCTCCCGATTGACTGTGGCAGCCGATCCAACAATTGTCCATATGTAAGTTGCGAGAATCCTCCATAGACCACTTCGTATGAGGTTGGTAGAATACATGAGACTAGTAATTGATAACTATTCTCATTTGTATTAGAAAAATGAAGGAGGAATACTCATATGAAAAAAACATATTGGATATGTGCTGTCATCTTCATGCTGGTATTGTCAGCCTGTGGCAATAAAGAACAAGCCAAAACGGCAGAAACAAAGCAGCAAATGAAAACCATTGAGACTGTAAAAGGAAAAATCGACATTCCAGCAAACCCAAAACGCATTCTCATAGATGGATATCTAGGCAGTGCAATTGCATTGGATGTTCACCCTGTAGGTGCAACAACACAAGATTTAAAGAATGTACACCTGAAGGACAAGATCAAAGGGATAGAGGATATTAGTGACGAGCGTTCAGCTGAAAAAGTACTTAGCTTAAAGCCTGATCTAATTATCACCGCAGTACAGGACGAAAAAATCTATGATGTGGATAAAAAAATAGCGCCAACACTCGTATATCCTTACAATTCATTCAAAGACGCACATGAGGAAATCACAACTTTGGCTAAGGTGCTGAACAAAGAAGAGGAAGGTAAGGCGTTTCTCGCCTCTTTTGATCAACGCATTGAAGCAGCTCGAAAAAAAGTAAAGTCTGCATTAAAAGAGAATGAAACAGTTTCCATCATGGGCGCATTTAAAAACGATGTGTATGTGTATGGGAACGGAATTTACCGAGGCGGACAGGCGCTATATCAACAATTGAAAGTGAATCCGCCAAAAGAGGTTGAAGATACAATTTTAAACAGTAAGACAGGCTATGAGGTACTCTCTTATGAAACCCTTCCGAAATATGCAGGGGATTATATCTTCATTGATGAATCCAATGGCGGGACATTTGATAAAAATAATTCCATCTGGAAGAGTTTAAAAGCTGTTAAAAAAGAGCAAACCTATCAACTGGATGCAGAATTCTTTTGGCCTTATGATCCCATTGCAGTCATGAATCAAGCTGAAAAGTTTGCTGATTTATTGACAGATTTATCTCATCATTAGGAGGTCTGTCAATTGTTTAAACGCTTTTTTTCATACTACAAACCCTATATGGGGCTATTTATATTAGATTTTTCCTGTGCTGTACTGGCGGCCTTACTCGAACTATCCTTTCCACTAGCCATCAGTAAAGTGATGGACGATTTACTGCCAAATGGTAATTGGGAAGCCATTTGGTTCTGGGGCAGTTTGCTGCTCATTTTATATGTCATCAGCTCCACCATGCATTACGTTGTGACTTATTTTGGCCATAAGTTGGGGATCAATATTGAGACCGATATGCGGAATCAACTATTCTCTCATGTACAAAGAATGTCCTTCCGTTTCTTTGACCAAAAGAAAACAGGAAAGCTCGTTTCCCGTATGACCAATGATTTAATGGATATTGGAGAGATGGCACATCACGGCCCAGAGGATTTATTTATCGCCATCATGACATTAACGGGCGCGTTTGGTTTGATGCTATCGATTAACTGGCAGCTTGCGGTTCTCACATTTATTGTCGTTCCATTCCTGATCGGATTATCAGTCTACTTTACGAAAAAAATGTCTGCTGCTTTTGATAAAATGTTTTCAAGCATTGGACAATTCCATTCACGAGTGGAAAACAATATTAGCGGCATTCGTGTGGTGAAAGCCTTCGGGAATGAGTCACATGAAATGGATCGTTTTATCGAGCATAACGAGCAGTTTAGAAAAACAAAACTGACAACGTATCAAATGATGGCACTGCATACAGCAGTGAGTCATTTACTCATTAAAAATGTCACCGTATTTGGACTGGTGTGCGGTGCATGGTTTGTGCTGCAAAAAAATATGACATATGGGGAATTTGTTTCATTCGTGCTATTAACAGGTATTTTCTTAGGACCCATTCAACAAATCAATGCAGTCATTGAAATGTATCCAAAAGGTGCAGCAGGCTTTAAACGATTCGCATCACTGATCGATCAAACACCAGATGAAAAGGATGATGAGGATGCAATCGAAGTCCATCAGTTAAAAGGGAATATCATTTTTGAGCATGTCTCTTTTCAATATGAATCAAACAAACCTGTGCTGCATGACATCAATCTTGAGGTCAAACAAGGAGAGAAAATTGCCATTGTCGGTCCATCTGGTGCTGGAAAATCGACGCTTTGTAATCTGCTTCCCCGGTTTTATGAATGGCAGGAGGGGAGTATTACAATTGATGGCATAGACACGCGAAAGATGACACTTGCATCGCTGCGCGCACAAATTGGTGTCGTGCAGCAGGAGATTTATTTATTTCATGGAACAATACGTGAAAACATCCAATACGGAAAACTGAATGCATCTGAAGAAGAGATTTGGCAAGTAGTAGAGAAGGCTCAGCTAATGGACTTAGTCAATAGTCTGCCAAAAGGACTTGATACGGTCATTGGTGAGCGCGGGATGATGTTATCTGGAGGACAAAAACAGCGTATCTCCATAGCACGTATTTTCTTGAAAAATCCGCCTATTTTCATTTTAGATGAGGCGACCTCTTCGCTTGATACCGAGACAGAGTCTTTTATTCAAGCATCACTAGAAGAGCTGGCTGAAGGACGAACGACCTTTATCATTGCGCATCGTTTAGCGACAATTCAGCATGCCGATCGCATTATCGTTCTCACAAAAGAAGGCGTAAAAGAGCAGGGAAAACATGAAGAATTACTCAAAATAGATGGTCTGTACCGTCGTTTATACGAAACACAATTTAGAATGTAACATTTCAAAAAGGGCTAAAAATCATTTTAGCCCTTTTTGATGTATAGAAAATGAGAAATTAACTGCGAGGCGCAAATAACATCACACTGACTCCAGCCAAACAGATCAAAGCCCCCATCCAGTCATATAGATCAGGTGTTTTTCGATCGACCCACCAGCCCCACAATACAGCAAGAATGACAAAAACACCGCCATAGGCAGCATAAACCCGTCCGAAAGTCGGGAACTGCTGGAAGGTTGGAATGACGCCATATGCAACCAAGATGAGGCTGCCGGCGATCCCGAAGCTGACAGGTTTTGCTTCACGCAGCCAAAGCCATACCAAATAGCCGCCTCCAATTTCTGCTAAACCTGCTAATAAAAAAAGAACAATCGTCACCATCATATACGGACACTCCAATTTCTCCAATTTACACCCTATTATGACATGTGGAAAGAATGCGTTCTACCTCAATTAAATTGAGAGGGAGATGAGAGTTTACTAAAATCAACTGATCAGAGAGTGGTCACACATGGATTCGGTGATCCAAATGGTCTGTTATGTCGTAAAGTAAGTACATTCTCATGAGGAGCACACTTCCTATTTCAGCGCTCTTTTTTTCTCCTTGAAAAAAGAGTAAAGTACAAGGTAGGCTTATTTCAGCAAATCGAGTGATAAGCAATACGTGAAGGATTTCATGATGGATGCGCATGCTCTTTCTCATGAAAAAGGAAGGAGATGACCATGGACACATTGCAAGATTTTGAGCTGTATCACAAGATCAAATATGATCGTCACAAGCCCTCGCTTGAAGTGCTGTACGATCGTTATGAACGTGTATTATATTCGTTTATTTATAAAATGACTGGCAACCGTGAGCTCGCGGAGGAAGTACTTCAAGAGGTCTTCATCAAGCTCTGGCGCGGCATAGGAGAATATCATACCGATAAAGGGAAATTCTCCTCGTGGTTATTCATGATGTCACGCAACACGGCCATTGACCTTTTAAGAAAGCATCGGAATGAAACGGCTTTGGAAGATGAGCATATTGAATATTTAGCTGATCATCAAGAAGATGTATCAAAAGAAGTGGAATGGAACGAGGAAAAACAGAACATACGTGAAGCAGTATCTACATTGTCAAAAGAACAGCAAACCATTATAGAAGATGTTTATTTTAAAGGGATGACACAAAAGAGCATCGCCGAAAAGCTGGGCATCCCTATTGGTACGGTAAAGGGAAGGGTTCGATTGTCATTGAAGCATTTGCGATCGAAACTGTCGCGCGGTGGAAAGGAGGAAGAGGCATGAATCAGTGTAAACATCAAGTAATTGATTATTTTAATGGGCATTTACAAGGAGAAGAAAAAACGCAATTTGAAGCGCACATCAAGCACTGCTCAGCTTGCAAAGAAGAGCTTGAAGAATTGACATCGCTCATGTCTGACATTCCATTTCTAGCCGAAGACCAAATACCTCCGGCAGGGATGAAAGACCGTATTTTATCCCAGGTGTTTGAAGAGGAGACAGTCGAAGAAAAGAATAGCCATAAAAAAGAGCTCAAGGCTGCACCTGAGCCAAACGAAATTAAACCGCTGCAAAAGAAACGAAACCAGTGGCTCTTACCGCTCGTTGCGGCACTGCTTCTCATATCAGCAGCTGGAAATGTGTATTTCTTATCGAATGGAAAAGAACAGGCGGAAGAACCTGTCAGGGTTGTTGCCACAAAATCACTGGCATCGGCCGCATCACCAAAAACGACGGGTGCTTTTTCAGTGATAGAGCATAACGGCAAAAAAGAACTTGTGGTGAGTGCAGACGGCTTAAAGGGTCAGCTTGATTCATCTGCTGTTTATCAAGTGTGGCTCATTAAAGGAGATCAGCCGGTTCCAGCCGGTGCCTTTAAAACAGATAACAAAGGGGAAGGAACCGTCACCTATGCGTTATCTGAAAAAGAAGCAAGCGAATCATGGGATACCGTGGCTGTGACCCTTGAACCAAAAAAGGATAACAAGCTCCCACAAGGTCCTGTCGTACTAAGCGCTGCTTTTTAAGCTTTATTCATGAAAAGGATGCCTTCTTGGGGCATCCTTTTTTTGATAGCGAAGGGGAACATTTTGGCAATTAAAACGTAGTACATATGGAGGTGAAACAGATGAAAACATCTATAGAAAAAGACCTATTTCTCTTATCAGTCAGACACGCATTGATTGCCTGTTATTTTTTAGTGTTTCCGTTCGTTGCACAAGTCCTTTATACCCCATCACCTTTATTGATCGTCCTCATCGCTCTTTTTATGATTCATAACATAACAGAAAGTATCATTTGGTTCTACAAATCGAGAAAGATTAGAAAGCACCAGTCTGGTGATTTATCAAAACGCGGGCAGCTCTTTAGCCAGCTCGTGCAAAGAGTTGAACAGCTCCTCATCCTCAGTTTTGTCATTGTATTGATCAATGAATGGATACAAGGAAGTGCGGATCTATCTACACTCTCATTCACTCTTTTTCTATTGATCATCGTTTTTCTACAGCACGTCCAGTTTTACTACGTTCAGCTATTTTTTAAATCCAACAGCTGGTTCACTTATGTTCCTTCTTTGCAAAAAGCACGTCCTTCATACATGGCGAGGGAGCGAAAGGCCCTGAAAAGGTCATAAATGTGCCATCACTCGGTTGATCCAGCCATAAACATCAGAAAATTATGATAAAATGTGGAAAGAAAGAATGGAAAGGGAGTGCGAGCGAGTGAAAGCAGTTGGACTATTGGAGTATTTGCCGATTGAGCATGAGCAAAGCCTGATGGATCAGGAGGTTGAAAAGCCTAAGGCGTCTGGAAGGGATGTACTCGTGAAGATAGAGGCTGTGTCAGTGAATCCAGTTGATACAAAGGTGAGATCACCGAAGGATCAGAAGGGAGAAAAACTGAAAATTCTTGGCTTCGATGCAAGCGGTACGGTTGTTGAAGTGGGCGAAGCGTGTACATTGTTTCAGCCAGGTGATCACGTATACTATGCGGGAGATATTACGCGTCAAGGGTCGAATAGTGAATATCAGCTTGTGGATGAACGTATTGTGGCGAAAAAGCCTGCCAATCTGTCCTTTGCAGAAGCAGCCGCGATGCCCCTTACAACAATTACCGCTTATGAGGCTTTATTTGACCGGATGCATATGAAGCGGAATGCTGAAGGTTCAACCTTGCTGATCATTGGTGGTGCAGGCGGTGTTGGGTCTATCGCCATTCAACTAGCCAAATTAGCGAAGGCAAACGTGATCGCTACCGCATCAAGACCAGAAACAAAAGAGTGGTGTCTGTCATTAGGTGCCGATCATATCATTGATCATCACCAGCCGCTTTTAGCGCAGCTCGAGGAAAAAGGAATCGGCGAAGTGGATTTTATTTTATGCTTAAATGATACAGATGGACATTTCAAAGGCATGGCAGAAGCGATAAAACCGCAAGGCACGATCTGTACCATTGTCGAAAACGAACACAACCTAGACATTCAATTACTCAAAAATAAAAGTGCGGCATTTGTATGGGAATTCATGTTCACACGCCCTATGTATGAAACAGCGGACATGATCAAACAGCATGAGCTTTTGACAGAGGCGGGTGAGTTATTTGAGCAGGGAAAAATAACGCATACCTTAACAAAGGTTCTCAGTCCGATCAATGCTGCTAACTTGAAGCAGGCACATCAAACGCTTGAGCAAGGAAAGATGATTGGAAAATTTGTGCTTGAAGGATTTGAGAGAGGAGAAAGCGTATGACGTCATTACAATATCCGATTGGCTTATATGAACCGGTTGAAACAAAAACGAAAGCACAGCTTGAAGCATGGATTGAACAGCTGGCTGCAATCCCAAAAGAGTATGAAGCGGTGACTGCACCGCTGACAGATGCTCAGCTTGATACACCTTATCGCCCGGGAGGATGGACTGTTCGTCAGCTCATTCACCACGTAGCAGACAGCCATCTAAATGCATACTTACGATTCAAGCTTGCTCTCACAGAAGATACACCGGACATACGTCCATATGATCAGGAGGGATTTGCCTCACTTCCTGACAGCAAGGCGCCCATCAGTTTATCCCTGCCTTTGATCAGCAGTCTGCATCGCAGGTGGGTCACTTTACTGCGGGGAATGTCAGAGGAGGACTTCAACGCTTCTTATTATCACCCTGCCGATCAACAAACGGTGTCCTTATATGATGCAGCAGGAATGTACGTCTGGCATTCAAAGCATCACCTTGCTCATATTACGGAATTAATCAAAAGAAATCAGTGGAATTAAAGGAGTAAACGCATGTCTGGAAGAAGAATTGTCGGTGCCATGTTTATCTGTATGGCGGCATTGTTTTATATAGCGAAATATGTTCTTTTTGAGATACGCTATAGTAACAGCTTAGGCTCAGAAAGAACGATTGAGGAACTTGAACAGCTGATTCCTGGCGGTACGTGGATCAGCATTTTTTTCCTCATCATTGGCTTAGCCTATCTTTTATGGGATGATAGGGAAGTGATTCGTAAAAATCTTTTCACCCCAGATCGACAAGTAGAAGAAACAAAAAAGACGGACCTCAAGTGACCGTCTTTTTCCCTTTTCATGTTTAGCCGCGTTCAGGACGCAGTGCTTTTTCTAAGATAGCAAGGCCTTCATTGACTTTTTCTTTTTCCTCGTCATTGAGCCGCTGCAGGGAATTTTTGATTTTTTCGTGTCCTTTTTGATAAATACTTCTGAAAATATTTTTCGCTTCCTCTGTCAGTTCTACGACAATGATTCTCCGGTCACGCTCAGAGTGCTTTCGAACGACAAAGTTAGACTGTTCTAACCGGTCAAGCAGACCTGTCATATTGGACAAAGAAGCGCCCATTTTTTCAGCGATTTCGGGAGAGCCATGGTTATTGAGCAGCATGAGCACCTTCATTTGAGGCATACTCATATCAAGCTTCATCCATTCAGAAACATCTCCAAGACCTGCAGCTGTGAGTACTTTCATATAAAGAACCCATGTCTTTTTTTCTTCTGGAGATAGAATCTCTTCTTTTAATACGGTGGTGTCATGAATATTATATTCCACGCTTGTTCACTTCCTTTAAGCGGCTCTTTTTCTTTATATTACTGATTTTTACTTCTAATTGAAAGGTTCGTCAAGCTTTTGAATGTTAAACTGCATGAATCAAGTGGTATTTGTTGTATAATAATGTTCAGTTGAAATAATGAAGCAACCTAGAAAGTTGGGAAAAACATGTGGAACAAAAAAACGGGTATGACGATCTTAAAAATGCTTTTTCCGATCGTCATTATCCTTGTCTTGATTTTTGTCGCGAAGCAGGAGCTGAGCGGACTTTCCATTAAAAAGACGTTTTATATTATTGACAGCTTGAACCGAATGGACTTGTTTATTCTTGTCTTTCTTGGACTTGTCGCGGTTTTATCGATGTCCTTATATGATTTTATTTTACGAAAAAGCCTTGATATGCCCATCAGCGGCTGGAAAACGATACGCATTTCATGGATTGCGAACTCCTTTAACAGTGTTCTTGGATTTGGCGGTCTATCAGGAGCAGGGCTTAGAACGCTTCTCTATAAGGAGTACATAACAGATACGAAAAAATTGCTGAAAGGCATTGCCCTTTTGACTTCCTCTGTCCTTTTGGGCTTATCTATTTTCAGTGATTTGATCTTGGTCAGGGTGCTTCCTGTTGAAAGTATTATCAGCCAGGAGCCGTGGCTATGGGCATTTGTCATTATCTTTGCCTGTATTGTACCGATTTATATCGTCATGGCATCCATTCGAAAAAGCTCGATCGAGAGCGGTGAAAATGGACTAAAGCATCCAATTTACGCTTATATCGGTGCATCGTTTTTAGAATGGCTGGCAGCTGGACTTGTCATGTACATGGCTGTCGTCTCTATGGGGATGAATGTCGATGTCCGAATAGTCTTAGGTGTATTTGCGATTGCGTCAATCGGCGGTTTAATCAGTATGGTTCCGGGCGGATTTGGTTCGTTTGACCTTATCTTTTTACTGAGCATGCAATACATTGGTTTTGATAAAGAGATGGTGCTGACGGCGCTCGTCTTGTACCGCTTCGTGTACTCGATTTTCCCGTTTATCTTAGGGCTTTGTCTAGCTGCTTACGATTTAACGGGAACGACGCTTAGACGTCTTGAAGGCAATCCGAAAATGGCACCTGCCATTGAAACGACGAACGTTTTAATTGTTTTGCACCGTGCTTTATTAATCCGTTTATTGTACGGATCTTTATCGATTTTAACCTTTGGAAGCGGCTTGCTTATCATGGCATCTGTTGTGCTTCCAGTCGATCGATTAGGTGTGATTACCAGCATTCCGCGCTTTCTGTTATCAGGATTTAATGGTCTTTCTTTAATGTTCGGAATCATTCTGATGATTTTGTCCATTGAAGTGTATAAAAGAACGAAAAGATCGTACGTGCTGACAATGATCTCTTTAGCAGGCGGTTTTGTGTTTACTTTGTTAAAGGGGTTTAACCTCAGTCTGATTTTTATTTTGCCAGTCATCATGGCTGTGTTTTTCTCTCTTCGAAATCAATTTGTAAAGCAGCAGGCACCTTATTCCTTGTATCAGTTTGTGGCGGCTGCCGCTGGTTATTTATTCGTGCTCTTTAACTATAATGTTATTGGCAACTTTATTTGGACAAAAATTGGGCATTTCTTGAGTAAGGATTACTTGGTGCATAATGAACGGCATATCACGATGACAAGCATGATCGCTCTCATCGGCGTACCGCTTTTCTTCTTCATTAGTAAATTGATCTTTAATAAGAAAGCATTTCCGATTGGAGAAAAAGCAGATGAGGAAAAACTAAAAACGTTTTTAGAAGAAAAGGGCGGAAATGCCCTCAGTCATCTTGGCTTTTTAGGCGACAAAAAACTATTTTTCTCAAGTGATGGAGAAGCAATGCTTCAGTTTGGGCGAATTGGCCGCTGCGTCATTGTGCTCGGAGATCCATCTGGACGTGAGGCGTCTTATCCGCTTGTACTTGAAGAGTTTTTACAGGAGACAGAAAAAGCCGGCTACCGCGTCGCTTTTTATCAAGTAGAACGAGAAGGGATGGCTCTTTATCATGACTTAGGCTTTCACTTCTTTAAGCTTGGGGAAGAAGCCATGGTCGATTTAGAAACGTTTACTCTGTCAGGTAAGAAAAAATCAAATTTACGAGCTGTGGCGAATAAATTTGAACGAGCAGGCTACACCTTTGAAATGCTGGAACCTCCCTTTTCAAATGAGTTGATCTCAACCTTAAAGCAGATCTCTGACAGCTGGCTCGGAAAGAAAAAAGAAAAAGGATTTTCGCTCGGTTATTTTCAAGAAGACTATCTTCAAAAAGCACCGATTGCAATTCTAAAGGATGAGCAAGGGCAGATCATTTCCTTTGTATCATTGATGCCGATGTATCAAGAAGGGGAGATTTCCATCGATTTAATGCGTCATATGCATGATGCACCGAACGGGATGATGGATGCGCTGTTTATCCACCTGTTTCAATGGGCGAAAGAAAGAGGCTACAAATCGTTTAACATGGGAATGGCACCTTTATCGAATGTGGGGACGTTCCATCAGTCCTTTCTCACGGAGCGTTTGGCCAGTGTTATTTTCAACAATGTCAGATACATGTACAGCTTCAGCGGTTTACGGTCATTTAAACAGAAATATAAGCCTGAATGGCGCGGGAAATATTTAGCGTATAAAAAGAATACGTCACTGCCTGTCACAATGGTACTTGTCACCAAGCTGATCGGGATGGACCCAAATCGAAAGCGCCGTCCATAAACCAAAAGACCTTTACCTTTCACTAGGTGAAGGTTTTTTTAGACAAAAGAATAGCAAAAGTGGTAAAGTTGAAGGGTAAGGGGGATGTTCATATGACATTAAATGAATGGTTTACAAAGGGATTAGCTGAACGTACATATGTACACAACATGGAGAAAAACCGGGAAAATCTGCTCACGGTGTACAACCAGTATGCAATTCATCAAAAAGAAAAAGAGCTGCTTCAAAAGCTGCAAAAGAAAAAGCTCAGAGCTCTTGTCATCACAGCGGACTGGTGCGGAGATGCGATGGTCAATGTTCCAATTTTCATGCGTATTGCAAATGAAGCACTCATTGATGCGCGCTATTTCATTCGGGATGAGCATCTAGACCTGATGGATCAGTATTTAACGAACGGGACCGCAAGATCGATTCCGATTATCGTCATCATTGATCAGGACGGGAATGAAGTGGGCAAATGGGGACCTCGCTCAGCAGAGGCGCAGCGCTTTGTCGACGAGAAAAAACCGGACAAAGATGCACCTGATTATGAAGAAGCTTTTCAAGTATTTGCGAAAGAAGCCGCACATCACTATACGACAGACCGCTACTTATGGAAAGATATTGAGAAAGAAATAGTAGAAGTTTTGGCAAAAATATAAACCAAAAGACTACTTCGCCGCAATGGGAAGTAGTCTTTTTTTATCTTGTTTTTGCGTTTTACCTACAAAACCACCGCATAAAGATGTAGAAAACCGCAGAATTCTATCAAATACCGCAGAAAACCGCAAAGCACCACGATTTTCCCAACCACTTTTAGTTGAAAAACCTCATATATGCCATGAAATCAATGATTTTGCCCTTATCCAAAGGCTCATATAACGCACAACGGTTGGCTTTTTCCCAATACAAGAGGCCCAGCAACTATAGTAATCTAGTTGTAATCTCCTTTGAACGAACTAAAAAAATGACGGAAAAGGACAGGCGATCAATTTATGAAAAAAATCATTTATCTCGATCAAGAAAAAAAGAAGCTCGCTGAATCGAAAAAAAGAGAACAGCGTTCCATTAAATCACTGAGGCTGCTTGTGTTTTATGACGGACAAAGCCCTGCATGTGCAAAAACGATTGATGTGTTAAGATCACTCGATTGGAAAAATCGGATTCACTTTGAATCCTTTAGACACTCGCAGCTGCTCAGGCTGAATAAAATCAGTGAAGAGAAGGCGGAAAAACGAATTGTGTCTATTTCCCTAGCCAAAAATCAAAAGAATTCAGGGATTTATACTTGGCTGCGTATGGCCTGCCATATCCCTGCATTATGGGGAACGGTCCCATTCATCGTGCTCAGCATCTGGCTTGGCTTTGGACAGCATGCGTACGATTTCTTTGCAAAAAGACGGTATATTCATTCTGTCAAACGGGTGAACCATCATGACACAGATCAACAAGAGACCATTTAATAAATAGAAAAAGCATGACCTTCGATCGGCAGAAGGTCATGCTTTTTTGTAATAGGGAAGATATACTGTTAAATGATCGAGCAATTTTTTTGTGTAGGACTTATAGGCCTGCTCATCAAGCTCAGCACCTGCATAGGTAAGTAAGGTCCTAAGAGCAAACAAATATTCACTGTGCAGCTCATTGTGTTCAAAGTAAGGAAGGGCTGCTTCGACCAAATAGGTTTTCAAATCAAGAGGGTTTTCCTCAATCATCAATTTATAGATTTTGATCATATATAAACAGTTTGGCTGAATACGAGGCTGTTTTAACAGCTCGTGTATGTAGGGAAGTGCTTTTTTGCGGTCATATTCAGCGTATAGTGTCGCAATTTCATATAGCGTTTCACAGTAACGATCTTCTATCTGTTCTTGATTAAAGTAATTGAGTGAATCTAGTAAATAAGGCACAGCTGAAGAGAAATCACCTTCACGTTTTAAGAGCACCCCGTAATAAAAATAAGCGGACATTTTAATATAGGCATCAGGATGAAGGGACGTGTGCAAAATCACTTCCTTTATATATTTCTTCGCAGTTTGATAGGCTTTTAGTTCAAGTGAGATCACGCCGTGAATGAGTGTACAGTGAATAATCCGCTTGAAATTGTTCTTTTGTCTATATAAATCCATCGCTTGATGTGTCGCTTCAAGCGCATCACCCAGCTGTCCCATGTTTCCAAGGGCTTTTGCATAGTGATAATACAAATCACTTTGTTCGACTGAAGCGTAGGAAAAGCAGCTTTCAAGCTTTTTGAGCCCATCTTCAAGCTGACCAATTTTAATTTGATGAATGCCGTCAAGATATTCAAAAATTTCTTTTTCCGTTTCAATAAAGGTTTTTTCGAATTTTTTGAGCACGCGGTGTGTTTTTAAGGCAAGCGGCTGTTTGTCCGTTAATAAATAAAATTGAAATAAAGACAAATGGTACTGAATTCCTAAATCGAGCGAAAAGAACTGCTCCTCGTGCTGAATGATCATTTCTGCATTTTGTTCAGCCTGATCGAGAGCATAGAAATACATATTCATTTGAAACTCATCCAAAAGTGACAGCAGATGACGCGCCTTTTGTGACAGCTTTTCTTGGCTGATGCCAAGCCGTTCAAGCAGCAAATTGATCGTATCTTGATTGGCCTCCTTTGAGCCATTTTCAATTTTACTTAAATGAGAGACAGAACAAATTCCTTCTGCCAATTCAGATTGGGTCATATTTTGTTTATAACGGTAGAGTTTAATGATTTGTCCAATATTGATTTTCATTCCATCCAGAAGCCTCCCTTCCAATCATGGTTGAAAGCCTTTTGACAAAAAAACCAGATCAGACAAAATGGGAATACTTGAAAATCATTTCATCATCTTGGCTTTTTTCTCAAAATTTGTTTAAAACGTAATATGATTGTAACATTACTTGAAAAAGTCAAACAACTATTTAGACGGGGAGGAGGGATACTTGATTTGCAACTGCACGAGATGACGTTTATAATGTGAATGAGAATCAATTTCAATTAAGTTGATTGAAAGGATGACATATATGCCAGAAACGAAACAACAAACAGAAGCGTTAACGGTTCGAGACGCTGTCAGATATAGACGATCGATTCGAAAATTCAAAGACATACCGGTGACGATTGAGCAGCTTCAGCCGCTATTAGAGGATGCGGTCTATGCACCGAACCATAAAATCACGGAGCCGTGGCGCTTTTTATATGCGGTGACGGATGAAGCGAAAGCGACTTTTGTAGAGCGCTTTATTGCTTTCTTTCAGCGCATCAACCCAGATGCAAAAGAAGAAAAAATTAATCAATACAGAGAATACTTTTCTAAGGTTCCAGCACTTTTACTTGTCGTGCTAAAAGAAGACGAGAACCCTGTGGTGAGAAATGATGATTTTGCCGCTGTCAGCGCACTTATTCAAAATCTTCAGCTGCTTGCGTGGGATCAAGGGATCGGTATGGTATGGAAGAGCGGACGTATTTTATACGACAAAGGCTTTCAACAAGAAATGGGATTAAAGGAAAACGAACGGTTTGCTGCGATCCTTCATATAGGTTATCCAGAAGAGGTGCCAGAGGAAAAATCACGCCAGAAAGCATCAAGTCTTCTTACTGAAATCAAATAAAAGAAAAGCAGACCGCTGAATAAGGTCTGCTTTTTTACTTATTGTTTTTTGGCGCGCTGATCGGCCGCTTTCATACGTGCCATTGCTTTTAAGTCATTCGGATCTGCAAGTTCTTTGGAAAATTCAACATATTCGCCATCCGTCTCTTGTGCTGCGAGCTCGTGGTTGGATTTTTTGTGTTGGTCTTTTTTCAAAGCCTTTCCCTCCTTTACAAGATCACTTTAGTTATGTGCTTGTTGGAGGGGAATATCCGTCTTATTTGTTTCTTTTTTCTGCTGCTCTTTCCGCTTTTTTGAATTCCTGCTGATACAGGACTTCCTGGGTTTTCTTCAACTTCGAAGTTGGCTGGTGTTCTTTTTTCTTCATCAAAATCGCCCCCTCATATCATTTCTAATAGGATGGGTGTTTTTGACAACATTTATTCCTTAGAATGCAAAATCGCTTCTTTTAGTTCAGGATGCAAAAAGTCATAAGAAGAAAGCAGTGCCTTTTTCGGAAGAGCACGCTGGCCTTCTAAAACAAGTAATGACATTTCGCCAAGTACCGTTTTCATCGCAAAAGATGGGACCTTCAGCCAATGAGGACGGTGAAGGACAGAGGCGATGGTTTGTCCGAGCTGCTTCATTTGAACAGGATTCGGAGACGTGACATTAAGTGGTCCTGAAATGTCGTCGTTTTGAATGGCATATTGAATGAGGTGTGCCACATCCTCGACATGTACCCATGAAACCCATTGTGTGCCAGAGCCCATGGTTCCGCCGGCAAACAGCTTATATGGCAGTGCCATCAGTGGCAATGTCCCTTTTTCGCCTAACACGACGCCAAAGCGGGTGTAGACCGTACGAATGCCGAGGGCTTCAATCTTTTGCCCCTCAGCCTCCCAAAGCTTTGATGTATGACTTAAGAAATCAGTATCTGCAGGAGGTGATTCCTCCGTAAAATCTCCTGTTTGAGATGTGCCATAAATTCCGACAGCACTTGCTTGAATCAGCACAGATGGTTTTGATTCCTGCACCTCTATAATACGTCTTACCTCTTGTGTTGATTTGAGACGGCTGGAGAGGATGCCTTCTTTTGCCTTGTCTGTCCAGCGTGTAAAAATAGATTTTCCAGCAAGGTTAATCCATACATCGATGGCAGGCAATTCATGCTCAGGCGCAGCACCTTCAGTCAGCCACTGCACATAATGTAAATGATTTTGTTCGGATTCCTTTGGATTTCTTGTTAAAATATATAAATGATGTCCCTCAGCAGCGAGCACTTTTGTGACATGCTGGCCGATAAAACCGGTTCCTCCGGTAATGGCGATATTCAATTGACATCTCTCCTCTCATATACATACCTATATCTTTCACGATTTTGAATCAGAAGAAACATCCTGACTGTTTTGGAAAAGGAGTGATCACAGGATGCCCTATATTACAAAAATTTCTGCTCAGAAAAACAATACCGAGCGGGTCAACATCTTTCTTGATGAAAAGTACGCCTTTAGCGTTGATTTAGATGTGCTCGTCCAGCATGATTTGAAAAAAGGAAAAGAGCTGGACGAAGCAGATATCATTGAAATTCAATTCGGTGATTCGGTGAAAAAAGGATTTCAGCAGGCCGTTGATTATTTATCCTACCGCATGAGATCAGTGAAAGAAGTCACCGATTATTTAACGAAAAAAGAAATCCCTGCACCTGCTATTAGTGAAATTATACACAAATTGAAGCATTATAAGTATGTAAATGATCTTGAATTTGCAGAAGCCTATGTCAGCACCCACCGGAAAACGAACAGCAAAGGACCGTCCGTCCTAAAAAAAGAATTGAAGCTCAAGGGGATAGACGATGAAACGATTGAACAGGCGCTATCGCAATACCCTGATGACTTACAGCTGGAGGAAGCTGTAAAGCAGGTTCTCAAGCTTGTCAAAAAAGAAAAAAATCGTTCTGCAAAAGAGATCGAGCAGCGCATCAAGCTGCAGCTGCAGCGAAAGGGATTTTCGTTTGAGATCATTGATAAAGCCCTTCAAGAAGCCTATGATGGACAAGAAGAGGAAAAGGAAGAAGAAGCCCTCCTTTATATGCTGGAGAAGGCAAAACGCAAGGTAGGATATGACGGATCATTTGAAAAGAAGATGAAAGTGAAGCAATTTTTATTCAGAAAAGGCTTTGATCTCGATACAATTGATCACGTTTTAGACAAAGGGGAATGACAGATGGAAAAACGCTATAGTGAGATGACAGAATACGAATTGAAGCAGGAAATTGCCGCCCTTTCTGAAAAAGCACGAAAGGCTGAGCAGCTTGGCATTGTGAATGAATACGCAGTTTTAGAACGGAAAATCGATATGGCGAAAGCCTATTTATTAGATCCAGCCTTGATTCAAACGAAAACGACTTATCAAATCAAAGACACAGAAGAAGAGTTTTATGTGGAATATCTAAATGGCGTTTTTGCGTGGGGATACAGAGTATCGGCTCCAAATAAAGAAGATGCCCTGCCGATTTCAATGCTGACGCAAAAGGACTGATCCCAAGTGATCAGTCCTTTTCTTTACTTAGAACGCTGTTTACGGACGTTGTTCTGAAGTACGATGTCGTGCTGCGTTTGCTGCGTTTCTCCGTTGACCTGAGAGGCAGAATGCTTTGCATTTGCCCATGGTTGAGGGTAAGCGGTTGTCCTTAATTGAACAAAGTCTGCCATATACGATTTCCCATTTGAACTCATATCTCAAGCACTCCCTTTGGAAAAATTAGCGTTTCCCTGATGCCCTCATACGTTCCTGTGGACGTGTATTCGTTTCACCATTCGGCCGTTTAGACGCATAAGCATCTGTAGCGCCTGGTTCGCCTTCAAACTTGTGATTTACCTGATTTGGAAAGCCTTTTGCTTTATTACGCATATCGATTCCCTCCAAACAATACAAATCATTTGCGTCTTTTGAAGACGTAAGGGTAGTATATGAAAAAAGAAGTTTTTTTAAAAAGGCACTTTCTGCTAGATGAAGGAGGAACAAGCATGGAACAATACTTTGAGCGACTAACAGAACAACTCATGGAAAAAAACAATATGCTGACATATGACGAAGCACGTACATGGGTAGAGCTGCTTTGGAGTGATTTTGAAACGACTTATGCAAAGGCTGGCCGCAAGTATAAAGGACAGGAAACAACAGAACGAATTGTCCAAGAGTGGATCGAGAGCTACGGTGCGCAGCTGCATTTATTTCAAAATAAACAATCAAAGGCAAACGAGCATCTGCAACAAAACAATCGAGGGCTGCTTCATTAAAAGGTTGCCCTTTTACTTCCATTCATCTTTTTCAATCATAAGGAAAATATACAAACGAACAAATAACTTTATGAAACAATACCCAGTCTGTGATCGAAATTACAGGCTTTTTACAATGATTAAACTTAAAATTACATTAAATTCATCCTGCTGAAAATCACTGGAAATAAAACTCTGATATAATGAAACGATTGAAGAGACATGTAATTTATGGATAATAAAAAAGGGTTTCGTTTTCTGACAAAAAAGGAATAATGAACATATCAGACTATGTGAAAAAAGTGAAGAGAAGGTGCGATATGGAACGGGAACTGCTCTCTGTTATAATTCCTTCTTACAATGAAGGTGAAAACATCAGACGAATCTTTGAGGCACTCGAGGAAGAGTTTCGCGATTTTCATTATGACTTTGAAATCATCTTTGTGAATGATGGAAGCAAAGACAACACGCTTCAATACATGAGAGAGCTCTCTCGCAAAAGTGCAAAGGTTAAATATATTTCCTTTTCGCGTAACTTTGGAAAGGAAGCCGCTATTTTGGCAGGTCTTGAACATGCAAAAGGAGCAGCTGCGATTATTATGGACGCCGATCTGCAGCACCCGACGTATTTAATTCAGGACTTTGTCAGAGGGTATGAAGAAGGATATCATCAAGTCATTGCCAAACGGAATCGCAAAGGTGACAGCAAGCTGCGCTCTTACCTGTCATCCATGTACTATAAGGTGATGAACAAGGTAGTAGAAGTGGACTTGCGTGATGGCGTCGGGGATTTCCGTTTAATTTCACGCCAAGCCATCGATGCATTGCTTCAGCTGAAAGAGGGAAATCGTTTTTCGAAAGGGCTTTTTTGCTGGATTGGGTTTGAAGAAAAGGTCATCTATTATGAAAATGTAGAAAGACAGCATGGTGATACAAAATGGTCACTGAAGAAATTATTTAACTATGGCATAGATGGCGTCATTTCTTTTAACAATCGCCCGCTGCGAATTTGTTTTTATACTGGCATACTGATCTTATTTCTCTCATTGATTTACATCGTAGCCACCTTTATTCAAATCGTCAGAACGGGCATTATGGTGCCGGGTTATTTTACTTTAATATCGGCTGTGCTGTTCCTCGGAGGTGTCCAGCTTTTGAGTCTAGGTGTGATTGGAGAATATATTGGCCGTATCTATTATGAAACGAAAAAGAGGCCGCATTATTTAATCCAGGAATCAAATGTGATGGAACAAGAGACAAGCTCAAAGGAACAAGACCGAGTGTTAACACAGTTATTTAAATAACGTGGAGTCAAATAACCGGCAAGCACGAATCGCTTGCTGGGTTGTTTTGTTTCAAAGAACAGTGGATCTTTTGTGGAAAGGATTTAGATGATGAAACGTAGATGGATAATCATTGGAATGTGCCTCATTCTCGCTTTATTAGGCCACTCTTTTTTCTTATATGAATATACGCAAGGGCGGTACATGACAGGAGATGGAGACGGGATCTCGCAAATGCTCCCTTTTAAAAAGCTGCTTTACGATGAATACGTCAAAGGGAACTTCTTTTATTCCTATCAATTCGGGCTGGGCGGCGGTACATATACGCAATTAGGTTATTATTTCACAACGTCGACTGTCTTTATGGTCACAGTCGCTGTCGTCTGGCTGATGAATGCGCTCCATCTCATCCAGTCAACGGACATTCATTTCTGGGCAAATGCCGTCATTTGGCTGAGTGTGATCAAGCTGACGCTTATTCTTTTCATCGCTTACCGTGTGCTTCTTTCAATGGTTCAGCATAGGCTGAGCGCATTAACAGGAGCCGCAATCTACGGATTGTCTATTGTGTATTTTCGGCATCAAACGTTTTGGGAGTTTTTCACCGACAGTATGATGTGGCTCCCGCTGCTTGTACTTGGTGTTGAACGGATTTTCAAAACAGGTAAACCGGCTTGGTTTATTGCGAGTTGCAGCCTGATGCTCATCAACAATTTTTACTTTGCTTATATTCATTTTATCTTTTTAGCGATCTATCTTGTCTTTAGGTATATTATCAAGCTGCGAAGTGAGGAGCATGGGTGGAAGGTGTTCTGGACGCTGGCGGTCTCTACGCTGTTATCCTTTGGAATCAGTGCTGCCTTTTTTGTCCCGTCTGTCTATGGATTTCTTAATAATATAAGACCTCCTTATGAACAGGCCATTCCTTGGTTCGAGCTGCATGATCATCTGCTGTTTACAAGCAGAGTGTATTTATTACCTGTGATCTTTCTCATTTGTATGTTCCTCGTTCCGCTTTACCGGAACAGGTGGTTTTTCATGTTTACATCAATCAGCCTTCTGCTCATTGTTTTTCACTACAGTCCAAAGATGGCGAGCGTGTTTAATGGTTTTTCAGCACCGCAGTACAGGTTTGAATACATTCTTGCCTTTACAGTTGGAGCGGTCGTAGCCATCACCATCAAGCATTTCTCGCAAATCGAGTGGAAGTGGAAAAAGCGTGCGGTCTTAGGCGCTTGGATCGTGTTTCTTCTCGCAGTCATCTTATCAGAACGAGCAAAGGGAAATATGGATGTTGTTGTATTTACAGGCATAGGACTGCTTGTGATCAGCTTGTTTTTCCTTGTGATTCATGCGGAAAAACGCCAGCACCTTCGTCTCTTTTCAGCTGTGCTCATCGTTGTCAGCTTACTGACAGCAGGCGTGTACCAGCAGGGCTATTTATCTGAAAGAAGCAATATTAAGAGCGTATCAGAAACGTATCTGAATAGTGAGGCATATGCTGGACATGAGCAAATGAAGCTCATTCAGCAGATTCAAAGCCGCTCCTCAAAAGATCCGCTTGCCCGGATTGATTGGATGAATGGTGTGCGCAACAATACCCCGTTATTTGAAGACTTTCAAGGCATGAGTGCGTATTCAAGTATATTGAATCAGCATTTGCTCAATTTCTACTGGAATGACCTGCAAATCGATATGGGACGAGAAAGTGTCAGCCGTTATGCAACAATGGGGGACAGGGCGAATTTATACAGTCTGACCTACGGAAAGTATTATATGAGAGACAATACGATGTCTTACTCACCGCCAGCTTATTTTAAGCCAATATTGGAAAGCGAGCATTATAAAGTGTATGAAAATACACGGCCGCTGCCATTTGCAAGAACAACAAGCACGATTTATTCAGAAGAATCCTTAAAGGATGCCTCAGCACTTGATAGAGAGCATGCGATGCTGCAGGGTGTTATTTTAGACAAAAAAGGCAACGCTGAAATTGAGCACGCGCCAGATCGAGTCAAGGATACAAAGATTCATACGGAACAAGCTATATACGAACATGGCGTGCTTGATGTATACGGAGAAACAGGCGGACTGAATATCACGCTGCCAGATGATATGGCCCGCGCTGGGGATGTGTATGTGAGCTTTTATGTGAAGCGGACAGACCGGAACGAAGGATTTCAGTTATCCGTTGACAACTACGTCACCTCACGAAAAAGCAATACATCCATCTACAAAACAGGCGTCAATGAAGTGACGATTCGAGTCCCTGCGGAAAAAATCCTTTCCATTCGAGTACCAAAAGGGACGTATGAACTCGATCAACTGAGGCTGTATCAAGAGCCTTACCGCATCCTAGAAAAGGCATATGAAAAAGAAAAACAGGATGATGGCAGCCAGCAAGTAAAGCTCGAAAACAACCGCTTTACGATTTCATATGATAACAAACGCGGCGATGATTATATGATCTTGCCAGTACCATATGAAAAAGGCTGGGAGCTCACGGTAAACGGAAAGCAGACCGATATTGAACAAGCCAATTACGCCTTTATCGGTTTTCCAATAGAAAAAGGCAAAAATGAGATTGTGCTAACCTACTATCCGCCTTATATCAGAATTCTCGCGTTGATTTCACTCGTCAGTTTGATCGGTGCGATCCTATATGCACGAAGAAAACACAAGAAACATCACTTTTTATCATAAGTGGTGTTTTTTTATCTTACAAGGGCTGATCGATTATATGAAGCAAATCACTAAGCTTCTTTCTCAAACGAAAACGTCGCATAATCAAACAAAAAATGAAACAACCAAAGACTTAGGGCAAAGAGAATTTCCTCAGAAGTAGACAGTAAAATACCGCCTACCAATTCATCTGATAAATAGACAGCACCCCAAATAAACAAAAGATGAATGGAAATGGCATAGAAAACGATGGAGCGTTTTTTGGAACGGCATTTTCTAACAACTCTCATAAGCACATGCTCCACATGCTCAAAGGATATCCCAAGTACCACATAGATGCCCATAAATAAAAGCATCGATAAAATCGATTGATAAAAAGCACCCGTTAAATGAAAGAACAGTACACAAAACAACAAAAATATGTAACAGACAGCCGACGCCGCCATGAGCCATTTCAGCCCTTGCCATAAAGCGTGAACAGATTGCTGCATAGTTGAACAAACACTCCTTTACATGAAGATACCTGCAAAAAGGACAGCCTTTTTGCAGGAAGTTATATGTTAATCCTCTTTTTTAGGCGCAGCGATCACAGGATGTTTTTCAGTATCAAGCAGTTTTAAGAAATCTTCACCTTGATCCAAATGATCAAGAACAAGCTGTTTCGGTGTGACCGCAAGCCACTGATTGAGTGAGATATCTGCATAATGATCGCTCTTAAAGATTTCTAAGAAATAAAGCGGTTCGTCGCCTGTATTTTCTACATAATGCCCCATCGCAAATGGGACATATCCAACGTCTCCGGCCTGATAGTTGAAGGTTCTCGCATGTCCATCAGAAGCAAATACCGTCATTCGTGCTTTTCCAGAAATGAAATATTGCCATTCATCCGTATTTGGATGCCAGTGCAGCTCACGAATGGCACCTGGATCAACTTTCACAAGAGCGGATGCAATCGTTTTAGATGCTTTGAAATTGGTAGAGTCCGCAATCCACACTTGTCCGCCGCTTGATGTAATCGGCTCCTGTTTTAACAGCTCATATTTAAAGGAATTCGGGACTTCTCCTTGCTCTGTTTTCACCTTGTCACATTCAAGAGAACCAGGAATTCCTTTTTGGAAAATATACTTTTCTTTCTCTGGCAGCTTGTCAAACTGCTCTTTTGTCATACCGAAATTCTTGAGCACGACTTCCTCTGGCGTGTGGGCAAGCCAATCGGTTACTTGGAACGTACTATTTTCTGAGAATGACCCATCATCAAACACAAGCAAGAATTCAGCTCCCGGTTCAAGTGCTTGGATAGAGTGCGGCAGGCCAGAAGGGAAGTACCACAAATCACCCTCAGTCACATCCTCTGTAAAATTGCGCCCCTCTGCATCAACCGATGTAATCCGGGCTTCCCCATAAATCATGTACGCCCATTCCGCTTCCTTATGCCAGTGAAGCTCACGAATCGCACCAGGCTTTAACCGCATATTAACAGATGCAAGACTTTTAGAGATCGGCAGTTCACGTACTGTTACCTCACGGGCGTAGCCGCCTTTTTCTAAACGATTGTGTGTATCAGAAAAAGAATATTTCAGGTTGGAGACCGTTCCATGATCGGTTTCTGGCGGCGTGAGCATATCTGGATTTTGTCTGTCCCGCTCGAGATTACGTGGAATTTTGACCGTTGCTCCTTTTTCTCCTCGAATCGGCTGTGGTATTCCATTTTGCTTTTCACTCATGATAAAATCCCCTTTCAACATCGTATTGTGTGAGGTGACAAAAGGCCTTTCATTTCGCCCTCGTTTTCATAAGGTGAAACGAATCAGGCAGATGTCAATCTGATTCATCATTTTTTTGAGCAGCGACTAATCGTTGGATGAGCTTGCTTAATTCATCAAACTTTCGTTCAAAGCGTGTCAGCAAGTACACCGTCAAAATGGCAGGGAAGCCAGCCTGACCGAGCTGCTTCAGCCATTCCTCTGAAAAAAAGGTCTCCATTTGTCTCACCTCCCAGCGGATGCTCGTCTTCTATATAAGTGGTATGAAAGAAGAAAAAGGAAAGCAGAGGGGGATAAAATGAACCATTAGACCCGTTTCACGAAGTTTACTTTTTTTAACTTTTGTCCACTTAATGCTAGTAGAGGGAACAAAGGGGAGGATGCACATGGATTATCGGCTGTTATTGAAAGCAAAATGGAAAGAAATCGTTGATCACCCGCTCATTCAGCAGTTTTTAAGCAACCCGAAAAACGAGCAGCTGCTCCGGCAAGTCATGGAAGAGCCAAACGAGGAAAATGCCAAAAAACTAGATTCCGAGTTCAAACAGTTCTATCAGAAAATCCGCATCATCAAGTATATCTCCACAATGATACGCATCTTTTCAGTCGACTTTGACAAACGAGTAAAAAAGAAACAGCAGCGTTTTCCGCTCATACTCGATCATCCTGATACACAAGAAGTGAAAGACCCTGTTCAAACAGATACGTATGAAGCCGTGCTCTTCAACCAGCAAGACCTAGGGGAGCATCTGCAAGACCAAACATTGTACAAGGCCTACCAGCAGCTAACAGACAAACAAAAAATGGTCCTAACCCAAATCTATGTCGAAGGCCAAACGATGAAAGAAATAGCCGATCAGTTCGGCGAAACAAGACAAAACATCTCAAACATTCACAAAAAAGCACTCAACAAACTAAAAGAAGAAACAGGGGGAGATGTCCGTGCACGAAGACAAAATGACCAATGGAGAAATGGAAGAACTCATTGAAACCTTCACACCCATGATCAAAAAGAAACTACAAAACACGGCATATCAAGAAAGAGAAGACCTCGAACAAGAACTCTATATCAAACTCATCGAAAAAATAGACCGGCTGATTTACCAAGAAGGACCTGGATTTTGGGAGTTTATTGTGGAATATATGACGAAGTTGTAAGAGAGGCTGATGGTGCGAATGTGAGGTGAACATAAAATCCCCGGTGCATTCGCACCTTTTTATTCGACAAAAATGAGAAAAAATGTATATTTTATAAAGGGGAAAACAAAATTCTTTATTGAAAGTTGTGGATTTTGCCTTTCATTTCCTAAAAAATGTTACAATTAGGGCAGAAATCGCAGTCGCACTCTATATGAGTGCGTGGATTGAAATTTAATATCTTTGTAAACCGCATCAAAAACGCCTGGTCGCACTCTATATGAGTACGTGGATTGAAATTGACCTAGTCCCTCGTTATTATAAAGGTGAAAAATTGTCGCACTCTACTTGAGTGCGTGGATTGAAATGGAACATAGACAACCTTTCCGGTTTGTTTTGCTGTCGCACTCTACATGAGTGCGTGGATTGAAATTTACTATCTGTATAACTTTCGGAGACGGATTTGAGTCGCATTCTATATGAATGCGTGGGTTGAAATTCGGTATCGTCACTCTACCTCGGATATGCAAAAACGTCGCACTTTACATGAGTGTATGGATTGAGGTAGCTTGAAAGAAATGTTGACAGTTGCGCTTGATTTAGGTGTGAAAAACATGACTCTGGCTCAGTAGTCATATTTTTAAATGAATTCAAACCTGTTGATGAAATCATGAAAATACCTTAGAGCAATAGTTGTTAATTAAATAGGATTAAGAAATATTCGGTGCGAATGTGAGGTGAACATAAAATCCCCGGTGCATTCGCACCTTTTTATTCGACAAAAATGAGAAAAAATGTATATTCATGAAGGAGAAAACAGAATCCTATATTGAAATTTGTGGATTTTGACTATTATTTCCTAAAAAATGTTACATTTAGAGCGAAAATCGCAGTCGCACTCTACATGAGTGCGTGAATTGAAATGGATTTACAGCTTAATATCAACTATCTGAGATCGGTCGCACTCTACATGAGTGCGTGAATTGAAATCCAATCCACATCATATTGGCCCAAATTTGTGTTAGTCGCACTCTATATGAGTGCGTGAATTGAAATGATGCTAGTGATTCCATTACAAAGTCCCCCATAGGGTCGCACTCTATATGAGTGGGAGGAATAAAATTCTTGTCAGTAGGTAGCTTGAATCATGAGTAATAGTTTTTAATTAAATAGGATTAAGAAAAATTCGGTGCGAATGTGAGGTGAACATAAAATCCTTGGGGCATTCGCACCTTTTTATTCGTTAAAAATGAGAAAAAATGTATATTATTTAGAGGTGAAAACAAAATTCCGTATAGAAAATTAAGGGTTTTGGCTATCATTCCCTAAAAAATGTTATAATTAGGGCAGAAATCGCAGTCGTACTCTACATGAGTGTGTGGCTTGAAATATGCAGTGACCTCCTGAATGTATGATGAATTGTTGTCGCACCCATATATGAGGTGCGCATGGTTTTCAATGATTGTGTCTTAAACGGTTATGACTACCTTAAAGATCATCTTCTTACAACACCCTCTTTCAGATACAAAAGCCATCAGAATTTACTGTTCATTTGTAAAGTGAAAACATGACTCCTTGCAGTCATGTTTTTTTCTTCTTCTTTTTCCTAAATAAACCTTAAAAAATCTCAAAATAAGTCGAAATGAAAAGTAGTCATTTAGATTCAAATTTTATCCATTCGTAGTGAATGATGAAGGAGGAATTGGTTTGGGTGAAACGGAGCGAACCGGTAAAGTTGAGCAGCTGATCTTAGAGAATTATCAAAGATTAAACAGCATGATATCAGAAGAAGTGGACTTTGCTTCTAATCATGGTGGGCTGACAGGGGATTCTAGAGAAGTGATGTGGATGGAGTTTTTTCGGAAAATCATTCCTAAAAAATATTCAATAGCACAAGGTGTCATCATTATTGACTCAGATGGAAATCATTCTAACGAAGTCGATATTGCCGTATTTGATGAGCAGTATACGCCGTATGTGTTCCAACACAATTCCTTGAAATTTATACCGATTGAGGCGGTTGCGGTTGCTATTGAATGTAAAAGCTCTAATTTGAAAGAAAAAGGTTTAGAAGAATGGTCTGAAAAAATAAAACAGTTAACACCAAAAACAACAGGAATTGCTAGAATGGCTACAGGTTACTTTACAAGTGAAAGTAACACACAAAAGAGGACGCGTCCTTTGCTCATTTTAGCAAGTAACTTTAAAAGAGAAGGAGACCAAACAATTTCAAGTAAAGCAGCTAAATTAGCGGCGTCCTTTGATTTCATGCTCATGAAAAAAAGCAATGAATTTCAATTGAAAGTACCTAATGAACATGAACATCTAAGATGGTGGTCAAACGAATTAAATTGTTTCAAACAAGAAAAACGATATAAGGAAGAAGAAAAATTTTTAGATGAAAACAAACTCAGCGATTTACGTATTGATGGATACGATCTGTTAACGCTGAACTTCCAATTAAATCAATTGCTGATGCTCATTAACAATCCCATGTTTTTCTCTCACTATGCATATGCCAAGCTGTTTCAGAAACAGATAACAAAGTGAAGAAAGGAGAGCGACATGACAAGGGAATCTAGAAAACCCAAAACCAATTGGCATGATGTGAAACATGCGATTGATACGAAAATCCATGAAGACCAAAGACTTTTTAAAGAGCCGCTTACTATTCATTTGGTTACGCCAATGTTTGGGGGAGGGCCCCAATCAAACTCAATTGATCAAGAGAGACCGATTCGAGAAAGTGCGATTCGTGGACATCTTCGTTTCTGGTGGCGTGCAACTAGAGGAGCTGCTTGCAAGAATGCAAATGAATTATCTAAACGAGAAGCAGAGATATTTGGTCATACAGAACAAGCGAGCCAGATTCAAGTGGTAACGCATTATGAAAAAGACGAAGTGAAAAGAAATTCAAAAGTATTTTTTAAAAAGAAAAATCATCCTTTTCCACGGTATGTTCTTTCAAATATGAAAGATAAAACACCATACCTCATGAAGGCGCAATTTTCTTTAAATATCCGGTTATCTAAAAAAACAACCCAATATGAGTTAATCAAAAAAGAAGTTGAAGCTGCATTATGGGCTTGGATCAACTTCGGTGGACTTGGGTCAAGAACGAGACGTGGGTGTGGCAGTTTATATTGCAAGCAATTTTCACCATACAACAAGAGGACAAAAAGCCAATTGGAAAAATGGTTTGAGCAAAAGCTTTTAGAATATGACATCCAATTGCCAGCATCAAGTCGAGAATGGCCAACGCTTAGTCGAGAATTCAAAGTACAGGCATTTCCATCATCTATGATCTCAAGCTGGCAGTCTGTCATTCAGACATATGAAACATTTCGAAGAAGATCTAACCCGGACAAAAAAAGAGGAAGAAGTTGCTGGCCGGAAGCAGATACTATTCGTCTGTTAACAGGTAAGGCTAAATCAGGTCATCACATCCCTTATCCAAAAGAGAAACCATATAAATATCAAGCATTTCCTAGAGCTCAATTTGGTTTGCCTATTCAGTTCCGATTTGCTCCTAAAGATAGTGGGAAAGATCCAGATCCTGTAACGCTCCTACCTAAAGGAAAGGATCGCTTGGCTTCACCACTCATCTTAAAACCGTTAGCTATTAATCAAAAGGAATCGGTGGGCATGGTGATGGTGCTGCAGCAACCAAAGATCGAAGCTTTATCGCTTTTAGGGGACAGAAAGCTTTTGCCCAATGTGACAGATGAACAAAGTATCTACCCAACAGCCACCTACTCAAAAAACCCATTACAAGACGAGAGTGGCCGGACGCACTCATCGGCGATTCAAGCCTTTTTACATAGCAAGGAGGTGCAAACATTTTGTCAGAAGAATCACAAAAACAAACATTGATGCTTATTTCGATAGGGCCCGTTCAAGAATTTATTGCGCAAGCACGGCGGACGCGTGATTTATGGTTTGGCTCTTTTCTACTTTCTGAATTAAGTAAAGCAGGTGCGAAGAAATTTCAACAACTGGGTGGAACGCTTATTTTCCCTGTGTTCAACGAATCCTCAGCAGAACCAAACAACGCACCAAATAAAATATTGGGGGAAATCTCACACGAACAGCCTTCATCCGTTGCAAGACAAGTGAAAAAAGCAATATATGACAAATGGAAGGAATACGCAGACTTTGTTAGAGGAATAGTTGATCCTTATATTCAAATAGGCACATGGAATCGACAAGTAGATGATTTAATAGAATTTTATGCTGTATGGACTGAGATGCAAACTCAAGAGGAAGCGGCAAATGCGTCCGCAAGTCCATATCATTTGGCTCTTCAAGAAGTCGAAGGTTTAATGGCGGCACGGAAGACGTTAAGAGATTTTAAACAAAATGAACCAGGGGCGTTATTCGGTGAACCAAAATCATCACTTGACGGTGGACGAGAGTCTGTTTTCCAAAAGCAAAAAAAACCACAGCAAGTGGCGCAACTAGCAAAATGGGGAATTGGTGAACATGAATCATTAGATGCGATTTCAGTGATCAAACGATTGTCCTTACATAAGCATCCGAGTATGACATTTCCATCTGTATGTGATAAAGCTTTTGCTCCCTATCAAAATATGTTGGACCAAAATGAACAGATGAAGAAAGCAGCCACACAATATGTGAAAGATGTAGAAACATATCTTAAGAATATGAATCTGACAGTAGCCCCTATTGATTTGAGTGAGGCATCGCTTTTTTATGAAAGAAGAATAGAAGATTATCTTGAACAACGTGGACTTGTCGGGACCACACGAACAGAAGCGAAAAATGACATCACACAGCTGCTCGAAAAATATTTCAAAGGTGAATACAGCAAGCATCACGGCCAGCCGATTAAACCACCAGCACCTTCACCTTACTATGCCTTTCTCATGGCGGATGGAGATAAGATGGGCAGCCAACTACGAAATATACAGCATGTAGAAAGTCATATTGCATTTTCTAACACGCTCTCAACTTTTGCTTCAAAGGCAAGTGAGATTATTTCCGAATGTGAAGGTACATTGATTTATGGTGGTGGAGATGATGTCATGGCTTATGTACCGGTTCACAAATGCTTAGAAGCAGCTGGGAAATTGCAAAGTAAATTTGTTTCAACGATGAAGGCTCATCAACATAGTGAGACACCTCCTTCGATTTCAATTGGCATCGCCATCGTTCATATGCTTGAGCCTCTTGAAGAAGTAAGAAGCATGGCACGTCAGGCCGAACAATATGCAAAACAAGAGCGAAATTCATTAGCGATTCATTTCCAAAAGCGAGGCGGAGGAGACACAATGAATATCTCAGTCTCATTTCAAATAGATCCAGTGGCCTCTATCCAAGAGATGACGACGTGGTTAAAACAGTCTTATTTCACGAATGGCTTTGCATATGGCTTACGAGAGTTGTATCAAACATACGAACAGTCTTCTTTTAGAAAACAGCCGGAAATCTTAGATGAACTCATTCCACTAGAGATAAGACGTCTTGCATTCAAAAAGAAAACGGAAGCAAAAACAGAGCAAGAAACGAAAGAGTGGATCGATCAATTGATTGCGAAGTATATACCGAAGAAGAATACATTAGAAGAATTACATACAATCGCTGAATGTATGATCATTGCTCTTCAACTAGAGGAGGTAAGTGGACATGCCTGAAAGATGGTTTCACATTCAACCGCTTGATCCGCTGCTTATTCGTGATGCACGCCCATTTCAAAGTGTACCGGGTATACGGGCGCGTTCATTAAACGATGTTCCGCCGAGTGTGGTCGCAGGAACACTTCGTACAGCTCTAGCAAAGAAACGACAATCAATCAAACATACCACGCCACTTTCTTATTATGCGAAATCTCTTGTGCGAGGTCCTTTATATCGCTGGCATGATCATTTATATGTGCCAATGCCTAATGACCTTGAGTTATTCGATGATGAGTATGGGATGAATCAAGTGAGACCAAAGCCAATGATGTCGGAAGGACAGGGCTTTTTTGGTACAGGAAAAACAGGCCGTTTTAGTGAGGCATTATGGCCGCCAATTGGAGCTGGTGCTCGTAAAAAAATGAAATCGCCGCCTGCTTTTGTATCACTAAAGTGGATGGTGAACTGGCTGACAGACGCAGTGAATGAGAGTCAGGTGAAGGAAGCCTTGACTGAATACCAACATATGCAGAAGGAAAATCATGCTTTCAAAAAGGAAACACCACCGGCATTTATTCCAGCATTACAGCGTCAGGAACGAACACAAATTGAGGTGGAAACTGGCAGTAAAAAGGCAAAAGATCAGCATCTATTTTCAACAGAATCACTCGTATTCCCAGATGACTTTAAACTGGAGGCGGGAATAGAGTTATCTACTGAAGAGTCAGAAGCATTAAAGCCTTTCTCAAGTCTTCACCCAATCGGTGGTGAAAGGCGGCTGGCTCATATAGAAGACCGGCCACATGTATACCAACAAGATTGGACATGTCCAGATATGATTAAAGAATCGCTTAAGAACAAGCCGTATGTTCGCATGATATTGGCGACACCTGCTTATTTCAGTAAAGGATGGCAGCCCGGTTGGCTGGATGAACAGCTCATGTCAAAACCACTATTTGATACGAATGTACGACTGAAATTGGTTTGGGCATCTGTTCCACATTGGCAGCCTATCTCTGGATGGAGCTTAGCAAATAAAGACAAAGGGCGTGAAAAAGCAATCCGCCGCTTAGTCCCCGCGGGTAGCGTTTACTTCTTTATAGTAGAAGAAGGAGATCCGGCAGAACTGGCCGAAAAAATGTGGCTTCAATCAGTATCTGATCGTAACCGGCGCAAAGAAGCGTTTGATCGTGAAGATGGCTGCGGGTTAGCACTTTGGGGAACATGGAAACCGAATGAATAAGAGGAGTGAGATGATGGAAGCAAGCCGTTGGTTTTGGATACATTGTTTATCCCCCCTTCATATTGGAGCGGGTGAAGGAGTTGGCGTGATTGATATGCCCATTCAACGAGAAAAAGTAACAGAATGGCCGATTATACCTGGAAGCAGTATTAAAGGCGTGCAGCGTGAACATTATCGCGCGAAAGGACAAGACACATTCGTACAAAAAGTATTTGGCACACAAGGAGATCAAGATGGAAGCGCAGGAGCAGTCGTCATGACAGATGGCCGGTTATTTTCATTCCCGGTGGCGAGTAGATACGGTACATTTGGATATGTGGCAAGTCCACTCATATTGAAAAGATTAGCCCGCGATGCAAAAGCATTAGGCGTATCGCTGGATATCCCTGATCTCATCGAAGAATCAAGCACGCTAGTCACCATGAATTCTAAATTAGTAGAGAATGACGAATTATACCTAGGTGAATTCCAAGGGGCTGCAAAAAAATCTCCACAACTAACCGATTTTGCTGAAAAGATGGCCAAACTTTTATTCGACGATAAACAATCACAAACTCTTTGGATAGAACGATTTGTGATTGTAAGTGATGACGTTTTTCAATACATTGTCACCATGAATTCTGAAGTGACACCTCGTATTAGAATTGATCATGAAACCCAAACAGTTAGTAAAGGAGCTCTCTGGTATGAAGAGTATGTACCAGCAGAAGCCATATTTTATGGGCTCATGTGGTGTGATCGTGTCGATGGAAGCAATGATTTATCTGTTAGACACCAACTTTTAAATCAACTAGAAAAACAGATATATCTTCAATTAGGTGGAAACACAAACGTAGGTAAAGGAAGAGTATCCTGGCGTATGACAGGAGGGGAGGGATCATGAAACTCATTCAACATCATTATGCTGAGAAAGCGTATCAACATGTGATGAATGCCAAAACGAATGAGGAGAATTTCTCAAATCAATATGGACAACTCTGTCACAGATTCGCCTCAATGATCTTAACAAATGGATTAAGGCTCACCATTACATTTTTTGAGGCAAAATCAAAAAAAGGAAATGCTTATCAACAATTCGTTCAGGATATAAAAGAAACACTAGATATACAAGGGGATTGGTCAGCTTCCAATCGAGATTACTTAATCAAATCAAGACAAGCTTTAAGTGCATCTGTTTGGTTAAAAAGATATGCGGAATCTATTTTAAAGGTGGAACAAGGGGCGGAAAATGTGGAGGACATCCAATGAATCTGTCATTAACCTTAAACAAAAGCAAATGGGAGATTGGTGGTTCTACATTGTCGGACATCATAAATGACAGTGCGGAGAAGCAGTCATTTTATGAAAATGTGATTCGTCTACATCGAAAACAGTGGGGGGAAAATCGCTTTTTGTATGAAAGATTTGTGGAGCAATATTATACCGATACGAACCCCACATGCCTAGTCAAGTCCATATCGCCGTTAGTCATTGGACATGGAGGAGAGGGTGTACTTGAAACGGGATTGTTATTACACCCGATATACGGCATTCCTTATTTACCAGGAACAGCTTTAAAAGGCGTAGCCTCTCATTATGCCCATTCTGTATTAGGTGAAAACTTTGAAGAACTAAAACAAGATGGTAGTGATTACAACACATTGTTTGGAACAAACGAACGTGCCGGCATCATCGAATTTCATGATGCGCTCATGATGCCTGAGACGGTAGGAGAAGCATTCAAAGTGGATGTGATGACACCACATCATTCTGACTATAACAGCGTCAAGCTAGATAAGATGAACAAAGGGGGAAGTGTTCCAGCCCCTCGAGACGATGACTCACCGACACCGATTCATTTCTTAACGGTGGTCAACGGCCGCTTTCAACTTCTATTGAAAACAAAAAAGAATCGACCAGAAGAAGCGGAATGGCTCGAGCTCGCCAAAACCATCTTACTAGGAGCTTTAGAATACGAAGGAATCGGTGCTAAAACAAATGCAGGCTATGGAAGACTTAAAATGGACGACGTCATTTCATAAGACTAAGTGCGAATGTGAGGTGAACATAAAATCCCTAGAACATTCGCACCGTTTCATTCGACAAAAATGAGAAAAAATGTATATTTTTCAGGGGTGAAAACTTAATTCCTATATAGAAACTTAAGGGTTTTGACGATCATTCCCTAAAAAATGTTATAATTAGGGCGAAAATCGCAGTCGCACTCTACATGAGTGCGTGGATTGAAATTGTACAAATAACAATTAAGCGGAAGAATAAAGGGTCGCACTCCACATGAGTGCGCGGATTGAAATTTTTACCATCCATCTTGTAACCTGAAAGCCATTCGTCGCACTCCACATGAGTGCGTGGATTGAAATATCCTCAAACGCTTCAGGAGAGTCGAGCAAACCGTCGCACTCTACATGAGTGCGTGGGTTGAAATCTGAAGCGTCGCTGACTTTTTTGGTCAAAATAGGTCACACTCTACGTGAGTGGGTGGATTAATAATTGCGAAAACATAACCCTGCCTCCTGCCTCAGTAGTCATGAATCTAATTGAATTCAATTGTTGCTGAAATATAAATAAGTATGATTAACAAGTTTCAATAGATTTCATACTAAGAAAAAGTCGGTGCGAATGTGAGGTGAACATAAAATCCTTGGAACATTCGCACCTATTCATTCGACAAAAATGAGAAAAAATGTATATTTTTTAAGGGTGAAAACAAAATTCTATATAGAAACTTGTGGGTTTTGACGATCATTCCCTAAAAAATGTTATAATTAGGGCGGAAATCGCAGTCGCACTCTATGTGAGTGCGTGGATTGAAATAATTTTGCTGATTCTAGTTTGTGTCTCGTCTAGATGTCGCACTCTATGTGAGTGCGTGGATTGAAATTCTAAGTATCTTATGTTTTCCCTGCATTTATCAGTCGCACTCTATGTGAGTGCGTGGATTGAAATGCGCTGGCAGTGTATACGGAAACGTCGGATGAAGTCGCACTCTATATGAGTGCGTGGATTGAAATATCATATCTTCAACCGAATTACGCAGCGTCATCAATCGCAATCTCCATGAGTGCATAGATCACAATTTCTGCAAATTATATAAAGTCAAATACCTATCCATTTCAAAATCTACACAAATGAATAATCAAAATAATGTACTTTCCACCTAAATCCAAGCCCTACACAACAAAAAAAGACTCGCTCACACAGAGCCGAGTCTTAATTTTTTTTGCAGTTTTTCTTCACTGAAAATCCAGCCGGTATAGGAATTTTTGATTTGGTGGTCCATGTCGATATGGCAGATTGCGACAAAAGGATAGTGACCTTTGCTGCGGTAGCGCAAATCAATGAACCGCACCTCGTAATGATCCTTGTATTTATCCACTTCCCACCGGTAGACAGGGGAGAAGGAGAGAAAGGCTGAAATGTTTTCATCTTGTTTGGCAATTTTCATAATTTCGGTGTCAGGGACCGGCACACGGTTAAAGGTGTCTAAAATGACGACTTCTCCATTCATGCTGCGCCCAACATGGAAAGAGGATTTACATTTCACGGCGATGCGCCATTGTCTGAACTTCATTGTAGGCGAAATAATAATCTCTTCAATTTCATCGAATCGTGCACGCAGCTGACGTTTAATCTGAAGCTGCATGATGACCCTGACGATATAGTAACAGAAAATCACGGCATACAGCGTAATAAACGTATAGCCGGGATGTCCGCCAATCGCCCAAACGACAATGGCGACAAGGTGTGTAAAAAAGATAAACGGATCAAACGTATTAATGATCCCTAGCGCTACCCATTTCTTCGAAAATGGACGAATGGCCTGCGTGCCGTATGCATTGAAAATATCGACAAACACATGAAGGACAACGGCTAATAGTGTCCATAACCAAAGGTGAAGTAAATTCGCCCCGGGCACAAATGGGAAAATCACAGCCGGAATCAGCAATGACCAAAACAGTACAGCCGGAATGGAATGTGTAAATCCTCGGTGATTTCTTATATAAACCGCATTATTTTTTAGTTTTAGCACAGTATCAATGTCTGGTGCTTGGGAGCCGGCGATGGTCGCGATCATCACGGCGTGTGCCATGTGTGGATCTGCACTGACGGCTGGATCTAAAAGTGCAAGTCCCCCAAGAGAAATGCCCATTACTACATGAGTACCAGTGTCCAATTGATTACCTCCTAGTTGTCATGCTTAGGAACAATCATACAAAGTATACGTCTCCAATCAAGACTATGTGCAAAAATCACTTTTGCTTTATCCCGATTTAATGTAACATGTTAACGTATCTACAAACAGTATACAACAAATAAGGTTCTATTCAGAACGTTAGCCCTCGGTCCAATGAGAAGGAGTATAGATATGAAAGACATTCAAGAAAAGCTGGACCGCAAAGATATTGCGGGCTTTCAGCATGATTTAATTGATTGGTATGAAAAAGAACAACGAACATTGCCATGGCGTGAAAATCAAGATCCATACCGCGTCTGGGTATCAGAAGTGATGCTTCAGCAAACGAGAGTAGATACGGTCATTCCGTACTTCAACCGGTTTATGGAGCAATTCCCGACGGTGAAAGATCTCGCTTTAGCTGATGAAGAAAAGGTCATGAAAGCATGGGAAGGTCTTGGCTACTACTCACGAGTGCGTAATTTACAGGCAGCTGTGAAAGAAGTATATGAATCCTACGGTGGCGTTGTCCCTGATACGAAAGAGCAATTTTCAAAGCTCAAAGGTGTAGGCCCGTATACGAGCGGCGCAGTGCTGAGTATCGCCTATAACAAGCCGTATCCTGCGGTAGACGGCAACGTGATGAGGGTCATTTCTCGTATTTTGTCCATATGGGATGATATTGCAAAACCAAAAACGAGAAATATTTTCGAATTTGCGGTCGATCAACTCATTTCCCGGGAAAAGCCGTCAGAATTTAATCAAGGGTTGATGGAGCTTGGTGCGCTCATTTGTACCCCAACATCCCCTGCCTGCCTCATTTGTCCTGTGAACATGCATTGTTCGGCATTCGAGGAAGGCGTTCAGCATGAGCTTCCAGTGAAAAGCAAAAAGAAAAAGCCGACTGCAAAATCAATGGCAGCAGCGGTGTTATTTGATGACGCAGGCAACCTATATATTCATAAGCGGCCAAGTACAGGCCTTCTTGCGAATTTATGGGAATTCCCTAACATGGAAACCATGAAGGGAAGAAAAACGGAAAAAGAGCAGCTGATTGATTTCTTAAAAGAGGAGGCGGGTGTACAAGCGGAGCTTGGTGATTTAGAAGGCACCATTCAGCATGTATTTACCCACCTCATCTGGAATATTTCTGTTTTCTTTGGACGAGTTACCTCTGTATCTGATGACACGAAGCTGAAAAAAGTCACAACAGAAGAATTTGAGGCATATGCTTTGCCAGTCTCACACCAAAAAATTTGGAAGCTGGCACTTGAGCAGCCTAGTCATATTTAACCGTTGTACCGTGGGTATAATCAGCTTCATTTCGGTGCAGACCCCCGCGGTCTTCGATTTCAGAAATGATTTCTCGATACTTAGATTGCCCTTCTTCATTCAAATAAGGTAAAATTTGTTGGAAAGCATGATGAAAGTAAGCAAGCTCAGTATCTTTCCATTGATCCTTGGACATCATGCCAAGCTGGCTTAAATCGCGTCCGACATACATGAATGTAACCTCCTAATAGGAACTTTCCTATTAGTGTGAAGCGAATGAACGAAAACTATTCAAATCAGGAGATGAACCATAATGAGTCAACGTAAATGTGCATTAATTACAGGAAGCAGCAGAGGAGTAGGGAAAGAAGTAGCCCTTCGCCTCGCTGAAAAAGGATATGACATTGTCATTAACTATGCGAGAAGCAAAAAAGCCGCACTTGAAACAGCGGAAGAAATTGAAGCGATGGGCGTTAAAACATTGGTTGTCAAAGCCAATGTAGGCCAGCCTGAGAAAATCAAAGACATGTTTCAACAAATTGATGAAACTTTTGGCCGTTTAGATGTATTTGTGAACAACGCGGCATCAGGTGTTCAGCGGCCAATTATGGATCTTGAAGAAAATCATTGGGATTGGACGATGAATATCAATGCGAAAGCCTTGTTATTCTGCGGACAAGAAGCTGCGAAACTAATGGAGAAAAACGGTGGCGGACATATCGTCAGCATTAGCTCTCTTGGCTCTATTCGCTACCTTGAAAATTACACAGTAGTCGGCGTATCAAAAGCAGCACTAGAAGCTTTGACACGTTACCTTTCTGTAGAGCTTTCACAAAAAAATATCGTCGTTAACGCTGTATCAGGCGGCGCGATCGATACCGATGCACTCAAGCACTTCCCGAACCGTGAAGAGCTTTTAGAAGATGCGAAGAAAAATACACCTGCCGGCCGAATGGTGGAAATTAAAGACATGGTCGACAGTGTAGAATTCCTTGTATCAGGCAAAGCAGACATGATTAGAGGTCAGACGATTATTGTGGATGGCGGACGTTCTTTGCTTGTTTAAAAAAATCATGAATAGGATGTACACCTTCTGCACAAATTAATGTGCGTGGAGGTGATAATGATGGATCAACAACAAAACAAAACAAACGCGCAACAAGTGAAGAAACAAAACCAAGCTTCTGCACAAGGCGGTCAATTTGGTACTGAATTTGCTAGTGAGACTGACGCACAGCAAGTAAAAAAATACAACCAAAAAGCTGAGCAAAACAAACAACAAAACAGCTAATCACTGAAACAAAGGAAAGCACTTCATATACGAATGAAGTGCTTTTCTTTTTGCTCTCACCACCATCCGACAAAACCTGTAAAACCTCTACATAAACAGTCAAAGGATTTCTTCCTTCTTTCAAGAAATGGTATACAGACAAAAAGTGGATTCGATGAAAAGGGAGGAGTTAGATGTCTGATTTCGATCAGCTTGTAAAAGAACAAATGCAGCTCATGGATCAGCTGCTCGATGTGCAGGGAGAACTCGATCTATGCTTAGAAACAGAAAAACAATTGCTGCAGGATGAAAAAAAAGAAGAGTGGCATAGGCTTTGTGATCAGATCAAACAGAAACGTGAGGAACTGCAAAAAGTGCAAACCTTGTTTACAAAACAGACAGAAGAGGTCATCAGCTCATATAAACAGATGGAAAAGAGTTCTAGCGTGATGTAAGTCAGTGTGCCGTTCAATTGGGTTGAATGGCTTTTTCATTTCATTTTTTAATGATGTAACGGTATAATATAATAGAGACATGTTTAGTTGGGAAATTAGGTCTTTGGACTGTTAGGTTTGTTTGTTATAGAAAGTAGGGAGAAAATATGGGCTATCCCAAGGAAGGAGAAACCATCCAAATTCAAAGCTATAAACATAATGGCTTGATCCACAGGATTTGGAATGAAACCACCATTCTGAAAGCAACGGAATTGTGTATCATTGGTGCAAACGACCGTACAATGGTGACTGAATCCGACGGCCGTACTTGGATGACGAGAGAACCGGCTATTTGCTATTTCCATGCAAAACAATGGTTTAATGTAATTGGGATGCTTAGAGATGATGGGGTATATTATTACTGCAACATCAGCTCTCCTTTTGCGACAGATGATGAGGCAATTAAGTATATTGATTACGATTTAGACGTCAAAGTCTTTCCAGACATGACGTACAATATTTTGGATGAGGATGAATATGCAGATCATAAGAGGCAGATGAATTATCCAAAAGAAATCGATAGTATCTTAAGAGAGCATCTGAATACATTACTGCATTGGATTCACCAGCGGAAAGGTCCGTTTGCTCCTGAATTTGTGGATATGTGGTATGAACGTTTTTTACATTATACAAAATAAGCAAGAGCATCAAAAAACCTGTTTGGCTTTTTAGGCTAACAGGTTTTTGATTGCGTACGGATAAGAGGCACTGATAGATTGGGAAGGAGATTTACATGGGGGTCATTAAACGCTACATGGCTTTTGTAACACCGTATAAAAAACAGATTGCATTGACAATGGTCATCGGAATGATTAAGTTCTCGATTCCCTTAACCTTGCCTCTGCTTTTAAAGTACGTCATTGATGATGTCATTCAAGGCTCGGGGTCAGCTGAAGAAAAGACATCAACTCTACTGATCATAATGGGAATCATGCTCGTATTATTTTTAGTGTTGAGGCCGCCTGTTGAATACTATAGACAATACTACGCACAGTGGACAGGCAGTAAGGTATTGTTTGATATTCGGGAGAAGCTGTTCTCGCATATTCAAAAGCTAAGTCTTCGTTATTATGCCAACACGAGAACAGGAGAAATTATTTCAAGAGTGATCAACGATGTGGAGCAGACAAAGGAATTTGTCATCACAGGGCTCATGAACATTTGGCTGGATATGATGACTGTACTGATCGTGATCGCTATTATGTGTACACTGGATCTGAAGCTCACCATCGTGTCTGTCATTATTTTTCCGCTATACGCGTTTGCAGTAAAGTATTTTTACGGACGGCTTCGTAAGCTGACAAAAGAGAGGTCACAGGCGCTGGCTGAAGTGCAAGGGCACCTGCATGAGCGGGTACAAGGAATGCCGGTCATTCGAAGCTTTGCGATTGAAGAATATGAACAAGAGAATTTTCATGATGAAAACAAAAATTTCTTAAACAAAGCAATCAACCATACGAATTGGAACGCCAAAACATTTGCTGTCGTCAATACCATCACTGACATTGCACCGCTGTTAATCATTGCATTTGCGGGTTATACAGTAATTAACGGATCGCTGTCGATCGGAACCATGATCGCCTTTGTCGGCTATATTGACCGGATGTACAATCCGATTCGCCGTCTCATTAACTCATCCACGACGTTAACTCAGTCCGTTGCATCAATGGATCGGATCTTTGAGTTTATTGATGAGCCATATGAGGTCACAGACCGGCCGAATGCAAAAGAAGCCAATCATTTAAAAGGAGAGGTAGAGTTTAAAAATGTGTCGTTTCGTTATGAACACACGCAGGAAGAGATTCTGCACAACATCTCCTTGAAAGTAGAAAAAGGACAAACAGTTGCCCTTGTAGGAATGAGCGGTGGAGGGAAGTCGACACTCGTCAGCTTAATTCCAAGGTTTTATGATGTCACAAACGGGTCACTTGAAATTGACGGCATTGATATAAAAGAGTACAAAGCAAGAAGCCTTCGAAATCAAGTCGGAATGGTGCTGCAGGATACATTCCTATTCAGTGACACGATTAAAGAAAATATTGCGGTTGGTGACCCTGAAGCATCTTTTGAAAAAATCGTGTCGGCTGCAAAAGCGGCAAACGCCCATGATTTTATTATGTCTCTTCCTGAAGGATATGACACGAAAGTAGGAGAACGGGGCGTGAAGCTGTCAGGCGGACAAAAACAGCGGATTTCCATTGCAAGGGTATTTCTTAAAAATCCACCGCTGTTGATTTTAGACGAAGCGACGTCTGCACTTGATTTAGAAAGTGAGCATTACATTCAAGAAGCGATGCAAAAGCTGGCGAAGGATCGCACAACTTTTATTGTCGCACACCGACTATCGACCATTACACATGCTGACCAAATTGTGGTCATGGAACAAGGCGAAATTGTGGAAAAGGGAACACACGAAGAATTAATGAATCAAGACAGCCACTATCGTCATTTATTTACCATTCAAACATTAAATTAGTAGAAGCCTATCCGATTCTAGCGGATAGGCTTTTTTATGCTTGTCAAAAACATGACATATTTCCCAGCTTGTCTCAATACAATTTTAAAAAGTATGACGGGGTGGTGAATATGTGAAAGAACAAGACGTGCTGCTAGATGTCAAACAGCTGTCCATTGCGTTTCAGCAGAAAAAGCAAAAAGTGCCCATCGTCCATCACATATCGTTCTCGATTCAAAAAGGAGAAACATTAGGGATTGTGGGCGAATCTGGCTGCGGGAAAAGTATCACAAGCATGTCATTAATGGGATTGAATCAGCAAACCGATACAACGGGCGAGGTTCACTTCGAAGGGCAAAATCTGCTGTCACTTTCAGAGAAACAGTGGCGAGAGATAAGAGGAAATGACATTTCGATGATTTTCCAAGAGCCAATGACCTCTCTGAACCCATTAATGACCATCGGCAAACAAATGACGGAAGCCCTTTTCACACATCAAGCAATCGGTCAAAAAGAAGCAAAAGCGAAGGCGGTTGATCTTCTTGAAACAGTTGGGTTGAAGCAAGCGGAATCGTTACTTAAAAAATATCCACACGAATTATCAGGCGGTATGCGCCAGCGAGTCATGATTGCGATGGCAATGCTTTGTCACCCAAAGCTCATGATCGCTGATGAACCGACAACTGCACTTGATGTCACCATCCAAGCGCAAATCCTTCGTCTGCTCAAAAAGCTAAACGAAGAAATGGACACTGCTATTTTATTTATTACCCATGATCTAGGTGTCGTGCGGCAAATATGCCAGCGAGTCATGATTATGTATGCCGGTCGAATTGTAGAAGAAGGAACCGTTGACCGTATTTTTCAAAAACCTCTGCATCCCTACACGAAAGGTCTTTTCGCCTCAGTTCCATCGTTTAAAGAGAAAAAAGAAAAACTCATCTCTATTGCAGGTCATGTGCCTAAGCCAGGGGCCATCCGGTCCGGCTGTCAATTTGCACCACGCTGCCCATATCAAATGGCGCAATGTCTTGAAAAAGATCCAGCCTTACAATCCATTGAACAGAATCATCGCGTGGCATGTTTTCTAATGGAAGGAGGAGAAGACACTGAGTCACCCACTCTTGCAAGTGAATCAGCTGACAAAACGGTATGACACAGCCGCTTTTTTTTCTAAACATAAACAATCGACTTTGGCTTTAAATCAAGTGTCCTTTCACGTGAAGGAAGGAGAAACGCTTGGCATTGTTGGTGAATCAGGCTGCGGTAAATCAACACTTGGCAAAAGCCTAATGAGATTGACTGAACCGACGTCAGGCTCTATTCAATTAAAAGGGCAGGAGATCACCCTTCTAAAAGAACGAGACATGCGTTCTTTAAGAAAAGATATTCAAATGATCTTTCAAGATCCATATGCTTCTTTAAATCCGAGAATGAAAATCAAAGATATTTTAGAGGAACCGCTGATTGTCCATCAGCATGGGACGAAAGCAGAAAGACGGAAACGGGTAAAAGAGATGCTGCACATTGTTGGATTTGATCCTTCCTACGGGGAACGTTATGCGCATCAATTCAGCGGCGGACAAAGGCAGCGTATCGGTATCGCAAGAGCACTTATTACGCACCCAAGTCTTGTCATTGCCGATGAACCAGTTTCGGCTTTAGATGTATCCGTTCAAGCGCAAATTTTGAATTTGATGCTTGAATTACAAAAGACGCTTTCTCTGACGTATTTGTTTATTTCTCACGACCTTGGGGTTGTCAGGTATATGAGCGATCGGATCGCCGTCATGTATGCTGGGCGCATTGTGGAGATGGGGCCTGCCGAGGATGTGTTTCACAGCCCGCTTCATCCCTATACATCGCTGCTTCTGAAATCCATTCCACATATGGATCACGTACTAGAGGCGCAAGATGTGGCAGCAGAAGAGACCACAATGACGGAACGCGGCGGCTGTCCTTTCTACAAAAGGTGTCCAAAGAGATGGGAGAAATGCCTGAAAGCAGTTCCTGCTTTGTATGAGGAGGCACCGGGGCACGCGGCCGCGTGTTATTTATATCAAAAGGAGGAACACAATGAAGAAGACATGGTTATTCAGTAGTTTCATTTTTGTGCTGGCACTGGCGCTCTTTTTAGGGGGATGCTCGTCTTCACCGACATCAGAAGAAAAGGCAACAAAAGATACCCTCGTATTTGGCAGAGGGGGAGATTCCACTTCACTAGATCCAATCACAACAACAGAAGGCGAAACCTTCAAGGTCACAGAGAATATATTTGAAAAGCTTTTGAATTACGGTGAGAAAGACACGACCATCCATCCTGGCCTCGCAACAGAATGGGATGTTGCAAAGGACGGAAAATCATACACGTTCTACTTAAGAAAAGGTGTGAAATTTCACGATGGCACAGACTTTAACGCAGAAGCAGTGAAATTCAATTTTGAACGCTGGATGAATGGAGACGCAGAAAAGTTTCCTTACTATGGTATGTTTGGCGGCTATAAAAAAGATAAAGGGCATGTCATTAAAGACATCATCGTCAAAGGCGAGCATGAAATTGAATTTCAGCTAAAGCGCCCGCAGGCAACATTCCTCAAAAACATTGCTATGTCACCATTTGGCATTGCCAGTCCAGCGGCTATTGAAAAAAGCGGTGATTCATTTAGAGAAAATCCAGTGGGGACAGGACCATTTAAGTTTAAAGAGTGGAAGCAAAACGACCGTATCGTGTTAGAAAAAAACGAGGATTATTGGCAGAAGGATAAACCAAAGCTGAATCAAATCATCTTCCGCTCCATTCCAGAAAATTCTGCTCGTTTAAATGCCCTTAAAACAGGCGAGATCGACTTAATGGATGGCGTGAATCCGTCAGATTTAGATGGCATTAAAACCGACAAAGCACTCCAGCTTATTGAAAGACCATCGATGAACGTAGGCTATATCGGACTGACCGTCACAAGAAAGCCGCTTGATAACAAGCTCGTTCGTCAGGCACTCAATTATGCGGTCGATAAAGAATCGATTATTGAGTCATTTTATGGCGGACTTGCTGAGCCAGCAAAAAATCCATTGCCGCCAGCTTTAGAAGGCTACAATGACGACATTGAGCCATATCCGTATGATCCAGAAAAAGCGAAAGAACTATTAAAAGAAGCGGGCTTCCCTGACGGCTTTCGCATCAAACTTTGGGCAATGCCTGTACCACGTCCATACATGCCAGATGGGATGAAGGTAGCAGAAGTCATTCAGTCAAATTTTGAAAAGGTCGGCGTCAAAGCAGAAATTGTCACATATGACTGGGCAACCTACTTAGATAAAGCAAGTAAAGGGGAAGCAGATGTGTTCTTATTAGGCTGGACAGGGGACAATGGTGATCCTGATAATTTCATTTACACACTGCTGGACAAAGACAGCATTGGCGGTAACAACTATACATTCTTCGAAAACGATAAAATGCATGACATTCTTATTGAAGCGCAAACAGACACAGATCAAAAGAAACGAAATGAGCTGTATAAAAAAGCGCAGGAAATCATTCATGACGAAGCGCCTTGGATTCCATTGGTGCATTCGATTCCAATGCTTGCCGCTTCTAATGATTTAAAAGGCTATCAGCCGCATCCAACTGGTTCAGAAGCTTTAACTGACGTGTATTTCGAATAAGCAAATAAGGGAGATCATGTATCTCCCTTATCAAACAAAGATAAAGGCGGTGAAAGCTGTTTGTTTGCTTATTGTATGAAGCGGGCAGGAATGCTCATCCCAGTACTGATCGGAATGACATTGGTCGTGTTTTCAATTATTCGTTTTATACCTGGAAATCCAGCGCAGGTCATTTTAGGACAGCGGGCAACGAAAGAGGCTGTAGAACAATTAACGATCCAGCTCGGTTTAGATCAGCCATGGTACGTTCAATACGGTCATTATATGCTTGGCCTTTTAAAAGGGGATTTAGGGACTTCCATTCGAACAGGAGCGGCTATTGCCCAGGAAATGAAGCCTTACTTATTTGCGACGTTAGAATTGACCTTTTTTGCCATGGTGCTGGCGATTGTTGTGGGAGTGAATGCCGGAATCATCAGTGCTTGGTTTAAGCATTCTTTCTTTGATTATGCCGCGATGTTTATTGCACTCATCGGAGTGTCCATGCCAATTTTCTGGTTAGGCTTAATGGGGCAGTGGCTGTTCTCGATCGAATTAGGTATTTTGCCGACAACGGGCCGAGAAGACGTAAGGAATCCAGTGGAGTCGATCACGTATATTCATACACTGGACACGCTTTTACAAGGCCGGTTTGATCAATTCGCTGACAGCATCAAGCATTTGATCTTACCAAGTACAGCACTCGCCACAATCCCTGCTGCGATTATTGCGAGAATTACAAGGGCAAGTATGCTGGAAGTGCTTCATTCCGACTTTATTCGAACAGCAAAAGCAAAAGGAGTACGCTCATTTTTTATCATTTATCAGCATGGCCTGAAAAATGCGCTCATTCCGATCTTGACGATTATTGGTCTTCAGACGGGCCTCTTGCTTGGTGGAGCGATTTTAACAGAAACCATTTTTGCTTGGCCGGGAATCGGGCGGTATATATATGATGCCATCAGTTATCGTGATTACCCAGTCATTCAAACAGGTATTCTCGTCGTTGCGCTTATATTTGTCCTGATCAATTTCATTGTGGACATCTTGTATGCGGTCATTGATCCAAGGATTAAATATTAGGGAGGGAGAGTGACAATATGGAAGCACAAAAAGAGCTTGAACCACCTCAGCCAAAAGATGAACGCTCTCAATCATTGATTCTTGAATCGATGAAGCAGTTCTTTCAGCATAAGCTGGCGGTCATTGGCAGTGTGATTGTCTTTTTATTTCTGATCCTAGCGATCTTTGCACCGCTCATTGCTCCTTATGGAATCAATGAACAATCACTCGGTGAGCGATTTAGTGCCCCTTCAGCTGCACACTGGTTTGGTACGGATGATTTCGGCAGAGATATATTTTCAAGAGTTGTGCATGGAGCACGGATTTCCTTATGGGTCGGTTTTTTCTCGGTCCTCGGGTCTGTCATTTTAGGCACACTGCTTGGATTGATAGCAGGCTATGGCGGAAGAGTGTTAGATGCTGTGATCTCCAGATTGTTTGATATTTTACTTGCTTTTCCTAGCATTCTATTAGCGATTGCTATTGTCTCCATCCTAGGCCCCTCCTTACAAAATGCCCTTATTGCCATTGCGATTATTAATGTCCCAACCTTTGGACGGCTCGTTCGTTCAAAAGTGCTGAGTATTAAACAAGAAGAATACGTGCTGGCAGCAAAGGCGGTGGGGATGTCACACCGCCGCATCGTTCTGCGCCACATCCTGCCAAATAGTATGGTGCCGGTCATCGTACAGGCGACGCTAGCGATCGGAACGGCAATTATTGAGGCAGCCGCTTTAGGCTTTTTAGGATTGGGGGCACAGGCGCCAAGTCCAGAATGGGGGAAAATGCTCGCCGACGCAAGACCTTATCTCGTTCAAGCCCCTTGGACATTAATCTTCCCAGGAATAGCGATCATGCTGACTGTTTTAGGCTTTAACCTGATGGGGGATGGATTAAGAGACACACTAGATCCTAAAATGAAGAAAATAAAATAAGACCGATTCTCAGAATCGGTCTCAGCGCGCGGGCAAACCCTCACATTCGGTGTCAGTCCTGCGTGCCGGTGCTCACGAATACTCAATTCGCTCCGCTCCGGTACTCGTTCTTCCTAGACTGCAAAGGTTTTCAGGTCACGCTGAAAAGAAGACAAAGAGCTAAAATCAAGATCATTTTAGCTCTTTGTCAACAATTTAAGACCGATTCTAGGAATCGGTCTTTTCTATTTATGCTTCTTTTTCTTCTGTCTCGATTTCACTATCTTTTGGGTGATACGTCTGGAAGCTTGTAATCAATGTATCTAAATGCTCTAGCTCATCACGGTATTCGATGATGCTGGACATGACATTCAGCATGTTGTAATCGAGTAAGTCATTTTCTTGGTTTTGCTGATGCTGAATAAATGATTTCGTTAACGTCTCAAGACGAAGAGAGCATTCATTTTGAAATTCATCGTCCTGCGGCTTCATTTTTCCGACGAATTTCATCAAGGTGCGCTCATGCCAATACAGTAAATAATCAATTTCATCCGTTAAGCTTTCCCTGAAATGCTCTGGCATCAAATGAATTTCATTTTCTAATTTATGAAGCTTTTTCAGTAAATACAGAGCACGATTTGATGTCATAATGGCCTGTCTGAACAAAACAAGCTTTCTTGATTTGACATAGGTGGTTTTCTTTAAATAGCTTCGTTCCTCTTTGTATAACAAGTAAATATGATCTAATTTGATCATGCGTTCTTTTATTTGATCGATGTCATCCTTTAATGTGGAATGATCAGTAGACTGTCTGGAGGTCAGACGGATCCATTTTAAAATCTCCTCCGTATTTTCCATAATGTGATGAACAAGCTTTGTTTCATACTTTGGCGGCAGGAAGATTAAATTCACTAAAAATGAAGAAAGAACTCCTAACACCACAGTAGCTGTTCGAATTAAGGCAAAGGAAAGGAAATGATCCCCTGCACTTTCTAAAATCGCAATGACGGTTACAAGTGCAATTGGAATGGTGTGTTCAATTTTCAGCTTTAAATTAATGGCGATGACCATGACGGCGGTTAAACCGATAATGACTGGTCCTGTGCCAAAAAGCAGACCGAACGTAATGGCAAGCGCTGCTCCAATAATATTGGCTTGCACTTGATCAACAATGGTTAAAAAAGATCGATAAATTGATGGCTGGATAGCAAATACAGCTGCAATTCCCGCGAAGACGGGCGTTGGCAACCCAAGCCATGTTGCCAGGTAAAGCGCGAGTACAATGGCAATACCAGTTTTTAAAATACGGGCTCCAAGTTTCATTGGTTTTGTCCCTGCATTCCTTTCTTTTCGATAATAGATGATCACTCGTCATTTATCATTCATATTTTGATGAAACAACTAAGTAATATACAGCGGTCTTCCGAAATATTCAAGTGATTTTTGAAAGTTCATGAAAACATCTAAAGAAGGTATTGAGAAGAAATGTAACAGATTCGCACGCTTTTGACAAACAAGAGTTGGTAAATAAAAAAACAGGCGCATGTTTTTACGCCTGTTTTGGACTTCATTATGATTGTTTTAGCTGTGCAAATGCATGATCTACTGCTTTTAGCGTCTCAGAAATATCTTTTTCAGTATGTGCGATCGTTAAGAACCAAGCTTCATATTTAGAAGGAGCGAGGTTAATGCCTTGGGCGAGCATTAATTTGAAGAAACGGGCAAACATTTCGCCATCCGTATTTTCAGCCTGCTCGTAGTTCACAATCGTTTCTGTTGTGAAATAAATTGTGAGCGCTCCTTTTAAGCGATTCACTGTAATATCTACTTGATGCTTTTTGGCATGGGCTAAAATGCCTTCTTCTAACATAGCGCCAAGCTGATCAAGACGCTCGTAAACACCGTCTTCTTTTAACACTTCCAAGCAGGCAATACCTGAAAGAATGGATGCAGGATTTCCTGCCATTGTGCCAGCTTGATAGGCTGGTCCAAGCGGGGCCACTTGTTCCATAATTTCTTTTTTACCGCCGTAAGCGCCGATAGGAAGTCCGCCGCCAATAATTTTTCCTAATGCAGTGAGGTCAGGTTTTACTTGAAGCAAGTCCTGTGCACCGCCATACATAAAGCGGAAAGCGGTAATGACTTCATCATAAATCACCAGTGCGCCTTTTTCATGTGTGAGGTCATTGACCTGCTGCAGGAAACCGTCCTTAGGCTCTACGATGCCGAAGTTCCCGACAATTGGCTCGACAAGGACAGCTGCTACTTCATCACCCCAGCGATCTAATGCTTCTTTATAGCTGTCAATATCATTAAATGGAACGGTAATGACTTCATTGGCGATACTTTTTGGTACACCCGCGGAATCAGGTGTTCCTAAAGTGGAAGGACCAGAGCCTGCTGCCACAAGCACAAGATCAGAGTGGCCGTGATAGCATCCGGCAAACTTAATGATTTTTGTTCTGCCTGTATATGCGCGTGCCACTCGAATCGTTGTCATCACCGCTTCTGTACCTGAATTGACAAAACGAACTTTGTCCAAAGCAGGCATGGCTTCCTTCAGCATTTTAGCAAAAGTGACTTCATGCTTCGTTGGTGTTCCGTAAAGGACACCTGTTTCAGCCGCTTTCGTGATGGCTTTTGTAATATGCGGGTGGGCATGTCCTGTAATAATTGGACCGTATGCTGCTAGATAGTCAATATAGCGGTTTCCGTCAACATCCCAAAAATAAGCGCCTTCTCCTCTTTCCATCGCAACGGGTGAACCGCCGCCTACTGCCTTATATGAACGAGACGGGCTGTTGACACCTCCAACAATGTGCTCCAGCGCCTCTTGATGTAATTTTTCTGATTCTGTGAATTTCATAAATAGCCTCCTATCTCAACGTATCACGTCGTCTAACATTATTTTAACATGCCGATGCAAGCGTCCTTAGTTGAATATCCTCTCAAAATTGGATAGGCTAATTAAAAAATAGGTTGGAGGGATTGTGTCATGACAATCGAAGTAGGGCAGCAAGTACCTGACATTGAATTAACCGGTGACAACGGGGAGAAAATAAAGCTTTCTGATTTTAAAGGAAAACATATTGTTCTTTATTTCTATCCAAAAGATATGACACCAGGCTGTACAACAGAAGCATGTGATTTCCGCGACCGCCATCAAAGCTTTGCAGAATTAGATGCTGTCATTATCGGTGTAAGCCCAGACAGTCAGGACAAGCACCAAAAGTTTAAAGAAAAACATGATTTGCCGTTTCTGCTTCTTGTAGACGATGAACAGAAATTGTCTGAAGCCTTTGGGGTATGGAAGCTGAAAAAGAACTTTGGCAAAGAATATATGGGAATCGAGCGTTCAACGTTTCTTATTAATAAAGAAGGCACGCTTGTGAAAGAATGGCGAAAAGTAAAGGTGAAAGACCACGTAGAGGAAGCACTTGAGGAATTGAAAGCTCACGCTTAATATCCTCACAGGATGAGATCGGCAGTCATGCCGGTCTTTTTTGTAAAGAAGAATAGGTAAAAAAGAGGATTGTAATTGACAAAGTTTCGGCTCTGGGGGTACACTATTTATAAAGATTATAATATAAGAATATTTTTGAAGAGAGGTGCATGATGAAATGGCTGCTCACGAACTAAAAGACGCTTTAGATGCTCTAAAAGAAACCGGTGTTCGAATTACTCCGCAGCGCCATGCCATCTTGGAGTTTCTCGTAAATTCTATGACTCACCCAACCGCGGACGATATATATAAAGCACTTGAAGGAAAATTTCCAAACATGAGTGTCGCAACGGTTTACAACAATTTACGAGTCTTCCGGGAATCTGGATTAGTAAAGGAATTAACGTATGGTGATTCCTCAAGCCGATTTGATTTTGCGACATCTGACCACTACCATGCGATTTGTGAAAACTGCGGAAAAATCGTAGATTTTCACTATCCTGGCCTTGATGAAGTTGAACAGCTTGCATCCCATGTGACGGGCTTTAAAGTCAGTCATCATCGCTTGGAGATCTATGGAACTTGTCAAGAATGTGCGAAAAAAGAAAATCATTAATGAAAAAAGCTGACCGTTTAAATGGTCAGCTTATTTTTATGACTTTTTTCGATTGTAGGATTCATCAAACTCTTTACCTTCTAATGCTGGATCAAGTGTAAGCGGCTCTCTGCAATGCATGCACATGTCCACACGCCCAAGCACTTTTGTTTCCTTCTCACAGCCTGGACAAACGACACGTACAGCCTTCGTAGAAAGCATACCAATCCAAAAGTAAACGGCTGTACTTAATCCAATCGATAAGACGCCAAGCAGCATAAAGAAAGTCGACAGCCAGATCGATTCCTTGAAGAACACACCGATATACATGATCAGAAAGCCAACAAAAACCAAACTAAGTGCAAATGTTCTGATTTTATTAATCTTACTGGAGTATTTCGCCATCCCTAGTCCCCCTTATCTCCAATATAGCACATTTTACCTTTCCGTTTGAATTAGTTATAGAGTTTTGTGAATAAATTGCTTATAATGATTCAATGATCTTTTTTCATGTATTGAAGGAATTTTGATTCTATGAGGAGAAATACATAGCATTAGAGAAGAACTTTACACCCGAGTATTGGAGGAATCACTATGGAAAATCTTCTCCGTCCTATTTATCAAGAGAGAGCAAGCCATCCAGACACATTAGCTGTGATTATAGTAGAAAGAAGACATAAAGTATCTTCTGAGACGGATAACTTTGATGCAGCACTTTTAGTCATCGTAAAAGAAGCGGAAGAGCCGTTATTTATCAAGCACTATGAATCCGATCACCAAACAGCTTCTTTAAACGTTGTCACAGATGATCAACTAAAGGAATGGATTACCCTCGGTACTAACCGCCGAATCATCGATTGGATTTTGAATGGAAAAGTCCTGTTTGATCGAAATGAATATATCTTCAACTTAATTGATGAACTAAGTACATTCCCGTTTTCAAACCGCAAGCTCAAAATCGGTTTAGAATATGGCAAGCTCATTCGCAGATATATAGAAGGAAAAGCATTTTTTGAGTCAAATCAATTCCTTGATGCATATAATTCCATTGTGCATGCCCTGCATCACTTAGCACGTATTGAAGTAATTGATAAAGGCTTCCACCCAGAAGTGACCGTTTGGAACCAAGTGCGTCACATGGAGCCGGAAGTATACAAACTTTATTCAGAACTGATTGAAAGCCATGAAAGTCTGCATAAACGTTTGGAACTTTTATTTTTAGCAAATGATTTTTTGATCCATTCAAAAGCAGAAATTGGTGCCGCTCATTTGCGTCATGTCATGGAACAGAAGGATATATGGCTTTTTGGTGAGCTTCTTGCACATCCTGATCTTAAGTATTTCACGCCTGACCTTAGCGTCATGATTGATTTCTTTGTGGAAAAAGGAATTGTTCAAGTGGAGCCGATTGAGACAAAGGGACAAAAAATCTATCATCGAGGATATTTTGTGAAAAAAGATATTGACGCATGAATATTATGATGGTATATTATTAAACGTCGCTAACGAGCAACTGAGTTGCTTTGAAAGAAAAGCTGACAAAAAGAAATTCTAAAAAACGCTTGACGCACACGGTGCTCAAATGTTATATTAAGAAAGTCGCCTCTGAGCGATAACGAAGATGATCTTTGAAAACTAAACAAGACAAAACGTACCTGTTAATTCGAGTTTTTATAAAAAAATCCTATGAAACTTCATAGGTAGTCAGTCAAACTGGCGAGGCAGGAAGTGATCACATGCTAAGTTCGCTACATCGTGTAGCAGCGCATGTGTGATATGCATCCTGCATACCTCGGAGAGTTTGATCCTGGCTCAGGACGAACGCTGGCGGCGTGCCTAATACATGCAAGTCGAGCGGACAGAAGGGAGCTTGCTCCCGGATGTTAGCGGCGGACGGGTGAGTAACACGTGGGTAACCTGCCTGTAAGACTGGGATAACTCCGGGAAACCGGAGCTAATACCGGATAGTTCCTTGAACCGCATGGTTCAAGGATGAAAGACGGTTTCGGCTGTCACTTACAGATGGACCCGCGGCGCATTAGCTAGTTGGTGGGGTAATGGCTCACCAAGGCGACGATGCGTAGCCGACCTGAGAGGGTGATCGGCCACACTGGGACTGAGACACGGCCCAGACTCCTACGGGAGGCAGCAGTAGGGAATCTTCCGCAATGGACGAAAGTCTGACGGAGCAACGCCGCGTGAGTGATGAAGGTTTTCGGATCGTAAAGCTCTGTTGTTAGGGAAGAACAAGTGCGAGAGTAACTGCTCGCACCTTGACGGTACCTAACCAGAAAGCCACGGCTAACTACGTGCCAGCAGCCGCGGTAATACGTAGGTGGCAAGCGTTGTCCGGAATTATTGGGCGTAAAGGGCTCGCAGGCGGTTTCTTAAGTCTGATGTGAAAGCCCCCGGCTCAACCGGGGAGGGTCATTGGAAACTGGGAAACTTGAGTGCAGAAGAGGAGAGTGGAATTCCACGTGTAGCGGTGAAATGCGTAGAGATGTGGAGGAACACCAGTGGCGAAGGCGACTCTCTGGTCTGTAACTGACGCTGAGGAGCGAAAGCGTGGGGAGCGAACAGGATTAGATACCCTGGTAGTCCACGCCGTAAACGATGAGTGCTAAGTGTTAGGGGGTTTCCGCCCCTTAGTGCTGCAGCTAACGCATTAAGCACTCCGCCTGGGGAGTACGGTCGCAAGACTGAAACTCAAAGGAATTGACGGGGGCCCGCACAAGCGGTGGAGCATGTGGTTTAATTCGAAGCAACGCGAAGAACCTTACCAGGTCTTGACATCCTCTGACAACCCTAGAGATAGGGCTTTCCCTTCGGGGACAGAGTGACAGGTGGTGCATGGTTGTCGTCAGCTCGTGTCGTGAGATGTTGGGTTAAGTCCCGCAACGAGCGCAACCCTTGATCTTAGTTGCCAGCATTCAGTTGGGCACTCTAAGGTGACTGCCGGTGACAAACCGGAGGAAGGTGGGGATGACGTCAAATCATCATGCCCCTTATGACCTGGGCTACACACGTGCTACAATGGACAGAACAAAGGGCTGCAAGACCGCAAGGTTTAGCCAATCCCATAAATCTGTTCTCAGTTCGGATCGCAGTCTGCAACTCGACTGCGTGAAGCTGGAATCGCTAGTAATCGCGGATCAGCATGCCGCGGTGAATACGTTCCCGGGCCTTGTACACACCGCCCGTCACACCACGAGAGTTTGCAACACCCGAAGTCGGTGAGGTAACCTTTATGGAGCCAGCCGCCGAAGGTGGGGCAGATGATTGGGGTGAAGTCGTAACAAGGTAGCCGTATCGGAAGGTGCGGCTGGATCACCTCCTTTCTAAGGATATATGGAGCAGCGTACGTTTTCGTCTTGTTTAGTTTTGAAGGATCATTCCTTCAAAACATGTCTCTAGCGAGACAGGATTGTTCTTTGAAAACTAGATAACAATAAGTAATACATTCACATTGAATGCAATGCAAAGTTCATCACACATAGTGATTCTTTCTAAAGTAAGAAATGGTTAAGTTAGAAAGGGCGCACGGTGGATGCCTTGGCACTAGGAGCCGATGAAGGACGGGACGAACACCGATATGCTTCGGGGAGCTGTAAGCAAGCTTTGATCCGGAGATTTCCGAATGGGGAAACCCACTGCTCGTAATGGAGTAGTATCCATACTTGAATACATAGAGTATGAGAAGGCATACCCGGGGAACTGAAACATCTAAGTACCCGGAGGAAGAGAAAGCAAATGCGATTCCCTGAGTAGCGGCGAGCGAAACGGGAACAGCCCAAACCAAGAGGCTTGCCTCTTGGGGTTGTAGGACACTCTATACGGAGTTACAAAGGAATGATATAAGCGAAGAGGTCTGGAAAGGCCCGCCAAAGAAGGTAACAGCCCTGTAACTGAAATGTTATTCTCTCCAGAGTGGATCCTGAGTACGGCGGAACACGTGAAATTCCGTCGGAATCCGGGAGGACCATCTCCCAAGGCTAAATACTCCCTAGTGACCGATAGTGAACCAGTACCGTGAGGGAAAGGTGAAAAGCACCCCGGAAGGGGAGTGAAATAGATCCTGAAACCGTGTGCCTACAAGTAGTCAGAGCCCGTTAACGGGTGATGGCGTGCCTTTTGTAGAATGAACCGGCGAGTTACGATCCCGTGCAAGGTTAAGCAGAAGATGCGGAGCCGCAGCGAAAGCGAGTCTGAATAGGGCGCATGAGTACGTGGTCGTAGACCCGAAACCAGGTGATCTACCCATGTCCAGGGTGAAGTTCAGGTAACACTGAATGGAGGCCCGAACCCACGCACGTTGAAAAGTGCGGGGATGAGGTGTGGGTAGGGGTGAAATGCCAATCGAACCTGGAGATAGCTGGTTCTCTCCGAAATAGCTTTAGGGCTAGCCTCAAGGTAAGAGTCTCGGAGGTAGAGCACTGATTGGACTAGGGGCCCCTACCGGGTTACCGAATTCAGTCAAACTCCGAATGCCGATGACTTATCCTTGGGAGTCAGACTGCGAGTGATAAGATCCGTAGTCGAAAGGGAAACAGCCCAGACCGCCAGCTAAGGTCCCAAAGTATACGTTAAGTGGAAAAGGATGTGGAGTTGCTTAGACAACCAGGATGTTGGCTTAGAAGCAGCCACCATTTAAAGAGTGCGTAATAGCTCACTGGTCGAGTGACTCTGCGCCGAAAATGTACCGGGGCTAAACGTATCACCGAAGCTGCGGACTGTTCTTACGAACAGTGGTAGGAGAGCGTTCTAAGGGCTGTGAAGCCAGACCGGAAGGACTGGTGGAGCGCTTAGAAGTGAGAATGCCGGTATGAGTAGCGAAAGACGGGTGAGAATCCCGTCCACCGAATGCCTAAGGTTTCCTGAGGAAGGCTCGTCCGCTCAGGGTTAGTCGGGACCTAAGCCGAGGCCGAAAGGCGTAGGCGATGGACAACAGGTTGATATTCCTGTACCACCTCCTCACCATTTGAGCAATGGGGGGACGCAGGAGGATAGGGTAAGCGCGGTATTGGATATCCGCGTCCAAGCAGTTAGGCTGGGAAATAGGCAAATCCGTTTCCCGTGAAGGCTGAGCTGTGATGGCGAGCGAAATTTAGTAGCGAAGTTCCTGATTCCACACTGCCAAGAAAAGCCTCTAGCGAGGTGAGAGGTGCCCGTACCGCAAACCGACACAGGTAGGCGAGGAGAGAATCCTAAGGTGATCGAGAGAACTCTCGTTAAGGAACTCGGCAAAATGACCCCGTAACTTCGGGAGAAGGGGTGCTTCTTAGGGTGTTAAAGCCCCGAGAAGCCGCAGTGAATAGGCCCAGGCGACTGTTTAGCAAAAACACAGGTCTCTGCGAAGCCGTAAGGCGAAGTATAGGGGCTGACGCCTGCCCGGTGCTGGAAGGTTAAGAGGAGCGCTTAGCGTAAGCGAAGGTGCGAATTGAAGCCCCAGTAAACGGCGGCCGTAACTATAACGGTCCTAAGGTAGCGAAATTCCTTGTCGGGTAAGTTCCGACCCGCACGAAAGGCGCAACGATCTGGGCACTGTCTCAACGAGAGACTCGGTGAAATTATAGTACCTGTGAAGATGCAGGTTACCCGCGACAGGACGGAAAGACCCCGTGGAGCTTTACTGCAGCCTGATATTGAATGTTGGTACAGCTTGTACAGGATAGGTAGGAGCCTTGGAAACCGGAGCGCTAGCTTCGGTGGAGGCATCGGTGGGATACTACCCTGGCTGTATTGACCTTCTAACCCGCTGCCCTTATCGGGCAGGGAGACAGTGTCAGGTGGGCAGTTTGACTGGGGCGGTCGCCTCCTAAAATGTAACGGAGGCGCCCAAAGGTTCCCTCAGAATGGTTGGAAATCATTCGCAGAGTGTAAAGGCACAAGGGAGCTTGACTGCGAGACCTACAAGTCGAGCAGGGACGAAAGTCGGGCTTAGTGATCCGGTGGTTCCGCATGGAAGGGCCATCGCTCAACGGATAAAAGCTACCCCGGGGATAACAGGCTTATCTCCCCCAAGAGTCCACATCGACGGGGAGGTTTGGCACCTCGATGTCGGCTCATCGCATCCTGGGGCTGTAGTCGGTCCCAAGGGTTGGGCTGTTCGCCCATTAAAGCGGTACGCGAGCTGGGTTCAGAACGTCGTGAGACAGTTCGGTCCCTATCCGTCGCGGGCGCAGGAAATTTGAGAGGAGCTGTCCTTAGTACGAGAGGACCGGGATGGACGCACCGCTGGTGTACCAGTTGTTCTGCCAAGGGCATCGCTGGGTAGCTATGTGCGGACGGGATAAGTGCTGAAAGCATCTAAGCATGAAGCCCCCCTCAAGATGAGATTTCCCATTCCGCAAGGAAGTAAGATCCCTGAAAGATGATCAGGTTGATAGGTCTGAGGTGGAAGCGTGGTGACACGTGGAGCTGACAGATACTAATAGATCGAGGACTTAACCTATATTCTAATGTGAAGCATGAACATTGTTATCTAGTTTTGAGAGAATATTTTTAAAATATCTCTTGATTTATTTTCAATACATAGTATAATATCTTTTGTCACTAAATTGTCTGGTGATGATGGCGAAGAGGTCACACCCGTTCCCATACCGAACACGGAAGTTAAGCTCTTCAGCGCCGATGGTAGTTGGGGGGTTCCCCCTGTGAGAGTAGGACATCGCCAGGCTTTCTTCATTCCGCAGTAGCTCAGTGGTAGAGCTATCGGCTGTTAACCGATCGGTCGTAGGTTCGAATCCTACCTGCGGAGCCAATTTGGAGAGCTGTCCGAGTGGCCGAAGGAGCACGATTGGAAATCGTGTAGGCGGTAACCCCGTCTCAAGGGTTCGAATCCCTTGCTCTCCGCCACAATTTACATAATAAAGGGCCCGTTGGTCAAGCGGTTAAGACACCGCCCTTTCACGGCGGTAACACGGGTTCGAATCCCGTACGGGTCACCATTTTTATAGAATATACACCAGCATTTTTTATTCGGAGGATTAGCTCAGCTGGGAGAGCATCTGCCTTACAAGCAGAGGGTCGGCGGTTCGAGCCCGTCATCCTCCACCATATCTTTTATATCGTCGCGGGGTGGAGCAGTTCGGTAGCTCGTCGGGCTCATAACCCGAAGGTCGCAGGTTCAAATCCTGCCCCCGCAACCAAAATGGTCCGGTAGTTCAGTTGGTTAGAATGCCTGCCTGTCACGCAGGAGGTCGCGGGTTCGAGTCCCGTCCGGACCGCCATTTTTCAAAAGAATACTTGGCTCGGTAGCTCAGTTGGTAGAGCAACGGACTGAAAATCCGTGTGTCGGCGGTTCGATTCCGTCCCGAGCCACCACTATTTGCCGGTGTAGCTCAATTGGTAGAGCAACTGACTTGTAATCAGTAGGTTGGGGGTTCAAGTCCTCTTGCCGGCACTGTTTTTCAAAAGTGGAGGGGTAGCGAAGTGGCTAAACGCGGCGGACTGTAAATCCGCTCCCTCCGGGTTCGGCGGTTCGAATCCGCCCCCCTCCACCATTTTTTGTTTTCATAGGGGCATAGTTTAACGGTAGAACAGAGGTCTCCAAAACCTCCGGTGTGGGTTCGATTCCTACTGCCCCTGCCAATTATACTTTATAATTCATTACATCTATGGCGGTTGTGGCGAAGTGGTTAACGCACCAGATTGTGGCTCTGGCACTCGTGGGTTCGATTCCCATCAATCGCCCCATTTTATTATTGGGCTATAGCCAAGCGGTAAGGCAACGGACTTTGACTCCGTCATGCGTTGGTTCGAATCCAGCTAGCCCAGTTGATGTGCGGAAGTAGTTCAGTGGTAGAACACCACCTTGCCAAGGTGGGGGTCGCGGGTTCGAATCCCGTCTTCCGCTCCAATAATGGCGGCATAGCCAAGTGGTAAGGCAGAGGTCTGCAAAACCTTTATCCCCGGTTCAAATCCGGGTGTCGCCTTTTTTGAAAAGACTGCCGGGGTGGTGGAATTGGCAGACACACAGGACTTAAAATCCTGCGGTAGGTGACTACCGTGCCGGTTCAAGTCCGGCCCTCGGCACCATTGTTTTTAAATATAAGTTGCGCTCTTTAATGATCATGCCGGTGTGGCGGAATTGGCAGACGCGCACGACTCAAAATCGTGTTCCTCACGGAGTGCCGGTTCGACCCCGGCCACCGGTATCTAGTTTTAGATATTCTTTATTATCGTCAATCACAGAAGAATTAAAGAATATCAACGTTTAAAACGTCTTTCTACAAATTGTAGGAGGGCGTTTTTTATTTGTTTTTTAGCTGATTTTTCACACGATAAAATTACTTCAAATCGTTTCACTGCTGAAAGGGGACCTAGCTAAATGGCAAGACGTAAAAATATTTTAGACCAAGGTGAATTGGCAATTTTAGAAAAGGAAACTAAGTCTTATGCTATTGAATTATTTGTTTAGGACTGTGAGTAATAAATTTTTAAGGCGTTTCTTAATTCTCTAACAGCAATATGACAGAGGAACATATTAAGGAGATTACTTTTACTTTATTGATGGTTACCTTATGATTAAACTAAAGAGGCAGGATAATTGAAGAAGGATTGGATATAAATTGTACATAAGAGGTGTTGTAATGATTACGGTTAAAAATGCTGAAAGTTATCTTAAAGATAGCATTGGTGAAGATACCGATGATATAAAAAAGGTTTGGGAAACATTTAAGGCTTTTTCAAAGGAGACAGTTGAGGGCGAAGAAGATAAAGAAATTTTATTTCAGTGTGGTGTCTATGATTTTACAGGAGAGGAAGTATTTCATTTTGACTTTGTACGTCAGTTTACAGTTTATGAAGAAGATGATTATTCTCACATGGAACAACTACACTGTGAATTTTTATTTAAACCAACAAGCGAGTTAAAAAAGTTAAAGGTGGTAGAAGAATGGTCAATGGATTATGACGATATCGATCATTTTTTTTATCATATTGAAAGTATTCATGAGTTTAAAATACCTTTGAGTTTAAAGCCGATAAAATCAGAAATATATCGGGAAGAGCTTTAATTCTTCATTCATTAACGGGTGCTTTACTATAAGAGGGTATACCTTGCCTTTTTGGAATAATTTATCATCTGGTTCGACCCCGGCCACCGGTATCTGTTAAAAGTTTCATGATTGGTTTTTCCATGAACCTAACGTTTCACCCTCGTGGTAAAACGTTTTTTTGTGGTTTAAATGAGTTATTTAGATAAAAAATAGGAACCTATTAGAACATAATGAGTATGTACTTCTTTTAGCAGAATAATCTTTAGATGATTTGCAACATTTGATAAGATACATTTAACCATGTAAGGAAACAAAATGGAGCAGCACATTCACATAAAACTGTTGTACTACTTTTGAGTAACTAAATGAATATTTGTGGGTACATACACATCTTTAACTGACATCAACATGGTGACCCAGTTTGAGGGGAGAATTTATGAAAAAACAAAATGCTCATGAAGAGTTATTGACAGGTGGAAATGTCTCGAACGTATATCGTTCGGGAGATACGGTTCGTCGAGAAGTAAAGTCAGACAATATCAATATACGAAAGCTGCTAAAGCATTTAGAAAAAAAGAATTTCTCCTATGCTCCAAAGTTTTTAGGGGTTGATGAACAAGGTAGAGAGATATTGTCCTTCATTGAAGGCGTAGCCGGTCATGAGCCTTTAAAAGAATATATGTGCTCTCACCATGCCTTAAAAGAAATAGCGAGAATGCTTAGACTGTATCATGATGCTGTTCATGATTTTCCCATTTCAGACGATTGGGAACGAATGGACAATACGCCTGTCGAAATAGAGGTTGTGTGTCATAATGATTTTGCAATGTACAACATCATTTTCAATAATGAAAAACCAGTAGGTATCATTGATTTTGATGTAGCTGCTCCTGGTCCAAGACTTTGGGATATCGCATATACTCTGTATACATGTGTACCTATCAGTAGGTTTTTTCGCACCAAAACAGGAGACATCGTGAACTATCATTCATCAGACCATGCAGACCAGATAAAGCATAGAGTGAAACTGTTTTTTGAAGCTTATGGTGAGGAAATAGCAGAAGATTATTTGGATATGGTGCTGCTGCGTTTAGAAGGATTATGTCAGTATATGAAACGAAAAGCGAGTGAGGGGGATATCGCTTTTCAAAACATGATTCAAGAAGGACATCTTGAACATTATCAAAAAGACATTCAATTTATTCATGAACATGGAAAAGAATGGATGTAAAGAGGCGGCGTTGTGATTATGCAAACGAAGACGATATTACAGGCTATCATTCAAGACGAGGGAGTAAATGATTATCCTCTTTTTAGACAGTACTGTGTGAGAAAAGAACAGGGCCTGCGTAAAGATGCGCTAAACGTTCTTCAGGCCTTTATTGAAGAGATGAAAGAGAACGATTTTGAAGTACAGCGGGAATTTGCTGCTCGGCTGTTTGAGTGGATTGAACGGTTTGAGGATGGTCATCATCTGCTTGTGTATCCGCTGGTGAATGGGGTGCTCCAGCCTGTTCTTCAAGAGTGGGAGAATGTTGATCCATTAGATGTGAGACCGCACCGCTGGCAAGGTATGTTTGTACATCAAGGAGAAGGGCTGCCCTATTTATTGAAGGCACTAGAGCTTGGAGGCAGAAGTGAGCAGCGTGTGATTGTTCAAATTTGCGAAACCTATTTATCGGCCTTGTGGTATTCGTTTCATCATATACATGAAGATCTTTATTTAAGCACCTATGAGAAGGATCAAGAGAGAATTCAAGGGATTGAACGTGTTATGATGCTGATTCAAGATCAAAGAACTCGTACGAATGTTCAAAAACAAGCTGTCTATTATGACCAGCTTTTAACGGACTGGATGACGTTTCAGCAGACGGAGACAAGGGGCTTTATGAAATGGTGTGCGGAGCGTAAGAAACCGTATGAGTGGGTAGAGTCCTTTTATTATCAGCAATAGATGAGAAAACGGCAGAGTTCATTCTGCCGTTTATTTATGCCATATTCGTTCTATTTCTACATGATTTGGTTTGAAATATCTCAGGGTATAGACATCTGGATTGCTTAGTTTCTTCCACTCTTCGAATCCAATCGTTGAATCGGCGTGTTTAAGAAGCAGGCTCATGATATTGCCATGTGTGACGAATAGGGTATGATCTTTTTCTAATTTAATTTGTTCGTGGAGTGCTTCTACAATACGATTCATGGCTTCTTGGCTCGATTCTCCGCCTTCACAGGTCATATGTAAGTCTGTAAAACTGAGCTTTAGTTTCTCATACCAATCGTCTATTGGTTTGCTGCTTAATACACGTTCAGAGAGGCGCTGATCGATTTTTATCTCGAGCTGTTTTGCATGAGCAAGGGGTTCAGTAGTTTGGATCGCTCGTTTATAAGGACTTGAGATAATTTGATTGAGATGAATGCTGGAAAAAAACTGTGCCAGTTCATGAGATTGAGTGATGCCTTGTGGCGTTAAAGCTGCATCTTTAGATTGTCCATCTGCTTGGCAGTGTCTGACGATATAAAATGTTTTCATTGAATACACCTTTCATTGAGTATAAAAAAATCATCCAGTATTGGATGAGGATTTACGAAGGTCTAGGTAAGCTTGTTCGTATCTGTTTCTTTATAGGGATCTGTGAGCTTGGAGGTCAGGTCTAGATTGAACAAAAAATCATCGACGGTGTCTGTGCCAAAGGGAAGTGTGGAGAAGTCGATTGGGATGCTGTCTTCTTGCTTTTCTGAAGTGATTTGCTGTGCAGGCTGCTTTTTTCTCCAGTTCTTAAACAAGCGCATGTGAGGCCTCCTTTTCTTTGAAAAAGATGGATTTATACATAATATACGGGGAGAGTTGTCCAGGCGTCAAATGTTTTCTTCAAAAGGAACGATTCAATTGATAAACAAGAGCCACAGGAAAGTGCGGCTCTTGTTGTCAGTTTACATTGCATGCTGTAATGCTTGTAGTAATTTACTTTCGCATCTTAAGTTGTAGCGCTTCTTATGGAGTTTCTCCGTTTTAAACCTGCCTATGACACGTCGAACATCGGGATCATAAATGATGAGCTCCCTGCAAGTTTGATCATGTAATAGTGCTTGAAACCAGCTATATTTTTTGAGATGTGCTGCGTTCCTCGAGATATCCTCTTCATCCACTTGTAGAAAAGGGATATACACAGCAAGTGAAAAGATGTCTAAAATGAATCCCATTTTGCTTCCTCCTTTCATTGTTATTCATTACGCTTAGGAGAAGGCAAGGTTTCATTCAATAAACGTTAAAAACAATCCCAGTGCATAAACCATTCTTTTGATTCTTTGTCATAATAGAAATACATCGTGCCGTTATCACCAATCATGAAACGAGGTTTTTCTTCTGAGGCGATTTGCAGCATGAATTCGCCTTGTTGTTGATGGGGCGGGGATTGAATATACGCCCCATACCCACCGATTTTTGTGAACGAATAATTTGTGTATTGATTAAAGAAGTGGTTTGTGGCTTCTTCACTTTCGTTTACTTCTGATAAATCGATGTATGACCATGCTTCTTCCCAGCAAGGGAAGTCCCTTTGCTCACTTTCGTTCCATTGGATTTGAAAGGCTTTGAGCCCTCTCACTTCTTCAGGAGTTTCAGCTACTTCTAAACCTTCGATTGATGCATATTCAATGAGCTTCCAGCCTTCACCGTTTTTGGTGATATCAATCGGAAGTGTTTTCTGATTAAGAAAAATTTGAATCAGTTTACATTCATTGAAGCCGTTCATTCCTCCTGGCACTTCTGGTAAATAAATTTGTAAAATCGGAATCATGGCCCCATCTTGATCTGTCGGCCAGCCTTGGTTAGGATCGATGAAAAAATGGCTGGCAAACCAGCTGTGTATAGCTGGATCAGGACGGAAGCCGCCAATTTTGGCGATGGCTGGCGTTTTCCCGATTAGATTTAATTCTTGAAAAGCTTTGATTTCCATGGGTTATTCCTCCAGCCTTTAGCCTGCAATGTGTGCATCATGAAATGTGCCATTTATATTTCCTGTGACAATAATGACATGACCCCAAAATAAATCACCGTCATGATAGTAGACTTCAAACTCTCCCTCAGGGTAAACATGCAGGCTTTCAAGTGAAATGCGGCTTATAAATTGATTCAGTGTGAGTTCTTCTTGCTTTTCAGCTGATTCGTCTTGTTCCTGCCAATCCTTTGCTAGATCTATCAGCTGATTCGCGGCAAATGATTTAATAGAAGAATCCCATTTGGCTTGCTCTTGCATAAGTTGGTTTGCTGTTCGAAGAGAGTCATTTATTTTTTCATCTTCTTCGAGGTTGAAGTAGAGAAGGCACTCTTCATTGCTCCATTGGATCGTTTTTTCAAATAAGTCTAGTCCTTTTACTAACTCAAAGGTTCCAAGTATGTCATCATGATAATACACAGGCTTTTGGGCTTCTTCTAAAATTTCTTGAAGCGCTTGATCCTTTGTGTCTGTATCGATCAAAGATACAAGCATGAATTCACCTTCGCCTTTTCGAACCTGAAGTGTAACGATTGATTCTTTATGTAATTGTGCCTGTTTTTCCCTTAATCCCTCGTCATCTGTTAACCAGCAAAGTCTTACATTTTCGGTTATGATATGACCGTTTTCTTTCCAAGCAATCAGTGGAATAGAAGCGGTCCAAAGAGGTGCCTGGCCTGCTTTTCCTGCCCCTACGCCAGAAGGTCCTGTAACAGCAATGATAGTGACTACATCTTCTGAAAATCTTTCTTCAAAAGTGTTGATTTGTTTGTTAATCTTCATGTGATGTCCTCCAGCCTGATTTTTTTGTCATGAACATATAAGTGTTGTGATCAAGTTCTACCTCTTTATCACACCGCACATCAGTAGGGGAAATCAAGCTTTTTTTGTTTAAAACTGTTTTTTTAGGGAGGTACATGGATTAATGGAGGTTGAGTCACAATAAAAGAAGCAAGGATCGAATTTTGTATAAATTTGGGTAAATGAGTCGAAAAGCCTAGGTTATTCTTCCTTTTCTTTATAATTACTTTGACACGAATAGATGAAAAAAGTAAAGTAATACTGAGTGATTTACAAAACCTTATTCATCCACTAAAACATGAAGTGTGCGTAAATTTAATGTAAATGGATATTTTTCCTTTTATTTACTCGTATTTTTTTTGAAACTTATGATGCTTCTCATTCGTTATATTAAAGGAGCGCATGTATCCGGCGGAGACAGAGCATCGGCATGCTTGGCGAAGAAGATTTACATTTGCAAAATGAATGTAAATTTTTTATGATTTCATTTATATCAGAACGATGATAAGAAAGAAGAGGTTTTATGAAAAAAATATTTGCAAACAAATATAGCTTTTTTGTTTTGGCTGTCCTTTTATTCTGGGCTAAATCGTACACAGCCTACAAAATGGACTTTAATTTAGGAGTAAAAGGTTCTTTTCAAGAGGGGCTTCTCTTATTGAATCCATTTAGTTCAGCCATCGTGTTTTTTGGACTTGCTCTCTTTTTGAAGGGGCGTAAATCTGCCATTGTTTTAATTGTTATTGATTTTATTATGACCGCACTTTTATATGCAAATGTAGCGTATTACCGTTTCTTTGATGACTTTTTGACTTTCTCAACAATGAAGCAGGCAGGAAATCTTGGGGGAGGCATGACTGGCGGTGTGCTAGCAAGCATTAAGCCGCATGACCTTTTATACTTCCTTGATATTATCATTTTGATTGCGATTGTCATTTGGAGACCAGAAGTGAAGAAGTTCCAAATGAAAAAGACGTTTGCACTGCTGATTGTAGCTGCAGGTATTGGACTGTTCTTTGTAAACCTTCATTTGGCTGAAAAGGATCGTCCAGAATTATTAACGAGAACCTTTGATCATAAGTATGTTGTCAAATACTTAGGTGTTTATAACTATACGATTTATGATGGGGTACAAGCAGCACAAAACGCAACACAGGTAGCAAATGCAAGCAGTGAAGATTTAACGGATGTTGTGAACTATACGTCCTCTCACTATGCGAAGCCAAATGCAGAGTATTTTGGTAAAGCAAAAGGCAAAAACATTATTAAAATTCATTTAGAAAGCTTCCAGTCTTTCTTAATTGACTACAAATTAAATGGAGAAGAAGTGACTCCATTCTTAAACAAACTGGCTCATGGGAAAGACGACTTTACGTATTTTGATAACTTCTTCCATCAGACAGGTCAAGGGAAGACATCAGATGCTGAGCTGATGATGGATAATAGTATGTTTGGCTTGCCAGAGGGAGCAGCATTTGTGACAAAGGGTGAAAATACCTTTCAATCACTACCTGCCATCCTAGATCAAAAAGCAGGCTATACGAGTGCAGTACTTCATGGGGACTATAAATCTTTCTGGAACCGTGACACGATTTATAAACATATGGGAATTGATCAATTCTTTGACGCTTCCTATTACAACATGGATGAAGAAAACCTTGTGAATATGGGTCTGAAGGATAAACCGTTCTTCAAAGAATCAATTCCAATGCTAGAATCAATGAAAAAGCCATTTTATGCACATTTAATGACACTGACAAATCACTATCCATTTAATTTAGATGAAAAAGATGCGACAATCGCTAAGGCAACAACTGGCGATAAAACAGTCGATAACTATTTCCAAACAGCAAGATATTTAGATGAGTCATTAGAGCAATTCTTCAAAGACTTGAAAAAATCAGGTATGTATAAAGACTCAGTCATTTTATTATATGGTGACCATAACGGTATTTCTGAGAACCATAACCGTGCAATGAGTGAAATTCAAGGGAAAGAAATCACTCCTTATCAAAATGCACAAAACCAGCGTGTTCCGCTCATGATTCGTATTCCTGGTAAGAAGGGCGGCGTGAACCATACGTATGGTGGTGAAGTCGACGTTATGCCAACACTTCTTCACTTACAAGGTATCGATTCAAATGAATTCGTGAATTTTGGAACAGACTTATTCTCTAAAAAGCATGATGAGACTGTTGCCTTCCGTAATGGAAACTATGTGACACCGAAATACACACTTGTCGATAATACCGTTTATGATACGAAAACGGGTAAAGTGGTGAAACAAAATAAAAAGACAGAGGCGATTAAAGCCCGTGTTGATAATCAGTTAAGTCTTTCAGATAAAGTGCTCTATAGGGATCTTCTTCGATTCCATAAGTTATCTGATTTCAAACCAGTGAATCCATCGGATTATTTCTATGGTAAAGCAAACAAAGAAAAAGAAGCGGATTCTTCTGCTAACTAACTGAGTTTTGGGCAAGCACAGAAAGGTGCTTGCCTTTTTCTCTCTCTTCGCTTGATTTGTTGGCAAAATATGTTTATATTTAGGGAGAAACAAGCGTGACGCCGGCTGGCAGCTGGTGACACACATTTCGTCCTTGGGGAATTCAGGAGGAGCTTATGACAACAAATACAAAAACACAAAAAAAGAAATCAGAATTATGGGGCTGGATCAAAGCCATCTTAATCGCATTTATTGCTGTTTTTATCATTCGGAACTTTTTATTCGCGCCATACATTGTCAAAGGATCTTCCATGTATCCGACATTGCATGATACAGAGCGGGTGTTTGTGAATAAAACGGTTGATTATTTCGGTGATTATAAACGAGGACAGATCATTGTTCTTGATGGGGAAGACCGCAGCACTCATTATGTCAAACGATTGATTGGTTTACCTGGTGATAAAATTGAAATGAAAAATGATCAGCTATATGTTAATGGAAAAAAAGTGGCGGAGCCTTACTTAGCGTCAAACAAAAAGAAAGCAGCTGCAGATGGCACCTTGCTGACACCTGATTTTGGCCCTCTGACTGTTCCAAAAGGAAAGTACTTTGTCATGGGCGACAATCGCCAAAATTCAATGGACAGCCGCAACGGCTTAGGTCTTTTTACAAAGCGTGATATTCAAGGAACTACCTCATTTGTATTTTATCCTTTCCAAGACATTCGATTACTCAATCATTAATAAACAATAAAAAAGCACACAGCCGTGTGCTTTTTTCTATGTCATTCAGACTGACTTTTTGTAATCGCCTGTTCAAGATCTGCAAGAATATCTTCAATCGCTTCTGTTCCAACAGATAAACGAATGAGCTCTGGTGTGACACCTGTCGCTTTTTGTTCTGCTTCGCTTAATTGCTGATGCGTTGTGCTGGCAGGGTGAATGATGAGGGATTTAGAATCGCCCACGTTTGCGAGATGGGAGAAAAGCTGCACAGAATCAATGAGCCTTTTACCTGCTTCGCGTCCACCTTTAATACCGAATGTGAGGATTGCACCTTGTCCTTTTGGTAAATAGGTTTGAGCAAGCTCATAGGATTCGTGACTTTCAAGACCCGGATAGCTTACCCAATCGACAAGAGGGTGATCCTGTAAGAATTGTGCTGTTTTCAAGGCATTTTCACTATGCCGCTCAAGACGAAGATGTAATGTTTCTAAACCCTGCAGAAGTAAAAATGAGTTGAATGGCGACAGAGCTGCCCCTAAATCACGTAATAGCTGTACTCGTGCTTTTGTGATATAAGCTGCTTCTCCAATCGCTTCTGTATATGTCAGACCGTGATAGCTTGGATCTGGTTCAGTCAGTCCTTTGAACTTATCGCTGTCAGCCCAAGGGAATCGGCCGCTATCAACGATGACGCCGCCAATTGATGTACCGTGACCGCCAATAAATTTGGTTGCTGAGTGGACGACAATGTCTGCACCAAACTCGATAGGTCTTAATAAATAAGGGCTGGCGAGCGTATTATCCACAATAAGCGGGATATGATGCTTGTGTGCAATGGCTGAGATGGCTTCAATATGTAAAATGTCGCCTTTTGGATTTCCAATGCTCTCTGCATACACTGCCTTTGTTTTGTCTGTGATCGCCGCTTCGAGTTCTTCAAGGTTGGATGAATCGACGAATTTTACTGTAATTCCAAGTTTTTTGAGTGTATGGGCAAATAAATTGTAGGTGCCGCCATAAAGACTGCTTGAGGAAACGATTTCATCTCCGGCTCCTGCAATGTTTAAAATAGAATAAGTCGTCGCTGCTTGTCCAGAAGAAACAGCAAGTGCACCAATTCCACCTTCAAGCTCAGCGATACGCTTTTCAAATACGTCATTTGTAGGGTTCATAATACGTGAATAAATATTTCCCGGTTCCTGAAGACCAAATAAATTCGCTGCATGCTCACTGTCTCTAAAACCAAAGGAGCTCGTTTGGTAAATAGGCACGGCTCTTGAATAGGTCGCTGAATCAAGCTCCTGACCTGCGTGAATGGCTTTTGTTTCTAAACGAAATGGACGTTCCTCTGACATGTGTGTATCCTCCTTTTGTTAGATAAAACCAACTGTTTTGATAAGAAATATTTAATAAGACTATAAATCTTGTTCCCTGCTCGGTCAATCATTTTTTAGATAAATCTGAAAAAACAATAAATATAGTTGACAGGTAGGAATAGTGTGTATTAACATGAGCATACTGAAAACACGAACAAGAATGGCTGATCGGTCAACCGAAGGCTCTATCACTCAAGCATGAGTGAAGAGCCTTTTTTTATTTGAAAAAGAAAGGATGATGAAAATGGAAAAAAAGAAAAAACGAAAAAAATACAGAAAACACATGGATCTCACACTAGACATATTGATTGAGCGGAACAAATATGAGATTTACAGCAGCAAGGAACGAATAGAAGCGATTTACGATCGGATCGATGAAAAACATACAAGGACAAAATAACCATTTTATAAATTTGAGTTGATTTATGGGATTAATATGATTTAGGATGGTGCTAACAAATCAATATGATTAGCTGATCGGACAACGCGAAGGCTCTTATCTCTTTTTTGGGATAAGGGCCTTTCTGTGTATTTATCTGATCGCAAGAGGAGTGAAGGCTTCAATGACGATTTCAATTGATATTGTGGATAAAACCTTTTGGAAAAACAAACAGTCCATTCGGGTACTTGAAAACTTAAGATTGAGCATCATTCCTGGTGAATTTATAACAGTAATAGGTCCGAGCGGATGCGGGAAAAGTACGTTGCTAAAAATCATAGGCGGGCTCGACACAGTGTATGATGGGCAAATTTTGATAGGAGATAGACAGGTCACAGAACCAGGAATGAAACAGGGCTTTATCTTTCAGGAACACCGCCTGTTTCCATGGCTGACAGTCGAAGAAAATATAGCGGCCAATTTCAATTTAAAACAACAGGATGTACGCCGCAAAGTGGATGAACTGATTGAAATTGTTCGTTTAAAAGGATTTGCACACGCTTATCCACATGAGCTCTCCGGAGGAATGTCGCAACGGGTTGCCATTGCGAGAGCACTCCTTCGTGATCCGGAGATCTTATTGCTGGATGAACCATTTGGTGCGCTGGATGCATTCACACGAAAGCACTTGCAGGATGTGCTGCTGGACATTTGGCAGGAGAAAAAAACAACAATGATTCTCGTTACTCATGATATTGATGAATCGATTTATTTAGGAAATGAAATTGTGCTAATGCAAGCGAGACCTGGCCGAATCCATAAAATTCTTCCTGTGAACCTGCCTTTTCCGCGTGATAGAACGTCAACCGCTTTTCAAAGCTTAAGACAAAAGGTGCTTTCAGAATTTGAGAAAACAGATGAATTGTTACTAACTGATGGATCAGGGATTTAGGGAGGGGAAATCGCATGAAAAAGAAACAGATGATCGTTATCTTTTTGACTCTGCTGCTTGTTTTAGCAGGGTGTGATCAAGCAGCAGACGGCTCAGAAAACAAGGTGAAAGAAATTAGGATTGGGATTCAGCAAAGTTTGAGCCCGCTGCTTTTAGCAAAGGAAAAGGGCTGGTTTGAACAATCATTTGAAAAAGAAGGAGTGAAGGTAAAGTGGGTGGAGTTTCAAAGTGGTCCTCCTCAATTTGAAGGACTTGCTGCAAATCAATTAGATTTCTCGCAAGTTGGAAACTCACCTGTCATAGCAGGTCAGGCAGCAGGTATTGATTTTAAGGAAATTGGTTTATCTCAGGATGGGCTGAAAGCGAACGGTATTTTAGTGAATAAGAACAGTAAGATTCAAAAAGTAGAAGACTTAAAAGGGAAAAAAATTGCTGTCGCTAAAGGGAGCAGCGGCTTTGATTTTTTATACAAAGTATTAGATCAGGCAGGTTTATCTGCGAAGGATGTTCAAATCATTCAGCTTCAGCCAGATGAAGCGATATCAGCATTTGAAAATGGGTCCGTTGATGCTTGGTCGATCTGGGAGCCGTTCTTATCACTTGAAACGATAAAGAAGGGAGCAAAGCTGCTAGTGAATGGGGAAGCGACCGATTTATATTCTCCAGGTTTCACACTTGTTCGAACTCAGTTTGCTGATCAGCATCCTGAACTAGTAGTGAAATTTTTAAAGGTATATGACCATGCAGTGAAGTGGCAAAAAGCACATCCAGAAGAGGCTGTTACTCTATATGCGCGTGTAAAAAATTTAGATAAGAAGGTCGTCACACAAGTATTAAACAATACGGAACCACTCAATAAGCCCATTTCGAAGAAGATCATCAATGCTCAGCAGCATACCGCTGATTTTCAATATCAAACAAAAGCGATCAAGAGAAAAATTGATGTCAATCAGGTTGTAGATAATTCGTTTATTGAAAAAATGCTAAAAGAGGAGATGAATAAATGAAAGCTATTTCGAACCCGGCTTTAGCATCTAAAATTGAGCGGTCAAAGAAAAAAAGGAGAAAAGCTTCTTCTTTATATAAGTTAAAGGGACTGGTATTACCTCTCCTACTTATTGCAGTTTGGCAGATCATAGCTGGTTCTCAAATCGTTTCTTCCACTGTCTTGCCTTCGCCTGTCTTGATTGCAGAATCCTTTCGAGAGTTGATTCGTTCTGGTGAACTGTTTGGCCATCTATACATCAGCCTTTATCGAGCGATATGTGGATTTTTACTAGGGGGAGGCTTAGGTCTTTTGCTGGGCGTATGCGTAGGGTTTTCTAAAAAAACAGAGCAGTATGTAGATCCGACATTGCAAATGTTGAGAACCGTTCCACATTTAGCGGTCACTCCTTTATTCATCCTCTGGTTTGGCTTTGATGAAACGGCGAAAATTTTATTGATTGCACTTGGGGCTTTTTTTCCGATTTATATTAATACTTTTCTAGGTATTCGCAGTGTAGACAATAAGCTGTTTGATGTGGCTCGCGCCTTAGAGTTTAATGTGTATCAAAGCATCACAAAGCTGATTTTACCGGCTGCTCTTCCTCATATTCTTCTGGGCGTGAGACTGTCATTAGGAATTGCTTGGCTTGGTTTGGTGGTAGCTGAGTTGATGGGTTCAAGCAGCGGGGTAGGCTATATGATTATGGATGCAAGGCAATTCTCTCAAACGGATAAAGTGTTTGTAGGAATTATCATCTTTGCAGTAGTTGGTAAGCTGACAGATTCATTTGTACGTCTGTTAGAAAAGCGTCTGCTCAAGTGGCGCACTAGTTATCAAGGTGAATAATAACAGGGGGCGATGTTATGAATATTTTATGGTTTATTCCAACGCATGGAGACGGCCGTTATTTAGGATCAGCAAAAGGGGCAAGACAGGCAGACTATCCATATTTTAAACAGATTGCTCAAGCAGCTGATCAGCTTGGTTATACAGGGGTCTTGCTGCCTACTGGGAGATCATGTGAAGATCCATGGCTGACGGCAGCTGCTTTAGCTGCGGAAACCACTCATTTAAAGTTCCTCGTGGCTCTTAGACCAGGGCTGATGCAGCCGTCTGTTGCTGCTAGAATGACTTCTACATTGGATCGTCTTTCAGGCGGGAGACTGTTGATTAATGTGGTAGCAGGGGGAAGTAAAGAGGAGCTTGAAGGGGATGGGCTGTTCATTTCTCATGATGAACGCTATGAGGCAACAGAAGAATTTTTGACAATTTGGAAGCGGTTATTGAATGGAGAAAATGTACAATTTCATGGCAAACATCTACAAGCGGAGAATGGCCGTCTGTTATTCCCGCCAGCTCAAACACCCCATCCACCAGTCTTTTTTGGCGGATCATCAGCAGCAGGAATTCAAGCAGCCGCCAAGCATACAGATGTCTATTTAACTTGGGGCGAACCGCCTGCACAAGTAAAAGAGAAAATTGCACAAGTGAAGAAACAGGCTGAAAAGGAAGGAAGAACGGTGAAGTTTGGCATTCGTCTTCATGTGATTGTGAGAGATACCGAAGAGGAGGCATGGGAGGCAGCGGAACATCTGATTCGTCATTTGGATCAAAAAACAATTGATGAGGCGCAAAAAGTGTTACAGAGGATGGATTCAGTAGGTCAAAGACGAATGGTGGAATTGCATCAAGGGAGGAAAGACAAACTTGAAATCAGCCCAAATCTTTGGGCAGGCATTGGTTTAGTACGCGGCGGTGCAGGAACAGCACTCGTCGGAGACCCGCAAACAGTAGCAGAACGTATCCTAGAATATGAGTCTCTAGGCATTGATACATTTATCTTTTCTGGATACCCGCATCTAGAAGAAGCTTATTATTTAGCAGAGCTTGTTTTCCCGCTCCTTCCATTCAAGAGATCAGGGGCTACAGGACTCTCTGTGCCAGCTGGTGAAATCATTGGGAACAATCATTTCCCAGATGCTGCCTCTGCTGCTAGTTCCTCATAAATATGAAAAAGCAAAGCAGTCTGCGATGGCTGCTTTGCTTTTTTCATAGAATAGCGGGAGTCTTATGTTGTGTACTGCTGAACAAAGTAAGGGCTTTTTTCCCAATCGCTTTTCTTGTATATACACATTTATAGAGTCAAGAAAAGAAGGGAAATATGCCCACTCTTTTATCAGAATGATCAGTAAATATTTCATAATTGGCGTTATTGTGACATAAAATCAGGACTTTTTTATCTGATATATCGGGGGAATTCTTTCTATCTCACAAAAAAGAAAGAATAAATATGATAGATGATAAATATGGACTATTTGAAAAAAAGGAGAAAAAAGATGGTGCAAATGACATTAAATGGGTTTTGTGGTTCTTATGGGGTGTCAAAATCTAGTAAATAAGAGAGGGTTTAAACGGATGAAAGGGAATAATTGAATAAAAAGTCACATTTTAATCAAATGTATGTTCGGTCAAAAATGGGATGTTCTGTAGATGTTTGGAGTGTGACGCCTATGATACGATCATCATAAGCTGGGAGGTGAAAAGTATGACTTATGCAGCGCCGCAAGTTGACTATTCCACTATGGAACCTGCTATTATGGACCAAGCTTGGTTCTTAGTATTTGTTGCTGTCCTTCTTGGATTGGGAGCAACAGTTGTTCTAGGAGCAGCAGTTTGGTGTATCGCAAACGGCAAGGGTAGCTTTACAGGAGCCGTTCAGTGGGAAAGTGGCTTAAAAGTCAAAATTGAATGTAAGTAGCTATACTTAGGATTCATCTTTTTGCTTCTTAGATAAGACACCAGGGCTAAACCGTCTGTGGCGGGCGGTTTAGCCTGATCTGTTTTTAAAGAATATGCAGACACTTGGAGGTTATATGTTTACGATCGAGAATTTAACCAAGACGTATAAAAATAACGTGACTGCTGTCAATGATTTTCATTTAAAGATCGACCCTCATCAAATCGTTGCTGTTGCTGGACCGAATGGTTCGGGTAAAACAACGATGATTAACTGTATACTCGGCATTATTAAGCATACAGAAGGAAGGATTCACTTGCAGGACGTCCCAAATGATGAACCATCCTTTAAAAAACAAGTAGCCTATGTTCCAGATGACCTGCTGCTCCCTGAAGCATTGACTGGTGCTGAATATTTAGATTTTGTTTCTTCTATGTATGAATGTAAAACAATTCACAGAAGAAATCAACTAATTGAACTGTTTGATATGGACTCGGCTTTATCAAGACCGATCGAAACCTATTCACATGGGATGAAAAAAAAGACACAGCTGATTGCTGCATTTATGCTTGATAGTCAATTGGTGATCATGGATGAGCCCTTTAGAGGACTTGATATTGAAGCGGTTATAAACACAAAGAAACTGATGAAGCGGTATGCCGAGCACCATGGTGCGATCTTGCTTTCAACGCATGATATGCTTTCAGCGGAAGAGCTGTGCCACAAAATCGCCATTATTTCTAAAGGAAATAAAATGGATGAAGGGACGGTCTCAGCCTTAAAGGAGAAGTATCAATCAAGCACACTGGAACAGGTGTTTCTGAAAGCTTCAATGTTAAGTGATAGGGGTGCACATTTTGATGAAATCATTAATCATTTCTAAAATGATGCTTAAAATGTGGCAGCAGGAGATGTATAAGCTCTTTGATACTCAAACGAAGCGGATCATTGTGGTCTTATTCTTTTTGTTTGCCGTCACAATGGGAGCCATTATCGGATACAGCTTTACAGGTGTCTTTATGAAGGCTTTCTTAAATGGAGATGAACGTTCACTTGGATTACTTGTCGTGTCAATGGCGATCAATGCTTCTATTTTTACAAGCTTGTTATTCGTTTTGATCAAGGTCAGAACACCTGAACAAGACCGGTTTTCTATGCAGCTCAGCTGGTTCCCGCTCTCTACCTTTCAGAAAAGTTTTGGATACTTCATTCCGATGGTGACAGTGGTGGCAGGGCTTGTTTTATTTTTTATCGGCATCCTGCTTTTACCTAATTTTATTGCCCAGGGAATAGGTATTTTCTTTATCTTCACTTTCTTTTTGATGGTGCTTTTGCAGTCGCTTTTTGTCTTAATGCTGCTGCAGTTTATTTACAATATCACTTATTTACTCGTTTTGAAATTAAGATTACCGTTGCAAAAATTTGCAGCGATCTTTGTTTTATTGGCACTCGTTGTCACGTATGGATTGACGCACTTTGATATTAGCCAAATTCAGCAATCATATATTCAGTTTGATTATCATTTGATGTATTTGACAGCACCGTTTTTCTTAGCCGCACAAGGAATGCCTCCTGAAGGGGTAAATTATGGGATCTTGATTCTGCTCATCCTCTTATCGGCAGGCGGCGCATTTGTTTCTCTTGCGATGATGCCGATTATGGCAGAGAAAAAAGCGTTAACCTTTTTACACAAGCTACCATTCTCTTCTTCAAAAAAGTGGTCACTTATTATGAAGGAAATGAAGTCACAGGTACGGAATGAAGAAAACATTTTAAACTTTCTTATTCTTCTTATTGTGATCTTATTCGTTCGTTATCAGTTTGGATTCCGCTTTGAAGAGGAAGCATTTTTTGTTCTATGCGCTCTTGCTGGATTAACAGCCTTCAATTCGTTTGGCAATGATAAACGAATGCTGGGCATGTATAAAACATTTGGTCTGAGATCGTGGGAAGTGGCTTTGTATAAGTTTATCGGCCTTCTGCTCGTAGGTGTACTGCAAATTGTTTTATTCATGCTGACAACGCTGACGCTTCCTGATCAGATTTGGCACGCATTGATTGGTGCCGCTGTGTTATGCAATGCGACTGCGCTCTTTTATATGGTAGGTATTTTACTTCCTCTTGATCGAAACAATCCCTATACAGGCATTTTTTCATTTGGAGCGCTTATTTTACTCATGATTCCGATTGTTTTTATTGGAAACTATGTCATAGGGGCGTCGAGTCAAACGCTTCAATGGCTGCTTGTGGCTGCATTTGAGGGTCTGCTCATCTTTGCCATATACAAAGGTTTTTCATGGAGGTATTCACATGATTCAACTTCTTAACAATAAGCTAAAGATTGAGCGGGTACCGGCACTAGCGCCGTATGTGACCTTACAAAAAAGGCATCTCACGGATACGCAGTATGGAAGCACACTCCCGATCAATGAAAGTGCCTATCATATGTTAACGAAAGTGGACGGTAAAAGAACTGAAGCGAGTATTACCGCAGAGCTCGCCGATTTGTTTCAGGTCGATGAGTCGGTGATTGCTCGTGATTTTTATCAGCTGATGATGGGATTGAATCAGCATCACTTGCTGTCTATTCATTATCATTCACCATATCGGATTGTGACAGCCTGCTGTCAATTTTTCAAGCAGTATCAAGTCAAAATGAAGGAACGATTTGATTGTACTGGTCACTCGTTCCTTCACATTTTTGGGACGGCTTTGCTCATGGTGACGCGTAAAATCATCTTTTTCTGGATGCTTTTTATGGTCATGGCAGGGATCGCTTTTTTATTCATTCCTGATCCGTCGATTGCAGCCATTGCGATTTATTTTACGATTATTTATTTCGGGTTAATTACCGGAACCGCCTTACATGAGGCGGCACATGGCTATGCGCATCGAAAATTTGCAGGACGGGATGGTCCTCAAGGCTTTTTTGCGAGTGACATGATGTCAGTGAAGTTTGTAAGGCCTGTATTAGACCCATTTCAGAAAAAGCAGGTATGGATTACGCTGCTTGGACCGCTTGTTCCCGGTGTGATTGGCGCAGCAGGCATTATTGTCACCATTTTATTTCTAAAAGAAAACCCGGTTTCGACAGCTTTTTTCATCTTTTCAATCACGTATTTTATTCAATTACTCTATCTTCTTCCGTTTATGGGGGATGGTAAGTCCATTATGAAGCAGCTATTGCTTGGGGGAATGGGAGGACAACGATCATGAACGTACAGGCGATGAAACAAGGCGCGATAGTTGGTAGTTTTCTAGGATTCTTAGGCTTTCCGATGCTGACAATCGGTGTACTGTTCTATCATTTATTTCAATCAAAAACGAATGATGCTTTATTATTTAACAGTCTCGCTTTTGAGATGGAAGGCTCTTCCGCATTTACTTTTCAGATCAAGCCAAACTTTTTTATTTATATGATGGTGATTTTTGCTGTGAGTTTTCTCATTGTGGCATTCCTATCAGCCATGAAACAGAAAAAAGCAAAAGGTTAGGAGAATTCTCCTAACCTTTTTTTGTGTTACGACCAAATTTTAGTATAATAAGAAATAAAAAACATCAAAGGGGATCACAATGTTTAAAAAATGGAGCATTCTTTTATTCACAGTTTTTCTATTAGCAGGATGCGGCGAGAAGGCCGAAGAAACCACGACAACCGAAAAGACGGTTTCGACAATAAAAACAGAGCCTGCCACTAAAAACCAAGTAACCATCGAACAAATGAAACTCTCAAAAAAAGAAAAAAACTTACTAGAAGCAGCAACGACTAATGAAAAGGTGGCTCTGACACTGAAAGGATTAACGAAGAAGAATAAGAGTATTACGTTTATGGGGAGTCATTACAAAAATGGACGATTAGTGGATAAGGAAGCATCATCTGCTACCTTTACTTTACACCAGGATGGAACTGACCAAACGGTGAATGTACTTCTTCAATTACATCATGAGAAAGATACATATGAATCACAATTTAGTATTTGGTCAAATAAAAAGAATGATGGGATGACGAAAGCGACATCAAGCTTTCCGTTCAAAGTAAGTGACTATGTATTTTCTGCACAATCTGAAACTGTCAAAGTTGCTTCTGGAGGAAAGGCACTGATTGCGTATACAGCGGCAATGGGGAAGGATGGAAATTCACCAATGCTTGAGGAAATTCAGAAGAATCCAAAGCAAGCGCTGAAAAATAAGTCACATGCATACTTATTTTATATCCAGCTAGATAAATAACTATCGTAATATATACGGAGAATATGAAGTTTTTTGACGAAAAATCTTCATATTCTCTTGACGAATTGTTAAGAAAGTTGTAACATAATAAAAGTCAACGCGATGACGTTGCTTTTAAAAGATTGATGCGGGTGTAGTTTAGTGGTAAAACCTCAGCCTTCCAAGCTGATGTCGTGAGTTCGATTCTCATCACCCGCTCCAATACATAATTTTGTTTATAACGCAGTATTTCGTTTCTTAGATAAACGAAGTGTTGCGTTTTTTATTATGTCAGTATAATGTGAAAAAGCACTGTCACGCTACAGTGCTTTTTCAATGAGTTCATATTTGCTTTCTCCGCCATGTATTTGTACAAACATCTTCGTCAAGGATTGAATAAGAGCTTCACTCTTTTCCCGGGAAATAGATGGCGGGAAAAGGATGATTTGAAGAATGTTCTTTGTGTCTTGAGAAATTTGTGCTTTACTTGCTTGAGAAAATAATCCATTCAGTCCTGCGCTGTCCTGCCATTCGATGTGACCAGCCTCATGTTTTGCCAGTGAAAGCGGTCCTTTGATGCGATCGGCATCTAAAGTCAGGATAGGTAAGAAATATTTTAGTGAGAAAAATATCGACAAATCCTGTACGGAATTGGTCGAGTCAATAAATTGTTCCTTTTGGATGTTGGAAAGAAGTGGAAGGAAAGGAACGTCTTTTAAAATATCCGTCCATTCTTTGATGGCTGATACTTCTTCTAAAACTTTATCTTCGTATTCAAAAAATAAGGATTCTTGAAACAGGCGTAAGCGGCCTTTTAACATTTGAGGTGATGTACCCACTTCAATATGCGAATATTCAATCTGTCCAACATGGATAGACGGGTTTTGAGGATGAGAAATTTCCATATGTATCTTCACAGTGACTCACTCCAATCGGTCATGATACACTCGTATTATACTGAAAACAACAGAAGAAACAAAGAAAGGAGGTTTGCAAGGTGATTCATGTTGGAGAATTAAAAGAAGAATTGATTCAATATGCGAAAGAAATTGGTGTCGATAAAATTCGATTTGCAAGTGCCGACACATTTGATTCATTAAAGGACCGCCTCATCTTACATGAATCGTTAGGGTATTTGTCAGGCTTTGAAGAGCCTGATATTGAAAAAAGGACAAACCCTTCTTTGCTGCTTCCGAAGGCCAAATCAATTGTTGCGATAGCGCTCGCATATCCTTCCAAAATGAAAGATGCTCCTCGAAGTACAAAGGATGCGAGACGGGGGATTTTTTGCCGGGCTTCATGGGGAACGGATTATCATGTTGTGCTGAAAAAAAAGCTTGATATGCTCGAAGAATTTTTGCGAAGCAAACATGTTGATATACGGACAAAATCAATGGTGGATACAGGAGAATTGTCTGATCGTGCTGTAGCGGAACGTGCTGGCATTGGTTTTAGTGCAAAAAACTGTATGATTATCACGCCAGAGTTTGGATCTTATGTGTATTTGGCTGAAATGATCACAAATGTCCCATTTGAACCGGATGAGAAAATTGAAGATCAGTGCGGAACTTGTAATAAATGTGTGGATTCGTGTCCAACGGGTGCGCTGGTGAATCCAGGGCAGCTGAATTCTCAGCGGTGTATTTCATTTTTAACGCAGACAAAAGGCTTTTTACCTGACGAATTTCGTTCGAAAATAGGGAATCGATTGTACGGGTGTGATACATGTCAAACTGTCTGCCCGATCAATAAAGGAAAAGACTTTCATCTGCATCCTGAAATGGAGCCAGACCCTGAAATTGCGAAGCCGCTGTTAAAGCCGCTTCTGACGATCAGCAATCGTGAGTTTAAGGAAAAATACGGTCATGTTTCAGGTTCATGGCGGGGGAAAAAGCCCATTCAGCGGAATGCAATTTTGGCACTCGCTCATTTTAAAGATACATCTGCCTTACCAGTATTAATTGAGCTGATGCACAAGGATCCAAGACCGGTCATTCGAGGAACGGCTGCATGGGCAATTGGCAAAATTGGTGATGATCAGCAGCTCCCAGAGCTGGAAAAGGCCCTTGAGCGGGAAAGTGATGAAGAAGCGAAAGAGGAGATTGTGAAAGGGATTGAGCTTTTACAGACACCTTTAAATACTAAATAACATCCCTGTGAACATAGAATGAACCAAACAAAGATTTTAAAAAATGTTTGGTGGTGTCTGTGTGAAACAATTATTAGAGAAAACTTTAGAAGACAGGCTGGCGTATTTAATCAATGACCGTGCAATCAAACAGCCGCAGCTTATGTCTGATGTGGAAGCAGTAGAGCGGAAAAAAGAGCTTTTTGCTAGAAGACAGGTTGAGATTGTAAAGGCAAAAGCAAAAACAAAACTTCTCGATTCAGCCATTCAAGATGATGGGGCTCAGCATGTGCAGTACCTTGCTCATCTCACATATGTATGCAAGGATGTAGACGATTCTTTTTATTTAGAGGAACAGGTGGAAAAAAGAGAAGCATTTCTTTATAACAACATGCTTGTCAAAGATCGGATGATGTTAGAAGAGCGGCAATGGGAAGAGCATTTGGATGAGCGCTTTCAGACCGAAGATCAATTTGGGAGAGCCTTTCATTATGACCGGCGGGCTGCCGTGAAGTATGCGGAGACATATTGGAATAAACGGAATCCAGCCTATAAAAACTTTGAAGATAACTGTACAAATTTTATTTCACAATGTTTGAAAGCAGGGAATGCGCCAACGAGAGGGTATCCGAACCGCGGGTCTGGCTGGTGGGTGCGTCCGCATACGTGGAGCTATAGCTGGACGGTGGCTCATTCGATGAAAAATTATTTAGCGAATTCAAAAGCGGGTTTGAGAGCAAAGAAACTCAAAGAAGCGCACGAGCTTCAAATTGGTGATGTCATTTGCTACGATTTTGAAGGTGATGGAAGGTATAATCATACAACCATTGTCGTTGATCATGACAAAGGCGGAATGCCTCTTGTGAATGCACAGACGTATGACTGCCGCATGCGTTATTGGTCATATGAGGATTCGACTGCCTATACACCTGCTATTCGATATATGTTTTTTCACATTTTGGACGATGCCGCGAAGGATAGTTAGTGGTATAATGTTGAGCGGAAAAGAAAATTAGAGGTGAACTTTTTTGGGACTTCATGTCGTTTTATATCAACCAGAGATTCCAGCTAATACTGGAAATATTGCGCGTACATGTGCAGCAACAAATACAACCCTTCATCTGATTCGTCCGCTTGGTTTTTCGACAGATGACAAAATGCTGAAGCGTGCAGGACTCGATTATTGGAAATATGCCAATGTGGTCTATCATGATTCACTTGATGAATTGTTTGAGGCACATCCGAAGGGGCAATTTTTCTATATCACTAAATTTGGCCAAAAGCCGCACACAACATTTGATTACTCTCAGCTGGATGAAGACTATTTCTTTGTGTTTGGAAGAGAGACAAGTGGATTGCCGAAAGATTTGATTGAACAAAATATGGACCGTTGTCTTCGTTTACCGATGACAGAGCATGTTCGTTCTCTGAATCTGTCGAATACGGCAGCCATTCTTGTATATGAGGCACTTCGCCAGCAGCAATATCGCGATCTCACATAAGATCATGATAAAAGCCGAGATACTGAACTCGGCTTTTTTATGTGAAATCACTTTTTTTGACATGTTGAAAATGAAAAGGATGTTCCGCAAATGGAACATCCTTTTTTTCATTTACCAGGCTTGCCTTCGTAGCCAGCAGTGAAAATGGATACTAAAAACGTAATGATGACGCCCATCATAATGACCGTTCTCATATAAGCTCCCCCTTATCCCTTTGTTCCGTTCGCTGCCTGTTTCATATGATGTGAAGTTCACCTTGAAAAGCAGGAGAAGAAAATCATTTTTCTCCTATTTTTCCTTTATTATGAAGGGTCTTGCGGATGGTTGTCAATTCAGTTTGCCAATTCGTCATTTTGAAGAACGAAAGCATGTAATAGGACGCCTCCGCATAGATTGTAAAACAGTATCTGATTTCTAGCTTCAATCTTGAAAGAGGAGGTTCATATGGATATTTTAAAGAAAATCGAACAGCACAGAGAAGAAGAGCAGCGTCTCAAATGGGAAGGCACATTCAGCGATTATTTAGACATTATTAAGGAAAATCCACTTGTCGCTCAATCTGCTCATTCTCGCGTTTATCATATGATTAAAGACAGCGGGATTGAAGAGGAGAATGGGGTCAGAACCTACAAATTTTTTGATCAGGAGCTGTTTGGGTTAGAGGAATCACTCGAAAGATTAGTAGAGGAATATTTTCACCCTGCTGCAAAGCGGCTAGACGTCAGGAAGCGTATTTTATTACTGATGGGACCAGTAAGCGGGGGGAAATCGACGCTTGTCACTAGATTGAAAAGAGGACTTGAAGAATATTCATTGACAGATCATGGCGCAGTTTATGCGATCAAAGGCTGCCCTATGCATGAAGATCCGCTTCATCTCATTCCGCAAAATCTGCGGGAGGATTTCTATAGAGAATATGGGATTCGTGTGCAGGGGAATTTGTCGCCTCTGAACATGATGAGACTGGAAGAGGAATATGGCGGCAGAATTGAGGATGTAAGGGTCGAGCGGATCTTTTTCTCTGAAGATAAACGGACCGGCATTGGTACCTTTAGTCCGTCTGATCCGAAATCTCAGGACATTGCCGATTTAACAGGCAGCATCGATTTTTCAACCATTGCTGAATTTGGATCAGAGTCAGATCCCCGCGCCTACCGCTTTGATGGAGAACTCAATAAAGCAAACCGAGGGATGATGGAGTTTCAGGAGATGTTAAAGTGTGATGAGAAATTTCTCTGGCACCTCCTGTCATTAACGCAGGAAGGGAATTTTAAGGCAGGAAGATTCGCCTTGATTAGTGCAGATGAATTGATCGTCGCCCATACGAATGAAACCGAGTACCGGTCGTTTATTTCAAATAAAAAGAACGAGGCGCTCCATTCAAGAATTATTGTGATGCCAATTCCTTATAACTTAAAGGTCACAGAAGAAGAACGCATTTATCATAAAATGATTTCAGAAAGTGATGTCTCAGATGTGCATATTGCCCCGCATACGCTGAAGGTAGCAGCAATGTTCTCCATTTTGACGAGATTAAAAGAGCCGAAGCGTTCTGATGTTGATTTGGTGAAAAAAATGCGTCTGTATGACGGAGAAAGTGTCGAAGGCTTCCAATCAGTCGACATTGATGAGATGAAAAAGGAATTTCATGACGAAGGGATGAGCGGAATTGATCCGCGGTATGTGATTAACCGAATTTCATCTACCATTATTCGAAAGAATATGGAATCGATCAATGCACTGGATGTTCTTCGCTCCTTAAAAGAAGGGCTTGATCAGCATCCGTCTATCTCCAGCGAGGACCGGGAGCGTTATTTGAATTTCATTTCAGTCGCGCGAAAAGAGTATGATGATATTGCGAAGAAGGAAGTGCAAAAGGCCTTTGTGTATTCCTATGAGGAGTCTGCGAAAACGCTGATGGATAATTACTTAGATAATGTCGAGGCATACTGCAATAAAAACAAGCTGCGTGATCCGTTAACGGGTGAAGAAATGAATCCTGATGAGAAGCTCATGCGTTCAATTGAAGAGCAGATCGGTATTTCTGAAAACGCCAAAAAGGCATTTAGAGAAGAAATTCTAATTCGTATTTCGGCTTATGCGAGAAAGGGAAAACGCTTTGATTATAATTCGCATGAGAGATTGCGGGAGGCCATTCAGAAGAAGCTGTTTGCTGATCTAAAAGATGTGGTGAAAATCACGACATCGACGAAGACACCGGATGAACAGCAGCTGAAGAAGGTCAATGAAGTAGTGGCTAGATTAATTGATGAGCATGGCTATAATTCCACAAGTGCAAATGAACTTTTAAAATATGTAGGCAGTCTTCTGAATCGTTAATATATGAAGGAGGCATTATTGGCGCATCAGCACCGGTAATGTCTTTTTTAGAAATGATCGTCAACTTGGATGACGAGCAGCATAGGATAAAGGAATCGATGGTTAGAAGAATTGTGCAAATAGGTGAGGAGGGGGATGGATGTCCCGGCAAGAAAAAAGTCAGTTTATTGTGTCTCAGGAAGACTGGTCCCTCCATCGAAAAGGCTATGACGACCAGCAGCGTCATCAGAAAAAAGTCAAAGAGGCGATTAAAAACAATTTGCCGGATCTTGTCACAGAAGAAAGCATCATCATGTCGAATGGAAAAGATGTTGTGAAAATTCCGATCCGTTCATTAGATGAATATAAAATTCGGTATAACTACGACAAAAATAAACATGTGGGTCAAGGCGATGGAGACAGCGAGGTTGGCGATGTTGTTGCGCGTGACGGCTCAGACAGCAAGCAGGGTCAAGGAAAGGGGCAGGGTGCTGGTGATCAAGCTGGTGAGGATTATTACGAAGCAGAAGTCTCATTAATGGATCTCGAGGAAGCACTGTTTCGTGAACTGGAGCTGCCAAACCTCAAGCAAAAGGAGCTTGACGACATCATTGTTGAACAAATTGAGTTTAACGATATTCGCAAAACCGGGTTAACAGGAAATATCCACAAAAAACGAACGATGCTCTCGGCATTTAAACGAAATGCGATGACAGGCAGCCCTTCCTTTTATCCCATCTACCCGGAGGATATCAAGTATAAGACGTGGAATGAAGTGACCAAACCAGAGTCGAAAGCCGTCGTTTTGGCGATGATGGATACGAGCGGAAGCATGGGGCTTTGGGAAAAATATATGGCGAGAAGTTTTTTCTTTTGGATGACACGTTTCTTACGGACAAAGTATGAGACGGTCGATATTGAATTTATTGCCCACCATACAGAGGCAAAGGTGGTAGACGAAGAACATTTCTTCTCACGGGGTGAGAGCGGGGGCACCATTTGCTCGTCTGTCTATCGAAAGGCACTAGAGCTCATAGACGAACGATACCCTCCGTCGCGATATAATATTTATCCTTTTCATTTTTCTGATGGTGACAATTTGACCTCAGACAACGCCCGGTGTGTGAAACTTGTTTCTGAAATCATGAAAAAAGCCAATTTATTCTGCTATGGTGAAGTCAATCAATACAACCGGCATTCTACGTTAATGTCAGCATATAAGCACATTCAGGATGAGAAATTTAAGCATTATATTTTGAAGCAAAAATCAGACGTTTTTCTCGCACTAAAAAATTTTTTTCAGCAGGAAGAAGTTCTTTCATAACGAGCACATTTGAAAAAACCTTTCAGCATAAGGGCTGAAAGGTTTTTTGTGTGGAGAAGGAAAGGATCGCCAAAAAAAAAGTAAAACTTTCTCTTTGACATTTCAATTTTCATTTATTAATATTTAATCTTGTTAAATATAAGTTTTTCAAAAAAGATGCCGATTGTCTTTTCTTCTTTTTCTGCTCTTTGCTCATAAGTGAACAATAAGTATAAATGGGCTGCACACCATGATAGGGGCGGGAGTAGATGAAGGGAAAAGGACAGATTGTTGAGCTTGTTTCATATTCTGTCAGATGATGGGCATTCTAAGTTTGCTAAAGCAGATGACACTATATTTTTATACATGAAAGGAGAAACAAAACATGAACAGAGGGCGTTTATTGCTAACGAACATTATTGGCCTTATTGTGATTCTTGCCATTATTGCCGGAGGTGCTTATTACTACTACGAAAGCACAAACTTTGTTAAAACAGACGAGGCAAAAGTGACAGGTGACATGTACCAAATTACAGCACCAGCAGCTGGACAAATCAAAGGCTGGGATATCAACGAAGGTGACGAAGTGGAAAAAGACAGCACAGTTGCAAAAGTTGAAGGACAAACAAAAACAAACATTAAAGCAGTGGCTGATGGCACATTAGTCAAAAAAGAAGTACAAAACAATCAACAAGTGCAGCCTGGTACAGTTCTTGGTGAAACAATTGATTTAAGCAAGCTTTACATCACAGCAAATATTAAAGAAACAGATATTAAAAACATTGAAAAAGGCGACAAAGTCGACATCGTTGTAGATGGAGATCCTGATACAACATTTGAAGGAACTGTTGAACAAATTGGTTATGCGACAAACTCAACATTCAATATGCTGCCAGCAACTAATTCAAGTGGCAACTATACAAAAGTAACGCAAAAAGTAGCAGTGAAAATTTCAATTAAAAACCCATCAGACAAAGTACTTCCAGGTATGAATGCTTCTGTCAAAATTTCATCTTAATAATGATTGATATCAAAAAATGAAAGGAGGTTGTCTGAGATGGCAAATCAACCTGCAGCGACAAAACAGGGAACAGGCTCCTTGTCTTTACTGATCATTTTAATGGCCGGTTTGTTCGTAGCGATTTTAAACCAAACGCTTTTGAACGTAGCCATGCCCCATTTAATGACAGAATTTAATGTGAGTGCAACGACGATTCAGTGGCTGACAACAGGCTACATGCTTGTCAACGGTGTGCTGATTCCGTTGTCTGCGTTTTTAATCACACGTTTTGGACAGCGCAGCTTATTCCTAGTGGCTATGATCTCGTTTACACTAGGTACATTTATTTGCGGCATTGCGCCAAACTTTTCAACGATGCTTATCGGCCGTTTGATTCAGGCTGTCGGCGGCGGTATCTTACAGCCGCTTGTCATGACAACAATCCTTTTTATTTTCCCTCCGGAAAACAGAGGGAAAGGAATGGGGATTTTTGGTCTTGCGATGATGTTTGCTCCTGCAGTAGGACCAACAGTATCTGGTTACATTATTGAACATTATTCTTGGCGTATTATGTTTTATGGACTTGTGCCAATCGGTGCGATTGTCATTATCGCGGCTTTCTTTATGTTTAAAAATATTGTAGAGCCTAAAAAAATCAAGCTGGACAGTCTTGGTGCAATTCTTTCAATCGTCGGTTTTGCTTCCCTTCTATACGGAGTGAGTGAAGCAGGAAGTGATGGTTGGACAGATCCGATCGTCTTATCTACGATTATTATTGGTGCGATTGCGATCATTCTCTTTATTTTCCAACAGTTGAAAGTTGATAATCCGATGCTTGATTTCCGCGTATTTAAATACAGCATTTTCTCATTATCAAGTGTCATTAACATCATTATTACGGTTGCCTTATATACGGGGATGTTTTTACTTCCGATTTATCTGCAAAACCTCGTTGGGTTTACGGCATTGCAATCTGGGCTATTAATGCTTCCAGGGGCACTTGCGATGCTCATTATGTCCCCGATTTCAGGAATCTTGTTTGATAAATTTGGACCTCGTCCGCTTGCCATTGTGGGGATGCTCATTACCGTTGTCACGACATATGAGTTTACAAAGCTGACCATTGATACTTCCTATAGTCACATAGTGCTCATGTATGCAGTACGTGCATTTGGTATGTCACTCTTGATGATGCCGGTTATGACAGCAGGGATGAACCAATTACCGCAGCACTTAAACAGCCATGGTACAGCGATGTCTAATACATTAAGACAAATTAGCGGTTCCATCGGTACGAGTTTGATCACAACGATTTATACGAATCGGACGACATTCCATTATTCCAATATGGCGGATCAAACAAATACAGCGGACCCGTTCTTTATGAATTCATTCCAGGCGGCGGTATCGAATGTGATGCATCATATGGGTATGACAGCAGAAGCTGCTCAAAAATATGTATCCACCCAGCTCTTTACGAAAGCACAGATCGATTCAAACGTGATGGGTATCAATGATGCTTATATGTGGGTGACATTATTCTGTGCGGCTGGTGTCATTCTCAGCTTGTTCCTGCGAGATGTTCGTAAGGATAAAAAGCGAAAAGAACAGCAGCATAAGAAACAAGAAATATCACTGCTTCCAGCACCTAAGGAAGCAAACCAAGATGCAAGATAAGTGTGGAGGGACCGTACATGAAAATTTATGTTGTATACGATAGTGAAGGTGACCATACAAAAGCACTTGCAGAAGCGATTGCAGCAGGCGCGGGTGAAACAGAGCAAGCTGAAGTATTCATTGATCACGTGAAAGATGCGGATATTCGCAAGCTTGATCAAATGGATGCGATCATTTGGGGCTGCCCGGGCCACTTTGGTACCATTAGTTCTGGGTTAAAGACATGGATTGACCGTCTCGGCTACTTATGGGCAGAAGGAAAACTAATCGATAAAGTCGGTGCTGTTTTCTGTACAACTGCTACAACACACGGCGGTTTAGAAATGACAATGCATAATTTGATCACACCAATGTTCCACCAAGGAATGCTTGTTGTCGGCCTTCCTGGAAATGTTCCAGAGAATGCTTTATACGGCTCTTACTATGGAGCTGGTGTGACATGTCCGATCGATTCAGATGAATTGATTTCGACTGAAGGCATTGAACTTGGAAAAGCACTAGGAAGACGTGTAGCATCAGTCACTGCATCATTTAAGCGATAAGGAGAGGGTTCTTTTGGCGACGATTATTGTAGCGTTAGTAGCTGCTGTTCTAGTCATTATTGGATTAGTAGCGTTCAATGTCAGACACGCATCAGCCGATAAGGAAGAGATCAAAGAAGATGTCTCCAAACAGCCTGACGTGCCGCATAGCGAGCCAGAAGCTGTGGCGAGACATGTAGAGCCTGAAGTTGAAAAAAAAGCGTCAGAGCCTTCTCAAACGGATGATGCTGCGTCTGGCGACGATTTCTATAGACAGGCGCTTCAAAAGTTTAAGCAGCCAGAACCACCTGTCAAAGAAGAAGAACCAGAGACAAAAATGAATGATGATATGTATCGTTCTGCTTTGCAGAAGCTAAAGCAGAAGGACAAATAAAAAAGAGAACCTCTCATCAGGTTCTCTTTTTTTATGGCACAAAAAAACCGCCGGCAGAAGCCGGGCGGTTTTCCTTCACTCTATAAAGTGCTAAAAGAGCAGATGCTCTTAAATTACGCTTTGTTAACGTTAGCAGCTTGTGGTCCACGGTTACCTTCAACGATTTCGAAAGAAACTGATTGACCTTCTTCTAAAGTTTTGAAGCCTTCGCCTTGGATAGCAGAGAAGTGAACGAATACATCGTCTTGACCTTCTACTTCGATGAATCCGAAACCTTTTTCAGAGTTGAACCATTTTACTTTACCTTCTAACATGAAATTTCCTCCTAAAGCGATCTTAACGCTTAAATTCACTATTCTTGCTCTTACACAAACTTCAAAGACGAAAACTCTTTCAAAACTTTCTTCTTAAAGATGATACGAACAAAAATAATTACCTTTACTTTACCAGTGTTTGCGGGAAAAAACAACTGTTATACGAAAACTTTTTTAAAAATAATTAGTGCTAACAAATTGAGGAAAATGCCTATGTCAAATGGTCTTTTTTTCTCTCTGAAAAGCTCACTTGATTTCGGCCGGACTCCTTCGCTTTATAGAGCTCCTGGTCAGCTATAATCGGTAATTGCTTGATGTCTGCACTCGTCCCATAAGAATAAGCACACCCAATTGATACCGTAGTGTGAATGGACAGACCGTTTTTTAAATAAATCGGTTGATCGGCTATTTTTTTTCGCAAACGTTCTGCAATCTGCCATGTTTTTTCAATTGTACAATTTGGTAGAAAGACAGCGAATTCCTCACCGCCAATCCGCCCAATATAATCAGAGCTTCTTGTGTTTTTAATCAGCCTTGTACCAATTTCTTTTAAAACGATATCTCCCTCATGATGCCCATATTGATCATTGATGGTTTTGAAGTAATCGATGTCTAGGTAAATAAGGGACATTTGATGGATAGGCTGCTTCAACTTCTTAGTAAAAGCATCACTTAATACCTCATCGAACTTCCGTTTATTTAAAACACCTGTTAAAAAGTCATAATGAGCTTGGAATTTATACAAATTTAACAGCTGATATGCTTTTGTTTGATGCTCAATGATATAAAAATTAAACAACCCAGCAATATATGAGAAAACCCAATAAGTAAAATGCAGTTGAAATGATGTCTCATGCACGACCATGATAGTCAGGCTTGTGGCCATCACATTACCAATCGTAATGGATAACAGCACTTTCACAACATGATTCATATGACGCTCTGCAATCCAAAAAGAGGAGGCAGCGATAAACATCATGGAAAAAATATTGACTGAAGAAGCGATGTTGGCTTCAATTAATAATCGGCCAATGATCACAACAAAAGCTGCAATCATTGTTTGGGCGATGCCTCCATAAAAGGCCGTTAAAATAAGGGGAATATGTCTTAAATCGATGATCGCTGGTCCTGTTTTAATAGAGAAGAACATTAAAAGGACACCGAGTAACCCAGAAAGCATGCCTTTGCATATTTGTCTGAGCAAGGTATCTTCTTTCTTTAGAAAATTCTCTTTAAACACAAGTATAAATAAGTAATGGAAAGTAACAAGAATTGTTAAATTAATAAAGAGGTCTCTTAGCAAATAGAATCACCTTTTTAAAATTACTAAAATTTGTTGCAAAAGAAAAGGGGAAAAAAGATAATTAATAAAAATTTTAATGATGAGGAATTGAAGAAAATGCGAGGAAAACGCTTTCCAGATCAAACGGACTGGCTTTCTTTTTTTGAAAAAATGCCAGATGCCGGATTTGAAAAAGAAATGCCGGTTGAATATCAAGATTTGACTTTTCGGTTCGAGAATCAAGAGGAGCGATTTGTTGTGAACATGTCGCTTGCTATGAAGGAGTTTAGCTTAAACGTCGTTCGAAAAAAGACCGAATCCGTTTTAGGAATATATGATTTTAAAACAGTGCAGCATGTAGAGATTAAAAAAGATCGGAAGGAAGAAAAGGAGCTTTTGCTGATATTAGAGCATCATGACGACTTCATCACAACAATCGAAATCACATTTCTACCTTCCTTTTGTCTTATGGTCAAAGAACATTTTTCAGGAGAATAAACAGGAGCCTCTTTTTATGAAGGCTCCTGTTTTATTATTTGTGCTCGATGTCATTGATGACTTGCTGGATCGATTCATCATCCATCACATTCATCACACTTTCATCAATGTGAAGAGATTGCGCATAAGACTCTCTTGGCTGATGAGTTCTTGATGGTGATTGGTGCTGGTTCGTTTGATTTGGCTGGACAGCTGTGAATGCCTGCTTGATCATTTGGCCAACTTCACCTGTTCCTTTTGATTCCTTATGTGAGCGGGACTCATGACGAGATGAATCTTGGTGCTGATGGTTTGCGCCTTTCATCATTGAAGACATATTCATTTGTGTCATGCTTTTCAGCCTTCTTCGTAAAACCGGGGAGAATAATGCAATGATAGCTGTTGATACTGCGATCATTGCGCCAGTGCTCATACCTTTTCTTTTTTTAAACAAACGAATCCCTCCATTTGATCGTGATGATCTTTCATCAAGTTTAGGATGACCAATCACAGCTGAATTATGAATTCATTTTGCGGAAAGAGAGGATATGTGCATAAAAAGCCGGTTGGATGAAAAACCTATGAGCAAAAGGAGGGAATAATTGATGAATAAGAAATGGATGCTATCTTTACTGCTCGTGCCAACATTAATCACCGCTGGGTGTGGAATGAACAACCAAGGCGATGAGCGTAGAGGAACAATGAAACGGCAGTATGAAAATGTCACATATAAGAATGACAACATGAGGCAGGATCAGCCAGATGTTCAAACACCTCAGAAGGTCAAAGTGTCAGATAAGGCGTCAGAGCTCGTAGCCAATATGTCTGAAGTGAAAACAGCGAACGTACTTGTCACAGGAAAAAATGCATTTGTTGCCGTTGTACTTGAAGGCAATAAAAGCGGTGATGTGACGGACGATCTGAAAAAGAAAATTTCAGACAAAGTCAAATCAACGGATCAACAAATCGACAACGTGTATGTATCTGCTAATCCAGACTTTGTCGATCGTATGCAAGGTTATGGAAAACGTATTAAAAGCGGAGAGCCGATTTCAGGATTTTTCGATGAATTTACTGAAACGGTTAGACGTGTCTTCCCTGAATCAAAATAGCTACGACAAAAGCCGTATGTCATATGCGGCTTTTTTGTTTGGAACCGCACCTCGCGCACCTGACTGCATAAAGTAAAAAATATATCACCTCTTGTTGATCTTTGTTTCTTCATAGAGAGAGAAAGAGGGTGCAGGATGAATTCAGGTGGGGAGCAAATGAAAGCAAGGCCGTCATTGATTCATAAAAAACTTGTAAGCGGGATGATTGCAGCAGGTCTGATTTTTTATGCTTTCACCGCGTACTTGATTTATGTTGCGTTTCAGCTGACAGGACAATATTTGGAGCAGTCTTCTCCTAAAACGGTTATCACGGAGGGACTCAATAAGCAAGTCTATGAACATATTCGAATCTACTATGCAGAGGAAGAGGATGCTTTTGTTGATCTGACCATAGAGGCCATGAAACAGGCAGAGAAGAGAACATCGTCAGTGTTTCAGTTTGAAGCTGACAGACCTTTAGACGTTATTTATTTTGATGATAAAGAGACGATCGAACAAATGGCTGGAATTAAGCATATAACCGGATTTTACTCTGATCATGATCAAATGATTGGGTTATATCCAGATAAACGGGAAGCATTATTGAAGAAAGAGACACTGCCTTTATACTTTTTCAATACGCTTTTTATTCATGAGTATGCTCATTTTGTTTTCTATGAAAAGGTCCATTCATATGAAGTATCTCCAGGCATTTTTCCGCTTTGGTTCCACGAGGGAACAGCAGAATGGACGGCCTATGACGTGTTAAATGCTACGTCTGAACGCTTCGACGTGATTCCATTTCACTCTCTTCATTCTGATCAGGACTGGCAGAACTCCCGGGTAACGTATGAGACAGATGTCTATTTACAAAGCTATTATATGATCTATGAGCTGGTGCAGCTTTACGGACGAGATGTCATACATGAGATCATGGAGGAAACTGCGAAAACGGGCCAATTTGCTAGCGGCTTTGAACAGGCGACTGGGGAGAGGCTCACAGATTTTGAAGAACAGTTCAAAGTGATGTACCAAAGAAAAAACGGCTGACCAGAGAAGGGGTCAGCCGTTTTTTTAATGAAGAGGCCTTTGTTGATCAGCCTTGCTAGGAGGCATTTGAACCTGCCCCTGAAGCGGTGCAAAAGCTGACGTCATGGCTGTCATGTCTTGTTTGGAAAGCTGAGGAACTTGATAGTAGCCATGCTTGTTTTGATACAAGAAAATTTCATAGGCCATTTCGATAAAGTTCGGGATCTGCGCAGCAAGCACACGTCTGACAACAGGGTTTGTCACTTCTAATGCGGACATGGAAAGTAACCCAGCGTGTGATTTGACTAGGCTGAGCATATGTCCTGTGATACCTAAGTCTTTTACATCCTGTAAGGACTGATTCGGCTTCTTCGGCTGAGTAGGTTTGATTCCGTATGTCACTTGTGTGTGTTCTTTCATCATATAAGTAGCGGTTTCTTCACTAGGCTTTTGGCCTGTAGAAAAACAATCTACAGTGACATTGTACTGGGATAAAACGAATTGATATTGTCGATCCAGGATGTCGGATAATGCAGGATCTTGAATAAATTGCCGCAGGATCATATATTGATCCAAAATATTAATCGTGCCGGCTAAAATTTCATGTAAATCGAATAACTCATGCCCGCCATGGTTGAGTTCAGGCTGCTGAGCGTTTCCTTGAAACATTGGCTGCTGATCGTTTTGCATTGAGATTCCTCCTTTTGTTTATACAATCTGTTTTAATGTGAGGATGTTTTCACGTTTTCATGCAAAAAACATTATTTACAATTAGAGGGTTTTCTTTCTTTTTGTCGAAAAAAAGTATCAGACGAATGAACATGGGGGTACCAGATGCAGGACAAAATCATTAATCGTTTGATAGAAGACGAACATGTGCAGGCACCAGTGATCGGCATCGGTGTTTCGCCGTTTGAACAGCATCATCTTGAGGCTTTTTTTCAATCGTTGCCACATGAATTAAATGCCTCTTTTATTGTTGTGCAAAATCATGTGACAGGCGATTGTATAACAGATTTAGAAGCACTTGTTTTACCGATTGGCTACCGGGCAAAAACGATTAAACATGGTGAGAAAGTCATGAAGAAGACCATCTATTTTTGTCCGCAGCATGCGGCTGTGACGTTAACAGAAGATCATCGGCTTCATGTATCAGAGCAGCTGCCAACAAACAAGGCATGCTCTGTCGACTTGCTTTTTAAGTCACTTGCCAGTGTTCAAAAGGAAGAGGCGTTTGCGATCTTTTTTCAAAAAGGTCATTGTGTGGGGAGTGGATTGCTTCGGTTGGTTGAGCAAGGCGGTACAGCTTTATCATGCAGTGAGGTAGAGAGTGGTTTTGACAGCATGTATCATCACACATTCAAAAATCCATCCACCCTTGCAGCTTATATGGCCAATATCATCAATGTCCCGCATGTGGATGAGACGGATCCAGCTTTACTAAGAATCATTGAACGTCTCGAAATGTATAAAGGGATTGCCTTTTCAACCTATGAAAAGAAAAGGCTGCTTTCTGTTATTCAAAAACGCATGCGCACCGCAGACGAACCGATGTCATTATTAACAGAGTACGATCGTCTATTAGAAAGAGAACCAGATGAGCTTGACCGCCTGCATGCCCAGCTCCTAAGCGGCACGACTGCTTTCTTTAGAGATATGGAGGCTTTTCGAGTATGTGAACAGAAGGTGATCCCGTCAATCATTGACCATTCGATGAACAACGGGAAATCTCGATGCCGAATTTGGATTGCGGGATGTTCGACAGGGGAAGAAGCTTATTCTTTTACGATTTTATTTTTAGAAGAAATGAAGCGAAGAGATGTGTCCATTGAACTTCAAGTCTTTGCGACAGATATCAACCGAAAAGCCATTCAAATAGCTAGTAAAGGTCTTTATTCGATAGAGTCTATGGCAAGCATACCGGAAAAATGGCGGGCGCGATATTTCGAAAAAAAAGGTGACGCTTTTATTGTGAAGCAGTCGCTTAGAAAACATATTGTTTTTGCTCCTCACAATTTATTGATTGATTCACCTTTTATCCACCTCGATTTTATCAGTTGCCGAAATGTTCTGATGTACTTTGAGCCAGAAGTACAAAAACGAGTATTATCCCGATTCCAATATGCTTTAAAAGATCAAGGGGTGTTAATCTTAGGGCCAAATGAAACTGTTCCCAATATTCCTCGATTGTTTCAATTATTCAATGAGAAGTGGAACATTTACGCCTATTCAAATGTTCCTGCATCTAGTGTCCCTTGGGTATATGACGCTCGTGATGCCGAGTTAAAAAAGCGAGCTGCTCAATATATGGAAGAAGTGAGCGAAGAATATGACGCATGCATGGTGATCAATGATTGTGACAAAATTCTGGCGATGTCAAATGGGGCCTATTCCTTCTTAGACCGTACAGAAGTGTCAAATCAATCATGTGAATATGTGACACCTGATTATTTGAAAGAGATGTTGAGTCAAACCTTTCAAAAGGTATGGACGGACGAGACAGAGGTTGTGTTTCAGCATGTCCTCATTTCGGAAAAAGGAAAAAAGCAGTATGCGGATTTTATTGTAAAGAGTTTTGATCACCGTTTTAAAGGGGTATACGTCATTCTCATTCGAATGAATGAGAGAGGGAAAATTCAAAAGAACAGCAGGGAAAAAGGAATGCCAGATCAGAATTCAGTTTATCAACAGCGTATTGTCGATTTAGAAAATGAACTCAATGAAATTAAACAAAAAGAGCAGGAGGCAAGGGCTCAATTAAAAGTGAAAAACACGCAAATAGCGGAGCTTGAGAAAAAACACGAGCATTTTATTAATATCATAAACAACTTAAGGGTAACAAGGGAAGAACTGTATAGACCTTCTGTTAAGCCACAGCTTGCGACGTTGTTTGTGGACCGGGACATGAATATTCGCTATTACACTCCTACAGCCGCCTCTTTATTTACTTCAGCTCAAATAAGGCAACAGCAATCCTTTCAGGCGATGGCTAAGAAGCTTACGCAGGAAACGCTCTATCATGACATACAATCGGTTATCTCGGACAGGCGTGTCATCGAACGAGAAATTGAAACGAATGAAGGAGAACAATTCACTGTTCACATCACACCTATCTTTGATCAAGATCATGAGGGAGCGGTGATGACGTGGATTAAAATGACGGAAATGACAAAAATCAAACAGTCACTCCATCTAGCGGTAACAGCACTGGATAATAGCCATATCCATATTGTTGTTGCAACTGAGGAAGGGGTCATCCAATGCGTGAATCAGCGCTTTTGCCAGTTTGTACAGCAGCATGAATATGACCTGATCGGCAAAGATATTTTTTCTGTCTATTATTCGCTGTGTCAATGTGATGATTTAGAAAAGCAATGGGATGTTTGTTTAAAAGAAGGCAGCTGGACTGGTGAGCTGTACTTTCAGGATTTATCAGGCCGTGAACGATGGGAGAGAGTCTCTTTACACCGAATTGATGATCCTGACAAAATGCAGTCAACCGTGATGCGGATTTCAGAGGACATTACCAATCAAAAGCAGTCAGAGAAAATGCTGATGAAGTCAGAGATGCTGTCCGCAGTTGGTCAACTTGCAGCCGGCATCGCCCATGAGATACGGAACCCGCTGACGTCGTTAAAGGGATTTTTACAGCTGATGATTCAAAGTAAGAAATATCAGAAGGATTATGCAGATGTGATGATGTCTGAATTTAATCGGCTTGAAGCGATTATTAATGAATTCCTTGTGCTCTCTAGAAGCAAATCGGTGAAATTTGAGCCGGTACATGTCAATCTTCTGCTCGAAGAAGTGATCATGGTCGTTGAATCACAGGCGGTTTTAAAAGGCGTGTCTATTCAGAAGAATTTATCTCCGTCGCTGCCAAACATTCAAGGTATACCAAATGAGCTGAAACAAGTTTTCTTAAACATTCTTAAAAACGGTATTGAAGCGATGGATGGTGTGACAGGTGTCATTCAAGTCACATCCGTATTGGAACATAATCAGATGATGCTGATTTTTGAAGACCAGGGAAAGGGCATACCAGAAGAAGAAATAGGGAAACTGGGTGAACCTTTTTATACAACGAAAGAAAAAGGGACTGGCCTTGGTTTAATGATGACGATTAAAATCATTGAAAGCCATGGCGGCAGCATTCGTTTTGAAAGCAAAAGCTTTGAAGGGACACGAGTGATTATTACGTTTCCAATGAGCTGACAGACATAAGATTTACAAGAAATCCATCTACCATCAATATTTACTTAGTACACTATGAGAGATAAAGCTCGGAAGGGGAGGGTCTAATGAAACGTGTTCGATCCATTCGAATGATCTGCTGTCTGGTTTTAGTGATCTTTAGTCTGCAATCCTTACTGCCTGGCATGATCACAGCAGAACAAGCCATTGCGTCTGAAAAGAATGAAACGGTTTGGAACCAAAAGAAGCCAATGAAAATCAAGAAAGCCCGTCAGCTGATCGGAGAGACGGTGACGGTGAGTGGAATTGTGACAGCAGACCAATCGGCTATAGGCAATGGGAAACTGTCAACGTACATTCAAGACAAATCAGCTGGAATCAATATTTATTCAGCACAGCAAAGCAATTTCCCAGAACTAAAAGCAGGCATGAAGGTGACAGTAACGGGGAAGATCACGTCTTATAAAGGACTGATTGAAATTGTGCCGGATCGAGACCGTCTGAAGATCGATGGTGTGAATCAAACTTTGCCAAAACCGAAGCGAGTCTCCGTGAAACAACTAGAAACGGATCAGGCACGTAAACATGAAGGAAAACTTGTGAAGGTCAAAGGCTATGTTGAATCAAAACCAGAGCAGCCGGCTGGCGGTGGATACAATGTAGTAGTCATTGATAAAAAATATCACAGCACCATCCTTAGAGTGATGGTGGATACTAGTGCCATTGATGAAGTAAAGACAGGGAAATGGTATGAGTTTACAGGAGTGTTAAGCAGATATGATACGCTGCAGGTGCTTCCAAGACACAAAGGTGATGTCAGTCTGCAGAAACGCCAGCGGAAGCCGCCAAAAATGAAGAAAGAATACGAGGCAACGGTTGACCGGGTGGTAGATGGAGATACGATTCATTTAAAGAAGCCTGTGCTTGGTACAACAAAGGTGCGCTTTGTGAATATGGACACGCCGGAAACGTACCATAAGCCAAAAAATGAATTAGATCAAAACCAGCTGCGTTTTGGACAAAAGGCGGCGGACTATTTAAATACGCTTCTTTCAAGCGGAGATAAAGTCACATTAAAGATTGGTCCTGAAGCGAAGGACGCCTATGGACGTCTTTTAGCTCAAGTGAAAACTAAAAAAGGGGTCAATACGAATTTAGAGCTTGTGAAAAAAGGATATGCCCCTACGTATTTCATCTGGCCGGTTGGAGATGAAAAGGACTATCAGACGTTCCAAAAAGCGGTCAAAGAGGCGAAAGAAAAAGGGCTGGGCATTTGGAATGAAGCGGATCCGCTGCTGGAACAGCCGTTTGAATTTAGAGCACGTGAACAGAAAAAAGGACTGACACGCTACGTCGGTGATTCATCAGCGAAAACGTACGTATCGCCTGACAGCTGGAAAGAAATCGCTGTAGATAAACGCATCTTTTTTGCTTCAAAAGAAGAAGCAGAACAGGCTGGCTATCAGCCGGCAGAGGAAGCTGGGGAAGTCCCGTTAACCATTTTAAGCATGAATGATTTACACGGAAAAATTGATCAACAATACGAGCTGGATCTAAAAGGTGATGGCAATAAAGGGACGTACGGACGGATGGATTATGTGGCGGCTTATATGAAACAGAAACAAGCAGCAAACAAAAATACGATCACAGTCCATGCTGGAGATATGATAGGCGGCAGCTCTCCAATATCGTCTCTTCTGCAAGATGAACCAACAGTTGAACTCATGGAGAACATTGGTTTTGATGTTGGCACGGTCGGCAACCATGAATTTGATGAAGGGGTGGACGAGCTATTACGTATCATAAATGGCGGAGATCATCCTAAAGGCACAAAGGGATATGACGGGCAGAATTTTCCGCTCGTTTGTGCAAACTGTGAATACAAGGATACAGGCAAACCACTTTTACCTGCTTATGAAATCATGGATGTCGAAGGAATTCCTGTAGCATTTATCGGTGTTGTGACAAAGTCAGCCGCAGGAATGGTCATGCCAGAAGGGATTAAAAACATTCAGTTTACAGATGAAGTCAAAGCCGTAAATGAAGCCGCGAAGGAACTAAAACAAAAAGGGATCAAGGCCATAGCGGTTTTAGCTCATATGACAGCCTCACAAAATGGAGACACCATCACTGGAGAAAGTGCGAAGCTTGCCAAAGAAGGCGATGATGAAATTGATGTCATCTTTGCGGGGCATAATCACGAAGTCGTAAACGGAGAGGTCAATGGGAAATTAATTGTTCAAGCCTTTGAATATGGGAAGGCCATTGGCGAAGTTAATGTAACACTTGACCGGAAAACGAAGGATATTGTCAAAAAGAGTGCAAATATCCAGTACGTAGACCAGTCTGGTATTGAAAAGGACAAGGAAGCAGCCGGCATCCTAGCTCATTACGGGAAAGAAGTTGAGCCGATTATTAGTGAGGTAGTTGGAGAAGCTGGTATCAAAATGGAAGGCGGCTATTCAAATGATGGAGACACGCCGCTCGGTAATTTGATTGCTGATGGCATGAGGTATTCTATGAAAAGTGATTTTGCTATGATGAATGGCGGCGGCATCAGACAAAACCTTGAAAAAGGGCCGATTACGTGGGGAGATCTGTTTAATATTCAGCCTTTCGGCAACGTATTAGTTAAACTTGAGATTAAGGGGAAAGACTTGGCTGAGATCATTGAAGCGCAAATTTCTCCTCAATTTGGACCAGATTATAGCATTTCGGGCTTTTCATATTCCTATGATCCGGTAACATATAAAGTAGTCGACTTAAAGCTGCCAGATGGATCAGCCGTTGTGCTTGATCAAACATATACACTCACGGTGAATAACTTTATGGCAACTGCAACTGGCAGTAAGTATGCACCGATAGGAAGGCTGGGGAAAAATCCTGAAACAGGTCCAGAGGATTTAGAAGCCACTGTCGCTTTTGTGAAGAGTTTTGAAGGAGCTTCCATTGTGTATCAAAAAGAGGGACGCATTCAAAAAGCAAAACAAGAAGAAAAAGCAGCAAGCTAAAGAGCGTATCATCTAAGAGAAATGTAACAGGTAAAGGAGTTTAAGCATGAAAAAGTGGCTTGCACTTACTGTGATGACAGCAGGAATTGTCTTGCTCGGCTGGGGAATTTGGCAAATCGCCTCTACGCACCTTCAAACAGCACAATCATTAGAAGACGCGAAGAAAGCGGTAGCGGACGATCAGGGGATGTCAAAGAAGCAGTTTTCTCCTGATGTGGGGAAAGCCTCTGGCATCCTGACGATTCCGAAATTAAAAGCAGACCTACCCATTGTCGAAGGGACAGATGCGGATGATCTTGCCAAAGGAGTCGGGCATTACAAAGGCAGTTATTACCCTGATCAAAAGGGACAAATCGTCCTATCTGGCCATCGTGACACGGTATTTCGCCGAACAGGTGAATTGAATATTGGCGATCAGCTGAAAATCACTGTGCCGTATGGTGAGTTTGTTTATGAAATCACACATACGAAAATCGTGGATCAGCATGATACATCCATTATTACTTTGCAGAATAAAAAGGAAGAGCTCGTGTTAACGACATGCTATCCATTTCATTTCGTCGGCAATGCACCAGAGCGGTACATTATTTATGCAAAAAGAGCATCTGTCTAATGAAGAAAGAGCCTGCTTATTAAAAGCAGGCTCTTTTTTAATGAATGATCTCGTCCATGAGCTGGGACATATCTAGTGGAAGCGGTGCTTCTATGCTCAGTTGCTCACCTGTAAAAGGATGTGTCATGTCTACTTGTTTGGCGTGGAGAGCGCATCTGTTGATATGATGGCGAGCTCCGCCATAAAGTGTATCTCCGGCTAAAGGGTGCCCAAGACTGCTAAGATGGACTCGAATTTGATGTGTTCTTCCCGTCTCAAGTTGCAGCTTGACGGCTGTCATTTGCAGGCGTTTATTGATGTCCATGACCTGAAAGAGAGTGACAGCATTTTGACCAGTAGGAGAGATTCTTCGTCTGACGGCATGATGCTTGTCACGGCCGATCGCTGCCTCGATAGTGCCTTTCTTTTTCTTGAAAAGTCCTTCTGCGATAGCGATATAGGTTCGGCTGATCGTTTTTTTAGAAAGCATTTGATCAAGCAGAGCATGAGCTAATCTGTGTTTGGCAAAAATGACCGTGCCGCTTGTGTCTTGATCTAGTCTGTGAATATGTCTCACTCGCTTTTCTTCGCCATTTGCTTGAAAATGAAAGGCCACAAGGTTTGCCAGTGTGCCCGTTTGTCCCTTTTCATTCGGGTGCGTTGGTCGTCCAGCGGGCTTTTGCACAATCAATAAGTGCTCGTCCTCAAAAAGCACCTCTAATTCACCATATTCTGGCGTTACATCACTCTCTTCCGTTTCAAATAAATCGATCAGGATGTGATCGCCTGTACTAACCTTTGCCGCGTGATGGGCAGGCTTTTGATTTAAACGTATTTTTTGGTGCTCCATCCAAAAATGGATAATCGGTTTTGAGGCCGACACGGCTGTTTTTAAAAACTGACTCAGTGAAGTGTCATGATCCTGCTCACCTGCTTTTAGCGAGAGCGTGTGTCCGTTAATGTTCATGATATCCGTTCCTCTCTTTGGGTATATATAGGAAACACTTACCTTGGCGAACGCCTTTTTTTCTGTGCTATTCTGAATGGAGAAATAACGACAGAGAGGTAGATGCCACGTGAGAATAATGAAAGCTGCTACAGACCTGCAAGAGCAGGCAATTGAAGAAATATCAAAGGATGTTGAAGATCTTCTATCCCATGCTGTCGGTGAAAACCCAGCTGCGCGTCAACAAGAACGCCCGCTGACCTTTGTTGAAGGGGTATATAACGGAACGATGGACGATGCTTTTCGTATTTTATCGGGACTTCAGCTATTACATACCATTATTGTAAAACCTAAACGCCATATTACAAAGCGTGATCGTGAGCTATTCGAGCGAAACCGTAAGCAGGTCAATGCATGCGGCTTTTCTTTTCCATTTGATTTAGACGATTTTGCCAGCCGCCGTCTTCAAAATGCGTAAAAGTTGGTGTGAACTTCCTTGTTAACTTACAAGGCTGCCGCACATACTATTTTTAAGGGAACGGAGAAACCTTTAGATCTGTAATACCAAACCCGCTCTTTTTCAACTTTGCCTATTTCTCCACGAATCGGAGCGCTTGGATCTCTTGCAGAATAAACCGAACACGGGTAGGAGCCTGACAAAATTGGTACAGGCTCCTTTTATACATAATTATTTTAGCAGACATTCATCTTTGAAAGTCAATTTTATTCACGATATGATAGCATTGAGTATCATATTAAAGACTTTCGTAAAAAAAAGGAGTGGCCTCGTTGGTAAAGGCGATTATATTTGATTTTGACGGATTAATTTTAGATACAGAAACACATGAATATGAAGTTTTACAAGAAATATTTGCAGAGCATGAGTCGGAGCTGCCTCTTTCTGTATGGGGCAACGTCATTGGGACGCAGGCAGGCTTTAAGCCTTTTGAATACTTAGAAAAGCAGCTAGGAAAGACGCTCGATCATGAGGCACTCACAGCGGACCGGCGTTCTCGTTTTCAAAAGAGAATGAAGGATGAATCAGCACGACCTGGCGTAGAAGCTTATTTACAGGCAGCGAAGGAGCTTGGGATCAAGATTGGCCTTGCTTCCAGCTCAGACTATAAATGGGTGTCTGATCACCTGAAGCAAATTGGTCTTTTCGATTACTTTGAATGTATTCGCACGTCAGATGATGTGGAAGAAGTCAAACCAAATCCAGAGCTTTATTTGCAGACCGCAAGCTGCTTAGGTGTAGAGCCAAAGGATTGTGTGGCATTTGAGGATTCAGTGAATGGATCAATTGCTGCCAAACGCGCAGGCATGAAATGCGTCATCGTCCCAAACAAAGTGACGAGCACGCTGCAGTTTGAAGAATATGATGTCAGATTAGAATCCATGGCTGAAATCGAATTGCTCCAGCTATTCCATCAGCTTGAAAAAGAGGATCAGTAAGGGGGCAAAAACATCATGGCAGAAAAACTCGATTTAACGCGGTTTGAAAAAAGAATGGTGATCCGTAATATCCGGGAAGAAGATATTGACCGAATCATCGCCTTGCAGGAGGTATGCTTTCCGGGCATGGACCCTTGGAAACGAGAGCACCTTGAAAGCCATCTTGAGCATTTCCCAGAAGGTCAGTTTTGTGCTGAATTTGAGGGAGAAATCATTGGCTCTTGTTCAAGTTTATTAATTAACTTTGATGAATACGATGACCGTCATACTTGGCAGGACATCACAGATGATGGGTACATCACTAACCATAATCCAGATGGGATGAATATGTATGGAATTGAAGTGATGGTTAGTCCTGAATACCGCCGCATGAAAATTGGCCATCGTTTATATGAAGCAAGAAAAGACTTAGCGAGAAGATTAAATTTAAAAAGCATCATCATTGGCGGACGCATCCCGAATTATCATAAATACCAAGAGGAAATGACGCCTCGTCAATATGTGGAGCAGGTCATGCTTCATCAAATTTATGATCCTGTTTTATCTTTTCAGCTGTTAAATGAATTCAGCCTCATGCGGATCAATCCGAATTACTTGCCGGACGATAAGGCATCGAGCACATATGCTACGTTAATGGAATGGAACAATGTTGATTATCGTCCGCAATCGAAGAGATATTATAAATCGGCATTCCCAGTTCGTATTTGCGTCATTCAATATGCGATGAAACAAATTCATTCCTTCGAGGAATTCATGAATCAGGTGGAGTATTATGTTGATGTCGCATCAGATGCGTCAGCTGACTTTGCCGTATTCCCAGAAATTTTTACAACGCAGCTCATGTCTTACTTAGAGGAGCGCTCCCCAAGTCTTGCAGTGCAAAGGATCACAGAATATACCGAGGACTACATTAATTTGTTCACAGACCTTTCTGTGAAGTACAACATTAACATCATTGGCGGATCCCATTTCGTTGAAGAGGAAGGGAAAATCTACAATATCGCTTATTTATTTAGACGTGATGGAACAATTGAAAAGCAATATAAGCTCCATATCACACCGAATGAAAGAAAATGGTGGGGGATTTCAGCAGGTGATCAGGTTCGGGTATTTGATACAGACTGTGGTAAAATTGCAATCCAAATTTGCTACGATATTGAATTTCCTGAGCTTGCTCGAATTGCAGCTGATAAAGGAGCGAAAATTATTTTTACTCCGTTCTGTACAGAAGACCGCCAAGGCTATTTAAGAGTGCGTTACTGTGCACAGGCTAGAGCGGTTGAAAACCAGATTTATACCGTTATCTCAGGAACTGTCGGAAACCTTCCGCAAACCGAAAATATGGATGTCCAATATGCACAGTCAGCGATTTTTGCCCCATCTGACTTTGAATTTGCAAGAGATGGGATTGTAGGAGAATGTAATCCGAATATAGAAATGGTTGTCGTTGGCGATGTTGATTTAGAAATTTTAAGAAGACAGCGGCAAGATGGAACGGTACGTCAGCTCAAAGACCGAAGAAGAGACGTGTACCATATTGAATATAAGAAATAATGAAAGGAAGCGCCTGTCACAAGGCGCTCCAGCGCACAGACAAACCCTCGCATTCGGTGTCAGGTCTGCGCTCCAGTGCTCACGAATGTTTCATCCGCTCCGGTGCTCGACCTTCCTAGACTGCAAAGGTTTTCTATCACGCTGAAAAGAAGCGCCTGTCACAAGGCGCTTTTTTTTGATTAAGAGACACAGTAGCAGCACGAGCGCTGCTACCTGTTCAAGATTCATCATCATTTTTTACTTAAATAAGATGGAGAGCTTATTTTTTCATGCGATAAAGGGATGCTGGAGCAAAATCTGAATATACTGAAAGGAGATCATGTGTTCAAAAAGGAGAGGAACATGGGACGACAAGCTAAACATTTGTATATCAATTTACCGGTAAAGCATGTCAAGGAATCAAAGGCTTTTTTTGAGCAGCTGGGTTTTGATTTTCAAGAGCAGCTGACGAATGATCAGGCAGCTTGTTTGGTCATTGGTGACACCATTACGGTCATGCTGTTAACCCATAAGCATTTTCAAACCATCTCAGAAAAACAATTGGTGGATGCAAGGCAGGGATCAGAGGTCATTGTCTCTATGCGGGTTGATTCACGAAAAGAGGTCGATGAGCTGGTGGAGCAGGCGATGGCAGCAGGCGGGTCACCGTTTAAGGAAAAGCAGGATCATGGGTTCATGTACGGTTGGAGCTTTCAGGATCTTGATGGTCATTTGTGGGAAGTGTTCTATTTGGATGAGGAGAGAAGCGGCCTTTCATAAGGGTGCTTCTTTTTTATTGTTTAACAGTGGTATGATTATGAGGAAGAATAGGAATTCATCTAGAGAAAAGTAGGTGCAGCATGGAGTTTTTACTTGTCTTACTGCCAGTGTTCGGTATTTTCCTTATCGGGTATATTGGGCAGAAGGCCATTGGTTTTGACATACATACGCTCTCATCAATGTCTTTATATTTAATGTCACCATTTCTTGCGTTTGAAACCTTTTATCAAAACAAAGTGTCGATGGACTATGTGTACCTATCTATTTTTGTCGTCGGACTTTGTCTTTCACTTGTTTTATGTGTCTTTATTTTATCTCGTATTTATGGTTATTCGAAGGAAATGTATTGTGCCATGATTCTGTCGTCAGCATTTATGAACAATGGGAATTACGGCACGCCTGTTGTCCTGCTTGTCTTCGGAGCAGCAGGTTTAGATATTGCCATCGTCTTAATGGTGCTGCAGCAGCTTGTCATGAGTACGATCGGTATGTATTATGCAGCAAAGGGCGGAGAGGATGCAGGGGATGGGAAGGTCGTGCTGAAAAAAGTGCTGCGTATGCCGGTTGCATATGGGGCACTCCTCGGTCTATTATTTCAGCTGATGGATCTTACACTACCTAAAGAGGTGATGACGGGTGTCCAGCTTGTGGGAGATGCCGCCATACCGACGATTATGCTTATTTTAGGCATGCAGCTCGCCGTCATTTCTTTTAAGCAAGTGGATTATCGCAATATTTCTTATGCTGTATTGCTGAAGCTGTTTATCTCACCACTCATCGCATTTGGCTTTACACTCATTTTACCGGTAGATGATCTAGTGAAACAAATTATGATCTTAGTTGCAGCCATGCCGACAGCAGCAAATACCACCCTGATGGCTGTACAATTTCGAACGAAGCCTGAGTTTGTCTCAAGCACGACATTTCTCAGTACCGTTTTAAGCATCGTGACATTACCAGTTTTATTATGGATTTTATCTATGCACCCTCTGGGATAGGGGATAGGCGGCAAACAAAGGGGGACATATCAATGAATGCAGATGTTCATTTTCAAGTGAGTGATGTGTTAAAAACAAAGTATTTTGCCCATGCAAAAGTGTTAGCAGGAGAAAAGGGATTGTTTCGGCAGGTCAAATGGGTCCATGTGCTAGAAGTGCCTGCTGTAGAAGATTTGTTAAATGGGGGAGAGCTCATATTAACCACAGCCGCAGGCTTTCATGATCAATTGGATGTGTTTCAAGCATTTTTAAAACAGCTGATCGATTCTGGTGCGGCAGGCTTATGTATTGAATTTGTTCCGCTCAGATTCGATGTGCCGGAAGAACTGATTGCATATGCAGAAGAAAGAGATTTTCCGCTGATTTTGTTTACAAAAGAAGTGAAATTCGTCAACATCACACAGCATCTCCATACGATGATGATTGAACGCCAGTATCAAATGATGGCTGATTTAGAAGCACTGTCATCAAAGCTGAATGAGCTTTTGCTGACTCCCCATCCGCAGATGGATATTTTGGATCAAGTGTATCAGCACGTAAGGGGCATTCTTTTACTCATTCCTGTTCAGGGGGAGCCGATTATTTTATGTGATTCCTCCAAACAAACCGAAGAGATGGTCATGAATTATTTACAGTTTGCTTCCTTGCCAAAAGGATACGAAGTGACCAAAAAAGAAGTGCTTGCACTCAAGCAGACATTTGCAGACCTTGTGCTCATTCATCAAACAAACACACTCTCAGAATTCGAACTGCTCGTAATGGATAAAGGGGCAAATGCTCTTGCCCAGCAAACGCTAAGAGAGCTTTATACAGAAGAATTGAAGAAGACAAAAGAGAACGAATGGCTGCAAAAATGGTTCCAAGAAGAGCATACAGAAAGAGATATTTTAGAGCATCTTGAAGAAACAGAAGGATTGAAAAAGCCAACCGGCTGTGTGGTGATGCTCTTTCAAAAGCATCATCAAATCGAAGAAATCGCAGGAAATCTATATTTTCTCGTATCGTGCCGCTCTATCTTTCAGCGTGCGGGTTTCCATTTGATTCCTTATGAGCATCAAGGACAAACCTTGTTTATTTTATTGAACACGAGAAAGAAGGAGGATTGGAAAGAGCGTGCAGAGAGGGCTGCGAGTGATATCAAACAATTGTATGAGCGCGAGCAGCCCCGCGGAACTGTGATCAATTTTGGCATCGGTCCATATTGTGAACAGTTTCAGCATATGAGAAAAAGCTTTCAAGCAGCCAAAGAAGTGCTGCATTTAAAGAAAGTGATGCCCCAGCGTGTGGAAAGCCCATTTTATCAAGATTTGCATATGCTCCGTCTCATGCCTGTCATGAAGGAAAGCGGACTGCTTGAATGTATGGTGAAAGAGTATTTGGAGCCTGTCATTTTATATGATAAGCAAAATAGCGGCAGACTTTATCAAACGCTGAATATCTTTTTACAGACAAACGGTTCTAAAAAGGAAACTGCAAGCCAGCTCTATATTGTCAGGCAGACGCTTTATCATAGACTAGATAAACTGCAAGCATTGCTTGGCGAGGATATGATGCAGGCACCGAAACGACAGGCGCTTGAATTTGCGATTCTTGCATATGAATTCCTGCAAGGAAATGACCGTTAACGAGGTATGTTAGATTTGCTAAGCATCCTAGTAGAGTGTCTTACGGTTCTTTTCAATCAGTTGACGATCTGTCTAATGTAATGGGCCCGGCCCCTTTTTTATAATGAAAGTAATGGTTGGTTCTCTCTTACGGGCGGCCTAGTTTCAGTTTCATATGCCTCCCTTTTCAGCCATATAATGAATAGAGGGGCAATGTGCTGCTGAACCGGTTTAAGCTTCTTTAATGATGAAAACGGATACATGGGGGTCGGGAAGATGAAAATACATGAGCAGGCTCAAAATCTTCAGGCGAAAGATGATCAGTTGATCTGGCATCATATGAAAGGGACAAACAAGGAAAATGAAAGCATGGTCATTCACAAGGCAGAAGGCGCATGGGTGACTGATATTCATGGGAATCGCTATTTAGACGGGATGTCAGGTCTTTGGTGTGTAAATGCCGGTTATGGCAGAAAAGAGCTTGCAGAAGCGGCATATGAGCAGCTAAATACAATGCCTTACTATCCGCTGACGCAAAGCCATGTGCCAGCGATTCAGCTGGCTGAAAAGCTAAATGAATGGCTTGGCGGGGACTATGTCATCTTCTTTTCTAACAGCGGTTCTGAAGCCAATGAAGCCGCTTTTAAGATCGCCAAACAATATCATGCGCAAAAAGGAGAGAGCACAAGAACAAAGTTCATCTCCAGGTATCGGTCGTATCACGGTAATACCGCAGCAGCTCTTGCTGCAACGGGGCAGGCGCAGCGTAAATATAAATATGAGCCATTAGGTCAAGGCTTTATCCATGTCGCACCGCCTGATATGTATCGTCATCCTGAGGATCAAGAGACTTTGGCAAGTGCAACGGCAATCGATCAAGCCATGACGTGGGAACTAAGTGAGACCATTGCTGGGGTCATTATGGAACCGATTATTACAGGCGGCGGTATCTTAATGCCGCCAAAAGGGTATTTGAAGAAGGTCAAAGACATCTGTGAGGCTCATGGAGCGCTTCTCATTGTGGATGAAGTCATCTGCGGCTTTGGCCGGACAGGGAAGCGGTTTGGTTTTATGCATGAAGATGTAAAGCCGGACATCATCACAATGGCAAAAGGGATCACAAGCGGCTATTTACCTCTTTCTGCAACGTGCGTGAAACGAGAAATCTATGAAGCCTACGCAGGGGAAGATACGTATGACAGGCTGCGCCATGTAAATACATTTGGCGGTCACCCTGCTTCTTGTGCGGTGGCCCTTGCCAACCTAGAGATCATGGAAACCGAGAAATTAGTAGAACGGTCTGACACACTTGGGCAAGACATGCTTGAACGTTTACAAGAGTTAAAAGAGCATCCATTTGTCGGTGATGTCAGAGGGAAAGGCCTGCTGTTTGGTATTGAACTTGTTCAGGATCAACAGTCTAAAAAACCGGCTGCTCCACAGGTTGTCGGTCAATTGATTGCAGAATGTAAAAAACGCGGACTGATCATCGGGAAAAATGGTGATACGGTTGCCGGCTATAATAACGTTGCCCAGCTTGCACCGCCGCTAAATATAACAGCCGAAGACGCTTCATTTATTATCAACACGCTAAAAGAAAGCATGGCACAGTTATAGCAGAGAGATTTCTCTGCTTTTTTCTATGGGAAGAGCACATACATTAAGATCTGCTAGGTGAAATCGGCATTGGATACACTAGGTGTATTGAAAAATAGAAGAGATTCTATTACTGTTAGGAGAAGACTGAACCAATACACTATAGAAGGAGACGGCATATGAGTTTTCATGATCAACCCATTCTACCTGCTGTTCGCAATATGAAGCAATTTGAGGAATTTTTAAAAAGTCCATTTACATATGGGGTCTTACTTGATGTGCATTTAGGCCGGCTAAAGGGCATTATGAATGAGGCAAATGCCCATCATAAAAAAATGTTTGTCCATGTCGATCTCATTCATGGGATCAAACATGATGAGTATGGAACGGAATTTATTTGTCAGGAAATGAAGCCGGCAGGAATTATTTCTACTAGGTCTTCTGTCATAGTAAAAGCCAAGCAAAAAAAGGTATATGCCATTCAGCGAATGTTTTTACTTGATACAAGTGCGATGGAAAAAAGCATGGAGTTCGTAGGAAAACACCGCCCAGATTTTATTGAAGTATTGCCAGGGGTCGTACCGGATTTAATTACAGAAGTGCGCGAGCGAGCTGGGATTCCAATATTTGCAGGCGGGTTTATCCGTACAAAAGAAGATGTAGAAAGAGCGCTTGAAGCGGGAGCTACAGCTGTGACAACATCGAATACAGCCCTTTGGAAAGCGTTCCAAAAGTGAAAAAGATAAAATGTGAAAATTGATTGACAACGTTTTCATCCTCTGATACTATAGCACTAAGTTAATATCATGTGATGGAGAAACGGAGATCCACAACAGCGCTTTACTAGGTGACAAATGACCCTGATGTAAAGTATGTTTGTTGTGGATCTTTTTTCTTTATCTTTTTTTACACATTCATAGGGGATGGCAACTGAACCAGAGGAGGAATTTTCATGACACCATTTTGGGGTGAAGTCGTAGGTACAATGCTTCTCATTATTTTTGGAGGCGGTGTATGTGCGGCAGTCAATTTAAAGAAATCGCTCGCATATCAGTCCGGCTGGATTGTAATCGCTTTCGGATGGGGATTTGCAGTAGCCATAGCAGCTTATGCAACAGGTGGAATCAGCGGAGCTCATTTGAATCCAGCACTAACAATTGGGCTTGCGCTAGAAGGAAGTTTTCCTTGGGCTGATGTACCAATGTATATTGCCGGCCAAATGCTTGGCGCATTAATAGGAGCTATTATTGTCTTTTTACATTACTTACCGCACTGGAAAGCAACAGACGATCCAGGTGCAAAGCTGGGTGTATTCTCAACTGGTCCTGCGATTCCGCATACTTTTGCAAACGTACTTAGTGAAGTCATCGGTACATTTGTATTGGTTCTAGGAATCTTATCGATTGGTGCAAATAAATTCGCAGACGGAATCAATCCGCTGATTGTTGGATTCTTAATTGTCGCAATTGGTCTTTCTTTAGGTGGAACAACTGGTTATGCAATTAACCCTGCACGTGATTTAGGTCCGAGAATTGCACATGCGATTCTGCCGATTCCAGGTAAAGGTCCATCGAATTGGAAGTATGCTTGGGTGCCAGTCGTTGGTCCAATTTTAGGCGGTGCATTTGGCGGTGTTTTCTACAATGCAGCTTTTAAAGCGAACATCACACCAGCCTTTTGGATTGTAAGCGTTATTTTAGTTGTGGTATTGTTAGGACTCTATGTCTCTACGAAAAATCAAACAAATGCTGTAAATGAAAGTATGTAAGGGGAGGAAAACACCATGGCAAAAGAAAAATATATTCTCGCTTTAGATCAAGGGACAACAAGCTCAAGAGCGATCTTATTTGATCAAGAAGGCAAAATTGCACATACAGCTCAGAAGGAATTTAATCAATATTTTCCGAACCCAGGCTGGGTAGAACATAATGCAAATGAAATTTGGAGCTCTGTTCTATCCGTCATTTCAACTGCTTTAATTGAATCAGGCATTGAAGCAGATCAAATCGCCGGTATCGGAATTACGAACCAGCGTGAGACAGCTGTTGTTTGGGATAAACATACAGGCGCACCCGTTTATAATGCAATTGTTTGGCAGTCTAGACAAACGTCTGGCATTTGTGAAGAGTTAAAAGCGCAAGGACACAATGAAACGTTTAGAAATAAAACAGGTCTTCTCATTGATGCTTATTTCTCAGGGACAAAAGTAAAATGGATTTTAGACAATGTAGAAGGTGCTCGTGAGAAAGCAGAAAATGGCGACTTGCTGTTTGGCACAATTGATACATGGCTCATTTGGAAGATGACAGGCGGTCAATCACACGTCACAGATTACTCCAACGCGTCAAGAACGTTAATGTTCAACATTTACGATCTGAAATGGGATGAAGAATTACTTGAGATCCTTGGCGTACCTGCTTCTATGCTTCCAGAGGTAAAACCATCTTCACACATCTATGGTGAAACAACAGACTATCACTTCTTCGGCAGAAATATCCCGATTGCAGGAGCGGCGGGAGACCAGCAGTCTGCACTATTCGGTCAGGCTTGCTTTGAAGAAGGAATGGCGAAGAATACGTATGGCACAGGATGTTTCATGTTGATGAATACAGGGGAAAAAGCAATTAAGTCGGATCATGGTTTATTAACGACAATTGCATGGGGCATTGACGGTAAAGTTGAATATGCTTTAGAAGGAAGTATTTTCGTAGCTGGTTCAGCGATCCAGTGGCTGCGCGATGGACTGAGAATGTTTAAAGACTCAAAAGACAGCGAAGCCTATGCGGAGCGCGTTGAGTCAACAGATGGCGTATATGTCGTTCCAGCATTTGTTGGTCTAGGCACACCATATTGGGACAGTGATGTCAGAGGCGCTGTATTCGGATTAACACGCGGTACTTCTAAAGAGCACTTTGTCCGTGCAACGTTAGAATCACTTGCTTATCAAACGAAAGATGTTTTAGATGCGATGGAAAAGGATTCAAACATCTCATTAAAAACTTTGCGTGTGGATGGCGGAGCTGTAAAGAATGATTTCTTAATGGGCTTCCAAAGTGATTTGCTGGATGTACCAGTAGAGCGTCCAGAAATTAATGAAACGACGGCACTCGGTGCGGCCTATCTTGCGGGAATAGCAGTTGGCTTCTGGAACGACCGTTCAGACATTGCAAAACAATGGAACCTTGACAAGCGCTTTGACCCTAAAATGGAAGAGGACAGCCGTGACTCGTTATACAGCGGGTGGAAAAAGGCTGTAAAAGCAGCTCAAGCTTTCAAATAAACCAAAAGTATGGTATACTTCAAGTAAGTTAATAGAACGGTTGGAGAACTGGAGAGACCGCAGGCACCGAAGTGTAGAAATACGCTTTGGGTGTTTGCGGTCTCTTTTTCTTTACCGTACAACATGGGAGGAACAAGAGATGACTTTTTCTAGCTTAGAAAGAGAACAAATGCTTCAGGAAATGACAAAAAAACCATATGATGTGTTTATCATTGGTGGGGGTATAACAGGCGCTGGTACAGCACTTGACGCGGCTTCACGCGGAATGCGTGTCGGTCTTGCAGAAATGCAGGATTTCGCAGCAGGTACGTCCAGCCGATCAACGAAACTAGTGCACGGCGGACTTCGTTATTTAAAACAATTTGAAGTAAAAATGGTCGCAGAGGTCGGTAAAGAGCGTGCCATTGTATACGAAAATGGTCCTCATGTGACAACGCCAGAATGGATGCTTCTTCCGATGCATAAAGGCGGGACATTTGGTAAGTTTTCAACCTCTATTGGACTGAGAGTGTATGACTTTTTAGCTGGCGTAAAGCATAGCGAACGCAGAAGCATGCTAAGTGCGAAAGAAACACTTGAAAAAGAACCGCTTGTCAAAAAGGACGGCTTAAAAGGCGGCGGCTACTATGTTGAATACCGTACAGATGATGCACGCCTCACAATTGAAGTCATGAAAGAGGCTGTGAAATTCGGAGCGGAAGCGGTCAACTATGCGAAAGTAAAAGAATTTATTTATGATAAAGGCAAAGTGGTTGGTGTTGTCATTGAAGATGTCATGACGCAGAAAACATACGATGTGTATGCGAAGAAGATCGTCAACGCGACAGGTCCATGGGTAGATCAGCTGAGAGACAAGGACCACTCAAAAGAAGGAAAACACTTACAGCATACAAAAGGAATTCACTTAGTATTTGACCAATCGGTCTTCCCATTAAAACAAGCGATTTACTTTGACACGCCTGATAAACGTATGGTCTTTGCCATTCCAAGAGAAGGCAAAACGTACGTTGGAACAACAGATACAGTGTACAAAAAACAGCTGGAGCACCCGCGTATGACAAAAGCCGATCGTGACTATGTCATCCAAGCGATTCAGTACATGTTCCCTGACCTCAATATTACAGAAAAAGATGTAGAATCCAACTGGGCCGGTCTTCGTCCGCTCATTCATGAAGAGGGCAAAGATCCTTCAGAAATTTCTCGTAAGGATGAAGTGTGGACATCATCTTCAGGCTTAATCACCATTGCTGGCGGTAAATTAACAGGCTACCGTAAAATGGCTGAGCATATTGTCGATCTAGTACGTGATGGATTGAAACAGGAAACGGGCAAAGATTACGGACCATGTAAAACAAAGCATATGCCAATCTCAGGCGGCCATGTAGGCGGATCTAAAAACATGGCAGCCTTTGTTCAAGCGAAAACAGCAGAAGGCGCATCTGTTGGTTTAACAGAACCGATTGCACAAAAACTAGCTGAAAAATATGGTTCAAACGTCAGCAGTGTCTACAAACGAGTAGAGCAGCTTCAAGGGGAAGCAGACAAACGAAACATTCCAGCATATGTGCTGGCAGAGCTTGTCTATGCGATCGAAGAAGAACTAGCTGTAACACCTGTCGATTTCTTCTTAAGAAGAACAGGAAGCCTATTATTTAATATCAATTGGGCAAAAAAATACGCACAGCCTGTTGTTGACTACATGGCAGAGCGTTTTGGCTGGGATGAAGCAGCAAAACAGAAACATCAAACAGAATTAGATCAACTATTCCATGAAGCAGTCGTACCGCTTGATGCTGAATAAAAAGAAGACAAAGGGTTAAAGCAAGATCATTTTAGCCCTTTGTCAACAATCTGAAAGCCGATCATGTATCGGCTTTTTTTATTTGTGCAACATTTTTTCCAACTGCTAATGATATAGCATGACATAAAGGATGATTCCATATAAAATAACAGTAGATGTTATTTTATTGATGATAAGAGCTGGGGAGGACGACCATGAGTTGGAAGACGAATTATGAGCGATGGATCAATGAGAAGCACCTGGATACTGAATTAAAGGAATGGCTGGAGACGCATCAAGATGACCACCAGGCACTTGAAGACTGTTTCTACAAAAACCTTGAGTTCGGCACTGGAGGAATGCGCGGTGAGATTGGTGCAGGCACGAACCGAATGAATGTGTACACTGTTCGTAAAGCATCAGCAGGTCTTGCTGCGTATATTGCGAAACATGGAGAGGATGCAAAAAATAGAGGCGTCGCCATTGCATATGATTCACGCCATAAATCGCCTGAATTTGCGATGGAAGCAGCCAAAACACTTGCTTCACAAGGCATTCAAACGTACGTATTTGATGAATTGCGTCCGACACCAGAGCTCTCCTTTGCGGTTCGTGAACTGCATGCATTTGCTGGAATCGTCGTGACAGCAAGTCATAATCCACCAGAATATAATGGCTATAAAGTGTATGGTGAAGATGGCGGGCAGCTTCCTCCATTTGAAGCAGATCAAGTCATTCAAGAAGTAGATGCAATTGAAAATGAACTGTCGATTTCAGTTGACTCTGAAGAAACGTTGAAACAGCAAGGGCTGATCAAAATAATCGGAGAAGAAATCGACCATGCTTATATTGAAAAATTAAAAACCATTAGTGTGCACCCTGAGCTGGCACATGAGGTCGATGTCAAAGTCGTGTTTACTCCGCTTCATGGGACAGCCAATCACCCTGTCAGAAACGGGCTGCAGGCTCTTGGATATCAGCATGTCACTGTTGTGCCTGAGCAGGAAAAACCAGATCCACAATTCTCAACAGTGACCTCGCCGAATCCAGAGGAGCATGCAGCATTTGAGTACGCCATCAAGCTTGGCGAAAAACAAAATGCAGATATCCTTATTGCCACAGACCCAGATGCTGACAGGTTAGGCATTGCGGTCAGAGATCACGAAGGAGAATTTACCGTCTTAACAGGCAACCAAACAGGCGCTCTGCTGCTCCATTATTTATTATCTGAAAAACAAAAGCTGGGTCAGCTGCCGCCTCGTCCCGTTGTGATGAAAACCATTGTTACAAGTGAGCTTGGGCGCGCTGTAGCATCAGCTTTTGGTGCCGACACGATAGACACACTCACAGGCTTTAAATTTATTGGAGAAAAAATTAAGCAGTTTGAAAAGAGCGGAGAATACACGTTTCAATTCGGTTATGAAGAGAGCTATGGCTATTTGATCGGTGACTTTGCCCGAGATAAAGATGCGGTGCAAGCGGCACTTTTAGCCGTTGAAGTCGCTGCTTTCTATAAAAAGCAGGGCAAGTCCTTGTACGATGCACTTGTCGATATTTTCAAGCAGTTTGGATTTTACCGGGAAGGATTAAAGTCGTTAACCTTAAAAGGAAAAGAAGGAGCAGAGCAGATTTCAGCGATCCTTCATACCTTTAGAACAAACCCGCCATCTGCCATCGCAGGGCAGCGCATCACAGTGATTGAGGATTATCAATCAAATCAAAGACAACTTGTGGCTGAAAAGAAAGAGGAAACCATTCACCTGCCAGCATCAAATGTACTGAAATATTTCCTTGAGGATGGTTCGTGGTTCTGCTTAAGACCTTCCGGCACTGAGCCTAAAGTGAAATTTTATATTGCAGTCAAAGGCACGTCTTTAACAGATAGTGAAGAAAAGTTAAAGCATTTGTCAGAAGAAGTGATGAAAGTCGTTTATGATATTGTGGAAGAAACAGCGAAATAACGAAAGACAAGGCCATCGTGTATGAATACATGATGGCTTTTTCTCAGCCAAAAGGATGAGAAGAAATCATTCTTTTGGAGAAAGAGCGACGAGGGGGCTCATGGTATAATGAGCGTAATGAGAAGTGAAGGCTGCAAATGCCGGGGGTAAACATTATGGGAGAATACCAAGAGAAGGTTGAAACATTAAAAACGTTAAAAGAAATTGCTGAAAAGCTAAATGAAGGCATGGAAATGAAAGAAACGCTCCATGAAGTACTCCACATGCTGATGGATGTCACAGGCTTTCATTCAGCATGGATTTATTTTATAGAAAAAGACGGGTCATATGAACTGATGGCAGAGGTTTCCTTACCTGAAGCACTCGCAAAGCATCAAAAGCAGCTCATGTGTCAAAATGATTGTTATTGCATCAACCGTTACACAAAAGGCACACTGCAATCAGCCACCAATATTATTAATTGCAAACGGATTGAAACGGCGATTGAAGAAAAGCTTGGGGATACAGAAGGAATTACTCATCATGCGACCGTACCGCTACAAGCGTGTAAGCGTACGTTCGGCTTATTAAATGTGGCAGCAAAAGGAAAAGTCACGTTTACGCAAGAAGAGCTGAATTTGCTTGAAAGCATTGCACTTCAAATTGGCACCGCCATTCAGCGGATGAAGCTTGTGCAAAATGAACAGCAGCATGCACTTCTGGAAGAAAGAAACCGGCTGGCACAGGACTTGCATGATTCTGTCAACCAAATGCTGTTCTCTGTGAGTCTGACGGCTAAGGCTGCACGGCAAATGACAAGCGATCAAAATCTAGGGGAAATGATTGATTTTATTCAGCATTTGTCACAAGACGCTCTGATTGAAATGCGGTCACTCATTTGGCAGCTGAGACCAAGAGGCCTTGAAAAGGGGTTTACGACAGCAATTGAAGAGTATGCACAGCTTTTAGGATTACGCTGCAACTTATCTTTATTAGGCTGTATAGAAATGGATCATTCACACAATGAAACTTTGTTTCGGGTATGTCAAGAAGCACTGAATAACTGTCAAAAACATGCGGAAGTAGAAGAAGTCGAGGTCAAGCTTGAGCAATCAAAAGACACGTTGGAGATGAAAATCATTGACCACGGAAAAGGTTTTCAATATGACGAGCAGATGAGCCTTCCTTCACTTGGGCTGAAAGGGATGTCTGACCGCATCCAAAGAGCAGGTGGTACATTTTGTATCCATTCAGAGTTAGGTAAAGGAACTACGATTCATGTAAAAGTGCCATTTTCACAAGAAAGGAAGGGATCGTCATGAGAGTTGTCATTGCAGATGATCATCATATTGTGAGAAAAGGGCTTGTGTTTTTCTTGCAGACACAGCCTGATGTGGACATCGTTGGTGAGGCGTCCAATGGGCAAGAGGCATTAGAGGTTGTCAGAGAAACCCGGCCTGATATCGTCTTAATGGATTTGTCTATGCCTGTCATGAATGGCATTGAGGCAACGAAACAAATGACGCTGGAAATGCCTGACTCCCGCATTGTGATCCTGACAAGCTATGCGGATAAAGATTATGTCATTCCCGCCATTCAAGCAGGGGCGAAGGCCTATCAATTAAAGGATGTGGCACCAGAAAAACTGCTGTCAACCATGATTGAAGTACAAAATGGCACTTATCAGTTAGATGGTCATATCACGACCTTTCTCGTGCAGCATCTGACAGAGCCAAAAGAGCAGAAATGGGCATTGATGAAAGATCTCACCAATAGAGAGCGAGATGTCTTATTTGAGATTGCAAAAGGCAAAAGCAACAAAGAAATTGCCTCATCGCTGTTTATTTCTGAAAAGACTGTCAAAACGCACGTATCTCATGTATTATCAAAATTAGAGCTGGCAGATCGAACCCAAGCGGCTCTGTATGCAGTGGATTATCAAAAAAATCAGCCAAAAGAGCTGCTATGACAGACTAAAACTTTTAAGCGCACATTCAATTCAGTGAATTGAATAAAGAGTTGGTTATTTGACGTGCCCTTTTGCGTAAAAAGAGAAGTATGAACAGCCTAATTTCTAATAGAAAAACAAATAAAAGACTTGATGAGAGTATGCTCATCAAGTCTTTTTTTATTCTAAAGGAGATGATGAGCTGGTCAATCAAAGGTGAATGTAAAATCGGAGGGGATCAAGTGGAGGCATATGAATTAGTAAGTGATGACAAATTAGAGCTTTAATAAGCTTGTGATCCATACATTATCTCTAACGCTTCCGTCTATTTCATGTCAGCCACTTTATGTTTCCCAGCACTGCGCACTGCTAATTGTATGGAAAAGGGAAGGGCTAAAAAATTCATTTTAGCCCTTTTTCTTTATGTGTACATCGGTTGTGAATAAACTTCAGCAGCAGCCTCTGAAGCATGGTCAATGTACTGCAGGAGCCCATATAAACATTTTTCAACATCTGCATCGTTCCGGTTAAATTGATACGCATGTAAGAAATGCTCAATACGTTTCGAGAGCAAATCATCTTGCGTACGTACCATAAGAATAAGTAAATTATCCCATTGCGAGCGATGCGTATAATAAAGTGCTTTATCATAATCCGCCACATTCATTAAACCTTCTCCTTTCCCTTGAGAAGTCCTCATTAGTTTGCTCGGATCATATCGACTTTTTCAGGGGAAAAGTTGGTGTCCGCATCAATCGTGTACCGGGAATTATAGGCTGAATAATTGCTTCATGTATGAAAAAGGACCGGCCAGCTAAACCTAAACAAAACATATATGAAAGTGAGTTCAATGATATCATGCAGCCGAAATTGTGGATGCTTATTGCAGCAGGAATCGTTTTGCTTGGCAGTTTGATGATTCATCCTGCATCAAAAGCAGCGGTGCAGCCGTTTGAAAATTGGGAAAGACTTGCGTATACAGCGTTTAAAGATGAATATAAAGGTGCCGCTTTAAATGATTATCATTACATTGGCCGGACAGAAGTGAATGATGAGCAGACAAAAGATGTGTTTCGCGTCACTGTAAAGGAAGGATCAACTCGCTTTGCCGCACATGCAGAAATTTATTTTCATCCGGTGACCGGTCATTTGATTAGTATTAACGTGTTTCGATTATAAAAAAGCCCCTTTTTTTGTAAAGGGTGCTTGAGGCGTTCAGTCAAAAAAGACAAAGGGCTAAAATAAAGATCATTTTAGCCCTTTGTCCAACAATTTTTTTTCGAAATGGAATTACTTCATGCTACCTTGAAGATAAGCACGAATATCCACACCAAGTGAATCTGCTAATCGCTGGCCGTAATCTTCATCGGCACGATAGAAGTTGCAGATTGCAAGTAATTTTGTTTGGTCATTCACATCTTTCAGATCAGCTGTTAGGTTTTTAATCAATGCTTGTTTCTCTTCTTCAGAGTAGCTTCGATATTTTTCTCCAGCTTGTTTAAAATCGTTCGGTTTTTCAATTTTTTGTCTCACCATACGGTCACCGTGAAGAACTGGTTCACTTTCTTTGTAGTGAGGGTTTTCTTTTGGCTGATCGGCATAACGGTTTGGTTCATAGTTAATATGACCGCTTGGACGAGTCGTTGTCATAAAGCCATCCTGCTGGTTATTGTGTACAGGTGCATAAGGGCAGTTAACCGGAATGCGCATGTAGTTCGCACCAAGACGGTGGCGCTGAGTATCAGGATATGAGAACAGACGGCCTTGAAGCAGTTTATCTTCAGATGCCTCAATTCCTGGAACAAATGCACTTGGCGTGAAAGCAGACTGTTCTGTTTCAGCAAAGAAGTTCTCAGGATTGCGGTTGAGTGTCATGCGTCCTACTTTTTGAAGCGGGTAATCTTCCTCGCTCCACGTTTTTGTTGGGTCACATGGATCATAATCAAGGTCATCATAATCGCTAAGCGGCATAAGCTGAACATATAAGTCCCATGCTGGGAAGTTGCCTTTTTCAATGCGGTCATATAAATCTCTTGTCGCATGCTGGAAATCGTTTGCTTGAATTTCCGCTGCTTCTTCCATAGATAAGTTGCGAATACCTTCAGAAGGTCTCCAGTGATATTTCACATATTTTGCTTCGCCGTATTTGTTCACCCATCTAAATGTATGCACACCAGAACCGCGCATTTCAGCGTAGCTTGCAGGGATTCCTTCGTCAGAGAAAAGCCATGTGAGCATATGAGTGGATTCAGGCGTTAAGGTCATAAAATCCCAATAACGGTCAGGATCTTGAATATTGGTTACAGGATCTGGCTTGAGAGAGTGAACCATATCAGGGAATTTCAATGCATCACGAATAAAGAAGATCGGCAAGTTGTTACCAACGAGATCATAGTTGCCTTCTTCTGTATAAAATTTGACAGCAAAGCCGCGCGGATCACGCAATGTTTCAGGTGAACCTTTCGGATGAATAACGGTAGAGAAGCGAACAAAAACGTCTGTTTGTTTTCCTTCTTCACTTAAGAAGGCTGCTTTTGTATGTTTCTCCATGCTGTTTTCTACTTCAAACACACCGTAAGCGCCGGCGCCTCTTGCATGAACGACGCGCTCTGGAATACGTTCACGGTCAAAGTGTGCAAGTTTTTCAATCAAATGGTAATCATCAAGAAAGGTAGGTCCGCGGTGACCAGCTGTTCTTGAGTTTTGGTTATCGCCAACAGGCACGCCTTGGTTCGTTGTCAAATTTTTATGATTTGAATTTGTCATTCTTTTCTCCTCCTGTAAACAAAAAAGTGTTTTCTAGCAATCTATATACCCTAATTATATTGAATCAAACATGATAGTCAATATTTATTTATAATAATTTTAAATAAATTATTATTACAAGAAGGTAAAGAAAAAGACGAAAGAATAAATTCTTTCGCCTTAAAGCAGGAGCTCTCTAAGAGCATCTTTGTTTTGTGTTAAATCGTTTAGTGTGTATCGGTCTAGAACGCTTAAATAAGCAGTGAGTGCTTCATGAAGTACATGCTTTAATGAACAAATTGGGGAGATAATGCAGCTGTTTTTCTTTGGATCAAAGCATTCAACCATGACTAAATCATCCTCTGTATAACGGACAACCTCTCCAATATTAATGCTTTCTGGGCTTTTTCCAAGCCTGATCCCGCCATTTCTTCCGCGAATCGTTTCCACATACCCGCGTTTTCCAAGATGATAAATCACCTTCGTCAGATGATTTTTAGAAATGCCATAAACATCGGCGATCTGCTGAATATTTGACAGTTCATTATTTTCTCTCGAAGCTAAATAAATGAGTACCCTTAATGAGAAATCTGTGTAATTCGTAAGTTTCATTTTGACGACCTCTAAACCTAATAGAGTTTTGTATCATCGTAACACATTTTAGACAAAAACTGTTCGAGAAAGTGTAAAATGTGACAACATTTAAAACATGTATTATAAATATTGCTTTTAGAGACTGTCATCTATTACGATAAAGATGTATTTAAAATACTTCTTTTGAAAGAAGGAATGACGATGTTATCTAAAGATCAAATGAATGCAATAAAGCAATCAGCTCCTCTACTAAAAGCCGAGGGAACCAAGCTTGTCACTGTTTTTTATCAAAATATGATTCGCCAGCACCCGGAGCTGCTCAATCAATTTAATAAAACAAATCTGATGAACGGAAGTCAGCCAGAGGCACTTGCTGCGACACTATATCAAGCTGCACTGCACATTGATCGGTTAGAGGAATTACTTCCTGCGGTCAAACAAATTGCCCATAAGCATGTCAGTGTCATGGTCAAAAAAGAACAATACCCAATTGTCGGATATCACTTGATTGAAGCGATGAAAGAGGTGTTTGGCTTAAGAGAAGAAGATGCCACTTTATTAGCTTGGAAAGCTGCATATGACATCATTGCGAATATTTTCATGACCATAGAAGCAGAAATGATGGATGAAAATGTGAAACAGACAGGCGGATGGGCAGATGTGAAGCCGTTTGTGATTAAGAAAAAGAAGCAAGAATCTCCATCGCTTATCTCTTTTTATTTAGTACCAGAAGATGAATCAGAGCTGCCAATGTATAAAGCAGGTCAATATATTACGGTTCAGGCAGATATGCCAGGAGAAGCCTATATGTGCAGCAGACAATACAGCTTATCAGACGAGCATCATCCATCTTATTACCGTATTACAGTGAAGCGTGACGGTCATGTGTCTACATTTTTGCATGATGAAATGGAAGAAGGGGACGTTCTTCAAGTGAGTATGCCGCAGGGAATGTTCTGTTTGCAAGATGACATAAAAGAGCCTGTTTATTTCATCAGTGCTGGGTCTGGTGTTACACCAATGATTGGTTTAGTGAAAACTGCCGCACAAAACAGCCAGACATTCACGATGATTCATGCAGATCGATTAGAGGATGTAAACGCTTTTGAAAATGAGTTTGAACGCGTTCTAGCTTCAGCTTCCTATGGACGCATCATCCTATGTAACGAACAATTTGCGCAGTCTGGAAAGGGTGAACTCGTTGAGAAAGCGGCTTCCCGCATTGACCGTTCATTTCTTCAATCGGTGATCGGAGAAGGGAAAGGCCAATTTTATCTATGCGGTTCCCCGGTGTTTACACAGGAGATCATTCATCATCTAAAAGAGCTGGGAATTCCAGCACACCATATTCATTTCGAAGCATTCGGCGGGCAATCCACGAAAGAAATAGAAGTCGTCTAAACGATTGGCGGAACATCATGTTTTTTTACATACGCTCATATAGTAGGGATAAGTCCGATGAGGAGGGATGGTTTCCTTGAGCGTATCTGAAAAACGTCTTTTACAAAGAGCGATTGATGAAATTACAGAGATTGCAGAAGGATTTGGTCTAGATTTTTATCCGATGAGGTATGAAATCTGTCCCGCGGAAATTATTTATACGTTCGGTGCATATGGAATGCCAACACGATTCAGCCACTGGAGCTTTGGGAAGCAATTTCATAAAATGAAGCTTCATTATGATTTAGGGTTAAGCAAAATTTATGAACTGGTCATCAATTCAAATCCTTGCTACGCCTTTCTACTTGATAACAATACGCTCGTTCAAAATAAATTAATTGTGGCTCATGTATTGGCACACTGTGATTTCTTCAAAAATAATTGCCGTTTCCAAAATACAAAACGAGATATGGTCGAAAGTATGTCAGCAGCGGCAGAGCGGATCAAAGAATATGAGCATATCCATGGAACAAAAGAAGTCGAGTCCTTTTTAGATGCCGTTTTGGCTATCCAAGAGCATATTGATCCGTCTCTTGTTCGATCAAAATTAAGCTGGAATATGGAAGATGAAGAAAGTGAAGATGATAAACCAAAACGTCAAACGCCTTATGATGATTTGTGGGGAATGGATGAGCCGAAAACGCGTGAGAAAAAGAAAACTGTTAAGCAGTTTCCGCCAAAGCCGGAAAAGGATATTTTACTCTTTATTGAGGCGCATTCCCGCGAGCTGGAGCCGTGGCAGCGGGATGTCCTTACCATGCTGAGAGAAGAAATGCTCTATTTTTGGCCGCAGCTGGAAACAAAGATTATGAATGAAGGCTGGGCATCGTATTGGCACCAGCGGATTATGCGGGAGCTTGATTTGGATTCAAGTGAATCGATAGAGTTTGCGAAATTAAATGCAGGTGTGGTGCAGCCATCTAAAACAGGCATCAATCCTTACTATTTAGGGCTGAAGATTTTTGAAGATATTGAAGAGCGCTATAACAACCCGTGTGAAGAATTAAAAAAAGCAGGGGTCACAGAAGGATCAGGCCGCAGCAAAATGTTTGAAGTCAGAGAAATTGAGTCAGATATTTCCTTTATTCGAAACTACTTAACGAAAGACCTTGTGATGAGAGAAGATTTGTACTTGTTTCAAAAGCAGGGGAGAGACTATAAAGTCATTGATAAAGAATGGAAGGCGGTTCGTGATCAGTTAGTCAGTATGAGAGTGAATGGCGGCTTTCCGTATTTGACCGTGATCGATGGCGACTATTTAAAAAATAACGAACTTTATATCAAGCATTGGTATGAAGGCATTGAACTTGATCTGAAATACTTAGAAAAAGTCCTTCCGTATTTATATCAGCTGTGGGGAAGAAGTGTGCATATCGAGTCCGTTCTTGAAGGAAAAGAAGTGATGTTTTCTTATGATGGAAAAGGGGTTCATAGGAAATATCTTGCATGAAAAAGACCAAAAAAGATGTCTCTTAGCAGACATCTTTTTTGTCCATTTTATTGGTTTTTCAGCAGTTTGAAAATGTGTTTTGCTTGATCGGTATTTTCCATTAGACCTTTTAGCTGCTGGCTTGTTGGGCCATACGCAAAGAATGGAACTTCATCACCGGTATGACCAGATGTTGTCCAGCCTGTATGTGATCTTGTATTGATCACTTCTTCAATCGCATCATCAATTTTAACAGTATCCTTTGTTTCAGCGGCCTTTTGAATAGATGATATTTCTTCTTTTGTGAAATCAAGATTGATATATTGTTTCAGGGCTGACTCGACAGGCATGCCGCTGACGATTTTGTTTGCGATAAAGTCAGGCGTTTTTTTCGCTGCTTTTACCGGTTTGTAATCCCAGCTCCCTGAACCGTCTGCTCCGAAGGAAAGTCCGCCAGTTGAATGATCCGCGGTCGTGATGACTAACGTGTTTTTATCCTTTTTCGCAAAACGAATCGCTTCTTCAAATGCTTTTTCAAAATCTTTCATTTCACTCATCGCACTGACAATATCATGATCATGTCCAGCCCAGTCAATTTGACTGCCTTCGACCATAAGGAAAAATCCTTTTTTGTTTTTAGACAGCTGTTTGATGGCTGAGGATGTCATGTCTTGCAGGGAAGGGGTCGTTTGATCACGATCAATGGCTTTATCGAGACCTCCATCGGCAAAAATGCCTAACACTTTTTCATTTTTGTTTTTTTGTAAGGCAGCTTTATTGGTGACATAATCATAACCGGCTTGTCTGAATTCCTTCGTCAGATCACGATCCTTTCGGACAAAGTCGACAAGTCCTCCGCCAAGCATGACATCGACTGTATGCTGTTTTCCGATTTTCTCATCGAAGAAGTCATCGGCGATGGCTGCAGTGTTTTTCCTAGACACATCGTGAGCGGCATACGCAGCAGGCGTAGCATTTGTTAATTCAGATGTCACGACAAGACCCGTCGATTTTCCTTTTCGTTTGGCTTCTTCTAAAACGGTTTTTAGTTTTTTGCCGTTTTTGTTTACACCAATGGCATTGTTGTATGTCTTTTTACCAGTTGCCATGGCTGTACCAGCTGCTGCTGAATCGGTAATGTTATTTTTAGAGTCGTCAGGGTATGTTTTGTGCATGCCAGTGAGGTAAGGGTCAAACGCTGTTTGCTTTGAAAGGTCACCGTTGTGTTTAAATGAGCGGTAAGTTGAAAGATAGGGTGTTCCCATGCCATCTCCAATCAGCACGATCACATTTTGCACGTCATTTTTCGACTTCTTTTTAGCCTCAGCTTTGTCAGCTTGTCCAAATTCAATCCCTGAAAAAATGCCAATCGATAGCACAGATGCTGCTGCCACTGCAGCGATTTTCGTTTTCGAGCTTTTCAACACACTCATTCATTTTGCCTCCTCATTGTTTATGTATCGCTCTTACGTTTACAATGGTAGAGCAGAAGTGTGGATTCCTTTTTACAGCACCGTAAAGTTCACTTTAAAATTGTAAAGGTCCACTTTACATAGAATGAACCAAAAAGAGAAATGAATGTATCATTTATCCATGACAAGATGCGATTATTTTGTCATGATTGTGTAATAAAAATGAAATAAAAAGAACCCTAAAAAAAAATAAATTTTGCCGAATTAATAAGCATAATGTCGTAGGAAGTCAAGACTATTTCTTCTGGTATTTGATCCTTATAATAGGGAGTAGATAAAAATTCGGATCAGATAGATACATACAGGAGGAACAAATGAAAAAACAATTGATCACAGCTGCAAGTGCAGTTCTACTTGGGACGACATTATTTGCCGGAGCTGCCTCAGCACAATCAGTAAAAGTTCAAAAAGGTGACTCTCTTTCTGTTCTAGCGAAAAGATACAAAACAAGCGTGAGCAAAATTAAATCAGACAATAAGCTGAAATCTAACGTGATTTATGTTGGACAAACCTTAAAAGTGTATGGCACTTCTTCGAAAAAAGCAGTGAAGACATCAAAAACAACAACAAAAGTAAAAACGGCTTCAGCAACTGCCACTCATAAAGTTGTCAAAGGTGATACATTATCTAAGATTGGCAAAAAATATGGGATGACTGTGAAAGAGTTGAAATCGTTAAATAAACTTAAAACAGACCTCATTAAAATCGGGCAAAAGCTAAAGGTGAAAAAGACGTCTAAAGTAAAGACGAAACCTGTGAAAGAAAAAACAGTTTCTACTTCTTCCTTAAACACGTCTAAGCTCATAGCAGATGCTAAAGCGCAAAACGGTACTCCATATAGATGGGGTGGAACGACACCGCAGGGCTTTGATTGCAGCGGATTTATGTGGTATATCATTAACAAACAAAAAAAGATTTCAAGACAAACAACTGAAGGTTTCTGGGGATCGATGAAAAGTGTATCCAAACCAAAGGTTGGAGATTTTGTCTTCTTTACAACGTATAAATCAGGTCCATCTCACATGGGTGTCTACCTTGGAAACAATAAGTTTATCCATGCTGCTTCTGACGGTGTAACGATCAGTGATATGACATCAAGCTATTGGAAGCCTATTTATCTTGGAGCGAAAACATTTGTAAACTAATTCATTTTAAGAGACTGCTATGAAGCAGTCTCTTTTTTCATATATCATTTATGCCGCAGAAACTGGTCTTTTTCTCATAGATCACTATCAGTCTAAAGGCTTTAAAATAACATAATTGTGGACCCGCTTTTAAAAAAAGGGTCTTATTTTTGTTGAATAATAAGTATATGAAAAAAATATAATCTTCCATGTTGTATAATAAATAGAGGGAGACAAACTATCAATTGAATAAGGATTGAAGAAAATCTAACCGTTTTATTGACAATATTTTCGTTGATGTATAAGAATTTTCACTCTATTTTTAAAAAAAGTGTTTTCATTTTTTAATTTTCATATATAATAATTTTACGCCACCAATTTATTGTGCTAAATTTAATCTAAATATTCAGAAAATATTGTGAATTATATGAATGTGGCGTCTTTAGACTGATACTAAGTTTTGGGAGTGATGGTATGAGCAATTCATTGTTTAGAAAAAAGAGCATTTCAGAGCTCATTGCGGCAACACAAGGGGAAAAAGCATTAAAAAAGGAATTGGGTTCATTTGATTTAACCATGCTGGGCATTGGAGCCATTATCGGGACAGGGATATTTGTTCTAACAGGTACAGGAGCCGTCACTGCGGGGCCAGGACTTGTTCTATCATTTGTCATCGCAGGTCTTGCTTGTTTGTTTGCAGCACTGTCATATGCGGAATTTGCTTCCACAGTGCCTGTATCAGGGTCTGTGTATACATTTACGTACGCATCAATGGGGGAATTTCTAGCATTCATCATTGGATGGGATTTAATATTAGAATATATGCTGGCCGCTAGTGCCGTTTCAGCGGGCTGGTCAGGCTATTTTGTGTCTTTTTTAAATGGGATAGGGATTCATATACCAGTTGAGTTAACAGCAGCACCAGGTGGTTTAAAAGGGCAAGTGACATATTTTAATCTTCCAGCATTTATTATTTTAATGGTCATCACCTTCCTGCTGTACTTTGGTATTAAAGAATCAAAACGAGTCAATAACATCATGGTTATTATGAAAATTGCTGTGATTCTGCTCTTTATTTTAGTCGCTGTGAAATATGTAAAACCTGAAAACTGGACACCATTCGTACCATTTGGGACATCAGGGGTCTTAAGTGCAGCAGCCCTAGTATTCTTTGCATTTATCGGGTTTGATGCAGTTGCTTCTGCAGCAGAGGAGACAAAAAATCCATCACGCAACCTGCCTAGAGGGATTATTACTTCCTTATTGATTTGTACACTGCTTTATGTCGTTGTCAGTGCGATTATGACGGGCATTGTTCCTTTCATGAATTTTGAAGGAGTATCACATCCAGTGTCTCTCGTTTTACAAGTAGCCGGACAAAACTGGGTGGCTGGTATTGTGGATGTCGGAGCGATTCTAGGGATGACAACCGTAATGCTTGTCATGCTGTACGGCCAGACACGCGTGATGTTTGCTATGTCTCGTGATGGCTTGGTGCCAAAGGTATTATCAAAAGTTCACCCAAAGCATAAAACTCCTTACATCAATACACTGTTCTTCGGTACATTGTCAGCATTAATGGGTGGATTTATTCCACTTGATGAGCTGGCAAGCCTAGTGAATATCGGGACACTTTCAGCATTTATTTTGATTTCAGTGGCGGTCATTGTGATGAGAAAAACGCAGCCGGACTTACCACGAGCTTTCAGATGCCCAGCAGTTCCGCTTATTCCGATCTTAGCTATTCTATCTTGCGGATTGCTCATTTATAAGCTTGGTGCAATCACCTTTGTTCGTTTCTTAATCTGGCTTGCCATTGGGCTGGTTGTGTATTTCTTATATTCAAGAAAGCATTCAGAATTGAATAAAAAGTAAATGAAAAAAGCCCGTGCTGCTTGGCATTAGTCAAGTAACACGGGCTTTTGCTTTTGAGTGCTGATTAAAAACCTAACTGAAGATCGACATCGATTGATACGATGGCATAGACACAAACAATGACAAAGATATTCAGTACGACACCGAGGAAACCTGGACCCGTACGGCCTTTTTTAATGAACAGTTCAATAATGCCAAATGGAACTGCGGCCATTGCAAAAGGAAGCATTTGAAAAGAATAAAATGTCACGTTGCTGATAATGGCGAGGTTTAGCATGAGCAGGGATAATATCGCTGTGCCGACAGAAATCCAGCCAAATACATTATGCTCTTTAAAAATTCTTACCAATTCCATAATTCCACCTCGCTCACTTTTGCCGTTTTAATGCGTTTTGTCTTTACAAATTTCTCAATTTCTTTAGAAGGTCCAGTGACCACAGAGCCATAAACGGTGACGCCATTTTGATCGATATAGCGTATACGATTAGACAGATCAAGATCAGGTCTGCCAGAGATCGTTGTTGCCCATGTCGGGTGCTGATTAACATAAGCAAGGGCATCTTTGAATTGATCTACCTCAGTTTTTGATGTGTGCTGAAGCTCTTTTAAAAATTCAGAGTCCTTCCCAGGAAAGCCGATTGGCCGCTGATTTCCACTTAATGAATCCTCTGTTTTAATCGCATTCCACAGCACTTTCATATCATATTTTTTAGCAAAGGAATAAATATCCTTTGGTGTGTAAGCTCTGTCATAGGATACATACACTTCACTTACTGTTCCTTCAGGAAGCTTGTCTAACGTAGTGAGTGTTTGTTTTTTTGAGGCATCTGCCTGCGCCGAAGGATGGGTAAAGAAACCCTCCGTTTCGCGTGCGCTGTCACCATAATAAGAGATAGTAGGCTGCTTTAATTTATCGAAAAACATCTCGATTTGTTCACTGCCAATGGCTTCTGTTTTATTGCCAATTTGCTTTTGCAGCTTCAATTCGGTGTTCATCCCAAAAAGCTTGACCTGACCTTTTAAATCCTTCATATCAATGGCCACGTTTGGTTTGGTCAAAGCGACGGTGACAGCGGCAGTTTCCATGAAGTGATTGCCTTTGCTCTCGGCTCCGCCAACGCCGTAGTATAAATAACTTCCTAATGTACAAAGCGGTAAAATAATGAGTGTCGATATGACAGCAAGTACGGAAATACGTAAATATGACTTTCTTTTTCCGTATTGTAAAATGGCTTTTTGCTTCTCAGGACTGATGGAAAAGTCTGTCCAATCCGAGTCGTTCAGTTCCTGGCTTAAGCGTTTTTCGTTTTCTTCAAGCTCTTCCTCAAACGCTATCATTTCTTCCTCATTCATCTCACCATTATTATATTGTTCCCATCGCTTGTTAAACTCTTCATTCATCATTAACACCTCTGTTGTAAAGTGCTTTTAGGCGCTGCCTTGCACGAAATAAAACACTTTTGAAATTTGCTTCAGTAATATTCATGACCTTGGATGCTTCCTTGTAATTTAGTTCTTTTAAATAATACAATGTCAACGCTTCCTTGTAGTTATCTGGAAGCTGCTCTAAATACATGGTGAGGACTTCCTTTATTTCAACCTGTTCAGCAGGGCTTTGTACAGACGTTTGTAAAAGACCGCCAATGAGGTCATCCGATATGGTCACTTCTTTTTTATGTTTCCTGACATAATCAATAAAAGCATTTCGTGCCACCTGAAATAACCAAGGTTTCACTTTGCTATGGTCGTAGGAATGAATATGTATATACGCACGCATAAAGGTTTCCTGCAATAAGTCTTCTGCCAAATGTTTGTCTTTTGTCATGGAGAGCAGAAACCTGTAAACATCGTTCATATACATTTGATAAATTTCATCGATCGTCACTGATTTTTCTCCCCTCTATGTTATACACGCATAAGAAAGGCATAAAGTTGCACGAAACTTCTCATTACCGTACATTACTCATCTCTTTCGCCGAATCAAAATCATTTCTCCTTATCATAGCGAAATTTGCATCATTTATAAAGTATTTTCAATAGAACAAATCAGGAAAAAACATCGAAAAACGACAAAATTGAACACAATTCCTATTCTATTCTCCCCTAAAGCCTTGTGCTTGAATACAGGCAGAACGTTCATTTTTAAACGAAAAAAATAGGGAGGATTGGACTGTGTACAAATTTTTAGTACCAGGTAATAAAAAATTTGTTATAATAGAGACAAATCCTTCATTCTTCAAACAAAGGAAGTGCACTATGTATAAATTTTCAGGCTATACCGTCAAACTATTATTTGGTCTCCGAGGTGGAATCAAAGTATATCAAAAAGAGAATCTGCCAACTGATCGGGGTTTTGTCATTGCTTGTACACATGAGGGTTTTGTGGATGTTCTTGCATTAGGCGCAGGAATTCTTCCGTTTGAGATCCACTACATGGCGAAAAAAGAATTGTTTGCAAATAAATGGATCGGTGGATTTTTAAAAAAGATTCATGCCTTTCCTGTTGATCGAGAGAATCCTGGGCCAAGCAGTATTAAAACGCCCATTAAATTATTAAAAGAGGGAAAGATCGTTGGGATTTTTCCAAGCGGAACACGTACAACAGAGGATGTTCCTCTAAAAAGAGGGGCGGTTACCATTGCGCAGCTCGGTAAAGCGCCAATTGTTCCAGCCGCATACAAAGGACCTTCAAATGCGAAAAGTCTTTTCAAAAAAGGGAAAATGCGCTTAATCATCGGTGAACCGATTGAGCTGTCTGAATTTGACCATCTGCCGCCAAAAGAAAGATTAGGTGCCATGACAGAAGTATTAAACACAAGAATCAAAGAGCTAGAAGCTCAATTAATGGAAAAGGCATAAGAAAAACGACCGCTTGCTTAGGCAAGGGTCGTTTCAGCGTGTAGACAAACCCTCGCTTTCGGTGTCAGTCCTGCGTGCCGGTGCTCACGAATGCTCAATTCGCTCCGCTCCGGTACTCGTCCTTCCTAGACTTCAAAGGTTTTCTATCACGCTGAAAAAGAAGACAAAGGGCTAAAATAAAAATCATTTTAGCCCTTTGTCCACAATGTGAAACGCCCACTTGCTTAAGCAAGTGGGCGTTTTTTGTTACGAAGCGCCTTCTTCAGCTGCTTCTAATAATTGTTCATTTAACTTTTTTACTTCGATGTATGCCACATGGTGTCCATCGACTTCATTAATAATAAATTCATAGCCTTGTTCACGAATGGCGTCATTTTTCTCTACTTCATATTTCTGAGTAAGGAACCAGCCGCCGATTGTGTCGACCTCTTCATTATCAAGCTGTGTACCTAATAGCAGGTTGACTTGATCAACAAGAACCTTGCCATCAAAGATGTAATGGTCTTCTCCAAGTTTACGCACTTCGTTGATTTCATCAATGTCGAACTCATCACGAATTTCACCAACGATTTCTTCAAGGATGTCTTCAACGGTCACAAGACCTGCTGTACCGCCATATTCATCTGATAAAATGGCCATGTGTACACGTTCACGCTGCATTTTGAGCAGTAAATCATGAACAGGAACCGTTTCAATCACATGAATAATCGGATTTACAAACTTTTCGATCGTATCGCTTGTAGAGCACTCACCACTAATGCAGGCAGTGAGAACCTCTTTAATGTTAAGAACACCGATAATGTTGTCTTTGTCGCCATCTTCAATTGGATAACGTGTATATTTCTCTACCTTTGTTACCTTCAGCATTTCCTCAATGGTAATATCATACGGGAAGCTGACAACTTCGGTACGAGGAATCATAATTTCTTTCGCCAGACGGTCATCAAATTCGAAAATTTTATTTACATATTTGAATTCAGACTGGTTAATCTCGCCGCTCTTATAGCTCTCTGATAAAATAATCCGCAATTCTTCCTCAGAGTGCGCCATGTCATGCTCAGATACTTGCTGAAGACCGAACGCTTTCGTTAACAAACGAGCAGATCCATTTAATACCCAAATGAACGGGAACATCACTTTGTAAAAGATCATCAGTGGTCTAGCAAAAAGAAGGGATACTTGCTCAGCCTTTTGAATGGCGAGTGTTTTCGGTGCAAGTTCTCCAACGACAACGTGTAAAAACGTCATGATACTAAACGCAATAATAAAAGTGACAATAGAACTAGCTGATTGAGGAATGGACAACTCTGCAAAGAGCGGCGCAAGCATATGCGCAATTGTTTCTTCCCCTAACCAACCAATACCAAGGGCGGTAATGGTAATACCAAGCTGACAGGCTGATAGGTACTCATCAAGGTGAGTCGTTACATGCTTGACAGCAACTGCTGTTTTATTACCTTCTGCGATTAACTGATCAATTCTTGAGCTTCTTAAGCGAATGATCGCAAACTCTGATGCAACGAAAAACGCGGTTAAAGCTATAAGTAAAGCAACTATGAGTAAATTAACTATGTCCAATTAAGGCCTTCGTTCTGACTTTGAGAACGAAGGTAACACCTCCTGTTTAGTAAAAATTTTAACTTAACAGCAGTAAAAATGATTGGACAGCCGTCATTTTTTCAGGAGTAAGCTGCTCTTTTAGTTTTTCACGTTGTTCTGGCTGAAGCTGCTTACAACGTGCCAAAATGCGGTCCATATGCTCATTCATCCGATCGATATCAGAGGTTAAATGGACAAGTTCATCATGATCTTCCTTTTGAGAAGGGAATTGTTCATCTAATCTGGATTTGATGTCAGAAAGAGCCAATCTCTGCTGTTTGCAAAGAACGATTAATTGTAATCGTTTTAAAGCATATTCATCGTAATAACGATAATTTGAGCAAGATCTAACAGGCGCAAGCAAACCTAGATTTGTATAATAATCTACAGTTCGTTTCGTCACCTGTGCAATCTGTGCTAGTTCACCAATACGATACTTTTTCTCAGCCCCATCTGAACATCTCCTCCTAACCGTCACGTTATAGTTTATGAAAATAGTTTAATATAATTCTAGTCTGAAACACAAGTTAATTGTTCATATTTCCTGCCAATAAGAAGAAACAGAGGAGGATTTCCCTTAATTTAGTCAGTCATGTCAAAAACAGCATGATGATACAGGAATTTTCAGATTATTTATGGTAAGATAAAATGAATACCGTTTCATATATATGTAGAGAGGCGGAATTTTACGTGAACCGGAGGTGGTTAAGTGGGGCCCTCAATGTAGTCTTATTTAATCAGTTAACCGTTTTGCAAAACATAACATCATCAATCAGGAGGTGACTCCTTGTTCTTCTAAGAAAGAGCAAGGTTAAATGGACGATATTGTTAATCTGAGTATAGTCGGTGTTTTGATTGCTTTAACAGCTTTCTTTGTTGCATCTGAATTTGCCATAGTAAAGGTGAGAAGTTCAAGAATTAATCAGCTTGTTGCCGAAGGGTCCAAAAAGGCCATCATGGCGAAAAAGGTGACATCAAGGCTAGATGAATATTTGTCAGCCTGTCAGCTCGGTATTACAGTGACATCCCTTGGTTTAGGGTGGATTGGTAAGCCGGCTGTGAAAGAACTTTTGGTTCGAGGTTTTGGTTTGACAAACATTCCTGATTCAGCAATCAGCCTGATCTCAGCAACACTTGCGTTCTCTATTATTACCTTTTTGCATGTAGTTGTAGGTGAGCTTGCACCAAAAACGCTTGCCATTCAAAAGGCGGAAAAAATGACACTATGGCTGTCAGGCCCGCTGCATGCATTTTATATCCTTATGTTCCCTTTCATTTATGTGTTAAACGGGTCAGCACGTCTGCTAACTAAAATGATGGGCATCGATATGGGGTCTGAAAAAGAACATTCCCATTCTGAAGAGGAACTGAAGATTTTATTATCTGAGAGCTTAAAAAATGGGGAAATCAACCCATCAGAATATAATTATATGAACAAGATTTTCGATTTCGATAATCGAATTGCCAGAGAGATCATGGTACCGCGGCGAGAAATTTGTGCGATTCCAGAAGATATGCCGTTAGATGATATCCTCGCCATCATGACGCAGGAAAAGTATACACGTTTCCCTGTGTTTTCAGGAGATAAAGACCATGTCATCGGCATGCTGAACAAAAAGCAGCTCTTTGCAGATCTTGTGTATCAAGGTGAAAAAGATCAACTGAAAATTCAAGATTATATATATCCAGTGATTGAGGTTATCGACACGATTCCTATTCAAGAGCTTCTCGTCAAGATGCAGCGTGATAGAATGCATATGGCGATCTTAACTGACGAATATGGCGGAACGTCTGGACTTGTCACAACGGAAGATATTTTAGAAGAGATTGTCGGAGATATTCGAGATGAATTCGATGAAGATGAACAGCCAGTGATTCAAAAAAGAGCCGATCATCATTATGTTTTAGATGGCAAAGTGAGATTAGATGAAGTTCAAGATTTGATCGAGATCTCTTATCATGATGAGGAAATTGATACAATCGGCGGACTCATCTTAAAAGAGAATATTGATATCAGAGAAGGACAATCCGTCTATCTTGATGATATTCGAATGAAAGTGCTGGAAATGGATGGACGCTACGTTAAAAAGATTGATTTGAAAAAAGGCGTCACATCGGCAGAAAAAGGCAGTGCACGCACTGGACTTGATATAAAGGAGCCGCTGCTAGTAAACGAAATGACCTTGAGCGAAAAATAAGCTCAAGGTTTTTTTAGGTATTTAGTCTCTTTTATACGAATGTATGTTCGATATATAATAAGAACAAACGTTCGATAGAGGGGGATGGACATGCTTTGGTATGAAACAGCAAGTATCACGGAGAAAAAAACCTCAATGAAACGAATTGAGTTTCATTTAAAGAATTTCAAAAATTATCAAGCAGCAATCTTAAATATCGAAAGGCAGCTTGAAAAAAGAAGCCCGCATCATCTCGACCACATGACACGGAAAAAGTTAGAAGAGCAAAAAAATCAGTATAAACTCATCGTTGCTTGTATTGAAACGGCATTAAAAGAGTTGGACGAAATAGAGCAGCAGCTCATCGATTACAAATATTTTCGAGATTGGCGGATGGCAAAGTGTGCAATGGAAATTGGCTATAGTGAAAAAACACTCTTTTTGATGAAGCGCCAGCTGATGGATCAGCTGCTCATCAGCTTAGCCGCTATTACCAATATTTAAAGATGCTGTCCTATTTGATAAAACGTAGCAAAGAGACATAAAGACCCGATGATTGTGACCAATAAGTAGACAGCAAGTTGTCCAATTTGCCGCTCTTGCAGCATGGACGCAGCCTCTACACTAAATGTAGAGAAGGTTGTAAAACCACCGAAAAACCCAGTACCTATGATCATTAGCAGCGGATCACTGTCAGTCACTGCACCTGTCAGTAAACCTAAACCGGCAGCGCCGAGTAAGTTGATGAGAATAATACTATACGGAAAACGAGTATTAAACTTGGTTTTCTGAATCGATTGACTGAGGAAAAAACGAAGGGCACTGCCTATCCCGCCGGCAACAGCTGTATAAAATACAATCATTTATCTGCTTCCTTTCGGCTGCTCATCTTGTTGAAAGAGGCGCTGAGCGGTGATCAGTCCACATAAGGCAGCGCCCACTCCAGCAATCACTGAGAGTAGAATGTACATGATACTTGATGTGAACAGTCCATCCTGTAATAAGAGAACCGTTTCTTTAGAAAAAGTGGACATTGTCGTAAAACCACCGCAAAATCCTGTTCCGATCAAAGCAGCAAGATATTTTTTTCCTTTCCGAAACATAAAATACCCTGTTGAAAAGCCAAGAAGCAGACTGCCTGTCATGTTTTCAATCAGTGTTGCATAGGGGAATGTCTGGCTGACAACGGATTGGCTAAGTTCATATCTGCAAAGAGTACCAACCAATCCACCGATAAATACGGCGAGATATGCTTTCATTTACATCATTTCTCCTTTAGAAAAAATGGCGGGTGATCCGTCACCACTCCATCAATGTGGTATGTTTTCATCCTGTCGGCTGTTTTTTGATCTTTCACTGTCCATATAAAGACATCCATTCCAAATGAGTGGATGCGATCAATCCACCATCTGTTGATCATCGTTTTCTTCATATTAAGGCAATCCGCAAAGGAGCGGTACTCCGCTAATTTCCTTTTCGTCAGTTTAAAGGCAGAGGGTTTTATAATAAAAGCTGTTCGAAGAGAAGGGGCGTAAGCTTTGACTCTTTGAAGTGCATTGGCATCAAAAGATTGAACCATGATGTGACGGGAATAGGCAAACCGGTTGATGATGTCGACAACTGCCTTTTCAATCCCAATCTGCCGTTTTGGATGCTTGATCTCAATCAGTATCCCGACACGCTGACTGTATCTTTCAAGAATTTCTTGTAATGTGGGAATTCGTTCGTTGGCGTACTGAGAATGAAACCAGCTTCCTGCATCCAATTTCTTCAGCCGATCAAGTGTATAACCTTTCACTAAGCCGCTTCCGTTACTCGTCCGATCAACAGTATCATCATGGATGACGGCTACGTGCTGATCCATTGTCAACTGGACGTCTAACTCAATATAATCCGCACCCCGCTGAACAGCTAAATCAAATGCGGCGATTGTATTTTCTGGGGCAGCGCTTGAAGAACCTCTATGCGCGATAATATACACATGCTCCAGCTCCTGACATAAGTTCTGGTCTTATCATATCAAATTTTTGCTGTTTTTCCTTCTTTACTATATGGTACGAGGGAGAGCTGTATGTAATGGAACATGGCATATGGTGAGAAAGCATCGTGTATGAAAGGTGAAAAGTTGCAGGAATATCCCAAGCTCTTATTGAGTAAATCTGAACTACATCATTTTTTCTTCGATCAATTTTGTCCAAATCGTCAGCGTTCGTCAAAATATTAGTGCTTTCGTCATGTTGACTGAAAATTCTGATGTTTTATAATGATGAAAAGGAGGCGAGATGATTGGGTAAAGGGAGAATTAGAGTGGAAGAACGTATTAAGGCCGAAACGGATGCTGAAATGTTTAAAGCGACTCTCCTTGATCAGGCTCAGAAGAAAAAGTAGTTTGCTGCCCGTCGATATGTCTCTAGCCAAAATTTCATATTTGAACTTCATGCCTCGGGATCAGTCCCGAGGCTTTTTATGTAGAGGTCAGACATTTAAGAGAGGACATGAACGAAGGTTATATTATAAACTAGAGAGGATTGTTTTAAAGGAGAGAGACAGACATGTTTACACAAAAATGGATGGATACATATTTTACAGTAGATATTGCGATCCAAATTGGTATTAGCCTTTGTATTTTATTGCTTTTTTTATTGCTTCGGAAAGTATTTACGAAGTATTTATTTCAGCTTTTGTTTAGGCTGACGAATCGGTCTAAAACGGAGGTCATTAACCAAATTGTTGTGGCATTTGAAAAACCAGCCAGGCTGTTTTTCGTGGCACTTGGTTTATATTTTGCGTTAAGACAAGCGCCATACTTTGAGCATCATATGGATGTCATCATTAAATTGTATAGATCTTCTATTATATTGATGCTGACGTGGGGGCTTTGTAATTTAACCGCTGCATCTTCTTTCTTGTTTCAAAAGGTCAATTCGAAATTTGAATTAGATATGGATGATATTTTAGCACCATTTTTATCAAAGGTACTTCGCTTCATTATTATTGCACTGAGTATTAGTGTCATTGCACAAGAATTTAATTATGACGTAAATGGACTTGTGGCAGGTCTCGGTCTAGGTGGTCTAGCCTTTGCGCTCGCCGCTCAGGATACAGTGGCTAACTTTTTTGGAGGGATTGTCATCATTACAGAGAAGCCTTTTACGATGGGCGACTTTGTGGAGACACCAAGTGTTCTTGGGACTGTGGAGGACATTACATTTCGAAGTACAAGGTTTCGAACACCTGCTGAAGCCGTCGTGACCGTTCCGAATTCTACGCTTTCAAAGGAGCCAATCACAAACTGGACAAGAATGAATAAACGTCAGATTACGTTCTCTGTTCGCGTTTCTTACAATACACCAAAGGAAAACATTGATCAGTGTATTAAGCGTCTCAAACAGATGCTTCACGAGCATGATGGTGTGCATAAGGAGACGATTATGGTAAATCTCGATGTACTGGCAGACAGCTATTTGAACTTGTTTTTCAACTTTTACACAAACACGACAGCTTGGTCTGAAAACCTTGATATTAAGCAGGATATTAACTATCGCATCATAGATATTTTCCACGAGGAAGGCGTAGAATTTGCTTTCCCTGGTCAGGCCATTTATATGAAACAAAAAGGTGAGAAGCAGCTGGGTGAATAAAGGAGGAATGGTGCGTGGACCAAACAAAGGTGGATGTGTTAAGAGAGAAATTATCGCAGGCTTCACATATCACAGTACTCTCAGGTGCAGGTATGAGTACAGAATCGGGTATTCCTGATTTTAGATCAACGGGTGGTCTGTGGACAGAAGATACTTCCCGCATGGAGGCGATGAGCCGGTCCTACTTTTTATCAAACCCTCATCAATTCTGGCCAAAATTTAAAGAATTGTTTCAAATGAAAATGAGTGGAGAATATGAGCCTAATAGCGGGCACACCTTTTTAGCCAGCCTTGAGCAACAAGGGAAGCATGTGGATATTTTTACCCAAAATATTGACGGTCTTCATAAAAAGGCGGGAAGCCAGCATGTATATGAACTCCATGGCTCCATTCAAACGGCCACTTGTCCATCGTGTCAGGCGGTATATGATCTGTCTTATTTATTAAAAGAAGAGGTGCCGATCTGTCAAAGGGTTACCTCAGACGGCAGTACGTGTGGACGTGTGCTAAAAACAGATGTTGTCCTATTTGGCGATATGGTCAAACATTTAGACCAAGTGGAGACATCACTTCAGAAAACGGACATGCTCCTCGTCATGGGGACTTCCTTGGAGGTAGCGCCAGCAAGGTATATTCCAGAAGATGCAGCTCATGATCCTTCCATCTTCATGGTGATGATGAATTTGAGTGAAACAGAATTCGATCCGCTTTTTGATCTTGTCTTTCATGAGCGAATTGGCGATCTCGTGAAAGCTTTATAAATCATTAAAAAACCCGCATCCTAAAGGTGCGGGTTTTACTTTATTGCTGCAGCGGCTTCATTGTTTCATCAAGGACTTCAAATGTATAGCCCTTTGCCTTTAGCTGCGTAATTAAGCTGCTTAAGTATTTTGCCGTCGCCGGCTGATCATGCATTAAGATGATTTTTGGTTCTTTTGGATTTTTTGTCTCCAGCACTTGCAGCTGATTTAATACCTCTGGTACATATTTTGAGCTTTTATATTTCCAATCAAGACTGTCAATGGTCCAGTCCCAGTAGACAAAGCCTTTTTGTTTTAAACGTGCTTTTTGCTGATCGGTTAAATTTGGGGTGCTGCCATAAGGTGTTCTCACAAGATGGGTATACTCACCTGTCACAGAAGCCAAAATGCGCTGATCTTCCTTCATCTCGTTAACAGGAGAATCTTTTTTTTGATAAAAGCGTTTCACATCATGGGTGATGCCATGAAGCCCTAATTGATGACCTTCTTGATGGAGTCTTTTCACAGCTGCCGGGTGTTCTTTAATCTGAGGTCCGAGCATAAAGAATGTGGCTTTCACTTGATGCGCTTTTAGCACATCTAACAGCTGATTTGAAGTCGCTGATGGACCATCATCAAAGGTTAAAAAGATCGTTTGATCCGTTATATGTTTATTTGAATTGATCTTAAAATGTGCATCTAATGTTTTCCGAGAAGCATCTTTTGCTTTCATACTTGTGCTTGTGTCTCTAAATTGACTGCTCTCAGATAATTTCGCCGGCTGATCTGCTGCCTGCATATTGGTTTTGGACATATCCCAAATAAAAAAGAGGATCAGTGTCAGAATGACAAAACCAATCGCCTTTGAGAGCAGCATAGTGTTTGAAGGTGCCTGTTTTTTTTTAACCCGTTGCATTACAATCGCTCCAATAAATCAAAAATTTGTGTCGAATCATGTAGTAGATTCTGTCTTTTTCCGCTGTTTTTTGTCATGTTTATATGGTGTCAGTATACAGGAAAAAAGAGCCTATGAATATAGAAGTTGCTAAAAAATTGGAATCTTTTTGGTTATGAATCTATATTTGTTACAATAGAAGGTTATCCATTTCTTATGATGTGAAATAATTCTGAATAATCATTGAAACGTACCCATTTATCCGCTAAGATAGCATCAGATTCAACCATTAATGCAAAGCGAAGGGGAGATTCCATATGAAAGTATTGTACAATGGAGATTTCATTGAAAAAAAGGATGCACATGTTGATATTGAGGACAGAGGCTATCAATTTGGTGACGGAGTCTATGAGGTCATCCGTGTATACAATGGTACTTTGTTTACGTTAAAAGAGCATACAGAGCGTCTGTTCAAGAGTGCAAAGGAAATTGGCATTCATCTGCAAGGTACAGTATCTGATATGGAAGAAAAGTTACAGCAGCTCGTCGCTCACAATCAATTAACAGATGGCGGTGTGTATATTCAAGTCACGCGGGGTGTCGCCCCTCGTAAACATCAATATAGTGATTCTCTTACTCCTCAAATCACGGCATATACGTTCCAGGTGAAAAAGCCTGTTCAAGAGCAGGAAGCTGGGGCAAAGGCCATTTTATCTGAGGATCTTCGCTGGTTAAGGTGTGATATCAAAAGCTTAAACCTTTTATATAACATCATGGAAAAGCAGAAAGCATCTGAAGCTGGTGCGTTTGAAGCAATCCTTGTGAGAGACGGTTTTGTGACCGAGGGAACCTCCTCGAATGTATATGCCGTGATTGATGGCGTGATTCGTACTCACCCTGCAAACAATCTCATTTTAAACGGCATTACTCGTAGAAAGCTGCTGGAGGTATGTGAGGAAGAAGGGTGTACTGTTGAAGAAACTCGTATAAGCAAAGAAGAACTGCTGCGCGCTCAGGAAATTTTCATCAGCTCGACGACAGCTGAAGTCATTCCGATTGTTGAAATAGATGGCGAGCCAGTAGGGGAAGGCGTTCCGGGCAAGCTGACAAAGCGCGTACAGGAAGGCTTCCAGCAAAAAATTAAACATGAAAGTGAAGCATCGATCTCTTCATAAATAAAAAAAGGCTGTAAACCAATGTTTACAGCCTTTTGTGATGCTTATTTCACAATAAGCACAGGTATATCTGATCTTGCTGATAACTTTTCACTCACACTGCCAAACAGCATTTTTTTCAATCTGCTTTGGTCACGTGCTCCCATGACGATGAGGTCTGCTGATATTTCCTCCGCATATTCGATAATCGCTTCCGCTGGTTCTCCCTCTACAATTTCAATGGCAGCCTCAAACTGCTCCTCATTTAAAAGCATTCTTGCTTCCGCAACGACCTCTTCTGTATGGTCTTCAAAAATCAAGGGACTTTGCTGTTCATCATGAGGTACATATACAGGGGGTGTTTGAAGATCTGCCGTACCGCCGCCGATATAAGCTCCGCCAGTCATTGGGCGCGGCACATCAAACACCTGTCTGTCTGTTTTGCCATCATGTGCATAGGTAACGGTCAGCTTGGCATGTAAGGTTTTAGCTAAAGCGATTGCCTTTTTTAATGCTTTCTTACTGTCTTCATGTCCATCAAACGCTACGACCATCCGATCAGCTTGAAACAATGTCCTCATTCCTTTCAAAAGGAGTCTTTACACTCATGGTATACCCGTTAATAGAAAAAGATACACATGAAGGAGAATGATTTTTGTTAGAAAATTTCATTTATTGAAAAATATTTATTGACAAAATAGTGACAGCCACTATAAGATAAAAAAAGATTCAAGAGCCAAAAGGAGGAAATGTCATGTGCAACATTGGAAGAATGAAATCAAACTGCATGAATGGGTTGATTCACGTGACAATTACACCTTCATTGGTCATGGAAAAGGAACTCGTCTGTTCCAATTGATCGGATGAATCAAGGCGTATGTTGCGTATTTGTCAACATGCGCCTTTTTACATGACGAAAAGAGGCGTACCAGCAAGCTGGTGGCCTCTTTTTTTGTTGAATTCATTTCGCATTTCGAAATAAAGGGATGAAAAACAACAAGTAAATGAAGAGGAGTGAAAGCATGTGAACATGCCAAAATCAAGACAAATGACAAAAGCTCAAAAAACGAAACAAGGTGACTTGCAGGAAAATTTAGAAAGCGGCTAGCTTGAAAAGGAGAGACAAACATGTTTTCAGTATTTGCGAAATTAGGCTGGTTCTTTAAACAAGAGTGGAGGCGTTATACGATTGCTATTACGCTCCTGCTCATTGTGAATGTGCTTGAAATGCTGCCGCCAAGATACCTTGGCCAGGCAGTTGATGACATTCGTTCTGGTCAATTTACAACATCCAGTATTGTGTTTTATGTGACCATTTTTTGCTTACTAGGTGTCGTCGTCTATACACTTACATATTTTTGGATGTATCAGTTATTTGGCGGCGCAAATGTCATGGAGCGTGTGATGCGTGGGAAACTGATGCGCCACTTGCTTAAGATGACGCCTACTTTTTATGAAAAGAAAAAAACGGGCAACTTAATGGCATTGGGTACAAACGACTTGAATGCTGTGGCCTTAACGACAGGCTTTGGCGTTCTGACCTTGGTTGATTCCACTGCTTATATGCTGATGATCTTCTTTACGATGGGGCTGACGATTAGCTGGAAATTAACCTTAATGGCGATTATTCCTATGCCGCTGATGGCGCTCTTGATTGCGTTTTATGGAAGCAAAATCCATGAGCGCTTTACAGTCGCTCAAGATGCATTTGGCGATATGAACGATCGCGTTCTTGAATCAGTGGCAGGTGTCCGGGTCATTCGGTCTTTTGTGCAGGAGAAACAAGATGTCGAACGCTTTCGAGAAATGACAGATGATGTATTTCAAAAAAATATGCGAGTGGCGATCATTGATTCTTTGTTTGAGCCGACAGTGAAATTACTTGTGGGGATCAGCTACTTAATCGGAATCGGCTACGGAGCCTATCTCGTGTTCCAAAGTGATTTAACCATTGGGGAGCTTGTTGCATTTAACGTCTATCTTGGCATGATGATCTGGCCAATGTTTGCGATCGGCGAATTGATTAATATTATGCAAAGAGGAAATGCGTCGTTAGACCGGTTAAATCATACACTTAGCTACAAGCCGGACGTAACAGATGCTGCTCAGCCGAAAACGTTACAAGAGCCTGGAGATATTGAGTTTGATCATGTGACATTCAGATATCCAACCTCATCTAAAGATAATCTCATTGATGTGTCCTTTACCGTTCGAAAAGGGCAGACAATTGGGATTACAGGCAAAACGGGAAGCGGCAAAACGACCATTGTCAAACAGCTTCTGCGCCAGTACCCGGCAGGTGACGGGCAAATATTGCTATCAGGTGTTCCGATCCAAGACATTGAATTAGATCAGTTATTTCAATGGATCGGATATGTACCGCAGGATCATATACTTTTCTCAAAAAGCGTGGAACAGAATATGCGCTTTGGTTATCGTGACGCGAAACAAGATGAGTTAGCACAAGCAATCAAAGATGCTTACTTTGAAAAGGATTTACGCCTTTTGCCAGAGGGTCTGGAAACCATGGTTGGGGAAAAAGGTGTGGCGCTGTCAGGCGGACAAAAACAGCGAATATCCATTGCACGTGCTTTATTAATTGATCCAGACATTTTAATTCTGGATGACTCATTATCTGCGGTAGATGCAAAAACAGAAACCGCTATCCTAGAAAATCTAAGACAAAACCGTCATGGCAAAACGACGTTTATTACAACTCATCGCCTATCAGCTGTTGAACATGCCGATCTCATTCTTGTCATGGAAGAAGGACGCATTGTCCAAAAGGGCACCCACAACGAGCTCATCCAGCAGGATGGGTGGTACAAAGAACAATTTTTGCGTCAGCAGCTAACAAATCAGCTGGAAGGAGGGGATGAGGCATGACAACAGGAAGAAGACTCCTTGCCTACGCACTCCTATATAAGAAAGTATTGTCTGTTGCCTTAATCTTTCTAATGATTGCAGTTGGTGCTGAGCTGACAGGGCCGTTTATTGGGAAGAAAATGATTGATGATCATATTTTAGGTGTAGAAAAACCGTATGTCGAGGTCAATGAAAAGACAGACAAAACCGTTTATTACCAGGGAAATAACTATATACGAAGCGATCGATTAAATAATGGAATGGATTCTGGAAAGCAAATCAATGTAGTGCAAGTCGGGTTCGGTTACTATTTTGTGAATGAGCCGATCCGTTTTGATGGAAACAGAAAAATATCGGTAGATCAGCTCACCATTGATAATGGGAACGAGCGTGAAACCTATGAGGTAAAGCGTTTATCAAAAGAGGAGATTTTCGCTTTTTATCAGCCAGAAATCAGTGGTTTGGTGCAGCTTGTTCTATTTTATCTAGGACTGCTCATCGTTGCGATTTTCTTTCAGTATGGGCAGCATTATTTGCTCCAAAGGATTGCAAATCGAATTATTCAAAAAATGAGGGTAGACGTATTTGAGCACATCCAAACGCTGCCGATCCGATATTTTGATAATTTACCGGCTGGAAAAGTTGTCGCGAGGATTACAAATGACACGGAAACCATTCGTGATTTATATGTAACAGTCCTTGCAAATTTCGTGACAAGTGCTATTTACATGATTGGGATTTACATTGCCATGTTTTTATTAAATGTGAAGCTGGCACTCATCTGTTTGGTCGCAGTACCGATTATTTTCCTATGGTCGATGACTTATAGAAAGTTTGCATCAGTGTACAATCACCGCATTCGTTCGATCATCAGTGAAATCAATGCCAAACTAAATGAAGCCATTCAAGGGATGACAATCATTCAAGCCTTTCGTCATGAAAAAGCGACGCAAGAGGAATTTGATGAGCTGAACAACAATCACTTTCGATATCAGCGAAAGATGCTGCATTTAAATTCACTTCTTTCACATAACTTGGTTAACCTGCTGCGAAATTTAGCATATGTGGCACTCATTTGGTATTTTGGCGGTGCGTCGCTAAGTGCGACAGGCATTGTGTCCATTGGTGTGCTCTATGCGTTTGTCGATTATTTAAATCGATTGTTCCAGCCGATTACAGGCATTGTGAATCAGTTCTCTAGGTTGGAATTAGCAAGGGTTTCATCAGAAAGGGTTTTCCGATTATTAGATGAACCAGGAACAGAAGTGGAAGAACCTGTTCAGAAGAAGCTGGAGGGACACGTTCAGTTCAAAGATGTCACCTTTGCTTATAATGAAGGGAAAAATGTCTTAAAGAACATTACGTTTGAAGCGAAGAAAGGTCAAACGGTTGCACTTGTGGGGCATACTGGTTCTGGGAAAAGCTCGATCATGAACTTGCTGCTGCGTTTTTATGACATTCAGCAAGGAGACATTCTCATAGATGGCGAAAGCATTTATGATCAGTCGCGCCAAACGCTCCGTAAACAAATGGGCATTGTGCTGCAAGACCCGTATTTATTTTCTGGAACGATTGCTTCCAATGTGAGCTTAGGGAATGAAGACATCAAAAGAGAAACGATTGAATCCTCATTAAAGCAAGTAGGTGCCGCAGAGTTATTGAAGCATTTGCCAGAAGGCTTTGATGAACCAGTCGTTGAAAAGGGAAGCACCCTTTCCTCAGGGGAACGTCAGTTGATTTCATTTGCGCGCGCATTGGCGTACGATCCAGCGATTTTAATTTTAGATGAAGCCACCGCGAACATTGATACAGAAACAGAAGCGATCATTCAGCGGGCGCTTGATGTAGTTAAAGAAGGACGAACGACTTTTGTGATCGCTCACCGATTATCCACTATTAAAAAAGCCGATATGATCTTGGTGTTAGAAAAAGGTGAAATCGTCGAGCGTGGCAGTCATGAACAACTCATGCAGCAAGAAGGGCTGTATGCACAAATGTATGAACTGCAAAAAGGTGCTGTTGCAAACAGCTGATGAATAGTAGAAAAAAGAGCCTCATTCAATTGGAAGAGGCTCTTTCCTTTGCATGAAAAAGTCGAGGGTTCTGTCCTCGACTTTTACTGGTTATATTGTTTGGACAGGCATCATCATCAATAAGCGATGCCGACGCGTTGATGTACAAACTCCTTCGAATTTAACTGCTGATATAAAAAGTGTGCGGTATCTTCAACTGAAATTTTCTTTCCATCTATAGGGAGAAAATCTTTCTCATAGCGATATGACCGTGTCACTTCTCCATCTGGTAAATAGGTTGGACAAATAATGGTCCAATCTAGATCAGTCGATTGAAGGATTTCAAACGCTTTCGCATGCTCTTTAGCTGCTCGGGAAGTGGTCCGTCTTGATTCATTTGTTTCAAAACGGTAGAGCTCCGGCTGCTGCCTTGCTTTTAAAATGCCTGCTGTACCAATTGTAATAATTCTTGATGTATTCGTTTGCTTCATGGCTTGTACGATATGCTCCATTGAAACAGATAATGTATCATCACCATCTGTTGATAGACAGCTCACAACAATATCTGCTCCTTTGATTGTCTCAAGCACATCTTCTCGATTTCTTGAATTGCCGGTGACTTGAAACATACCCGCAAGCATTTCTTCTCGGTTTGTCCGAATCAATGAACGAACCATGTAACGCTCATCTACTTGAACGAAACGAAGAAATGCTTGTCCTACACGTCCATGAGCACCGAAAAGAGCTATTTTCATCTGTTCGATCCCTCCACTACATACTATAAGTGAAAAGAACCCAAATTGGTACAACTTTTATGTGATGCTTTTTTTATAAAGATGAAAGGACCGAATACTATGAGCATATTCACATAATAGAGAGATCCCTACAAATTGTAAAAGTTCAAAGTTCATACCAGAAAAAATGTCCATGAAGATCCGCTCCTTTCTACTACATGATATGAGCTGAAAGGAGTTTGGTGAGGGATAAAAACAAAAAAAGAAGACACCATAAGAGGTGCCTTCTATGATCCAGATATGAAATTAAGCTTTTGTTCCGCCAAGGTTTTGTTGAGCGAAAGACACAAGACGTTTTGTAATTTCTCCACCAACTGAACCGTTAGCACGAGATGTTGTTTCTGCTCCAAGATTTACACCAAATTCAGAAGCGATTTCGTATTTCATTTGATCGATCGCTTGCTCTGCTCCAGGAACTAGTAATTGGTTTGAACTATTAGAATTAGCCATGATGTGATTCTCCTTTTTGTATATGATTTGTTTTTTTGGTTGGGTTTGCTGGAATCGCACCAGCGAAATGATCAAGTCATTTGCCACTTGGCGAAACCCAATGCAGTAACTGCTTTGTACTAAGTATTATGGTTATTTCCGAAAAAAACATACGAAAAAAGAACATGGTAAATGTTGTGTTAACATACAAAAAACCATCACCCAATGATGAGTGATGGCGCTGCTTATATATCTTTTTATTCTGCTGAGCGAATGCGCAGCTCCGTATCCGAATCAAAGAAATGGGCTTTGTTCATATTAATCGCAAGAGGGATAGACTGTCCGGCCTGTACATCGGTACGAGAATCAACACGTGCAATAAACGATTGACCATCGATAGAAGAATAAAGCATCGTTTCTGCCCCCATTAATTCAGCTACTTCTACGTCAGCATGAATTTTTGTGCCTTCAGACGCCTCTATAAATACTGGTTCATCGTGAAAATCTTCTGGTCTGATGCCTAAAATGACATCCTTTCCAATATAGCCTTGGCTGCGTAATACTTTCATTTTTCCTTCTGGTACACGAATATGAGTTTTTCCAACCGCAATGGCACCGTCAGAGAGCTTTCCTGTAAAAAAGTTCATCGCAGGTGAGCCGATAAATCCACCTACAAACACATTCTCTGGGTTTTCATATACATCTTTCGGCGCTCCTACCTGCTGAATAAAACCATCTTTCATGACAACAAGGCGTGTTGCCATTGTCATGGCTTCAGTCTGATCATGTGTCACATAGATAAATGTTGTTTGCAGACGCTGATGAAGCTTAGAAATTTCAGCACGCATCTGAACACGGAGTTTTGCATCTAAATTAGAAAGCGGTTCATCCAAAAGAAAAACCTTTGCATCACGTACAATCGCTCTGCCAAGTGCAACACGCTGCCTTTGACCGCCAGACAGTGCTTTTGGTTTTCTGTCTAAATATTGCTCAAGCCCTAATATTTTAGCGGCATTTCGAACCCGCTCATCAATTTCTGCTTTTGGAAACTTCCGAAGCTTTAATCCAAAAGCCATATTATCGTACACATTCATATGAGGATATAATGCATAGTTTTGGAAAACCATTGCGATATCCCGGTCTTTCGGCGCTACATCATTCATCCGTTTTCCATCTAACAGAAAGTCTCCTTGTGATATTTCTTCTAGACCTGCAATCATGCGGAGGGTTGTTGATTTTCCGCAGCCTGATGGACCAACAAACACAATAAATTCTTTATCTTCTATATGTAGATTAAAGTTGTCTACTGCTGTTACTTTGTTATCGTATACTTTATAAATTTGATTGAGCATCATTTCAGCCATTAGATGTCAGCCTCCCCAGTCCCTCTTTTTTCGAAAGCGCTTTACTAGTAAATAAAGTGTATAAAATGAGGAAGAGTCTGTAAATGGACAACGTGCACAACATCCTATTTTCATTTTTGGGCAGGGTGCTCATGTCTTCATTCTTTATGAAAGATCGAGTAGAGTCATCATCAAATAAGCAGCGGATGCTTCTGGAAAATGTCGTATATCTAGCCCAGTGCGCTCAATAAATTTATCAATTCGATATTGAAGACTGTTTCTGTGAACATATAACGCTTTTGCTGCTTTGGATGCGTTTAAATTACATTGCATATAGGTCATGAGGGTTCGGTAAACATCCCGGTCAAAGACCGCTTCTTTAAAAGCATCTGAAATAGCATGAGAGAGTGCGGATGCATCATAACAAATGAACGAAGGCAGGCATTGATAAAATGTAGCAGCCCCTGATCTAAGCTTTTCTCGCTGCATATGGTATAAAAATAGCTGTTGTTCATTTAATAACCTCATCTGTAAATGGTCATTTGGCAAATGCAGCTGTCCTTGTATAAAGACTGAGTCTGTTAAAAAATCACTTGTAATAGCTAGAGACAAATCATTTAACTGATCTAATTGACTGTTTTCTGATGTGGCATTTGGTTGAATCAGCATAGCTGTTTCAGGGCCTGTCCATATGAAATGAGTATGTTCGAGGCTGTTATTCACAGCCTCTTTTATTTGCTGTCTTTGTTCTTCTTGATGGATCATTTGAAAATAATAAACACGGACGGGATGTTGGACAGTTAGTGGTTTGTTTTCAAAAAGATAGCTGAACCATTTTTGTTCATCCTCGGTCTGCGCTTTTTGAAATAGATCAATTGGTGTAAGAAAAGAGTTGAGAAGAAGTGTTTCTCTTTCTGAAAGCTCCGATTTGTTTACTCCAAATATTTCACCTTCGTCTGTTTGATACCAAAGAATTTGTTTGTCATGAGTAGGTGTGCTGATGATATGGTCTCCGTAAACAAGTTTTAATTTTTCTAACATGGCGGGGCTCCTTAAACAGTTTAATCATAGACATGGAACAGCATTAATTCGTGGATTTCTTCTTTTAAAGTTGGTTCTACTTCATGGGGCGGAAGCTGAGAGCCCCATTCAATGTCACCTGTTTTGTGGTAGATGCCTTCATAGTGTGCACCATTGTGGAAAAAGGATATTTTCCAGCCTGGCAATTGTGCTTTCTTAAAAAGGGGTTTCCATTGAAAATGAGAAATCATATCATCATTGCCTCCTTGCTTTTATTGATGAAACAATAAACAAACACGACAACACGGAAACAACCTTGAACTTGATTTTATTGTATCTCATCTCATGAAAAGAGCATAGAAAAAGCATAGATTTAAGAGCACTGACATGTGACAAAAAAGCGTCAGTAGACGTTCGCGTGATCTGAAGTGGTGAGTGCCGTTTTTGAAAGGTAAGATGCGTAATCCATGATTCTTTTCCCAATCAGCCATTCTGATTTTTTCAAAGAGACATGCTGGAAAATCTCTCGGCCAGGGCGAGAATTGGCTTCGAACATCCAAATTGCACCTGTTTGATCAATGCCTAAGTCAAAACCGATTTCACCAATATGCCCGGTCATTTTTTTATCTATCACTTGGCTAAGCATGATGGCAGTATGAGAAAGCTGCTGTAAAATCTGCAAACGTTTCTTTTCTTCTGGAAAGACAGCATAAAGTGTTTTCACCGTTCCCCCGTGTAACTGGTGAGTCGTGATGGTATGATCTCCAGAAACCTTTGCTGCTGCTGCTGTGACTGTCCAATCACCTTCTTTATTTTTATTCGTATGAACTCTGAAATCCATCGGTTGATTGTCTATTTGAAGAAGCTCAATGCCTTGTTGTGCAATAAAATCATGAATTGCATGATCCTTTCGCAGCCTTTGAACAAACTGATCTATTGAATCATATGGAATAGAATTTCCGAAATTTGAGGATACAGTGATTCCGTCGTTTTCCTTTTTTAACTGATAAATCCCGTCTCCATGACTTCCGTTTGTCGGTTTTAAGTATATAACTTGATGCAGATGGAGAAGTGTTTCAATTTTACTTAGAGCGTCCACGGGATCTAATTGTACAGAATGTGGGAGAAAGGACCATGTTTTTTCATCTGTTAATAGCTGTTCGTGAATCTCCCATTTATTAAAAAAGTAAGGATTGAACCAAGGGATATCATAGTCTTGGGTGAGTTTTCGCTTCGTTTCTTGAATGAGTGCCGACTGAGCAGCTTTTCTATTTGGAAGCCGATCATAAATGACTGACGGAAGGGGAAGCTGTTTTTTAACCCATGAATCTTCGTGGTACAACAGTCCTTCTACAATTCCTTTTTCCCAATCAATAGAATGTGACCCAAAAAGATAGGCAAAACCAGGATGCTGCCTGAAAGAGTGCAGCAGTTTGATAAAAAATTCTGATCTCGTTCCTAATGGCTGTGTACTTTGCTCAAAACCTGCAGTGAAAATGCCCATCAACGGCCCTATAAAAAGTGTATGGTCAATGATGATCACATCAGCTTTTGATTGGTAAGGAATCAGTAATCCTCTGTATAGATCTTCAGATAATAAAATTTTATTTGGATGCTGATGATAGGAAATGTTGAAGCCATCTACTAAACGAGACCCTAGAGCAAGAGAATAGATGGCATCTTTCTGTTTATAATGGACGGGAAGATGAATTGTTTTTTCACTTGTAAGGTGTGGGGCGATGATGCAGCGCTTTCTGTTCATAAGAAACCTCCTTCGGTTGAGATTTTATCGATTGCGCATGTTCAAGAATGATGCGAATCAATTCGTGTTCCTTCTCAGGATAAACTTTTAAAAAAGCGGACCGCCCTGGCTTTGATCTGATATTTGATATGAAAAGTCTGCCTTCACTTGAATGAAGTAAGTCTACTGCGAATTCAAAGCAAGGAGAGTAAGTTTTATCTATATAAGCTGGGATTGATGCCTGAATGGATGCCATATCATCTAAAAGGAGTTCCTTGATGTGTGGCTGCAATGTATTTAGATAGTGTTCAAAGCCTATCACAGGAGCTGATTTTTGTGTATGACTTAAAAGACTATTTTCTGCAGGTGATTTTGTGTGAATTCCCATGCGTTTCCATTGATTTTGTGAATCTTTCATAAGGAAAATCTTGATTTCATTGAATAAAATTTCTTTTTGATCATTCGTGTTGAAAAATTGAAGGAAATACCGGCCTGCATATTTTTTGCACCAGCGTTCCAGCTCTGACGTACGAGAAAATGTAATGGTTTGATTGGAACTTAGTTGAACAGTAAATGTTGATTTGCCATCAAAGAAAATGAAGTAAGTAGATGCTGCATGCTGATGGGAGAGAGGCTGCATTCTACAATAACCGCCAGCCCCGTACTCCCTTACCATATTGATCAGGTCTGAGGGCTCTTTTAATAAAAAGCAGCCAGGTAAATATGGCTGTGAAGCAGAGAGGAGACGGAGCTGCTCAAATAGCACCATTTTATTTGAAATGCCCGTATTCAAAAAATCTGTTTTTGGATATTTTTTTAGCCATTCCATGATGGGTTTTGCTTTTTTAGATTGTGCGTCATGCCGATAAAGACATCGGTCATAAATCAAGTCGGGAATCGGAAATTGTGCGTCAGCAAACCCTTGGCCATTCGTATATGTTTGGCCTTGTATCAAATTTGAAGCCGGCTTTAAATCAAATGGTGTAAAACGAACAACCTCTAAACGATAAGAAGAGGCAGCTTTGGCGAGCTGCCGTGTGAATGCCTCTTCATACTGCGGAGAAAGGCTCGCAATACCTAATGTTGTCATTAAAAAACACCTTCTTTTCAACTTCTTTTTTTACCATCAAAAAACATTTTTTTGTGATTTTACATAAAGCTTACGCTCCTTTATCATTACGACAGATCGCTTGATCATATGTCTCGCTGCATGCTTCATTTGCTTGGGAACTTGACAACAACTATAATACGTATAGATCAAAACAATAAACCTCGGGTGTTGTTTGAAAGGTAGATGACGACTTTGAATATATTCACAACGTTTATCTTTATGATTGTTATCGGCGCAGTCATAGGAGCAGCGACAAACCATCTTGCAATTAAAATGCTTTTTCGGCCTTATAAGCCATATTACTTATTCGGAAAACAGCTTCCATTTACACCAGGGCTTATCCCTAAAAGAAGAGACGAAGTAGCCAAGCAGGTTGGTGTCATGGTTATGGAGCATTTGCTCACGCCAGAAGGTATTCAAAAGCGATTTGAATCATCGGAGGCAAAGCAGGAGATCCTGCGTACAGTCCATCAATATATTGACAAAGGCGCAAATATGGAGATCACCGTATTCTCCCTGCTAGAAAAATTCGGCGTTTCACAGGCTGATGTTAAAGCAGATAGATGGCTCCATCAGTGGTCTGACCAGAAGCTCGCTTCATTGCTTGAAACATATAACGAGCAAACTTTATCTGAATTGCTCCCGGTAGAAGTGGAAACCAAAATATCATCAAAAATTCCAGATGCAGCAGATTATATTTTAAAGAGAGGCATTCATTATTTTGAAAGTGATGAAGGCAAAGCCAGGCTTGGCAATATGATTGATGATTTCTTAAAAGAACGGGGAATGCTTGGCAGTATGGTCCAAATGTTTCTAGGGAATTCAAGCTTAATTGATCGTGTACATCCCGAAATCATCAAGTTTTTAAGAAACGCAGAAACAAAAAGATTTTTATCAGATTTACTTGTTCAAGAATGGGACAAGGTGAAGCTATTTTCTCTTCATGAGCTTGATGAAAAATGGAATGTGAAGGAACTTATTTTTAGTGTGAAAAATCAATTGCTTTCTCATTTCTCTACAAAGCTGATATTAGACAAACCAGTTGGAACATATGTCAGTGCTGTAGCGGATGACCTTAAAACACATTTTGCGCCAGTGTTGATTGATAAGGGGATCGAAGCGGCTTCAAATGCTTTAGAGAGTCTGCTTGCAAAGCTGCAATTTGAAGATATCATTCGTGAACAAATTGAACTTTTCCCGCTTGAAAAAATGGAAGAGCTTGTAGTCAGCATCTCTAATAAGGAGCTGAAGATGATAACATTTCTAGGCGGTCTTTTAGGCGGGATGATTGGTGCTATCCAGGCTGTTTTTGTGGCGCTATTCTAAGACAAGCTATAGAAATTTTAATGAATTCATTGTATATATGTGAAACGAAAGCCATAGTTTGTTATAGTGGAGTGGTGTCCGCCGATCATATCGGTGATAACGGATAGAAAGGAGACATAACATGTCTGTAAATCTTTATGATGTTGCATATGACCTTGAAAAAGCATTGCGTCATAGCGAAGAATATTCAACTTTAAGAAATCTTTATGATGAGGTAAACGCGGATGAGTCCTCTAAAAGAATGTTTGAGAACTTCCGTGACATTCAAGTAAACCTTCAACAAAAACAAATGACTGGTCAAGAGATCACACAAGAAGAAGTGGAGCAAGCTCAAAAAACAGTTGCTCTTGTTCAGCAGCACGACAAAATCTCTCAGTTGATGGAAGCAGAACAACGTGTGAGTGTTCTTATCGGTGAGTTAAATAAAATTATCATGAAGCCACTTGAAGAGCTTTATGGGAATCCAGAAGAAAACTAATGGAAAGGGCGATGTCATTCGCCCTTTTTTGTTTTATCTTTTCTCCTCAATATCTTTTAAAAAAAGGTTGTCGAAGCACATAAATTCTGCGATAATACTTATATTGAAAGTGCTTTCAAAAGGCGCTCTCAAGGGACAATTGGGTGCGTTTCACTTGGGATTTATGGCGGTGAGCCAAACGAGAGAGAAGCGCTTCTGGGAGAAACGCAAAGCATCATAAGGGGATCTGATATAAGCAATGCTTTGGTGTGTAAATGATAAGGGGATCATGGGGAGCTTCATCACTCCATTGTAACGCATCCAAACCATACATAAAAAAAAGCCTAGGGGTAGGCTTTTTTTATTTATATCAATCATTCATAACTTTGGGCTCTTTCAACTGCATGTTCTAAAGCACCAAGCTAGGGCATATCCTCATCGTAAGTACAGTCATCAAGAAGGGGGATGCCTCAGTGTCAAAAAAACTACTTGCACTCAATATAGATGGGACGTTACTTCGTTCCAATGGTAAAATCCATTCTGCTACAAAAGAAGCTGTGGAATATGTAAAGAAAAAAGGGGTTTACGTGACGATTGTCACCAACCGGCATTTTCGTTCCGCTCAAAAAATTGCCAAGGCGTTGAAGATTCCAACATCAACCCTTGTGACGCATAGTGGTGCATTTATCGCCGATAAACTCGATGAGCCGCTTCATGTGAAAAAATTAACGGAAGAAAAGACATTTAATCTTGTGCAAATCCTTGAAAGCTTCGATTGTAATGTCCGCTTGCTGCATGAAAAATTCTCGATCGGCAACCGGAAAAAAACGCAGTCTCAGCTGATGGGAAAGACGCTCATTCATCCGTCTGATCCCATTTTCTATCCCGTCCAATTTGTTGAATCTTTAAGTGATATGCTGATGGATGAACCAGTCAGTACACCAGTGATTGAAGTATATTCGACCGCGGAGCTTCAGCCTGAGATTCACAGGACCATTCAACAAGCATTCCCATCTGTTGATCTTATTAGGATCAGTGATGAGAAAATGAATATTGTATGCAAAGGGGTTTCGAAGGAAGCGGGACTTTCTCTTTTAACCTCTGCACTCGGTTTTACTTTAGAAGATACGGTTGTCATTGGTCATGGAACAGATGACATTCCAATGCTTGAATTGGCTGGTTTAGGCGTTGCTATGGGAAATGCCCCCAATGATGTCAAGCGCAAAGCCGATTGGGTGACGCGTTCGCATGATGAACAGGGTGTGGCTTATATGATCAAGGAATACTTTAGAATGCAGCAAAGAGAAGGATTTTTACATCAATTCGATATTAAGAGATAATACACTGAAGGCCCTGTCAATCAAGAAATGACAGGGCCTTCGTCTGTTCCCTTCATTGCTTTTCCTACTTGAATTTTGTAAAATGAAACAAGTTTGAAGATAAAGGTGATATGATGCGAATTTTAATTAAAGGGCTGTCAGATGAACGATTTCATCGCCCGCTTGTCAATATAGCCAATTTATTTGAAGAAGATAGTGAAGTGATGTTTGAACCAAGTGAACTGGATGATGGTTTGATCATGGAATTTAGCTGGAAGGAAGAAAATGGCATGGTGGAAGCATCTGGTCATATCGATGGATCAGACATCACCAGTCGTTTTTCGCGGAATGTCCCAGAGAGCTTGAACGATAAGGAGCGCTGGAAACAAATCAAAAATACAGTGCTGTCCGTTTATTTACACTTGCTTCAGGAGCACACAGGAATGACACAAAAGTGGGGGATTCTCACAGGAATACGTCCGACGAAATTGCTCCATAAGATGCTGAGAGAAGGCATGTCAAAGGAAGATGCACATGAGGCATTAAAGCGTGATTACTTGATTCATGGTGAAAAAATCAATTTGATGCAGGAGATTGTCGATCGTCAGCTTAAAGCCATTCCAGATCTGTATGACCTTCAGCAGGAAGTGAGTATTTATATTGGCATTCCTTTCTGCCCCACAAAATGTGCTTACTGCACGTTCCCTGCTTACGCCATTAAAGGACAAGCTGGCAGAGTGGGAACGTTTTTGTTTGGTCTGCATTATGAAATGCAAAAAATGGGCGCATGGCTTAAAGAACATGGAATCAAAGTGACGACTGTTTACTTTGGCGGAGGCACGCCAACGAGCATCACAGCGGAAGAAATGGATTTGCTGTATGAAGAAATGTATCGCTCGTTCCCTGATGTGAAGCATATACGGGAAGTGACTGTCGAAGCAGGGCGTCCTGATACGATTTCGCCTGATAAGCTAGAGGTGCTAAACCGCTACAATATTGACCGGATTAGCATTAACCCGCAATCGTATGAGAATGAAACACTAAAGGCTATTGGCAGGCATCATAGTGTGGAAGAAACGATTGAAAAGTATCACTTATCAAGACAGTACGGCATGAATAATATCAATATGGACTTAATCATTGGATTGCCGGGAGAAGGGCTCAAAGAATTTCAGCACTCCTTGCAGCAGACTGAAGAGCTCAAGCCTGAATCTTTAACTGTGCATACACTCTCCTTTAAAAGAGCATCTGAAATGACGCGCAATAAGGAGAAATACCAAGTAGCAGACCGAGAAGAAATCACACGTATGATGGATGAAGCGGTCTCTTGGACGAAAGCACATCAATATCACCCGTATTATTTATATAGACAAAAAAATATTTTGGGAAATCTCGAAAATGTCGGGTATTCATTAGATGGACAGGAAAGTTTGTATAATATCATTATCATGGAAGAAGTACAGACAATCATTGGCATTGGGTGCGGTGCAGCGAGTAAATTCATTGATCCACGGACAGGAAAAATTACGCAGTATGCCAATCCAAAAGATCCAAAATCGTATAATGACCGGTATGAACACTATACAGAAGAGAAAATTCAATTCCTTGAATCATTATTTGTTTCTCACGTTTAAACACTGCGATGACGCAGTGTTTTTTTTCATTTGTAAAAGGGTATATAAGTGATAAAAAGTTAAAGCAGGTGTACATATGATAGATGTGATCGGAATTGGGATTGGGCCCGCCAATTTAGGATTGGCCGCTTTGTTAGAGGAGTATGAGGATGTCTCATGCTGTTTTTTTGAACAAGAGTCTGAGTTTGCTTGGCATCCTGGTATGCTGATCAAAGGAACGGATTTGCAAGTTTCCTTTTTAGCAGATCTTGTCACAATGGCGAATCCAAGGAGCAGGTATACATTTTTAAATTATTTACATGAATCAAATAGACTTCACCGGTTCTATACATTTGAACAGTTTGATATCCCGCGGAGAGAATTCAATGAGTATTTATCATGGGTGGCAGGGGAATTAGACAGCTGCCAGTTCGGGATGAAGGTAGAAGAAGTGACGGACTGCCAAGATGGCTACCTTGTGAAAGTCAGACGGCTGAACGATGGATCGCTTTCTGAGTATCGTGCAAAGCATGTCGTGTTAGGCACAGGAAGCAAACCAATGATTCCAGTCGATGTGCCTGAAGCAGCATACTCATATGTGACCCATAGCAGCCGTTATTTAGATCAGCAGAAAGCACTTCACGAAGCTGAGTCGGTGGCGGTAATCGGCTCAGGGCAGAGTGCAGCTGAAATTTTCTTAGACCTGCTTCAGCATCAAAAGAAAGGACAGCAGCTTTCATGGTTTACACGTTCTAGTGAATTTAGAGAGCTAGAGACGGCAGAGCTTGGCCAAGAACTTTTTACACCAAAGTATGTCGAGTATTTTCATTCGCTTCCTTATGAAGAACGTATGAACACATTGCCTAGGCTGACAGGATTAAGAAATGGCATCGATGCATCAACGCTTTCGCGCATTTATCAGGAGCTGTATCATCGCTCTGTTTCAGGTGAAGAGCCATCTGTGCTCATTCAGCCAATGACAGAGCTTGAAGCGATTCAAAGAGGAGAGCATCAGCCTTTGGAGCTGCATCTCAAACAGTGGCAGCTGAAGAAAGAAAAAAGCATAACTGTAGATCATGCTGTATTGGCTACAGGGTATACACCGAATATTCCTGAATGGTTTAGTGCATATGAACCTTTGATTGAATGGGAAAGTGAAGAGCATTTTAAAGTGACAGACGACTTCAGGCTTGTGTTCAAAGACAAGCGTTCAAATCATTTCTTTACATTCACGAATCTTGATCATTCTCATGGAACAGCGGCAACCAATTTGAAACTATCGATTTACCGCAACCAGAAAGTCATTCGAACCATTCGCGGGGCCGAGGAAGCGCCAGTCAAGCAAGAAACTGCATTTCAGCAATTTGAATAAAACATAGAAAAGGGCCCAAGCATAGGGCCCTTTTTCATTAGATCGTCGTTTCTTTTTTTACTTTTGGTTTTTCAGGTTTCCATTTGAAGATTTTGTTTAGGATTTGATAGATTTTCTTAGATTCTTTCGTTACGAGCGGTCCTAAGATCGCAAGGATTAAGACATACAAAGCAGCAAAGGGCTTCAAAGTAGCGGCAAGTCCGCCGGCGATGCCAAGCTCGGCAACAATGATTGAAAACTCTCCTCTCGATACGATGGTTAATCCAATATTAGAAGAGGCTTTATGAGAAAATCCAGCTCTCCGTCCAGCGAACATTCCGGCAGTGAAGTTCCCAATTAAGGTAAGAATCACAGCGCCGATCGCAAGCCAGAAGGCATCACCCAATGTAAACGGATCGATACTGAGACCAAAGCTGAAAAAGAACATCGCTCCAAAGAAATCTCTAAACGGAACCACGAGATGCTCGATGCGGTCTGAGTGCTCTGTTTCTGAGAAAACAAGACCAAGTAAGAGAGCCCCAATAGCCTCTGCTACATGAATCGTTTCTGAGAAACCAGCGACAAAGAACAAAGCGGCAAAAATCACAATGATGAACACTTCGTTCGAACGGATATCAAACAACTTGTTTAATAGTTTTGGCAGCTTCCGCGCAATGATAAAGAAAAGCATCATATAACCAAAAGCGATTAAAATCGATAATAAGGCACCGCCAACAGTAGTGGCATCTCCAAGGACAAGACCTGATACGACAGATAAATATACGGCAAGGAAAATATCCTCAAACATAATAATCCCTAGAATTAACTCTGTTTCAGGATTTGCCGTCCGTTTCAAATCGACAAGGACTTTGGCCACAATGGCGCTGGATGAAATGGTGATCACACCTGCCATAATGAGAATCTCAAGGAATCCAAACCCTGTGATAAAACCGTAGAGCAGTCCTAAGCTGAAGTTGATCAAAATATAAATAGATCCGCCGACTGCAATAGATTTACCCGATTTAATGAGTTTTCCGACAGAGAACTCAAGTCCAAGATAGAAAAGAAGGAACAGGACGCCCATTCTGCCAAAAAACGAAATGATCTCCGTGCTTTCGATAAATTTCAAATCAATGATCCCGATAGTTGGAGCATGCGGCCCAACAATCATTCCGAGGACAATGAGAAAAGGGATGATAGAAAATTTAATTTTATTGGCGATTAAGCTGGCGATGGCGATAAGAATTAGCGCCGTCCCAACTTCAAAGACTAGATGATCCATTCATCACTCTCCCCCTCTAGAAAGAAAATCACGTACCAATCGTTTCAAGTGTTTTCTTTCGCCCGAAATGACCATCGTATCATTTGCTTGAATAATCGAATCGGCACCAGGGTTGAGTAATTTTTCATTTGTATGTTTAATGATCGCAATCACGGTGACTTCATAATTTTGTCTCACATCTAAATCACCGAGTGTATGTCCAACCGCTTTTGCACCTTTTTCCACTTTAAACCATTCAATGATCAAGTCGTTGAAGGCCATTTCAATGGTTTCTAGTGCCTGCGGTTTATACACCATACCGCCGATAATAGCAGCGATTTGCCGGGATTCAGCATCATCGAGTGAAATGGTAGACAGCACTTCATCTGGATCATCATCGTCAAAACGATAAATTTCCCGTCTGCCATCATCATGAATCACAATCGTCATTTTTTCTCTATTTCTCGTTTCAATTTCAAATTTCTTTCCGATCCCAGGAAGATCATTTTCTTTAATGTTCATTTTATCCCTCCGAATTTGATAGTCTGTGTTTTTTATATAGTAAATGCGGATGAAATAAAATGAATCAGTAGAGGTAATTAGATTGATACATAACGGGGATCGCACACTTCATTTCCAAAAAACATAGATCAATGGACAATGCAGCTGATGGGGCAGGCTTTGGCAGAAAAGTCTTGGCATCCATCATTGATAATCTGTCCTTCAACAGAATGGATGAAGCATGTTTTTTTGAAAACGAAGGTGTCTTCACAGCATTGATTTCTTCATCATAAATGGATGGAGAAATCAGGCTAGGTATACTCGCTTCTGCCTGTGAAGCAAAAACGACATTTGAAAAAGGAGAAAACATGACGATGAAGCTAACCAATATCATGATGGAACATCTGATCAATCATCCTCCTCCTTTCAAATTTATTTTCTTTCTTTTTTTACTATATAAAAATATATTTCTTGTTTCAATCATTATGCTTATTTTAGTATCAATTGATCTTGAAATTTTTTGTTTAGAGAAAAAGGTTTTACATGATGGAAATGGAAGTAAGTTATGAGCTTTTAAAAGAAGAGGGGGATGGATGATGACATATATCAATTGTCAGTTAGACGGGGATGTTTTTGAAATCGTTTTCAATAGGCCTGAAGCTTATAATTCTTTTCATGTGGACATGTTTGCTGAATTCAAAGAAGCATGTGATGCAGCGGAGGAAAGCAGTGCAAAAGTCGTTGTCATCAAGGGAGCGGGAAAAGGATTTTCAGCAGGCGGAGATATTGGGATGATGCTCAAGCAGGAAAGTGAAGAAGATTTCCATCGTGTGATGGATTTGATCGAGGGAATAACACTTTCTCTAGCTGGTATGAAAAAAGTGACGATTGCGCTTGTCCACGGGTCAGCAGCAGGCCTCGCTTTTAGCTTTGCTCTAAGCTGTGACTACTTGTTTATGCATCAGGATGCAAAACTTGCCATGAATTTTAATGGAGTAGGATTAATTCCAGATGGCGGGGGGCATTTTTTCCTCACAAAAAGAGTGAGTGAGCAAACCGCTAAACAATTGATTTGGAGCGGACAAAAGCTGCCGGCTGAAGAAGCGTTAAAGCTGCGCCTTGCAGACGGGGTGTTTCAGGATGAGGTCGATACGTACCAAAAAGTGTGTGTGAAGCCATTTATGAACATGCCGCTTCAAGCCTTTATCGAAACAAAGATGATCTATTTCCAGCAGTCAGAATCAAAGCTCTTATCAGTTCTTCAAAAAGAGAGAGCAGCACAGGCAAGACTGAGAAAAAGTCATGATCACAAGGAAGGTATACAGGCCTTTTTAGATAAAAGACGACCAGTCTTTCAAAAAGCATAAATGAACATGAGGCCGGCAAAAGCCGGCTTTTTTAACGTTCAAATAAAAGCAGCTTGCCTGCTTGATTAACGAGTCGATGAGAATGCTTTGTGTATTGCTGTTCCATTAAGCGATGACGTCCTAATTCCTTTGCTTTCTCGTCACTATCCGCTGTGATTTTTTCATTTAATAAAGTCTCACCCGACCGGTCAAATACGGTTAAAAAGTATGTCTTCTCCATGCCTCATCTTCCTTTCCTCTCTTTTTTAATGTAATTAAACATGGAATAAGTCAAAACCTCTTTTTTAGCCCTTAAAAATGTGTTTTTTAGAAAGAGAGTGATAGAACGTGCATTCGTAAAAATGGCATGATAAAATATGGACAATGACAGTATCGGACAAGGAGATAGACGTTTGACTAAGCTCACCTTTATTCATGCCGCAGATTTACATTTAGACAGCCCATTTGCAGGAATGTCGACTATACCTAGTTCCATATTTAAGCGGCTCAAAGAAAGTACATTTCAAAGTGCTAAGAACATCTTTGATCTCGCCGTTGAGCGGGCAGTAGACTTTGTGCTGCTGAGCGGAGATTTATTTGATGAATCCAATCGCAGCTTGAAAGCACAGCTGTTTTTAAGAAACCAGTTTGTAAGACTGCAAACACACGGGATTGAAGTCTTTATTATTTATGGGAATCATGATCATTTAGGCGGTGAATGGACACCGATTGAGTGGCCTGAGAATGTACATGTCTTTACGAGCAGTACACCAAGTGAGCTCTCCTATTATCGAGGGGATCAGCTTGTCGCGAGTATTTATGGGTTTAGCTACAAAGAGCGGGCTGTCTATGAAAATATGACATCTCATTATGTCAAAACGACAGATGCTGCCTATCACATTGCGATGCTTCACGGCACATTAGCCGGACAAGAAGGACATGATGCATATGCCCCATTTCAGCTTCAGCAGCTTATAGCGCGGGATTTCGATTATTGGGCGCTCGGACATATACATAAAAGAGCCCTTCTGCATGAAGACCCATATATTATTTACCCTGGTAATGTCCAGGGCAGACATATAAAAGAAACGGGAGAAAAAGGCTGTTATTTGATTCAACTCTCCGAAGATTCACGGGCAGCGGATTTTATTAGCTGTGCAGATATCATCTTTGAGAAACTGGCAATAGACATCACAGAAACGGCTCATATGACGGACCTTGTCACACTTGTGGAAAGCAAAATCAATGAACTGAAAGAGGACGGTATTCCTCATTTTGTGAGAATTGAATTGACTGGTGATGCGCCTTCTTACCTTGAGCATACGCAGCTTGAGGCCCTCGAGGAGCTGATGACTGTTTTTCATGAACAAGAGGAAGATGAAGGTGTGTTTGTTTGGGTGATATCAATTGACTGCCGAACAAACGAGGAAGTGATCTATCCAGAAGATTCCTTTTTGAAGGAACTAACGGCAGAAATTGCTCAGTTTGAGTCATATGAAGAGCTGCTTTCCCCGATCAAGCGTCACTCAACCTACAGGAAGTCAGGAAAAGCGCTCACACAAGAGGATGAATTGGATATAAAAGAAGAAGCACAAAGGCTGCTGACGGAACAGCTGAAACAATTATGAGAAAAGGAGAGGTATGATGAAAATACGTTCACTCCATATAGCGAATTTCGGGAAATTTTCAAATCGAACCTTTCACTTTTCTGATGACGGTTTTCAGCTTGTTTACGGCCTGAATGAATCGGGGAAAACGACATTGAAGGCGTTTATTGAGTCGATGTTATTTGGTTATTCTAAAAATAAGATGTACAAGCCGAAACAAGGATCTTTCTATGGTGGGTCCCTCACTTGCTTAGATGAGGAGTTAGGTGTCATTCACATTGAGAGATCGTCTGATCGAGGCGGTCAAGCACAGGTGTTTTTACCAAATGGTGAAGTGAAAGACGAAGCATTTCTACGCACTCTTTTAAAGGGAACGGATCGCAGATTATTTCAATCAATCTATTCATTTGATGTGTTTGGACTGCAAAATGTCCAAGCCTTAAACGAAGATCAAATCGGTGAATTCCTCCTTTTCTCAAGTTTATTTGGCTCAGATGCGGCTTCCAAGATGGATAGCAGGCTGCTTAAGCAGCAGGAGCAGCTGTTTAAACCAAATGGACGTAAGCCGGAATTAAACCAGCAGCTTGATCGTTTAAAAGAGCTCACTGGTCAGCTGAAACAAGCTAGATTGGCAGAAGGCCGTTATACAGAAAAAAAACGGGAGCATTCTGAATTAATAGAGACTATCGCAGCGCTTCAAAAGGAAATGAAGCAGACAGAAGAACAGATTCAGCAGTTAACTGAACACATTCAACTTTATCCCATGATAGAGAAGAAGATGGAGTTAAAAAAAGAATTAGCCCGTTATCCAGAACGAGTCAAACGCTTTAAAGCAGAAACAGAGCATGAATTGGATAAATTAGAATCACACCTTCACCCGAAAAAGGCTCAAATGGCTGCACTAAAGCAAAAATTAGATCATATGCAAACCTCGCTGGCCCAAATTCAACCGCTTCATGACAAGGATACGTTACTGGAGATGAAGCGTGTCGTTGATGAATCATCTCATGCTGAACTTGTCAAAAATCGCTTAGCAGAATGTAAAGCAGAACGTGATTCATTGAAACAAAAAATGGACGAAGCCGCAGCGAAGCTAAAGTGGCAGCGTTCAATCAAGCTCGATGAGATCGACGACTCCCTTGAATTTGAGTGGGAATTAAAGGAGGCTGTCAGCCAATACGTTCGTTTAATGGACAGAAAGGCACAGCTGGATGACCGGTTTGATCATGCAAGACATGAGCTGGAAGAAGCGGAAACCGCTTTAAAAGGGTTAAAAGAACAGCAGGCCAAACCACATAGTACAGTGGAAACTTGGGGGACAAGAGCAAAAGAGAAACAGGCTCATTCCCGGGCGTGGTTATTTCCTGTGATGGTGATGTTCGATGCTGCATTTCTGCTTGTCCTCTTCTTTTTAACAGAGTGGTGGGTTACTTTCTTATTTGCGGGATTTTCTGTTTTTGTCTTCTTTGCTATTTACCCATTTTTGAAATCGACACAGGTGAAACAGGGAAGCGGCGGAGGAACATTCGATTCCTTCCAGGTACAGGCAGCTTCAGCTGAAACGCTTGTGAGGCAGAAGGAGCTTTTGTACGAAAGGATCATCCGGCAATATGAAGACTGGGAGAAGGAGCTGGAACCTGTCCAGCAGCAAGTAGAGGAAAAGAAAAGACAGCTGGGCTTGTCCTCAGAGCTTTCTTTCCTAGTAGAAGCCTTCCTTATCCTGAAGCAATTAAAAACGAATACAGCGGGATATGAGGAGCTTAGCCGGGAAATAGACGAGCTTGCCGGCCAGCAATCCAACTATGAGCACAGAGTGGAAGCGTTAAGCAGTCTTCTTCAACGAAAGGAAGGCACCATTCAAGAGCATATCTCGGCCTTTCAAGAGATATTGAAAGATGAGGCGAAAAGAGAAAAAGAACGTCAGACATTGGATGTATCGATTCAACATGTGAAGCAGCAGCTCACGACGCTAGAAGGGGAAATTGACTATTACGAAAAACAAATGGACGCGCTTTTTTGTCAAGTAGAGGCAGAGTCCAAAAAAGATTACCAAATTCTTTCTCATCTATCGAAAGAATATCGGGAACGGCTTTCCCATTTGCAGCAGCTGAATCAAGAGCTTCATAGAAGCGGCTGTTTTAATGAGGAAGAATCGATTGTTCGCAAAGGATTGCGTTTTCTTGAAGAGGAGTGTGCGGAAGCGAAGCAGCACTTGAATAACTTACAATTGAATGCGGCGAATATGGAAAAACGCCTGGCAGAACGAGCAGTGGAAATCCGGCAAATAGAAGCTTCGGGTACGGTGTCTGATTTGACTCATCAGCTTGCAGCTGAGCAGGAGCAGGCAAAGCACCTTGCGAAAAAATGGGCGGCAATTCAGCTTGTTCGCTCCGTCATTCGAGAAAAATTGAATGAACATAAAGAAAAAAGGCTGCCAGCTCTGCTGCAAACAGCCTCCCGCTTTATTCAGCCGTTAACGAATGATCGATATGAAGCCATTTTATTTTCACCCGAGGATGACCGGCTGATCTTGAAAAGGATGGATGGACGAATATTCCGCCCAGAGGAGCTCTCACAGGCAACATGTGAACAAGTCTATCTGGCCATTCGTTTTGCACTCGCCTTGTCTCATCAGCAGGAGTGTCAGCTTCCGTTTATGATGGATGACAGCTTCGTTCATTTTGATCATGTTCGTCTAGGAAGAGTGCTGGAGCTGATGAATGAACTCACTCGTTTTGAAACACAGCTGTTTTATTTCACCTGTCATCAGCATATGGCGCAGGCAGCAGAACATGGACAGATTACGAGTTTAGCAGTTGAATGATTGACAAATAATTACTTATGTTATACTTATATGAGCAGAAACATGGAAGGAGCTTTTATTGAATGGCTAAAGGGATCATGACCTATGATGTCGGCGAACAAGTTGACCTGCATTTATTAATTAAATCATCTACTAAAGGGATTGCAAGTAATGGCAAACCATTTTTAACGCTCATTCTTCAAGATCAAAGTGGAGATATTGAGGCGAAACTATGGGATGCAAAGCAGAATGATGAAATCACCTATGGCCCGCAAACCATTGTGAAGGTAGTAGGCGACATTCATCATTATCGCGGGAGGAATCAGCTGAAGCTTAGGAATATACGCCCTGTTGCTGAAAACGAGCAAATTCGAATTGATGACTTTCTCGAAACAGCTCCTATTCCAAAACACGATATGATGGATACGATTATGCAATATATCTTTGATATGAAAAACCCTAATATTCAGCGCGTTACAAGGCATTTGCTGAAGAAATACGGACAGGAATTTGCTGATTATCCAGCAGCGACAAAAAATCATCACGAATTTGTCTCTGGACTCGCCTATCACGTCGTGTCCATGCTGCATTTAGCTAAATCCATTGTTGACCTATATCCATCACTAGATCGAGATCTTTTATATTCAGGCATTATTCTTCATGATTTAGGGAAAGTCAAAGAGCTATCGGGTCCAGTCTCCACCACGTATACAGTGGAAGGCAATTTAATTGGCCACATTTCCATTATGGTGACAGAAATTGCGAAAGCTGCGGAAGAGCTTAGCATTGATTCAGAAGAAATTCTCATTTTACAGCACTTAGTCCTGAGTCATCACGGAAAAGGAGAATGGGGGAGCCCGAAACCACCAATGGTGAAAGAAGCTGAAATTCTCCACTATATTGATAATTTAGATGCGAAAATGAACATGATGGATCGTGCGCTTGAGCATGTGAAACCAGGAGAATATACAGAACGTATTTTTGCACTTGAGAATCGTTCGTTTTATAAACCAACCTTCCATCACGAATAATCATGTCAAAACGTCCGTTTATGCGGGCGTTTTTTTCATAACTTGTCTTCTTTTCGCATAAGCATGTAACACAAAGGAAGAGAGGAATTTCCTTAAGAAAAGGAGGCGAGGAAAAAATGTTGTTTTTTCCGTGGTGGGTGTATGCATGTATTATCGGCATTATTTTCTGTGCGTATAAATTAATGACAACAGCCAAAGAGGAGCAAGAAATTGATCAATCCTTTATTGAAAAGGAAGGAGAAATTTTTATCGAGCGAATGGAACAGGAAAGAGAGCGCAGACGCCAGAATCAGCAGGTGAAAAGATCACAGGATACTGCGGCACATGAAGATCATTCAATCGCTTAATCTCGTCATACAAAAACCCCTCTGCACGATTACGGCAGAGGGGTTTTTTGTGATTACTGGTTCTGTTGTGTCTGCTGATTTTGTGCAGGCTGTTCAGATTTTTCTTTGAACGTTTTTTGAAGCTCTTTATCTTTTACTTTCACATCAGCATCTTTTACTAATTTGTTTAAGATGTTTTGGATTTCATTTGTGTCTGCTTGTTTTTGGTCAAGCAGTTCTTTTTTCAAGTCTGCTTTCATGTCATCATATTTACCGCGTTCTTCAGTCTTTTTAATGATATGGTAGCCGAATTGGGATTTTACTGGCTTGCTGATTTCATTTACTTTTAGTTTGAAAGCAGCTTTGCTGAAGTTCTCGTCCATTTGGCCTTCTTTTGCGAACCAGCCTACATCTCCGCCTTGTGCTGCTGAAGCAGTATCAGTTGAATATTCAGAGACAAGGGAATCCCATTTTTCACCTTTATCTAATTTCTTTTCCACTTCGTCAGCTGTTTTCTTATCAGCTACTAAAATGTGGCTTGCACGGATTTTTCCTTTAAGGTCATCGTAATACGATTTTACTTCTTTATCAGTGATTTTGATGTTAGCTTTGGCAGCCTTTTGAGTCAGCAGCTCATATTTCACTTGATCTTTGATGTAATCTTTACCGAATTCATCTTGAAGCTGTTTTAAACGATCTTCACCAAGTGTCTTTTTATATTCTTCCAATTTCTTATCAATTTCTTTATCAGATACTTTGTATTTGTCAGCAAGAACCTTTTGTTGAACAAGTAGGTTTAGAGCATCTCCACCTGCTTGTTTCTTAAGAGTTGTATAAAGTTCTCCTTTTGTGACATCTCCTGATTTCGTTGTGGCGATCACATCTTTATCACCGCTACTGCATGCGCCAAGAGTTAATACACTTACTGCTGTTACAGCTGCTAAAGCCATTTTTTTCATTCAAAAAACACTCCTAATCTTTCCAATTTATTTATCATTGCTTGTATCATAACATATTGTGACACGCTGTAAAAAGAAATGCAAATGGAAGGGCATTCGTCTAGTCAAAAAATTGCGCGCGACATACACATATAGTGATCACAAAAAGGAGGCTGAATTATATGGGAGCAGGATATTCTAATGGGTTTGCTTTATTGGTCGTGCTATTCATTTTGCTGATCATCGTTGGTGCAGCATATCTTTACTAATTAAATCGCTGTGACAGAAGGGAGCCGTCCTGCCGTGCGTGAGGGCGGTTCTTTTTTCAAACGATGACAGGTGCCTAAACGTTTTTTATTTTTCTGCATACACTGAGCTTAGAACAGAGGAAGAACTGGCAGGAGGTGTTTTCACATGGGAGGAGAAGTCTTTGCTGGCGGTTTTGCACTAGTCGTCGTATTATTCATTTTATTGATCATCATCGGTGCATCTTGGATTTGCTAATTAAAATATACACAAAAAGCTGCCCTCAAACTGGCAGCTTTTGCTTTGATCTTAAATGGAAATGGTAATTTCAACAAATGATGAGATAAGTAAGATCAGTATCGATACATTGATAAAGCGAAACACCTTATCTTGCCGTTCTTCAGGAATCTCTCTGACAAGGCATAATGTATTAGTAAGCCTGTTTATTGAATACACAATAAACGCGGCAAAGACGATGAAGTAAAATAAAACTATCGGAGATCCCCCCTCTCTATGCTATTCCCATACTACATTACCAAATTTTTTATGAAAAAGATAGAAGTTGGCTTTAAAAACCTCATGATGAGGAAGTTTGGTCAACTAAAATATCAAACTCGTCTTGAGCTTGATCGATGATGCAGGATTTAGGTGCTTTGAGCAGCTTCCATGCAAATAAAAAGTCAGGCAAACAATAGCCTGCATGTATACTTGCGATGATGATAAAATAGTGTGCGTACATAGGAAACGCCACGCCTAACACAAAGTAAACCGGTGAGATGACACAAAACGGGCTGAGAAGTGAAAAAAGCATCACTTTCTTAGGCACGCGCTGCCAGCAATTTCGTTTCATTAATAGCGTCATTTTTTTCTTATTTTTCATCACTGGGATCAAGTGAACCACACGGTGGACAAGCAATGTCACAAGTAAGAGCACGGCAAAAAGCGGTGCGTTATGGCTGCTTAGCCTCGTTTCAGGATGAGTCAGTTGAAAACATAAAAATGCCATAATGAAAAAAAGGATAGCAAGACTTATGGCAGAAATCATCATTCTCGTATAACCATAATCCTTTTCAAGATTAATGGTCTTCCAACAATTCATTTTTCATCCTTCCAATCTAAAAATCGAATTGAATATCTCAAGATAATTTACTCTTCCTGAGGATAAAAATCAATGGTTTTGATGAAAAAAAATAAAATGGTGCCTTCATATGGAATAAAGAGAGGAAACTTTGGATTTTTCAAGAAAAAAGAACTGAAGGGGGAGGTTCGTCTCTTTCGTCAATGAGTATTTTCGGCTAAAATAGAAGGACTAAGAGAAAGAGGGAACGTACATGAGTATTGAGGAACGAATGAGCCAGCTTGAATATTATATGGAACTTTTATTGACGGCAGCCGATATGAGCCGTTATCCATATTATGCGTTATTGATCAGGCAGCGTGTATCGAAAGAAGAGGCAGAGGAAATTGAGCGTATTTGTGCTGAGCTTACAGAGGAAATGGATAAGCAAAAAGCACAAGGCTACGTCATGTTTGACGATCTCCTTGCGCTCTTTGCGGGACAGTTAATTGAAAAGCTGGATGTTCATGAGACGATATTTGCTTTGCATGATCAAGGGCTCTTTCAGCCGCTAATGAATGAATTTATAAAGATCATTAAACAATTTGATTTGTTTTAGACGCTTTTTCTGCTGCCTCAGCTGAGTTTTCAAGTTCCTCAGTCTTTTTTGTGACTTTTCCTTGCTCATTCAAAAAGTCCTTCTCAATGTTTGAAAACGATTTCTCAAAAATCTCCATGAAATCCTCACCATATATGTTACGGATGATACACATCATTTCTAAAATCTCAGGGAACTTTCCGTAAATGTCATGAAGCGGCTGTGCGCCTTTGACAATACCAGTTCGGGCCGGGTCATAATCTTCGAGTAGTTTATGGAATGTCTCTTCGCCTTTTGGCGTTAGCTCAATATACGTATTGCGCTTATCGTTTAACTTTTTAGAAAATTTTAAAAATCCTCGTTCCTCCAGTTTCTTGGAGAAGTTAAACGCCGTTGATACATGCATGACGCCAAACTTTGCAATTTCTGATATTGAAGCTCCTTTTAATTGATACGCAATCCACAAAATATGATGTTCATTGATATTTAGGTTATACGGTTTGATCCACTGCTGCCAGTCCTTTTCAATGGATTTCCAAAGAGCTTTGCTCAATTGGGCCATTCTTTGACTGAATAAAAGTGCTTCTTTTACATCGAAAGGCTGTTCCGAATGATTCATCCATTTCACCTACTTCTCTTTTTCTTGTAATTCTATTATGCCAATAAAATAAAGATTAATAAAGCTGAAAATTCAAGAATTTTTAAAAGTCATGAAAAACATTGTCAAAATAACCTTTTTTCAACAAAAAAAGTGCGGGATACGCACCCCGCACACTTTTGTAAACGAATATTTTTTTGTGAGTATATTAGTTTTGTAAGGTTTTCTCCAGTTGTTTGAGCTTTTCCTCAATTTCCTGAATTTCCTTTTGTAAGTCCTGCTGATGAGGTTTGATTTCTTCGCGCCATTGCTGAATCGATGTTTGCAATTCAGACCCGACTTCTTTAATTACCTCTGCGCTTTCTTTTGCTGTTTCCACAATTTGCTCTTTTAAAGCTTGTCCATCTCTTTTTAATTTTGTCAGCGTATCTTCGAATTTGTCATAGCCGTCTTTCACTTTTCCGCGCACATCTCTGCCAGAAGAGGGAGTCGTCAGGAGCACTGCCGCACCTCCGAGGAGACCGCCTACAAATAATCCTGTTAATAAAGAACGTCCACTAGCCATTCAAATCACCTCTAGTCAAATTTTACACATTCGCATGTTCTCTCTGAGCTGACGATCAGCTTCATTGAACTTCCATACATAGCTTGCTTTATTTTAGCATACTTTTGAAGAAAAGGGAGGGGAGAAGGTTGTCTGTCTTTCTGTTCGTTTTTATGTGTATCGTCATCGTTTTTACAGGTGGTTCTATTCATTATGCAAGACAGCTTGGGTATGCAGGGTCTTATCCGCCAAAACATGTTTTAAAGCAAAAAGCACTTGTGTGTGCGGCTGGTGCAGGAATTTCGCTCCTCATTTTGCTGCTGACCCTTTTTCTTTTATAAAAGCATGAAAAAAACCTCTTCATCTATCATGAAGAGGTTCCAGCGTGTAGACAAACCCTCGCATTCTTTGTCAGTCCTGCGTGCTGGTGCTCACGAATATCAAATTCGCTCCGCGCCAGTACTCGTCCTTCCTAGACTTCAAAGGTTTTCTATCACGCTGAAAAGAAGACAAAGGGCTAAAATCAAGATCATTTTAGCCCTTTGTCAACAATCTGAAACCTCTTCATCTATCATGAAGAGGTTCGGTTATTCGTTAAGCAACTTCTATCATTCTTGCACGTCTCAGAATGGACTGAGCAATTGGGAAGACAAATACCATAGCGATGGTATTAATCACGGCTGCTGGCAGGACAACACCCACAAGAAGTGCCGGTAATGCAGCTGGCAGTCCAGTGATCAGTAAAGCGGCAGATAAGAAAATCACGCCGGATACGATGGTTCCAATCGCAGTTAATACAGCGGTCAGCACCACTTTGTTCTTTATCTTCAAGCAAGATAAGAAAAGGGCTAAGAAGATAAAGGCTGTCACTGGCTTATCAATCATATTCGGAATTTGTCCGCCTGGGAATCCCGTTGTTAATGCAGAAATGACACCAGTCACTAGCGCAATCACGACAACATGCTGTACCTTTGGGAAAAGGATGATGCTTAAAAACATCATGACCAGCATCATATCAGGTTTCATTCCGAAAAAGATGGGCGGGAAAATCGTATGCAAGACAGCTCCCATTGCTGCAAGCAATGACATAATCACTAATTCTTTTGTTTTCATTTCTATGCTCTCCTCTGCTAAGCTCTTATAGGACTCTCCAATAATATGGCTCATCATTTATTGCAAGAGTCATGACTTTATATTTCTCGTTATTATAACAAATTTATTTCCTTATAGAAAAGCCTTTTTACTCATTTTCTTGCTGGAACTTTTTCATAAAGTCCGCAAGCTTTTGGCAGTCTTCAATTGAGACCGCATTGTAAATAGATGCTCTGCATCCACCGACAGAACGGTGGCCGGCAAGTCCAACCATTTGCTCTTGCTTTGCTTTTTCCACAAAGGAAGAAGTAAGTGCATCATCGCGAAGAGTAAAGGTGACATTCATATGTGAACGGCTGTCAGCGCGCGCATGTCCTTGATAAAAACCGCCGCTTTGATCAATGGTATCATAGAGAATGCCTGCTTTTTGTTCATTGCGTTTTTCCGCTGCTTCTACACCGCCAGCTTGTTTGACATGCTCAAGGACAAGTGACAGCATATAAATCGCAAAAGTCGGTGGTGTATGATAAAGAGAATTGGCTTTTGCGTGTGTTGAATATTTTAATATTTTCGGCGTGCTGCTTTTCTCTTTCTCTAATAAACGTTTGCGCGCAATCACAATCGTGATACCTGAAGGCCCTAGGTTTTTTTGTGCCCCAGCATAGATGAGATCAAATGAAGAAACGTCTATTTTTTTGCTGAGAATATCACTGGACATATCCGCAATGAGCGGCAGTGACGTGTGCGGGAACGTTTTCCACTGAGTGCCGAAGATCGTATTGTTCGATGTGATGTGCAAGTAAGCACCATCTGTTAAACCAGAAGTATCTACTTCTGGAATATACGAGTAGTTGTCATCTTCACTTGAAGCAAGCACAGATGTCTGACCAAACCCTTTTGCTTCTGACAATGCTTTTTCTGACCAAGCGCCTGTTTGAATGAAATGAGCTGTTTCGCCTTCATGTAAGAAGTTCATAGGAATCATCGCAAATTGAAGACTAGCTCCGCCTTGTAAAAAGAGGACTTCATAATCTTCTGGAATGTCCATCAGTTCCACCAAAAGCGCTTTTGCTTTATTGTGGACTTCTTCATATTCACCGCTGCGATGAGAAAGCTCCATCACAGACATCCCAGTTTGTTTAAAATCAACAAGTTCTTCCTGTGCTTTTTGAAGCACTTCTAGCGGCAGTGCCGCTGGACCAGCATTAAAATTTGTCGTTCGCTTCATCACAATCTCTCCCTATTTCTCGCGTTAATGGATCAAAAGATAAAACCATCCTATCACAAATTTGAAGCATTTGGACAAAAAATTTGAATCGTTCAAAATATCTTACTATTAGGGAGATGGAAGCAATGAAAAGGGGCAAAAATAAGAAAAACCTCATCTGTTAAGATGAGGTACAGATTGTTGACAAAGGGCTAAAATGATCTTTATTTTAGCTCTTTGTCTTCTTTTCAGCGTGAAAGAAAACCTTTGAAGTCTAGGAAGCTCGAGCACTGGAGCGGAGCGAATTTGACATTCGTGAGCACCAGCGCGCAGAGCTGACAACGAATGCGAGGGTTTGTCTACACGCTGAACCTCATCTGTTAAGATGAAGTAAGCCGCGTGTGGATGGCAGAAGAAATGTCTTTTAAATCCTCTGACGTGTATTGATCTTGGTGTGATTTCCATACGGCACCAAAGCCATCGCCTTTTCCGTAGCGCGGAATGATATGCATATGGTAATGGAACACCGATTGACCGGCTTTTTCACCGTTGTTGTTCAGGAGGTTTAACCCAATTGGTTCAAACTCCTGTTTGATCGCCCTTGCAATTTTCGGAATCGCTTGGAAGTAGTGGTTAGACACTTCTGGTGTCATCTCATAGATGTTTTCTTTATGTATTTTCGGGATTACAAGGGTATGTCCTTTTGTTACTTGGCTGATATCAAGAAAAGCCAATACATGCTCGTCTTCATATACTTTTGCACATGGAATGTCTCCATCAATGATCTTGCAAAAAATGCAGTCGCTCACGCCATGTCACTCCTCATTATTTTTCCTTTATCGTATCACAAAAAGAAGCAAAAAAGAAAACAGGACAAGCGAACTCCTTTGGTCGCTCATCCTGCTCCTGCAGAAGAAATGCTGATGCTTTCATTCGAATGCCTTTTGAATTCTCTATTTACTGAAATAAAGAATTCATGTGCCTGCTATTTCTGCCGTAAACACCTCATTTGACGTTTTGGTTTGTCGTATACATATTGTATAGGACACAAAAATCAAGAATCAGTGAAGCAAAACAGAAGCTAAGGTTTTTAGATGAAAAACCAACTTGTCATGCGGTTCTTTGCCTTTAACAAACACCTCATTTACTTATTGGTCATCAAGTTCATTTCTTCTACATACATTATGATGACCAAAGCGCCTATTTTATATTCATGACTCGTCTATAGGTAAACATTTCAAATTATCATTCGTTTTTGTTACTATAAAGGAAAAAAGAAAGAAAGGAACGAATTCATGTCCCTTCTCACTGTAAAAGATGTAACGGGCGGATATACGAAGAATCCCGTTCTAAAAAATATTTCATTTGAATTAGAAAGAAATCAAATCGTCGGTCTCATTGGCTTAAACGGGGCGGGGAAAAGTACAACCATCCGCCATATTATCGGGCTCATGAAACCGCATAAAGGTGTCATTGAATTGAATGGACGAACTCTTCAAGACGACCAAGAGGCGTATCGTTCACAATTTACATTTATTCCTGAAACACCTGTTTTATATGAAGAATTAACGTTAAAAGAGCATTTAGAGCTGACAGCGATGGCTTACGGTCTATCAAAGGAACAATTAGACGAACGCCTGCCATCATTGCTGAAAGAATTTCGAATGGAGAAAAGGCTGAAATGGTTCCCTGCTCATTTTTCAAAAGGAATGAAGCAGAAGGTCATGATTATGTGTGCATTCCTTGTGGAACCAGAGCTGTATATCATCGATGAACCGTTTTTAGGGCTTGATCCGCTTGCAATCAATGCACTGCTTGAACGGATGAATGCAGCGAAGAAAAGCGGCGCTAGTGTCCTGATGTCAACGCATATTTTAGCGACAGCTGAGCGCTATTGTGATTCCTTCATTATTTTGCACGAAGGGGAAATCAGAGCGAAAGGAACACTGGCAGAGCTGAGAGAACAGTTCGATATGAGAGATGCGACACTCGATGATCTTTATTTGGAATTAACAAAGGAAGAAAGCTATGAGTAAAACAACGCTTACTATTTGGAAATCAAGATTAGAGGAACACATACAAGAAACAAGAAAATACTTAAAATACATGTTCAACGATCATCTTGTCATTGTGCTCATTTTTTTCCTTGCAGGCGGAGCAAGCTGGTACAGCAGCTGGCTCAAACATATTCCGGTTCACTTCCCATCCTACTGGGTGATGGCAGTTGTTTTCTCATTGGTACTTACAAGCTCATACGTACGTACGTTGATTAAAGAAGCCGATCTCGTGTTTTTGCTTCCTTTGGAAGGGAAGATGGAGCCTTACTTAAAACAAGCGTTTAACTTTAGCTTCATTTCTCAGCTGTTTCCTCTCATTGCTGTATCCATTGTCGCACTTCCGCTTTATTCGGCGGTGTCTTCAGGAGGCATCACGGAGTATGTGCTAATATTGGCGCAAATGATCTTAATAAAGGGCCTGAATACAGCCATTCAATGGAGAATGACTTATTTTCAAGGAAAACACGTGAGATGGCTCGATGCAGCCCTTCGTTTTCTATTAAATATGATGTTGATCTACACCATTTTACAGGCAGCCTATGTGATTGCAATCGTTTTTTATCTTATCTACGGTGTCTATCTCGTCTACTTAACAAATGCAGTGAAAAAACAGCCCTTTCAATGGGAACTGCATATTTCTGATGAATTAAAACGGAAGCAGCGCTTTTATCGTTTGGCAAACTTATTTACAGATGTGCCTCACTTAAAGAAACAGGTGAAAAGAAGAGCATACATGGACTGGATGTTGAAGTTTGTTCCTTATGATCAGCGTAAAACTTTTTCTTATATGTATGTGAGGGCGTTTGTACGCTCAAATGACTATTTTGGTCTGGTGTTTAGATTAACGGCCGTGTTTGTCCTGATTATTTTGTATACAGGTGCAGCAGGCTGGGTGGGTGCGTTACTAGTCTTGTTCACAGTATTTATCACAGGTGTACAGCTTGTGCCGTTAACGAAGCACTTTGCTCATCTTTCATTACAGGCACTTTATCCAGTTTCTCAAAAAGAAAAGGATCGAAGCTTTTTTGTTCTCGTCCGTAATGTGCTCATCATCCAAGCGATATTGCTGAGCTGTGCGGTACTTCCAGCAGGAGGCTGGCAGGGAAGCGGACTTGCCTTTCTCATTTCTGTAGCGTTTGTGCTTGCCCTCTTTAAGCCTTACGTACAAAGCAGGTTAAAAAAGATGAGATAAGTGGAATTACAGCGAGCGTATGATGACATCAAGGAGGGGACCGGATGAATGCAGCTGAACGGGAGTTGTATGAAGAAGCCATTCTTTTTCAAACACGTTTTTTAAGAAAACCTTCAAAGATCGAACGGTTTTCAAAAGGAGTTCAGCAGCAGGTGAACCGCCGAATTCCTGCCAGGTTTCATCAAGTCATCACAAGTGCAGTCAAAACAATGGTTGAATCCACCGTATCAGGATCACACTTTACTTCATTTTCAGTGATTGATGAACAATTATCTATTGTAGAACGAAATGAACTGGCAAAGGATAAAGTGAAGTATTACCAAAAGGCGGCTGCTATCGAAGGGGTTGGAACAGGTGCAGGCGGTTTATTCCTCGGAATGGCAGACTTTCCCCTGCTGCTGAGCATAAAGATGAAATGCCTTTATGAGTTGGCGTGTATTTATGGCTTTGATTTATCTCAAAAGGAGGAAAGACTCTTTTTGCTCTGTATATTTCAGCTCGCCTTTTCCAGCAGTGCCCATCGTCAAAAAATGATGAAGATCATAGATGATTGGGAAACGAGCCGCGAGGAAATGGATTGGTACAGCTTTCAGCAGGAGTATCGAGATTATATTGATCTTGTAAAGCTGTTTCAATTAATGCCGGTCGTCGGAGCCGCTGTTGGCGGGGTGGCAAATCATCAGCTGACAGGACAGCTCGGAGAGGTTGCACGCCATGTGTTTCACTTGCGAATATTGAAAGAAATGAAATAGAAAAGCCGCTGATGACAGCGGCTTCAGATTGTTGACAAAGGGCTAAAATAATCTTTATTTTAGCCCTTTGTCTTCTTTTCAGCACAGCGTGATAGAAAACCTTTGCAGTCTAGGAAGGACGAGCAGCGGAGCGGAGCGAATTTGACATTCGTGAGCACCGGAGCGCAGACCTGACACCGAATGCGAGGGTATGTCTACACGCTGAAACCGCTGATGACAGCGGCTTTTTTTTATTCATTGTAGGAAAGAACGGCGTTAGCGAGAACCTTTGCTGCGATAGGCATTGCTTTTTCGTTGATATCAAACTTTGGATGATGATGTGGATAGACGTCTTTGCTGTTTTCCGGCATGGCGCCTGTGTAGAAGAAGGTACCAGGGACATGCTGAAGGTAGTAAGCAAAGTCTTCTCCGCCCATTTGGGTTTCCGCTTCTTTTACTTCTGTGACACCTTCTGTCTGGTTTGCGATGCCAGCAATATATTCAGTCGGCTTCGGATGGTTTTTGACAGCAGGGTATCCTCTTACGTATTCATATGTGTAGGCAGCATCATGCATCTGGCATACCCCTTTTACCACCTGTTCAATTTCTCGTTCGATAATATGCCGTGCACTTTCTTCAAAGGATCGTGCTGTACCCGTTAAAACAGCTGAATCTGCAATAACGTTAAAGGCATTCTCTGCTACAAAACCTCCAACAGAAACAACAGCAGAATCAATTGGATTGACTTTACGTGCAACGACTTGCTGCAGGTTTGCGACGATTTGTGAACCGATGAGTACGGCATCTTTTGTTAAATGAGGCTGGGCGCCATGTCCGCCTTTCCCTTGGATTTGAATGGAGAAACGATCGGCCGCTGCCATAAAGTTCCCGCTTTTATAAAGAATCGTGCCACAAGGCTCTGAAGACCAAAGGTGCGTACCAAATATCACATCGACCCCGTCTAAACAGCCGTCTTCAATCATCGGTTTTGCACCGCCGGGAGCATATTCCTCGGCATGCTGATGAATGAGGACGATCTTTCCTTTTAATTGATCACGATGCGTATGCAAGACTTTTGCTAATACAAGAAGTGTCGCAGTATGCCCATCGTGACCGCATGCATGCATCACACCAGGCTTTGTTGATTTGTAAGGTACATCTTTTTCATCGTGGATGGGAAGTGCATCAAAATCAGCTCTGAGGGCAATGGTTGGTCCCGGAGAAGCTCCTTCAATAAAAGCGAGTACGCCATGACCGCCCACCTTGGTGCGCGTAGGTATTTGTAATGTATCATAGTAGCTGGCGATGAAAGCGGCTGTTTCTTCTTCCTGAAAAGAAAGTTCAGGATTCATATGGAGATGGCGTCTAATTTCAACCATTTCCTCATAATGTTCATCAAGACGTTCATTGATGCTTTTTTGTAAAGTGGATATTGTCATTGAATCGAAAACCTCCTTCATGCTCTTTTACTGATTGTATGGTAATTGTTAGAATCTTTCAACAGAAGAGGATTTCGTGGTCAGTATCCAAAGGTCATTTTACATAAAAGTCGAAGTTGATATGAAGCAGGGAAAGGGAGGAGTAGCGTTGGGAAGCTGTCCAAATTGTTCAAAAACATTTTCTTTCGTCGAAAAATTTCATTTATCACATACGAAAATGATGATGTGTCCAAGCTGCCGGCATCAAATCAAAGAAACCTTTGTCTCAAAAATGAGTTTTTTTATGATCTGCTTGATTCCACTATTGGTGCTGCTGATTCAATTGAAAGGTGCTTCACCTATGTTGAAGTGGCCGGTCTTATTAGGGTGGATATTGCTGAATTTCTATGTGCTTCAGCCGATCATTCATCGGTACGAGCTGAAATCAAGTTCATAAAATGAAGAGCCCAGGCGACTGGGCTTTTTTTAATGAAAAAAAGAAGTGCTGAGAGCAGCACTTCCTTAATTGTCTGTGACGGCATGGTAGGATGTGAGGTAAGCTGGACGAGAGAAAATGGAGCCTGTATCCTCGTGTGGCTGAAAGAATGCTTCTGATTCTTGAAAGTCTTGAAATAAGTCCTCTGATTCCCAAAGTGTCAAAATCAAATAAACTTCTTCATCTTTTTTAGGTCTTAAAACGCGAATAGCCTGGAAGCCGCGCTGATGTTCTGAGATGTTCGTTTTTTTCTGAAAGGTGGATTCAAACAGTGCTCTGCTTTCAAGCTTAACAGGGATATGATTCAAGGTGACGAAACCAGATTGGACAAGCTCGCCTTTCGCATAAATCACATCATAGGCATGAGGGGCTTTAAATACAGTCTCACCCTCCGTTTCATGAAAAAGAGCTGCTTGTTCTTTTCCGACCATATAAAGCAGATTTTCCAGATGGTGTTTCTTTGCGATTTTATGCAAAAAATCTGCTGTTCCATATGTAATATAGAAATTCATCTAAACCGCCTCCTGCTTGATAGTATAACAAAAGAATGATATATAATTCTTTGGCAGTCAATCCATAAAACATATTATGAAGCAATACATCCCATACTATCCGTATAAAGGAATGAGGTGACCTAATTTGAAGAAAAAGAAGATAATCATTCCATTAGTCATTGCAGGAAGTACAATCGTACTCTCATTCATTGGCTATCTGACGATTTTATTTTTAGGACATTATGTCATAGATGAAAAGAAGCTTGTTTTTCACGCTTCCTCCAAAATCATTGATCAGAATGGAAAAGAACTCACAAGCATGTATTCAGAAAATCGGGACCCTGTGTCATTAAAAGAGGTGCCTGATAAAGTAGCAAAAGCTTTTGTGGCTGTCGAGGACAAGCGTTTTTATGAGCATCACGGAATTGATGCACAGTCTATTTCAAGGGCGGTTTATCGAGATATATTAGCAGGAGGGAAGGTAGAGGGCGGCAGTACAATTACCCAGCAGCTCGCAAAAAATATTTTTCTCACAAATGACAAAACCTTTCTTCGAAAAACGAAAGAAGTCATTATTGCCATTAATTTAGAGAGAGATTATTCAAAGGATAAGCTGCTAGAGATGTATTTGAATCAGCTTTACTTTGGCCATGGTGTTTATGGTATTCAGGCAGCAGCCAATTATTATTTTAGTAAGGATGTGAAAGATTTAACGGTCAGCGAAGGTGCCACACTCGCTGCGATGCCAAAGGCACCATCTTCTTACTCGCCTGTTTTACACCCTGATAAAAATAAACAGAGGCGGGACACCATCCTGAATTTAATGAACGAACAAGGATATTTGTCTTCAACAGAAACAGTAGAAGCAAAAGGGAGAACACTAGGCATTCATTTAAAAAAGAAATCAGAAACGCCTTGGGTGGACAGCTATGTTGATCTCATTATTAAAGAAGCAGAATCAGAGTATGCCATTTCGCATGAACAATTGCTTCAAGGCGGCTATACCATTACAGTTCCGATTGATATGAATCTGCAAAAAACCGCTTATGATGCGATGAAGAACAACCGTTATTTCCCGGGAAAAAGCGGTTCTCCGGAAGGCAGCGCCGTATTCATTGATAACGAGTCTGGTGGAGTGAAAGCAGCCATCGGTGGACGAGAATATCAGGCAAGAGGCTACAACAGGGTGACAGCTGTTAGGCAGCCGGGATCTGTTTTTAAGCCGATCGCAGTCTACGGTCCGGCAATGCAGGAGAAAAAATTCAGACCTTATTCACTGCTTGAAGACAAAGAAAAAAGCTATGACGGCTATTCACCTAAGAATTACGATGGGCAGTATGAAGGCAGGGTCACAATGGTGGAAGCCCTCATGAAAAGTAAAAATACCGCTGCTGTGTGGACATTAAGCCAGCTGGGCATTGATATGTCGAAATCATATCTCGAGAAAATGGGGATAGATATCTCGGATAAAGGCTTAGCTATTGCGCTTGGCGGTTTAGAAAAAGGAGTTTCTCCATTACAGATCGCTGGAGCCTTTCATACATTTGCAAATGAAGGCGTATATAAAAAGCCTTTCTTTATTCAAAAAATCACCAATGATGAAGGAGAAACTGTAGAAAAGAATCGTAGTCAGCAAGAACGAGTATTTAGTGTGCAAAATGCTTGGAATATGACAAGAATGCTTCAGCAAGTCGTCAAGGGCGGAACAGCCCAGAGCGGTTCATACGCTGGAGATTTAGCAGGTAAGACAGGTACGACCACATATTCAGGTGTGAAAGGTGCAACAAAGGATGCTTGGTTTGCCGGCTATACGCCTAGTACAACGGGTGCAATTTGGATGGGGTATGACAAAACCGATAACAGCCACTATTTAACTGGAGGCAGTCAATACCCTGTGCAGCTGTTTAAAGATATTTTAACAGCAGCTCAAATCACCAATGAAACGTTTGAAAAACCAGAGGGGATTAAAGAGCTCGAGTCGCCCATCCATTTAGAGGGATTATCAGGATTTGAAGCCCGCTATGCGTTTAAAATCAAAGGCTTGTTTACATTAGAGCTGTCTTGGGACAATCAGGAGGATAAACGCATTGAATACCGCATCTATGAAAAGAGAAATGGAAGCGAGACGCTGATCGACACAGTGACAGGCGTGGACAGCTATACAATGCCGTATGCCAATGTATTTTCAAATGCAGAGTATAAGGTTGTTCCATATAATACCCAAACGCAAGAAGAAGGAGAAGGCAGTCCATATGTCAAGCCAGAGGCTTTTGGACGTTAATATTCGGCGATTTTTTGAACATTGAGCCGCTTTAGTATACCGTGCCTTGAAAAAACGGTATAGTAAAAGCAGGTTTGAGCCTTGTACAAAAAGAGAGTATAAGGCGAAAGGTGGAATGAAAGGTAATGGGAAAAACGAAGGTTTTTAATGACACGTTCTTAAAGGCGTGTAAAGGGGAAAAAACAGACCATGTACCAGTGTGGTATATGAGACAGGCAGGACGCTCACAGCCTGAATATCGTGCCCTTAAAGAAAAATACGGGCTATTTGAAATTACGCATCAGCCAGAGTTATGTGCTTATGTAACAAGACTTCCTGTAGAACAATATGGTGTAGATGCCGCTATTTTATATAAAGATATTATGACCCCGCTTCCGGCTATTGGAGTGGACGTAGAAATTAAAAATGGAATTGGACCTGTGATTGATGCACCGATTCGATCTAAAGCAGATATTGAACGTCTTGGGGAACTTCATCCTGAAGAAGACCTGCCATATGTGCTTGATACCATTCAGCTTTTAACGAAGGAGCAGCTGAATGTTCCGCTTATCGGTTTTGCTGGCGCACCATTTACGATGGCAAGCTATATGATTGAAGGCGGTCCATCTAAAAATTATCATAAAACAAAGGCGCTGATGTACAGTGATCCTGAGGCGTGGATGCTGCTCATGAACAAGTTAGCTGATATGACGATCACGTACATACGTGCGCAGGTAAAAGCCGGGGGCAGCGCATTTCAAATTTTCGACTCATGGGTTGGTGCTTTAAATGCAGCAGATTACCGGACATTCATTAAGCCTGTCATGCAGCGAATTTTCACAGAGCTGAAGTCTGAAAACGTCCCGATGATCATGTATGGAGTTGGTGCAAGCCATTTAGCGAAAGATTGGCATGACCTGCCGCTTGATGTGGTTGGACTGGATTGGCGTATGAGTGTAGACGAAGCAAGAAAAGAAGGGCTCACAAAAACGTTACAGGGGAACCTTGATCCAACTATTTTACTTGCTCCTTGGGAAGTCATTGAAGAGAGAGCAAAAGATATTTTAGATCAAGGAATGAAATCAGATCACTTTATCTTTAACTTAGGTCATGGGGTATTTCCAGATGTTTCACCAGATACGTTAAAGAAGCTGACAGATTTTATTCACGATTATTCAGCGAAACATAAAAAATCATCCATCTAAACTATTTCAAATGATCTGAAGGAGTGTTGGTTGTGGAGAAAAAGAAAATGGGACTTCTTGTCATGGCATATGGCACCCCATATAAAGAAGAAGATATTGAGCGTTATTATACACATATCCGTAGAGGCAGAAAGCCGGAGCCAGAGATGCTGCAAGATTTGAAGGATCGCTACAAGGCAATCGGCGGTATTTCTCCTTTATCAAAAATTACCGAACAGCAGGCAAATGGTTTGTGTGATCATTTGAACGACATCCAAGACGACATTGAATTTCATGTCTACATTGGCTTAAAGCATATTGAGCCGTTCATTGAGGATGCAGTTGCAGAGATGCACAAGGACGGCATCACAGAAGCAGTGAGTATTGTTCTTGCGCCGCATTTTTCAACCTTTAGCGTGAAATCGTATAACAAGCGTGCACAAGATGAGGCAGACAAGCTTGGCAATCTGAAGATTACGTCTGTGGAAAGCTGGTACGATGAGCCGAAGTTTGTGGACTATTGGGTGAAACAAGTGAAGGATACGTATGCATCAATGAGTGAAGAGGAAAGAGAATCAGCCGTACTCATTGTGTCTGCACACAGCCTTCCTGAAAAGATTATTGCAGCAGGAGATCCATATCCTGATCAGCTCGCACAATCTGCCAAAATGATTGCAGAAGGTGCAGGAATTGAACATTATGAAATTGGCTGGCAAAGCGAAGGCAACACGCCTGATCCATGGCTTGGACCAGACGTTCAAGACTTAACACGGGACCTATTCGAACAAAAAGGCTATAAAACGTTCGTATATGTGCCTGTTGGGTTTGTCGCTGACCATCTTGAAGTGTTATACGACAACGATTATGAATGTAAAGTCGTGACAGATGAAATCGGTGCAGCCTACTATCGACCAGAAATGCCAAATGCGAAACCAGCATTTATTGATGCCCTCGCAACTGTCGTATTAAAGAAGCTTGACGAAAGCAAGTAATTATATAAAAGAAGGCGATCCTATGCATGACAATCAAAAACACCTTGTCATCATTGGCGGTGGCATCACTGGTTTAGCCGCCGCCTTCTATTTGGAAAAGGAAGTCGAAGAAAAAGGTCTTCCCATTCAAATATCTCTTATTGAAGCGAGCCCTAGGCTAGGTGGAAAAATCCAAACATTATATAAAGACGGCTACATCATTGAACGTGGGCCTGATTCATTTTTAGAAAGAAAGGTCAGTGGACCGCAGCTGGCGAAGGATGTGGGTCTCGCAGATCAGCTCGTCAATAATGAAACAGGGCAGGCGTATGTACTAGTCAATGAAACCCTTCACCCGATGCCAAAAGGCGCTGTCATGGGTATTCCAACTCAAATCAGCCCATTCATCACAACCGGTCTTTTTTCAGTTGCAGGAAAAGCGAGAGCGGCAATGGATTTCGTCTTGCCAAAAAGCAAGCAAACAGAAGATCAGTCGCTCGGTGAATTTTTTAGAAGACGTGTCGGTGATGAAGTAGTTGAGAATTTAATCGAACCTCTTCTATCAGGCATTTATGCAGGTGACATTGACCGTCTCAGCTTAATGTCCACCTTCCCGCAGTTTTATCAAACAGAACAAAAGCATCGCAGTTTGATTCTTGGGATGAAAAAATCACAGCAGCATGCGAAAGCGCAGCAAGTGACAGCGAAAAAACAAGGGCAGTTCCAAACGATCAATCAAGGACTTCAAGCGCTTGTTGAAGCAGTAGAAAGCAAGCTTAAGCTGACAACGATTTATAAAGGGACAAAAGTGAAGCAGATTGAAAAAACAGATGGGGGCTACGGTGTGCAGTTAGACAGCGGTCAAACGCTTTTTGCTGATTCAGCCATTGTGACAACTCCGCATCAATCAATCTATTCCATGTTTCCAAAAGAAGCGGGGCTTGAGTACTTGCATGATATGACATCTACTTCTGTTGCAACGGTTGCACTCGGTTTTAAAGAAGAGGATGTTCATAATGAATATGACGGTACTGGTTTTGTCATCTCAAGAAACAGTGATTTCTCTATTACAGCCTGTACGTGGACGAACAAAAAATGGCCGCATACAGCTCCTAAAGGAAAAACGCTATTGCGTGCTTATGTAGGGAAGGCTGGCGACGAATCAATTGTCGAACAGTCAGACCATCAAATCGTCAGCATTGTGCTGGAAGATTTAAAGAAAATTATGGATATTAAAGCAGATCCAGAACTGACGACAGTGACTCGCTGGAAGACGAGCATGCCGCAATATCACGTCGGTCATCAAAAAGCCATTTCGAACATGCGAGAAACGTTTAAGCAATCATATCCTGGTGTTTATATCACAGGTGCTGCTTTTGAAGGTGTCGGAATCCCTGATTGTATTGATCAAGGAAAAGCTGCCATTTCAGAGGCTGTATCTTATCTATTTTCATAAAACTAACTCCCTTTTCTATCAAGGAAAGGGAGTTTTTCATGCTCGAATAATTCAAAAAGAGTTGTGAATCATAAAAGTGAACAAAGTTGTTGCATCTGGAGAAAAGGATATGGTATATTACTTTCTGTACTTAATGACCAAAACGTTCAAATAGTCATTTTGGGAGTGAGATCATGAGTGTTGATAGGAGACAAATGATTTTAGACGGGGCTACGAAGGCATTTACTCAATTCGGGTATAAAGCCACCACAATGGACCTTGTGGCGAAGCTTGCCAACGTCGGAAAAGGAACCATTTATACCTTTTTCAAAAACAAAGAAGAGCTGTTCGATGAAATTTTTACATCCCTTTTAAGTGAGATGAGGAAAATTGCGGATGAAGCAATGGATGAGGAGAAAAGTTTCTCTGAAAACCTTCATTTAGCACTCTTTGCAATATTGGAATTTCGAAAAAATCACCAGCTCACAATCAAAATCTTTCAGGAAAATGCGAAGCTTGGCACGTCAGCGGTCAAGGAAATGATTGAGAAGATGGAGCAAATGATCATTCGCTATATTAAAACGAAAGTAAAAGAAGCGATTGATAAAGGCGATATTAAGCCATGTGATCCTGAATTGACTGCATTTGTGATGGTGAAACTATATATTGCACTTATTTTTGATTGGGAAAAGCGATACGAGCCTTTAACAAAAGAAGAGGTGGCCGAGTCGCTGGAGCTTTATGTACTCAAAGGACTTTTAGCAGCAAGATAATTTTTTTTAAGTTCAAATGACCAAATTCTAAATTTAGTCATTCATCTATGGGAGGAAAACAGCAATGAATTTAATTCGGAATCAATGGAAAGACATTGTGACGAGCAAAAAACTACTGATCCCGATTTTCGCTGTCTTATTTATTCCGCTGATTTACAGCGGCGTGTTTTTAAAAGCGTACTGGGATCCATATGGTACAGTTGATCAATTGCCTGTAGCAGTTGTCAACTTGGACGAAGGCAGTCATTATGACGGAAAAACACTGCATGTCGGCGATGATTTAGTGAAGGAATTAAAGAAAAATGATAATTTCAAATGGAACTTTGTCGATAGTGAAGAAAAAGCCTTGAAGGGATTAAATAACGAGGATTATTATCTCGTCGTGGAAATACCAAAGGATTTCTCGAAAAATGCAAGTACAGTCCTTGATAAACATCCGAAAAAATCGAATCTGAAATATTATACGAATCCAGGCGCCAACTATGCGGCGTCACAAATTGCGAATAATGCCATTATCAAATTAAAAGATTCGGTTTCAAAGGAAGTCACAAAAAATTACGCAGAGGTCATTTTTGATAACTTCAAAACGATTGCAAAAGGCTTAGATCAAGCAAGCGATGGTGCGAAGAAAATTGATGACGGAACAAAAGATGCAAAAGATGGCAGTAACAAGTTAAAAGAAAATCTAGCAAAATTGGCTGAAGGAACGTTAACCTATAGCGAAGGTGTTCATCAGTTTGCTGGTAAAATGGGTGAACTGAACACAGGGATACAATCTCTTGACAGCGGTCTTGGCCAGCTCTTAACAGGCTATCAAACCATCGATCAGAAATTTGGAGAGCTTGGTACAGGGATTGATACATTGACTGAAGGGCTAAACACAAGCCGCGAAGGTCATCAGCAGCTCGCTTCTAAAATGCCGCAATTTACAGCGGGTATTGAGCAACTAAACAACAAAGCACAATCTTTTTCAGAAAAAATTGAAGCAGTAGAAAAAGTCTTGTCGTCACCAGAATTAGCGAATCTTGAAAAGATGGCGCCTAAACTTGATCAGGTGAAAAAAGACGCAAAAACGTTTAGTACAAAACTGGCTTCATTAAAAGAAGCGTTATCGAATCGAGATGCTAAAGTAAAAAGCATCATCCAAAACAGCTCAATGACAGATGAAGAGAAAAAGGCGGCAATGGATCAGCTTGACAGTCTGCCTAAAATCGAACTGCCTGATCTGTCTGGACTTGAACAAAGCTTAGCGGCCTTGCAGGAACTGCCTGATGCTAGTGAGGTTCAATCTGCGGTTGCTTCTGCAAAAGCTCAGCTGCAGCAAGTCAAACAGCTGCCAAAGAAAACGGAACAGCTGTACACGTCTACAGTCGCGATACAAAATGCAATTGATCAAATGACATCAGGTACGAATAAATTGTATCAAGGTGCACTGAAGCTCCAAACAGGTCAAGGCCAATTACAAGATGGTCTGCAAACAGCAAATGGAAAGCTTGATACAGCGAAAAGCGGTGCAGATAAGCTTGCGAATGGTTCAAGCCAGCTTAGTGCAGCGTTAAATAAGCTGGAAAGTGGTTCAACGAATATCCAAAGCAACACATCTAAGCTTGCTGAAGGCTCAAAATCACTCGATAAAGGATTGGGAGATTTAAAGAGCGGTACAGGTAAGCTGTCCGATAAATTAAAAAGTGCCGCAGATGAAACAGGAGAAATTGATGCGGGTCAAGACAATTACAATATGATTGCCAGTCCCGTGAAAACAGAAAATGATACAGCGAAAAAGATCGATAATTATGGTACAGGGCTCACACCTTATATTTTATCGATGGGACTCTTTGTAGGGGCTCTCATGCTCACTGTTGTATTCCCAATGAAAGACCCTGCTGGACGCCCTAGAAATGCGTTTGAATGGTTTTTCAGCAAATATAGTGTGCTCCTCTTTGTCGGTATCCTGCAAGCAGTTATTGCAAGCTCCATGCTCATCTTTGGGCTTGGTCTTGAGGTGGAAAGCCTCTGGCGCTTCTATCTCTTTGCGATTATCGTCAGTCTGACATTCTTAGCGATCATTCAGCTGCTGGCGACAACTATGGGGAACCCAGGACGCTTCATTGCCGTTATTATCTTGGTTCTTCAGCTCGCAGCAAGTGCTGGTACATTCCCGCTTGAGCTTGTGCCGAAATTCTTCCAAGTCATTCATAGTCTGCTTCCAATGACGTATACCATCAACGGATTTAGAACGATCATTGCAAGCGGTGATGACAGCTATTTATGGCACCAAGCAGCGATCCTTGGAACAGTTGCGATCATCATGATGGCAGCAACAACAGCATACTTTGCTTGGAACGTAAGAAAAATGAAACAGGACGAAGCTTAATCTATGGAATCCTTTCTCTTTATAGAGGAAGGATTTTTCATTTGAAATTAGACATCTCGAACCTGAAGCGATATATTTTAAGAAGAGATGCTGAAAAAGGCATACATGGAAGGAATTGCTTTCAGACAAAGGAGGAAATGCCGAATGACAACTGAAGTAAACGAAACCGTTCAGCTGATTCAAAAGCTCGTATCAATTCCAAGTCCATCAGGCAATACAGAAAAAGTGATCGGCTTTGTTGAACGTTTTTTACAAGATTTGAATATTGAGACAAAACGAAATCGAAAAGGCGGATTAATTGCCACCATCAAAGGGACAGATGACAAAGAACACCGCATGCTGACAGCTCATGTTGATACGCTCGGTGCGATGGTTAAGGAAATTAAATCAAATGGACGGCTTCGTCTTGCACTCATTGGAGGCTTTCAATATAACTCAATTGAAGGCGAATATTGTGAAATTGAAACAGCATCAGGCCATACATACACAGGGACCATTCTTATGCATCAAACATCCGTACACGTCTATGCGGATGCTGGAAAAGCGAAACGAAATCAAGAAAATATGGAGATTCGTCTCGATGAAAAGGTGAAAAATGCAGACGATATCAAAGCACTTGGCATTCAAGTAGGGGACTTTATTTCATTTGATCCGAGAGTGGAAGTGACGTCTTCAGGGTTTATTAAATCAAGACATCTTGATGATAAGGCAAGTGTTGCGCTGCTTTTGCGTCTCATCCACCGGATTCAAAAGGAAAAGATCACATTGCCGCATACGACGCATTTCTTAATTTCCAATAATGAAGAGATTGGCTACGGCGGCAACTCGAATATTCCAGAAGAAACAGTGGAATATCTAGCTGTAGATATGGGTGCGATCGGTGACGGTCAATCAACAGATGAATATAGTGTATCGATTTGTGTAAAGGATTCGAGCGGCCCTTATCACTATGGATTACGCAAGCATTTAGCTGCATTAGCAGAAGAGAACAACATTGATTACCGCCTTGATATTTACCCTTATTATGGCTCTGATGCATCAGCAGCCATTAGAGCAGGGCATGATATCATTCATGGACTGATTGGTCCTGGTATAGACTCCTCGCATGCTTTTGAAAGAACACATGAAGATTCACTTATCCATACAGCGGATCTCCTTTACTACTATGTTCAATCACCATTAATCACAGCATAAAAAAAGAACCCCTGATAGATGGGGTTCTTTTTGATTAGCTTGAAAGCTGTGTTGGCTCAGGTGCCTCTTGTCCAGTCATCACACGATGTCCTTTTTCAGGGTCATACTGCCCTTCCCATTTAGACATGACAACAGCTGCAAGTGCATTTCCTGTTAAGTTTACAACTGTCCGCGCCATATCCATGATACGGTCCACACCTGCAATAAATGCAAGACCTTCAGCAGGTACACCGATCGTTCCTAATGTCGCGAGTAATACAACAAATGAAGTACCAGGAACGGCAGCCATTCCTTTAGATGTAACCATCAGCACAAGAACTAGTGTAAGCTGCTGGACGATCGTAAGGTCAATGCCATATACCTGTGCAAGGAAAAGTGCAGCAATGGCTTGATACAAGACGGAGCCGTCCAGATTAAATGTATAACCGATTGGGATAACGAACGAAACAATGCCTTTTGGACATCCGATGCGCTCCATTTTATCCATGACTCTTGGTAAAACTGTTTCAGAGCTGGATGTACTAAAGGCAAGAAGCATTTCGTCTTTCATGTAAGCAAGAAATCTGAAAATATTGACGCCAATCATCTTTCCGATAATTCCGAATACAACGATAAGGAAGAGAGCGAGCGCAAAATAAACAAGACCTACAAGCTTACCTAATGAAATAAGAGATTCAAGACCAAATTTTGATACGGTCACACCAATGAGTGCAAATACACCAAATGGTGCAGCTTTCATCACAACATTGACGACATGGAACATGGCATGTGATACACCCTCGAAGAAGGCGAGCACTGGTTTACCGCGTTCCCCAATCGCTGAAACGCCAAGTGCAAATAGCACAGTGAAGAAAATAATCGCAAGCAAATCACCTTCCGCCAATGATTGGAAGAAGTTCGTTGGAACGATATGAAGGAACGTATCAGCAACTGATTTGCTGCTTTGCTCTTTTTCCGTTTCAACATACTGGCTAATATCTTGTTTTTCTGCATGTCCAAAGTCAACGCCTGCACCAGGTTGTACAAAGTTTGCAAGGACAAGACCAAGGACAATCGCAAATGTTGTGATAATTTCAAAATAAAGAATGGTTCTAAAACCTAGTTTCCCTACTTTTTTACCATCACCCGCACCTGCAACACCTAAAATTAAGCTGGATACGACAATTGGTATGACAATCATCTTGATGAGTCTTAAGAAGAAGTCTCCAATTGGTTTTAAGTATGTCTCGACACCTGGGTTACCGAAAAAGATTGCCCCAACAACGACACCGAGAATAAGACCGATTAGGATTTGAGTAGCCAATCCAAATTTTAATTTTTTCATAGATTTCCTCCCTAACATATTCATTAAAGGAATATTCCCATCATATTAAGTTTTAATATATTAATTAAAGTATAACTAAAATTAAAGAGGTTCGTCCACGATAAAATTATATTAAGAAAATACAAAATTGTTAGAAAAAATAGACATTTAGAACCCCCTTCATTGCTTCGAGTCAATAAAAAGTGTCTTCAGAACTAAAACTCATCATATGAAAATACTAAAAAACCCTTTTGTGACAGGGGTTTTACCTTTTTACCTATTTTTCAGAAAAAATAAAAAGCACTTTTGACTCCAACTGACGAAGGAGGAAAAAAGTGCTTTTTTATTCAATTTATTTCCTTATTTAAGATAACTTACTTGTGAGCATTCCTCACATTCATTCCCATAACACTCGTGCTGTTCCATTAAATCATTTCCACATTTTGTGCATTTTTTTGAGGGCAAATTTCTAAAAAACTCTGTGATTTTTCCTAGCATTTGTCATCCTCCTATACGTTTTGTTGCTATTATTGTATTATAACAGATTAATAATTGTCAATCTGTTTTGTAACAATAGGCAGGAAGAATGCTTTTTTCATGAAAAATGGGTATATTGTAAGAAGGGGATTTTTAGAAAAGGAGGGAAAAATGACGATGAAATTAACCGTAATTGGATGCTATGGAGGGTTTCCGGCAGCTGGTGAAGCGACATCAGGCTACCTTTTTGAATCAAATGGCTTCAGGCTACTTATAGACTGCGGAAGCGGTGTTCTTTCAAAGCTTCAGCAATACATTGATATAGAAGAACTAGATGCTGTTCTCCTTTCTCATTATCACCACGATCATATTGCAGATATCGGACCACTCCAATATGCGAAGCTAGTGGGATATCATTTAGGAAAAAGCAGCGGCCCGCTTCCGATCTATGGACATACTGGTGATCAAGAAGCATTTGGACGGCTTTCTGATGATGTACATACAAAGGCAAAGCCTTATCAGCCGGAAGAAGGGATTCAACTCGGACCCTTTCAAATTGATTTTTTGAAAACGGTTCATCCAGCAGAATGCTATGCGATGAGAATTCAGGCAGAAGATGCTGTGGTCGTGTATACAGCAGACTCAAGCTATCAGGAGGCATTTATTCCATTTAGCAAGGGGGCAGATCTGCTCATTGCCGAAAGCAATTTTTACGCTGGACAAGATGGATCAGGTGCTGGACATATGAACAGTACGGAAGTAGGGAAGATTGCAAAGGAAGCAAATGTTGGGGAACTCATCATCACCCATCTGCCCCATTTTGGCCGTCATAAAGACCTAGTCAATGAAGCACAGGCGTTATATACTGGCAGTATACAGCTTGCCCATTCAGGGCTTAGATGGAACAAGGAAGGAAGATAGAGATGCTGTTTATCGATAACGAACAACATTATGATCCAATGATTAATTTGGCAATTGAAGAATATTGCTTAAAATATTTAGATCCAGAAGAAACGTATTTGCTGTTTTACATTAATCAGCCGTCGATCATTATCGGAAAGAACCAAAATACAATAGAAGAAATCAACACAAAGTATGTGGAAGACAACGGAATCAAAGTCGTACGCCGCTTATCCGGCGGTGGTGCAGTTTACCATGACAAAGGGAACTTAAACTTCAGCTTTATCACAAAAGATGATGGAGACAGCTTCCATAACTTTAAAAAGTTCACAGAGCCAGTCATCAAAGCGCTTGAAAAGCTGGGCGTTAAAGCTGAATTGAGCGGCAGAAATGACATCATGGCAGATGGACGCAAAATTTCTGGAAATGCCCAGTTCGCAACAAGAGGACGTATTTTCAGTCATGGCACACTTCTATTTGATTCAGAAATTGAGCATGTCGTTTCGGCTTTAAATGTGAAAAAAGAAAAAATTGAATCAAAAGGCATCAAATCGATTAGAAGCAGGGTTGCCAATATTAGTGAACTGATGGATCAAAAAATGACAACAGAAGAATTTAGAAAAATTCTTTTAAGCTACATTTTTGATACAAATGGGGACGTGCCTCAATATCGCCTGACTGAAAAGGATTGGGAAAAGATTCACGAAATTTCTCGAGATCGCTATCAAAAATGGGAATGGAACTACGGCCGTTCACCGAAATTTAATTTGCAGCATTCTAAGAGATTCCCTGCAGGCTCCATTGATTTGCGATTAGAAGTGAAAAAAGGGATGATCCAGGATTGCAAAATCTTTGGTGATTTCTTTGGCGTAGGGGATATTGCCGATATTGAGAAGCGGCTCATCGGACAGCAATATGATCGTAAAACGATCAGTGATGTCTTAGAAGATATGGATATGCGCCACTATTTCGGCAACGTATCAAAAGAGGATTTTCTTGATTTGATTTATTAATTGCGGGAAAGCACGGCTAGAGATAGCAGTGCTTTTTTGATTGAAGGAAATGAAAGCGATTTACATTTGATCTTGTGGATTTTTTCGATTGTCTATTATAATAGAAAGGAGGAATGTTCGGCCATAAAATGAATGGTCATTCATTCATTGATGACATGTAAGGGGTGGGAGAATGGATTTGATCAAAAATCTTCAGCAGACGGCGATGACGAAGGGAGAAAATATCGCACTGATCTTTGAAGGAAAGAAGTGGACCTATCGAGAGCTGATGACAAGTATCGAGCGTTTTGCAGATGGATTAGTCAACGAAGGGTTTCAAGCTGGGGATCATATCGCGCTTATTTTAGGAAATTCACCGCATTTTGTCATTTCTTTTTTTGGCGCATTAAAGGCAGGGCTTGTCGTTGTACCTATTAACCCAACGTATACACCTAGTGAAATTGGATATATGCTCATCACAGGCGATGTGAAAGGTATTGTGGCGCCTGAACAGCTTCTGCCAGTTTACGAGCAGGTGTATGAGCAGCTTCCGTCCATTGAAAGAGTCATTATTTGTGCAGAAAATGAATCGGCGTGCAGATCAAGCTTCAAGGAAGTATCTGATCGACTTGTTTTCTTTGGAAAACTTGTGTCAGGTGCTGCGAATGAAAACGTACATCCTTCCATTCAGCCAGATGATACTGCTGTTATTTTATTTACATCTGGCACGACAGGAAAACCAAAAGGTGCCATGCTGACTCATTTCAACCTTTATTCAAATGCCAGAGATGTCGCTGAGTATTTATCGATTGATAAAAAGGACAAGGTTATTGCCGCTTTACCAATGTTCCATGTATTTTGTTTAACAGTCTGTATGAATGCACCGTTGATTCATGGTGCGACGATTTATGTCTTGCCGCATTTCAGCCCGTCAGAGCTTTTGCGCATGATGGAAAAAGAGAAGCCAACGCTATTTGTTGGAGTGCCCACCATGTATAACTATTTGTACCGCCAGGAGGGGCATGAGGAAGCGATGTCATCCGTGAGGATCTGTATATCAGGTGGTGCCTCAATGCCTGTTGCCTTACTCCATGGCTTTGAGAAAAAATTCGGTGTTACGGTCCTTGAGGGCTATGGGCTATCAGAGGCATCTCCAGTGACTGCATTCAATCCTCTTGACGGAAAAAGAAAACCAGGTTCTGTCGGGACTGACATTATGAATGTGAAGAATAAAATTGTGAATGAACTAGGAGAAGAAGTCGGTCCAAATGAAGTCGGAGAGCTGATAGCAAAAGGGCCAAACATCATGAAAGGCTATTATCAAATGCCAGAAGATACAGAAGCTGCACTAAGAGACGGCTGGCTGTATACTGGCGATTTGGCGAGAAGAGATGAAGAAGGATATATTTATATTGTCGATCGGAAAAAGGATATGATTCTTGTTGGCGGTTATAATGTTTATCCAAGAGAAGTAGAAGAAGTACTCTATCAACATGAAGCTGTAGCAGAAGCCGTTGTCATCGGTGTGCCAGATCCGAACACGGGAGAGGCAGTCGTCTGTTACATTTCCCCTAAGAAACATGCTCACATCAATCAAGAAGACATCATCACACATTGTTCACGCTATTTAGCAAAATATAAGCAGCCCCAAACGATCCATTTCATAGATGATATTCCTAAAAACACAACAGGTAAAATTTTAAGAAGAGCGCTAAGAGAAAAGTATCAAGCAGAAGAAAGTAAATAAAAAAAGGGGGTCTCTGATGAAGAGACTCCCTTCGCATGTAGACAAATCCTCGCAATTCAAAGTTTTCTCTCAAAGATCATTTTAGCTCTTTTGAATGGCTTCTTTTAACTGTCTCTGAAAAGAATTCGACTGTTTTTGATTCAGTTCATAAAACGTTCCATCAACTAAAAAAACGACCTGTGATCGGTTGGTCCAAAGCTGGAAGGTGGTGCCGTTTGTTCGTCCGAACATCACCTTGGCGATATAATCGGGCTTTTTTAAATTTTTCTTGAGATGATTGCTTGTTTGTTTGCCTTTATTTAATTCTTCGATTAAATCTTCTACTGTGTCCTTATCATCTATTTCATAAGAGATGGATTCATTCGCAGGTGAGAGCAGCAATTTTTCAGCTCGATTCTCATCAAAGATTTCGCTCGTCCGGCTGAACACATAAAAGAAGGTAATTAATAAAAGTCCAAAAATCACAACTCCTGCAAGGATTTTCTTCATTTTGATCCTCCAACTTACTGTTTTACATGTAGCTTCTCCGATTTTTGAGTCGCATAATCATTTTTTTCGCGAAAGCTTTTTCTGATGGGGCATGCTATGATGGAGCCACATGAGACAGGTTCTAAACGAAAAAATGCATGACTAGAATAGAGAGAGGGATGGAAAGGAGGCTGACCTGTGCGAGTACGTAAATGGACGGCTCTTGCAACGGTAGCATACATATTGTACGGTCTTTTTATTTATTCGTATCTGTTTCTAATGGGGGATTCATCGGTACCTGAAAGTGTAAAAGGGACAAGTGCAGATCCGCATACCTTTATGACAAGTCATGAGCTTGTGATCAGCGAGAATTTCTCGAATATACGGAATCTGCTGTATTTCATAACCATCCCATTAGATTGGTATGTCTTTTTCCTTTTGCTCATTTCAGGGTTTTCACGGAAAATAGCAGATTGGAGCCTGGCAGCAGCTCGTTTCAAGTTTTTAAGCAAACTTGTGTATGTGTTTGTGCTGTCACTTCTAACAATGATCATTTCATTGCCAATTAAGTGGATTGGCTATCAGCTGTCTTTGCACTACGGAGTATCTGCACAAAGTACGGCAAGCTGGTTGAAAGATCAAACACTGGATTTTTGGATTCAATATCCGCTCCTTGCCCTTTGTGCTATTGTGTTCTTTTGGCTGATTCAAAAGAGAAGAAAACGCTGGTGGCTGTATGCGTGGTGTTTGACAGTCCCAGTTACGCTGTTTCTCTTCTTTATACAGCCGGTCGTCATTGATCCGTTATATAACAATTTTTATCCACTAAAGGATCAAGCTCTAGAGAAGAAAATATTAACGCTGGCAGACAAAGCGCATATTCCGGCAGATCATGTATATGAGGTCAATATGTCTGAGAAAACGAATACGATGAACGCTTATGTCACAGGAATTGGTGAAAATAAGCGTATTGTCTTATGGGATACAACACTGCAAAAGCTGAAAGACCAAGAAATTTTATTTATCATGGCGCATGAAATGGGACATTACGTCATGAAACATGTCTATATTGGATTAGCAGGATATTTAGTGTTGTCATTGGCCGGATTATTTGCGATCGACCGTCTTTATTTCTATCTTTATCAAAAAGGCGCAGCCACATTTCGTCTCAAGGTGTCACACGACATTGCTGCTCTTCCGCTTCTTTTAATCATCGTATCGATGCTGTCATTTGCAGCTTCACCTTTTACAAATGCAGTGTCAAGGCATCAAGAACGGGCAGCCGACGAATATGCGGTGAACATGACAAAAGACGGGGAGGCAGGCGTAACGTCTTTTCAAAAGCTTGCAAAATCAGGGCTGTCCCAGGTAAATCCACCGTTTTTAGTGAAGATCTTCCGCTATGGACACCCAACCATGATGGAGAGAATCATGGATATGGAAAAAGCGGCGGAAAAAGAGAAAACGCCGAAAAAGCAGTAATAAATAAAATCCGGCTGGATCAGCCGGATTTTTTTATCACACTTGGTTAGTTAGAAGCAGCTTGAACGTTGATTAACCCTTTTCCATAATAGAATGAGTCACCAAGCGGTGTCGCTGTATTTTCTAAGCGCTGGCGAACCTGTGAATTTGTTAGGTTCGGGTTTTTAGAAAGAATAAGCGCTGCTGCTCCTGCTACATGAGGAGACGCCATAGATGTACCAGTATAAGAAGTGTATCCACTGCTTGGCACTGTACTTAAAATAGAAGTACCAGGTGCAGAAACATCTAATTCAGGACCTGCGCTAGAAGATGAGTTTCTGACATTGTTACTGTTTACATTGGCAACAGCAATTGTAGACTCGTATTTGGCTGGATAGCCAACTGTACTTCTAGAGCCACTAGAGCCTGAATTACCTGCGGCGGCAACAACAACGACTCCGCGGCTGTTTGCTGTATCAACGGCATTTTTAAGTGCTGTTGAACCGCTTGCTCCGCCTAAACTCATATTGATGACATCCATGTTATTGGCTACAGCCCATTCAATACCGCTAATAATCCAGCTGTATTGTCCGTCGCCATTGCGGTCTAATACTTTCACAGCATATAGGGAAGCGCTTGGAGCGACCCCAAGAACACCAATTGTGTTATCAAGGGCAGCAATGGTTCCAGCTACGTGAGTTCCATGTGATTGAAAGTCTTGGGTGGCATTTGGCTCTGAAGGGACGAAGCTCGCACCGCCTGCAACATTTAAGTCAGGGTGTGCAGCGTGGATTCCAGTATCAAGGACAGCTACTTTGACATTATCACCTTTATAACCTTGAGCGTGTACAGCTGGAGCTTTGATTTGAGGGATTCCATAAGGGACGGTTTGTGCATATGCTTCTGCTTTATGGTCTTCTTCTACGTAAGCAATGCTAGGGTCATGTTCAAGTTTTTTGGCGGCTTGTTCGGACATTTTCACTTGTGCAGCATTAATGAGGCGGTATTGTTTTTCTAGTTTTCCACCATTTTGAATGACAGCTTGTTTCTTAGAGCTGTTTGTGGTGGCAGAGGCTTTAAAACCAACAATATAGCTTTTTTCACTATCTGTTTTGGAGACCGTCTCGGCATTTGCCATAGAGCCTCCAAACCCTGCTGAAAACAGAAGAGGGACAGCCAATAAAACACTTGTCATCACATTTTTCTTTTTCACGCACATTCCACATCCCTTTTTCTTATTTCAGAATAATCATCCGTAGTCTATAAGAATGATCCGTTTGATTATTCTGTATATTCAGTTTAAGGGAAGTAGGCAAATAAGAGTAGACCCGAATTTTTGTGAAAGTCCTAGCGAAAATTGGGGAATTAAGTCACTTGGAACTGGTGGTAAAATATGTTTATTCTATCATTTCAGCGATGATCTATTAAAAAGGGAGTGTGCTTTTTTTCTCATGATCCATTTCCGGTTAAATATTCGATACCCGAAAAGCCATAAAATAGGTAGAATCGTCTAGCATCTATTTCGAATTTCGATATAAAAAAATATTATTTTATCATTGTTTTTGCCATAAAAAAGAACCTGCTAAGATAACAGGCTCTTTAAGAAGGGGCGGATTGAGTTAAATGGCTGACCACGTTGTAATCACGGACCTTCCATTTACCATCTGACCATTCCACATAATTTAAGCAAGCATTAACAAGTCTCGTGTTCTGTAAACCCATATGTTCATCAGCCAAAGTGGTGAGTAAAGCATGGATAGCAGCGCCGTGAGCCACGATCAGGACATGTTGATCTGGATAGGCGGCTCTGACTTTCTCAATACCTTCTAGCATTCGGTTTTGAATCGTCTCAATTGGTTCCATATTTGGATATTGTTTATCTGGAAACAGCTTTTGACGCTCCTCAAACGACATGCCTTCAGCGTCACCATAATCTCGTTCTATAAAATCATCCATGATGACAAGTGGGGCATGGACATGATTTAAAATCAAGTGTGCCGTTTCTTTTGCCCTTGTTAGTGGACTGGAAATGACAACATCCCAATGGACATCCTTTAAGTAAAGTCCAGTTTGTTCAGCCTGCCATTTCCCTGTGTCGTTTAAAGGGATATCTGTTCGTCCTTGAATTCGTTTCGCTGCATTCCAATCTGTTTCCCCGTGTCTGACTAGGCAAATTGTTGTCAATCAAATCCCGCCTTTTCTATCTTTTCTTCTATTATACTAAAGCAGAAGAAAAAAGACTGTATTAGCGATTTGTCAGGCTTGTTAAGGATTCGACAGAACTTGCGACTTGAGACACCGTTTGTTTGACTTCCTTCAATTCGTTTAGGAAGGTCTGAAGGTCAATTTCAATTTTTCCGTTTTGGTTTTTGCTTAAGTTCATGCTGCTGACGATATCATCAAAGAGTGAATTGATTTGTGTCATTTTTTCTTTACTGTCTGTCACAAGTAAATTCACGTCCGCAATGTGCTGAGAAACAATGGCGATTTGTGAATTAGTATTGTTGACAAGTTCAGATACAGTTGAAACCGTTTTCTTGGTGTCCTCTGATAATTTGCGTACCTCGTTTGCAACGACAGCAAAACCTTTTCCGTGTTCACCTGCTCGTGCAGATTCGATTGAGGCATTTAAAGATAACAAGTTCGTCTGCTCTGCAATGCCTGTGACAATCCCAAAGATTTGTTCAATTTGTTTGGCGATTTCTTCAAGGCGTTTAATTTCTGTTTCAATCTTTGTCATGCTGCCATCAATTTGGTTCATTTGTGTTTGCTGAATTTCTAATTCTTTTTTACCGCCGATTGATTTTTCTTCGACCTGGGCTGAAATTTGTGTTCCAGCTTGTGACATGTCCGCCATCTCATCCGATTTTGAGACAAGCTTGTCGACTGCACTTGTTGTGTTTGAGAAGAGCGAAGCAAGTGAATTTGAAGTCTCTGTGATTTTTGTATGAAGCTCCTGCTGCTGCTCTTCTGCTTCATCACGAATTTTAGAATATTCATTTTGGAATGTATCTAGGACAAGCTGCTGCTCTAAATTTAAAATTTTCGTCGTCGCTTTGACCGCTGTCTGATATTCTTTGAAATCTTGGATATGGTTAGCGAATAAATCCATAATGGATAGCAGAAGGTCTTGGAATGCTGCCATGTACCATTTAGGCTGGAGCCCAATCCGTAAATGAACTTGCGCGATTTTAATGCGTTTTGCCACATAGGCTTCGTCAATCACACCTGCAAACATTTCACTAATATGAATGCGGAGTGTTTTTTTCAAACGATCGACAGAACTATTGTCTTGAATGATATGCATCAAGGAAGACTCGACTTCTAAATTTTTATAAAACTTATCAACAATATGTGCAATATCATTCTGAACAATTGGATTGAGCTGTTTTAATATCAATAGGTCATGCTGCGTCAGGTCAATCATTTTGATTTGTTTGGCGATGTCCGTATTGTTCGAGAAGTTGATTCGTTTTATCCCATCATCCTGCTGTGTGAAAAAAGCAGTGTTTTTTCTTTTCGGTTCTTTTTTAAATAACAATGTGTTTGTCCCCCCATAATCATCAAAAATATCAGACTTTATGTTTTTTATCGGATAATATTGGATTTTTTAAAGGGGGACGAGTGAAATTTCACTGTTCTTTATATGACCTTTTTAGTGGTTTTTTAGCAGGGCCTTCTACTACTTCTCCAGTAATGGAAAAACGTGAACCGTGACAAGGGCAATCCCAAGTGCGGTCACTATTATTCCAAGCCACTTCACAGCCTAGGTGAGTACACGTTGTATCGACTAGAAAGACATTCCCATCCTCTGATTTATAGGCGCCGCACTTTTTATGTTCATACGAGATAATGCCGCCCTCGCCTGGTTTTAAATCATCGATTGTTTGATCAGTTCGTTTGAATTTACCACTGATCAGCTTGGCAGCGACATTGGCATTTTCTTTAACGAAATCTTTGACGAAAGAGTCAGTAACAGGTCTTGATGGCGTAAAGATTGATTCATATGGATTCGATTTTCCTTCAATTAAATCACCGATAAGAGTGGCTGCGACGTGGCTTGTGGTCATGCCCCATTTTCTAAAGCCGGTTGCTACAAAGATATTCTGGTGGTGTTTGGTCAGGCGGCCAATGTAAGGGATTTGATCCATTGTGACCATATCGTGTGTCGACCAGCGATACAGCACTTCTTCTATTCCAAGGGTGGCATCTCCAAACGTTTCTAGTCCTTCATAGTGAGCGGATTCATCTCCGCCTTGTCCTGTTTTATGGCCTTCTCCTCCGATGAGGACTACTTCTTCACCGTGCCATTCTGCCGTTCTTAAAGAGTGAGCAGGCTGGTCAATTCCTAGGTACATTCCGTCTGGGAGTGGTTTGGTTGTTCTAGCTGCTACGACATAGGATTGCTCTGGATGAATTCGGGTGAAATAAAGTCCTTTTCCATCATAAAAAGGAAAGTGTGAGCATGAAATGACATAGCGCCCTGTCAGATGATGTCCGCTTTTTGTGACGACAGCAGGGCGGTTCCCTTCTTTTACATCAACAGCGGTTGTTTGTTCAAAGATACGTACACCTCGCTCTAGGAGCTTGTCGATTAGCGCATTGAGATAATGAAGGGGATGAAACTGTGCCTGATTGGTCATCGCAAGGGCTGCTTTAATGTCAGCGTCAAAAGGAAGCTTTGTTTTCCATTCCCGGTCAATACCAAGCTGTTTGTAGGCATCTAATTCCTTCTTTAACTTTTTTACACCGCTTTCTTCCTTTGTATAAAGGTAAGCATCTTTTATCTCTAGCTGACAATCAATGTCGTGCTCTTTGATACGAGCTTGAATGAGGTCTTTTGCTTTCTCATTTGCTTCTACATACAAACGTGCTTTTGGCATCCCAATTTGTTGAATCAGCTCATAATAGTACACATCATGCTGTGAGGTGATTTTAGCCGTTGTGTGTCCGGTCGTGCCTTGCAGCAATTGTTCGGCATCAATGATGATCACATCTAGTCCTTGCTCTGTCATTTCAAACGCCGCAGCGATACCGGTAATACCGCCGCCGACAATGATCACATCTGCTGTGAGATCTTCACTGACAGCAGGGAAAGAATATTTCTGACTGCCGGCCAGCCATAACGATTTTGCCTGTTCCATTCCTTTATGTTCTTGTTCCATGTTGTCGCCTCCACTTGACTTGTTGTGTATAATTTTTCCACAATGCTGAAAATCATACATCTGAAAGGAAACAAGGGCGCCATACATAAAAAAGCCGCCAGCACATAAAAATAAACAAGATAAAAGGAAGGAGTGGACTAACGTGTCAACAAAGCAGCCGAAGAAAACATTGCCGCCTCAGCACCAAAATGAACGTCCGGGTCTTGAATATAAAATGAATCCTAGACCTGTCTTTGATCGTGAGGTGCAGGATAAAAAGTTAGCAGGAAAAACAGCCATTGTGACAGGTGGAGACAGCGGGATTGGAAGAGCAGTTTCTGTTTTATTTGCGAAAGAAGGTGCCAATGTCGCCATTGTTTACTTAAGTGAACATCGTGACGCTGAGGAGACGAAGGACTATATTGAGAAAGCGGGAGGCCGTGTCATCTTAATTGCAGGTGATTTAGGGGATGAGGCTTTTTCAAATGAGGTCGTCAAAAAAACAAAAGATGCCTTCGGTTCCATTGATATTTTGGTGAATAACGCCGGGGAACAGCATCCGCAAAAAAGCATTGAGCAAATTACCTCGCATCAGCTTCTTCGGACGTTTCAAACGAATATTTTTGCCATGTTTTATTTAACAAAGGCTGTTCTTCCTCATTTAAAAAAAGGAAGCAGTATCATTAATACAGCCTCTGTCACCGCCTATAAAGGGCATGAAACATTGATCGATTATTCATCCACAAAAGGGGCGGTCGTAACCTTTACGAGATCATTATCCTTATCGCTCATTAAACAAGGGATTAGAGTGAATGGAGTAGCTCCCGGTCCTATTTGGACACCGCTGATTCCCTCAACCTTTACGGAAAAAGAAGTCTCTGAATTTGGCGGAGATGTCCCAATGGAACGTCCTGGTGAGCCAGTAGAGCTTGCGCCAAGTTATTTATTTTTAGCGAGCGAAGACTCATCTTATATGAATGGACAAATGCTGCATGTGAATGGCGGGACCATTTTAAATGGGTAAACAAAAAACTTGCGGTAAAGAGACGAGTTGCTGTCTCTCTGCCGCAAGTAAAATCATCATGATTGATGTAAGCAGTGTTCTGCATATTGAGCTGACAGGTCATTGAATCGCTTTTCATCACGCTGATCCAGTGCCTTATCAATCTCTTCTCTTAGGAAGGTTAAGCGCTGTTTATAAAGCGCCTCATCTAAAACCATTTGAATATAGATGTCTAAAATGGTGACGCCGTTTTCTTCGGTTTTTTGGGTGTTGCGGGACTTCATGAGCTCAGCATACGTTTTTTTCTCTTTCATAAAGAATCCCCCCGATGCCTTTTTTATAGTATATGGATTGGCGGAGAAAAAATCAACAAGAATTTATAATTTTTAGACAATTTATTTTTGAGCAGAATCGACACCTCTTGTCCAATCGACAGGATGTGATATATCTTTAAAAATGGCTTTTCGATAGATCGAATGGACTAAATAATATGATAAAAAGATGATTTTTAATAAATTTTGAAAAAATCCTGTCGTTTCTTATATGTTGGTGATAGATTAATAGTATCTTAAATAACCAAATATTAACACAGGAGGAAATGAAGTGTCAGGAATTAGTGAAACACCTTTAGATTCATACGTCATTAATCAAACAACAATGGCGGTCCTTCCAGTTGAAGAAGGAAAAAGAGTATATTCAAAAGTCATAGAAAGAGAGACAAGCTTTTACGTTGAATTAAAGCCCCTGCAAATTATTGAACGCAGCTGCAGATTCTTCGGCTCAAGCTATGCAGGCAGAAAGGCGGGAACATACGAAGTAACAGGAATTTCTCACAAACCCCCAATTGTGATTGACTCATCCAATCATCTGTATTTCTTCCCAACTTATTCATCCAACCGTCCTCAGTGCGGCTGGATCTCCCACAAATACATTCATACCTTCCAAGAATCATCCCTCGGAGACACGGTGGTCACCTTTACAAATGAGCAAACCGTCAAACTTGATGTCTCATATAAATCATTTGAGAGTCAGGTGCACCGGACAGCATATCTCCGAACGAAATTTCAAGATCGTCTTGATGGCGGTCTTCCGAAGAAACAAGAATTTATGCTGTATCCAAAGGAACAGCAGCTCAATCTCGTATACGATTTTATATTAAGGGAGCTTCGTAATAGATATTAGTCAAAAGCCAGCGGCAGAGCAGCCGCTGGACATCTTATCAAGCATGAATGCAATGTAAAAAGACGCCGCTACATCATAAAGATGAATTCATTGAAACCAAATACGTATGTCTCGTCGTCTATTGGTTGTATTGGGAAATGACAGGGAAATGTGGATACTTTGACGTATTTTCATCCATTTACTCATAAATCACAGAAGTGACACGAGCTTGTCTGTTACAATAAAAGAAATCTTATGTGGTAAAGGATGCTTATATTTGACCGATATGAACGAATGGGATGAAGAAATGGAGGCTCTGTATGAAAAAACAATCACATTTGGTGCTGCTATTTATCCTAACTTTGACATTACTAGCAGCCTGTCAGCAAGCAGGTCAGCCGCCTTCAAAGCAAGACACAAAAGAAGCTGCTTATGAACAATGGGTGCAGTCTTATATGGATGAGTTAAATAAAGCATATGAAAATATGACCGATCAGTTTATCTCAGATGGACATGGAAAGATCCAAACAAATAAAAAATTGACAGAAGCGACGAAAGCATTTGATCGTGTGATTCAAAAAGGGCTGGATCATCAAGAAGTTCCAGCCGCTTATCAAAAGGCCGATCAACAATTAAAGACAGGACTTGCTTCCTTTGAAAAAGGGATCAGTAAGGTGGAAAAGCTCTTGAAGCATCCCGATCAAGAGAAGCTGTTTATTTCCGCTACCCATCATTTTCAGGATGGCTTGCAGCAGACAGCCGCATTTATTGAAGAAGTAGGTCAGATTCAGCAATCATCCTAAAAAAGCTTGGAAGTAAACCTTCCAGGCTTTTTTAAATGTGAAGGATTTTCTTTAAACGGCGAACGCCTTCTTGAATCATGCTTTCGTCCGTACAGGCGAATCCTAGCAGTAATCCCTTTCGATTGCTTTCAAGCCAACACCAGCTGCTTTTGCTGCCTGTCTCATTCTATTAATCTCAGGTGCCGGGCAGTAACAAAAGTAAGATGTCCATCTTTCTCTTTCTCCTCCAATTCGTTTAAAATATAGAGAGGAGAGGGGAAGATGAACATGAAAAAAGTGCAGCTTGACGGTGCAGCGTGCAGGTCGCAAGAAGAGCTTCATGACCAGCTGAAAACAGTTTTACACCTTCCTGACTATTACGGAAAAAATCTTGATGCCCTTTGGGACTGTTTGACAGGGGAGGTGACTCTTCCAGTAGAGCTGACATGGGTGAATTTTCAAACGAGCAAAGACGCTCTTGGTGATTATGCTGAGAGCTTGCGTCAGTTATTTCAAGAAGCAGAAGAGGAATTGAAGGGACAATTTCAATTGAATATTCAATCATGATGAAAAAAGCAGCCGCTGCCGCAGGCTGTTTTTTTGAGTTTGCGTCTTTTTCATACCGCTATTGAATATTTCACTAGATGTGATAATATATGAACTGTCGCTTAATTGATAATGATAATCATTTGTGGCGGATAGAGCTTGATAGAAAGTGAGAAACCTGTATGAAATTGTATCAATTAAGTTTGTTATTTGTATGTTTGGCATGTATATCTCTGTTTGTCGGTGTACAGGATCTGTCCATTTTACAGCTGTTTCATTTAACAGATGAACAAGTGCACACGTTAGTTTCAAGCCGCCTCCCGCGTCTCGTGAGTATTGTGCTTGCTGGTATGAGCCTTAGTTTATGCGGCTTTATTATGCAAAGCATGACGAGGAATAAATTTGTTTCACCAACCACTGCAGGAACGATGGATTGGGCGAAGCTTGGTATTTTAGTAGCAATGCTTGTTTTTACACATGTGAATCCGCTTATGAAAATGGGGATTGCGTTTCTATTTACTTTAGCTGGGAATCTTCTTTTCTTAAAAATCCTGCGGCATATTAAGGTGAACGATACGATTTATGTACCATTAGTCGGCTTAATGTTTGGGGGGATTGTCAGTTCAATATCTACGTTTATAGCCTATAAATATGATTTGATCCAAAACGTATCCGCATGGCTTCAAGGAGATTTTTCTCTTATTGTCCAAGGGCGTTATGAACTGCTCTATGTGAGCGTTCCACTATTGATCATTGCGTATTTATATGCTGACCGCTTTACAGTGGCAGGCATGGGCGAGAGCTTTGCCGTCAACTTAGGTTTAACGTATAAACGTGTGATGGCGGTTGGTTTGGTGATCGTTTCAATGATTACGTCTGTCACCATTTTAACTGTCGGAATGCTGCCATTCCTTGGATTAATCATTCCGAATATTGTATCGATCTACCGCGGCGATCACTTGAAAAAAAGTCTCCCGCATACAGCTTTACTAGGAGCTATTTTTGTTCTGATTTGTGATGTGCTCGGAAGGGTGATCATTTATCCATATGAAATATCAGTTGGACTCATGGTAGGCATCATCGGAAGTGCGATCTTCCTGTATATGTTATTAAGGAGGAAACGCTATGCATAAGAAACGTATATTATGCCTGATTGCAGCCATTGCAGCCGTGTTGATCGTAATTTTTATTACCTTTCAAATGGGGTACTGGCCGTACACAGTCCCAAGTCGTTTAAAGAAAGTGCTTGCGATGACATTAACGGGAGGCGCGATTGCCTTTTCATCTGTTGTTTTCCAAACTTTGACCAACAATCGAATCTTAACGCCGAGCATATTGGGTTTAGACGCACTGTACTTGTTTTTGCAAACAGCGATTATTTATGTGTTTGGGTCGACTCATTTAATGATCGTCAATAAGAATTTTAATTTTTTCCTTTGCGTTGGGCTGATGATTCTATTTTCTGTGCTGCTGTATACAGTCATGTTCAAACGCAAAAATAAACATATTTTCTTGCTTCTGCTTGTTGGAATTGTGTTTGGGACATTGTTCAAAAGTCTTTCTTCGTTTATGGAAATGCTGATCGATCCGAATGAATATCAAGTCGTACAGGATAAATCCTTTGCAAGCTTTAATCACATGAACACTGACATCTTACTGATTGCTTCTGTTTTATTTGCGGCGCTGTGTGTTTACATTTGGACATTCCGCTCCAAATTAGATGTCATGTCTCTTGGTAAGGAGCATGCGGTGAATCTAGGCATTGACTACGACAGTGTCACAAAAAAGATGCTGATCGTAATAGCTGTCCTTGTGTCTATCGCAACGGCACTTGTCGGACCGATTACGTTCCTCGGCTTACTCGTCGTAAACGTCGCACGAGAGCTTTTTCGGACATACCGGCATACATACTTGCTATTAGGCTCTTTTTTTATTAGTGTGATTGCCCTTGTAGGCGGGGAATTTCTTGTAGAAAAGGTATTTACTTTTCAAACGCCGCTTAGTGTGTTGATTGATTTAGTCGGCGGACTGTATTTTATTTATTTACTGTTAAAGGAGAGTCGTTCATGGTCTTGATGAAGGGCGTCAGTAAGACGTATAACGGAAAAACAGTGCTTCACGACACAACAATCAGTGTGAAAAAGGGACAGCTGACCTCTCTCATTGGTCCGAATGGTGCGGGGAAAAGCACGCTTTTATCCATTATGAGCCGGCTGATTCAGCCAGACTCAGGTGCAGCTTATTTAGAAGACAAGCCCTATAGCGCATACCCTCCGCAGGAACTTGCGAAGAAGATGAGTATTTTAAAGCAGGCCAATCATATGAATGTGCGGCTGACCGTTCGGGAGCTTGTCAGTTTTGGCCGTTTCCCTTACTCACAGGGCCGTCTGACTAAAGAGGATGAGAAGATGATCGATGTGTCCCTCCAATACATGAAGCTTGCTGATATCCAGCATCAATATGTAGATGAACTGAGCGGTGGACAAAGACAAAGAGCCTTTATTGCAATGGTGCTGGCGCAGGATACAGATTATATTTTCTTAGATGAGCCTTTAAACAATTTGGATATGAATCATTCTGTCGAGATGATGAAGCTCTTTCAGCAGCTCGTCAAAGATCTTGGGAAAACAATTGTTGTGGTTCTTCATGATATTAACTTTGCTTCTGTGTATTCCGATCATATCGTCGCCTTAAAAGATGGACAGGTTATTAAAGAAGGTGGAGTGGACGAAGTGATTCAAACAGATGCACTTGAACAAATTTATGACATGCGCATACCGATTGAAGTTATTCGCGGTGAGCGTATTTGCTTATATTTTTCTTAAAAAATAAAGAGGTGATCACGTATGAAAAAATGGATATGGATGATGACTGTATTAACAGCGATCGTGGTACTCGCTGCCTGCGGAAATCAAGGAAAAACAGAAGGAATTAAAGAAGAAACTGTGACGGTAAAAGACATGCTGAATAAAGATGGTGTAAAGATCAAGAAAAACCCGAAAAAAGTGGTTGTGTTTGATATGGGAAGCCTTGATACGCTAGACAAACTAGGTGTGAATGTAACAGCTTTACCGAAACAAGTGGTGCCTAAATATTTATCTAAATATGAAGGAGACAAATATGAAAATGTCGGCGGATTAAAAGAGCCGAACTTTGAAAAAATTGCAGAAATCAAGCCGGATTTAATCATTATCCAGCACCGTCAAGCAGATGCATTCGATGAATTTTCTAAAATTGCCCCTACGATTTATATGGATGTAGACAATGCCAATTATATGGAATCATTTAAAAAGAATGCCGCAACTTTAGGCAAGATTTTTGATAAAGAAGACAAAGTCAAAGAAGAACTTGCTGCCATTGATCAAAAAGTGGATGCTTTAAAGAAAGACGCAAAAGAGTTAAAGAAAAATGGACTGGTAATCATGGCGAACGACAGCAAAATGACAGCCTTTGGTCCTAAGTCAAGATACGGTCTCATCCACGATGTGTTTGGTATCACACCGGCAGATCAAAAGCTTGAGCCATCTGATAAACACGGACAAAGCATTTCGTATGAATACATGGTCAAAACGAACCCAGATTATCTATTTGTCGTTGACCGAGGCGCAGCGATCGGAGAAGAAACGTCTGCGAAACAGCTTGTTGAAAATGATTATGTGAAATCAGTGAAAGCAGTCAAAAACAACCATGTGGTGTATTTGAACTCTGACATGTGGTATTTATCTGGCGGCGGCCTTGAATCATTCACTGCCATGATTGATGAAATAAAACAAGGAATTAGCCAAAAATAATGGACGAAAGCTGCTCATCTTGAGCGGATTTTTTATTGTGGATTCATAAAAATATGTTGCATGCAGGAAACTTTCATCAAAATATGTTATAGTGGAACCTACATTGATAGACTAAGATAGAGTGAGGGTTCGGAAAGGATGAAGGAAAAAAGATCAAAAAGAAGACTAAGGCCTTGGGTAAAAGCCGTGCTGTTTATCATGGCATTTGTCATGGTGATGGCAGTGTCCGTGACTGGATACGCATACTATAAAATTTCAAAAGCGTCGAATAAGGCGCAAGTATCATTAGAAAGAGGAGACACCTCGCAAAAGCGTGTGAAAGCTTTTGATCCAGGAAAGGACAGCTTTTCGGTGCTGCTGCTTGGAATTGACAGCCGTCCAGGTGAAACGGTAGACGAAGCAAGAAGTGATGCGGTCTTACTGGCGGCGGTGAATCGAACAGACAAAACCATTAAGCTTCTCAGTATTCCTCGTGATGCTTATGTGGATATACCGGGGAGAGGATATGATAAAATTGCTCACGCCCATGCGTTTGGGAGTGCAGATTTGTCAGTCAAAACGGTCGAAAACTTGTTGAACATTCCTGTAGACTATGTGATTTCAGGGAACTTTAAGGCGTTTCAAGACATTGTGGATGAGTTAAATGGAATTGACGTAACGATTAAAGATGAAAGTATCGCAAAACAAATGGAAAAGGATTCAAAAGGGAAAGTTCATGTGCAAACAGGAACACATACGTTAAATGGTGAAGAAGCTTTAGCCTTTGTGAGAACGAGAAAGGCTGATAGTGACCTCATGCGCGGAAAACGCCAAATGGAAGCACTTCAAGCCATCTTCGAAAAATCTAAATCGATTTCTTCGATCCCGTCATATGACAACATCATTGATACGCTTGGTGATAATGTCTCAACCAATCTTTCCATGAAGCAGTTCATCGGTCTTTTTCCATTACTGAGCTCATTGAAATCAGTGGATACGATTCAGCTAAAGGGCCATGATTATCAGCCTGGGAATGTGTATTACTTTGAGTTAGATGGACCAGGATTAGAAGAAGTTAGAACAGAGCTGAGAAAACAGCTTGAATTATCATAAATAAGAAGGAGCCTGCCGCCGCGGCAGGCTTTTTTCTTTGAATGTGTACCACGCCGCATTTCAGCAAGAAGTTAATTTGCTTGATGCAGAAAATATCCAGTCAGCAGTTCCTCTACCCGGTGACGTATACGCGGATTAAAGTATTTATGCTTTTCTTCATAGCCATTTATGATAAATAGATACGTTGTAAATCCTTCATCGTGTTCAATTTGCTGTACCTTCATGTTTTCTTTACGTAAATGCTGCTTCAGTTCGTAAAGTGCTTTCTGTGCTTCCTTTAACACGGAGGTCACAAGCTGAATGTATGGTTCATTTAATTTAAATGTTTGATGTTGTTTTAAGTGTGTCAGATCACGATTGAGGATGGAGATGACCATTGGGAGAAAGATGGCCTGTTCCATCATCTGAAGCTGTATTCTTGATAGTCTCGTCATGTCCAAGCCTGCTTTCTTTAAATGTAGAACAAATGTTCTTATTTATTATATCGAATGAGTCAAACAATCTCAAGGGGGCGAGTGTGCTTCATTTGTATATTTTTATGTTTTCCATGTAAAATGAAATGTAGACAAACCTTGAAGGAGTCAAACAAGTTGACATCATTTCTTTCTCTATTTACTCATGAAAATATCACATCATTTTTTGAAAGCTACAAGGCCTTTGGACCAATTGTCGCTATATTGCTTCCTCTGATTGAAGCATTTCTTCCGTTTTTACCACTCGTGGCGTTTGCGGTGGCAAATGCGAATGCATTCGGCCTTTGGGAAGGCTTTTTATTAACCTGGATCGGTGCAAGTGCAGGTTCTATTCTTGTCTTTTTACTGATCAGAAAATTTGGACAGATGAGAATGCTGAACTTTATCAGCAGACACCCTTCCATTAAGAAATTAATGCTTTGGGTAGAAAAGCGGGGATTTGGTCCGTTATTTATTTTACTCTGCTTTCCTTTTACACCTTCTGCGGCTGTCAATGTTGTCGCAGGCTTATCAAGAATTAGCATGTGGCAATTTTCATTAGCTGCTTTAGCTGGTAAGTGTGTCATGCTCTTTATCATTAGTTTTATCGGTTATGATCTTTCTGCTTTAGTAAAGAATCCGTTAAGAAGTGTTTTTGCGGTTCTAGTTATCGTTTTATTATGGTATGTTGGAAAGAGAGTAGAAAATAGGTTGAACATTCGAATGAGCAAGCGTGAGGACAAAGGAGGCTCTTAATGAAAAAGAAGCCATTGCTATGGTTGATGATTATTACATGCATCGTCTTATTGTTCCAGGTAAAGAATTTCATGTTTGTGAAGTATAAAGTAGAAGGGGTTAGTATGGACCCCACATTTACAGATGGAACAGAATTATTAATCAACAAGTTCTCGCCAAAACTCACGAAAATTAGCCGGTTTGATTATGTGTTATTTCACGGCCCTAAAAATCAAATTTTGATCAAAAGGGTCATTGGGCTCCCAGGAGAATCGATCAAGTATGTAGATGATCAGTTATTTGTTAATGGGGAAAAATGGAAAGAACCCTATTTAAAAGAGCAGAAAAAACATAAAATGGGGAATGTCCTGACAGGAGATTTTCAGCTGAAAGCCATCACAGGACAAGATAAAATCAAAAAAAACCATTACTTCGTAATCGGAGATAACCGAATACATAGCTTCGACAGCCGGCATTTTGGAACGATTTCAAAGGATCAAGTAGTTGGTGTCAAAAGAAATCAGGATGAATAAAAGAAGAGGCGCTCTGCACATGCAAAGCGTCTCTTTTTTTATTTTGCGGCTTTATATTCAGGATGTCTTTTTGCCCAGACATGATGTAAGAATCGAAAAAACGGTGGCAGCATCGCAATGACAAGAATGATTCTAACGACTTGTACAGCTACTACAAAGGTTGAGTCCTCATGGAGTGTGACTGCTGTTGTTGCCATTTCTGCAATACCGCCAGGCGAAAAGGCAAGAATGGCTGTAATGACAGAAATGCCTGTGACCTCTGCAATGGCAATTGAACTGAGAACCGTTGCAGCAATCAATCCAGCTGAGCTGACGACGGCTACAATTAACGTGTTTTTTAGCCCGACAAACATCTGTTTATTCATTTTTGAACCGATGGTTGCACCGAGAAATACCTGTGATGCGATATTCGCTTGTGCTGGCCAATAAGGAATCAAATCATGACCTATGAACGCACCTGCACCTACTTGAAGAGCTGCAACTCCTAACATACTGCCAATCAGCCAAGGGGCAGGGAAATGAAGCCGAACCGCGAGGCGTGACATAAGCCAGGCACCTAAAATAAGTGCAGCAGTCCACGAGATATTTGACAGGGTGAAAACGCCGGATGAAAAGGCGCTCCCTTGCACACCTGCAGCTGCATCCGCTGGATTTTTTGTATTTAAATAGAACACCGTAAATGGGATGGTGAGTACCACCATTAATACACGTGTTGTTTGTACGAGACTGACAACGGCTGTATTTGCTCCAACCTCTTGGGCAATCCCTGGCATAGCAGATAAACCGCCTGGGGCTGTTCCGACAAAGCTGGTCAGCATATCTGTTTTACTCAGCTTCCATAAGGCAAAGCCAGAGAGCATCGCCAGTAGAATAGAAAAAACGAGCATGAAACTCACAGGGAGCCAATGTTCAGCGAAAATATGAAGAACTTTCATGTTCATTTTCTGTCCGAGTTCGATTCCGAGAATGAATTGACCAAGGAGTAGCCATCTGCTGTGAATACGCAAGGTGTTGTTTCCTTTACGCTGAAACAGGGTGGGACGTCGCATGGCAATAAATGCAGCTGTGATTAATGTACCGACCATCCAGCCAATAGACATTCCTGTTAAAGACAAAAGAAATCCACCTAAACCGCTTATCGCGATCAAAATGAGATCGGTTCGAAGGCTGTTTCCTTGTTTCATCACATGTAAACCTTCTTCCTATAAATTTGTTCAGTAAGTGAAATGTTGTTATCTCTACTATAATACAAAAAATACAAAAGTCTTTATAAATAAAATACGAATTTTTTTACCTTTTTCATAAGATTATCTTATCAAGAGCAAGATAGCCTCTTGATAAAAGTAAAGATATAATTTTTACCAAAAACAAAAACAATATACAACGATTTTCCCCTATTTTAGTTATCAGTTGACTATCATTTTCAATTACACTACAATCCTTAGTGTGAGGTGATTACATGAAAATTCCTTCTTTTAAATATAATGAAAAGGGATTGAATCGTTTTTTCGGTCCTTTAGAGGGAAGAATTATGGAAATCCTTTATCAAGGTGAGGATATGCCGATTAAAGAAGTGCAGCAGAAGCTGTCAGATGAAAAGCCGATTAATTTCAACACAGTGATGACTGTGCTGAACCGCTTAACCGAAAAGGGAATTGTCGAGAAGAAAACAAAAGGGCGTTCATCTATTTATAATCCCATTTTAACAAAAGAAGAATTTCTAAATGAGCAGACAAAATGGATTACGCAAGGGCTGATGGACGATTTTGGTCCACTGGCAGTGAATCATATGGTGGATGCAATTGAAAGTGCTGACCCTGAATTACTCAAAGTGCTTGAAGCAAGGCTGGCATCCAAAAAAGAGGAGCAGCAAAATGAATAAAATGAAATCGAGCCTGCTATTTTTAAGCGGTATATTGATTGGTTTAACGATTTTTTATCAGATGGGGTATTACGTGCTTTCAAGCTTTTTTGGCTGGAATCAAGCATATAATCTGATTCATGTATGCCAGTCTGTTCTCGAATTCTATGGATTCACTCCTTTGAAATATTTCCTTGATGCTTTAGTCCTCTACACGTTGGGATTTGCGATTTTCTATATGACGAAACAAATCAAAACGTACATTCAATTCAAGCAAAATCTGATGCTTGCAGTCGATCACCAGTCGACCGAATCTTTATCTGAGAAGTATGCAAACGAAATCATTGTGTTTCATTGTCATGAACCGCTTGCTTTTGCCATGGGGATGCTTCATCCAAAGGTCTACTTATCAACATCTCTCATGGACATGCTGGATGAAGAGGAAATTGATGCTGTTGTTCATCATGAATTGCACCACAAATACAGCTACGATCCTTTAAAGGCCTTCACATTCTCAATGCTTACAAAAGTGATTTGGTACATTCCAGTGTTAAAGCATATGAGACAAAGCTATTCCGTTTTTCGTGAAGTGATCGCAGATGACTACGCGATTCGGCAGACAGGCACTGAGCTTGGAGTAGGGCAAGCCCTTTTGAAACTGATTAAAAAGAGAACGCAGTTTCAAAAACAAACGAAGTTTGCGGTATCCTTTGGAGATCGGGCATTGAATTTAAGAATACAGAAGATCTTAAACCCAACATACAATATTCCTTTCAATGTACCCATCATTCCCATTGTCACATCAACGATTCTCATGGTGGCCTTAATCATTATGCTTAATCTAAATTACTAATTTTTTTTACTTATTAACATTACATTATGTAGTGTAAAAACAGGAGGAAATCACTATATGAAAACAAATCAAGAAATAGGAACACTTTTCGTACGTGTTATTTTAGGTATCATCTTCTTTCTACACGGACTTCAGGCATATCAAGGAGGTCTGGGAGGAACAGCGGCATTCTTTGGACAAATCGGTATACCGGAATTTATGGCCTATATTGTGAAGACAATTGAACTGGTCGGTGGTATCGCCTTGATTTTAGGTCTAGGAACACGTATTTTCGCAGCCTTATTTGTACCCATTATGGCTGTGGCGATTATGACGGTTGGTTTTTCTAAAGGATTTGTGGGCGGTTATGAATTTGAACTATCGCTGCTTGTCATGGCGCTTTATTTAACACTTAGCGGCAGTAAGATGCTGTCCATTGATGGGATGCTAAAACATCAGCAGCAAAGCAATGAAGCAAAATTTCATTAAACGATCATGAAAAAAACTCCTTCTGCTATTTGTGGCAGAGGAGTTTTTTATTTATCAAATTGTCGTTTTCACGTTTGAAAAAGTGAAAGAGATGAGAGGTTTGCTGAGAATCCTTCCTTTATTTTATAGATTGAATGAATAAAAAGACAATTTCATTTTTTGACGGAACATACGATCTCCTATTAAAATAGGACTATCTAAGACACATGGTGCGTTAAAAGATATAAAAACCATACAGCATGCTGCTGTTCATCTTGAGCGATACGTTTCATCAGCTCTTTTGTTCCTTGATCCCGGACATAATCTGATATCGTTAAGTAAAAATCGACCGTTCTTTGTTCATCTTTAAATGCGAAAAGAAGCCCTTCTCTAAATTGATCTGGACAAGGTTCTGTTATGCTTGGTTTGTGGTTTTTACCTGTTAAAGAATAATATAGCTTTGAAAATAGTTGATAGTGTCTGACTTCATCCTGGCGTATTTCTTGAATGATTTTTTTTGCCTCAGGAGTTTTTGCTCTTTGGGCAAGTTTTTCGTAGCATTGGATCGCAGAATATTCACCATTGATTGCTTTTTCAAGATCTGAAATGATTCTTGTGTTTTGGCGCATGTCATATGGCGAATAGTCATAATAACTGTAATACATGATATTGCCAGCCTCCTTTGAGTTCATGATGGTTTATGATATGAGAAGAGTAAGGAAAGGTGCCTATATCTTTTTAGGAAGGAGAAGGGGAAAATAGCTATTTACTTTTATTTTCGCTAGAATATGAGTACATAAGAAAGGTGTTGTGGAGCGTGGAGATTCAGTTTTTAGCAGGCAGATCGGGGAGTGGAAAAACGACTGCAATCTTAGAGGAAATCAAAGAACAGCTTCGGCTTGATCCGTTGGGTCCGCCAATCATTTTTTTAGTCCCGGATCAAATGACATTCTTAATGGAATACGAGCTTGCAAAAACGTCTGAAGCTGGCGGGATGATCAGGGCCAAAGTATTTAGTTTCACGCGTCTTGCTTGGACTATTTTACAGCAGACTGGCGGAGCGAACCGGCAATTTGTGACAAGCACAGGAATTCAAATGCTTTTAAGAAAAGTGATTGAAGAGGAGAAAGAAAAGTTTAAGGTATTCAAAAAAGCGAGTGATAAGCCGGGGTTTGTGGAGCAAATCGAAAAGACGATGGCTGAGTTCAAGAGATACTGCATGCTGCCGGAGGATATTGAAAAAATTTCATTATCGAGCATGCATTCAGAGTATACAGAAGAAAGACGGGCAGCCGAGAAATTGCATGATCTGCATGTTCTTTATCAGCAGATGGAGCAGCATTTACAAGATGAATATGTGCACTCAGAAGACTATTTGACACTTCTCACGCAGCAAATTCCTTTATCTGAAGAAATAAAAGGAGCACACATTTATATAGATGGTTTTTATCAATTTACACCGCAGCAGCTCCTCGTCATTGAACAGCTTCTGTTGCATGCTGAGAAAATAACGGCTGCTTTCACAGTGGATCGTTCCTATCATGATAAGCAGCCAAATGAACTTGATTTATTTCGTATGACAGGTAAAACGTATTTCCAGCTCTATCAGCTTGCCAAAGAGTGCGGAGCGGCCATTTCTGAGCACATTTTGGAGAGAAATAAACGTCATCTTCATACGCCGGATCTTGCTTATTTAGAACGGCAATATGAGCAGAGACCGGTGCAGCCATATCAGGAAGTCACTCCTCATCTCACAGTATCTAAAAGTGCGAGTAAACGAGCTGAAATTGAGGGAGTAGCGAGAGAAATTCTTCATTTAGTGAGAGAAGAAGGACTTAGACTGCGAGATATTTCGATTGTAGCGCGGCATGTAGACGACTATAAAGATACGTTAAAAGAGGTTTTTCGAGATTACGATATTCCTTTTTTTATTGATGGAAATGAATCGATGCAGTATCATCCGCTCATTGAATTGATTCGTTCGAGCATGGATGTCATAAAAGGAAACTGGCGGTATGAGGCCGTGTTTCGATGCGTGAAGACAGAGTTCTTATTTCCGCTCGAACTTGCCAGAAACAAAGCGAGAGAACAGGCAGATCAGCTTGAAAACTACTGTATTGCTTATGGTGTAAAAGGAGAACGCTGGACAAACGGCTCCCGTTTCCATTACAGGCGGTTCCAATCCTTAGATGAGGATTTTGGACAAACAGATCAAGAAATTGAAATGGAACAGATGCTGAATGATGTAAAGGAATGGATCGCACCTCCGCTTTTCCAATTGCAAAAAAGGCTGAAAAAAGCGCAAAAGGTAAAAGACATGGTAGAGGCAGTCTATGTCTTTTTAGAGGAAATACAAGTGCCGGATAAACTTGAAAAGGCTAGGCTGGAAGCTGAAGAAGCAGGTAGATTAGCTGAAGCCATGCAGCATGGACAAGTATGGGATGCTGTTATTCAATTAATGGATGAATTTGTTGAAATGCTCGGTGAGGAGGAGCTCTCATTTCCTTTATTCCAACAGATGATGGATACAGGATTGGCTTCTTTAAAATTCGCTTTAATTCCGCCTTCACTCGACCAAGTATTTATCGGAAGTATGGATTTATCTAGAATGTATCAAGTGAAGTGTATGTTTATCATTGGGGTAAATGATGGCGTTATTCCCGCACGCCCTTCTGACGAAAGTGTATTGTCTGAGGATGACAGGGAATGGTTAAAACGAGCAGGAGCAGAGCTGGCAGAGACAGGAAAGGAACGGCTGCTAGATGAGCAATTTTTAATTTACCAGGCGCTGTCGAGTCCATCTCATCATTTGTATCTGTCTTATTCAGTGTCAGATGAAGAGGGGCGCTCTCTATTGCCTTCGACTCTTATCAAGTATTGTCAGGAGCTTATGCCAAATCATGAGCATGCTTTGTATGTGTTAGACCCGGAACAGCTGGAGGACAAGGAGCAATTAAAATTTGTAGCGAATGAGCATGTCTCGTTATCGTATACTGTCTCGCAGCTGCAGCAATGGCTCAACCAATATCCCATTAGTGGTGTATGGTGGAGTGTCTATAATTATTTGATGACGTCATCTCATCGGGATGTATCAAAAAACATCTTGTCGAGTTTGTTTTTTACAAATCGAGCGAAGCGCTTAAAACCAAACGTCACAAAAGAACTTTATGGTGATCACATTCAAGGCAGTGTTTCAAGAATGGAGAAATTCAATGCGTGTGCATTTTCTCACTTTGCTTCCCACGGGTTAAAACTAAAGGACCGGCAATTTTATAAATTGGAAGCACCCGATATCGGCCAGCTGTTTCACTCGGCCTTAAAGCATATTTCAGATACGCTTGTTGAACAAAAAAAGGATTGGAAAAACCTAACGAAGGATGACTGTGTCAACTATTCAAGACATGCAATCGAACAGCTTGCACCGCGTCTTCAAAAGGAAATCCTATTAAGCTCTAACCGGCATGCTTATATTAAAGAAAAACTCCAGAAAATCTTGATTCGAGTCTCTTCTATATTAAGTGAGCATGCAAGAGTGAGTGGATTTTCTCCCGTTGGGCTTGAGTTAGGCTTTGGCGGCCAAGGACCACTTCCACCGTTTACTTTTCAATTGAAAAATGGCTGCACGATGGAGCTTGTCGGAAGAATTGACCGGGTGGATAAAGCAGAAGGTTCAAAAGGGCTGCTGTTGAGAATCGTCGACTACAAATCGAGTGAGAAAGGTCTTGATCTAGCAGAAGTATACTATGGACTGGCCTTGCAAATGCTCACTTACTTAGACCTGACCATTACGTATTCGAAGGAGTGGCTCGGCGTAGAAGCAACACCAGCTGGCATTTTATATTTCCATATTCATGATCCGCTCATTCAAGCACCGATTCCGCTTGCAGAGGATGAAATTGAACAGGAAATATTCAAGAAATTTAAAATGAAAGGTCTATTGCTTGAAGATGTAGAAGCGGTAAAGCTAATGGATCAAACGCTTGAATCAGGAAGATCACAAGTCATTCAAGCCGGCTTGAAAAAAGATGGGTCCTTCCGTTCTGACTCTGCTGTTTTAAGTGAAGATCATTTCCATATACTCACACAGCATGTTCGGCGCACGTTTGAAGAGGCAGGCGAAAGAATTACAAATGGCGAAGTAGCCATTAATCCATATAAATTGAAGGATCAGACACCATGCCGCTTTTGTTCATTTAAGTCTATTTGCCAATTTGATGAATCGATAGAGGATAATGAATTTAGAGTGCTTTCATCTGAAAAGGATGATGTTGTGATAGACCGGATCAAAAAAGAAGGGGATCAGTATGCAAATACCAAAACCGAATAACAGTACTTGGACGGATGACCAGTGGGAAGCCATCGTTTCAGAAGGACAAGATATTCTTGTTGCGGCGGCGGCAGGGTCAGGTAAAACAGCTGTTTTGGTTGAACGGCTGATTCGAAAAATGACCCGTCCTGAAGATCCAGTTGATGTGGATCGTCTGCTCGTTGTGACTTTCACAAATGCATCTGCGGCAGAGATGAAGCATCGGATCACAGAAGCACTTGAAAAGGAGTTAGCCAAAAACCCCGGGTCCCTTCATATGAGAAGACAGCTGTCGCTCATGAATCGTGCCAATATCTCCACCCTGCACTCCTTTTGCTTGCAGGTTTTGCGCACCTTTTACTATGAGATTGACCTAGATCCAGGCTTTCGTTTGGCTGATCAAACAGAAGGAGAATTATTAGGAGATGAAGTGTTAGATGAACTGTTTGAGGACGAATATAAGGCTGGAAAGCCAGCGTTCTTTGAACTGGTTGACCGTTACACTTCTGATCGTCATGATTTAGACTTGCAATGGCTTGTAAAGAGAATTTATGAGTTTTCCAGATCTCACCCTTCACCTGAGCAATGGATGAGGGCATTCCTTTCTCTTTATGATGTAGATGCTCAAACAAAAGTAGAACAATTACCGTTTTACCCATATATCAAAGAGGACCTTTCTCTCGTTTTTCGAAGCTGTCTGGAACTGCTCGAACGAGCTCTCGCCCTATCAAAAGAACCGGGCGGGCCGGCACCGAGAGCAGAAAATTTTATTGATGATTTAGAGCAAGTCAATGAATTAATCAGGCACCAAGATGATTTTGAGAAGCTTTACGAGCTTTTGCCAAACATCAATTTTAAAAGGCTCAAAACATGTAAAGGGGACGAATATGACCCTGTGCTGTTAGAAAAAGCCACAGATGCACGCAATCAAGCAAAAAAACAATTAGAAAAGCTTAAAGATGAATACTTTATGCGCAGTCCGGCCCAGCATTTGAAAAGCTTAGCAGAAATGAAGCCGGTGGTCGAGACACTTGTGGAGCTTGTCATCCAATTTGGACAGCGTTTCGAAAGAGCGAAGCAAGAAAAATCAATCGTGGATTTTTCGGATTTAGAGCATTATTGCTTACGCATTTTAGCAGAGCAGGACGCGGAAGGAAATTTGATCGAAACAGAAGCGGCCAAGTACTATCAACAGCAGTTTGAAGAAGTACTCGTTGATGAATATCAAGATACAAACCTTGTGCAAGAAACGATTTTAAAGCTTGTATCTAAAGGGGAACATGCTGCAGAGGGCAACCTGTTTATGGTTGGTGATGTAAAGCAGTCCATTTATCGTTTTAGACTGGCTGAGCCCATGCTCTTTTTAAACAAATATAAACAATTTACACCAGACGGCAAAGAAACAGGGAAGAGAATTGATTTAAATAAAAACTTCCGCAGCCGTTCAGATGTGTTAGACAGTACGAACTTTTTGTTCAAACAGCTGATGGGGGAAACAGTTGGAGAAATTGAATATGATGAACAAGCTGAATTAAAGCTTGGAGCGAGTTATCCAGAAAGCGAAGATACAACGACAGAAATGCTTCTTGTACATTTAGATCAACAGGAAGCAGAAACTGACGAAGAGCGAGAAGAGCTAGAAACCGTACAGCTTGAAGCGAGAGTCATTGCTAAAAAAATAAGACAATTAGTGGAGCAGCCATTTCAAGTGTACGATTCAAAACAGCAAATGACCCGTAACTTGCAGTATCGGGACATTGTGATTTTGCTTCGCTCCATGCCGTGGGCACCGCAAATGATGGAGGAATTGAAGAAGCAGGGAATCCCTGTGTATGCGAATCTTTCCTCTGGTTATTTTGAAGCAACAGAGGTGTCTGTGATTCTTTCTCTGTTAAAAGTCATTGATAATCCATATCAAGATATCCCGCTTGCAGCTGTATTAAGATCACCAATTGTTCATTTAGACGAAAATGAAATGGCACTGATCCGCACGAGTGATAAAAAAGGCACCTATTATGATGCTGTGAAAGCATTTATGAGTGTGACTCATTCAGATCACCCTACATGCAAAAAACTAGAACGATTTTTCAGGTTGCTGCGTAAGTGGCGTGATTTTTCTATGAATCATTCAGTAGCGGAATTGATTTGGGAAGTATACCGCGATACGCAGTATCTAGATTACGTCGGTGGGATGCCTGGAGGCAAACAGAGACAGGCGAATCTCCGTGCTCTTTATGATCGAGCGAAGCAGTATGAAAAAGCTGCTTTTAGAGGGCTGTTCCGTTTTCTTCGCTTTATCGAAAGAATGCAGGAGCGTGGAGATGATCTTGGGGCGGCAAAAACGTTCAGTGAAACAGAGGACGTTGTTCGCATGATGACGATCCATAGCAGTAAAGGATTAGAATTTCCAGTCGTCTTTACCGCAGGACTCGGCAGAAACTTTAATATGATGGACTTAAACCAGTCCTACTTACTTGATAAAGAATTAGGCTTTGGAAGCAAATATATTCATCCAGAGCTGAGAATTAGTTATGCAACATTACCGCTTGTTGCGATGAAAAAAAAGATGAGGAAAGAGCTATTATCTGAAGAGCTGAGAGTTCTATATGTAGCGCTCACAAGGGCTAAGGAAAAATTATTTCTTGTCGGCTCTGTCAAAAATCAGGTGAAGGCATTAAGCAAATGGCAAAATGCTGCAACCGGAGAGGACTGGCTCCTCCCTGATTTTGAACGTTATCAATCGAAAACATACTTAGATTTTATTGGTCCTGCTCTCATCCGTCACCAAGCAATGTCATCTATTTTAGAAGAAACAGGTGATGTTGTTCTTTCGCACCCATCAGCATTCACAATCTCATTTACTCAAGCTTCCGATCTTCTAAAAGAAGATATGTCACTTGAAAAGAAGCAGCAAGATGAGGTGGTACAAGCATTGATGGACGGCTTACCTGTTGAAGGATATGGTGATGCTGATGAGAAAGTAGCAGAGAGACTTTCATGGAGATATCCGTATCTAGCGGCCTCACAAGTCGGCACAAAGCAGTCTGTTTCAGAGATAAAGAGAATGAAAGAAATACAGGATGAGTACAGTGTTCCTTCTTCTCTTAGAAGAGCTCATGCAACGTTGTATGACCGGCCGGCTTTCATGAAGAAAAAAGCACTCACTGCCGCAGAGCAAGGCACCGCAATGCATACAGTCATGCAGCATATTCCGCTTTCTTCTGACGAGCCCCTCGATGAAATCCGTATACATCAGCTGCTCGATTCCTTACAGCAGCGAGACTTGCTAACAAATGAGCAAGTTCAGTCAATTGATCAAGAAGGAATTTCCGCTTTTTTCTCTACTTCTATTGGTCAAAAGCTGCTGAAAGCGGACTGGGTGAAACGAGAAGTGTCATTTAGTATGGTGTTACCTGTTAAAGAGGTATACAGCCATATTGATGCAGAGGGGGAGCCTGTCCTAATTCAAGGGATGATTGACTGTTTATTTGAAACGGATGGAAAACTATATTTACTAGATTATAAAACAGATAGAGTGCAAGGCAGATATACAGGCGGTCTTGAAGCAGCTGTACCTATTTTGAAAAAGCGCTATGAAACTCAAATAGCGTTGTATGCACAAGCGGTGGAACGTTTAACAAACAGAACATTAGAGGAGAAAATTCTTTATTTCTTTGATGGGAATTTAGAAATTTCATTATAAATGTATCGGAATGAGAGGTGAATCACATGAGGATTTTGCATACGGCAGATTGGCATTTAGGAAAAACCCTTGAAGGCCGGAGCCGGCTTGATGAGCAAGCGCAGTTTTTAGATGAGCTGTATCAAATCGTAAAAGACGAACACATTGATGTCATTGTCATGGCTGGAGACGCCTTTGATACAGTAAATCCGCCTGCTAGAGCAGAACAGCTTTTTTATGAAAGTCTATCCGCCTTATCTGATAAAGGAAAACGTCAGGTCGTGGTCATCTCAGGCAACCATGATAATCCGGATCGACTATCTGCCGCATCGCCTTTAACAAATGATCAGGGGATTCATTTAATTGGATATCCGACAAATGACATCATCCGCGTCGATGTTCCTTCTTCGAGTGAACGTTTATCCATTGCAGCACTCGCTTATCCGTCTGAAGCGAGACTTAACGAGGTGCTGGCTGAAACATTTGAAGAGAAATTGCTTCGTGATCATTACAATTTAAAAATACAGCAAGCGTTCCAACATTTAAGCGCTCAATTTCAAGCCGATACGGTCAATATCGCAACAAGCCATATTTATGTGGCAGGAGGAAGTCAAACAGATTCAGAAAGACCGATTGAGGTAGGCGGTGCATATACCGTTGCGGCTGAAAGTCTGCCAGAAGCAGCCTGCTATGTGGCCCTTGGTCATTTGCACCGCCCGCAAACCATCAAACGTGCCAAAACGACTGCCCGCTATTCCGGGTCACCTCTTGCTTACAGCTTTTCTGAATCAGGATATGCCAAATCAGTCACGATTGTAGAGGCAAAACCTAATGAAAAAGCAAGCTGGAAAGAAGTGTTGTTATCAAGCGGAAAACCACTTGTGAAATGGAAGGCAACTGAAGGATTGAGCCAAGTACACGAGTGGCTGGATGAAAAACGGGATCTTCAGGCATGGATTGATTTAGAGATTCATTTAACAGATCAGCTCTCCATAGAAGAGATTCATCAGCTCCGAAAGCAGCATAGCGGGTTTGTCCATATTAGACCGAAATTTAAAGAACTTCAGCAAATGGAAGAACAAAAGCAAGCCGAAAAGCTCTCAATCGAAGAGCGGTTCGTGAAATTTTATGAGCGCCAGACAGGCGGCGGTCTTCCTGATGAAAAAACAGTCAAGCTGTTTTTGGAGCTCGCCAATGAAATGCAAGAGGAGGAAGCGACTTGAAGCCGATTACGCTAACCATTAAAGGACTTCATAGCTTCAGAGAAGAACAAACAATTGACTTTAGCTCATTATGTGATGCAGGTGTGTTTGGCATTTTTGGACCGACAGGAAGCGGAAAGTCGTCCATATTAGACGCCATGACCCTGGCGCTTTATGGAAAAGTGGAACGTGCGTTAAATAATACACATGGTATTTTGAACCAAGCGGAAGAGAAGCTGTCAGTTTCCTTTACATTCGCTTTACAAAAGGAACACCACATTTCTTATAAAGTCGAACGTGCTTTCAAGCGGGCAGATGAAATGAAAGTCAGAACGACACTATGCCGTCTGATTGAAATTGGGGATACGCAGACAGTTCTTGCAGATAAAGCGAGTGAGGTCAATCGTAAAATAGAAGAATTACTCGGGTTAACCATTGATGATTTTACGCGTGCGGTTGTCTTGCCCCAAGGGAAGTTTGCAGAATTCCTTTCTTTAAAAGGAGCCGATAGACGACAAATGCTTCAGCGTTTGTTTAACCTGGAGAAGTATGGGGATCAGCTCGTTAAACGTTTGCGCACAAAGGCGCAGAATCAGTATGGGCAAAAAAATGAACTGCTTGCTGAGCTGAATGGCTTAGGAGAAGCTGGCCCAGAGGCGCTCGCAAAGGCAAAGGAAGCGGCTGAGCAGGCAAAGGCTATTTTTCATGAGAAAAAACAAGCGCGGGATGAAGCGTTCACTGCTTTTACAAAGGCGCAAACAATTTGGCAGTATCAAAAGGAACGAGAAGCTTATGAGACGGAACTAAACCATCTGAATCAACTGGCACCATCAATGGAAGAGAAAAAGGCCAAGCTTCATATTGCTGAGCAGGCAGAGGCATTAAAGCCTTATGCGGATGCATTAACAAAGGCTGAAAATCAGCTTTCTCAAGCATTAAAAGAGAAGCAGGAAGCAGAAAATCAGCTGCTGCATCAACGAACGATCTATGATCAAATGACACAGAACTATGAGCAAGCAAGGCAAAAGAAAATAGAAACTGAGCCAGAACTTCTTCAAAAGAAAGAGCAGCTGCTTCAGCTAAAGGAAATTGAACGGAAAAAAGAGGCGGCTCTTCAGGAAAAGACGGCAATCGAACAGCGAAAAAACGATACATCGCAGCAATTATTACAAAAGAAAGAAGAAGCAGACAATCTCCAATCTTTGTTAGAACGTGCACTGGCAAAACAAACACAGCTGAAGCGTGAGCTGGAGCAATTACAAGTCTCTGTAAAAGAACGGAAAAGTGTACAGGATGCTTTGCGTTTAAGCGAAAATGTTCAAAGAATACACCAAAGCATACACAAGGAAGAACAAAAGATGGAGGATCTCAAAAAGCGATCAACACAGACCGCAGCAGCATATGAAAAGCTTCAAAAACAGCAAAAAGACCATCATGAAAAAATAGACCAATCGTTTCAAGCGATTGAACAGCTCTATTTCTATGTATGTGAATTTGAACGGGCTTTTACAGAATGGAGTAAAAGAGAACAAAGTCAGAAGCTCGAAAAATTAAAACAGCGTGATGCTGTTAGGGCGGCAGAATTAAGAAAAGAATTAGCGGCAGAGCTCGTAGATGGTGAGCCATGTCCTGTTTGTGGATCGATTCATCATGACCCAAAAGCACTGGAAAACAATGACCATGAAGAAACAGTGGCACAAATCGATGAAGTGATTCAACGGATGGACACAGAGCTCAAGCAGGCAGAGGAATATACAAGAGACATGTATGCCGCCAAGCAGTTATTGGAAACGCATGCCAATCAATTAGTAAAGCAGTTTGCCTTTTTATCTCAGAAAGCTCCAGGTGCGGAAGTTGCAGCAGCAGTAGAAGCAGTGCAAAAGCCGGAGTCCTTGCAGTATCTCATGCAAGAATGGAAAGGCTTGAAACAAGATATTCAAGAAGTTGAACGTAAACGAGCTCGTTTAATGGATGAAACATATGATCAAGCAGCAGAGATAAGCAAGACGAAAGATCAAATGACATTTGATCAGCAGCGTACCGAAGAATTAGACGGGCTGATCAAGGAGCTTCAATCTGAGCTTGCAGAGCAAACGTCTCAATTTGAACAGGCCTTCCCGCACTTTCCATTGCACCAAGTACAAGAGATGCAAAAGCAGATCGACGAAAAGGACCAGCAAGCGGAAGGCTATAAAGAGCGTATTGAGAAAAGTATTTCATTTTTGGAAGAAAAACAGCTGGCAAAAGAACAGCTGCAAACAGCCATATACGATGTAGAGAAGGAATTTGATAAACTAGCGCATCAGCTAGAAAGCCAGCAGCAGCTCATTCATCAATATGAAACAGATTTAGGGAGATATCCATTGAAAGCTGTCTCCATTTCTGATGAATTGATCGAGGTTGAACACACGCTTGCTCGTCTCAATGAAATGGAACAGCAATCGTACAAGCAATTACAGCAAGCGCAGGAGCTCTTTAGTGAAGCACAAAGTCATTTTTCAAGCTGTGAGCGTCAGCTTCAAGAGGCTGACCGGAGAAAACAAGAAGCAAGTGAAGCATGGACTAAAGAATCGGAGTCTTCTCCTTTTGATAAGCCTCAAGAGATTGAATCTGCTTTCATGAATCAATCAGTACGTCAAACTGTTAAACAAGAAATTGACGAATTTGAGGATAAAAGAAAGCAATGTACCGCAAACTTAAAGCGAATTTCTGAACTGCTGAAAGATGAGTTACTAGATGAAAAGCAATGGACTGACATTCAACTGAGGAAAGAAGCGGCAGAAAAGGCTTTGGAAGAAGCAACGGTGATGAGCGGCTCTGCATATGAACATCTGCGTGTAATGGAAGAAAATCACCAGCGATTTGCAAGTATTCATGAACGTTTGGCGGAGCTGCAGCAAGAAATTGATCGGCTCGATAAGCTGCAAACCGTGTTTAAAGGAAATACATTTGTTGAGTTTTTAGCAGAAGAACAGCTGGAAAGTGTCAGTCGTGATGCATCTGCCCGTCTTGGTATTTTGACAAGACAAAGGTATGCGATTGAGGTTGATTCAGAAGGCGGTTTTGTCATGCGTGATGATGCGAATGGCGGTGTCAGACGTCCAGTGTCCAGCTTGTCCGGCGGGGAAACCTTCCTGACGTCGCTTGCGCTTGCGCTAGCTCTTTCAGCGCAGATTCAGCTGAGAGGCGAGTTCCCGCTGCAATTCTTTTTCCTTGATGAAGGCTTTGGCACCCTTGATCAAGACTTGCTTGATACAGTGATTACTGCATTAGAGAAATTACAGTCTCAAAACTTAGCTGTTGGTGTCATCAGCCATGTGGAAGAATTGAAAATGCGGCTGCCGAAAAAACTGATTGTCCATCCGGCAGATCCAAGCGGGAAAGGGACAACAGTCTCAATGGAATTAATGTAAATATTGAGGTGATGACACGGGTGGCAAAGCAAACAATTGGATTATGTGAAATGTGCGGAAGACAAGATGTCCTGCTTACAGAACATCACTTAACCCCAAGAGAAGAAGGCGGGGCTTTTTTACCGACTGCCTACCTATGCATCCCTTGTCATAAACAAGTACATGCCCTCTATACAAACCAGGAGCTTGCCGCACGTTTGAACACAATTGATGCGCTGAGGCAGGATGAAAAGCTTGCTTCGTACATCAAATGGATTCGGAAACAGCCGGCAAGCAAGCTGGTCAAAACAAAAAAATCGAGACAGCGCAGAAAGAAATAAGCATAAAAAAGCGCTCCTCTATTTGAAATGGATGTAGAGGAGCTGCTTTATGCATTGCCTACCATATTCTGATCATTTAAGTCAGGATCCACATAGTTGGTGGCGCTAATGCCATTATTTAATATCAAGAAATCTCCGGTATTCCCCGCTCCAGAGCCTAAAGCAGATTTTGACGAACTTTTAGGCGACAGGTAGAATGAGTCACCGACGTTTACGACGCCTCCAGAAATAGAGTTAATGTAAATGGGTCCGACAATTGCTGGCATAATCGACATCCTTTATTCGAAGTCATATCACCATCATATGCGCAGGTAGGTCCATTTGTGAGTTTTGCGGACTTTCATCATTGCTAAACAGCTCTCTAATATGCTTCACTCGCGCAACGCCATTCATTCTACAAGTAGAGCCGATTTGATAGACAGAGGACGATGATACCCCTTCTACATGGATTGAAGACACTTTAATCACAGGCTTTTCATGGTAAAATGCCGTTCTCACTGATCGTTCTGGCAGCATCAAAGGAATGGGCTCATAATACACTTCAAATTCTTTCGCATCTAAATTTTCTGCTTCATAGCCATAAAACAAACTAATGGTTCGTTGAACAGCTAATACCTTGACTTTCGGGCATAGCTCCTGAGTATCACCAATTTGAACCACACTCGAAATCCCGACAGAATTCACCTTTGAGAACTTTACTTGAGATGTGCGCTTGATCATTATCGAGGCGCCAGAGGAACAAACGGGCCAATAATCAGTGATTCTGGCGGAGTATCGAAAATCGAGGATAATTGTACATGGTCTGTGTCCCCGATGATAAATAGGGAAGAAGACGATACCCCGACTACTTTAATGCTTCCAGTCTCGATGTTGCGGTTGACAACTGTGAAATTCATCCGTTTTCCTCTCCTTTCGTTTCACTTGGAATATGGGCTAAAAAGTGCTCAATCGCCCGCTTTACATCATGCTTCACATATTCAGCAATTTGCTCTGAACGCTGCAGCGGTGTCATATCTTCCCGGTGTGGCAGCTGTCCCGCATAGTATTTGATCCTGCTGTCAATTTGCTTGCGAATATCCTCAATGATATGGTGTTTGTTGCTTTCATCGAGGGACCCTTCGTATCGCTGTTCTAGTTCTTCAAGAAGTTCTGGTGCTTCTTCATTTAAAAATGCATCGACAAGCTGCCGTGTTTGATTGAAAAATTGACCAGCCATTTCTTGCTGCATCATTCCAATTCCCGGGGTTGTTGTTTGGCCCACTTCAAAGTTTTGAACACTGTTTGGATCAGATGGATTGAGGCCGATATTCAGCGTTCCTTCCAGCCGTTCGATTTTCAGTTGATCAAATTGATAATCAATCCGTTCAATATTCGTTGTCGGTTTATCTTTGATCATTTGTATTTCCTGCTGAAGCTCGTTAAGCCTTTTTTCAAGCATCATGATTTGTTGCGAGTGTTTTTGAATGATGCCATATACTTGTGAAGCGTTGCTCTGATAATCATACATTTACATACACCTCCGGGGATTGCAGATGGCTTAAGTTGTTGGTGACTGAAGCGGTACAAAAGGTGCTGTGCTTGCGCCTTGAGATTCTTCAATTCCTTGTGTACCTGCTGCGGCAGGCGCTGCTTCTACATAGCTTCCCGTGTTATACAGGTTGGAAAGGGCCTTGATGGATCCAGCACTCCCAATTTGCAGAACAGAGGAGTTACTCACAGACTCTACACGTAAATAATTAATTTGTATCGCTTGATTAATATAGAAGTTCAACGGATCCTCACTCCTTACAAGTTACCAACAAGCGGTTGATCAATGACATCACTGTCGTACGTATTTGTCACACTTTTGTAGTTGCTAATTTGTAATTGATCACCTGTATTAAAACTGCCTGCGCCAGCAAACGTTTTAACCTGACTATTTGGAGAAATGGTGATGCAGTCTCCAACATGAACGACTCCGCTCGTTCCGACGGCATTTACTTTAAAGGCTCCCACAATAGCCGGCATAGCGGTGCACATCCTTTATAAAATTAGGGCACTTGTTTTGGGCGTTTCACCATAGCTTATGATGGGTCTTTTAATGTGTGATTGTCTTTTTGAAAGCTTTTGATGAGAGGAATTAGATGTATGGCTTACCCTTTTTTTGAGCAATCTTTAGAGGTGGATTTGATGCCTTTATTTAAGAGTGTGTCAAGCTCTTGACTGCACCTGATCGTTTCTTCGGCATTCATCCCGAATTTTTTCGCAGTCTCAATTAAATGTAATCTTTTTTGTTCAATTTCATAATTGATCATAACGGACGCCAACTCTCACATTTTTTATCAAATAGAAGGATATGGTTAGTATACCCTATTTTTCTATAAAAAAAGCTGTTTCGTCAATATGAGTAATAAAGTGACAAAATTCGAAAGTGTTCTTACGTACCAAATATCTCTTTTTTGATCTCAGTCTGTAAATAGCGTCGTCTTTTGTTGATATACTGCCGAATTAAGTCTCTTTCAGACTGCAAGATGTCTTTTCGATCTTTCGTATATGGATCATCTCCAATTCGATCCTCAATCGATTCATGCCATTTCTCGATGATTGGACAGAGCCGGTCTTCTACAAAATGTGTATCGAGTACATGCTGGAAAAGTGTGTAATAGGCTCTTTTAAACGAAGGGATATCTAGTAATCTAGCAGTTAATGTATTAAAGCCGTTTACTGGGATATAATCAAACGGCATTTCTTCTCCATGAATGTCACGACCCCATGTTGCATCATAATCCCAAGGAAGTACTTGAAACCTCCCTTGTTCATTTACATAAAGAGCGTAGTTATGAACAAAACCATCAAAGTTTTGTGTGCATACCACACCGATGAGCCAGCGGAAATACTGTGTCACATCTAGGTATTGTTCAATTTTTTCTGCAAAAGTGTCATCTTTCGCTGTATTGAGAAAGTAAATAAATTCACTCAGCTGCTGATCATGTTGAGAAGTTCCCGTTTTTTTCTCGTATCCGAGAAGAAGGTGCTTTTTTGGTTTTTTATCAAAAGAACTCAAAAGGGAGAAGTTCGCGTCATCATCAACCGCATAATAAATGCCGCCTCCTGAAAGCTGCCGTTTTTGAAGAAAGAACTCATCGACGGATTCTATTTTCAAATAAATCCCTTCTTTTCTTCCATTTATGGTGAGAAACACATGAGAAGCAGCGGGGCTATGCACCCCCATCTGCTCAAAGAAATAAAAGGACAGCCTGTTTCGGATAAATGAAGGATCATTGTACTCTGCATTTAAATGAAAGATCGATTCGCCTTGTCTTTGTTTCGGCTTTCGATATTCAATTTGATAGGACTTTTTCTTAAGCTTTCTAATGTGTGATCCGCGGTATGAAGCATAAATATGTGATTTGGTTTGGCCTGTTTTTAGAATAGCTTCAACAGGTTCATCGTTCCAAATGTCTTTTTTTAATTCAATCAAGTCCTTTGGATGAATCCACATATCAAGTTGTTTTAAAGGTTCTGTGTTCATACGTTCATCAGCCTCCTATATGCTCTTCTTTACAATATGAAAGTGAAGGAATGTCCTGTACCGGCTGGTAGGTATTCATGGAGTTTTAAAGGAAAGAGGCATTCGTCACGAACACTTGTCTACCGAGTCTCGTAACATAAAGCAGAGAAGATAAACAGCTTTGTCTGTTTGTTTTGTCGAAGCATAGACTGGGAGGGGAATTGTTCGTGAGTACATTTGATCATTCACACATTGAACATGCAGTGGCTTCACTTCGAAGTGAGGGACGTGATCATCACTTAGATCGTGAACCAGAATCGAGACGTTCGCACAAGTCAGCTCGTTCTCGTCATTCGAGTCGCGGTCATTGGTTCTTTGGCGGTGGTGGACACCGTAAATCACGCCGCAGTAAAAAAAGCTACAGAAGCTATCGTTCAAAGAAAAGTTATCGCTCTAAGAAAAGCTATCGTTCGAAGAAAAGCATGAAGAGCAAAAAGTCATGTAAAAGCAAAAAATCTTACAGAAGCAAAAAGAGTGAACCGAAAAAGTCACACCGCAGCAAATGCAGATCCCATCATAAGAAAAGCTGCCGCAAATCACACCGCAGCAAATGCAGATCTCATCATAAGAAGAGCTGCCGCAAGTCACATCGCAGCAAATACAGATCCCACAATAAGAAGAGCCGCAAATCTCGCCGCAGCCATCGATCTAAACGTTCTCATCACCATAAACGCAGCCGCTCTTGCCGAAGATGTGGAAAGAAAACGCATCGTTCCCGAAATAGAGGAAATGTTGAGCGTAAATGGGATCAAGGGAATATGTGGGAATACCGCCGTTTCCGCTAGGCATTCAATCATCATTTTTGAAACCCTTTTTAAAAGAGAGTATGATAAAAAAGGGTTTTTTTTATTTCATAGAGAAATAAAATGAGACATCATAACTTAGCGAAATGAAGATTGTGAGGGGAAGACATGAAGTTTTTTACAGGTGAGATACATAGCAGCATGTTTATCGGGGTAGTCATTGATGATGAATGGGTAATGGACGTCAAAAAGGCAGAAGCCAAATTATTTGAGCTTGAGACACTGCCAAACTCTTTATCTGAGTGTATTAAAATGGGGGACAAGTTTGTTGAACATGTAGGGCAGCTTCTTGATTGGGCTGAGAAAAAAGAAGAAGACCGCGGTTCTTATGTATATCCGCTTTCGGACGTGAAACTCCATGCCCCGATTCCAAAGCCGTCTAAAAACATCATGTGTGTCGGAAAGAATTATCAAGATCATGTGATGGAGATGGGAAGTGCGGCGGATATTCCTAAAGACGTGATGATTTTTACAAAGGCACCTACTTCTGTCATTGGACACGAAGCGGACATTCTCCTTCATGAAGATGTGACAAATGAATTGGATTATGAAGGAGAGCTTGCCATCGTGATGGGCAAATCAGGGAAAAACATTGCTCCTGAAGAGGTCCAAGATTATCTATTCGGTTACACCATTTTAAATGATGTGACGGCAAGAGATTTGCAGAAAAAACATAAACAATTTTTCATTGGCAAAAGCTTAGATACAACCTGCCCGATAGGACCTTATATCGTTCATAAGTCAATGATCGAGGATCATGGTGCGCTCCATGTGGAAACAAAGGTAAACGGAGAGGTTCGTCAGTCTGCCAGTACGGAATTAATGATCTTCACTGTTGAGGACATTGTCTCCACTCTTTCAAAAGGGATGACATTAGAAGCGGGTGACATCATTGCAACAGGTACACCTTCTGGGGTAGGGAAGGGCTTTGAACCGCCTAAGTTTTTAGCTTCTGGAGATCGAATTGACATCACGATTGAACCGATTGGAACGCTGACAAATCACGTCAAATAAAGCGCGTGATGACACAGGATTGTCGCTTTGTGTTCGACTTATTTCGTGGTACGATGAGAAGGTACTTGTTCTGATAAAGGGGGAAATTACAAATGGGAACACATTTACATATCACAGCATGGGTGCTGGGGATTATTTTATTCTTCGTAGCCTTTGCTCTAGCAGGTAAAAATGACAAAGGCGCTAAAATTGTGCATATGATCGTTCGTTTATTCTACTTGATCATCATTGCAACAGGCGTAGAGCTGTATGTTCGCACAGGAATGAAAATTCCAGGTTACGGGGGCGAGTATATTGGAAAAATGATTCTTGGTATCCTCGTGATCGGTTTCATGGAAATGGTCCTAGTGCGCAAGAAAAAAGGAAAATCGGTGACTGGTGTGTTGATTGGTTTTATCGTATTTGCGATTGTGACCATTCTTCTCGGTTTACGTCTGCCGATCGGTTTCCATATCTTTTAATATAAAAAGGACATTGCTTATACGAAGCAGTGTCCTTTTTATGTGGCATCAAATTGTGAAACGATCCGTTGTCCTTCTGAAGTGGTCCATTCAAAAAGAATGTGATTGGATGCTGGCTCATGGTGACATTGAAGTGCAAGTGATTGCGTATCTGCCGAAAACTGAAAGAAAGAGACGCGCTGCAATGAATGAAAGGAAGAGAAAACACAATCATAGACGGAAAAACCAAGCTGCTCTATCTGGTCAAGGATGTGATCAAAAACGTTTTCCGGTACGAACATGAGAAGATCAAGCCAGCCTTTGGCAAGAGACGCCGTATATTGAATGTTTTCTCCTCCCTGTACTTCTATTAGCTGCCCGTTTTCATGAAGAATCATAGAACCGAGCAATTCCCCTTTTGTCCATTGGTCATTTTCCTTCAAACAGATCATTGTGCTTTGAAGACTTTCTGGCAGCATGATCTCTCCTTCATCATCTTCAATCAGGCAATGCCCGTTTTCAATGAGCAAATACCCATTACACCATCTTCTGCTGCAGCGTTCAAGCTGCCTCATTCGATTCTCCATTTGCAAAAGCTCCTTTCCTCTTTCTTTTCTTACCAAATCAAGCTTGTCCTATACACCGGGAAAAAAGGACAAATCAACTATCAAGGAGACGATGCATAAACTAAGAAAGGCTGAATGAGAACACTTGAGGAAAAACGGATGGGAGCTGATGATGATGTGTGGAATTACAGGCTGGGCAGACTTTAAAAAGCAGCTCATCCAACAGGATCATGTAATCAATCAAATGACAGATACATTATCTAAAAGAGGGCCAGATGATACAAATACATGGAAAAGTGAGCACGTTCTTTTCGGGCATAAAAGGTTAGCGGTGGTAGATGTAGAAGGCGGAAAGCAGCCGATGACATATACACATCAAAACCATGCTTATACGGTTGTATACAATGGAGAGCTCTATAACACGGAGGATATAAGAAAAGAATTGTTAAAAAGGGGGCACCGCTTTCTTGGGCATTCTGATACAGAAGTTCTTCTTCATGCCTATACAGAATGGAAGGAAGAGTGTGTCTCTCATTTTAATGGCATTTTTGCATTTGTGATCTGGGATAGTGAGCGTGAATTGTTATTTGCAGGGAGAGACCGGCTAGGCGTCAAGCCATTTTTCTATACAGAACGTCATCATTCCTTCTTATTTGGTTCAGAAATCAAAGCACTTCTTGCTCACCCTGATATCAAAGCAAAAGTCGATCATGAAGGACTGTCGGAGATCTTTGGCTTAGGACCGTCAAGAACACCAGGTCAAGGTGTGTTTAAAGGGATAAAAGAGCTGAGACCTGCACATGCCTTGACCTTTTCAAAAGACGGTCTGCGCGTATGGAGATACTGGAATGTTAAAAGCAAGAAACATACTGATTCACTTGATGACACCGCACTGCACATTAAGCATCTCTTTACAGATGCCGTGACAAGACAGCTCGTCTCTGATGTGCCTGTATGTACATTTTTATCTGGGGGCGTTGATTCTAGTGCCATTACTGCCATTGCCGCTAAGCACTTTGAGAAAATAGGGAAAGCACCGCTTCATACGTATTCCATTGACTACGAAGGAAACGATCAATTCTTTGAGGCAAATCAATTCCAGCCAAATGCTGACGGTCCTTGGATTGATCAAATGACCAAAGCGTTTCAAACGAATCATCACAGCTGTATCATTGGACAAAAAGAGCTCGCTTCCTATCTGAAGGAAGCCGTTGAGGTTCGAGACTTACCGGGTATGGCAGATATTGATTCTTCCTTGCTTTGGTTTTGCCGAGAAATTAAAAAGGACTTCGTTGTTGGCTTGTCAGGTGAATGTGCGGATGAAATCTTTGGCGGTTATCCTTGGTTCCATATGGAAAATGAAACGAATGGTTTTCCTTGGATGAGATCGACTGAAGCTAGAACTCAGCTCCTGCAAGACTCATGGCAAAAAAAGCTGTCACTTAAGGAATACGCGCAAAGCAAATATGAAGAAACGGTGGCAGAAACGCCTCTTTTAGATGGAGAAACCGGCGTCAATAAAGCCCGGAGAGAACTTTTTTACTTAAATATGATCTGGTTTATGACAACACTGCTTGATCGAAAAGATCGAATGAGTATGGGGGCTAGTCTTGAGGTACGGGTGCCATTTGCAGATCATCGCCTTGTCGAATATGTGTGGAATATTCCTTGGGAAATGAAAATGCATGGAAATCGTGAAAAAGGGGTTTTACGAAAAGCATTAGAGGGAATTTTACCGAATGAAGTGCTTTATCGAAAGAAGAGTCCTTACCCGAAAACACATCATCCAGCCTATACTCAGGCTGTGAAAGAGATGCTCACAGACTGCCTCGCGCAAAAAGACTCTGTACTTCACGAATTTTTAGATCCACATCAATTAAAGCAGCTGATTGAAACGGAAGGGGCTTCCTTTCATGTGCCATGGTATGGCCAGCTCATGAAGGGCCCGCAGTTGATTGCCCATCTAGCACAGATTCATCATTGGTTTGAAACGTATCGAATTGATATAGAAGCGTAATAAAGAGCCGGCTTTCTTGCACATGTTGAAAGGAAGCCGGCTTTTTTGATACATAACATGAGACTTTTTGAGCACATCAAAAGTTGATGTAATCTTTTTAATTTGTATAATTAACTTAAAGTGAATTAATTTGGAGGAAAAAGGATAATGAAAATCATTGTGATTGGAGCGGGACCAGGGGGCCTTGCAGCAGCTATGATGCTTCAAAGCAAAGGACATGACGTTCATGTATACGAAAAGCAGCCCTTTGTCGGCGGGCGTAACGCTAAGTTTCAGCTTGGTGATTTCACGTTTGATACAGGTCCTACCTTTCTCAGCATGATTCATATTGCAGAGGAGCTGTTCACCTTTGCTGGTAAAAATCTTTATGACTATATTGATGTGATTGAATTAAAAGAGATGTATAGATTAATATTTCAAGACAATCAGCTGGACATGATCCGGGATCGCGATGAAATGTACAAACGATTAGAAGCCTTTGCATCTGGTGAGGGCGAAGGGTATTTACGATTTATGAATGATACAAAGCGCAAAATGGATCGTCTGACACCAATTTTACAAAGTAAAATGGACCGCTTTCATCATTACCTTCGCCTGAAGGTGATTAAAGCACTTCCACAGCTTTCACTAAATAAAAGTTTGTATGATGTGCTGTCAGACTATTTTTCGAATGAATCAGTGAAATATGCTTTTACATTTCAATCAAAGTACTTAGGAATGTCGCCGTGGGAATGCCCTGGTGCGTTCTCGATCCTTTCGTTTATGGAACATGACACAGGTGTATTTCATCCGAAGGGCGGTGTCAATCAGCTGTCAGAAGCGATGGCAAAGGCGGCGCTTGAAGCTGGGGCAGAGATTCATCTGTCAGCAGGCGTTGAAAAGCTGCTCACGGATGGAAGGAAAGTAAAAGGCATTCGTTTAGAATCTGGGGAAGAAATACAAGCAGATGAGGTTGTCGTCAATGGAGACTTTGCACATGTGATGACAAAGCTTGTCGAGCCAGGACTCTTAAAGAAATACAGCGAGAAAAAATTAAAAAAGAAAAAATTCTCATGCTCTACCTTTATGCTTTATTTAGGACTGGATACCATGTATGATGAGCCGCATCATACCATTGTTTTTTCCGATGATTATGCTAGATTTGTCAAAGGCATTACGAAAACATATGAGCTGCCAGATGATCCGTCTATTTATATTCAAAATGCAAGTGTAACCGATGACTCACTTGCTCCAAAAGGAAAATCAGCTCTTTATGTGCTGGCTCCAGTTGCCAATAACCAAAGCGGTATTGACTGGGAAGCGCATCAAGATGAATTTAGAGAGCTTGTGCTGGATACATTGGAGCGGAAAACCGGCTTTCAAGATGTGAGACAGCATATAGAAGTCGAGCGGATGATCACACCGAAGCAATGGGAGGAAGACCTTTACGTATATGAAGGAGCTACATTTAACCTCGGCCACCAGCTGACGCAGATGATGGTCCTAAGGCCGCACAATGAATTTGATGAATTAAAGAACTGCTGGCTTGTTGGAGGAGGAACACATCCAGGAAGCGGACTGCCAACCATTTTAGAATCAGCACGTATCACGACAAATGCCATTCTTAAAAAAGAGAAACATTCACACAAAACAATGCCGCATCAAGAAAAGGGGAGCGCCTCATGAAACAACATATATTGATTGCAGGAGGCGGTATTGGCGGAATGATCTCAGCGCTTTATTTAAAAAAAGCGGGACATGATGTCACCCTTGTCGAAAAAAATGAACGGCTTGGCGGGAGACTTGCTTTTGTACGTGAGAAAGGATATAAAGTAGATGAAGGTCCGACCATTGTCCTGCTTCCTGACATGTTAAAAGGCATTTTACATGAGGTAGGAATTGACGAATCATCTCTTGATCTTGTGCAGCTTGATCCGCTGTATACAATTCAATATCAAGATGGAACCTCCTATACGAAATACTCTGATGCACGTCGTCAGCTAGATGAAATCAGACGTGTATTTCCAAAGGAAGATCAAGGGTTCCAGAGGTTTATGGAAGAAATGACGGATCGGTTTCAAGAAGGGCAGAAAGCTTTTCTAGAAAAATCATTTCACGAAAAACGTACATTTTTTACAAAAGCCAATATGAAGATTTTAATGAAATTAAAGGCGTATCGAACGGTGCAAAGCGCTCTGAAAAAATATTTCTCAGACGAACGCCTGCGAGATGCATACGCACTTCAAACCCTCTATGTTGGGGGAAACCCGTATGAAGCATCGGCTATTTATTCGCTTGTGTCCTATAGTGAGCACGCACATGGAATTTACTATTTAAAAGGCGGCTATGCAAGTTTAGTAGATATATTGGAAGGGCAGCTTATCAACATGGGTGTGCATGTAAGAAAAAATGAAGAAGTCACCCAATTGGTGTTTGAGGGAAAACGGGCAGTCAAAGCAAAAGTAAATGATGAACATGTAGCTGCTGATGCATTTGTGATCAATGGAGATTATCCAGCTGCGTTAAAACAGTTTGGTTTAGACGAACAAGATCGCCGGAAATACGTGCCTTCCTCTGGCTGTGTGATGGTGTATCTTGGTTTAAATAAGATGTATCATGAAGCACCTGTTCATCAATTTTTTATGGGAGAACACTTTGATCAGCATATGAAAGAGGTTTTTCAAACGAAAACGATTCCTCAAGACCCGTCATTTTATACATTTAATCCATCGATCATTGATCCATCTCTTGCCCCAGAGGGCTGTAGTGTTCTATACATGCTCGTTCCCGTTCCTTCAGGAGATCATATCAACTGGGAAGAGGAGACAGATTTCGCCGAGAACATGGTGGATCGCCTTGAGAAAAGAGGCTTTCCGAGATTGCGAGAGTCGATTGTCTGGAAAAAGGTCAGAACTCCAAATGATTCCTTGCGAGAAGGATTGTTTGAAGGCGGCAGCTTTGGACTTGCCCCTAATTTGTTTCAATCAGGTGTCTTCCGCCCGCAAGTGAAGGTCAGTGAGACAGATAATCTTTATGCGGCAGGTGCTTCCACGCATCCGGGCGGCGGGGTGCCAATCGTGATGCAAAGTGCGAAGCTCATGGCCTCTGTACTACTAAAAGATCTGAATGATAGAAAGGAAGTGAAGCTAAGTGGTTGATGTACAAACAGCATTGAAAGTGTGTGAGGACACCATTCAAACCCATTCAAAAACGTTTTATCGTGCTTTTTCCATGCTGCCTAAAAAGAAAAGACAGGCCGTCTGGGCCGTATATTCCTTTTGCCGTAGAGCAGATGACATTGTAGATGAGTCCCCTTCGCCAAAAGAGGACCTTGCATCCTTTCGAGAGACGTTTGATCGATTTTTACAAGGTGAGGTAGACCGGAATGATCCAATATGGGTGGCGCTAGAGCATACATTTCAAGAGTTTCGGATGGATGAAGCCCCGTTCCGTGACCTGCTCCAAGGACAAGAGATGGATATAGAGCAGCAGCGATACGAAACATTAGATGAACTGCTCATCTATTCCTATCATGTTGCTAGTACCGTTGGACTCATGCTCCTTCCCATTATTGCACCGCGTAAAAAAGAGCAGCTAAAAGAAGCAGCCATTTCGTTAGGGATTGCTATGCAGCTCACCAACATCCTTCGAGATATTGGGGAAGATCAGGCTGAAAGAGACCGCATTTATTTGCCAAAGCAGGTGATGGATCAATTCGGGTACACAGAGCAAGAATTGCAGGAAGGGGTTGTGAATCAAGCCTTCCAGCACGTCTGGGAGTACATTGCCTTTGAGGCAGAGGCATACTACGAGGAGTTTTTTGACCATCTTCATGAATTCCCGCTGTATTCACGAATACCGGTGAAAGCAGCAGCCCACTTTTATAAAGCCATTTTAGATAAAACGAGAGAAAACGAATACCGCGTCTTTACAGAGCGAGCATTTATTTCAAAACAGGAAAAAGCACTTATTTTAGAAGATATTACGTAAAAAAGGACTGCACCCAGTCCTTTTTTATGTGGAAGAAAAGCGATACTCCGTCCATACTCTGGAACGCCAGCGCCTATACATGAAGATGCCTCTGACCCATTCATCCACGATAAAAGAAATCCAAACCCCAATGAGACCCATTTCAAGCTGAATGCCTAACAAGTAAGCGATCGGAAGCCCGATCCCCCACATTGATATCATCGCCATATACACTGGAAACTTCGCGTCACCAGCCGCCCGCAATGAATTAATAATGACCATATTAAAAGAGCGTCCCGGCTCTAAAATGATCGTCAATAGGAGAAGTGTGGCGGCGATTTGAATGATTTCACGATTGCTAGTGAAAAAGGTAAGCAAATGCGTCGATGATAAAGATAAAGCAGTGGAAGAAAGAAGAGAGATCCCAATGGCCCAGTATAAGCTTTTCATACATCTGCGGTAGGCAGCATCAAATTCTTTCGCTCCAATATGGCGCCCGATTAAAATCTGTGTCCCTTGGCTAATCGCTGCACCAAACAACATAATGAACATCATCAAATTTTGAGTGTAGACCTTTGCGGCTAAAGCCTGCGTCCCCATAAATGTAATAAACAGTGTAATGATCATTTGAGAGCCGTTATATGAAAGCTGCTCCCCAGCAGAAGGGATTCCAATTTTCAGCAGCTTTTTTAAATGTGTCCGCTGAATGTGAAACATTCTTTTCAGCGAAAAGCGCAATCCAATTCGGCGGCGGACAATGAGGATCATCGCCATCAATCCGATCAACCGAGCCAGCGAGGTTGAAAAGGCAACACCCATGACACCTAATACCGGAAAGCCAAACGGACCAAAAATGACCAAATAATTCCCGGCAACGTTGAGCAAATTCATTCCGATGGTGACATACATCGTGTCTCTTGTATATCCGTAGCTTTTTAAAATAGCACTATACGTCATAATGAGTGCTTGAATAAAAGAAAGCAGGCCGACAATTTGTAAAAAGACCGCCGCATCCGGCATGAGTTCACTTGATAAGCCCATCATGTGCAGGATTGGAACAGCTAACACAAACATAAGGAGACTAATGACAAAGCTGATCAAGAAGTTGGTTCCTAGTGAGACATAGGCGACTTGAGTCGCTTCCTGCTTGCGGTCAGCTCCTAAAAGCTGCGCAATCACAATGGTCGTTCCTGTTGTAATGAAGCTGAACATGACAATTAATAAATTCAGGAGCTGGTTGCTTACACCTACTGCGGCCACACTATTATCGGAGTATTGGCTGAGCATAAGTGTATCAGCGCTCCCCATGAGCATATATAAAGAGATTTCGATAAAAATAGGCCAAGTTAATGCAAATAATGAAGGGTGTGTTTTCTCATCTTTTGCTTGAACCTTTTCATATGACAGGGTTTGAGATTTCATCACATAGCCCCCTTTCGTATAAATCCGATTTATAGTGTACCGTGCATCGACTATAATAAGAAGAGACGAAACCGAAACTTATTGGAGAAATCCGACTTCATAAGGGGATGAATATGGATCGATTTATTACATTTACTGTACCGCCGTTTCCTACTTATATTGCATCAGGTAAAGGGGTATTTCATCAAGGAGAAAGACATATCTCAAGAACCTTCACTGTATTTGATCTGCTCTATGTCACAAAAGGTGAACTATGGATGACAGAGGGCGAGGAGGCTTTTCATGTAAAAGAAGGTGAATATATGATTCTCTCACCGGGCCTGTCTCATGGTGGACATCTGCCATGTGAAGAGGAAACCCACTATGAGTGGCTGCATTTCTCAATTGACCGATTTGAGCTGACGAACCGGCCGAGAGAACACTGGATTGATATGAAACAAAATCAAGCTACCTTTGAAAAGCCGGCAACCTATGAATTTAGTCTGCCCCGTTTAGGAAAAGTGAAAGGACGAAGTGTGTTAGAAAAACACCTTTCAGCGATGAGAGCACTAAATCATGGTGCATCTGAACTTCCGCTGAAAAAACAGCTTCTATTTGAGGAACTGCTCATTCACCTGCAAAAGGAAGCATTCCATATTCCAAGTGCAAAGGAGACCGTCGCATCAGAAGTGGTTCATTATCTTGAGCATCATTTTATGGAGAAATTACACATGGAGCAGCTTGCAGAGAAACTGCACTATCATCCTGACTACATGACAAGATGTATGCAGACGGTATATGGATTGACGCCAAACCAGTACAGCCATCGTCTCAAAATCGAAAAAGCCAAAAGCATGCTGGCCTCAACGAATGAAAAAATCGCTGCTATTGCAGATCATGTAGGGATTGACGACCCTACTTATTTTTCTAAGCTGTTTCGGCAAAATGAAGGCATGACGCCGATCGAGTACCGTCATTTAGCAAAAAGAACGACAAAGTAAAGGAACGTGAACAGATGAAAAGTGAAAAGGAAGAGCTTGTGAACATACGTCCATTAACCGAAACGGACTTAGAAACGGTGTGGCATTTAAAATTTAAAGCATCAGACCAGTCCTATCGAAAATGGAATGCCCCTTATTTTTATGAACACGAAATCCCGCTTGCTGCATTTAAGAAACGTTACTTACAGGAAGAATCCATTCCTCAAAAGCTATATGGCATTGAAATAGATGGTGATATCAAAGGCACCGTCTCATATTATTGGGAGAATGAACGTACGAGGTGGCTTGAATGCGGCATTATCATTTATGACTCACGTTTTTGGAGCGGGGGTATTGGGACAAAGGCATTAAATCTATGGATTGATGTGTTATTTACGCATATTGATATCCCTCGAATTGGTTTAACAACTTGGTCAGGGAATGAACGGATGATGCGGTGCGCAGAGAAATGCGGATTTGTCCTTGAGGGGAGACTGAGAAAGGTCCGTTATTATCAAGGGGTTTATTATGATTCAATGCGCTACGGAATGTTGAGAGAAGAATGGCGAAGCCTTCCACGCAATATCCTCTGAATCATGATTTTTTCAGGACAAAAGTATCATATAATGGAATAAACTGAAGAAGAAGGGTGGCAGATGAATGTGGGCTGGATAACTGGATGGTTTGTTTCTATTTTAGTCGCAATCTATCTATTGATAGATGCACCAAAACATGGGAAAAATAAATGGTTATGGTCTATTTTAGGTCTTTTATTCGGGCTCTTTGCATTTGGGATATACCTCATCAAAACAGGAAGAAAAGGATTGGGCTGGACAGTTCTGATCGTGTCCATCATCATCTATTCTATTGTTATACTAGTCTTTGTCTTTTACTTCCTGTTGCTGATCTTCGGATACTCAAACGCATCATAGAGAGCGCGTATACATAATAAGGGGGAGTTTAATCTTGAGAATAACGGGTCTATTCGTTTCACTCGCTGTGGCCATCTATTTATGGTTTGATGCGCCAAAGCACAACAAAGACAAATGGCTGTGGGCCATTTTAGGCGTGCTATTTAGTACCATCGTACTCGGTATTTATTTGATCAAGACAGAGAGGAAGGGGCTGGGCTGGACGATCTTGATTTTAACCATCTTGTTTTATCTCATGCTGCTCATCTCTGTTTTGATCGGTGTTATTCTTTTTTATCAGGCGCCTTCATGAAGAAGGGCCTTTTTCTTTTACCTTTTGAGCCGGTACACCAGCAATGACGATCTGCTGTTCATGAAAGGAACGATTCACCACGGCATTTGCTCCGATTGAAATATGATTTGCAATATAAATGTCTCCAAACAGCTTAGCACCAGGGCCAATCCATACGTGATCTCCAATGGTTGGGACATCCTTTTCGGAATGGTTTTGGCCAATATTCACCCCTTGATGAATATCACAAAATGCCCCAATTTTTGCGTGCTTATTCACAATTAAGAGACCACTATGATTGATTCTAAGGCCGGGGCCAAAGACGCCAATCGGAATATCAAAGCCAAGCTGCACGCCTTTCTTTTTATGTAAATAGCGATAAAACCATTTGCGCAGTAGAGCGCCGCTATTAGAATAGTATTCATATTTTCGTAAATACCTTTGATATTTCCATATATCGTCCCCAAACCACTTTGGTCTTCTGCGCGTAATCGCTAATGCTTTCTTATCCTGCGTTAAGTAATGGTGAAGATCGTGCTTTGTAAAAATCATCAAATTCCCCTCCATTCCTTTATGTTTCAGAGAAATTATACCATCCAAACCATTTATATCAAGAGAAAATGATGTTACTTCTTCAATTTTCTACCTTCATTTCATCCAAATTTCTTCATAAAATGAGCGCTTTGAGTTGAATAGAACAAAAGAACCAGGAAGAATGATTTGTAATTTTTTTCAATATCAAATCGTCTCATGCGTTCCATCTCCTTATGGCAGTAAGGTTTGTAAAAATTACTCGAAAATACTCATTAAAAAGAGAAAATTGCATTCATATGCTTTTTGAATCATCTTTTTGAATACAATTGACTTTCCTATCTCACATCCTCTAGGCTAATAAATGAAAATGATAATCTTTATCAATTGGAGGAGTGTTTTATTATGTCCATCAAAACCGTTTCTAAAAATCAGCAATTTTTAGAGCAGCAAAGTCAAAGAGAATCTAATGCAAGGTCTTACCCGAGACGGTTCCCATTAGCCATGCAAAAAGCCGAGGGTATGATCGTGACAGATGCAGATGGCAGAGAGTTTTATGACTGTCTGTCAGGCGCAGGAACACTTGCACTTGGTCACAATCATCCGGTTGTTATAGAAGCTATTGAACGTATGCTTCATGAAAAAAGACCATTGCATACGTTGGACATAACCTCAGAAATTAAAGAAGAGTTTGTGAATGAAATTTTTTCTCACCTGCCAGAAGAGTTTGCAAAGAGAGCAAAAATTCAATTTTGTGGACCAACTGGCGGTGATGCCATAGAAGCTGCGATTAAATTAGTCAAGACAGCGACAGGTAATCGTTCCATTCTTTCTTTCCACGGTGCTTATCACGGTGCGACACATGGCACGATGTCATTAAGCGGAAATTTGTCTCCAAAGGAAAGAGTGCAAGGGTTAATTCCAGATGTGCATTTCATGCCTTATCCATATGAATATCGCTGCCCATTTGGTATTGGCGGGAAAGATTCACACCGTATTTCCAGTTCTTATATTGAGCGTGTATTAAATGATCCTGAAAGTGGTATTCTTCCGCCAGCAGGTATGATCTTTGAAGCTGTGCAAGGTGAGGGAGGCTCAATTCCAGCATCTATTGAATGGATAAAAGAAATGAGAAGAATCACAAAAGAAAAAGGCATTCCGCTCATTATCGATGAGGTTCAATCAGGCATTGGCCGAACAGGTAAGATGTTTGCCTTTGAACATGCAGGAATTGTGCCAGACGTTATTGTATTATCTAAAGCCATTGGTGGAAGCCTGCCGCTTTCAGTTGTGATTTATGATCAAGATTTGGATCAATGGAATCCAGGTGCACACATTGGCACATTTAGAGGAAATCAAATGGCGATGGCTGCAGGAACTGCTACGCTTAAATTTATAAAAGAAACCAATCTGCTTGATCATGTAGACCAGTTAGGGAATCGCATGCAGGCTTATTTAAAAGACATACAAAAAAATGTACCTGCTATCGGTGATGTTCGAGGAAGAGGATTAATGATTGGTGCTGAAATTGTCAATCCAAATGAAAAGCAGGATGTGGATGGAAGTTATCCAGCAAATCCTGAGCTAGCAAGTCTTATTCAAAAGAATTGCTTCGACAAAGGCTTAATTGTAGAGACAGGAGGCCGTTTCGGTAGCGTCATTCGATTCTTACCGCCATTGATCATGACAGAAGAACAGCTTGAACAAGTCATCGCCATTTTCAAAGAGGCCGTTTACGATGCAATCAACTAAAGCTTCTGTGGATTCATTATTTATCAATCAAAGCCAGCTTGGAAGAGAGTCCTTCCGAGCGGCTCTTCATACATCTATCGACAGCTTACTGGATCAGTGGCAAAAAGACCAAGGACCATACAGCGGAATATTGCCTGGGAAATTAGCGGCTAGTGTCGAATCCTTATTTCAGTTTCAACCGTCTGGCGAATCAATGGAATCTGTCTTTCAAGATATAAAGCAGCATCTTTTGCCGCATCTCGTTGATGTATCGCATCCTAAATGCTTGGCACATTTGCATTGCCCGCCGCTCATACCTGCTCTTGCCGCAGAGGTGATGGTAAGCTCCTTTAACCAATCAATGGATTCCTTCGATCAAAGCGGTATTGCATCTTTGGTTGAGGAGGAAATTTTAAAGTGGCTATGTGCGAAGTTTTCTTATGGAAATCTAGCAGATGGGACATTTACGAGCGGTGGCACCCAATCTAACTACATGGGACTGCTTCTTGCAAGAGATGCATTTTGTGAAAACACATGGCAATGGAATGTTCAGCAGAAAGGCTTGCCGAGTGAGGCTCACCGCATGAGAATTCTTTGCTCTAAGAATGCTCACTTCACTGTGAAAAAATCTGCATCCCAGCTAGGCTTAGGGGAGCAGGCAGTTGTTCTAGTAGAGACAGATGAGCATCACCGCATGGACCTCAACGATTTGAAGAAGAAACTTGTTGAGTTAAAGGAACAGGATCTCCTGCCTTTTGCGGTAGTGGCGACTTGCGGGACAACTGATTTTGGCAGTATTGACCCGGTTCGAGAGGTGTATGACATCGTCAAGCCATACGGTCTATGGATTCACGCAGATGCTGCTTACGGAGGTGCGCTTATATTAAGCGAAACCTACAGGTGTAAATTAGAAGGTATTGAGCTTGCTGATTCCATCACGATTGACTTTCATAAACAATTTTATCAGCCGATCTCTTGCGGGGCATTTTTGCTGAAGGATAAGAGACATTTCGGCTTGATCAATTATCATGCAGATTATCTTAATCCAAAAGAAGATGAACTGGATGGAATACTACATCTTGTCCATAAATCTGTCCAAACGACGCGCCGGTTCGACGCACTGAAATTGCTTCTTTCTCTTCGCCTGATTGGGGAGGAAGGGTTTGGTGACATTATTGACCATACCATTGATTTTGCGAAGGATGTGGCTGCGCTTATCGAGAGAAATGATCACCTTGAAGTGATCAATCCTGAACCAGAAATCAATGCAGTTGTGTTTCGATTTAAGGGGGCGGATGACATCAATAAAATCATCCATCGAACGTTATTCAAATCAGGAACTGCTGTCATTGCGAAAACAGTGGTGGATGGTCAAACGTGCTTAAAATTCACTTTATTAAATCCGAGAACGACAATCACACATATTGAGGAAATCCTTTCTGACATCGTTGATATCGGGATCGCTCATATTCAATCCGGGAGGGTACTACGTTGAGTCAATATAAACAAATGGCTGAAAATGCAACTATGCAAAGCTTTTTAAACTGTTTTTTACGTGAAACAGGAATCGATCGATCTGCAAAAAAAGAGACGAAAGCAGATGGTTCGCTTGTATTCGTGGCAAAACTAGCAAAGCAAGACCTTGAGCTTGTGATTCCGATCCGATATTTTTCATCTGTAGGCCGCCATCTCTTTGATTTTCCGATTCGCTTTCGTCCAAGTGGCAGCGAAAAAGAGGGAACAGTCGTCGATTACACGACACTTGTTGCTTTATGTTCAAAGGAGCTTCTCATTGCATATGGCCGCACAGATGCAGAGGATGAATTCATGCTTCGCATCATTTTAAGCTGCCGAAATATTGAACGATTTTTACGGGAGAGAGAAAGTGATCAAGCTGCTTTATCTCAAGCTGATTTTGAGTACATCGAGGCTGAGCAATCACTTCTCCTTGGCCATTTAACACATCCTACACCAAAAAGCAGACAAGGAATGACAGAAGAGGAGGAAGCCGTCTATTCTCCTGAGCTGAAAGGAGCTTTCCAGCTTCATTACTTTAAAGCGCACCATTCGATTGTGCTTCAGGATTCGTCTATTTCACAATCTGCGGCAAACCTCATGTTAGAAGAGCTTTCGCGTCAGGTGCCAGAAGAAACAGAGAGGCTGAATAGGTTAACAGAAAACGGAGAATATGTGCTCATTCCGATTCATCCGCTGCAAGTCAAAGTGGTCATGGAGAAGGCATTCGTGAAGCGTTATATAGAGGAGGGGAAACTGACTTATTTAGGACCGCTCGGGTCTGAATACACAGCGACCTCATCCTTTAGAACGGTCTATCAAAAGGATTCTGCTTACATGCTCAAATTCTCTGTTCCTGTGAAAATTACAAACTCGTTACGCATCAATAAACAAAAGGAACTGGATCGAGGAGTAGAGATGTCCCGCATCTTAAAAACAGAATTAGGCGTTTCTTTATATGAAAAATTCTCTGGATTCCGGGTCATTGAAGATCCTGCATATCTCTCTATTCGAGGAGATGAAGCGGAATCTGGCTTTGAAGTGGTCATTCGTCAAAATCCATTCTTGCATCGTGAAAAAGGCGCAAGCTTAATTGCTGGGCTGTGTCAGGATCATGCGTATGGAGGGAAATCGAGATTAGCAGGAATCATTCATAAACTTGCAGGCGCAGAAGGCAGGTCAACAGAAGCGGTCAGCCAAGATTGGTTTAAACAATATTTGACTATTTCGTTAAAGCCGATGCTCTGGCTGTTTGAAACGTATGGTCTTGCACTCGAGGCCCATCAGCAAAATGCTGTTGTGCAAATGAAGGATGGTTATCCAGAGACCTTCTATTACCGTGACAACCAAGGCTACTATTATAGTGAATCGAAAAAGGATAAGCTCGCAAATCTAGTTCAAAACTTGAGCGTAAGAAGTGAAACCATTTGTGCGGATGATGTAGCCGTTGAGAGACTCCGTTATTATTTCTTCTTTAATCATTTATTTGGTCTCATTAATGGCTTTGGCACGGAAGGCCTTGCAAAGGAAGAAGATTTGCTGGCACTCGTGAGAGATACATTGCTCGCTCATGAGGAGACGTACGGAGCATCTGATCTGACTAACAGCCTTCTCCGCTCAAAAGAACTTCCTTCAAAAGCGAATTTGCTGACACGATTTGAAGATATGGATGAGCTGACCGGATCTCTGGAAACACAATCTCGTTACACGGCTGTCTTAAATCCGCTCTTTTTACATAAGGAGGCGCTGATTGGATGAGGCATCGTATTAGGTTTATTCGCGCTGAATATGAAAGAGACGTTCAGCTTGTCCATAAGTGGATGCAAGAAGAGTACGTTCACCCATTTTGGCATTTGAATATTCCGTTTTCTGATTTTGAAAAGCATTTTTATCAGGCCATACATGATCCGCATCAAACCCTTTATTTAGGCACGATTGATGGGACACCAATGAGTTATTTTGAGGCTTACAACGTGAAAGGGGATATCATTGAATCCTACTATGAGCCTTCTCCGCATGATCAAGGCATTCACCTGTTAATAGGGGAGCCGGATTATGTGGGAAAAGGATTTGCTGCGCCGCTCCTTCAGGCAATGACAGCATTTCAATTTGAGCAGAACAAACGAACAGAAAAAATCGTTGCTGAGCCGGATATTCGCAATGAAAAAATGATTCATGTATTTGAAAAATGTGGCTTCGAACGTGTAAAACCAGTTACTTTACCCGATAAAACAGGTCTTTTGATGTTTTGTGATCGAGAAAGATTCGAAAGGAAGTATAACCATGACGCGGTTCAACAAGCAAAATAATGTAGTGGATGTAATAGGGATCGGCATTGGCCCGTTTAACCTGGGGCTTGCCGCATTATCTGAAGAGGTAAATGAAATCAACGCTTTGTTTTTTGAAAGAAGTGAAGCCTTTCACTGGCACCCAGGGATGCTCATTGAAGGGACAACACTGCAAGTCCCATTTTTAGCGGACCTTGTCAGCATGGCAGATGTGAAAAGCAAATATAGCTTTCTCAACTATTTGCAGGAACAAAACCGTTTGTATTCATTTTATTTTCTAGAGGACTTCCATATCCCGCGCAAGGAATACAGTCATTATTGCCGCTGGGTCGCTGACCAGTTAGATTCCTGCCGATTTGGCATGAACGTCGAATCTGTCTCACTGATTGAAAAGGCAGGGGAAAAGCGGTATGAAGTGCATGTCCGTCATGTAAAGAACCAAACTGTAGAGGTATTTGAAAGCAAACATCTCGTTTTAGGAATTGGCACGCAGCCGGCGATACCCGCATCGCTCCAGCCAGCTTTAGGAGAGAAGGTTTTTCACTCAGCTGACTATTTAAAACGAAAGAAAGAAGGCTGTTTCAAAGGGAAATCTGTAACAGTTATCGGCTCTGGTCAAAGTGCGGCAGAAGTGTTTTATGACATTTTATCAGATGATGAGGCAAAGGATATTCACTGGTTTACACGATCAAAAGGATTTTTCCCAATGGAATATTCAAACCTTGGACTTGAGTATTTCTCCCCTGACTATATTGATTTCTTTTATGAGCTTCCGCAAGCCAAAAAGGATGCGTTATTAAAACAGCAAGACTTGCTGTATAAAGGTATCAGTTCGGCGATGATTCGTGATATTTATCATTTGCTTTATGAACGTTCTGCCTGCGGAAACCAGCTGAACACAGTGCTTCAAGCCATGACAGAGGTCAACTTGATTGAGGAAACAGCGGGCGGGTTATCACTTTCATGCACGCAATGGGTCAAGGAAGAATCCTTTACACATGAGACGGATATTGTCGTATTGGCGACTGGCTACCAATCCGTTCTGCCGCCATTTATCAACCCTATTTCTCATCACATTCAATGGGATGATCAAGGGAGATTCCAAGTTGAACGTGAATATCGTTTGAAAACAAATATGATGGGTGAAAATGATATTTTTGTACAAAATGCAGAGCTTCATACACATGGGGTCGGCGCACCAGATTTGGGGCTGGGGGCTTATCGAAACAGTGTGATCATCAATGAACTTGCTCGTCAAACTGTGTATCCACTTTATCAAAAGCACGTCTTCCAGACATTTGGTACACACAAGAACGCACACACATTTGAAGAAATGAAAGGATAAGGAGGATGAAGCGATGAGTGTACAAGATGAATTGAAAAAAGCGGTGAATCCTGCTGCTTGGAAAAAGGCAAACCAGCGAATGGTGGCAAAAATGCTGTCTGAATACATGTATGAGGACATGCTTCATCCTGTTGAGCTGGATTGTAAGGATGGCATCGCGCAGTATGAATTAATCATTCACGAACATAAGAAATATCGTTATCTGGCAAAACCTCGGTTGTTTGATAGTTTTGATACAATCGCTGAATCAATTGAGTACTGTCAAGATGGAAAATGGTCAAAGGATGTCAGTGCCATTGTGTTTTTACTAGACATTCAGCCGATCATTCCAATGTCTTCTGACACAACAGGCCATCTTATCAAAGAGCTTCACCATACTTTGTTAGCCGATGTCCATTTGCTGTCGAAAAAAGCACTTCGTGCGGATGAACTGACAGATACGGATTATGCATGGATTGAAGGAGAAATGACAGGCCATCCTTGGATTGTGTATAACAAAGGACGTATAGGATTCAGCTACGATGATTACTTAGCCTATGCACCAGAACGGCAGGAATGTGTGCAGCTGTCTTGGATTGCTGTACATAGAGAGCTTGCGACATTCCATGCAGTCGATCATGAAAACTATGAGCAGGTGATCGCTAAAGAATTAGATGAAGTCACGATTCGTCAATTTCAGCGTGTGTTAAAGGATGAAGGACTGAATGCAGCTGACTATTATATGATGCCTGTCCATAAGTGGCAGTGGACGCATATGATTATTCAGCATTTCCCTGAAGATTTGGCCTTGCGCCGGATTGTGTATTTGGGAGAGGGGCTGGATCAATATATCCCGCAGCAGTCGATCAGAACCTTTACAAATATCTCAAATAAAGACAAGCATCATATTAAACTGCCAATGAGTATTTTAAATACGCTCGTGTACCGTGGACTCCCATCAGAACGTACGGTCATTGCCCCGCGCATTACAGCGCATATTAAAGGGATTGCCGATCAAGACTCATTTTTATCTGATGTGTGCCGCGTCATTTTACCAGGTGAGAATGCAAGTATCAATGTCGATCATCCATACTACAGCAAACTGCCTGGTGCGCCGTATCAATATCTTGAGATGCTCGGTGTCATTTTTAGAGAAAGCATTTATACGTACTTAGAAGAAGGGGAGAGCCCTGTTACACTTGCGGCACTTACTTACGAGGATCATGAAGGTGAGCCGTATATCAAGCAGCTGATTGAAAAATCAGGTCTCTCAGCAAAAGAATGGATGACGAAGTTCTTCCATGTCGTGATGCCGCCGCTGCTGCACTTTATGTATCAATACGGCACAGTCTTTTCACCGCATGGGCAAAATACAATTCTTGTGTTAAAAAATCATCAGCCGCATCGTTTGGCGATCAAAGATTTCGTTGATGATGTGAATATAAGTGACCAGCCGCTGCCTGAATTAGCTTCACTAGAAGAAGATTTAAAAGAAGTGCTGCGCAGTGAGCCGCCAGAAGGTCTAGTACAATTTATCTTTACAGGATTATTTATTTGCAATCTGCGTTATGTATCCAACGTATTAGACAATCACAATCTGTTAGATGAAACGACTCTTTGGCGTTTGCTTGCGGAAGAAATTCAGCAGTATCAAAAGCAATTTCCGCAGCTAAAAGACCGTTTTGAATTATTTGATCTATTCCAGCCGAAGCTGACAAAGCTTTGCTTAAATCGTAATCGAATGATTGATTATGGCTATGGAGATGGTGATGACCGCCCGCATGCATCAGAGCATGGGAAGGTCACAAATGCACTAGCTCATGTTCTTTCGTCAGTTGGGGAGAAGTAATAGAAAAGCTGTAGACATTAAGTGTCTACAGCTTGTTTGTTTTTTAAGAAAATGCTTGAGAGGCAAGAAAATAGAAAAGGGCGGGATCATTTAGTTTTTCTTTCCCGCGAATCATCATAAAATGGGCTACGTTTGTTTTCGTAAATCCTGCTTCAACAAGTGTTTCATGCAGGCGTTCAGCAGTTTCTTCCTGCATATCTAAACGAATTGCCCCTGAATAAGACGAGATGAGTGATTGGATGAGCGAGAGAGCGGTTTGTTCATCGTTTGCTGTAAGCGGTCCAATCATTAGATTAGCAGGGGTTTCGATGCCAAATGCAAATCCAGTTGTTTCATGATGCTCATTCTTTGCGATCAGCCGGAACGATGCTCGTTCCATTCGCTTTCTTATAAAGCTTGATCGATTGGTGCCTGCACCTTTTTCGTCAAGTGCTTCAATAGACGGAAGGTCCGCTTCATCAGCAGGAGAAAGGTGAATCCCGCCTGACACACGAAAAGCCGATGGATTCGTGGTCTGTGCTTTGTATGTATGAATATAGCCGGCCGTTTGAAATCCGATTTTTTCGTAAACGGGCTGTCCTTGTACAGTAGCAGTTAAAACGACAGGAACACTTTGATCGCTCCGGCGAAGCAGGGTGTCAATCATTTTCCGCGCAAGGCCTAAGCCGCGATGCGTCTCAGATACAATAACGGCACCAATTGATGCTGCTTTATCATATTGGAAAAGTCCCGCACATGAGATCACTTGTCCATCTGTTGTTGAAAAACCTGTAAAATATCCGTTTGTTAAAAGAGATGTAAGCTCATCCTCATTGTAATCAGGCCAGTCGACCTCTTTTGACAATGCGATAAGATCGGGTATGTCATCAAGTGTTAAAGTTCGTTGTACAACGTTTTCCAATACACGCAACTCCTTCTTAGCTGATTTCATCTATATGTATCGTACCATATGAAGGCATAAGAAAAAGGAAAAGGAAGATCCTTTTCCTCTCAGCGTGTATCAAAAAAGAACCCCCAATGACGGAGGTTCTAGTCTTAATGAACATTAAAATATCGAGCTTCAGGGTGGGAAACGACGATCGCTGAAACAGATGCTTCCGGTTCCATCATGAATCCTTCTGTCAGATGGATGCCGATTTTTTCAGGCTGAAGCAGCTTGAACAGCTTTTCTTGGTCCTCAAGATTTGGACACGCTGGATAACCAAAGGAATAGCGCTGCCCTTGATATTTCGCTTGGAATCGCTTTTCCATTGTAAAATCGACTGGGTCAGGGAATCCCCATTTGTCACGAATCACTTGGTGGGTTCTTTCAGCCAATCCTTCTGCAAGCTCAAGTGCCAGAGCTTGGACAGCATGCATTTTTAAATAATCTCCTTCCTGCTTAAATTGCTGCGCGACTTCACGTATACGCGCGCCGGCTGTGACGGCGAATAAGGCAATATAATCTTTCTCGTTTTCATCACTTTTCCGTACATAATCAGAAATAGAGCGGTACGGGAGCTTCTCCTGCCTTGGAAATTGGAACGTTTCAATGATGCGGTCAGGTTCTTCAGGATCATAAATATGCAAATCATTTCCGTCTGAACTGGCAGGGAAGAATTGATACACAAATGCTGGCGCAAACCAGTTTTTCTCTCTGCCTTCGTTTAGAAGATCTGTGACAAGCTGTTTTAATTCCAATGCTTTTGGGTGCTGTTCAGCTAATAAGGTTTTGACCTTTCCCTTTAAACCGAGATGATGACCAATGAGCATTTGTTCATTCACATATGGCATAATATGATGCAAATCGATGTCCCTCACATAATGGCGTGTGGTATTTTCTGGTGTAAATACCGGTGCTTGCGGGAGAGATGCGCGTTTTTCTAGTAATTCAATGACAGCTTTCGGCTGCTTTCCTTCTTTCTCCTTGATAGGTGCCGCTGGCTCTTCTGGCGGCTTTGTTTGAAATTGCAGTGGATTTGCTTTTAACTCATTGGCTAATGACAGTCCGTCCATAGCATCTTTTGCATAAAGAACAGGCCCATCATAATGAGGCGAAATTTTCATTTTTGTAAATTTACGAGAAAGGGCAGCACCGCCGACCAAAATAGGAACAGAAATGTTTGCTTTTTGTAAATCCTGAGCGGTTAGTACCATTTGCTGTGCGGACTTTACAAGTAAGCCTGATAATCCAATCATATCTGGTTTTTCCTTTTGCACAGCTTCAATCAATGTTTGAGGTGTCACCTTGATACCGAGGTCGACCACTTGAAAGCCATTATTGCTCAAAATGATGTCGACAAGGTTTTTCCCGATATCATGGACATCTCCTTTTACAGTCGCAAGAAGAATCTTTCCTTTCCCGCTTGCATGTTGCTTTTCCATATATTGCTCAAGAAACGAAACAGATGCTTTCATGACCTCTGCCGATTGGAGTACCTCGGCTACGATCAGTTCGTTTTGATTAAAAAGACGACCAACTTCAGCCATGCCCTGCATTAACGGGCCATTGATGATATGAAGCGGCGATTCATAATGCTCCAAAGCAAGGGCTAGATCATCGATGAGACCTTCTTTCGTTCCCTCGACGACGTAGAGCGCCAGTCTTTCATCAAGTGATAAGGACACCTTTGGTTTTTTCTCCGTTTTCTTTTTGCCGCGGTAAAATTGGGTGAATTCAGCCAGTGTTTGATCATTTGTTTCATAAAGCAAGGTTTCAGCTAGTTTGATTTCTTCCTTTGGAATGGAAGCGAAGCGTTCAAGCTTTTCTGTATTGACAATGGCATAGTCAAGCCCTGCTTGCACGCAGTGATACAAATAGACGGCATTTAAGATTTCTCTGCCAACAGGCGGAAGTCCGAAAGATACGTTACTGATGCCTAAAATAGTGAGGCACTCAGGCAGGGTTTCCTTGATCATTTTAATGCCTTTGATTGTTTCTTCAGCGGCGCCAATATATTGCTCGTCTCCAGTGCCTACGGGAAAGACAAGCGGATCAAAAATGATGTCACTTGCGGGAATTCCATACTTCCTCGTTAGCAAATCGTGAGAACGTACAGCAATTTCAAGCTTTCGTTCTGCTGTCACGGCCATTCCTATTTCATCAATCGTGCCAACAACAAGTGCACCTCCATATAGCTTCACAAGAGGAAGAATCTCTTCAAAGCGTTCCTCGCCATCCTCAAGGTTGATGGAATTGATGATGGCTTTCCCTTGAGAATAGGTGAGTGCCTTTTCAATCACGTGTTTATCCGTTGAATCAATGACAAAAGGGGCTTTCACCTTTTTCATGGCTTCTTGTAAAAAGCCTTCCATGTCTGCTGCCTCATCACGGTCTGGGTCGGCGAGACACACATCAACGACGTGAGCGCCATTTTTCACTTGAGCACGAGCAATTTCTGCTGCTTCTTCAAACTTTTGTTCCGCAATGAGCCGTTTGAATTTGCGAGAACCAATGACATTGGTCCGTTCGCCTACAAAAAGAGGACGCATCGAATCCTCATAAATAAGGGGCTCAATTCCTGATACGGTATGCTGCGGTGATTCGCAATTGATACGACGCGGCTGAAGCGTGCGTACTTCATCTGACAATGCTTGAATATGCGCAGGTGTAGTCCCGCAGCAGCCGCCGACGATATTTAACCAGCCTTCCTTAGCAAAGGCGGCGATTTTCTTCGCAAGAGAGACAGGGGATTCATGATATTGGCCTTCTTCATCTGGGAGACCAGCATTCGGATAGCAGCTCACCGCTGACTTTGCAATGGAGGATAGCGTGCGAATATGGTCTGTCATAAATTCTGGACCAGTCGCACAGTTCAGGCCCACACTGATGGGTTTCATATGCTCAAGAGAGATATAAAAGGCTTCAATATCCTGGCCAGCAAGGGTGGTGCCCATCGGTTCAATCGTTCCTGATACCATGAGTGGTAATTGAATGCCCGTCTGCTGAAAGGCTTCTTGAATCCCTTTGAATCCAGCTTTTACATTCAGCATATCTTGGCTTGTTTCTAAAAGAAGGGCATCACACTTTCCGTCAATCAGAGCGCGGGCCTGTTCTTCATAGTTTCTGACGAGCTCACTGAAGGTTGTGCCTCCTGTCACAGATAATGTTTTCGTTGTTGGGCCCATTGCGCCTACAACAAAACGAGGCTGCTCCGGTGTAGAGAAACGGTCTGCTTCAGCCTTAGCCAGCCGCGCAGCTCGAACATTGAGTTCATAGGCAAGATGGCCAAGCCCATATTCATCAAGGACGAGCTCTGTCGCGCCGAACGTATTTGTTTCAATGAGGTCAGCATTTGCTTCGAGGTACTCCCTATGGATCTTAGAGATGATGTGAGGGGCTGTCACATTCAAATACTCGTTACAGCCCTCATACTCTTCTCCGCCAAAGTCCTCTGCTGTCAGGTTGGCGTTTTGAATCATTGTGCCCATTGCCCCATCAAGCACGAGGATGCGTTTTTTGAGCTGTTCAGTGATAGTTGACATGGACGTTAGACTCCTTTTCTTTCTGATGGATGTAGGTGGTCAGTTCTGCTGTTAAATCTGATCGAAGGAAAGGAGTAATTAAATAAATGCCATTAAACAATTCGCAGGCTGTATCTAATAAAGAGCGGGCAATCGCTAAACCTTCTGCTCGCTGCTTTTCTTTATCCTCGCCAGCCTTAGCCATAATGTCACGAATAGAATCAGATAATTTGATGCCGGGAATTTCGTGATGAATAAACTCTGCATTTCGGCTGCTTGTTAACGGCATAATGCCGATGTAAATCGGTTTATCCAAGTGGCGGCTTTCCTCATGAATTTTTACAAGCTGTTCCTCAGAATAAACAGGCTGTGAAATAAAATAATCAGCACCGTACTCGATTTTTTTCTCAAGACGTTTGACTGCTTTATCAATATGGCGCACATTTGGGTTAAACGCGCCAGCCACTGAAAAATTGGTCTTTTTGCCAAGGGGCTTTCCTGAGAAAGAAAGGCCTTCGTTAAATTGTTTGATGAGACGAATCAAATCAAAGGAGGTTAAATCATATACAGATGTTGCACCTGGGAAGTCTCCAATTTTAGATGGATCGCCTGTGATCGCTAAAATATCGGTTAATCCAAGGGTGTCGAGCCCCATTAAATGGGATTGTAGCCCAATCAAATTACGGTCGCGGCATGTGATATGAACAAGAGAACGCATATCGAGCTGCTGCTTTAATAATGCGCCGCAAGCGACATTGCTAATGCGCGGAGTCGCAAGAGAATTATCGGCTAACGTCAATGCATCAATGCCAGCATCCTTTAATTCATTTGCAGCAACGAGAAATTTTTCGAAGTTCAGCTTCTTCGGCGGATCAAGCTCTACGATAATCGAACGTTTTTTCACAGCCAGCTCATCAAGACCTGGCTCAGTGCGCTGATCTTGGATGGAAATGATTTCTTCTTTTAACACCTTCACTTCTTTTTCAGTGATCGGTGCTAAATCTTTGACCGCTTCAGCCATTGCGCTAATATGCTGAGGTGTTGTTCCGCAGCAGCCTCCGATAATACGTGCGCCCTGATTTCTAAATTCAAGTGCACTTTTTCGGAAATAATCGTTATCGGTATCATAGACGAGTCTGCCTGCTTCAAGAGAGGGGAGACTGCTGTTAGGATAGACAGATAAATGCGAATTTTCCAAAAGTGGAACGCCTTCGAGTGCCTGAATCATGTGATAAGGGCCCAGCCGGCAGTTGATGCCGACAACATCTGCACCAAGAGATGATAACTCAGATAAACCATCCTTCAGCGGGGTACCATCCTGCAAAACCCCTTGTTCATGCATAGAGACGTTCATGACAATCGGAAGAGTCGTTTCTTTGCGGGCAATTTGGAGAACAGCCTTTGCTTCTTCTATGTCATAATACGTTTCAAGCAACAATCCGTCAGGTTCTTCATTTAATAGGATGTACAGCTGCTCTCTAAAGCTTCGTTTGATTTCTTCTATAGAGTAGGCATTTTTGTTAAACGTCCGAATGCCGCCAATTGTTCCGAGTACATAAGCAGAGCCTGCGGCTGCTTTTGCAATTTGTACTGCTTTTGTATTGATGCGTTTTGTTTCTTCCTCTAAGCCGTAGCGGGATAGTTTAATATAATTCGCGCCGTATGTGTTCGTTTGGATGATGTCAGCGCCAGCCTGCACATATGCCTCGTGAACGCGTTTCACTTCATCCTCTTTCGATAAATTTAATTCTTCAAAGCAGCGGTCAATGCCGTAAGAGTATAAAAGTGTTCCCATCGCTCCGTCAGCTATCAGTACGCGGTTTTGTAAGTCTTGTAATAGGCCCATTGTATTCCTCCTTATTTCTATGTAACAAAAAAAGCCTTCTGATAAGAAGAAGACTTTTTGGCTGTATCGTAATTCTTCTCCTTATCTTCCAAGCAGTTGCTTGCTGGATTTAGCACCTTGGTCATAGAAAATAGATTTCTACTACACCGGTTGCTGAGGCTTCACAGGGCCAGTCCCTCTGCCTCTCTTGATAAGAAAGCAATATGAACATGTCAATGAATTGAACTTCCATCAACTGTAACGAAAAATGCAGAAATAATCAATGGAAAATTTGAAATTTATCGAAAATTTATAAATTGGACATCAATCGGCAAATCAGCCTTGCGCATAAGAGAAATCACCTCTTGTAAATCATCTTTATTTTTCCCTGTCACACGCACTTGGTCATCCTGAAATTGTGATTTCACTTTGATACCAGACTGCTTGATAAGCGCGTTAATCTTTTTGGCGTTGTCTTGATCAATCCCGCTGATGAGCTTCGCACGCTGGCGCACTGTACCGCCTAGGGCATGCTCAGTTTTTCCGTAATCGATATTTTTAGTTGGAACATTTCGTTTGATCAGCTTTGTCACAAGCACATCTTTTAGCTGCTCAAGTTTGAAGTCATCATCAGAGATGAGAACGAGCTCTTCTTTTTCGAGAGAAATATCACTTTTACTTCCTTTAAAATCATAACGGTTTTTAATTTCTTTCAGTGCTGCTTGAACAGCGTTTTGCACTTCAGGCAGTTCAACCTTCGATACAATGTCAAATGAGCTTTCTTTTGCCATCACACATGACCTCCAAGTTTAGATATTGCGTCTATTTTATCATGCAAATAGCAGAAGAAGAAAACTTTATCAAAGAGTACAGCCGCCAGCCGTATAAATCGTGTCCAGTTTGTCCACTTTAGCTAACAGAACTAGAGATGTTCATGCGGGGAGAAGTATAGTAGAATAGAGTGAATCAAAAGATGAACGAACGCTCTTTTATGGGCAGATAGGAAGGAAGAGAACATGAGACCAGGTGAGCAACTGACCTTGCAAATAGAGAATGAAATGGAATACGGCTACTTTTTGACAGACGGTGAAGATTCGGTCCTCTTACACCGCAGTGAAATGACAGAAGATATTGGTGACCGAGATGAAGTAGAGGTCTACTTATATGTAGATCATGAAGAAAGACTCGCTGCCACGATGAAAATACCTACAATTAACGCACATACATACGGCTGGGTAGAAGTCGTGGACGTGGTAGAAGACATGGGCGCATTTGTCGATGTTGGGCTGTCAAAGGATGCACTTGTTGCAACAGAACATCTCCCGCCTTTTGAGGAAGCATGGCCGAAAAAAGGAGACAAACTCTACTGTATGCTGAAAGTCACGAGCTACGGCAGAATGTTCGCAAAACCAGCCACAGAAGACGTGATCAGTGAATTGTTCACTGAGGCACCAGAAACCTTAATGAACAAAGAAATCACTGGAACCATTTATCGTTTAATTGCGACAGGTTCCTTTATGCTGACAGATACAGGCGTGCGAGGGTTTATTCACCGCACGGAACGAAAGGAAGAGCCAAGATTAGGATCGACCGTTACAGGACGCGTCATTGCAGTGAAAGAGGATGGAACCGTAAACGTTTCTCTGCTTCCTAGAAAACAGGATGCATTATCTGTCGATGCAGAAGAAATTTTAACCTATATGAGAACAAGAAATGGCGCCATGCCTTATGGAGACAAAAGTGATCCAGAGGATATCCGCGAAAGATTTCAAATGAGTAAGGCAGCCTTTAAACGAGCACTAGGTCATCTCATGAAAAATGATCTAGTTTACCAAAAAGAAGGCTGGACATACGAGAAAAAGTGAGCATTTGCTCACTTTTTTATTTTTGTCTTAAATAATGGATTTTTTCTATGAAAAAAGTCATGAAAAACCTTCACTATATCATTGAAACAACGCCCCTCAAATCCGATAAAAAAGGAGTAAGGATGATAAAAGGAGTGTGTTTTTGGATGAAAGTGAAAATATCATTACTTCTGATGGCAGCCATGCTTATGGTGCTCGCCGCATGCGGTAATCAACAGGAAGGGGCGCCAAAATCAACTGCGAAGCATATTGGCGTTATGCTCACAGATGATGGTCTTGGTGATCAATCATTTAACGATTCATCATTTAAAGGATTAGAAAAAGCACGTGATGAGCTTGGCATTGAATTTGATTATAGAGAAATTGCAGAAACTGATACATATGAAAAAGGGCTGACAGAGCTAGTGAAAGATGGAAATGATCTCATCATTGGTGTAGGTTTCAGTATGCAAGAAGACCTAGAAAAAGTCGCGAAGAAATATCCGAAGAAGCAGTTCCTGCTTATTGATGCCGTATCTGAGCTGAAAAATGTAACCTCTGTGACGTTTAAAGAAGAGCAAGGCAGCTATTTAGCGGGAGCACTTGCTGCAATGACAACGAGAAGCGATGTCATTGGATTTGTTGGCGGTGTTGACGCAGATGTCATCCATCGTTTTGAAAAAGGATTTCAAAAAGGCGCCAAATCAGTCAATCCGAAAATCAAGATTTTATCTACCTATGCCGGTACATTTAGTGATGCAGGCAAGGGGAGTAAAATAGCCAAAGACATGATCAAAAAGAAAGCAGATGTTTTATATGCCGCAGCCGGCTACTCAGGTGTCGGTGTATTAAAAGAAGCACAGTCACAGGGTAAATATGCTATTGGTGTAGACAGCGATCAGTACTATACTGCTGAAAAAGCGGTCATTTCGTCTATGGTGAAAAAAGTCGATGAAGTGGTCTATCAATTCAGCGAACAGCTCGTTAAGAACAATCAAATGAAAAGCGGGCATGTTGTCTATGACTTAAGCAATGATGGAATCGATATGGCAAAAATCCGGATACTGAAAAATGCTGAGACACTGACCAAAAAATTAAATGGTCTGAAGCAGACGCTTCTAAAAGAAGAGGGGGACGCATCATGAGCTTACGCGTCAAAATTTTACTCAACTCACTTACCTCACTTCTTTTAGCAGTTGGCGTTATCGCCTTTATCATTGTCAGCATGACAAAAATCCAATCATCAAATGAGACAGATGTCCAAACCTTATTAAATGTACAAAAAACGAAGGCAAGCTTTGAAAGTGTCGAGCAAGCCATGACCAATTATTCGATGACACTCTCAGATGAACAGCTAGAGATCGTTCAAAACGATATTTCTACAGCAAAAAAACAGCTGCAAACGTTAAACAAACATGCAGGAAATATGAACAAAGAGGCATTAACAAGGTTAAATTCAAAATATGACACGTGGACCAAGGAAGCAAACAATGCCATTGGTGAAAAAAACGCATCGGATGCAAGACGTGTGGCAGCAAGAATTGATGGCGTTTTAAACGATGTGCATACGATGAATAAAAGGGCAGAAGAAGCGTATAAACAAAATCTAGAGGCTGCAGCAGACAATGTCCAATGGATTATCACAAGTGCACTCGTCTCAGCCCTCACACTGATTGTCATTGCCGTCTTTTTGAATATTGGATTAACGCGATCCATCGTGACACCCATTAAATCACTATCCTACAGAGCAAAGCAGATCGCAGAAGGCAATCTTGCTGTGGAACGGATGGATATTCAGCGCAAGGATGAAATCGGCGGTTTGAATGAATCTTTTAATCAAATGACAGATCAGCTGATTAGTCTGATTAAAGAAATCAGCAATGTCTCAAGCCGAGTAGAGACATTCTCGATCCACCTGAATGATGAAAACAAAAAGATGATGGAGTCTGCGAATCAAGTATCTGTTTCGACTGACGAAATGGCCAATGGATCACAAGCGATTTCAGAAGATCTCCAGCACGGCGTCAGCTTGATTGAGAAAATGGACCAGCATGGACGTAAAAATTCCGAACGCTCACAAACGGTCATCCGCAGTACAGAGGATGCCATCGAAGCCGTAGAAAGCGGAAAGCACACGTTAACAGAAACAAAAAAAGCGATTGAAAAAAATACACATGCGACGAGACAAATCGAAGAATCAGCAGGAGAATTCACGCAATACGCCAGCGGAATCTCAGCCATGGCCAAAACGGTTTCTGACATTGCGGACCAAACAAACCTGCTTTCCTTAAACGCAGCCATTGAAGCGGCAAGAGCAGGCGAAGCTGGAAAAGGCTTTGCTGTTGTAGCGGATGAAATTCGCAAGCTTGCCGATGAATCGTCTAATGCCACAAGACAAATCTTTGACATGGTCAGTCATATTGAAAGAGGCATTCAATCCATTAGTCAAACTGTTCAAGAAGGGGTCAAGCTTTCACTTCAGCAGCAGGATGCGATGGACAAAACCTCACACTCCTTTGAAGATATAGAAACAAAAGCGCAGCATATTAAACAAGAAATGGCGGTCTTAAATAACCAAATTATGCAATCAACAGAACTTGGCGGACAAGTACTGCACTCGATTGAAAATATTAGTGCAGTGGTAGAAGAAACAGCAGCTGGCAGCGAAGAAATTTCTGCTTCAGCCAATGAACAGCTGCAATCGTTCCATCAAATGAACAAACAGGTCGAAGAATTGATGAGTATGACGGCAAGGTTAAATGAAACCGTCCAGCGATTCAAACTTTCATAAGAAAAGCACCCTTCCCGTGTTGTGTCAGGGAAGGGTGCTTTTTATGATCATTTGCCTGTAAAAAAGATCGCAAGCGTGCTAGGTCCTGAATGGGACCCAACAGCGGCGCCGATGATCTGAATATCAATTTCCTTTGGATGAAATTCGGCTTCGATCAGCTGTTTCATGTCTTCCGCCAGTGCAGGATCATCACCATGACTAATACCAACCGTTTGGTTCGACCAATCCGTTCCGCGTTCTTTCATTAGTTCAATAATGCGCTTCAGCAGCTTTTTACGTCCGCGGATTTTTTCAAGCGGGATGAGTTTTCCATCTTCGACATGTAAAATGGGCTTAATGCTTAACAAACCGCCAACAAATGCGGACGCTTTACTGATTCTTCCGCCTCTTGCTAAATACGATAAATCGTCTACAGTAAAAATATGTTGTAAAGATTCACAAAAATGCTTTACAGACGTTTCAATTTCTTGTATTGTATTTCCGTCAATGGCAAGTGATTGAGCGTGTTTGACAGCAAGCCCATAGCCGAGTGAAGCGCATTTAGAATCAATGATTCGTAAATCAAAATCAGGGTATTCTTCCTTCACTTCGTTTGCCATCATCACAGCTGTCTGGTATGTACCTGAAAGCTCTGATGAAAAAGCGACATAGATGGCAGATGTATGGGTTTGAGCGGCAGAAACAAAGGTTTCCTTGATCCGGTGTGGTGAAGCCTGTGACGTTTTTGGACTGGCTCCTTGTCTCATCGCATCAAATACTTGTTTTGGTTCAATGGTGATCAAATCCTCAAATTCCTGCTCGCCAAGTAATACGCGGAGCGGAATGAGCGTTATGTTATGTTCATCATAATAAGAAAGAGGCAGATCAGCAGCACTGTCTGCTATGATATGAACAGTCATATAAATCCCTTCTTTCTAAAAAATAAGCCATATTTTACATCTTTTTAGCCTAACTATATCATAGAAATCATCTTTTCGTGTTCAAATTCTAAATTTTAGGGAAAACCATAGAGAGAATGGTAAGTGGAGGAATGACAACATGTTCATTGGAGAAGCAAAAAAACTCATTGTCGTCGTTATTGGTGCATTACTCAATGCGATTGGACTGAATTTATTCTTAATCCCAGCTGACGTATATGCGAGCGGTTTTACAGGGGTAGCCCAGCTGTTATCCAGCTTAATCGATCAATATGCGCCATTTTATGTATCAACAGGGATTCTATTATTTATTTTAAACATTCCAGTCGGTATTTTAGGCTGGATGAAAGTTGGCCGTTCCTTTACTTTGTACAGCATCATCAGTGTTGCGCTGACGACCATTTTCCTTGGTATTTTACCAGAAACGAGCGTTTCCCACGATATTTTATTAAATGCTGTGTTTGGCGGTGTCATATCCGCAGTAGGGATTGGGATCACGCTCAAATACGGGGCATCAACAGGCGGACTCGACATTGTTGCTATGGTTTTAGCGAAGTGGAAGGATAAACCAGTTGGCACGTATTTCTTCATTTTAAATGGAATCATCATTTTTACAGCAGGATTATTACAAGGTTGGGAGAAAGCATTATATACCCTTGTCACATTATATGTGACCACACGGGTCATTGATGCCATCCATACAAGACATGAGAAGCTGACCGCGATGATTGTCACGAAGAAAGCAGATGAAATCAAAGAAGCCATTTATGGAAAAATGGTCAGAGGCATTACGACTGTACCTGCAAAAGGCGCATTCACCAACGAGCAAAAGGAAATGATGGTGATCGTCATTACAAGGTATGAGCTATATGAACTTGAACAAATTATTAAAGAAGTCGATCCAAAAGCCTTTACAAATATTGTGCAGACAACCAATATTCTTGGATTTTTCAGACGAGATTAAAAGGTGGGTAGCAGATGAAAAAAGGGTTGGTGCTTCTTCTCATTCTATTGGTTTTAGCCGCTTGTGGACAACAAAAAAAGGATGAACCAGACAAGGAGGTATCCGGTCAAATGGGAGAAAAAACGGTTGAGCTCACAGTAGACCCCGTCCAGAAAGGTTCTTCAGTTCAATTTAACATGTCACTGAAAAATGAATCAGATCGAGATTTTGAATTTACCTTTAACACAAGCCAAAAATTCGAGCTTAGTGTGTATGACGAAAACGGGAATGAACAATACCGCTATTCGAAAGACCGTATGTTCACACAGGCCATCCAAACTTTTGTGCTGAAAAAAGGCGAGGCCTATGATTTTCAAGATACATGGTCAAACGGTGTAAAGCCCGGAACATACGAAGCAGTCGTAACGTTTAAAGGAAAAGCAGAAGGGCTGAAACAAATCACGGAGAAGAAAACATTCCAAGTCAAATAAGCAAGGGAATCAAAAAAGCTGTCCACCTAATGTGGCCAGCTTTTTTATGTTAGAGATCATCGAGCAAGTCTTGGAAGGTATGCAGCTGGTTTCTTTCTGCATCTGTCGAATTGGCAAATGCAGAGGATACGGCATTTTTCGCTCGCTTGACTGCCTGTTGACGCTCTAACCCAGATGAAAATGAAGAAGTAAGAGCTTCTTCAGTAAACGATTTGGCTTGATCAAAAAGTTCGTTTCTCACAATGAACCTCCAGAAGCATCAGTCTTCATATTCCCTCTGTCTGACGCTTCTTCAAGTGTCGAACGATAAGGAAAACGTGCGTCATGAAGACTGACTGAATCTTTACCTTGTTGTATAAAGCGTTTCGATTTGCTTCTTTTACCCATTCGGAATCCGCCCCTTTACACAAGCTGACAGGACAACCTGTCTAACGGTAGTATGCCCGCTTCCATCTGCTATGTATGAATGGAAAAATTAAAGCGAGAAGTAATTCGTTAGAAACTTTGCAATCCCGTCTTGTTCATTTGTATCAGTGACTTCATTTGAGACACGTTTCACGGCATCAATGCCGTTGCCCATTGCTACACCGCATCCAGCAAATTCAAGCATTTCTAAATCATTGTCTTCATCTCCGAATGCCACAATCCGCTCCTTAGGAACACCGTAATAATCACTGATCTTTTGCAGTCCAACGGCTTTGTTCATGCCTGTTTTAATGATTTCAATCACGTGCCACGGGGCAGCCCAGCGCCTGTGATCAATCACTTCTGCATGGACATCTGATAAATAGCTTCGAATGGCTCCAACGTCCTCTTCTTTTGCATGAATTAACACGCTCGTCACATTCTCTCCAAGGTTGGCCCTAAGGTCTCCAACAGTGACTTTGTTTGCATTCATATTAAAGATATCAATGAGTTTTTCATCATGATAATGGAAATACAAATCGTCTAACACTTCAGCTAACACATTGTGCACTTTATACTCTTCACTAATGTCTACAAGCTGTTTGACCACTTGAAGATCAAGTGACGTATGAAATCTGCCCCATTTTTCATCAAGAGGATGATGGACAAACGCTCCGTTAAAATTCACAATGGGTGAATCAAGCTGTAATTGCTGATAATAAGGAGAGCTGGATCGAAATGGCCGGCCTGTTGATATACAGACGTGATGACCGCTGTCTCTCACTTTTTGAATGACGTCAAGTGTGTGCGCAGAAATGGTTTTATCATCTTTTAATAATGTGCCATCCAGGTCAAGTGCGATTAGATAAGGTTTAGTCTCCATAAAATCTCCTTTGATCTGTAAGTGATAGGAGGCAATTTCATGTTAGCGCCTCTATCTATAGTGTATCTTTATCACATCTTTGTTGTCTACATGTTAAAATAAACAAAGACGGGAATGATAAAGGAGGATTCATAGGCTGTGATCACCATTGATGAGCAAATTACGCGCGATATTCCATTTTTACATATCGTAAAAGCTGAAAATAAAGACAAACCGCTGCCGCTTGTATTTTTTATTCATGGATTTACAAGTGCACGCGAGCATAATTTACACTTCGCCTTCCATTTGGCGGAAAAAGGCATGAGAGTCATTTTGCCTGACTGTGCTTATCATGGTGTAAGATCAGAAAACCTCAGCTTAGAGGAACTGGCATCAAAGTTCTGGGAAATTGTCCTGAACGAAATTCGTGAAATCGATATACTTAAAACATACTTTCAAGAAAAACAATTGATTGAAGCCGATCTGATAGGCGTTGCGGGTACATCCATGGGCGGCATCACCACCTTTGGTGCACTTGCCAAGCATGATTGGATCAAAGCCGCTGTCAGCTTGATGGGAAGTCCAAACTATACGACGTTTCTAAAGGCACAAATCATGGACATGCGTCACAAAGGGTTAATGAAAGACATTACAGACGAAGAGGTTCATCTGCAATTAGACGCCCTGCGCCCATATGATTTAACGCTGCAAACGGATCGATTAAACAAAAGACCGCTCTTATTCTGGCATGCTGAAAATGATCCTGTCGTCCCTTACCGGCACGCAAAATCACTATATGATGAGTTAGCGGCCACACAATATAAACAGGATCCGCATCTGATTCGCTTTATTACTGATGGACAAGCAGGCCATAAAGTCTCAAGACAAGCGATGTTTGAAACGATTGACTGGTTTGTGACACATCTGAAAAGCACAAACGTTTAGTCATAAGAAAAAGTACGTTATACTAATGGAAAAAGGAGTGGATATCATGGATGAAGCATTGAAAGAAAATATTTTAGGCGCCCTAGAACAGGTGATTGACCCTGAGCTGAATGTCGACATCGTCAACCTTGGACTTGTCTATGATGTCGATCTTGATGAGAATGGAAAAGCGGATATCACCATGACCTTAACATCAATGGGTTGTCCTCTTGCACCAATTATCGTGGATGAAGTCAAAAAAGCATTAAGTGATCTTCCAGAAGTAAAAGAAACAGAAGTTCACATCGTATGGAATCCGCCTTGGACACGAGACAAAATGTCAAGATACGCAAAAATTGCGCTCGGTATTCAATAAGCAAAAATAAAAAATGCCTGGTATGAGTTAAACTCATGCCAGGTTTTTTTATGAAAAATTAAGGTGGAGGAGGAGAGTAGCTTGATATAATGGATGTAATTTTATAGAACGGAGTACCTATCATGAAACAAAAATGGCTATGGATCGTTCTTTTGATCGTATATGCTACTGCATTTTTTATATCAATCACTATACGAGAAGGCCAAGTACACAAAAAAAAGGATCTTGAGGCTTTTACTGATGTCAGTCATCTCATGCCTGTCAAAATCAAAAAAGTTGTTCAAGGGAAAGAGGTAGACACGTTAAAAGAAGTATTGAAAGAAGCAAAAGCTAAACACCTGCCGATTTCTATTGCCGGCAAACAGCATAGCATGGGCGGCCACACATATTATGAAAACGGCATCGTGCTCGATATGACGGAATTCTACCAGATTTTAGCGTTTGATCCAAAAAAGAAAACGATTCGAGTTCAAAGCGGTGCTACATGGGATGATATACAAAAATATGTGAATCCATATGGACTTGCTGTGAAGGTGATGCAATCGCAGAATATCTTTACAATTGGTGGATCTTTAAGTGCAAACGCACATGGACGTGACATTCGCTACGGGTCACTCATTGATACAGTACGTTCCTTTAGGCTGTTAAAAGCAGATGGTGAGATTGTCACAGTAAAGCCAGACGATGATTTGTTTTCTGCGGTCATTGGGGGATACGGGTTGTTCGGTGTCATTTTAGATGTTGAGCTTTCTTTAACAAAAGATGAATTATATAAAATGGAGACAACTTCTCTGGGTTACGATGAGTATACGGAGTATTTTCAAAAGCATGTCAAACACAATAAAGAAGTACGCATGCATCTTGCCAGAATCTCCACAGCAAAAACAAATTTTTTGAAAGAGATGTATGTGACGAATTATTCTCTCACTTCAGATCAAGAAATGGAATCATATCAAGAGCTTAAAGAAGATCAACTCGTCATGCCATTAAAATTTATGCTCGGCCTTTCAAGAAGATTTGATATGGGGAAAGATCTGCTCTGGAATTTGCAAAAAAAGTATTTCCTAAGTCAAAATGATCAGCTGATCACAAGAAACAATGTGATGCGGTCTGATTCAGCCTTTTTAGAATATGAAAATGAGTCAGACACAGATGTGCTGCAGGAATATTTCGTCCCAGTTGACCGTTTTCGTGCGTACATCGATGACATGAGAGCCTTTTTACAACAGGAAGATTTGAATCTAATGAATATCACAATACGCTATGTTCAAAAAAATGAAAAAGCGGATCTCTCATATGCGAAACAAGATATGTTTGCCCTCGTGCTTTTAGTGAATTACGGGTTTGAAAAAGAAGAGAAAGCGGAAGCAGAGCGGATCATTCGAAAAATGACAGATATCACGCTGCGGCACGATGGTAGCTATTACTTACCGTACATGCCTTATCAAACGAAGGCGCAAATGAAGAGGGCTTACCCTAAAACCGATGTATTCTTCCAAAAGAAAAAACAAGCAGATCCAGATGGTATGTTTACCAACTACTTTTATGAGAGGTACAATACACAATGAATGCAAAAGCAATGAAATGGTTTGTCTACTCACAAAGTCTGCTGTTTTTCGCCAGCAGTTTGATATTTCCTTTTTACATTCTTTTTATTAAAAATGTTGGATCAAGCTATTCACAGTTTGGACTCGCCTATGGTCTGTTTGGTTTAAGCGGTGCGTTTATTCATTTACTATTAGGGAAACTGCCAGAAACCACCGACAGAAGGATCTTTTTAATCATACATTCGTTTGGTATGGCGTTTCTTTTACTACTTTTTCCGCATATAACAGAAGTGGGGCAAGTGTATATAATCCAGCTTGCACTTGGTGCACTTGGCGGCTTTCAAAAACACGGGGAGAAATTGCTTGTTACTGATCTCACAACAGAGAACAAACGAATGAAAGAAGTCGGTCACTATCATTTTTGGACAGCCCTATTTTCATCCATTGCCATTATGCTTGGCGGCCTGTTTGCTGATTTCTTTACCGTTTACTTCATTTTTTATGCAAGCTCCATATTATATTTATGCAGTGCACTCATGGTCCTCTATATCAAAAACGAAAGATAAATCCGCATGTCTCATGAAGATATGCGGTTTTTTTGTTGAAAAAAAATGAAAACAAATATTAAATATACAATTGAATTAATTTTTATACATGTTATAATGTTAAATAATTTCACAAAGATCAAGAGGGTGTATTGACGTTGAAAATAGGTATTATAGGTGCTACAGGATACGGTGGTGCGGAATTGGTTCGTATCTTCAAGCATCACCCGCATGTGGAGGAATGTATATTGTATTCATCAAGTGGTGATGGGCAATCATACAGTCAATCTTATCCGCATCTAACAACGATTACTGACCAAACATTAAAAGCCATTGACCCGGCTGCCATTGTGCGAGAGACAGATGCTGTGTTTTTAGCGACACCAGCAGGCGTATCAAGCGAACTGACGCCAAAGCTTATGAATCAAGGAGTGCCGATCATTGATTTATCAGGTGATTTGCGCATTCAAGATGGAGCAACCTATGAAGCTTGGTATAAACGAAGGGCAGCGGATACAGCATCTGTTCAACAAGCGGTGTACGGTTTATCCGAACTGAATCGTGACAAAATTCAACAGGCTGAAGTGATTGCCAATCCGGGCTGCTTTCCTACCGCAGTTCTTCTCGGTTTAGCACCGCTCATCAAACAGAATGTCATCGATGAATCCATGATTATAATAGATGCAAAAACAGGGGTGTCCGGTGCCGGACGATCTGCCTCACTTGGCACGCATTTTTCAGAACTAAACGATAACTTTAAAATTTATAAGGTGAATGAGCATCAGCATACGCCAGAAATAGAGCAAATATTAAGAGAATGGAACTCGCAGACGGCGAACGTCACATTTTCTACGCATCTTGTCCCGATGACAAGAGGGATTATGGCGACGATGTATACACAATTAAAAACAGATGTCACAAAAGAAGAATTGATGAAGCGAATGAAAGACTTTTATGAAGATTCCTATTTTGTCAGAGTGAGAGATCACGGCGTTTATCCACAAACGAAAGAAGTATACGGCAGTAACTTCTGTGATATTGGCTTTCATTTAGATGAGCGAACAGGGAGAATGACAATCGTGTCGGTCATAGACAATCTCATGAAAGGTGCGGCCGGTCAAGCGGTTCAAAACTTCAACATCATCAAAGGCTTACATGAAGAGGCGGGCCTCACAATGACACCTCTTTATCCATAAGAGAACAGGGGAGACAACAAACATGATCGAATTGAATGAAAAAAGCATTGTCAAAATAGATGGTGACGTATCATCACCAAAAGGCTTTGAAGCAAAGGGGATTCACATTGGCTTGCGCTATTCAAAAAAAGACCTTGGCCTCATCGTCAGCGAAGTGCTAGCAGCAAGTGCAGCGGTCTACACACAAAGTCACTTTCAAGCTGCGCCTCTCAAAGTCACACAACAAAGCTTAAAAAAGACAGGACAATTAAAAGGTGTCATTGTCAATAGTGCCATCGCCAATGCATGTACTGGTGAGCAGGGATTAAAAGATGCATACGACATGCAGGCAGCCTGTGCAGATATGTTAGGTGTAGCACCTGATTATATTGCTGTTTCTTCTACAGGTGTCATTGGGGAATGTCTTGAGATGGATAAAATCAAAAAGGGCATCGCCGAGTTAAAAGAAGCAAAAGCCGAAAAAGGCCATTTTGAAGAAGCGATCTTAACGACAGATACTGTCATTAAAAATACAGCATACACCCTTACGATAGACGGAAAAGAGATCATCATTTCAGGCGCAGCAAAAGGCTCTGGCATGATTCACCCGAACATGGCGACAATGCTTGGCTTTGTCACAACAGATGCAAATGTCGAACAGGAAGCCTTACAGCAAGCGCTTCGTGACATTACGGATGTGACCTTTAATCAAATTACCGTCGATGGAGAAACTTCGACAAACGATATGGTGCTTGTGATGGCAAATGGAATGGCACAAAACAATGCACTCAATGAAGAGCATCCAGAGTGGCCATTGTTTAAAGAAGGATTAAAACTAGCTTGCGAGGATTTAGCCAAAGAGATTGCGAGAGATGGAGAAGGCGCAACCAAATTAATTGAAGCAAAAGTCGCTGGTGCTAAAAATAACTTGGAAGCAGGCATCATTGCAAAAAAAATCGTTGGTTCAAGTCTTGTTAAAACCGCTGTATATGGTACAGATGCCAACTGGGGCCGAATCGTTGGAGCCATTGGTCATAGCGCAGCTTCCGTCACACCGGAAGAGGTAGAAGTCTATTTAGGCGGACAATGTTTATTCAAACACAATGAACCGCAGCCATTCTCAGAAGAGGAAGCAAAAGCATATCTAGTGCAGGATGAGATTACGATTTTCATTCAAATGAGTGAGGGGAATGGTGAAGCAGCAGCATGGGGCTGTGATCTTACCTATGATTATGTGAAAATTAACGCGAGCTATCGCACATAAAGAAGGAGATAGACATGAATAAAACGATCGTGTTCAAGTGTGGAGGCAGTGTCATTCGAGAACTTTCAGATACATTTTATGAAAATGTCCGCTCACTTCAAGCTGCTGGATTTAAGCTGGCTATCGTGCATGGCGGAGGACCTGAAATCACCGACATGCTGCAAAAATTAGAAGTGAAAACAGAATTTGTTGACGGTCAGCGTAAAACAACGAAGCCTGTGCTAGAGGTAGCCGAAATGGTTCTCTCAGGAACAGTCAATAAATACTTTGTGTCAGAGCTCGCAAAGCATGATATATCATCTGTCGGCGTATCCGGTAAAGATGGGCAGATGCTTGTCGCCGATTTCCTTGATCAAGACGTTTACGGGTACGTTGGTGAAATCAAAGAAGTTCATCCAGAAATGGCAGAAGCACTCATGGAGAAACAATTCATTCCTGTGATTGCGCCGCTGTCTATGACGGAAGAATGCCAAACCTTAAATGTGAATGCTGATTTAGCTGCATCAGCTGTCGCCGGAGCTATGAAAGCTGATAAGCTCATGTTTGTCACAGATGTTGAAGGCATTTTAAAAAATGGTGAACTATTAGATGTCGTCACAGAACAAGAAGCCCTTTCACTCATTGATGAAGGCATTATTTCCGGGGGAATGATTCCAAAAGTACAATCCGCTTTGAGTGCTTTATCAGGTGATGTAGATGAAGTGATGATCGTAAATGGCAAAGGCAGTATCTTTACAGGAGAAACCTTTAAAGGAACAAGAATCGTGAAACAAAAGGAGGCGGTCCTGTGAGTCATCTTTTTCAAAACTATGGACGGTGGAATGTTGAAATTAAAGAGGCAGCAGGTTCTTGGGCAATCGATACAAATGGAAAAAAATATTTAGACTTTATACAAGGCATTGCTGTTACAAATTTAGGTCACAATCACCCAAAGGTCAATCAAGCCATTAAGGAACAGCTTGACCACGTCTGGCATGTATCGAATCTATTTGAAAATGGACTGCAAGAAAAAGCAGCAGAAAAGCTGGCAGCAAACAGTTCAGGGGATCTCGTGTTTTTCTGTAATAGCGGGGCAGAGGCAAATGAAGGTGCCATTAAATTAGCACGTAAAGCGACTGGGAAAACAAATATCGTCACATTTTTGCACTCTTTCCATGGGCGCACGTATGCTGGTATGGCTGCCACAGGTCAAGATAAAATCAAAACTGGCTTTGGCCCTATGCTAGAAGGCTTTCACTACGTACCGTTTAATGATCCAGACGCTATGTCAGCCTGTGCAGTCGATGATGTGGCAGCGGTGATGCTGGAGGTTGTGCAAGGTGAAGGTGGAGTGAATCCAGCGACACCAGCATTTCTTGAAGCCGTTCAAGCATTTTGCAAAAAGCATGAAGCACTGCTGATTGTAGATGAAATTCAAACGGGCATCGGTCGTACAGGAACAGCATTTGCGTACGAAAAGACGTGTCTTGACCCTGATATTATCTCAGCAGCAAAAGGGTTAGGAAACGGCTTTCCAGTTGGTGCAGTCATAGGGAAAAAAGCTCTAGGAGATGCATTCTCTCCAGGTTCACATGGTACAACATTTGGTGGGAATATGCTCGCCATGGCCGCTGTGAATGCGACACTCGATGTCATTTTCAAAGAAGAGTTTCTTTCAGAAGTGAAAGAAAAGGGTGATTACCTGTTAGAAAAGCTGCAAAATGTCAAACAGCTGAATATCGTAAAAGAAGTGCGGGGAAAAGGATTGATGGCAGGTATTGAATGTGATCAGCCAGTTGCCGGCTATATCACAGCTCTTAGAGAACAAGGGCTGCTGGTGCTTCCAGCTGGTCCGAATGTCATTCGTTTATTACCTCCGCTGAATGTGAAGAAAGCAGAGCTGGATCAAGCGATCGAAGCAATTGTTCAAGTATTAGCCAATAAAACAGTTTCGGTGTAAATTTTTTTACAAACGAACGTATAAAAATACATTTGTATCATTAATTATTCAATTTTGGGGTGACATAAGCATGAAAGGTTATTTAAATTTAGAAGATGGAGCCTCTTTTGAAGGAGATCTGACAGGAGAAGCTGGCATCACAGGTGAAGTGGTCTTTTTTACAGGTATGACAGGTTATCAAGAGGTGCTCACAGATCCTTCCTATAAAGGTCAGATCATTGTTTTCACATATCCGCTGATCGGAAATTACGGCATTAACCATGAAGACTTTGAGAGCAAGAAGCCTCAAGTAAAAGCGGTGGTTGTGTACGAGGCAGCAGAGCATTTTTCACATCATCTTGCAGCGGTCAGCTTAAAAGATTATTTACAAAAGTGGAATATCCCGCTTCTGACACATACAGATACGCGCGCAGTCGTGCAAAACATCCGGGCAAATGGAACGATGAACGCTGTGCTCAGTGTAGACGAAAACGAAACACCGCCTGCAATGAAACAAGACAATGTCGTCGCACAGGTGACAGATAGTGAGATTTACACACAAGGCAGCGGTGAGGAACATGTGGCGCTCATTGATTTTGGCTTTAAAAAATCAATTGCAGATTCGCTTGCAGCACGCGGCTGTAAAGTAACCGTCATTCCATATAAACAAATGGAAAAGGTATTTGAGATCAAGCCGGATGCGATCCTCTTGTCAAACGGACCTGGAGACCCGAAAACCATGACACCGTATTTAAAAACAATTCATGACATCATGATGTCATTTCCGACACTTGGGATCTGCCTAGGTCACCAATTAATCGCTCTTGCACTTGGCGGAGATACGTATAAGCTGCCATTTGGCCACAGGGGAGCGAATCACCCTGTCCAGGATACAGAATCCAAACGTGTCTTTATGACAAGTCAGAACCACAGCTATGTTGTGAATGAAAAAAGCATGAATGACAAAGAAGTGGATGTGAAATTCCTTCATGTCAATGATGGATCTGTAGAAGGATTCATTCATAAAGAAAAGCTGATTATGTCAGTTCAATTTCATCCAGAAGCACACCCAGGGCCTGCTGAAAGTGAATGGGTATTCGATGATTTTATTGAGAAAGTGAAACAAGCAAGGAGAGAAGTCGCACATGCCTAAAGATCAAAGCATACAAACCATTCTAGTCATCGGGTCTGGTCCAATCATCATTGGTCAGGCAGCAGAATTTGATTACTCAGGAACACAAGGATGTATGGCCTTAAAAGAAGAAGGCTACAAAGTCATCTTAGTGAATAATAACCCAGCAACCATTATGACAGACGAGTCATTTGCTGATGAAATCTATTTTGAACCGCTTTCAGTTGATTCAGTGACAAGAATCATTGAAAAGGAAAAACCAGATGGTCTTTTAGCCAACCTTGGCGGACAGACGGCTTTAAACCTTGCTGTCGAGCTGGAAAAAGCCGGTGTGCTGAAAAAGCATGGGGTGACCCTGCTCGGAACGTCAGTTGAAACCATTGAAAACGGTGAAGATCGAGAGAAATTCCGTGCTCTCATGAAGCATTTGAACGAACCTGTGCCAGATAGTGAAATTGTGGATAGTGCGGAAGATGCTCTTCAATTTGCAAAAGAAGTCGGCTTCCCAGTTATCCTAAGACCAGCATACACACTTGGCGGTAAAGGCGGCGGAATCGCTCTAACAGAAGAGGCGTTTAAGCCGCTCATTGAAGGAGCTCTTTTAGCGAGTCCAATTCACCAGTGTTTAGTTGAAAAAAGCATAGCTGGCTTTAAAGAAGTTGAATATGAGGTCATGAGAGACCGTCAAAATACGTGTATCACGGTATGCAACATGGAAAATATCGATCCAGTTGGTGTGCATACAGGAGACTCGATTGTCGTTGCACCTTCCCAAACATTAACAGATCAGGATTACCAAATGCTCCGTTCTGCAAGCTTGAAAATCATTTCAGCGCTGGATGTAGTCGGTGGCTGCAACATCCAATTTGCCCTTGATCCACTCAGTAAAGAATACTTTGTCATTGAGGTGAATCCTCGGGTCAGCCGTTCTTCCGCTCTTGCATCAAAAGCAACAGGCTATCCGATTGCGAAAATGGCAGCTAAGCTTGCGGTGGGTTATACGCTAGACGAATTGAAAAACCCTCTCACAGGCACAACCTATGCTAGTTTTGAGCCGGCACTCGATTATGTTGTCGTGAAATTCCCGCGCTGGCCGTTTGATAAATTTAAACAGGCAGATCGTCAATTAGGCACAAAAATGAAGGCCACTGGCGAAGTCATGGCGATTGATCGGAATTTAGAGTCAGCCATTCAAAAAGCAGTTGCATCACTTGAAATTAAAACGAAGGGCTTCCACCTTCCAGAACTGAAAGAGCAATCGACAGAACAATTATTTGAACTCATCAAAACACCAGACGATCGCCGGTTTTTCGCTGTTATGGAGCTTCTTTCAAGACAAGAAACGGTTGAAACGATTCATCAAACGACGAAAATTGATCGATTCTTCTTACATGTGTTCCAGAATATGATTACGCTCGAACAAGAATTGAAAGATCATAAGGGGACGCTATCAAAAGATACCTTGAAAAAGGTAAAGGAAAAGGGTTTCCTTGATGAAACGATTGCTCTTCTTACGGGTCACACGGAAGAGTCAATCAGGCAGCTTCGTCAAGAATACGGCATTGCTGCTTCATTTAAAATTGTTGACACATGTGCGGCGGAATTTGATGCAAAAACGAATTACTTCTATTCCACCTACTTCGGCAAAAGCGATGGTGAACATCAAGAAAAAACAAAGCAGCGTGCACTCATCATTGGCTCTGGTCCGATCCGAATCGGGCAGGGGGTCGAGTTTGATTACAGTGCCGTTCATGGCGTTCTGACCTTGCAAAAGCTTGGATTTGAAACCATCATGATGAACAACAATCCAGAAACAGTCAGTACTGATTATGAGATTGCCGATCGTTTATATTTTGAGCCGATTACATTAGAGCACATCCTAAACGTTGTGGAAGCAGAACAGATTGATTTTGTCATTGTCCAATTTGGCGGACAGACTGCGATTAACGTCGCAGAAGGCTTGGAAAAAGCCGGTGTCACGTTGTTAGGTACGTCCTTTGATACGCTGGATGCACTTGAAGACCGTGATTTATTCTATCAGCTTCTTGATGAACTGAATCTTCCTCACGCAAAAGGAGATACGGCTCATTCAAAAGAAGAAGCACTCGTACATGCGAAAAGCATCGGTTTCCCTGTATTAATTCGCCCATCGTATGTCATTGGCGGAATGGGAATGATCGTTGTTCAGTCAGAAGCACATTTGGCGTCACTGCTTGATCAGCCAGATCATTTGCCATACCCAATCTTAATTGATGAGTACGTCACTGGAAAAGAAATTGAAGTCGATCTTATTTCTGACGGAAAAAAGGCGTTCATTCCAACCATCGTAGAACATATTGAGAAAGCGGGCGTGCACTCAGGTGACAGCTTTGCCATTTTACCAAGTATCTCAATCAGTGAAGACATCAAACAGCAGGTGTATACCGCGTCTGAACAAATAGCGAAGAAATTAGCGTTCAAGGGCATTATGAATATCCAATTTGTCATCAAAGGGGATCAGGCGCTTGTATTAGAAGTGAATCCGAGGGCAAGCCGGACTGTACCAGTCGTCAGTAAGGTAATGGGCATTGATATGATCCCAATGGCCACTCAATTATTAGCTGGTGCATCGCTTGAAGAACTAAACCCTGCAACGAAAAACAAAGGGGGGACAGCGGTCAAATTCCCAGTGTTCTCATCACATGCCATTCAAGATATCGACCTCAAGCTGACACCTGAAATGAAAGCGACAGGAGAAGGAATGTGTGTAGGCAAGAACGCCGAAAGCGCCTTGAAAAAAGTGTTTGCGCCGATCTGGAAGCAAAAAGGAAGCCTCTTTATACAAGGCAGCGATCAATTGATAGATGAAGCGAAGCATGCAGGCTTTGACGTCTGGACTGGCAGCTTTGAATCTTGGCTGCAGAATGAAGATAAATCCCTTCATATTCATTTAGGAGAAGATGAAGAGGCAAAAGAGCAGCGTGTAAAAGCACTCACACACGGCGTTCAAGTCCTAACCGAATATGAAACAGTTCAAGCATTCCTGCAAGGGAAAAATGGAGATGTATCACCAGTATCGCTCCATGAATTATATAAAAAGGAAGTGACGGCATGAGTCAAGTCGACGTGCAACCGGCATTATACGGAAAAGACTTTTTATCATTAAAAGATTTCTCAATCCATGAGATTGCTTATTTAATTGAAAAAGCGGAAGAAATGAAACAAAACCCATATCAAGATTTATTCAAAGGAAAAACGTTAGCGATGATCTTTGAAAAATCTTCAACTAGAACCCGTGTCTCGTTTGAAGCGGGGATGACGCAGCTAGGAGGACATGCGCTCTTCCTCAGCTCAAATGATTTGCAAATTGGCAGAGGAGAAACCATCAGTGATACAGCGCAGGTGCTGTCTGGTTATGTCGACGGTATTATGATTCGAACCTTTGAACATGAGAAGGTTGAAGAGCTTGCACAATACGCGTCTATTCCAGTCATTAATGGATTAACCGACTACTCACATCCATGTCAGGCGCTTGCTGATTTATTAACCATTAAAGAAACAAAAGGTACTTTAAAAGGAATCAAAGTGGCCTATATCGGTGACGGAAATAACGTGGCGCACTCCTTAATGGTCGGCTGTGCGCAGCTAGGCTGTGACATTGCGGTTGCATCACCAAAAGGCTATGAACCACTTCAAGAAGTAACAAACACTGCCCGTGAGTTTGCAAAACAATCAGGCGCAGAAGTGACCGTGACAACAGATCCTGTTGCAGCTGTAAAAGATGCAGATGTTATTTATTCAGATGTGTTTACAAGCATGGGACAGGAAGCAGAAACTGAGAAACGTCTTGCTGAATTTAAAGAATATCAAGTCAATGACGAACTGATGAGTCATGCAGCAAAGGACTATATTTTCCTTCATTGTCTCCCGGCACATCGCGGGGAAGAAGTGACAGCAGATATTATTGACGGGCCGCACTCAAAAGTATTTCAACAGGCAGAAAACCGCCTGCATGTGCAAAAAGCGTTAATGAAAGAACTTATGTATCAACCATCCAAATAAATCCAAGTGTCCCTGACTCGTATGAGCAGGGACTTTTTGCATAAAGGATTGGAGAGCCAAGGGACGGGACATAATAACATCAATCGAGAAAGGAGGATGAAAATGGGTCAGCAGCATCAGTTTAAATCAGGGAATAAAGCACCGAATAATGGTGTGTATATCGAGATCGGCGAAACTGGAAGTATGGTGAAAGATCCTTTAAAGATTAAGCTTAAAGCAGGCGATGTCTTTCCTGATAACTCGAACCATAATCGTGTTTGGACCTACCAAAGAAAGCCGTAAGCAATTGACTAAGAGTCAGCAGGAATAAGACTTTAGAGGCATGTGTCATGCCTCTTTTTTCTTTATAATAAAAAACAATTAAGTTCAAATTTTCAAATAAATAGTATGAAAAAAAGAGAACTTAAGGTAAAATATGTAATATATTGTTGAAAGGATTTGTGTGATGGAAAAGATGAATCTCAGTGAAAGTGTTTGGAATAAACGCTTCACCTCATTATTCATATCAAGACTCATTAAAAACACAGGGGAAAGTTTTGCTTTTACATCCGTCCTTTGGCTATTGATTTTAAGAGGGGATGGAGCGCTCGGTACAGGACTTCTTCTAGCAGTAACTGTTCTCCCTTCATCTTTGTTAGCCCCAATATTAGGACCTCTTATGAAAAAGCACCATTTGTCTAAATGGATGTTCGCTTCAGATGTTGTTCGAGCAACAATTGTACTCATTATTCCACTTCTGCACTTTTCGCATCTATTGCCTCTATGGTTATTGATTTCATTAATGGTTATTCAATCGGCAACAGGTGCAGCTTATAATCCAGCTTCGGTGGCAATCTTACCGCAGATTGTTCCAAAGCATCTCATTCAAAAAGCAAATGCAATCCTGCAATCTTCTTTTGAGATTGTTGCACTTGCAGCAGTCATGGTGGCAGGTCTTTTGGTTAAATTAATTGGACCTGCAGATACTCTGCTGATCACCACTGCTTTATTTGTGATTTCTGGTCTGTTTATTATCGGGGTCAAACTAAAGAAAACTGATGAAGAAGAAGCAGCGGGCATTAAACAAGCGAAGAATACATATTTGTATAACTTAAAAAGAGGTTTTCTCGTTGTCAAAAACCATCACATTTTATTTGCGCTCACGCTGTATTGTATCTTAATGAATGTCGCAGCAGCTCCGTGGCAGGCACTGTCAGCGGTATACGTAGCAGAAGCGCTGCAAAGCGACTCCATGGTGTATTCCATTTTAAGAGGTGTTGCCGCAGTTGGCGCGTTTATGATGGGCTTTGCTCTGGCAAAAGTGAAAATTAAGAGGTTTGGTTTGTTCTTTATTGTCGCTGGCATGATTGAAGGGGCTGCATTCTTTATTACAGGGATGAGTACATGGCTGCCGGTTGTTCTGCTTGCTTCCTTTATTTTCGGAGCTGCTGTCAGTGCGATCAATGTGCCGGAAATGGTCATTATTCAAACCTCTGTTGACCAAGAGGATCAGCCGCAAGTATATGCTGTGATCAATGCCTCATCAAATGTCTTTCTCCCGCTTGCAGCTGTCGTATCAGGCGTCCTGGCAGAAAGATTTGGAGCGGGACCTGTCATTGCTGGCGGAGGAATCCTTGAAATTTTATCAGGTATCGCGATCTTCCTGTTTACAGGGCTTGCGAAAAGCCATTTGACAGAGGACAAACAGAAGTCCGAAACCGTCGAGGTATAAACAATAAAAACCCCCTGTATGTTTAAGGCAGGGGGTTTTAGTGTGCCGCAATCACTCTGAAAAAAAGAAAAAAGAGCTAAACATCAATTTAGCTCTTTTTCACAAGTCATATTAAGAATGTTTTGTTGAACTTTCCGTTTCTTTCATTGGACTTACTTCAGCAAAGATGAATAAAATAACCGTAAACACAACTGCAAGAATGGAAGTGAGCGTAAAATCATAAGCAGCTCCATTCATAGAGGCAACGATGTAACCAGCCATATGTGTCAGCAGAAAAGTCCAAATGAGGGTGATAATATAATGCATAATCCCACCGTCCTTTATGTAACAATCTATTGATTATCATACCATAGATGCAAGTGAAGGGAAAAGACTGTTTTCCGCCTTTATGTGACCATTTTGAGACCTTCTGCTATAAAAATAAAAAGAATTCTTCTGTCTTTAGGGGATTTCCTTATTCCTACAAGAGTTGTTGTTCATATCATAGAAAGCAGAATCACTGAAAGGAGGCTGGCCATATGGGTGTAAGCGAACGTTTTTTCCAGCTTGGTTCCCAGTGGAACATCATTCACCTTCCTCAAAAACCAAATGGCTTTGGCATTCTAATCCTCGGTGACCGAAATCACTTTGTGCAGGAGAATACATCATTCTGGCTTCAGCATTATGGAAGAAACCAGCTTTTAACTGCCTTAAAGGATGAAGGATATACATTGTTTAATAGTCATCTTCATGGGAATCACTGGGGATGCGAAGATGCTGTTTTTAGCGCCAAGCAGCTCGTGCATCACACACTAAAACAAGAAATATTAAACCGGGAAATTCATGTGCTCGCAGAGGGAATGGGTGCACTTGTTGCCATGAGCCTTGCTGAGGAGATGCCTGAAGTACTAAGGTCCATTGCGATGGTGAATCCATGTCTGAATCTGGATGCACAACGACACAGAGAAAAGGAACACAAATTCTTTTATAAGCAGCTGCTCAAAGAGTTAGCAGAGAGCTATGGCTGTTCTGAAAAGGAAGCTGAAACGTATCCACTGCCTTCTTGTCCTGTTCATTCTGCTCATGTGCCGATTCATATATGGCAAAGGCTAAACGGCGCACCTTATGCATATGAACTTCACGCAAAGCCTTTTATTGATCAGCATATGAAAAATCCAGAACATTGTCAGGTCGATCTCACGCTGCATATGTTTGATCATCCGAGAAGAATCTTTCAATCCATTCACAAGTTTTATAAATCGCATGAAAGAGAATTGTGATGAATAGGATGATAACAGCCCTTCATAGAAAGGGCTCTTCTTTTTATTCGATATTAAAAAAGGGGACATGAACATGGAAACAGGACTGATCATAGGGGCAGATGAGTTTTTTGGCCTGACACTTTGTGAATATATGATGAAAGAGGGCATTCAAGTGGATATCACGCGTCCTCATGATCTTAAAGAAGAACAAAAGGCACTGTTAGAAGAGCGGATGATGTGGCTGGGCAGAAATGATCTCGTTCGTGTCATTGACCTTCAGGATAGCAAGGACACGTATGACCTCATTTTTATTCAATCAGAGGAACCGCATAACAGGCAGAAAGACATCAAAGCAGAGCATGGCATGTACCAGATTCTTTATGAAAAACCTGAAAACGAATCAGCGAAACAGAATGTGCCGGCAGTTATTCTTCCTCGCATGTTCGGACCATGGACACTCAATGAAGATCAAACAAAGCGTGCAGATTCACTTTTTGTAGAAGATGTGGCAAAGGAATTGTTACAATGGGCATCGGACACAGGTCAAAGACAGGACATGACGTATGAATTGAAGGTAGAAAGCCAAACAGATGACAAACAAGCAGAAGACATGATTGCAGAATGGAAAAGACAAAACTCAACATTTTTCGACAAAAAGCAAGAATGATCTTCCATCTTATCTTTTTTCAGTATAAAATAAACCTATATTTAACATACAGGTTCATCACTGCATGTTGTAAAAGGGAGTTGAACATGGCATGAAGTACCAGCGGCTTGTCATGATCTTTTCGTTCCTTCTTCTATTATCTGCCTGCTCGCAGGCGCCTTTAAAAGGAAAAATTGAGAAGGTGGGTTTACTCGTCCCCGATACGATCAATGATCAAGTTTGGGGAACGAAAGGTTATAAAGGCTTATTAAGTATCCAATCAACATTTGGTGTAGATGTTTATTATAAGGAAGGAATGGTCGACAAGGAGAAAATCGTTGATGCCATTGAAGAATTCCATAAAAAAGGAGTCAATTTGATTATTGGCCATGGCAATGAATACAGTGAAATTTTTAACTTGATCAGTGAAGATTATCCAAACATACAATTTATTACGGTCAATGGAAACAAGCCTCAGGCGGGCAATGTCACAAACGTGACGTTTAAAGGTGAAGCGATGGGCTTTTTCGGAGGCATGACAGCTGCACATATGTCAAAAACAAAAAAGATTGGTATTCTTGCTACATATGATTGGCAAAGTGAAGTAGACGGCTTTATCAAAGGAGCAAAATATCAAGATGAACATGTACAAGTATTAGCAGAGTTTGTCGAAAACTGGGATGATGCTGACAAAGCGGTGGAGCTCTATCAAAAATTAAAAAAGCAGGGCGTTGATGTTGTGTATCCAGCAGGTGATGGTTATAATATCCCTGTCATTGAACAAATCAAAGCCGATAATTTATCAGCGATCGGGTACGTCACCGATCAATCCAACCTCGGCAGCCATACAGTTTTAACGAGCACTGTACAGCATGTTGATAAAGCGTATAGTATCATTGCAAAGAAGTTTAATGAAGGCAAGCTAAATGAACAAGATGAGTACTCCTTTGATTTTAAAGAAGGAGTGGTCGAGATGGGGAAATTTAGTTCCACCATTGACGACGCTTTTGTGAAAGACATTGAAAGTGATATTGCGTCATACAAAAAAACAAGTAAACTGCCAAATGAAAAGTGAGGAGACGACGACATGCAGCACGAAAAATCGATGGAATTTTTACAAATTGCCATGAAGTATTTTCCGCAGGCGAAGGAAGAGTTAGATAAAGCAGGGATTCAGCTTGAGCCTGAAGCACTTCAGCCGCTTCTAACATTATTTACATCTGTCATGCAAGAAGCATACGAGCTTGGAAAAGCAGATGCAGAATCAGAAAAAGCCACAGAATAGTGGCTTTTTTTTATGATAATTTTTTCTTGAAGGCACTAATCATAGGACCAACATCTTTAAACACAGGCTTCAGCTCATCGATGGAGTTCATAATGTTCCCAATTTGATTCATGACATGCATGTAGTCAATTGAGTCCTCACTTGAAGATGTCTCCGCACGTTCCTCCTTTGCCTCTGTCTTGCTTTTCTCCTTTTCAAGCGGCTGTCCAAACATCATTGCTGAGAAAATATCTTTTTGCGCCATATCACATGTTCCTTTCTACTATTGGTATATATCATTAATCTATGAAAAAAGTGAGAGGAAAGGTTAGACGTTTGTATTGCCAAGAAGAAAAAAATAAGGTAAAATTAGTACCAGATACTAATATAAGATCACAATATCACATGCTCGTATGAGTAAAAGGAGTCTTATTCAATGAATGCTGGAATTATTGGCCTTGGCCGCTATATACCTGAAAAAGTATTAACAAATCATGATTTAGAAAAAATGGTTGAAACTTCTGACGAGTGGATTCGTACTAGAACAGGTATAGAAGAAAGAAGAATTGCATCTGATGATGTCAATACATCTCATATGGCGCTTGCTGCTGCAAAAAAAGCATTAGCTGACGCAGATGTGGCTGCAGAAGATATCGATATGATTCTTGTGGCGACAGTCACGCCAGATCAAGCATTTCCGACAGTTGCTTGTATGATTCAAGAGCAGCTCGGTGCACATAAAGCATGTGCAATGGATATTAGCGCTGCGTGTGCTGGCTTTATGTATGGGCTTGTTACTGGAAAACAATTTATCGAATCAGGAACTTACAAACACGTGCTTGTCGTCGGTGTTGAAAAGCTTTCTCGTATTACCGACTGGGATGACCGCAATACAGCTGTTTTGTTTGGAGATGGAGCTGGAGCTGCTGTGCTGGGAGAAGTCAGCGAAGGTAAAGGAATTCTATCATTTGAACTTGGAGCAGATGGAAGCGGCGGGAAGCACTTGTACTTAGATGAAAAAGATCATACAATCATGAATGGACGAGAAGTATTTAAATTTGCTGTAAGACAAATGGGCGAGTCAAGTGTAAATGTCATTGAAAAAGCTGGACTATCAAAAGAAGACGTTGATTTCTTGATCCCGCATCAAGCAAATATTCGCATTATGGAAGCAGCACGCGAACGCTTAGAGCTTCCAGTTGAAAAAATGTCGAAGACTGTCCATAAATATGGAAACACATCAGCAGCATCCATTCCAATTTCACTATGTGAAGAAATCGAAGCCGGAAAAATTCATGACGGCGATGTGATTGTAATGGTTGGTTTTGGTGGCGGATTAACTTGGGGCGCAATCGCTATGCGATGGGGCCGATAAAAGAGTGGGGTGCACAAATTAATGGATAAAAAACGAGTAGTTGTTACAGGATTAGGTGCTTTGACACCACTTGGCAACGATGTAGAGTCAACATGGAAAAATGCTTTAGCGGGTGTATCAGGGGTTGGACCAATTACACGTGTCGATTCAAGTGAATATACCGCAAAAGTAGCGGCAGAACTAAAAGATTTTAACATTGAAGATTACATGGAGAAAAAAGAAGCGCGAAAAATGGCACGCTTCACGCAATATGCAGTCGTTGCTGCTCAAAAAGCGCTGGAAGATTCACGTCTTGAAATCACAGATGAAATCGCACCGCGTGTTGGTGTATGGGTTGGGTCTGGTATTGGCGGACTTGAAACATTTGAAGAGCAGTTCGAAGTGTATTCAAATAAAGGGGCAAGACGCGTCAGTCCATTCTTCGTCCCAATGATGATTCCTGATATGGCGACAGGCCAAATCTCAATTGCACTTGGCGCAAAAGGGGTTAACTCTTGTACAGTGACAGCATGTGCAACAGGAACAAACTCAATTGGTGATGCATTTAAAGTTATTCAACGCGGCGATGCAGATGCGATGATCACAGGCGGAACAGAAGCGCCATTAACAAAAATGTCGTTTGCAGGTTTCTGTGCGAACAAAGCCCTTTCGACAAATCCTGATCCAAAGACAGCAAGCCGTCCATTCGACAAAAACCGTGACGGATTTGTCATGGGTGAGGGTGCAGGGATTATTGTTCTTGAAGAACTTGAGCATGCCTTAAAACGTGGTGCGACCATTTATGCAGAAATCGTTGGTTATGGTTCAACTGGAGATGCCTACCATATAACAGCACCAGCTCCAAATGGAGAAGGCGGCGTCCGTGCAATGAAAGAAGCGATTCGAGATGCAGGTTTGTCTGTGGAAGACATTGATTATATCAATGCCCACGGTACAAGCACACCTTACAATGATAAATTTGAAACAATGGCGATTAAAGAAGTGTTCGGAGAGCATGCAAACAAGCTTGCGATCAGTTCGACAAAATCAATGACAGGTCACTTACTTGGCGCAGCAGGCGGAGTAGAAGCCATTTTCTCTGTTCTTGCGATTAAAGACAGCGTCCTTCCTCCAACGATTAATCTTGAAACACCGGATGAAGAATGTGATCTTGATTATGTAGCAAATGAAGCACGTTCAAAAGAAGTACAAGTGGCTTTAAGTAACTCACTTGGTTTTGGCGGGCATAATGCGACAATTATTTTCAAAAAATACGAAGCATAATACTTTCTGAGAAAGCGGCGGTCGATAAACAGATCGCCGCTTTTTTGCATATGATGAAAATGGAGGTGTTCAGCGGTATGGGTCTGATCAATACACAATATCTCATTCATCAATCATCATCATTTCAGGAGCTTGCAGCGCGCTTTGTTCCTTATTTTAAAGGGGCCGAGGAAAAAGAATGGTCGTCTATCCTCGCTCACCTGCAGCATCACGGGATGGTTCGGTCTTGGAGCTCGTGCAAAAACATGATCGACAAGCTCAAGGAAAAAGGGTACTTCAAGCTTGTCATGAAAGAATATCAAACGCTTCAAAAGCAGTGGGAAGGTCCAGACATTCCTGTGTTTATTTTACCTGTCAATGAGAGCAGCAGAGAAATCAGAGAGCAATTTTATTATCAATCCGGCATGGCATTTGATGACAAGGTCTTTCTTTTTTTGTCTCCAAATACCCCGAAGGAGCGAATCGGTACATTGCTGACTCATGAATATCACCATGTATGCAGGCTGCATTTTCTCTCAAAAGAAGAAAAAGACTTTACATTCCTCGATACAATCATGATGGAGGGGCTCGCTGAATATGCTGTGTATCATAGATATGGAGAAAACTATACAGCGAAATGGACCACCTTCTATAGCGAAGAACAGCTTCAGCGTATGTACAAGAAATGGGTATCCAGTCATCTTGATCAAAGAGTCCAGGACGACGAAAGGCTGATACAGAATCTTCTTTATGGAAAAGGGAACTACCCTAAAATGCTTGGTTACGCTACCGGGTTTTATATCGTGAAAAAATATTTCAATGAGCACCGAATCAGCGAGGAATCTATGATTGCAGAGCCAGCAGAAACCTTTTTAAAGGCAATAGAATCACAAAGTGAATAATTCACATAAAAAGAGACATATTACAAATTTACTAAATACTTCTTGATTTCGTCATAACGATGTAATAATATACAAATAATTCTTTTTATTTTTAAAATACAGAATATTCAGGTTCGATTCTATTGATCTAAGGAGAAAGGGGCGAATGAATGAGCACGCTGCTTGAAGTGCAAAACTTAAAAACATATTTTTTTCGAAAAAAGGAACCGATACCTGCTGTGGATGGCGTTGATTTCAGCATCAACAGAGGAGAAACTGTCGCATTAGTCGGTGAGTCTGGGTCTGGCAAAAGCATTACGTCCTTATCCATTATGGGTCTGATTCATGGCACGGGCGGGAAAATTATGGACGGTTCCATCAAACTTGATGGAAAGGACCTTGTTACATATAGTGAAAAGGAATTATGCAGCATCCGTGGTAATGATGTATCTATGATCTTTCAGGAACCCATGACCTCACTTAATCCCGTCTTACCCATCGGAGAACAAATAACAGAAATCCTCATCTATCACAAAAAACTTTCAAAAAAAGAAGCGGTCAAAAAAGCGGTTGATCTGCTGAAGCTTGTTGGTTTTTCCCGCCCGGAGCAAATCATGAAAGATTATCCGCATCGTTTATCAGGCGGCATGCGGCAAAGAGTGATGATTGCCATAGCGCTAAGCTGTGATCCGAAGCTTCTCATTGCAGATGAACCGACAACTGCCCTGGATGTGACCATTCAAGCACAGGTACTCACTTTAATGAAAGATTTATGCTCTACCTTTGGTACATCTATTCTTCTTATCACACATGATTTAGGTGTCGTGTCTGAAGTGGCAGATCGAGTGATTGTCATGTACTGCGGACAGGTTGTTGAAAATGGGACTGTCGAAGAGTTGTTTGAACAGCCGCTTCATCCTTACACAGAAGGGCTGCTTGAATCGATTCCTGTCATTGACGGAGACATACAGCCGTTAACAGCCATCAAAGGAAATGTTCCTGCGCCAGATCAGCTTCCAGCCGGCTGCCGCTTTGCTCCTAGATGTCCGCAAGTGAAGGAACGCTGCCTGGGAGAACTGCCTAAGCTGAGAACATTTGAAGATGGCAGAAGCGTCAGATGTTTCTTATATGAGGAGGCAGACCACACATGACACTTGCTCAAAATCAAACACAAATAACAGACTTACCAGAGAAAGAAACGATCCTTGAACTGAAACAGATTCGAAAACATTTTCCGATTAAAGCGGGCGTCTTTCAGAAGAAAGTCGGTGCAGTGAAAGCTGTTGACGGCATAGACTTGAAGATTTATAAAGGTGAAACGTTAGGTATTGTCGGGGAGTCAGGATGCGGGAAATCCACACTAGGCCGGACAATGATTCGCCTATACGAACCAACCGACGGTCAAATCTTTTTTAAAGGGCAAGACATCACGCGCGTATCAGAATCAAAGCTAAGACAATCTACACGAAAAAACATCCAAATGGTTTTTCAAGATCCCTTTGCATCACTCAACCCTAGAAAAACACTTCGAAGCATCATCAAAGAACCCTACAAAACACATCACTTATATTCCTTAAAAGAAAGAAATGAAAAAGTAGAACAGCTTTTATCAAAGGTAGGTCTTCATCCAAGCTTTGCGAACCGCTATCCCCATGAATTTTCAGGCGGGCAGAGGCAGCGGATCGGCATCGCTCGTGCGCTTGCCATGAATCCCGACATGATCATCGCAGATGAGCCTGTATCAGCACTTGATGTATCTATTCAGGCGCAGGTTATTAATCTGATGGAGGAGCTTCAGGAGGAATTTGACCTTACCTATCTATTTATCTCTCACGATTTAAGTGTGGTCAGACATATTAGCGATAGAGTCGGCGTCATGTATCTCGGCAAAATGATGGAGCTTGCCGACAAGCACAGTCTGTACGATGAACCGCTCCATCCGTATACACAGGCTCTGCTTTCTTCCGTTCCTGTCACCCGTAAAAAAGGGCAGACGAAAAGAGAACGCATTATGCTGCAAGGCGATCTGCCGAGTCCTGCAAATCCGCCAAAAGGCTGCGTATTTCACACAAGATGCCCGCATGCGAAAGAAATCTGTAAAGAAAAAGTACCAGCATTTCAGGAGTTAAAAACGAACCACTTTGTTGCCTGCCACCTCTACAACGCTTGATCAAGCTTGTATGATCTCATCTTTGAGAGGGGGGATGAAACAGGATTCGGTCATTATTTTTAAAAAAGAATAGGGGGAATTGTCTATGAAAGGTAGAAATAGAAAGTCCATTCTGGTCAGTTTATTGCTGATTTTTACATTAATCCTTGCTGCTTGTTCTGGTGGAAATAAAACGTCTGGAGACAGTGAAAAGAAGTCCACAGGTAAACCGGTACAAGGCGGCGATCTTGTCATCGGTTCAATTGCAGAGCCAACATTATTTAACTCGCTGTATTCTACAGATGTGGCAAGCTCTGATATTGAGGAAAGAATCTACAGCTTCTTACTTCAAACAGACGGAAAGCTCAACCCTCAGCTATCGCTGGCAGAGGATATTAAAGAATCGGATGACGGCAAGCAGTTTGATGTCACCATTAAAAAAGGTGTAAAGTTTCATGATGGTGAAGAACTGACTGCTGATGATGTTGTGTTTACATACAGCATACCAATCAATAAGGACTACAACGGGGAGCGCGGATCAGGCTTTGAAGTTTTAGAGTCTGTTAAAAAGACAGGGGACTACTCGATCGAATTCAAGCTCAATAAAAAAGATCCTTATTTTTATAATGTCACACTAGGAAGCTATGGTATTTTACCTAAGCATATTTTAGGTGATGTGCCTATAAAAGATCTCGGTGAAAACGAATTTAACCGAAAAAAACCAATCGGTTCAGGTCCATTTAAATTCGCAGAATGGAAAGAAGGAGACTATGTCAAACTAGAAGCCTTTGACGATTATTGGGATGGACGTCCTTACCTTGATAATGTCACAATTAAAACCATTCCTGATCAGAATGCAGCGATTGCCCAGCTGTCAGCAGGAGATATTGATTTCTTTGCTGTACCAGGATCCGAGCTGCAAACAGCTGAAAAAGTGAGCAACATTAAAATCGAATCTGATCTAGGACTCAATTATTCATACATTGGCTGGAACCAGAAAAATGAACTCTTTAAAAGTAAAAAGGTCCGCCAAGCACTGACACATGCCATTGATCGTCAAACGATTGTTGACCAAGTGCTAGATGGAGACGGCAAAGTAGCCAATATTCCAGAAAGTCCGCTGTCCTGGAACTATCCAAAGGATGAAAATGTTCCAGTGTTTGAGTTTGATCAAGAAAAAGCGAAAAAGATGCTGAAAGAAGAGGGCTGGGAGGATACAGATGGAGACGGCTATCTTGATAAAGATGGCAAGAAATTCTCCTTTGTCATAAAGACCAACCAAGGAAATAAAGTTCGTGAAGATATCGCTGTCGTTGTCCAGCAGCAGCTCAAAGAAATCGGTGTAGAAGCGAAGCCGCAAATTGTGGAATTCAGTGCACTCATTGAGCAGACGACACCGCCTAAGTGGGATTATGATGCGCTTCTGCTCGGCTGGAGCCTTGCGACATTCCCTGATCAATTCAGCATATTCCACTCAAGCCAGTCAGAAAAAGGTTTAAATAACATCTGGTATAAAAATAAAGAGGTCGATAAGCTGTTAGTTGATGCTAAAAACTTAAGCGATCGAAAAGATTATTCAAAGGCATATGAAAAAATTTATAAACTGATCGCAGAGGATCAGCCGTATACGTTCCTTTACTATGCTAACTCACATCGTGCTATGCCATCTAATCTCCAAGGCTACTCTTACCACCCGAAAGATGAATATTACAAAATCGAAAAATGGTGGCTTGAACAGTAGGCTGATAGTGAAGAAGGGGGGATTCTCCCCTTTCACCGTGAGAACAATCCCTTGCATTCGGTGTCAGTTCTCTGCGTGGGTGCTAAAAAGATCACTTCGTTCGCTCCGCATCAGCACGAGAATTCAAGGGTTTTCAGATCACGCTGAAAAGCAGACAAAGGGCTAAAATACCATCATTTTGGCCTTTTTTTTACAGATTGGCGATCCGATGAAAAAGGAGTTGTGCATATGGTTACATATATCATTAGAAGGACATTACTCTCCATTCCCATTTTATTAGGGATTACTATCTTGTCCTTTGCCATTATGAAAGCAGCACCAGGCGATCCGATGTCACTCATGATGGACCCTACCATTAGTGCGGCAGACCGGGAAGCCTTTATTGATAAGTACGGCTTGAACGATCCTGAATATGTGCAATATATGAAATGGCTTGGCAATATGCTTCAAGGTGACTTTGGCACATCGATTGTCAAAAAGGGAACGCCCGTGGCTGATTTGATTTTTGCCCGGCTGCCAAATACCCTCATCCTCATGATCTTTTCTACATTAGTTGCCCTGCTGATCGCCATTCCATTTGGTGTCCTTTCAGCAAAACGTCCATATACAAAGCTTGACTATGGCATTACGGTTACATCTTTTATCGGACTGGCTATTCCAAACTTTTGGTTTGGTCTCATCCTCATTATGGTTTTATCCGTGAATCTAGGTTGGTTTCCAACTGGCGGAGTTTCTACCTTGAATGCCGATTTTAATGTGTTAGACCGGCTCCATCATATCATTTTACCTGCCTTTGTTTTAGCAACGGCTGATATGGCAGGGCTGACCCGGTACACAAGGTCGAGTATGCTTGATGTGATGAGGCAGGATTACATTCGCACAGCAAGAGCGAAAGGCTTTAGAGAAAACAAAGTCATTTTTAAGCATGGTTTAAGAAACGGTCTTATGCCTGTCATAACGATTTTCGGATTAATGATACCATCTTTTATTGGCGGCGCAGTCGTGGTGGAACAAATCTTCACCTGGCCTGGACTTGGAAAGCTGTTCATTGATTCTGCCTTTTCGAGAGATTATCCGGTCATTATGGCGATGACCGTTATTTCCGCAGTGCTTGTGGTGGTTGGAAATTTAATAGCGGATATTTTATATGCGATCGTTGATCCGCGTATTGAATATTAGAAGGGAGCTGAAGCACAATTGGCACAGCCTAATCTGGGAACACCTCCTGTTGATATCAAATTAAAGGAGGGCCTTCAACCAAAGCCTGAGACGATGCTGCGTTTATTTTGCGAGAAATTTTTCAAAAATAAATTGGCGGTTGCCGGCTCCGTGATCTTATTGATCATTATTTTTTCTGCCATTTTTGCTCCAGTGATCGCTCCATATGCACCAGAGCATCAAGATTTATTGAAGCGGCTCCAGCCGCCAAGTGCTGAGCATTTTATGGGTACTGACAAGTTTGGCCGCGATATTTTCTCAAGGGTGCTATATGGCGCGCGGGTCTCTTTATTGGTCGGTTTCGTCTCAGTGGTCGGTGCAATCACCATTGGCACTGTCGTTGGCGCGGTCGCGGGGTATTTCAAAGGGTTTGTTGATTCCTTGTTAATGAGGTTTGTGGATGTCGTCTTGTCGATTCCAGACATTTTTCTATTGATCACGCTCGTCACTATTTTCAAACCGGGCATTGATAAATTGATTTTAATCTTTGCTTTGACAGGCTGGACAACAACCGCCAGGCTCATCCGCAGTGAATTCTTATCACTTCGAACAAGAGAATTCGTCCTCGCGGCGAGAACCATTGGAACGAAAAATCATGTCATCATCTTTTCGCATATTTTACCGAACTGTATCGGTCCTATTATTGTATCAGCTACATTAAAAGTAGGCTCAGTCATTTTAGCTGAATCAACGCTCAGCTATCTTGGCTTTGGTATTCAGCCGCCAACAGCAAGCTGGGGCAACATGCTGCAAGATGCACAAAATTTCTCGATTATGGTGCAAGCGTGGTGGTACCCGCTTTTCCCAGGTTTACTCATTTTGCTGACTGTTTTATGCTTTAATTTTTTAGGAGATGGGCTGAGAGATGCGCTTGATCCTAAAAAGCTGAAATAAAGTTTAAAGGGGCTCTGCGTGCGCTCTCCGTTTCCTGAATGAAATAAAGACACGAAGCTATCACTCGATCAGCTTGAAGTTTTGATAAAGTTGGAATAATTTCTCTATCCCTTGCCCATACTGTGGACAACAGTTTTTATAAAGTGAGGGATTGGTTATGTTATTTCTTCATGACGTATGGGTGAATTGGTTTGAAGGGGAAGAAAATGGCTACAATGTGTGTCATTTTCATGAGTGGCGTAAGGAGGACAGCGTTGAACTGTTAGATCAAGTGCCTTTACTTAAGGTGCAGAGCCCTTTGTTTGATTACATAGAGAATGATCTTTCAGAGCTGCCGAAGACACTGCTAGAGTCTGTATTTGAGAAATCTTATATTCGAAAAAATCATGAACGCCGTAAATTAGAGTATTGCTTTGTGGTCACAGACGGCATTCGAATTATTGCTGTAGATACGATTGGGTATTCCATACCTGTGAGAAAAAGCCGCTTGATCCCAAGGCAGGAGCAATTGGTGTATGAAATGGTGAAAGATGTGAAGGCAGAGGAATATGAATTTTCTAAGGACAGCCTTGAATCGACGAAAGAGTATCACATTCTATCACTGCCGCCGCAGCATATCAGCGGATTAACGAGAAAAGAAAGACAGCTGAAACAGCTGATGTTTATGGCGCTCGATCAATTAAAAGGGCTCAAAAACAGGGCGGAGATTGCGTATTGGTATACGGAATGGAACCCGCGCATGTACAACCAAATCAAACGAATGTCTTTCGAAGAGATTTGGAACATGCTTTACAATGAAACGATTGATGGGTGGTCAGAGAATCATTTAGCCTTCTGTGAAAAAATGATTAAAGGACAGCCTTTTTTCGAAAAGCTTTGGGAAATGGAAAACGAATCAAAAGTAAATTAGAAAAAGCTTGCAGCGAGTCGTGCTGCAAGCTTTTTTTATTTGCGTTTTCTGCCAAGACCCATCGCATTCTCCATTTTTTTCAGCATTTTGTTTGCTGCGCGGTTTGCTTTTTCAGCACCTTCGTCTAGAATGCGGTCAAGCTCGTCTGATTCAATGAGTTCATAGTATCGATCTTGAATTGGTTTTAAAGCATCAACGACAACGTTCGCAAGATCTCCTTTAAACTCACCATATCCTTTGCCTTCGTACTTTTGCTCCAGCTCTGTAATGGATATGTTGCCTAATACAGAATAAATCGTCAGCAAGTTGGCAATACCAGGCTTGTTCTCTTTGTCATACTTGACGATGCCTTCTGAATCCGTCACAGCACTTTTAATTTTCTTTTCAAGCTGCTTTGGTTCATCTAATAAGGTAATGAAAGATTTTTGGTTCGGATCGGATTTGCTCATTTTTTTCGTTGGATCTGTTAAAGACATAATCCGCGCGCCTTCTTTTGGAATTTTCACTTCAGGCACAGTGAAGATGTCATTGTACTTTCGGTTAAAGCGTTCAGCGAGCGTTCTAGTCAATTCAAGATGCTGCTTTTGGTCTTCTCCAACAGGGACTAAATCAGTACCATATAATAAGATATCGCCAGCCATTAATGGGGGATACGTTAATAGGCCTGAAACAACTGCTTCTTTACCAGCGGATTTGTCCTTAAATTGGGTCATTCTTTCTAATTCCCCAATATAAGCAACACATTGAAGCATCCATCCTGCCTGGGCGTGAGCAGGTACCTCTGATTGGATAAACAATGTCGCTTTCTCTGGATCAAGACCAACAGCTAAATAAAGAGCTGCTAAGCTTCTAATATTTTGACGGAGAGCTAATCGGTCCTGACTCACTGTAATCGCATGTTGATCGACAACACAAAAATAGCCATTATAGTCATGCTGCAAATCGACAAATTGCTTCATTGCTCCAATATAGTTCCCTAATGTGACAGAACCGCTCGGCTGAATGCCTGAAAAAATTGTCTTCTTTGTCATACTAAAACCTCTTTTCTTCAATATAAAAAGGCCCACCCATCACTTTTCAACAGAAAAGGGACGAATGAACCGTGGTACCACCCTTGTTATTTCACATAGAAATCACTCAAGACGTTGATAACGGAGACTACTCCGTCTAAGCCTACTCACTTTTTTAGAAGTGTTCGGTTAGCTGCTCCAAAGCCCATTCCATACATGCCATTATCTGCTCACACCGGCCGCAGACTCTCTGTAAATGGTGAATATATGTACTCTTCTTTTTCATCGCAACAATATGTCTATCTATTATAAAGGATGACCATGAAAAAGTCACGAAGCCATTATGTGACCTTCTCATCATGCCTATTGACACTTAAAATTTTAGATAAAATACCAAATATCTGTCAGAATTTTTTAAAAAAGGATGATTAATTATATGTATAAAACATTATTCCTGCTGAATTTGTTAAATTATTTTAATCAATTTACGCTTTAATTTGTTGAAGTGATTGAGACTTTAGTTTATAAAAATCCCTCTTTATCCCCATTTACGTTTTTAAAAAATATATGAAATTGATATTGCAATAAATTATTCTATTCATTATAATGAATTTGTTCACACGTTTGTGCTAGGCTCTTTACATAGTGAAAATTCAGAAAAAACAAAAGAAATAGAAAGTAAGCTATTTAGGGACTTTTTTACGCTATTTCTTAAATCTGAATCTCATCTTCTATCGAGACCTTTGAACTAAAAACATATTATAAGGGGGAATACAGTTGAAAAAGCGTTGGTCTGTTGTTACTTTAATGCTTATTTTCACACTTGTATTAAGCGCTTGTGGTTTCAGCGGAAACAAATCAGGCGACAGCACGAGCAGTTCTGGAGAGGCTAAAACAACATTAAATGTGAATATCTCCACTGAGCCTTTTTCTCTACATCCGGGATTGGCAAATGATTCAACTTCAGGTAGTGTCATCCGTCAGACTTTTGAGGGATTAACAAGAATTAACGCTGAAGGAAAGCCAGAAAATGCAATGGCTTCTGATATCAAAACAAGTGCTGATGGTAAAACTTATACATTCACACTTCGTGATGCAAAATGGTCTAATGGTGACCCTGTAAAAGCAGAAGATTTTGAATATGCTTGGAAATGGGCATTAGATCCTAAAAATGAATCTCAATATGCTTACCAGCTTTACTATATTAAAGGTGCTGAAGCAGCAAACAAAGGGAAAGCGAAAGTTGCTGATGTTGGCATTAAAGCTAAAGACGACAAAACGCTTGTAGTTGAGCTAGAGAACCCAACACCGTTCTTTACTGAACTAACTGCATTCTATACTTATATGCCAGTCAACAAAAAAGTGGCTGAAAAGAATAAAAACTGGTACACAAATGCTGGTGAAAACTACGTATCTAACGGACCATTCGTTCTTTCTAAATGGAAACATGGCGGTTCTATCACGCTTGAAAAGAACAATGAATACTGGGATAAAGATACTGTGAAATTGAAAAAAATCAACATGTCTATGATCAAAGATACAAACACTGAACTTAGCATGTTCAAAAAAGGCGAGCTTGACTGGGCTGGTTCTCCAACTGGAAGCCTTCCAACTGAGTCTTTAAAAACATTGAAAAAAGAGGGCGGTCTGAAAATCCAGACGATCGCTGGTATCTATAACTACAAATTCAACACAGAAGTAAAACCATTAAACAATGCAAACATCCGTAAGGCCCTTGCATACTCAATCAACCGTCAAGCGATCGTTGACAAAATTACGCAAGGTGAACAAGTTCCAGCAATGGCAATCGTTCCACCAACAATGGAAGGATTCACTGATAACAAAACTGGCTACTTCAAAGATCACGATGTAGATACAGCTAAAAAGCTTCTTGAAAAAGGTGCGAAAGAATTAGGTTATAAGTCTGTTTCTGATCTTCCAACATTGAAACTTTCTTACAACACAGATGAAGGCCACCAAAAGATTGCACAAGCAATTCAAGAAATGTGGAAAAAAGATTTAGGTGTGAAAGTTGAACTTGATAACTCTGAGTGGAACGTATACATCGACAAAATCCACAGCGGAGACTACCAAATCGGACGTATGGGCTGGTTAGGTGACTTCAACGATCCAGTGAACTTCCTTGAGCTTTACAAAGATAAAGACGGTGGAAACAACGACACTGGATGGGAAAGCAAAGAGTACAAACAATTGTTGAATGATTCTGCAAAAGAAACAGATAAAACGAAGCGTGAAGAAATGCTGAAAAAAGCAGAAGAAATCATCATCAACGATATGCCTGTAGCACCAATTTACTTCTACACTCAGCTTTGGGTACAAGATCCAAAACTTAAAGGTGTAGTTGTATCTGGACTAGGTGATGTTCAATACAAATGGGCACATTTCGAAAAGTAAGAGTCATAGTGTAAGAGATCTACGGCAAGGATCTTAAGGTATATGGAGGATGTCTCTCCATATACCTTTCTTGCTGATTAGAGAAATTGTTGTAAAATCATGGAGGTGCAATTCCGTTGCTTAAATATATCGGTAAGCGATTAATATATATTTTAATCACACTGTTTGTTATTGTAACTGCAACTTTCTTTCTCATGCAGGCAGCACCTGGTGGTCCATTCTCTGGAGAGAAGAAACTTCCTGCTGAAATTGAAGCAAACCTAAACGAGCACTACGGATTGGACAAGCCCTTATTTGTTCAATATGTAAGCTACCTAGGTTCAGTTGCAACATTAGATTTTGGTCCCTCATTTAAATATAAAGGACAAACTGTAAATGACTTAATCAGTTCTGGATTCCCCGTTTCCTTTACCCTCGGAATTGAGGCAATTCTCCTCGCATTAGCATTTGGTGTATTGTTTGGGGTCCTTGCAGCGCTCTATCATAACAAGTGGCAAGACTATACGATTGCCATTTTAACGATCTTTGGAATTTCAGTTCCAAGTTTCATTTTAGCGGCGCTACTACAATATGTATTTGCATCTGAGGCAAGTATTATAGCGATCTTCCCAGTTGCAGGATGGGAGTCTTGGGCAAGCACCGTACTACCTTCTATTGCACTTTCCTTCATGCCAATGGCATTTATCGCTAGACTTGCACGGTCAAGTATGCTTGAAGTACTAAATAGTGACTACATTAGAACGGCTAGAGCGAAAGGCTTAACAAAATCTGCTGTGACGATCAAACACGCCATCCGAAACGCATTGTTACCTGTTATCACATACATGGGACCAATGGCTGCTTCAGTTTTAACAGGTAGTTTTGTCGTTGAGAAGATTTTTGGTATCCCTGGATTAGGCTCTCACTTTGTCACAAGCATTACAAACCGTGATTACACCGTCATCATGGGTGTTACAGTCTTCTACAGTATTATTCTATTAATCAGTATTCTAGTCGTTGACGTCCTCTACGGTATTATCGATCCTAGAATTAAACTGACGAAGGCGAAGAAAGGGGTCTAACACATGGAAGAGATGAGAAAAGATTTATTTGTGCCTGCGACAGCTGACGCAGCAGAATCTGAAAAAATTTCTAAACCTAGTCTATCTTTATGGAAGGATGCCATGCTTCGCTTCCGTGCCAATAAACTTGCAATGGTTGGACTTACAATCATTTTTATTATTGTGATGCTGGCCATCTTTGTTCCGATGTTTTCTAAATATGATTACTCCACGACCGATTTGCTGAATGCTGACCAGCCGCCTTCAAAAGAGCACTGGTTTGGTACAGATGATTTAGGACGTGACATGTTTGTCCGTACATGGGTCGGGGCAAGAATTTCGATCTTCATCGGTCTTGCTGCAGCGGTTCTTGACGTGATCATCGGTATTATCTGGGGAAGTATTGCTGCGTTCAAAGGCGGCCGTACAGATGAAGTGATGATGCGTATCGCAGACGTTTTATGGGCAATTCCAACACTATTAATGGTTATCTTAATGATGGTTGTTCTGCCAAAAGGATTATTAACGATTATTCTCGCCATGACAGTCGTAGGCTGGATTAACATGGCACGTATTGTTCGGGGACAGGTTTTACAATTAAAGAGTCAAGAATACGTTCTTGCAGCACAAACATTAGGTGCGAAAACATCTAGACTTTTATTTAAACACTTAATTCCAAACTCAATGGGACCAATTCTTGTGACGATGACATTAACGATTCCTTCTGCTATCTTCACAGAGGCATTCCTAAGCTACCTAGGGCTTGGTGTACCGGCTCCGTTAGCGAGCTGGGGAACAATGGCGTCTGATGGAATTCCAGCCATGACGTACTACCCTTGGAGATTATGGTTCCCAGCCGCATTTATCTGTATTACAATGTTTGGTTTTAACGTGGTTGGAGACGGACTAAGAGACGCTTTAGATCCGAAGTTGCGTAAATAAGGAGTGATTAGGATGGAACGTGAACGTATTCTAGAGGTGAAAGACCTTGCAATCTCATTTAAAACATATGGTGGAGAGGTTCAAGCCATTCGTGGTGTGAACTTCCACTTAAATAAAGGCGAGACACTTGCTATTGTAGGTGAATCTGGCTCTGGTAAAAGTGTGACATCACAAGCGATCATGAGATTAATTCCGATGCCGCCGGGTTATTTCAAGCGCGGACAGATCCTGTTTGATGGACAAGATATTGTCAAGAAAACTGAGAAACAAATGCAAACCATTCGAGGAAAAGATATCTCAATGATCTTCCAAGATCCGATGACATCTTTGAATCCAACGATGAAAGTCGGGAAACAAATTACAGAAGTGCTGTTCAAGCATGAACAAATTTCAAAAGAAGCGGCTGAAAAAAGAGCCATTGAACTATTGGAGCTCGTTGGAATTCCAATGCCTGAAAAAAGAATTAAACAATATCCGCACGAATTTAGTGGCGGGATGAGACAAAGGGTTGTCATCGCCATGGCGCTTGCAGCAGATCCAAAGCTGCTGATTGCCGATGAGCCAACGACTGCACTTGATGTAACAATTCAAGCACAAATTTTAGAATTAATGAAAGAAATTCAGCAAAAGGTTGACACTTCGATTATCTTTATTACGCATGATCTAGGTGTTGTTGCCAACGTCGCTGATCGTGTAGCTGTTATGTATGCAGGACAGATTGTGGAGACAGGGACTGTCGATGAAATTTTCTACAATCCTAAGCATCCGTATACATGGGGACTTTTAGCCTCCATGCCGAGTCTTGACACAGATGGCGGAGAGGAAGGAAAGCTGACTGCCATTCCAGGAACACCGCCAGATCTGACAAACCCGCCGAAAGGAGATGCATTTGCACTCCGCAGCGATTATGCAATGAAAATTGACTTTGAACAAGAACCGCCAATGTTCAAAGTATCAGATACGCATTATGTGAAATCATGGCTACTTCATCCGAATGCACCTAAAGTTGAACCGCCTGCTTCTGTAAAGGCGAGAATGCGTGAACTAGAAGGTAGCTACGAAAAACCTGTATTAGTAAAAGAGGGTGAATAGCATGGCAGAAAAACTGTTAGAAATCAAAAATTTGAAACAGCATTTCCATACAGCAAGAGGAACTGTGAAAGCAGTTGATGGGGTTTCATTTGATATTTACAAAGGTGAAACGCTTGGTCTTGTAGGTGAGTCTGGTTGTGGTAAATCCACTACGGGCCGTTCGATCATTAGACTTTATGATGCGACAGATGGTGAAGTTCTTTATAAGGGTGAAAATGTACACGGGAAGAAATCAAGACAAAAAATGCTTGAGTTCAACCGTCAAATGCAGATGATCTTCCAAGATCCATATGCTTCACTCAACCCTAGAATGACAGTGCTTGATATCATTGCAGAGGGCATCGACATTCATGGCCTTGCAAAAACAAAACAGGCGCGAAAAGAGCGTGTGTACCAATTACTTGAAACTGTTGGCTTGAACAAAGAGCATGCGAACAGATACCCGCATGAATTCTCAGGCGGTCAAAGGCAGCGTATCGGAATTGCACGTGCATTAGCAGTAGAGCCGGATTTCATCATCGCCGATGAACCAATCTCTGCATTAGACGTGTCGATCCAAGCGCAGGTCGTCAATTTATTGAAAGAGCTTCAAGAGGAAAAAGGTTTAACGTACTTATTCATTGCCCATGACTTGTCCATGGTAAAATACATCAGCGATCGTATCGGCGTGATGTATTTCGGAAAATTGGTTGAACTGGCACCAGCGAATGAATTATACGAAAACCCGCTTCATCCATATACAAAATCATTGCTGTCTGCGATTCCGCTTCCAGATCCTGATTATGAGCGTAACCGCAAACGAATCAAGTATGATCCATCTGTTCACAAAGGAACAAACACCGAGTTCCGTGAAGTGAAGCCAGGTCACTTTGTGAGCTGCACAGAGGAAGAATTCAAAGAGCTACAGGCGAAACAATCATAAGAAGGAAGAAGCACTGCTAAGTCAGTGCTTCTTTTTATTTGGGTCTGGTTTCATATATTAGAAAGTTAAAAAGAAATAACTCAATCACAGGTGAAGTGATAATAAGGAGTTTAATTCAAAATAAGGAAAAATATGATACGCTTAAGTAATGAAAATTCAAATTGTATACTATTTCGTTTGGGGGAGGACAATTGAAAAAAATAACATTAACAAATGGAGAAACAGTTGAAGTCGAGTGTCTTAGTTGTGCTTTAACGAATGGATTAGTTGTACCAGAAGGTGGTGTAGTTATTGAAACAGAGTACTTTCACGCCCATCAAGATGTCGCTTATCCAATCAGAGGGCTAATAATTTTAGCTTCAAAAAGACACATCAAATGTTTAGATGATTTAACTAATTCGGAAAGATTAGACTACATAGAGGTTTTAGCAAAGATAAGAAAAGCACAAAGAACCGCTTTAGGGATAGAACATGTCTATTATTTTTACAACGAAGATACAACCCATCATTTTCATACTTGGATGGTACCAAGATATGAATGGATGTATAATTTCGGGCGTTCAGTTGAATCAGTCCGACCAGTATTACTTCACGCTAGAAATGAAATGAACACTAAAGAAAATATGTTAGAAGTTAAGGAAGCCATCAATATTCTGACCAAAGAATTAAACAAATAAAAGGAGGAAAAAATAGGATGTTGAGATGGAAAACCTTTCGTTATTCATTGCTTCATGTTCTCATTGTATTCATGCTTTTTTCAACGACTTTTTTCAGGAAACCAAACGGAGGAAAGTGGATGCTCGCGTTTATGGTGCTCATTGGGATTGTGTCTTTTTCAGTGGAATATATGCTTAACCGAAAGACAAGCGGTCAGAAGCAAGAAGCACGGCGTGTAAAATATCTTTATTTCATCATGCTTCAAATTGCGATGACACTTATCCTGTTTGTCTGCATTCAACTCGTCATGAATCGTTCGTTATAAAACTTTTTTTGCGTTAATTGAAAAAAAGTGAAACTACTTTAGACTTTGCTGCGTCTTACTAGTACAGGCGTTTAAATAGCAGGAAATCGGGAATATCTAAGGAAGTGGTTCTTAACTATAGCATAAGGAGCAGATCCATGAATTGGTATGAAAAGCTCAGTGAATATTTCCCGATAGAAGAAATGAAGTCAAAAGAGCATATGGAAGCTTTATTAAAGGAAAGAAGTGATATTTATCATAAGGAGGAAGGACCTCATCATGTGATGATGTACGCCGAATTTGATTCTTTCATCTTTATTGATTATTTATTTGTTTCCAAAGATGCAAGAGGTGAAGGCCTCGGATCAAAGCTTATTCATAAGCTGAAGGAAAAAAAGAAACCGATCTTGCTTGAGGTCGAGCCTGTAGATGAAGATGATGCAGATACTGCAAAACGCCTAAAGTTTTACCAAAGAGAGCACTTCAAGCATGCAGAATCAATCGGTTATAAACGCAGGTCACTTGCAACAAATGAAGTGAACCGCATGGAAATTCTTTATTGGTCGCCTCTTACAAATGACGAGGAAGAGATCATGGAAGCCATGAGGAAGACCTATGAACGAATCCATACGTATAAAGATGAAGAATGGTATGGACAATCGTATGAGGACGTTGATGATGTATTGAAGATCATTGAAAATAGAAAGCAAAAAAATATTTTCGATCATCTCGACTAAATGAGAATGTTCAGACATCAAGCAGCACCACAAAATGAATAAAATTGTCTAGTTTTTGTCACAAAAATTGCAAGAAAATCTGTTCACACTTACTTTTTTATAGTATAATCACTATAAAGATTACTTATTTAGAACAATTTTAATTTAAGAATACAGATCAATATTCATTCTACAAATTGAGGAGTGAAGATTTATGGTAACATTATACACATCACCAAGCTGTACATCATGTAGAAAAGCAAGAGCGTGGTTAGAAGAGCACAATATCCCATATCAAGAGAGAAACATTTTTTCTGAGCCTCTTTCAATCGATGAAATCAAAGAAATTCTTCGAATGACAGAAGACGGTACAGATGAAATTATCTCAACACGTTCAAAAGTATTCCAAAAACTAAATGTCAATGTTGAGACAATGCCGCTTCAACAATTGTATAAACTAATCAATGAGCATCCAGGTCTTTTGCGTCGTCCAATTATCTTGGATGAAAAAAGATTACAAGTTGGGTACAATGAAGATGAAATTAGACGTTTCTTACCAAGAACGGTTCGTACATTCCAACTAAGAGAAGCTCAGCGACTTGCTAACTAATAAAAATACGAAAAGCTGCCGATCATTTGGCAGCTTTTTTTATTTGTTTTCAGCCGTTTGTTCGTAAAAGAGGCTTGCTAATATGACTGTAATGACGGTTAAAAACGGTAGCATCAATTCAAGCGTGGCATGCTGTGACATAAATTCAGTCAATTTCACATCACGCACAATCATTTCTCCGCCAGTAAAGGCCAAAAGCGCACTTCCTCCGTATAAAAGAAACGGAAATTTAGTTAAAGCTGCATGAATCAGCTTGCTTCCCCAAATAATAATCGGTACAGAAATCATGAGGCCAAAAGCGGTCAGAATCATGTTGCCTTTTGCCGCACCTGCAACTGCGATGACATTATCAAGTGACATAAAGAGGTCTGCAATCACAATGGTTTGAACCGCACGCCAAAGGGAGCCGCTGCTCTTAATCCGAATCGATTCCTTTTTTTGTTCAATTAACAGATTGTATCCTATATAAAGGAGAAAAAGACCGCCAATAAACTGCAAATAAGGGATAGTCAATAAATAAACTGCGGCACCAGTCATTGTAATTCTCATCAGAACGGCCAAAAGAGTGCCGATCCAAATGGCTTTATTGCGTTTGTCATGTGATAAACTTCGACTGGCCATCGCAATGATGAGCGCATTATCTCCGCCTAAAATCAGGTCTATGCCAATAATCATCAGTAAGGATACGATCCACTCTGTTTCCATCCATTTCACCTCTTGTCCTAATAGAGCTCGTACAACCAATATATGAAGACAATTCAAATATATGTTTCTGCAAGTTTTCTCTGCAAAAAATGCGTTTTTATTTCTTTTATTCATGTTTTATCATAAAATAGACAGTACGAAGCAATACCTCAATTCTTTAAACGGTTAACATGTAGACGGAACGGGTAAAGTGTAGTAAAGTACTATTAATTGGGAGCTTGTATGTCCCTTCAACATCTTATATAGAAGGGAAGGTTGGCAAAATGGAAATCGAAAGAATAAATGAACATACAGTAAAATTTTATATTTCCTACGGTGATATTGAAGATCGCGGATTTGACCGTGAAGAGATTTGGTATAATCGTGAGCGCAGTGAAGAGCTGTTTTGGGAAGTAATGGACGAAGTGCACGAAGAAGAAGAATTTGCAGTAGAGGGGCCGCTTTGGATTCAAGTACAGGCACTTGATAAAGGTCTTGAAATTGTCGTGACAAAAGCCCAACTTTCTAAAGATGGACAAAAGCTCGAATTGCCGATTCCAGAAGATAAAAAAGATCAAACAGATGAAGAAAGCTTAGACGCACTGCTTGATGATTTTCATAAAGAAGAGCAAGATCAAGAAGACCATAATGAGAAGGACAAAAAACTTCAACTTCAATTCGTGTTGAAAATGGATGACTTTGAAGATTTGATTGCACTTTCTCAATTAAATATGCAGGATTTTACCACAAGTTTATATTCGTTTGAAAACCGTTATTATCTATATGTTGACTTCCACGAGGATTTGTCAGATGAGCAAGTGGAGAATAAGCTCAGCATTTTGCTTGAATATGCTCATGAATCAGTGGTCAGCATCTACAGACTGAAAGAATACGGTCAGCTGATTATCGAAGGGAATGCCCTTGAAACGATTCAACAGCACTTCTCGTAACTCACAAAAAGTCGATTTCTATAGAGGAATCGGCTTTTTTATCTGAATGAATAGGTAAATAAAGAGATCGGCAAGGAGAAAAATAAATGAGAAATGTAGTCAAAGTTCTATTTTTTCTAATCATTACGATAGGTGCTTATTTAATCATCCAATTGATTGTCGGTGATTTAGCGGTAAGTGTATTAAGTTCTGTCAGTGTTCTGTTTACGTTATCGATTATTTTCATCGGATTTGTTATTTTCTTGGAGAACCGGAATCCGTCTCAAACGATTACATGGCTTGTCCTGCTTGGCAGCTTTCCGTTATTCGGCTTTTTGTTCTACATTTTCTTTGGACGCAATATTAAAAAGCGCCGGCTGTTTGAAAAGAAGGCGGTATTGGACGAGAAGTTAATCCAGGAAGATGAAAGTATCCATAGAGAAGCAATTGAAAAAATGACGCATATGGGTGATCATCAGCAGCTCTTATTTAAGCTGGCCCACAGACTTGGACATACTCCTATTACATATCGCACGTCCTCTAAAGTCTTAACCAATGGTGAAGAAACATTCTCTCATATTTTTGAAGAGATTAAAAAAGCAACACATCACATTCATTTAGAATATTACATTCTCCGCCACGATGACCTTGGCCAAGAATTAAAGGACATTCTCATTGAAAAAGCGAAAAATGGCGTGATTGTCCGCTTTTTATATGACGATGTAGGAAGCTTAAATCTCTCCCGTCAATATATTGCTGACCTAGAAAAGGCTGGCGTTCAGATCGTTCCGTTTTTACCAGTAAGGCTCCCCCTTTTAAATAATAAAATCAACTTCCGAAATCATAGAAAAATTGTCGTAATTGATGGGGAAGTGGGATTTGTCGGCGGGCTTAACATTGGAGACGAATACATGGGCAGAAGCAGACAATATGGATTCTGGCGTGATACTCATTTGATGATTAAGGGCGAAGCTGTTCGTGACCTCCAGCAGATTTTCATGCAGGATTGGTATTATATGACGAATGAAAGATGCTCAGGTGTGGACTATTTCAAAGATTTCAGCCACCTTGAGAGTACAACAGAAGGCGTACAAATGATTGCTGGCGGGCCTGACAAGCAGTGGGAGGTCATTAAAAATCTCTTTTTCTCCATGATCATCTCCGCCAAAAAGTCCATCTGGATCGCTTCACCGTATTTTGTGCCGGATGATGATATTTTGTCCGCATTGAAAATTGCCGCATTGAGCGGAGTAGATGTACGGATTATTGCTCCAAAGAATCCAGATAAACGGATTGTTTTCCATGCGTCTCGTTCATACTTCCCGGAGCTTCTTGACGCAGGGGCAAAGGTGTACGAGTATGATCAAGGCTTTATGCATAGTAAATTTATTATTGTGGATAGCGAGCTGGCTTCGATAGGAACGGCAAACATGGATATGAGAAGCTTTCATTTGAACTTTGAAGTGAATGCCTTCCTCTATAAAACAAAAAGCACTGAGAAGCTCGTCAACGATTTCTTAGGTGATTTAGAGCAGTCACATGAAATTGTTCCAGAAGAGTTTGCAAAGAGACCTTTGGGGGTCAGACTGTTTGAATCAACAGCAAGATTATTATCACCACTTTTATAAAAATTGTATTTTCCCCCTTTTCTATAAGGGGGATTTTTAATTTTCCTGAAGAGATGATTATTAAAATCATCTTTTGACACGGTAAAAATTCATTTTGCCTTTTCGCTTCCTTATAGACGAACAAGCTATAATACGGTCATCAAAGAGCGAGGGGCGAACTGAATGAATACAGCAATTATGGATAACGGTAAGCTTATCCGAATGACACATCATTTATCGAAAAGCCGTCTTGAGCATGTAAGAACGACGTGCAAATTTTATTGTCCTGAGTGCAGGGAGGAGGTGCAATTAAAGCTAGGGGAGCATCGTGTCTATCATTTTGCGCATAAACAGCTGACAGCATGTCCGTTAGCCTCTGGCGAAACGGCTTATCATCAGGCGGGAAAGAAAGCTATTGTGAATTGGCTGAAGGGGCTTGGACATAAACCGGCGCTGGAAAAGTATATGTCAAAGATTCATCAGCGTCCTGATGTGACCGTCTCTATAGGAAATGAAACTTATGCCATTGAATTTCAATGTGCAAATATTTCCCGGCAAGAGCTTCGCAGAAGAACAGCAGGTCTCCGCGAGGCAGGGCTCTTTCCCATATGGATGATAGGGGCAAATCGTTTAAACCGAAAATCTGCCCAGCTTTTTTCTTTCTGCTCCATTCATTGGGGAATTTTAAGGGAATCAGAGGAAAGGCGGTTGATTTTTTTCTGCCCGATCCAGAATAGGTTCATCCATCTTGATCAATTCCTTGTTTTTCAATCAACGAAAATATGTGCGGCAATGACTGTCAGACCACCTTCAGCATACCGCGAAATTCCGGCATTTCTATCTCCGCCTTCAAGCAAGCGTCAAGTAAACCAACAATGGATTAAATGTATACAGCAATTTAGGTTGCGTCCTCCTCGAATTTTATCAAATGAAAGCAAACGTTTGAGAGATATTTTTTATGAGCATCATCAAACAGCATTCCCTTTTTTGCCAACTGAATTATTTATTCCAGTGCAAGAAGCGTATATTTTTACAAGTCCCGTGTATGTTTGGCAGGGGTGTCTCTATGATTGGATGATGAGGAAAAAAGGAAGCGGAAGAGTGACAATTCAGCAGCTAATGATGGAAATCAATCGATGTGTGCAAATGAAAGAAGTGAAACTCCGATATGGCGATGTTTCAAGAGAAGAAATAAAAGAGGTGGTCACTGCATATGTAAATGCGCTTGTAAGACAAGGGTTTTTACATATGACGAAAGAGGGTAATTATGAAGTATCGTCGAATCAAATGCCAATACGAACACTAGATGAAGTGTTAAAACGAGATGCTTTCTTATTTCATTAGCATGTTTCATAACCACTTTGATCATGATAAGAAAAAGGTGGTGCTGCTATTGAATCAAAAGAAACGCTTTTTTCTCATTTTTTTAGTCTGTTTGGTATTTATTTCTGCATATGATTTGACAAATATAGTTCAAAACAAAGAAGATAAATACAACACCAATTTCTTTCACTTTCCGAAAGGTTGGTTCAACACAACTCAAGCAAGGGGGATTCATATGACTTCACAAAACAAAAACAATCATCTACCAGACAGAAGCGAAGTAAAAGAAGAAAACAAATGGCGTCTTGAAGATATTTTTGAAAGCGTCGATGCATGGAACAAGGAATTCGAAGCGGTCAAAAAAGAAATTCCGAAGCTGGCTCAGTTTAAAGGCAAGCTGGCCCATTCTGCTGATGTCCTGTATGAAGCCCTAACCTTTCAGGATCAACTTTCTGAAAAGCTTGGCAAGCTTTATACATATGCGCACATGAAATACGATGAAGATACAACGAACTCATCATTTCAGGCGTTAAATGATAAGGCATCAAATCTATTTACACAGCTGTCTAGTACATCTGCTTATATTGTTCCAGAGATTTTATCGATTCAAGAAGATAAATTGCAGCAATTCATACTAGAAAAAGAAGAATTAAAACTGTACTCACATGCTCTCGAAGAAATTAATAAAGAGCGTCCACATATTTTAAGTGAGGAGCAAGAAGCTTTATTAGCTGAGGCCTCTGAACCACTTTCATCTTCATCTACTACTTTTAGTATGTTTAACAACGCCGACATTTCTTTTCCTTCTGTAAAGGATGAGAATGGGGAGGAAAAGAAGATTACCCACGGCAACTTTATCACATTTTTAAATAGTGATGATCGTGAAGTGAGAAAGAATGCCTTTAAAGCTGTGTATAAAACGTATGATCAGTATAAGAATACACTTGCTTCTACACTGAGCGGTTCAATTAAGAAGGATAATTTTTATGCAAAAGTACGAAATTACAAATCGGCAAGAGAAGCGGCATTATCACGAAACAGCATCCCGGAAGAAGTGTATGACAATCTAATTGATACAGTTCATCAATATTTACCGTTATTACACCGTTATATTGAATTACGTAAAAAGGTATTAAAGCTTGATGAAGTGCACAATTACGACTTGTACACACCACTTGTGAAAGATGCTGGCATGAAGCTCACCTACGATGAAGCAAAGGATTATATGCTGAAAGGGTTAGCCCCATTAGGAGAAGAATATGTGTCCGTGTTAAAAGAAGGACTCGAAAATCGCTGGGTAGACGTTTATGAGAATAAAGGGAAACGAAGCGGTGCTTATTCATCTGGGAGCTATGGTACAAATCCATATATCCTCATGAACTGGCAAAATAACATTGATAATTTGTTTACACTGGCTCATGAATTTGGGCATTCTGTACACAGCTACTATACAAGAAAGCACCAGCCATATCCGTATGGAAACTACAGTATCTTTGTAGCGGAAGTGGCTTCCACTACAAATGAGGCGTTACTAGGTGAATACCTGCTTAATCATTTAGACGATAAAAAGCAGCGTTTGTATGTATTAAACCACTTGTTAGAAGGATTTAGAGGAACGGTATTTAGACAAACGATGTTTGCTGAGTTTGAGCATCTTATTCATGTGAAAGCACAAGAAGGAGAGGCTTTAACGCCAGAATTTATGACGAACCTTTATTATGACCTGAACAAGAAGTACTTTGGTGACGGTATGGTGGTTGATAAGGAAATCGGATTAGAGTGGACGAGAATCCCTCATTTCTATTACAACTATTATGTGTATCAATACGCGACAGGCTATAGTGCGGCGCAGGCATTAAGCAAGCAAATATTACAAGAAGGAAAACCAGCGGTAGAGCGCTACACCGATTTCCTTAAAGCAGGAAGCTCTGATTATCCAATCAATGTGCTGAAAAAAGCAGGGGTTGATATGGCTTCTAAAGAACCAATCGAAGCAGCATGTCAATTGTTCGAAGAAAAACTAAAAGAAATGGAAGAGCTCATCTCCAAAACAGGTGAGTAATGAAAAGACTTCTGTCAGACGTGTGAGTGCTATCTCATCTTTTGACAGGAGTTTTTTTCTCATAAAAAAAGACCTCTTCAGATGTCGAGGCCGTTCCATGTCAATCATCCTTTAAAACCTCTAAAGGTCTTACGGTGATTCATTCGATAAAGCGTAAAAAGAATCGAAGCAAATAAGAGTGGAGACGTCAAATAAAGAGGAAGCATCTTCATTAAGCCTAATATATTTAAAAAGAAACATAAGCCAATGGCAACAAGTCCAATAGTTGTGCTGCGCATGCAGATCCCCCCATTTTTTTGTTACTTTTACTATATGAAAGTGACAACCCTCTTATGTTTTGTGACAAAAATATGAACATATAGTATATCTGTTGTCATAAGTCGACAAAATTTGATATACTACAGATGTGAAATTAATCACATACAAACATTACCCCTTTGTTTGACCGTGAAAAATTTCTCCCATCCCCTTTGTTGTCGTTAAGACATAGTGAAACCGCGCTTATCCCGGCGCGGTTTCTTCGTATTTATAAACAGAACGAATGTTCCTAGTGGAGGTAAAGAAAAACATGGGTCAGCACCCATGTTCATTTTCACAGCGATAGACATCAAGATCTGTATGGTGGTCATTCTCTTTATAGCGCCAAAACATTTCTTGCTGCACTTGGACACGTTCTACCTTTTGAGCGAAAGCCAGCTTCTTCATTTCTCGTTCAACTTCTTCAAGCGTCAGGTCATAGACAACGGCTATCTCTTTTGCGGAAGCAAATTGAAAGTAAGCAATAAACCATTCAATTGGAGGCCGTTCTGATGGTGTTGGTTTTTCACCAATCATTTCAAAAAGGATTTCTTCGTAAATATCATAAGAGTAGGCACCTGAAATTTTTAATCCTTCGTCTCCATTTACGGTATTAAAAAAGGCGAAGGTCGGAAGCTCAGATACGTCCATTTCTGCTGCAATTTTCATATCACATTGCAGTGCTTTCACAGCACTTTGAGAATGAATGTCGCGCTGGAATTCCTCGATGTCCAGTCCAGCACTTTTTGCATTTTCTATCAGCACCTGCTCACTTGTGACATCTTGCTGATGGCAAAAAAGTGATTCTTGAATGAGACGCAAAAACTTCATTCCGCATTTTCTGCCTTGAAGCTCCGCTGCTTTTAGTGCGAGTGAGGCGAGGTAAGGTGATGTCACAATTTGTTCAGACAGCATTTGTTCTTTTTTGGTCTGCGTTTTAGTGGCAAATTTCCCCCATGCTTCAGTCAGTAAATGTTTCTTTCTTTTCCGATTCAAAGCATTAATACTAGAACTTGTTACCGTTCGTAAAGTGAAAAAACGGCCATATTTCATTTTCAACTTTTTAATGGACGGCTCTAATAACCAGCAGTCTGGGCTTAGAGGATCAATGAATACATAGATTTCAATCGGCTTTTGAGGATGTCCGTGACAGTGTGAGAAATATTGATCGTGCGTATTGCAGCTCAAGATCGTCCATCCTTTTCAGGTGTTTGGTTGACCATATGACGAGCCGTCAGAGAAAGCCGTTCAAATAAAAAGTCACGAATATCGCCGGTTAATTCTACTTGATCCATTGCATCCTCCATGCATTCAAGCCATGCGTCAGCCCGCTCCTCAGTAATCGGAAAAGGGAGATGTCTCGCCCGCAGCATTGGGTGGCCATGCTCTTCTGTATAAAGCGGTGGTCCGCCTAAATATTGCGTTAAAAATTGTTTTTGTTTTCTTGCTGTTTCTTTTAAGTCATCCGGGAAAATAGGATGAAGCAAAGGATGACACTTTACATTTTCATAAAAAGTATCAACAAGTTGCGATAGAAGTTCCTCTCCAACCGCTTCGTAAGGTGCGTTAAACGATTGTACCATGTTGACTACTCCTTTTACTCGTAGTTAATAGGATGACTCATCCTATTGCGCATTTCATTTATTTCAAAAGTGATATTCAGTTTGTTCTATTTTATTGTTTCTATTCTTGTACTTATTTTAACAACCTCATCTCAATTCCACAAACAAACCGCTTTGGTCTGCTCGAAATAAAGAGAGAATCGGGTTCTGTGATCAATTGACCATATCATAACACATTCAGTCAAAAAAGGGGGAAAAGCGACATACAAAAAACCGAAGAGGTTATTCTCTTCGGTTTAAGCGAAATATTGAGCTGTGATTTTCTTTACATAATTTTGTGTTTCTTTAAATGGAGGAATGCCTCCGTATTTATCTACATTTCCTGAGCCTGCATTATAGGCAGCTAAGGCGAGTGAGATATTCCCGTTATATTTATTGAGCATTTGTTTTAAATACTTCGTTCCGCCTTCAATGTTTTGGGACGCATCAAAAGCATTGTTGACGCCAAGTGATTTAGCAGTAGATGGCATGAGCTGCATGAGTCCAAGCGCACCTGCATGGCTGACAGCATTTGTGCGGTAGCCGGATTCCTGCTTGATGACCGCGTGAATCAGTTTTTCGGGAACGCCATGCTTTTGAGCCATTTGTGACACGATTTGATTAATCTCTTTTGATGATGAGCCGCTGGAGACAGCCTTTTGAAGCGGCGGCGTGTAGCTGTTGTTTAAGACATTTCCAATGCCATTCGCTGTATTTAATTGGTTGTCATTTGCATACAAAGATTGAGCCTCAAGCTGATCACTGCCGGAAGTGGCAGATAAATATGGGTTTGTACGCGCATATTGCGTGTTCGGAGCCGTTGATGGGTCCGTGCCCATAAAAGCAGAGATGGAAAGCGGGAGACGTGATAATTCTGATCCGCCTAAAAAATCTTGCAGCAGCGACTGAAATGAAGCTTGGGCATTCGATTCTTGACCCGCAGACATTTGCGTTTGTGCTGGATCTGTCTGTAACGTTTTAAGCGCTTGAAGCTGCATAAAGGATTGAAGTTGATTGACGTTCATCATGTTCCTCCTTCAAGGAATTCATCTATTCTGTGTTTTCATTTTTTCTTCATAAAAACGAACGACTTTGTTTTTCGTGTTTCGTACTGGAATATGAAATTTGCGGAGCAATGCGGAGAAAGCGGCTTGTCCGATTTCCAGGTCGCTCACTTCAAATTCAAGTTCATAGTCCTCTACTGTTAAATATCGGCTGTGATCCAAAACAATTAAGCCTTCTTGAATCATTTTTTCTGCTCTTGACGTTTCAAGTGAACCAAAGTACACGATTTGATCCTTTTGAATGTTCAGGTGGTCTAATCTGTCCGCAACTTCACCATCTGGCAGCTCAAAATCGTCAAGTTGAGTTGGGGGAGCGATCGTTTGGTGGGTTTCGAGCAAGCCTATTTCGTGAGGTTCCTTTAATGTGAGCACCCATTGACCGTTTTTTTCTCTCATTCTTAATGCAGCCAATTGAGATTTTATATTAAATTGAGGTGTATCAAAATAATAGTTGGTTTGCGTGTGGAAATCCGCATCCTTCAATTGAAAATGCTGTTTCAGCTGTTCAAATTCTTCTTTCATTAATAATTGCTTTAGTTCGATTTCAATTTCCTGTGCCATTTTGACATCAACCTTTCATTAGAGGAAATATGATTATTGTACATGAAGTGTGTTCACCATGTAAAAGACTGTTTTTTTCTCTCTATTTTCAATTTAGGTATGGACCAAAATGAATGAAGAATCTTGGGAAAGGGTCATTTAAAAGAGAAAAACAGGATTTTCTCAAAAAGTTCGGTTTATCAATATTGAACTTGATATGATAAAATAAAGCTGTACTTTGTTGTAAAGGAGATCATGATGCAAAACAGAATTGAAATCACAGAAGCAACTTTAAAAGAAGACAGGCTGATTTTGACAATCCAGTCAGAAGAGCAAATTCAAAAAGCAAAAGCATCAGGACAAATGCTTGTTGATTCTGATCACTTTGCGTTCGTTTACATACTTGAAACCGAGGAGTCCTTTTCGTATCTTATTTTAGGGGAACATACATGGGCTCCATTAAAAGAAGCAATGAATCGTGACATCCCTGTCTATTTGGCATCGGATGAATATTCGCTGGAACTCATTCAGCTTCAACAGGAATTACATTATTTAATCGACAATATTAAAGACAATGCCAATTACGGAGATATGGAAGAGAAAGTGAAAAGCACATTCCTCTGAAATAATTAGGTATATGGAATTGGGGGAAGTTTCATGGACAAAAAACAATGGGATCAATTCCTCGCACCGTATAAACAAGCAGTCGAAGAATTAAAAGTGAAACTAAAAGGCATTCGAAAGCTGTATGAATTCGAGGATGACCATTCACCAGTAGAATTTGTCACAGGCCGAGTGAAACCCGTTGCCAGCATATTAGAAAAGGCAAAGCGTAAAAACATCCCGATGCATGAGATTGAAACGATGCAGGATATTGCTGGGCTTCGCATTATGTGCCAGTTTGTAGAAGATATACAAGTCGTGAAAAAAATGCTCCAGTCACGTAAAGATTTTGTGGTTGTAGATAAACGCGACTATATTGCAGAACATAAAGAAAGCGGATACCGCTCTTACCACCTTGTTGTGTTATATCCGCTGCAAACCGTAAGTGGAGAGAAACAGCTCCTCGTCGAAATCCAAATTCGTACGCTTGCGATGAACTTTTGGGCGACCATTGAGCATTCTCTGAATTATAAATATAGCGGGAATATCCCGGAGAAGGTCAAGCTGCGCCTTCAAAGAGCATCTGAGGCAGCATCTCGTCTCGATGAAGAAATGTCCGAAATCAGAGGGGAAATTCAAGAAGCACAAGTGGCATTTTCCCGGAAAAAGAAAAACGACAGCTGAGCCAGTTTGATCAAATATGATGCTGCCCTCTCATAGCAGCAAGGTGAAAAAGGAGAAGAATTCATGAAATTTGCAGTTTCTTCAAAAGGGAATTCTGTATCTGACACGCTCAAAAGTAAAATTCAGACCTACTTATTGGATTTTGGTATGGAACTAAATGAAGAGGAACCGGATCTTGTCATTACGGTTGGTGGAGACGGCACCCTTCTTTATGCGTTTCACCGTTATAGCGACCGTCTAAATGAAACAGCTTTTGTCGGTGTTCATACAGGTCATCTTGGCTTCTATGCTGACTGGGTGCCGAGTGAAATTGAAAAACTCGTCTTAGCCATTGCGAAAACGCCTTATCATATTGTGGAATATCCGATCTTAGAAGTCATTGTCAGATACAACGACGGCGGCAGAGAAGAGAAATATTTAGCAATGAATGAATGTACGATTAAAAGCATGGAAGGGACACTTGTAGCAGATGTTGAAATTAGAGGCCAGCTGTTTGAAACATTCAGAGGTGACGGCCTTTGTCTGTCTACACCATCTGGCAGTACGGCCTATAATAAGGCACTGGGTGGCGCCATTATTCATCCTTCTATTAGAGCCATTCAGCTGGCAGAAATGGCTTCAATCAACAACCGAGTGTTTCGGACGGTCGGTTCACCGCTTATTTTGCCTGACCATCATACTTGTGTGATTAAACCGAGGAATGATGTCGATTTTCAGGTGACCATTGATCATTTGACACTGCTTCATAAAGACGTCAAATCCATTCAATGCCGGGTGGCAGACGAGAATGTCCGTTTTGCCAGATTTAGACCGTTTCCGTTTTGGAAAAGGGTGCAAGATTCCTTTATCGGAAAAGGAGAATAAGAAAGAGGTTGTTCCCGCTGGAATACTTTACGTTAAACAAAACCATAACAGCCAAAGAAGAAGGGCTGCTTTTAAAGGAATATTTAATTGATCTTGGCATTTCGAAAAGAATGCTGACGGATATTAAGTTTGATGGCGGTGACCTCCTCATTAATGGAGAGCATGTTACCGTGAAGTGCGAGCTGCATGAAGGGGACAGACTCACCATTTTATTTCCCGAGGAAAAAGTGAGTGAAGGGCTGAAGCCTGCACCGATTCCACTTGATATTATATTTGAGGACGAGCATGTCCTTGTGCTGAATAAAAGGCCGTATATTCCTTCGATCCCTTCTCGGGAGCACCCTGCGCACAGTATTGCGAATGGATTACTGCATCATTATGCCAAGCAGTCTGTTCGGCATACGGTTCATTTGGTGAACCGTCTTGATCGTGATACATCTGGTGTCATGCTTGTGGCGAAGCATCGGTTTGCCCATAGCCTTTTATCAAAAGCGCAAAAAAGTGGAGCGGTTAAACGAACATACAGAGCCTTTACACATGGCATGATCACAGAAAAACATGGAACGATCGCTGCAAAAATTGCCCGAAAAGGGGATAGTATTATCGAGCGGATGGTTGATGATGCTGGGCAGGAGGCAGTAACGCATTATTCCGTGCGAGCGGTAATCGCTGAGTTGAACATGTCGGATGTGTCTCTCTCACTTGAAACCGGGAGAACACATCAAATTCGTGTGCATATGCAATTTCTTGGGCATCCGCTCATCGGAGATACGCTGTATGGCGGAACGACCGAGCGGATAGACCGGCAGGCACTGCATAGTGAAACCCTTGTGTTTCCTCATCCGATGACAGGTGAGCAAATGACTTTTTCAGCCCCGCTTCCTGATGATATGAAATCATTGCTTTTTTAAATAGAGAAACCCGGTCACCTGGAGCGCAGGACCGGGTTTTTTTATGATGTGAAATGCTGAAATCTAGAATCGTCATAAGGCATGGATGAAGGAACGGAGACCGTGTTAAGCTCAGGGTATGTGAGGGCAGACAGCTTGTTGCCAAATACGCAGCCTGTATCAATATTGACCGTTCTGCCAACGAATCGAGGTTCTTTCACTGGTGTATGGCCATACACAATCCACGGTTTTCCGTGATATTCCTTTGCCCAGTCCTTGCGAACAGGCCGTCCATCTGGCCATGTTTCTCCTGTGACGGCACCAAATAATAAATAGGACCGCATTTGTTTATTCGGCTTTTTTCCAATATCCTTTTCCTTCATCGCTGCGTGTGCAATGATCAGCTCATCAGGAATGAGTACATCATAAAGCGGAGCCTTCTCGAATAACTGCTTAAATTCATGTGACAATTTGTTTTGTTCATGGATTGGCAGTTTTTTTATTTCATTCACTGTGGTTTCGATGCCATGAAGCAATTTGACGGGATTTCCTTTTAAGTAGCGATAAAGCTTAAAGCAGTGGTTGCCAGGTACATAACGGATTGCGCCGTGTGAATAGGCATGAATGACAAATCGCATGACGTCTACTGACCGAGGTCCACGATCTGTTAGATCACCAACAAGGGCCAGCGTTCTCTTATCAGGATGGACGGGTAATCCATGTTTGAGTTCGTATCCTAGTTTGTGTATGAGGGTAAGCAGCTCTTCGTAGCAGCCATGGATATCACCAATAATATCGAATTTCATAAGGTTTCCTCCTGATTTTTTCATCCATTCATCGGATATAAAGAAGTTTGAATTTTAGAAAATATAACGAATGGCTTTCATTTCATTTGGGCAATTGTTAGAATCAATGCTTTAACGTAAGACTTAAAAAATTAAACATGAATGTTAGGAGGCTTTAGCCAATGGAGCATACATCTGTTTCATCACTCGTTGTCGTTATTATTGTCGCCTTTTTCACCCCTATTTTATTGCATCGATTTAAGCTGACCATTCCGGTCGTTGTAGCTGAAATCATCATGGGGCTCATCATTGGGAAAAGCGGTCTTCAACTGGTTGTCGAACATGATGCGTGGTTAGATACATTATCCATGCTCGGTTTTATTTTTCTGATGTTTTTAAGTGGACTTGAAATAGATTTTTCTTCTTTTGAGTCAAAGAAGAAAGCACGAGAACTTCCAAATGGTTTAAAAGAACCAAATACATTTAAAGCAGCCACCATGATTTTTCTTGGGGTATTTTGTATTTCCTTTATCCTGTCCTATGCGTTTGTACTCGCAGGGTTTATCCAAAATGCCTTTTTAATGACGCTCATTATCTCTACCATTTCATTAGGCGTAGTGGTGCCAACCTTAAAAGAGGAAAAGTTGATGCAGACGAATATCGGTCAAATCATTCTGCTTGTAGCTGTCATTGCCGATTTGGTTACGATGATTTTGCTTGCTGTGTTTTCCTCCATTTATGGAGATGGAACAGGGAACATGTGGCTCCTGCTCTTATTATTTGCTGCAGGCATTCTTCTTTATTTATTTGGCCGCGTATTTAAGACAAAGTCAATTTTTCAGTCGATGTCTAAAGGAACCGTGCAAATTGGGACAAGGGCAATCTTTACTCTCATTATAGTCTTAGTTGCCTTATCTGAATCACTCGGGGCTGAAAATATTCTAGGGGCGTTTTTAGCTGGTGTGCTTGTGTCCCTTCTTTCGCCAAATAAAGAACTCGTTCAGCAGCTGGACTCATTTGGCTACGGATTTTTAATCCCGATCTTTTTTGTGATGGTCGGAGTGGATCTGAATATATGGGCACTGTTTAAGGACCCGACGATTATGATCATGATTCCGCTTCTGTTTATTGCGCTGCTTATAAGTAAGCTCATCCCGATTCTTTATTTGAAAAAATGGTATGACATGAAAAAGGTCATTGGCTCCGGCTTTTTATTAACTTCAACTTTATCTCTCGTCATTGCAGCTGCGACGATTGGTGAGCGGCTCGGTGTCATTGATCATAAAATGTCAGGAGCGCTGATTTTAGTTGCTGTGCTAACGAGTATTTTAACACCTGTTTGGTTTAAAGCGCTGTTTAAAAAAGAACAAGCGGCAAGCCATAAGAAGCGTGTGACCTTTATTGGTGCAAATCAGCTGACTTTACCTGTCACACTTGATTTACATCAGGATGAATATGACATTCGGATTTTGCATGTGTTTCAAGAAAATAAGGAAGCACTGCTGGCAGACTCTATCTTTGAAGTCGAATCAATTGAACAATACGATGATGAGACGCTGAGAAAGGCAGGCGTCGGCCAAGAGGATGTCCTTGTCGTCGCAACAGGCAGTGAGACGAAAAATAAGGAAATTGCTTTATTTGCAAAAGAAGAAGGTTCAAAACAAGTCATTGCAAGTGTCAACAAAGCAGAGGCAGAGCTGACATTGAAGGAAGCGGGAATTGATACGTTTTCTACTTTCCTTTCATCTAAAACGGTGCTAAGAGCTTTGATTGAAGCACCTGATGCGATTCGATTGCTAACAAATGAGGATTCTTCTTTGTATCAAATTCAAATGAACAATCATCGTTATCATAATGTCATGCTAAGAGAATTTCCTTTCACCGGTGATTTGGTATTTGTTCGCATTTTTAGAGGGGTAGACAGCTTAGTACCGCATGGAGATACGACACTTAGAAGCGGCGACCGTGTGCTTGTATCGGGCTCCCGGGAGTATGTGGCAGGACTAAGAGCCCAATTAGAATGACAATGAACCCTTGACCAATGAACAATTCCTGATTAAGATAGAGGTACAACATCATATATTTGATCCACTAGGGGAGTCCTTTAAAAGGGCTGAGATAAAAGTGTCGACTTTTAGACCCTCATTACCTGAACAGGTTCATACCTGCGTAGGGAAGTGGTGCGGTTTTTGACTATGTTTTTTACAAATTCCAAGCCACTTTCCACGCGGAAAGTGGCTTTTTTATATGGAAAAACAGGAGGAGAGGAACATGACGTTTTCAACAGAATGTAAAGAGGCTGCAGCAACATGGTGGAATGGAAGCTTTACACATCCTTTTGTCAAAGGGATTGGAGATGGCACACTTTCACTCGATCGTTTCACCTATTACGTGATGCAGGATTCTTATTATTTAACTCATTTTGCAAAGGTGCAGGCATATGGAGCGGCGATAAGTGAGGACTTACATACGACGGGCAGAATGGCGTATCATGCCCAGGGCACGTATGAAGCAGAGCTGTCGCTGCATCGGAAATTTACAGAGCTTCTGCAAATTTCTGATGAAGCCATTGAGAACTTTAAGCCTTCTCCCACTGCTTATGCGTATACCTCTCATATGTACCGATCTGTAAAAAGCGGACGGTTTGAAGAGATTTTAGCCGCGCTATTACCGTGTTACTGGCTCTATTATGAGGTAGGTGAAAAGCTGAAACAAACAACACCTGACCATCCAATTTACCAAGAATGGATTTTGACATACGGAGGCGATTGGTTTAAGGAACTCGTCTTTGAACAAGTGAATCGCTTTGATGAACTAGCAGAAAAAGCACCAGACCATGTACGGGCCAATATGAAAGAAAATTTTGTGATTTCAAGCTATTACGAATATCACTTTTGGGAGATGGCGTATCAAAAAGAAATGTGGCAAACAGCATGCTTAGATGGGGTTGGTGCAAATGGAACTCCACGCAGTGACAAATGATTCCCTTCCTGCGGGTGAACTGATCAAACAAATAAAAGCCATAGCGTCTGAAGTGGATTTTATTCATATTCGGGAACGGTCTAAAACAGCAAGTGAGCTTGTTGATCTCGTGAAGAATCTCCTTTTAGAAGGTGTATCGAAAGAAAAGCTCGTGATCAATGACCGTGTAGACGTTGCACTGCTTACCAATATTCACAGGGTGCATCTCCCGGGCCACAGCTTTTCGCCAAAAGAACTGCGAAAAAAATTTCCTCACCTTCATGCGGGAGTATCTGTCCATTCGATAGAAGAAGCGAAAGCAGCAGAGAAAAATGGAGCAGAGTATGTCATGTTTGGGCACATATATGCTACCTCTTGTAAACCAGGACTTCAGGCAAGAGGTGTACATCTTGTGAAGAAACTGACTTCTGCACTAACGATTCCAGTGGTGGCCATCGGCGGGGTGACCCCAGAACGAGTTCCAGAATTGAAACAAGCAAATGTGAAAGGAATTGCTGTCATGTCTGGGATTTTTGCTCATCATCAGCCGCGTATGATGGCACAAGCATTTTCTGAAAAGGTAAAGGAGAATCCTTATGAAAAAGCATTATGACGTTGCAATCATTGGTGGTGGAATCATAGGGGTCTCCATCGCCTATCACCTTGCAAAAGCAGGAAAACAGGTGGTCTTATTTGAAGCGAATGAGATAGGGAAGCAAACGACAAGTGCGGCTGCCGGGATGCTCGGTGCACATGCTGAAGGAGAGGGTCATGAGGATGTTTTCTTTCAGGCAGGCAGAGCAAGCCAGGCATTGTACGAAAAATTAAAAGTCGATCTTCTGCATGAATCAGGCATTGATATTCGAACTTCAGCGGGCGGTATCATGAAGGTCGCCTTTACAGAAGAAGAGAAACAAGCCCTTTGCCGGATGCAGCATTTGTCTACATTTAAATGGCTTGACGCAAGCAGCGTAAAAAAATGCATGCCTCAAGTTACAGATCACATGCTGGGAGCAGGTTTGATTGAAGAGGATGTGCATGTGGAACCTTACGCTGTATGCAGGGCTTTATGGCAGGCGGCCGTCCGGTACGGGGCAGATGTGAAAGAGTGTACACCTGTGATCGAAGTGAAGCGGGACAAAGAAGCGTTAACTGTCAGAACAACGAAGGGCACATTCACATGTGATGACCTGACAGTCGCAAGTGGTGTATGGTCTGGCCGTTTTTTTGAAGAACTCGGATTATCGCATTCTCTTTATCCAGTAAAAGGGGAATGTGTGTCTGTATGGAATAATGGTCCGGCACTCGCACACACCATTTATCATGATCATTGTTATATCGTTCAGCGAGATAGTGGAAAGCTTGTCATCGGCGCAACAATGAAGCCAAACGAGTGGCAGGCTGTTCCAACGCTTGGCGGCATGGAAGCTGTGATTCAAAAGGCGTCTCAGCTTATGCCTTCTATTAAGGAGATGCCGATTGAAGAGTGCTGGGCAGGCCTTCGTCCGGCGACAAACGACCGGCATCCCTATATCGGAAGACATCCAGAAGACAAGCGTATTCTTTTTGCTGCAGGGCATTACAGGAATGGCATTTTACTTGCGCCGATTACTGGAGAAATCATTCGTGACCTGATATTAGGCGAACCTGTCAAAGAGGAATGGCTTCACGCGTTTCGTATTGGACGAAAGGAGGCACTATTCGTATGAAGATTCAATTGAATGGCAGAATCGTTGATTTCGATCAAGAGAATGGAACGATCTATGATCTGCTATCAGCCTATCAGCTTGAAAACCGTGTGGTGATCGTTGAAAAGAACCATGAAATCATTGATAAAGAAGCGTTTCAACAAGTAGAAATTCAACCAAATGACACGATTGAAATCGTTCATTTCGTAGGAGGAGGATGACCCAATGCTGCACATTGGCGGAAAAACATTCACATCAAGACTATTACTCGGAACAGGAAAGTACCCATCATTTGAGGTTCAAAAAGAAGCGGTGAACGTATCGGAAGCCGAAATTTTAACCTTTGCCGTCAGAAGAATGAACATATTCGAAGCATCTCAGCCTAATTTTTTGGAGCAGCTTGATTTATCAAAATATACGCTGCTTCCGAATACAGCTGGAGCAAGTACAGCAGAAGAGGCAGTGCGTATTGCCCGTTTAGCAAAGGCTTCTGGGCTTTGTGACATGATTAAGGTAGAAGTCATTGGCTGTTCAAGGTCTCTTTTGCCAGATCCAGTTGAAACATTAAAAGCATCTGAAATGCTGCTCGAAGAAGGATTTATCGTGCTGCCATATACATCTGATGATGTGGTGCTGGCAAGAAAATTAGAAGAACTCGGTGTCCATGCCATTATGCCTGGTGCTTCACCGATTGGTTCAGGCCAAGGCTTACTAAATCCTTTGAATCTCTCATTTATTATTGAGCAGGCGAAGGTGCCGGTCATTATTGATGCTGGCGTAGGTTCTCCGAAGGATGCAGCTTATGCGATGGAGCTTGGAGCAGACGCTGTATTACTAAATACCGCTGTCTCTGGTGCAAAGGATCCTGTGAAAATGGCAAAAGCAATGAAACTCGCGATTGAATCAGGAAGACTAGGCTATGAGGCAGGACGTATTCCGCTGAAAAACTATGGGACAGCGAGCAGTCCACAGGAAGGAATGCCGTCATTTTGAGCACTCGTTATTCACGCCAAGAGCTTTTTCAGCCAATCGGAACAGAGGGACAAAAGCGGCTAAATGACTCAAGGGCGGTCATTATTGGAGCGGGGGCACTTGGAACCGCAAGTGCTGAAATGCTCGTTCGTGCCGGCGTTGGATCTGTCACCATTTTGGACCGAGATTATATTGAATGGAGCAACCTTCAGCGTCAGCAGCTTTACACGGAGCAAGACGTGAAGGATCGGCTGCCAAAAGCTGTGGCGGCTGAAAAAAGACTCAAGCAAGTAAACAGTGACGTGCACATCAAAGGAATCGTAATCGATGTGACTGCTCACAATATTGACGAACTTGTCAGTGGGGCTTCAATCATTGTCGATGCAGCGGATAATTTTGAGGTAAGAATGATCGCCAATGATGCCGCTGTCAAACATCAAATTCCGTTCCTTTATGGGGCCTGTGTCGCCAGTTATGGCATTCAATTCACAGTGATCCCTGGTGAGACGCCGTGTTTACACTGTCTGCTTGAACATTTGCCTGCACAAGGCATGACATGTGATACAGCAGGTATCATTAGTCCAGTTGTGCAGCAGGTAGCCGCATATCAAGTGGCAGATGCACTTAAATATTTAACAGGACATCAAGTGACGCCAATTTTAAAATCCTTCGATTTATGGAAAAATGAACGCTCTGACATTCGGTCGGCCGCGTCTTTAAAGAAGAAGCAATGTCCAAGCTGTGGACTGAAGACCTATCCATTTCTTTCATATGACAAGAGAGCGAAGGCAGATGTACTATGCGGCCGCAATACGGTACAAATCCGCAGTGCAGCAGAAACACCGCCGCCTTTACATGAAGTAGCTCTTCGGTTAAAGAAAGCAGGAATGGATGTGCTTGAGAATCCATATTTGCTTTCGTGTCAAAAGGATGAGTTTAAGCTTGTCTTATTTAAAGATGGCAGAGCGCTTGTACATGGTACGAATGATATTGCCAAAGCAAGAACCATTTATCATCAATGGATTGGCTAATGAGAGGTGTGAAGAAATGACGATCAAAAAAGCATTCACAATCGCGGGTTCTGATTCTGGCGGCGGAGCAGGTATTCAGGCAGATTTGAAAACTTTTCAGGAGCTCGGTGTGTACGGAATGTCTGCGATCACAGCGATTACTGCGCAAAACACACTAGGTGTTCACGGGATATACCCGCTTTCAATTGAGGCGTTAGAGCGTCAAATAGATGCAGTGGCAGAAGACTTACCGCCAGATGCCGTCAAAACAGGGATGCTGTGGAGTGCAGACATGATCAAGATTGTAGCTGAAAAAACGGTTCAATATGATATGAAGCTGATTGTAGATCCAGTCATGATCGCAAAAGGAGGGGCCTCTTTATTAAATGAAGATGCGGTCGCTGCGATGAAAACACACTTGCTGCCTGTCAGCTATGCTGTAACGCCGAATCTTCCTGAGGCAGAAGTACTGACAGGGATACAAATTCAGACGAAAAAGGACCGCTATGTGGCAGCGGAGCACCTTTATGAGCTAGGTACGAAACATGTCGTGATTAAAGGCGGCCATGGTCCATCTGATGGGATGATTACAGACCTGCTGTATGATGGAAAAGGCTTTATTGAAGTCACAAATGAACATATTGATACACCGCATACACATGGCACAGGCTGCACGTTTGCAGCAGCATTAACAGCTGAAATTGCGAAAGGATATTCGATGCAGGAAGCCTTTGAAACAGCAGAAACCTTTGTTCATGAAGCCATTAAATTCCCTTTACGTATTGGATCTGGACACGGACCTACGAACCATTTTGCTTATCAGCAAAACAGAATCAAATGATAAAGGAATCGAACCGTCTTCACTTATGAAGACGGTTTTTTCGCGAAAATGAAACTTTCTTTCAGCGGAAATTGTCATTCTCTTATGATCTGTGATAATATTATGATCAGGTACTAATACTATGTCTTGAAAAAATAGGAGGCTTTATTACATATGAACTTTTCTTTAGAAGGCCGTAATATCGTGGTTATGGGTGTTGCCAATAAACGAAGCATCGCTTGGGGAATTGCCCGCTCACTTCATGAAGCTGGAGCTCGTTTGATTTTTACTTATGTTGGAGATCGTCTTGCTGAATCGGTAAAAGAGCTGGCAAGCACACTTGAGCGTGATGATTCAATTATTCTTCCATGTGACGTGACAAGTGACGAAGAAATCGAAAAATGTTTCGCTGCAATTAAAGAAAAAGTACAAGTCATTCATGGCGTTGCGCATGCCATTGCATTTGCAAACAAGGAAGAGCTTGTTGGCGAATACTTGAACACGAACCGTGAAGGTTTCCTTTTGGCGCACAACATTAGTGCATACTCATTAACTGCTGTAGCCAAAGCAGCACGTCCATTGATGACAGAGGGTGGAAGCATTGTGACGCTTACATACCTAGGCGGAGAGCGTGTTGTATCAAACTACAACGTAATGGGTGTAGCGAAAGCATCACTTGAAGCAAGTGTGAAATATTTAGCAGCTGATTTAGGCGCAGAAGGTATCCGCGTGAATAGTATTTCTGCTGGTCCTATTCGTACGTTATCTGCAAAGGGCATCAGCGGCTTTAATACCATTCTGAAGGATATTGAAGAGCGTGCACCGCTCCGCCGTACAACAACTCCTGAAGAAGTTGGCGATACAGCTCTATTCTTATTCAGTGATCTATCTCGCGGCATGACAGGTGAGAATCTGCATGTTGATTCCGGCTTCCATATCATTGCCCGCTAAACGAATACATGACTTGCAGCATACCGATGAAGGGTATGCTGTTTTTTTATTTTTCTTCTGATTTGAGGCCTCCGTTCATATATATAAGGAATGAATCATTCGGGAGGGATTAGTATGTCAAATAAAGGTGATGAGAATCAAAAGCCGCTGATGTATATTGTTCAGCCGAGCTATCAAGAATCAAAGCCGGCCATGCAAAATATTGTGAGAAAGCGAAAGAAATCAGAAAAACAGCCAGAAAGTGAGACCAATGCAAAAGATGTGATCAAAGAAAGCGCGCAGGAGGAACCTGCCGCTCAAGAAATAGAGCATAAAAAAGAAGCCGAGCCGCCTAAACTTCAACAAGAACGAGATATGACACACGAAGCTGAGTTTACAGAAGAACAAGAGATTACACAAGAAGCAGAGGCTACACAGGAACAAGAGGATACACAAGAAGCCGAACGTACACAGGAACAAGAAATCACACAAGAACCAGAGCTCATACAAAAGCGAGAGCCTCAAGAAGAAGAGGGAAATCAGCCAGAAGGTGTCTTTCATGAAACAAAAGAAGAACCAAGAAGAAAACGAGTGAAAAAGCCTTTAAGTCAGATGAGTATTGATGAAAAAGTCGATTTTCTCACAAGACTGCCTCATAATATGCCAAGAGCTCTTTGTCTGATTGAAGCTGATGGTAAAACATATAGAGGAATCATCATGGATCGAAAAGATGATACAGTGGTCATTCGTACAGCAGGCGGGGGAAATCCAGTCGAATTAGCGATTGCTGAGATTACTTCCATCCATCCGCTAGGTTTTTAACTAATAAAAAAAGTCCCTTATAGGGACTTTTTTTGTTAGCAGTTACGATTGATGAGTCGTGGGTTTAGGCACTCGATTGCGCAGAAGCAGTCAAGGTCTACTTCAATGCAATATTTCGATTTTTCTAATCGGAACACATCACATAAGGAATCTTTATCTGTAAAATCTAAAATATGACGGTCTTTGTCAAATGCGATAAGCAAGCTGAGTGTTGCACAGTGATCACAGATATGTTCGACTCTGAAAAATGCAGTGCTGAAGCAAGGGCCTGGATCTACTTCTCCGACGTTTCCGAATGCAACGAATGGTTTTGATTTAGATGTAAAGAGAACAAACGGGACAGTGTCACCTAATGAATGTGATGGAGAAAGGAGATTGCTGTAACAGCTTGTCGGGCACTCTTCTTTGACAGCATTTTGCAAGTCGCTAATGTTTTCAACAGCCTCTGTTACACAGCTCCATGAATGGTTGCGGCTCATATTCAACCCTCCTATACTAGGAAATTTGTTTGAGTGTTTGAGCACTGTCATCATCTACAAGCTATCTTTGCCGGCTCGTGCATCTACTTTTAACCAATGCGGAAGCGGCCGCTTCTTATGCTGACTGCTCCGCATGATTGGCTGTCATTCGTGAGGAAGGGGATGCTTTGACTTATGACAAGTTAGATCAGCGGCTTGTTGATTTAGCCGTGGTGATGATGCTTTTTATCTTTCGATGGCATGACTCTGTCGACAAGCTCTGGGTTTAAGCATTGGATTGCGCAGAAGCAGTTTAAATCAACCTCAATACAAAAGTCCGTTTTTTCTAGACCAAAGAAGTCAGGGTCACAAGGGTGACACACGCTCAGCGTATGTCCGTGTACATCAACAGGTCTTAATACAGATAACGTAGCACAGCAGTCGTGTAATTTTTCAACCCGGAAGAAAATAGATTCGAAGCATTGGCAATCGTCAACGAATCCTCCAATGTTTCCGAAAGTAGAGAACAACCCGCCCTTTTTATCAAAAAGTAAAAACGGAATTGTATCTTTTCCAGAAACTGTTGGGCTTAATAAATTACTGTAGCAGCTCGTAGGACATTTATCTTCTACAGCTTCCTGCTCTGCTAAAATCTTATCAACCGCATCGCATACACAGTTTTCATCATGTCGGCCATGGTGTTTTCCGCAGCTCATGGATTTCAGCTCCTTTAACAAGGTATTTGACTTTAGTCCTTAACAACATATGTATGCGCCCTCTAGTTGGTGTGGGTAAATGACCATTTATATTTGTTGTATTTTTATAAAAGGAAAAGCAGAGCTTTTCGCTCTGCTTTTGGACATTAGAGGATACCGATTGCAACGATTGTCGCAACAAGTGTTTGTGTAAGTGTTTGGATTGCGATAGAGATGTCCGCATCGATTGTAGAGACTGTAACATTTCTTGAATTTTCGATGACAAGTTTTTGGCGGTTTGTTTGTTTGTGAGTAGCTGCTTGTAAGAGATCCTGCGTGACGCGGTCTGCCAAATCACCGTCTGCGATTGAGATATTTGTAATGGTGATGATCGCTGTTTGAATCGCTACTTGGATAGATGCTGCAACCTGTGCATCGACAGAAGATACGTTAATGTCACAAGAGTCTCTGACGATAATGACTTCCTCAGATGTCTGCTTTGTGAAGCTTACTTGATCCAAGTCTTGTAAGACATCTTCATCATCATAATAGTCGTCACAAAGTGCTTTTCTTTCATAATTGCAATCGTCGTGGTGTCTGTGGTGTCCGTGGTGTGTACAGTTACGATCTAGAGCGACCCAAGAATATGGTTTAGAATCCATTTCTATTCCTCCTTCCGTTTACTTTATTAAATGCTGGAATGCGTGGTTTTGTCTCGGGCATTTACCCTAGCAGGCAACCCATTTTTATTTAATCGTTATTACGCTGCGCATTACGACGCTGCTGAATACGATTTCGAAGTGAGTTTCGATTTGGACGTACTTTTGGTTCAGGCACTACTTCTTCCGGCTGTTTTGCTGCCTCAGCCTGCCTTTTTTTCTCCTGCTGCTGTTCTACGAAATCATTTGCTTTCTTTTGTAAGTCCTCGACTAATTTCAAAATCATTCTTCTTTGATCGTCTGAAATTTTTGCTTTCTGATCATCAGTGATATTGTTTTTGTTTAACACATCACTGACAAGAAGACTTGTTAATGGATCAATATCAGTATTGATTTGAAACTCCTTTTTTTCGTTCTCTTCAGCCACGATGATTTCACCTCTTTCATACGTCATTAGAAAAAGAAAGGGTCAAAGAATGCCGGCTTCAACTAAGAGCACATTCAATGTTTGAGTGAGAATTTGGACGGAGTTCATAATGGATGCATCTGATAATGTAATCGTAATGTTATAGCAGTTGATGATTTGAATCACAGTTTTCTTTTGGACTTCCACTTGTTGTGTGGATAAAAGCTGGTCTGTGATGTCAGCAGCCAATTCATCGTCTGGTACAAGAATTTGGATTAAAAGAGTAATGATTGTCGTTACGGTCGCTTGAAGGGAGAGTGCGGCTGTTACATCTGTTTTATGAATTGTGACATTTTCGGAATCTTTGATCTCAATGAAATCATCATAATTGCTGATTAATTCGTTTAACAGTTGTGTATATAATGTTTCAGCACTTTCTTCAATAGACAATACTTTCACTCCTTTCTTATCTATACATTATTTAATGCAACAAGGACGCAAGGTGGAATCGGAAAGTGTGAAAAAGTACAACCCAATTTTATTTCCGCTCGATTCATCATGACGGTCTTTTTTCTTGCATATATAAAGAAAGGACGGAAAAAGAAGAAAGAAGGAGGTGGAGGCTCCCTGAGCGGTGCTTTGTCATTTGTCGTGTTTGCCCTCGCATCCTTTAGACTGACGAGACTGATTGTGTTTGATACCATTACTGCGCCATTCCGCCGTCTATTTCATGAAGAACAGGAAGAGGTAAACGAACAAGGTGAGGTCGAAACATATATCATCATTAAAGGGGAAGGACTGCGGTCTTGGGTTGGAGAACTGTTAAGCTGTTATTGGTGTACTGGCATATGGTGCACTGCTGCCTTACTTCTGATATACATACTTTTCCCTGTCATCAGCATGTGGCTTAATTTACTATTAGCGATTGCCGCAGCAGCAGGCATCATTGAAGCGGTCGTCTCGAAGCTTGTGAAATAAACAGGCATTCTGATCAGACACGCTTTCAATAAATGCATATACTATCATGGAATAGGAAAGGAAGGGTTGCGATGAAACCAACTGAAACGCCGTCACATATGCTTCAAGGTTATCCAGCGCAGTCAAATCAACAATCTGTATATACGAAGAAAATCAAAAAAAATGGCTGCGGCTGTGGAAACAAAAAGAAACCTCAATAATAGAAGAGAAAAACAAAAGCCGGATTTATCCGGTTTTTTTGTTGCCTTTTTTTGAGTGGTGCATATGTAAGAGAGAAGGGGTGACCAGAATGGATGCATTCGAACAATTAATCGGTTCCTTGTTCACTAAACCCCATGATGGGAAAGAACAAGCGCACGAAAAGGCTGAAATGGATCTAACGGATAAAGCGAATGATCTTGAGGAGCACTTAAAAGCATTTGGCGTGAAGATGGAGGCTTTTGCGAAAGAAACAGAAGCATTCATGGTGCGTCATAGAGAGGCAGATTACATCTTTAAACAGCAGAAATAAAAATTCCGCACTTTTTTATGTGATCGTCCAAACCATTTCTTGCATTTTTCATACTTTGTAAGGGAGAAGAGGAGGTGCTTAAATATGAGTTGTTACGGTGGCGGTTCTTGCGGCGGCTACGGCGGTGGCTACGGCGGCGGATATGGATCAACATTTGTTCTTGTCGTTGTGCTTTTCATCCTTCTAATCATCGTTGGTGCTTCTTTCTTTAACTACTAAACAGTAAGAAGGTGAGGGAAGCAAGGGGGAAGCCTTTTGCTTTCCTTTCTCTTTGGTCAAACAAGGCTTTAGGATAGGCACATATCCCGCCTATTTTCATATAGTAAAGTGATTACTCCACAAAGAGGAGGCAAATGAATGGATAATAAATTCTTTAAAAGCGTAGAAAACAAAACCGGTGTGAATATGAATGATGTGTTTAAACTTGCAGGCTCTTTGCAAAATGCCAACTTTAAAGATGAGAATACCGTTCGAGGTGTCATTAAAAAAGTAGCGCAGCTTGCGAACAAACGTGTACCTAAAGAAATGGAAGACAAAATCGTTCAATCGATTACAAGTGGAAAAGAAAAGCTTGATTTCAATACAATCGCTAAAATGATGAACAACAAAAAATAAACAACAGGCTCTCCGTTTAAAGGGGGGCCTGTTGTTTTTGCGTAAATAATTCACGGTTTTTCTTTAGAAGAGGATACAAAAAACGAGAACGATGAGCCGTTTTTCCTCGTCTAAATGATGGAACAGACAGATAAAGAGATTGTTCTGCTCTTGTCATGGCCACGTATAATAAACGGCGCTCTTCTTCCAATGCTTCTTCATCACCGTTTCTGAGTTCATCCAGTGAGAAATCATGAGGCAGTGCCCCATCGACCACACAAGTGATGTATACGGTCTGGAATTCAAGTCCCTTTGCACGGTGGATCGTCATGAGCTGAACACCGGGTTCATCTGTTTTTTCCTTTTCGGCAGACTTCATATGTTCGGCATGTGCAAGAAAGGCTTCAATCGTTTCAAAGCGTTTAGCGGCTGTTTTCACATCACGTACATCATCCGCCCCTTTTTCAAGTACATTCGTATCGTTCACCCGTTTTTTTAAGTAATCCCCGAGTCCCATCTTTTGTTCAATAAATGTCACCGCGTCCGATGGCTTTAATGTACGTAACGTTCGGAACAAAGGAACGATTGATTGCAGCTTTTTCCGTTGAAACGGCTGTATATCTGTCAGTTTTCTGAGCGCTTCTACCATTGAGCAATCTTCTGTGATGGTCAGTGCCTTTAGTGTATTCAGGGTTTGCTGCTTTAAAAAGAAAACCGGCAGCAGCTGTTTTATGGCGGCCACATCATCTGCATCCTGACTTAAGGAAAGAAAGGCGAGAAGAACCCGAACCATTCGTCTGCTGTAGAAGGCTTTGACGCCAGCATCCGTCTCATATGGAATCGCCGATTGATGCAGCCGTTCATAAATCGCACGGCCGCCTGTATTCGTTCGAAACAGCACGCAGAAGTCATTCGGCTTTGCACCATTTTTAATTTTCTCCTGAATATCTGTGACAATCATGGTCGCTTCCTCTTCTTCGTCATATGGATAGAAGAGCGTCGGAGGAATTTTCTCCGCGCGCACGGCTTTTAACGTCTTCTCATAACGATGCTGATTTTTCTTAATAATCGCATCAGCACTTGCGACAATCGTATGGTGAGACCGGTAATTCGCATGTAAATGGACGATCTGAGCCGAAGGATAGTCCTGTTTGAATTCAAGAATGAAAGCAGGATTGCTCCCTCTAAAGGCGTAAATGGCTTGATCATCATCGCCTACACAAAATAACTGCTCTGATTCTCCGGCTAAAAGCTGAATTAATTGATATTGCACTGGATTAATATCCTGAAATTCATCCACTAAAATATACTGGAATCGTTCTTGATACCGTTTTAGCAGTTCTGGCTGTTCTGTGAGCATATGTAAGCAGGCAATCGCCATATCATCAAAGTCAAATTGCTGATGATCTCGTTTTTGCTGTTCATATGATTGATAGATCGTCCACATGTGTTTTTCCTTTTCATCTTTCAAATCAGGAAGTTCACCTGGTAAAAAGGCATTTTTCCAATAGCCGATCGATTGCAGTACTTGATCGGTAGGATAGTCTTTCTCATCAAGTCCTTCATTCATAATGGCTTTTCGAATGTATTGCTCCTTTTGCCAGTCAAACTTGATCAGATGCTGGCCGTTCCATTTGTTTGCGTCATCGTGAAGCAGCATTTTATAAAAAAGACTGTGGAAGGTGCCTGTCACTACTTGGCTGGCTTGTGAAGGATGAAGCTGGTATTGCTTGCGCAGTCTTTCTTTCATCTCATTGCTCGCTTTTGTGGTGAAAGTTACGAGTAAAATATGGTGAGCAGGAATATGATGATGGGACATGAGATAAGCCGCTCTAGCCGTCAGGACTCTTGTTTTCCCGCTGCCGGCACCAGCCAGCACAAGCATCGGACCATCTAAATGTGTGACAGCTTGAAGCTGCGGTGTGCTAAAGGTGATATGCGGGAAGAGGTCGATCGTATGAACTTCTTCATTCTCTTCTAAATGTAAGGCGTCGCTAAATTGAATCGACCTTGGTTCCTGCCAGTCATATGATTCGCTCGTTTGCGAGATGATCTGTTTGCCGGTTGGAAAACGGAAGCCGCCAAGTTCTTTATAGGAAGCCTGTTCCTCTTGTTCAGCCGTTTGATGATGATCTGCTTGTTCTTCAGCTTTTTCACAAATCTCTTGCTGAGACATATGCTTATGAATAAAAGCGGGTTCATCATGTATATTTAATCTAAAAAAGACCGGTTGTCCGCAATATGGGCAGAATAATTGTCCTTTTTTTCCCTCGTCATGGAGGAATTGATAGTGTTCTCTCGAATACGTATGTAATGAGATCGTTCGATCATGTCGTCGTGCGCATTTCAAAGCTAGTCCTCCAATAGTCAATCAATCTTAAAATGAAACACATCTAATCATATCAAATGAGGCGTGTTTCAAACAGTCATAATTAGGGAATAGTAGAATAGAAGAGAAGCAAAGGAGGCGTTCTTGATGGGATATATAGCCCCTATTCAGCCGGATCTGTATTTTCAATATATCAATCGTCCAGCTCCTCAAGATAAAGAAGACTATGCGAAAGTAACAAAGGTTACTCGCACCTTTCATGACAAGATATACAGAGAGCTGGAGAAAAAAGAGGACTTAGTGACAGAAGCGGAAACGAAAGTACAGCAAAAAAAGCGGGAACGCTTTGTACGAGATATGTTTATGGAGGAAGGCAAGGGCATTCATATCAATACGTATATATAAATGATTGCGCTTTCTTCCTGTGGCGAACGATAATGAAAAAGAAAAAGCCAGAGCATCTTGAATGCTCTGGCTTTTCTTTTGATCAAACAGACAGCGTTTTTGTCATTTTGACATGTGTGATCCCTGCTTCTTCAAACGGTTCAGAAACCGCTTTGTAGCCTTTCTTTTCGTAGAAAGGAAGAGCTTGGACTTGGGCATGCATAACCGCTTCTTTTGCTCCATTTGCAATCGCTTCTGTTTCTAGCGCCTCTAATAGTTTGTGGCCAAGGCCGAAGGAGCGCGCCTCTTTTAACACACAAATGCGTTCAAGCTTTGCCTTTGATCCCTCAATGATCCGCAGTCTAGCGGCCGCCTGAGGCTTTTTGTCATCATTGTAAATGACAAAATGGGTGGCTTTGTCCTCTAGTTCATCTATTTCGATCTCTACTGGAACTTCTTGTTCTTTTACGAATACTTCTTTTCGAACGTAGTAAGCATCTTCTCGTTGTGTTTGTTCTGTTGCGATGACTGTTTTCAAATGTCTTTAACCCTCTTCTCCTAAAATAAATGTTTCATAGACGGTCCAAGATCCGTTCTCTAATTGATATAAAAGGTGGAAGCGATCCACTGTTTCTTCATGGTCAATCTTTCTCAGCTTTAATGTGCCAAGTACGTCTGAATGCTCATCATCGGATAGTTTTTGAGCGACTGTCACATGCGGAACAAAGGCATATTCAGGTGTACCAGCAAGTGGATCTGCGTACAATCTTTCATTGAGCGCCATGATGTCCTCGTTCGGTTCTACTTTCATATAAATGACGTTGTTTACAGGAGCGAATGAACTGAATTTTTTAATACGTAACGTAATAGGAGAAGCATTTTTTGCATAATCTCTTAACGTTGAGACGACCTCAGCCGCTTCTAGATCCGTTAATTCAAAAGGTGTTCTTAATGTTAAATGAGGCGGTATGAGTGCATAGTTCGGATCATAACGCTTCCGGTAAGAGTTCGCAATATCTTGCAATTTTTTTGATGGAAATATAACAACTCCGTATTTCATCATGTTCCCTCCTGAATAAGAAAGTATTTATTATTGTTTATTATAACAAAATTCAGTTGATTAACGAATATGGGAGCATTCTTTTTAACGAAGGCGCAATGAGCGGCTGCCAAAACGTCCATTTATGATCCCCTTCGAATGTCTCAAATAAGTAATCCGCACCAGATTGTTCAAGAAGGGCCTTTAAATCTTCGTTCGGCTGAACAAAATCAAGCACCTGGCCATCTGTCGTTTTCACAGCGGTTTCCTCAAGCCCAATTTGATGGATAATGGCATAATGAGAAAGGGCTGTCGACTGTTTGACGGCTTCTAGAACCGACTCGTCAACGTAAGGGGACTGCAAAATCAGCCCGCCAAATAAAGAAGGATAATCAATGGCTGTCATGAGGGAAATCGTCGCACCAAGTGAATCACCAATAAACGTACGTCCTGATCCAATTTGATAGGTTGGATAGTGTTCATCAATATAAGGGACCAGTTCATTTGCTAAAAAGCGTTTATACGCTTCAAACTTTGTACCGTCTGGATGATACGTGTTTCGTCTTTCCGTGACATTTTCATAAGGAACACCAATGATAATCGAGCGTTCCATTTCTTTGTTTTGCATCAATTCTTCTGCCTGTCTGCCTATTTTGCCTAGGCGGAAATAATCATGACCATCCTGGGCAATGATGACATGATATGTATAAAGGGGGGAGTAATTGACTGGCAAATAGATCAAAATGGTCATGTCCGCCCCAAGTTCTTTTGACTGTATGGTTTCTTCTTGAATGATTCCTGTTTTCTTCACCATAATCCATTCCTCCAGCTAACCAAATTCATCATAAAGTGAAACGTTTCCATTCATTGTAACATGAAAAACTGTGATATTCCTATATGCTAACATGCAATCAAATTGTATAACATCGATTCTGTTATAAAATACAGAAAATTTTAATTAATCATGACATTTCCCCTTGAAAAATGAGATTTAATGGGTTACAGTATTAAGAATTAGAACAGACAGACAACACATTCTTATCGTGAGAGGTGGAGGGACTGGCCCTTTGAAACCTCAGCAACCGGTATGCATCACTTCATGTGATGTACCAAGGTGCTAAATCCAGCAAGCAGCTTTTTTGCTTGGAAGATAAGAGGAAGCGATTAAACCCCTTCTTCTTATGAAGAAGGGGTTTTCTGTTTTGAAATCAGATTTTTACTTAGGATGGTGTCAAATGACAGAACATGTGGAAACGAAATTAGCGCAGATTGGAAACCGTAGCGATGAGGTGACTGGCACTGTCAGTCCTCCCGTTTATCTTTCGACAGCATATAGACATAGAGGTATAGGGGAATCGACAGGATTTGATTACATTCGAACGAAAAACCCAACAAGACAGCTTGTAGAGGATGCAATTGCTTCACTCGAAGAAGGGACGGCCGGTTTTGCCTTCAGTTCGGGAATGGCGGCAATCCAAACGATCATGGCTCTATTTGAAAGCGGAGATGAACTCATCGTCTCATCAGACCTATATGGCGGTACATACCGTTTGTTTGAAAACGAATGGAAAAAGTACGGCCTGCGTTTTCTTTATGATGATTTTTCAGATGAAGACTGTTTACGCTCTAAAATCACGCCAAACACAAAAGCGGTCTTTATTGAAACACCGACAAATCCATTGATGCAGGAAGCAGATATTCAAAAAATAGCGAAGATTGCAAAAGAGCATGACGCTTTGGTGATTGTCGATAACACCTTTTACACACCAGTCTTGCAAAAGCCGATTACGCTTGGAGCGGACATTGTCCTTCATAGCGCAACCAAATATTTAGGCGGACATAATGACGTTCTTGCCGGGCTTGTGGTGACAAAAGGAGAGCAGCTGTCTGAAGACATGTTCCAGCATCAAAACGCGATAGGAGCGGTTCTATCACCATTTGACTCATGGCTTTTAATGAGAGGCATGAAAACACTGGCTCTTAGAATGCGCCAGCACGAGGCAAATGCGAAGGAGCTGGCTGAGTTTTTAAAGAAACAGCCAGAAATTCAAGATGTGCTTTATCCAGGAAAGGGAGGCATGCTGTCATTCCGAGTAGCTAAAGAGGACTGGGTCAATCCATTTTTAAAGCAGCTGAAAACGATTTGTTTTGCTGAAAGCCTTGGCGGAGTCGAAAGCTTCATTACGTATCCTGCAACACAAACGCACATGGATATTCCAGAAGAGATTCGCATTGCAAACGGTGTATGTAACAAGCTGCTCCGTTTCTCTGTTGGCATCGAGCATGTAGATGACTTGAAAGCAGACCTGAAACAGGCACTATCACAAGTAAAAGAGGAGGTACACGCCAAATGACCACACACGATTGGACACTCGAAACACAACTCGTTCATAATGCGTTTAAAACAGACCGTTCAACAGGTGCAGTCAGTGTACCGATTCAGCATGCATCCACATTTCATCAAAGCAGCTTCGATGAATTTGGCCAATATGACTACTCCAGATCGGGAACTCCGACACGTCAAGCATTAGAGGATACGATTGCAGCGCTGGAAGGAGGAACGAGAGGGCTTGCCTTTGCATCAGGCATGGCAGCCATTTCAACCGCTTTTCTTCTATTATCAAAGGGAGATCACGTCCTTGTCACAAGAGATGTGTACGGCGGGACTTTCCGAATGATCACCCAAGTTCTTTCAAGATTTGGAATTGAGCATACCTTCGTGGACATGACCGATTTGAATGAAGTCAAAAGAGGCATTCAATCGAATACAAAGGTCATTTACATGGAAACACCGTCCAACCCAACACTAGGCATTACAGATATTGAAGGTGTCGTACAGCTTGCGAAAGAGCATGACTGTCTGACTTTCTTAGATAATACGTTTTTAACACCTGCGCTTCAGCGTCCGCTGGATCTTGGTGTTGATGTTGTTCTGCATAGCGCAACGAAATTTTTAAGCGGCCATAGTGATGTGCTGTCAGGCTTAGCTGTGGTGAAAGATGAGAAGCTGGGAGAGGAACTTTATTCGCTGCAAAACTCCTTCGGTGCGGTCCTTGGCGTGCAGGACTGCTGGCTTGTGTTAAGAGGGTTAAAAACCCTTCAGGTGAGATTAGAAAAAGCAAGCCAAACGGCCTTCGAACTAGCTTCATTTCTAAAAGAACATCCTGCGGTGAAAAAAGTATACTATCCAGGCTTAGACGATCATCCTGGGGCACACATTCAGCGCAAGCAAGCAAGCGGAGCAGGAGCCGTTCTCTCATTTGAACTAGAAAACCAAGCGGCTGTCAAAGAATTGGTGGATGCCGTCACATTACCTGTATTCGCCGTCAGCCTCGGCGCCGTTGAATCCATTCTGTCGTATCCAGCTAAAATGTCACATGCGGCTATGCCAAAAGAAGAAAGAGAAAAAAGAGGGATTACAGATGGGCTGCTTCGTTTAAGTGTCGGAGTTGAAAACGGAGAAGACCTCAAACGCGACTTCAAACAAGCACTCGATCAACTAAAGCCCGTCCTTGTGAACCAATCATAAAGAAGGAGAGAAAAAAGCCGGCACAGCAGCCGGCTTTTTGACCTTTTTTGAACAAAACCATTGACGGCTTAATATGATGGTTATATAATAGAGACTGTCAGTAACAGAAAGCCCAGAACTGATACATAACCCGATTCCGTAGCTCAGCTGGGAGAGCGCTACCTTGACAGGGTAGAGGTCGCTGGTTCGAGCCCAGTCGGAATCATATAAAAAGACGTTGATACAGAGCCATTCTTGAGATAATCGAGAGTGGCTTTTGTATTTCTTAAAACAAAAAGGTAACATTACCAAAATAAAAACCACACTGAAATAAAGTGTGGTCAATTTAAAATTCCATCCATTTGATCAGCAATCTGTTGGCTTGTTGAAGGTAGTACATATATGTTTGAAGTGTTCCTTTTATGTCCCGGTCTTTCACTCACTGCTTTAACAGGTGCACCATTCAATAATAAGATAGTTGCACAAGTGTGTCTTAGATCATGAAACCGTATCTTGGTAACGCCTGTTTCTTCTATTGGCCAATCATAGATCAGACCCCGTTTTATGAACCAAGTGAAGAAGTAAAAGAAACAGTTGATCACATTGTTGAGGAATATAAAGATGAGATTGAAGAAGTTTTGTCGGTGATTAAAGATGTCGATGTATGCAGAGATACATTCTCGTTTGTAGATCCACAGGAATGGATGACGGAATTAAAAGAGAAAAAAGCTGTTACCGCAAAGTTAAGTAAATTTAAAAAGAATTGAGGACAGCTTTTCTAAACAGAAAATCATCTAAGGATCTTTACAAACTCAGTAATAGTATCTATGCATTTTGGAACGAAGTTTTCTTCTAGTATAAAGGAAAATGTATATTCATCTATCTCGTGTTCTACACTTAATCCAGGAAGCTGTTTTATACTTGAATATTTTTTCTTTTTAACTATAGACTGATTATGTGCAATAGCATTTCTTACTTTTCCGTAGTCTACAATATCTCGCCATAAACCAGTGTTGAATGGCTCAGTGATTAAACAAGCTTTTGTTAAAAAAGTTTTTGCTCTATTAATTCCATGGCCATGAATATCCTCATAACTCAGATTGAGGTTTTTCTCTTTTTGTAGATCATTACATTTAGAATTAAGATAGTTTTCAAATGAAAAGTATATCTCCAGAAATACTGTTCTACGTATCATTTGAGGATGTCTAATTACATAATCATAAAGCTTATCATCATTTCTCTCCACGTAATACTGTGCTTCTTCTTTATCCATTCCTTGTGTAGCTTCATCAAGGTATTCTTCATAGGACTGAAGGGAATTTTGATTGTATTTTTCCATTTCATTGTAGTACTGCAGTATTTGCTTGAGTTCGAATTCTATAAAAAAATCATGTATTTTAAATATTTTAGGTGCCATATTCATCATCCTGTTCCAATTAATAGAAGTATTATAAATTAACTATAAAACTGTGTAAAGTGGAAGGGGTGTAAAGCAAATTATGTTAGATGAAAGAAAGATTAAATCTATCTCATTAATAGCGGAAGCAAGGAAGACAATGCAAGAAAGTGCTGATGAAAAACTTTACAAAAACAGGTATGATTAAACAAAAACCCACCCCGATCTGGGGTAGGTTTAAACTCATTTGTAGACGTAACATGTTCCATTGATAACATCAATACAATCGAATGTTCTATAATATGAGTCTCCATCATCATCTCTAAACCAAACACGAACTTGTGCTATTCCCTGACTATTATAACCAAGCCAGTTATACTCATAGCCTTTGTGTTTGTTTCGGATAGGTGTTAAATCTCCTGGTTTTACTGGATCTGATGCATGAGCTGGGACAGCAGATACAAGCAAAGCCCCTGTAACTAAAACACTTCCAATGATTTTTTTCAAATTCATAAATGACACTCCCTCTCAAATTTATGTATCTATTGAACCGCTAATAGACATCCTAATATTAACATTTAATTTGTTCGTAATTTGTCGAATCGTGTAGTTTTCATTAAAGTATTTTCCATTTTTGACTAAAAATAACATTCTATTCAACAATATGATTATATGCTAGAGAAAAAGTCTTGTTGACTTTTAAAAAAGCCTCAAAACAACTTCAATCGCAAGCGCAGTTTCCGATATTATCCATGAGGTGACTATAAATGAGAAGCACACTGAAGGAAAATAGAGAAATTAAGGAATTGAGAAAACAGAAGTTTACTAAGCATAATTTGGTGGAGTTGAGTTCACGTGGACTCATTGTTTACTTAACAGAGAATTTCCCTAGAGATGGGCAAGATTATACCGAATTTGAAAAGAAGATGATGATTCTAAAATCATTAGATACGGAAGATATATCACATGCTATTGCTAGAATGGATAGGATTAATCATGTTAATGACCAAAAAAGATTCTTCTTCTTTATTGGAGCAATGTCAACAATTATCGCTGCCGCAATTGGTACCATTCTCAGGAACATAGAATTCGCCCCTAATGCAACCAATTTAGATATTGCTACAACTATTGCAATGATATACATAGTTCCTGTAATTATTTGTCTAATGTTTTCCTGGGCAGTAATAATGGACAGTTTCAGCAAAGCAACAGTTAATTATTTTAAGGACTTGCTAATCCTTGCAAGAGGTGAGAAAAAGAACGATATTGAAATTGTTTAGCTTGTCCCCTGTTCAGTTTTATCTATATCCAGTTTACTCATCGTAAATTTTGGCGATATGTTGAAGAATACACTCATTTTCAATAAGGGTATTAAGTTGCCTAAATTGAACTTAGGGAGTCTATGAATTAACTATCGATTAAACCTATAGTGGGAAATTCCACATTTGGAATACTGCCGTTTTAAGCTACGGTATTCTTTTCAGTTCGCTCAAATTTTGTGTATAATTATGGAAAAGAAAATAGGGGATACAAGTGAAGGTTCTTAGATTTGAATATGAGAAAAATAGATTTAAATTACACGCAATGTTTATGAACGATATTTCAGGCATGAGGGATGATGATATTCAAAGAGATATGTTGTTTAAGAGTAAAAATATAGTTAAAGCTGCTTTGGGATTTGAAGATTATTTGGAACAAGAACATTTTTCAACATACGAAGAAACCAATTCAGTGTATTGCTCATATACGTTTTGAAAGGATAACAAGATAAGAAGGGATTAGAACCTCAGTTAGATGGAGCTAAGAATATGGATTACGATGAATTAATTGAGGATTTGAAAAGAACCCATGTTATCATAGAAGAAAATGGATGTTGGGGGATTGTCAGTAAATGCTCAAATCAAAGTTAGTTGTTTGGACGTTTATCATTGTGACTGGATTCTATATGCTGGTGAGTATATGGAACATTGCTGTATTTCCAGATAAGACATGGGCAGATTATGCAGGACAGATGTTGATTGTCATTTTTGGGAGTATGGTAAATGGTTTAATCGCTGCATTCTTTATGTACGCAGCAGCTATGTTAGTGAAATATATTAATGGTGATAAAGCTTAAATTTATAGGCAGGCATAGGTTTAAAACAGGCGCATAAAAAGGTAACAAAAAAGGTAACAAAATTTTTAGTTTTTAAAAAATACGAAGGAACACAAGAGGATACAGAAGGATAAAGAAAGCTTGTGTATCAAGGTTTATGAGTGAATAGAGGATATCGCTGATCATCACAGGATTCCATATATCTACCTTGACAGGGTAGAGGTCGCTGGTTCGAGCCCAGTCGGAATCATCGTTGAAACCCTTGCTTAGCAAGGGTTTTTTGTTTTTTTGACAACGAATATTTGTTCTGTTTATTTTGATTGGGGACGAATTTCGGCAACTCCCTTGATAACATCAATAATTTTACTGATTTCCTCTGCTCTGATTTTTAATTCATCTACAGCTTGTTTAAGATTTGAAGTTTCTATCATATTATTATTAAACGAATAGTCTAATGTTTGAATATGTTTGATGCCTTCTTCATTTAGCACCCTCACACTAATTGCCTTTTGATTTATCTGGTTAATTAATTGTTTTGAGTTTTCAATCATATTCGAGAAGTGGAGTGCTTTATGTGCAATATGTTTGTTAGTTATTTTATGTTCTCTACTACTATCTGCAACTAATTCTACAGATGCACCGATATCAATCTGTGAAGCTAAGTTGTCTTTAAAACTATTAGCAAATTCATGATTAATGTGGTCCACTTTTTCAGCGATCGTTTTATTTGTGACTATTAATGCTTCTAAATTTCCTAATAGCTTAAGTGATTTTTCAGTTTCTTTCAATAAAGAATGAGCCTCAAAAATAACTATTTTTGAGGCTCGAGTGTTTGTAAATAACCATCAAGATAAAAAGACATTGTACTCATCACATCTGTTTTAAAATCCCTTTTGAATTCTTGCATATTATGATTTTCAAGAATATTAATGACTTCATCAGGTAAGGTGGCAGTGAGTTTGCATCCTGTGATAATTGCTGCTTCAGCTTGAAAAATATCCATCACTTGCGCCTCATTGATCACATCATTTTGACAAAGTAAGTCTGTCATTTCTGCTAGTTTTTCAAATAACATCATTTTTGATTGAAGCATGGTGTCAGAGTCTACGTTTCTTTCCAACACAGAAGTTCGAATTGCTTCTAATCTGATGTACATAGGATTTTTATCAATGATTTCTTCCAGTTCCTTCAGAAAAAGATGTTTGATATCTTGAAGGTTTTTAATTTGTGTTTCAGAAATAATTTCAATGAATCGCTCTAGTCTCTTTACATATTCCCGGCATAATAGCTGGAAGAACAGAGCTTCTTTTGTTTTGAAATAAACAAACAATATGCCTTTAGACAGCTTCGTTTCTTTGGCGATATCTGACATTTTAATTTGGTTATATTCGTTTGTCTCAAAAAGCTCTGCTGCTTTATCTAAAATCGCTTGAGCTCTTAGAGCCTTTGCTTCATCTGTCATCGCTCTTTTCATTATGTTTCAACCTCCATTTCAAAGGTAATCTTGATTTGGAGTCAGACAAAGTGATATATAAGGAAGCAAGTGATTAGCTGAATCTTTTAATGATCTTGTCAAACGTACGATCACCAAGAAGATTCTTCATAAACACCATAGGTTTAGCACCAAACCCAACCAAATAGCGCGTTTTAGGTTTCGTTACAGTGACAGCTTTCACAATTGTATTTGCAATGACTTCTGGTTTTGTTAAATTACTTCCTGAATAAGTCTTTACCATGTTGTCTGCAGATTTGTTGGCAGCTTCTTTATAAGCTCCTTTTGTAGAAGCAGTTCTAAGTTTTTCTGCTGCAATGACTCCCCAGTCGGTTGCAATACCGCCAGGTTCCACAACAATGACATCAATACCAAATGGTTCAACTTCTAATCGTAAGCAATCAGAAAAACCTTCAACTGCAAATTTTGTAGCGTGATACCATGCACCAAACGATGTCCACACTTTACCACCCATAGAAGAAATATTGACGATCTTTCCATAATTGTTTTTTCTCATACTAGGCAGAACAAGCTGCGTCATTCTGGCAAGTCCAAACAAGTTCACTTCTACTTGTCTTCGAGCTTCTTCCATAGATACATCTTCCACTGCACCATATGAGCCGTAGCCCGCATTATTGACAAGCACATCAATTCTTCCTTCTTTGTCCAAAATCTCACGTACACAGTTTACCATAGACTCTTCATCAGTGACATCAAGAGAAATGGTGCTAATTCCTTGAGAGATGAGGTCTTCCATCATTTCTTTTCGACGAGCAGCACCATAAACAATGAAACCTTTCTTATTTAATTCAATTGCTGTGGACTTTCCAATACCTGCTGATGCACCTGTGATAAGAGCAACTTTTTTACTCATTTGTCATTCCTCCTTGTTTTTGACCAAAGGTCACTTATTGATGACTTGTGGTCAATTATAATTGACTTGAAGTCAGTTGTAAAGGAAAAATATTAATATGTTTTATAATTTGTTTGATTTTATGTGTTCTCTGAAAAATTTTATAAAGTTATGATTTTTTGGTGTGTAATTAAAATAGTTTTCTTTATGAAGCGAGAAAAATTTATGTAGCAGTATCTTTGTGGAAATGAGAAGGAGGTCAAAATTATTGAAGAGCAGAATGCTGATGCAAATGTTAATGATTCTTCCTTAAAAAAGGTAGAGTAATCCTATCTGAGGGTGTTTTAGCACTAGCATGTCCAGCTCTTTTTTGAATAGTATTTAAGGAGTGCGACCATTATGAATCGTGGTTGTTGAAATAGGTAATTTTGATGTGAAAGAGTCACTAGACAATAAAAGAACCAGAAACAAAGTATAGGGATATATGACGGCTTGGCCTGCCATCTCGTAGGGGGATAACGACGTTTCAAAGTATTGATGGAAGATAATCCGTTGAACAAATTTTCCTTTCCATACTAATCACACATCTTTTAATAGTATCAGCATATCCAGTTTAAGAGGATTCTTACAAAATATTTAGTATTTTTTGCGAGAATCCTCCTAAATGTAATAATATTTTCATTTATAATTCTCTATTTGTCTATACTTTTCATATCGCTGTTGTATAAGCTCTTCCGAGGATAATGGTATCAATTGTTTTAGAGATGATTCGATGACAGATTCAATCATTTTCGCCTGTGATTTTATATCATTTTGTGCTCCACCTTTTATTTCAGGAATGATTTCATCAATAATTCCTAACTGTTTTAAATCTTTTGCTGAAATTTTCATATGTTCAGCAGCTTCTGGAGCATACTTAGCATCCTTCCATAGGATAGATGCTGCTCCTTCTGGCGAAATGACCGAGTACCATGAATACTCTAACATATGGATATGGTTACCGACACTAATGCCAAGAGCTCCACCACTTGATGCCTCTCCAATTACAATACAAACAATTGGCACTTTAAGCGTAGCCATTTCCAATAGATTTCGAGCTATTGCTTCAGAAATTCCACGTTCTTCAGACCCTTTCCCTGGATAGGCGCCTATTGTATCAATAAATGTAATAATAGGGCGATTAAATTTATCAGCTTGTTTCATCAGTCTTAGCGCTTTTCTATATCCTTCTGGATGAGCCATTCCAAAATTTCTTTCTATATTTTCCTTTGTACTTCTACCTCTTTGATGACCAATAACCGTAACGGGCATTCCTTTAAATTTTGCAATACCACCTATCATTGCTTTATCATCACCATATAATCGATCACCATGAAGTTCGAAAAAGTTTGTAAACAATAAAGGTATATAATCCAATGTCGTGGGCCGGTTACGTAGCCTTGCAATTTGAACTCGTTGAAAAGGTGTAAGATTAGAATAAATTTCATCTTGCATTTTATTTAAACGTTTTTCTAATAAATGAATTTCTGACGATAAATCTACATTATTTTCTTTCATCATTTTCTTTAATTCATCAAATTTCTCTTTTAGTTCAATAATAGGACGTTCAAAATCCAAACTCATTTTATCCTCCAAAGGTTATGATTTACCTCACTCTAATCAAAAGACTTAGAAATAGAATCAATAAATAATTCAAAACCATCCACAACTATTTTTTGTTCTGATTCTGATAAATTATTAAGGATACGTTGATAAAATGTAAGGGATTGTTCTCTTAAGCGATTAACAGTAATGTGCCCTTTTTCTGTGAGGTGCAGAAAAAGTTCTCTTCTATTTTTTTCATTTACTTCACGATAAACAAGCCCCATTTTTACTAACTTATCTACCAATCTACTTACAGTTGAAGTCTCTAATCTAAGTTTATTGGATAGTTGCCAAACAGTTAATTTTTCCACCTCTAGTTCCTCTAACGCCATCATTTGAGAAGTTGGTAGAGGTTTTTCAAATGGTCCATTCGGCAAATTTTGAGATTCGAAAACCCCAGTTAATATAATCATTTTCTTAATATCTGTTCTTAGTTTTAAGGCATCTTCTCTTTTCAAAAGGTCACCCTCCTACAATTCATGCATCATACATCAATTGTATTATACATCAATTTGATTTTTTCACAAACTTAACATAAGCCAATGTGACAACATGGACGAGATATTTCTTCTTGTTGAAATGGTTTAAGTGGATTGATCCATAGTCGATCCTCCTGATTGATAGAAGCATCAGGATCTTACACTAAGTAATTTCTGTTTACTATTCTTTCAATAAAAATAGACAAATATGAAAAATAAAGAGAGGGGAGAAAGATATGAAGTCATTTTTACTAATTGGACAATCAAATATGGCGGGGCGCGGCTTCAAACATGAAGTGCCTCCGATTTATAATGAAAGAATCATGATGCTGCGAAATGGTAGATGGCAAATGATGACTGAGCCCATTCATTTTGATAGGCCGGTAGCTGGCATAGGACTAGCGGCTTCCTTTGCGGAGGCTTGGTGTAAGGATCATGAAGGAGAGAAGATTGGCCTTATTCCTTGTGCAGAGGGTGGCAGTTCCATTGATGAGTGGTCACCGGATGGAGCATTATTTCGTCATGCAATAAGTGAAGCTAAATTTGCAAAGGAAAATAGCGAATTGGCAGGGATATTATGGCATCAAGGAGAAAGTGACAGCCAAGATGGGAAATACAAAGAATACTATGAAAAATTACTAGGATTATTTAATGAACTAAGAACTGAATTATCCGTACCTAACATTCCGCTTGTAATAGGAGGTTTGGGCGATTTCTTGGGAAAGACGGCATTTGGCGCAGGATGTGTGGAATATCAACTGATTAATGAAGAACTAAAAAAATATGCACATCATCATGAAAATAGTTATTATGTTACTGCCAAAGGCCTTGCACCTAATCCGGACGGTATTCACATCAATGCGTTGTCCCAGAGAATATTTGGTATAAGATACTATGAAGCATTTCGAAAAAAAGAACATATACATGAGCCATTACCAAATGAACATGAGTTAGTGAATGAATGTCATAATAGAATGAATACCTCAGCGGAGAAAACATATATAGCACTAGAAAAGTTCACGTTAGGCAAGATGACTTACGAAGAGTTGTTGCAGGTTTTATCGTAGGTAAATCTCTGAATGGACAGAAACATAATATATATCTTGAAAGGATGATTGTGTTGGTGAAAACAGATAAAGTCTCCTCCTGAATACAAGAAATTACATTCAGGAGGAGATAAAAATGTTTAAACAAATAGATGAAAATTATCCGAGAAAAGAACACTTCCATCATTATACGAAGGTAACCCGATGCTCATATAGCCTAGTGATCGATCTAGACATTACGAAATTACATGCAATATTAAAAGAAAAAAATCTAAAAGTATATCCTGTGCAAATTTATTTGTTAGCAAGGGCTGTGCAAAAAATACCGGAGTTTCGGATGGATCTAGTGAACGATGAACTTGGTCACTGGGATCTTCTCCACTCTAGTTATACGATTCTAAATAAAGAAACAAAGACATTTTCAAGTATTTGGACGCCTTATGACGAAAACTTTGCTCAGTTTTATAAAAGCTGTGTAGCCGACATTGAAACATTTAGCAAAAGCAGCAACCTATTTCCGAAACCTCATATGCCAGAGAACATGTTCAATATTTCAAGCCTGCCTTGGATTGATTTTACTTCTTTTAACCTTAATGTATCTACAAAAGAGATTTATTTACTGCCAATATTTACGATAGGCAAATTTAAAGTGGAAGAAGGGAAAATCATTTTGCCCGTTGCGATTCAAGTACATCATGCTGTTTGTGATGGCTATCACGTGGGTCAATATGTGGAATATTTGAGGTGGCTTATTGAACATTGTGACGAGTGGTTAAATGATTCAATGCCAATTACCTGAAGACAAAAGGTATGCTCATGGAAATCTAGAAGATGAAGGCAGACTGAAATGAGTCTGCCTTTTTGTTTTGTGATGAGAATGAAAATGTTCCAAAGGTTTACTGAGGCTATATTTGTTCTTTTTGCGGTTTCTTTTCGGTGCTTTGTAAATTCTTGTATGTGATAATAAATGTCATATAAGGGAGTTCAGTGGAAGGGGAATAAGGGATGGAGAAAGTTCTTTCTTCACATGTAGGTGTGAAAATAAATGAATGGTATAAAATGATTCGGCAATTCAGTGTACCTGATGCAGAGATTTTGAAAGCTGAAGTCGAACGAGAAATTGAGCGAATGGAAGAGGATCAAGACCTACTCATTTATTATCAATTAATGTGTTTTCGACATCAGCTTATGCTCGATTATATTAAACCTTCAGAAAAACGATCGCCTTCTGTTTCTGATTTGGTTGATAAAATTGAGAATTCTAATCATCAACTTTCGGGTATGTTGCAATATTACAATGCCTTTTTTAGAGGAATGCATGAATTTAGTAAGAAAGAATATGTACAGGCTATTCAATATTACAAAATCGCTGAAAGGCAGCTCGCATTGGTTGTCGATGATATTGAGCAAGCGGAGTTTCACTTCAAGGTGGCTGAAGCCTACTATATTATGAAACAAACTCATGTTTCTATGCATCATATTATAAAGGCCTTAGACATCTATAAGCAGCATGAACAATATAAAGTTCGCCAAATACAAAGCTTGATTGTTATTGCAGGAAATTATGATGATTTCAAGCGATATGACAAGTCATTAGAGCATCTAAATACAGCTTTTTCTATAGCAGAAGAGCTCGCCGATAATATGTTAATTGCTAAAATTCTATTGAACATAGCGAATACATATGATCGACAACAAAAGTACACTGAAGCAATCATACGCTACAGAGAAGTTTTAGACATTATTACACCACGAAGTATTGATATAAAACCAATCACCCTATTTAGTTTAAGTTGGTCGTTGTATAAGTCTAGTCAACATGATGAAGCCGCTCCACTCGTAGAAGATGGTCTTAAGTGCTCCTTAGAGAGAAATGATTCGTTGTGTTTGATGTTATTTAAAGCTTTAAAAGCGATTTGTATAAATGCTAATGAGAAAGCCATTCAAGAAGTGCTAGATTATTTTGAGGAAAAGCAACTATATGTCTATGTCGAGGCATTTGCTCAAAGTATAGGATTATCTTCTGAAAAAAAAGGGGACTTTGAAAAAGCTGCCGAATATTACAGAAAGGCTCTTAAAGCTCAAAATGATATTCAAAAAGGAGAGTGTCTGTATGATTATTAAAAAATTACTAGTCATTGTATCCATTGTATTGTTAAGTGTTTCAACAGCAGAAATTTTGAAAATCATTGAAACAAAATCAATTCGGAATACAACAATGGAGGAACAACAAAAATCAAATCGAAATACGACTATCATTGATCGAAATACAACCTCTGAAAACGTATAGACAAGATTAAAACAGACTTTAATAGTCTGTTTTTTTATGAAGTAGAATGGCAAATGAATAGTTGGTCAATGTTATACTTATCTCAATAGATATAGGGAGGCATCCACTTTGAAACCTTTTTGGGAGAAAGAAGAAGCGAGTCCTTTCACGTTAGAAAAGATAGATGAGGAAAAAATTCGTGAAGCAGAGGGAAGACTTGGTGTCGCTTTACCTGATACATATAAAAAGCTCATCTTAGAATGGAATGGTGGCTTTACAGTTCGTAATGCGTTTCCAACGGAACAACCGAATTCATGGGCTGAGGATCATGTTCAATTTGACCATCTAAGAGGAATCGCCAAAGATGATGGCATCATGAATAGTTCCCAGTTAAGTGATGAATTGGAGCTGCCGGAGGGACTTGTGATCATCAGCGGAGAGGAAGATACATGGATCGCAATGGATTATCGAAAAACGAAGGAACACCCGCCTATTCACTATTTTGATTTAGAAATGGGAGTCGATTTTAAGCTGGCGGATACTTTCGATGATTTTATTGAGAAGTTATATACAGCTGAAGACGCGATGGTCGAGGTAGTAGAGATTGATGATGAATCTTCTGAATTATATATAAGTAGAGAAGAGCTTGAACTCATATTTGAGAGAGGAGACCTTCGTCAGCAAAATCTCTTTAAAATGGCACATTATCCGATGGAAGACATTGAAGAGATTGAATGGTTTTTCGATCGAATGAAAAAATGCATCAAACAGATAAAAGATCAAAATGTCTTGTACGAAGCAGCCACGACTGTTCACTCCATTCTTTTGTTAAATCCAGATATGCCAAGGAATGACCGTATCAATAAAGAGCTGCAAGAAATTGCTGAGTTTCTAGAAAAGAGTGGAGAGTCTCTTACCGTTCTTTTGGGAGAAGACATTCATCCAGTGAAAAAATGATAGTGAAAGAATAAAAGCCCTCAAAGGGCTTTTAAAAATGTAGTTTAAGACCTCTTTTTATTTAAGGTTTTCATGATGAATAATGCTATATATGAAGCAATGAATGAGCCTAAAGTGTAAACAACTGACCACCCTAAGAAGGAGATATTAAAAAGTGTAAATATCAGGATGAGCAAAATGATAAAGCTCACAACTGGCATGAAATAAACCTTTTGTACAATCAATGTGACGATAAAAGAAGCGATGATCATACTGACTGGAAGCAAGCCGAATGCGAATTCTAAATGAGTCATATCAATTCTCCCTTTAAATGACCTAGCTACATTTGAGTTTAATAAATTTATTAGACAAAAGAATCAATAACCATATCATAACAAGGAAAATCCAATTATTTCACTTTATGTAATTTAATGATGTGTCTGATGATTTTAAATTCTTCTTTTTGTAATGTTATTGAAAGGCATATTTAAATAAAGTATAGTAACTTTATATAACAAAGAGGAGGATGGTTAAAGATGATGCATGCAGGAAGATTACGTCAGCAAACTTTGAACAATCAGTAATTTCATATGTTCAAAGGCTCTGTTTTCATCAAACGGAGTAAACGGGGTAGTCTGCACATTTTTAATGATCTTCAGCGGGAAAGTATGCAAATTTACTAGAAGACAGGCAGATAATTGTTCTGTCTTTTTTTGTATGTTTTTATAATACAAAGAAAGGTATAAGTCTAGCTTTGTTTACTCTGACCACATAAAGTAGTCTGTTTGTGGTTTTTTGTGATGATATTCTTGATGCCTATTGATCATGACCAAATGAGCAATTGGAGGAATGGATATGAATAGACTGGAATTAAAGCAGTTAGCCAAACATCACGGATTAGAGATTTTAGAGAATACCATGAAAATAAATGAATCAGGTGTTGATTTCCGTGTCGCACATGTCGAAGATTTTCATGGTCATCAATGGATATTAATTAAGAGTGCCTCGCAGACCTGAATCAATGAAACATACCTTACAAGAAAAAAAGACATTAGATCATATGAGTAAGCAGGTTCACTTTCAGGTCCCTAAGTGGTCTATCTTTACAGAAAGTCTGATTGCTTATAAACAATTAGAGGGGGTACCGGCGGCTAGTATTGATGTGGAGAAGCAATCGTATGTGTGGAGTTTTGACCAAACGAATGTACCGCAAGCCTATTACGAATCATTAGGAAGAGTTCTAGCGAATGTACATTCCTTAGATCAACAGCCTTTTAAAACGATCGGTGTGGAGATGCTCAGTGCTCATGAATTAAGTGCATCAATGAAACAGCGAATGGAACGTGTCAAATCGCAATACACCATTAACAGCGGTTTATGGGAGCGCTGGCAAGCATGGCTTGATAAAGATTCTTTATGGCCGCCTTTCGTGGGGGTGAAGCATGGAGATTTACATCCTGGCCACATTCTGATTGATGAAAATCAAAGTGTGACGGGTGTGATTGATTGGACTGAAGTGGGGGTTGGTGATGTATCTGCAGACTTTTTGTCGCATCAACTTCTCTTTGGGAAAGAAGGATTAACAAAACTTATCCATGCGTATGAAAAAGCAGGCGGGAGAACTTGGCCAGGAATGGATGAACATATAATAGAACTTCTGACTACAAGTGCGATCACTGTGGCCGAGTACGCACAGAGATCAGGATTGAAAGATATGCATGAAGCTGCAGCATACATGTTAGCAAACGAAAGTTAATCAATCAGAATGAATCCAAAAAAAGCCCTAAAAAGGGCTTTTTTAATTTAATTCATGAAAAAACTGTTTGAGTTGATCAATGAAAACGGATTTTGATTTTCCTTTTTTATAAATGAACTCGATATTGATATTGAAATTGATGGATGGATCGATTGAAATTTGTTTTAATGTTCCTTGTTCTACTTCATTTCTAACACAATGATGAGGTAGAAACGATAGCCCCATTCCTTGTAGCACTAAATTTTTTGCGGTTTCCATATGATCAACCTCAATGGAAATGTTGGGTGTGATGTTGTTTTTTTGAAATAATCGGTGAAGCATCAACCAATCAAATGACCCGTAGTCAAAGAAAATAAAAGGCTGTTCTTCTAGTTCTTTCATATTGATATTGTCAAGGCTGGCAAGCGGATGATGAGTTGGGACGAACAGCCCAATCGGATCGCTGAAAATAGGAATCGATTCAATTTGAGGATGTGTTTCAGTCCTGACAATGCCAAAGTCTACTTGATTGTTAATCACTTTTTGTACAACATCCTTTGAATGCCCTGTTACAATTTTTACTTTCAGGTTTTCATATTTTTCTTTTAGGGCTGGCAATATGTTAGGCAATAGATTATTGGAAATAGAGGATGCGCATCCAATTGTCAATTCATAAGGGATCATCGTTTGTTTGAGACTATGCTTTGCTTCTTGATAAGAATGGAGAATCTTTTTGGCATGCGGGTAAAACTGTTCACCTTTTTCCGTCAGAGATAGTTTATTTCTCTGTCTATCAAATAATTTCAGGTCTAATTCCTTTTCTAACGATTGAATACGTGCCGAAACAGAAGGCTGGGTTAAATACAGTGCTTCCGCAGCTTTATTGATACTGCCTAGCTGGCATACATAAATAAACGCTTCTATATTCTCAATATTCATGTTATCCCCTTATATGACGTTCTTTAAATGTTGAGTTTTTCAAGCTCATACACTAATTTTACAGCTTCTTTCGCCAAAATGACAGTAGGGTCAATCACTTTCACATCTTTAGTTGACCTTAGGACTAAAGGGATTTCTGTGCAGCCGGCAATGATGGCTTCTGCCCCTTGATTGATTAAAATTTCTGCAGCTAACGCCAATTCACTTTCGCCTTTACTCAATTTCCCAGCTTTCACTGCATATATCCCATTCATGACGTTTTTCTGAAGCTCTTCACTTGGGGTCATGACGTCAATCTTGTGATGAGCACAAGCCTTTTGGTAGAGCTTAGTTTTTAATGTGCCATCAGTACATAGTAAGCCCACAGACGTATAGTGATGTTTGTTCAGGTGCTTTGCGGTTTCTAGTGGCATATTCATAATAGGGATATGAGTGGATTGTTGTACATTTTCTAAAAAGAAGTGAGCGGTATTGCATGCAATCAGAATAAAGTCCGCTCCTGCGCGTTCTAATCTTTTAGCTGATGCAATCATATATTCTGTAGGATCTTCGCCTTTCCCAAATATGGCGTTGGTTCTATCAGGAATTTGCGGATAATTATCAGCAATCACGTGGAGATGATCCTGATCTTTTATCGCTGGAGTATGAGAAATGATTTTTTTCATCAGATCAATCGTTGCTAAAGGGCCCATCCCGCCCATAATTCCGATCGTTGTAGACATATACACCACCACATTTCTTTTTTTTTCTATTATAAAAAAAGAAAGCATGGTGATCGTTATAGAAAAGTTCTATTTGTATATAGAAGGTTGATCAAAAACGCCTTTATCTGTTGAAGTATGAGTTGCAATCTATTCAAAAAACATTAGAATTAAGAAAAATTGAGAAAGGAGCAACCATATGAATTTCAATTTAAATGAAGCTTTAGATATGTTGAGTCGAACTCCTCACACGTTAGAAAGTCTTTTGTCGGGTTTATCGAAGGATTGGCTTCACAGCCGTGAAGGGGAGGGGACGTGGAATCCGATTGAAGTCATTGAGCATTTGATTGAAGCAGAAAAATTCAATTGGATTCCTCGATTAAATGTGATTCTTGCTGATGGAGAGAATACACCATTTCCTGCGTTTGACCGATACTCTCATTTGAACCAATCTGAAAGACAGATAGAGCAAGCACTATCTGAGTTTCAGCATGTGCGGATGGAGAATGTGGCATATATTCAGCGTATGACACATTCACGCCTTGATCTAGAAAAAAAGGGCGTCCATCCGGAGTTTGGGGTCGTGCAAGTGAGCGAATTACTTTCTGCGTGGGTTGTCCATGACTTCACACATATGTCCCAGATTGTTCGGGTCATGGCGGAACGATATCGAGCCGATGTGGGTCCATGGAGCGCTTATTTAGGAATTTTGAATAAAAAATAATTGTTTAATGGTGCTTAGCGGCCCACTCTGATTGAAGCATGGCATATTGATATTCATCGACCCAATGCCCCTTCGACATATAATTTTGCAGCAAATGTCCTTCGCGTCTCATTTCTAAACGTTCCAGCACTCGAATGGATTTTTCGTTGCGCACATCGGTAAAGGCAATGATTTTATGTTTGTTCAGTGTCATAAAAATATATTCGAAAATTGAACTGAGAGCTTCATGAATATAGCCCATTCCTTGGTATTCAGGCGCGAGTGTAAAACCTATTTCAACAATTCTTGGCTCACTGTCAAGCGTATGAATGGCGCAATCTCCTATCAGTTGATTGGAGTCAGATAAGGCAATAGCGTATTGAAACCACGTCCCCGGTTGATTAGGTTTTTGTGTCATTTGATGTTGAACAAATGATTCAGCATCTTCGTACGTGTAGTTTTCCCAGGATTGAAATTTTGCAATAGAGGGATTTGCTCGGTATTGATAAAATGCTTCAATATCCTGCCTGTCAAATTGGCGAATAACAACCCGGTTTGTTCTTGTAAATATGCTGTTTGCATTCTTCATGTGTTTACCTCACTTTTTTTAGTTTGTTCTTGATTTGAAAAAGTCTATCAGCCATTCAGATAGCTGCTGTTGTGCTTTGCTGACAAATCGATCTGCATAATAAATTAATTCCAAGTGACGGACAGGTGCTGGCTCAGCAATAGGAATCGAAACAATATTGGGCCACGTCGAATGTTGTTTTAGTAATCCTCTTGGCTGAATGGTTGCGCCGATTCCCGCTTCAACCAGCTGCAATAGCGAAGAAGCGGACCCAACCTCCATGGCAGTGTCCAGTTCAACACCCTGTTCTTTACATACGTCATCTACTAAATCCCTTCCTAGATATCCCTTTGGATACATGACCAACGCATGCTGAGCCAGCTCTTTTAATGTCACTTCACTTTTTTGAGCCAAATCACTTTCTGAATGAACAAATAATTCGTAAGGCTCACTTCCAAGTGGAATTTGAACGAGACGCTTATCCGCAGGCCCTCGCAGTCCGATGGCGAGGTCTACTTTATGTGAAAGGACTTCTTCACGAACGAAGATATTTGAATATGCCTTCAGATTGGTTTCGGGATAAAGGGTTTTAAATTCTACAAAAAGTGGAACCAGCTGAAAATCAAGATCGGATGGGAGTACTGCGAGACGAACGGTTCCTCGTTTTTCTGATAATAGTTCTTTCATCGCATTTTTTGCATCTCTTTCAGCTTGAAGCATTTTCATGCCATATTGATAAAGCAGCGAACCAGCTTCGGTAGCAACGACTTTTTTTTCGATACGATCAAAGAGCGGCATCCCAACTTCTGCTTCAAGCAGTCGAATTTGCTGGCTAAGTGTAGGCTGTGATATGCCTAGCTGCTCAGCAGCCTTTGTAAAATGCAAATGATTGAATACAGCCATAAAATAGGTAATATGCCGGGTATCCATATATCTTCCTTTCGTAAATGATAGTTTTCTCCTATCATCATAATACGAATTATTGTATTGATCAATGAATGCAGCAGATTTATACTCAAAGTAACCTTAACAAGATGAGAGAGAAAGAAGGGTATTGATGAAAAAAATATATTATTTAGCCGCTTTATTTTTAGCGGCATTAAACTTACGTCCGATCATTACTTCCGTGGCTTCCATGATGAGCATGATCCAATCAGAGCTTGGCGTAAACGCACTGACAGCAAGTCTTTTGACCACTTTGCCTGTTCTTTGTATGGGAATATTTGCTCCTGTTGCGACGATACTCAGCCGGCGGTTTGGTTTAGAGAGAACGCTGTTTTTCTCGATTCTTCTTATCACGATTGCCACCGCACTGCGTGGTACAAGCCAATCGGTTGCTATCCTGCTCATGACTGCGTTTGCAGGAGGGGTAGGGATTAGCTTCGCGGGTCCTTTATTGTCTAGTTTTATTAAAAAATATTTCCCGAGAAATCCTGGTATTGTCAGTGTGTATTCAATTTCGATGACGATAGGTGCAGCGCTCGCTTCCGGCTTTACCATTCCAATTTATTTACGCAGCCAGCATCACCTTACGTTTGCATTGTCCTGCTGGGCTATTCTAGGGGTGATTGCCCTTATTCTATGGGTCGGTTTAGTTCTCAAAAATGAGCAGAGTGATCATGTAACCTTGCCGTTAAAATTGCCGCTGAGAAATAAAAAGGCCATTCAATTCACCTTGTTCTTTGGTTTTATGTCCAGTATGTTTTATTCTTTGACGGCATGGATTTCACCGATTGCACTTAGCTTTGGAAACAGTCCGCAATATGCTGCTATGCTATTGACCATATTTACACTCATTCAGATACCGGTGGCACTACTCGTTCCAGCGGTCGTTACTCGATTAGGAAAACCGAAATTATTTCTCATCTTATGCAGTCTGTCTGAACTCATTGGACTTATCTTTCTTCTTCTGCCAATGCCGATCTTGCCAGCCGTCATTTTCCTAGGTATGGGTGCAGGTGGATTATTTCCTTTAGCGCTTATGCTTCCGATTATGGAGACGAGCACTCCGGAGGAAGCCGGAACATGGTCCGCGATGTCGCAGATGGGCGGGTACATCGTGGGTGGATTCGGTCCGTTTTTCATTGGCTTGGTTTTCGATCTAAGCGGACATTTTTATGCTTCCATTGTGGCAATGCTTGTCATCGTCTCGTTAATGATTGGCGTTCAGTTATCAATGAAACTTGGTAGAAAAGCAGGAGAAGTGTCGAGTTAAATAATGCTGCTTCACATTTCAATAAAAACGGGGGAATTCTATTGCTCATTCGAGAAGCAAAAACGATCGATTATCCACAATTAAGGCAAATTTATTTAGAATCACGGCGCCAGAGCTTTCACTGGCTCAATCCAGAAGAACTCAATCTGCAAGATTTTGATCAAGATACGCAGGAAGAGCAAATTTTCTTAGCTGAGGAGAACAATAAAATCCTTGGATTCATTTCTCTATATGTACCAGATCGTTTTATTCATCTCTTGTTTGTACATCCTGAAGCTGCTGGTCAAGGGGCTGGCGATCTGCTGCTCAAACAAGCGATAAAAGTTTTGGGAACACCGGTCACCCTCAAATGTGTCTCCGAAAATCACAAAGCTTTATCTTTTTATCAAAAAAGAGGCTGGAAGGCTGTTGTAGAAGAAGGAGAACCTGGGGCGGAATACTGGGTGCTTATTTATGAATAGAAGTCTTTTTATCTTATCATTCACAGGGCCCTTTATAGGGCTTTTTTGCGGTTTCTTTTCGGTGTCGAATGGTTCATAAAATGATAATATATGTCATTATAGGGAAAATAGAGGAAGGGGTAGGGGCTGATGGAGAAAGTGCTTTCTTCTCACGTCGGTTTGAAAATCAATGAATGGTATTATCATATTCAAAGATTTAACGTACCGGACGCCGAAGCATATAAAGAGGAAATCAAATCAATGCTTGATCATATGGAAGAAAATCAAGATTTATTATTGTATTTCTCACTCATGGAGTTCAGACATAAATTAATGCTTGATTACTTGAATCCTTTAGAAAATGGGAAAGAGCGGGCTAACTTCAAGGAGCTCGCAATGAAGATCAAAAGGGACCAAGAGAAATTAACAGGATTACTCGAGTATTACTTCAATTTTTTCTACGGCATGTATGAATTTGAAAACTATGAATACCTAAATGCGATTACCTTCTATAAACGGGCAGAAAAAAAGCTGTCTCTTGTCAGTGACGATATTGAACGGGCCGAGTTCAATTACAAGATGGCTGAAATCTATTACCACATGAAACAAACCCACATGTCTATGCACCATATCGCACAGGCGATACAATGTTATCGAGAAAAAGATACATACACTGTAAGAGAAATACAATGTTCTTTTGTGATCGGATTAAACTATATAGATATGGGCTGCCCCGAAAAAGCAATACCCCATTTTCAACACGCACTAGAAAAAGCCGCCGACAATTCAACAAAACGATTAAAAGGATCAGCACTCTATAATTTAGGGTTGAGTTATTTTCATAATAAAGAAATAGCACAAGCAATTATTCATTTTAATGACTCAATTCGAGCATTTAGAGAACAGGGATACGAACATTTAAATAGAATCTTAGACCCGCTCATTATGTTGTCAAAAGCCTATTTCAAAAAGAAAGAACAGGATTTAGGTATATATGCTTTAAATAACGGCATAGAACTATCTGAAAAGCTGAAAGATCATGTGCTGTTATTGATATTCAAATTTTTAAGGGCACTATACGTTGACAACAACTTTGAACAATTGGAAAAGATAATGGAATTGCTAGAAATAAAGTCAATGTATCCTGATCTTGAAGATTTAGCCAAAGATGCTGCAAAATATTATAATGAGATGGGAGATAAAGACAATGCGATGCATTTCTATGAAAAGATTCTTTATTTCCAAACTCAAGTGAAACGGGGGGACTGTCAGTATGAAATTTAAAACGTTATCAGTCGTATTCGTGATGATCAGTGTCATCAGTATTGTTGGTTATTTTACATCTGAAGTGACAGCAAGTCATGATGAAGCTAGGAGAGGTCATACTGCAAGTATCGGTTATACAGCTTAAATAAAAAGCCCCTTAAGGGCTTTTTATTAAGTTTATCTCATGCATTTAAATGATCTAGGATTGCTTGCTTTAAATATCGATATTGATCATCATTCGTATCTTCAAATGCTTCTTCTCGATTAGAAGGTACATCCATATAAACGATTTCATCAGAGAATTGTGAAGAAGTAAAGTCGATTCTTGTTCCATTCACTACGTTGTAAAAGTGCCATCCATTGGGTAATGCAGTTTTGTTTATTTTTCCGCCTAAAAGATCATGTACGACTAAAGAAGTGACGCCACATTGTCCGTTTGCCGGGTTGTCTTTACTCCATTTTGAGCTAGATTGAGAAGACCATGCTTTAAAAAGAGCATCAATGATTTCGTCTGTCGTGTAGAGGTTCATCATAAAAATCCTTTCTATTTAAAAAGTGAAATGAATGTAGTATCTGTTTAGTCTATAGTAGATTTTTTTCAATCAAAATCCAGATGCTATACTATGGCTAAACCAATATAACAATGAAGATTCATGACAGGAGGAGCTTGGTGTGGTATTCATCATAGGTATTGTAATCGCTTATATTGTTGCTATTTTAGGCTTTACTGTTTTCGTAGATGTAGGGAATGGGTTGGGGACGGCTCTTAGCATCATCGGGGGAATGGTTATTTTATTCATAGCTGGTAGACTACAAAGACAAAAAGAAAAGAATGATCCAAACATATTATTAGATAAAATGATGATGCTTTTTCAAGAAGACGGTTTTCAGGCATCAACATACATCTTTTCACAAAATGTTGATAAAGGCTTTGCGATTGATGATGAGCGAAAAGTAATGCGCTTTATTACACACCAACCTGGCGGCTCATCTCGAAAATTCAGGTTTGAAGTCACTGAGCTTTCCTTGAAAGAGTTGAAACAAGTTGACATGTTAGAAGATGGTGTACCGATTGAACAATCTACTGAGAGTGATAATAATGAAGAGATCTCGACACTTGAATTAAGATTAACTATGAATGATCAGGAATCATCAACGATCACGATCACCTTCCTGCAATTTGATGTGCCAGTTCGTAAGAGCGACGCCGAATATTCGACTGAACGACAAAATCTGGAAGAGATTTATCGTGAAATTGATTCAATGATGAAATCTGCGGTTTAATAAATGACTGTTCATAAAGAAGAAATCACAGTTTGAGGTGGTTTCTTTTTTATGTCCATCAAGACAAAAGCTGGTTCAATCATTGCGGTTGAATGTTTTTCTCAAAAATGAATAAAGATAGACTAGACACGAAAACGAACATTGATATCGAAATGACTGGAGGAAACATACATGCAAAAGCTTTGCAGGGAAGTCTGGATCGAGGTCAATCTTGACGCGATTAAAAGAAATATCGAAGCCATTCAAGCGCATATTCCAAGGAAAAGCAAGATCATGGCTGTCGTAAAGGCGAATGCTTATGGACACGGTTCAGTTGAAGTAGCGCGGCAGGCACTAGAAAGCGGTGCGACAGAGCTTGCGGTTGCCAGCTTGGAAGAAGGCATTGTATTGCGGAGAGCAAAAATTGAAGCACCGATTCTGGTCCTTGGATTTACCCCTCTCGACTGTGTGAAAAGGGCTGCAGCCTGGAGAATTGACCTCTCCGGCCTTCGAGAAGACTGGATTGTTCAAGCAAATGAGATCTTAGCGGAAGAAGAAAGTCAGCATCGCCTTGGGATTCATGTCAATGTTGACACAGGGATGGGACGATTAGGTGTACGGACAAAGGAAGAGCTGTTAGAGGTGGTGGAGGCGCTTGAAAAGAGTGAAAACCTGAGGTGGGATGGAATATTTACACATTTCTCCACTGCGGATGAGCCTGACCCTGATTTCACACTGCTGCAGCACAGCATTTTTATTGATTTTCTTCGTTTCTTAAAAAAACAAGACATTACTTTGCCCACGGTACATATGAACAATACAGCGGCTGCCATCGCATTTCCTGAATTTAGCGCAGATATGATACGGCTAGGCATCGGACTATATGGACTGTACCCATCGCAATACATTGAGAGTTTAGATGCTGTTAAGCTAGAGCCCGCTCTCAGTTTAAAAGCAAGGATTGCATTCGTGAAGGAAATGGTGACAAAGCCAAGGACCGTCAGCTATGGGGCAACCTATGTAGCAAAACCTGATGAAGTGATAGCAACCATACCAATCGGTTATGCAGATGGGTACTCACGAGCATTATCCAATCGAGGATTTATGCTTTTCCGTGGAAAACGAATGCCGATTGCTGGCCGCGTCACCATGGATATGACCATGATCAGTTTAGGAGAAATGAAAGCAAAGCAAGGCGAAGAAGTCGTCATATATGGTCGTCAAAAGGGCGGAGAAATTTCTGTCGATGAAATCGCCGAAATGCTCAATACGATCAACTACGAAGTCATCGCCACCTTAAGCCGCCGCGTCCCAAGATTTTACCGTCGAGGCGGGAAGATTATTAAAATATCGACACCGGTGATGTATGTGTGATCTCAATTTAAGCAGACTGCAAAATTCGATTAGCCCCCTTTACATGGCAAGGGGGCTAACTTTCACGACTTAAGCACGATACTCTTTATCTAAAATAAGAATTGGTTTAATCGTAGATCCATTTTTAGAATCTTCAAAGGCTTGTTCAATATCTTCTAATTCGTAGAATTTTGCTAGTTTCTCAACTGGGAATCGTCCATTTTTAAAGAACTTCACTAGTTTAGGAATAAGTAGTTGTGGAACGGCATCCCCTTCTATCACACCTTTTAATGTGAGAGCATTGATCATTAGGTCATTTGTTACATTAAATGTTAAATCGCGCTTTCCTACTGCTACTGTTGCACAAGTCCCTTTGACACGCAGGCAATGAAGGGCAGCTAGAGTGACTTCTGGTACACCAGTTGTTTCAAATGAGTAATGTGCACCTTTGCCTTCTGTTATCTCCTTAATTTTTTCAGCTGGATTCTCATGCTTACTGTTGATGATATGTGTTGCACCTAATTCTTTTGCTAACTCAAGGCGGCTATCATGAATATCAACGGCAATAATCGGATCACAGCCAGCGATTTTAGCTGCCATTAACCCACTTAAACCAACAGCACCTGTACCGAACACTACAAAGCTTGTACCTGGTGCTGGAGCAAGTGAATTTAAGACAGTACCGCTCCCGGTCATTAAGCCGCATCCGAATGGGCCTAAATAACGCAAATCGGTTTCTTTGTCTACTTTCACCACATTTTTCTCATCAACGGTGGCATATGTACCAAATGACGATTGACCAAAAAATTGCGATACATCTTGGTGATCATGTGTATGAAGTGGCGTTTCATTATGCTTATTACGACCAGAGAAATTCAAAGGCATCATGTTCTCACATCCACCTGCGTTCCCATCTAAACAATTATGACAATGACCACAATAAGAGAAACCTAGTACAACGTGGTCTCCTTCTTGAACGGTTGTGACATTAGAACCTGCTTTGACTACAATGCCAGAGCCTTCATGTCCTAATACAGCAGGACGTGGGACAGGAAGCGTTCCATCTAATACTGTCGCATCAGTATGACAGACGCCAGATGCAACAATTTTGACAAGCACTTCATCTGCTTTTGGGTCATCTAGTAATAACGTTTGTTTCTCGAAATCTTTTTCATTTGTTGTGACCATCGCTTGAATTTCCATATCATGTGCCCTCACTTTGTATAGTATAATATTTAATAAAGTTAGATCAAATGTCACAAAAAATTCATTTCTTTATGACTAATTTGATTGTAGGACGAAAGATTTTTCGTTTCAATCAGCAAAAAAACTTCTTTGTATAGGTTTTCAACACACAGGAATTTATGTATCTCTAATCAACATTTTTTAAAAAGTGTCTAAAGGAGGGGCCAATGATCAAAAAAGAGGATCGCCGTGTTGAGCGAACAAAAGAAACACTTCGGCAAACATTCAAAATACTAGTAAAAGAAAAAGGATATTCGCACGTAAAAGTAAAGGATATTGTGGAAAATGCAAACTATAATCGGACGACGTTTTATGTGCATTATGAAAGTAAAGATGAACTAGCAGCAGATTTTATTTATCGGGAAATGGAAGATTTCGAATATGAATTTTGTAAGCCGACTCGTGAAAATCCCCTGTTAGACTTAACTCGCATGAAACCAGAGGGCACCTATGTATTTCAATATATCGTCGAAAATCGCGACTATTATGATTTATTAGTTATGGAAGATCGCATCCCGCAAATACAAGAACAATTGCTTAAGAAAATACAATACATCTTCCAAAATAGAATGTCGTTTGTGAGTGATCAGTATGCAGAAATCAACGACAGTTATTTTATCCAATATCGTTCATACGGCATCTTTGGTTTTATCATTGAATGGATTAGAAATGACTACAATGCGTCCCCCTCTGAAATGGCACGCCGCATTATCAATTTATTATATAATCAATCCTCGCTCATGATTGAGCTGAATGGCGATGAACCGATTATTAAACGTGATGCTTAGAACATATCTTCACCACACAATATATTTTAATGATTGAATGAATGACTTATTGATTTATTGAATGAGAATGAAGCCTTTAAAGTTCCATTGAAGAAGATGTAAAATTATATTTTTTGCATTTGAGGTACTCATGTGCTTTATCAAATTAAGAATTTAAGCTTTTTGTTCAAAAAAGATAAAGTAAGCCGGAGAGGTCTTCATTTGCGTTCATTGAAAGATATGTTCAGAGAGAAAAATACAGATAAATTTGATATATGTAGAAAGATATTAATAGAAATGTGTGCATCCTGAATTTATGATGGGACACAATTGTAAAATTTAAATGTTATTACAAATATGTCGATAAAAGGAGGGATATTTAAATATGGAGGAAAGAAACGATGAAAAAAGGTTTATTCTTAGTGCTTTTGACCATTTTTATGATGGTCACAATTCATCCGTTAAAAGCTCATGCTGCTGAAACAAATGGGTGGACGAAGCGAGCGGACTTACCGGAAGAGCGTATCGGAGCAAGTGTAGGAGTAGTTGAGGGGAAAATATATGTATTCGGTGGGGCAAGTCAGCAGTCTAAATTCAACAATTCGACATATATGTATGATCCTAAAACTGATTTGTGGTCAGAAAAAGCAAGTATGCCTAGATTAAGAACAGGAGCTGCCTACGCAACAGTAGGTAAAAAAATCTATGTTATTGGCGGTCTTACTGATACAACTAAAACAGTTCACAAAACCATCGATGTTTATGATACGGAACTAGATCAATGGACAGAAGAACCGATTCAGATGCCTGAGAAATTTATATATACATCCTATATAAATGGTTCCTTAAGAGCAGTTACAGTTGGAGAAAAAATTTATATAGTGGCATCTTTATCAAGCTCTCAAGTAAATTTTTACTCCTATGATACGGTAAGTGGAGAGTGGGAAAGCTTAGATAATTCTCAATTAACTTCTCGTCAAGGGAGAAGTATTGCAGAGATAAATGGAAAGTTATACATTGCTGGTGGTGAGGTTAATGTTAGCCGAACGAATGATAAAAATATTTTAGAATATGATATGACGCTAGAGAAGTGGCAACGCTTAAAGGATATTCAATTAAATTCTTTTGCTTATGAAGCTGCATATGCGACATACAATCATAAATTATTTATGATTGGTGGTCAGAGAATTGGAGATAGATCGAGTAAATTATTAAAACAAGTCCAGATATTTGATCCAAAAACTAGTCAAGTCCAAGATTCTTTATATGAAATCCCTGAAGGAAGAGTTGGATCTATGGCAGCTATTGCTGATGATCAATTATATGTTATTGGTGGAAGAGATTATGCTGAATCAATTGGTAGTTATTCTGTCAAAAACAATTTTAAATCTGTTATCTCTATTCCATTAAAAAATCTGCAAAAAGTGTCAAAGGATCAGGATGAAACAAAACCAGATGATGGCACAAGCGAAGAACCGAAAGATCAAGACGGAACAAAACCAGATGATGGCACAAGCGAAGAACCGAAAGATCAAGACGGAACAAAACCAGGTGATGGCACAACCGAAGAACCAAAAGATCAGGATGGGACAAAGCCAGGTGATGGCACAAGCGAAGAACCGAAAGATCAGGACGGGACAAAGCCAGGTGATGGGTCAACTGAAGAACCAAAGGATCAAGACGGAACAAAACCTGGTGAAGAAGCAGCAAAAGGCATACTTTCAATTACGATGATAAACGGGCTGCAAAAGGATTATTTGCTTTCAATGAAAGAAATCAACGATTTTCTTAACTGGTATAAAGAAAGAAGCTTTGGAATTGGTATGAACTTCTATGAAATCAATGATGAACACAATAAAGGTCCTTTCACAAGTAAGAAGGATTATGTGGTGTACCAAAATATCTTAATGTTTGATATCAAGCAATACTGAAATTCATAAATGTTAAAGCTGCTGATAAGAGATCAGCAGCTTTTTATTTTGATAAAATTGTTAAAATTAGGATTAACGTCATGAAAAAATAAGATATTTTTTTAAAAATCTGCTAAACATCCTATAAACACATCCGATAATAGAATTGTCAGGGTTGATAAGCCCTAGAATAAAGGACTTTTTTCAGACAAGGACGTCTGTCAGGTCCCACATACATGGAGGTAATAGGAAATGAGAATTAACCACAATATCGCAGCACTTAACACATTAAACCGTTTGTCTGCAAACAACGGTGCGAGCCAAAAGAACATGGAGAAACTTTCTTCTGGTCTTAAAATCAACCGTGCAGGAGATGACGCAGCAGGTCTAGCAATCTCTGAAAAAATGCGTGGACAAATCCGCGGATTAGAAATGGCTTCTAAAAACGCACAAGACGGTATCTCTCTTATCCAAACAGCTGAAGGTGCATTGACTGAAACTCACTCAATCCTTCAACGTGTTCGTGAACTAGTTGTTCAAGCTGGAAACACAGGTACACAGGATAAAACTACTGATCTTCAATCTATTCAAGATGAGATTAAAGCTCTACAAGAAGAAGTAGATGGTATCTCAAATCGTACAGAGTTTAACGGTAAGAAATTGTTAGATGGTACATTTAAAGCTCCTGCTGATCCTGCAGCACCAGCTGCTGGTGAGCAATCTTTAGTTTTCCAAATCGGTGCTAATGCAACTCAACAAATTTCAGTGAACATCGAAAAAATGAGCACTGATGCACTAGGAGTTAAAGATCCAGCTGATACAACTGGAAGAACAATCTTAGCTAATCAATCTGTAAAAGATATTGATGTAACTAAATTTGCTGATAATGCAGCAGATGCAACAGATGTTGGTTTTGATACTCAATTGAAAATCGTTGATGCTGCTATCAACCAAGTATCTGCTCAACGTGGTAAACTTGGTGCAGTACAAAACCGTCTAGAGCACACAATCAACAACCTTAGTGCTTCTTCTGAAAACTTAACAGCTGCTGAGTCTCGTATCCGTGACGTTGATATGGCTAAAGAAATGAGTGAGTTCACTAAGAACAACATTCTTTCTCAAGCGTCTCAAGCTATGCTTGCACAAGCGAACCAACAGCCACAAAACGTACTTCAATTACTACGTTAATGACAGGCCCCTATATGGGGCTTTTTTTTATGCTTCTTTTCTTCACATTTTCTTCAGTCTTATGATTCTTAAATCCCTCTGTTAAATCATGATAAATGACCTTTAATTTTGGCATACTCTAGCGAAACGATCATAGTGAATGAGACTTTATCCTTATTTATTCCTTTTTTGTTAAACATATTCCAGTTAAGTTCGATAAATGGATTGTAAGGCTTACAAAAAAATTCTAATTTAGAACTTTTGGATAAGGACGTCCAATTGGTTCAAACACATGGAGGTTATTTAACATGAGAATTAACCACAATATCGCAGCACTTAACACACTGAACCGTTTGTCTGCAAACAATGGAGCAGGGCAAAAGAACATGGAAAAGCTTTCTTCTGGTCTTCGAATCAACCGTGCAGGAGATGACGCAGCAGGTCTTGCCATCTCTGAAAAAATGCGTGGACAAATCCGCGGATTAGAAATGGCGTCTAAAAACGCACAAGATGGTATTTCTCTTATTCAAACAGCTGAGGGTGCATTAACTGAAACACATGCGATTCTTCAACGTATGCGTGAATTGACAGTTCAAGCGGGTAACGTGGGTACTCAACAAACAGAAGATTTAACAGCTATTCAAGAAGAACTCGATGCTTTGGTTGAGGAAATTGATGGTATTTCTCAGCGTACAGCATTTAACGGAAAGCAACTGTTGGATGGTACTGTTGAGGATGGATTCCAATTTCAAATTGGAGCGAACATTGAGCAAAATATCAATGTAAAGATTGGTAAAATGGACGCTGAAACACTGACTGTCAAAGATATTAAAGTAAATGAAGAAGGCTTTAACTTTGACACTGAAGTAGCAAAAATCGACGTAGCAATCGGCGCTGTATCTAAACAGCGTTCAGCTCTTGGTGCAGTCCAAAACCGTCTAGAGCACACAATCAATAACCTTGGTGCTTCTGCTGAAAACTTAACAGCTGCTGAGTCTCGTATTCGTGACGTTGACATGGCGAAAGAAATGAGTGAGTTCACAAAGAACAACATTCTTTCTCAAGCATCTCAAGCAATGTTAGCGCAAGCAAACCAGCAGCCGCAAAACGTACTTCAATTATTACGTTAATGAAAAAGCCCCCTTTAAAGGGGCTTTTTTTTGTTTCAATCGAATGACAGCAAGTGCTCTAGACGAAAATCAGGAACCGCTTCATGGAAAAAAGCTCGGTTGCCTTCATCGTTCTTTTGATCCCATTGCTTCCACCATTCAGCGGTTTCTCCTGAGGTGTCAGCTTGAATCATGTCGTTCAGCTGTTCTAAGTTGATGATTTCTCTCGGTTCTGTTAAGAAAGAATGCATCCGGTGATACGCTTCAAGTCGTTTGGGCTGTTTTGTGACAATGGCGTATGTACGTAGCGATTTAAAAATTCCTGTACGAACGTCAAATGGGGGATGGGTGTTTCCCCTTTTAACTCGACACCGTCCCACGCCATATCAGCAATTGCACAAAGCCACCAGCCAAGTTCACTCGCTTGCTGCATTTGTTGTAATGTGTCCTTTTCAAAAGACAGCCGCTCATTTTTTTGTGCTTGTTTGAGCATACGGTGAAGTGTTTGAGCTTCGAGGGCTGCCTTTGTCATGCCCTGTCCATGAATGGGATCTAACGTACACAAGGCATCGCCCATCACCAATAATCCACTTGGCCAATCCTGCATGTGTTCATAGTGATGTCTCACGCAAGAAGGAACTCTAAATCCTTTTGGTTTTGTAAAGGGCGTTAAATGGGTGATGGCTTCTGCTATCGCGGGATGGGGCAGTCCAGCGGTTTCTGAATCAAATTGATCTGCATCCGTTGTTGGATAATGTGAACCGCCAGCTGCAGAAAGAAGAACAGCCACTAAATCATGATCTACCCGTTCAAACAGCCCTGTTGGAATTTGCTTGTCTGGCTGGCCAACTACGACCATTGATTGCAGGGGTGGGGCCCCTGATGGTATTTGGTAATATCTTGTGCTGTAGCCTAGAAACACACTTAACTTATCAGTCTGTGGCAAGGTTAATCCAGCGTCTTTCAACCATTTTGGCAATTTGGACATTCTTCCAGACGTATCGATCACTAAGTCTGCTTTCATTTCATGAATGCTGCCAGGTTTTACTTGCCGGTCCTTCACGATAAGCCCCATGACTTGATTGGTTCCCTCTTTAAACTGAAGGGAGATGGCTTCATGTTTTTCTAAAAACTGCACACGTTCCTCTGTTACCATTCTTTGCATCAGCACCCACTCTAGCATTGCGCGTCTTGTGACGGCGGTTTCTTCTGTATCAGTGAGCGTTAACTCGCCATCTTTTGTGATAAATCGAGAGGTTTGATGCATGGTATTAAATCCGCTCATTACCAGTAACTCTTTTGTATAACCAGGAAATAGACGTTCAACGATTTGCTTGCCAAGTGGCAGCATTCTATGTGGATGAAAGGCTTGAGGAGTGCCGAGACGATTCTCAGGAGAGTCTGGCAGTTCATCCTTTTCAATAATCAAAACTTGATGATAAAACGTTGATAAAACTTTTGCAGCGAGCATCCCGGTGATACCTCCGCCAATGACGATTGCCCGCTCATATTTCATGGGTTGTGTCACAACATGCGCCTCCAATGAATATACAAAATGGTTACATGACCATTTCATCATATGTTGATTCATTAATTATAGCAAATATACGTTTGAATATAGAAAGGAAAGTACTTCTTTTTACTCGTAAATATGAAGAATTTCTTCTAATCATCATGATTATTTTAAAAAGTAACTATTAATTTAAGAAGAACGACCGATAAACTATATAAGGGGGTAGAGAAATTGGATATACTACAGAGTATTGTGACAGCAGCACCTTATATGATGCAGATTTTAAAAAACGAAGTGACGATGGGTGTCATTGATCGAGAGAAATTCTTGCTGTATTTGCCATCGAAAGATGTGGATTTTCAAATTCGTGCTGGAGAACCCATTAAACCAGATGATTTAAATATGAAAAAAGCGCTCAGAGGTGAAACATCAAGTACGTTTGTACCTGAATCGGTCTATGGAATACCGTTAAATGCAATGGGTCTGCCAATTTTTGATGAAAATCAACAGGTTATCGGCGCACTCGCTTTAGGTTTTCCACTTAAAAATCAATTAGAGCTTGAAGCGTATATGGAGTCATTAAATGACATCATTCAAAGTATTCAAGAAAAGGTGCATGTGGTGGCGGCGCATTCGGAGGAGCTTTCTGCGACAAGTGAGGAAATGACCTTACAAACGCAGCAAACACTTGAAAGCTCGAAAAAAACATCTGATATTACAAAAATGATTAAGGGCATTTCGAAACAAACGAGTTTGCTGGGATTGAATGCGTCAATCGAAGCAGCCAGGGCAGGAAAAGAGGGGGCTGGATTTAGTGTTGTAGCCAGTGAGGTTCAAAAGCTTTCAAGTGAAACTTCACGTGCAACAGAAAATATTGAAAGTTCACTGCAAGGAATTTCCTCTAATATACATACATTACTTGAGAGTATGGACCATATGAAAGGTTCATCATCAGAGCAGGCTTTACTTGTGACAGAGTTTAGTGAAATTGTGGAACGACTGACGAGCGTAAGTAAAGAAATGAAAGAATTCATGCAGCATGTGATGTCAACGTAAAAAACGAATCCAAGAGGGATTCGTTTTTTTGATACGCTATTTTCTTTTGTTTCGGTCAAAGCGATAATCGTATGTTTCTCCTTTTACCACATTTAAAAATTCATGTCCAATTTGAACAAGCTGTCCATTTTTCCATTTGATGAGAGGGTCTTTATCAGGGTATTTCCAGTAAATCGTTTTCTTTCGGTGGGTGAGTTTGTTTTCAATCTCTGCTCTAACTGCGTTCTCCTTTAGTTTCCCTCCGCTATGTCGATAGGTGTTGATGATATATGTTCCGTCAGGTGATGTCATCGAGCGGATAAAGGTTCCGTGAGATACGCCTTGAAGAGAAAAACATTTCCAGTAAATGATGCCAGCAAAGCTAAGGATTAAGATGACAAAAGTGATGGTGGTTTTCTTTTTTAACATGAATTCCTCCAGATGTAGATCACAATATTTCTAATTTATGAGAGAGAATGTAAAAAGATTCATATAGTCCAAAAGTTCTATTCATTTCAATTATCGGTCATTTTTTCTCAAAATTCAACAGATAGCCGAAAAGATAAGGAAAATTTAAGGATGTATTAAGTCGATAGGTCATGCGAAATCCCTTTACAAAAGAATTTAAGATCAGTAGACTTATGCTCATATAGAGAAATGGGGAAGATGGAATGACGCAAATCATTGATACATATCAAAGTTATGAAGAGCTTTCCGCTCATGAAAGAGAGGGAATCGACTATCAAATTCTTCACGAGCGGAAAGGAGACCAGCTTTTGGTTTTGTCCCCTCATGCTGGGGGAATTGAATCTGGCGTGAGTGAGCTCATTCATGAAATCGCAAGTGATGATTCTATGTATTTATTTGAAGGCCTTAAAGTAAAAGGCAATCATGTGCTTCATATTACAAGCACACGTTTCAATGAGCCGGTCTGCCTTTCTCTAGTGAATGCCCATCATTACACGTTTGCGCTCCATGGCTACGGGGAAACGGAGGTGCTTCAAACATTAGTGGGCGGGACAGACAGAGAAAAAGCGGCAGAAACAGTGAAACGTTTAACGCTTAATGGATTTCCCGCAGTGCTGCTATCTGAATCTGATCGCTATTCTGGAACACATCCTCACAATATTAATAATCAATGTCTGACCGGAAAAAGTGTACAACTTGAAATCAGTCAGGCGCAAAGAAGAGCATTCTTTCAAGACTTCAGACGGCGCTATCGCCGTGAAACGCAAAATGAGCAATTTTATCGGTACACAAATGTACTCAAGCAAGTATTAAATCTTTATGGATAAACCCTGTCGCCCTATGCAGAAGAGGCTTACGTTTGATAAACAGCTTCTTTTTCCGCGACCTTCTCGGCTTTCATTAAATAAGATGTAAACTCTTGTTGGAAGCGAATGCCTGCTTTCCGCTGTTCGAACAAGGCGAGCCGCTTTTCAGCGAAAGCCCAGGTGACGTGAAATGTTTGCGCAATGTGCAAAATGGCTTGCTGCCGAAGGTTTGGAAGCTTCATTTGCATCAGCATAAAGGTCGGCACACAAAAGTGATACATGAATTGTTTAGCCTGAAACTCTTGCAGTTCTCGAAAGAGTTTGTGCATCTTGAAATGATTGCCTGCATGCTTCAGCACATGACAAAGCTCGTGGGCAAAATCCTGCCATTGTTCCTCTGACGATAGAGATCTGTTTAATATAATACTGTAAAGACCTTGATGTTTGATCATCATGCTGCCAGTATCCTCATAGTGGACCCATACATGAAATTCAGAAGCGATCCTTTGCATGTCTCTATAAGCAGGACCGCTTATTTGTAATTTGGCATATAACCGCTTAATCTCTTCTTCTAAATGGGTTAAAAAACCAGTCATTTAAAAACCTCCAAGCAAACGTATGTTCTGTTTTTGGCGTAAAAGAAAAGTCCATATAGGACTAAATAGCTAATGAAGCTATTACTTATTTTTAATATCGGCTTATTTTTAACAATTTTAACATAAAATCAAGGAAAAATGGAATTAATTCCTGTTTTTTTCTTCATTTTTGCGTTTTCCATTACTAAAAAGAGTGGATTGAATTCAAATTTTACCATAGTCTTATCACTAAAACAAACACAAGTTGTCTTACGAACGCCACCAATTGATGAGAAAGATCAATTCAATTTAGCAAAAGGGAGTGCAGAACATGGTAGAAATTTATCAAGATTTTATTCCAGTTGGAAACGGGAACCGCCCAGGATACGCCATGACACCGATGTATGTGACGGTGCATAACACAGCAAACACGTCAAAGGGAGCGGATGCAAAAAGTCATGCGGCATATGTGAAACGCCCAACGACAGCGGAAAGCTGGCACTTTACAGTGGATGATCATGAAATCTTTCAGCATCTGCCGTTAAATGAAAATGGCTGGCATGCAGGGGACGGAAATGGAAATGGGAACAGAAAGTCGATCGGGATTGAAATTTGTGAAAATGAAGATGGGAATTTCCAGCAAGCGGTCAAACATGCGCAATGGCTCATTCAAAAGCTGCTGAAAGAGCATAATATTCCACTAGCGAATGTGGTCACACATCAGCACTGGTCTGGAAAAGCATGTCCGCGTCTGCTTCTCGCTACATGGGATGAATTTAAAAAAGGAATTGAAACGGCAGGAGACCCTGAAACGGTCATCACGTATGTCGTCAAAAGCGGGGATACGTTAACGAGTATTGCTAAAGCTCATGACGTCACAGTTCAAGATCTTCAGAAGTGGAATAACATTAGCGACCCGAACAAGATTCAAATTGGACAGGTTCTCAAAATTTATCGAAATGATGGAAAAATGATGTATGAGCTGCCAGATGGGATTTTAAAGGTGACTTCGCCTCTAACGAAGGGAGAGCACGTACGCCTCGTCCAAAAAGCGCTTGCTGCTGTTTATTTTTACCCTGATAAATCGGCTGCAGATAAAGGCATCGATGGTGTTTACGGAGAAAAAACGGCGAATGCCGTAGCGCGCTTTCAGCTGGTGAACGGTCTGACAAGTGATGGGGTATACGGTCCTAAAACGAAGGAGAAGCTGCTTAAACTGTTAAATCAGTGAGTGTTTCTGTTTGTATGATTGGATGGCTGTTTCACTCTTTTCAATTAAACGCTTAGTATATGGGGACGGCTGATATTCAGCAAACTGAACATATCTCAGTTGTTTGATTTTCTTTTTCATTTTGGCACCTCAATCGTTGCAGCGTATAGTGTATTGTATGCAAGTCTATGTGAAAATGGAAGCAGGACGCGGATTTCGTTCCGCGTCCTTTAGTGTAATCAAGCCTTTTTATTTTTATACTCATCCAGAAGCTGTTCATTCTTTTTAAAAATTCGCTCAGTATGGGGGCTTACCTTATAATCGGCCATACTGATATGGCGTTTTTTCTTTAAAATCTTAAAAGGGTTTTTCTTAGGATTGTTGTTATCCCCTTGAAGTGCGTGGTCCATCTTCATCACCTTCCTCTTCGTCAGGCAAGATTAGGTCATAAATTGTTGTAAGTGATGTCATTAATAAATAGTCGAACTCCGTGACAATCTCATCGGAGGTGAGCTTAATGACAAAATGAGCATCTGCTACAGAAAATGGGATGAGCACCAAATGACCGAAATCATCGTAATATACTTCCTGCCTGTCAAGCTTCGCCTGAATAAGAGCCCGCTGGTCAAGTGTCCGAAGCAGGTCGTCTTTTTGTTCCTGCATATCGTATGGACAAAGCACCGCTTGAATATTCATCTTGTCGGCAAAAGAATAAATCAGCCGCTCAATTCCCTCTATATATGCCTCTACACTTCCATAATATACATGGATCGGTTCATTTTTCAATAGGTATTGGTACGTTTTTAGTTTATTGAGGTAAGAATGAAGCAGATCGTTATTTTGTTCAAGGAGTTGATGGGTGTCGGTTTCCAGCTCATGATTTCCGAGTTTCTTAATATAGGAGCTAAGAAAGATGAAAGCATCGGTTAATGCGAAAAATACGGCAATGATCAAGTAGTGCATCCAATCGGTGAAGATAGAAGAAGGGTCATTTGTCCAGTACACAACAGCACCCGCTACATAAATCCAATACCACGTTTTACGAATGGCAAACATCTTTTCTTTTACTTTTTGTTCAAAGCGCCAAACTGCAAATACATACACTGCAAGAGCACCTAGCAATAACCATACAGTCAATTGAAAAAATAATAGCATGTTCTTCTCTCCCATAGACAGATGAATACTTGTTTATTTCTATGGATATGATTGGAAACCCTGCTTCATGAAAAAATGTCCTGCAGGAAAAGGGTTTTAAGTGTGCGGGCAAATAAAAAAAGACCTGTTAGACAGGTCTTTGATATTAGAGAATCGCATTTAACACAAAGTATATAAGAGCTCCTAGAGTTCCTGAAATCGGTAATGTAATCACCCAAGTGACAAGCATACGTTTTGCCGTACCCCAGTTAACCCCTTTGACTCTGTGTGCAGAACCTACACCTAGAATAGAAGACGAGATAACGTGAGTCGTACTAACAGGTAAGTGAATAAACGTCGCACCGAAGATAATAGCTGCACCCGTTAAGTCGGCAGATACTCCGTTTACTGGACGAATTTTCATAATTTTACCGCCGACTGTTTTGATAATCTTCCAGCCGCCGATAGAAGTACCGAGTCCCATTGCAAGCGCACAAGAGAATTGTACCCAGAAAGGAATGTCGTCTGTTGTATGCAAATTACCTGCAATTAAAGCCATCGTAATAATTCCCATCGCTTTTTGCGCATCGTTTGTCCCATGGGTATACGATTGCAGTGCAGCCGTTAAAATTTGAACACGTCGGAATTGTTTATTTGTTTTTGCGAGATTGTTGTTTCTAAATATAATTTTGATAATGGTATACACGATATATCCCAATACGAAAGCTAGGATAGGTGAAAGCAAAAGTGCTTGAATGATTTTAATGAATCCCGAATAGTTTAAAGCGCCAAAACCGGCAGAGGCAATAACCGCTCCTGCAATTGATCCGATTAATGCATGAGAAGAACTACTCGGAATCCCGTAATACCAAGTAAGCAAGTTCCATGTGATGGCCGCAATTAAAGCAGCCAAGATCACAACAGAGCCGTTTTGAAGTGTAAATGGATCTGCGATATCTTTTGTAATGGATTTTGCCACACCTGTAAATGTCATTGCTCCTAAGAAGTTCATGAACGCTGCCATGATGATCGCATGTCTAGGCTTTAATGCCTTCGTTGAAACTGAAGTCGCAATGGCATTTGCTGTATCGTGGAACCCGTTAATGAAATCAAAAGCAAGTGCACAAATGACAATAAGTATGGTAAGGATGAGTAATGTGTCCATGTTTAACTAACCCCGTTACGCATTCTTCATAATGATTGTTTCTAGATTGTTGGCAACACTTTGACAGGAATCAGCGATTTCTTCAAGTGTTTCGTAAATTTCTTTGTATTGAATCACTTTAATTGGATCTGTTTCTTTTCCAAACAAGTTCTTTAATGATTTACGATGAAGATTGTCACAATTATGTTCAATCTCTTTGATCTTGATTGCGTGCGGATGAATATCTTTCAAGCGATTTTCAGCTAGTAGATCAATTGTGATTAAAATTTCTTTTGCACACTCTCTGATGTAGTGGCTGAATTTGTCGATATGTTCGTCAGAGCTTGTAATTGAGTAAATTTCTAATGTTGCGGAAAAATGCTCAATTCCATCTAAAACATCATCGAGGCTATTCGTCAATTGAAGAATGTCTTCACGTTCAATCGGTGTAATAAAGGCTTTGTTCAGCTCTTTAATCATGGTATGAACATGATTATCACCTTTTGTCTCATATTCCTTCAATGTGTCAGAAAATTCTTTCAGAGTGGTTTGATTTGTTACTTTATAGCTAACAAAATACTCAGCAGTTTCATCTAAATTTTTAGCAATTTCCGTTAACAAGACGGAAAACTTGTCTTTTTTCCTTTTTAACATGTAAAAACCCTCCATTGTATAAATGAGACAATGCACACATCAAATAATTATATATTCTTTTGTCGAAAAAAAACAGGTGTAGTCGAAAATTTCTTCACTTTTTCTATTTGATCTTATTCTGACCTAAAGATGTGATCTCAACACACCTTTTTCTAAAAGGGGAAAAGCAACGAAAAAAGCGGGCCATATTTGGCGCCGCTTAAAGGCTAAGAAGCTGAATGAATCAGCTTAAACCGTTCACAAACAAGAAGCATATCCTCTTTGAATTCTAAACTGTATGATTGGAGTGCTTCTGTGAAAAATTCTTTATGTTCTCTGTACCAATAGTCATAAGATAAGTCGCCTTCACCCTCTGCTTGTGCAAATGATACGGGGACTTCATTCATTGGCATAACATCAACATGTGTAATTTCAATGATGGCTTTTGGCTCTTCTTGGCTGTCCAAAATGACCGCATATTGTCCGGGTTGTGGAAGCGGCTCCTGTTCCTTTTCATAAAAAAGGTGTCCAGAACAAGTGGCTGTTTTTTTTCCTTGCTTTACAAGATCAAGCAAATGATCAGGATCTGAGCCGAATGCCCACGCCGAAACAAACGCGTCAGCAGGTGCTTTTTCTGATTTCTCTTTCCAATAGTCTTCCCAAAATAATCTGCATTTGTTGTTCAATGTTTTTCCCCCTCTTTGTTGTGTTTATTATACCTTGAAGCTGAATCGTTGGAAATGGTGTGTCTTTATTCCTAATGAGTGAGTGCGTCATATGTTTTGAAAAACAATGTTTGATTTGGGAAATGTAGGATTATAGGATGAAAATTTTTGAAATTTTAGAATAATCTATTGTATTCTGGTCAAGAAGTCGGTAAGGTCAAAGTAAGAATATGGAAGGGGTGTTGTTCATGAAACGCATTTCTCTAACTGTTTTGTCCATATGTCTGTTTGTTTTCTCGTTTTTTCTGCCTGTCAGCCAAGTCAATGCGAACGAATCTCATGGGAGTAAAGTAGCTGTTGGTAAAGATGGCATGGTGGCTACTGCTCACCCGCTGGCATCAGAAGTAGGTGCTGATGTATTGAAGAAAGGTGGAAACGCAGTGGATGCTGCTGTTGCCATCCAGTACGCACTGAATGTGACAGAGCCAATGATGTCTGGAATTGGCGGCGGTGGTTTTATGATGGTTTATGATGGAAAGACAAAAGAAACATCCATCATCAATAGTAGAGAACGAGCACCACAGGGCGCAACACCTGACATGTTTTTAACGGATGAGGGAAAAGTCATCCCATTTGCTGAGCGATCCACACACGGTAATGCGGTTGGTGTTCCAGGGACAGTAAAAGGTCTCGAAGCAGCATTAGATAAGTGGGGAACCCGTTCGATGAAGGAATTGATTGAGCCTTCCATTCAGCTTGCAGAGGATGGATTTGAAATCGATTCTGTTCTGGCAAAAGCCATTGAAGATCATCAAGAAAAGCTGAAAAAAACGGCCGCAGCGCCAATCTTTCTTCCAGATGATCAGCCGCTCAAAGAAGGCGATCTGCTTGTACAGCCAGGTCTTGCGAAAACATTTAAGCTCATTGCGAAAAAAGGAAGCAAAGCATTTTATGAAGGAAAAGTAGCAAAAGCACTTGCAAAGACAGTCCAAGATTTTGGCGGAACGATGACAACTGATGACCTTGGTCGTTATGAGGTCAAGACTGACAAGCCTATCTGGGGGGACTATAAAGGATACCAGCTTGCAAGTATGCCTCCACCAAGCTCAGGCGGTGTGTTTATGCTGCAAATACTCAAAATACTAGATCACTTCAATCTATCACAATATGACCCCAAATCATTCGAAAAATATCAGCTGCTAGCTGAAACCATGCATCTCTCCTATGCTGACCGTGCTGCATATGCAGGCGACCCCGAATTCGTAGATGTTCCACTAAAAGGACTACTAGACGATGATTACATTTCAAAAAGAGCTTCTCTCATTCAATTAGATCAAATGAACAAAAACCCGAAAGAAGGAGATCCATGGGCGTATGAGGATGAAAAAAATCCATCCCCAATTGTCCCGCAGCCAGAAGATAAAACCATTGGCGAGACCACTCATTTTACTGTTGCCGATCAGTGGGGAAATGTCGTGTCATTCACAACAACCATTGAACAGTTATTTGGTACAGGGATTCTTGTTCCGGAATATGGCTTTTTCTTAAACAATGAACTAACAGATTTTGACGCAAGACCAGGCGGAGCAAATGAAGTCCAGCCGAATAAGCGTCCATTATCCAGTATGACCCCGACCATCATATTTAAAGATAACGAGCCGGTCATGACTGTGGGCTCACCTGGAGGAACGACTATTATTGCTTCTGTTTCACAAACCATATTAAACTTGCTTGAATACGACATGGAGCTGCAAGATGCGGTGGAAGAGCCGCGGATTTATACAAACAGTACAACTTCTTACCGTTACGAAGTAGGTGTTCCCCTTGATGTAAGAACGAAGCTAAATGATATGGGTCATCGTTTTGGCAGTTCACCTATTGATATAGGAAATGTGCAAGCCTTACTCATTGATCGGAAAGCAGGGACATTTACAGGAGTAGCTGACTCCTCGAGAAATGGAACCGCTGTTGGTGTCAATTTAAAGCTTTCTGCCGATTAAAAACCATTTCCCGGGAAAAGAAGCGCCTCTTCAAGATGGCGTTTCTTTTTTTGTTTAAATGAAAAAACAGAGTTGACACCTGTGAATAGTTTGAATAATATATAGACTAACATCAATCATACATAGCTGATCGGACAACCGAAGGCTCTTGGCAATTTGAAGTACAGGACTGTGATGTATTTCAGGTGGCTAAGGGTCTTTTTTGCGTATGAAACGGCAAGGTTGGTGTCACTATTTTTGATAACGGGGGAGCGGGATAACATGAAAAAGTGGAAATGGGTCTGGGGCGTGACTATTATATTAGTCTTGTCTGTGACGAGTACTGCATGCTCAAACGCAAACGAAGCCTCAAGCCAAAAGGGAAAGGTTGAGCTGTTAAATGTTTCGTATGATCCTACACGTGAATTGTATCAGGAATACAATCAAGCCTTTCAGACGTATTGGAAAGACAAAACAGGTGAGGATGTCACGATCAAGCAGTCTCATGGTGGATCAGGAAAGCAGGGAAGATCGATTATTGATGGACTCGAGGCAGATGTGGCAACACTGGCTTTAGGGTATGACATTGATGCGATTGCAGATCGCGGACTGCTTTCAAAAGATTGGCAAAAAGAATTTCCAAATCAGTCAACACCGTATACATCGACCATTGTGTTTCTTGTGAAGAAAGGGAATCCCAAAAATATTAAAGATTGGGACGACTTGATTCGGCCAGGTGTGTCCATCATTACGCCAAATCCGAAAACGTCCGGCGGTGCGAGATGGAATTACTTAGCTGCATGGGCCTACGCCGATAAAACATTTCATGGGAATGAAGAAAAAACAAAGGATTTTGTCAAAAAGCTATATGAACATGTCGAAGTCCTTGATTCAGGTGCACGCGGAGCCACAACGACCTTTGTTGAACGCGGACTTGGGGATGTGTTAATTGCATGGGAGAATGAAGCCTATTTAACGCAGCACGAACTAGGCAAAGACAAATTTGAAATTGTCACCCCATCAATTAGTATTCTAGCGGAGCCGCCTGTTGCGGTCGTTGATCAAAATGTGAAACGTAAAGGAACAGAGAAAGTGGCGAAGGCTTATTTAGATTATTTATATTCTAAAAAAGGGCAGGAAATTGCGGCAAAAAACTATTATCGCCCTAGAAATCAACAAGTCTTAAACAAATATAAAGACCAGTTTAAAAAGATTGATATGGTGACGATTGATCAAGCGTTTGGCGGGTGGAGAAAGGCGCAGAAAAGATTTTTTGATGATGGCGGATTATTTGATCAAATATACAGCGGACAAAAATAGGGGGCGATGTGATGAAGAAAGCACATGCAGCCGCCAATAAAAGAAAACGTATATTGCCTGGATTTGGGCTGAGCCTTGGGGTGACGCTCGTTTATGTGAGTGCGATTGTCGTCATTCCTTTATCCATGGTATTTATTTGGACGGCTTCATTAGGAGCAGAGGGGATTTGGAAGGTTTTTACCGATGCAAGAGTATTGAAGTCGCTTCAGCTGACCGTGACGACTTCCTTTGCAGCTGCTCTCATCAATGCAGGGTTTGGTGTACTAATTGCCTGGGTTCTCGCCAGGTACACATTCCATGGAAAGAAAATCTTAGATGCTCTCATTGATTTGCCTTTTGCTCTCCCAACAGCTGTTGCGGGTATTGCCCTGACCACCCTCTATTCTCCTAATGGATGGATTGGTCAATTTCTGCATATAAAGGTGGCATACACACCGATTGGGATTATTTTGGCACTGATTTTTATTGGCATTCCATTCGTTATCCGAACCGTTCAGCCAGTGATAGAAGGGCTGCAGCAGGAAGTCGAAGAGGCTGCGGCGATTCTTGGTGCGACAAGGAGACAGACCTTTTTTCACGTACTGCTGCCGGCCCTGTTTCCTGCGGTGATGACTGGATTTTCACTTGCGTTTGCAAGAGCGCTAGGTGAATATGGCTCTGTTGTGTTTATAGCTGGAAATATTCCGTTTAAAACAGAAATTACACCGCTGATGATCATGTCCAAGCTTGAACAGTATGATTATCATGGTGCAGCAGCGATTGCCTGCTTGATGCTGCTTCTTTCGTTTTTCATCCTGTTATTGATTCATGGCATTCAGTGGTATGTTGAGCGGAAAAAACAAGTATACGTGAGGTGAAACCATTGGAGAGAGAGCTTAGTCATCAGCACCATGTTCAGTATAAAAGTCCTGTAACCGAATCTAAAGGGGTGAAAATCCTCTTGATTACGGTCGTGTATGCTTTTTTGATTTTATTTTTACTCATACCGCTGATCGCCGTTTTTTCAAAGGCATTTGAGAAAGGATGGAGTTCATACCTTCTGGCCATCTCACATCCAGATACACTCGCGGCGATCAAATTGACTGTTTTCATTGTCGTCGTCACCTTGCCGCTCCAAATGATCTTTGGGGTAAGTGCTGCATGGCTTATCACAAAATTTAATTTCCGCGGAAAACGTTTGTTAACGACTGTGATTGATCTCCCGTTTGCCGTTTCGCCTGTGATTGCTGGACTTGTATTTGTGCTTTTATTTGGTTCAAACGGGCTTTTAGGACCTTGGCTTATGGCGAATGGATGGAAAGTCATTTATTCTGTACCAGGCATGATCCTAGCCACCATATTCGTTACATTTCCGTTTATTGCTAGAGAATTAATCCCGTTTATGCAGCATGAAGGCATTCATGAGGAGGAAGCATCGCTCACACTTGGTGCAAACGGATGGAAGACTTTTTTCTTTGTGACACTGCCGAATATCAAATGGGCTCTTTTTTACGGTGTCATTTTAGCCGGGGCAAGAGCGATTGGTGAATTTGGTGCCGTGTCGGTTGTATCAGGTCATATTCGAGGCATGACCAATACGATGCCACTTCATATCGAAATTTTATACAATGAGTACCAATTTCAAGCCGCTTTTACTGTGGCGTCTCTCATGGCGTTTGTGGCAGTCATTACTTTAATCATTAAGCAAATCATTCAGCAGAGGGAACATCGGCTTGGCAAGCGCTCAACATAAATGGAGGGATCGACCTTGGGGATTACAGCAAAACAAATATCAAAACAATTTGGTCAGACAAAGGTTTTGCAAAACGTGGATTTATCGATAAGAAATGGTGAATTAATCTCTTTACTAGGACCATCTGGCTCTGGGAAAACGACTTTATTAAGAATCATTGCAGGTCTTGATTATGCCAATAACGGACAGATTTTATTTGGAGATCAGGATTACACACACATTCCAGTACGAAAACGACAGATCGGTTTTGTATTTCAGCAATATGCACTTTTTCGAAATATGACGGTTTTTGATAATGTGGCATATGGGCTGAAAATGAAACCTAGAGGAGAAAGACTGCCTAAAAAAGACATCAAAGAGCGGGTACATGAGCTTTTAGAGGTTGTTCAGCTTACGCAGTTTGAGCAGCGGTATCCAGATCAGCTGTCAGGCGGGCAAAAGCAGCGTGTGGCACTGGCGCGCGCACTTGCCGTTCAGCCGAAGGCACTCCTCTTAGATGAACCTTTTGGTGCACTTGATACAAAGGTGAGGAAAGAATTAAGGCATTGGCTGAAAAAAGTTCATCGTGACTTTCAAATGACCACCATTTTTGTGACACATGATCAAGAAGAAGCATTCGATATTGCTGATCGTGTTGTGGTGATGAATGAAGGAAGAATCGAAAAAATTGGCACAAAGGAAGAAATGGCAGTGCAGACAGACAATCTATTTGTATCTGAATTTTTAGATATAGGAAGCCACATTTAACAAGCAGTATAGAAGATTAGAAGGATGAGACGCGGTGATGACTGCGTCTTTTTTTATTTAAATTTCCCTAGGGACATTGACTTATAATTTTGAATATTATAATATCTTTACAAAGGTAACGATATTGAACATTTTTCATAACTCATAATTGTAAGCGCTTTATAAAAGGTCCTATTCTAAAAATGTTCTTTCTTTTGTTACATGTGTTCATATTTATACCAAATGAAAGGGGTGGTTGTTTGAACAGCTTGTTTGAGTTAGATAAACAACTGATTAAGCTGCAGTTCGAAGCATCTTCGAGAGAGGAGGTGACCACATATTTAGCAGGGCGGTTAGAAGCTGGAGGGTACATTAAATCGAGCTTTTTACCAGCAGTGCTTGAAAGAGAAAAAACATATCCTACAGGTCTTCCACTTGCAGCCTTTGGGGTAGCGATTCCGCATACAGATCCTGAGCATGTGAACAAACCAGCGATTAGTGTAGCTACTTTAAAGGAACCTGTCATTTTTCATAAGATGGGAAGCCCTGATGAAACAGTGCAAGCCAAAATTGTGTTTGTCCTAGCAATCTCTGAGCCTAGCAAACAGCTTGTGATGCTGGAGAAGCTGATGACACTTTTTAGAAAAGAAGAGGTGATGACAAAGCTCTCACACATGACATCTTATGAAGAAGCAGTTGACGTGCTTCAGCAAGAATTAAACCAATAGCCATTCACGAAAATATGTAAGCGCTTTATCTGAAAAATTCAGGAGGTGGATGTATGATCAAGCAAGCCGTCGATTTTATATTAGACCTTGGACCAACTATTATGCTCCCGATTATTATGACGCTTTTCGGTATGATTTTAAGGCAGGGCTTTAAGAAATCCTTCAGGGCCGGTATTACGATCGGAATTGGATTTGTCGGTGTCAATCTTGTCATTAATTTGCTCGTGAGCGGACTTGGGCCAGCAGCAAAAGCCATGGTTAATTCCCTTGGGCTAAAGCTCGATATTTTGGATGTTGGATGGCCGATTGGAGCTGCCATATCCTTTGGTACACCCGTTGCCCCGCTCATGATTCCTCTTGTACTTTTATTAAATGTCATCTTATTGTCCGTAAACTTTACGAAAACGCTGAATGTGGATATTTGGAACTTCTGGCATTTGATTTTCGCAGCCTCTGTTACTTACTACGCTTATCATAATATGTTCTTGGCTCTTGCTGTTGGCTTGATCGTCTCTGCGATCACGCTAAAATTAGCCGATTGGACGGCGCCGACAATCGAACACCATTTCGGATTAAAAGGCGTATCGATGGCTCATGCTGAAACGGTCAACTTTGCCCCGCTCATGTATGCGTCCAACCGCATCATTGATAAGATCCCTGGTTTAAACAAAATTCATGCTGATCCAGAAACATTGAAGAAACGCTTTGGCATTTTTGGTGAACCGCTTGTGATGGGTCTCATACTTGGTATCATTATTGGTCTTCTCGGCGGCTATGATGCAAAAGGTGTGATGACGCTCGGTATTCAAATGGCAGCAGTTCTTGTCTTAATGCCAAGAATGGTTGCGCTATTAATGGAAGGGCTCATTCCAATCTCTGAGGGCGCTCGTTCTTATATTCAAAAGCGTTTCCCAGGGAAAAATGTCTATATTGGTTTAGATACAGCGATTGTGATTGGTCATCCAGCGAATATGGCGGTAGCCCTTTTAATGGTGCCGATTACCATTTTGCTCGCAGTTGTTCTGCCTTACAATGGCATGCTCCCGTTTGCTGACTTATCGGTTCTGCCATTTACAGTTGTCTGGGCAGTAGCAGCCGCTCGTGGAAATATTATTCGCGGTCTTATTAACAGTATTTTCACATTAATGATTGTCTTCTTTATCGCAACGAACCTTGCACCGCTTGCGACAACCATGGGGAAAGCAGTCGGCTTTGATTTCCCAGAAGGGGCAAACATGATTTCAGGTATTGACCTTGGTTCTCACGTTATTCCTTGGATCATGGTGAGACTTCTTGATCCGAGCAACCCTTACTTTATTGCAGCAATTATCTGTGCTTTGGCTTATGCGCTTCTATGGTACTGGGTGCGAAATGATATTAAAAAGCAGTATGCGAAAGAAATGGGCTTAGATCAAAAAGAACAATAAATGAGCTGGAGGGATTCTAATGGCGAAGAAAATATTAGTATCATGCGGAACGGCAGTTGCAACATCAACGGTTGTGGCTAAAAAGGTAGAAGAAACGTTAAAGGAAAAAGGATATGATGTCGTCGTAGAACAGTGTAAGGCATCTGAAGTCCCGCAAAAAGCGGAGGGTGCAGATTTAATTGTGACAACAACACCTGTGAGTGATACAAAAGGGACACCTGTGATTCAAACATTATCCTTTTTAACTGGATTTGGTATTGAAGATGATATCGAGAAAATCATCGATCATATCAAGTAGAGAGTTATTGCATGGAGGAGCTTTTGTGGCTCCTTCTAGTGATCTGAAAGGAGGAAGTCTCATGCAGCATCATGCTTATAGCCGAACGTCTGCAATGTTGTCTATTTTTCTTCCGGCTGTGCTCATCTGTCTGTTTTTTCTCTGGTCTCTTTATACATTATGGTCAGCAGGACCTGACCCGTTAGCTGTGTTAGGCGTTTATACGCTGCCTATTCTCATACTTTCTAGTATCACGGGACTGAACCAGCCGACAAACGTCATCATTAGTGAAGATCAACTGAAGATAGGCGCTTTTGGCAGATGGCACACATATGCAGTTTCTGATATTAAAGGAAAGCTTTTTTTAAAGCCTTATCCTCATATCGGGAAAGTCTATGTCAGGGTGGGGCCAGCTCGTATATTCGGAGGGCGCTACTGGATATCCAGCGAGATGAGTGAGTACAAGCAGCTTGTTCAAACACTACAGGATTTTGCGAAGGGTGATGAAAAGGAGGATGCTGCTACATGAAATCAGCTGTCTTTTATTCTTCAGAGGACATTCGGTATGAGGAGCGGAACCGGCCAGTCATCGGTGATGATGAAGTTCTGTTAAAGCTGCGAGCCTGCGGCTTATGCGGAACGGATATTTACAAAGCAACGCATGAGACAGTACCTCCTGGGACGGTGTTAGGGCATGAAATCGCTGGTGATATTGTCGAGACCGGCAAGCGTGTGACAAATGTCCAGACGGGAGACAGGGTATATGTGGCGCATCATGTGCCTTGTTTCACCTGTGACTTTTGTCAAAAGGGGTTTTATACGATGTGTCCGCAGTTTACAGCCACAAATGTAGAGCCGGGCGGGTTTTCAGAATATATCCGTGTACCTGCTTTGCATGTCAAGCACACGATGGGCAAGCTTCCAAAAGACGTATCGTATGAGCAGGGGGCGATGGTAGAACCGGTTGCCTGCTGTCTGCATGGGTTTGAACGAGCTCCTGTTCATCCAGGAGATTCCGTATTGATCCTTGGAGCGGGGCAAATTGGCTGTATTCAATTGCAGCTCGCCAAATATTATTTGGCTGGGAAAGTGATGATAACAGATGTGAATGAGAACAGGCTGCTGCAAGCGAGGAGTTTAGGTGCAGATATCGCTTTCCATCCAGCAGCTGAGCCGGTTGAAAACCGGGTGATGAAGGAAACAGATGGAAAGGGAGCAGACCTCGTCATTATTTCTGTTGGGAGCAGTGCGCTTTTAAAAGAGGCGTTTCAGGCTGTAGCGCGAGGCGGGACGATTTTGGTGTTTGCTCATTTTCCAAAGGGCGATGTGCCCATTCCTGCTGAACGATTTTTCAATGATGAAGTGAAGGTAGTAGGAGCCTATTCCTCGCATCCATATCACTATCGTGAAGCCCTTGAGCTTCTGAAAGCAAAAGTGGTCAACACTGAAAAGATGGTGACGCATCGTTATCCGTTAAGCCAGCTGCTTCAGGCGATAGAATGTGCGAGGCATCCTGAGGGTGAGAGCGTCAAAATCATGATGTATCCAGATGAATGAGTGTATGAGATTAAAAGAGAAAGAGAAGTTCTTTGGAAAAGGGCTTTGCCTTTCTCTTTTTTTCTGACAAAAGATGAAAACGCTTAAAAATGAGAGAGAAATGCTTGACTTCGATGACAGTTAAACGTATGATAATTACAAATGTAACACATAAGAACAAATGTAAAGGGGAGAGAAGAAATGCAAAAACAAATCACTTTGCCTGAACAGATTAGTCATGAGAAATTAGCAGATTTATATAAACAAATGTGGTTAGTGAGATATTTTGATGAAAAGGTTGATCAATTTTTTGCAAAAGGACTTATCCATGGCACCACTCATTTATGTGTTGGACAGGAAGCGTCAGCTGTTGGATCGATTGCCGTATTAGAAGATAAAGATAAGATCGTCAGCACACACAGGGGACACGGTCACTGTATTGCAAAAGGGGCCGAGGTTAATAAAATGATGGCTGAATTGTTTGGACGTGAAACCGGCTATTGTAAAGGAAAAGGCGGCTCCATGCATATTGCGGACTTAGAAAAAGGAAATCTTGGGGCAAATGGAATCGTTGGCGGCGGTATCCCGCTGGCAACAGGTGCAGCGCTCACATCTAAAATGAAGCAGGAAGGCTTTGTTGTTCTTTGTTTCTTCGGAGATGGCGCCACAAATGAAGGCAGCTTCCATGAAGCATTAAACCTTGCGTCTATTTGGGATTTACCAGTTGTGTTTATTTGTGAAAACAACCAGTACGGCATGTCTGGCCCTGTGAAAGAAATGATCAACATTGAAGACATTTCAACAAGAGCAGAAAGCTACGGAATGCCAGGGAAAACGGTTGATGGAAATGACATGGTCGAAATTATGAACACAGTTGATGAAGCAGTCAGCCGTGCGAGAGCGGGAGAAGGCCCATCACTCATTGAAATGAAAACATACCGCTGGAAGGGTCACTCTAAGAGTGATGCGAAAAAATACCGTACACGTGAAGAAGAGACAGAGTGGAGACAAAAAGACGGCATCAAACGCTTTAAGTCTCTCTTGATTGAACTGAATGTTTTGACAGAAGAGCAGGCAGCAAGCTTACAGGAAGAAGCAAAGCAGGAAATTGAAGCGTCTGTCGAATTCGCCAAAAACAGTAAAGAACCGTCAATTGACACACTATTAGAGGATGTATACGCCTAATTAGGAGGGGAATCACGTGACAAAAACAACAGTGAGAGAGATTTCATATTTAGAAGCCGTTCGAGAGGCAATGAGTCAGGAAATGAGAGAAAACCAAGATGTCTTCATTTTAGGTGAAGATATCGGCGTATATGGAGGTGCTTTTGGTGTCACGCGCGGCATGATTGAAGAATTCGGTCCAGAGCGTGTTCGCAATACACCTATCTCAGAGGCTGCCATCGCAGGTGGGGCAGTCGGAGCGGCTTTAACTGGTATGCGTCCTATTTTAGAACTTCAATTCTCTGACTTTATCACAATCGCAATGGATCAGCTTGTGAACCAAGCAGCCAAAACACGGTACATGTTTGGCGGAAAAGGAAAGGTTCCGCTTGTCGTGAGAACACCAGCAGGATCAGGAACGGGTGCAGCGGCGCAGCACTCCCAAAGCTTAGAAGCGTGGATGGCGCATATTCCAGGACTTAAAGTGGTTCAGCCTTCAACAGCCTATGATGCAAAAGGACTTTTAAAAGCGGCGATGGATGATGACAACCCTGTCATTTTCTACGAGCACAAGCTTTTATATAAAACAATCGGTGAAGTGCCTGAAGAGCAATATTCCATTCCTCTAGGGAAAGCAGATGTGAAAAGAAGCGGGAAAGACGTCACGATTGTAGCAACAGCGATTATGGTACACAAAGCGTTAGAAGCGGCGAAGGAACTAGAAGCAGAGGGAATCGATGTTGAAATCATTGACCCAAGAACACTCGTCCCATTAGATGAAGAAACGATTATCGAATCTGTGAAGAAAACAGGTAAATGTATCGTCGTTCATGAAGCGGTAAAACGAGGCGGCTATGGCGGAGAGATTGCAAGTATGATAGCGGAAAGTGAAGCCTTTGACTACTTAGATGCTCCAATTAAACGACTTGGCGGTCTTGCGGTCCCAATACCATACAACCCGACGCTGGAAAAAGCGGTCATTCCACAAGTGCCAGATATTATTGAAGCAGCAAAAGAGCTTGTGCGCTCTTAAGTAAAGGGGAGAAGATCATGCCAAAAGAGATATTTATGCCGAAGCTGAGCAGTACGATGGAAGTCGGCACCTTGCTTCAATGGTTTAAAGAAGAAGGAGATTCGGTTGAAATCGGTGAGCCTCTTTTTGAAATTATGACAGACAAGATCAATATTGAGGTGGAAGCCTATGATGATGGTATTTTTCTAAAGAAATATTATGAAGCCGATGATCAAATTCCAGTTAATGCTGTCATTGGATACATCGGAGAGGCAAATGAACAGGTGCCAAGCGAACCGCCAGCACAATCAGATGAAGAATCACCAGACAGCAGCGAATCGTCTTCATCAGAAGCGGCTTCATCCAGTTCTACTGAAGCCCCAAAAACATCTAATGAAAAAGTACGTGCCACACCTGCGGCGAGAAAAACGGCAAAGGATCATCATGTAGCGATTCATGAGGTATCTGGCACAGGACCTAAAGGCAGAGTTCAAAAGCGTGACGTCGAGGCGGCCGTCCACTCTAGTGAGAAAGATCAGCGCGTGTCACCGCTTGCAGAAAAAGTGGCTGCTCGTGAAGGAATCAATTTAGCGAATGTTGCTGGATCTGGTGCACACGGAAAAATTATGAAGAGTGATGTAACGGCAGCAGCTGCACAAACAGCAGAGTCTTCTCCAGCGAAAACACAAAAACTAGCTGGCATGAGAAAAGTGATCGCTGATAGGATGTCACAAAGTGCCTTTACAGCACCGCACGTGACATTAACAAGTGAAATCGATATGACAAAAGCGAAAGAAGTACGCAAACAGCTATTGCCAGCGATTGAAAAAGAGACAGGCTACAGATTGTCGTTCACAGAAATTATCATTCATGCGGTCAGCAACGTACTCACACGCCACCCGCATATCAATATGACGTTTGAACAAAATGAGCTCCATTTCCATGATGATGTGCACATTGGTCTCGCTGTCGCTGTAAAAGATGGCTTAATGGTTCCAGTCATTTCTCATGCGAACCAAAAAGGGTTAAAACAGCTGACAAAAGAGGCGAAAGAAATCGGCCGAAACGCACGTGACCAAAAACTGCTGCCAGACCAGCTGAAAGGGTCCACTTTTACCATTAGTAACTTAGGGATGTATGCCATTGATACCTTTACCCCGATTATTAATCAGCCGGAAGTGGCGATCTTAGGGGTTGGGCGCATTCAAGAAAAAGCTGTTGTAGTAGATGGAGAAATTCAGGTGCGGCCGATGATGGGCGTTAGTTTATCGTTTGATCACCGAGTGGTAGATGGCGCACCAGCGGCTGCCTTTTTAACAGATCTTAAAAAAGTGCTTGAACAACCATTTGAATTGCTAATGTAGGAGATGAATCGGATGACGAAAACGTATGATCTGACAGTCATTGGCGGAGGGCCTGGCGGGTATACTGCCGCCCTTCAAGCAGCTGAGCGTGGACGGAAGGTCGCATTGATTGAAGAGGATTTTCTAGGCGGTACTTGTTTAAATCGGGGCTGTATTCCTTCAAAGACGCTGCTCAAACATGCAGAAGTCATTGAATCAATTGAGAAGGCGAAAAGCTGGGGAATTGAAGCAGGTGATTTGGTCCTTTCCTTCGATAAAATGAGAAAGCGCAAAGATGACGTCATTGAAAAGCTCAGAGGCGGAATTGCCTTTTTATTAAAGCAAGGAAAGATTGATGTATATAACGGCAGAGGTACAGCTGTTACAAAGCACCGGATTGAGATTGAAAAGCAAGATGGGGCAGAATCGATCGAAACGAAAGAACTCATCATTGCTACTGGATCTTCACCTGCCATTCCGCCAATACCGGGCCTTAAAGACATTCAATTTGACACAAGTGATACAATCTTTGACATTCCAGATATTCCGGCTTCTGTCGTCATCATTGGCGGCGGTGTCATTGGACTTGAGCTGGCTTGTATCTTCCAGAGTCTTCAATCAAAAGTCACGATTATCGAAGCGGCTCCGTCTATTATTCCGCAAGAGGATGAGGAAGCATCTAAGCTGCTAGAAAGAGAATTAAAGAAAAAAGGCATCCATATCGCGAAAAAAACCACTGTGACAGAGGTGACGGAAAGCGAAGGAATCAAAGCGGTTCATGCATCAGACGATAAAGGAGAGACGCATATCTTTACGGCTGAAAGACTGCTTGTTTGTGTAGGAAGAAGACCTAGCGTTTCTGCTGTCAGCCAGCTTGACCTTCAGTTGGATGGTCCTTTTATCAAGGTGAACGACAAGATGCAGACAAGCGTGGAAGGTGTCTATGCAGTTGGAGATGTCGCTGGCGGCTATCAGCTTGCTCACGCAGCGATGGCAGAGGCCGCTGTTGCGGTCAGTAATATTTGCGGTGTGTCTGAAAAAATAAATGCTGATATCATGCCTAGATGTATTTATACATTACCAGAGGTAGCAAGTGTTGGTCTAACTGAAAAAGAGGCAAAAGCCAAAGGACTTAACGTGCGGGCAGAACGATTTGATTTAGCAGCAAGTGGTAAAGCACTAGCGGCAGGCGAGCAAACAGGTTTTATTAAATTGGTATACGATACAGCCTATGGTGAAGTGATTGGTGCGACGATGGTTGGCCCGCACGTCACAGAGATGATTTCAGAAGCTTCCTCCTTTATGTATTTAGAAGGAACAGCAGAAGAGATGGCGAAAATGATTCATCCGCATCCGACCATCTCAGAAGGTTTTTATGAAGCAGCACTTGATATCGTGAGTAAGCTGAGAAAATAAATGCCAAACAAGGGATAGGGAGGAGATGCATGTGCACGTCCAGCTTCATCAGAAAGTGGCACTTGTGACAGGTAGCACAGATGGATTTGGAGAAGCCATCTGCCTGGCTTTAGCCCGGGCAGGTGCACATGTTTTTTTACACACGTTTCATGATGAATCAAAGGCTAAAACCATTCGTGAAGACATTCAAAAAATGGGCGGTCAAGCGAGTATCATTCAGAACCCGCTGGAAACGCCGAGTGATGCCACACGGATGCTGAGGCAAGTGATTGATACATGCGGTAAACTGGATATTTTGGTCAATCAAGCTGAACAAGGAGCGGACGCAGAGCTTGATGACGTGAGCCCAGATGAGTGGGTGGATGAAGTGGAATCGGCTGTGAATACCGTCTTTCTTTCCAGTCAGGCTGCCGTATGGCATATGGTTGATCAGAAGCAAGGCTGCATCATTAATATATCGTCATCAGGCAGTATCACAGGGGATGGCGGGATCTCACATGCTACATCAAATTCTATGCTGAATGCCATGACAAAAGGGTTAGCAAGAGAATTTAAAGACAAAGGTATCCGGGTGCTTGCGCTGCTGCCGCCGCCTCTCGATTTGGTTCCTGATACAGAGCAAATCAAGGAGACTGTGGCCCATATGACGGTGTTTCTCAGTACATCCTATGGTGCATTTACAGATGGCGCGGCGATTATGCTTGATGGGGGTGAGAGTGCTGGCTAATGTTCAAAAACCAGTTCTCATCGTTGGCGGAGCCCAAGGGATCGGAAAAGAAATTGCTGAGCGGTTTTTAAAAGAAGGGCACCAAGTCGCCGTGTCAGATATAGACGAAAAGGGACTTTCGCTCTTAAAGACACAGTATCCTCAGCTACTGATATTTCAAGCTGACGTTTCATCGTGGGAAAGTGTTCAGCAAATGATATCAGCAGCTGAAAGGGAGCTGGGCGGTATTGCTCACCTTGTGTATTCAGCAGGAATGACAAAATCACTGCCTTTTTTAGAAGTCGATTTTTCACTTTGGAAAAAGACACTTGCTGTGAACTTATATGGTCTTTACTATTGCATCAAAGCGCTGGCACCCTATATGTGTGAGCGGGAGGAAGGCAGTGTTGTCATTATTGGATCGGGATCGGCAATCACCGGATCAGGCGGCGGTATTCAATATTATGCATCAAAAGCAGGGGCTTTTGGATTGATGCGTTCGCTCGTAAAAGAACTAGGCTCGCATCATATACGCATCAATGTGATTGCCCCCCGCGTAATTGAATCTCAAATGCTTGATACGCTCTATCCTACTGTAGAGGAGAAACGGCAGCTGCAATCACTCATTCCCATCGGAAGATTAGGAAAGCCTGAGGATATTGCAGGACTCACTTTATTTCTCACACGTGGCGAGGGGAGTTATTTGCACGGACAAATTATCCTGTTAGACGGAGGGAGAACGTATCAGCCGAAATATACTGAGGGAAAAAGAGCGGAGAGTTAATCGCTCTTTTTGTCATTTTCATAACAATTGTTCCAATTGGAAACGAATGTTTGGTATACTGGTAATCATAGTATATTAAAAGGATGATGTCACATGCTGAATTGGGAAGAAAGACGACAGCTCGTCAAAGTTGCTCATCTTTATTATACAGACGGGTGGACGCAGCAGGAAATTGCAAAAAAGCTCAATGTCTCAAGACCAGTCATTTCAAAGCTCTTACAAAAAGCGAAAGATGTGGGAATCGTTGAAGTGTACATTAAAGACGAAAGCATTCATACGGTGGAACTTGAAAAGCAGCTAGAAACAATCTTTCAATTAACAGATGCGGTCGTTGTTCCAAGTGTCGGGACAATGTCTGAGATGGTGAAGCGGGCAGTCGGTCAAGCAGGCGCCTATTATTTGTCTAAAAACATGAAAAATGCGGAGAAAATCGGCATTTCATGGGGCACGACGCTTGCTGAGCTTGTCAAAGAATATCCTTTTGAACGAAGAAATGATGTGAAGGTCATTCCTTTAGAAGGCGGAATGGGCAGGCAGGCGGTCGACATTCATGCCAATCAGCTGGCATATGAGCTGGCAAAGAAAATGAACGGCACGTGTTCCTATTTATATGCCCCTGCGATTTTAGAAACAGAAGAATTAAAAGAACGGCTTATGGCGATGCAGGACATAGAAGCTGTGCTTGAAGAAGGCAGAAATGTGGATATTGCCCTCATCGGTATTGGCAACCCGCATAAAGGGTCAACTTTAAAAACAGTCGGTTATTTAAAAGAAGAGGACTTATCTGGTTTAAGGCAATCAGGGGCTGTCGGTGATATTGGCTTTCGTTTCTTTGATGGAGAAGGAAAACCTGTTCAAGATGAACTGAATCAAAAGGTCATTGGCTTATCGCTTGAACAATTAAAGAGCGTCAAAACGGTCATCGCTGTTGTAGAAGGAACCCATAAAGCTGAGAGCATTTTAGGGGCTTTAAATGGCGGCTTCATCCAAGTACTGGTGACAGACGAACTAACGGCGGCAGCCATTTTAAAGGAAGCATCCGTTCAATAAAAGACTGGCAGCGTTCGAATGGTATAACAAGAGCAACATCAAACGAGAAAGGAGCTGTGTATCTTGAAGCAAACCGAAATGGAAGCAAACCTACACTGTACTCGGTGCCAAGAAGAGACCCTCCACAGCATCGTTTATGTGAATGATCAGATGAAAAGCGTTGAGTGTACAGAGTGTCATCAAAAGATCAGTGTGCAAGTCGACATCATGAAGGAATTTTACAAGGAAGTATACGAGAAAATAGCAACAAAGCCAAAGCGGATCACCCAGGAATATAAGTCGAACTTGAATGGATTTATCTCAAGACTCCCAATCCGCGTGCTTAGTAAGCCATACCGGCTCATGAGATATTTAAACGAATCATACAAAGTGATCAAACAATATAAAAAATGAAGCAGAGACCATTTAGCGCTCTGCTTCAGCGTGTAGGCAAACCCTCGCATTTTTTGTCAGTCCTCTGTTCCTGTGCTCACGAATGTCACATTCTCTCCGCTCCGGTACTCGTCTTTCCTAGACTGCAAAGGTTTTCTATTACGCTGAGAAGAAGGAAAAAAAGCAGAGCACTGCTTAGTGCTCTGCTTTTTGTGCTTTTTTCATATAATAATAAATAGGCAGTCCGGCCATCCCGATCAGCATGGAGATCAGGCAGCTTTTCCAATCGGTGATCATGGTGCTGATTAAAACGAATAATGAACCGATAATCGCAATGATCGGTGTCAGCGGGTAAAGTGGTACACTGTACGCACGCTTCATTCCGCTGTTTTGTTTTCTCAGCTTAAAGACGGCGAAAAAGGCCATGACATAAAAGATGTAGATCATGAAAATCGACACCTCAGACAGCTTCTCTGGATTACTGACGATCATAAACACAATGGCGATCAAAATTTGCACAAATACAGCGATCCAAGGTGTTTTAAACGTTGGGTGAATCCGCGAAATCGCGTTGGCGAAAGGAATCTGCTTTCGCTCTGCCATCGCAAAAATCACACGTGGGAATGAAAGAACCTTTCCGTTCAAACAGCCAAAGATACTGATGATGATCCCAATACTAATGATTTTCCCGCCAATTGGTCCAAAGAGCATGGTAGCAGCAGTGCTTGTCGCATTTTCACCTAACTGGACAATTTGATCAGCTGGCAGTACGTGCAAAAGTGCGACATTAATAAAGAGATAACAAGCCGTCACGATTAAAATTCCGCCTGCCATCGCGCGAGGAAGCAGTTTCTCAGGGTTTTTCATTTCACCACCAAGCGCAGCAAGTAAAATCCAGCCATCATAGGCAAACAGCGTAGCCAAAATCGCTGCACCGAAGTTCATTTGAGCGATACTATCGTTGACGGCCATGAAGATGTTTTCGTTACCTTTCCATATGCCAAACACAATAATCGCGGCAATTGGGACAAGCTTTCCGATAGTGGTCAGCCCCTGAACAAATCCGCCGTATTTTGTTCCCATGATGTTAATGATACATAAAAATAAAACGGTGATAATGCCGATCGTTGTAGACCATAAAGTCGATAGAGAAAATAAATTGGCTAATAATGAACCAAAATAAAGACCAAGTGCACCAATGATGGCAGGTCCGTAAATAATAATCTGCACCCAGCCGCATAAGTAGCCCCAAAATTCACCATACACTTCTTCAAGATAGGCGTACAAACCGCCGGTTCTCGGGATTTGTGTACCAATTTCAGCGACAGTCAGTCCGCCTGCAAGGGTTAAGATCCCACCTAACAGCCAAGCGAATAATGCGATGTCTGAGCTTCCTGAATAGGAAAGGACGTTGCCTGGTTTCATAAAGACGCCTGACCCGATAATGGTCCCGATGACAAGAGATAGGGCGAAAAATAAGCCGATGTCTTGTTTTAACGCTGGTTGTTCTTTGTTCATTACACACGACCTCCTGCATCACTTTCGTACGTTACTGTGACATGTATTTTGTTCATTGTAATACGATTTTAGGAAAACAAGAATTAAAAAAATTTTCTGATTTTCGTATTTGTATTTAAAAGTGTTCGTTTATTGGAGATATTAGGGTAAATGTTGTGTTAAAAACGAACAATGAAAGTTTATTTTTGATTTAATGTTAATTTAATGACCGGAAACCGAACATCCAGTAAACGTGCAGCCAAATGGTTGACTTTTTTTGAAAAATGAACTATTTTATTCATAAGGATATTATCTCGAATTCGAGATATTTTAAAATAGGAGTGAAAATAATGAAAATCAATGGGATTCACCACGTATCTGCGTTAACAGCCAATGCTCAGAAAAATGTTGATTTCTACCGCCAAATCCTTGGCTTAAAACTTGTAAAGAAAACAGTCAATCAGGATGACCCGTCTATGTATCATTTGTTTTATGGAGACGAGGTCGCTTCACCAGGAACAGAGCTAACATTCTTTGAAATTCCAATGCTTGCCCGCCGTTTGGAAGGGACAAATGCGATCACAAGCACAGGCCTTCTCGTTTCTTCTGAAGAGGCACTCACGTTTTGGGAAAAGCGGTTTGAAGATAAAGGCGTGCAGCAAGAAACAGCTTCCTTGAGAGGCGGAAGACCTGCTTTGCGTTTTAAAGACCCAGAAGGGCAGCAGCTGTTTTTAACAGTAGAACCGAATACGCAAGAGGCAGGCTCACCGCCAGTGCATGACGATATTCCGGCAGAGTTTGCGATTAGAGGTTTAGGTCCAGTTGAATTAACTGTTGCAGAATCTGATAAGACGATCCGTGTTTTAACAGACATCCTTGGATTCACTGAAAGAGCACGTGAACAATCAAATGATGGTGAGATCGTGACCATTTTTGAATCAGGAAATGGCGGTGCTGGAACAGAAATTCATGTGATTGAAAAAACAGAAGGGCCTTCTGAACGTTCCGGCAGAGGCAGTGTGCATCACGTCGCATTTCGCGTGAAGGATGCAGAAGAGCTTGAAAAATGGTATGAAAAAATCTCAAAAGCAGGCTTTACGAACTCTGGTGTTGTAGAACGTTTTTACTTTAAAGCTCTTTACTTTAGAGAGCCAAATGGTATTTTATTTGAAATTTCAACAGATGGTCCTGGGTTTACAGTCGATGAAGGGGTGGATGTACTTGGCGATCAATTAGCCCTTCCGCCGTTCCTAGAGCATAAACGAGCAGAAATTGAACAAAGATTAACGCCAATTCAGTCGTCATAAAAAAAAGCAGCTCATCAACTGAGCTGCTTTTTCATTAGGAACTGACCTGCTTAGATTCAGATTGTGTTAATGTGACCTGCTTTGTTTCTTGTTTTCCGTTTCGAATGAGGGTGATGCTCACGGTGTCTCCTACTTTTGCATTCGTGTATAGCTCATGACGTAATTCACTGCCAGTTTTGATTTGTTTCCCATTGATGCCGGTAATGACATCCTCTGACTTTAAGCCAGCTTTGGCGGCAGGTGAACCTGCGGCGATATCTTTGACATACACGCCTTGATTGAGCTGACTGCTTTTGAGTCCGAGAGTTTCTTTTTGATACACATCTGGAACTTGTTCGAGATCCAGCATGCTGATGCCGATATATGGACGTTCAATTTTACCTTTTGTGAGAAGCTGATCAGCGATTGGTTTGACATCATTGATTGGCAGTGCGAACCCAATGCCTTCAACACCTGTTTCAGAGATTTTCATACTCGTGATCCCCACAACCTTTCCGTCTGTCGTCAGAAGCGGACCGCCGCTGTTACCAGGATTAATAGCTGCATCTGTTTGAATGACATTAATGCTGCTTTCGCCTGCTGATGTGTTCATAGAGACTGTTCGGTCGACGCCGCTGACAATTCCTTGTGTCACCGTTCTTGAAAGATCTTCACCAAGCGGGTTTCCGATCGCAATGACGGTTTCCCCAGCACGCAGTGAGGAGGAATTGCCTAATGCCGCAACCTTTGTCACATGACTACTGCTAATTTCCACAACGGCTAAGTCAGTGAGCGGATCAGCTCCAACCAGTTTTCCTTCAATGGTTTTGCCATCGTGTAAGGATACGGTTAGTTTATTTGCGCCTTCAATGACGTGGTTGTTTGTTAAGATATAGGCTTTATTGCCTGATTTTTTGAAAATGACGCCTGAGCCTGTACCGGTTTCTTCCTCTTGACTGCTTTTGTTTTGCTGTGATTCATCGAAAGGCGTACTGAAATCGCCAAAGCTCGTGTCTGTTTGAGTTTGCGCTTGGTAGTTTGTAATGCCGACAATAGCTGGTGATACATTTTCGACCATACTGGAGATGCTGCTTGATGAATTTGATGTTTGGACGGCTGTTGTTTTTGACGAATTCGTGTGATTTGTCGATACTGCTTCTGTTTTTGCTGCCGAATCATTTGCGGTGCTGTCTGATGAATGCTGAGCATATGGCGTAAGAACGTAGACACCTAACGCTAATGTACCGCCTACAACCCCGCTGACAAATGGCTTAAACCAGCCGTTTGGTTTTTTCTGTTTTTGAGGTTGTTCAATTATTTGTTTGTCATCTTTGTGCTGTGTCATTTCAATCACTCTCTTTCAATGATTTTTTCATGTATGTGTTTGGGTGTTTTACCGTATGTGGTGGGGACTGACTTTATCGTATGAAAAAAGTGTGGGATAAAAATGAAAACATTGTGGGAAATTGTTAAAATAAGTAGTGAATCTAAGCAAAATAGAGGAGATTAAACTGTGGAGACAATTGGAATCATTGGATATGGAAGTATGGCTGATATGATGGTGCAAAAGTGGCTGGAAAATGGGGTGCTGGATGCTCATCAAATCATGATCCATACAAGAAGCGAAACGGTGCGCCTTCATCAGCTCAAAGAAAAGCACCAAGAAATCAACATTTGTTCATTAGACGAACTTTCTGCGTCATGTGATATATTGTTTGTCTGCGTGCCGCCGCTTGCTGTACTAAATGTTCTGGATCAGCTGCCTTCTAAAGGGAGAGCGGTACATATTGTGTCAGTAGCAGCAGCTGTGACATTAGAAAAGTTACAGGCGCATACAGCGCAGCCAGTATCCAGATACATCCCAACGCTCACGTCAGCTGTTGGGACAGGTGTATCCCTTGTTGCGCATGGTGCAGCCGCAGGACGTGAGGACAAGGAGCGTTTGCACCGGCTGCTTTCAGCTTTTAGCATCGTCAGGGAAGTAGAGGAAGACCGGTTTGATGCGGCGAGCAATTTGACAAGCTCATCTCCTGGTTTTATCGCTGCTCTTTTTGAAGAAATGGCAAAAGCGGCTGTGAGAAATAGTGATCTTTCCTTAGAGGAAGCGAATGAATTTTTAACGTATGCCCTTTTAGGAACTGGCCAGATCCTCGTAGAACGAGGCCTAACCTTTGCTGAAACTGTCGATAGAGTGGCGACAAAAGGGGGAATTACAGGAGAAGGTGCTGAGGTCATTCAACAGCAGGCACCTCAGATGTTTGATGATTTATTTACACAAACCATGAAGAAATATGAACAGCTGAAATCGCAGATTAACGAAGCGGATAAACACCACTAAAGACATAGTTAGTGGTGTTTTATTTGTTAAAAAAATCCTTTCTAAAAAAGCCTTTTGACCTGTATTATCTGAGTCTAAACTCCTTATTTTCAGACATTGTATTGAAAAATCAATCAAGTTCTCATATAATTTTTTAGAAAATTTAGAAAAATATGCACAAATTTTATGTTTAATTAAAGGGGGATGAGAATGAAGCTCTATCTATCTGTCGATATGGAGGGAATTACTGGTCTAGCTGATCATACATTTGTTGATTCACGCCAGCATAACTACGAGCGGGGCAGACGCATTATGACGGGTGAAGTGAACGCCTGTGTAGAAGCGCTTGTTCAGCATGGTGCCACCGACATTTTGGTGAATGACAGTCATTCTAAAATGAATAATCTTTTGATCGAAGAACTGCATGAAGAGGCAGTTCTCATATCAGGTGACGTAAAGCCTTATTCAATGGTGCAAGGATTGGATCAAACCTATGATGCAGCTGTTTTTTTAGGCTATCATGCAAGGGCATCAATGAAAGGTGTGATGTCACACAGTATGATTTTTGGGGTCAGACATTTTTACATAAATGATCATCCAATTGGTGAAATGGGCTTTAATGCGTATGTTGCAGGCTACTATGGTGTGCCGGTGATTCTTGTTTGCGGGGATGATCAAGCAGCACTTGAGGCAGAAAAGCTGATGCCTGGTGTGAAAACAGTGGCAGTGAAAGAAACCATCTCAAGATCTGCTGTGAAATGCTTACCTCCTGCCAAAGTCAATCAACAAATCTTGCAGCAAGTGGAAGCCGCGATGAAACAGATTGATCAAATGAAGCCGCTGACGCCTCCTGATCAGCCGCTGCTTAAGATTGAGTTTGCCAATTATGGACAAGCTGAATGGGCGAATTTAATGCCGGGTACTGCCATCATAGAAGGAACAACGACGGTGACATACCAAGCAGACAATATATTAGAAGCCTATCAAGCGATGCTTGTCATGACAGAGCTTGCCGCACGTACAACATTTTGTTAAGCGAGGGGGAGACAGCAGATGGCCAGCTTTTTGCTCAAGCGTTTTATTGCGATGATTGCCACGATCTTAACGATTACGACTTTAACGTTTATTTTAATGAAGGTCATCCCAGGATCGCCTTTCAATGAAGAACGAAATACAAACGAAACCGTCCAGCGAAACCTCGAAAGCTACTATCACTTAGACGAACCACTCTATGTTCAATATGTCATCTATTTAAAATCCATTGTTACCTTTGATTTTGGCCCTTCCATTAAAAAGCCTTCTGAAAGTGTCAATGATCTATTGGCGAGAGGCTTCCCAGTCTCATTAGAACTTGGTCTTATCTCAATATTGATTGCTGTTATCTCTGGTATCCTGCTAGGGGTTATGGCTGCCCTCCGGCATAATGGTTTGATTGATTACATCGCCATGACGATTGCTGTATTCGGTATATCCATTCCAAACTTTATCTTTGCTACCTTATTAATTCAGCAGCTTGCTGTCAATTTGAAGCTCTTTCCTACAGCGATGTGGACAAGTCCAATGCATATGGTGCTGCCTACAATCGCCCTTGCTGTCAGCCCAATGGCCATTATCGCCAGGTTAACGAGATCGAGCATGATTGAAGTGCTGTCGCAAGACTATATCCGTACGGCCAAAGCAAAAGGACTTTCTCCCTTTAAAATTGTATTTAAACATGCGCTTCGAAATGCCCTTTTACCCGTTGTAACCATTCTTGGAACACTTGTCGCAAGTATTTTAACAGGAAGTTTTGTCATTGAAAAAATATTTGCCATTCCTGGAATGGGGAAATACTTTGTTGAGAGTATTAACAACCGTGATTATCCTGTCATCATGGGAACCACTGTTTTTTACAGCATTATTTTAATCACACTTCTCTTCATTGTCGATGTGGCGTATCGTCTCCTTGATCCAAGGATTCAGCTGCATCAGAAAGGAGGAAAGGCATGAGTATACACCTTCAGCATGATCCACCGAACAGGCATCCTGAAGTGCCGGACGAATGGTTTTCTCCCCGAGAGCAAAAGAAAACAGAAGCCCATGCCATTAAAAGACCCTCTCTTTCCTATTGGGCAGATACATGGAGGCGGCTGAAGCAAAATAAGCTTGCGATGTTTAGTCTATCGGTTCTGATTTTTCTTTTTGTCATGGCAGTCTTAGGCCCATTGCTTGCGCCAAATAGTGTGACAGAGCAGCGTCTTTCGATGCAAAATCTGCCGCCTTCGGCTGCTCACTGGTTTGGAACAGATGAGCTTGGACGAGATGTGTTTACTCGGACTTGGTACGGAGCACGCATTTCGTTATTTGTGGGTGTCATGGCAGCCTTGATTGATTTTGCCATCGGTGTGATTTATGGGGGCATAGCCGGCTATAAAGGCGGACGCTATGACCATGTCATGATGCGGATTGTCGAGGTGCTCTACGGACTTCCTTATTTACTTGTCGTCATTTTATTGATGGTGCTCATGGGGCCAGGGCTTGTCACCATTATTGTAGCGCTCACTGTCACCGGATGGATTGGAATGGCAAGAATTGTGAGAGGTCAGGTTCTTCAGCTGAAAAGCCAGGAATATGTCCTTGCCTCAAAGACCTTTGGTGCCAAAAGCCTGCGGATCATTCGCCGCAACCTGCTGCCGAATACGATGGGGCCAATTATCGTCCAAATGACCCTGACTGTGCCGACCGCGATATTTGCTGAAGCATTCCTAAGCTTTCTCGGTTTAGGTATTCAAGCACCGTTTGCAAGCTGGGGCGTGATGGCCAATGATGCTTTGCCGACTGTGCTGTCAGACAATGGACATTGGTGGCGTTTATTTTTTCCAGCATTTTTTATTTCACTCACGATGTTTTGCTTTAACAATTTAGGTGATGGCTTGCAAGATGCGCTTGATCCAAAGATGAAGAGGTGATGGCGCTTTGAAAAAAGTTCTACAAATCATCGATCTGCACGTCAGCTTTCGGACATACGGCGGTTCAGTTCAAGCAGTACGCGGAGTGAATGTCGATGTATATGAAAAAGAAACCTTAGCCATTGTGGGAGAATCAGGCTGCGGGAAAAGTGTGACATCACAAAGCATTATGAGGCTTCTGCCTGCATACAGCGCGCATGTCGATCAGGGAGAAATCTGGTTTCAAGACCGCAACTTGCTGTCATTATCTGAAAAAGAAATGCGCGCCATACGAGGTGTCGATATTTCGATGATCTTCCAAGATCCGATGACGGCACTGAACCCTACCTTGACAATAGGGGATCAGCTGATGGAGGCGGCGAAGGAGCATCAAAAGCTGACGAAAAAAGAAGTGAAAGAAGCCGCCATAAAGATGCTTGATTTGGTTGGTATTCCGCAGCCGAAGGAGAGATTAAAGCAATACCCGCACCAATTCAGCGGGGGAATGAGGCAGCGGCTCATGATTGCCATGGCACTGATTTGTGAGCCAAAGGTGCTGATCGCAGATGAACCGACGACCGCGCTGGATGTGACCATACAGGCACAAATTTTAGAACTGTTTAAAGAGATTCAGAGGAAAACAGGGGTTACCATTATCTTAATCACACACGACTTAGGAGTCGTAGCCCAAGTTGCCGACCGGGTAGTAGTCATGTACGGAGGGAAAATGGTTGAAACCGGAACAAGGCAAGATATTTTTTACAGTCCGCAGCATCCTTATACAAAAGGACTCCTGCAATCCGTTCCAAGACTTGATATGAAAGATGAACTGATTCCGATTGAAGGAAGCCCGCCTGATTTATTTGCACCGCCAAAGGGCTGTCCGTATACCGATCGCTGCCCGGCTGCCATGAAAGTGTGCGATCATATCATGCCGCACGAAACGCAGCGGTCACCTACTCATACAGTGCATTGCTGGCTCCAGGATGAGCGAGCGAACCAAGCGATGTTATCTTCAACACAAAGGGGGAGTTTTTCATGAGAAAAAAAGGGTGGATCATTAGTGTTTGTTTGTTCATCATCATGCTGCTCGCAGGATGTACAGCCAATGAGCAAGCAGGTAAAGGATCATCGAGCAACAAGAATGAAAAGAAAGTATTAACCTTAAATAACGAAAACGAACCGACGTCATTTGACCCGCCGATTGGTTTTAATAATGTATCGTGGCAAGGTCTGAATAACTTAATGGAGGGATTAACAAGACTGAATGAAAAGCACGAACCATCTCCTGCAATGGCGGAAAAATGGGGAATTTCAGAGGATGGAAAAACGTACACATTTCATTTAAGAGACGGCATCAAGTGGTCGAATGGTGATCCAGTGAAAGCGAGTGACTTTGAATATGCGTGGAAGCGTCTGCTTGATCCGAAAACAGGCTCTTCTGCATCGTTCTTAGCTTACATGATTGAAGGCGGAGAGGCATTTAACAGCGGAAAAGGAAAGAAAGAGGATGTAAAAGTCAGTGCTGAAAATGACAAAACGCTAAAGGTCACACTGGCATACCCGCAGAAATCGTTCTTAAATATGACCGCAAACCCTGCCTTTTTCCCTGTCAATGAGAAGGTAGCAGAGAAGGATCCAAACTGGGCAAAGGATGCCAAAACCTTTGTTGGGAATGGACCGTTTCAGCTGACAGATTGGAAGCATGATGAAAGCTTCACTATGGAAAAAAGTGAGACGTATTGGGACAAAAAATCAGTCAAGCTGGATCAGGTAAAGTGGCTGATGATCAGCGATCGAAACACTGATTATCAAATGTATCAATCGGGAGATTTAGATACTGCCTTCGTCCCAGCAGAACAAAGTGAAAACTTGCTGAAAAATAAAGATGTACAAATTGAAGATCAGGCTGGACTGTTCTTTTATCGTCTGAATGTGAACATGGAACCTTTTCAAAATAAGAACATTCGCAAAGCCTTTCAAATGGCGATCAATCCGCAAGATATCGTGGATTATGTCACGAAAAATAAAGAGAAGCCAGCTCGCGCCTTCGTTTCACCGGGGATTTTAGATTCAAAGGGTGAGGATTTCAGAGAAGCTGGCGGTGATCTTGTCAAACAAGATACGAGTGAAGCTGCAAAACTATTAGAAAAAGGGCTGAAAGAAGAGAACTATTCAAAGCTGCCGCCCGTCACATTGACATATAGTACAAAGCCTGAGAACAAGAAAAAAGCTGAAGCCATCCAGCAGCAACTAAAAGAAGCGCTGGGTGTGGACGTGAAGCTTGCAAACATGGAAGCCAATGTATTTGCAGAAGATCAAAAGGCACTGAAATTCCAATTCTCGCAAAGTTCATTTTTAGCAGACTATGCAGATCCGATTAATTTCCTAGAGAGCTTTCAAACAGGGAATGCGATGAACCGGACTGGATGGTCAAACGACACCTATGATCAGCTGATGAAAAAGGCGAGAAAGGAAGCAGATGAACAAAAAAGAAACAGCATCCTTCATGAGGCAGAGGCACTTCTCATTGAAGAAGCACCGATCATTCCAATTCATTTTTATAACCAAGTTCATTTGCAAAAAGAGGGCGTGAAGGGAATTGTCCGCCACCCTGTTGGGTATATCGATTTGAAATGGGCACAAGTAGATGGAGAGTAATTGAAGGGAATGAGGGACACGGACGTTTTGAACAAAAGCGTCTCAGCACGCGGACAAACCCTCGCATTCTTTGTCAGTCCTGCGCTTCGGTGCTCATGAATGTCAAATTCGCTCCGCTCCGATGCTCGTCCTTCCTAGGGCTGCAAAGGTTTTCAGGTCACGCTGAATAGAAGACAAAGGGCTAAAATAAAGATCATTTTAGCCCTTTGTCAACAATATGGGACGCTTTGAACAGAAGCGTCTGTTCCTTTATTTGTTCATGTTATGGAGAAAGTGCCCATAGATTGTAAGAAATAAAGAGAAAGAGGGGATTGGCATGAACCAGCTGCCAGCGGCGCTTCAAACAGGGGATACGGTGGGGATTATCGCACCAGCAAGCCCGCCTGATGAATTGAAATTAGCAAAAGGGATTGCCTTTTTAGAGAGCCTTGGGCTAAAGGTGAAAAAAGGGAAGTATCTTGATTCCCGGTACGGGTATTTAGCAGGGCGTGATCATGAAAGAGTGGAAGATCTTCATGGCATGTTTCAAGATCCAGAAGTCAAAGCAGTTATTTGTGCCTGCGGAGGGTACGGAACTGGAAGACTTGCGGAAGCCATTGATTATGACCTCATTCGCCGGAATCCAAAAATCTTTTGGGGTTATAGTGACATTACGTTTTTACATACGGCCATCCAGCAGCAGACTGGTCTTGTGACCTTTCATGGTCCAATGCTTTCCTCTGATGTGGGACTTGAAGAGGTCCATCCGTATACGAAGGATACCTTTTTGCAGCTGTTCACGCCGAATGCCTTTACGTATACGCATCACTTGTCACCTCTTCATACCTTCTACCCCGGCACCGCTTCAGGTGACATCATAGGAGGGAATCTTGCTCTCATCGTGACAACACTTGGTACACCTTTTGAAATTGATACGAAGGGAAAGCTGTTGTTCATTGAAGATATTGACGAAGAGCCTTATAAAATCGATCGTATGATGCAGCACCTCACCTCTGCTGGAAAATTGGATGATGCGGCTGGATTCATCATTGGAGATTTTCATCAATGTGAACCAAAAAAGAAAGACCAGTCCTTAACCTTGGAACAGCTGTGGGAAACCTATATTGTGCCGCAAAAGAAACCCGCACTCGGCGGCTTTCGGATCGGTCATTCATCACCGAACTTTGCCTTTCCGATGGGCGTGCAGGCTACACTAGATGCCGCAGGGAAAAAACTGCACATTTCTCCAGGCGTTGCAGCGAAAGAGGCGATCAAATGAAAATTGTCGATGTTCGTACATGCAGAACAAGTGTACCGCTAAAAAAGCCTTTCAAAACTGCTTTAAGAACGGTGTATGACGCAGCATCTCTGATCGTTATCATCACATATGATCAAGGTGATGTCAGCTACGGAGAGGCAGTTCCCACATCGGTGATTACAGGAGAAACGCTGGAAAGCATCGACTATGCCATCTGTGAAGTGATCAAACCCATTTTGCTCGGGGCTTCCTTGGCAGAGTATGAACAAATCTTTTCTGCTATGAACCGCGTGCTCGCAAGCAACACAAGCGCAAAAGCTGCAATCGATATGGCCATTTATGATGGGTTAGCAAAGCAGGCAGGACTTCCGCTTTATCAATACCTTGGCGGATATCGTCATCAGCTCGAAACCGACTATACGGTCAGTGTAAACCGGCCGCTTGAGATGGCAGAAGATGCGAAGCAATACGCAGCTGAAGGTTTTCAGACGTTAAAGATCAAAGTAGGAAAAGATGATATACACACGGACATTCAGCGGATCAAGCGGATTCGAGAAAAAGTCGGGCCAGACATTCAGATCAGGCTCGACGCCAATCAGGGCTGGACATGGAAGGAAGCGATCACAGCTATTCGAAAAATGGAAGCGCTGAATATTGAATTAGTAGAACAGCCAGTGCCGAAAGAAGATATCGAAGGCCTGCGTCGTGTGACGGAAGCAACTGAAACATTGATCATGGCAGACGAAAGCATTTTCAGTTTTCATGATGCAATCAAGGTGCTTGAAATGAGAAGCTGTGATCTGATCAATTTAAAATTAATGAAATCAGGCGGCATAAAAGAAGCATTAAAAATCAATGCCCTTGCCGAAGCATACGGTGTTCAGTGCATGGTTGGCAGTATGATTGAGTCAAAGCTTGGCATTACAGCAGCGGCACATTTCGCCGCAAGCCAGCCGAATATCACCCGCTGCGATTTTGATGCCCCGCTTATGCTGAAAGAGGACATGATAGACGGAGGAATCGTGTACAAAGGAAAAGATATATTTTTACCGCTGCATCATGGGTTAGGCATTCAAGGGGTGAAAGGAGTCTCATGATGATATACGAATCAAAGGTTCCAGTCGCTAATGTATGGACAGCGCCGCAGTCTCCCCGAGAAATCGATCGAAAGGTACTTCAGGACTCCATCAACATCAAAGAATGGATTGACCAGCAAACATATGAAGAAAAGCTGGCTTTATGTGAAGAAAATTTGATTCAATCTCAAGTACTGCTCGGCGGACGAGTGATTGGATTAGAAGAGACAGATGGTTGGATGAAAGTCGTCATTCCGCAGCAGGCCAGCCGGAAACATCCGCAAGGCTATCCAGGCTATATGCCTGCTGAGCAATTAAAACAAGTAACAGAGGGAAGTGCGTCAGCTGCATCTCTTATCGTTTGTCAGAAAAAAGCCACGCTCTATCAAAACGGGGAACCTGATATGGAGATTAGCTTTTTAACAGAGCTGGCAGCCGCCAAAGAAACAGATGATCAATTTCATGTTGTCACCCCATTAGGAATAAGAGAAATCAACAAAGCGGATGTACGCCCAGTATCGCAAGCTTTCTCTATGACCGGCAAAGATGTCGTAGACGCAGGAAAACAATTTATTGGCCTTTCTTATTTATGGGGAGGCATGAGCAGCTTTGGCTATGATTGTTCAGGCTTTGCTTACAGTATGTACAAAGCGTGCGGATATCTTTTGCCAAGAGACGCAAGTGACCAAGCAGTTCAAGGAACGCCGGTTACATCAAGCCATTTAGAACAAGGTGACTTGCTATTTTTTGCAAATGAAAACGGAAAGGGAGCGGTCCGCCATGTAGGGATCTACGCTGGGGACGGGATGATGCTTCATTCGCCTAAAACCGGCAGACAAATTGAGCTTCTTTCCCTTTCTGGCACTTCATATGAAAAGGAATGGGCAGGTGCAAGGCGGTATTTACCAAGTGAGAGGAGGAGCGAACATGACAGTTGAACCACTTTTACAAGTAAACAACCTCAAAAAACATTTTCATCTATCGAAAGGGAGAACCTTAAAAGCGCTGGATGGTGTCTCTTTTCAGCTGAAACAAGGTGAAACCTTTGGTCTCGTTGGTGAGTCTGGCTGCGGCAAATCCACACTTGGAAAAGTGCTCATGCGTCTTTATGAACCTACAGATGGTGAAGCCTTATATGAAGGGAAAAGTCTTCACCACCTTTCTAAAAAAGAATCATTTGATTTCAACCGGCAAATGCAAATGGTCTTTCAAGATCCGTATTCCTCGTTAAATCCAAGACTGTCAGTAAAAGATATTATGCTTGAGCCAATGGAGATTCATCAGCTTTATGGCAGTCAAAAGAAAAGGATTGCCCGCGTGAAAGAACTGCTCGAAGCGGTAGGATTAAGCTATGATTTTGCTACCCGCTATCCGCACGAATTTAGCGGGGGGCAAAGGCAGAGAATCGGCATTGCAAGAGCACTTGCCTTAGCGCCAAAATTTATTGTGGCAGATGAGCCGATTTCTGCACTAGACGTCTCCGTTCAAGCGCAGGTCGTGAATCTGCTGAAAAAATTGCAAAAAGAGGAAGGATTAACATTTCTCTTTATTGCACATGACTTGTCAATGGTGAAATATATTAGTGACCGGATCGGTGTGATGTATTTAGGCCATCTCGTCGAGTTGACGACAAGCGATGCATTATATCAAACACCGCTTCACCCATATACACAAGCCTTGCTGTCTGCAATCCCCATTCCAGATCCTGACGTAGAGGACAAGCGCAAAAGGTTTATTTTAAAAGGAGAAATTCCAAGTCCAGTGAACCCGCCAAGCGGCTGTGTATTTCGAACAAGATGTCCTGCCGCGATGGATGTGTGTGCTGAAAAAAAGCCGGCATTACAAGCGGTGGAAGAAGGACATGAAGTCGCCTGTCATTTATATAATAGAAAATAGGACAAGCTAGACAAAAGCCAGCAAGTAGACAAGCTGTTCTACATGCTGGCTTTTTTAATAGATGAACGCCGAATAGGCAATGTGCAGCATCTGAAAGAGCCGCCGGATTTAATAATTTCAGAAAAGTCAACTTCAATAACGGTGTATCCGTGAGCGGTTAACGCAGCATTTGTTTCTTGGTTGCTGGGCAAGCTGATCACTTTTTTCTGCCCAATGGATAAAACATTTGGTCCAAGTGTGAATTGCTCTTGTTCGCTGATTTCAATCAAATCATAATACGTTTTGAGCAGCTGGAGATCCTTTTGCTTGAATGCTTCAGGATAAATGATGATCTCGTCATGAGACAGAATATTCATCACACAATCAAGATGCAGAATGTGAGGAGGAAGGTGAATCGGAATGATGTCATGATCCGGCAGCTCCTTTTTGAGCTGGTAGATAGCGGCTGGACTAGTTCTTTTGCTCGTGCCAACAAATACACGGTTTTGATCCACAAGCACATCGCCGCCTTCAATCGTTCCGTCTGTCAAAGTGACAGCTGACCACCCTTTTGCGTGTGCCCATTCTTTTAGGTATTGTTCTTCCCCTTGCCGAACCGGAGCGGCCATACTTGAAACAAACAGTGTATGTCCAATCGTAAACCCAATATCCCGAGTGAAGACTTGCTCAGGGAAGCGGTCATTCGCCGGGAGCAGGATGGGCCGTACTTGATTCTCTTTAAGGGTTTGGATCAATTGCTTATGCTGAGCGACTGTTTTCATTTGAGAAATATTTTCTTTTGCAAAATGTTTCTGGGTTTCGTTAATAATTTGTTTGATTTCCATATAAATAGGACTGCATAAAAGAACTTCTTCTAAATCGTCGTATTCACTCATGCATTGCGGCATTTTGTATAATTGCTCTGCTCTCATAGAATCCATCAAATGGCCTCCTTGTTCATTCATAGTTCTATTATTCCTTCTTCTAGCCATGGTTGAAACATTTCCGAAAGAAAATCTCTCACATAAGACTAAAGCAAAAAGTTTAGACAAACCTAAAAGAATAGTGTTTAATAAAAGTCGTTCCGCATCCACGAAAACAGCAAGAAGGAGCTATGATGATGAGTGAAGAAAATTTCAAATACTGCAAGGAATCGAAAGTTGTTAAAACCAGCAGGGTGTTTCCTCTTGATACGAATAACCACCAAACGTTATTTGGCGGGAAATTAATGAGTTATATAGATGACATTGCCTCCATCTCGGCTGCAAGACACAGCCGCAGTGAAACGGTCACAGCTTCAATGGATTCTGTTGACTTTTTAGAGCCGATTGGACAAAAGGAGTCCGTATGCTTGGAATCCTATGTCACATGGGTGGGCACGTCTTCTATGGAAGTGTTCGTCAAAGTCATTAAAGAAAACTTGATGTCTGGAGAGCGCAGACTCGCAGCAACTTCATTTCTGACATTTGTCTCATTAGATGAAAACGGAAAGCCTAAACGAGTCCCGCAGGTGATGCCGGAAACAGAGGAAGAGATCATGCTTCATCAAACAGCGAAGCAGCGGGCAGAGGAAAGAAAAAGCCGCCGAAAGCATAGTAAGGCGCTTGCTGACGCACTTGGGACAGATAAGCCTTGGGCGTAAAAATCACCCTTTAAGCGGTGATTTTTTTCTGTGCCAGTATCTTGCATGGCAAGATAGTGTGTGGTAAGATGAAGCTATCTTGTGATGCAAGGTACTGGAATCGGAGGAACAATCATGACAACATCCACACAAATGCTAAAAGGAATTTTAGAAGGCTGCCTGCTGTCGATTATTTCTGAGGGCGAAATTTATGGGTATGAAATGACGAAGAAGCTCGCGCATTATGGGTTTGATCAAATAAGTGAAGGCAGTATCTATCCGATTTTGCTGCGTATGCAAAAGGAACAGCTGGTGACCACCGTCACAAAAGCGTCAGCGACCGGCCCGAAAAGGAAATACTATACGCTCACACAAGCGGGTGAACAAGCACTCACAGAGTTTATTGCCCGCTGGGATGAGCTTTCAAAAAATGTAAACCGCTTATTACAAAAAGGGAAGTGAGATTATGGTATCAAAAGAAACAAGACAAATTCTACTAGAGCTGCAACTTTATCTCATATCAAAGGGGAAAAATCAGGGTGAAATCGATGAGCTGATGGACGAACTGACAGCACATGCGGTTGAGGCTGAAAAAGACGGCAAAACAGGTGAGGATGTGTTCGGTGGAGATCCGCGGGGCTATGCTGATGAACTGGCAAAAGAGCTGTCAGGGAATCATAAAGACTGGGTGCCATTCGTCAGTGCTTTCTTAATTGGATCGCTTTTTTACATGATTTTAGCAGATGCAATCAGCCAAAACTTATCCTATTCTTGGTTTGCTTTGATTGGATATCCGCTCGTTTTAGTGGCCAATGTTATCATGATCATTGTGATGTTTAGAGCGTCCGCCTTTCAAACAAGCAGCCGGGTATTTCTCTACTTTTGGATGTTAGGAATCTTTCAGCTGACAGCGATGGTGACAATCAAACTATTGGATCAAAAAGTCGGCACACCACTACTTGTCCTTACTTCTGGCCAGAGGTGGGGCGTCATTTTGCTCATGCTGCTATGTATCGTTGTATTTAATGCAATCTTAAAGGCGAATGTCGTTTCATTGATTCCGATTATCTTTTTCGGACCGCAGCTCATATTCGAATGGATTGGCTGGACGTCACCAAGTGTGATTTTGCTGCAAAGTCTGCTATCTATTGTGATTTTAATGGGGCTTATATTCATTGTACTGCGCCGGACAAATAAGAAAAATGAAAATACGAATGTAAACTGAGCACATCCTATCCGATGTGCTTTTCTTTTTCTAAAAAAATGTAGAAATGGAATTGTCTTTTTCATTACAATGGGGAGAGGACAAAAATGAAAAGGGGTTCTGTTTTTGGATATCGTATGGGGATATGTACTCGTTTTTGTATTGGCTGCCTTGCCTTTTTTTGAAGTGATTGGTGTCGTTCCATTCGCAATCTTAAGTGGGCTGCATCCTGTGACAACGGCTGTGATTGGATTCGTTGGAAACTTTTTGACAGTCTTGCTTCTCATTGTGTTCGTCGACCGGTTTAAAGCATGGTGGTTAAAAAGAAAAGAGGAAAAAGGTGATGAAAAAGGAGAGAAAAAGCAGCTGCGCGCGAGAAAAATTTGGGAACGATACGGTCTGCCTGGGTTAGCGCTCATAGGACCTTTTATCATCGGCAGTCATTTAGCAGCCTTGATGTGCATGAGCTTTGGAACGAAAAGAAAGCAAGTCGCGGTGTGGATGACCGTCAGTTTAATGATGTGGACAGCGCTGGCTGCAAGTTTAACCGGTGCGGGCTTCCATTACTTTGCCCCAGATTCAAATGGATTGTTCGGAGATATTTTTAGCAAGTAAAAAAGGGGGGATCATCAATGACAGTTCAAACAAGAACAGTATTGGAAACAGAGCGCCTGAAACTGAGAACGATGAATGATCATGATGCGTCATTTTTATATGACGAGCTGTTTCAGGATGAAGAAGTGATGAAGTATTATCCTTCTTTGAAGGATGAACAGCAGACAAAAGAGTGGATTGCATGGAATCAAAAAAATGACCGCATGTACCACACCTCGCTATGGATCATTGAAGATAAAGAAACAAATGAACGACTTGGACAAAGCGGCATTGTCCTGCAAAACATTGAAGGACAAACCGAGCTTGAGATTGGCTATATGCTAAAGAAAGCGGCGTGGGGGAATGGCTATGCTGCTGAGGCTGCAAAAGGCTGCCTTACCTATGGATTTGAAGAAATGAAGGTCAGACGGATGGTCAGCCTAATTCGTCCTGAGAATGAAGCGTCGGTGAAGGTCGCTTTAAAAATGGGCATGAAAAAAGAAAAAACCATTTCAAAATGGGACCAAATCATTGATGTATACAGCATCACCCGTAACGGAGAAAACGGCTCGCTTACCGAATAAGCAGAGCCGTTTTTTTATGCACGCTGTTCTAACTGAAGCAAATATTTCTTCCGTTCAATCCCTCCGCCGTAGCCTCCAAGCTCACCACTTGTTTGAATCACGCGGTGGCAGGGAATGATAATCGCCAATTGATTGGCACCATTTGCATTACCAACGGCACGAACCAAATGCGGATCGCCTAGTTTCGTGGCTAGATCTCGATAGGATCTCGTTTCGCCTGCGGGAATGCGTGAGAGCTGGTCCCACACCTTCATTTGAAATGGGGTGCCATGTAAAGAAAGCGGTACAGTAAACTTGGTCAGCTTTTTCTCAAAATATAAGGCCAATTCCTTTGCTAATTGCTGATGGACGTTTGTTTCTCCAACTAAAATGCGGGCATGATGCTTCTTTCTTAATGTTTCAATTTCTTTTTCGAGTCCCCGCCTGTCCATAAACTCCAGTAAATACACATGTGTGGCATCTGTCACACTCATCATCCGCCCGATCGGTGTGGAAATAAAATTAGCATAGAGAATGTGAATCTGTGCTTTTTTAGGGGGATTTCCCATGATTTTCGTAAATGCATCATTGAAGGCACTTGAAGATTCATAGCCGAAAGTGACCTGCTGATCGATTACTTTTTTTCCGTTCAAAATTTCTTTAAAGGCAAGTCCCATTCGGCGTGATCTTGCATATTGAACAAAGGTCATGCCGTAAATGTCTTTAAACTTTCTTCGAGCTGTGGCAGAGTGAATCCCTAATTGGCGGAAGTCCTCTTCCTTCCAGCGTTTCTCAGGATTTTTTTCTACTGCTGAAACGAGTATTTTGACTTCTTCAGGAATGCTGTTAGGGTATGTTAATGGTGTGCAGCGCTTGCACGGGCGATACCCTGCCAGCAGTGCTTCCTCCGCTGTAAAGAAAAACTCACAGTTTTCAAATTTTGGCTTTCTGGCCGTACATGTGGCATGACAGAAGATACCGGTTGTCTTAATACAGGCAAAGAATGTGCCGTCATATTGCGGATTCTTGTCAACAAGTGCTTGATAAAATTCATGTTTTTGTTCATCGGTCATCATCATATGAAGCCACCTCTTGATTTTCTATAAAATGTTTTTCAGCATTGTTTGGGGTACGACGGATGATCTGTAAATACATCATCCTAAAGTTGGACGTTCATCGCATCAATCTGATTTCATTATATCAGCGATGTGATCATTGACGTATCCGTGCTTTAAGGAATGCGGAATAGATCCTGTTTACAATCAAGCATCATAAACATTCAATCTCCTCCTTTTCTCATTCCTGTTTTAGTTCATATACTTTAGTTGCTTCTGTTTCATTTCTTCATAAAATGCTTCAACTTCTTGTTCGTAAAGTACGACTCCATGTCCTTGTATTTACGCTTGATCGTCAATGTCATAAAAAATAAATGGATTGTCATATACGCTCATTTCCCTTCAGTCCGCAGACCTTCTTTATCAGCCTGTTTCTAACACTTAGTATACGGCGGTCCCATAAAAATTCTTTCGAAAAATGAACAAGTATATTTGCATGTGGAAAGCAAAGCGGTAGACCGGTATTTCGGGGTGTGATACAATTTTGACACACAGAATCTGCTTTAAGTCAGATCTGCTTATTAAGAAATGGTTTTCTAGGGTTCCGTGCGGGTGGCGCAGTCTGGACCGAGAGAAAACACATAGGGTCTAGACAATAGACCGTATGGACACGGAGGGATAAAAGCCCGGGAGATTTGATCAAACGATCGATTTCCGGGCTTTTTTTATTGCTTGGAATCGTTCAGAAAGGAAGAGAATCGGATGAAATGGGGAAATGTATTGATTGCAGCCATCTTTGAAGTTGGCTGGGTGATGGGGTTGAAATATGCTGACTCTTTATTAGAATGGGCCGCAACCATCGTTTGTATTGTCGTGAGCTTTTATTTACTCCTGAAAGCCACGACTGTACTGCCAGTTGGCACACTTTATGCCGTTTTCACCGGACTTGGGACAGCAGGTACTGTCATAGTAGGTATGGTACTGGGAGAGCCAGTACAGCTGGTGAAATTACTTTTAATCATGGTGCTTTTAAGCGGTGTATTAGGACTTAAACTAACCACAGGTGAAAAGAAAGGAGAGACTGAATCATGAGCTGGCTTTTACTCATTGGTGCAGGCATTTTAGAAATGCTTTGTGTCACCATGATGAATCAATTCCAGAAAGACCGGCATGTCAAATGGATTTTATTCATTGCAGCTGGATTTTCGCTGTCCTTTCTCATGCTCTCTCTTGCGATGAATACAATTCCGATGGGAACGGCATACGCCATTTGGACTGGCATTGGAGCCGCTGGAGGAGCCATTGTCGGCATGCTGTTTTACGGTGAGTCGAAGGACGCAAAACGTATATTCTTTATCGCACTGATTTTATCTGCGGCGGTCGGGTTAAAAATCATTGAATAAGAAAAGGCTGTCATCTGTCTGCCAGCCTCAGTATGTAGACAAACCCACACATTCTTTGTCAGGCCTGCAATGGTTTTCTATCACGCTGAAAAAGAAGAAAAAGGGCTAAAATAAAAATCATTTTAGCCCTTTTTTGTTACATCGAATGATGATTGGAATCGTTTTCATTTTTGCGGTAAAGCTGACTCACTAGAAGAAAACAGACACCAAATGTGAGCAAAGGAATGAGTCTCTCACCGGCCATAAAAAGATAAATACCTGTGATCAGACATACGATGCCGAGCCAAAAGCTCACTTTACCAAACAAAGTCATGCTTTTCATCTCCATCACTCCTTTTGTGATAAAAGGTCTACTCACATTATATCATGCTAGGTGCAGAATTGAATGAATATTCAATAAAAAATGGACTCTTCATTGCTTTTTCTCTTTCCAGTCCAGTATAATATTTCATTAGAATGAAAACGCAAATGAGGTCATGATACATGAGAACATTGATTACAGAGAAACTTGAATTACACAGACAAAAGCACGAGCAAAAAGGCAGATTACTTGTCAGCTGCCCAGATCAGCCTGGTATTGTATCAGCTGTTTCTTCCTTTTTATTTGAGCACGGAGCGAACATCATTGAATCGAGCCAATACACAACCGATCATGAAAGCGGCCGGTTCTTTTTAAGAATTGAATTTGATTGGAAAGACATCTCGGCGAATATGGATCAATTGAAAAATAGTTTTGAGCCAATCGCAGCATCATTTCAAATGACGTGGAGCATGTCGCGTGCAAGTGAGCTTAAAAAGCTGGCAATCTTTGTCTCAAAAGAGCTTCATTGTCTGCATGAGCTTCTGTGGGAATGGCAAAGCGGAAATTTAATGGCTGAAATCGCAGTTGTGATCAGCAATCATGAAACGGCAAAAGATACAGTAGAATCGCTTGGAATCCCATTCCATTTTGTAAAGGCGAACAAAGACATTCGCAAAGAAGCTGAAAAAGAGCAGCTCGCCTTATTAGAAGAGTACGACATTGATGTGGTTGTGCTTGCTAGATACATGCAAATTTTAACGCCTGGATTCATTGAAGAGCATCCGAACAAAATCATTAATATTCATCATTCCTTCCTGCCAGCGTTTATTGGTGCAAACCCATACAAGCGGGCATATGAGCGGGGGGTCAAATTAATTGGTGCGACTTCTCATTATGTCACCAATGATTTAGACGAAGGCCCGATCATTGAACAGGATATTGAGCGGGTCGATCACCGGGATGATGCGGAAGCCCTAAAAAATATTGGCCGGACAATTGAGCGCAGTGTGCTTGCACGTGCTGTCAAATGGCACCTTGAAGATCGCATTATTGTTCATGAGAATAAAACGATTGTCTTTAATTGACCGCTTGACTTTTCTTTAGCAATTGGTGATAATATAAAAAAATTAACGAGCGTTGAAAAGGAATAGTAAGCAGGAACTGATGCGTAAAGAGAGCAAATGATGTGCTGAAACATTTGCCGCAGACAGCTGCTGAACCTGCCCTTTGAGCCTTAGAGGAAAAATCTAAGCGCGTGCCTGGCGTTACAGGAGTTGAGTGGAATAAGCAGATTGCATGCTTATTCAATGAAGGTGGTACCACGGAAAATCCCTTTTCGTCCTTTACATAAGGAGAAATAGGGATTTTTTTGTGCCTAAAGGTATAGCGGAGGGAATCAAGGATGAAAAAGCAAAGGATCGTCATAAAAATTGGCAGCAGTTCATTAACAGAGCAAAAAGGAGCCATTGATGAACAAAAGATGCAGGATCATGTAAGAGCCATAGCAAAGCTCAAAGAAGCAGGTCATGAAATCATTTTAATTTCATCAGGAGCCGTTGCAGCAGGATTTGGCAGTTTAGGCTATCCATCAAGACCTGTGACCTTAAAGGGGAAACAGGCAGCTGCCGCCGTTGGACAGGGTTTGTTAATGCAGAAATATACAGAGCTTTTTTCACAGTTTCATATGACACCTGCTCAAATGCTTTTAACACGTAATGACTTTTCAGATCGAACAAGATATCGAAATGCGTACGCAACGATGATGGAGCTGCTTGAAAGAAAAATCTTGCCGATCATAAACGAAAATGATTCAGTCTCCATCGAGGAGCTTACCTTTGGGGATAATGACATGCTGTCAGCTCTTGTCAGTGGATTAATCCATGCAGACCAATTGATCATATTAACAGACATCAATGGCATTTATGATGCAAATCCAAATGAGCATCCTGAGGCGAAGCGATTTGATGTCCTGACCCACATTTCAGAAGAATTGTTTTCATATGCAAAGAGCACCGGTTCAAAGGTTGGAACAGGCGGAATGAAATCGAAGCTCTCAGCTGCACAAACGGCACTTTCACTTGGCGTGAAAGTCTTCATTGGCACAGGCACTGGGGAAGACAAGCTGCTTCGCATACTTGCGGGTCAAGGCGACGGAACGTATATCGGTGAACAGGATTTATCAGCTGTGAACAACCGCCGTCAATGGATTCAATTCCACTCACCGGTCTCTGGGAAGATCATGATTGATGCAGGAGCGGAAGCGGCGATTTTGCATAATGGCAGAAGCCTTCTTCCGGCAGGAGTTATTGATGTCGCTGGTGACTTTTCTAAAGGAGAAGTCGTAGAAGTCGTCGGTCCAAACGGATTAGTTGGTAAGGGACAAACCTTGTACGCCTCCGACGAGCTTCTCGGCATTAAAGGAATGCGAAGTGACGAGCTTGCAAAAGAGAAGCCTGAGGTCATACACCGAGATCACTGGGTACAGCATGTACAAAACTGAGGAGGGAATACGATGAATGAAGTTCTTGAAAAAGCAAAAAAAGCAAGTGCAGCCAAAGATCAGCTGCTTCTAAAAACGACGGAACAAAAAAATGCTGCCCTGCACGCCATTGCCAGTGCACTAAAAGCATCTTCAGCTTATTTAATAGAAGAGAACCAAAAGGATGTTAAGGCTGCTGAGGAAAAGCAGTTCACGCAATCTGTCATTGACCGGATCACACTCACGGAAGAGAGAATTGAAGCCATTGCAGATGCGACCCTTCAACTCATTCAGCTAAAAGACCCAATTGGTGAAACGTTAGAAACCATTCAAAAAGAAAACGGTCTGTTCATCGAAAAGGTCCGTGTACCGCTTGGAACGGTTGGAATGATTTATGAAGCAAGACCAAACGTGACAGTCGATGCTGCGACCCTTTGCTTGAAAACTGGGAATGCTGTGATTCTGCGCGGAAGCTCATCTGCTATTCATAGTAATAAAGCGATTGTAAAGGTGATTCATGAAGCGCTTCATACGACGGATATTCCAGTAGACAGTGTGCAATTAATTGAAGATACTGGCCGTGAAACGGCGAAAACGCTGTTCACTTTAAATGAATACCTGGATGTCCTTATTCCGCGCGGCGGGAAGAATTTAATTGATCTTGTAGTGAGAGAGTCAACTGTGCCGGTGCTTGAGACAGGTGCAGGAAATTGTCATATCTACATTGATGAAACAGCGAAAAACGAAATGGCTGAGCGGATTGTGCTGAATGCCAAAACTCAAAGACCTTCTGTTTGTAATGCAATCGAGAGCATTGTCATTCAAAAAACATGGGCAAACAACTACGGTGCTTCTTTATTTGAAGCCCTTCAATCCAATGGGGTAGAAATACGCGGTGATGAAGCCGTTTGTGCGCTTGCTCCTAGTGCTGCATTAGCGACAACTGAGGACTATGCAACGGAGTTTTTAGCACCGATCGTCAGTATTAAAATTGTAGAAAACATAGAACAAGCGATTCAGCATATTCAAACATATAGCTCTAAGCACTCTGAGGCGATCATTACGGAAAACGATGAGCATGCAGCCCTTTTCTTAACAGCTGTCGATGCTGCCGCTGTTTATCATAATGCCTCTACTCGTTTCACAGATGGCTTTGAATTTGGCTATGGAGCGGAAATAGGTATTAGTACGCAAAAACTTCATGCAAGAGGGCCAATGGGTCTGCCAGCCTTAACGTCTGAAAAATTTGTCATTCGTGGTCAAGGACAAATAAGAGAATAACGAATTTAAAAGAGAGTCTTGTGACAACAGGCTCTCTTTTTCCTTTCATTTTTGTATTTCTCCGGTCAAGTATGATAAAATATGGTAATGTTTTATATTTTGAGAAGATTGGAGAAGGCAACGTATGGCGAAAATCATTCCCTCTTCGGATATTGGAGTGAAAATCAACAAGTGGTATGAATTAATCCGCAGATTTGATTCCGAACAAGCAGAACAGTTAAAGCAGGAAATTCGCACCTCTCTTGATTCAATGGAAGAAGATCAGAATTTGCTTCTCTATTTTTCTTTAATGGAATTTAGGCATGAGGTCATGCTCGATTATTTAAAGCCATTAAAGGAAGGAAAGCTTCGCGCCAACTTTTCCGAGCTTTCGAAAGAAATAGATGAGCATCAAACGCATGTCACAGGCATGCTTGAATACTACTATCATTTTTTTAGAGGCATGTATGAATTCGGGCGGAGGGAGTATATTGCTGCCATATCGTCTTATCAAAAGGCAGAGCATAAGCTTTCTTTTGTATCAGATGATATTGAACGTGCGGAATTTCATTTTAAAATGTCAGAAATATATTATCACATGAAACAAACTCATATCTCGATGCACCATGCTAAACTAGCGCTGGATGTTTATGTTCAGCATGAACTGTATGCGCTTCGCACGATTCAGTGTGAATTTATTGTGGCCGGTAACTACGATGATATGAGAAGGCATGAAAAAGCATTACCACATCTCGAAAGAGCACTTGCGAGATCAAGAGAGTTTCAGAATGTGCGTTTTATTGCCTCCTCTTTGTTTAATATGGGCAACAGTTATTACCGAATGGGAGACTTGGGCCGCGCACTCGAATTAATGAAAGAATCCATCTCGTTATTTGATCAAAATCAATCCGATCATCTTCGTCGATCTATAGACCCTCTTTATACAGCCGCTCAGATATTATACAAACAAGGAAAACACGAAGAAGCATTACACTACAGAGAAGAATGTATGAAGAGAGCAGAAGCTCTTCAAGATGACATTCATATTCAGAAAACCATATTTCTAGAAGCATTGTATTTAAGACAAGATGCTGAGCATATTAAACGAATTTTCCATTTTTTAGAGTCTGCCTATGCATATCCAGATATAGAGGAGCTGGCATTAGATACCGCAAAGTATTATAATGAAATGGGGGATTATGAAAAATCTTCCATGTTCTATGGGGAAGCGGAACATGCTCGAATCTATATTCAGAGAGGGGATTGTTTATATGAATTTTAAAAAATGGGCAGTCGTCTGTACAAGCATCACCATTATGGCATTGTGGCTGGCAGCAGCAAATGCCGACCCAGATAACAGAAACCATACGCTAGAACAACCGAATCCGCAGCATGACACGATCTAAAAGCCCTTTTTAAAGGGCTTTTTTTACTGCCTAACAATTTCCGGACATACTCATAAAAAGGGTTCAGGCAGGAAAACTTAAAAAAGAGTATTTATTGATTGACTCTGTAATTTAAATTGTGTACAATTCAATTGTAGAAAATATTATTGGAGAGAAAGAGGGTTATATTCATGTCAGACGTTTTATTTACAGCAACGGTATCAGCTGTCGGAGGAAGAGAAGGTAAGGTTGTTTCAACAGATGGTGTACTTGAACATGATGTAGCAATGCCTGGAACACCAAGAGCAAAAAAACTTGAAAAAGCAACAAATCCAGAGCAATTATTCGCAGCAGGCTACTCTGCATGTTTTGATTCAGCCCTTCAAATGGTAGCGAGACAAGAGCGTATTCGCTTTGAAAGTGAAGTTACAGCACATGTCAGCTTATTAAAGGACAGTTCAGATGGCGGCTTCAAACTAGGCGTTCAATTAGAGGTAAAAGGAACTGGAATTGAGCAGTCAGCATTAGAAGAACTTGTTCATAAAGCACACGGCGTTTGCCCATATTCAAAAGCAACTCAAGGAAACATCGAAGTAGAACTAGTAGCTGTCGCACAATAATAGACATTATAAAAGGCTGAGGGAATGTTCCCTCAGCCTTTTGATTGTGTTAAATTTTGCAAAAGCTCATGTAAAGAGGCACGCAGTGTTTTTAGCTCTTCTTCCGATCTGCCTGTCCCAGTCAGCATGTGAGACGGAATCGCAGTGGCCTTTTCTTTTAGCTGCTCTCCATATTCCGTTAAACGAATTTGTACAGACCGCTCATCCTCTTTCGAACGTTCTCGGATAATGAGTCCATTTTGCTCCATTCGTTTCAGCATGGGCGTGAGTGTACCGGAGTCTAAATAGAGAAGCTCTCCCATCGTTTTCACATTTAATGTTCCATGCTCCCACAATAAAAGCAGTGCCAAATATTGCGGGTACGTAATGTTTAATTCTTCTAACAACGGTTTATACTGCTTCGTCATCTCTCGTGAACTTGCATATAACAAGAAACAAAGCTGATTTTCCAGCTTCATATGTTCAAATTCATTTGTCATGTCAGTCACCAACTATTTTTTGTCATACTTATCATTGTATAAGATTTTCTTCCTTTTTAAAATAAATACAGACGAAAAATGAAAAATTCTTCAATGTGCGATAAATGTTTGAGAAATGAATAGAACGTGAAAAGGATGAATAGATGAAGGAGGAGATGAAGATGAAACCATTATTCACAGCAAAAGTAAAGGCGCAGCATGGAAGAGCTGGACATGTTCGTTCAGAGGATGGTGTGCTCGACCATAACATTGTCATGCCTAACGCAAAGAAAGATGGAGAGACTGGTACAAACCCAGAGCAATTATTTGCAGCAGGCTATGCAGCTTGTTTCGGAGGAGCACTTGAGCACGTAGCGAAGAAGCAAGGGATAGAAATAGAATCGGAAGTAGAAGGACATGTCAGTCTTTTAAAAGATGAAAGCGACGGCGGCTTTAAGCTTGGCGTAAAGCTGATTGTGTCTGCGAAAGGTCATGATCATGACAAAGTGAAAGAGCTTGTCCATGCTGCCCATGAATTCTGTCCATATTCAAAAGCAACAAGAGGGAACATTGAAGTAGAGCTTGAAGTGGCGGAGTAATAGTAGAAGACAAAGGGCTAAAATAAAGATCATTTTAGCCCTTTATCAACAATCCGCAACACCTGCTTACCGCAGGTGTCTTTTTTTAATATTCTTTCTTTTTATCGTATGCTTCCCATGCTTCAAATGGTGCAAGGGTTTTTTGAGGTGTCAGCTTGTAAAATGGTATATTTCTTGATTCGTATTCTTTGTTGATTTCTTCATAAATAAATGAGTCATCAAAACCAGAATCCGCTGCATCCTGATGTCCAGCAGCAAAATACACAGCTTTTGGTCTAGCCCAGTAAATAGCGCCAAGGCACATCGGACAAGGCTCGCAGCTTGTGTATAGAATGCAGTCTTCTAATTGGTATGTATGTAGAGTTTGGCACGCTTTGCGAATGGCTGTGACTTCTGCATGTGCGGTTGGATCGTTACTCGTTGTCACGTTGTTGCTGCCCTCTGCAATAATCTGACCATCCTTGACAATGACTGCTCCAAAAGGGCCGCCAGTACCACTATTGACTCCTTCTACTGCAAGATCAATTGCGCGTTGTAAAAAATCTTCGTGATTCATTGTCTTCCTCCCTTTGTTCGACTGACTTCTCTAGTATAAACGAATCATGCTAGAAAAGAAATCATCATAGCAGGAGATCGAACAGGCCAATTTGCGCATAAAAAACCCCTGCCGAGTTCAGCAGGGGAGAGACATTCAATTAAGCGTGCTGCGCCAGCTTTTTACGAGCGACTTCAGCAGCTGTGACCATGTTTTTCAAAGCAGCAATGGTTTCAGGCTCTTGTCTAGTTTTTAGACCGCAATCCGGATTCACCCAGAAGCGATCTGTTGGACAAACGTTCAGCGCATCATCAATAATTTTGCTCATTTCTTCAACAGATGGAACGCGCGGGCTATGGATGTCATAAACACCTAGTCCAAGTCCTTTCAAATACGGGTGTTTTTCTAAGTAATCGAGGAATCCGCCATGACTGCGTGAATGTTCAATTGTAATCACGTCAGCATCCAAGTCTTCGATTGTATCGACAATATCCTCGAAGTTACTGTAGCACATATGTGTATGAATTTGTGTTTCATTTTGAACGGATGATGTGGATAAACGGAATGACTCTGCTGCCCAGTTTAAATATTCTGCCCAATCACTTTCTTTGAGCGGAAGTCCTTCTCTTAGCGCAGGCTCATCCACTTGGATCACTTGAATACCAGCTGCTTCTAAAGCTTCTACCTCTTTACGCAAAGCGAAAGCGATTTGGAAAGCAATGTCTTTGCGAGAGATATCCGTTCTTGGGAAAGACCAGTTTAAGATGGTAACAGGTCCTGTCAGCATGCCCTTGACTTTTTTCTCTGTCAAACTTTGTGCGTAAACCGTCTCTTTCACTGTCATTGGCTCTGTAAACTCTACATCTCCATAAATGATTGGCGGCTTCACGCAGCATGATCCATAGGATTGAACCCAAGCAAATTTCGTAAAGGCAAATCCGGCTAGCTTCTCGCCGAAGTATTCAACCATGTCTGTACGTTCAAATTCCCCATGTACGAGCACATCCAGACCAATTTCTTCTTGAATATCAATCCATCGTTTTGTTTCTTTCTTAATAAACTCATCATACTCTGCATCTGTCCACTCATTTTTGCGCCACTTTTGACGAGCACTGCGCACTTCGGCAGACTGCGGGAAACTGCCAATTGTTGTTGTTGGAAGAAGCGGGAGCTCAAGAGATTCGTTTTGGATACGAAGGCGTTCTTCAAAGGCAGCTGGACGTTTAAAATCTTTCGATGAAAGATTGTTGCGTTCCGCTGTTAGATCCGCATTTGTTCCTTTTGCGAACTCTTTTAAGGTAAGAAGTGCTTGTGCTGCTTCGTTAATATCAGCATCAATGGCAGCTGCTCCTTTTGTTAAACCTTCTTTTAGCAGTGTCAATTCAGCCAGCTTTTCAGTGGCATAAGACAGTCCGTTTAATAGTTTTTCTTCAAGCTGTTCGCTTGGGTGTTTGGCAACTGGCACATGCAGCAAGCTGCTTGATGGCTGCAGCCATACTTCTTTCGGCTGAACGTCAGCAATGACTTCAGAAATAAAGGATAATCTTTCGCCAAGGTCTGATCTCCAAATATTTCTTCCATCAATGACGCCTGCTGCTAAAATTTTATCTTTCGGGAAGCCGTGCTTTTTCACTTGATCAATGTTGCGCCCTTGATCATGGACAAAATCAAGACCGATTGCTTCAACAGGATATGTGACAAGTTCTTCATACGCATCTACTGAATCAAAGTATGTTTGAAGAAGAATGTTCAACCCAGGTACGGCTTCTTTGATCGTTTGATAGATTTCTTTTACGGCTTTTACGTCTTCACTGGAAGCTGTGACAAGTGCAGGTTCATCAATTTGAACCCATTTGACGCCTGCTTCTTTAAGTTCTTTTAAAAGCTGATTATAAAGCGGCACTAGACGCTGCTGGATTTCTTTCACTTCATTTGCTTCATAACCTTTAGAAAGTGAGACAAATGTATATAGACCAAGTACAACCGGTTTTGTTTCAACACCAAACGCCTTTTTCACCTTTTCGTAAGCTTCAAGCGGTTTGTTGTGTGTGAGTTTAAATTCTGTGCTTTTTTCGTATTCTGGAACGATGTAGTGATAGTTTGTATTAAACCATTTTGTCATTTCACTTGAGACGGCATCTTTTGTTCCGCTTGCCATCGCGAAGTATGTATCTAGCGGGTCTTTTAAGCTGCGGAAGCGCTCTGGAATCCAATTGAACATAACAGCGGTATCCAGCACGTGATCATAGAAGGTAAAGTCTCCAGAAGGAACAACATCAATTTGTTGATCGATTTGTGTTTTAATGGCAGTTAAAAATTGTTCATCCAGTGTGCTTAAGAGGGTTTCGCGGTCTGTTTGACCTTTCCAGTAAGACTCAAGTGCTTTTTTCCATTCTCTGTTTAAACCAATTCGCGGAAAGCCTAGATTACTTGTTTTAACAATTGTCAATTCCAATTCCTCCTCTAAATATAAAAAGACATTTACGCTCATGATCATGATTGATGAGGTAAATGTCTGGTTTAAAAGACAAAATGTGTGTGCGAAATAAGGCGTGAGTATCACTGACGCTTTTCCGACATCTCCTATCAACCGTAGGGGGTTTGATGTGATAGAGCGGCTGGTATCCTGGCTGGTGAATCTGCAAGCTTTTCATCCTTCCCATCCTAATGACAGTGGATTCCTGAGAAAAGCTCTCCTCACTCACAGTGGCGGGACCGCGCCGGATTTTCACCGGTCTTCCCAATTAAAATTCGACGTGTAATCGAATTACCGACTCTCAAACTATGAATTTATTGTGTTCGATTATATAACGTTCACTTCATTTCGTCAAAGTAAATTTTGAATAATTTTAATTAAAAAAAATCCTGAGAAAATTCTATCTTTTCTCAGGACCTCTATTTAAGCTATAGAGATAAAAGATCTGCTTCCAATGTTTTTTCTAAAAGGACATCAGGTGCAGTTAAATATAAAAATCCATTCCCTACAAGGGCTTTCGACTGTTTTAATGGAAGGGTTCTTCTGACAAGCTGAGCATAAACCTCAGGCTCTGTCAGCTTGCGCTGGAACGCTTCTTCTTCGGCATTTTTAATAATGGCTAGTGCACCGCTTACGTGAGGGGCAGCCATTGAAGTCCCTGTGAGCCTGCCGTATTTATGGTTAGGGAGAGTGGATAAAATGTCTTCTCCTGGAGCGACGAGGTCGATTTCTTTATTGGCGTTAGAAAATTCAGAGGATTCTCTAGCAAGGGAAACAGAACCGACGGCAATGACTTCATTGTATGCTGCTGGGTAGGAGAACTCTTCCGTACGCTCGTCCCCGTCCCCTTCATTTCCTGCTGCGCACACAACAAGCACACCGCTTTTTACCGCATTTTGAATGGCTTCCTGCAGGGCAGGCTCATTGCTTGGACCACCGAGAGACATGGAGATAATATCCACCTTCTGCTCTGCGGCATAGTTGATGCCATCAATGATCCACTCATATTTTCCGCTGCCATTTTCACCACCAAGAACTTTCACGATGAGAAGCTTGGCTTCAGGGGCAACCCCTAAAATTCCGCCATTTTGATCTGTTGCGGCAATCGTTCCTGCTACATGGGTACCATGCCCATTGTAGTCTTTTACATTTTCAGCATCTCCATCGTCATCATCGGTAAAGTTCTTCCCACCGATAATCTGATCTTTTAAGTCGGGATGCTCTGTGTCACAGCCTGTATCAAGGACAGCAATGGTTATGCCTTTTCCTTTGAAGCCACTTGACCAAAGTTCGGGTGCTTTAATCTCCTGAATACTTTCCGGCGTCTCTTTCGCTTCCATCACATTGGCTTTTACTTCATACGGAATTAAGCGAATTTCACCTTTCATAAGAAAGCCCTCCTTATTTTGTTTTCAAAGTAGATTCAGGCTGCATAATGTTATTGTATAAAAGAAACTTTTGATCGGAAAGGGTCAATTGTAATAATTTTTCAAATAATCAATCTATTATCAAAAGTGCAGTTCTCCTCACATATTGACGAAAGAGCTCACCTTTTGAAGAAAACTCTTGATATCATATGAAAAAGAAGGAAATGCTGCATAGTGAGGTTGCACCTGTACAGATGAAAATGGGTGAATAGAACTAAAAGCGGCAGATTAAAAAATAATGAGATGAAGTAACAACTTGAGAAGAAGGCTCAAGTTAAATGTTTTTTCTCAAAAATAATTCCCTCCATAAAAAAATAGATGTGAAGATTGTGACTGTTCCAAATAAGAAAGGCAACATATAATAATGGAAAGACAAGCTTGCCTTTTAGATAGGAGAGATAGAGATGAACAAAGGGAAGATACTCGTAGTCGAAGATGAAAAGAAAATCGCAAGGGTGCTGTCACTTGAGCTTGAATATGAAGGATATGAGGTGACAGTCAAAGAGACAGGAATAGATGGGCTTCAGGCTCTTGAAGAAGATAGCTTCGATTTGGTTCTGCTTGACGTCATGCTTCCAGAGTTAAGCGGGCTTGAAGTGCTGAGAAGGGTTCGGAAGACAAATACAGCGACACCTATTATTTTGATTACAGCAAGGGGAAGTGTTCCTGATAAAGTAAGCGGGCTCGATCTTGGGGCGAATGATTATATAACAAAACCTTTTGATATAGAAGAATTATTAGCACGAATTCGCGCACAGCTAAGGTTGAATATACATGCACAAGAAGAAAAGAAGACAGAGCTGAGCATAGCAGACTTAACGGTCAACGAGAAAACAAGAGAAATACAAAGGGCTGGGCAAATGCTTGAACTCACACCGAGAGAATATGACCTGCTTGTTCACTTACTGAACCATCAGCAGCAAGTGCTCACAAGAGATCAGCTTTTAACAGCGGTTTGGGGTTTTGATTATTTCGGTGATACAAACGTGGTAGATGTCTATATCCGTTATTTAAGGAAAAAAATCGATTACCCATTCGAAAAACAGCTGATTCACACAGTGAGAGGTGTGGGTTATGTGATGAAAGGATAAAGAATGAGATTAAAAAATAAGATTCAGCTTTATACGTCGTTGTCTTTGTTTTTAATGGTGCTCTTGTTTCATACAGCCATTTATTTTATTTTTTCGATGACCTTGACGCAAAAAGATATGTCCCGCTTGTCTGAGGTGGCTGAAAATATTGCGATTGCTTTAAAAAAATCAGAGGAAGAGGGTCTTCCGTCCTCGGAGCTGCTGAAGGCGTACCTGCCTCAAAATGGTATGATCCGTGTCGTGACAGAAACGGGAGAGTCAAAACTGACTGTCACAAAGGAATCAACGTTTAGCTCACTGCCTTTTACATACGAATCTGGCCAGACAGCAGAAATCAAAGAATACAATAAGCATATGATTGCGTTCGCTGCTATTCCGGTCATTTGGACAAATGGTGAGATTATGTCGCTTCAAGTATATGAAGAAATCGAAAATACGGAAGAGAACTTAGCGTTATTAAAAATGATTTTAATCGCTACCGGCGTTTTGTTTATTGTGCTTTCCTATTTTGCAGGCCACGTTTTAACAAAGCAAATTGTCCGGCCGATTAGCAGAATGACGAATACCATGAAGGCAAGTATGAAAGAGAAGGCGTTTAAACGAATTGAATTAACAGGCGATTCAAAGGATGAACTATATCAAATGGGACAAACCTTTAATGAAATGTCCGAGATTCTCGAGAAGCATTATGAAAAAGAACAGCAATTTTTGCATGATGCCTCCCATGAATTGAAGACACCGATTACCGTCATTATGAGCTACAGCAATTTACTCAAACGCTGGGGGCAAACACGTCCAGAGGTTGTAGAAGAATCCTCTCAAGCGATTCATGATGAAGCGAAAAAAATGAAAAGACTGACAGATCAATTACTGACATTGGCGAAAAACGGCCAGCCGTTATACTTGGATATGAAGCCGGTTGATCTTGGTCATTTGTGCAAGCAGCTATGTCATACACTTGAAGTGGCTACCAATCGAACGATTCAATCTCATGTGCAGACAGATCAGCCGCTGATCGCAGAAGGAGACGAAGAGAAAATCAAACAGCTTTTGACTATCTTAATTGATAATGCGGTCAAATATAGCAGAGAGCCAGTTGATGTGACCTGCGGATGGGCAGGAGACAAGCCATTTATTTCAGTGATTGATCAAGGAATTGGCATAAAAGAAGAGGATCTGCCGAAAATCTTTGACCGCTTTTTCCGTGTGGATGAAGCGAGAAACAGTGAGACGGGCGGAACCGGACTCGGTCTTTCAATTGCGAAGCAAATTGCAGAAGAACATGAAGCCGAGCTGAAGGTAGACAGCCGTATCGGCGAAGGAACAGCCATGACCATTCTTTTTCAGAAATAAATGGGTCTTTTCTCATCAATTTCTCATTTCCTCCTTATAAAATAGGAAATAGGAAGGAGGCGCTGCATGTCTAGAAAAACGAAAATGGTGCTTGCGCTCGCAGGATGTCTTGTGATTCTTGCGGCCTTTGCAATGCTCATGATCCAAACCATTGATCAAAAAATATTAAGTGAAGCAGAAATGAAAAAAATGATCTCAAAAGACTATAATGGAAACATTACACATATTGATTTAATCAATCATAAACAGGACTACACAATGACGCTGGAAAATGCAAATGGCATCTATCAAATCATTGCATCTTCTGCAAGCGGTCAAATGAAAGAGATTAGACAGTTAAAAAGCTATCAGAAGCCAAATGAAAAAAATGCTGAGCTCCAGGCAGAAGAGGCGGCTGTTAAAAAGGTGAGCGGAACCGTCATTCAAAAAAAGGAGACGTCAGATCGTTTCATTTTTACCATCCAATCAAAAAAAGAATTGTATCAAGTTGAGGTCGGCAAACAGTCATTTAAGGTGCTTGAAGCAGAAAAGAAAAAACCAAGCTCTAAAGAAAAGAAGCTCACGAAAATCACCGTCGAGGAAGCCATCCAAATTGCCGTCAAAGAAGTTGGCGGAACAGTGGATGATGCTGATCTTGAAACATTCAGCGGTATGCTCGTATTTGAGGTGGAGCTGGATTTGCCTGACGGCAGAGAGGCAGAGGTGCTTGTGAACGCCTATACAGGAGACATTGAGGGCATTACGTACGAAAACTAATCCTTTTCTCATGATATTCTCATGTTTCTTTCCTTCCTTTATCATCTTGTTTTCTTAAGATATAGAAGAAATCAAACAGAGGAGGAAATGAACATGATGAAAAAAGTACTAGTAGCTACAGCATTAACGGGAACTCTTGTCGCAGGTGGTTTCACACTTCAAGCGCAAAATACAAATCAAACAGCAAACGCCGAGCAAGTCGTGCAAAAGAAATCGTCATTTGTTTCAAAGAAACAAGCTGAAAAAGCAGCCTTAAAAGTGGTAAAAGGCTATGTGGATGATGTGGATCTTGAGCGTAAAAAAGGAAAATGGGTGTATGAGGTCGAGATCAAAAAAGGCGGCTTTGAATATAAAGTATATGTCGATGCAAAAACTGGAAAAGCGTTGAATGATCCAGTCAAAGAAAAGAAACAGAACGTGAAGATCACGAAAAAACAGGCTGAAAAAATTGCTCTTGCAAAAGTAAAAGGCACAGTCACTGATTCTGATCTAGATAAAGAAAATGGTGTGTACATTTACGAAATTGAAATCACAACACCAAGCGGCGAGGAAGTTGATTTTGAGATTTCCGCTAAAACAGGCAAAATCCTGAAGCAAGAGTGGGATGATTAAGCTATGACCAAACCTTACACTTTCATGTGTAAGGTTTTTTCATTGGGACAAACTACGGGAAAGGAGGCGAGAGAATATGAAGAAAAAAGAAGATGAGCAAACAATGGATCACGCGGAATACGTTCCGCATCCTGATGGAGAAGGATATGCTTTGTTTTTGCATGATTCCTTTCATCTCCTCTCCCAAGAGGATATGAATCAGCCGGAAGAGGAATAAAAAGACATGAAAAGGGCGATGGCTGAGCTGTTTATCGCTCTTTTTTTGAAAAGTAAGCGAATACATAAGGATACTTGGCATCTTGCTTATTGACATCATTCCGCTTTTTCTGTAATCTCAGTGTGTTAACAATATGAGACTTCGTTAGGTGAGGCTCCTGTATGGAGATACGCTGCTGCCCAAAAATGTCCAAAGACGCCAATGGGTCAACAGAAATCATCGACATAAGGTGATTTTTAATGCAGCTGGATTTGATCCTATGCCATACAGTGCTAAAGCTCTACGATTGAAGGAGCAAGTGTTTATTTTGTCATGCTTACAAAGCGCCTTCATTCGGTTGAAGGTGCTTTTTTATGAGAAAAGGAGGTGTGGGGATGGATCATCCCGATTCGAGACACATAAAGAGTATGTCAAAAGATCAGATTGACGCATCAGACAGAGGAGATCCTGACCCCCGCACATTCTAAGGGATTCGGGTATCTCCTGACTTTGGGGAGGTAACAGCGATGATACAGAACATTACGTACGATGAACTCATTTTAAAAATCATTATTTTATTAAGAGACGGCAAACGCAAAGAATTTAAAAACATTATGGAAGAACTTCAGCCATATGATATGGCCTATTTATTTAAAGAACTTCCAGAAAAACACCGCGGCCGTTTCCTCAGCTTTTTAACAATCGATGATGTGACGGAAATGATGGGTGAGCTTGAGCGCGAATACCAAGAAATTGTGCTTGAAAAAGTAGGAAAAGACAAAGCCACCTTCGTCACAAACAAAATGGATAACGATGACCTAGCCAACTTGTTTGATGAAATGGATGATGAGCTGAAAGACCAGCTTTTATCAAACATGGAGGCGGAGGAATCAAAGGCCGTTCAGCTTCTCATGAATTATCCTGCTGAGACAGCAGGCCGGATCATGACCAACCGGTACGTTTGGATTCCTCAGCACTATACGGTTCAGGACGCGGTTGTAAAGCTGAAAAGCTTTGCTGAAATTGCAGAATCGATCAACTATTTATATGTCATTAATGATCAAAAGCAGCTTGTAGGGGTTCTGTCGTACCGGGATCTCATTTTAGGTGAACCAGATGAAAAAGTGCAGGATCTTATGTTTACAAGAGTCATTGCCGTTGGAGCTTTTCAAGATCAGGAAGAAATCGCAAAGCTGATTGAACGGTATGATTTTCTTGCCATTCCTGTTGTAGAAGAGAACAATGTCCTGGTTGGAATCGTCACAGTCGATGATATCATTGATGTCGTCATTCAAGAGGCAGGAGAAGATTATGAGAAGTTCGCTGCCTCTGGTAAAGATATTACATTCGACACGCCCGCTTTTGTTGCGGCATACCGCCGTCTCCCGTGGCTCATTTTACTCTTATTCATTGGGCTGATTTCAGGCAGTATTTTAAATTACTTTGAAGATACCCTTCAGCAAGTCGTCGCCTTAGCCTTCTTCATGCCAATGATTGCAGGAATGACAGGGAATACAGGCACACAGTCGCTTGCCGTCGTCATTAGAGGACTTTCAAAAGAAGAATTAACGAAAAAAACCATTATGCGCCTGATTTTTAGAGAGCTCCGAACAAGTATTTACATTGGGATTGTCTGTTCCATCATTATTACAGTCGTCGCAATGGTGTGGCAGGGCAATATGATTTTAGGATTTGTTGTCGGTTCCTCACTGCTTGCCACACTGATTATTGGAACGATGGCAGGTACGATCGTGCCTATTATTTTACACAGATTAAACGTCGACCCTGCGATTGCATCTGGGCCACTGATTACAACATTGAATGATATTTTATCACTGCTCATCTATTTTGGTATTGCGACAGCGTTCCTTCATACACTTATGTAGCAAGAAGACTGTAAAACATGACGTTTTGTAGTCTCAGCGCGCTGACAAACCCTTGCATTCGGTGTCAGTCATTGCGTGCCGGTGCTCACGAATGTTCAATTCGCTCCGCTCCGGTACTCGTTCTTCCTTGACTTCAAAGGTTTTCAGATCGCGCTGAAAGGTAGACAAAGGACCATCCTTTGTCCACAACCTAAGCCTGTAAAACATGACGTTTTACAGGCTTTTTTTGTATAAAGATTGCATATAGCGCTTCCATCCTTTACATTTTAAGGAGAAGGTGGGAGAGAAACATGAAGAAATTCTTATTCGTTTTGATGTGTATGTTTTTGCTGAGTGCATGTCAAAGGGAGGACGAGGGGAAAGACCGAAGGCTAGTGGCTGCAGAGCATATGCTTGAAGCCATCACCGAAGGAAATAAAAGAAAAATGGAAGACATCTACGTCGAAGGTGCGATCCCGAGCCCGGATGACATTCTGAAACTGAAAAAAGAATGGGGCATAGACACGCTTTCTTATGAGGATTTTCAATTGGAAGAAGCCAGCATTCATGTGTTTCATGCGAATTATGAAGATGCAAAAACCGGGAAGAAAAAGGCACTTGCCCTGCGGGTGAAAGAAGATCCTGAAAGAGGTGGCGTGCTGATTGACTTTGTAGGGGTTGTAGAAGGTACTGAAGCTTCCTCTAAATAAAAAGAATCGTTCAAAAGAGCGATTCTTTTTTTGTTTAACGATTTTTATACCGAAAGTGTGCGTTAATCTGACCTTCCAGCATTTTTTTCTTAAATTGTCCGCTTTTTAGCGCTTGTTCTTTTTTCTTCATGTCTTTTAAAATTTCAGCTGTCTGCACACCGTCTTCCCGTTTATTGGCGATGTCCATCAAACGTTCAACATCTGCAAAAGAATATTTCCGTGTGCCTCTTGTTGAGCGCTGGGGGTAAATGAGTTTACGTTCCTCATAATATCGGATTTGCCTGACGGAAAGCCCTGTTAGCTCACTGACAATCCCGATTGAAATGACTTTTTTATCTTTATAAGATACATCTTCCTGCGTCATATACTCACCCCTGCAAGTCTTTTCTTCATATTATATAGAACGAGAAGTGAAAAAACCTATCGTTTGTTAGAAAATATAACACAAAAACGAAAAAAATGAAAAAACCATGGGAGGAAAGATTACAGAGAGTGTGCAATACATCTTACGGCGGCATATAATCATGGTGAATTGACATAGGAGGAGGAGCATATGATGGAGGAAGCACAGATCATTCGTATGGCAAAAGAAATCATCGCATTAGATGTGAAGAGGGATGAATTGCTCGAGCAATTCATGCAGGCTGCAGGTCAGAATGCACATGCGCTTCTAAGAGCCATGCAAAATGATTTGTATAAGAAGTCTTCATAAGCACCCGATCCAAATCACTTGATAGGAGGGATAATCGGTGCGGCGTATATTAAAAGAAGCTTTAGCAAAGGAAAGACATTATTATACGAAGCAGCTATGTTCATTAGGGGTTTACAGCCCTGATGCGGCCAAGAACATGACAATTAGTGACTTAAAAAAAGAGTATCATTTCTTTTTCAACAAAACAGAACGCTGTCTGTAAAAATCCCTTGAAATGTGCGTATGTCACATAAAGGGTTCTTTTTTTTGTTTAATATTATAGCAATATTGAATTTTGTAGAAATTTGGCGAATGAAGTGCAAGAAACCATAGATTCTTTACAGATTTTGTTAAAGTGTGTCGCATCTTGATGGTTTGCTGAAAAAGCTTTTTTTCGAGATGATTGTGAAAAATAAGAAGGATTTTAAAAGTTTATATCGAAACCTTATACATAACACGAATGGAGTCACTTATGTGGTTGAAAGGGTTTTCAAAAACGTACTTCTATTTTTTACGAAAGGCTCCAACTGCACCGCAAGACAGCCTTGAAGTTAAAAAAATATTATAAGAGGTAGATATGTGATGAGACTATCGTTTAATGAAGAAGAAGTAGAACGCTCAATGACGCTTTACAAGGTTTTTGCAAGAGCATTTAAAAGCGTTTCAGAACACAGTATTAGAGACAGCAAAGAGCATGGATTCAATCCAACTGAATTTGCCGTTCTTGAATTACTGTACACAAGAGGTGCTCAAAAGCTTCAGCAAATCGGCTCAAGACTCCTGCTTGTCAGCGGGAATGTGACGTACGTAATTGACAAATTAGAACGAAATGGTTTCATTGAAAGAGAACAGGACCCCAAGGATAAACGGTCGGTTTATGCCCATTTAACGGAAAAAGGGCGAAGCTATCTTGACAAGATTTATCCGATCCACTCTCTTCGGATTGCGCGTGCATTCTCTGGTCTGACACGTGAAGAGCAAGAGCAATTGATTAGTCTATTGAAAAAAGCAGGTATTCACAGTCAGCATTTATTATTTAGATAAAACGAAAAGGTGCCATTATTGGCACCTTTTAAATTGTTGACAAAGGGCTAAAGTGATCTTTATTTTAGCCCTTTGTCTTCTTCTCAGCTCAGCGTGACAGAAAACCTTTGAAGTCTAGGAAGGACGAGTACCGGAGCGGAGCGAATTGAGCATTCGTGAGCACCGGCACGCAGGACTGACACCGAATGCGAGGGTTTATCTGTACGCTGGAAGGTGCCATCATTGGCACCTTTTTATGTGTCAAGCAGCGCCGGATAGGCGATGAATTTTTCAATATCGCTTGCTGGCAGCGGTTTGGCATAATAAAACCCCTGCAGGTCGTCACAGCCCTGGGCAGATAATAGCTGAGCCTGTGCAAACGTTTCAACACCTTCTGCTATCACTTCGAGAGATAACTGGTGTCCCATCGCTATAATAGCCCCTGTAATCTGTTCAGACTTTGAATCACTTAAAATGTCCTCAATAAAGGATTTATCAATTTTCAGTCGATGAATCGGTAAATCCTTTAAATAGCTTAATGAGCTGTGGCCTGTACCGAAATCATCAATACTAATGCGGACGCCAAGCTGTTTTAGCGATGTTAACACCTGTTTTGATTGCTTGATATTGTCCATTGTCATACTTTCTGTGACTTCAAGCTCCAAGAGTGACGGTTTCAGGTCGTATTTTTTCAGTGTGAGCTTGATCAAATCAATTAAGTCTTCAGAATTGAATTGTTTCGCAGATAAATTGACAGCCACAGGAATCTTCAGCCCATCGTCATACCACATTTTTGCCTGCTTGCCAGCCGTATCAATGACCCATCTGCCAATATCAATGATCAGACCTGATTCCTCTGCCAGCTCAATAAAAGCCTCAGGTGATTTTAAGGAACCATCTGGTGCCTTCATTCTCAAAAGGGCTTCAACCCCAGTCATCTTTCTTGTTTTGGCACTGACTTGCGGCTGGTAGTGAAGGACAAATTGCTCTCTTTGAATGGCATCCCTCAGCTCCAGCTCCCGGTTTAACCTGTCCTCACTTAATCTTTCCATTGATTCGGTAAAGAACTCATAACGGCTTTGCTTATGTTTTTTGGATAAATACATGGCCATATCGGCTTTTCTCATCAGCTCCATCCCGTCTTTGCCATTTTGCGGAGAGATAGCGATCCCAATGCTGATTGACGTAATAAGCTGATGGTTCTGGATGAAAAAAGGACGTTCAAATTGATGGATGATATTTTTAGAAAATTGTTCGATTTTATGTGTATCATGATCCATGTGGGGAAAGATCATTAAAAATTCATCACCGCCAAGTCTTGCGATAAAGCCATTGTCCGGTAAACATTGCGTCAGTCTGTTTGCGGCAGCTTTCAGCAGTAAATCTCCTATGTTATGCCCGAGTGCATCATTAATAATTTTAAAACGATTTAAGTCCAGAAACAGAACTGCTGTTGATGTTTTTGACTTTTCTTGAGCGGAGAGAACATCATTTAAATGATTGATGCCGTGGCGGCGGTTAGGAAGCTCTGTTAGTGCATCATAATGTGCCATCACATGAATTTCCTTTTCTGCAATCCGCTGCTGCGTTAAATCTTTTAAAACAAGATAAATGCTGTCGAGTGAATTGTTCACATGAACAGGTATGTAAGTGACATGATAATAATAAAAACGATCTGCTGTTTTCAGTTCTGCTTCGCGTGTGATAGCTTTTTTTGACTGAGAAATAAATTCTTCCCACAACTCAGTCGGCATCACATATTGGCTGACATCATCACCAATCTTAGAATTGTACAACTCTAAGATTTGTTTACCAGAGTCATTTGCAGAAAGAACCTTTCGATCGACAGATAACACGATAATGCCGTCTATATTATGTTTGATAAGCGATTGAAACCGTTGTTCATTTTCTTTCAGCTGATCTGACTGCGTCATGATCCGGTGATCAATATAGGCCCCAAAAATCATCAGTGTTTGGACTATAAGTGTCATTAAGCCGATAAAAATCGACAGACTGAATGGCGACATTTCAAGAGATCCACCTATAGCAGCCTGTCCATTTGAATGATAAAACATGGTAGAGGCAGCCATACCAGTATAATGCATACCTGCTATAGCACCGCCCATCAACATTGAACCAAGACTCTTTAAAAGATAATTCTCTCGTTTACTTTTCGTGCGGTCAACACGAAAGAAGAGTTTCAATGAGAAGTAGGAGGTAATGGCAGCAATGAAAAACGAAAGAAAAAAGAGGACTGGATCATAGCTGATTGAGACATTGGCCATTGATTCCATTCCAAGATAATGCATGCTGCAAATAGCTGAACCCATGGTGATTGAACTAATGAGCAGCCGTCTTCTAGAGAGCTGCTTTTGAATGCATATTGAAAAAGCGATCAAGGATCCGATAAATGAGGCCAAAATCGATAGAATCAGTAAGGATGTATCATATGTAATGCCAACACGCATTTGAAATGCCATCATGCCAATAAAATGCATCGACCATATCCCCATTCCCATGATCATTGCACCAATGAGCAGCCATACCTTTTTCTTTGCACCGCTTGACTGTGCTACCCTGCTGGCTATATGAAGAGCTGAGTAGGAGGCAACAGCGGCGACAGCGATTGACAGAAAGACAAGCCATCCATTGTAGCTTCCTGTTAAATGGGTCATGTAAGAAAACCTCCTGTACTTTAAAACAGACATATACTTAATATATCGGATCGAATGGCTTCTGTGTTCACCTTTCCTTCACTTAAATACAATAATCAACGTTTTTTTCACCCTTCTTTTATAGTAAAATCAAATTTAATGTAAAAAAACGACGAAAAGCGAATCGTTTCTTCGGTTTTATTCGTTTAATATATGGTGTGATTCTAAAAGAGATAGAATCAGTCAAATGATTATGTTTGAAAGGGATTGATAAACATCGAAGATTTTATTATTTCTTTAGCTGATGCCTTTAAGAACTTGTCATACTTTGGCATCTTCCTCGCATTATGCATTGAATTTGTACCTGCTGAAGTGGTTTTGCCTCTTGCGGGTTACTGGGTCTCAGAAGGGGACATGGCTTTTATCGGTGTTGTGGCGGCCGGCTCCATTGGCGGCGTGGCTGGTCCTTTGACCTTGTACTGGTTAGGACGTTACGGCGGCAGACCCTTTTTAAATAAATATGGAAAGTACTTTTTTATAAAACCTGAGTCGCTTGATAAATCGGATGCTTTCTTTGAAAAGCATGGCGGATTCGTCGCATTCAGCGGCCGGTTCATACCAGGAGTCAGAACGCTGATCTCCATCCCGTGCGGTATTGCCAAGATGAATGTGTGGGTCTTTTGCTTGTATACGTTTTTGGCAATTACACCAATTACGTTTGTGTATGTGTATCTTGGGTTTATGCTTGGGGAGAATTGGAAAGAGGTTGGCGCCATGATAGATCCTTATCTTTTACCAATTGGGATCGGTGTTGTGTTATTGTTTGTTGTCTACCTATTGATAAAACGAAGAAAAAGAAAAACAGAAACGCCAACTGCCTAATCAATGGATTGAACAGAAAGTCAGCTGTTGACAATCCAGTGTCTATTGATTATGATATAATTAATCTAAATATTCTAAATCCCGCCAAAGGGGAGTAGCGTCCGGTTTTTACCGGAAACAAAGTCGTCATTACATGGACTGATGTTCATCGGCTTTGTTGGCATGATTCTACATATCACATGTCTAGCAAGACCTTTGCCATTACAGGCAAAGGTCTTTTTTGCATTCATAAGCCTTTGTCTGTTGTGGGACAATAGATAAAAACAAGGAGGAATGATGATGGATGCAGCTATTATTTTAGAGTACGGGTGGGTTCTGCTCGTACTGATTGGATTAGAAGGGATTTTAGCAGCTGATAACGCGCTGGTCATGGCCGTGATGGTCAAACACCTTCCTGAAAAACAAAGAAAAAAGGCATTGTTTTACGGACTTGCAGGTGCGTTTGTCATGCGGTTTGGTTCTCTGTTTCTTATTTCGTTTTTAGTGGATGTGTGGCAAGTTCAAGCCATTGGTGCAATTTATCTTCTTTATATTTCCATTCACCATATTTTAAAATCGCACGTATTTAAGAAAAAGGAAACTGAAACAAATGTGAAACAAAGCGGCTTCTGGGCAACAGTCGTGAAAGTAGAGCTGGCTGACATTGCTTTTGCCGTAGATTCCATTTTAGCGGCCGTCGCTTTAGCTGTGACACTGCCAAAAACAAGTCTTCCGCAAATCGGTGGACTCGATGGCGGTCAATTTATTGTCATTCTTTTAGGCGGTATCATTGGTCTTGTTATTATGCGATTTGCAGCAACGGTCTTTGTGAAACTGCTCAAAACAAGACCGAGCCTAGAAACAGCAGCATTTGTCATTGTCGGATGGGTGGGTGTGAAGCTCACGCTTTATACACTGTCACATCCAGCTATTGGGGTCGTATCGTCTCATTTTATCCATTCAGCATTATGGAAAGTCATTTTCTGGACAGTGCTTCTCGCAATTGCAGCATTTGGCTGGTTTTTATCAAATCCATCAAGAAAAGGCGGGCAGGAAAACGAGGAGAAGCAAGAGGCACGCCTGGGAGAGTAGGTTTTTTGAAAGAAATATCATTTCATTTTCATAACACGTATATTACAAATAAGGGGGAGATACCCCCTTATTTCTTTGCTTTTAGACGAAACATTGTAAAGTAGATGGTGACATACATGTCATAATTGAGTAACAGGAAATGAATTCCTCATTTCTTCCTTTGCGCTTCCCTCATAAATTAGCTATCATAAATGAGTAATATAGGGAGAACTGAGGTGAAACCATTGCTTAGCCTTTTGTTTAAAAAAGGAAAGAAAAAGCAAACATTAGAGCAGTCGGCTATCAGTATTCAACAAGGTGATATCGAACTGCAAAATGCATTAATAGAGCAATACAAACCATTTGTCGCTAAGACGGTTTCATCCGTTTGTAAACGATATATAGATGAAAAAGATGATGAATTCAGCATAGGCTTAATAGCCTTTAATGAAGCGATAGAAAAATACTCTGCCGAAAAAGGAAACTCACTGCTTGCTTTCGCAGAATTAATTATTAAAAGAAAAGTGATTGACTATATTCGAAAAGAAGCAAGAAATGCGTCAACGGTTCAAATGGACCTGCAAGAAAGTGAGAATGGCGAATACTCTCAAAGCATGATTGAAGCCGAGCTCTCTGCAAATGAATATAGGCGTTTAATTGAACAAGAACATAGAAGAGAAGAGATTGAACATTTTAAAGAACGATTGAAAGTATACGGTCTCACGTTTCAAGAGCTGCTTGAGCATTCACCAAAGCATGCAGATGCCAGGCAAAATGCCATTAAAGTAGCCCGTACACTCGTTGAACACGATGAGCTGAGAACCATTTTATTTCAGAAGAAACAATTGCCTGTCAAACAGCTGGAAAAGTTAGTGGAAGTCAGCCGCAAAACGATTGAGAGAAATAGAAAATATATCATTGCGATGGCGATCATTATGACAGGTGATTATGTGTATTTGAAAGATTACCTTAAAGGGGTGCTTAATTCATGAGAAGAGGCATTATAGTAGAGAAAAACAAAAAATATGTCACGCTGCTGACCCCTGATGGACAATTTCTGCGGACTAAATATGAAGAGCAAAACTATGAAATCGGCCAAGAAGTGACATTTCCGAATGAATCACGTCTCGAAAGAAAAAGAGCCGGTTTTTTTGACCTGCTTCGTTTACGTCCGTTAAATGCAGGAATTCTATCAATAGCAGCGATTATTGTCGTAATTTTTACTATGATGCCATCTTTCTCAAGTCAAAAAGCATATGCGTATATGACAATTGATATTAACCCAAGCTTTGAGCTGAAGCTTGATCACAATTATCAAGTGATCGGTGTCACACCGCTGAATAAAGATGCAAAGCAAGTACTGGCGAGTATGAAGGATTTAGAAAAAAACGACATGACCAAAGTCGTCCAGGAAATTATAGATGACTGTGACAAAAAAGGATATGTGAACCATTCTAAAAGTATTTATATTTCAACCGTTTATGAAAACAAGCAGGACAATACATATAAAACAAACGTAAAAAGCAAAATTAACACCATTTCTGGTGAATATCAAAAACGCAATTATAAGTTGGAAACTGTGGAAAGTGACATGGAAACAAGAGAAAAAGCTCAAAAGGCAGGCATTTCAACAGGAACATATATTAGAAATCAAGAAATGCAAGATCAAGAACATGAAGACATCAAAAAGGATGAAGACGGAGCAGATAACGATGCTGTGAAGGAAGAAGATCCTAAGAAACATGATGAAGAACAAGCAGATAAAGACAAACAAGAAGACGTAAAGACAGACGATAGCGAAGAGATGCAGCCAGATCAAGAGGCTCCTGAAGCTGAGGACAAAGAGCAGAAGGAGGCAGAGAGGGAAGAGCAAGGATCTGTTCAAAAGCCTCAAAAACCTGATGATGCAAGCAAAGACAACAAGATAAAGGAAGAAAAGGATCATTCTTTCGATAAAGAGCAAAAAAAAAATCATTCAACTGATCCTGATGAAAGAAGACACTGGAACGGCACATCACGTGGTGATGTGGAAAAACATGCAAAAAAAAACGGCAGGGATCAGAACAATCCATCCGCTGAACAAAAAAGAGAACATGTGAAGCAAAAAGGGAAAGGTGCACCGTTTCCTTATCGCGAGAACCGGCATGAGCACACATATGAACAATAAAAAACGCCAGATTAGCTCCGGCGTATTTCACCATGTCTTTATTTAGATTGATTGCCCATTTGTGATTGAGCCTGTTGAACGAGTCTTTTTGTGATTTCACCGCCAACAGAACCGTTTGCACGTGAGACTGTATCTGAACCGAGAGTGACGCCAAATTCTTGAGCGATCTCGTATTTAAATTGATCTAAAGCTTGTTCTACTCCAGGAACAAGAAGTTGATTTCGATTTGCCATGTCATATTCCTCCTTTCACCTCATGTTTGTTGCGCCTTCTTATTTTGAAAAAAAAGCCGCACATTTATGCTGGCAATTGCTGTACAAAAAAACCGAGATGATGAAGGTCACCTCGGTTCTTATTTATCCCTTATTCAGCTGAAGCGTATTATACATCATTTCTTGAGCTGTACTTTGCAAATGAGAAGTAAATACAGAGAAGACGGTAGAACTGATAATGCCTTTAATCAAATTCCATTGGCTCTTCGTCAATTCTGTAAACTCGTCATGGAGCTTGTCTGTCTGCTCCTCAGTTATTTCTCGTAAATTTGTTTCCTTTAATGGAAATTGTGTATGGTGATAAATAAAATCAAGGACGTGCGCATATGCTTCATAAAAACGGATTGGACTAATAATATCATCTGTTCGATCTGTGATGGTGTTAAATAAGGCAGATAAGATCATACGAATGGTATCGAAGTCAAAAACTGATTTTAAATCCCTGACAATTAATAAAATAACGACCTGATCAATAGAGTACTTCTTGCCAAGCTCTGGATGGCCAATCATATCTTTAATATCACGTTTGATCCAATTTTGAATCGCCGTCGATTTAAGAGAAGTCAGCTCACACAAGTTGCCAAGCTCAACAATTTCATTTGTAGAAAGACCATGCTCTGATTTTTGCTTCCGCCGTTCAAGCTTCTCAAAAAAAGACGGGATCTTTAATTCATCATAGTCATGATCCTTGCCATTTTTTACAGATAGTTTCAAAAGCTGAAGCGGAGTCAGATCTCCCTCTCCTTTTAGAGAATACAGAAGTCTTGTCATGTCAATTCTCGTTAATTTAAAAGTAACCATGTTCCACCTCATTTGTACGTCAAAACGTGATTATTGATCTAATTCAACATCATAGTCTCTTTTTGATGAAAATGCAAAATAAACTCAAATTCAAACCTGTGCGTCACAATTTGTTCACTTTTCTGCTGGGGCAAATGTCGTAAATATTGATGTGATGGGGCTTTAGCCGTTATGATAAACAGAGAAAGTGATTCCTTTTTCCTTGCAATTTGAGACGTTTATTTTTATAATTTTATTAATAAGTTCATTTGAACTTAATATTACAGCGGAGGTTATGTATGGGTAAGAGAATATTTCTGTTTATATTAACGAACATTCTTGTTATCACTACGATTGGTATTGTACTGTCGGTTATTAGTGCAGCAACTGGTGTTGGTTCTTATATAGGAGCAGACGGAAGACTTAATATCCTTTATCTTCTTGTATTCAGTGCAGTTGTTGGTTTTGTTGGCTCGTTTATGTCACTTGCAATGTCTCGCTGGATGGCAAAAATGATGATGGGTGTACGTGTGTTAAATCCAGAAAAGGATTCATTAACATATGATGAGCAGCAGCTTGTTGACCGCGTGCACAGACTTTCAAGAGCAGCAGGCCTTTCTAAAATGCCTGAGGTTGGTATTTATCAATCATCTGAAGTCAATGCATTTGCAACAGGTCCTTCTAAGAGGAGATCACTTGTTGCAGTATCAACAGGATTGCTTCATGAAATGGATGATGCAGCAGTTGAAGGTGTAATCGCCCACGAAGTCGCTCACGTTGCGAATGGTGATATGGTGACGATGACGCTGCTTCAAGGAATCGTCAACACGTTCGTTGTGTTCCTTTCAAGAATTGCGGCATGGATCGCAAGCCGTTTTGTTTCACGTGAAGAGCTTGTGCCGATTGTTCACTTTATCGCTGTGATTGTTTTCCAAATCATTTTTTCTATCCTAGGAAGCCTTGTCGTGTTTGCATATTCTAGACACCGTGAATTCCATGCAGACCGCGGCGGAGCCGACCTTGCAGGTAAAGATAAAATGATTCATGCGCTTCGTTCACTTGAGGCGTACACGTCAAGAATCAAAGATGATGATCAAACAGCAGTCGCTACGCTGAAAATCAGCGGTAAACGAAAAGCTTCTCTTTTCTCAACACACCCTGATTTGAACGAAAGAATCAGAAGACTAGAAGCAAAATAAGAAAGACGAAAAGACATTCTTTAACAGGATGTCTTTTTCTTTTTGATGAAAAAGAAAATAAAGCATAAAATAGCTTTAAAATCATGTCTCTTTTCATTAAAATGATAAAGGTATTCGAAAAGATAGATAAAAGAAGGAATGACAATGAATCCTATAAAAAAGCTAATTGACCGGCTGTCAGCTTTTCAGTTGATTGCCCTTTATTATTTTCTTGCTGTGACCGTGTCGTTTATTCTTCTCAGCCTGCCAGTGGCTCATCAAGAGGGAGTCAAATGGACATTCATTGATGCCTTGTTTACAGCGGTGAGTGCGGTAAGTGTTACAGGACTGACTGTTGTCGACACCTCACAAACATTTAGTGTGGCAGGGATGTGGATCCTTGCGTTTGTTCTGCAAATTGGAGGCATCGGCATTATGACGCTCGGTACCTTCGTATGGCTTGTCATGCGAAAAAGAATTGGAATTAAAGAAAGAAAGCTGATCATGGCAGATCAAAACCAAAGCAATTTATCTGGAATTGTGAAACTAATGAAGCAGGTCTTATATTTAATTTTGCTGATTGAGTTTGTCGGCGGGCTGATTTTAAGCATGTATTTTCTCAAGTATTACGATGTGCAAAGCGCTTTCTTGCATGGCTTCTTCTCAAGTATTAGTGCGACAACCAATGGTGGCTTCGATATTACAGGGAGCTCTCTTATCCCTTACAAAGATGATTATTTCGTCCAGTTTATTACAATGCTGCTGATCATCTTTGGAGCGATTGGCTTTCCTGTGCTTGTGGAAGTAAAGGATTATTTGTTCAATCAGGACCGTAAGCACGCATCGTTCTCATTGTTTACAAAAATCACCACGCTCACGTTCGGCGGCCTTGTCGTTGTTGGAGCGATTGGAATCTATGCACTTGAAGCCGGGTTTAGCTTTGTAGGGAAAAGCTGGCACGAAATCTTGTTCTATTCTTTGTTTCAATCGACTGCAACAAGAAGCGGGGGGCTGACAACGTTAGATATTACGCAGCTGACGGAACCGACGCTTTTATTTTTATGTATGCTCATGTTTATCGGGGCTTCCCCAAGCTCTGTGGGGGGCGGCATTCGGACAACTACGTTTGCTCTTAATTTACTCGCCTTGTTTCATTTTGCTAGGGGAAATAAGTCCATTAAAATCTTCAAGAGAGAGCTTCATCAAGCGGATATTAATAAATCCCTTATGGTAACCATGATGGCGTTTATTTTGGTCTTTGGCGCTACGTTCCTGTTATCCTTAACAGAGCATAATACACTTCTTGAAAATTTATTTGAAGTTTGCTCTGCTTTCGGAACAACGGGGCTGTCGCTTGGGATCACCTCAGATCTCACTGTGTTTGGTAAATGTATTATCATGGTGGTCATGTTTATTGGCCGGATCGGCATTCCAAGCTTTTTATATTTAATAGGCCGAAGAGAAAGCGAAGCAAATTATCATTATCCGAAAGAGCGCGTCATTATTGGTTAAACAGCATTCAAATGGAATGCTGTTTTTTTATTTCCATTATCTAACTGGCTAAATCATATGGGATGTTCGCAATCTATAGGTAAGAGGTGAACGAGACGTGCTTGATGTATTATGGAAAGCAATTGTCATGCTGCTAGTTGGTACCTTGCTGCTGAGAATAGCAGGGCCTAAATCCATTAGTCAATTAACTGTACAACAAACAGTGATTATGATTTCAATCGGATCGATTATTATCCAACCCTTTATTGAGCATAATTTACTTGAAACCATTTATGCAGCTACCATCTTTATTGTGGCACTTGTCATTATGGAAAAGCTGTCGATTCAATCGGATTTTTTTGAAAAATTGCTTTCAGGAAAATCGGTCGTGATTTTACAGGATGGCGAAATGCTTGATCATAAGCTGAAGAAAACAAGGCTCACAAGGGATCAATTTAAAATGCGTTTAAAGCAGCAAGGCATCACTGACATCAGCTGTCTCAAAAAAGCCACGCTAGAAGCCAATGGACAAATTGGCTATGAGTTAAAACCTGAGGAAAAGCCAGTGACGGTCAAGCAAATGAAAGAACTCCTTGACCAATTAAGAGAAGAACTAAACCTGTCAAAAAAGGACTGAATGTAGATGAAAAGAAAAGCAGCGAAAAATGAAGCATTAACAAATAATATGACGCCGACAGAAAGCATGGCACATGATCAAGGACAAACCCAATTTGACGAACAATCAAGAGATCGTCAGGCAAACCGAAATTCTCATAAAGGAAAACAAGGGGGAGCATCTCGTGACTAAGAAGCATATGAAGAGCAAAGAGATGAAGGACCATAAAAAGCCAATGGACCCAGATATTTTAGAAGAGGAATTTGGCAGTGAGCTTGGAGATATTAACAGCAGCAAATGGATTGATACATTGGTGAAGCCAAAGAAAGATGCTGCATGTCAGCAGAATAAGAAATAGAAAAAAACGATCCATGAAGGATCGTTTTTTTATTTGATATAACTCCCCTGCCTGCCAGTGATCGTTCGCATGAAGTTGTTCATTTTAAGCTCAATCACTGGCTGTGCAACGGTTTTGACAAAAGTGCTAGACAGGGTAAAGGTTAACAAAATGGTCAGCAGCAATAAAATGAGTACACTTGCTGCATTTAGCGCCCAGTCATCAAACCAAGTGGTTCTTAGCAGTTTGATCACAAAGCCATGTAATAAATAAACATATAACGTTCTTGTTCCCCATTTTGTAAAGAAGAAACGGCGTGTCGGAACTAATGCAAAGAAGCTGAATGTAGCGCCAAATGCAAGCAAATACCATGCCATTCGTTTCATCGCCGCAATCATTCCTTCATCTCCAAGAGAAGCATACGACTTTGAGCCAAATAAGAAGGAATAATCAAATTCATAGAAGTAGCAAAACAGGAACACAGCCATTAATACAAAAAATGCTGCAAGCTTTCCTTTGCTTGTACGGATGAATTCAAAATGCTGCTTTTTTAAATAGAATCCAGCTAAAAACATAGGCAAAAAGACAAACGTACGTGATAAGCTGAGTGTATCGCTGATGCTGTCCACATAACCGACAAGTAATGCAATCGATAAACTGACAATCATCGCCCAGTGGAACGGCAGTTTTGAAAAAGGAATGAGCAGCAAGTTCCAAAAGAATAAACTAATTAAAAACCATAAGGACCATTGCGGATCAATTGGATTTAAATTGGCCATGCTTTGATCCTGTAATAGATAATAGTAAACCGAATAGATCACCTGAAAGATTAAATATGGGATGATCAGCTTAACGGCGACTTTTTTCATAAAGCCCGGTTTTCTAAACCCTTTTGCAAAAAAGCCAGAAACTAAAATAAAGGCGGGCATGTGAAAGGTATAAATAAACTTGTATAAATAGAGCATCCAGTCATTATCATGAATGAATGATCGTAACAAATGACCAAAAACAACTAGAAAAATCAGAAGGAATTTCGCATTATCAAAATAACTATCTCGTGAAGATGCCATAACATCACCTTTCCTGCTCGTTTTCGAACATAAATGTTCTAAGTGCACTGTTCCCTTATTTGCCTCATTCTAAAATACATTTTCGCTTAATTCGCTATTTGATGTGAAATTGTAGTACGGTTGTAAAAGAAGCGTAAGAAAAGTGAATCGTTATACAATCCTGTCATCCAAATGAAATAAATGAGACAGTCTTCGTGTAAAAAGTTATCTTTTTTTATGAGTCGAATGAAGGAACAATGAAAATATTGTAGAAATATTGTAGAGGAATGAGGCTGGAAAAGGAGTGTAAGAGAATGACTGAAACGCTCGATGGCAATAGGTTAACCCCTGCGGGAGATATCAGAAAATTAGAAAAAGAGAACGAATATTTGCGAACTGAGTTGATGCAGCAAAAAATGCTGTTAAATAAGACGCTAGATGCCATTTTTATATTTGATCAGCACCTCAACATCATCCAAGCCAACGAAGCAACATGCAGGCTTGTCCAGACACCGAAAGAAGACCTCCTCAATAAATCCGTTCTAGATTTCTTATACGGCATCCCGAAAGATAAAGTTGAATGCTCACTCGATCTATTTTTTCGCAAAGGTACGTTAAAAAGAGAAATCTCCATTCAGCTGGAAAATGGCGAAACAAAATACATTGAATTTGTCGCAGAGCACGACACCATGAATCAGCAGTATATAGTGGTTATGCGAGATATTTCATCAAAGAAAATATTAGAACGAGAACGCTCCATGAATGAGCAGCTGTTCAAAGATTTGTTTGACCGAGCCATTGACGGGATGGTCATTTTTGATCAGGATGGCTGCATGATTGATGCAAATCATTCTTTTTGTCAGAGCTTTGAGCTGCAAAAGACTGATTTAACCGATCGCTATTTACATGAATTTGTCGAAGAAGAAAACCTTCCCGCCTTGCAGCATCTTTTAACGTCACTTAAAGAAACAGGGAAAGCAAAAGGGGAGCTTCCTGTTACCCTTCAATCTGGCCAGCACAAATTATTCGAACTCACCATTACATCAAATGTGATGAGTGGTTTTTATATGTCCATCATGCGGGATATTACAGAAAAAAGGCTGATGGAAGAGAAGCTGTTAAAAAGTGAAGAACGCTTTAGAGAAATTTTCGAAAATGCAATGGATGCCATCATCATATGGGCGGACGATGGAGAGATTGTGAGAGCCAATGAATCAGCCTGCCGAATTTTTGAATTACCAATGCACTCGCTGATTGGCAAAAAACTTACCGACTTTCTCGTCAAATCTGATAAGAGATATAGACCAACAAGAAGACGCTATATCCGGAATCATGAAATAAGGGAAGAGCTATTGTTCAAAATGGCAAATGGACAGTATAAAGAGCTTGAGTTTACATCAAAGCATGCGGTATTAGAAGGACAGCACTTAACCATTTTACGTAATGTAAGTGATCGAAAAAGAATGGAGCAGGAGCTGCGCGAAAGTGAGCTTAAATTCCGCAAAGTATTTAATGGATCAATGGACGGCATTGTTCTTTTTGATAATCAATATCGAATCATTGAAGTCAATCCATCTGCCAGCGAGCTGCTTCAATTGAAGGACGATCATTTAACAGAAATGAATCTTTTCCACATCCTTGCCCCTTATCAAATAGAAAATTTGGCTCAGCCTGCCGAGGCGATGTCATTAGATGAAATGGATAATGAGGTTCCGTTTGTACTGAATCATCCAGATCAGCGTATCCTGGAATTCTCTTTTAAACGCAACATTATCCATAATATGAATTTGGCGATCTTTAGAGATGTGACAGAGCGGAAGGAATTAGAAGAGCGGGTGAGAAAATCAGATACCCTTCATGTGGTCGGAGAGCTTGCCGCTGGAATTGCTCATGAAATTAGAAACCCGATGACAGCCTTAAAAGGCTTCATTCAGCTGTTAAAAGGAAATATAGAAGGGGAGTATTCGCTCTATTTCAATGTCATCACATCAGAGCTGAAAAGAATTGAATCCATCATCACCGAATTTTTGATTTTAGCGAAACCGCAAGCCATTGTATATGAAGAAAAAAATGTGGTGCAGATTGTGAAAGACACGATGGATCTACTGCACGCACAGGCGAATCTTGGCAATGTTCAAATGCATCTCAATGTGCTGGATGAGATTCCGCTCATTTATTGTGAACAAAACCAATTAAAGCAGGTCTTTATTAACATTTTAAAAAATGCAATTGAAGTCATGCCGCGCAAAGGAAATGTCTATGTGAGCATTCAGCGGAAGGGCGAGGAGCATATTGTCATTTCACTGCGTGATGAAGGTTGCGGAATGGCAGAGGATAAGCTAAAGCGTCTAGGTGAGCCTTTTTATACAACGAAAGAAAGAGGAACTGGACTTGGCTTAATGGTTAGTTATAAAATTATTGAAGAGCATCAAGGAACCATTGAGGTAGAAAGTGAGGAAGGCGTAGGAACCGTCTTCCATCTCACGCTGCCACTCAGGCAGCAGAAACAAGAAGGAGAGCAGTAACGTGTATTATACCGTCTATCACGCACCCATCGGGGAATTATACATACTAGAAAAGGATGGTGCCATCATCGAGGTGATGTTTGATGATGAACCGTTTTTAGCAAAAAAGCAGGCAGCGAATCTAAAGCAAGCAGATACGCCTGTCTTACAAGAAGCGAAAAAACAGCTAGATGAATATTTCAAGGGTGAGCGTCAAGTATTCGATCTCCCGCTCAAGCAAACAGGTTCCCCTTTCCAAGAGCAGGTGTGGGGAGCATTGTCGGCCATACCATATGGTGAATCAAAAAGCTATGCAGACATTGCAGAAGCGATTGGCAATCCAAAGGCTGTAAGAGCCATCGGACAAGCTAACAGACGAAATGCATTACCTATTTTTATCCCATGTCACAGGGTGATTGGTAAAGACCGGTCTCTGACGGGCTATGCAGGATCGAAGACAGACATGAAAGCGGTCCTCCTTGAATTAGAAGGCATCCCATTTGTTCAAAAATAAATCGATTGACCTGTTCCAAATGTTTGTCAAGCGACATATCCTTTTATTAAGCTAAAAAAGTTGGTTGAGGGAAAAAGGAGGGCGCTGGCATGTTTTGGGGCAAAAAAGGTAAAATGTATGCCGTTACGTCACTATGTGTCAAAATGAACGTTTTGACAGAAGAACAAAAAAAAGAAATCTTAACAAAAACGAATCAAGAAACAAAAAAGCGCGGTGCTCTTAAATGACAAGAACACGGCGCTTTTTTGCGATCATTGGGAGATGCTTTCGGCGAAAAGAGCATCAATCTCTTCTGCATAGTTCGATGTGATAATTCCCTTTTCTGTAATAATGCCTGAAATAAGATGATGAGGAGTGACATCAAAGGCGGGATTGAATACCTGAACATCAGGCGGTGCAATGGGGACGCCGTTTAATTCCTTTACTTCCAGCGGGTCGCGCTCTTCAATTGGAATATCTGACCCGTCGCGGGTGGATACATCAAAGGTTGAAAGCGGTGCTGCTACAAAAAACGGAATGTTAAAATGCTTGGCTAGAACGGCAAGACCTAACGTTCCAATCTTATTCGCTGTATCTCCATTACGGGCGATACGGTCAGCTCCAACAATGACAGCAGAAATTTGCTTTTCCTTCATCGTATGGGCTGCCATGTTATCTGTAATGAGCGTCACATCCACGCCGCCTTGCATAAGCTCCCATGTTGTCAGACGAGCACCTTGAAGAACAGGGCGTGTTTCACATGCATAAATGTGAAGATCAAGATTTTTCTTTTTGGCTAAATAAAAGGGAGCAAGGGCTGTTCCGTACCGGCTCGTTGCGATGGAGCCTGCATTACAAATGGTCATGATACGGTCACCTGATTTAAAGAGCTGAAGAGCATTTTGACCGATTTGTCTGCATGTTTCTTCATCTTCAATTTGAATTTGAATGGCTTCATGGACAAGGTCTGTTTTGGCTGCATTCACTGATGCTGCACGCTGAATGCGCTGCAGCAGCCGGTCTAATGCCCAGGCGAGGTTCACAGCGGTTGGACGAGCACTGTTTAAATATTCTTTGATTCGAATGACTTCTTGTTTAAACACATCCATTTCTTCTGTCTCAATGGCTTGTGCACTAAGCGCCAGCCCAAAAGCTGCTGTAATGCCAATCGCAGGCGCTCCGCGTACTTTTAATGACACAATCGCATCATACACATCTTCTTTCGTATATAAATGCTCAAATACGGTTTCGGCCGGTAATTTTTGCTGATTTAAAATGTGAATACGGTTTTCTTCCCATTCGACAGAACGGGGGACTTCAAATTCTTTTGACAAAACCCGTCACTCCTTTACAGATGGCTGGAATAATGCGACGAGATCAGACGCTGTTTCCACTGTATGATATTGTTTGATAAATGTTTTTCCAAGTGTCAGTGCTGCTTTTTTCTGCTGAATCCGTCTAGTTGGTGATGGAATCGCATCAAGATCAGCGGCATGAGCAAGACCAATTGTTCGGCGGACAAGCTCACAGCCGGCAAAGCCTGTCGCTTCTTTTAAAATCCGGTCAAAGGTTGTTTCTAAAAAGCTGTCCGATACACTAAACGCTTCAATGCTGTCCTCTTTCCAAGCTCTTGTGAACACTTCTTTGAAGGTTGCCCATACATTGACGACATGGTCAAAAAGGTGCTGCTGCTCGTGTTCATTCTCGCGAGATAAAGCATTCAGGAACAGATTGGCGATAAAGTGGCCGATATCGAATCCAAAGGGACCGTAAAACGCGAATTCTGGATCAATGATTTTCGTTTCAGTCTCATTTGCAAAAATACTGCCTGTATGAAGATCTCCATGAACCAATGTTTCAGCTGATGTCAGGAAGATACGCTTCAATTCCGCTGCTTTGGCTTGCAGCTCAAGATCTTTCCAAAGCGCTTCTGCTGATTCTCTTAATTCTTCTTCGAAGTCATTTGTTTCACTATCAAAGAAAGGGTCTGTGAAGACGAGTTTTTCTGTAATATCACACAGGTCAGGGTTCGTAAACTGCTTCACAAATTGTTTTTTGATTTTAGGATTTGTCGCAAAGTCAGATGTGTAAAAAAGTGTTTTTCCTAAAAATTCTCCAACATGATCAGATAAATGCGGATATTGTTTTCCGGCAATTAGCCCTTTTCTGACGATTTCTAAGTGAGAGAGATCCTCCATGGCTGTCACTGCAAGAGCTGTATCTGAATAGTAGACTGCTGGTACGAGGTGCGGCGCATATTCTGACTGCTTGATCAGGGCGGCACTTTCAATTCTTGCCCGGTCTAATGTAAGCGGCCAGCTCTCCCCAACCACCTTTGCATAAGGCAGCGCCTGCTTGATGATCAATCCTTTTTCTTGTTTGTGATCATAAATATGAAAGACGTAATTTAAATTCCCGTCACCAATTTCAGTACATGTCAAATGACTGCTTTCTTGGATCAAACCAAGTCTAATTGCGAGTGCAACTGCCGAGCTTTCTGTTAGTTCTTCATATGATGCCGTAAGTGTAACCAATTGCTTCCCCTCCAAATCATATAAAAAAGCCTCTTTCTCCTGAGAGAAAGAGGCTTGATGGTGTGTATGCTCAAAGCCTCTCTTATCTCTCAGCACATACGTCTGATGGAATTAGCACCGTGCCCTATAAGACAATTGTCTTGGCGCGTTACTTGCTGCGCCCCACTTCACAGTGGTATTAACGGTCGGTTGCTGTTGGGGTCAAAAGGCCAAATCCCTCGCCCAACTCTCGATAAGAGAAATCAATATGTAATTGTTTCGTGTCTGTTTGCATTTCTTAATTCAAGATATTATCAGAGCGTTGCTTTACATGTCAATCTTTTTTCAAAATTGCTTTACAATTCATAAAACAATCCATTACAGTGATTGTATTGTCACGTAACTTGAATAGAAGGTGAAGAAATGGAATTCCAGCAATCAGATGTGTTGAAACAATTACCGAAGCAATTTTTTGCGTCCCTTGTCCAAAAGGTGCAGAAAAAAGTGCAGGAAGGGGCAGATATCATTAATTTGGGGCAGGGAAATCCTGATCAGCCAACTCCTCCGCACATTGTAAAAGCCATGCAGGAAGCGGTAGCAAAACCTGAAAATCATCAATACTCCTCATTCCGTGGAACAGCGAAATTAAAAAAGGCTGCTGCCGCTTTTTATGAAAGAGAATATGGCATCACACTTGATCCAAAGACGGAAATTGCGATTTTATTTGGCGGGAAAGCAGGGCTTGTTGAGCTGCCGCAATGCCTGCTGAATCCAGGTGATACGCTTCTTGTCCCTGATCCTGGCTATCCTGATTATTGGTCAGGCGCTGTGCTTGCTGGAGCGCATATGGTAACCATGCCACTTCTTGAAAAAAATCATTTTTTACCTGACTACGATTTGCTGCCTGAGGATGATAAGAAAAAGGCAAAATTAATGTACTTAAATTACCCCAACAATCCGACGGGGGCTACGGCAAGCCGTTCATTTTTTGAAGAAACCGTTACATTTGCGAAAGATCACAAGCTATGTGTTGTCCATGATTTTGCATATGGCGGCATTGGATTTGATGGAGAAAAGCCGCTCAGCTTTCTGCAAATAGAGGGAGCGAAAGAGACGGGAATAGAAATTTACACCTTGTCTAAAACGTACAATATGGCAGGGTGGAGAGTAGGATTTGCAGCTGGAAATTCATCTGTTATTGAAGCCATTGAGCTTTATCAGGATCATCTGTTTGTCTCCCTGTTTAAAGCCACTCAAGATGCAGCAGCGGAAGCGCTATTAAGCGATCAAACGTGCGTACAGGTGCAAAATGATCGATATGAGAAAAGGCGGAATGTATGGATTGCTGCCTGCAAAGAAATTGGCTGGGAAGTCAGTGCACCAAAGGGATCATTTTTTGCTTGGTTAAAGGTGCCGGAAGGATATACATCTGAAGCCTTTTCTGACTTATTATTAGAGAAGGCACATGTTGTGGTTGCGCCAGGTAATGGCTTTGGTGATCACGGTGAAGGGTACGTGAGAGCAGGGCTTCTAACAAGTGAGGAGCGGTTACAAGAAGCTGCTCAGCGCATCGCTGCCTTGAATCTGTTTGAAAAAAAGCCATTGACAACATAAAAAAATGGTGCGATAATTCAGGCAATATTTAAGAAAATTGAATATTCTTATCAAGAGTAGGCAGAGGGACTAGCCCAATGAAGCCCGGCAACCGACTTCCATGAAGCACGGTGCTAATTCTTGCAGCAAGCGCTGAGAGATAAGATTCGGATGAATGACACGAAACAACCTCTTTAAGGCGCTCAAGAAGCACTTGAAGAGGTTTTTTTATTGAACATATGCATGACGCAATCGAAAGGGGATTCCTAGTGAGTGAATTACTGGCAACATACGTATTAACACATCGAGAGGATGAACAAATAAATCGAAAAGCAGAGCAGATCGCGCTTGGTTTAACAGTTGGATCATGGACGGATTTGCCGCAGCTCAAAAAGGAGCAGCTTCAAAAGCATAAAGGCCGAGTTGAAAAAGTATTAGAAAAAGCTGCTCCAGCCGAAAATGGTCTTTATCAATCAGAGGTGACGATTGCTTATCCTGAGGCAAACTTTTCAGCTGATTTACCAGCAGTTTTCACGACGATTTTTGGAAAGCTTTCACTAGATGGAAAAGTGAAGCTAGTCGATATCCAATTTTCTGAAGAATTTAAAAAAAGCCTGCCAGGACCTGTATTTGGAATTGATGGCATTCGAAAAAAGGTAAATGTGTTTGATCGTCCATTATTGATGAGTATTTTTAAAGGCGTTATCGGCCGTGATATGCAGGATTTAAAAGAGCAGCTCCGTTTACAGGCATTAGGCGGGGGTGACTTCATCAAAGACGATGAAATTTTATTTGAAAGTCCATTAGCTCCTTTTGAAGAGCGAATCAAAGAAGGAAAAGCGATTTTAAAAGAAACCTATGAAGAGACAGGACACCGCACGCTGTATGCTGTCAATTTAACGGGCAGAACCTTTGACCTGAAGGATCGGGCGAGAAAGGCCGCTGAACTTGGGGCAGATGCGCTCTTATTCAATGTCTTTGCTTACGGCCTTGATGTCATGCAAAGCCTAGCTGAGGACCCAGACATTCCATTGCCGATTATGGCGCATCCCGCTGTGAGTGGTGCTTTGACATCCTCTCCTGAATATGGATTCTCGCATTCTCTTCTTTTAGGCAAATTAAATCGATATGCTGGCGCTGATTTGAGCCTTTTTCCCTCACCTTATGGGGCGGTTGCACTTCCGAAAAAAGATGCCCTTGGAATCTATGAAGCTTGCGTGAAAGAGGATACGGTTCAAAAAACATTCCCTGTCCCGTCAGCAGGCATTCATCCAGGAATGGTTCCAGTATTAATCAAAGATTTTGGAATTGATCATGTGATAAATGCAGGCGGAGGCATTCACGGACATCCGCGGGGAGCCATCGGCGGAGGGAAGGCATTTCGTTCGATCATTGATGCCGTGATTCATGAAGAGTCCATCCAAGATAAGGCGGCTTCCTGCCAAGACTTAAAAGCGGCACTTGATCTTTGGGGAAGGGTAGCAGAATAATGAAAAAACCAATTGTATGTTGTGATTTTGATGGAACAATTACAAAAAATGATAATATCATCCGCATCATGAAACAGTTTGCACCAAGTGAATGGACGAAGCTGAAAGATGGTGTCCTGTCAAAGGAAATCACCATTCAAGAAGGCGTCGGGCAAATGTTTCAATTACTGACAAGTGATCAGAAGGATGCCATTCAATCATTTATTTTAGAGGATACAGAGATTCGAGAAGGATTTAAGGAATTTGTGGATGAGGTAAAAAAAGCAGACATTCCTTTCTATGTACTTAGTGGGGGGATGGACTTTTTTGTCTACCCCATCCTCGAAGGCATTGTCGATCGAGACGATATTTATTGCAATCATGCATCATTTGGGGAAGAGCATATTCAGATTGAATGGCCGCATGCCTGCGATACGCAATGTCAAAATGGGTGCGGATGCTGCAAGCCCTCAATCATTCGAAACCTGACTCATGAGGATGATTTCATCATCATGATCGGAGATTCAGTGACTGATGTGGAGGCGGCGAAACATGCAGATCTTACGTTTGCGCGCGACTACTTGCTCAATGAATGTCAAGAGCTCGGGCTCGTACATAAGGAGTATGACACATTTATTGATCTACACGCGCAATTTGTTCAAATAAAGGAAGTGAAGGAATGGCAGACGCAAAGAGCAAACGCTGGCAGGAGCTAGCAGACGTTAAACGTGAACTGGCCCAAAGAGACTGGTTTTTCGGAACAAGCGGTAATTTATCGATCAAGGTGTCGGATGATCCAATCACGTTCTTGGTGACGGCAAGCGGCAAAGATAAACGAAAAGAAACAAACGAAGATTTTGTGCTAGTAAATGCGGCAGGCCAGCCACATGATCCGAACGAGACGCTTAGGCCATCAGCTGAAACACTGCTTCACACGTACGTGTATAGACGGACGAAAGCAGGCTGCTGCCTCCATGTCCATACAATCGATAATAATGTGATGTCAGAGCTATATGGGGATAAGGGAGAGATTCGTTTTAAAGGCAACGAAATCATCAAAGCGCTTGGTTATTGGGAAGAGGATGCAGAAGTGTCGATTCCGATTATTGAAAATCCAGCTCATATTCCGCATCTTGCAGAGCAATTTGCCAAACATCTGACACTAGAGGCGTCATCTGGTGCTGTACTCATTCGCAATCATGGCATCACGGTCTGGGGAAAAACAGCCTTTGAAGCAAAACGAGTATTAGAAGCATATGAATTTTTATTTAGCTATCACTTAAAATTAGCGCTTTATCAACAGCAGCTTGTAAGATAAAAAGGAGGAAAAGCACATGGCGACGATTTTGATTCATAACGAAGAGAACACATTACTTGAGAACGAGCAAGAGGTAGCATCATATTTAGAAAACCAAGGGGTCATTTATGAGCACTGGGATATTGAAAAGCTGCCAAACCGTTTATCAGAAAAGTATGATTTAACCGATGAGGAAAAGGAAGAGATTTTGACTGTTTTCCAAAAGGAAATCCAAAGTATTTCTGAAAAAAGAGGGTACAAAGCGCAGGATGTCATTTCATTGTCTGATGCCACTCCAAATCTTGATGAGCTGCTCCAAAACTTTAAACGTGAGCATCACCATACAGATGATGAAGTACGCTTTATTGTGAGCGGGCACGGAATCTTTGCTATTCAAGGCAAGGATGGCGTCTTTTTTGATGTGAGATTGAATCCAGGTGATTTAATTTCTGTGCCGCCAAACATTCGTCATTACTTTACACTTCAAGAGGATCGCAAAGTGGTCGCAGTTCGCATATTTGTCACAACTGAGGGCTGGGTGCCGATTTACGAGGAAGAAACGGTTTAATGATAGAGCTGATCATTCCGCATGAGGCGGAAGATCAGCTTTTTTTTAGGAAATTAGACATAAAATGAGAAAGAAAATAGTTGATTTTGATCTTCTGCATAGGATAAAATTCTGTTTAATCAATGTGTCAGTCCTGTCCAAATTTGAAGTTTACCCCCAAATTTGATTGGGTAAAAGGTCTTTAGGCTGTAAAAAATTAAATAAAATAAGCATATTTAATTTAATTTACAAATAAAGTATAATTTTGGTGTCGGATCATTTTGAGCATAGACAGTCGAATTCATTGCGGGAGCTGAGATCATGAATATTTATGTAAGGAAAGAACAATTGCTGATGTCCATTGATGAGAAGAGAAAACAAATGGTAGAAGCAGCTCAAGTGGAAGGGTACACTGGTGAGAAGACAATTAAATATAGTCAAGAACTGGACAACCTGATGAATGAGTATCAGCATCTTCTTTTTCATGAGAAACAATCTGCCCCCTCCTTTCATGATCTTGTGTCTCAAATGAGTCTTTTATCTGTGAACCGCCCCTCTTATTGACATGAAAAACCGGTCTTGCATAAGCAAAACCGGCTGACATCTTCAGTTATGCTGAGTGAGCAGAAGGAAGCATGATCATAACAGTCGTTCCTTTATTCACTTCGCTATGAATATCAATTGTTCCGCCATACATCGAAATGATTCGTTTACACACGACAAGCCCAAGACCTGTGCCTTTTTCCTTCGACGTAATAAAGGGGAGGAAGATGTGCTTTAACATCTCTTCTGGTATGCCTTCACCTGTATCCTCTACTTTAATGATGACATGTTCTTTTTCAGCTTCGATCACAATCTTCAAATGACCGCCGTTTGGCATCGCTTCTAAAGAGTTCTTTGCTACATTTAAAACGACTTGTTTAATATGATCCTTTGTGCAATATACGCCCACATCTTGAATCGTATTGATTTGCAAATCCACTTCCACATTATAAAGGTTTGCCTCAGAGAAAACGATCGGCATGATCTCACTTACAATTTCTTTTACAGAGTTATTTTGCCATTTTTCTGCCGTTGGTTTTCCTAATACAAGAAATTCACTGACGATTTGGTTGATCCGTTTAATTTCTTCCTCGATGACAGAAAAATAGAGCTGATCTTCTTCTGAATGATACTTCTTTTGCAATAGCTGGATAAATCCGCTAATCCCTGTTAATGGGTTGCGAATTTCGTGTGCTGTACTTGCTGCGAGTGTTCCGATCAATTCAAGCTTTTGCGCTTCATTTTCATGACGCTCCTGCTGAGTTTGCCGCCTTAACACGATATATTGGACGAGTGTGAATAAAATATTTAATAAAATAAACGCACTGGATAAAGGGATGAGCATCACAGACAGCACTTCACTAGTTGAAGCACGCTGCGGAAAGACCTCCAGCTTCCAGCTGTTTTCATCTAAATATGTAGACACGGTGCTGCCGCCCTCGGGTACTGGCTGTGGACCGCTTGTAAACACAACATGTCCATTTTGATTCAGCATCTTAAAATGAAGATCAGGGTTCAATACATTCATAATATTTTTTAAATAATCAATTTGAATGGCGGCAATCAGTACATTGGTGACCTCTTCGTTTTCATCGAGAACAGGCACACAAATGGAGAGAATCCGCTGTTTTGTAATTCGGCTCACATAGTTGTCTGTGATCACGGTCTGCTTGGTCACTTGAATGCGTTTAAAGTAATCTCTGAATGATAGGTTGATTTTTTCCTTTAACGGGGTGGTGCTTGCTGTTACATTTCCTTTTTTGTCTAGGAGATACAGACCTGAAAAACGAGGTTCTTGTTTATAGATTTTCTCTAGGATGTTTTGTACTTTTTTCGTCTCAAGCGGCTGGTCAAATCCCATGGCAAGGGAAGTTAATCTCGCTTCTGTCTCACTTATTAAATAATTCATTTGGTTTTTGTGAATATTTAACATAAGTGTAGCGGTTTGTTTGTTCTTTAAATCGATTTTTTCAGTTTCTTTTTCGTAGATAAAATAACTAATGATTAGGGTTGGAAGCATGACCAAAATAAGGTAAAGCCTGATCTTCTTCCAAAACCCTTTCAGTATACTCATCATTCATCGCTCCAACGTATTACCTAATAGACTTATTATAGCATTGAACCTATCTTTATTACGATGACTTGTGTGATTTTTAAAAAATTAGGTGATTCGTTCTGGTCTCATTTTCGTGCTAAAGATGGATCAAAATGTTGACATTTTACTTATTGTTTATTAATGTCACATTAGTAGGTTGCATTTCATAAAGGATGATAAAAAATGGAAAATCATAATGTTGAAAAATCATTGAAACTATTTATTGTATTATCACGTGCCTATCGCTCAATTAATCATCACATGAACAAACATATTGTGAAGCACGGGCTGAATCCAACTGAATTTGCTGTGCTAGAATTGCTATATCATAAAGGTGATCAGCCGCTTCAGCAAATCGGTGATAAGATTTTACTTGCAAGCGGCAGCATCACGTATGTGGTCGATAAATTGGAGAAGAAAGAACTTCTCAGTCGCAAGGCTTGTGCAGAAGACCGCAGAGTGACATTTGCGCATATTACCAAGCAGGGACGAGCTTTGCTTGATGACATCTTCCCAGATCATGCGAAAGAAATTCATGAGATGATCAGTGTCCTGAGCGAAGAAGAGAAAGATGTCTGCATTGATATGCTCAAACATGTAGGGCTGCGTGCAAAGCATTTATATGATCATCAAGACTAAATAAAAAGGAAGCCGCTGGCTTCCTTTTCAGCGTGCAGGCAATCCCTCGCATTTGGCGTTAGTCCTGTGTGCCGGTGCTCGTTCCTAGACTGCAAAGGTATTCTATCACGCTGAAAAGAAGACAAAGGGCTAAAATAGAGATCATTTTAGCCCTTTGTCAACAATCTGTAAAGAAGCCGCTGGCTTCTTTTTTTATTTCGCTTTTTTCTCAATCGGTAAAATGAGTACTTCTACACGCCGGTTTTTACTTCTGCCTTCTGCTGTATCGTTTGAGGCAATCGGTTTGAATTCGCCGTATCCTTTTGTACTAAAGTTCTCTTGGTTTAGATTGCTGTTTTCAAGAAGAATATTTAAAAAGTTCACAGCGCGAATGGCGCTTAAATACCAGTTTGATTCAAATTCTGAATTTCTGATCGGTACATTATCTGTATGTCCGCTAATGACAATGTCACGTGCGGGATTAATGACGAGCAGTTTTGAGATTTCTTTTGCTAACGGGACATCTTGAGGGCGAATAACTGCCCGCCCAGAATCAAAGAAGATACTGTCTTCAATCGTAATGAGAAGTCCTTCATCCGTAAGCTTTGTTTCGAGCTTGGCACCAAGTTTTTTATTTGCAATGAATGAATCGACCTGCTTTTTGACCTTTGTGAGAACCGCTTGGTCCCTAGCCTTTGCTTTGGCTTCTTCATCTTTCTCTTCCTCGGCTGCTTTCTTGACCTGGTTGCTGTTTTCAGTTTCTTCCGTGCTTTGCATGCTGGATTGATCCATAACACCGGTACCGCCAGTAAAAACTACATTAAAAGACTTAGCCATCTGTTCATATTTTGCCGCATCAATTGAACTAGATGCAAAAAGCACAATGAAGAGGGCGAGAAGAAGCGTCAGAAGATCGGCATAAGGGATAAGCCAAGATTCATCTACATGGTCTTCATGATCATGGTTTTTACGTTTCCTAGCCATTTTGATTTTCTCCTTCTTCAATGACAAGATTTGCACGCTCTTTTGCTGGTAAGTACATAAGAAGTTTTTGTTCAATGACTTTTGGAGACTGACCTTCAAGAACAGACAGAATACCTTCGATCATAATCAGACGAAGCTTTACTTCTTCCTTTGATTTACGCTTCAGCTTGTTGGCAAATGGATGCCATAATACATACCCAGTAAAAATCCCAAGCAGTGTGGCGACGAAGGCAGCACTGATTGCATGTCCAAGTGCCTCAATATCTCCCATGTTGGCAAGTGCGGCAATAAGTCCGACAACGGCGCCAAGTACCCCTAGCGTCGGAGCGTATGTACCAGCTTGTGTAAAGATTAATGCACCTGACTGATGTCGTTCAGACATGGCGTCAACTTCTTCTGTTAAGACGTCTCGAATAAATTCAGCACTTTGGCCGTCAACTGCCATGCTTAACCCGTTCTTTAGAAAATCATCATCGACTTCCTCAAGACTTGCTTCTAATGCCAAAAGACCTTCACGACGCGCAATTTGTGCCCAGTTTGAAAATAGAGGGATCATTTCTTGAATCGTTGGAAGCTGGCTGTCTTTGAAAATTTTTCCGAACAATTTTGGTGTTTTCTTAATTTCACTAGAAGGGAATGCGATGACAACAGCTGCAACCGTTCCAACAATAATGATTAATATAGCCGCCGGGTTGAGAAGAGCAGTTAGACTCACACCTTTCAAAACCATACCGACACCTAGTGCAATAAATGCTAAAATAATACCAATTAACGATGTTTTGTCCATTATCTCACCAAATCCTTTAACTATCTTTTTCTATAGTTAATATCGGTGTGTTCTAGAATGGTTTTAGTCAGAATATAAAATTAAGACAGTTTCTGTGAAGAATTTTTGACGAAAGCGCTTTCTAAATATGTAAAAGAAGAAACTCCCTCTCATATAAAGGGAGTCTCCATTTAATCGTTTTGAGCTGGTTCATCTAAATGAAGCAGTTCTTTTAATTTTTCTTCATATATGATTTTGACAAGATCGTAGCTCCAATTCATCATGTGATCCACCTCTTTTTCTTTTATCGTAAAGGAAAAGAGGCGGGGGAGCGTCGGCGTTCAGATGGAACTTAGACGCCGCAACATGATGGAGGTGCATATCATCCTGAAGATGTAGTTATCCTTTTTTTACGACGATTTCGTCATGTTCAACATCCACAGTAAATCCAGAAAGCTGCTCCTCTTCAAGCAGGATCTCCGTCATTTGGTCTTCAACGTGCTCTTGGATGGTTCTTCGAAGTGGACGAGCACCAAATGCAGGATGATATCCAAGCTCTGCGATCTTTTCTTTTGCTTCATTTGTGACATGAACTGTTAAATTCTGCTCTTTTAATTGCTCTGACAGCTCATTGAGCAGAAGATCAACAATCTTCACTAAGTCCTCTCTGTCTAGTGAATCAAATTGAATGATGCTGTCAAAACGGTTCAAAAATTCTGGTTTGAAGTAGCTGCTCAGTGAATCAATGAGTGATTGTTCCTCAAACGCTTCTTCCTGATCAGATTGGAAGCCCACTTTGACTGTTTTATCTGCGGTGCCTGCGTTACTTGTCATGATAATGACTGTATCTTTAAAGCTGACCGTTCTGCCTTGGCTGTCTGTTAAGCGGCCGTCTTCCATGATTTGCAGGAACATGTGCTGTACATCTGGGTGTGCTTTTTCGATTTCATCCAGCAAAATGATGCTGTATGGTTTTCTGCGCACTTTTTCAGTCAGCTGGCCAGCTTCATCATGTCCAACATAACCAGGAGGAGAACCGATGAGTTTGGACACAGAGTGTTTTTCCATGTACTCACTCATATCTAAACGAATGATCGCATCTCTTGAACCAAATAATTCTTCAGCCAGCGTTTTAGACAATTCGGTTTTCCCGACACCTGTTGGTCCAACGAAAAGGAAGGAGCCTGTTGGTCTATGTTTCGATTTTAATCCAGCTCTGCTTCTTTTCACGGCTTTGGCCACTTTATCAACCGCATGCTCCTGCCCAATCACTCGTGCTTTTAGACGGACGTCAATTTCTTTCATTTTGGTTTGTTCGTCTGCTTGGAGTTTCCCGACAGGAATGCCTGTTTTTTGTTCCACAATGGCCTGAATGTCCTCTGCTGTAACGATATGCTCTTTTTCAGTTGTTTTGTTTTGAAGTCTTGCTTCAATGGCTTCTTCTTCATCGCGAAGCTTCGCTGCTTTTTCATATTGTTCTTCTTTTAGCGCAGCTTGTTTTTCTGCGGCAATTTCCGCTAATCGATTTGTCAGCTCATCTTCACTTGCTGCATCAATGGAGAGGTTCGCTTTTGAACCAGCTTCATCCATTAAATCAATGGCTTTATCCGGTAAATGGCGGTCTTGAATATACCGCGAAGATAATTGAACACACGCTTTGATTGCTTCATCTGAATAGGTGACACCATGATAGGCCTCGTATTTATCTTGAATACCTTTTAAGATGTCGATCGCTTCATCTTGTGTTGGCTCATCTACGATGACGGGCTGGAAGCGCCGTTCGAGTGCAGCATCTTTTTCAATTTGGCGATATTCTTTTAATGTCGTCGCACCTACTAGCTGCAGTTCACCTCTTGCAAGGGCTGGTTTTAAAATGTTTCCAGCATCCATTGATCCTTCTGCAGATCCTGCGCCCACAAGAAGGTGGATTTCATCTACAAATAAGATGATATTTTTACGGCTTTGCAGTTCTTTGATTAACTGCTTCATTCTTTCCTCAAATTGACCGCGTACACCTGTGTTTGCGACAAGTGAGGAGACATCTAATAAATAGATTTGTTTGTTCTTTAATTTATTTGGCACATCGCCGCTCGCAATTTTGAGCGCGAGTCCTTCTGCGATCGCTGTTTTCCCAACACCTGGTTCACCAATAAGAACAGGGTTATTTTTATTTCTTCTATTTAAAATCTCAATGACTCTTGCGACTTCTTCATCACGGCCAATGACTGGATCAATTAAACCAGCATTTGCTCCATCTGTTAAGTTACGGCCAAGCTCATCGAGTAAGCCTTTTTGCTTTGGCTGCTCCATGTTTGGGGCATGACCTGCTGCCTGAGAGAAGAATGAACTTCCTCCAAAGAGCTGAGGTCCCATTTTCATTTTTGACTGCTCCATCAAAGAGGTATAGCAGTCTTCACATAAAACCATTTGGCTCCGGGACGAATTTACTTGCATATTCAGGCGAATAGTTGCTTCATTTACTTGACAATGTTGACAACGCATTTGCCATGACCTCCTTAAAATAAAGTTTGACTTTATTTGACCAATGAATGTTAAAGAAAATGGTCTATTGTTTGACCATCTTTGACTATAGTATACTCTGACCTATTTTGACTTTCAACTGTTTTGCTCAAAGGGGAATAAAAATCCTTTTTTGCATTTAATCATGGTTTGTCCTTCTTTTCAAGGAACTTGTCTCATAGGATAAAAAAGGAACAATCGAAAGTGATGGGTGCGGAGGGGTCACATGAAACGTTCAAATGAATCCGCTTTTCAGCTTGCCTTTGTATATGTAGGAACAGTGGTTGGAGCTGGGTTTGCGACAGGAAAAGAAATCGTAGAATTTTTTGTTCGTTTTGGCTGGATTGGACTATTAGGAATCCTGATTAGCGGTGTTATTTTTACTGGCCTTGGGGCAAAAATGATGCTGATTTCGAAACGAATCGAAGCAGAATCTTATCAAGATATGAACCGTTTTTTATTTGGCGCAGCTGCGAGTCGATATATTAATATTGTCATGTTTTTTATTTTACTTGGTGTCACCTCAGTGATGATTTCAGGCGCAGGGGCTATTTTTGAAGAACAACTTGGTATATCGAAGGAATATGGGATTTTTTTGACGATCATTCTGAGCGTCATTGTACTCTTTAAAGGATCAAAAGGGTTATTTGGCGTCAACGTGCTTGTCGTTCCAATGCTGATTTTCTTTTCAATGATCGTGTTTCTTGATTCATTTGTGTTTAGCAGCAGTGAAAGTTATGTTCTTGCGCTGCAAATGGGTGAGGGCGAGTGGATATTATCAGCAGTGTCATATGGTGCCTTTAATTTAGCACTGTCACAGGCAGTGTTAGTACCCGTCGCAAATGAAATGACCTCTGAAGCAGTCATTAAAAAGGGAGCGGTGCTTGGGGGTGTCATGCTGACACTCATTTTGCTTGCTTGCTTCTTATCTCTTTCTTCATTAGATATGCTGGAGGCGTTTGATATTCCAATGGCCCAGGTGGTGTATCAAGTTGCAAACTCGATTCATCTCATTTATTTATTTGTCATCTTCGGTGAAGTTTTTACATCCGTCATAGGTAATTTATACGGGCTGGAGAGACAAGTGAGGGCATATATCCGAATGAACAGCATCTTTACGATATCCCTTATTCTCATATGCTGCTATGTGATTAGTAAAATTGGTTACGGTACACTGATTTCAACGGTTTATCCGGTTTTTGGCTATGTCAGCATCTTTTTTATCCTCTTTCTTTGTCTAAAAAAAGTGCCTGCACCGCTAGATAAGTAAAGAAAGGATAGCCTGTATGAAAAATATGTGGTACACTATCCTCTGTGAAAATTGAACAAAAATCCGTGAAGACGGGAGAGGTTCTAGCAAAACCCTCTATAAAAAACTAAGGACTTGCCGTATCCTTGGATGTGGCATTTTTTATTTTTTATGGCTGGGACACCTCATACACATGTAAAGGTGTCTTTTCTTTTGAGAAAAATAGGGGTTTTCAGGAGCCTTTCAGATGCAGTGTTGTACGGTTGTACTCATCTGCAAAAGGAGGAGAACAGAAAATGAAAAATGAAAAAGCAGTCGTTGTCTTTAGCGGGGGACAGGACAGTACGACCTGTTTATTATGGGCACTTCAACAATTTGAAGAGGTAGAAACAGTGACCTTTCATTATAATCAGCGTCATCAAGAAGAAATTGATGTCGCCAAAAGAATCGCTGACAAATTAGGTGTGAAGAATCATCTATTAGATATGTCACTTTTAAATCAACTGGCACCTAATGCTTTAACAAGAGATGACATTGACATTGAGGAAAAAGAAGGAGAGCTTCCTTCCACATTTGTACCAGGAAGAAACTTAGTGTTCTTATCCTTCGCCTCTATATTAGCGTATCAAATTGGAGCAAGACATATTATCACAGGTGTTTGTGAGACAGACTTTAGCGGCTATCCAGATTGCCGTGACGAGTTTGTGAAATCTTGCAACGTCACAGTGAATTTAGCAATGGAAAAACCATTTGTGATTCATACACCACTGATGTGGCTGAATAAAGCAGAAACATGGAAACTGGCAGACGAGCTTAATGCGCTGGATTTTGTGAAAAATGAAACGCTCACTTGCTATAACGGCATCATCTCTGATGGCTGCGGGGAATGTCCTGCGTGTAAGCTGCGGAAAAATGGCTATGACACTTATATGGAAATGAAGGAGGCAAAATAAATGCTTTCTCAAATCTATCCACAAACCGATCATCCATTTTCATTTGAATTAAATAAAGACATGCATGTATCTGCTGCCCATTTCATCCCGCGGGAAGATGCGGGCGCATGCAGCCGTGTTCATGGTCATACGTACACCATCAATATCACGATTGCGGGAGACGAGCTAGATGAATCGGGTTTCCTTGTCAATTTCAGTACATTGAAGAAGCTCATTCATGGGCAGTACGATCACACGCTGCTCAATGATCATGAGGAATTCTCATCAAACGATCGATACGCGATGCCAACCACTGAGGTGGTGGCAAAGACCGTACATGACAAAGTCGCAGCGTATTTATCGACTTTAGCGAACAAGCCGACATGTGTTCAGGTCTTTGTCAGAGAGACACCAACAAGCTATTGCATTTACCGTCCGAAACGAGTTGAGATCAATGGCTAAAGCGATTCCCGTATTAGAAATCTTTGGTCCAACCATTCAAGGAGAGGGAATGGTCATTGGACAAAAAACCATGTTTGTCAGAACGGCTGGCTGTGACTACTCGTGCAGCTGGTGTGATTCCTCTTTTACATGGGATGGCTCAGCGAAGCATGACATTCAGTGGCTTGAGGCAGAAGACATTGTCAAAGAATTAAAAAGAATAGGCGGACAGGCTTTTTCTCATGTCACCATTTCAGGGGGAAACCCGGCGCTTTTAAAACAAATGGAATCCCTCATTGATTTGCTGCATGAAGAAGGAATTGATACAGCGCTTGAAACACAAGGAACGATGTATCAGGAATGGTTTTTGAAAATTGATGATTTAACCATTTCTCCTAAGCCGCCAAGCTCGAATATGAAAACAGATTTTACGAAACTAACACGTATTATAGATGAGCTGAAAAGCGGGAATAGATTGCAGCATGCTAGCCTGAAAGTCGTGATTTTTGACGATCGTGATCTTGCGTATGCGAAGGATGTTCATGCGAAATATCCTGAGCTTCCTTTTTATTTGCAGGTAGGAAATGATGACACAACGACAGGTGATGATGCGTACTTATTAACGCATTTATTAAAGAAATATGAAGCGCTTGTGAATCAAGTCGCGCAAGATCCAGACTTAAACCGCGTAAGAGTGCTGCCGCAGCTGCACACGTTATTGTGGGGAAATAAACGAGGCGTATAGAAAGGAAGAGATGATATGACGACAAGAAAACCAGAAGAATTAGAAGGTGTCACGCTACTAGGAAACCAGGGAACCAATTATTTGTTTGATTATGCACCACAAGTGCTTGAAACGTTTCCGAATAAACATACAAATAGAGATTACTTTGTGAAATTCAACTGCCCAGAATTTACATCACTATGTCCGCAAACAGGTCAGCCAGATTTTGCGACAGTTTATATCAGCTATATCCCAAATGAAATCATGGTCGAAAGTAAATCGTTAAAATTATATTTGTTCAGCTTCCGTAACCATGGTGACTTCCATGAGGACTGTATGAACATTATTATGAACGACCTGATTGAATTGATGGACCCAAGGTATATTGAAGTTTGGGGCAAATTTACGCCAAGAGGCGGTATTTCCATTGACCCATATACGAACTACGGGAAACCTGGCACGAAATATGAGGAAATGGCAGAATACCGTATGATGAACCATGATATGTATCCGGAGACGATTGATAATCGGTAATTATTCCGCTGTGTGAGACGGAGTATGAAACGAAATGGTGTCACATTAAAGTGGAAAAAGTCACACCTGAAAATACTCATGAGAATTGTATGAAAAAGTGTGACCTAAGGTGCAACCTAACTGTGACTTTTATGCAGTGAAAAATTGATAGTACAGAAGCAGATGAAGGCGTACAATTTGTACGTCTTTTCTTTTTTATCCGAAAGAAAAAATGCCTATTATGAGATCATAGGCATTATTGTTTGGTTAAGTTACTGAACCTTCTCTTTAACATTTGAAACAGCTCATTTTTGAATTTCATCAAAGCTCTCCTGAATATAGTCCATGACACTTCTGATTAGAACTTCACTTTCAAAATTGACTATCTCATTTATTTCTGACAGTTCTTCATCTGTTAGGTGAGGGTATTGAAGTTGTTTAGCATTTACTTCAGCAGCTACATCTATCCTAACTTTAGTTGTTCTGGTTGTACAATTTCATATTCACCTTCTGCATACTCTTGCTCCGCATATTGGCTCCCCCATTGACAGAGCTCCTGCAAGATAGGTTTAAGAGATTTTCCAAGTTCAGTGGATGAATATTCAACCTTCGGCGGTACTTGATTATACATCTTTCTGGTCACAAGTCCACTGGCTTCAAGCTCTCTAAGAGTTTGAATCAGCATTTTCTGAGTTATATTTGGGATAATGCGCTTTAATTCACTCGTTCTCTTTGGTCCATTCATTAAAAAGTATAATACAAGTCCTTTCCATTTTCCGCCAATCACTTCCTTTGTCACTTCAAACCCACAGCTAAATTTTTTCATGTCTAAAGCTCTCCATTTCACATTTATTACTTTTTAGTTACTATATCACAAAAAAGTGGGTACTTCCGATAATGTGCTTACTGAAGGATACTATTACTTGTAAGTTGTTCTTCAAGTACTTAAAGGTACTAGACATAAAATAATATGAATTCTAAAGGAGTGTTTAAGTATGGGGAAATTTGAAGGTAAAATAGCGCTTGTAACGGGTGGAACAAGTGGGATTGGTCTTGCTGCAGCACAAAAATTGGTAAACGAAGGTGCATATGTTTATATCACGGGACGTAGACAAAACGAACTTGATAAAGCTGTTAACCAAATTGGCAAGAACGTAACCGGTGTTCAAGGTGATATTTCTAAGCTTGAAGACTTAGACAAACTATATGACATGATAAAGCAGGAAAAAGGTAAGTTGGACATCCTTTTTGCTAATGCAGGCATTGGCAACTTCCTTCCATTAGGTGAAATTACTGAAGAGCAGGTTGATAGAACGTTCGACATTAACGTGAAAGGAACCATTTTTACTGTTCAAAAAGCGCTATCACTATTCCCGGACAAAGTAGGTTCTATTATTGTAACGGGCTCTACTGCTGGATCAATTGGCAACCCAGCATTTAGTGTATATGGAGCATCTAAAGCAGCATTAAGAGCACTAGTTCGCAACTGGATTCTTGACCTAAAAGGTACTGAAATTCGTGTAAATGTGGTAAGTCCAGGAGTGATTCTTACACCTGCATACGATGAGCTTTTTGGTGATGCACTTGAAGGAGCGATGGAAAATGCCAGAAATACTGTTCCAGTTGGAAAAGTTGGGACACCTGAAGAAGTAGCAAACGCTGTATCTTTCCTTGCATCAGACGAAAGCAGTTACTTGACGGGTGTTGAATTGTTCGTAGATGGCGGGCTAGCACAGGTATAATTCACTGCGAAGGGATTACAAATCGTCCTTAATGGATTTTCCTTGAGTCGTATAAAAAAGTCGTTTTCCTTATGTCCTGGGTAACCATAAATGCTGCAAACTAAGTTTGATGATGGATATGTAAAATGAGAAAAAAGGAAAAGACATGCCGGATGCATGTCTTTTTTTGCGAATCAACCATAAAAAAAAGAGAAGAGTCATGTCACTCTTCTCATACGAATGGGAATAGAACTTGCTAGGACGGCTGGGGGCTACCAGCTCGTAAACATATTATACATGACAGAACGTATGTTTGTAAATAGGGATCATGCTTTTTTTGCTTATCTCATTTGATGTAAGATAAAATAGAGGCAATGAATGATAAACGGAGGCGTTTGAGTTGGCAAACAAAGAAGAGCGGGCAGAGCAGCTGCTAATGGAACTAAAGGAAGAGCTTCAAATGCTTGAACATCAAAACAAAGAACGGTATAAATGGAGTGCCTCCACATTGCTTGGAGTGATTGCCCTCTTGATTGATAAAGGAGTGATCACACCCGAGGAAGTCGAGATGTACAAGACGAAGGCGGAAATGCAAACCTTTCATATGAAAAGAGATTGATGCTTTCTTCATATGGAGTAAGGTAAAAATAAGAAAAGGACATAACAAATTGATGACTCAATTGATATTATGTCCTTACTTCTGCAATTCGTTTTCACAGCTTTAAACAAGCTTATACATTAAAACATCATCCCAGTATTCATGATCATTTATTTTAAATTCTTTTATTTTACGTCCTTCTTCTATAAACCCCATCTTTTTGTACAAAGAAATGGCCTTTTGATTTGTTGAGAAAACGGCTAAACTAACCTTTTCAATTGAAGGGTTCTTTTCTGCCCAATGTAATAATGCTGTTAGCAGCATTTCCCCTACGCCTAAACCTCTATAGCTCTTATGCACCATCAGCCCGAAAGAACCCGTATGGGAAGTTCTTTTTCTATTTGATGAATGTTCAAAGGCTATCCATCCAATGACTTTTTCATCAGTTTGAGCAACTATGTACGTCTCATTTTCATTTTCTATTCTTTTCTGTATCCATTCCCTGTGTTCTAAGAGGGTTTTTTTATTTTCTTCAGGCGATGTAAGTAGATAATCTGATTCAGCAATAACAGATTTCTGTATTTCTAAAGTCATTTCAGCATCTTCCATTTTTCCAAAACGTACAATGATATCATTGGAATTTTGCATATTAGTTTTCTCCTGTCTAGAGCTAATACTGCATCTCATCATTTTTTAAAATGAAAAAGAAGGGTATTGAAATAGCTTTCACCATTTGGCCAAATCGTGATTAGCTTTGCTTCGTATGTACCGATCGTCTGAATTGAGGATTGCAAATTAATGTACGGAGTCTTTGATGATTTTATAGTTTTTATGATTAACGACTGTTAGTGAATCCAGTTCTAAATCTCTATAGTTGTCCATAATGGTGACATCCACAATGACAGAGTTTTCATTCACTTTTTCAACTACACCTGTTAAACCATTTCTAAATTCGATCACATTTCCAATTTTTGCAATCTTCAACCGATCCCTCTCCTTTAAAAACAGATTTCATTCCCTATTAAAAAGTATTTTGCAATATTTTCATACCAATGTAAAGGATAAAGACGTTTTTGTTTTGTTTTCGTTGTATGCTCTTCTAACGAATGGTATATTTAATAATTGATCATGGCTGAAAAGGAGCGGTTTTTTTGACTGAAGAACAAATCCTCACCATCCTCGAATCTTTACGGAATGGGACGGAAAAACAGGTGACCATCCAAAAAGATGACTTTTTAACGTTTCGTTCTGTTTTGGTGAATCAAGATGATTTTAAACATTTTCGCGGGATCGCCAAACATGGTGGAGATGTTATTTTTGAATATCTTACAGAAGCAAGAAGCTAAAGCTTTTTCTCATTGATGAGAGAAAGCTTTTTTATTTTCGTTCTTTTGTCACACTTCAAACCACTCTGATACATATGAAAAGAAAATGTAATAACCCATAATCAGGAGCATAAGGATGATGATAGGTGAAAAAGGGATCTTTTTAAGCGCTAACAATTCCATTTTATGTGCGCTCAACTAGGACATGCCATTTAATGACGGAATTTGGACAGGCATGTAAATCTTTGTGCGTGAAAATAGAATGAGCTCTTGTTAGAGTGGACAAGTATCTTACAGCCTACTTTTGATTAAAGGAGGAAAAAGGCGAATGATTAAAATTCATACAGCTCTTTTTGTCATCCTTATGCTCGTTGCAGCAATGAAGATGGACAATATACAAGAGCAGCATGGCACATTAAGTCACGAACTTTCACAAGCACCTGTTAAACATCAGCTTTCATATATAGATCAAGACCACGATCAAGTCATCCCGGCATTTTCTGAAGAAAAGCGTCAGCCAAAAGTGAAATTGCTAAGTACGTCAACAGAAGAAAAGTCTTCAAAACCGAAGCAAAAGAAAAAAGTAAAATCTGAAACGACGAATAAGGCAAGCGGCAAACAGTATTCTAATGAAGAAATGGATTTGCTTTCTCGATTGGTACATGCTGAAGCGAAAGGTGAATCTTACGAAGGGAAAAAAGCGGTGGCAAGCGTTGTTTTAAACAGGGTGGAGCATCGTTCTTTTCCTGACAGCGTTAAAGGTGTGATTTATCAGCGAAATGCCTTCCAGCCAGTATCAAATGGAAGCATTCATGATAAGGCAGATCAAGATTCCATTAAAGCGGTGAAGCAGGTAGTAAAAGAGCATGACAGAACAACAAAGGCTATCTATTTTTATAATCCAAAAACGGCAACAGATCATTGGATTCGTTCCCGCAAAATTGTAGAACGCATCGGACGTCACGTGTTTGCCGTATAAAGAAAAAGAGCGATCAATGAGATTGCTCTTTTTTTTGTCTTCAATTATTAAAATATTTTTTGGACTTGTCTCATAGAATGTGAAAAGAATTTGCTTTAGACAAGGGGAGGCTACATGAATCGATTTGTAAAAGGGGTCATTCTGCTATCTGTCGCAGCTTTTATTGCGGAGTGTATAGAGTTTTTAGTCAATATGATTTTAGCGAGAGAGCTTGGAGAACATGGAATGGGTTTATATATGAGTATCCTTCCAATCATCATGCTTGTCCTTGTGATCGCCAGTTTAGAGCTGCCAGTCTCCATTTCTAAATTCATTGCAGAATCACATGAACGTCTCCACAAAAGCATGCTCCGTCATGCCTTTAAAATGACACTTGTGGTGACAAGTACAACAACAGCTATAGCAGCCATTGTACTGCCTTTCATTCCAGTGTTTCAGTCGTATCATCCGCTGATGAAGGGCCTAGTGCTGTCACTTATCCCGATTATTGCGTTTACCTCCATTGCCCGCGGCTATTTTATGGGAAAGCAGCAAATGGGCAGAATTGCTTTAGCCAATATGCTGAAGAAAACGATCCAGCTTATCTGCTTGTTTTTGTTTTTTCATTGGTATTCGTTTGATATTGAAACAGCAGTACTCATCGCCATTGGTGTCATTGTTGCGAGTGATCTTGTTGTCTTTATTTATTTATACTCCCAATACGTCATGGCAAAAAATGCTGTGAATGTCAGGTCTGTTGAATTAAGAGGAAGTGATGTGCGAAAGCGCCTATTAGCCGTTTCCATTCCGACAACGGGCATGCGCATCTTTCATGCGATTGCCAATGCGGTTGAACCATTTTTAATCAAAGGAGCGCTCGTGGCAGCAGGCATTTCTGGAACACTTGCTGTTGATCATTACGGCATGCTGGCTGGTGTCGCAATGTCGATCGGTTTTTTCCCGGCGTTTATCGCTCATTCCATCATGATTGTGATGATTCCGAGTGTCTCTGAAGCCTATGCTTTAGGCCAGTATGATCTTGTGAAAAAACGTGTTAGACAGGCGATTCTCATAACGTTTGGATATGGGGTGCCGGCAGTGATGGTGATGTATTATTTTGCTTACCCGCTCACACAGCTTTTTTTTGATTCACCGCAAGCTGCTGTCTATTTACAGCTGCTTTGGCCATACTTTTTATGCCATCTGTTTGTGATGCCGTTTCAAGCATGTTTAATCGGAATGGGGCTCATCAAAGATGTGTTCCTACATAATATATGGGTGCATGTCGTCTCTTTTTCTATGGTGTATTTCCTTGGTTCAATTGAAAGCTTGAATATGATGGGGGTCATTTTAGGGATGAACACAGGCATGCTACTTTTGACTGCGCTGCATTATGCGACGATTTGTAAGGAGCTCGGCGTTTCAATGTTTCTTACATTGAAAAAAGCTTGAATGTCATCGTCATCGAGAGGGCAAGCTATAAGAAAACTGGGAAGGAAGATCCTGATGAATCGTAAACATCTACCCGCCAGTCTTCTGATGATGAGCGTGCTTCTATTTCTCATGAGCGCAGTAGCAGAAGCAAAAGAGCCTGTGATGGCGCCAAGGATAGAGGCGCCGACATTAAATGGTGACATGCAGATGGTTCCCGAAAAAGGGAAAAAGACCATTTTGCATTTTTGGACAACATGGTGCCCGTCCTGCAAAATGGAGCTGCCCGAATTTGAACAGATTGTGAAAGAAAATCAGAGTGATGTTGACATATTGACCGTGAATTTACTAGGTGCTGAACAAAGTAAACATGCTGTTGCCCAATTTGTGAAAGACAGAAGGTTTACATTCCCGATCATCCTAGATGAACACGGAGAAATGATGAAGAAATATCAAATCATCACCATCCCAACGACCTTTTTGATTAACGAAAAAGGAGAAGTGGTGAAAAATCATGTAGGTCCACTGACGAAAAAACAAATCAAAGAGTGGACAAATCCGTAGAACAAATCCTTTATGTGAAAGAACCAATTCTGTTGGTTCTTTTTTGTGTTCCTTTGCTTTTCATCTGAATACAATGTGCTCAGAAGAAGACGGAACGATCTATATCAATAATGATAATTATTATCAAAAAGAAATTATAATAATTATTAATTGAAAATTGATCAGAACCTGTTATAATGAGTTACAGACCAATAAAAAGCTTGAAATAGCAGAAAATATAGATGGAAAAAGAAACGGGTAACGATTGATAATGTGAAAACGATTATCAATTAGAGAGGAGAAAACAATCATGAATGAGAATACAGCACTTTATCAAACGACAAATCAAAAGGAATCGAAATGGTCCTTACATAAATGGGCTCAGCACGGAGAATTAATTGCAGCAGGTATCTCGGGGATTCTCATTTTAATTGGATGGATTCTAAAGGATCAGAGCATGTGGAGCATTCCTCTTTTCATCCTAGCTTTTGTTATTGGAGGGTTTGCAAAGGCGAAGGAAGGAATTGAAGAAACGATTTCGTCGAAGACCTTGAATGTGGAACTTTTAATGATTTTCGCAGCAATAGGCTCAGCTCTAATCGGCTATTGGGCAGAAGGCGCTATCTTAATTTTTATTTTCTCACTGAGTGGTGCGCTTGAAACGTATACGTCAAATAAAAGCAAGAAAGATTTAACAGCATTAATGAGCATTGCACCAGATGAAGCAACTTTAATTGAAGAAGACGGTACGACCATTCAAATCGCCGCTTCATCATTAACACCAGGTGACCGGATTATGGTCAAAGCTGGGGAACGTATTGCAGCAGATGGTGTCATTTTAAGCGGGAGAACAAGTGTGGATGAATCTGCCCTCACAGGCGAATCTATTCCACAGGAAAAAGGGCAGGGGGAAGACGTATTTGCAGGAACTGTGAATTTAAATGGTTCCTTAACAGTGGAAGTCACGAAACATAATGAAGAAACGTTATTCCATAAAATTATTAAACTTGTTGAATCCGCTCAAGAAAGTGTTTCGCCAAGCCAAGCATTTATCGAAAAATTCGAAGGCGCCTATGTAAAAGGTGTGCTGATCACCGTCGCGATTTTAATGGTTCTGCCTCATTTTGTCCTCGGCTGGAGTATGAGTGAAACCTTCTACCGGGCAATGGTGTTTATGGTCGTTGCTTCACCTTGTGCTCTAGTTGCATCCATTATGCCAGCCGCACTGTCATTGATCTCAAATGGCGCAAGAAATGGAATGCTTGTCAAAGGAAGTGTCTTTTTAGAAAAACTAGGCACAAGCAGTATGATTGCTTTTGATAAAACGGGGACGATTACAAGCGGGAAGCCAGCCGTAGAACAAGTTGTCATGACGGAAGGGCAGGATGAATCTGCTTTTTACCAGGCACTCTATCAAATTGAGAGTCAATCAAACCACCCATTAGCGAAAGCAATTTCTGATATGGCAAAAGAGCACCAAACAGAAAGAACAGTCCATGTCACCATTGAAGAAACCTCTGGATTTGGTGTGAAAGCACAATTAAATGGAGAAACGTGGCGGATTGGGAAGAAAGACTTTGCGGGTAAGGCGTCAATCGACCGCGAGATTGAAGAGACAGGTGATGACCTTTCAGCGCAAGGATACACAGTGGTCTACGTTCAAAAGGATGAAAAAGTTGTTGGCTGTCTTGGCCTTAAGGATCAAATCAGACCTGAAGCCAAAAAAATGATTCAAGAACTAAATGATTTAGGCATCCAGACCGTCATGCTGACAGGAGATCAGCAAAAAACGGCTGAAGCGATTGCGCAGGAAGCCGGCATCCAAACCGTAGTGGCTGAATGTCTTCCAGATGAAAAGGTACATGAGGTCAATCAATTAAAAAAACAAGGTAATTCAATCATCATGGTAGGAGACGGAATCAATGATGCACCAGCGCTTGCCACAGCAGATGTTGGGGTTGCGATGGGCGGAGGCACAGATGTTGCCTTAGAAACAGCGGATCTCATCTTAATGAAGAACAATTTAAATAACCTAACAAAGATGATCCGTCTTTCAAGAAAAATGAATCGAATCATTAAGCAAAACATTATTTTCTCATTAACGGTGATCTGTCTGTTAATTTGTGCGAATTTCTTACAAGTGCTTGATTTGCCTTTTGGTGTCATCGGGCATGAAGGAAGTACGATTTTGGTCATTTTAAATGGTCTGCGTCTGCTTCGTGCATCTTAAATCAATCATCAGGGCGCACTGGATTCATGCCAGTGCGCTTTTGTGCGAAATAAAGCAAAAACTGATACAATAGACCAGTAGTAAAACGTGTGAGGAGGATCATGATGAACCGAATGAAGAGCTTGTCTTCTTGGCTTAAGAAAGAAGACATTCAAGGTGCATTTATACATACAAAGGAAAATGTGTTTTATCTATCTGGATACTTCACAGAGCCGCATGAAAGAGTGATGGGGCTGTTTGTGTTCCAAGAGGCAGAACCATTTTTTATTTTGCCTAAAATGGAAGTTGAGCAGGCAAAAAATGCAGGATGGTCCGGCGATATTATTGGATATGAAGATCATGAGAATCCATTTGATTTCATTCAATCAGCGATAGAAAAACGCGGTATTCAAACGGCGCGTCTTGCGATTGAAAAAGAATCGATTCCACTTCAAAGAGCAGAACAGCTCCAAGCTGTTACCGGGGCAGAAACGTTCGTCCGGGCTGAAGATGCGCTCAATCAGCTCAGACTGATTAAAGATGAATCTGAAATTGCTACACTCAAAAAAGCGGCTCAATTGGCAGATGAAGGTGTAAAAATTGGGGTTAACGCCTTAAAAGAAGGAGTCACAGAAACAGAAGTGCTCGCTGTCATAGAATATGAACTAAAGAAAAAAGGCATTCAAGGTATGTCCTTTTCAACTATGGTTCTCTTTGGTGAAAAATCGGGCGAGCCTCATGGAAATCCGGGACAGACAGCCTTAAAAAAAGGTGATTTTGTGTTATTTGACCTTGGCGTCATTGTCGATGGATATTGCTCAGATATCACAAGAACATTTATCTATCAGGAAGCTTCTGAAAAGCAAAAGGACATCTATCAAACCGTCTTAAATGCAGAAATGGCAGCTCTTGAAATGAGTAAGCCCGGCGTGAGAATCGGTGATCTTGATTTAAAAGCCCGCGGGCTGATCACAGAAGCGGGATATGGTGAATATTTCCCTCATCGCCTCGGACATGGGTTAGGGGTTTCTGTTCATGAGTTTCCTTCTATGAGTCAGGCAAATGACGATCTTCTGCAAGAAGGTATGGTGTATACGATTGAACCAGGAATTTATGTCCCAGAAGTCGGCGGCGTAAGAATTGAAGATGATGTTCTCATTACGGCAGATGGTCCAGTCACCTTAACCAATTATCCGAAAGAGCTGACGATCATCAAGTAATGAAAAAAATCACGATGAACGTCCAGGTCTTGGAAGTGTCATCGTGATTTTTTATCACTCTTCTCGATCCTTATCAACAAAAAAATCATCAATTGATTGAAACGGTTTGATTTTATGTTCTTTTCCTAAAGGATGTAATGCAAAACGAGCAGAAAACAAAACAGTCATACATAATATAATCCATATGATGAAACCCATCTTGAATTCCCCTTTCCATCCAGTGATTTGTTCAGCTCACATACATCTTAAAGTATGAAACGCTTACCATATCAAGAGAAAGTAGGAGAAAAAATGGCAAACATAAGGGAGATTGCGAAAAGAGCGGGCGTATCTGTGACAACCGTATCACGTGTGTTGAATGAGCATCCTTATGTTAAAGAAGAAAAAAGAGAACGTGTTCTACAAGCGATGAAAGAGCTCAAGTATACGAGAAACATCCAGGCGGTCCATTTAGCGAAGGGCTATTCGAATATGCTTGGCATCGTCCTTCCAAACATTGAACACTCTTATTTCAGCGCACTCGTCACAGGTATTGCAGAAAAAGCACAGGCGCGCGGCATGCATTTTGCTTTATTTCAAACAGGATATGACCCATTAAAAGAAAAAGAAGCGTTAATGAGTTTAAAAGAGCGCCGTGTGGATGGTTTAATATTTTGTTCAAATGCGTTAAGTGATGGTCACATTTTAAAGTGGCAGGAATCAGGGCCGATTATATTTTGTCATCCTGCGCCGCACGATCAATGCTCAACCGTGTCGATTGCGCATGATCAAGCATTTAAGGAAGGCCTGCATCATTTGGCGGCATGCGGCCATCAACGAATTGCGATCGTTCTCGCCAGAACAGAAGGAGCGAATAGCGAGTCGCGACTTCAGGCTTATCAAGACATGATGCAATCGCTCGGGCAGACCATTGATGAGAAGTGGATCATCGAAGGGAAGTTATCCCTGCTTGATGGGAAGCAATTATTTGCAGAATGGCAGGAAATGAAAAATCGTCCTACAGCTTTATTTATTACAAATGACGAAGTCTCTGCCGGCTTTTTATTAGAGGCGCAGCGTCATGACATAAAAGTAGGAGAATCACCAGCCATACTCAGCTTTCAAAATAACCAATTAAGTGAGGTTTTGGGGATTTCCAGCATTCATATTCCCCTCAAACAAATGGGACAGGAAGCGTTTGACCTTTTTGACCGGGCATTAAAGGGAGAGAAATCAGAAAAAAGAATGCTGCCATTTCGCCTGATTGAGCGAACAACAACCGTTTTGAAAAACAATCGTTGACGCACGTTTCATCTGTTTTGTACGATAAGAGGGATTGAATAAGAAGGAGGTGGGGATGTTCATGGAATCCTTCACCGTTGATAAAGCGTTAAATAATAATGTCATCATCGCAAGACACCCTTCTTTGGGCGAAGTGGTTCTGATTGGGAAAGGGATCGGCTTCGGTAAAAAATCGGGGGATCTTCTCGATCAAGACGTGTTTGAAAAAATGTTTGTGTTAAAAAACACGAAGGAACAAACAGAATATAAGCAACTGCTTCATCATATTGATGAGAACATGATCGAGCTTGCCAATGACGTCATTTATCATATACGAGAAAAAATGGGACAACGATTGAATGAGCATATACATGTTGCACTGACCGACCATATTGCGTTTAGTTTTAAGCGGGTGCAGCAAGGCTATGATATCACGAACCCTTTTATGCTTGAGACGCAATCGCTTTACCCGAAAGAATACGAGGTTGCAAAGGAAGTTGTTGAACTGATTAACGAGCGGCCAGATGTCGAAACGAAGCTGCCAGAAGGAGAAATTGGCTTTATAGCGCTCCATATCCATTCAGCTTTGACGAATCGGCCATTATCTGAAGTGAACCGTCATTCGCAGCTCATTACACAAATGGTTCAAGTCATTGAAGATTCATTTCATATGAAAGTAGACAGAGAAAGTATTCATTATTTACGCTTATTACGCCATATTACGTTTTCAATTGAGCGTATTAAACGGGGAGAATCATTAGAGGAGCCAGAAAAATTGCTTCATCTATTGAAAAATGAATATCCTTTATGCTACAATACTGCTTGGAAAATGATCAAAATTTTGCAGCATGCATTGAAAAAGCCTGTACAGGATGCTGAGGCCGTCTACCTGACACTTCATCTGTACAGATTGACAAATAAAATTTCATAGTTTCCTTGAAACGTGTAACTGATTCGATCAGGCATGAGTGACTTAAGGTAAATACAGGATAAGATCCTGTTATTTGCGCAACCTTATATCACCATGCCTTTTTTTGCGTTTGAAAGTGAAATGTAAACGGTTAATTATGAAATGTACGTCAGGGAGCATCCTAAATGTATGTTGTAAGCGAAAACAAAAGGAGGTTCAACCAGTGTTTAAATCACTTTTTGGTGTGTTGCAAAAAATTGGACGAGCACTCATGCTTCCAGTTGCGATCCTTCCTGCTGCTGGTATTTTACTGGCACTTGGGAATGCGATGCAAAATCCGCAGCTGATTGATGTAGCTCAATTTTTAAGCAATGATACAATTCAGCTTGTTGCAAGTGTCATGGAGAATGCGGGGAACATCGTCTTCTCGAATCTTCCGCTATTATTTGCTGTAGGGGTTGCCATCGGTCTTGCCAATGGAGACGGAGTGGCAGGGATTGCCGCTATCATCGGTTACCTTGTCATGAACGTCACGATGAGTGCCGTATTAATGGCTAACGGATCCATTCCATCCGATTCACTCAAACTGGCTAAGTTCTTCAAGGAAAGCCATCCAGCATATATTAATATGCTCGGCATACCGACCTTGTCTACCGGCGTTTTTGGCGGGATTATCGTCGGGGTATTAGCAGCTTATATGTATAATAAATTTTACAAAATTGAGCTCCCGCAATATCTTGGCTTCTTTGCTGGTAAGCGTTTTGTTCCAATCGTTACTTCTATTTCAGCACTTATTTTAGGGCTATTGATGCTAGTCATTTGGCCGCCAATCCAAGGTGCACTGAACTCATTTTCAACAGGACTGCTCGCAGCGAATGAGCCGCTGGCTGCCTTTGTATTCGGTGTCATTGAACGATCATTAATTCCGTTTGGTCTGCACCACATTTTCTACTCACCATTCTGGTATGAGTTCTTTAGCTACAAGAGCTTATCAGGAGAGCTTGTCCGTGGTGACCAGCGTATTTTCATGGCGCAAATCAAAGATGGTGTACAGCTGACAGCTGGTACATTCATGACAGGGAAATATCCGTTCATGATGTTCGGTCTTCCAGCAGCAGCACTTGCGATTTACCATGAAGCAAAACCAAAGAATAAAAAGCTAGTAGCAGGAATTATGGGATCAGCGGCCCTTACTTCTTTCCTTACAGGGATCACTGAACCGCTTGAATTCTCATTCTTGTTTGTTGCACCAGTATTATTTGCGATTCACTGTGTATTCGCTGGATTATCCTTTATGATAATGGATATTCTAAACGTGAAAATCGGGATGACCTTCTCAGGAGGGTTAATCGACTTCTTCCTATTTGGTATCCTGCCGAATAGAACCGCTTGGTGGCTCGTCATTCCAGTAGGTCTTGTACTTGCTGTCATTTACTACTTCGGATTTAGATTCGCCATTCGCAAATTTAATCTGAAAACACCAGGCCGCGAGGATGAAGCAGCAGATGGAGCAAGTGAGGCGAAGTCTGAAAAAGGGAATGACTTGCCTTATGAAATCCTTGAAGCAATGGGTGATCAAGAAAACATTAAGCACCTGGATGCTTGTATCACGCGTTTACGTGTCACTGTGAATGATCAGAAGAAAGTGGATAAAGACCGTTTGAAAAAGCTTGGCGCTTCTGGTGTTCTCGAAGTAGAAAACAACATCCAGGCCATTTTCGGCCCGCGCTCTGATAACTTAAAAACACAAATGCAGGACATCATTGCAGGCCGCACGCCTCGTCCAGCGAAAGACCCTTCTGCAAAAGAAGAAGTCAGCCAGCAGGTTGAAGAAGTTATTGCAAAGCCGCTTCAAAATGAGCAAGGGGAAGAAATTTTTGCTTCACCAATTACAGGGGAGCTTCATCCAATTACAGATGTACCAGATCAAGTATTCTCAGGGAAAATGATGGGTGACGGTTTCGCCATCTTGCCAACAGATGGAACGGTTGTTTCACCGGTAAGAGGGAAGATCTTAAATGTGTTCCCGACGAAACACGCCATTGGCCTGCAATCTGATGGTGGACTTGAAATTTTGATCCACTTCGGAATTGATACGGTCGGCCTCAAAGGAGAAGGGTTTGAAGCATTTGTACAAGAGGGAGATCAAGTAGAAATCGGTCAAAAACTTTTAGAGGTTGATATTGATAAAATTAAGTCTGAAGTACCATCTTTGATGACTCCAATTGTATTTACCAACTTAAGTGAAGGACAATTTATTGACCTTCAAGCATCCGGTGAAATCAAAGCTGGACAAGAAAACATCATGAAAATTTCAAAATAATTTTCATAACTGCCGTTCTTGTTAGATGACAAGCTCGGCAGTATGATATAATATTGTGGATGTATTAATTGTATAAAAAGGAGATTGATAAAAATGGCTCAACAAACATTCAAAGTAACTGCAGATTCTGGAATTCACGCACGTCCTGCAACAGTTCTTGTACAAACTGCTAGTAAATATGATGCTGATATCAACTTAGAATATAATGGTAAAACAGTGAACCTGAAATCTATTATGGGTGTAATGTCTCTAGGAATTGCGAAAGGTGCTACAATCACAATCTCTGCTTCTGGTTCTGATGAAAATGATGCACTTGCTGCGCTTAAAGACACAATGAAAAGTGAAGGCCTAGGCGAGTAATGCAACAACTGAAAGGAATCGGTGCTTCAGCAGGCGTTGCGATTGCAAAAGCGTATCGTCTGGAAGAACCAGATTTAACAGTTCACCAAAAAGACATCAATGATCCAGAGACAGAAGTGAAGCGTTTTGAAGAAGCAATTCATGTTTCTAAACAAGAACTTGAAGCAATTAAAGAGCATGCGCTAAAAGAGCTTGGCCAAGACAAAGCAGATATCTTTTCTGCCCACCTTCTTGTGTTAAGTGATCCTGAACTGCTAAACCCAGTAAAGGATAAAATCAAATCTGATAAAGTAAATGCTGAGTTTGCTTTAAAAGAAACAGCGACAATGTTTGTCACAATGTTCGAAGCAATGGACAATGAATACATGAAGGAACGTGCAGCGGATATTCGCGACGTAACGAAACGTGTGACTGGCCATTTGCTAGGCGTTGACATTCCAAACCCAAGCATGATTTCTGAAGAAGTCATCATCATTGCTGAAGATTTAACACCTTCTGATACTGCTCAGCTGAACAGACAATTTGTCAAAGGCTTTGCAACAGATATCGGCGGTCGTACTTCTCACTCAGCGATCATGGCAAGATCTATGGAGATTCCAGCAGTTGTTGGGACAAAAGAAGCAACAAAAACGGTGAAAAACGATGATCTGATCATTGTGGATGGTATTAGCGGCGACGTCATCATTCAGCCTTCTGAAGATGAAGTGAAAGCGTATCAAAAAAAGCATGAAGACTACTTAGCTCAAAAAGCGGAATGGGCGAAACTTGTTGACCAGCCAACGGTTACAAAAGACGGCGTTCACGTAGAGCTAGCTGCAAATATCGGAACACCTGAAGATGTAAAAGGTGTACTTGAAAATGGCGGCGAAGCAGTTGGATTGTACCGTACTGAATTTTTATACATGGGCAGAGACCAGCTTCCTACAGAAGAAGAGCAGTTCGATGCGTATAAAACAGTTTTAGAGAAGATGGAAGGGAAAGCAGTGGTTGTCCGCACACTAGATATTGGTGGCGATAAAGAACTTCCTTACTTGCAGCTTCCAAAAGAAATGAACCCGTTCCTTGGCTATAGAGCCATTCGCCTTTGCCTGGAAGAGCAGGAGATTTTCAGAACACAACTACGCGCCTTACTTCGTGCAAGTACATATGGAAACTTGAAAATCATGTTCCCTATGATCGCGACGTTATCAGAATTTAGAGAAGCAAAAGCCATTTTACTTGAAGAAAAAGAAGCATTGGTTGCCGCTGGTACAGACGTTTCTGATTCCATTGAAATCGGAATGATGGTAGAAATTCCATCAACAGCTGTCATCGCAGACCAATTTGCAAAAGAAGTAGATTTCTTCAGTATTGGAACGAATGATTTGATTCAATACACAATGGCTGCTGATCGAATGAACGAACGAGTGTCTTATCTTTATCAGCCTTACAACCCAGCGATTTTACGTCTTATTACGCTTGTGATCGAAGCAGCGCATAAAGAGGGTAAATGGGTCGGCATGTGCGGTGAGATGGCAGGAGATGAAATCGCAATCCCGCTTCTACTTGGATTAGGATTAGATGAATTCTCAATGAGTGCAACATCCATTCTTCCAGCTAGAACGCAGCTAAGCAAGCTTTCTAAAGAAGAAGCTGCATCATTTAAAGAGCATATTTTATCACTTAGCACAACAGAAGAAGTGGTTGATTTCGTCAAGAAGACGTTTCAACAGAACTAAGTGAATGAAAACCAGACAGGTGAAACTGTCTGGTTTTTTTGTCGAATTTTATCATATTGAGTCATATTGGGCAGTGAGAAGGGCACCCTATAATTAAAAAATGGAGGTGACCAGATTGCCTTTCTCAGACTACAAACCGGGTGATCAAGTATATGTGATTTATCGAAATCCACATGCTGCAAACGTAGCACAAATTAAAGAAGCAGAAATTGTTTCACATCCATACAACGATGAAGAGCTTGCCCTCTTTTTACTTGAAACGTATCATCCACTAGCACCTGATGATGCTGTGTTTCCAACATATGAAGAAGCAGAAGCTCTTTATCAAAACTTGTTTGAATAAGGGAGATTTTAGAAAGGATAAAAGCCATCCTGTGCGGTTAAAGTAACGGTATGAAAACCTTAAAGGTAAGGATGTGCTTAATATGATCAAACCTTTCGTTCCCCAGCTTGTTTACATTGAACCCCGGGCGTTAGAGTACCCGTTAGGACGAGAGCTGAAGGAAAAGTTTGAGGGTATGGGAATCGAAATAAGAGAAACGACTTCACACAACCAGGTCAGAAATATTCCGGGAAAAAATGACTTGCAAAAGTATCGTAATGCGAAGTCAACGCTTGTCATTGGTGTGAGGAAGACATTAAAGTTTGACTCGTCTAAACCATCTGCAGAGTATGCGATCCCATTTGCAACAGGGTGTATGGGACATTGTCATTATTGCTATTTGCAAACAACAATGGGAAGTAAGCCGTACATTCGAACGTACGTCAATGTAGAAGAAATATTAGATCAGGCAGAGCAATACATGAACGAGCGGGCGCCGGATATCACGAGATTTGAAGCATCATGTACTTCAGACATCGTAGGAATTGACCATTTGACACATACACTCAAACGAGCGATTGAATACTTTGGGCAGACCGACTTAGGAAAGCTTCGCTTTGTCACGAAGTTCCATCATGTTGATCATCTGTTAGACGCAAAGCATAATGGCCGGACAAGATTCCGTTTTAGTATCAATGCCGATTATGTCATTAAATATTTTGAGCCCGGAACATCACCGCTAGATCAGCGGATTGAAGCGGCTGTTAAGGTCGCAAAGGCAGGCTATCCTCTAGGCTTTATTGTTGCTCCAATCTATATCCATGAAGGCTGGCAGGAAGGATATAAAGTTCTTTTTGAAAAGCTTGATGCAGCTCTTCCTGAAGATGTGAGAGACGATATCACCTTTGAGATGATTCAGCATCGCTTTACAAAACCAGCAAAGCGTGTGATTCAAAAAAACTACCCAAAATCAAAATTAGAGTTGGACGAAGAAAAAAGAAGATACAAGTGGGGAAGATACGGAATAGGAAAATATATCTATCAAAAAGATGAGGAACAAGAACTAAGAAAGACTTTAGAGTCATATATAGATCAGTACTTTCCTTCTGCAAAAATTGAATATTTTACTTAAAACAAGCCTATACGGCTTGTTTTTTCTATTTAAATTTTCTTACAACTATTGAATGCGGTATCATTTTGCCGATATATAAATTAAGGTGTGAAAGTAGATGTAGGGGTGATGAGATGTTTAAGAAACTTCAAGTGAGAATAGCTGTTTTCATCTCAGTTATTTTAATTTTAACCGTCGTGGCCGTTCAAGTGGGTTCTAACATAGTATTAACACCACTTATTGAACGAGATGCAAAAACCACCACAGCAGCAACGGCAGAGAGCATGAGAGACATCATTGCACAAAAGCTTGATAATTACAGTGATACAATTAATAAACTGGCAACTAGTACACTTACTGAAGATTTTGCGCAAAAACAAACAAAACAAACATTAGTCTTCGAAAACGATGAACTAAAAGGCTTGCAGGAGCAGGATGAACTTATTTCACTTGCCTATATTGGAACAAGTGACGGCAAAATGTTCGCCTTCCCAGAGTCCGATTTTGGTGAAGGGTATGACCCATCTAAACGAGATTGGTTTATCCAATCAGCTGAAAAGCCTGACGAAGTCATTTGGACTGATCCATATATCGATAAAGCAACAAATGAAATGGTCGTCTCAGCCACAAAGGCGATTGTCAGAAACGGAAAGGTCGTTGGGGTCGCTGGACTTGATTTGAAATTATCCTCCATTCAATCTTATATAAAGGAACAAAAGATTCCTTATATGGGTACCGCTTTCTTAGTTGACGGCAAAGGAACCATTTTAGCACATCCAACAGAGCAAGGAAAAAACATATCAAAAGTAGCTTCTGTGAAAAAAGCGATCGACAATTCAGGTATTGATGACAGAAAAGAACTGACGGTCATATCTAAAATCAAAGAAGCTGATTGGACGATTGGTGTCAGCTTTGAGAAAAAGAAACTGCTTTGGATCACAGAACAAATGAATCAGACAAGCATCATTATTTCCGTCATTGCCATTATTCTTGCGATGATCCTCAGCTTCTTATTGGCAAGAAGCATTACAACGCCAATCAAGCGTCTAATAGAGCATGTGCGTAAGGTGTCAGAAGGCGATTTAACAAGTACGCTTGCAGTGAAATCCCAAGATGAAATTGGTTCCCTCACGAAAAGCATTAATCAAATGACCGAGGATATCAGGGAGTTAATTGAAAAAGTGAAAGGGGCTTCAGATCAAGTTGTGAAATCAGCGGATGAAGTGACCCACATTTCAAATGAGACTTTGCTGTCTAGCGAACAGATTGCAACGGCCATTCAAGAGGTGGCAACAGGAGCGACTAAGCAGGCATCAGATGCAGAAACGATTAATGAAAAATCAGAGTATTTGTATGAGAAAGTGCGCCATATGGGTGAGCTCGCTTCACAAATGCAAACCAACTCAAAATCATCTGAAGATGCAAGCTATAAAGGGCTTGACGCACTTGGTTTGCTTGTCCAAAAATCAACACAAGCGAGTGAAGAATCGAAAAAGGTTGAGCAAATGCTGCTAGACCTTGAGCATAAAACGAAAAATATTGAAAATGTCGTGACCGCCATCTCTGAAATCTCGGATCAAACGAATTTACTTGCACTGAATGCAAGCATTGAAGCAGCGAGAGCAGGAGAAAGTGGACGAGGATTTGCTGTAGTTGCAGAAGAAGTGAGAAAGCTTGCTGAACAATCTGCGCAGTCAACAAAACACATTAGTGAAACCGTCAAACTCATTCAAGATGAATCGAAGAAGGCGGCTGAAGCGATGACAACAGCAAGTAAAATGAATGAGGAACAAGGTGCCGCCATCAATGCAACCGGTGAGGCACTTAGCAGTATCACAATGGAAATGCAGGCACTTGTCGGTTCAATCGACAGCATTCATACACAGATTAATGAAATGACAGAAGAGCAGCAGAAGATGAGTGACTCCATTCAAAGTATTGCTGCCATTTCAGAAGAATCTGCTGCCTCAGCTGAGGAAGTGCATGCGTCTACAGATGAACAAGTTCAAGTGTTAGAAAGAACGAAAACCTCAACTGAAATGCTGAACGAATCAAGCCAGGCACTGCGTCAGGCGGTTGACCGATTTAAGGTGTAATGAGCGGAAAGGAACCTTGTGATGTGAGCAAGGTTCTTTTTGTATGATAAAATAAACTAGAGGAGGTGTTGACATGGATGTCAATCTAACTGGAAAAAAAGCATTGGTAGCTGCAAGCAGTCAAGGTATCGGAAAATCGATTGCCTTTGCTCTAGCAAAAGAGGGAGCAGATGTGATGCTCTCGGGAAGACATGAACAGAAGCTGAAAGAAACAGTCAAGGAGCTGTCTCCGCTTGTCAAAGGACAGCTGACTTATCAAGTATGTGATGTATCTGACGCCGGGCAAATCAAGGCGCTTGTTCAAGCGGCGGCTGGTGATGAGAAGTGTCTAGACATTCTTGTGAACAATACAGGCGGGCCTAAAACAGGAACGCTCGACACCTTAACAGATGAAGATTGGATCGAATCATTTCAGCTTCATTTACTCAGCTATATTCGATTATTAAAAGAGGCATTGCCTTATTTGAAAAAACGCGGCGCACGTGTGTTAAATATTGCGTCAATGTCAGTGAAAGAACCGATCCCGGGTTTGATGCTGTCGAATACATTTAGACCGGCCATAGCCGGCTGGACAAAAACAGCCGCTTTGGAGTTTGCAAAGGATGGTATTTTGATTAATACGTTAGCACCGGGAAAAATTGAAACAGACCGTGTGAAACAGCTGGAGAAGCACCGCGCACAAAGAGAGAATCGAACGGTTGAAGAAATCAAAGCACAGGCTGAACAAGCGATCCCGCTTGGCCGTTACGGCCAGCCAGAGGAATTTGCAGCATATGCAGTGTTTCTTTTATCAGAAGCCAATACATATATGACAGGTCAAACACTGATCATTGATGGTGGATTGACAAAGTCTCTTTAAGGAGGAACAAGTGATGGCACAAATCAAAACAGTTGGTTTTATAGGAATCGGTGTAATGGGTCGCAGTATGGCAGGACATTTAATGGATGCAGGCTATGAAGTTATCGTTTATACAAGAACGAAAGCAAAAGCAGACGCATTGATTCAAAAAGGCGCATCATGGAAGCCGGCAGTAAAGGAGATTGCAGAAAGTGCAGATGCCGTCATTACAATGGTGGGATATCCATCTGATGTAGAAGAGATCTATTTAGGAGAAGATGGGCTTGTGGCACATGCCGCGCCAGGTACATATCTCATTGATATGACAACATCGAAGCCTCAGCTTGCAAAAGAAATTGAGTTGAAAGCGAAGGAAAGAGGTATATATACATTAGATGCACCTGTATCAGGCGGAGACATAGGAGCCCAAAATGGCACGCTGGCCATTATGATCGGCGGAGAAAGGTCAGCCTATGAAGCCTGTCTGCCGCTATTTGAGCAAATGGGTGAAAACATTCAATATCAAGGACCGGCAGGAAGCGGTCAGCATACAAAAATGTGTAACCAAATTGCCATTGCAGCGGGAATGGTCGGTGTCGCAGAGGCAATGGCTTATGCCGAAAAATCAGGGCTTGATCCAGAGCAGGTGCTCAAAAGCATCACAACAGGTGCAGCCGGCAGCTGGTCTTTGTCAAACCTTGCACCAAGAATGCTGAAAGGCGATTTCGAGCCAGGGTTTTATGTGAAGCATTTTATCAAAGATATGGGCATTGCACTTGAAGAAGCAGAGCTGATGGGGGAAGAAATGCCAGGGCTCTCACTTGCGAAGTCCCTTTATGAAAAGCTGAGCGAACAGGGCGAAGAAAACAGCGGGACCCAGAGCATCTATAAATTATGGGTCAAATAGTTTGCAGCACCTTCAAAACAAACTAAAAACCTGTCCCAAATAGGGACAGGTTTTCTTGATATTATTTTCCGATGAATTGCTGCGTCCAGTAGTTGCCAGATTTCACATAACCAACACCGATATGTGTATAGCTTTTGTTTAAAATGTTCGCTCTGTGGCCTTCACTGTTCATCCATGCTGTCACAACTTCTTGAGGAGATTTTTGACCTTGGGCAATGTTTTCACCTGCTGATTTGTAAGTGATACCGAATTGCTTCATTTGATCAAATGGAGATCCATAAGTTGGGCTTGTATGAGAGAAATAGTTTTTATCTTTCATATCTTGAGATTTTGCGCGAGCAGATTTGCTTAATTTAGAATCAACAGAAAGGGCCTTTAAGCCTTGTTTTGCACGCTCTTTATTTGTAAGCTCAACCACTTCTTTTTCAAATGCATTTAAGCTGCTGTCTGCTTTTGATGCGGTTGTGTCTTTTTGGTCAGCTTTTGTGTTGCTGCTTGTGTTTTCTTTTGCTGGAGTGCTTGGTTTAGAAGCAGTTGGTTTTTTCACTGATTCTTGTTTTTGTTCTTGTTTTGCTTTGTTTACTTCTTTTACTACTTTTGTTCCTGTAACAGGTTGACCGCTTTTGATCAGTTTGTTTAATAGAGCTTCGATCTCTTTTTGATTCGACTTGCTTAGCTTGTTTACATCTGAAGAGATATGTAATTTTGCTGCTAGTGTATGAAGATCAATAGCTTGATGCTGTACATTTATTACTTGTTTCAGGTTAAGCTCCTTCGCATCAGCTGAATGTCCTCCAGTGAATGTGATGAGTGCAGCAGCTGTCAGCGCTGAAAAAAAGAATGATTTCTTCTTCATATTGTAACTCCTCCTAAAATCTTTGTTTTGTTTTCTCACAAAAAATCATACCATGGACTTTTTGTTATAAACGTACCAGCATCCTCCATTGACAATGCCAGTTTGTCATTTTTGTTAAAGTCATCGTAAGAGCCGCTTCATATCAAAGGATAGGGAATTCTTCCATTTAAAGAAAACGACATAAACATACCAATATTTTAAAGTGTTAGTATATTTTTTTGCAGATTAGGGATTGACAGCTTTTTTTCGCTCGTTTCGCTGTAACAACTATTACAAAAGTGTTACAATAATGAGTGGTAATTGTAAAAGATTGAAAAGGATGAGAGGAGCTACATAAGTGGGAGAGAAACAGCATCAAGGTGCTGCCGAGCAAAAAAAAATCAAGCGCCGGAACGCCTGGAGAATTAATCTCTTTTTCTTCGCTGTATTTAGTTTATTTGCTGGACTTGTGATCAAGCTTGGTGTGCTGCAAATCGTCAATGGTGAAGATTATAAAAAGCAAGCCAACCGAACAGAGGTCAAAACAGCATCATACCCGTCTCCAAGAGGAAAAATGTATGACGCGAGAGGAAGAGTCGTCGTTGATAACGAAAGTGTACCTGCCATCGTTTATACATCAGAAAGCGGTGTGAAAGCGAAGGATAAGATTAAGGTAGCAAGAAAACTTGCGACTTATATAAAAATGGATACTGATTTTTTGAGAGAGCGTGACATTCGAGATTTTTGGCTGGCGAGCCATCCGAAAGAAGCGGATAAACTCATTTCAAAAGCGGAGAAAAAAGATATCGATGCAAAGGATGTCTATCCGCTTCAAGTAGAGCGTGTCCCAAAGAAAGAAGTCAAAGCGATCGAAAAGGATGCAGAGGAAAAAGCTGTTGCAGCGATCTACCGTAGATTTACAGGCGGATATGCCTTTGAGCCCCAAATCGTGAAGGCAATGAACCCAAACGAAGAGAAAAAAGGGGACGAAAAAGTGGCTTTACTCGATGAAACGAAAGAATCAAAACAAACTTCATCCGTAAGCCTGACATATGAAGAAATTTCACTTGTCTCAGAGCATCTTGATGAACTGCCTGGTGTGAACGTCATCAACGACTGGACAAGAAAATATCCGTATGAAAAGACCCTTTATAATGTACTTGGCGGTGTGACTACACCAGAGCAAGGAATCATTAAAGAGCGTGAAGATTACTATATGGCAAGAGGCTACTCGCGAAATGACCGGGTAGGGAAGAGCTATTTAGAATATCAATACGAGGATTTTCTAAACCCAGAGAAAGCGACCGTTCAATATACACAGGTTGGCGGGAAGCTGCTCGATGAAATCAAGCGGACAGAAGGACGAAGAGGACTTGATCTTGCGCTGACATTTGATATGGAGCTGCAAAAGGAAGTCGACAAAATCGTTGAATCAGAGCTTAGATCCGCCAGCGCGAGAAACTATATGATGGATCGTGCCTTTGTCGTCATGATGGACCCTCACACAGGGGATGTTCTCGCCATGTCAGGCAAGAAAATGGACGGCAGAGACGTCACAGATTATGCGATCGGAACATTTACGACCCAGTACGAAATGGGCTCTGTTGTCAAAGGAGCCACAGTACTTGGCGGTTATCAGGACGGGATGTCACACAACCAAGCCTATATGGATACACCGCTCTATTTTGCAGGGAGTAATGGAAAGCCGAAACAGTCTTACAAAGTTCTTGGATGGGTTAACGACATTCAAGCACTCCAAAAAAGTTCCAACGTCTACATGTTCCAAGTAGCGATGAGAATGGCGGGCATCACCTATCAAAAGGATGGTCCGTTACCTGCAAGGCCTGAGCACTTACAAAAAATGAGAAACTACTATGCGCAATTCGGTCTTGGCGTGAAAACGGGGATCGATCTGCCGCAGGAATCAAGCGGGATGCAGACGCATCCTAAGACGGTCGGCGGACTCTTGCTTGATGAAGCAATTGGTCAGTATGACACGTATACACCGCTTCAAGTGGCGCAATACATGTCAACGATCGCCAATGGAGGCAGCCGTATTCAGCCAAGAGTGGTGAAAAGTGTTCATCTTCCAACGAAGAAGGATGAAGTAGGCCCAGTCGTAAAAAAATATGAGCCGAAAGTGCTGAATACGATTAACAACTCGAAAGCAGATATTGACCGCGTAAAAACGGGACTGAAAATGGTCACATCAACAGGCGGAACTGCCGCTGGCCGGTTTGGTCAGCATGATGTCGCAGGAAAAACAGGTACAGCGCAAACGTTCTACTATGGTGCCAACCGCAGCTGGTGGGGAAATTCAACGTACAACTTAACCTTTGGAGGATATTATCCTTCTTCTAATCCAAAGGTGGCGTTTAGTGTCGTGACACCTTATGTCTCAGATAAGGATCCTGTTATTAAAAACATCCCGAGTAAAATTGTGGATAAGTACGTTGAATTACAAAAGAAATATGAAAAACAATAAACCGCAGGGAGCACAGCAGCAGAAAGTGCTCCCTTTTTGCTGAAAATATGGACGTTTCCCTCGATGACAGAAGGAAAATACGGGTTTTCTAGCGAATCTTTTTTATACATCAATCTAAGGACAACCCTAAAAAATGAAAAGGAGGGTCGGACGACGATGGAACAACAAATGAAAGATTCGAATCAATTGTATTCGAACATCGATTTACATGCCGTTCTTTCTTCTAATGGCCGCTTTCTCTACATTTCTTCCAACTGTAAGCAGCTTTTGCTCTATGAACAAAAGGATTTACTAGGGTGTTTTTTGAAAGACTTTGTTCATACCGAAGATCAATTTCTCGTCGAAAGTTATTTTTACAATCAGCACATGCTAGAGGTTTGCCACTTTAGACTGCTAAGAAGTGATCTGACAGCTGTATGGATCGAAGCAAGCATTGATTTTGTTGCTTGTGATGGGTTAGACAACGAAGTAAGTAGAGAAATGATCCTGAAAATGAGGGTGCTGGATACTGAGCCCCAAAAAGCAGCATTTCAAACAACATCAAACGTAGCAGAACAGTCGTTAGGCAGTCTGCCGGCTTTCCAAAATGTCGGTGAAGCTGAACAATTGATTGCCATGCTGCCAAATCCGTTATGTATTACGACTTTAGGGAAAATTGTGTATGCGAATGATGCAATGCTGCAATTAATGGGGGTAAGTGCAAGAGATGACATGATCGGCAAGTCCGCGTTTGATTTTATTGCTGAGGAGTACCATGACATTGTCAGAAGCCGAATAACAAGGCTGCAGCAAGGACTTCCAGTCGGAATGATTGAACAGATATGGAAGCGTCAAGATGGAAGTAGTATTCATATTGAGGTAAAGTCATCACCGACGATTTATCAAAATCAGCGGGCAGAGCTTTTACTGCTCGTGGACATCTCATCCCGTAAAAAATTTCAAACCGTTCTTCAAAAAAGCCGGGAGAGGTATCAGCTGCTCATTCAAAATTCCATTGATACGATTGCGGTCATCCATGATCACAAATGGGTGTTTATGAATGAATCTGGCATTAAATTATTTGAAGCCGAGCATTACGATAAATTAATAGGAAAGGATATCTTTCATCAAATTCATTCCTGTGATCAGCAAAAGGTCAAAAAGAGTTTATCACGTATTATTGAAAGAGCATCAGATTCTGAGATTGTCACAATGAGCTGTCATACGTTTAAACATAAGCTGATTTATACAGAAATGGTCTGTATCCCAACTACATTTTTTGGAGAAACAGCGGTTCAAATTATTTTAAGAGATATCTCCGAACGTAAGCAGACAGAAGAGCTCATGCTCCGCTCTGAAAAATTATCGATTGCAGGCCAATTGGCGGCTGGCATTGCACATGAAATCAGAAACCCATTGACCGCCATCAAAGGCTTTTTACAGCTTATTAAACCGAAAACAAAAGATCGCGATCAATACTTCGAGATTGTTTTCTCTGAGCTGAGCCGAATAGAAATTATCTTGAGTGAGCTGCTAATGCTGGCGAAACCGCAGCAAACGTCCTCAATGCAGACGCTGGATTTGAAAAAAATCATCAGCGAAGTCACAGCCTTGTTAGAAACACAAGCGAACTTAAATGGCATTTTAATGAACACAAGTGAGATAGAGGAGGGTCTCCTGATGAACGGAGATCAAAATCAGCTCAAGCAAGTGTTTATCAATTTAATCAAAAATGCCGTAGAATCCATGCCGGACGGAGGAAAGGTAGACATCACAGCCAAAGCAGAAGGTGATGGAATACTTGTCACGATTCGTGATGAAGGGATCGGCATTCCTGAATCGGTGATGAAGCGGATTGGAGAGCCCTTTTTAACCACAAAGGAAAAAGGAACAGGACTTGGCCTCATGGTCACATTTAATATTTTAGAAAATCATAACGGGACGATCCGTGTGGATAGTCAGCCTGAAAAGGGCACTGTATTTCACATCATGTTTCCTGCAAAATAAAAACAACGGCAAGAGAGCCGTTGTTTCAATCTAGCGAATGAATGGAACGTTTTTCGAGTACAAATTGTTCTAGCCGGTCAAGTCCTTCTTTCAGCGTTTCAAGTGAATAAGCGTAAGACAGGCGCACATACCCTTCGCCAAGTGGAGAGAAAGCAGAGCCTGGTACGACCGCAAGTCTTGTACTTTCTAACAGCTCCATGCAAAAATCAAAGGAACTCATCCCAAACGATTCAATGGATGGAAAAATATAAAAAGCGCCAGAAGGTTTAATCACCGGAAGCCCCATAGAAATGAGCCGATCATATACATAATCGAGTCTTTTCTTATATTGCTCTCTCATGATCAGTGCATCATCCACACCATTTGTCACAGCTTCAAGTGCCGCCTTTTGTGAGACAGCCGAGGCACAAGACACGTTATATTGATGTACTTTTAATACATGTTTAGCAATTGGAGCTGAAGCAAATAAAAATCCAATTCTCCATCCAGTCATGCTATGAGATTTAGACAGTCCATTGATGACAATGGTCTGTTCTTTTAAGAAAGAGGCAATTGAATGATGCGGCCGGTCAAATGTCAGCTCGCTGTAGATTTCATCGGATAAAATAAAGATGTCTTTTCCTTCAAGGAGCTGGGCAATTTCTTTCAATTCTTCTTCTGAAAGCGTGACACCAGTCGGGTTTGAAGGGTAAGGAAGAACCACACACTTTGTCTTTTCCGTTAGCGCATCCTCAATCAGCTTGGCATTCAATTTAAAGCCGGCATTCGTTGTGTCAATATGTACGGGCATGGCACCGCATATTCGAATGATCGGTTCATATCCGGGGTATACAGGTCCAGGTAAAATGACCTCATCGCCTTCTGTTAAAATGGTTCGAAACGCAGCATCGATTGCTTGACTTGCACCTGTCGTCACAATGATTTCTGACTCTGCATCATAATCAAGATTCACTTTCTTCTTGATATAATGCTGGATCGCTTGTCTTAGCTCTAGGAAACCAGCATTGTGAGTGTATGAGGTGTAATTCTCGTCAATGGCTGCTTTGGCAGCTGTTTTGACATGATGCGGCGTATAAAAATCGGGCTGGCCTATCGTCAATGAAACGACATCTTCATATGACGATACGAGATTTGAAAATGTTCGAATGCCTGAAATTTCAATATCCTTTACTCTTGGATTCAGCAAATGCTCCATTTCTCATCACCTTAAAAATTTATGTTTTTATCCTATTTTACCATTCACTGCATAAATGTCACCTGCGAAAGGCACTGGATATCGTTATATGTAGTCTATTCTCCTATCCATCACCGCATGAGTGATATATTAAAGAAAGAGCAACATTTATTATAGCGTAACCTCAAGAGAAAATACAGGCTGTGATGAAGATGATTAGAAAACGGCAAAACTGCGTAAACTGAAAGAACGTGAGAATCAGGGTCATGGGAATTGCTTTCATAGACATACGATCTCCTAAAGGAGGACGATAGATGGAACAATCAGCGAAGACATCGAAAATCGCGTTTCTATCCGTGCTGAGCAACACATTTGTTGTCATCTTAAAAATCATTGTGGGTCTATTAACCGGATCTGTCGCGGTTTTATCAGAAGCCATTCATTCGTTTCTCGATTTAATGGCATCGTTTATTGCATTTATTTCTGTTCGTATTTCAAGAAAGCCAGCAGATTCTAAACATCCTTATGGACATGGAAAAGTCGAAAATATTTCTGGAACGATTGAGACACTGCTGATTTTCGTTGCTGGCATTTGGATTATATACGAATGTGTTCACAAATTAATGCATCCAGAGCCAGTCAAGCTGCCTGTGCTTGGCATTGTGGTCATGCTGCTAGGCGCGCTCATCAATTTTGTTGTATCGAGGATTGTGAACAAAGAGGCTGAGCGAGTACATTCAGTTGCCATGAAATCAAATGCACTGCATCTTTTAACGGATGTGTTTACGTCATTAGGGGTGGCATTTAGTTTATTGCTTGTGGCATTAACCGACTGGTATTTCCTAGATCCGATCATTGGAATGGTTCTGGCCCTCTTTATTATGCGTGAAGCGTTTAAACTCATGAAGGAAGCCTTCCCGCCGCTTGTTGATGCTCGGTTAACACCAGAGGAAGAACAATCAATCGAAGCGATCATTCAAGGATTTAGTCAAGAATTTATTGAATATCATGACTTTCGAACAAGGCGGTCTGGTGCCGAGGAATATATTGATTTTCATTTGATTGTAGATGGAAAGACAACGATTGAAGATGTGCACCAATTATGTGATCGAATTGAAGAGAAGATTCAGCTGGAATTTCCGCATGCACAAATCTTTATTCATGTGGAACCTGAAAGTGAAAGAAGCGCACAAACGTAAAAAAGGCGATCAACCTATTCTCAGGTTGTATCGCCTTTTTTTACGCTTCATCTATGAAATGAAATCAATATCCATAAGCAGTATCGTAGTCTTCATACCAAGAGATATAAGCTGTGTCATCATTTGACAAACCATGCTTCATATCTAAAAAATCAGCCTCACAAATATCTTCAATTACAGTCATTTCGTTGTTCTTTAATAATACGACAGTTCCCATCATGAACACCTTTCTTTAAAAAATCCTTGACTATTGTACCATTTGAAGAATCATTGTCAACAGAAGAATGGAAACAAGACGAAAATATCACAAAATGTTAAAAAATCAGGAGGTAAAAGAACTAGAAGTGCCATGTTTTTCACAAATTTTCAGTATTTATTCACATAAATCGCTTAGATCAAACTGATCTAAAATGTATGTAAAAGTGTAAAGCTCCATTGATCTTGCTATATTCATAGGATATAATAACGAATGATTATAAGAAATTTATAGAAAACATACATAATAAAGGAGAAATAGGATGGAAACCAACATAACAGAACCACACATTCAAGAAAAGAAGCATCCTGAGCTAGCAGGTGTAGGCTATCGTTTTCTTGCACACCTTTTGGACGGTATCATTATCGGTGTACCAATTGCATTTATCATGTTTATTTTGGCGTCAGTCTTTTTTATCTCAAGCCCAGAGGCAGCAATGATGATGGATGACGACAGTTATTACTATTCTTCAACCGTCATTACGGATGAGGAGTGGGAAGCTATTATGGGACTGATCTTTTTCTATATAGGGGCAATCTTGATGGGTACCGTGGTGACATGGCTTTATTACGCCATCATGGAATCATCAAAATTGCAAGGAACACTTGGAAAAATGGCTCTCGGCATCAAAGTAACAAAAGTCACAGGCGAAAAGGTCACATTTGGCCGTGCAACTGGCCGCTTCTTTGCAAAAGGCTTTTTGTCTCCGATCTTATATATTGGCTATATCATTGCTTTCTTCACAGAAAAAAAACAAGCACTTCACGATTTGATTGCAAGTACCATTGTTGTGAAGAAATAATGAAAAAGCACCTCTGCTATATGGTAAGAGGTGCTTTTTTTTCATAGATCGCTCGTATGGAAGAGGGAAACAGCACATAAAATAGAATGATAGTGAAAAATGAGGCAGGGAAGGGAGACAATCGATTGAGAACAGGAAAAAAGACCGCACAGAAAAAAGGGGCAGGCTTTGGGCTGTTTTTGACAGCACCTGTGCTGGCCTGGGCGTTGTATGATTTTGCTAATACGATCTTTTCATCAAATATGATCACCATTTTCTTCCCATTTTACTTGCAGGAAACGATCGGGGACAGTGCGAGAATGGACCAGATCGCCAGCACCTTTATTTCTTATGCAAACGCACTAGCCAGCTTTTTTCTCGTCATTTTTACACCTTTATACGGAGTGCTGATTGATCGTACAGGGAAAAAGAAACGCTACATTACGGTGTTTACGTTCATATGTATTGCTTGTACGTTGATGATGGGGATTTTTGCTGGGATTGATTTCTCAAGTGAATGGTTTGGGCTGCCTGTTTCTTTATTAGTCGTGGTCACCTTGTTTGTGATCGCAAAGTTTTTTTATCATTCTAGTCTTGTTTTCTATGACACCATTTTGCCCGATCTTGGGACAAAGGAAGAAATCCCGCTTATTTCAGGATTTGGTATCGCCGTTGGCTATTTAGGAACACTTGTCGGTCTCTCTGTTTATTTACTTGTCGGCAATGACCAGTTTCATGAAGCATTTATTCCGACAGCTCTTTTATTCCTTCTCTTTTTTCTACCCTTTCTCTTTTTTGTAAAAGATCCTCATCCGCTGCCTCAGCGAGAGAAAAAGGCGTCTTTTTTCAGCGGGTATAAAGAGATTATTCACACGTTTAAAGAGATGAAAAAGTACAAGCCAGCTTTTATCTTTATGATTGCTTTCTTTTTTATGAATGATGCTTTACAAACAGCGATTGCGATGATGGCTGTTTATGCCAAAATCATCATTGGCTTTACCGCTGGGCAATTTATTTTGCTCTATCTTGTGTCGACCATTTCAAGTATCATTGGCTCCTTTCTGTTTGGATATATCACAAAAGCTATAGGGGCAAAGCGATCGATTACAGTCGTGTATGTCATTTTAATTGTGGCGCTCATTCTGGCTGTGACAGCGGCAACCGAATGGGTCTTCTGGATAGCGGGCAGTTTATTCGGGATTTCACTTGGCGCAAGCTGGGGGGCATCACGAATCTTGATTATTGAACTGACACCGAAGGAAAAGCGAGGACAGTTTTTTGGCCTCTTTGCATTCTCAGGGAAGGTATCTTCCATTATCGGGCCGATCATTTATGGCTCAGTTACCCTGCTGTTTGCAGAGCACGGAAATCTCGCAAGCCGCCTTGCACTAGGGTCTTTGCTCATCCTTGCAGCGATAGGACTTGTGATTCATCAATTCGTTCGAGAGAAAGCGTAAAGAAACGTCAACTTTTTACCTATGCTGCCGATATAAAAAGTACAATCTTATATTGAAGAATAGAGGGATTTCCGTGGCTTTAAACAAACAAGAAATTTTACTTGACTCTGGTACCAATGAATTGGAAATTGTGAAGTTTGAAATTGGTGCAAATCAATTCGGCATTAACGTCATGAAAGTAAGAGAAATCATTCAGCCGGTTGAGGTGACGGTTGTACCGCACTCTCACCAAGATGTAGAAGGGATGATTAGTTTACGAGGCGAGATTTTACCAGTCATCAATCTATTTTCCTTTTTTAATGTCGAGTCAGATCAGTCAGAACAAGAGAAATATATTGTGACTGAATTCAACCAACGGAAATTTGTGTTCCATACAGGAACGGTATCACAAATTCACCGCGTCAGCTGGGAAGAGATTGAGAAGCCGACTGCACTCAATCAAGGGATGGACCGTCATTTAACGGGCATCATTAAGCTTGATGAAAAAATGATTTTCCTTCCAGATTACGAAAAAATCATTTATGATATTGAATCCGCTTCTGGTGTTGATACGTATCATATGTTTGACGGTGAGAAAGACGAGAGAAGAACAGGGAAGAAACTGTATGTCGTTGAAGATTCTCCGCTTCTCATGCGTTTATTAACAAATGAATTAACCGAAGCAGGCTATAAAAACATTGTGACCTTTGAAGATGGCAAACAAGCATATGATCATGTCATGGACCTTGTCAGCAAAGGAATCAGTGTCACAGAAGAAATTGATATGATTATTACGGATATTGAAATGCCTAAAATGGATGGCCACCGGCTAACAAAACTGCTGAAGGACAATCCTTTAACAAATTCCATTCCGATTCTTATTTTCTCTTCGTTAATCACTGAAGATTTGCGTCATAAAGGGGAAACGATCGGGGCAGATGATCAAATCAGTAAACCAGAAATTCATCAGCTGATTGAAAAAGTCGATCATTTTATTATCTAAACGAAAAAACCACTCGGTATGAGTGGTTTTTTCTGTTTAAAAATAACTTTCCCCGAGACGTTTGAAGACGGGCTTTGTGTAATGTGATTTTTGTTTTGTGGCGGCAGGTTTTTCTTTTAAACCGACATACGTTTGAAGTATTTGCTTTGCTCGGTTTAATGACATATTCGCTTTCGGATTGCGATATGATTGATTTAAATTTCCTAAGTGTGGCAAAAATTCGAAGTCTTCTTTCGTTGGTGGCAGGTGAAAATAATAATCTCCAATTTCAATCAGCACGTCGGACTGTTGTTGACTATACTTGGGATTGTTAGAGAAATGTAGGCCCACTTTTCTTCCTTTACCTTCTTGCAATAGTTTTTGCAGCGCGCGTTTTTTCAAAAGATAAAGAAACTTGGGGTTTGGTGCGGTTTTAGCATGGCGGTTAACAGTATAAATGGCTTTTGCGATGTTTTCTGCTGTAGGTTCTATGTCTTTAGTATGAGCATAATCGTCCATTTTTTCTCTCCTTTGTCTTTCGTCTTCCTGTGCTTAGTATAAATTATACGTTTTTATTAGTAAATTGCAAATAGAGTTATTGTAAAAAGCGATGGGATTCTCATCGCTTGTATTTACAATTGCCATTCATGATAGGTCTAAAACACCTTCTGCTTTTTAGTAAACAAGCTATCTGCCATCAGTTTTCCTCTACCTGTTTTATCTGGAAAAGATCCAGCTGTTTTAATTTTTTATATGCTAAAGGTGTCGTATTTTTTATTCTTTTAAACAAATTGATAAAATAGCTTGTGCTGTTGAAGCCTACTTGGTAAGCGATTTCTGTGATAGTGAGATCCGTTTCTTGAAGCAGGATGAGGCTTTGCTGAATTCTATATTCATTTACATAATGCATAGGTGATTTCTTTAAAATGTCTTTGAAGGATCTGCAGCATTCTGAGCGGCTAAGCTGTCCTGCACGAGCAATATCTTGGAGAAGGATCTTTTCATGATAATGCTGATGAATCCAATTCAGCATGTGTTTCATCCGTTCATTTTTATCGTGTTTACGCGCATCATGTTTCATTTGGAAGCCATTTTGTAATAAGCTTTTCCAAATGGTGATGAGCTGAATATTGAGTTCAAGTTCATAATAGACTGGAGTTTCATCAATTAATTGTTGAATGGTTTGAATACATTGATAAATATGTTTAGGCCAGTGATCTTTTCGGTTGAGTAAAATATAAGGTGTCTGGCTCGCATGCATATAAGGATGGACAAAAGTGGTGAATAATTCATTCGCTGTGATGAAGTAGGGAGAGACATTTAAACAAACATAAGTACATGCCGTCCCATTCGCATCTTTTGCCATGTGCAGGCAGCCACTATTGATGAAAATGCCATCTCCTTGCTTTACATATAATGTCTCTTCATTGATATGAAATTCAGCCTCACCCTCTAAAGTAAAGACAAATTGAAACTCGTCATGCCAGTGAAGAGGAATATAGCCGCTTCTATGATGACGAATTTTCGTATGATAAAGAGCAATAGGCCATGTTGTCGTGGAATGCTCCGTTAATTCTTTCAGGTTGTAGTCAATCAGAAAATGATGGTTGTGCATAATTCTCCTCAATATTCTTTTATTTTTATGTTCAATTAATATATCAATATGTAACAAAGTGAACTACTATCAACTATATTATCATGATTTGTTAAGAATTGAGGAGAATGAAAATGAATAGGAGAAAGGGCATTTTACTTGTACTCATAGGCGCCATCTGCTGGGGTGTAGGAGGAACGATTTCACAAAAATTGTTTCAGCAATATGGGATTGATGTCAATTGGCTTGTGACGGTCCGGCTGCTCATCTCAGGGGGATTGCTTTTATTTGTTCATGTGATGACAAAAGAAAAAACACATCTGATGGGTGTGTGGCAAAAGAAGAGGACAGCGATGCAAATCCTTCTATTTGGACTCATGGGGATGCTGGCTGTTCAATATACTTATATGGCATCCATTCAACATGGAAATGCTGCTGTGGCAACGCTGCTTCAGTATACAGCCCCTGTTATGATTATCGTGTATTTGGTCATTCGCAGGCAATCAACCTTCACTAGAAGAGATCTAGTCACAGTGGTATTGGCTTTAGCAGGCATGTTTTTCTTATTGACGAATGGTTCTATTTCAACATTAACCGTTCCATTTGCGGCAGTGATTTGGGGAATATTATCGGCTGTGGCGCTCTCGTTTTATACGTTATATCCAATCAGCCTGTTAAAACAATTCGATTCTCTAGTGGTTGTCGGCTGGGCGATGCTGATAGGAGGAGGCGTCCTTAGCTTGATCCATCCTCCTTGGAAGGTTAATCTCACTCATTTACCTTTTGAAGCGTATGTCTATTTATTATTTGTGGTCATATTTGGAACGATGATCGCTTTTTGGTTTTACATAGAAAGTTTGCAATACTTATCACCAAAAGAGTCGAGCTTAATTGGAAGTGTTGAGCCCCTTGCAGCAGTCGTTACGACTGTTTTCTGGTTAAAAGAGCCATTCGGACTTTTCCAATGGATAGGGACAGCTTGTATTGTCTATATGATTTTATTCTTGGCATTGTATCAGCCGAAAAAATGAGAGGGATGGGTGTTGAACAATAGAAGGAATGATAAGAAGAATTGACTGAATGAAATATAAATAAAGTGAACTATTAGTTCATGATAACTACCTATTTATTAAAATGGGTAGTTTCTCAAATGATATTTTTTTATATGATGTAAGCAGATGAATTATTTTGTATGAATAGAATAAGCGCAATAAAAACAACCATTAAAGTCCGTTTCATTCGTCATTTGTTTGGCTTCGCCCATGGCGCTTTCCCCATTCATATGCATGCCAATCAATGTACGGCTTGCAGCATCACCTAAAAATGCACAATCTTCTGTATGTACAACAAACTGTCCTTGTTCATTCTTTGTATGAATAAAATAGTAACTTTTTAGCATTTCTTTCACCTCCAACCTGACTATCCTACTATAAAACGTTTAATGATGTAAAGGAATTTTATTGTGAAAAACAAGAAAAAATGGATCAACAAAACAAAACGAGAAGTGCTAATTGGATGGAGGGGGGTAGTAAAGCGAGGTATATGTGATTTATTTATGCATGCTCCAAACAGATTCTATGGGCAGAGGAAATGACATGAAGGATGTTTCAGCCATGCAAAAAGGACTTTCCCGAAAAGAAAGTCCTTTTTACTATTTACTTATTGAACTCCCTGACCCTTTAGTTCACGCTGCACGTCTAAGTCGGCAGCTTCTCTGCTGAACTTTGGCAGTGTAATGAAGTAAAAAAGGAAAACGAGTAAAATAATAAAGCCCATTCCGTAATAAATATAAGAAACATTTGTGATGAGTTTTGGAAATAATACAGCAATCAGACCTAATGTCATCGATTGAGCAAACATAGTAAGCGGATCAACCCATCCTGACACACGGCCCATCAGGCGAGGGTGGACGATTCTAGGCAGCCAGCCGCCAATGACAATGTTGACTGGGCCAATGCATGTACCAATGACAAATGATGTGACATAAAACAACCATAATGTATGGGTAGAACCAAGGACAAAAATCAAAATACCTGCGACCAGAATTGGAATCGACATGAGATATTGCATCTTTACCTTCTTAGCGAGGACAGAGCCCATTAAGCTTCCAACGAGCAATCCTGCACCGATCGCAATTGTAAAGAAGGATGTATGCAGCTCAAAATGGTCTGGTGAAAGTCCATATTTCATTGTAAACATCGGAAGAACGGCAAATGCGCCATTGACTAGACCGAAAACAAAAAAGCCAAAAATTAAAGAAGCCAATAATTTATTTTTTAAAATATACAGTATGCCTTCTTTAAAATCTTTCAGAGACGTTTTAATGGTCATGCCTCTCCAGCCAGCTTGTCCATTTGGCTGACGCGCTTCAATTGGAATGTTACATGAACGAATCAGGATGCCTGAAATAATAAAGCTGACTAAATCAATTGTAATGGCACCGTGAAGACCAATCGTTTTATACATAATGGCACCGAGTCCAACGCCAAATACCATAAATAAACTAAACAGCATTTGATTTAAGCCAGCGGCTTTTGCATATTGATCTTTATTTAAAATGGCCTGAACGAGAGAAGCTTCAGCTGGATAGAAGAATTTCGTAATGGCACTTCGAATAAACAAGATCAAGAAAATAAGTGGCAGTGAATTAAAATAAATAACGATGAATAATACAATCGTCAGCCCAGCTCGTATCCAATCACAATTCTCTGCGACTTTTTTACGATCAAACCGGTCTGCGACCACACCGACCATAAAAAAGACAAAGACAGTAGGAAGAGAATACATAAGCTCAGCCAATGTGGCGTATGCGGGCTGATGACTAAAATGGTCGAGCAAATAAAAGGCAAACGCCATATTGCCTACTGTTGTCCCCATTTGCGAAGCAAGTGCCGCAAAAAAGAGACGAACAAAATTTCTGTTTTTAAAAATATCCATAAATACGCTCCTTAACCTGAAGATCCCACTTTATATCATATAAAATTTTAACCATTCGTACAATTGATTTCATCTACTGGCTAATGGTCACAGGTGTTCCGTTTGGAACGAGTGAAGCAAGCTCGATGACATTCTGATTATACATGCGAATGCATCCTCTAGAAACAGCTTTACCAATTGAAGACGGGTTATTCGTACCGTGAATGCCGTAATGAATTTTTGAGAGGCTCAGCCAATAAGCGCCAAAGGGACCTCCTGGGTTTGGCTGTCTGTTGACAATATAATAAGAACCTGTCGGTGTCATATTTAAAATTTTCCCTGTTGCAATCGGATACGAACGAATAAGCTGTGATCCAGAAAACAAAACAAGACGTTTCGTTGAAATCGAAACAAAGATGCGGTAAGGGATCGTATTAGGATCCGGCAAACCAGGAATAATGATGACCTCATTTTGTTCGGGCTCGCGAGCTTGAAGTGACGGATTTGCAGCCTTTAAGGCATCTGTTGTTGTTCGAAAATCAAGTGCTATAGAAGCAAGGGTTTCCCCGCTTTTCACCGTGTATCGAAGCACCAAAGCACACTCCTTTTACTCAAATAAAAGAAGCCGTGATGCCGTCGCTTGACATACTATATGGACGGAATCAGGCCCCGTAAGGTTTCTCCTAACATTTGTCATGAGAAAGATCTTTGATTATACATATGCAGGAGAGGGCGGTTTGGCTTCTATTTATACGCGAGATGTCAAGGTAAAAAAGGTTAACTCGGGTTTGGCTAAAAACCGAAGCGGCAGCCGCGTTGTTCCAAGTCCACGGTTGACATAGATGCGGTGCTGATCACTGCCGTATAAACCTTCTACATATGTACGGCCGTAAGGTGCTGTGAGAATCGGTCCATAGAAAGGCAGCTGCACTTGACCGCCATGCGTATGCCCGGAAAGCTGCAAGTTAATAGGTGTGGTTTTCAGCTCTAATGCGGCATCAGGCTCATGGACGAGCAGTAATGTAAATAAATCAGTTGATACTTCCCGTTTGATCAAATCGTAATCAGGCACGCTCATCATGAGATCATCCAGTGAAGCAATCTGAATATGCGCATGATCTTTTTCTAATAGAAACACATCATTTTTACATAAAGTAAATCCACAAGCCTCCATTGTTTTCTCATAAAGCTCCACGCCAAATGGTCCGTAGTCATGATTTCCGTAGATGGCAAGCTTACCGAACGGAGCATGAAGCTTATTCAAATAAGCCTTCGCTTTTTCATGCTCTTCAGAGGATGCTTGAAAATCAACGAGATCACCTGTGAACACAATGAGATCTGGAGATGCAGCATTGATTTTCTGGACGATGGCTTTTAGATTCTTCGCAGCGAATGTATCACTCAAATGAACGTCACTAAATTGGGCTATTTTAAACTGGTCAAATGAAGCTGGAAGCTGAGCATCTTGAATGGTCAGTGACACGGTATCGATCATGCGCGGCTCAATGTACCTGGCATATCCATATCCACAACTTGTAGCCAAAAAACCGAGAATACTCGCACCAGCTGCTCCTTTTAAAAATTGTCTGCGGGAAAGCTGCTTCATATAAGACTCCTTTATAAATAAAATTAAGTATAGCATCATATTTGGATAATCTCCCATATGGTGCACCGAGGGTCAATCATGATATGATAGACAATAATGAATGAATAGTCATTCAAATGACACAGAGGGGGAGAACAAATGACGAAACAAACAGTGATTGTCACAGGGGGATCAAGCGGTATGGGGAAGGCGATGGCTGCTCATTTGGCAGCTGAAGGCTGGAATGTCGTGATTACTGGTAGAACGGAAGAGACGCTGGAAAAAACGGCAAAAGAAATGAAGCAGAAGGGCGGATCGGTCGCTTATTTCCAAATGGATGTACGAAACCCAGAGGATGCTGACCAAATGGTCAAGTTTGCAGTGGATACATTTGGTGATGTCGATGCCCTCATTAACAACGCAGCAGGAAACTTTTTAGTGCCAGCAGAAAAACTGTCTCCTAACGGCTGGAAGGCTGTCATTGATATTGTGTTAAATGGTACATTTTTTTGCAGCCATGCAGTGGGGAATTACTGGATTCGTCAAAAGAAAAGAGGAAGTATGATTAACATGGTGGCCACCTATGCATGGGGTGCTGGTGTAGGCGTGGCGCATTCGGCGGCAGCAAAGGCCGGTGTGTTGTCTCTCACTCGAACGCTGGCTGTGGAATGGGGGAAGCAATATCGAATTCGCGTCAATGCGATCGCACCAGGTCCAATTGAGAGAACAGGCGGTGCAGATAAACTATGGGAATCTGAAGAGGCAGCGCAAAGAACATTAGATAGTGTTCCTCTTGGCAGACTGGGCACACCTGAGGAAATTGCAGCGCTTGCGAGCTTTTTATTGTCTGAGCATGCGTCTTATATAAATGGAGATTGTATCACGATGGATGGGGGACAATGGCTCAACCAATCACCATTTTGATTGACGATGTAAGACCTGCTTTTGATGTGGTATAATCACACAAAGAGAGAAGCAGGTGATGAAAATGGTCGATCCATTGGATATTTTAACGAATATTGAAGATGTTTTCCCGCACTATCAAGCAATATTCAGTGCGGAAGAGCAAAAAGTGATAGGCTATGAGATTCTAGGAAGAATGAAGCTTGAGTCAGAAACGGTCAGCCTAGGCTCCTTCTTTACGGATTCATCTATTCCTGACGAATATAAATTGGAAGTAGATCACAAAGTATTGACTCAAGCACTTGATCTCTTCACAACTGCAGATGACGATTTGCTCATTTTTATTAATCATGATGCCAATATCCTCATGCTGGATCATGGAGAAAGCTTTTTAGAACTTTTAAAGGAATATGAAGCACGGGGCATTCAGCTTAACCGGTTTGTTATTGAGTTTGCAGAGCATACGTTTAGCGGCGACATTGAACAGCTATACCATACGTTAACGTATTATCGTACATATGGGATTAAAATCGCCGTCTCAAATATAGAAAAAGAAAGCAGTAATCTGGACCGGATTGCCTTGCTTTCACCCGATTTATTAAAAATAGATTTACAGGCATTAAAGGCATCGGCTCCATCTCCTTCCTATGAATATGTCTTGTACAGCATTTCATTGCTTGCAAGAAAAATAGGAGCAGCCTTAATTTATGAGGATATTGAAGCAAATTTCCAGCTGCAGTATGCTTGGAGAAATGGCGGGAGATATTTTCAAGGGTTCTATCTTCATGAGCCTGCAGGAGAATTAATCGACCGAAGCCACCGAAAAGATCAGCTTAGAGAAGAATTCCAGCAATTTATTGCCCATGAGAAAAAGAAGCTGCAAGCGGTCTACGAACATTCTGAAACATTCTATAAACGAATTCATCAAGCTGTTACGACTTTAAAGAAATCGTGCAGCACAAATGATGAGCTCATTCAAAAGCTGGCACTCGAACTAACAGATTGCAGCTTCCGAATTTATATGTGTAATGAAGAAGGCTTTCAAATCACTGGAAATGTGTTCAAAAAAGAAGAAGAATGGCTGTTTCAGCCGGAGTATATCGAAAAAAACTGGAGCTGGCGTCCTTATTTCCTAGCAAATATTCTTCAAATGAGAATTAGCGGAAAAGGATTTTTCAGCGATATTTACAGTGATTTAGAAACCGGTGAGAGGATACGTACGTTTTCTTATCCTTTAGAGGGAGATATGTATTTGTTTATAGACCTTCCGTATGCTTATTTATATGAGCAAGATGGATTAATTTGAAGACGCGGCGTGAAGACAAACCCTCGTATTCATTGTCAGTCCTATGTGCCAGTGCTCATGAATGTATAATTCGCTCCGCTCCTCCGGTACTCGACCTTCCTAGACTTCAAAAGTTTTCTATCAAAAAAAGGCAGCCTTGAAGGCTGCTTTTTTTGATAGAAAAAAGAAATAAAAAATGGTTGACAATGAAACTGATAATCATTATCATTTAGTTATAGAGAGAAGCTACTCTCTGTTCCCCAACCCCTCTATCAGATCAAGATCCAAAAAACTTGGCGCTACCCCCGCCAAGTTTTTTTTGTGCTTCAATCTTTCCCTTCATGCATAGGACAGCCCAAACCTTCCATACATCTTAAGTGATGATAGTTAGACGGTAGGAGGGAAACATCATGATCAAACGTGACACGCGGCTGCTCATTGATTTGCCAAGGCCAGATCACCCAGATGCAAATGGTGCCGCTGCTGTGCAAGAATTACTCGGCGGAAAATTCGGTGAAATGTCCACATTAAATAATTACATGTTTCAATCCTTTAACTTTAGAGGAAAACGAAAACTTAAACCGTTTTATGACCTCGTATCCAGTATTACGGCTGAAGAATTCGGTCATGTTGAGCTTGTAACCACAGCCATCAATCTCATGATTACAGGAACCACCCATGGCGGGGACCCAGATACGACGCCGATGAAGGCAGCTGTCGATAAACGAAATACACAGCATTTTATTCAAACAGCCCAAACAGGCTATCCGTTTGATTCAATGGCAAAACCTTGGACCGGAGAGAATGTGTTCTCAAGTGGCAACCTCATTCTTGATCTTCTCCATAATTTCTTTCTTGAATGCGGAGCACGTACGCACAAAATGCGCGTATATGAAATGACGGACCATCCTACAGCAAGAGAGATGATCGGTTATTTACTTGTCAGGGGCGGCGTGCATATTGTGGCATATGCAAAGGCACTTGAAGTCGCTACAGGAGTAGATGTGGGGAAGATGTTGCCAATCCCAAACCTCGACAACAAATACTTTGACTCAGCGAGAAAATTTGAAGATCAGAATGTTCATACAAAGCTGTATACATTTAGTGATACGGATTACAAGGATATTAATAAAATTTGGAAAGGGAGCCATCCGATTGATGGAAAGCCGCTGACAGTCATTGAGGGCACCCCGCAAGGTGCACCTGTGCCAGATTATAGAGAATTACCGGAAGAGTTTGCTCCAGGCATTTCAAAAGAGGATTTTGATGAAATTGCGAAACGGCTGATGAGATCTGCTGGGTTATAAAAATCATGGTGCATGAGATGAGAAAAAAGACTCAAACTAAAAAAACAGATTCTTTTTCTTTTTTTGAATTCAAGAGGAAAAATATCATCTGAGAACACTTTATGGTATGATGCTTTGTAGGACTTGTGTATAATCAATACGGGTTCATCTTGAGTTGTTTTTTTGAAAGGAGTCTTTTTTTAGAATGTCACAATTAATGGGTATCATTACAAGGCTGCAAAGTCTTCAAGAGACAGCAGAAGCTGCAAACGAGCCGGCACAGCGTTATTTCGAAGTGAACGGTGAGAAAATCTGTAGTGTTAAGTATTTCGAAAAGAATCAAACGTTTGAATTGACTGTTTTTCAACAAGGGGATAAGCCAAATACTTTCCCATTTGACAACATTGATATGATTTCGATTGAGATTTTTGAGCTTCTACAATCCTAAGCTGAATCGTATGAAATGTTTTTTCTGAGGATTCCTTCGTTTATTGCGGCAGCATACATGGATCATCATAGATGATATGTACAAATGGAAGATGATCAATCAGCGCATTTTTCGGATAAGAGACCATTAAAAAGGAGTTCCTTTCTGTGAGTGATTCTTTTTTCTACAATCTTTCTGAAGATCATTTAGCGTTTTCTGATGTCGTCATGAGAATGAAAGACTTTATTCGAAAAGACCCTAGATCCGCCTATGTGTTATCAATTGGTACGGACTCTCAGGTCAATCAAAATGTCACAACATTTATGACTGCAATTCATCTCCACCGGATTGGCAAAGGAGCATGGGGCTGTCTCACACAACAAGTGATCGAGAGGCCTGTGCAAAGTCTTAGAGAAAAAATTTCATTAGAGACAGCGTTTAGCCAAAAGGTATGTGCAGACATCCTTGAGGGGCCTTTAACAGAACTGATGGATTTGCTTCTTCCGTTTGCTGAGGAAGGGGCAGACCTTCGTTTTGAAGCCCATCTGGATATTGGCAAAAAAGGAAGTACGAAAGAGCTGATTCAGGAAATGACCGGAATGATCACAGCTATGGGAATTGAAGCAAAAATAAAACCCGACTCATATGCAGCATTTTGCTATGCCAATCGATACACAAAATAAATTCCGTCATTTTTCTCCAAACCTTGTCGAAACGTGCGGTTGACGATTCGATTCTAGTTCCTTATTCTAGCTGTATAGAGAGGAAGCAGACATTCAAAAGCCTGCTAATCAATATAAAAGCATATATGAAACAGGGGGCCTGATGTTGAATGAGCGTCATCGAAAATCGTTTTAATGAAGAAGAGAAAAAGCTATTATTAAACGTATTGCTGAATCAGGAATATGCTGTCGAATTACTAAGCAGTGAGATCAATGATATAGAATGTGGAACAAAAAATGTCGACGACAATACGTATAAGCAATTGATCACATTGTATGACAGAGTAAGGTTTGAGAATTAATATTGGTTTAACATTCTATTAGATACTCGGGGGCTGAGTATCTTTTTTATGCAGAAAAAAATCTTTCGACAAAATTCGTTTTAGTTTATGCTTAATCGTAATGGGGAATGTATGATTGATGATTGAGAGAAAAGGGGTCGAAGAAACATGATAGAGATAGAACCGACTCAATTGCTTGAGTCCACAGTAGCCGAGCATATGATTGATGCAGATAAAGTCGCACATGTTCAAATTGGAAATAACCTTGAGCATGCCCTATTGGTTCTAACAAAAACAGGATATACAGCTATACCGGTATTAGACGCTTCTTATCATTTACACGGGTTAATTGGAACGAATATGATTATGGATAAAATCTTCGGTTTAGAACGAATCGAATTCGAGAAGCTCGATCAGTTGAAGGTTGAAGAAGTCATGCTGAAGGATATTCCGAGACTTAAAACAACAGATCCTGTACTAAAAGGCGTTCACGCAGTGACGAATAATGGATTTGTTTGTGTAGAAAATGAGGAGCAGGTCTTTGAAGGCATTTTTACTCGACGAGTTGTATTAAAGCGCTTAAATGAGGTCATTCATTCCGCAAAAAAATGAGCTGCAGCCCAGCTTATTTTTTTTGCCTTCATAAGTTAAAATTTATATAATGAGCATATAAAATAAGAAAAACTTATAGAGAGAAAGGGGACGCCCATGCAGCTTCAGGAATTACATATGCTTGTTGTGCTAAGTGAAGAATTGAATATGAGAAAGGCTTCAGAGCGGCTCTTTGTCTCTCAGCCTGCATTATCTCAAAGATTGCAGACGATCGAAAAGGAATGGGGAACCAAAATCTTTTTTCGTTCACAAAAGGGGCTGACTGTGACCTCGGCAGGTGAACAGATTATTCAATTTGCAAAAGAGGTGACGGTTGAACAGGATCGAGTGAGAGAGCGAATTGATGAACTTGAGGGTGATATTCACGGTACACTCAAACTTGCGGTGGCGTCGATTATTGGACAGCACTGGCTGCCAAAGGTGTTAAAACGGTATGTTGAAAAATATCCAAATGCCAAAGTATCACTCGTTACTGGCTGGAGCAGTGAAATGCTCAAAAGCTTGTATGAAGATCACGTGCACATAGGAATCATTCGCGGTAACCCTGATTGGAAGGGGACAAAGGAATACTTGATGACAGATCATTTATATTTAGTCGATTCCGTGATCAAGGACGTAGATGAATTAATCAAGACAGAGCGGCCATTTATCCAATTTAAAAGCGACAGCACGTATTATCAGGAAATCCAGCACTGGTGGCACCAAAAGTTTAAAGTGTCTCCAAAGCAGACGATTTTAGTAGACCAAATTGAAACATGTAAACAAATGGCCTACCACGGCATCGGCTACGCCATTTTGCCTTCTGTTACCTTATATGACCACGAAAAAAGTGTTTATAAAACACCGCTTGTTGATGTGAACGGAGAGCAAATTGGCCGTGACACATGGCTGCTAGGCTATGAAGCGTCTTTTCAGTTAAAACAGGTGCAAGCATTTGTCGGTGTGGTTAAAGAAATGCTTGAGAATGATGCCGTGTAAGTACCTTCTTGGAATTAGGAGGTACTTTTTTTTATGAAATCATTTGACAATGAAAATCATTATCATTTAAAGTGTACATATAATAATTGAAAATGATTATCATTTAGATGAGGTGACCGATAGATGAAAGCACTAATTGCATTTGCGAGTATGTCTGGAAATACGGAAGATATGGCAGCGATCTTAAAGCAAACACTTGAAGGAAAAGGGATCGATACAGAAATGATGGAATTTGATGATACGAATGCAGAAGACCTTTCCTCATACGATTACGTATTCATTGGTTCTTATACATGGGGTGATGGAGATTTGCCTTATGAAGCAGAGGATTTTTATGAAGAGGTCTCTACTCTTGAACTTAGCCACATCAAAGCAGCTGTCTTTGGATCGGGTGATTACAGCTATCCGAAGTTTTGCGAGGCTGTCCATACATTCCATGACATGCTGAAATCAACGGGTGCATCTGTTTTTCCTGAAACATTAAAAATGGAGCTTGCACCGGATACAGATGAAGATGTGGCGTGCTGTCAGGAATTTGCTGCGAGCTTTTTAACGTGGGCTGCTTTATCTGAGAAACGAGTTGAAAATCATGTTTCATAAAGGAGCAACAGCCGTTGCAGCATCTAAAAGCGGTGGATACTTTGTTGCTGTAAAACGTGAAGGTATTTTTCACTATAGTGTGGAGAGCGGATGGCAGCAGCTGTTTAAGCTCAAGCATAAAATCCATGCGATCAGCTATATTGGCCCTTATTTATTCGGTGTTGGTGAAAATGGCACAGTAATTAGATCAGGAGATGAAGGCAACACATGGGCGTTATCTTCATTTCCAACAAATGCAGTCGTTTGGTCTATTACAGGACGCAAAGATGGATTTGTATGTGCGCATGGAAAACATAGTATCTATGTGTCAAATGATTTCGGAATTTCCTGGGAAATTATGAAGCCATTTGCTCATGTGAATCATCCGCCGGTCATTCGTTCTTTATGTGCTGCAGGTGACCATCTTTATATTGGAACACAGATTCATGAGGTTCACGGAGGAATATGGGTGTATGACTTGCAAAGAGAACAGATTTTTCTTCTAAACAGAGAGGAGCACCGCATGACAGCTTCTATGTTGCTCTGTCATGAACATCTTCTTGTTTGTGCGTTAGGTTCAAAAAAAGGCAAAAAAGGATCTGTTCAAATTTTAGATTTACATACAAATATTCTGCATGATATTCAATCACAGGCCTTTGCTAGAGAAGAATCATTTTTGGATGTGTCAGAGGATAATGGCATTGTGTATGTGACCACCTCACAAGACGAACACGGATTTTCTAAAGTGTATCAGCTTGATATTGAGCAAAAAGAGCTCAAATGGTTTGATACGATCAAAGGACATGGTTTTCGTGTAGCCAATCAAAACGAAAACTTTTTCTGTGCGGGTTTATATGAAAGTAAGTTTGTCAGGCCATATGAGGAGCCTGCATTGATTCATTGATAAGGAGGAAGAAAAAGTGACAGAAAAGGTTTTATTGGTATATGCCACGATGTCTGGAAATACAGAAGCGATGGCAGATTTAATTGAAAAAGGTATAACGGAAGCAGGAGCCAGCGTAGACCGGCATGAAGCGATGGATATTGATGCCGAGCTGCTCAATGATTACTCGCACATTATGTTAGGTGCGTATACATGGGGAGATGGCGATCTTCCGGATGATTTTATTGATTTATATGAAGAAATGGAAGAGCTTGATTTAACGGGAAAAGCATTTGCAGTTTTTGGTTCTGGCGATACATCTTACGAACATTTTTGCGGAGCTGTTGACCTAATTGAAGAAAAAGTGAAGGAGCTTGGCGGTGACATTGTCCTGCCCTCAGTTAAGATTGAGCTGAATCCAGAAGGGGAGGAAGAAGACGAATTAATATCTTTTGGCAGACAATTTGTTCAGCTTCACCAGCAAGAAGCGGGATAATCGGTCCCGCTTGTTTTATTTTCCATTGCGGAGATGACTCTTTCACTTGTCATTAAAACACTCCTTTGGTACAGTAATGAAGTATAAATTAAGAGGAGGACATACATACATGAAACAAATGGACGCTAATGAAATTATTTCATTTATTCAAAATAGTACAAAATCAACACCTGTCAAAGTCTATATCAAAGGTGACTTAGAAGGTATTGAGTTTGGTGAACATGCAAAAACATTCATCACAGGAAACACTGGAGTTGTTTTCGGTGAGTGGAGCGAAATTCAAGAAGCGCTAGCATCTAACAAAGATAAAATTGAAGATGTTGTCGTGGAAAATGACCGCCGCAACTCTGCAATTCCGATGTTAGATTTGAAAAACATTAAAGCCCGTATTGAGCCAGGGGCAATCATTCGTGACCAAGTTGAAATCGGTGATAATGCAGTCATTATGATGGGTGCTTCTATTAATATCGGTTCTGTGATCGGCGAAGGTACGATGATTGACATGAACGTGGTGCTTGGCGGCCGTGCGACAGTAGGTAAGAACTGTCATATCGGTGCTGGATCTGTTCTTGCAGGTGTCATTGAGCCGCCGTCTGCTAAACCAGTTGTTGTAGAAGATGACGTTGTCATCGGTGCGAACGCTGTTGTTCTAGAAGGCGTGACAATTGGTAAAGGTGCAGTAGTAGCTGCTGGTGCAATCGTTGTAAACGATGTAGAGCCTTACACAGTTGTAGCAGGTACACCTGCTAAGAAAATCAAAGACATTGATGAGAAAACAAAAGGTAAGACTGAAATCAAACAAGAACTGCGTCAGCTTTAATTCATATAATTCGCAGCTGAAGACAAAGACGTGGATGAGATATCCACGTCTTATTCGTATAGAAGAAAGGAAGTGAGTTCACTTGTTAAATCGTGAGCAATTAATATCCATTCGAAGAGATTTACACCAAATCCCTGAGCTTGGTTTCCAAGAATTTAAAACACAAGCGTATCTCATTCAGCACCTTAATACCTATTCAAAAGATCGAGTTGAGATTGAAACGTGGCGAACTGGGCTTTTTGTGAAAGTGAAGGGAACAAATCCAACGCGCGTATTTGCTTATCGTGCAGATATGGACGGGCTGTCTATTCCTGAGGAAACGGGGTATCCATTTGAATCTGTGCATGAAGGAAAGATGCATGCATGTGGACATGACCTTCATATGACCATTGCACTTGGTATCATTGATCATTTCGTCCATGAACCGATTAAAGAAGACGTATTATTTATCTTCCAGCCGGCAGAAGAAGGTCCAGGCGGAGCTGAACCGATGCTTGCAAGTGATGTATTGAAAAAATGGACGCCAGACTTTATTACAGCGCTGCATATCGCACCTGAATATCCTGTTGGAACAATTGCTACGAAGCCTGGTTTGTTATTTGCCAATACGAGTGAGCTTGTGATTGAGCTTGAAGGAAAAGGCGGACATGCTGCATATCCTCATTTAGCCAATGATATGGTTGTTGCTGCAAGTGCACTTGTAGGTCAGCTGCAATCGGTTATTTCGCGTAATGTCGACCCCCTTGATAGTGCGGTCATTACAGTCGGTACAATTACCGGTGGAACGGCTCAAAATATTATTGCGCAGCATGCAAAGCTTGACGGTACCATTCGCACATTATCCCCAGAGTCTATGGACAAGGTGAGAAAGAGAATTGAAGCATTGGCAAAAGGCATTGAAATTGGCTACGAATGCAAGGCAACCGTTCGATATCCTTCATCTTATTACGAAGTGGACAATTCAAAGGATTTGACTGAGGAATTTATGTCATATGTAGCCGAAGAAGGGCTAGCAAATGTGATTGAATGCAGAGAAGCCATGACAGGAGAAGATTTTGGGTACATGCTGAAAAAGTATCCCGGCTTCATGTTTTGGTTAGGGGTCGATTCAGAATACGGCCTGCACCATGCAAAGCTCCAGCCTGATGAAAACGCGATTGAAACAGCTGTGAATGTCATGACGGCTTATTTTAAAAAGCAAGCTGGCGAATGAATAATCGAGCTGCCTCCTGTACACCTTATGAACAGGAGGTGTTCTTGATTATGACAAGAATTGGTGTAGAACAATCTTTATCCGATGTAGAAGAACTATTGAAGCAAAAAGGGTATGATGTCGTACGTATTCAAAATGAACAGCAAATGGATCAGTGTGACTGTTATGTCGTCACAGGACTAGATTCAAATGTTCTTGGCATTTCAGACACAACAACAAAGGCATCTGTTATTACAGCATCAGGTATGACGGCTGATGAAATTTGTCAAGAAGTAGAACAGCGTGTTCAATAAAACAAGAAAAAGAACCGGTAGATTATGATCCCGGTTCTTTTTGCTCTTTTTCTATATCGAGTACTTCTTTCATTTTTTTGCGCAAGATTCGTTCCACTCGCCATTGCTCCATTGTTTCAGTTTTCGCTATGATGCGCAGCACAAGGGAAGAGGAACCGAACGCCTCTACGCCGACAACTTGAGGACCTTCGATAATTTGCGGAGTTTCCTCCCGCACCTCATCACAGGCAGCTTGGAGGGCTGTGATCATCTGATCCACATTTTCATCCGGTGACAGCTCAATATCAACGAGTGCCTGCATCGTCCCTCTTGAATGATTGCTCACATTCAGTATGCTGCGATTTGGAATGAAATGAAGGGTGCCGTCAAAGCTTCGAAGCTGCGTGGTTCTTAGGCCAATTTGTTCGACAATCCCATCAAAGCCCGCGACCGTTATATATTCTCCTACATCAAATTGTTTTTCCAATAATATAAAGAATCCGGTCACAATATCACTCACTAACCCTTGAGCGCCAAAACCGATCGCAAGTCCCACAACGCCCGCACCTGCCAGCAAAGCGGTCGGGTTATAATGAAATAAGTCGAGGATCATCACAACTAGAATAAAAATCAATAAGTAGGCGAAAATATTTAACGTCAAACTTTGCAGTGTCTGAGCTCTTGATAAAGAGACTTCATGCTTTTCAGCGAATGTTGAATAGGCGCGCTTAATCATCTTGTTTCCTATGGCTCTGATGATAAAGTAAATGGCAAAAATGGCGACTAGTTTTAGCAAAATCATACTGCTATTGAGGATAATGGAAACCCAATCTACTTGTTGAAATGCTCTCATAATCTTCAAAACCTTTCTATGTATGCTCTAAAAGAGAAGCTAATCATTTGTTCCCTTATGCAAGTCATGTTAAACTTTTGATAAGTAGAGCAGGAATTGTGACAAATCGTTAATTAAATTTATTATTAATTAATATTGACTAAAAATCGCATAAGTATTATAATTGTAATTGTGAAGTTATTAACTAAATGAGAATTTTAAGTTTTGATTCTCATTTTATATACAGCTAAGAAGACTGTATAAAGATATTATTTTTTGGAGGGATTTACATATGGCAGAGCGTTTTGTAGGAAAACAAGCTCCACGTTTTGAAATGGAAGCAGTACTTGCTAACAAGGAATTTGGTAAAGTAAGTTTAGAGGAAAACATGAAGAATGACAAATGGACAGTTCTTTTCTTCTATCCAATGGATTTCACATTTGTTTGCCCAACTGAAATTACAGCAATGAGCGATCGTTATGACGAGTTCGAAGATTTAGATGCAGAAATCATTGGTGTATCTACTGATACAATCCACACGCATCTTGCTTGGATTAATACAGACCGTAAAGATAATGGTCTAGGTGAATTAAAATACCCGTTAGCTGCTGATACTAACCACACAGTATCTAGAGAATACGGCGTTTTAATCGAAGAAGAAGGAATTGCTCTTCGCGGTTTATTCATCATTAACCCAGAAGGCGAACTGCAATACCAAACAGTATTCCACAACAATATCGGTCGTGATGTAGATGAGACATTACGTGTTCTTCAAGCATTACAAACTGGTGGACTTTGCCCAGCGAACTGGAAACCTGGTCAAAAAACACTTTAATTGATAACTGAAGAAACAGGAGGGTCTAACTGATGTTAGACCTTTTTGTTTCGACACATACAATGGATGGAGGCGCTTCATAATGAAATTACGTCAACCAATGCCAGAACTAACTGGTGCAAAAGAATGGTTAAATGGAGAAGTAACAAAAGAAGATTTGATTGGTGTCAAACCAACATTGATTCATTTCTGGTCAGTCAGCTGTCATCTTTGTAAAGAGGCAATGCCTCAAGTCAATCAATTCCGTGATGAATACAAGGATCAACTAAACGTTGTGGCAGTTCATATGCCTCGTTCAGAGGATGACCTAGATCTAGAAAAAATCAAAGAAGTTGCGAAAGAGCATGAAATCACGCAGCCAATCTTTGTGGACAGTGATCATCACTTAACAGAAGCCTTTGAAAACGAATATGTACCGGCATATTATGTATTTGATAAAACAGGTGCTTTACGCCATTTCCAAGCCGGCGGAAGCGGAATGAAAATGCTTGAAAAACGTGTCAATCGAGTGCTTTCTGAGTCTGAAAAGGCTGCAGAATAAGCTTTTCCCCCATAAATGGGGGTTTTTTCATGGACAAAAATAAGAAGCATATGGCTTCGGATGAGCTTTTATGTAGGTGTTATTCCTAAGAAAAGAGAAAATGAGGGAGTTTATTAAAAAATATCCCTGAAACAAAAAGGTATAACGACCTATTTACATTTTTGTTTTGAAATGAAAATGTAAAGATTTTAACTTTTTACTATTCAGAACGTTTTTGCACAAAAGAAATTTCAGTTAGGTAAATAACTATATAAATCAAGTAGTATAAGCGTTTATTCAATTTTTTTACAATATTTTAAGGTTTGTCAAAAGCCTATAGTGGCAATGAAATGGGTGCCGATTTTTCCTCTTTGGCAAAATTTTAGTTGAAAATACCTATCTGTTAGCAAACTGTAAAATGATAAAAAAATAGTTGATAAAATTAGTTTTCTAATCTAATATTTACTATAGAATATTTTTTATATGATGAGGGGGAAATCCATTGTTTAATGAGAGGGAAGCGTTACGTTTACGATTGGAACAATTAAACGAGGCAGAAGTAAAGGTCATCCGTGAATATCAAATTGAGCGAGATGCGATTTATGCAAAATTAAGAGAATTAGACCGTCAAGGAACAGGTCTAGTGTCAGATACAAAAAAAGAAGTACGTACAGAGAGAAAGACGGATTCACTGCCTGTATTAGCTGAGCTTGCTGCGCAAGAAATGAGAAGCTACCAGCAGCCGGCACAAACACAATCATCATCTTTAGGAACAGGACAGCTAAACGGTGCACCTGTAGGTATTCCTGAAGGATCGACAAGACGCAGAAGAGGCACAGCTCGTCCTGGCTCTAAGGCAGCGAAGCTTCGTGAAGCTGCGATTAAAACGTTAAAACGTCATAATGCAGCGATTAAAAGCTCAGAGCTTCAAAAAGAGATCGAAAAAGAGAGCGGTCTTGAAATCCCAAATATGACAACGTTTATGCAAAGCTTAATTAAAATGTACCCTGAAGTGAAGAAGCCTTATCGCGGACAGTATATTTTAGAAGGCGACATTCAAACAGAAGACGAATAAATAAAAAACTGCTGAGCGTAAAAGCCAGCAGTTTTTTATTTCGAGAATTACTTCTTTTGATCAACTGTATAGACAATTTTGCGTTCCTTGGGCAGGTGATCACGCTGTTTTTTGAAGCTGTCGATTTTGACTGTCATGACCTCTCCATTACGCTGCACTGCATCAACGTGTTCCTGAAGTGTTTGAACTTGTTCGTTGAGTTTCTTCAAGATCGGTTCGATTTCTTCTGTCGTTTGCAGGATCCGGTCTCGTGAGAATGGCTGTGCATTTGTTTTTTCTGACTGGTCAATATCAGCAAAATGAGAGGCGATCCATTCTTCGCTTTCTGCTAACTGTTTTTGATAGTTTGTGAGCGTTTCGTAAAAAATCGCTTCTTTTGCTTTTTCTATTTGCAGCAATTTCTCTTGTGTTTCATAAAAACGCTCTTGAAGGTGTCTGACGCCTTCCTGTAATACATGAAACTCTGCATTTTTATCGCTCAATGTTTGCTGCAGCTTCTCAATCACTGCGGATAAAGTATTTCCTTTTTTCTCCTCTTTTGCAAGCTGTTTATCTTGATCCTCTATCCGCTCATTTAATTGTTGAGAGATTTCCTTATATTTGACAACTTTCAAATGCAGCCTGTGTTTTTCTTCGGTTTCTTTTCTTCTATGATAGGTTTCCTTTTGCAGCATCTCATGGAGAAGGACAATTTTATGTAATAATTCTGATTTGCTGTAGGAGAGTTCCTGTATTTTTGAGGCAGCATCGTGTTGATCATTGGTCATTTCATCCAATTGTTGTTTTAATTGCGTGAAATCCTTTTTCATCTCATGATATTCTTGAGTTAACTTCTTATTTTTAGAATACGTATATGAGGACTGTAAATCAGAGATCATTTGTTGATATTTGGCAGTTTCAGCTTTTAAGTATAAATTCTCTTGAGATAAATCATGGAATAGGGGAGAAGCATGGCGCCTGTTCATCGATAGACCCTCCTTATTCATGTTACCAATAAAGTATGCGAAAGGAGTGCGATTAGAACAACCATATCAAAGGAGGACTTAGAGGATGCACGTAGTGAATGTCATTTTAGCTGGAGGCGCTTCCAGACGCTTTGGAGAGCCAAAGGCAAGTCATATGTATCAAGGGAAACCATTATATGAGCATGTGAAAGAGCAGCTTTTAGAAGGGCAGACAGTTATCATCAGCCATCCGTCGCTTCTTCCTTTTTTCAAAGCAAGAGGTGAACAAAGTGTGTGGTTAGATGATGAAGAGGTGCGCGGATGCGGACCGCTTGCCGGCATATATACGGCGATGCAAAAGCAAGAGGCAGTATGGTATTTAGTTACGGCATGTGACATGCCTTTCATACGGAAGGAAACGGCGGAAGTATTATCGTCCTATTGCAGCGAGCACGCAGATGCCATTATCCCGCTTGTTCAGGGCAGATTACAGCCTTTATTTGCGCTTTATCACCGCCGCTCTCTGCCGTTTATTCGCGCGTGTTTAAAAGAGAATCAATTTGCCGTCAAGGACTTGCTTCAAAAGCTTCAAGTGCGTATCGTTTCAGAGGAAGAACTGAACGTGACATCAAATGAATTTCGTAATATCAATAAAAGAAGCGATTTACCTGAAAACGGTATGATATGATACATAAAAAACGGTGAGGAGAGAACAGCATTGAATGACCGATATTCAAGACAAATCTTGTTCCCTCCGGTTGGGGAAAAAGGACAGCATGCGCTGGTTGAAAGTCATGTTCTGATCGTTGGAGCCGGTGCTCTTGGTACCGCCTCTGCGGAAGGGCTTGTTCGGTCTGGCATCGGTACGCTGACGATTGTCGATCGTGATTATGTGGAATTTTCAAATTTACAGCGGCAGCAGCTGTATACGGAACATGATGCATACGCACATGTGCCAAAAGCAGCAGCGGCAAAAAAACGTCTCGAGCAGATCAATCATGAAGTGACGATACACGCCCTGATTGAAGATGCAGGGGCGGAGCTGTTAAGGCCGTTATTTCAGAGAGCAGATATCGTCATTGATGCAACAGATAATTTTGAGACAAGAATGGTGATGAATGATTTATCACTAGAAACGAAGACGCCTTGGATATATGGCGCTTGTGTGAGCAGTCAGGGGATGTATATGACCATATTGCCGGATAAAACGCCATGTTTATCATGTGTGTTCACGGCAATGCCTGTTGGCGGCTTGACGTGCGATACAGCGGGGATTATTTCACCTGCCGTTCAAATGGTTTCTGCTTATCAGCAAACAGAGGCACTCAAATATTTAACTGGTCATGAAGAGCAAATCGAGCGGAAATTTGTCACGTTTGATCTTTGGCAGTCTACATCATTTAAAATGGATTTATCTCGCACTAAAGAGAAGACCTGTCCAACTTGCGGCACGGCAAGAACCTATCCTTATTTACATGATCAGCGTAAAAAATCGACGGTCCTTTGCGGACGTGACACCGTTCAAATTGTATCGAAGGATTTAGCAAAACTATCATTTCAGCATATAAAAGAGCGGCTCTCATCTTTATGTGAGGTGGAAGTAAACGACTTCTTAATCCATGTACGCTACGAAAACTACCGAATGGTCTGTTTCAAAGGGGGACGTGCATTAATCCATGGAACAAATGATGAAAAAGAAGCCAATTCATTACTAGCAAGACTGCTAGGGATATAGGAGTGATGTGTGATGGAAAGACGGCAGCCAATACCAGTAGAAGAGGCCATAAAGAAAGTCCACCAATACGAAAAACATGGAGAAATAGAATGGGTCCCTTTAAAAGACAGCCTTGGACGGTTTATTGCAGAAGATATTTTGGCAGACCATGATGTTCCGGCATTTGATCGTTCTCCGTATGATGGCTTTGCACTTCGGGCAGAAGATACAAAAGAAGCGTCAAGTGCGCATCCAGTTGAATTCGAGGTCATTGATCATATTGGTGCAGGAATGGTCTCAGCAAAAACCATCGGTCCCTTTCAGGCCATTCGTATTATGACAGGAGCAAAAATTCCAAATGGCGCAAATGTCGTCATCATGATTGAATTGTCGAAGACTTTTGAAAAAGGCGGCAAATCATTCATGTCACTGAAAAGACCGCTGAAAAAGGGAGACAATATTTCTCGTCAAGGAGAAGAAGTACTTAAAGGAAACGTGATGGTCAAAAAAGGAACAGATGTCACTCCTGGCGTCACGGCTCTATTGGCGACATTCGGATATGCGGTAGTGCCAGTTGTCAAAAAACCGGTGATTGGCATTATCTCAACAGGCACAGAGCTTCTTCAAGTAAGTGATGCCATGGTGGACGGCAAGATTAGAAATAGTAATCTTAGTATGGTCTATGCGCAAGTACTTGAGGCCGGAGCTGAGCCGCTTGATTTAGGCGGAGTCACCGATGATTTTGACAAAAGTTATCATGCAGTAAAAGCAGCCATGAGCAAGGTAGACATTCTGATCACAACAGGTGGTGTGTCAGTGGGCGATTTTGACTTTCTGCCTGCCATTTATGAAAAGTTGGGAGCCAAGGTCCTGTTTAATAAAGTAGCCATGAGACCTGGAAGTGTGACGACTGTGGCTGCAATGCCGAATGGTCAATTGCTGTTTGGGCTGTCCGGAAACCCTGCTGCCTGTTTTGTGGGCTTTGAATTATTTGTGAAACCGATCATTTATAAATGGTATAGGAAAGAAAATCCGTTTTCCACTTTTGCTGAGGCGAAACTCACACATGATTTTCCAAAAGCCAATCCGTTCACTCGTTTTGTCAGGGCGGCCCTTCAATTCACTGGCAGTCAGATCAGTGTGACTCCAACAGGTCTTGATAAATCAAGTGCAGTGACCTCTATTGCAGAGGCTGACTGTTTCATCGTGCTGCCTGGGGGAACAAGAGGTTTTCAAGCAGGTGATCAAGTTGATGTTCTGCTGTTTCAGCACAAAGGCGGTGGGTCTCCATGCTTGATGACAGATTAAGCATATTACAGGTGGTCGGTTATCAAAATAGCGGCAAGACCACGTTGATCGAAAAGCTCTGTCAGCTGGCTGAATGTGAAGGGCTGAAGCTAGGCTGCTTTAAACACCATGGACATGGCGGTACACCAGATCGTCTTTTCAAAGAAAAAGATACCGAGCGATATGTACAAGCAGGAGCATATGCCGCAGGTGTTGAAGGGGAGGGCGAATTTCACTTTTCGATGCAGCACATCACGTTAGAGCAGCTGCTCAACATGTGTCAGCATCTTCCGTTAGACGCTGTTCTCATAGAGGGGTACAAACAGGCGCCTTATCGCAAAATCGTTTGTGTCAAGAATGAAGAGGAGCTTATTGACCTTTCAACTCTTTCTAATATACAAACAGCTATTTATTTTTCTCAAGAGGATCCATTAACCGAAAATTACCCGTTTCCTGTGTTTTCAGCTTTTGATAAGCGCGGGATGACATTTGCTTTTCACTTATTGAAGGGAGGCGGCACGTTTTGAGCGAACTTTTTAAAATAACAAAAACGCCGATTGAGGTAAACGAATTGATTCAGCATGTGACAAGACGAAAGGCAGGAGCTATTACAACGTTTATCGGGACGGTCAGAGAATGGACAAACGGCAAGAAAACATTGCGTTTAACCTACGAAGCATACATACCAATGGCGGAAAACATGCTAAGGCAGATTGGACAAGAAATGAAGAATCGGTGGCCTGACACTGAAGCTGCGATTGTGCACCGGATTGGAACACTTGAGATAACCGATATTGCTGTTGTGATCGCCGTTTCGTCTCCTCATAGGAAGGCTGCCTACGAAGCCAATGAATATGCTATTGAACGAATCAAGGAAATCGTTCCTATTTGGAAAAAAGAATATTGGGAAGATGGAGAGGCCTGGATAGGTGATCAGCTCGAAACGGTTTCATATCCAGAAGGTAAACCTAGCCATCTTCAACTTGCAGAAAAAGAAGGTGATCAGCATGATTAATGTGTTATTGTTCGCCGGCCTTGCTGAGAAGGCCGGTAAACAACAAATCATCATTCAAAAAGATCAAACAACGGTTGATGAGATTAAAATAGAATTACAGGAGGTATATGGTGTTGATGCTGCACAAAATGTAATGGTTGCAGTCAACGAAATATATACGAGGGGAAATGCTGAAGTGCGTAGCGGGGACACTGTTGCACTCATTCCTCCTGTAAGTGGTGGATAATAGATATTAGAGGATTTGGTTATGGCCACCCGGCTGTAACCAATTTTTTATGTGTGAAAAGTTTGTAGAGGTGCTTGGGTGTGATCTTCGTAAATAAAACATCCCCTTCTTGCTTTAGAAATGTGAGGATCGAGCTGCTGAATGAGATCATACAATTCGCTGATTCGTCTCACATTGAAATCTGTTTGAGCTTGAAGCTGTTCCTTTAATTCTTTTGTGCTCACAATGCTTCCCTTTTTCTCTTTAATAATATCTACACATCTTGCAGCGTAGTATATTTTGTCGTTAGAAGGTCTGCTTTCTTTCATATCAAGTAATTTGAGCTCATGATAAATCGATTCTCTTTCCTTTCGAAAGTATTGCCATGCTTCTTGTTCCTTTTCATACAGTAAAATCAATTGCATTTTCAATTTTTCTCTTAACATTCACTTGACTCCATTTCCACTATCATTTAACCTACCTCTATTTTACATTATATGAAAAAATAACTTTTGATCAAGTAAAATCCCTTTATTTTTAATTTTTTAATATGAAAGTATTGATACTAAAGACTTATTTGTTCTGTAAAAGAAACCATTCATAGTCCTATAAAGCCGGGATTTGCCGAAATTACTAGGATTATTTTAACAAAAAATTGTTGTGTCTATGTAAGACCATGCGAATCCAAAAGAAAAGGATATTTATTCCGAAAGACATATTGTTTACTTAATAAAATGTTTTTAAGTCAGTAAAAGCACGATTCTGGATATGAATATGGTCGGATCATGAGGTCATTTGAAGGATTTCATTCGTGAAAATAGAATAATAGATAAAATTTTTTCTCAACGAAAATAAGAAAATTAAATGATCGATCACTTATTGGCAATCTTTTGATAAAATAGAAAGAAAAAGAGCGTCATTGTGCGTTTGCATACTTGCTTGACATAGAGAGGATGACATTTGATGAAAGAAAACATGCAAAAACCTACGATCATTGGAGTGAGCACAAGACCATCAGAGCACCTGAATAGAGTATGGGAACATCCAGTTGTTTGGTGGCCTTTATCTTGTGTGCTTATTTTAACAGTCGTTGTGACTTATTTGTCTGAGCACGTAAATAAGGGAATGTGGGCAGATTTAAGTTTGCCGGTACCTGTTGATTATGTGGTGACGCTCATTGGCCTGGTATTTGGCATTGTCATCAATGCAGCTATATATAAGTTCATCGTATTTTTAGCGAAAGGTGATGCATCATTTCGGCAGCTGTTTTCAGCGGTCCTGTTCATTACGCCCGTGACGATCATTGGAACGATTATTTCTCATTTGGCAGTCATCCTTTTTCATGTTCCAAAAGACATCACGGTTACCTCGTTAAACGCGCTCATTCGAATTTCTGGTCCATGGCAGGCGGTGTTAGCCAATATCGATCTTTTTGTAATCTGGAATCTTGTTTTAACAGGCTTTTTATTCATCCAAGTTGGGCGTATATCACCGAGAATTTCTTGGGTGATTATAGGCGTTTTTTATATCTTATCGTTAATTTTTCAATATATAGGAACAGCAATTAACATATCAGTAAGCTGGGGGTAGAAGGTTTTTATGAGAAAGAAAATCATCATCGGATCTATTTTCATTATTGTGATTGGACTATTTATTGGATTTAATATTGCGAAAAACCAAGCAAAGCCTGCTTCTACAGCAGCGATTAAAACAGTCAAACTCACGCCGAAAGAAATCACATCTACGGTGATGACACCCGGGACACTTTCGTTCTCTGAAGAGCAGTTCATCTATGAAGAAGAGGAAAAGGGGAAATTGAAGGGAATTGCTGTGAAAGAAGGGGAAAAGGTAAAGGCTGGTACGCCGCTTCTTACATATGAAAACAAGGAACTGGAGCTTGAGGAGCAGCAGCAAGCACTAGCAGCTGAGTCAAGTACATTAAAACTGGAACAATTGCAAAAAAGGCTGAGTGAATTAGATGAGAAAAAAGCAGGCGGATCTGACGCTAATGCTAAAAGCGAGCGAGATCAGCTTCAATTAGAACTGAAAGCGGCTGAATTAGAACAAAAGCAAGCAGAGATCAGCCAAGAAAAAGTAAAGGCGCAAATAGAAGATTTAACCGTACATAGTAAAATTGATGGAACAGTCATTTCCATTGAGCAAGAGGCCGGGGCAGGGGGGCCGGAAGAAAGACAGCCGATCATCCATATTGGTCATGAGAAAAAAATGATTGTGCGGGGTTTGATCTCAGAGTATGATGCCATCAAAATCAAAAAGAAACAAAAAGTGAAGGTAACGTCTGATGTCATTCGCGGGAAGAGCTGGCAAGGAGTCGTGAAAAAAGTGGGCGCTGTTCCTGTCCAGAATGCAGCCGAAACAACTTCGAGCGATCAAACGGTTCAATATCCTGTTGAAGTTGAAATAAAGGGAAAGAAACCTGAGGCGAAGCCTGGTTTTAAAATGATCATGGAAATTGAAACAGATAAGCGCCAAGCGCAAACGATTCCTGAAACAGCGGTAAAAAAAGAGACTGATGGACAATACGTTTATGTTGTTCGAAAAAATGTACTGAAAAAAGTAAAAGTGGTCATAGGGGAAACGTCAGGTCATGATCTTGAAGTGACAAAAGGTGTCAAGGCAGAGGATCAAATCATTGCTCATATAGCAGATGATATGTATGACGGAATGGAAGTGGATGCTGAATGATTCAGCTTTCCAACGTAACAAAAAGCTATGAGGTCGCACACGAAACATTTGATGTATTAAGTGACATGAATCTTGTCATTGAGAAAGGCGAGTATATGTCCATTATGGGCCCGTCCGGCTCTGGAAAGTCAACATTAATGAATATTATTGGCTGTTTAGACCGCCCGACGACAGGACAATATCATTTTCAAGGTACAGAGCTGTCAGCAGCAAAGGATCAAGAGCTTGCGGTCATTCGAAATCAATCCATTGGATTTGTTTTTCAGCAATTTCACCTCCTACCAAGGTTAAATGCGAGGCGCAATGTTGAACTGCCAATGATTTATGCTGGGATCAGTCAAAAGGAAAGAAAAGAACGTGCGGAATTGGCGCTTGAAAAGGTTGGTTTGGCAGATCGAATGAAACATATGCCAAGTGAGTTGTCAGGAGGACAAAAGCAAAGGGTGGCAATTGCACGAGCGATTGTCAATAAGCCTCAGCTTATTTTAGCAGATGAACCGACTGGTGCGCTCGACTCAAAAACAAGCATGTCAATTATGGAACAGTTTACACAGCTGAATGAGGAAGGGACAACGATTGTGCTTGTCACCCATGAAGAAGAAATAGCTGCGTATACAAACCGTACGGTCGTTCTGAGAGATGGACGGCTTGTTGAAGATAGATGGATACAAGGGGACGCTATGAATGAAACTCTTTGAAAATATCAAAATAGCGCTGAATTCGGTTTTAGCTCATAAATTACGTTCTATTTTAACGATGCTTGGGATTATTATTGGTGTTGGATCAGTCATTGCAGTCGTGGCGATCGGTCAAGGCGGTGAGCAAATGTTAAAAGGATCGATTTCAGGTCCAAACAATACCATTGATATGACATATACGCCTTCTGACGAAGAGTTAAATGCAAATCCAAATGCTTTATTCGAAGCCTCATTTACTGAGGAAGACATAAAAAGCATTAGGACAATCAATGGGGTGAAGCAGGTCGCTTCCTCGACTGCACAAGGAATGCAGCTGAGATTTCAAGATACAACAGTTGATGCGACCGTTAACGGCATAAATGAGGGGTATACGGATGTACATTCATTACAAATCGCAGAAGGACAGAATTTAAGAGATATTGACTTTAGAAGCGGCAGAAGAGCTGCCCTCATCTCGGATGGCTTACAAAAAGAATTATTCAATGGACAAAAGGCATTAGGTGAACTGATTTGGATGAACGGACAGCCAGTTGAAGTCATCGGTGTGTTAGCAAAACAGAAAGGGATGTTTTCATTTGATATGAATGAAATATATGTCCCATTTGCGATGCTCACCTCCACATTTGGTATGAATGAATATGATAAGTTGTCTATTCAAGTCGCACATGCGGATCAAATGAAGGAAGTAGGAAAGAGCGCGGCTGTCATACTAAATGAAAATCATCATACAGAAGATGCTTACGAAATGATCAATATGGAAGAAATCGCAGAGGGGATCGGTCAAATAACGTCCGTTATGACAACGATCATTGGCTCAATCGCCGGAATCTCTTTACTTGTCGGCGGCATCGGTGTAATGAATATTATGCTCGTTTCTGTGACAGAGAGGACAAGAGAAATCGGTATTCGAAAGGCGATGGGCGCAACAAGGGCACAAATTCTCGTTCAGTTTTTAATTGAGTCTGTCGTTTTAACACTCATCGGCGGGCTGATGGGAATTGCACTTGGATTAGGCGGTGCTTCGCTAGTATCACTATTTGCCGGCTGGCCGTCTCTCGTATCTTGGCAAGTGGTTTGTGGAGGCATACTGTTTAGTATGCTCATTGGTATTGTTTTTGGGTTAATTCCTGCGAATAAAGCAGCGAGACTAGACCCTATTGAATCGCTCAGGTATGAATGATTCGGAGGAGAAAAAAGCATACAAATGGTTTACATTTGCCTTCATTACACATCAAAAGCTTTTATGCAAATCGCATAGAAGCTTTTTTTAGTTCCATTGAATGAAATAAAAAATGATAGAAATGCTAATATCATGACTTTCATCTTAATGTCACATATTTTTCAGTTTACAAATGGTACATATAAAGGTAAGATGACCATGGTGAAAGATTTTGATAGTTATTGAATGTATTTGATTGTTTTGTATTGATAATGTTGAAAAAAGCGATTACAATAAAGGTGCGCGCAAAATGAATACGTTTTCAAAAGGGGTGTTCTCATGTTAACACCGGAAAGACATCAACTCATTATTGACAGCTTAGAAGAAAATGATGTCATTAAAATACAGGACTTAACGATGATGACGGATGCGTCTGAATCTACAATTAGAAGAGATTTATCAGCCCTTGAAGAAAAAGGATTTCTTAAAAGGGTTCATGGGGGAGCAGCCAAGATTTCGAGTATTCGCCTTGAACCAGATGTATTTGAGAAATCTGCCAAAAACCTTCAAGAAAAGTCATTGGTTGCAGAGGCAGCGGCATCTCTTTTAAAACAAGGTGACTGTATTTATTTAGATGCTGGTACAACCACACAGCAAATGATTGAATATATCGATCCAGATCAAGATATTGTCGTGGTGACAAACGGTGTGATGCACATTGAAGCACTCATGAGAAAAGGCATTACCTTTTACTTGATAGGCGGATCAGTGAAACATCGAACAGGAGCCATGGTGGGAGCCGCAGCTTTGACAGCGATGGAAAATTATCGTTTTGACAAAAGCTTTGTTGGGACAAACGGCATTCATCCCGAGGCGGGTTTTACAACACCTGATCCAGAGGAAGCGCTCATGAAAAAAAGAGCCATGAAACAGGCGAAAAAAACCTATATCTTATCAGATGCCTCGAAGTTTGGCGAAATATCGTTTTCAACCTTTGCTAGTTTACAGGAAGCCACCATTATCACAAACGACGCAAAAGAGGATTCATTCGATAATTACCATGAAAAAACGGTTATAAAGGTAGTGAAAACATGATTTATACAGTTACTTTAAACCCATCAGTTGATTACATCGTACACGTGGAGGATTTTGCAGTCGGCGGTTTAAATCGTTCAACCTATGATCAAAAATATCCAGGTGGTAAAGGAATCAATGTCTCAAGGCTATTAAAACGTCACGGTGTTGAATCAAAAGCACTTGGATTCATTGGTGGATTTACAGGCAAATATATTCAAGATTTTTTACAGAACGAACAATTACAAACAGCCTTTCACGAGGTGTCAGAAGATACAAGAATCAATGTGAAACTAAAAACAGGTGAAGAGACAGAAATCAACGGACTCGGCCCATCAATTACTGAAACGCAATTTGAGTCGTTTCTATCTCAATTTTCTTCATTGACTGAAGGAGATGTCGTGGTTTTAGCTGGTAGCATTCCTTCTTCATTACCTCATAACACATATGAGCGTATTGCTGAAGTTTGCAGAGAGCAAGGTGTAAGAGTTGTTCTTGATATTTCTGGCGAAGCGTTAAAAAAAGCAGCAGACATGAAACCGTTCTTAATGAAGCCAAATCATCATGAACTGGGTGAAATGTTTGAGACGAGTATTTCATCAGCAGAAGAAGCAATTCCTTATGGGAAAAAGCTGTTAGAACAAGGTGCTGAACATGTCATCGTCTCCATGGCTGGAGATGGTGCCCTTTTATTCAGTAAAGAAGGAATCTATCAATCCAATGTTCCAAAGGGAACGCTCGTTAATTCAGTTGGAGCAGGAGATTCAGTCGTTGCAGGGTTTTTAGCCGGCGTTTCAAAAGGCCTTTCAATTGAAGATTCATTTAAGCTTGGTGTTACTTCAGGAAGCGCTACAGCCTTTTCTGAGGAGCTTGGCACAAAAGAGCTTGTTGACACACTATTACCACAAGTAAAAGTCACACGCATTTAAAGGAGGAGTCATCATGAAAATTACAGAACTACTCACGAAGCATACCATTAAGCTTCAATTAGACAGCCAGCAGAAAGAAGCAGTCATTGAAGAGCTGGTCACTGTTTTAGATACAGCAGGCAAGTTAAATGATAAAGAGGGCTACAAAGAAGCTGTGATCAATCGTGAAAAACAGAGCTCTACTGGTATTGGCGAAGGAATTGCCATCCCGCACGCTAAAACAGCGAGTGTAAAAGAGCCTGCCATTGCATTTGGCCGCTCAACTGCTGGTGTAGATTATGAATCACTAGACGCGCAGCCGAGTCATCTTGTCTTTATGATTGCCGCAACTGAAGGCGCAAACAACACGCACTTAGAGGCACTTTCTCGTTTATCCACACTTCTTATGCGTGAAGAAATTCGAAAGCAGCTAAGCGGCGACTGAAGATGAAATCATTGAGATCATCAATACACATGATCAAGATGATGAAGAAGAAGAGGAAGTTCAAGAGGAGCCGGCTGCAGAAGGAAAACCTGCTAAAATTTTAGCGGTAACCGCTTGCCCGACAGGTATTGCCCATACATTTATGGCAGCAGATGCTTTGAAAGAAAAAGCAAAAGAAATGGGCGTTGACATTAAAGTTGAAACAAACGGCTCTGGCGGTATTAAACATGCCCTTACAGCAAAAGAAATTGAAGAAGCACCAGCCATCATTGTGGCAGCGGACAAGCAAGTAGAAATGGAACGCTTTAAAGGCAAGCATGTCATTGAAGTCCCTGTAACAGCTGGTATTCGCCGTCCACAGGAATTAATTGAAAAAGCAATCAATCAAGATGCGCCGATTTATAAAGGTTCAGGCGGCAGTTCTTCTAAAGAGGAAAATGAATCATCTGGCAAAGGAAGAAGCGGATTTTACAAGCACTTAATGAGTGGTGTAAGTAACATGCTTCCATTTGTTGTCGGAGGCGGTATTCTTGTTGCGATTTCATTCTTCTGGGGCATTAACTCAGCAGATCCTAAGGACCCTTCATTTAATTCATTTGCAGCTGTCTTAAAAGGAATTGGCGGCGATAATGCGCTTGCCTTAATCGTTGCGGTATTGGCTGGATTTATTGCCATGAGTATTGCAGATCGTCCAGGTTTTGCGCCAGGTATGGTCGGTGGTTTTATGGCGTCAGCAGCAGGTGCAGGGTTCTTAGGCGGATTGATTGCTGGTTTCCTAGCAGGTTACATTGTTGTGCTGCTCAAAAAAGTATTCACATTCGTACCGCAGACACTCGACGGGATTAAACCGGTTCTGCTGTATCCATTGTTCGGTATTTTCTTCACAGGCATTATCATGCATTATATTGTCAACACACCAGTGAAAATGGTGATGGACGGATTAACACATTGGCTTGAATCATTAGGTACGGGAAACCTTGTCTTAATGGGTATTATTTTAGCTGGTATGATGGCAATTGATATGGGAGGCCCAATTAACAAAGCGGCTTACACATTTGGTCTTGCGATGATTGCTGCTGGCAACTATGCACCGCATGCTGCGATTATGGCAGGCGGAATGGTTCCACCACTAGGTATTGCACTTGCAACAACGATCTTTAGAAATAAGTTCTCAAAACGTGACCGTGAAGCAGGGATTACATGTTACTTCATGGGAGCTGCCTTCATCACGGAAGGAGCGATCCCATTTGCGGCGGCAGATCCTCTTCGTGTGATTCCTTCAGCTGTTATTGGTGCAGCAGTTGCTGGCGGATTAACGGAATTCTTCAGAGTGACGCTTCCTGCACCGCATGGCGGACTATTTGTTTTCTGGGTAACAAATCATCCAGTTCTTTATATCATCAGCATCTTAATCGGTGCCGTTGTGACAGCGATTTTACTGGGTATTTTGAAAAAACCAGTCAGACAAGAAGCGTAATGCAGAAGAGAAGCATCGTGTAAAACGGTGCTTCTTTTTGTTTAATTATCAGTGAATTAGGAAAAAATATCTAATTAGATGGTTGTCTTGTGAATTTTTAAATGACATATGATAAAGTAAAGTTATTCAATTCACGTTTCAAGTCTTTTAGCAGAAAGTCTTAGGAGGAAGCAGTATTTTGAACGAAGAAAACAAACAAAACGAAAATGAAATTCAATCTGATGCGAAGCAAGCCAAAACAGAGAAGAAAAGTTCACTATTTGAATGGATCAAAGCCATTTTAATCGCACTTGCGCTCGTCTTGCTCATCCGTACGTTTATATTTGAACCGTATGTGGTGGAAGGAGAGTCAATGGAACCGACACTTCATGACGGGGAAAAGCTGTTTGTCAACAAAACCATTAACTATCTCGGTGGTGTGAAACGCGGTGACATCGTGATTATTAATGGAAAAGATGGTCAGAAGATTCATTATGTCAAACGGTTAATCGGCCTTCCAGGTGATACGATTGAAATGAAGGATGATACGCTTTACATTAATGGAAAAAAAGTAGATGAGCCTTATTTAAAAGAGAACAAGGCGCATGCGAAAGAGTATGAAGTGCATTTAACTGGAGATTTTGGTCCAGTAAAAGTACCGAAAAACGATTACTTTGTGATGGGGGACAACAGACTCAATTCCATGGACAGCCGAAATGGACTTGGCCTCATTGAAAAGGATCGGGTTGTCGGGACATCAGAATTTGTTTTCTTCCCATTTGGCGATATTCGACAGACAAAATAAAAGCACCTTCTCATGGGCAAGAGAAAGGTACTTGAACGAGCGACCCTTACAGAAGGGTCGTTTTTAATTTGGTGTGAGCACCGTCACAATGATCACAATCGCAAGAACAGAAGCGAACACAGATCCGGTAATGGCTAAAACGGATCGAAACAATCCGATCTTTTGGTTTTCTTTTCCCCGCTTTTGTAAAAAGCGTTTGGAAAAGATGTGAACCAGTGTGTAAATCAGGACAAGCCCAATATAAAGGCCAAAGTCCCTCGCATTAAAGCCTGTTGCAGATAAATAAATGCCCATAAAGAAAATCAATAAACAGTATTCCATCAGTGTGAGTAATCTCAAATCGCCCGAACTCCTTCAATCAATCATTCCCGTTTATTATATCATAATAGACAAAAAGCCTTCGTTCTTAGCGAGAGACGTTTCTATCAAACGTTATTCATGTTATACTTCATAATGATGAATGAGTGATGGAGGATTAATAAATGATTGCAGTAAATAATGTTAGTTTGCGCTTTGCTGATCGTAAACTATTTGAAGAAGTAAATATTAAATTCACTCCTGGCAACTGTTACGGATTAATTGGTGCCAATGGAGCTGGTAAATCAACGTTCCTAAAAATTCTTTCTGGCGAAATTGAGCCTCAAACGGGCGATGTTCATATGAGTCCTGGCGAGCGTTTAGCGATTTTAAAACAGAACCACTTTGAATACGAAGAGTTTGAAGTGCTGAAAGTCGTCATCATGGGTCACAAACGTCTATATGATGTGATGCAGGAGAAAGATGCGATCTATATGAAACCTGATTTCTCAGATGAAGACGGGATTCGTGCAGCAGAACTTGAAGGTGAATTTGCCGAATTAAACGGCTGGGAAGCTGAAAGTGAAGCAGCGATCCTATTAAAGGGTCTTGGCATTCCAGAAAGCCTTCAATCGAAGAAAATGTCTGAGCTTGGCGGTTCTGAAAAGGTAAAAGTACTTTTAGCTCAAGCTTTATTTGGCAAGCCTGACGTTCTTCTTCTCGATGAGCCGACGAACCACTTGGACTTACAAGCAATCCAGTGGCTCGAAGAGTTCCTCATTAACTTTGAAAATACCGTCATCGTCGTTTCGCATGATCGTCATTTCTTAAATAAAGTATGTACACATATTGCGGATCTTGATTTCGGAAAAATCCAAGTATACGTCGGTAACTATGATTTTTGGTATGAGTCCAGCCAGTTAGCGCTTAAACTAAGCCAAGAAGCAAATAAGAAAAAAGAAGAACAAATTAAGCAGCTTCAAGAATTCGTTGCCAGGTTTAGTGCGAACGCTTCTAAATCGAAGCAAGCGACATCAAGAAAGAAATTGCTTGATAAAATCTCTTTAGATGACATTAAGCCGTCTTCACGTAAATATCCGTATGTTCATTTTGCACCAGAACGCGAAATCGGAAATGATGTCCTTCAAGTAGAAGGTCTATCAAAAACAATTGACGGTGTAAAAGTACTGGATAATGTCAGCTTTATTATGAACCGCGAAGATAAAATTGCGTTCTTAAGCCGTAATGAGCTTGCTGTGTCCACTTTATTTAAAATCCTTGCTGGTGAAATGGAGCCAGACAGCGGATCATTTAAATGGGGCGTCACAACGTCACAAGCCTTTTTCCCGAAAGATAATAGTGAATACTTTGAAGGAAACGATGTTGATCTCGTGGATTGGCTCCGTCAATATTCTCCGAATGATCAAAGCGAAAGCTTCCTGCGTGGTTTCTTGGGACGTATGCTTTTCTCTGGGGAAGAAGTGAAGAAAAAAGCAAGTGTCTTATCAGGAGGAGAAAAGGTTCGTTGTATGTTATCAAAAATGATGCTGTCTGGAGCGAATATATTGCTGCTGGATGAGCCAACGAACCACTTAGACCTAGAATCCATTACAGCGCTGAATAACGGTCTCATGAGCTTTAAAGGAGCTATGCTCTTCTCATCTCATGACCATCAGTTTGTTGAAACAGTCGCAAACCGGATTATCGAAGTGACGCCAAATGGCATCGTCGATAAACAAACAACATATGATGAGTTTTTATCAGATCAAGACATCCAAAAAAGACTTGAAGAGCTTTACGCATAACACAAAAAAAGACATCCAAATGTGGATGTCTTTTTTTGATTAAATCGCCCAGTTTCCATTTCGGAAGATCGGTTCACGTTTCCCGTCTTTTGTGATTCCGTCAATATTCATTTCCTTTGAACCAATCATAAAATCAACGTGTGTAATACTGCTGTTCACACCCGCAGCATCCAATTCCTCTCGTTTCATTTCTTTTCCGCCTTCGATATTAAACGCATATCCGCTGCCGATGGCAAGGTGATTTGATGCATTTTCATCGTAAAGTGTATTGTAATAAAGAATATTTGAGTTAGAAATTGGTGAATCATCTGGTACGAGGGCAACCTCACCTAGATAATGAGAGCCTTCATCTGTTTCAACGAGAGATTTTAAAATATCTTCGCCTTCTTTTGCTTTCACATCCACAATCCGGCCATTTTCAAAGGTTAATGAAAACTCATCAATGATGTTTCCAGCATAGCTGAGCGGCTTTGTGCTTGAGACTGTCCCGTTTACACCGTCTTTTTTCGGTACGGTAAAGACTTCTTCTGTCGGCATGTTGGCCATGAACGAAACGCCGCGTTCACTTACGCTGCCAGCACCCACCCAAATATGCTGCTCTGGAAGCTCGATCGTTAAGTCTGTGCCAGGTGCTTCATAATGAAGCTTGTGGTAGTGGCGTTCATTGAGTATTTTGACCTTTTCGTTTAATGACGCATCGTGCTTTTTCCAAGCCTCAACTGGATCTGCTTGATCAGCGCGTGCGACTTTAAAGATTTGATCCCACAATAACGTGACAGCTTCTTCATCTGTATGGTCAGGGAAAATCTTTTTCGCCCATTCTTTTGATGCAGCACCTACGACTGTCCAAGCGACTTTGTCAGATTGAACGTATTGACGATATGTATGTAGTGCTGAACCAGCAGCTTTTTGCTGTGCAGCGATTTTTTTCGAATCAATGCCTCGCAAAAGGTCAGGGCTTTCTGACAGGATGGTAATAAAAGCGCCTCCGCGTTTTGCGATGGTTTCCATCATCTGTGCTTCCCATTCAGGGAATTGCTCAAATACATCTTGCGGTGCATGTTCATACTTTAAACGGGTGAGAACACCATCACTCCAGCGGATATGTACGTTTTTCGCCCCGCGCTCATACGCGTGTTTCGCTACAAGACGAACAAGATGTGCAGATTCAGTAAATGCGGATACAACGACTTCCTGTCCCTTTTGTACATTCACACCGACTTCAACGATGGTCTTCGCATATTGATCTAGTTGTTTTTCAAATGAACTCATAAAAACCCCTCCTTTAGTCATGTTCATCATATCAGATTTATGACCGAAAAGGAAAATGGGGAGCCCGTTTAAAGCCAAAATAAAAAAGCCGCTTTCGTGCGGCTTTTTTAGCGGTTCAGTTGTTTCACAGGCTGTGCATTAGAAGGCGGCATATGTGAAAACGACAGGCTCATTCCTCCTAAAATAATACCCGTTAAAATGACTGTGACAACGACCCGTTTACCTAAATCAAGCAACATGTTCTTCCTCCTTCACGTTTATCCATTTCTCACGATATGATCGAAATGACAAAAAAAGAAGTAGAACAAGAAGATTATTTTAAAGTTTTTTGCAATTTGTCGATCACTTCTAATGAACGACCTGTTCCAATTGCAACAGATTCAAGGGGATTGGCTGCAATATGGACTGGAACAACAATCTCTTGAGAAAGCCATTCTTGAATTCCATTTAAAAGAGCGCCTCCGCCAGTTAAAATGACGCCGCGGTCTACAATATCTCCGCTTAGCTCTGGAGGACTGTCCTCTAATGTGGCACGGATCGCTTCTAAAATATGAAGAAGTGATTCTCGCATGGCGCCTTGAATTTCATGAGAGACAAGTGTGATCGTTTTTGGCAGACCTGTCACAAGATCGCGCCCGCGCACTTCTAATGATTCAGGCTCATGCTCAATGAGACCATACCCAATTTCCATTTTCACCTGCTCGGCAGTCCGTTCACCGATCAATAGGTTATATTTCTTTCTGACAAACGTAATGATATCTTCATCCAGCTGATCGCCGCCAATTCGGATCGAATGACAAGAGACAACGCCGCCAAATGAAATGATTGCAACTTCTGTTGTTCCGCCGCCAATATCGACTACGACGTTCGCAACAGGCTCGTCTACCGGAAGATCAGCACCGATGGCAGCTGCAACAGGTTCTTCAATTAAATGCACATGTTTTGCTCCGCAGTTTTTCACAGCATCGCTGATGGCGCGGCGCTCAACAGCCGTTGAACCAGAAGGTGTACATACAACGACAGTTGGCTTTCTGAAGGTAAACCCGATATTTTTTCCTGCTTTTTTCATGATTTGTTTAAGTAAATCTGTTGTCATATCATAATCAGCGATGACACCGTCTTTCATCGGACGGATCGCAACAATTTTCCCAGGTGTTTTCCCGATCATTTCTTTTGCTTCTGATCCGACGGCAAGTACAGTCTTTGTTTCTGTATCAACTGCTACGACGGACGGTTCATTTAAAATAATTCCCTTATTTTTACTATAAACCAATATGTTAGCTGTTCCTAAATCAATTCCAATTTCGGCATTTTGAAACATGTTTTCACCCAATCTCTATTTTTGCTGTTTTAAACAATTTTACATTTAAAAGTTCAGAGGGTTGATGTCATTTGTGGGGGTTTGTGATCACCTTGAAATGAATCTGTAAAATTCAAGTATCATTTTGACAATCACAATAAATTTTCCCTTTGTTTTTTCTTTTATGAAAAAAATTTTTATAGAGGAGAAACCTTTTAAGAATCTCTTACGTCTACGATATATCAATTGGTGAAAAACAGATTGATCTTGAGCTAATGAAAGAAAGAGGGAACGAAATTGAAATCTATCGGAGTCGTAAGAAAAGTAGACGAACTAGGGCGTATTGTGATGCCAATCGAATTGAGAAGAGCACTTGATATCGCTATTAAAGACAGTATGGAATTTTTTATAGATGGAGATAAAATCGTCTTGAAAAAATATCAGCCAGAGGGCGTTTGTCTCATGACTGGTGAGATTACATCAGAGAACCATGAATATGGAAATGGTCAAATTACATTAAGCGCTGAAGGCGCAGAACTGCTGTTAAAAGAGCTGCAAGAAGCTCTTCAGAAGTAATCAAAATAGCCTGCTCTCTTCCTTTGTGCTGAGAACAGGCTATTTTTCTTTAAAAAAGTTCCTTAAAAATGCCCCATCTCCCTCAAAAAATAAGTGGAAAATGGTACAATTGACAAAGAATCTCAGGGCGGCAGGTGGAATCATTTGAACAAAACATATCAAGTGCGGATCGTGTTATCTGTTCTTGCATTTATCTTAATCATAAGCTGGGATTTCTTTTATTATCTAGGCGGCTATCAAATTAATTGGCCGCTCGATCTAGCCTTTACAGTCGTTGTGTTAGCAGGGATCTGGATTGTCTCAGGATATGTAGACCGCTTGAATTTACTTGTGTCAGATCTAAATAAGAGAGAAAAAGAAGCACACGAACTGACAGAGCGGCTGAATCGAATTACAGATAACTTGCAAGAAATTGTCTTTGAAACAGATGAAAAAGGGCACATCATCTTCTTAAATCAAGCATGGAAACAAATGACCGGCTATGACATAGATGAATGTCTAGGTACGATGTACAATCAGTACTTTGATCAAGAAGAAAGAGTTATTCAGCATTTGTCATCTGTCATCAAAGAGCATAAAGATTCAGGGCGGATCGAGCTGCAGCTTCTTCATAAAGAGGGAAAGAAAGTATGGGGAGACGTTCATTATAAGCTCTACTTTGATGAGCAGCACCAGTTTACTGGAGGTATTGGAACAGTTGCAGATATTACAAAACAAAAGCTGGCAAAGCTTGAACTTGAAAGATCAAATCAACAAGTGCAAATGCAGGCGCAAAAGTTAGCCGTTGCAGGACAAATAGCCGCTGGAATCGCCCATGAAGTCAGAAATCCGCTGACCTCAGTAAACGGCTTTTTGCAGCTGATGAAAACACAATATCCTGAAAGAACCGATTATTTTGACATTATCTTTTCCGAAATTAAACGGATTGATTTTGTTTTAAGTGAGCTGCTTGTGCTGGCAAAGCCGCAGTCGGTCCATTTTCAAGAAGTTCAGCTTCATGGACTGTTAGAGCAGGTCATTACATTGCTGAAAACCAATGCAGTCCTTTCGAATATTGATCTCAAACAGCCATTTAAAAAGCAGGATGCCGGCGCTATATTAGCAGACGCTAATCAAATGAAGCAGCTGTTCATTAATTTAATCAAAAATGCCATTGAGGCAATGCCCGAAGGCGGCAGCATATACATATCAACAGAAAAAGTGATGAACGAATGGAAAATTACCATTCAAGATGAAGGAAAAGGGATGTCTGAAGAGGATATTCAGAAAATATATGATCCTTTCTTCTCCACGAAAACAGAAGGGACGGGACTTGGCCTCACCATCTGTGCAGCGATTTTAAAAGATCATCACGGTAGGATGGATGTGGTCAGTGAGCTGGGAAAAGGTACAGCTTTTCATATCTATTTACCTGTGTGGCAAAAATGCAGACAGCAGCAAGGCGAGAGGACGTGATTTCATGAAGGTGAAAGCTTTATTTGTATATGGGACGCTTTTGCAGCATGAAGAGCACCACGAGGCGTATATGAAAGATAGCAGGCCATTAGCTAAATCAGCTTGGATCAGCGGCAGAATCTATGATACAGGTCAAGGATACCCTGCGTGCGTTCTAGAAGAGAAAAGCACAGTATATGGAGAATTGTACGAGGTAACCGCAAGCACGCTGAATAAGATAGATTTTCTTGAGGAAGGGTATGACAAGCAGGTGGTCGATGTCATGACAGACCAAGGGCTGGTGGCGGCTGTTACATACACTTTACCAAAGCAGAAGGCATCATCTCTGAAGGAGATCGAGAGCGGCTGCTGGAAGGAATATAGACTGTGGCAGCAGAAGCCGGCATCCTTCTATTATTTTGCCTATGGCTCCTGTATGGATGATGCAAGATTTAAACTGGCAGAAGTTGATCATTATTTTAAACAAATCATCGGCGGCGGTGCTCTGAACGGCTTTACAACTAGATTTACGTTGGTGAGGCCTGATGGATCAAGAGCAGATATGGTAGAAGACGGCGGAGAAACAGAGGGCGTTTTATATGAGGTTCCTTTTGATGCCATTCGATATTTGTACAAACGAGAAGGCGTCTATGAGGGCACATATCGTCCAGCTTTTGTCGATGTCAAAATAGGTGATCAAATATATGCAGACTGTTTAACCTTTCTAGTTCTTCAAAAGAGCGATGAAATTGCTCCGCCAGGTCATTACCGCAGTGAAATTGAAAAAGGAGCAGATCTTTACTTAAGTGAAGCGTTCCGCAAAAAAATTCGCTCGCATATGGATTCGTTAATCAAACCGTAGTAAAATGCATGGTAAGTGAGATAAAAGGAGTCTGAACATGAAAAAGGAATATGCAGTCATTGGTCTTGGACGCTTTGGCGGAAGTATTTGCAAGGCGCTGAGCGAAGAAGGACTTGAAGTCATGGCCATGGATATGAATGAAGATCGAGTGAACGAATACGCGAAAATTGCGTCACATGCGGTCATTGGTGATTCGACGGATGAATCTGTTTTAAAAAATCTCGGCATTCGCAATTTTGATCATGTCATCGTTGCGATTGGTGAAAACATTCAGGCCAGTATTTTAACGACGATCATGCTGAAAGAGCTTGGCGTTAAAATGGTCACAGTAAAGGCGCAAAACGACTATCACGAAAAGGTACTAAATAAAATTGGGGCTGATCGCATCGTTCATCCAGAGCGGGACATGGGCAGACGAATTGCACATAAAATCATCTCCAATAACGTATTAGATTATCTTGAGCTGTCAGATGAGTACAGCCTCATTGAAATCGTTGCCAACAGCAGGCTTGCAGGGCATTCTCTTCTAGATCTCGATATTCGAGCGAGATATGGCATTAATATTGTGGCGATTAAGCGTGGAAAAGAAGTGATTGTTTCACCGCTCGCAGATGAAATGATTCAAAAAGAAGATATTCTGATTGTCATTGGGGCAGTAGCCGATATTGGACGCTTTGAAAAACGAGAAATGCAGAACGATTATTAAACACCCTGGGCGGGGTGTTTTTTTATATGATTGTGTACACATGAGGTGGACAGTGAAGAGGGAAGAAGACATTTAAAAGGGCTGTTTTGTTCTGCATAAACAGCTAAAGTCAATCATCATATTATTCATGCAATTATCACTATTCAGAAATAAAAATCAGTCTTTTTATCTGGATGATTTTCTCTAAATGTCATTGACTGGGCAAACAGATTCGTTTACGATAAGAAACATTATATTGTTTACTTGGAGGAGGCAGTGTCGTTGGATAAGGAGCTTTTCAGACATCAAATTGAAGTAGCTGCAAAGAGAAAAAAAGCAGCCCTAGTGATTAAACATGCGAAGGTTATGGACGTGTTTAACCAGGAATGGCTAGACGCTGATGTCGCTGTTGAAAATGGACAAATAGTAGGGATTGGAGAGTACGAGGGAGAACAGGAGCTGGATGCAGCAGGTCAAATGCTTGTACCCGGTTTTATTGATGGCCACGTTCATATCGAGTCCTCTATGGTGACCCCTGCTGAATTCTCCAAAGCTGTCGTCCCGCGCGGTGTGACAACTGTCGTAACAGACCCGCATGAAATTGCCAATGTGTCAGGGATCACAGGCATCCGTTTTATGCTGGAAGAAGCGAGAAAAGCTGCCTTAAATATTTATTTCATGCTGCCATCCTGCGTACCGGCAGTTAGTTTTGAACGATCAGGTGCTGTTTTAAAAGCGAAAGATTTAAAGCCTTTGTATCAAGAGAAAGAGGTACTTGGTCTTGCCGAGGTGATGGATTACGTCGGTGTGGAGCAGGCTGAAGAAGATATGCTTCAAAAACTGCTTGATGCTCAAAATGAGAATAAATTGATTGATGGCCATTTAGCAGGCTTAACGGACCGATTAATAAACGTTTACCGCACAGCTAGTGTCCAAACCGATCACGAGGTAACAACAGCCGGCGAAGCCCTTGAACGTGTAAAACGAGGCATGTATGTCATGCTGAGAGAAGGCTCTGTTGCCAAAAACGTGAAAAACGTTTTACCAGCTGTGAATGAAAAGAATGCGAGACGTTTTTTCTTTTGTACCGATGATAAACATTTAGATGATTTAATGGCTGAAGGAAGTATTGATGAACAAGTACGTATGTCTATAAAAGAAGGGTTAGACCCATTTTTAGCGTATCAAATGGGAAGTTTAAACGCAGCGGAGTGTTTTGGCCTCAAAACAAAGGGAGCCATTGCGCCAGGCTTTGATGCTGATTTTATGCTTGTCTCTGATCTTCATCAAGTAGACATCACCAGCGTATTTATTGCAGGAGAATTGGTGGCGCAGCATGGAGAGTACAAGCCAAGTGTCGAAAAAATTGCACCAAGTCCAGCCTTATTACAATCTGTTCATGCTATAGACGTTCAAGAGCAAGATCTGTCTCTGCCTATCACAGCTCATCAAAAAATGAATGTCATCCGCATTATTCCAAATCAGCTAGAAACAAAATTAGAACGCATCTCTCCATCAGAAACGAACGGACAATTCACTAGTGATACAGAAAGAGATGTATTAAAAATGGTGCTTGTTGAACGCCATCAAGGCTTATCTGAAATGGGGATAGGGGTTGTCAGCGGCTTTGGATTAGAAAAGGGCGCAATTGCAACAACGGTTGCGCATGATTCTCACAATTTAATTGCGGTTGGCACAAATGATGCTGATATCGTGAAAGCCATTGACGCATTAAAAGAAGCAGGGGGCGGTTTGACGGTTGTCAAAGAGGGTCAGTCTCTTCATACGCTGCCATTACCGATCTCTGGTTTACTTTCAGATCAGCCGGCACATCTTGTAAATGAAAGCCTTCATGCACTCCATGAAGCGTTGAAAGAAACAGGCTTTACATTAGATTTTAATCCATTTTTGACGCTGTCCTTCTTGGCACTCCCAGTCATTCCTGATGTGAAAATGACGACAAAGGGTTTGTTTGATGTCAGAAGCTTTCAGCATCTCCCAATTCAATAAAAAATGAGAAACCGCATGTGTACCTTGTATATATGCGCTTTTTTCAATGAATAGTGAAAAAAAGAGACACAGCCAAGCGGCTTGTGTCTCTTTTTATGATTACACTTCCATAATAATCGGTAAGATCATTGGACGGCGTCTTGTTTTTTCATAAAGGAAAGGTGCAAGGGTGTCAGTAATTTCGTTCTTAATTTCAGACCACTGAGTTGTCTTACGTTCCATTACTTTTTCAAGATGCTTTGAAATTAAATCCTGTGCATCGTTGATCAGGTCTCCAGATTCTCTCATGTAGACAAAACCTCTTGAGATCAAATCAGGACCAGCAGAGATTTTGAATTCTTTCATGTCCATGCTCACGACGACAATGACAAGACCTTCTTCAGAAAGAATGCGGCGGTCTCTTAAAACGATGTTTCCGATATCGCCAATACCGCTTCCGTCGATATACACGTTGCCTGATGGAATTTTGCCAGCGACACTTGCTTCGTCACCTTTCAGTGCAAGAACTTCACCGTTATCCATGATAAAGCAGTTTTCCTCAGGGATGCCGCAATCATTCGCAAGCTTGATATGCGTTTTTTGCATGCGGTATTCACCGTGAATCGGCATAAAGAATTTTGGTTTAATTAAACGGAGCATGAGTTTTTGTTCTTCTTGTCCGCCGTGACCAGATGTATGAATATTATTAAGTGAGCCATGAATGACCTCAGCACCTGCACGATAAAGCTGGTTAATGGTGCGGCTTACACTAATATTGTTACCTGGGATCGGTGAAGATGAGAAGACAACAGTGTCTCCAGGGTTAATAGAAATCTGGCGGTGAGTACCGTTGGCAATACGAGAAAGAGCTGCCATCGGTTCACCCTGGCTTCCAGTACAAAGAATGGTCACTTTGTTTGCCGGAAGGCGGTTGATTTCATTATGTTCAATAAACGTGTTTTTTGGACATTTAATATAGCCAAGATCTTGACCAATATCAATGGCAGATTCCATACTGCGTCCAAATACAGCGACTTTTCTGCCGTTGGCAACAGCAGACTCAATCACTTGCTGAAGTCTGTGAATGTTGGAAGCAAACGTGGCAAAGATGATGCGTCCATCGACTTTTCTAAAGATGTCATCAATGCTTTCACCTACGCGTCTTTCAGACATCGTAAATTCTGGGATTTCACTATTTGTACTATCAGATAAAAGACAAAGGACGCCTTCTTTTCCGATCTCAGCCATTTTGGTTAAATTGGCAGGCTCGCCAACAGGAGTAAAGTCAAACTTGAAATCACCTGTATGTACGATGTTACCAGGAGGTGTCTTGACGACAATTCCATAAGAATCTGGAATACTGTGAGTCGTTCTAAAGAAAGACACAGCTGTTTTTCTAAATTTAATGGTATCTTCTTCTTCAAAAATGTGAAGTTTTGTTTGTCTCAAGAGACCGTGCTCTTCCAATTTATTACGAAGTAGGCCGATTGCGAGTTTGCCGCCGTAAACTGGAATATTCACTTGCTTGAGAAGGTAAGGGATACCGCCGATGTGGTCTTCATGTCCGTGAGTGATGAAAAGACCTTTGATTTTATCTTCGTTTTTAACTAAGTACGTATAGTCAGGGATGACGTAGTCAATTCCAAGAAGCTCGTCTTCAGGAAACTTAATACCTGCATCAATTAAAATGATTTCATCTTGAAATTGAACGCCATACGTGTTTTTACCGATCTCGCCTAAACCGCCGAGCGCAAAAACTGCCGCCTGATCGTTTTTAACAAATTTCATTCCTCTCATAGCTCCAATACTTTAAAATTTTCACTTTCTCGTTCATAGTCTAAAAAAGCACCGTCTACAGGCTGAATGAATTCAATGTTGTAGTTATGTTTTTTCAACTTATCGCGTACGTCTCTTTCAGAAACCGCTTCAACGTATAGTGAATCTGTGTGTTCTCTTACAGGTACCTCAGTAGTACTTGCCTGAAAAAATACCTTATATATCATCCAAATCTCTCCTTAAATACCGTATGTTACACTCGCTTATTCTATTATATTAAAAAAACGCGCATAAGAAAAGTCTCTGAGAAAAAAGGACCTTCGGCAAATGTGCGGAAGATCCCTTTAAGCAATCGATTTTTTACGAAGCATGTCCTTCCATTGTCTTCGAATTTTCTTACGCAGACGACGAAGCATCACATGCCGCCTCCTTTCGGGTTGAAGTAAGCTTAACCAGCGTGTTCCGGTCTCTCTATATACTTGTATTATATGATGTTTCTATTGAATGTTACATGGTTATATGTGGGAAATAGGCGCTTTCAAAAGGAATTGGTTTCGAAAGCGGAAATCTTTCTGTATGATGAAAGGGAGTGTGTATACATAACGAAGAGCAGGAGGGCGAGATATGAATAAAAAAGTCATCTTCTTTGATATTGACGGTACTTTATATGACCATGATAAAAATATACCTGAGTCAACGAAGCGAGCGGTTCATTTATTAAAAGAAAAAGGTCATCATCTCTTCATTGCATCTGGGCGTTCACCTTTTTTGATTCGGCCCATTTTAGAAGAATTAGGGCTTGACTCATTCATTGCTTATAACGGTCAGTATGTCATGTATGAGGGAGACGTTATTTACGGCAATCCGCTGAAGCAGGAGCTGATGGAGCGGATTTATGAGACAGCGGATCGTCATGATCATCCGCTTGTTTTTATGGGAGAAGAAACGATGAAGGCGTCTGTGCCGAATCATCCGTTTATCCATGAAGGAATCGGTACTTTAAAAACCGAGCATCCTGAGCACGATGTATCTTTCTTTAAAGAAAACGACATTTTTCAAATGCTGTTATTTTGTAAGGCAGAAGAGGAAGTGGAGTATAAGGCATTCCGCGAAGAAATTGACCTTGTCAGATGGCATGAGCTGTCAACAGACGTTCTGCCAAAAGGCGGATCAAAAGCTGAAGGAATCAAACGAGTCATCGAAAGACTTCCTTACGATCAAAAGGATACCATTGCCTTTGGAGACGGACTGAACGATAGAGAAATGATTTCGTTTGCTGGAACAGGCGTGGCGATGGGAAATGCTGTGAGTGAACTGAAGGCATTGGCTGATTTTGTGACAAAGCCAGTAGATGAGGACGGCATATTCCATGCAGTGACCCAGCTTGGCCTCATTGATGAATAAAAAAGAAGACCCTTAGATCGCCGGGTCTTCTTTTTTATGTTATGATCTGCCGATCGCAACAGAGTTTTCTGGCTCAGCGAACGGCTGATCCTTTTGAATATGATCATAAAACATAATGCCATTTAAATGGTCAATTTCGTGCTGAAAGACAATGGCAGGGAACCCTTTTAGACGGATATCAATGTCCTCTCCTTCAAGCGTAGTGGCCTTGACCCTGATTTTTTGATATCGAGGAACAAATCCAGGGATGGCTTCATCAACTGATAAGCAGCCTTCACCAGTCGCTAAATAAGCTCTTTTGACTGAATGACTGACAATACGCGGGTTGAACAGAGCATAGCTGTATTCTTCTCCGTCTTCATCCTCACAGTGAACAGCGATCATTCGTTTACTAATATTGATTTGCGGAGCTGCCAATCCAACGCCGGGTCTTAGTCCGTATTTTTCAGCAATGTCAGCATCCTGACTGTTTTTGACGAATTCGATCATGTCAGCTAATTGCTGTTTTTCCTCTTCTGTCGGCGGGAGCTCGACCGCTTCAGCTGTTTGTCTTAAGACGGGATGTCCGTCCCTTACGATATCATCCATGGTAATCACAAAACTTCACTCCTATTTCCTTTGTATGTAAAGTATATAAAATGATACACAACATATGCAATGAAATAAAGAAGACCGGTCCTATGAGACCGGTCAGAGGCTTAAACAGCCTTAGCAGCAGCCACCGCCGCCTAAGAATGCTGCGCCAACGATAATTAATAGGATGAAAAGCACAACGATTAAAGCGAATGTACGTCCGCCGCCGTATCCGCATCCGTATCCACCGCCATAGCTTGGGTAACAACAGCCGCCGCCATATCCACCACCGAATCCATACCCGTAACCGCCGTATCCACCATACATACTTCCATGACTATAATTAGACATACTTTTGACCTCCTTTAGAAATACACTTGGCCTCTCATAAGTGAAGGCGAAGCGTGTAATATAAACTATGTATGAATGCACTATTTGTATAGTCATGCGCCTATTGCTTGAAAAAAATCTTCTTTGCCTCATTTGACTGACCTCTTTCCTTGTCACAAACGTCTATAAAAATTATAGTGGTATGTGGAGATGTAAAGGGGGACCTTGTCATGAGACAGATGAAAAGAAGCATGAAAGCAGGTGCTGCTTTAGCGGGGATATGTACCCTTTTGCTGACAGGGTGCGGAGGTCAAAGTCCATTCAATGATATGCAGGACGCAATGACGAAAATGAGTGAAAAAGAAGCATCCTTCGAAAAAGAGCAAGGTACACTGCAAAGCTATGAAGAAAAAGAGCAGAAGCTGTATAAAAAAATGATTCAAACAACAAAGGACCATACAAAAACAGTGGAAAGCCTTTCTGATCAGGCGTTAGCATCGGCAGCGAAACGAGAAGAACATTTAAAAACAGAAAAAGACAGTATGGATGAATCGAAAAAAGAACTGAAAACGGTAAAGGAATCTGCGGCACGATTGCAAGATGCGGAGTTAAAAGAGAAAGCAGATCAAACGGTCAAATCGATTGAGAAACGATATGCGTCATATGATCAGCTTTACAAGGAGTATCAAAAGGCGCTGAAACAAGATCAGCATTTGTATCAATCTTTGAAGAAAAAGGATCTAGGGTATGAAGAGCTGAAGTCAAAGCTGAAGACCGTGAATCGTTCATATAGCAAAGTCAGAAAAGAAAGTAAGGAGTTCAATCGATATACAGATCAATTGAATGATCATAAAAAGGCTTTGTATAAAGCAGCAGATCAAGAGTCGAAAAAGAGCTGAAAAACAGCTCTTTTTTTATTTTTCGACAAAAACAAACATTTTCTATTGTAGTACAGTAGTACACTCTATACTAGTACAGATTAGGTTGTTTGTTAAACAGATTGATACAGTTCACCATAAAAAGTAAAGCGAATACATTTATTTAAATAAAGCCGTTAAATCAATTGACGGACTATTTTTCTTGTTGTAAACTATTCCTTGTTAACAGAAGTTGTATTAGTTTTTTGTGAACTATCGTTAATACAGTTAGAAGGACTCAAAAACGAGTGGTCAACCAATGTTTCGACAACGATCTTAGTGGCTATTATATACAGGAGTCATATGAGTATTTTGGGTTATCCTATATCTGTATGTATAAATGGATTCACGACAAATGGACTGTTAAAAGAAAGGAAGAGGTGACTTTAGAATGGCTGCAAAAACAAAAAAAGCAATTGTTGATAGCAAAAAGCAATTTGATGCCATCAAAAAGCAGTTTGAAACGTTTCAAATTTTAAACGAAAAAGGCGAAGTCGTAAACGAAGCGGCAATGCCGGATCTTTCAGATGACCAATTAAAAGAATTAATGCGCCGTATGGTGTTTACACGAGTATTAGATCAACGTTCAATTTCATTGAACCGTCAAGGACGTCTTGGCTTCTACGCGCCAACAGCTGGACAAGAGGCTTCTCAGCTTGCAACTCACTTTGCACTTGAGAAAGAAGATTTCATTCTTCCAGGATATCGTGACGTACCACAATTAATCTGGCATGGTCTTCCGCTAACAAAAGCATTCTTGTTCTCTCGCGGACACTTTGTTGGTAACCAAATGCCTGAAGATGTGAATGCACTTTCACCGCAAATCATTATCGGTGCTCAAATCATTCAAGCTGCTGGTGTAGCTCTTGGTTTGAAAAAGCGCGGTAAAAAAGCTGTTGCAATCACTTACACTGGTGACGGTGGAGCTTCACAAGGTGATTTCTACGAAGGTATTAACTTTGCAGGGGCTTACAAAGCGCCAGCGATTTTTGTTGTCCAAAACAACAGATATGCGATCTCTACACCTGTTGAAAAGCAGTCTGCTGCACAAACAATTGCGCAAAAAGCAGCTGCAGCTGGTATCGTAGGCGTACAAGTTGACGGTATGGATGCATTAGCTGTTTATGCAGCAACTGCTGAAGCTCGTGAGCGCGCTGTAAATGGTGAAGGTCCAACATTAATCGAAACTCTTACATTCCGTTACGGCCCACATACAATGGCTGGTGACGATCCAACAAGATATCGTACAAAAGAAGATGAAAACGAGTGGGAGCAAAAAGATCCATTGGTACGCTACCGCAAATTCTTGGAAAACAAAGGCCTATGGTCTGAAGAAGAAGAGAATAAAGTCATCGAAGATGCAAAAGAACAAATCAAACAAGCGATCAAAGAAGCTGACGAACAGCCTAAGCAAAAAGTCACTGACTTGATTGAAAACATGTACGATGTAAAACCATTCAACTTAGTTGAACAGCTTGAAATTTACAAACAGAAGGAGTCGAAGTAAGCCATGGCGCAAATGACAATGATTCAAGCGATCACTGATGCGTTACGCACAGAACTGAAAAATGACGAAAACGTTCTCGTTTTCGGAGAAGACGTTGGTAAAAACGGCGGCGTATTCCGTGCGACTGAAGGATTGCAAAAAGAGTTTGGTGAGGATCGTGTATTCGATACTCCACTTGCTGAATCTGGTATTGGCGGTCTTGCTATTGGCCTTGGACTACAAGAATTCCGCCCGGTAATGGAAATTCAATTCTTCGGATTCGTTTACGAAGTATTAGATTCTGTTTCTGGACAAATGGCTCGTATGCGTTACCGTTCTGGCGGACGCTGGCATTCTCCAGTGACAATCCGTTCTCCATTCGGCGGGGGAGTTCACACACCTGAGCTTCACGCTGACAGCTTAGAAGGTCTTATCGCACAACAGCCTGGTATCAAGGTTGTTATTCCTTCAACACCTTACGATGCAAAAGGACTTTTAATTTCTGCAATTCGTGACAACGATCCTGTAGTGTTCCTTGAGCATATGAAACTTTATCGTTCTTTCCGTCAGGAAGTTCCTGAAGAAGAGTACACAATTGAAATCGGTAAAGCTGACGTGAAACGTGAAGGTTCTGACCTTTCAATCATCACTTACGGTGCAATGGTTCACGAATCACTAAAAGCTGCTGAAGAGCTAGAAAAAGAAGGCGTTTCTGCTGAAGTGATCGACCTTCGCACAGTAAGCCCGCTTGATATTGAAACAATCATCGCTTCTGTTGAAAAAACAGGCCGTGCGATCGTTGTTCAAGAAGCACAAAAACAAGCTGGTATTGCTGCAAACGTAGTAGCTGAAATCAATGACAGAGCGATCCTTAGCTTGGAAGCACCAGTACTTCGTGTAGCTGCACCTGATACTGTATTTGCTTTCTCTCAAGCTGAGAGCGTATGGCTTCCAAACCATAAAGATGTACTTGAAACAGCGAAGAAAGTTCTTGAATTTTAATTAAATGACAGAGGGGAAAAGAATTTATTTCTCTTCCCCTTTATCAATTACATGACCGTGTAAATATACACAACAAGGGTTCAACAAAATCTAGGAGGCGAAAAACAGTGGCATTTGAATTTAAACTTCCGGACATCGGAGAAGGTATCCACGAAGGTGAGATCGTTAAGTGGTTTGTTAAACCAAACGACGAAATCAATGAAGATGACGTTTTAGCAGAGGTACAAAATGATAAAGCAGTTGTAGAAATTCCTTCACCTGTTAAAGGAAAAGTATTAGAATTAAAAGTTGAAGAGGGAACAGTTGCAACTGTAGGACAAACAATCATTACGTTTGATGCACCTGGTTACGAAAATCTTCAATTTAAAGGCAGCGAAGAAGAAGGCGAAGCAAAAACTGAAGCTCAAGTACAAGGTACTGCTGAAGCTGGTAACGAGCCAGAGAAGAAAGAAGTTGCACAAGAAGAAGCGGCAGCAGCAACTGGTGCAGGCGCACAAGAGCAAGTAGACGCTGATCCAAACAAACGCGTGATCGCTATGCCATCTGTACGTAAATATGCTCGCGAAAAAGGCGTTGAAATTTACAAAGTTGCAGGTTCTGGTAAAAACGGCCGTGTGTTAAAAGAAGATATCGACAGCTTCGTTAATGGTGGTTCTGCAGCTCAAGAAGCAGCACCTCAAGCAGCTGAAAGTGCGAAAGAAGAAGCAGCTCCTAAAGCGGCAGCAGCTCCAGTTCTTGAAGGAGAATTCCCAGAAACTCGCGAGAAAATGAGCGGAATCCGCAAAGCAATCGCAAAAGCAATGGTGAACTCTAAGCATACAGCTCCTCACGTAACATTAATGGATGAAGTTGATGTAACAAACCTTGTTGCACATCGTAAACAATTCAAACAAGTTGCAGCTGATCAAGGAATCAAGTTAACTTACTTGCCTTACGTTGTAAAAGCTCTAACTTCTGCTTTGAAAAAGTACCCAGTACTTAACACTTCTATCGATGATAAAACAGATGAAGTTGTTCAAAAGCATTACTACAACATCGGAATTGCAGCTGACACTGAAAAAGGCTTGCTCGTTCCAGTTGTAAAAAATGCAGATCGCAAAGCGATTTTCGAAGTTTCTAACGAAATCAATGAGCTTGCAACAAAAGCACGTGATGGTAAATTGGCTCCAGCTGAAATGAAAGGTGCATCTTGCACAATCACAAACATCGGTTCTGCTGGTGGACAATGGTTTACTCCAGTCATCAACCACCCAGAAGTAGCGATCCTTGGTATTGGCCGAATCGCTGAAAAAGCGGTTGTTCGTGATGGCGAAATCGTTGCAGCTCCTGTCTTAGCTCTTTCCCTAAGCTTTGACCACCGTATGATTGACGGAGCTACTGCGCAAAATGCCCTTAACCACATCAAGCGTTTATTGAATGATCCACAATTAATTTTAATGGAGGCGTAATGTCATGGTAGTAGGAGATTTCCCAATCGAAACAGATACTCTTGTCATCGGTGCAGGTCCTGGTGGATATGTAGCTGCTATTCGTGCTGCACAGCTAGGACAAAAAGTAACAATCGTTGAAAAAGGAACACTTGGCGGTGTATGTCTAAACGTTGGCTGTATCCCTTCAAAAGCATTAATCAATGCTGGCCATCGTTTTGAAAATGCTAAGCATTCTGAAGACATGGGTATCAAAGCTGAAAACGTAACAGTTGATTTCACAAAAGTTCAAGAGTGGAAAGCTTCTGTTGTTAATAAGTTAACAGGTGGAGTTCAAGGTCTTCTTAAAGGAAATAAAGTAGACATCGTCAAAGGTGAAGCTTATTTCGTAGACAGCAACTCTGTACGTGTAATGGATGATAATTCAGCACAGACTTACACTTTCAAAAATGCAATTCTTGCAACTGGATCTCGTCCAATTGAATTGCCTACTTTTAAATACACAGACCGCGTGATCAACTCAACTGGTGCTTTAGCGCTTAAAGAAGTACCTAAAAAGTTAGTTGTCATCGGTGGTGGATACATCGGTACTGAGCTTGGTACTGCTTATGCAAACTTTGGAACAGAAGTTGTGATCCTTGAAGGTGGAGACGAAATCCTTCCAGGTTTCGAAAAGCAAATGAGCTCATTGGTTAAACGTAACCTGAAGAAAAAAGGAAACGTTGAAATCCATACAAACGCTCTTGCAAAAGGCGTTGAAGAAAAATCTGATGGTGTCACTGTTACGTTCGAAGTAAAAGGCGAAGAAAAAACAGTTGATGCTGATTACGTACTTGTGACTGTTGGTCGTCGTCCAAACACGGATGAGCTTGGTCTTGAGCAAGTTGGTGTTGAATTGACTGACCGCGGAGTTGTCAAAACAGACAAACAATGCCGTACAAGCGTATCTAACATCTATGCAATTGGTGACATCGTTGATGGACCACCACTTGCTCACAAAGCTTCTTACGAAGGTAAAATTGCAGCTGAAGCAATCGCTGGAGAGCCAGCTGAAATTGATTACCTTGGTATTCCTGCTGTTGTATTCTCTGAGCCAGAACTTGCAACTGTTGGATACACTGAAGCAGAAGCAAAAGCAGAAGGAATCGAAATCGTTGCAGCGAAATTCCCATTCGCAGCGAACGGACGTGCACTTTCTCTTGATGCAACTGATGGCTTCATGAAAATGATCACTCGTAAAGAGGATGGTCTAGTTATCGGTGCTCAAATCGCAGGTGTTGGCGCTTCTGATATGATTTCAGAGCTTAGCCTTGCAATCGAAGCTGGAGTGACTGCTGAAGATATCGCTATGACAATTCACGCTCACCCAACATTAGGTGAAATTACAATGGAAACGGCTGAAGTAGCAATCGGAAGCCCAATCCACATCGTAAAATAATGAAACCTATGAAACCCTCTCCTTGATGGAGAGGGTTTTTTTGGCGCCCTGAACACCATATGAAAAACCCCTCATGAGGTGAGGGGTTTTTTCATATGGATATATATAAGTGCAAGGTACATATCATTAGTTTGTATTGACGCGGTCTAAAGCATGACATAAAGGCGATAAGATCTCCTGTTTACTGCGGACATTTCCTTCCACTTTCACGATCACTTTTTCATCATTGACAAGTAAAATAGCCGGCAGTTCATCAACTTCATTTTTCCACCCTTTACGATCTTCTTTTACAATCATTTTTGACATTTCCTTAGGGTATTCATTTTTTAAATCGAGGACTGCATCATAATATGGGCTTTCTTTATCAAGGTTTTCTGCATCAGTAAAAAAGAGAATTCTCGGTTTTTGAATATGACGGACTTGGTCGGTCTGATTCGGTATGATATACGCAAATGAGCATGAACTAAGTACAAAGAGCATGGGGAATATAATGAGAAGTGTCCTCATAAAGTTCAATCTATTCACCTCAAAATCATTTGGGGTTGTCCCAACATTTTTAGGAGCTTGTTCCCTGTTAGTCACTCTAGTGTATCATGTCCCTTTTGACAATTTTCGATTGTTACTCAATTGTTACAGAATTGATATGAAGCAAAATACAATTGAAACGTTCCCTCAATATGATAAGAAAAAAGCACATATTTATAAAAAATGATTAAATGTGTCATACAATTAACCGTTGACAACTTAAATGTGACATCATATTATAGAAATAAGAAATGGATCAAACGCTTTCAAACTATGAATGAAGAAAAGGGGAATGTACGTGGGTACAATTATTTGTCAAGATTGCAATGAAACCATTGATCAATTTGAAAATGAAAAAGTGACAACGCTATACGGAACGTGTGGTCACTGTCATTGCTGTGATGAAGCCTCTGAATAAATAAAAAAGCATGCAGCTCCATTTGGGGCTGCATGTTTCTTTTTTATAAAATTGGTTTTTGTTCCTTAATCACACGGATCATTTCAAGCGTTGAATCTTCAGGTCCTTGGACAGGGAGACCAATTTCAATATTTTTAAAGATATACGATATATTTTCTTCTGTGATAATTTCACCTGGTATAAAAATCGGAATACCTGGCGGATACACCATCACAAACTCTGCGATAATGCGGCCGACTGCTTCCTTAAATGGAACGACTTCCGTTGTAGCGTAAAAGGCGTCACGCGGCGTCATAGCAAGCGATGGGATCTCAGGCAGCAGCACTTCCGTTACTGCTTGTTTGCCGCTCTCACGAGTAGAGGCTGCGGCAATTTCCTGCATCGCCGTCACGAGCGTATCAATTGTCTCATCTGAATCGCCAGGTGTAACGATACATAAAATGTTGTAAAGGTCAGAGAGCTCTACTTCAATTCGATAGCTTTCTCTCAGCCATTTTTCGACATCATGTCCGTTTAACCCAAGGTCTTTAATGGAGATAATTAATTTCGTTGGGTCATAATCGTAAGTGGAAGCTGAACCGAGTACTTCCTTGCCAATGCAGGTAATGCCTTCAATTTGATTCAAGCGGTCTCTCGCTGATTCAGCTAAACGAATTGCTTCTTGAGCTAGTGCCTTTCCTTCAGTGGCTAATCGTTTTCGAGCGACATCAAGTGACGCTAAGAGCAAATAAGAAGTGGACGTTGTCGTCAGCATACTCAAAATCGATTGCACTCGGTCTTTTGAAACAAGCCCTTCCTTCATATTTAAAATAGAGCTCTGCGTAAGAGAGCCGCCGAGTTTATGGACACTTGTTGCGGCCATGTCGGCACCTGCCTGCATCGCAGAGAGGGGAAGCTCATCGTGAAAATGTATATGCACACCGTGTGCTTCATCGACAAGGACAGGCACATCAAATGAATGGGCAATGTCTACGATTGATTTTAAGTCAGCTGAAATACCAAAATACGTTGGATTAATGACAAGCAAACCTTTCGCATCTGGATGCTCAGTGAGCGCCTTTTTGGCTGATTCAGGTGTAATACCGTGAGAGATGCCAAGTTCTTTGTCTATTTCTGGGTGAATAAAAACAGGAACTGCGCCAGAAAATACAATCGCGGACATAATTGATTTATGGACATTACGCGGAACGATAATTTTATCTCCAGGCCCGCATACCGTCATCACCATTGTCATGATAGCGCCGCTTGTGCCTTGAATGGAGAAAAACGTATGATCAGCACCGAAGGCTTCAGCAGCAAGCTCCTGTGCTTCTTTTATCATCCCTCGAGGTGAATGTAAATCATCGAGAGGTTCTATATTAATGAGGTCAATGCTTAATGCATTGTTGCCAATGAATGCTCTAAATTCAGGATCCATTCCGGCTCCTTTTTTATGGCCTGGAATGTGAAATTGGACTGGATTGGTTGCTGCGTGTTTTTTTAGTCCAGTATATAAGGGTGTATCATGTTGTGACAATTGCTTTCCCACCTTCATCGAAATACCTGCTATTATTGTGCCAATTACAGCAGATTTCATTGCATAAAACAAAAGAATTATATTATGAACTGATCGGAATGTAAAGCATAAATCAATCGGTTTCTGATCAAACAGATGCTATAATAAAAGTTCAAATGAGAAATGAGTGTTAAAGTGAGGGACAAGTAAATGGAATATCAATATCCAATGGATGTCGACTGGACGACAGAGGAAAAAATTGCAGTCATTTCATTTTTTCAGGCTGTTGAAAAAGCCTATGAAAAAGGAATTGCGAAGCAGGAGTTATTAGATGCTTATAAACGATTTAAAGAGGTTGTGCCATCAAAAGCAGAGGAAAAAACGCATTGTGCGGCGTTTGAAAAGGGAAGTGGGTATTCCCCTTATCGTGCAGTGAAAACCGCAAGAGAGGCAGAAGAGACTGCTATTATACGTATGTAAAAAACGAGCCTATAAAGGCTCGTTTCAGCGTGCAGACAAACCCTCGCATTCGGTGTCAGGCCTGCGTGCCGGTGCTCACGAATGTCAAATTCGCTCCGCGCCGGTACTCGTCCTTCCTAGACTTCAAAGGTTTTCTATCACGCTGAAAAAGAAGACAAAGGGCTAAAATCAAAATCATTTTAGCCCTTTGTCAACAATTTGAATCGAGCCTATAAGGGCTCGTTTTTTTATACAGATTCTTTCTGTGTGAAGCGGTATAGATACGTCAGCGTGCGGAAAGCATTTTCGATTTTCGATAGGAATTCTTCATTATTCATTTGAACGACTTCCTCTCTAGGCAGCTGAATGCCGCACAGAAGCTCGGCTTTCTTAACTGTTTGAACACGTTCAAAAAGCGTTTTCAGCTGTTCGGAATCTAGTTCGCTGTGAAGCATGACATCTGGTTTCATATGATCTTTAGACCAAACAAAATCTTGCGGTATTTTCTGCTGGATGGTGTCTAGCTCTTTTTCAAATAGCTGGCCGTACTCACCCTTAACTGGAGATTCATAAATGAGCGCAAACCAGACAAAGACATGTGTTTTCCAAAGCCCAATTTGAAAATGAGGGAGCTTTTTATATCCGCGCTTACTGTTTGCAAAAGCAACCCATGTATCATTTGGCGGGTTGACAGATCTTCTAGCATGCTTTGCGACGTGTACAAACATTTCGTCTCCTGTAATAGAAGAAAGAAGTGGTGCAAAATGTTCGCCAAGTGCCTCAAGCTTTGGACGGACTCTTTCTTTTAATACAGTCATTCGTTCATCTAAACCATCAACTGTGAATGTTTCAAAATCTTCATCTCTAAAACGCATTTCACTCATGTTATGCCTCCTGTATCTTTTCGCTGATCATATTTTATCATAGCTTGGGTCAAGCTCAAAAAAAGATGCACCGGCAGATAAAAGGGCGTGGTGCAGCGTTTAAAACCTTTCATTTTGTGGTACATCATTAATAGGTAAAGACACAATTTTCAGAATGTCGTTGCGGTTATGCGATCGCTTCATACGATATAAGCAAGAACCATTTCTCTTATCGATTGAATTTTTATCAATGAAAACTGACAAGGAATGAATCATTCTCTGGAAGGGGCGTTGACCAATGAAGCAAATCGTGAAGCAGGGCTATAGACAGGAGAAGAAAAATCGCATCGCTGTGTGGAGATTAGAGGTTGATTATGAGCTTTCTACGCTTCATGAAGCCATCGAACAAAAAGATGACATCCAAATCGAACGCAGCAAACGAAAGCTTGAGCGCCTAAGAAAAGAATGGGAGCAGCTTCAAGGGTAAAACAGCGTGAGGTAAAAACGAACCAATTCATCGGTTCGTTTTTGTATGAAGCTGCTTTTTTCTTGCTTTTACGTACATAATATCAGTATGCTATTACAAATAGGTCCTACATAGAAAAGAGGTTTACAATCTGATGACAAACTGGGTGGAAATTGACCGTCTTGCAAAGCTCTGGGTAAAAGAAGCAGGAAGCCGTATTAAAGCGTCCATGCAGGAAGGTCTATCAATTGAAACAAAATCAAATCCAAATGATCTAGTCACGAATATCGATAAAGAAACAGAACGTTTTTTTATTGAAAAAATACAGTCGACATTTTCAGATCATCACATTTTAGGAGAAGAGGGACAAGGGGAAGAGGTGACCTCACTCGATGGAATTGTGTGGATCATTGATCCGATCGATGGCACAATGAACTTTGTCCATCAAAAACGCAACTTTGCCATTTCAATCGGGATATTTGAAAATGGTGTGGGGAAAATCGGTCTTATTTATGACGTCATTCATGACGAGCTCTACCATGCCATTAAAGGAGAAGGAGCCTATATGAACGATATCCTGCTCCCTCCATTAAAAGATGTGGAGATTGAAAAAGCCATTGTGGGGATTAATCCGACATGGGCGATCGAAAGCCCTTATTTTGACGCCAAACCATTTGCCCGTCTTGTGCGTGACGTGAGAGGGACACGAACGATTGGATCAGCTGCCCTTGAGCTTGCTTATATTGCAAGCGGCAGAAGTGACGCATATGTCACCTTAAGGCTTGCGCCGTGGGATTATGCAGCGGGCTGCGTACTGCTTGATGAAGTAGGGGCCGTTTACTCAAATATTCACGGAGAACGTCTTACGTTCCTAGACAAAAACAGCATAGTGGCTGGAAATCGATCCATTTGTGAAAAAATCTTGCATGATTACATAAAAGGAAGCGGAAATAAAAAATAAAACGACATCACTTCATGAGAATGAAGTGATTTTTTGTTTTTCCTGAAACTTTTTGGTAAGGCAGATGTCTATACGAATGAGGCCTTAATTTCATGTAAAGGATTGTGTATCAATGTTTGATTTGTTTAGTGATTTATCGCTCCATTTTGAAAGGTATTTTATTTTAAATGAGTACAGTATCCACATCATTCAATGGTGTGTACTTGGACTATTTGTCCTGTTCGTGACACTCCCCATATGGAAAGAAAAGAAGAGTGGTTATGTATTTTATGCTGGAATCGTATTAAGAGTTGTTCTGCTTGGCGGGATGACAGTTGAAATGATCCACCAAGTTCTGTCTAGACAGTATACGATCGAAACATTCGAGGTGCTGACAGATTTTATGCAATTTCTCATTTATGGGTATGTCTTGCTTGCATCACTGTACTATGTGATTACTCTTCCTTATTTAAAAAATAAAGGTATGTTCTTTGTTTTTGATTTATCTGTATTACTTCTGCCTTTATGTCAAACAGTGTTTATTGTGTTTGCTGAAAGCAAAAAGTTCTTTCTTAGCGGTGATACGGGGCTAGTATGGAGAGATATGATCACCAATTTGCTTATGGCTTGCTTCGCCGCTTTGGTGCTGCACCTTTTCTTTCGCTTGTTTTGGCACCGAAAGTGGAAGGAATTGCTTTTCTTCTATGGCTTAATTTTCGCAGCCTTGCTTTATATATTTTATCCTTCTATCTCGAAGTATGAGCTCCAATCTTCATTTAAATCGATAGTCATTTTAGCGGCAGCAGCAGGAAGCTTTATGACGATTGATTTGTTATCTGCTTTACTACGGGACAAGCTGAGATTAAGGCAGTGGGGCGCTGGTTGTATAGCTGTCTTTTTTCTGCTGTTACTCAACCCGGTTGTCAATATTCCTCATACCATGTTCCAATTTACCAAAACGGAACTGGTAGATACTTTTTCACAAGAATATCGCCCTTTATCAGCAGTGAGTGCAAAAGCATTCGCTTCAAAATTTGTACCAGAGGATCAATCGCTCTATTTAAATGCTAGTCATCAGCCTATCCCTTATCATTACGTGTTTGCAGATGATCAGTATGAAGTGAATATTTCTGCGTTTACAGGTGAATTAAGCGATTTTTCTTATCGAGGTCGTGTAGAGGGAAAGGAGATGACCGATAAAGAATATAGGAAAAAAACCATCGAATTTTTCGAAAGAAGCGGGCGGTCAATCGATCTACAGCGCATTCAATTAGCTGTAAAAAAAGAGGACGGAGAGACGGACGTTCTTCTTCTGCCAAAAATGTCTCAGAATGAAGAGGACAGTTTAGCGTCTGCCACCTGGAAAAAAGGGACGCTTCGACAAGCGCGATACGTAAACGCCATCTTTCAATTAAAGGATATAGACGGAATCCATTTAACAGAAACGGAGATAAAAAACAGGATCAACAGTATTTATAAACATTTAAATTTAAAGCCGCCAGCTTATCAAATCACAGGCATTGATGAATTTTATTTTAATTGGCAGCATGAAGTGAGGGTCACAACTAAAGATCAATCGGAGTTTCTGTTTAATGGCTCAACAAAAGAAGTTATCAGCTTTAAGCTGTCAAAAGCGATTCTTCAACAGAAAAAAGGGAACGTCAGCGATGAAGATTTGTTAAAAATCATAGGGAAAACGCCAAAAGACGTAAGGAAAGAAACAGGTACTAGTGAAAGCAAACAATATACGTTTAACCGTTCCTCTCATGTCGTCAATCTGTTTAAAGGGGATGATGGAATTGAGTTGAGAGTACAATCAGATTCTTCAATCCCGCACGCAGTATCTAATCAAGATCGGGAGGACGTCTATCAGCAAGTACTTAAAAGGTATAAACCATATACGATCTATAAAAAACAAATAAAACCTGTGAAGATGATCGACAAAGAAGGGAACATCGACATTTCATGGCTTGTCATCATACAAACCTTCGGATCAAATGAGCATAAAATCTATGAAGTGAATGGACGAACAAAAGAGGTGCATCGTTTTGACAGATAAAGAAAAACAAGCCATCTTTCAAGACTTATATGAACTGTATCAAGAAGGGGATCTGGGAGCCGAGGCAGCGAGCTGGATGAAGGCACACGAGCAGCAATTTCAGCATGTAGACACGGGTAAAAAGCAGTCTTCATCGCCGATGAAAGGTCAGAATGACTATGACGAGTTAAAACGTATGAAAGGGTTTATTTACTCGTTATATTTCTTTTTTATCGTTTTATCGATTTGGATGACTGTGTGGTTTTATTTTTGATGTCCAGACCAGCAGACCAAATTGAAAAAATCTATGAAGAATATTTTCAGGAAATCACTAAATATTTATATCGCCGGACGGGAAATATGGAAACGGCCAAGGACCTTGCACAGGACGTATTTATGAAGGCACTGCATGGGTTGTCCTCCTTTAAGGGACATTCAAGTATGAAAACATGGCTTTATACCATTGCGTATCACACATTTGTGAATGATTATCGCCGAAAAATAAGATGGACTTTTACGAACGTAGAGGAAATAGATTTCTTAGAGCAGCAGTCGTTCACGACACCAGAAGATCACATTGAAAAACAAGCTGACATCGAAAGGCTGTGGCATCATATTTATCAGCTGAAGGATTCCTACCGGGAGGTCCTTATTTTAAGAGATATTCAAGAATTGTCATATGAAGAAGTAGCTGAAATTTTGAATTGGAGTTTATCTAAAGTCAAAACAACCCTTCATCGAGCCAGATTAGAGCTGAAGCGAAAGCTACATTGTGAGGAGTTCAATAAATGAGCTGTTATTTGATTGAAGAATTGTTACCACTTTATATAGAGGGGGACACAAGTGCAGAAACAAATAAAATTGTTGCAGAGCACTTACAATCCTGCGAGAGCTGCCAACACCTTTATCACGAAATGAAAGAGCCAATAACCTTTATACAAACCCCTGATCTCATGCCATATATAGATGAAAAGGAAGAAAGAAGAAAATTCGAAAAGCGCTACTATGGCAAGCTGTTATATCGAGCAAGTATCGCGTTTTGTATGGGATATGTCGTGATGATCATTCTTTATTGGCTGAAATAAAAAACCCCCATCTGGATAAACCAGGTGGGGGTTTTTCTAGCTTAGCTTAATTTTTCTTTCGCAATTTGAACTGCATCATAGAACGTTTTCAATTGCTCTTGAGGAATTTTCTTAAGCATTTGGTTGAAAACAAGTAATTCAGTAGAGCTGAATCCAAGACCTTTTGCGATTTTTGAATCAATCACAACGTTTCCTTTTTTGTCTAGAACAAGGGCATCACCAGCAAGATCAGCAATTCTGATCACTGATTTGAAAAGCTTTTCGAATTTAGCCGCTTCTTCTTTTGTAAGACCAAGTTCAACAGCTTTTGCTGCATCAAAAACCAATTTCCCTTTTTCGTTTTTAGTGATGCTTTCACTGAAAACGATTGTAAGAACAGCTGCGCGATCTAAGAATTTCTCAGCAGTCGCCGCTTCTTCTTCAGTTAGTCCGAGCTCAACAGCTTTTTTCACATCAAATGTGTAGTTGTTGTCTTCCTCAACAAATGAATTGATGAGAATGTTGATGACACGCTCGTTTTTCTCCAATAATTCTTTAATGATTTGCTGCTGTTCAAAAGGAATTCCTTTGAAAGTTGCAGCGCTTGCTTGCCCAGGAGCTACTGTTGTGAAAGTAAGAATGATAGCTAAAGCGAAAAATACAACAGAGCTGAGCGATTTGCTCAAAAACTTCTTCATGCTTCTTTTCTCTCCCTTTTCTGTTAAATTTTGTTGCAAGAAAAGCATACCATGAGAAACTTTGTGGAAGAATAGGAAAATTGTAACTTTATGTTTGATTTTGGAGAACTATAAAAGTTCTTGTCGAAAAATGGAGGGGTTCAGATTGCTTACTTTTGTCAACTCTTCAAGATACGTTCCGTCTGATGAATGAAGCTTTCATAGGTGATTTGTCTTGTTTTTACTCAAAATAAAAAGCCTTCTACATGTAGAATGTAAAAGGCTTTTAACTAATTTTATGATTGCACGTTTAATTTTCTTTTTAATGTAAATCCTGTACCCATGAAAATCATGGCGAATACAATGCTTAGACATATACCCAGTATGTTTTTTTCTGCAAGAGTTACCCCAATAAACGCCATACTGACAACTGCAAGTAATGCACATAATAATAGAAGCCATTTGATTTGTTTCATATGTCCCCATCCCTTTTTTTAGAGTTAATATAAGTTTACAGAAAAACGATCGGCATTTAAAGGGGATTGTGATATAATATGAAAGTTATCTAATTATTTTAGGAGATGAAAATGTGAAACTTCGAAAAGACCTTCGCAACATCGCAATTATTGCCCACGTTGACCATGGTAAAACGACGCTTGTTGACCAATTGCTCCATCAAGCTGGTACTTTCCGTGCGAATGAAAATATCGCTGAGAGAGCCATGGATTCAAATGATTTAGAGCGAGAGCGCGGTATTACGATTTTAGCTAAAAATACTGCGATAAATTATAAAGATACACGCATTAATATTTTAGATACACCAGGACACGCCGATTTCGGTGGTGAAGTTGAGCGTATCATGAAAATGGTAGATGGTGTACTCCTTGTTGTGGATGCTTATGAAGGCTGTATGCCTCAAACACGCTTTGTGCTGAAAAAAGCACTTGAGCAAAACTTAACACCAATCGTTGTCGTCAATAAAATTGACCGCGACTTTGCTCGTCCGGCTGAAGTAGTCGATGAAGTGATTGACTTGTTCATTGAATTGGATGCAACAGAAGAACAGCTTGAGTTCCCAGTTGTCTATGCATCAGCAATCAATGGTACAGCAAGTAACGATGCGAGCAAGCAAGATGAAAACATGGAATCATTGTTTGAAGCTATTGTGAACCATATTCCTTGCCCGGTCGATAACCATGAAGAGCCGCTTCAATTCCAAGTGGCGCTACTTGATTACAATGATTATGTTGGCAGAATTGGAATTGGCCGTGTATTCAGAGGAACAATGCAAGTAGGACAGCAGGTAGCCTTGATGAAAGTCGACGGCACTGTGAAACAATTCCGCGTGACAAAGATCTTTGGTTTCCAAGGGTTAAAACGAGTGGAAATCAACGAAGCGAAAGCGGGAGATCTTGTCGCTGTATCTGGAATGGAAGACATCAACGTAGGTGAAACGGTTTGTCCGGTAGAACACCAAGAGGCACTTCCAATCCTTCGTATTGATGAGCCGACACTTCAAATGACGTTTGTTGTAAACAACAGCCCATTTGCAGGCCGTGAAGGAAAATACGTGACATCACGTAAAATCGAAGAGCGTTTAGAGCAGCAGCTTCAAACAGACGTCAGTCTTCGTGTGGATCCAACTGATTCACCTGATGCTTGGGTTGTTTCTGGACGCGGAGAGCTTCACTTATCCATTCTCATTGAGAATATGAGACGTGAAGGATTTGAATTACAAGTATCGAAGCCAGAAGTTATTGTAAAAGAAGTTGATGGTGTTCGATGTGAGCCTGTTGAGCGCGTTCAAATTGATGTACCAGAAGAGCATACTGGCTCTGTCATGGAATCAATGGGTGCAAGAAAAGGTGAAATGATTGACATGATCAACAATGGTAACGGTCAAGTTCGCCTGATCTTTACAGTGCCATCACGTGGTTTAATTGGATATACAACTGAATTTCTTTCATTAACTCGTGGTTTTGGTATTTTGAACCATACGTTTGACAGCTACCAGCCAATGCAGTCTGGTCAAGTTGGCGGACGCCGTCAAGGTGTACTTGTTTCAATGGAAACAGGTAAAGCGACTGCTTACGGAATCCAAGGTGTTGAAGAGCGCGGTGTGATCTTCGTTGAGCCAGGTACTGAAGTATACCAAGGGATGATTGTTGGGGAGCATAACCGTGAGAATGACCTTGTTGTAAACGTAAGCCGTATGAAACAACAAACAAACGTACGTTCAGCGACGAAAGATCAAACGGTTAGTATGAAAAAACCTCGTATTATGTCACTTGAGGAATCTCTTGAGTACTTGAATGAAGACGAATACTGTGAGGTTACTCCTGAATCAATTCGTCTTAGAAAGAAAATTTTAGACAAAAACGAACGTGAGAGAGCAGCGAAGAAGAAAAAGCTAGCAGGATTATCTTAATTCCATGAAGAATTAAAAAGATAGAACCCTGAAAGATAAGGGGAGGGAATCTTTTTGAATGATCAGGAAGTAAGTGAAAATCTATCCTTTTTCGCGATGCTGTTTCGTGTCGATGAAAATCCGCAAACAGGGATGTGGCTCCTATATGGCACCATCCTTGTTTTAGCGATTATTGTTTTTAAGCTCGGCTTTGCAAGACGTTTACCGATTTTAAAAGCGCTCGTGATTTATTTGTTTTTGATTTTTGGCTGCACGTTTCTCACATTTCTAGGAATCTTCCTGCCAGTAGCGGAAGGCCTAGTTGTGGCAGCTGCCATTTTGATTATTTATAAAATACGGCTGCATCGTGCGAAAAAAGAAGGAACAGTCAATACGTAAAAAAAGACCTGAACATGTGTCAGGTCTTTTTTTATGTCTTTTGTTCTTTCTTTCCTTTTTTCTTCTTTTTCTCTTTTGTCGCAGGATCCTGATAAAGAGAGAATCTGCCGGTTTTGATGCGAGCTTCTGTCTTTATTTTAATGCGTTCTTGGCAGTCATCGCACATATATGTATGAATTGGCCGGTTTCTTAACCGTTTCGCAACGAGTGTATCATCATCAATGGTTTCAAGCTTTTCACATAATGAGCACTTCACTCTCATCATTTTCACCTCACTTTAATGCATTTATTATAGCATGTTTTCCAGCTACTTAAAATCAGCGTAGAAAAAGGCTTATATCACAGGAGATATAAGCCGTTCTCATTATTTCTTCTGATTCATATGATGGTTTGATTGGTCGTTCTGATTTTTTTCTAACTGTTTTTGATCTCGTTCTTTGAGCTGATTATTCGGATGATTTGTCGGATCCTTTTCGTTACGGTCGATCTCATTTTTCGGCATCTCAGGCATCACGCGGCCGACAATGGCAGCCAGTTCATCCATAATACCGCTTACAGGACGGCCTGCTTGGATTTCTTTGCCCATTTCTTTTAAACGGCTGACTGTATCCGGATCAGCAACCACAACAGCATTTGCACCTTCCGGGTCATTTCTCAGCGCTTTTGCAACTGAATATTTAATGGTTTCTACTTTGCTTCTATCTAAATCATCTTTTACATCAATACCAACAACAGCATAGCGTCCGATGACGATTGCCGTTGCATCATTGACATCTGCTACGTGCTCAGTCACATTGACAAGATGCTCCGCAACATCTGTGGATGGGCGGGCTTGATCTGTCTTTTTCTTCGATGAGTCAGACACCCTTACTAAGTGCTGGCGTCCATCTTGCTCATCCAGTGCTTCTGGCTTTTCCTGCTGCTGGCAAGCGCCTAACAGAATGATCGTTTGAATCATGAATAATGTCAAAAATAGTCGCATCTAAATTCCCTCCTTCACAAACTGCATGATTTATTTTATTGTTGAATTAACCTTCTAACTTTATTCATGAAAACATATATTTTAACAATCGTTTTGGGAAAGACAAGGATGAATGAAACCCCGATCAGGAGGCGAAGGACCTGAGTAAAATCTATGTATTAGACACAAATGTGTTATTACAGGATCCGAATTCAATCTTTTCATTTGAAGACAACGAGGTCGTCATTCCGGCCGTTGTGTTAGAAGAAGTAGACTCGAAAAAGAGATACATGGACGAGGTTGGGCAAAACGCCCGGCGCGTCTCACGTTTAATCGACGGTTTGAGATCGAAAGGGAAACTGCATGAAAAAATTACACTAGAATCAAAAGGGACGCTGCGCATCGAGCTGAATCACCGCTCTTTCCATGAACTTCAAGAAATTTTTATTGAAAAAACGAACGATAATCGGATTTTAGCGGTCGCGAAAAATTTGAGCTTAGAGGAAGAAACAAAGCCTCACGGCCGGCCTGTCATTTTGGTCAGTAAGGATGTCTTAGTCAGGGTAAAGGCAGATGCTATAGGTCTCCAAGCAGAGGACTTCTTAAGTGATCGTGTGCTGCAAAACGAAGACATTGATAACGGCTATCATGAGCTCTATATTCCGACCGAGCAATTGAATACATTTTATAAGCAAAGTCAATTGCCGATAAAAGAAGTCACAAGTGCACCATTAAACCCTCATCAATTTGTCATTATGAAGGGGAATGAAGGCGGTTCTGCTTTAGGAATGCTTGATCAAAAGGCAGAGCATGTGAAACGGCTTATTTATGATCAAGAGCATGTTTGGGGAATCCGTCCGAAAAATGTTCAGCAGACGATGGCCCTAGAGCTGCTATTGCGACGTGATATTCCGCTTGTGACATTGATCGGAAAAGCGGGTACTGGTAAAACACTCCTTGCACTTGCTGCCGGATTAATGCAGACAGAGGATCTCGGCATGTTTAAAAAACTGATCGTAGCCCGTTCCATTGTCCCTGTTGGCAAGGATTTAGGCTACTTGCCGGGTGAAAAGGAAGAGAAACTCAGACCATGGATGCAGCCGATTTATGACAACCTGGAATTTTTATTTAATACAAAAAAACCTGGTGAACTTGATGCCATTTTGGCGGGAATTGGTTCTATTCAAGTGGAAGCTTTAACGTATATCCGTGGAAGAAGTATTCCTGATCAATTTATTATCATTGATGAGGCGCAGAATTTAACGAAACACGAGGTAAAAACATTATTAACGCGCGTCGGAGAGGGAAGTAAAATTGTGCTGATGGGGGACCCGGAGCAGATTGATCATCCTTATTTAGACAGCTTAAATAATGGGCTTACGTATGTCATTGAGCGGTTCAAAGGTCAGCAAATATCTGGACATGTCAAGCTTGTCAAAGGAGAAAGGTCTGGACTTGCACAGCTTGCAGCTGATTTGCTGTAGTCCAGACCCTCTGTCTTATGTAATGATGAGCTCTTTGACACCTTTTATCGGCTGAGTGAGGTTGGACTGATCTGCGAAATAAACGTGGATTGGTCCTTCTTCTGTCATCGGCTTCCCATTTTGGCTGAAGTGTGCAATGCTTTCCATTGCCTGAGAAAGCGGAACAGCAATTGTCTCTGTTTCTGTGACAAATTCGCATGTGTCTGCATGTTCAAGCGGTTCTGCATTTTTCAGCATATCACCCAGCTTCATTCCGAAGCTGCCTGTGATGAGTCTTTCCTTTTCGTACTTCTTCTCTGTTTTTAAAGTGGGTGGAAGTGTTTGTCCTTCTCTGATCACCCGCTCTTGGTCAAGCTCCTGATCCAGCTGACTTTCTTCATTTGCCGTGCTTTTTTCAAAAAATGAATCCATTAAAAATTTGCGGTCATCAAAAATCCATACACTTGGATCAATGGTGATCTTGTACTTTACGTTCCCCTTAATTTGAATGATGCTCATGTTCAAGACAACCCCTTTCCAACATAAATTATAGAAGTTTTCGCCTGCTTTGTCACTTTCATAAACATGCTTTTCCTTGTACACACTAATCGTACATGAAAGATAGGGAGGATGTTGGGCATGGCATGTCGTGACAATGAAGAGCTTCAGCGATTTGTAGAAGAAGCAAAAAAAGTGGCCAAAGATGGCAAAGTAGCATCCTATATTCCGGCTCTCGCCAAAGCGGATCAGACGGATTTATCTGTGGCTGTGTACCATGTGAGTAATACTTGCCACTCGGCAGGAGATGTAGATAAACGCTTTACCCTGCAAAGTATTTCTAAAGTATTAGCTCTTGCGCTCGTGCTTTCAGAAGAAGGGCCAAAAAAAGTCTTTCAATTTGTTGGACAAGAGCCAACAGGTGACCCGTTTAATTCAATGATAAAGCTGGAAACAGCAAGTCCGAATAAGCCGCTGAATCCAATGATTAATGCAGGAGCGCTTGCAGTCACAAGCTTAATAAGAGGAGCGACTCCGCAAGATCAGCTGAACCGCCTGATTGGCTTTATTAGAGAGCTCGCAAATGACAAAAGCATTACATACTGCAAGGAAACAGCCGCATCCGAATTTGAGACATCGATGATTAACCGGGCTATGTGCTATTATATGAAGCAATATCATATTATTAGAGGGAACGTAGAAGAGGTCATGGATGTGTATACGAAACAATGCGCCATCATGATGAACAGCTTAGATTTGGCGAAAATTGCTTGTGTTTTTTCATTAGATGGCAGACATCCAGAGACGGGCAAGCAAATTCTTTCAAAAGATGTCGCTAGAATTTGTAAAACCTTTATGGTGACGTGCGGCATGTATAATGCAAGCGGGGAATTTGCCATTAATATCGGCATACCTGCTAAAAGCGGTGTTTCAGGCGGGATTATGGGAGCGGCACCATATGATTTTGGGATCGGAATTTTCGGTCCTGCCCTGGATGAAAAAGGGAATAGTATTGCTGGGATTAAGCTGCTTGAGCTTATGAGTGAAAAATATGAGATGAGTATCTTTTAATGAGAAATGTCTTCTTTTTATTTTCACAAAGCGAACTGTACAAATCTGCTTGCAATTTTGGGCGTTTCGCTTTATGATAAATAGAAGAATTAGGTACTCGCCTGGGGAACGGAGGGATACTTTTGGCGTCAGAAATTTTAGTCGATCATCGGCAAAAAGCACTGGCTTTATTAAAATTGGATGCAGATAAAATTTTAAAATTGATCCAAGTGCAAATGGACAACTTAACGATGCCGCAATGTCCTCTTTATGAAGAGGTTTTAGATACTCAAATGTTCGGATTATCGAGAGAGATTGATTTTGCTGTCCGGCTTGGATTAGTTGATCAACATGAAGGCAAGAAACTACTCGATAAACTTGAGAGAGAGCTTTCCGCACTTCATGATGCGTTCACAAAAAAATAACGATTGAAAACTCAAACTTCCACAACATAAGTTTGAGTTTTTTTGTCCCCTATTTTCTTTTGATGGATTGACGGCAAACGGACTTGATTCTTTCATGAATGACGAACAATATAAAAGAGGTAAAACGAGATCAAACGGAGAAAATGTAGTAGAATAAGAACAGCTAAGAAGATATCAAGCAGTAGAAACAGACGTTAGGAAGAGGATTATATGTTAAAGAGAATGCTAAAATCGTATGACTACTCATTATTGTTCGCCATTATCTTAATCAGCGCATTTGGTTTGGTTATGGTGTATAGCTCAAGTATGATTACATCTGTTATCAGATACGATGCCGCGCCAGATAACTTTTTTAAGAAACAGCTCTTATTTATGATTGTTGGAGCAGTCATCTTGATCTTTACAGCATTAGTTCCATATCAGCTGTTTTCAAATAAGAAATTCCAGATTGGTATGCTGCTGATTTCAGTTTTTTCCCTCATCTATGTGTACTTTGGCGGTCATATTGCAGGGAACGCAAGAAGCTGGATCAAATTAGGCCCTTTTAGTCTTCAGCCAGCTGAATTTGTAAAGATTGTCGTCATCATCTATCTTGCTGCGGTGTATGCCAAAAAGCAGCATTATATTGATCATATTTTAAGAGGTGTCACGCCTCCAATCGTGATTGTCTCTATCCTGTGCGGATTTATCATTTTGCAGCCAGACTATGGGACAGCCTTTATCATTGGCATGATTGCCCTTGCGATGATTTTATGCTCAGGCTTTAGCGGCAAAACGCTTGCGAAGCTGCTGGCGCTATTTAGTGCAGTAATGGTCGTCGTGACCCCGTTTATTATTCTTTTTTGGGATAAAATTTTCACGCAAAATCGTCTCGGACGTTTTGAGAGTTTCCAAGATCCATTTAAAGATGCAGGGGCTACTGGGCATCAATTGATTAATTCATATTATGCGATTGGATCAGGCGGCTTTTTTGGACTCGGTCTAGGAGAAAGCGTTCAAAAGTACGGGTATCTTCCAGAACCGCACACAGACTTTATCATGGCAATTATCTCAGAAGAGCTTGGCTTTTTCGGCGTGTTTTTTGTTCTCGCTCTTCTTGGTTTCATCGTCGTGAAAGGTTTTTATATTGCGAGAAAGTGTGAAGATCCGTTTGGAAGTTTGCTTGCAATAGGAATTTCCTCCATGATTGCGATCCAAACTTGTATCAATTTAGGCGGTGTTTCAGGTCTTATTCCAATTACTGGGGTGACACTTCCGTTTATCAGCTACGGGGGATCGTCTATCATTTTACTTAGCATCTGTATGGGAATGCTGCTGAATATCAGCATGTTTACTGAATATAAAGAGCGTTACAAAAAGAAAAAATCAATGAGCAAACCAGCGGTTGAAAAAAATGGATTGCAGAAAACTTTGAATCTTTAGAAAACAAAAGTGTACAGTTTTCATTTCTTCCTTTATTATAGAGTACATATAAAATTTTAAGGGATATGGAGGAGTGAGAATGTCACAGAGAACAATTCAAAAGGTTCTAGTTGCAAACAGAGGGGAAATCGCTATCAGAGTCTTCAGGGCCTGTACGGAGCTCAATTTACGTACAGTGGCCATTTATTCCAAAGAAGACTCGGGCTCTTATCATCGCTATAAAGCTGATGAAGCATATCTAGTTGGAGAAGGGAAGAAACCGATTGATGCCTACCTCGATATCGAGGGGATCATCGAAATTGCAAAACGAAATGACGTGGATGCGATTCATCCAGGCTACGGATTTTTATCCGAAAATATTCATTTTGCAAGACGATGCGAAGAGGAAGGCATTCAATTTATCGGTCCAACTTCTCAGCATTTAGATATGTTTGGAGATAAAGTAAAGGCGAGAGATGAAGCGAAAAAAGCTGGTATTCCAGTCATTCCAGGAAGTGACGGACCAGTTGATTCGGTCGAAGAAGTCGAAAAATTCGGTGAAGAATACGGTTACCCGTTTATTATTAAAGCTTCACTAGGCGGCGGCGGCCGGGGTATGCGGATTGTCAGATCAAAAGAAGAGCTGAAGGAAGCCTATGACCGTGCGAAGTCAGAGGCCAAAGCTGCTTTTGGAAATGACGAAGTATACGTTGAAAAGCTGATTGAAAATCCAAAACATATTGAAGTGCAGGTGATTGGAGACAATCACGGCAATATCATTCATTTATATGAGCGTGACTGCTCTGTTCAAAGGCGGCATCAAAAGGTCATTGAAGTGGCGCCAAGTGTGTCTCTAACAGATCAATTGCGTGAAGATATTTGCGAAGCGGCTGTCCAGCTGGCCCAGAATGTATCGTACATTAATGCAGGGACTGTAGAATTTCTAGTTGCAAATGGAGAGTTTTACTTTATTGAAGTCAATCCAAGGGTACAGGTAGAACACACGATCACAGAAATGATCACAGGTGTCGATATCGTTCAAACCCAAATTCTTGTTGCAAAGGGGCATAACCTTCACAGCAAAGAAGTTGGTATTCCAAAGCAAGAAGATATCTTTACACACGGCTTTGCCATTCAATCAAGGGTCACAACAGAAGATCCTTTAAATGACTTTATGCCAGACACAGGAAAAATTATGGCCTACCGCTCAGGTGGGGGATTTGGTGTACGTCTTGATACAGGGAACAGCTTCCAAGGTGCGGTCATTACACCTTATTACGACTCACTATTGGTCAAGCTGTCTACATGGGCGCTCACGTTTGATCAAGCGGCTGCTAAAATGGTTCGAAATTTACAAGAATTCAGGATTCGCGGAATTAAAACTAACATCCCATTTCTTGAAAATGTGGCTAAGCATGAGAAGTTCCTAAAAGGGGAATACGATACATCGTTTATCGACTCAACGCCAGAGCTATTTAATTTCCCTAAGCAAAAAGACCGCGGAACGAAGATGTTGACTTATATTGGTAACGTTACCATTAATGGGTTCCCAGGTATTGCGGAGAAAAAGAAGCCTCATTTTGACAAGCCAGACGTACCGAAGCTTCCTCTCAATCAAGAGATTCCGTCTGGGACAAAACAATTGTTAGATACGCATGGACCTGAGGGGCTTGCCAACTGGGTGAAAGAACAAAATAACGTCCTTTTAACTGACACAACCTTTAGAGATGCGCATCAGTCTCTGCTTGCGACACGCTTCAGAACACATGATTTAAAGAAAGTTGCCCAGCCGACAGCAGGTTTATGGCCAGAGCTGTTTAGTATGGAAATGTGGGGCGGGGCTACATTTGATGTTGCGTACCGTTTCTTAAAAGAAGATCCTTGGGAACGATTGAAAGAGCTTCGTCAAGAAGTGCCAAACACGCTGTTCCAAATGCTATTAAGATCATCAAACGCTGTCGGATATACAAACTATCCAGATAATGTGATCAAAGCATTTGTAAAAGAATCAGCCGAGGCAGGCATTGATGTGTTCCGTATTTTCGACAGCTTAAACTGGGTCAAAGGCATGACGCTTGCTATTGATTCTGTTCGGGAATCAGGCAAAGTGGCAGAGGCGGCGATTTGTTATACGGGGGATATTCTTGATCCATCTCGTCCAAAATATGATCTTGGGTACTATGTATCTCTTGCAAAAGAGCTTGAATCTGCCGGCGCACATATTTTAGGTATTAAAGATATGGCGGGGCTATTAAAACCGCAGGCAGCCTACGAGCTAGTCTCTGCTTTAAAAGATGAGCTTACGATCCCAATCCATCTTCATACGCATGACACGAGTGGAAATGGACTGTTCACCTATGCAAGAGCGATTGATGCAGGTGTTGATATTGTGGATGTTGCCGTCAGCTCTATGGCAGGACTCACATCGCAGCCAAGTGCAAGCTCACTTTATTATGCTTTAGATGGACATGAAAGAAAGCCAGACATGAATGTCCAATCTGTCGAACGCCTTTCTCAATACTGGGATTCCGTCAGAAAATACTATCATGAATTTGAAAGCGGCATGAATTCGCCTCATACAGAAATTTATGAGCATGAAATGCCTGGCGGTCAATATAGTAACTTGCAGCAGCAGGCGAAAGGTGTCGGTCTTGGCGAGCGCTGGAATGAAGTAAAGGAAATGTACAGACGTGTGAATGACATGTTTGGTGATATTGTAAAGGTGACACCATCCTCTAAAGTAGTTGGAGATATGGCACTTTATATGGTGCAAAATGATCTAACAGAAGAAGATGTTTATGAAAAAGGCGCAACACTAGACTTCCCGGATTCTGTTGTGGAATTATTTAAAGGCTATTTAGGCCAGCCGCATGGCGGATTCCCAGAAAAGCTACAAAAGCTGATTTTAAAAGGGGAAGAGCCTCTTACTGTCAGACCTGGTGAGAAGCTGAAGCCAGTGGACTTTGAAGACATTAAGAAGCAGTTCAAAGAATCTCATGACCTGACGTTAACAGAGCAAGACGCAATTGCGTATGCCTTATATCCGAAAGTCTTTTCTGAATTTGTCCAAACAGCAGAAAGCTATGGTGACATCTCTGTTCTTGATACACCAACGTTCTTCTACGGGATGAGACTCGGAGAAGAGATTGAGGTAGAAATCGAAAAAGGAAAAACCCTGATTGTCAAACTCGTATCAATTGGTGAACCGAATCCAGATGCCACAAGAGTTCTTTACTTTGAGTTAAATGGCCAGCCGCGTGAAGTGGTGATTAAGGATGAAAGCATCAAATCCTCCGTTCAAGAAAAAATGAAGGCGGACCGTTCAAATCCAAATCACATCGCCGCATCGATGCCAGGCACTGTCATCAAAGTACTCGTCGAAAAAGGGCAGAAAATTTCACAAGGTGAGCATTTGATGATCAATGAAGCCATGAAAATGGAAACGACTGTACAAGCTCCATTTTCTGCGGTCGTAGATGAAATACATGTGACAAATGGAGAACCGATTCAAACCGGTGATCTTTTAATTGTATTAAAGCCTGAATAAGAAGCGAGACACATCCACCGTGATGTGTCTTTTTTTTTGAGCGCATTAAAATGTGCAGCAGCAAGTGAGAGTGATTACACTATAGAGTGAGGTGAAGAAGGTTGGACAACATTGTTGTGATTTGGTTTCGCCGGGATATGCGATTAGATGATCATATCGCCTTATCAAAAGCGATCACATATGCAAAAAAACACGAGTGCAAATTATTTGCTCTTTATCATCTAGATCCATTTTTTACTGAAATGGACCTCGATTTAAACAACGAACATTTTTTTCAAAACTTGGCGCATTTCGTCAAGGTAGCAAGAGAATCTCAAATGTATATTCATCTTCTCTATGGAGATGTCTTGCGTGCCTTTCAGCAAGTTATCGATGTGTATGACATCAAAGCTGTCTTTTTTAATGAAGATCAAGTGGGAATCGGTCAAAAGCGTGACCATCAAGTAACCGCTTTTTTAGAAAAGAAGGGCATTCATGTGTCAAAATGGCAAGATACACACCTTCACGGGGCGCAAGATATTTTAAAAGCGGATGGCACTCATTATCAAGTGTTTACTCCATACTATCAATCATGGCGAAAGCAAGAGAAGCAGCCTGTGATAAAAGTTGACAAATCATTTCTCAATAGCGCTCATACGATTTGTGATGAGTCACTTTCACACAAAGGGAATGACAAACTGCGCAGTATAATCATGAGATGCTCAAGAAAATTTGATCAAATCGGCTCACGCAAAGCGATGAACACGCTGCATGACTTTATCCAAAAAAGACTAACACGTTACCATGAAAAACGAGATATTCCATCTGTTTTTGGAACGAGTAAGCTGTCACGGTTCTTAAAAACAGGGACCATCTCAATTCGAACGATCTTTCATGCGGTACATGAGGAAGCACTGTTTGAAGACGAGGGCAGAGAAACCTTTATCAAAGAGCTGGCGTGGCGAGATTTTTACCATATGATTTATGCTCATTATCCAGAGATGAAAGAAAAAGAAATCAATTCAGCGTTTCAAGGGGTGAAATGGAATGAAGATGAGTCGCTGTTTGAAGCATGGTGTAAAGGTGAAACAGGCTTTCCTCTCGTTGATGCAGGGATGAGACAGTTAAATGAGGAAGGCTGGATGCATAACCGTTTAAGGATGGTCACCGCCTCATTTTTAACAAAAGATTATTTGATTGATTGGAGAAAGGGAGAAGCGTATTTTGCAAAAAAGCTTGTGGATTATGATGAGGCTTCGAATATCGGAGGATTTCAGTGGGCAGCTTCTGTTGGGACAGATGCCGTGCCGTACTTCCGTATTTTTAACCCAACGACCCAGTCGAAGCGGTTTGATCCAAGCGGGGAATATATTAGAAAATATGTACCAGAGCTAGAGCATGTCGATGAAAAATGGATTCATGAACCAAGTAAAATGCCGACCGATGAACAACTGGAATCGAGCTGTGTGCTAGGTGATACATACCCGCTGCCAACAGTTGATCACCAGGAAAGACGCAAAAAGGCTATCTCGCTATTCGAAGAAGCAAAACAACAATAAAAAATCCCCCTCTCCACATGAAAGGGGGATACAATTCTTATCTAAATGACTCTTTGTTTTCATATTTAAACCGGGCAATGAGTAAGCAGAAGTAGCATAGTACCCCAAACAAACAAGAAATAAAGAATGAATGAGCTAGCGCGTAACCAAGTGCAAGCTGAGAATAAACAGACATCACACCTGAAATGGCTTGAAGTGTAATCAGAATGGCTGAAATGATCCATCCATAATACAGCTGCTTCTGTTCTTTATAATGTTTCATGGCATGGAACATTGCGACAAATATCCAGACGAATAAAAGAAGTGCTGCTGCTCGGTGAGACATTTGAACCCACTGATTAAAATACGTTGGAAGCGCACCGTCTTTTGAACAAAACGGGAAGACAGAACAAGCAAGGCTTGACTTTGTATGTCTCACATAAGCGCCCGTATATACCACGATATACGTATAGGTGATCAACCCATAAATATGGAACTGCATTTTTTTGCCGATATGAAGCGGCTTCACAAGCTTTGTTTCAGATCTGGTTGCTTCAAAGACAAGAAGTGCAAGCAGTAATACTGAAGCAAATGAAATGAGTGAAATACCGAAGTGCAGTGCCATCACAAGTGCGTTAGAACCAAATACGACGGCAAGAGCTCCTAACAGCGCTTGAAGCATTAAGAAGATAATGGACATGATGACCAAAAATTTGGTTTCACGGAATACTGGACTAATTTTTTTCCAGCATAAGACCGCCAGTGCCAGAACAAGAATGGTGGAAACCCCTGTTGACATGCGGTGACTCCATTCGATGATGGAAGCGGGGTTCATTTCAGGAAAGAAACGACCGTGGCAAAGGGGCCACTGTCTACCGCAGCCAAGACCCGAACCGGTTTTCGTCACAAGCGCACCGCCAATCAGTACGATCAGCATCACAAACGTTGTGATCACGCTCAATAGCCTTAAAGCAAATTTCATCAAATTATTTCACCTTCTCTAAAAAACTTCTGATGTAAATGAAAACCTCACATGCTCTCAAGTTTAAGCCAAATGCGTGTTCTGTTGCAATTCATAATGACCAAAGTTCACAAAAAAATGATATGTTAGTTCACAAAGTTTACAGATTTAGAGTGCTTGATCTTTCTTTGACAGTCTGATAGAAATAGAGGAGAGAATATTTCATTTTGCACCGCCTTCTGAAACACACATATATCCTAATAAATTCACGAAAAGTTCACAAATAACTTCAAGTTTGTCGTTTATTATTTAATAGGATGTTTTTTTACAGCTGTTTATCTTGTATGATAGAGTTGTAATGATTTTACGTGTCATTCGTTCGTTTGAAGGTTTGGGCAAGGGAGGTTATACACATTGGCAAATTCCAAAACAGCCGCGGAAGCAGCTATTCATGGACAAATAGAAGAAACAACAGCGTGGAAAGATTTTCTTGCTCTGATTAAAATGGGCATCGTCAATTCCAATTTCATTACGACATTTACTGGAATGTGGCTTGCTTTTTATTTTACAGATATGAGTTTTCTTGGAAATCTTGATATTGTGCTGTTAACAATGATTGGTTCTTCTCTTATTATTGCCGGTTCATGCGCAATTAATAATGCGTTTGACCGTGATATTGATATATTAATGGAAAGAACAAAAACAAGACCGACGGTTACAGGTAAAATTCAGCCGGGGCAAGCGTATGCATTTGGCATTCTGCTTGTTGTATTAGGACTCATTATGCTTCTGATGACAACCATTACATCAGCAGTGATTGGATTTATTGGAGTCTTTACTTATGCGGTTCTTTACACCATGTGGTCTAAACGCCACTACACCATCAATACAGTTATCGGAAGTGTATCTGGCGCGGTTCCGCCATTAATCGGCTGGACAGCTGTCACAGGTACAATCGACACAACAGCTTGGGTTTTGTTTATGATTATGTTCATTTGGCAAATCCCGCACTTCCTGTCACTTGCGATTAAGAAAACGGAAGATTACCGTAAGGCGGGCATTCCAATGCTGCCAGTTGTTTACGGCTTTGAAGTCACAAAACGCCAGATCATCATTTGGACAGCATGTCTTCTTCCGCTTCCATTTTTCTTAGGTGGATTAGGATGGCCGATTGTCGCACTTGGTACATTGCTTAATATTGGATGGCTTGTTATTGGCCTTATGGGCTTTAAAATGAAAGACATCATGAAGTGGTCAACGCTCATGTTCGTTTATTCATTAAACTACTTAACCATCTTTTTCGTAGCGATGATTATTATTACACTATTCTAGAGTGAAATACACTTTGATCACATCAAAACAATGGCTATATCTTATAACACAACATTTTCTAACAACTATGAAAGCCGCCTGATATTCAGTTCTATTTAGGCGGCTTTCTGTTTATACATAGATGGTATTTTGAGTAAAAACATCATTTTTTTATGAAAAGAGGAAATGTAAGTGCTTTTATAAGAGGCGGGGGTTATGCATGGGTGAGAAGTGATTTTATAAATAAGAGGTAAAAAGCGAAAGGCAAAGGAGATCAAGCAAAAGGGGTTGGGACAAATTATGATAAGAAAATGGCGTGTTTATTCACTGTTTCTCTTACTGACGCTCGTTTTGGCGGGCTGTGGTGAACCATACTTATCAACACTCAAGCCTGTTGGGGAAGTAGCAGATAAACAGTTTTTCCTAACGGTACTGAGTACACTCATTATGGTTCTTGTCGTCATTGTTGTATCGATCATTTTCTTTTACGTCATCATTAAATTCAAACGTTCTAAAGTGGGAGAAGATACGATTCCAAAGCAGGTGGAAGGGAACCGCAACCTGGAAATCACATGGACAGCGATTCCGATTCTTCTACTCATTATTCTCGTTGTACCTGTTGTGGCATACACGCTTGAACTAGGGGATACAAGCGCTATGGATAAGAAAAAACGAGATCCTGAAAAGACACTTGTTGTTAATGTAAGAGCCAGCTTATATTGGTGGGAATTTGAATACCCTGATTATGGGATTGTCACAAGTCAGGAATTGATCGTACCAACAGATCAGAAGGTATATTTTAAGCTGAAAGCGTCCGATGTCAAACACTCATTCTGGGTTCCATCGGCTGGCGGTAAAATTGATACAAACACAGATAATGAAAACAAATTTTATTTAACCTTTGACTCGAAACGAACGAAAGATGCAGGGGAATATTTCTACGGGAAATGTGCGGAGCTGTGCGGGCCGTCACATGCTTTAATGGACTTTAAAGTTAAAACGCTTTCTCAAGATGAGTTTTTAGGATGGACGAAAAAAATGGCTGATTACAAGAAGCCTGAATCCACAAAGGATCTCGCTTTAGAGGGTGAAAAGCTATTTAAAGAGAAAAATTGCTTAAGCTGTCACGCAGTAGAGCCTGGTGACGAACGGCCGGAAGCAGCAAGAACTGCACCAAACCTTGCGACCTTCGGAGAGCGGACGAAAGTAGCTGGAATTAAAGACATGAACAAAGAAAATGTGAAAGCATGGCTGAAAGATCCAGAAAGCTTTAAACCAGGTAATAAGATGACAGGAACGTACCCTAAATTAAATGACTCAGAAGCAGATGCACTTTACGAGTATTTAAAAGGTCTTAAAATCGAGTAACAACTAGAGCAAATATTCAAGAGGGTATGTGATCGATGTGAAGTTTTTGTTAAGAGCTCCCGAATATGTCTCTACAACCGAGAAGTCGTCATCTGTCAGACATAGTCTGCTTAAAGGATCGTGAAGAAAGACATCTATATGAAAAGGGGCAAATGGGAGATAAGAGGGGGATTTCATGGTGAGTACAATAGCTAAAAAGCGGGGGTTTGGCGCTGTCTTATGGGATTACTTGACAACGGTTGACCACAAAAAAATTGCCATATTATATTTAGTGGCAGGGGGATTTTTCTTTTTGGTTGGCGGCCTAGAAGCGATGTTTATCCGTATTCAGCTAGCCATCCCTGAAAATGATTTTGTCAGTGCAGGGGTTTACAATGAAATCATGACGATGCATGGAACGACAATGATTTTCCTTGCAGCTATGCCGCTGTTATTTGCATTAATGAATGCGGTAGTACCAATTCAAATTGGTGCACGTGACGTAGCATTTCCGTTTGTGAATTCACTTGGTTTTTGGTTATTCTTTTTCGGAGGAATTTTCTTAAACCTTGGATGGTTTATGGGCGGAGCACCTGATGCAGGCTGGACTGCATACGCTTCGCTCACGCTGAATTCAGAAGGTCATGGAATGGATTTCTACATTTTAGGTTTACAGATCGCGGGTATTGGTACGCTGATCGCAGGAATTAACTTTCTTGCAACGATTATTAATATGAGAGCGCCTGGTATGACGTATATGAGAATGCCGCTCTTTACTTGGACGACATTTGTCGCCTCCGCACTTATTTTATTCGCATTCCCTCCGCTGACAGCAGGGCTTGCGATGCTGATGCTTGATAGAATGTTTGACACGAGCTTTTTCAATCCAGAGCTTGGAGGAAATACAATCATCTGGGAGCATTTGTTCTGGATTTTCGGACACCCGGAAGTATATATCTTGATCCTGCCGGCATTCGGAATCTTCTCTGAGATCATTCCGGTGTTTGCAAGAAAAAGATTGTTTGGTTACTCGTCCATGGTGTTCGCTACTGTATTGATTGGTTTCCTTGGATTCATGGTGTGGGCGCATCACATGTTCACTACGGGGCTTGGACCTATCGCCAATGCGATCTTTGCTGTAGCGACCATGGCAATTGCGGTGCCAACAGGAATTAAAGTATTCAACTGGCTGCTCACGATATGGGGCGGTAATGTGAAGTTTACAACGCCGATGCTTTATTCTGTTGCCTTTATTCCGTCGTTCTTACTTGGCGGGGTAACTGGGGTCATGCTTGCAGCAGCTGCAGCGGATTATCAGTTCCATGATACGTATTTTGTTGTGGCGCATTTCCATTACGTCATTATCGGCGGGGTTGTATTCGGTATTCTAGCAGGTGTGCATTACTGGTGGCCGAAGATGTTTGGAAAAATACTGAATGAGAAGCTTGGGAAAATTGGCTTTGTGCTGTTTTTCATCGGTTTCCATTTAACTTTCTTTATCCAGCATTTTCTCGGTTTATGGGGCATGCCGCGCCGGGTCTTTACATTCCTGCCAGGTCAGGGTCTAGAGCTTGGGAACTTAGTCAGTACGATTGGGGCACTGTTTATGTTTGTAGCTGTTGTGATCATGCTGATTAACATCATCTGGACAACAGCAAAAGGAGAGCGGGTATCGAGTGATCCTTGGGGAGATGGAAGAACACTTGAATGGGCAGTTTCTTCGCCTCCGCCAGAATACAACTTTAAACAGCTGCCGCTTGTGAGAGGACTAGATCCATTATGGATTGAAAAAATGGATGGTAAAAAAGGAATGACAGCATCTGAACCGCTCGATGATATTCACATGCCGAATAACTCCATTTTGCCTGTCATTATCTCATTCGGTCTATTTGTGTCAGCGTTTGGTTTCATGTATCGTCAAGAGCACAGCTGGGGGCTTCCGGTGATCTTCATTGGTCTTGGTATTACGTTTGCGACCATGCTGGTTAGGTCTTTGAAAGATGATCATGGATACCATATTCACAAAGAAGATTTGACTGACGACGATGATAAAGGGGTGAAAGCATAATGGAACCACAAAAAATGACGGCGGAAACCTTTCCGGCTTCTCCTGAGAAGGCCACGTTAGAAGGGAAGAATAAGTTTGTCGGGTTCTGGCTGTTTCTTGGAGGAGAAACCGTTCTGTTTGCATCGCTTTTTGCCACTTATTTGGCGCTGAAAAACTCAAATGCAGGCGGAGCAAAAACAACTGATATGTTTGACCTCACACTTGTCTTTATTGCCACAATGCTTCTATTAACGAGCAGTTTAACGAGTGTGTATGCCATGTATCATATGAAAAACTTTGCCTTTAAAAAAATGCAGCTTTGGCTTGGTATCACGGTCCTTTTAGGTGCTGGATTTTTAGGGGTTGAGATATATGAGTTTTATCACTATGTGCATGCGTATGAATTTACGATTACCAGCTCTGCTCTTGGTTCTTCCTTCTATACACTTGTAGGAACTCACGGAGCTCACGTCGCCTTCGGACTTTGCTGGATTACCGCTCTTATGATTCGAAATATGAGACGCGGACTCGATTTATACAATGCGCCGAAATATTATGTGGCTAGTCTCTATTGGCACTTCATTGATGTTGTGTGGGTCTTCATCTTTACCGTTGTATATTTAATGGGAATGGTGGGATAAGAATGGGAAATAAAAACACAAATCAGTCTAAAGTCGACCTTGTATATCGTAAAAAGAAAAATGCCGAAGAAATGAAGCATCAGCTCATTTCTTTCGGCTTGATGATTGGATTAACATTTGTTGCGTTTTTAACGATCGCCTCAGAAGACGTTGGAAATTGGTTCGCAGTACCATTTATTTTACTGCTTGCAGGCATTCAGGTAGCTTTTCAGCTTTATTATTTTATGCACATGAACCAAAAAGGGCATGAAACACCCGCCTTGTTTCTATACTCAGGTGTGTTTGTTGCGTTTATTACCGTATTAGCCTTTTTGACCATTATATGGTGGTAAACCCGCTTTGCCCTTGAAGGAGGCGCAGCAATGGAGAACTTAGAAATTTTCGGATTTCGGGCTTTATGGAGCCCTTATTATTTGACTTGTATTGTGATAGCAGCTGCTCTTTATCTGCTTCTTGTGACAAAGGGAAAGCACCGTGCGACGGTGAAAGAGAAGACGTTGTTTCTGACAGGGCTTGTTCTGTTATATGCTGTGAAAGGAAGCCCAATTGATTTAATGGGGCATATTATGTTTAGTGCACATATGGCGCAAATGGCGGTGCTGTACTTAGTCATCCCGCCTCTCCTTATTACAGGATTGCCTCCAGCCATTTGGGAGCGGATCATTCAAACACCAGGTATTCAAGCTGTTTTCCGTTTGTTTTCCAAACCTTTAATTGCACTGCTTGGGTTTAACGGCTTGTTTTCGCTGTATCACATTCCGCTTGTGTTTGATTTTGTGAAAACAGATCCGTTTTACCACGCAGTGATGACGGTGGTTATTTTTATCGCTGCCTTTTTCATGTGGTGGCCGCTTGTCCATAAAGTTCAAAGTCAGCCGCAGATCACAGGCATTTTGAAGCTTGGATATATCATGGCAGACGGGATATTGATGACACCGGCCTGTGCACTCATCATGTTTAGTGAAGCACCGATCTATGCAACCTATTCAGATGCCGGCGCATGGATACAAGCACTGCATTTATGTGTGCCAAGTGATATGCTGGCAGGCCTTGCCCTCACTGGCCCTGATATGTTCCACACCTTGCCACTGCTAGAGGACCAGCAGCTAGGTGCGATTTTGATGAAAATTATTCAGGAGATTGTGTACGGCTCTATTCTTGCTGTTGTCTTCTTTGACTGGGCAAGAAAAGAAAGAGCAAAAGATGCCGTACCAGATGCGCTTATTCCGAAATATGAATAAAAAAAGCACAGCCATCTGGCTGTGCTTTAATCTTAGAAAAAGGGCTAAAATTAAGATCATTTTAGCCCATAGTTTTTATGCTTCAGCCGTCATGGCTTCTAGTTTTTCCTTCAGCTGTGCAAGTGTTTTTTTGCTTGATTGGATGAGAGAGTTAGGGAATTCTTCGCCTTCGCCGTATTCAACGCCATGTGGATAATAGTGTTTTCCTAGTAACGGTGTTAGAAGCTGAATGTGTGCTTTTTTGGAACCGACATCTCCTTCAGTAGCGTAGCCGGAAATCCGTAAATAAAAGGTTCCCTCTACCATGCTGTACTTTCTGTCGTATGTCACACGCTCATAATCCCATTGATCGGCTCGTACAAATCCTTCACTTTCCATAATGAAATCTAATTTATTTAAGTCAGCTGATACCTTTTCAATCCCCGTACCTTCAAACTTCACCCAAAACCCCTCCTTATAAAATTTCCCTTTACTGACAATCATAGTATGAAAGCGTTAAACTTTCAACTGTGAAAGGTATGTTCTTTTATAAGCTGGTTACAGTAATAAAGAAAATAACGGATGGAGGAATCAACGTGAAAACGAAAAAAATCAAAGATATTATGACCAAAAAAGTAGTGACATGTAATCAAGATGACAATACGTATGAAGCAGCAGTCAAAATGAGAGATGCTGATATTGGTGCCATTCCAGTGGTTGACGGAGATCAGCTCGTTGGGATAGTGACAGACCGTGACCTTGTGCTTAGAGGCATTGCAGAAAAAAAGCCAAACTCACAGGAAGTGGGCTCGCTGATGACAAAGGAAGTATTAACAGCTGAAGAAGATGCAACACTTGAAGAAATTGTCCGGCTCATGTCAGAGCATCAGCTCCGCCGCATTCCCGTTGTGAAAAACGGCGCATTAACAGGGATTGTCGCTCTTGGAGATTTATCAGTCGAAGATTTATCAAATGATCGCGCGGGAGAGGCACTGACAGAAATCTCTCAACAGGATCAAGATCATGGACAAGGATTTCTTCATTAAGAGGGGCATATTTTAAATTCGTGTTAAATAGGCTGTATTGTCGTTGATAAATGGAGCAAGTTTTGTTTAAATGACAGTAGAAGGTACTTTTTGTACCTTGCCAATTTAACGGAGGTGTTTATTTGAAAACTGTGCTTAAAACACTCCTCATCCTCCTGATTATATCTGGAACGTACGTTCTGTTTATTCAATATGGATCTTCACCAGAAAAAGAAAACAGCAATGAACCGAAGGTGTCTAATGAAGAAACATCTAGCGATAAGCCGATCAACATCCCAAAAAAAGGGCTCATGTCCTTTATGGGGAAATCTTCAAACGAAGTGCTTAAACAGCTGGGAGAACCAGATCGAATTGATCCTTCCGCATATGATTATGACTGGTGGATTTACAACCAATCGAAGAAGCACTATATTCAAGTAGGGGTAAAGGATAGTAAAGTGGTGACCTTGTTTGCCACAGGAGACGGTCTGAATGTAGAACCGTTTAAAATCGGTCAAGCCACGAGTGAAGTATTTAAGAAAACACAAATTGCACCTTACATTCATGTGGAGGATGAACAAAATTCATACCGCTTTGAATTCTCAGAAGATGATATGAATACAAGACCTACTGTGAAAGTGGGAGATGATGTGTATGTTCAGCTTTACATGGATAAGTTTGAAAGCACCCTTTCAAGTATCAGGGCCTTCAACGCAGATACATTTGTGAAACAAAAGCCGTATGAGGTGGTCTACCGAGGTCAATTGGTAGAACCTGAGGCGATATCAGGCGAAAAGTGGAAAGATATCGAAGCTTCCAGTCAAAAACAAATTTTTGATATGACCAATATTATCCGCCATAAGTACAACCTGCCGATCTTAAAGTGGGATGATGAAACCTCTGAAGTGGCATTCATGCATAGTGAGGACATGAAAGAGAATCATTATTTCTCCCATGAATCTAAAAAATACGGTACGCTGAAAGACCGGTTAGAAAGAGGCGAGGTGGGCTTTCAGCTCGCAGGTGAAAACATTGCCTATAACTATGTCGATGGACCTGCAGCGGTAGAGGGCTGGCTCAATAGTGAAGGTCACAGGAAGGCGTTATTAAATAAAGATTACACGCATCTTGGCGTAGGGGTGAAAGAAAAATATTACACCCAAAATTTCATCAAGAAAACTTCTTAAACGAAAGCAGCTGCATGGTCGCAGCTGTTTTTTTGATGGTTAAAAAGAGGCTCACCAAAACAGATGCTGGTGTATATAGTATAGTAGGCATTTGTATGGGGGGTGAGGATATGACAAACAAGCATAAACAAACATCCATTGATGAATTTAAACAATTCGTCAGACGCCATCCGAAGTTAATTCAAGAAGTGCAAACGCAAGAAAAAAGCTGGCAAAGTGTATACGAGAATTGGGTCATGTTTGGTGAGGAAGATGAGATGTGGTCACCTTACCGGCAATCGAAATCTGAAGATGCGAAAGAAGAAAAAGCCTCTAAGCCAAGTGAAGCAGGAAAAGCAGATTTTATGTCTAAAATGGTTTCTGCTGTGAAAAAAATGGACGCTGATCAAATGAATGAACAGATTAACAAAATGAGCCAGTCTATTTCCTCTTTACAAAGCTTGCTCGGCCAATTTTCATCCAATGGTTCAAAGAAAGGTTCATCTGGAGGCAGTCAGCACCCATTCTCCTTCAGGAAAGATTAAGTGAAAGGGGATGCTTCTGGTGCGAAAAGAAGTACAGGAATTTGTCATGGCCGAAGAGGAGCGAATCAAATTCATAAGGCAGCGTCCTATCTGGTACAGACAGCTGACGCGACATCCTGAAAATCTAACGTCCTTTGAATTAGATAAAATGAACTTTTACGAAAAAACCATTCCTCATCGTGTGAGTCAGTTGAGCAATAGCGTCCAAATGGCTGAAATGATGATTCAAATGTTCCAAGCAATGCGCAATCAAAATGGAGCCGGTTGAGGCTTTTTTTGAGTTGATTAAGATGTCTATTTCCTGAGCATCCTATAAAAGTAGATGAAAGGAGAATCAGATGATGAAATGGATGCTGTCAATAGGCGCATTGCTTTTTCTTGTCACCGGGTGTCAAAGTCAACATGGAGAAGAGCAAGTGATTAAGCAAGATCCAGCAGTACCAGTCATGCAGCAAGCACAAAGCGAAATGAAGCAGCAAGGCTTTTTGAAATACAAAGTGCAAGGGTCGTCTGTCTATATAGAAAGTACACTTCAAGATTTTCATCTTCAGCCAGAGCGTCTGAAAAAGAACGAGAAGGCGGGATATTTCACAGTGTATGTAGACGGGAAACGTGCAGGGAATGAGTATACTGCGGCATTTGTGGTCAAGCATCTTTCAAAAGGAAAGCATAAAATGACTGTTGTGCTGAATTCCCGTCATCCAGAATATAAACAGAAAAGAGAAACATGGGATGTATTTGTCACGTAAAAGCATTTTCTGATCCATAGGTTTCGTGGTAAACTATGAATTGGAGGTGCAACATTTATGTATGCGACAATCGAATCTGTGGAGCTCCAAGAGGAAGCAAATCAATTGGCTGCCATGATTCTTCAGTCGGAGGAGGCTGAACATTACCGCAACTGCTTTAAGCGTCTCCAGCAAGACGAAGAAGCCCAACAAATTATTGCCCATTTTACAAAAGTAAAAGAGCAGTATGAGGATGTGCAGCGGTTCGGCAAATATCATCCGGACTATAGAACGATCTCAAAGGAAATGCGTGAGGTCAAAAGAAAGCTAGATCTTCACGATACAGTGGTTGATTTCAAAAAAGCAGAAACAGCGATTCAATCCATCTTAGATGAGATTAGTATTGAAATCGGTCAAGCTGTATCAGCATATATTAAAGTTCCAACAGGGAACCCATATTTTGATGGTCTATCATCATGCGGCGGTGGCTGTGGATCAGGTGGCAGCTGCGGCTGTAAAGTATCTTGACGAGACTTGAATGTCTCGTCTTTTACATAATGAATGAAAAGAATTGAAAAGCGGCAGGTGAAAAGATGGAAACCAAACGTCAAGGGATGGTCGTCTGGCTGCATTCGTTAAAGCAGTCAAAAGCGCTAAGAAAATTCGGGAATGTTCACTATATTTCAAGGAAAATGAAATATGCTGTGATCTATTGTGATATGGATGATCTTGAGCGCCATATGGCTAAACTCAGCTCGTTACCATTTGTGAAACGTGTTGAGCCTTCATATAAACCTTTTATTAAATTAGAGTACGAATCCAAATTGGACAAAGCAAAAGAGTATGATTATAAGGTGGGCTTTTAAAGACACAAAAAAATCCCCGCGGCATCACCCGCGGGGTCCTTCTATTCTTAATGATTCATTAAGGAGAAGGCAAAGGGAGAGGAGAAACCGGAGGAAGAACTTATGGGGAAACGTAAGTCTTCTCCGCGGTTGGCAACAGCACCACATCAGATGCTGTTATAAATAGTATGACCCCGTATTTCTTGATCTATACATAGAAAATGAATGAATATCATTGCATTGTTCCTTGAGGAGTGATGTGGTAAGATAATGTTGAATTTTTTGTCATAAACAATGACCAATAGAAGCAAGTAGAAAAAGTGGTGGAAAAATGAGAGTCATCTCTGGAACGAAAAAAGGCCGCACACTTAAAGCGGTACCAGGTCAATCAACAAGACCGACGACAGATAAAGTAAAAGAATCAATATTTAATATGATCGGCCCGTATTTTGATGGCGGATGGGCTCTTGATTTATTTGCAGGAAGCGGTGGTTTAGGGATTGAAGCGCTTTCTAGAGGATTCGATCATTGCATATTTGTTGATCGAGATATAAAGGCGATTCAGACGATTAAAGGAAACCTGAATCAATTGTCGCTAATGGATCAAAGTGAAGTGTTTCGAAATGAAGCAAAGCGTGCACTTGCAGCTGTTGTGAAACGAGAGGAATCCTTTCAAGCCATTTTCCTTGATCCGCCCTATAAAGATCAACAGCTAAAAGCACTTCTTGAAATGATTGACGAGCACGCCTTGTTAACAGATGACGGCGTGATCGTGTGTGAGCATGATAAAGATGTGAAGCTGCCAGAAGAAGCAGGGCAGCTCCACATCACAAGACAGGAACTGTACGGATTGACTGGTATTACGATCTATAGAAAGCGGGGAAATTAGCATGGGGAACATAGCCGTTTGTCCGGGCAGTTTCGATCCAGTTACATTGGGGCATTTGGATATCATCAAAAGAGGTGCAAAGATTTTTGATGAAGTGTATGTATGTGTACTAAATAATTCATCTAAAAAACCGTTATTTACTGTTGAAGAACGGTGTGAGCTTATTCGCCAAGCAACGAAGGAGCTGCCAAATATCAAAGTTGAATCGTTTCACGGTCTGCTTGTTGATTATGCGAAGCAAAAAGAAGCCAAAGTCATTTTACGCGGACTAAGAGCTGTGACGGACTTTGAGTATGAGATGCAAGGCACCTCAATGAACAAAGTGTTAGACGATGAAATTGAAACGTTTTTTATGATGACCAACAATCAATATTCATTCTTAAGCTCCAGCATTGTCAAAGAAGTAGCGAAATATCATGGGGCAGTCAACGATCTTGTACCAAAAGAGGTAGAAGCAGCGCTGAAGGAAAAATTTAATGGATGAGTGCCACCCGGCACTCATCCATTTTTTAATTTCCGATAGTATAGCGCGATATACACTATCATACTGCAAAGTGTGATGAAGGGACCGGCTTTCACAAGCTGATTCCAAAGCACGCTGCTGAACATGACGACCTGCTGGCTTGCATCAAAGGCACCCGCTGGGAGAGCCATGTCTGATCGAGAGACATAAAGAGGCTTGAATAATAAAAAGGCAAAAACAGCTGCATAAATTCCGTGAAGCAAACGGGCGAAGAAAAACGGTTTAAAGCGGATATCGGTTGCCGCTAAAATGCCGGCGACTTGGGCTTGAACAGAAAACCCGCTGAATCCTAAAATAAAGCTGACGACAATGGTTTTAGCGAGAAGGGTGACTTCCTGTGACCCCGTCATCTGGCTTCCTAATGTGATTTCAAATAAACCGGCAATCATGGCAAGGTCTAATTCTGGCGGAAGATGCATCGTTTGCAGCATATATCCGAGCCCGATGGATAAAAGGTCTGTCACATGGACAACTGACAGCATTTTGCTAAACACAGAAAATAAGATAATAAAGCCGCCAATCATAAAGAGTGTTTGGACTGATGACATGACTGCATCACTTAAAATTTGGCCGAGCGGTCTTTTCTCTGCGAGTCTTGCTGTATGAAGAGCATTGAATGCCTCTTTAAACGGCGGGAATAAAAACTTCTTTCGGCTTCTTAGGTGTGCATCATGCCGCGCTTTATATGTCCGCATCGTCACACCAACAGCGAGATTCCCTAAATAATGAGCGCTGGCCAATACAATGCCTAAAGCTGGATGATGAAAAAAACCAACAGCCACTGCACCGAAAATAAACAATGGATTCGATGAATTTGTAAAGGAAACGAGACGCTCTGCTTCGATCCGCGTCAGCTGCCTTTCCTGCCTCAGTCTTGTCGTTAATTTCGCACCAGAAGGAAACCCTGAAGCCATTCCCATAGCCAGTACAAATCCCCCTACACCCGGCACCCGGAAGATGGGGCGCATAAATGGCTCTAATAATACCCCGACAAATCTGACAATCCCAAAACTAATTAATAGCTCGGACAAAATAAAAAAAGGAAGCAATGATGGAAATACAACCTCCCACCACATTGCAAGTCCATTTTTCGATGCTTGCAAAGAGGCTTGTGGGTGTGTAATCACAGTGGCTGTTAAGAAAATAAAAAAAGCAGCGATGAACAGAGTGTTCCATTTTTTCATGGAGATTTCGCCCCTTGCCGTTATGATCTATTGGTGAGCTCGTGATTATAGAAAAAGAAACTAGCCGAGCCTGTCTTCTATTACTATACGAGCAGTAGGGGCATGTTTAGACCTATAGATTCGTATATATGCATAGAAAGAGGAGGGTGGATTTTCATGAAGCGACCGATCATCGGGCTTGCACTAGGCTCCGGGGGTGCGAGGGGAATGGCGCATATCGGGGTTTTGTCTAGTCTTGAGAAGCAAGGGATACAGGTAGATATGATCGCTGGAAGCAGTATTGGCGCACTTGTTGGGAGCTTTTATGCGGCAGGACAAGACGTAGAAAAAATGAAAAAACTTGCACTTGTCTTCAGAAGAAAGTATTATGCTGACTATACACTGCCAAAAATCGGTCTTTTAAAAGGAAATCGAATTTTGCAGCTGATTCACACGTTTACATATGGGAAAAAATTCGAAGAATTAAGAATGCCCCTTGCGGTGGTTGCCTGTGACCTCGAGACAGGGGAAAAGGTTGTGTTTAAAGAAGGGTCTGTCTCACAAGCAGTCAGAGCAAGCATCAGCATTCCAGGCGTGTTTGTTCCTCATGAAATGGGCGGCAGACAGCTAGTGGATGGAGCGGTTGTTGACCGCATTCCTGTGTCTGTTTTAAAAGAAATGGGCGCAGACCTTATTATCGCCTCTGATGTATCTAGGGTGAAAAAAACAGAAAAGGCGACGAGATTATCGGATGTGATTATGCAAAGTTTGGACATCCTTCAAAATGAATTGGTCCGTCATCAAACCATTCATGCAGATCTCATGATTCGGCCGAGGCTTGAAACATTCAGCTCCAGTTCATTCACTCAGGTTCAGGAGATGATTGAAGCTGGTGAGCTCGCCGCAGACCAATTAGCAGGTGAACTGAAAGATGTCATTGATAAATGGGAGTGTTAATCGAATGAAAAAATTGAATATTCGCTGGCTCAGCTTTTTTGTTATTGTTCTTGTCTTATTTGGCTTAACTTTTGTTAAACTGCCGTATTACGTGACAAAGCCGGGTGATGCAACAGAGATTGCCCCTCACATTCAAGTGGATGGTGGATACGGCGAGAAGGGCAGCTTCTCTCTTATGACGATAAAAGTAGGTCCAGCCAATCCGTATACGTATTTGCTTGCGAAAATGAATAAATATGACGAAATCGTCCCAGAAGAAAATATTAAAGCGGACGGAGAGTCGGATGAAGATTATATGAAAAGACAGCTTCAGCTGATGAAAAGCTCTCAAGAAAATGCCATGATTGCAGCGTATACAAAAGCAGGCAAAAAAGTAGATTATACGTTTAATGGGGTATATGCGAGCTACGTCATGAAAGGCATGCCTGCTTACGGCAAAATTGAAGTGGGCGACCGGATTAAAAGCGTTGATGGCAAGACGTATGATTCTGCTGATAAAATGGTGTCGTATATCAGCCGTCAAAAAGCTGGTACATCTGTCCGTTTTGTCCTTGAACGCAACGGCAAGGATATCACGCAGAAAGTGAAGTTGAAGCCTTTTAAAGAAGAGCCGAATCGAGTCGGAATTGGCGTATCTTTATTTACAGACCGAAATGTGAAAGTGTCGCCTTCTATTAAAGTGGATATTGAAAATATCGGCGGCCCGTCGGCAGGTTTAATGATGTCACTTGAAATTTATAATCAGCTGACAAAAGAAGACGAAACACATGGCTATGCGATTGCAGGGACTGGAACGATAGACGCTGATGGTACGGTCGGGCCAATTGGCGGAATAGATCAAAAGGTTGTTGCAGCAGATAAAGCAGGAAAAGATATCTTCTTTGCACCAAATGATAAAGGTGATCCAAATTCAGACTACAAAAATGCAGTGAAAACAGCGAAAGATATTAAAAGTAAGATGAAAATCGTTCCTGTGGACACTATGCAGGACGCACTGAACTATTTAAACAAGTTAAAAGAGAAAGCATCTTAAGTGAAAAAAGAGCAGCCTTAGGCTGCTCTCAGCGTGTAGACAAACCCTCGCATTCGGTGTCAGGTCTCTGCGCCGGTACTCACGAATGTCAAATTCGCTCCGTTCCGGTGCTCGCCCTTCCTAGACTTCAAAGGTTTTCTATCACGCTGAAAAGAAGACAAAGGGATAAAATAAAGATCATTTTAGCCCTTTGTCAACAATCAGAGAGCAGCCTTCATCAAAGGCTGCTCTTTTTATCGAGATTGGAAGAGACCAGTCTCTTCATCATAGCGGATCGGTGAGGTTTTAAATTCTGCTTCTGTTAACTTTGTTTGCATTGGTTCGCTGATGGGAAGGCTGAAGACGCGGGAAGCGCGAATGTCAAGATCAAGGGCAGGATGTGAAAAGGAAGACAGCTTGCTGACAAGCGGTACGTCCAATTCCTTTTTGACAAGAGATAAGTATTGCTGACCTTTCTTTGACATACCAAGTAAACGAATGTATGGCGCGTGTTTCTCCTTTAGCAGCTCATGCATAACAGTTTTCTTCACCCTCATTAAAAGGTGCGTATTCATCCGCTGCAGCCTTGTCCACGTATATCGTTTTGTTTTCACAAGTGATAGATATTCCTCGTAGGTGGACGCATGTGTGATCGCCTTTTGCATGCGGTGTTCGATGCCTTCTTCAATTTCATAGATGCCTTCTAATTCTGCTGTATCCATTGTGTGAAACACATGTTTTAAGAAGCTGAAATAGTCTTCTTGCGTATGTAAAAGACCATAAGAAGAAGAATAGTCATGTAATTGCTTAAGCGAAGCTTCCGGGAGATAAGAGGCGACAGTTTCAAATGACCCGTTCTCTTTTAAGGCTTTTCGGATGCTTGTCGCGCTTGCGATTTTCTGATGTTTAGGAAGCTCTTGATCATGATAACCGGATGCAATTCTTTGAGAGGTAAAGGGCTCTATGTGAGGAGATCTCTCTAAGATGGCTTTGACATAGTGGAAGCCTAAAATGTTATTGGGCTTAGACAGATCCAGTAAGTGTTTAGGATCAATGATCTTTTGAAACGCAGCGGCAGAGGCTGCCGGATAACTAAGCCCTTCTTTGACCTTTGCTTTTGTGAAAAGGTCAATTTCTTCTTTTTTTTCATGCCAAGCGTGCGCTGTTCGCTCAAATGCTTTAATGTCCCCATCCTCGCTTCCGAAAAAAAGGGAGCGGCATTTTAAAGCGTCTAAAATAGACACAGCGCCATTTGCAAAGGTTTCTGCCTTTTGCACTGCATAGATGTATGGAAGCTCACATACGATGTCTACACCGTTTTGCAATGCCATTTTTGTACGTGCCCATTTGGAGACGATAGCAGGCTCTCCGCGCTGGAGAAAGGATCCGCTCATGACGGCAATGGCTACATCTGAGGAGGTATGTGTTTTCGCCTGGCGAACATGATAGGCATGCCCATAATGAAATGGATTGTACTCGACAACGACTCCTGTTGCTTTCAATAGATGTTCCGCCTTTCTTGCTATGGTTAAATGGTCTATGCTACAGTAGCATAAGGGAAAAATGAAGCCCATTTTTTTCAGTGTAGGCATTCCGTGAACTGATGTCAAACAACGCTCTGACATCACAAAGGACTGTAAAGAAAAAATATTGACAAATAGCATGATGAAAGCTATAATCATGTTTGTTGCTCTTAGAGGTGATACAATTGAAATGGACAGTTTATCAGTTACATCAAAAAGCTAAAAACAGCTTCGATTTTCATGAGACGGTTGACTTAAATGAACTTACTAGCCTTCATTCAGATATACGTCGCATTTCACCAGTAGAGGTGAAAGGGACTGGAGTGATCGAATCAAAGCAAGTCGCATTTGATTTAACCATCACAGGTGAAATGACATTGCCTTGTTCAAGAACGCTTGTTGATGTAAATTATCCATTTGCGATTTCAACGAAAGAACTATTTGTACTTCATAAGACAGACGATATAGAAGATGAAGACGTATCTGTTGTAGAAGACGATATCATCGACTTAACGCCTATAGTCAAGGAAGAAATTCTTCTTGAAGTGCCGATGCAAATCTTTTGCGACCAAACAGACGTAAAAGGTGCTGCACCACAGGAAGGGAATGACTGGGCGGTCATTTCGGAAGATGCACATCAAAACCGAATTGATCCGCGTCTGGAAGGCTTGAAGAAGCTCTTAGAAGAAAATAATGAATCTTAACTCTTTAAGGAGGTGGGAATAATGGCTGTACCTTTTAGAAGAACTTCTAAAATGAAAAAAAGATTGCGTCGTACGCATTTCAAACTACAAGTACCTGGTATGGTAGCTTGCCCAGAATGCGGTGAAATGAAAATTTCTCATCGTGTCTGCAAATCTTGCGGAACATACAAAGGCAAAGACGTAAAAAGCAACTAATGCTTGATAAAAAAGCGTAAGGGAATCTTCCCTTGCGTTTTTTTATTTGTCTATTTTTTAGGTTTCTCTCCTGCAAATAGTCTATCTACTCTAGTAAGCGCATATGATGTGGTATTCAGATTCAGGGGGGATGATCAATTGACGATTACAAGGCAGGACGCATGGACGCAAGATGAAGATTTACTTTTAGCAGAAGTCGTCTTAAGACACATTCGAGATGGAGGAACGCAGCTTTCCGCATTTGAAGAAGTCGGAAAAGCGTTGTCAAGAACGGCTGCAGCATGTGGATTCAGGTGGAATTCATACGTCAGAAAACAATATCAGGCAGGCATTGAGCTGGCGAAAAAACAGCGGAAAGAACTGCGTAAAAAGATTGGGATTCATTCCTCGGGTTTACCACAAAATACGTTAACGATAGAAGAAAAGGCAACCTCAGTTCAGGCTGAATTGACCTTGCGAGAAGTAATTCAGTTCTTAGAGCAGCTTGAAAAAGAACCTGCTGGCTCTGCTGATTTACGCGAAGAACTAGCGGACACGCAGCATCAACTGAAGTCGCTCACGGAAGAAAATGAACACTTGAAGCGGCAATTAAAAATGACAGAAGAAGATTACCGGGCACTCATTGGGATTGTTGAAAGAGTCAAACAGAATATCAACTTAAAAGAATATGCTAAATAAGAAAACGCCCCTCACAGAGAAAGGAGGGGCGTTTTGGCATCAGTATTAAGCAGATTCACCTGTATTTTTTTGGATATGGGCAGGTTCCCAGATGAGTGGATTTTCACCTTTGTCGCGTTCCATATCATATTTGACCGCTTCAAAGCCCATTTTATCCCAAAAACCGGCAGATTTGACGCGAGGATTGGTCCGGATTGGCAACCCGAAAGATTTAGCGAAATCAACAAGTGCCTCGCCGTACCCTTTACGCTGATACCCAGGAAGCACTTCCAGCTTCCACAGCTCTAAATAATCATGATTGTGGTCAAAATACGTTGTCGTCGAGCCGTCCACTTGATAAAGGCTCATACGTGCAACCAGCTTATCTCCAAAATAAATCCCGTAAAATGGAGAGTTGCTGTCATTTTCTATCATATTACTTTCAAGGTCTTCAAGCATGGATAGTTCTTGTATGCCATATTCCTTAAATTGTTTAAATTCCTCTAAAGTTTTGTAATTGATTAGAAGTCGCTTTACTTGTGTCATATGATCTTCCCCCTTACACACATAATGTTGACAGTGATGTCGTTGAAGGCGTTTTCATCCCATCCGCCTCAAAAAGTTTTTACACTTATTATTATAGTTTTTAAATTAAAAAAATTCAATCACGGCGCGCCATCTGCTTTTTGCATCGCGGCATGAAACTGTTAAAATGGTTGATATGATGAAGTAAACAGAAAAAGGGAAGTGCGGCAGTTGAACATTGGAATCATTGGCGGCGGTGCGATTGGTCTGCTTTGTGCCAGTTATTTATCACAGCATCATGACATCACTGTTTTGACAAGAAGAAAAGAACAAGCAGAGGAGATTCGAACATCAGGAATTAAGCGAACGGTAAAAGGAAAGACATTCCGGGCGTCTGTGGAGGCAAGGGCAGGGATTACAGGAGTATTTGATCTGCTGATTGTGACAGTGAAATATCACCATCTGCAAGAGGTGCTTGATGAACTATCAACATTACCTCGTCAGCGAATCTTATTTTTACAAAATGGCATGGCACACTTATTAGATTTAGAAAAATGGGACACGTCGCATTCGATATATATAGGTGTCGTAGAGCACGGCGCCATGAAGGTATCAGACCATGCAGTGAACCATACAGGGATCGGTGTCATCAAGTGGGGAGCTTTTCATCCTGAGGATACAGATGATGTGAGAAATGCTTTGAATGAAACGCCAGCCCGTTTTCAGATGATTTATACGGATGAATGGAAAAAAGTGCTGGAGGAAAAACTGCTAGTCAATGTATGCATTAACCCCCTCACGGCTTTATTGCATGTGAAAAATGGAGAATTGATCGCAAATCCTGCATATGAATACATGATGAAATGTGCATTTGAAGAAGCATTGTCCATTTTAGGTCTGCCTGAAGAAGAGCGTCTCTGGTCACATGTCGTTTCAATTTGTAAAAAAACGGCCGCCAATCAATCGTCAATGCTTCAAGATATCGTCAAAGGCCGTGAAACCGAAAGAAAAGCCATCGTTGGCTATCTTTTAAAAAAGGCTCAAGCTCAAGAGATTCTGGCGCCACATCTTACTTTCTTTAATCGAAGCTTGGAAGTATTGGAAAAAAAGCAAACAAAATCTTTTGAGTGAGCTCATTTACATGCTATACTTTTTTCGGGAAACTAACTATTTATTGAAGAAAGGAAGTTCTAAACATGCAATTGACTGAACTTTCCATCCGAAGTCAGAATTTATTCATACGTGATTATATAGAAGAAAAAAAAGAGATGACTGCTTTTTTTGATTATGATATACATTCTGAGCACACATGGAAAAAAAGATACGACGATCTCATGGAAATGAGCTTCCCGCGCGAGGCTTTAGCGGATTATATGAGCGCATACCACGCAAAGTTTGAATCGGCAGCGATGCGTCAGAACATTGAAAAGATCCGTGACGAACGGAGTGTCATGGTGGTTGGAGGACAGCAGGCAGGCCTACTTTCAGGACCGCTTTATACCATACATAAAATCATATCCATTATTCAGTTCGCAAAAGAAAAAGAATCAGCGCTTGGCGTTCCTGTGATTCCAGTCTTTTGGGTAGCAGGTGAGGATCATGACGTAGATGAAATTAATTTTGTCTACACATCCGGCGAAAAAGGTCCAGTCAAGCAAAAGCTGCCATTACATAACGTCAAAAAAACTGCGGCCAAAAGAACACCTCTGCATCAAGAAAAAACAGAAAAATGGCTCCGCGATGTGTTTTCAACGTATGAAGAATCTGCGTATACTAATGACTTGCTTGGTAAGCTTCTTCGATGTTTACGCAAATCGCAAACGTTTACGGATTTCTTTGAATGGATTGTATGCGACCTTTTTGAAGAAGATGGACTGCTTCTATTTAATTCAGGAGACTTAGGCGTCAAACCACTTGAGCGTACGTTATTCAAGCACATTGTCGAGACAAATGATGCAGTCACAGCTCGTTTGAATGAAACGCAGGCTGCCATGAAACGAGCGGGATATCAGCCGATCATTGAAGCTGGTGACAATCAGGCGAACCTGTTTTACGAATATGATGAAGAGCGTTTCCTTATTGAAAAAGAAAACGGCCAGTTTTCTATATCAGAAGTGGGGCTTACGTGGACAAAAGAAGAGCTTTTGCAGGAAATTGAGGAGCACCCAGAACGGTTCAGCAACAATGTGGTGACGCGTCCCTTAATGCAGGAAACCCTTCTCCCAACACTTGCTTTTATGGCAGGACACGGTGAAGTCAACTATTGGGGAGAACTGAAAGGAATCTTTGAGCATTTTGAATTAAAGATGGCACCCGTTCTTCCAAGACTGCACGTGACCATTCTTGAAAGGCACATCGATAAGAAGCTGCCGGTCAGAGAACTTTCTCTAGAAGAAGTGCTTACAAACGGAGTGAAAGAAAAGAAAGAGGCTCACTTTGAGCAAAGCCTTCCAGACAGCTTTGTTCAAGCCGTTGATCAAGCGAAACGTGAATTAGCGAATGTTCATGGTGTATTGAGGCAAGAAGCACTGAAGGTTGAACCAAACTTCGAGCAGCTGCTAGATAAAAATGCCAAATTTATCGAAGATCAGCTTCAATTTGTTTATCAAAAGGTGGCGCAGCGTGTGGAAGAAAAGGAAGGTTATATCCTTCGAGATTTTGAACGGATTGAAAACAGCTTAAAACCATTAGATGCCCCGCAAGAAAGAATTTGGAATATCATGTACTTTTTAAACAAATATGGTCCAGAATTCTTCAAAACGTTCAAAAATCTGCCATTTTCATTTCAAAACAAGCAGCAAATTGTCAAACTTTGAAATAAAGTTTTAATGAACCCTGACTAGTTCAGGGTTTTTTTTTATGTAGAAACAGTGTAAAATAAGTTTTGTGGAGAGAAGTGGTGGATAGTGGAGAGTAAGGGTGAGAAAGTGGGGCTCTGATTATCATGTTCATGGGTGAATACCAACATACGATTGATACAAAAGGGCGCATGATCATCCCTGCTAAATTTAGAGACGGTCTCGGAGAACAGTTTGTGCTGACGAGAGGGCTTGATCAATGTTTATTTGGCTACCCTATGAGTGAGTGGAAACTAATTGAAGAGAAACTCAAAGCACTGCCGCTAACGAAAAAAGATGCACGTGCGTTTACCCGGTTCTTCTTCTCCGGCGCAGTTGAATGTGATCTGGACAAGCAGGGGCGCATTAATATCGCATCAAACCTACTCCAATATGCAAAACTCGAAAAAGAATGTGTGGTCATCGGCGTTTCAAATCGAATTGAGTTGTGGAGTAAGTCGATCTGGGAACAATATACAGAAGAGCAAGAAGATTCTTTTGCTGAAATTGCTGAAAACATGATTGGGTTTGATATATAATAATCCCTTGTGCAGCAAGCTTTCTACACATTCATTTCTATTTGAAAAAGGTGGGACCATAACATCATGTTTCAACATGAGACAGTATTATTAAAAGAAACAGTTGACGGTTTAAACGTCAAAGAAGACGGTACATATGTAGACTGCACGCTGGGCGGAGCAGGTCATAGCTCATATTTACTATCTCAACTATCAGAAAAAGGTACATTGATTGGATTTGACCAAGACGATGCTGCACTGGATCATGCACGAGAGAAGCTCGCAGATTCAAAAGCGAACATTCTTTTCATAAAGAGCAACTTCCGATATTTAAAAGAACGTCTGAATGAACAAGGCATTACAAGCGTAGACGGTGTGATTTTTGACCTTGGGGTTTCATCTCCTCAGCTCGACACACCAGAGAGAGGCTTTAGTTATCACCATGATGCACCTCTTGACATGCGAATGGATCAAACAGCCGCATTGTCGGCAAAACAAGTGGTGAATGAATGGCCATTTGAAGATCTAGTTCGGATTTTCTACAAATATGGGGAAGAAAAATTCAGCAAGCAAATCGCACGCAAAATTGAAGAAGCTAGAAAAAAAGCACCAATTGAAACAACAGGTGAGCTTGTCGACATTATCAAAGAAGGAATTCCCGCACCTGCAAGACGAACTGGCGGACATCCAGCAAAAAGAGTGTTTCAAGCGATCCGAATTGCTGTCAATGATGAATTAAAAGTTTTTGAAGAAGCACTAGAACAAGCAATAGAGTTACTCAATCCGAAGGGGAGAATTTCTGTCATTACATTCCATTCACTTGAAGACCGGATTTGTAAAAGTACATTTAAAGAAATGTCTTCTCTTCCAGAACTTCCGCACGGACTACCAGTGATTCCAGAAGGACTTGAACCAAAGCTGAAGCTGATCACGAGAAAACCAATCGTTGCATCAGAACAAGAGCTGGAACATAACAACCGTGCCCGTTCAGCGAAGCTCCGAATTGCAGAAAAAAAGTAAAACGACACCATAGATGATGATAAAAAGGAGGTTTCTTATGAGTAATTTGGCTTACCAAAGAGAAGTAAAACAATATCAAACAGAGCAGCAAGGCCAATCGGTTGTTATTAAAAGAAGAGGTTCTATCACACTTGGTGAAAAAATCTTACTTGTCATGTTTGTCATGGCTCTTATGTGCAGCTCCATTCTCATCATTTCTAAAGCCTTTGCTGTCTATCACGCCAATATCGAGGTGCAGAAATTAGAGCAGCAAGTATCTTTAGAATCGAAGAAGATCACTGAGCTTCAAAAGGAAAAAGACTTGCTGAGTGAACCAGAGAGAGTCATTGATACTGCGAAAAAAGCTGGCTTAAGCATTTCGAAAGATGTTAAGAAGGTCGATTAAGATGGCGATGCCTAAAAAGAATAAAATGATGAACAGAGGCGCGGCAATTGCGAGTATTTGCTTCGCCCTGTTTTTCTTTATCATCCTTGCACGTTTTATTTATATTCAGATTACAGGAACGGTCGATGGCCAAGTGTTAGCCGCAAAGGCAAATGAACAATATCAATCGAAGAAAACACTTGAAGCGAAAAGAGGGTCTATTTTAGACCGAAATGGGAATGTGATTGCCGAGGATACGTCTGTCTATAAGCTCATTGCGATCATGAGCAAGAAAATGACGGTCGATCCAAAGCACCCGATGCATGTCGTCGACAAAGAAAAGACAGCAAAAGAGCTGTCAAAAGTCATTGATATGAGCGAAAGCGAAATTTTAAAGCGTCTGAATACAAAAGATGCGTTCCAAGTTGAGTTTGGTAAAGCTGGGAAAGACATCAGTTTTTCAACAAAAGAAAAAATTGAAAAGCTAAAGCTTCCAGGGATCGCATTTGAAAAAGACACGAAGCGATATTATCCAAACGGCATGTTTGCGTCGAATCTGATCGGTTATGCAAGATTAGATGAGGCAACGAAGGACATGTCAGGCGCGATGGGACTTGAGAAGGCGCTGAACAAATTTTTAAAAGAAAAAGACGGCTATGTGACATATAACAGTGACAGAAGCGGATGGGCTCTTCCAAATAGTAAAGAAGACATTGTCGCTCCGAAGGATGGAAAAAATGTCACGCTGACCATCGATCAAAAAATCCAAGCGTTCCTTGAAGAAAGTATGACGCAGGTTGCCAAAAAATATAAACCGAAGAAAATCATTGCCACAGTCGTTGACCCAAAAACGGGAAAGGTGCTCGCGATGGGACAGCGGCCAAGCTTTAATTTAAATGAATTAGACATTACGAATTATAACAATGATGTCATTTCATATGCGTTTGAACCAGGTTCAACGATGAAAATCTTCACACTTGCTGCGGCAATCCAAGAAGGGGTCTACCAAGGCAATGATAAATATCAATCTGGTACTTATAAAGTAGGAGGCGGCCTTGTAAGAGACCACAACAATGGAAACGGCTGGGGGAAAATTGACTTTCATGAAGGGGTTCTCCGTTCGTCTAACGTAGCTTTTGCAAAGCTGGCAAAAGAAAAATTAGGCTTCACGCGCTACGAACAATATTTGCAGAAGTTCCATTTCTATGACAAAACAGGTATTGACTTACCGAACGAAGCGTCTAGTAAAATCAATTACAGATACGAATATGACAAAGCATCGACGGCTTACGGTCAAGCGTCTGCCATTACACCGATTCAACAAATCGAAGCAGCGACAGCGATAGCAAACGGCGGAACGATGATGAAGCCATATGTCATTGATCATATTACAGACCCGAACACAAACAAAACGATTTTACAGCACGAACCAACAGTAGCTGGAAAACCAATTTCCTCTGATACAGCAAAGCAAGTCCGTGACATTTTAGGTGAGGTGGTTTCCTCGAAGATTGGAACAGGCCAGCCTTACCAAATCAAAGGATTTGACGTTGCTGGGAAAACAGGAACAGGACAAATTGGCGGTGCCGGCGGTTATCTCAAAGGAAGAAACGATTACGTCTTTTCATTTATGGGAATGGCGCCAAAAGATGATCCGAAGCTGCTCGTTTATGTCGCTGTACAGCAGCCGCAGCTGTCTGATACAGAAACTGGCTCTGCCCCAGTTGCACAAATCTTTAACCCAGTCATGAAAAATAGTCTGCTATATTTAAATATTGCACCAACAAAAACAGACGATAAAAAATCAGGCGAACAAAAAGTGAAACAAGAAACAATGCCTTCATTCTTAGATTTAGAAGTGAAGCAGGCGGAAACAGAAGCCAAAAACAAAAACTTAACGCCTGTTGTCATCGGCGACGGCCTCTCCATTAAACGACAGTGGCCAAGTGCAGGCTCTGAATTCTCTGAAAGCCAGAAAGTTTACTTGAAAACAGCAGGAAAAACGATAAAAATGCCTGATATGACAGGCTGGTCGAGACGGGAAGTCCTTCAATATGCATCCATTTCCGGTGTGCATATCGAAACAAAAGGACAAGGATATGCTGTCAAACAAAGTGTGAAAAATGGAGCGGAGATTTCAGATAAAGTCGTCACTGTGACATTTAAAAGCCCGAATTAACTGCAAAACCTAGCAAACCACTTGCTAGGTTTTTTCTTTTGCCGAGCGGTATAGACGAGACGTTCTACATAAGGACGGGCCTGCATATGATGGAAACAAGCCATATGTATGTAAGGAGTGAACCGGGCGTGCGAGTATCAAGTGTAACAGTGAGAAAACGATTGCTTTTCGTGCTGATGTTTGGGGTGATCATTTTTTTCATCATAGATACTAGATTAGGATATGTACAGTTTATTATGGGCGAGAAGCTCACAAGCTTAGCAAAAGATTCATGGAGCCGGAATCTCCCGTTCGAACCAGAAAGGGGAGATATTTTGGACCGAAATGGGGTAGAGCTTGCGACGAACAAAAGTGCCCCATCTATATTGGTCGTCCCGCGGCAAATTAAAGATCCCGCAGAAACAAGCAAAAAACTGGCGGCAGTACTGAATATGTCTGAAGAGAAAGCGTACAAGCACGTCACAAAGAAAACATCCATCGAACGAATTTCTCCAGAAGGCAGAAAAGTATCTCATGAAAAAGCAAAAGAAGTCAGAGAGCTTGATTTAGATGGCGTTTATGTTGCGGAAGACAGCATCAGACACTATCCGTTTGGCAGTTTTCTTTCTCATGTGCTGGGCTTCGCTGGAATTGATAATCAAGGGTTACTTGGACTGGAAGCCTATTATGATGATGACCTAAAAGGTGAAAAAGGCTCTGTCAAGTTCTATTCCGATGCAAAAGGGCAGAAAATGCCAGATGAAGCAGATGATTATACACCGCCTAAAGATGGTCTTGATATGAAGTTAACTGTCGATGCGAAGGTGCAAACCATTATAGAACGGGAATTAGACAATGCGCAGGCAAAATATAACCCAGATGGGATGATTGCAATTGCGATGAACCCGAAGAACGGTGAAGTGCTTGGGATGTCGAGCAGACCGGATTTTGATCCAGCGGATTATCAATCAGTTGACTCGAAAGTGTTTAACCGAAATCTACCGGTGTGGAGCACATATGAGCCAGGTTCAACGTTTAAAATTATTACGCTTGCAGCAGCACTAGAAGAGAAAAAAGTCAATTTAAAACGCGATCATTTTTTTGACAGCGGTTCTGTGACAGTTGATGGTGCAAGACTTAGGTGCTGGAAAAAAGGCGGCCACGGATCACAGTCATTTTTAGAAGTGGTTCAAAACTCCTGTAACCCCGGTTTTGTTGAACTAGGCGATCGTCTAGGAAAGGATAAATTATTTTCCTATATTAAAAATTTCGGATTTGGCCAAAAAACAGGAATCGATCTTCAAGGGGAAGGGCGAGGCATTTTGTTCCCGCTGGACCGGGTTGGCCCTGTAGAGCAGGCGACAACTGCCTTTGGTCAAGGTGTATCTGTTACGCCGATACAGCAAGTAGCTGCCGTAGCAGCTGCGGTAAATGGCGGAACACTTTACACGCCGTACATTGCAAAAGAATGGATAGATCCAATCACAAAAGAGGTAGTGAAAAAGCAATCACCGATTGCCAAAAAGAAAGTGATTTCAGCAGAAACATCCAAAGAAATCAGATATGCGCTTGAAAGTGTAGTCGCTCAAGGAACTGGCCGAAATGCATTTGTTGAAGGATATCGAGTTGGCGGAAAAACAGGGACAGCACAGAAGGTAAAAGACGGCAAGTACATGGAAAATAACCACATTGTGTCATTTATCGGATTTGCGCCTGCTGATGATCCGAGTATCGTTGTATATGTGGCTGTAGATAACCCGAAAGGCACTATTCAATTTGGCGGGACAGTTGCTGCACCAATTGTGGGTCATATTATGCGGGACAGCCTGCCTGAGATGGGTGTGAAAAAAAGAAAAGGACAAATTGAAAAGAAGTACCAGTGGCTGGACACAAAAACCATTGAAGTACCGAATCTTGTAGGGGGTTCTGTTTCAGACCTTGAATCCTTACTGATTAACCTGAAGATCGATGCTTCTGGAACTGGCAGTAAAGTGGTGAAGCAATCGCCTGCTGCCGGGACAAAAGTCAAAGAAGGCTCCACCATCAGATTATACTTAAACGATGAATAATAAAGAATGAACAGAGGGTAGCCGCACTCATTCGGCTGCCTCTTTTTGTTGAAAGAGAAGGTCTGTTTAAAAAAAAGAGCCCAAAGTGTGTTTTTTCCAAGAGAAACTTAAGGAATACGCTGGATGTATCCCTTTTTTTACGATAAAATATAGACTGTGTGTTTTTTTCACAAGACATGCACGTGAACGAATTTGAGAGGTTTGATATGAAATGAAATTACAAGAACTCCTTACATATTTTAAAAGTGAAAACAACGAACTAATAAACGAAAATCCTGATATCACTTCCATTGAAATGGATTCAAGAGAGGTGAAAAAAGGAAGCCTTTTTGTCTGTATAAAAGGCTATACAGTAGATGGACACGATTATGCTGAAAAAGCGGTGAAAAGCGGGGCTGCAGCGATTGTAGCAGAACACCCTCTTAACATATCAGATGTACCAGTCATTATTGTAAAACACTCTCAAAGAGCTCTTGCAAGAATAGCTGATGCGTTTTACGAGCAGCCAACTCATAAGCTGAATCTCATCGGGATCACAGGAACAAACGGAAAAACTTCGACAACACACATGATTGAACAAATGATGAGAAAAGCCGAAAAGAAAACTGGCTTAATCGGTACGATGTATATGAAGGTGAATGATGACATTCTCGATGTGAAAAACACCACACCTGAAAGTGTCACGCTTCAGAAAACTTTTAAACAGATGCTTGACCAAGATGTAGACACAGCCATTATGGAAGTATCATCACATGCACTGCATCTTGGCAGGGTACATGGATGTGATTATGATATTGCTGTTTTCACAAACCTTTCTCAGGACCATCTTGATTACCACAACACAATGGAAGAATATAAACATGCGAAAAGCTTGCTATTCTCACAGCTTGGCAGTGCCTTTCATCACGACAAGCCGAAGCATGCGATTTTAAATGCAGATGATGACGCTTCGAGTTATTATGAAAAAGTGACAGCTGCTGAAGTCATGACATATGGCTTAGAGCAAGAAGCAGATGTGATGGCAAAGAATATTCAAATCAAACCGAAGGGGACTCAATTTGATTTGATCACTCCAATTGGCACAAAAAATGTGACAGTTGCCCTCATCGGTAAGTTTAATGTGTACAACATCCTAGCAGCTGTATCAGTAGGGATCGTATCTGGCTTAACATTTGAAACGATTGTAAGTGCTATTGAAGAGCTGGAGGGAGTCAAAGGCCGATTTGAACTTGTGAACTTTGATCAAGATTTCCCTGTTATCGTCGATTACGCCCATACACCTGACAGCTTAGAAAATGTCCTTACAACGTGTAGAGAATTAACAGAGGGCAAAATTTTCTGTGTGATAGGCTGCGGCGGCGACCGTGATAAAACAAAGCGTCCTCAAATGGCCCAAATCGCTGTGAAGTATGCAGATGAACCTGTATTTACATCAGACAACCCAAGAAGCGAAGATCCTTCAGCTATTTTAAAGGATATGGAAAATGGGGTGCCAGACGCATATTATCATAGTTTTGTGAATCGCAAACAAGCCATCTTTTTTGCAATTGCCAATGCGAAAAAAGGCGATACAGTCTTAATAGCGGGTAAAGGTCATGAGACATATCAAATCGTCGGCGATCAAGTTTACGATTTTGATGATGCAAAGGTTGCTATGGAGGCTATTTTAGATCTAAACAAATCTTAAAATGATGAAAAGAGTGTAATGAAATGAAGCATTTTGTACAAAAACAACATACGAAGAACGCGAATGAATACCTTAATAATGAATGTGATTTTCTGATGGAAAACGGCTTTGGAAATTCGGAAGGAGTAAAGAACGATGCTTGAACAGGTGATATTGTTTACAATCATAATGGGATTTTTAATCAGTGTTCTTTTATCCCCGATTTTTATTCCGTTTTTAAGAAGGCTTAAATTTGGTCAAAGTATTAGAGAAGAAGGACCACAGTCTCACCAAAAGAAATCAGGTACTCCGACAATGGGCGGAATTATGATTATCTTTTCTATTACCATTACAACGATTGTGATGATCAACAAATTTTCTGAGATTAGTCCAGAAATGTTTTTATTGTTATTTGTCACGCTTGGCTACGGTCTATTAGGATTTTTAGATGATTATATTAAAGTAGCGATGAAACGAAACCTAGGTTTAACATCGAAACAGAAATTAATTGGTCAAATTGTGATCGCAGTGATTTTTTATGCAGTCTTCCATTATTATCAGTTTGCAACGACGATTCGCATTCCAGGAACAGATGTGAGCTTCGATTTAGGATGGGCTTACTTTATCCTTGTCGTTTTCATGCTTGTCGGAGGTTCTAATGCCGTGAACTTAACGGATGGACTGGATGGTCTATTATCTGGAACCGCGGCTATTGCCTTTGGAGCCTTTGCTATATTGGCTTGGAATCAATCACAGTACGATGTAGCGATCTTTTCAGTAGCTGTTGCTGGAGCCGTTCTTGGGTTTCTTGTGTTTAACGCGCATCCTGCAAAAGTATTTATGGGTGATACAGGGTCGCTTGCTTTAGGCGGAGCGATTGTAGCAATTGCGATTTTAACAAAGCTTGAAATTTTACTTGTCATTATTGGAGGAGTATTTGTTGTCGAAACGTTATCCGTTATTCTTCAAGTGATCTCCTTTAAAACAACTGGAAAAAGAATCTTTAAGATGAGTCCGCTTCACCACCACTATGAGTTAGTTGGCTGGTCTGAGTGGAGAGTAGTTGTCACCTTCTGGACAGCTGGTTTATTACTTGCTGTTTTAGGAATTTACATCGAGGTGTGGTTATAATTGAATAAGATGCAAATGTTAAAAAACGAACATGTACTAGTATTAGGTCTTGCAAAAAGCGGATATGCGGCAGCTTCAATTCTTCATGAGCATGGAGTAAATGTCATAGTAAATGACCAAAAGCCGTTTGAAGAAAATGAACCTGCTCAGCTTCTTTCTGAAAAGGGGATTGATGTCGTTTGCGGCAGCCATCCTCTTCGTATGTTCGATGATAAAGAAATTACGATTTTAATTAAAAATCCAGGAATTCCATATGAAAATGTGATGGTTCAAGAAGCGCTTCGCCGACGAATTCCAGTTTGGACGGAAATAGAATTAGCTTATCATTTAACCTCAGCTCCTTTTATTGGGATTACTGGATCAAATGGAAAAACCACTACCACGACTTTGATTTATGAAATGTTGAAACAAGACAGTCAAAAAACTTTAGTGGCAGGTAATATTGGCACAGTTGCCAGCGAAGTCGCTGCAAAGGCAGCTGGCGATGAGTGGATCGTAACTGAACTCTCTTCTTTTCAGTTAATGGGAACAGTTGATTTCAGACCTAAAATCAGCTTAATATTAAATATTTTTGATGCACATTTAGACTATCACCACACTCGTGATGAATATGAAAAAGCAAAGCAGAAAGTATACGCACATCAACTTGAAGATGACATAGCTGTTATTAACCTCGATGATCCATCAGTCGTAAAACTGGCTGAAGCTTCAAAAGCAAAAAAAGTGTTTTTCTCAGTGAAAGAGCAAGTAGAACATGGTGCGTATATTAAAAATGGTGCGATCTACTACATGAATGAACATATCATCGATTTAAAGGATGTTGTTCTTCCTGGTGAGCATAACCAAGAAAATATTTTGGCAGCTATTTGTGTTGTGAAAAATGCAGGCTGTTCAAATGAAGCAATCGCACACGTTCTCACGACATTTAGTGGAGTGAAGCATCGTCTGCAGTTTGTAGATACAATTCAAAGCAGAAAATTCTATAACGATAGTAAAGCCACCAATATACTGGCAACAAGTAAAGCATTGTCAGCTTTTAATCAGCCGACCATTTTACTAGCTGGCGGGCTTGATCGCGGCAATGAATTTGATGAATTGAAACCTTTTATGAAAAATGTAAAAGGAATTATCACATTTGGTGAGACGGCACCTAAGTTTGTGAAGCTTGGTGAAGAACTGGGAATACATCACGTAAAACATGTCGATAATGTTGAACAAGCAGTACCTGCGGCGTTTAACATTTCTGAAGAAGAAGACGTGATTTTATTATCCCCGGCTTGTGCAAGCTGGGATCAACATAAAACATTTGAAGAACGTGGAGACATGTTTGTAAACGCCGTGCATATGCTTAAATAAGGGCTTGTCTCTCGTATGACTGACAGCCCAAATGAAATTATGCTTGGGGTGTCGGTCTCTTGACGAATAAGAAAACTTCTCCGGACTTTTTGCTTGTTGTCATTACGTTACTTTTATTGACGATTGGTTTAATTATGGTGTACAGCGCTAGTGCTGTGTGGGCATCGTATAAATTTGATGATTCGTTTTATTTTGCAAAAAGACAGCTTTTGTTTGCCGGAATCGGAGTTATCGCGATGTTTTTCATTATGCGAGTCGATTATTGGACGTGGCGGACTTGGTCAAAGATATTGATTGCTGTTTGTTTTCTCCTTTTGCTGCTTGTACTTATTCCTGGTATCGGTATGGAGAGAAATGGATCAAGAAGCTGGATCGGTGTCGGTGCGTTTAGTATTCAGCCCTCTGAATTTATGAAGCTTGCGATGATTGCGTTTCTTGCAAAATTCTTATCTGAAAAGCAAAAAAATATCACATCCTTTCGTAAAGGTTTCGCACCAGCATTAGGCATTGTATTTTCTGCATTTGCCATCATCATGCTGCAGCCAGATTTGGGAACAGGGACGGTAATGGTTGGAACCTGTATTATTATGATATTTGTTTCAGGTGCGAGAATTGCTCACTTTATATTTCTCGGTCTTTTAGGGCTCAGCGGATTTGCTGCACTAGTCTTATCAGCGCCCTACCGCATAAAACGAATTACATCGTACTTAAATCCTTGGGAAGATCCACTAGGCAGTGGGTTTCAAATTATTCAATCCTTATACGCTGTTGGTCCAGGCGGTCTGTTCGGAATGGGTCTCGGTCAAAGTAGACAAAAATTCTTTTATTTACCTGAGCCTCAAACAGACTTCATCTTTGCAATATTGTCTGAAGAGCTTGGCTTTATAGGAGGATCACTCATTTTGCTGCTCTTTAGTGTTCTATTATGGAGAGGCATACGAATAGCACTTGGAGCCCCAGACTTATATGGAAGTTTCCTAGCAGTTGGTATTATTTCAATGGTTGCCATTCAAGTGATGATTAATATCGCAGTTGTTACTGGACTTATCCCTGTGACAGGTATCACGCTCCCATTCCTAAGTTATGGCGGCTCATCACTGACATTAATGCTGATGGCAATTGGCGTACTCTTAAATGTAAGCAGGTACGCTAGATATTAGTGCTGCTAGTTCATGAAACCATGATGACATTTATTTTGCAAAAGTACAAAAAAATGATTTGAAGAGTAGAAATGACAGATTTTGTATTGGAAACATGTTTTTTGACTCTTCTTTACAGGTTTTAACGGAGCCCTGTTGTTTAAAACAGGGTTTATACTTTGTTCAGAGCAGAAAAAAATTGAGGGGAAATGGTATAATGCGTATAGTAATCAGTGGAGGCGGAACAGGCGGACATATTTATCCAGCCTTAGCTTTTATTAAAGAAGTGAAAAGACTGCATCCTGATGTAGAATTTTTATATATTGGTACTGAAAATGGACTTGAAAAGAAAATTGTAGAAAGAGAAAATATCCCTTTCAAATCCATAGAAATTTCAGGTTTTAAAAGAAAGCTTTCCTTTGATAACGTAAAAACGGTGATGAGATTTCTAAAAGGCGTTCAAAAAAGCAAATCTTACTTAAAGGAATTTAAGCCAGATGCGGTCATTGGAACAGGTGGTTATGTGTGCGGCCCTGTCGTTTATGCAGCTTCTAAGCTGAAAATCCCGACCATTATTCACGAACAGAACAGCCTGCCTGGTATCACAAATAAGTTTCTAGCAAGATATGTTGATAAGGTAGCCATCTGCTTTGAAGAAGCAAAGGCACATTTTCCTTCTGAAAAGGTTGTATTTACGGGAAACCCTAGAGCCTCTGAAGTCGTCTCTATAAAAGAGGGGAAATCTCTGAAGGAGTTTGGACTGGATGAAACGAAAAAAACGGTTCTTATTTTTGGCGGGAGCCGGGGGGCTGCGCCGATTAATAGAGCAGTTATTGACATGCAAGATGCATTAAAGGCTAAGAACTATCAGCTTTTATATATCACGGGTGAGGTTCATTATGAAAAAGTGCTGAACGAACTAAAGGAAAAAGGTGCAGCACCTAATATGATCACAAAGCCTTTCTTGCATCAAATGCCGGAGTATTTGAAATCAATTGATGTGATTGTTGCAAGAGCCGGTGCCACAACGATTGCTGAGGTGACAGCCCTTGGAATTCCAACTATTTTTATTCCAAGCCCATACGTGACGGCAAATCACCAGGAAATCAATGCAAGATCACTAGAAAAGCATGACGCTGCAATCGTTTTAAGAGAATCAGAGCTTTCTGGAGAAAGCCTCCTTCATGCCATTGATGAAATTGCTGGTAATGAAGAAAAATTAAACGAAATGAGCCGTTTAACAAAAGAACTTGGAGTACCAGATGCGGCTGGACGTTTATATAATGTATTAAAAGAAATTACGACTACATGATGGAATGATATTAGGTAAGGCGGAGGGTAATATGGAGAACTTGAAGAATGAATTATTAGAAGCGCAAGTCGGTAAAGTGCTTGAAAATGAGCCGCTTGCAAATCATACGACAATGAAAATAGGCGGGCCGGCAGATCTATTGATCGTTCCTAAAGATATCGATTCAGTTAAAACGATCATGGATCAGATAAAAAAACACCACGCGGACTGGACGGTTATTGGAAGAGGGTCAAATTTACTCGTACTTGATAAAGGAATACGTGGCGTCGTCCTGAAGTTAGGCGCTGGACTTGATCACTTAACTGTAAATGATGAAGAAATTACAGTTGGCGGCGGCTATTCTGTTGTAAGGCTTGCAACGTCTCTTAGTAAGCAGGGTCTTTCAGGGCTGGAATTTGCAGCTGGTATCCCAGGGTCTATTGGCGGCGCTGTTTATATGAACGCAGGTGCGCACGGATCTGATATCAGTAAGATTCTTGTGAAAGCGAGAATCTTATTTGAAGATGGAAGCATCGAGTGGCTAACAAATGAGCAGATGAACTTTAGCTATAGAACGTCTGTCCTTCAAAAGGAACGACCAGGCATTGTTCTCGAGGCCGTGTTTAAGCTCAAACAGGATGATCGCGAGAAAATCACAAAGAAAATGCAGCAAAATAAAGACTATCGCAAGGAAACACAGCCTTATAATCGACCATGTGCCGGAAGTATTTTTCGAAATCCGCTGCCTGAATATGCAGGACAGCTTGTAGAAAAAGCGAATTTAAAAGGGTACCAAATTGGTGGAGCAAGAATCTCTGATATGCATGGCAACTTTATTGTGAACGCTGGCGGGGCAACTGCTCAAGACGTGCTGGACTTAATCCAGTACATCCAAAAGAAAATTAAAGATGACTACAATGTAGAAATGCATACAGAAGTAGAAATTATCGGTGAAGCAAAATAAAAGCAAGTCTTATGAATGATGGCATCACAGGAAAACAAACGGCATGAAAGAATGCCGTTTGTTTTCTCATCAAAAGATGACCCAAAGGTGTGGACAAGCAGCTTTGAATGGGGTGAAGAATATATATGCGGCCTGATCATGAAAATGAAAAGATCGTCAATATAGAAGAACGAATTCCTAAAATTAAAGAACAAAGGAAGCAGAAAGCGAATCGGAGACTAATCTCTTTTATTCTACTGTTTTTTATCATGGTTTTAATCATTATTTATTTGCAGACACCAATCAGTAAAATTTCTTCTTTAACTATTACGGGTAATGAGCATGTCCCTACAAAACAGCTTGTGAAACTTTCCCAGATTAAAGAAGGCGAAACAGAGTTTTGGAATTTAAATAAAGATTTAACAGCAGATCATATTAAGCAAAACAAACTGATTAAAAGTGTCAGTATCAAAAAACATTTTCCAAATAAGGTTAGTATTGCTGTCAAGGAATATGCCAATATTGCGTATCTTCAAAAGGGAAATTTATACTATGAGCTTCTTGAAAATGGGACAGCATTACCAGAAGAAGTCACACCAAGTCATGCAGGACCTATTTTTGTTGATTGGGACAATAAAGAGAAGCTGAAGCAAACGGTTAGATCTTTAAATCAGCTGCCAGCCTCTATTCAGGAACTCATCTCAGAAATATATTATGTGCCAACAAGCTCAAACCAGTGGCTCGTTAAATTTTATATGAATGACGGGAACACCGTGATTGCATCAATTAAAACATTCGCTGATAAAATGAAAACCTATCCTGCCATTGTAAAAGAACTTTCGCCATCAGAAAAAGGCACAATCCATATGGAAGTCGCGACGTATTTTGAAGCGTTTAAATCTAAGAAAAAGGAAGATGAACGTTGAGAGGCAAAACAGTTATATTCTCAATTGTCATGCTTGTTCTTGGTTTTCTGATTTCTTTTTCATACCAATATACTAAGCAGCATCAGGCAGATGTCATTCGAACAGAGCAATGGAAAAAAGAATACTCCTTGAAAAGTCAGCTGACAAAGCAAGAAAAGGCGAATCAGAAACTTGAAAAAGAATTATACAGTCTTCAATCACAGGTTCAAGCCACTGAGTCCAATTTGAAAAATGAAAAAGAGCAGTATTTTAATGTATTGGAAGATGTTGAGAAATACAGGATGTTTACAGGAGAGATCGGTGTAAAAGGAAAAGGGGTAAAAGTATCCCTTGAAGATGCATCTTATATCCCGAGTGGACAAAATGTCAATAATTACATTGTTCATGAGAGCCACATTTTTCATGTGATAAACGAACTGTTTATATCAGGGGCCTCTGCCGTATCTATTAATGGACAGAGAATTACACACCAATCATACATACATTGTAACGGCCCAGTTGTCACAGTTGACGGTGTTCAGCATCCAGCGCCATTTGTTATTTCTGCTATTGGTGATCCGGCTGTGTTAATACCTGCATTAAATATTGCAGGAGGAGTGGTCGATCAGCTGACAAGTGATCACATTTCGATGACGATTGAAAAAAAGGATATTCGTATGAATCCTCTTTTAAAACACAAAGATTAAAAGTGAAAAGGTGAGTGGTGTTGAGGAAAAAGAAGCCTTTACTTAGTTTGACAGCCTTAATGGTGATATTCGGCATCATGGTCTCCATCCAATTTAATTCATTGCAAAAGCCCAAAGTTCGTGATACTCGCGATGTGTGGGAGCTAAGAGAGGATTTATCTGCATCTAAAAGTAAAGAATTGGATTTACTGAAAGAAATTGATAAATACGATGAAATGCTGAAAAAGTATGGTCGTCAAGGAGATCAATCAAAAGAAGCTCAACTAACTAAAACATTAAAAGATTTAAAAGAAAAGGCTGGTTTTACAGAAGTGACAGGGGAGGGAATTGAAGTTGACATCTCTCAGCTCTTCTCCAAGGATCTGACCGGGGAAGAAGTGAAAAATATCCCCCCTGATCTTCTGAAAAAGCTAATCAACGAAGCCAATATGTATGGAGCAAAACATATTTCTATTAATGACCACCGTGTGATTAATACAAGTGTGATTCGAGATATTAATGGTACGACGAAAATGGATGGCTACAGCTTAGATGGTGATGAAGTGACCATCAAGATGATCAGCGACCAGGCCGACAAATTATACAGCCGTTTAAATGTATCAGATATTGGTGATTTGTTTGCTCAGGAAAATTTCGGCTTAAGTATTAGCCAGCCGAAGCAGCAAATTCAATTAAAAGCATATGACGGTGCAATTCAGTTAAACGAGTTGAAGCCTCTTGACGATGTAAAGGAGGGAAAATCTTAATGTGGCTTCCTGTACTTGGCTTAATCATAGGAGTTGCGATCGGTTTCTTAACAAATTTTACGATACCGAATGAGTATTCTAATTATCTTTCCCTCGCTGTACTTGCTGCGCTTGATACATTGATTGGTGGAATCAGGGCACATCTGCAAGGGGCATACGATGAACTAGTGTTTGTATCAGGCTTTTTCTTTAATATTATACTTGCAATAAGTTTAGCTTTTCTGGGCGTCCATCTTGGTGTAGACTTGTATTTAGTCGGAATGTTTGCTTTCGGCGTTAGATTGTTTCAAAATATAGCAGTTATTCGCAGAATTCTACTAACAAAATGGACAATTTCTAGAGAAAAAAAGAAAAAAAGTGAGTCATAAAAAAGGATATACATATGATGTAACGAATATTTTCAGTAATCCTAATAAGAAATGTTGATTTTTTAAGTTTTGTTACACACTTGTAAAAACACATTCATTGTATTGTTGTTCAGCAAATAATAGAATAGAAAGTATTGATATGTGAGGAGGTGCCATAGAATGAACAACAATGAAATTTACGTCAGCCTTGACATCGGTACATCCAATATAAAAGTCATCGTCGGAGAAATGGCGGATGATTCGCTTAACATTATAGGTGTTGGAAATGTCCCTTCAGAAGGGTTAAAAAAAGGATCGATTGTTGATATAGATGAGACAGTTCATTCTATTAGACAAGCATTTGAACAGGCTGAGAGAATGGTAGGTTTTCCTTTACAAAAGGCGATTGTCGGAATTAACGGAAACCACATTCATATTCAGAATACGAGCGGCGTGGTCGCAGTATCTAGTGAAAACAAAGAAATACATGCTGAAGATGTGAGACGTGTCTTAGATGCTGCACAGGTAGTATCTATTCCTCAAGAACATCTCGTCGTAGACGTCATCCCGAGACAATTTATCGTCGACGGAAGAGATGAGATCACTGATCCGAAAAAAATGCTTGGTGTTCGGCTAGAGGTGGATGGATCGTTAATTACAGGTTCTAAAACGATTCTACATAACTGGCTCCGATGTGTAGAAAGAGCTGGAATTGAAATTATGGATATTTGCTTGCAGCCGCTCGCATCGGGCTCAGCAGCATTATCGAAAGATGAAAAAAATCTAGGGGTAGCTCTCGTCGATATTGGCGGCGGATCTACAACGATTTCCGTATTTGAAAACGGGCATCTCTATTCTACTCACAGTATCCCTTTGGGCGGAGAGAACATTACAAAAGATTTGTCTATAGGACTTAGAACTTCTACTGAAGAAGCTGAACGAATCAAAAAACAATTTGGACATGCGTTTTATGATGAGGCATCGTCTGAGGAAACATTTGAAGTTTCTGTCATCGGTACCGATCAGAAACAGACGTATACACAGCTTGAGGCGGCTAATATCATCGAGGCTCGGCTGGAAGAAATCTTGCTCTTTGTGGCAGAGGAATTAAGAAATATGGGTGTCCATGATTTGCCTGGCGGATTCGTTCTAACAGGTGGACAGGCAGCTATACCAGGTATCCTTTCTCTTGCACAAACGGTCTTGCAAAACAATGTTAGAATTGCAAGTCCGAATTATATTGGGGTGAGAGAACCTCAGTATATGACAGGAGTGGGTCTGATCCACTTTGCTTATCGCAATGCAAAGATTCAGGGCAGACAAGTTGGATTCCAAATGCCGGATGAGGCGTTTCATGAAGTAGGCGCATCCATGGAGCCGGTTTCTTCTGCACCACAAGTGAAAGAAGCGCAGCCAAGACCGAAAGTAAAACAAAAAGCACAAGAAGAGACAAATAAAAAACCGGGCAAAATGAAAAAACTATTTAATATGTTCTGGGAATAGAATTAGATTTTCGACGGATTAGGAGGATTCAGCATGTTGGAGTTTGAAACAAATATAGACGGCCTAGCATCAATTAAAGTAATCGGAGTAGGTGGAGGCGGAAATAACGCTGTCAACCGAATGATCGAAAATGACGTACAAGGTGTCGATTTCATTGCAGTCAACACAGATGCACAGGCGTTAAATCTATCAAAAGCAGAAACGAAAATGCAAATCGGTGCTAAGCTGACAAGAGGGCTTGGAGCAGGTGCGAATCCTGAAGTCGGTAAAAAAGCTGCTGAGGAAAGCAAAGAACAGATTGAAGAAGTATTAAAAGGCGCAGACATGGTCTTTGTTACTGCTGGTATGGGCGGTGGAACTGGTACGGGTGCTGCACCTGTCATTGCAAAAATCGCAAAAGATTCTGGTGCATTGACAGTTGGAGTCGTGACTCGTCCTTTCACATTTGAAGGAAGAAAGCGTCAGCTTCAAGCAGTTGAAGGAATTGCTTCTATGAAAGAAGCAGTTGACACTTTAATTGTGATTCCAAACGATCGCTTGCTTGAAATTGTTGATAAAAACACGCCAATGCTTGAAGCATTCCGTGCAGCAGATAACGTGCTACGACAAGGTGTTCAAGGGATCTCAGATCTTATTGCTACACCAGGTTTAATCAACCTTGACTTTGCTGACGTGAAAACGATCATGTCCAATAAAGGTTCTGCTCTTATGGGTATCGGTGTTGCGACTGGTGAAAATCGTGCCGCTGAAGCTGCGAAGAAAGCTATTTCTTCACCACTTCTAGAAACGGCAATCGACGGTGCACAAGGTGTCATCATGAATATTACTGGTGGTACGAACCTAAGTCTTTATGAGGTACAAGAAGCAGCGGACATTGTGGCTTCTGCATCTGATGAAGATGTAAACATGATTTTCGGTTCTGTCATTAATGATAACTTGAAGGATGAAATTGTGGTAACCGTGATCGCAACTGGATTTATTGAGCAAGAGCCAGAGGTGTCAAAACCACAAAGAAATCCATTAGGGCAAGGATTAAAGCAAAATCAATCCATTCCTCAAAAACGTGAAGTAAAACGTGAGGAACATCAGCAGTCATCATCTCAGCCGAGACAAAATACACAATCAAGCGATGATACGCTGGATATCCCAACGTTCTTGCGCAACCGTAATAAACGCTAATCGAGTATCACTCATCCCCTTCCACCGGAAGGGGATTTTTTCATGTTCAATATATAAAGAAACCCGCATCACTACTAATCAAAAAGTCTTAAATGTGTCTGGATTACTTTATCCAACATATGTATTTCGACTTAGAGTGATTAAGTAAAAAGAATCATTTTTAAATCCTATTACAAAAAGCGACAAAATGATGAACTTTATTTGACTACATTAAATAGAACACCATGAATCTTGTCATGAACAAAGGAAAGGGAGGAGTTAAACCCATACACTGTTTGACCATTTGAGGAGGAGGGATTTGATTGAAAGTGAAGTTTCGCAAAACCGCCGGCTATCGTTTGATGAGTCTTTTGGTGATTGGTACTTTAATGATGACAAGCTTTGGGATGGTTCAAGCAAAATCGACTTCTACCTCATATCAAGAGGAAGCTGTTTCCTCCAAGAAAACAAAAGCAAAGATCTCATCTAGATTAATGAAACAGTTTCAACAAGAAGACAAGGTGACCTTTTTAGTCAAAATGAAGGAACAAACCAATGTCAAAAAAGTGGCGAAGGATGCTGTGTCAAAAGCCAAAAAACAAAAGTTAACAGCTGCTAAAACGCAGTACACAAAAAGATCAGCTGTCGTATCAGAACTAAGAGCGACGTCTGAAGAGACGCAGGAAGCGCTGCTTGCTTATTTACAAAAAGCCCAGAAGAAAAAGCAAGTGAAGGATATTCATTCGTACTATATTGTGAATGGTCTCGCTGTGACGGGAACGAAAGAAGTCATGGAAAAGGTAGCTTCCTTCCCAGAAGTAGATCAAGTGCTGCCAAATGAAATCCGTCAAATCCATCGTCCTGTTGATTTGAAGACTTCAAAGAAAAACAAACAAATCAAAGCAGCAGATGGAATCGAGTGGAATATTTCTCAAGTTCATGCCCCAGAAGCGTGGGCTTTAGGCTATGACGGAACTGGTACCGTTGTGGCAAGTATTGATACAGGTGTGGAATGGGATCATCCTGCATTAAAAGAAAAATACCGCGGATTTGACCCTGCACGTCCGAATGAACCTTCTCATGAATTCAATTGGTACGATGCAACGACAGGTTCTAAAGCGCCATACGATGATTTAGAGCATGGTACACATGTAACGGGAACGATGGTTGGCTCTGAGCCAAATGGAGAGAATCAAATTGGAGTCGCACCAGGTGCAAAATGGATCGCGGTGAAAGCTTTCTCAGAAGATGGTGGATCAGATGCTGATCTGCTTGACGCAGGTGAATGGATTTTAGCTCCAAAAGATGAAAACGGAACCCCTCATCCAGAAAAGGCGCCAGATGTGGTCAATAATTCTTGGGGCGGTGGGCCTGGTCTTGATGATTGGTATAAAGATGTGGTCAATGCTTGGAGAGCAGCGGACATCTTCCCAGAGTTTTCAGCTGGTAATACGGATTTATTTAACCCTGGCGGTGAGGGATCTATTGCAAATCCTGCGAACTATCCCGAAGCCTTTGCGACGGGTGCAACAGATCAAAACAACAAATTGGGTTCTTTCTCTTTGCAAGGCCCTTCTCCATATGGGGTCATGAAACCAGATATTGCGGCCCCAGGGGTAAATATTCGTTCTTCTATTCCTGGGAAAGGGTATGAGGATGGCTGGAATGGGACCTCGATGGCAGGTCCGCATGTTTCAGCTGTTGTGGCTCTTCTGCGCCAAGTACAGTCAGATCTGTCTGTTGAAGAGATCGAAGAAATTCTCATTGATACTGCAAAACCGCTGACAGATCAGCAATTCCCGGAATCCCCTAACAATGGCTATGGGGCAGGATTAGTTGATGCAAAAGAAGCCATCACAGCATTAACAGATGGAATTGGCAAGATTGAAGGACAGGTAACAAAAGAAGGAGAAGATACAGACCCACCTGTTTTTTCTCATAAAGGACCGAATGAAATTTTTGCCTCTACGCCAACACCTCTAAGTATTACAGCAGAAGATAAAGTAGCTGTGACAAATGTCTCCTTGAGCTATCAAGTGGATCAAGGGAAAAGGGAGACGCTGCAAGCAAAACGAACGGATGGAAATCATTTAAAAGGGACATATGTTGTTCAGCTCCCAGAACTTGAGGGTGAAAATGTCACGTACCGATGGATTGTGAAAGATTTTGGAGAAAATGAAGCTGCATCAGAACCGTATACGCTTCCGATTAAAACATCCATCACGACTGGCTACTCGCAAGATTTTGAAGCTTGGCCAAGTGGATGGTTCAGTGGTGGAACAAAAGATCCTTGGCAGTGGGGGAAGCCGACCACAGGTCCGAAACAGGCCTTTACTGGAGATCATGTCTACGCTACAAACCTAGACAGTCCTTATGAAAATCAAACAGATGCTCATTTATCTATGCCGATGATTGCTGTACCTGAGTCAGGCTCCGCCTTTTTACAATATCAATACTGGCATGACCTTGAAGCAAATTATGACTATGTGCATATTCATGTGCAGCCTGAGGGGGAAGATGCTGTCCAAGTGGCAGCCTACACAGGCAAAACAAGTGGATGGACAAAAGGAGAAGTAGATTTATCTGCTTACAAAGGTCAGAACGTGAGAGTTATTTTTCAGCTAAGAACGGATGGCAGTGTGACAAAAGACGGTTTTTATTTAGATGATGTGAAAATAACAGATCAAGCCTTGCCTCAAAAGGCAAAGAAACAGCTTGGCGTCATCAAAAAAGAAAAGCCAGCACAGGAGCTGAAGAAACCTGTCGATCCGAAAAGCGCAAAGCCTGCTAAAATAAAAGACAAACATGTCCAGATGAAAAAGGAAAAAAGCGTAGATGCCCCATCTATCAAAGCTCTTCCGATGAAGGCAGAAATCAGTGTTCTTGAAAGCGGCAAGTCCACGTACACAGATGAAGCGACAGGGAGATATCAGCTTTCTCATGGTGCAGGGGAATTTACAGTGAAAGCTGAAGCATATGGCTTTGAATCACGCACACAAAAAGTCAATATTCCTGCAAATGATCAGGCAGAGGCAAATTTCTCATTACAGCCACTAGAAAAACGAACGATATCTGGCACAATTGTCAATGAAACAACGGGTGAAAAAGTAAAGGATGCTACGGTTTATCTTGTAGAGGATGCGAAAATTGAGCCGGTGAAAACAGATGAATCTGGCGAGTTTTCTCTAGAGGCATTGAGCGGTGTGTATACAGTCAAAGTATTTGCGAAAGGGTTTAAAGGATATTCGTTTACAGCCGATGTGACAGAAAAGCCGCTTGAAAAAGCAATCAAGCTGGAACCTTTCATCGGTATTGCTGGCGAAATTGGCTACGATGACGGAACAGCTGAAAATGCACGGGCGTTCTATGATCCTGGTAATGGCTGGGCGGTGAAATTTTCATTAGAAAAAGGGAAGAAACAAGCACAGGTCACAGGGGGGCTTTTCCGTTTCTGGACAACAGAGTGGCCAGCCCCTGGCGGGAATGAATTTGCGGTTGAAGTGTATGATGCTTCTGGGAAGGACGGCGCTCCAGGTGAGAAAATTGCTGGACCTTTTAAAGCGAATGCGCTGCGTAATGGTGAATGGACAAAAGTAGATTTAGAAGATCAAGCCATTACGGTGGATGGAGATTTCTATCTTGTCTATATTCAAACGAAAAAGAATACGGAATCTCCAGGCCTTGCAACAGATGAAAATGGACCAAATGCTGAAAGAAGCTGGCAGCTGACAAGCGGTGCCTTTTCTCCTTCTCCAAAAGAAGAGGGAAATTATATGATTCGTGCGCTTGTCCAATATGAAGCAGATGTGCCAGAAATAACATCTCCAAAGGCTGGAACGATCACGAACAAAGATGAACTGGAGATTGAAGGGAAAGCCTCTCCAGGGCTTGATGTAGCGATCTATCAAAACGATAAAGAGATTGCCAAAGTGAAAGCAGATCAGTCGGGTGCTTTCGAAGAGAAGGTTACAGTGTCAAGCGGAGAGCATGTATTCACGGCTGCTACTGTTACGGATAAAGGCGCAACGAAAAAATCCAAATCAGTCAAGGTGATCATTGATCAAACAGCCCCAGTGTTAACGATAGATACACCAAAAAAAGGGGAAAAGTCTAACAAAGAATCACTCACTGTAGAAGGAAAGGTAACGGATGATCATCTTGATCAAGTCACTGTGAATGGAAAAAAAGCAGCAATAAAAGATGGGAAATATTCTGCAAGAATCCTGCTTGAAAACGGGAAAAATACGATCAAAGTAACAGCAAAAGATGCAGCAGGAAACAAAACGACTAAAAAAGTCGATATCGATGTTCAATACGAAGCGCCTGAGATTTCTAAGCTGACACCAGCAGAGAATGTCAATCTATCATCAGGTGAGTCTGTTAAAATTTCATTTAACAGCAGAGAAAAGCTAGACGCAACGTTTGTCATTCACATGCCGCTGACAAACGCGAGATCAAAGCTGCAAAATACAACAGAGCTGCCGCTTCGTGAGGTAGCCAAGGGAACATATGAAGGTTACTGGACAGCTACTTCTACCGCCAAAGCAAAAGGTGCAGTCATTGAAGTGATTGTGCGGGATGATTATGGAAATGTTACTCGACAAAAGGCCCCAGGCACATTAAATATCAATGTAAAATAATCCTTAAAAAAGGCACGACTCCTTGGAGCGTGTCTTTTTCGTTTCGAATGATTGTTTGTAAGCTTGTCCGGAAGCACACTCTCTTTCTTTGTGCTCTCATTCCTCGACAAAAACAATAACAATCCACCAAAAGTTCTCTATCATCCCCAACAAGAATTGACAGACTTCCATCTCTTGGCTGTTTTATACTGGTACAAACAAGTGCAAGTACTGCTTTTGATTCTTTGTTTCAGATGAAAGGAGCAGAAGGTGGTCATTTATTTAGATGTGATTTGGCTGTTAAACTTTTGTTTTGATCTATTGCTTCTCTTACTCACTGCATTTATTCTCAAACGACAAGTAAAAAAACGGCGATATATGTTAGGAGCTCTGATTGGATCGAGCATTGTTCTCTTGCTCTTTACACCATTTGCAATGTTTGTGTCACACCCTCTAGGCAAACTGCTTTTTTCTGTCTTGATCGTGCTTGCAACTTTTGGATTTCAAAGATTTCGATTCTTTTTTCAAAACCTGTTTGCTTTTTACTTTGTCACATTTTTGATGGGAGGAGGCATGATCGGGGTTCATTCGTTTTTACAAACCAATACTGTTATTCAAGACGGGCTGCTGATTTCACAAAATGATGGCTTTGGTGATCCCATTAGCTGGCTTTTCGTTTTAACCGGCTTTCCTGCGATTTGGCTGTTTTCAAAGAAACGATTAGGAGAGGTCGGTGCGAAAAAAAGACAGTTTGATGAACAAGTCCTTGCGGAGATACACATTCAAGGAGAGACCATCCGCTTAAAGGGACTCGTCGATTCTGGCAATCAGCTGTATGATCCTATGACGAAAACACCTGTGATGATCGTTCAAGCAGATCAACTCATGTCCATTTGCGGAGAGCCATTTATAGAGCTTATGAAGCAGTCTCATCCTGTTGAAGTGATGCAAAAGCTCGATGATCAATTTCCGCTTCTTGACCGTTTAAGACTTGTTCCATATCGAGCGGTCGGTCATGATCACGGGTTTCTTCTATGCTTAAAACCAGATACGGTCATCATTTATTCAAAAACGCATATGATCCAGCCAGCCAAGTGTTTTGTAGGCATGAGTCTGAGCGGTTTATCAGCAGATCAGGAATTTCAATCCATCATTCATCCAGATATGTTAGACGGAAAAATCATCCAAGGGGTGTCTTAAGTTTTGGTGATGTCTTTTATCTTACGAGGTCAACTTGACATTTAGAAGGGAGAAGAAGATGAAAAAATTAAAATTTAAACTCAGTTACTACTGGTATAAACTCCTCATGAAGCTAGGTCTTAAGAGTGATGAGATTTATTATATTGGTGGTAGTGAGGCGCTGCCGCCGCCATTATCAAAGGATGAAGAGCAGGAACTGCTTGTCAAATTACCAAAAGGTGATCAAACAGCAAGGGCTATCCTGATTGAAAGAAATTTGCGGTTGGTGGTCTACATCGCAAGAAAATTTGAAAACACAGGGATTAATATTGAGGATTTAATTAGTATTGGAACTATTGGTCTAATTAAGGCAGTCAATACATTTAACCCAGAAAAAAAGATCAAGCTTGCGACATATGCTTCGAGATGTATTGAAAATGAGATTTTGATGTATTTGCGCCGAAATAATAAAATTCGTTCAGAAGTGTCGTTTGATGAGCCGCTCAACATTGATTGGGACGGAAATGAACTGCTTTTATCAGACGTACTTGGAACAGATGATGATATTATCACACGAGATATTGAAGCAAATGTAGATAAAAAACTTTTGAAAAAAGCGCTGGAACAATTAAATGACCGCGAAAAGCAGATCATGGAGCTTAGATTCGGCTTGGTTGGCGGTGAGGAAAAAACCCAAAAAGATGTCGCTGATATGCTAGGCATTTCCCAGTCGTATATTTCAAGGCTTGAAAAAAGAATTATTAAACGATTACAAAAAGAATTTAACAAAATGGTCTAAAAAAATTTTTAAAAAAGCCCTGTCCCTTTGCTGTCAAAGGAATCAACTTCTTTTCTCATGATTCTCGTCATCACTCGTGCATATTTTTCCATCCCAAGGAGATACTGAACTTTGTACAACAGCTCCTGTAGGGAGGGAAAAAAGTGTCCAGAAATAAAGTGGAAATCTGCGGAGTCGACACCTCCAAACTGCCTGTTCTGAAAAACGAAGAGATGAGAAAATTGTTCAGACAGCTGCAAGATGAGGGTGACGATACAGCAAGAGAAAAGCTAGTCAATGGCAATTTGCGGTTGGTTTTAAGTGTGATTCAGCGTTTTAACAACAGAGGCGAGTATGTGGATGATCTCTTCCAAGTAGGCTGTATCGGATTAATGAAATCAATTGATAATTTTGATTTAAGCCACAATGTCAGATTTTCAACTTATGCGGTCCCTATGATCATAGGAGAAATCCGTCGATACTTGCGTGATAACAACCCAATTCGGGTGTCTCGTTCACTAAGAGATATTGCCTACAAAGCGCTTCAGGTTCGTGAGAGGCTGATTAGTGAGACAAGCAAGGAGCCAACGGCAGAAGACATTGCCAAAGTGCTGGAAGTGCCTCATGAGGAAATTGTCTTTGCCCTAGATGCGATTCAAGATCCTGTTTCTTTGTTTGAACCGATCTATAATGACGGAGGAGATCCGATTTATGTGATGGATCAAATTAGTGATGATCGGAACAAAGACACACAATGGGTAGAGGAATTGGCCTTAAAAGAGGGAATGCGCAGATTGAATGATCGAGAAAAAATGATTCTCCGCAAACGCTTCTTCCAAGGAAAAACGCAAATGGAAGTCGCTGAAGAGATCGGGATTTCTCAAGCACAAGTCTCAAGACTTGAAAAAGCAGCCATCAAACAAATGAATAAAAACATCTTTTAAAGCCGCCGCTTCATGTGCGGCTTTTTTCATTCTTGGAAAGAGCACGTCTCTAGTATTGACTCTGTTATTTTTTTCATTTAATCTGTTTTTAACAAATGTTATTTTAGATATCATTTGTTAGGGAACACTTAAGCGGAAAGAAGGGTTATTATGACATTCCATGATGAAAGAAGGCTGCTCATTAAGGTTGCGCATATGTATTATGAAGAAGGCGCCACTCAATCTAAAATAGCAGATGCTGTTGGGGTTAGCCGTTCGCTCATATCGAAATATTTGGCAAAAGCACGTGAAGCAGGAATCGTGGAAATCATTATTCATGATGAAATGAATCAACAATATGGATCTTTAGAAAGAAAAATAGAGCGGAAATACGGGCTGCGAGAAGTCGTCTGTGTGGAAACGCTCAGCCAAGAAACAACAAAAAGCCGAATCGGCGCTGCGGCGGCAGGCTTTTTATTAAAAGTCATGAAGGATGGACAAGTCATCGGTTTTTCCTCAGGAACCACTTTGCATGAAATGGCGAAATCGCTTACGTCAGTTCAGCACTACCCATCCGTGACATTTGTTCCGCTTGTCGGGGGTGTGGGAAACGAAGATGTTGATATCCATGCCAATTATATTATTGCGAGATGCACAGAGGCACTCAAATCTAAATGTGAGTTTTTACATGTGCCTGTCATGCTTGATACGAAAGAAGCGAAGGATGTACTGATACGGCAGCCGTCAATCAAAAAAGTGATTGAATTAGGAGAATCATCAAATATTGCGGTTGTCGGGATTGGCGGGGTTCCGCAGCATTCAACGATGGTGAAATCTTATATGACAAGCGGTGAGGAGGATATTCTTCAAGCGAAGGATGTAGCGGGTGACATTTGCTATAACTTTATTGATCACCAAGGGGAAGTGTATCCTCACCCATGGAACGACAGGGTAATGGGCATAAGCCCGCAAAAGTTGAAAGAAATCCCGCTAGTCATTGGTGTCGCTGGAGGAGAAGAAAAAGTTGAAGCGATCCGGGCAGCCTTAGAAGGTGGATTAATTCATGTATTAATTACGGATGAACGAACAGGAGATGCCTTATTAAAGTAACTACCTAATATGATTAGGTAGTTTTTTTGAGTCTTTAGACTCAAAAAGATTGAAAATTTTATTGATTTTATCTTGACACAAAGTTGACACATCATATAAACTAAGTTCATAACAAATGATAAATAAAATAACAAATGTTACAAGAAACAGATTTTTGTTAATTTTTATAACATTTGTTAAAAGTTTCAGATTATTTTTCTAGCAATCTACCCGAGAAGCAAGAAAACCTGAAAGGATGATTTAGATGTCAATCTATCAACAGTTGTTAGCTCGAGAACGCAGTGGAGATCCAATCAAAGTAGGAATTATTGGGGCAGGCCAAATGGGCTTTGGACTTATTTCACAAATTTCTAAAATTCCAGGCATGATTGTAGCAGGTGTTTGTGATATTCACCTTAGTGCAGCAGAGAAGGCAGCGAATTTTTATAAGCAGCATGCGAAGCCGCATCAAATGGTCGTCACAAATGATTATAGAGAAGTGATTCAATCAGATTTTGTGGAAGTTGTCGTAGATGCAACAGGAGTGCCAGAGGTCGGAGCAAACATTTCTTTGGAAGCGCTTAATTCAAAGAAACATCTCGTTCTTTTAAATGTAGAAGTTGATATTACCATCGGTTTGGTGATGCATAAATTATTCACAAATGCAGGACTTGTTTATTCTGGATCAGCTGGAGACGAACCGGCAGCAACACTAGAATTATATGAATTTGCAAAAACAATGGGACTTGAGGTGCTCGTTGCTGGGAAAGGCAAGAACAACCCATTCTTCCCAGAAGCAAATCCAGATACGTGTAAAGCAGAAGCAGATAGTAAACATATGAGTGCACATATGCTCGCTGCCTTCCAAGACGGAACAAAAACAATGGCAGAAATGAACTTATTAAGTAACGCGACAGGGCTTTTGCCAGATAAAGTCGGTATGCACGGAGTCGAAGCAAATTTAGAGAATGTAGCAGATAAATTGAATCAAAAACAACAAGGCGGCGTGCTCGATAACTTCGGAGTCGTTGAATATGTAAATGGACTTGCTCCTGGCGTATTCGTTATCGTCAAGAGTGATCTAGAGCCAGTAGATGAAGAGCTTCGTTACTTAAAAGTTGGAAAAGGTCCTCACTACACGCTTTACCGTCCTTTCCATTTAGCGAGTCTTGAAACACCTGTTACCATCGCAAAAGCGGTCTTACAGCATGATTCATCGATCCACCCGATTGGTGTACCAGTGTCAGAAACAGTCGCTGTTGCGAAAAGAGATATTAAAGCAGGGGAATCACTTGACGGGATTGGCGGATACTCCGTAAGAGGTGTACTTGAAACGCATCAAGACATGAAAACGAACGGTCACATTCCAATTGGTTTAATCAGCGGAAAAGTCGTAGCGAAAAAAGACATTAAATTAGGACAGTTCCTTACTCATGATGATGTAGAGCTTGATTCAAACACAACCGTCTGGAAGCTGCGTTCATTACAAGATCACTTATTTCAATCATAAGGACGTGAAGCTATGGAAAAATTAGCAATCGTACTTTGTATCATTCTCATCGTGCAGTATGGGTTATCTTTTATTCAAATCAAGTATTACCGTAAAAGCATGGACTCACTGATTGATGACTACAGAGGGAAACAAGGCTATCACTTATTTTCAGGAATGGAACGGCGCAAAGTTGGCCCTGGGGCCATTGCGCTCATCATTGTGGATGAATCGTATATCATTCAAAAATGCCATGTGCTTGGCGGCGTGTCGATCTTATCTAAATTTAAAGAAGTCCCTGCATATGAAGGCAAGCATGTAGGGGCTGTGCTGGATGAGCACCACATGATGAAGAAAACGTTGAAAAAGCGCAAAAAAGCGCCAGCTGTCATGCAAGCACTTTCCATGGCGGCTGAACAGGCACTTGTCTCGATTTCGAAAAAAAATATAACAAATGTGAACTAAAGAAAGGGGAGATGAAACATGGAATGGATTCAATGGTTTGGAGAGCACTTTATCGGAATGTTTGAAGCCGGGGGAAAGCAGTTCATGGGTCTGATTACAGGTATCGTTCCAACGCTTGTTGTGTTACTTACTTTCACTTATGCTGTCATGAAATTTATTGGAGAAGAGCGAGTGAATAGAGCCATTCAGTTTGCAGCGAAATATACCATTTTGCGCTACACGTTAATGCCGATCTTATCTGTTCTTATTTTGACAAACCCAATGGCTTATACGTTTGGCCGCTTCTTACCTGAAAAACAAAAACCAGCATTCTATGATTCAGCTGTTTCATTTGTTCATCCGGTGACATCACTGTTCCCGTATGCCAACGCAGGAGAACTATTTGTCTACTTAGGAATTGCGAACGGGATTAAAGAAGCTGGATATTCAATGTCAGAGCTTGCTGTTCGTTACTTCTTAGTCGGGATCGTCGTCATTTTACTACGCGGAATCATTACTGAATGGATTACAAAATATTTAGCAGGAAAAATGAAAGCGAATTCACAATAGGGGAGGGTTAGACATGACAAACCACAAAGTATTTGTTGCAAAAGGTGCTGGCGGATGGGGAGAAGGCTTAGAGCTTGAACCAACTGGTAAAAGAAGAAAGGTCGTTTCCATTACAGGGGGAGGCATTCACCCGGTTGCACGTAAAATTGCAGAAATGACAGGGACAGAAGCATGTGATGGCTTTAAAAACTCTATACCAGAAGATGAAATGATGTGTGTTGTCATTGACTGCGGGGGAACAGCGCGAATCGGACTTTATCCAATGAAACGCATTCCAACTGTAGACGTTTTAGCATCCTCTCCTTCTGGGCCGCTTGCTAAACATATTACAGAAGATATCTTCGTATCAGGCGTAACAGAAAAAGATATTTCCTATGCAGAAGCATCTGATGGTGAGGCGAAAGCAGAAGGTCAGGAAAACAGTGAGTCGATTGACAAAGAGAATTTCAAAGAAACGTATGCAAAGCTGAAAGAGGAAAATATTGAGCGGCAGGAAAAAGGCAATTTCCTGATGAGATTCTCACGCGGAATCGGGAAAGTCACCGGTACGTTCTACCAGGCTGGCCGTGATTCTGTTGATATGCTTTTGAAAAACATTATTCCATTCATGGCATTTGTCAGTATGTTAATTGGAATTATCAATTATACAAAAATCGGTGATCTGATTGCCCATTTTCTATCACCTTTGGCAGGATCTCTTTGGGGGCTCTTACTGCTCGTTGTGGTCTGTACACTGCCGTTCCTATCACCTGTCTTAGGACCTGGAGCAGTCATTGCCCAAGTCATCGGTGTTCTGATTGGTAGTCAAATTGCACTAGGTAACATTCCGCCTCAATTTGCACTTCCAGCACTATTTGCCATTAACGGTCAAGTAGGGTGTGATTTTATTCCAGTGGGGCTGTCACTTGGTGAAGCGAAGCCGGAAACGGTACAATATGGGGTACCAGCTGTTTTGTATAGCCGTCTTATTACAGGGGTTCTATCTGTTGTAATCGCATACGTTGCCAGCTTCGGTATGTATTAAACGTATTAAAGGAGGAATCGAGATACATGGTAACACAATCTGTCGTAAAAGAAATTGGGATCTTAGTCCCGCAATTTAAAGAAGATAAGCTGATTGTTTTATTTGGACCCGCAGCGCCGCAGGAATTAAGAGATATGTCTGTCATTCATGAGTTCGAACATCTAGAAGAAGAGCCGCTGAAGCTAGGCGGAACCATTCAAGTGGGCGATCAAACGTACACGATCACAGCCCTAGGCAATAAAGCAAATGACAACTTTAAAGAGCTCGGCCATATTTCGATCTACTTCCAAGAGCCGTTTGATGATGTATTACCAGGAGCTGTATTTGCATCCCCGCACACGTTTCCTGATATAAAAGAAGGCGTACGAATTGAAATTTCGTAACCTTGTAAAAAAAGCTGTTCCTAAATTGGAACAGCTTTTTTATATGAGGTTTACCAGAAAGAGCATTTACGATATGCTGTAAACATTCATTATTTGTATATTCAGAATTTTTACTCAGGAGGAAGTTATGGTGTCACTTGAATTGAAGAATGTTTCATTAAAAAGAAATGGGAAATGGCTGCTGCAGTCTGTTGACTGGCAGGTAAATAAGCAGGAACACTGGGTGCTTTACGGTTTAAATGGTGCGGGGAAAACCGCTTTATTAAATATGCTCTGCTCCTATTATTTCCCCACGTCAGGCGAGATGACAGTGCTGGGGCATGTCTTTGGCAAGGAAGCTCTTGGTGAAAAGCTCAGGAGGAAAATTGGTCTCATCTCAGCGGGACTTGAAAAGAAATTGCACAGAGACGACAATGCTTTTGAAATTGTTTTGAGCGGCGCATTTGCTTCTATCGGGCTTTATGAAACCCCGACTGATGAAATGAGAGAGAAAGCCATTGATCTATTAAAAGCGTTTGGTTCATTCAAATATGCCAACAGAACATATGAAACCCTCTCACAGGGAGAGAAGCAAAAAGTCTTGATTGCGAGGGCTTTAATGAATGATCCGCAGCTCTTGATTTTAGATGAACCTGTGACGGGTCTTGATTTTTTAGCAAGAGAGCAAGTGCTGGAGACCATCTCATTTATTGCAGCTAAGCCTGATGCGCCTACTTTGCTCTATACGACCCATCATGCAGAGGAGATTCTGCCTGTTTTTCAGCATACCTTATTATTAAAAAATGGATCGGTTTTTGATCAAGGAGAAACAAAAGAGATGATGACAAGCGGCCTGCTTTCTTCTTTTTTTGAATGTCCGGTAGATGTCATGTGGAGAAATGGCCGTCCGCATTTAAGCAAATTGTAGATAAAAGAAACTATTGGTCTGCTTCCCTGCTTTTCCATCATACATATTATAGTAGAAAACGAAAGGCGGGGAAGGACAGATGATCAGTATTTCTGAATTCCAAATCAAGGATGTCGTCGATGTATCCAGCGGGAAAAAATTAGGTACCATTGGGGACATTGATATTAATGTCACAAGCGGCAAAATCCAAGCGATTATTATTGGCGGCACAGGTAAAATGATGGGATTTTTCGGAAAAGAAGAGGAAATGATTGTCCCATGGCGAAATATAGTAAAAATTGGCGAAGATGTGATACTTGTCCGCTTGTCTTCTTAATTCGTATAATTCCTCAATGAATCATTCAATTTTTCCTTAAAACAAACTCTTCATTCTTAGCAAACAATGTCTTTTTCGGGTAAAAAGATTACGTTTTCATATCAATTTGTAAAAAAAACTGCAGAAAGGGCACATTTGAGTGTAATATTTAATGAATCCCACTAACTGTCTATGCATGTCTTGTGGTAAAATAGGAGCGAAATAAAGAGAGATGAATGAAAGGTGGGAGGCAGCTTTGACATACAAATATGACCCCTTTCAGCAGAAATCACCATATGCAATGACCATTCATGATTGGACGAACATGACATGTTCTGGTAAAGAGGTATTGGCCGGGTTTACCACAAAAAACGGCGGCTTCAGCCTACCTCCATATCAATCATTGAACACTGGACTCCATGTAGGAGATGATGCTTCTAGTGTTCAAATGAATCGTCAAGTCATAGCAGATGCTGCTGCTGTGCCGCTCTCTGATTGGGTGTTTGCAGACCAAACACACGAGGATCGCATCCTGAAAGTCACCAAGGAGCAAAGAGGAAGAGGAAGTCTTCATTATCATGAGGCACTGCCTGGTACAGACGGTTTATATACGTCTGAGACGAACATGATGCTCGCTCTTTGTTTCGCTGATTGTGTTCCGCTTTATTTTCTAGCTCCGGAAAACGGATTAATTGGAACGGCTCATGCCGGCTGGAAAGGAACCGTCAAGCAAATTGGTGCAAAGATGGTTGATGTATGGGTCAGCCAAGAAGATGCCAAGGCCGATCATATTCAAGTCGTCATTGGACCATCCATTGGCAGCTGCTGCTACATAGTCGATGACGCAGTCATGGATCAAGTGAAACAGCTTCCTTTTTCAACAGAGGATGTGTATTCCGAGATTTCACCAGGACAATATAAAATTGATTTGAAAACATTAAACAAAAACGTATTGCTTCATGCAGGAATAAAGGAAGAAAACATACATGTCAGTTCGATGTGCACAAGCTGCAATGATCAGCTTTTCTTCTCACACCGGCGTGATCAAGGGAAAACAGGACGTATGATGTCTTTTGTCGGGTTTAAGGAGGCATAAGTGCAATTGAATGTACGAGAGAATCTCAGACAAATAAATGAACAAATAAACGAAGCATGTAAAAGAGCCGGTAGACAACCAGCAGATGTATCGGTCGTCGCTGTGACAAAGTATGTCTCAATTGAACGAGCACAAGAAGCCAAAGAAGCAGGAATTATGCACTTTGGTGAAAATCGTGACCAAGGGTTACTTGAAAAGCAGGCGGCCATAACCGATGAAAACATTAGCTGGCACTTCATCGGCAGTTTACAGACGCGAAAAGTGAAATCTGTCATTCAGTCAATTGACTACTTACATTCGCTCGACAGGATGTCTCTTGCGAATGAAATTGAAAAAAGAGCGGATCACACAGTTCGCTGTTTTGTACAAGTGAACACATCTCTTGAGGAGTCAAAACACGGCTTGAAAAGTGAAGACGTCATTCCATTTGTAAAGCAGCTAGCTGATTTCAAACAGATTGAAATTGCTGGACTGATGACGATGGCTCCATTTACAGATGATCACACTGTGATTCGCAACTGTTTTAAAACATTAAAAAATCTTCAAGAAGAAGTAAAACATCTTAACCAAGTAAATGCACCTTGTCAGCATTTATCGATGGGCATGTCAAATGATTTTGAAATCGCAATTGAAGAAGGTGCGACATTCGTTCGGATTGGCTCTTCACTTGTTGGAAATGAAACAGGAGGTGCGTGACATGAGCATAAAAAATAAGTTTAAAAGCTTTTTCACTCTCGACGATGAAGAGTATGAGTACGAATATATTGATGAAGAAAGAGAACCCGTTCAAGAAGAAAAAGGAACGAAGGACAAAGCAGCATTTCAAGATCGCCCGCAGACAGGAAAACAAAATGTCGTCAGCTTGCAAAGCGTGCAAAAATCCTCTAAAGTGGTGTTAAGTGAGCCGCGTGTTTATGCAGAGGCGCAGGAGATTGCAGACCATATTAAAAACAGACGTGCAGTCGTCGTGAATTTGCAGCGCATTCAGCATGATCAAGCAAAGCGAATCATTGACTTCTTAAGCGGAACCGTTTATGCAATCGGTGGAGACATCCAGCGTATTGGCTCGAATATATTCCTCTGCACACCTGATAATGTAGATGTATCTGGTACAATATCAGAGCTATTGACAGAGGAAGAACCTCAGAGGTGGTAAATCATAGTGATTCTAAATTTCATTTTTAATATTTTAGGAACGGTATTAACGATTTACTCATTCGCGATTATTATTTACATCTTTATGTCATGGGTGCCATCTGCAAGAGAAACTGTGTTTGGCCGTTTTCTGACAAATATTTGCGAACCGTATTTAGAACCATTTCGTAAAATTATTCCGCCAATCGGCATGATTGACATCTCGCCGATTGTGGCATTGCTTGTGATTCGTTTTGCATCATCATATGGACTAACTGGTCTTTACAATATGATTGTGCGCTTCATGTAAACAGGCTGCCGGGCTTGGCACTGCCAGGCTCTTTTACATAAGAGGGGAACAAAATGAGCGATATCTATCAGCATTTTAGAAAAGACGAACAGCCATTTGTCGACCAAGTGTTAGGCTGGAAAAAAATCGCACTCGACCAATATCGAATGAAATTAACAGATTTCCTTGATCCGCGTGAGCAATTTATTACTGAGTCCGTCATCCAGCATGGCGAAGAACTTGGGATCATGTTTTTTGGCGGGTATGAGGGAGCGGAGCGCAAAAGAGCCCTCATTTATCCTGATTATTTAGAACCTTCTATTCAAGATGTCGAGCTGTCATATTTTCAGGTGAACTATGCGAAAAAGTTTATTTCCTTAGAACACCCGAAGCTTCTCGGCTCATTGATTGGGACAGGCTTGAAGCGTCAAAAATTCGGAGATCTATTATTTTCAGAGGAAGATGTGCAGTTTATTTGTACAAGTGATGTCGCCGATTTTGTGCGGGCACAGCTGACTCATGTCGGCAGAGCAGCCGTTTCATTAGAGGAAATCACGCAGGCAGAAATAAAGCCAGTGATCACGAAGACTGATATTAAAGAAGATATCATTTCTTCACTTCGGCTTGATGCTGTATGTGCTGCTGTCAGCCGTCAGTCTCGGCAAAAAGCACAGCTTTTAGTCAAAAATGGGCTTGTCAAAGTCAATTGGAAAGTCACAGAGGACCCTTCCTTTACAATCGGTGAAGGCGATCAGCTCTCTGTTCGGGGATTTGGCCGCTTTAGCCTCAAAACGATTGATGGGAAGACCAAAAAAGATAAATTCAAAGTAACATTTGAGCTTCTGACATAACGAACTTGAATCTGGAGGTGGCGAGGTTGCCATTAACACCTAATGATATTCATAATAAAACGTTCACAAAAAGCTTTCGCGGCTATGATGAAGATGAAGTAAACGAGTTTTTAAGCCAAGTACGTAAAGACTATGAGATCGTACTTCGTAAAAAGAATGAGCTTGAAGACAAAGTAAACGAGCTTGACGAAAGACTAGGTCATTTTGCAACAATTGAAGAGACATTAAACAAATCGATTCTTGTGGCGCAGGAAGCAGCAGAAGACGTAAAGCGCCATTCGGATAAAGAAGCAAAATTGATTATTCGTGAAGCAGAGAAAAATGCAGACCGTATTATCAACGAAGCGCTGTCAAAATCAAGAAAAATTGCAATGGAAATCGAAGAGCTGAAGAAACAGTCGAAGGTCTTTAGAACTCGTTTCCAAATGCTCATCGAAGCGCAGCTTGATCTTCTGAAAAATGACGATTGGGATCATTTACTGGAATATGAAGTAGACGCTGTCTTTGATGAAAAAGAATAAGCGCATCATCTTGACATGACGTGCTCATGTTGCATATAATACCATCATAAATTAACAAGAGATAAACGTTTGAAAGGGACACTCGCAGCTGTCACATGCGTAATAAAGCGAATCAGGGATGGTGGAAGCCTGACATTACGAGACGCTGCAATGAGATCACCCCTTTAGTTCCTTTTCTGAAAAAAACAGTAAGAAAAGGCGTCTGATCACGTTACGATTTTAGAGTGGATAAGCGGCTCTTTCATATCGCTTGTCTAAAAGGGTGGTACCGCGAGACAAGCCTTCTCGTCCCTTATGGGATGAGAGGGCTTTTTTTATTGTTTTTTAATCAGAATTTGCATGTGGAGGAATGGGTATGAACTACAAAGACACCTTATTAATGCCGAAAACAGAATTCCCGATGAGAGGGAACTTGCCGAACAAAGAGCCTGAAATCCAAGAGGAGTGGGCAGAGAAAGACATCTATCAAATGGTTTTAGAGCGGACTAAAGGACGCCCGACGTTTATTTTGCATGATGGACCTCCATATGCGAATGGTGACATTCATATGGGGCATGCACTTAATAAAATCCTAAAAGATTTTATCGTCCGATTTAAATCAATGAACGGGTATCATGCACCGTATGTTCCGGGCTGGGATACACACGGGCTGCCAATTGAAACAGCTCTTACTAAAAATAAAAAAGTCAAACGCAAAGAAATGTCTACAGCAGAATTCCGCAAACTATGCGAGGAGTATGCTTGGAAGCAAATTGAAGGTCAGCGCAGCCAGTTTAAGCGATTAGGCGTTAGAGCAGACTGGGACAATCCATATGTCACATTAAAGCCTGAATACGAAGCACAGCAAATCCTTGTCTTTGGTGAAATGGCGAAGAGAGGCTACATCTATAAAGGATTAAAGCCTGTTAACTGGTCTCCTTCAAGTGAATCAGCCCTCGCTGAAGCGGAAATTGAATATAAAGACAAACGTTCACCATCGATTTACGTTTCGTTTAAAGTAAAAGATGGCAAAGGCGTTCTTGAAAACGGCGAACAATTCATTATCTGGACAACAACACCTTGGACGCTTCCTGCAAACCTTGGCATTTGTGTTCATCCAAACTTAGAGTACAGTGTTCTTCAAGTCGGTGCTGAGCGTTATGTCGTTGCATCTGAACTGGTTGAACAAGTAGTAAAAACACTCGGCTTTGAAGAATACGAAGTTGTGAAAACATTAAAAGGTAAAGAATTAGATAAAATCGTTGCAGCACATCCAATTTACGATAGAGATTCTCTTGTGATGCTTGGCGATCACGTGACAACTGATGCGGGAACTGGCTGTGTTCACACAGCACCAGGCCACGGGGAAGATGACTTTATTGTCGGTATGAAATACGGTCTTGATGTGCTCTGTCCAGTAGATGAAAAAGGTGTGATGACAGATGAGGCGCCTGGTTTTGAAGGACTATTCTACGAGGATGCCAATAAAGCCATCACAGAACAGCTTGAAGCAAAAGGTGCGCTGAAAAAGCTCGACTTTATCACGCACTCCTACCCGCATGACTGGAGAACGAAAAAACCAACGATTTATCGTGCGACAGCTCAGTGGTTTGCATCCATTAAAGATTTTAGAGAAGCGTTATTAGACAATATTAAAGAAACAAAATGGGTTCCAGCATGGGGAGAAACACGCCTGTTCAATATGGTGCGTGACAGAGGTGACTGGTGTATTTCAAGACAGCGTGTATGGGGCGTTCCAATTCCGGTCTTTTATGCGGAAAATGGTGAGCCGATCATCACGGACGAAACCATTCAGCATGTATCTCAATTATTTAGAGAGCATGGCTCGAATATTTGGTTTGAAAAAGAAGCAAAAGAGCTATTGCCAGAAGGCTTTACACATCCAGGCAGCCCGAATGGTGAATTCACAAAAGAGCAGGATATCATGGATGTATGGTTTGATTCCGGTTCTTCTCACCAAGCCGTTTTAGAAGAAAGAGACGACCTAGTCCGTCCGGCAGATCTTTACCTTGAGGGCTCTGACCAATATCGCGGCTGGTTTAACTCCTCTTTATCAACAGCAGTTGCTGTCACTGGAAAAGCACCTTATAAAGGTGTCCTAAGTCATGGCTTTACGCTTGATAAAGAAGGACGAAAGATGAGTAAATCATTAGGCAATACGATTGATCCAACGAAGGTTGCGAAGCAGCTTGGTGCAGAGATTCTAAGACTTTGGGTATCTTCAGTCAACTATCAAGCCGATCATCCAGTATCTGATGATATTTTGAAACAAGTAGCAGAAGTCTATCGTAAAATCCGTAACACCTTCCGCTTCCTGCATGGAAACCTATTTGACTTTGACCCAGCAGTAAATGCCGTGCCGGTAGAAGAGCTTCGCGAAGTGGATCAATACATCATGATCAAATTAAACAAATTGATTGATAAAGTGAAAAAAGCCTATGATGATTACGAATTTGCGGTCGTGTATCATGCGATTCACAATTTCTGTACGATTGAGCTCAGCTCTTTCTATCTTGATTTTGCAAAGGATGTCGTCTACATTGAGCATGCCGATCATCCAGACCGCCGCAGCATGCAGACGGTCTTCTACGAAACATTAATGGCTTTAGTAAAGCTGACTGCACCAATTCTTCCGCATACCGCAGATGAATTATGGAGCCACTTAAGCTTTGTTGAAGAGCCGAGTGTTCAGTTAACAGATATGCCAGAAGGTGTGGCAGTTCCTCAAGCTGAAGCGACAGAAGCGAAATTTGACCGCTTTATGGAAGTACGTGATGATGTGCTAAAAGCGCTGGAGATTGCGCGTAACGAGAAAGTCATCGGACGTTCACTTGAAGCAAGTGTGACGCTTTATGCGACAGACGAAGTGAAAAACCTTCTTGCATCCATTAAAGAAGATGTGAAGCAGCTCTTTATCATCTCTGAATTAACGGTAGAAGATGAGCAGCATGCAGATACATCAGCGCCTGAATATGCATCAGGACGAATTGTGGTTCAAAAAGCAGAAGGAGAACTGTGCGAGCGTTCCCGCATTATTTCAAAAGACGTTGGTGCAAATCCGAAATACCCAACATTGTCGCTGAAAAATGCTGAAATCGTGGAGAAATATTACCAAAATTAACAATGCGATATCACAAGCTGGCGCCCCGTCATATGCGGGGCGTTTTCTTTTATGAGAAAATGACAGCGTTTAGAACGAAAGGAAAAATCTTATGGCTTTAAAGTGACCAGGCGGGGCAACAATATGATTATCACGACAGGGCAGGAGTTGAAATAGCGACATGAATGGCGATATAGAGATGATTTACACGGAACTCCTTCAAATGAAAGAAGAGCTGCAATCTAAACTGTTTGAATACGCATCATTTCGTTCACCCGCTGAGCATGTCACATTGAATGAGGTCAAAACGACCACGCTTCTTTATCACATCAAAGAAGAGCTGCAAGATGTGTCTCTCGCTATTGCAAAAATCGAACAAGGAACCTATGGCATATGTGAGGCAACAGGAGATGTGATTCCGCTTGAACAAATGAGTATTCTTCCTACCGCCCGCACGGCTGACGACTTTTTATATCATAAGCAATACGAGAAAAAAGCATTCACTCCTTATCCTTACGAATCAAATGATTCTCATTTTGAAGCCTTCCACATGTAGGGAGGTTTTTGTCTGTCAACTAAAGTTTCTTTACTCCTTCCTGTTTTCTTGATAAAATGCTTAAAGATCAAAGTATGAAGATGGAGGAACGTGTGTGTTCTATTACATAATCGCATTCGTTATCATTTGTTTAGACCAATTAACAAAATGGCTCATTGTCAAAAATATGATGCTCGGTGATTCTGTTCCAGTCATTGATGGATTCTTTTATATCACGTCTCACCGAAATTCAGGAGCCGCATGGGGAATTCTCCAAGGGCAAATGTGGTTTTTCTATGTGATCACACTCGTTGTTATTGCGGGAATTGTTTATTACTTACAAAAACATGGACAAAAGGACAAGCTGCTGGGAGTAGCGCTGGCCTTAATGCTTGGCGGAGCAATCGGAAACTTTATCGACCGTATTTTCCGTCAGGAAGTGGTTGATTTTGCTCATTTCGTATTTGGGGATTATCACTACCCAATCTTTAATATTGCAGATTCTTCTCTTTGTGTAGGGGTTATTCTGCTCTTCATTCAAATGCTGTTAGATGGAAAGAAAAATAAGGAGTCAACTACATGAATCAAGTAAATATTGCCGTTTCAGAAGAACAAACGAGTGAACGGCTAGATAAATTTCTAAGCACGACAGAACCAGAATGGTCAAGAACCCAAGTCCAGCAATGGGTAAAAGATGGGCTGATCGAAGTAAACGGGAAACAAGTAAAGGCCAATTACAAAGTACAAGCTGGAGATCAAATCAAAGTGGAGATCCCAGATCCGGAAGCCCTAGATGTAGAAGCAGAACCAATGGATCTTGATATTTATTATGAGGATGCAGATGTGTTAGTCGTAAATAAACCACGAGGAATGGTCGTTCATCCAGCGCCAGGTCATGTGTCAGGAACACTTGTAAATGGACTGATGGCACATTGCAAAGACTTATCAGGGATTAACGGTGTGATGCGTCCTGGAATTGTCCACCGAATTGATAAAGATACGTCTGGGCTGTTAATGGTCGCTAAAAACGATATGGCACATGAGTCACTCGTCAATCAGCTGGTGGCTAAAACTGTCACAAGAAAGTATACGGCTGTTGTCCACGGTATTATCCAGCATGATACAGGCACAATTGATGCACCAATTGGCAGAGACAAAAAAGACCGCCAAAGCATGACGGTCACAAAAGAAAATGCAAAACAAGCCGTTACTCACTTTGATGTGATTGAACGCTTTAAAGACTTCACAGTTGTCGAATGCCGCCTTGAAACAGGAAGAACACACCAAATTCGTGTTCATATGAAATATATCGGCTACCCTCTTGCAGGAGATCCGAAATATGGGCCGAGAAAAACAGTCGATTTTAATGGACAGCTGCTGCATGCAGGTGTTTTAGGATTTGATCATCCTAGAACAGGAGAATATATCGAGTTCACAGCACCAATTCCAGCTGATATGCAAGCCTTTATCGATTCATTAAGAAATAACGATTGACAGGCCGTTCTTTTTTTGAAATAATAAACGAAGAAATTGAGATTCTTTAAAACAGTCCAGAGAGGCTGAGAAGGATAACGGATCAATTTGTGCACGCATATGCACAAATGAACGCCCCTCTCTGCCCTTTGCAGAAGGGGCTTTTTATTTGTCAAAAAGAGGTGTAAAAGATGGAACAAAAAGCAGTCATTCTTGATGAACAAGCGATCAGACGAGCGCTTACCCGAATTGCACATGAAATGATTGAGCGCAACAAAGGGATGAAGGATGTCATCCTTGCCGGGATCAAGACAAGAGGCATACATCTTGCAAAGCGCCTTGCAGAGCGCATCGAGCAAATTGAAGGGAATCCAGTCACTGTAGGTGAACTTGATATTACGCTATACCGTGATGACCTGACAAAAAAGACAGACAACCAAGACCCGCTTGTAAAGGGTGCAGACATACCAGCTGACATTAATGACAAAACACTTATTGTTGTTGACGATGTCCTGTTTACAGGCAGAACCGTCAGAGCAGCTATGGATGCCCTTGTGGATGTAGGAAGACCATCTTCCATTCAGCTGGCTGTGCTCGTTGACCGGGGACACCGGGAGCTGCCGATCCGAGCCGATTATATCGGGAAAAACATTCCGACTTCAAAAGCAGAGACAGTCATGGTTCAGCTTAATGAAGTAGATCAAAACGACCTTGTCGCTATATATGAAAAATAACCTTTTTAAATGCATTCCAGAGAGTTTGCAAAGAGGGCAATAACAGAGAAACCGAGCACACGGCCAACATGACGTGTCCGGTTTATCTAGGCCTCTTTGCGCATACTCGCAAAGAGGCTTTTTTAATGAAAAAGGACACATCTAGGAGGAAAATCATGAGTCAGCAAAAAGCCAATTTAGGCATTCGAGATATCCCAAAACCATTCACATGGCTGTCACTTAGCCTTCAGCATTTGTTTGCGATGTTTGGTGCGACCATTCTTGTACCAAAAATCATTGATATGAGTCCAGCCGTCGCGCTCATCTCAAGCGGAGTGGGAACGATTGTTTACTTAATCATCACAAGAGGACAAATTCCGGCGTATCTTGGATCGTCCTTTGCCTTCATCGCCCCCATACTGAATGTGAAAGCAACGGGAGGCCCTGGAGCCGCAATGGTTGGCGCCTTCATGGCGGGTGTCGCTTATGCACTCATCGCCCTATTCATTAAATGGCTCGGCACAGGCTGGCTGATGAAGCTTCTGCCGCCGGTGGTCGTAGGACCAGTCATTATGGTCATCGGACTCGGACTCGCTGGAACAGCAGTCAACATGGCGATGTATGTTGATCCGAATGCAACCGAGCTTGTTTACAGCCTCAAACACTTAATGGTCGCTGGCTTCACACTGGCTGTCACCATTATCAGTATGATTTTCCTAAGAGGATTCCTTAGCTTAATCCCAGTATTAATCGGCATCATCAGCGGCTATCTCTTTGCCTTAACACAAGGCATCGTGAACTTCCAGCCGGTCATTGACGCAAAATGGTTTGCTGTACCAGACTTCGTTGTGCCATTTGTCGACTATACACCTGCTGTGACCTTAAGCATTCTCACAGTGATGGTGCCGGTAGCCTTTGTCACAATGTCTGAGCATATCGGCCACCAAGTGGTGTTAAGTAAGGTCGTAGGACAAGATTTTATTAAAAAACCAGGTCTTCACCGTTCCATTTTAGGAGACAGTGCGGCGACGATCTTCGCTTCACTTATTGGCGGACCACCAACAACAACTTATGGAGAGAACATTGGCGTACTAGCCATCACAAGAGTGTTCAGTATCTTCGTCATCGGCGGAGCAGCCGTGTTTGCGATCTGCTTCGGTTTTGTAGGAAAAATTTCAGCATTAATCAGTACAGTGCCGTCCGCGGTGATGGGAGGCGTTTCGTTCCTGCTCTTTGGAATCATTGCTTCAAGCGGCCTGAGAATTCTGATTGATCATAAAGTGAATTTTGAAGAAAAGCGTAATCTCATTATCGCATCAGTCATCCTAGTCATTGGGATTGGCGGGGCATTCATTGAGGTGAAACAAATCAATCTCACCCTATCTGGAATGGCACTTGCTGCGATTACGGGTGTCCTGTTAAATCTGATCCTGCCGCATCAAAAAGCAGAAGATGACAACTCAAATGAATCAAATACAGAAAACCTTTTAAAAGAAGTCCAGTGAGGCTGACAAGGGTTCTAAATGGAGCAGAATGCACAAAAGTGCCGCTGCTTCTTTTGGAGAACCCTAAGCTGCCGAGGCTTAGGGTTTTTTTGAACCTGAAAGTGATGAAAAACTAGAGGGGGAAGAAAAAATGAATGATTTATCGACAATGAGCAGCTTATCAAAAGAAGAGATTTTACAGCTGATTGAAGAAGCAGCTGCACTCAAAAAGGGGAAACAAGAACATGGATTAGCCGGAGAATTTGTGGCAAACCTTTTCTTTGAACCAAGCACAAGAACACGTTTTAGCTTCGAAGTAGCCGAGAAGAAACTAGGGATGAATGTCCTGAGCTTAGATGCGGCAAGCACCTCCGTTCAAAAAGGCGAAACACTTTACGATACGGTAAAAACACTCGAATCGATCGGAGTAAAGGCATGTGTGATCAGAGACAGCACCGATGAATATTATAACGAGCTGATTGGGAAGGTTGGAATTCCCATCATCAATGCAGGAGATGGCTGCGGACAGCATCCAACCCAATCACTGCTTGACCTCATGACCATCTTTGAAGAGTTTGGCGGCTTTGAAGGCTTAACGATTTCGATTCATGGAGACATCAAACATAGCAGGGTGGCAAGATCAAATGCTGAGGTTCTCTCAAGGCTGGGAGCGACAGTCCTGTTTTCAGGGCCTGCTTCCTTCCAGGATGAACAAAACCCTCACGGAACGTATGTCCAAGTAGATGAAGCCATCGCACAATCTGATGTGGTGATGCTGCTTAGAATCCAGCATGAACGGCACGCTGAAAAAATGGGCAGCGAAGATTACTTATCAACTTATGGATTAACAGTAGACAGAGCAAACAAAATGAAAGAACGCGCGATTATTATGCATCCAGCACCAGTAAACAGAGGTGTTGAAATAGATGATTCATTAGTAGAGGCCAAGCAGTCAAGGATTTTCAAACAAATGGAAAATGGTGTTTATATCCGAATGGCTGTATTAAAAAGAGCTTTTCAAAATAGCACACTACATCAAAAAGGGAGAGATTCTGTCTATGTCATATCTCATTAAAAACGGGTTTATCTTAACAAGCACAGGTGAAAGAGTGCAGCAGGATATTAGGGTAAAAGGAAAAGTGATTCAAGCGATTGGTCACCTAGAAAGAGAAGACGGAGAAGAGGTTATTGATGCAGCGGGGCTATTTGTGTCACCAGGCTTGATCGATCTGCATGTGCATTTAAGAGAGCCAGGCGGAGAGAAAAAGGAAACGATTGAAACAGGCTCTAAAGCAGCCGCAAGAGGCGGATTTACGACGATTGCAGCGATGCCGAATACAAGGCCGGTTCCAGATACAAAAGAGCAAATGGAATGGCTGATGAATCGCATCGAAGAGACCTCATCTGTGAGAGTGCTGCCATACGCCTCCATCACAACGAGACAAATTGGGGAAGAGATGACGGATTTTGCAGCACTAAAAGAAGCAGGCGCCTTTGCTTTTACAGATGACGGTGTCGGCATCCAAACAGCAGGCATGATGTACGAAGCGATGAAACAGGCAGCAAGTCTTGATCAAGCGATTGTGGCGCACTGTGAAGATAACTCGCTCATTTACGGCGGGTGCGTTCATGAAGGAGAATTTTCAAAAGCAAATGGGTTAAACGGAATACCGTCAATCTGTGAATCGGTGCATATTGCAAGAGATGTTCTTTTAGCAGAAGCAGCGAACTGTCATTATCATGTATGTCATATCAGTACGAAAGAATCTGTGCGGGTCGTACGCGATGCAAAAAAAGCAGGCATCCGTGTGACGGCTGAGGTGTCACCGCATCACCTGCTGTTGTGTGATACGGACATTCCAGGTCTTGATACAAACTATAAAATGAACCCGCCGCTCAGAGGAACAGAGGATCGCGAGGCATTGATCGAGGGACTGTTAGATGGAACGATTGATTTCATCGCAACAGACCATGCGCCGCATACAGAAGAAGAAAAGAACGAAACGATGCAGCGTGCCCCATTTGGAATTGTGGGACTTGAAACTGCGTTTCCGCTTCTGTATACACGATTTGTCAAAACAGGCGAATGGACATTAAAGCAACTCGTTGATTATATGACAATCAAACCAGCTGAAGCATTTTCTCTTCCATACGGAAAGCTTGAAGAAGGGCACATAGCTGATATCACACTCATTGATTTAAACAAAGAAATGGCAATCGATAAAAAAAGCTTCTTATCTAAAGGGCAAAATACACCGTTTGACAAATTGACTGTATCAGGATGGCCGGTCATGACACTTGCATCTGGGAAAGTCGTTTATGAAGAGGGGAGACTAGTAAAATGAAGAGACGCTTAGTGCTAGAAAACGGAACAGTATTCGAAGGAACAGGCTTTGGCAGCTTAGAACCATCAGTCGGAGAAGTCGTCTTTAATACAGGGATGACGGGCTATCAAGAAATTTTGTCTGATCCATCATACTGCGGACAAATTGTCACACTGACTTACCCGCTTATCGGCAACTATGGCATTAACCGTGACGATTTTGAATCGATCACACCGTTTGTGAAAGGGCTGATTGTGAAAGAGCTTTGTGAAAAGCCCTCAAACTGGCGCTCTTCATATTCACTCGATGAATATTTAAAAATGAAAAACATTCCGGGGCTGAGCGGAATCGATACACGGAAGCTGACTAGAATGATTCGAAGTGCAGGGACTTTAAGAGGGGCATTTGCAGGACCTGATGAACAAGTAGAAGACGTTGTCCGCCGCCTTCAAACATTGCAGCTGCCAACAGATCAAGTGAGTCAAGTATCTGTGAAAAATGCGTACCCAAGCCCAGGCAGAGGAAAAAGAATTGTCCTTGTCGATTTCGGCATGAAGCACGGCATTTTGCGCGAGCTCAATAAACGTGACTGCGACGTCATTGTGGTGCCATACAACATCACTGCAGATGAAGTGCTGCAGCTAAAGCCTGATGGCATCATGCTTTCAAACGGACCTGGAGATCCTGTGGATGTACCGGAAGCCGTTGAGATGATTCAGCAATTGATTGGAAAGGTGCCGCTCTTTGGTATATGCCTCGGACATCAATTATTTGCTCTAGCGTGCGGTGCAAGCACAGAAAAAATGAAATTTGGCCACAGAGGATCAAACCATCCGGTGAAAGAACTAGCAACTGGCAAGGTGACACTGACGTCTCAAAACCATGGCTACACGGTTAGCAGTATTAACGAAGACGTGCTCGAAGTCACACATATTGCCCTAAACGACAATACGATTGAAGGATTAAAACATAAAGAAGCACCAGCATTCACTGTTCAGTACCACCCAGAAGCATCACCGGGTCCAGAAGATGCAAACTACTTATTTGACCAGTTCATGGAAATGATTCATACGACTGAGAAAGAAGGGGAAGAAGTATGCCAAAACGCGTAGACATCAAAAAGATTTTAGTAATCGGATCAGGTCCTATCATCATCGGTCAGGCAGCGGAGTTTGACTATGCAGGTACACAGGCTTGCTTAGCGCTAAAAGAAGAGGGCTATGAAGTCGTTCTTGTGAACTCTAACCCTGCGACCATTATGACAGATACAGAAATGGCTGATAAGGTATACATCGAACCACTGACACCAGAATTTTTAACACGAATCATTCGAAAAGAACGCCCTGATGCGATCTTGCCAACACTTGGCGGGCAAACTGGATTAAACCTTGCTGTTGAATTGTCAGAGCTTGGCGTATTAGCTGAATGCGGCGTTGAAGTACTCGGTACAAAGCTGTCAGCCATCCAAAAAGCAGAGGATAGAGATTTATTCCGTAATTTAATGAATGAACTAAATGAGCCTGTACCAGAAAGTGAAATCATTCATAACCTGGAAGAAGCAATGGCGTTTACAGATCAAATCGGTTTCCCTGTCATCGTCAGACCAGCCTATACATTAGGCGGAACGGGCGGCGGAATTTGTACAAACGAGCAAGAACTGAAGGAAATCGTTGAAAACGGTCTGAAGCTAAGCCCAGTCACACAATGCTTACTTGAAAAAAGCATTGCAGGCTTTAAAGAAATTGAATATGAAGTCATGCGAGACAGCGGTGACCATGCAATCGTTGTTTGTAACATGGAAAACTTTGACCCTGTCGGCATCCATACTGGTGACAGTATTGTTGTAGCCCCAAGCCAAACGTTAAGTGACCGTGAATATCAGCTGCTTCGAAATGTGTCGCTTAAGCTGATCCGTGCACTTGGCATTGAAGGCGGCTGTAACGTTCAGCTGGCACTTGATCCAAACAGTTTTCAATACTATATCATCGAAGTAAACCCGCGTGTGAGCCGTTCATCTGCGCTTGCGTCGAAAGCGACAGGCTATCCAATAGCCAAATTGGCAGCGAAAATTGCTGTCGGCTTAACGCTTGATGAAATGATGAACCCAGTCACAGGTAAAACCTATGCAGCCTTCGAGCCGGCACTTGACTATATCGTTTCAAAAATACCGCGCTGGCCGTTCGATAAATTTGAATCTGCGAACAGACGTCTTGGTACGCAAATGAAGGCAACTGGTGAAGTCATGGCGATCGGCCGCACATTAGAAGAGTCTCTTCTAAAGGCTGTACGTTCACTTGAAGCCGATGTGCATCACATTGAATTAAAAGATGAAGCAGACATCACAAATGAAGTGCTTGAAAAACGGATTATCAAAGCGGGAGACGAACGATTATTTTATATCGCTGAGGCGCTTAGAAGAGGCTATACAGTCGAACAAATACATGAATTCTCAAAAATTGATTACTTCTTCCTTCATAAGCTGGAAGGCATCATCGCCTTTGAGAAGATATTAAAAGAAAACAAAGGCAATACAGACGTATTAAAAGAAGCGAAAGAAAAAGGCTTCTCAGATATCTACATTAGCCGCGAGTGGAAGATGAACGAAGCGGATGTCTACAAGCTAAGACAAGAAGCAGGCATTGTACCTGTATACAAAATGGTGGATACATGTGCGGCAGAATTTGAATCAGAGACACCATATTTCTACAGCACATATGAAGATGAAAATGAATCAGAACGTACAGACAAGAAAAGCGTTATCGTATTAGGTTCAGGTCCTATCCGAATTGGACAAGGGGTTGAATTTGATTATGCGACTGTTCACTCTGTGTGGGCAATTAAACAAGCAGGCTATGAAGCGATCATTATAAACAACAACCCTGAAACGGTCTCAACAGACTTTAGTATTTCAGATAAGCTCTACTTTGAACCACTCACTGTAGAAGATGTCATGCATATCATCGACCTTGAACAGCCTGAAGGAGTCGTCGTTCAGTTCGGCGGACAAACGGCGATCAACCTAGCAGATGAATTATCAAATAGAGGGGTTAAAATTCTTGGAACTTCTCTAGAAGACCTAGACCGCGCAGAAAACCGGGACAAGTTTGAACAAACGTTAGAAACACTCGGCGTGCCGCAGCCTAAAGGGAAAACAGCAACGTCTGTGCCTGAAGCTGTAGCGATTGCCAATCAAATCGGCTACCCAGTCCTTGTCCGTCCTTCCTATGTATTAGGCGGCCGCGCGATGGAAATTGTGTATCAAGAAGCTGAGCTTCTTCACTACATGGAGAATGCGGTGAAGGTTAACCCGCAGCATCCAGTGTTAATTGACAAGTATTTGACAGGAAAAGAAATTGAAGTAGATGCCGTGTCTGATGGAGAAACTGTCGTAATCCCAGGCATTATGGAACACATTGAAAGAGCCGGAGTTCACTCTGGTGACTCGATTGCGGTCTATCCGCCGCAAACATTGTCTGAGGACATCAAAGCAAAGATCGCAGAATACACGATCAAGCTTGCAAAAGGACTCAACATTATTGGGCTTTTGAACATTCAGTTTGTCCTATCAAAAGGTGAAGTGTATGTACTTGAAGTGAACCCGAGATCAAGCCGGACGGTTCCTTTCTTAAGTAAAATTACAGGCATCCCGATGGCAAACCTTGCGACAAAAGTCATCTTAGGAGACAAGCTCAAAAATTATGGCTACGAAGAAGGGCTTCATACAGAGCAAGAAGGAGTGTACGTCAAAGTTCCAGTCTTCTCTTTTGCAAAATTAAGAAGAGTGGATATTACACTCGGGCCTGAAATGAAATCAACAGGTGAGGTCATGGGGAAAGATGTCACGATCGAAAAAGCCCTATATAAAGGATTGATTGCATCAGGCATTCAAATCCCTAATGACGGAACAGTTCTTCTGACAGTGGCTGATAAGGATAAAGAAGAAGGACTTGAGATCGCAAGAAGATTCCATTCGATCGGCTATCATATTTTAGCAACAGAAGGAACGGCGAATTATTTAAAACAAGCCTCCATTCCTTCAAGTGTGGTCGGCAAAATTGGAGAAGAAGGCAAAAATCTTCTTGATGTTATTCGAAACGGGGAAGCCCAATTCGTGATCAACACATTAACAAAAGGAAAACAGCCGGCAAGAGACGGCTTTAGAATTAGACGTGAATCTGTTGAAAACGGAGTGGCTTGCTTAACGTCACTAGATACAGCAGAAGCCATTTTAAGAGTGCTTGAGAGCATGACATTTAGAGCGGATGAAATGCCAGAAGTGAAAACGAATGCTGAGGTGACAGTAACGATATGAAAAAAGCATACTTGACGGTCGTCTCGAACCGAGAGATCGCTGATCATATTTACGAAATGACATTACAAGGTGACCTTGTGGACTCCTTTCAAACGGCTGGACAATTTCTTCATCTAAAGGTCAGTGAATCGATGACACCGCTGCTGAGAAGACCGATCAGTATTGCCAACATTCATGCCGAGCAAAAAGAAGCAACCATCATTTACCGCGCAGAGGGAGAGGGCACAAAGCTCCTCTCCCAAAAGCGGGAGGGAGAATCAGTCGATGTATTAGGGCCGCTTGGAAACGGGTATGATCCTTCAGTCGTCAAGCCCGGAGAGACGGCATTACTAGTCGGCGGCGGAATTGGCGTACCGCCTCTATATGAACTGTCCAAGCGTTTAACGAAAAAAGGCGTCATCGTAAAGCATGTCCTCGGCTTTCAGTCGAAAAAGGATGTATTTTACGAGGGAAAATTTCAAGCACTCGGCGATACGTTTATTGCAACGGTTGATGGCACATACGGTGCTAAAGGCTTTGTAACAGATGTGATAAAAGAGCAAAACCTGAGCTTTGATGTGCTGCTTTCCTGCGGTCCAACACCTATGCTAAAAGCGCTGAAAGACACGTATCCTGATAAGCCTGTCTACATTTCGATGGAAGAACGAATGGGCTGCGGGATTGGTGCCTGCTTTGCATGTGTCTGTCATACCGATCAGCTCGACAAACCTTACGTCAAAGTGTGTCTTGATGGACCTGTATTTAAAGCAGAGGAGGTGGCATTGTCATGCTAAACGTTGAGTTACCGGGATTATCTTTAAAGAATCCAATTATCCCTGCATCAGGCTGCTTTGGATTCGGGAGAGAATTTGCATCCTTATATGACCTGTCATTGCTGGGCGGTATCATGATCAAAGCCACAACCCTTGAACCGAGATTTGGCAATCCGACTCCAAGGGTAGCTGAGACAGGAGCCGGTATGCTCAATGCAATCGGCCTTCAAAACCCAGGTCTAAAAGATGTGCTTGAAAATGAATTGCCTTGGCTCGAGCAGTTTGATACGCCTATTATTGCGAATGTTGCTGGCTCACAGGTGGATGATTATGTTGAAGTAGCCAAGCAAATCAGCCAAGCAAAAAATGTTCATGCCCTTGAGCTGAACATTTCTTGCCCAAATGTTAAAACCGGCGGAATCGCCTTTGGTACAGATCCAAATATGGCAGCATCATTGACAAAAGCAGTCAAGAAAGTCTCTTCCGTACCTGTCTATGTCAAGCTGTCACCTAACGTAGCCAATATTGTAGAAATTGCTCAAGCGATTGAAGCTGCTGGAGCAGATGGACTCACTATGATTAACACATTAATTGGGATGCGTTTAGATTTAAAAACGGGGAAACCCATCCTTGCCAATAAAACAGGCGGATTATCAGGACCAGCTGTCAAACCTGTCGCTGTACGTATGGTGCATGAGGTGAGTCAAGCGGTTTCTATTCCGATTATCGGGATGGGCGGAGTGCAAAGTGCTGAAGATGTACTTGAATTTTTACTAGCAGGTGCAAGTGCAGTCGCTGTCGGTACAGCCAATTTTGTGAATCCATTTATTTGCCCGGAAATCATTGAAGAATTGCCAAATGTGTTAGCAGCATATGGTTATTCATCTGTAGAGGAATGTATCGGAAGGAGCTGGAAACATGAAGCACTTGCCCATCATCGCGCTTGATTTTCCATCAGGGCAGGACGCGCTTGCCTTTTTAGATCCCTTTGAAGGGACACCATTATTTGTGAAGGTCGGCATGGAGCTGTTTTACCAAGAAGGACCTGCCATCCTTGATGCGCTGAAAGAAAAAAATTGCCGCATTTTTCTCGATCTAAAATTACATGACATTCCAACAACGGTGCAAAAAGCGATGAACCGGCTTGCCGCACTTGGCGTTGATTTGGTCAATGTGCATGCTGCTGGCGGGAAACGAATGATGCAGGCTGCATTAGAGGGACTTGAAAGCGGGACTCCTGCTGGACAAAGCCGTCCGGGCATTATTGCAGTGACCCAGCTGACTAGTACGTCAGAAGACATGATGAGAAACGAATTACTCATTGACCGTCCGCTGCAAGAGACTGTTATCCGGTATGGACAATTAGCATATGAAAGTGGACTGGACGGTGTTGTTTGCTCTGTTCATGAATCTAAAGCACTTCATGAACATATCTCACCCTCCTTTCTCACTGTAACGCCAGGGATTCGCTTACCGAATGATCAAACCGATGACCAAAAGCGTGTGGCGACACCTGCCTATGCAAAAGAGCAAGGTGTTTCACAAATCGTTGTCGGGAGATCAATCACAAAAGCTGATAAACCAATAGAAGCCTATCATCAAATTTTGAAAGAGTGGGAGTGAGTGCCAGATGAAATCAAAAATCGCGAAACATCTATTACAAATCAAAGCGGTCTCATTAAAACCAGACGAACCGTTTACATGGGCGAGCGGTATAAAATCACCGATCTATTGTGATAACCGCCTCACATTATCATATCCAGAAGTCAGACACGACATTGCGGAAGGTCTAAAAGATTTGATTCTCACTCATTTCAAGGGAGCAGAGGTTGTCGCGGGTACTGCAACAGCAGGCATTCCGCATGCGGCATTAGCAGCAGACCGCTTGAACATCCCGATGTGTTATGTCAGAAGTAAGCCGAAAGCACACGGCAAAGGAAATCAAATTGAAGGGGCCGTATCGAAAGGCCAAAAGGTTGTCGTCGTCGAAGACCTTATTTCCACAGGAGGCAGTGTGCTGGAAGTGGTTGCTGCTCTTCAAGCTGAAGGCTGCGAGGTACTAGGAGTTGCCGCAATCTTCACATACGGACTGCCAAAAGCAGCGGCCGCTTTTCAAGAAAAAAATATTCCATATGTCACCCTGACAGACTATGACACATTGACAGATGTGGCACTTGAACTGAAAGCGATTGAGCCGTCTGCGATGAACAAACTAAAACGCTGGAGACAAGACCCTTCCTCTGAATCTTGGATGGAAGAAACGGTCTGAAAAGTCAAAGTCCATCGTTAACAATTTTAAAGCTGTGCCTGCCCGCACGGCTTTTTTATTTGGGTAAAAATAGTAAAATAGACTCAAATTTTAATAAAAACTAATCCTATCAATAAAGTCGGGTTGACTTTTGTTTGAATTGTGTTAATATTTAAGACAAATTGAAACTCTTATCCAGAGAGGTGGAGGGACTGGCCCGATGAAACCCGGCAACCTGCGATTCGCAAGGTGCTACTTCCTGCAAAATGATTCTATTTTGAAAGATAAGGAAATTGTGAGCTTCCTCATCTTTCTTTCGGACTGAAAGAAAGTTTTTTTATTTTAACGGTGAGGAGGAAGAGGAGATGGAAGTGAAACAAAATCAGGATGAGGACTTAGTAAAGCATATGCAAGAACTGATTGGGGATATGAAATTCGGTTCAATTACGTTAATTGTTCAGGACGGTCAAGTGATTCAAGTGGAAAAAAACGAAAAAATTAGATTAAAGTAGTGCGGAAAATAGCAATATGAGCGGTACTCCGGAAGGGGAGAAATCATGTTAACTTATGAAAATTGGCAAGAGCCGTCCATTACATTTCAAGAGGATGATTTGTATAAAGGAGCCCTGTCTGTACTGAAATGGGCGTACGGTCATTATGGTGACCAGCTCGTATATGCGTGCAGCTTTGGGATTGAGGGCATCGTTCTAATTGATCTGATTGCAAAAGTAAAAAAAGATGCGAGAATTGTCTTTTTAGATACAGGTCTGCATTTTAAAGAAACTTACGACACAATTGATGCGGTAAAGGAAAGATATCCGGGCTTAGATATTGTACTGAAAACGCCTGAGCTGACGGTTGAACAGCAAAATGAGCAGCACGGTGATCAATTATGGAAAACAGATCCTCAAAGCTGCTGTCATATGCGTAAGGTCATTCCTTTGCAAGAAGCCTTATCTGGTTATCCAGCATGGCTTTCTGGTTTAAGAAGAGAGCAGTCACCAAAACGAGCAGGGACGAATTTCTTAAATAAGGATGAAAAATTCAAATCAGTGAAAGTATGTCCGCTTATCCATTGGACGTGGAAGGACATATGGAGATATGCATCTAGAGAGGAACTTACTTATAATCCGCTGCATGACCAAGGATATCCAAGTATCGGCTGTGCACCGTGTACACAGCCAGCATTTACTGCAGATGATCTGCGTTCTGGCAGATGGTCAGGCACAGCAAAGACAGAGTGCGGATTACATGAGTAAGGGAGCATAATGTATGGAAATCGCCGCAATTTTATTTAGTCTATTCTTTGCTTTAAACATAGGCGCAAGCGGAGCAGCTGCTTCTATGGGCATTGCGTATGGATCAGGTGCCATTCAAAAGCCCATTTATGCGCTCAGTTTTTGTGCAGTTGGGATTTTAGCAGGTTCAGTGATTGGCGGCGGTGAGGTCGTCAAAACGATCAGCTCTGGTATTATGCCAGAATCAGTCATTACACTTGAAATCGTTTGTATTATCATTGGTTCTGCTGCACTATCACTTTTCATAGCAAATCTGATGGCGATTCCTTTATCAACAAGTGAGGTCACAGTAGGGGCTGTAGTTGGTGTAGCAGTCGCATATAAAGTTTTGTTTGTGAAATCCATTTTAGTGATTGTGGCATTTTGGGTCATCATCCCGCTTTTCGCCTTTCTTTTTACCTTTGCTGTCGTCAAAATCATCAGAATGTTCCCTAAACGGAAGCTGTCTAAAAAAGGCACAGCTATTTTATCTATCGTATTAATTCTCAGCGGATTTTTAGAGGCATTTTCAGCCGGTATGAACAATGTGGCAAATGCCGTCGGCCCGCTCGTCGCTTCAGGCGTTTTGTCAGTTGGGCAGGGAACACTTTACGGCGGAATCTTCGTCGCAGCAGGGGCCCTCTTGCTAGGTAGAAGAGTACTGGAAACAAACGGAAAGAAAATTACCCGCTATCAAACAGGCGAAGGGATTTTACTTTCGAGTACCGGTGCCGGGCTTGTCATCGTCAGCTCTATTTTTGGGCTGCCCGTTCCACTTACCCAAATCACCTCCTCGTCTATTATCGGGCTTGGAATGGCAAAAGGCGGGCCTAACATTTTTCACAAACATGTGGTGAAAAAAATGCTGAAAGTATGGGTGGTCTCACCTTTCTTATCACTCAGCCTATCGTATTTGCTTGTGAGCCTTTTCTTAAAAGGAGACTATTACTCTATCTTTATCATGATGAGTGTACTGCTTGCCTCACTTGGTGCGCTGAGTCTGATGAAAGCAGTCAAAAATGAAAGCAGCTCTATTCATGAACAGGGCGGCGGGATTTAACCATAAATCCGACTATTAACATCTAATAAATATGAACATTGAGAGGAAGATGAACAAATGAGTTTAACACCACATGGTGGCGTATTAATTAATCGAGTAAATGAAGAATATGATCTCAGCACGGCTGCGAAGGAAATTGAACTAGATGCGATTTCCTTTGCAGACCTTGAACTCATTGCAATTGGCGGATATAGTCCAATTGAAGGGTTTTTAACAAAAGCTGATTATGAAGCAGTTGTAAGCAGTATGCGGCTAGCAAGTGGTGTCGTTTGGTCTCTTCCTATTACACTGCCAGTGACAAAAGAAAAGGCGGCGGAAATCCATCAAGGCGATATCGTGCGCTTATCCTACAATGGAACTGTATATGGGGTCATTGAAGTAGAGGATCAATACACACCAGATAAGGAAAAAGAAGCGGTGAATGTCTATAAAACAGATGACCGCAATCATCCAGGCGTGAAAAAATTATTTGAACGCGGCGATACTTACATTGGCGGGAAAATTACACTGACGAAACGCAGTGAAAAACCATTCCCTCAATTTACGTATGAGCCAGAAGAAACAAGACGTCATTTTAAAGAAAACGGCTGGAAAACCATTGTTGGTTTCCAAACGAGAAACCCGGTTCACCGTGCTCATGAATATATTCAAAAAACAGCACTGGAAACAGTCGATGGTTTATTTTTAAATCCTCTTGTCGGTGAAACAAAATCTGACGACATCCCGGCAGATGTAAGAATGAAAAGCTATCAAGTGTTATTGGACGGTTATTATCCAAAAGACCGCGTCTTTTTAGGTGTTTTTCCTGCTGCAATGCGTTATGCTGGACCAAAGGAAGCCATTTTTCATGCGCTAGTACGGAAAAATTATGGCTGCACTCACTTTATTGTCGGAAGAGATCATGCAGGTGTTGGTGACTATTACGGCACATACGAGGCGCAGGAACTATTTGATCAATTTACAAGCGAAGAAATCGGCATTACTCCATTAAAATTTGAACACAGCTTCTACTGTAATACATGTGAAGCGATGGCCACTCCAAAAACGTGTCCTCACGACAAAAGCGAGCATGTCATTCTTTCAGGTACAAAGGTTCGAACAATGCTGAGAAACGGTGAATTACCACCAAGCACGTTCAGCCGAAAAGAAGTCATTGAAACATTAATCGAAGGATTAAAAACGACGGTATCTTAACGGGAGGGTATGACATGAGCAACGAACATATCGTGTGGCATGATTCATCTATTACAAAAAAAGAATATCAACAAAAAAACAATCATACGAGCGGCATTATCTGGCTTACAGGTCTAAGCGGTTCAGGTAAATCAACGATCGCGAATGCAGCTGCAAGAGAGCTGTTTGAACAAGGCTACCAAGTCACAGTTCTTGACGGCGATAACGTGCGGCACGGACTCAATAAAGATCTAGGGTTTTCAGATGATGACAGAAAAGAAAACATCCGCCGGATCGGAGAAGTGGCGAAATTATTTGTGGAGCAAGGAACGATTGTCATCACTGCTTTTATTTCTCCATTTCAGGAAGACCGCCACACTGTCAGACAGTTGGTCGAAGAGGGAGAATTTCACGAAGTGTTTGTCAAATGTGATCTGAACGTGTGTGAAGAGCGTGATCCAAAAGGGTTATATAAAAAGGCGAGAAACGGTGAAATTCCATTTTTCACTGGAATCGATTCACCGTATGAAGAGCCTGCTGCGCCTGAGCTCGTATTAGATACAGGAGAATTATCCCGTGAGGAATCTAAACAGCGTCTTGTTGATTATGTAAAAGGAACAACGAAATAATCGCCTGATGGCAGGGGGAGAAAAGCAAGATGGGGAAAGTATACATTGTGGGTGCTGGACCCGGTGACCCAGATTTAATCACATTAAAGGCCCATAAGGCGATACAGCAGGCAGATGTCATCTTATATGATCGTCTTGTCAATCAAGAAATTCTCGCCCATGCCAAACCGGAGGCGGAATTGATTTATTGCGGCAAGCTGCCAAATCATCATACAATGAGGCAGGAAGCCATCAATGAAGCGCTTGTGGCTCATGCAAAGGAAGGGAACGTTGTCGTTCGGCTGAAAGGCGGCGACCCCTTTGTCTTTGGCCGCGGCGGTGAAGAAATCGAATGCTTAGCTGAGCACGGAATTCCGTATGAGGTCGTCCCAGGAATTACTTCTGGGATTGCAGCGGCTGCTTATGCGGGCATCCCTGTGACACATCGTGAATTCAGCTCAAATGTTGCTTTTGTCACGGGCCACTATCAAAAGGATGAACATTTTGAAGAAAAGTGGGAGGCGCTGGCTACAGGGATTGATACTCTTGTGATTTACATGGGTGTCAAAAACGTGGAAAGAGTGCAGCGCCTGCTTTTAAAAAATGGACGGGACCCAGAAACACCCGCTGCATTTATACACTGGGGAACCACAACAAGGCAAAAGACAACTTGCTGTACGGTTGCGACACTGTCTGAAACTGTTGAAAAAGAAGGGATCGAGCATCCAAGTTTAATTGTTGTTGGAGATGTCGTTCATTTTCATCAAAAGCTGAACTGGTTTGAACCCGCATTAATCGAGAAATGAGAATGGTAGAGAAAAGACACGTGCATACATCGTGTCTTTTCGTCTGATGAAAACAAGTGAGAGGGAGGAGCCGCATGAAACAAGCTGTCCTTTATGTTGGGCATGGAAGCAGGGTGAAAGAAGCACAAGATAAGGCCATTTCTTTTATGAAAAGCTGTATGCCGTTAGTGAAAGCAGATATACAAGAAATTTGTTTTTTAGAGCTGACGGACCCTTCTATAGAAGAAGGATTTGAGGCCTGTGTGAAAAAAGGAGCGACACACATTGCAATCGTCCCGCTCCTCCTTTTGACTGCCATGCATGCCAAATCGGATATCCCGGTCGAAATTGAGAAAGTGCGTGCGCGTTTCCCGCAAGTGAAGGTCACATATGGAAAGCCGATCGGGGTGAATCAAGAAGTAACAAAAGCGGTTGCCGCAAGAATTAAAGAAGCAGGATATCAAGGCGAGCGCGCGCGGATTCTTTTAATTGGCCGCGGGAGTTCTGATCCGGATGTGAAGCGAGATGTGTTTGGCATTGCAGACGATGTCCGAAGCCTGCTTCCGCATGCAGAGGTTCTTCCGTGTTTTATTACAGCATGCGAGCCAAATTATCGAGATGTTCTCGCGCAGTTATCAGAAGATGACGATGGGCCTGCTTATATCGTTCCTTACTTACTGTTTACGGGGATTTTAATGAAAGAAATTGAAAGTGAAGCCGCTCAGGCGAGAAAGCGGCTGAATGATGTCCGGGTATGCCGGTATATTGGCTTTCATCCGCATGTCAAAGCGGCTTATATTGAACGAGTGCTAGAAACCATTTTAAACAAAGACGATGCGTTTCGTTTCCGAGGAGAAAGCCATGCTTCCAGTCCATCTTGATTTAACCAATAAACAAGTGGTCATCGCCGGCGGCGGATCTGTTGCATTAAGAAGAGCAAAGACATTGTGTACGGAGCCTTGCCATCTAACTGTTGTGAGTCCTGATCTTTCTGAAGAGATGGCGTGCCTCATTGATACATACGCATTGAATTGGAAGGAAAAGAAGGTGGGCGCTGAAGATTTGAAGGATGCGTTTTTCATTGTAGCTGCTACAAACGACCCTTCGGTAAATGAATGGATTGCACAAACAGCACAGCCTCACCAGCTCGTGAATTGTGTGAGCCAATCTGAGCTCGGCAATGTGATGGTGCCGAAGGTTGTCAAAGCAGGAAAAGTGACGATTTCAGTCTCTACAAGCGGTGCTAGCCCCGCCCGGACAAAACAGCTGGCTGCGGCAATTGAATCCTTGCTTGAAGAAGAGGATATTGACGCACTTGATGCCCTTTACATCGAAAGAAAAAAACGACAAAGAAAAAGCCGATAAAATCCTTACAGGAGATTTTATCGGCTTCTTTTATTTATTTTCTCAGCTTGAGCACAAGATCTTCGTCAGGTGTGACAAATAATGTTTGCTGCTGATCATACGTAACAAAGCCTGGCTTTGCTCCGTTTGGTTTTTTCACATGCCGGATTTTTGCATAGTCGACAGGTACGGAGCTGGACTCTTTTGCCTTTGAAAAATAGGCGGCAATTTGAGCCGCTTCAAGCAGCGTTTGTTCATCAGGTGCTTGGTGACGGATGACGACATGTGACCCAGGAATATCCTTTGTATGCAGCCAAATATCATCACGAGCAGCTGCCTTTGTAGTCAAATACTCGTTTTGTTTGTTGTTTTTTCCGACTAAAATTGGTATGCCTTGGGATGATTCATACGTTTCGAGCTGAATAGCAGCCGGTTTTTTCTTTTTGGCGAGACGCTTTTGTTTGGCGCGCAAATATTTTCCTTCAACAAGCTCTTCTCTCATTTCCTCTAAATCCTTCGGTGAAGCAGAGGACAGCTGCTGAATCAGCTCTTCAAAATAAGCAATTTCTTCATGTGTCCGCTTAATTTGTTCATTTACAGCTTCTACAGCATTTTTTGCCTTTTGATATTTTGTAAAATATGCCTGGGCATTTTCAGAAGGGGTTTTGTTTGTTTTGAGCGGAATCGTGATTTCTCCGCCGTCTTCATCGTAATAATTGATGACAGTCGCTTCTTTATCCCCTTTTTTAATCGCATATAAATTGGCTGTTAACAGCTCACCATAGAGCTGATATTTGTGTGCATCTTGAGATTCTTCAAGGGTTCTTTTTAGCTTTTTCAGCTTGTTTTCATTTTTCTTTTTTTCATTGACGACAAACCGTTCAAGGTCCGCTGCCTGCTGTTTGACTCTATCTCTCTCAGCTTTTCCAAAATAAAAGCGGTCAAGCAGCTGGCTGAGTGAGTCGAATGTCTTCATCTCGCCATGGACATGCTGAAGCTCTAATAAATAGAAATACTCTTTTCCGTCTTTTCTTGTGAGCTGCGGAGTAAAAGAATGCATGCGAATGAGCTGGAACATGTCGAGCAGTGTATTTGGAATCGTTTCTTGATTGGCAAGACCGGCCCGGTGTACAACTTCCTTTGCAAACAGCGGGGAAACCCCAGAGAAGGTATCGACAATTTGATTTGCGATCTTTCCTTCTTGAAAGCGTAAATGCTTCAAAATATCATCCTTTGTCACGTCAAAAGGATTCAATTTTTGCTGCGCAGGCGGCAGAAGGTATTCGTGACCAGGAAGCACCGTTCGATAGCTGTTCACAGATGGAGAAAGGTGTTTCAAACCATCAATGATCTGCTGCGTTCCATCCTCTACCAGAATGAAATTACTATGACGTCCCATGATTTCAATGTAAAGCTTACGCGTCTGCTCATCACCAATTTCATTTCGGCTTCTTACATGAAGCACGATCACCCGGTCAAATCCAATCTGTTCAAAACGTTCAATGAAGCCGCCCTCAAGATGCTTTCTGAGGAGCATACAAAACATTGGCGGCTCGCTTGGATTGTCGTATTGATGCTCAGTGAGCTGCACTCTCGCATAGCTCGGATGAGCCGATAAAAGGAGCTTATGATTTTTTCCGTTTGCCCGAATATGAAAAATCAGCTCGTGCTTATATGGCTGATGGATTTTAGAAATCCTCCCGCCAGTTAATGTCTCTTGCAATTCATTTGTCATACCATATGTAAAAATGCCGTCAAATGACATGTTGGATACACCCTCTTCTTTCACACAAATCTACTGAAAGAACTTCCGTTTTCTCGTTCTTTAGGCAGTCTTATTATTATAGCATGATTTAGGACGAGTCTGAATAAACTGGCTTATAGAACACTGCATATGAGAGAGAACAAAAGAGGAGTGGACGAGGTCAAATGAATTGGCATGAACTGAACCAAACCGATTTATTAAAAACAATGAATACATCGATAGGTGACGGACTGTCAGAAAAAGATGTACAAAAGCGGCTTGAAAAACACGGGCCAAATGAATTGCAGGAAGGAAAAAAGGCGTCGGCTCTGATCATTTTTTTAGCACAGTTTAAAGATTTCATGGTGTTAATCTTGCTTGCAGCAACAATCATTTCTGCCTTTTTAGGAGAATACATTGATGCTGTTGCGATTGTAGCCATTGTTTTGATTAATGGTGTACTCGGCTTTTATCAAGAGCGCCGGGCGGAAAAATCCCTTCAAGCGTTAAAAGAATTATCAACTCCGCATGTATATGCAAGGAGAAATAATGAATGGGTCAAGATCCCGTCTAAACATCTCGTGCCAGGGGATATTGTGAAATTTTCAAGCGGAGACCGGATTGGGGCAGATATTAGATTACTAGAAACAAAGAGCTTAGAAATTGAGGAGTCCGCTCTCACTGGCGAGTCTATCCCAGCGGTCAAACACGCAAGTCCTCTTTCAAGCAGCCATGTCTCACTTGGAGATTTGACGAACATGGCCTTTATGGGGACGCTTGTTACTAGAGGAAGCGGCGTAGGGGTTGTCATTGGTACAGGAATGAATACGGCAATGGGACAAATTGCCGGTATGCTGGATGCAGCAGGTAATATGGAAACGCCGCTGCAAAGGCGTCTCGAGCAGCTCGGGAAAATTCTGATTGTGGCTGCTTTATTTTTAACGGTGCTCGTTGTTGTTCTCGGTGTTGTGCAAGGACATGAATTGTATCATATGTTCCTAGCGGGAGTATCTCTTGCTGTTGCGGCAATTCCGGAAGGACTGCCGGCGATTGTCACTGTCGCACTTTCCCTAGGGGTGCAGCGGATGATCAAACAGAAATCGATCGTCAGAAAGCTCCCGGCTGTGGAAACACTCGGCTGCGCGTCAATCATTTGCTCAGATAAAACAGGAACGATGACGCAAAATAAAATGACCGTGACTCATGTATGGGCAGAGGGGAAAACGTGGAATATTTCTGGCACAGGCTACGAGCCATCCGGTGACTTTACCTTAAACGGAGAAATCGTCCATGCCGACAAGCACCCAAGCCTGCAAAAGGTGTTATTATACGGGGCGCTTTGTAATACATCGACCATTGTTGAAAAAGACGGGGAGATGAGGCTTGATGGCGATCCGACAGAGGGGGCGCTTCTTACCGCAGCACGTAAAGCGGGTTTTACAGAGCAATTCATTGAAGCTGGATTTCATGTCATTGAGGAGTTTCCTTTTGACTCAGAAAGAAAGATGATGTCAGTCGTCGTTGAAACGAATCAAAAAGAGCGGTATGTCATTGCAAAAGGTGCGCCGGATGTACTAATGAACCGTTCAAGTCATATCATGCACGGCGGACGCACAGCTTCTTTTTCAGCAACTCATAGGCAAGAAGCAGAAGCTGCGATTCAAGGGTTAGCAAGACAGGCGCTTAGAACCATTGCCATTGCGTATAAAAAAGTCGGTCTGACAGAAAAAATCACCTCTGTAAAGCAGGCTGAAACCGATTTAACATTTATCGGGTTAGAGGGCATGATCGATCCACCGCGTCCTGAAGTCAGACGAGCGATTAAAGAGTGCCGGGATGCCGGGATTAAAACGGTCATGATTACAGGCGACCACGTAGAAACGGCCAAAGCGATCGCCAAAGACTTGAGCCTTTTACCGAAGCAAGGACAGGTGCTCGACGGGAAAGCGCTTGATCAGATGAGCGACAAAGAGCTTGAGCAAACGGCTGAAAATGTATACGTCTTTGCCCGGGTTTCCCCTGAGCATAAACTGAGAATTGTCAAAGCCTATCAAAAAAATGGGCATGTTGTGGCGATGACAGGTGATGGGGTCAATGATGCACCTGCCATTAAACAAGCAGATATCGGCATCTCCATGGGCATCACTGGAACAGACGTAGCCAAAGAAGCATCTTCTCTTATTTTACTTGACGACAACTTTGCGACCATAAAATCCGCCATTAAAGAGGGCCGGAATATTTATGAAAACATTCGTAAGTTTGTCCGTTATTTGCTGGCATCAAATGTCGGAGAAATTTTGGTCATGCTGTTTGCGATGCTGCTCGCGCTGCCGCTGCCGCTCGTTCCTATACAAATCTTATGGGTAAACCTTGTCACAGATGGTCTGCCGGCTATGGCACTTGGCATGGATAAGCCAGAAGGCGATGTCATGAAGAGAAAGCCGCGGAATGTGAAAGAGGGCATTTTTGCTAGAGGGCTTGGCTGGAAGGTCATTTCAAGAGGCTTCCTCATCGGACTTGCGACCCTTTTGGCATTTATCTTTGTGTATCACCGCGATCCAAACAACCTGCAATATGCGCAGACTGTCGCATTTAGTACGCTTGTTTTGGCGCAGCTCATTCATGTATTTGACTGCCGCAGTGAACGGTCCATTTTTGAACGTAACCCATTTGGGAACCTTTATTTGATCGGTGCGGTTTTGTCATCACTTTTGCTCATGCTTGTGGTCATTTATTACCCGCCGCTTCAGCCGATTTTCAAAACGGTCGCGGTTGCACCAATTGATTGGCTGCTAATCATCGGGATGTCTGCACTGCCAACTTTTTTACTGGCAGGATCACTTTTGACAAGAAAAAAATAATTGATTATGGTATAATTTTGAGGTAATAGTGTCTGCTATTACCTTTTTCATTTTATTAATATGAAAGAATTGGGTGTTTTGACATGATACGCAGTATGACGGGATTCGGCCAAGCGAGTAAAACGGATGGAGAACTGACAGTGTCAGTTGAGCTAAAATCGGTCAATCACCGTTTTAAAGAGGTTCATGCCCGTTTGCCGAGGCCGCTTTTATATTTCGAAGATACATTAAAAAAGATCATTCTTCGTCACGTGCAGCGCGGTAGAATTGAGCTGTTTGTCACGATTGAAGGCGGTAAACTAGCAAGCCGGTCCTTACAGATCGACTGGCCGCTGCTTGATGAATACATGAAAGCCGCAAAAGACCTCGAGGAACGCTATCACATTTCAGGCATTCAGCATGCACATGACTTACTGGGGCTGGAGCTTGCCGTTCAGGTGGAAGAGTCAGCCAGCCGAAATGAACAGTTAGAGCAGCTGCTGATGGAAGCTTGCGAGGCTGCTGTCAAGGAGCTTTGCTTCATGAGAGAGCAAGAGGGGGCATCCCTTCAAAAAGACTGTGAACTGAGGCTTTCTGAACTAGAGGCCTATACAGAAGAAATCAAAGTCTTTGCACCAGAGGTTGTGAGTCAGTACAAAGAACGATTGAATCAGCGATTGCAAGAATGGATCGGAGAGGCGCTTGACGAGAGCAGACTAACAACTGAAGCTGCCATCTTTGCTGACCGGTGTGACATTACAGAAGAGATTACGAGATTAAAAAGTCATTTTCAGCAGTTTCAGCAAATCTTGCTGCAAGGCGGTGCTGCCGGCCGAAAACTTGACTTCCTTGTACAGGAGCTCAACCGTGAAGTGAACACCATTGGATCAAAAGCGAACCATCACCATTTAACAAAGCTGGTGGTTGAAATGAAAAGTGCTATTGAAAAAATAAAAGAACAAGTGCAAAATATAGAATAGTCATTGTGTATGCTGTTTACAGTGCGTCTCTTTCGGCGAGACTAGAGACGTTTATATTACAGGGGGACGAAAGAAGATGACCATAAAGTTGATCAATATCGGATTTGGAAACATCATTTCAGCGAATCGGATGATTTCGATCGTCAGTCCGGAATCAGCACCGATTAAACGAATGATACAAGACGCAAGAGATCGAGGCATGCTCATAGATGCTACATACGGAAGAAGAACCCGTGCTGTTGTCATTATGGACAGTGACCATGTCATCTTATCTGCCGTTCAGCCTGAGACTGTCGCGCAAAGACTTTCTGTAAAAGAAGAAATCATAGATGAAGGGCAGGGGTAATACGCCATTATGAAAGAAAGAGGACTTTTAATCGTTCTCTCTGGACCTTCGGGAGTTGGAAAAGGAACGGTCAGACAAGCCATTTTCTCCCAGGAAGATACGAAATTTGAATACTCTATTTCTGTGACGACACGCAAACCGCGTGAAGGTGAAAGAAATGGTGTCGATTATTTCTTTAAAACCAGGGAAGAATTTGAACATATGATTGAAAACAAAAAGCTGTTAGAATGGGCAGAGTACGTCGGGAATTACTACGGCACGCCTGTTGACTATGTAGAACAGACATTAAGCGAAGGAAAAGATGTTTTCCTTGAAATTGAAGTGCAAGGTGCACTTCAAGTAAGAGAAGCATTCCCGGAAGGTCTTTTTATTTTCCTTGCACCGCCTAGTCTTTCAGAACTTCAAAACCGCATCATTACACGCGGTACAGAGTCTGAGGAGCTCATTCGAAACCGAATGGCCGCTGCGAAAGAAGAAATTGAAATGATGGATGCTTACGACTATGTCGTTGAAAACGATGATGTCGAGCTTGCTTGTGAAAGAATCAAAGCGATCGTCCTTGCAGAACACCTGCGCAGAGACAGAGTCGCACCAAGATATAAAAAAATGCTGGGGGTAGAATAAACCATGTTAGATCCTTCAATTGACTCATTGATGAACAAACTTGATTCAAAATATACACTTGTAACAGTGTCGGCACGCCGTGCACGTGAAATGCAGATCCATCAAGATCAGCAGATTGAAAACACAAAGTCTTACAAATTCGTAGGCAAAGCACTAGAAGAAATCGACGCTGGTCTTTTGACATTTGAAAAAGAGGATCAAGAATAACACATCGCTTCTGCAATGCAGATACGATACGTTCAAAAAAGTCAAAACTATGATTGGTTTTGACTTTTTTGAATTGTAGACGAATTTGTGAAAAAGGCCGTTAAGGGGGACAAACAAATGTTACAGTCAAAAAATATTTTGCTCGGTGTCAGCGGAGGAATCGCCGTATATAAAGCAGCAGCACTTACTAGTAAACTCGTACAAGCAGGCGCAAATGTCAGAGTGATTATGACGGAATCTGCTCGTGAGTTTGTGTCTCCGCTAACCTTCCAAGCTCTGTCTAGGCATGAGGTATATGTAGATACATTCAAAGAAAACAATCCAAGAGTCATTGCGCATATTGACGTAGCTGACTGGGCCGATCTCATTCTTGTTGCCCCTGCAACAGCACATACGATTGGTAAAATGGCCGCTGGACTTGCAGATGATATGCTGACGACGACTTTGCTTGCTTCAACAGCGCCTGTATGGATCGCTCCAGCGATGAATGTGCATATGTACGATCACCCGGCTGTGAAACGGAACATTCGCACATTATATGAAGACGGCTACCGGTTTATTGAGCCAAGTGAAGGTTATTTAGCCTGCGGATACATTGGAAAAGGGCGATTAGAAGAGCCTGAAAAAATTGTGGAACACATCCGTGCTTTTTTTGATGAGCCAAAAAGCTTACCGCTCTCAGGAAAAAAAGTCGTGGTGACAGCTGGTCCTACACGTGAAGTCATCGATCCTGTCCGATTCTTTACAAATCGTTCTAGTGGAAAAATGGGCTATGCGATCGCAGAGGCTGCTCAGCAAATGGGGGCAGATGTTACGCTGATTTCTGGACCTGTTTCTTTAACTGAACCTGACCATGTACATGTAGTGCACGTTGAATCAGCTGAAGATATGTATCAAGCTGCGCTAGATGTATACGGAGAAGCAGATCTTGTCATTAAATCAGCAGCTGTCGCCGATTACACCCCTGTCACGACATATGCTCATAAAATGAAAAAACAGGACGGCGCTCTGGACATTGAATTCACCCGGACAAAAGATATTTTAAAAGAGCTGGGGAAAAGAAAAGAGCATCAAGTGCTGGTCGGTTTTGCAGCTGAAACGCAGGATGTAGAATATTATGCGAAAAAGAAAATTGAATCCAAGCATCTAGATATGATTGTCGCCAATAACGTTACAAAAGAAGGTGCAGGCTTTGGCACAGATACCAATGTGGCAGCGATCATCAAAGCAGATGGAACGAAAAAAGAGCTGCCGATGATGAGCAAAAAAGACCTCGCTTTTGAAATTTTAAAGGAGGCAATACAGCTGCTTCCAGAAGAGCGTGATCGCGCATGATTGCTGAAGTCATTGTAGATGTCACAACGAAAGCCATTGACCGGCCATTTGATTACCGTGTACCAGATCGATTCAAAGATCTCGTCAAAGCGGGAATGAGGGTGGTCGTTCCCTTTGGCCCGCGGAAGATTCAAGGGTTTGTGACAAAAGTCAAAGAGGAAACAGACATCAAGACAGGAAGCATCAAAGAGATAGTTGATTTATTTGATTTATCACCTGTTCTGACAGATGAGCTGCTGGAGCTTTCCCACTGGCTGACGGAAAAAACATTGTCCTATCATATTACGGCACTTCAATCGATGCTGCCCGCAGCCATGAAGGCAAAGTATGAAAAAGAAATACAGGTGCTATCAGAGGAAGAACTTCCGCAGTCATTGAAAGAGCTTTTCGGTCAGCGTGAGAGCATTCTTTATGCTGACATCCCGGCTGAACAATTAAAACAGATTCAAAAGCATGTCCAAAAAGGTCATCTAGAGGTGAGATATCATGTCTCGCAAAAATCTGGAAAGAAAAAGGTCCGCATGCTCCAGTTGGCTGTATCGAAAGAAAAACTTGAAGAAAAGCAGCAGCAGCTAAAAAAAAATGCGGTAAAACAAAAGGCACTGATCTCTTACTTGCTTCAAGCGGGAGAGACAACCTTTTTAGCGAAAGACTTGCAGCAGCAAACAGGCGCGAGTTCTCAAACGCTTAAAACCTTTATTCAAGAAGGGCTGTTAACAGAAAGCTATGAAGAGGTCTACCGGGATCCTTACCGTGACCGGGAGTTTACACCATCTGCATCACTTGATCTCACGCCTGAGCAAACAGAGGCGGCAAAACATATTCATCAAGCGGTCAGTGAGGATCAGCACGAAACCTTTTTGCTGCACGGAGTGACAGGAAGCGGCAAAACGGAGATTTACTTGCAGACAATTGATCATGTTCTTCAAAAAGGGAAAGAAGCGATCGTTTTAGTTCCTGAAATTTCATTAACCCCTCAAATGGTGCAGCGATTTAAAGAACGATTTGGCTCAAATGTGGCTGTTCTTCACAGCGGCTTATCGACAGGAGAAAAATATGATGAATGGCGGAAGATTCATCGCAAGGAAGTCAAGCTTGTCGTTGGCGCAAGATCTGCTGTTTTCGCTCCATTTGAAAATTTAGGCATGATTATTATAGATGAAGAGCACGAATCCTCTTATAAACAAGAAGAAATGCCTCGTTACCATGCCAAGGATGTCGCCATTGAACGAGCAGTGCGGCATCAATGTCCAGTCGTATTAGGCAGTGCAACACCTTCACTTGAAACCTATGCACGTGCGAAAAAAGGCGTTTATACATTGCTGTCGCTCAAGCACCGCGTCAACCAGCAGCAGCTGCCGCACGTTTCGTTAATTGATATGAGAGAAGAATTAAGAAATGGCAACCGCTCCATGTTCTCAGAAGAATTAATGATCAGGTTAAAGGAAGTGCTTGAAAGAAAAGAACAAGCCGTTTTATTTCTGAACAAAAGAGGCTATTCATCTTTTGTGATGTGCCGTGATTGCGGATATGTGGAGCAATGTCCTCATTGCGAAATTTCTCTCACCTATCACCGCTATCAAAAACGGCTGAAGTGCCATTATTGTGGTCACGAAGCTCCAGTACCTTCTGAATGTCCAGAATGTCACAGTGAGCATATTCGCTACTTTGGGACTGGCACGCAGCGAGTAGAAGAGGAACTGACAAAGGTGTTGCCTGAGGCGCGTGTGATCCGAATGGATGTGGATACAACGTCTCGTAAAGGTGCTCACGAAAAGCTTCTTACGTCTTTTGGCAATAAAGAAGCGGACATTTTGCTCGGGACGCAGATGATTGCAAAGGGGCTGGATTTCCCAGATGTCACACTTGTTGGTGTTCTCAGTGCGGATACATCCCTTCACATCCCTGATTTTCGTTCAAGTGAAAAAACATTTCAGCTTCTCACGCAGGTCAGCGGCAGGGCAGGGCGCCATGAAAAAGCGGGCTCGGTTATTATTCAATCGTATACACCTTCTCACTATAGTATTGAATTAACGAAGCAGCATGACTACGAAGCCTTTTATGAACAGGAGATGCTGCATCGCCGCCACCAGTCCTATCCGCCTTATTACTTTTTGGCGATGGTGACAGTGTCACACGAAGAAGTGACGAAGGCAGCGCATGTTACTGACCAAATTGTCCAGTTCCTAAAAATGAACTGTGCACCGAATACTCGAATCCTTGGTCCAGCGGCATCGCCAATCGCTAAGATCAAAGATAGATATCGGTATCAATGCGTGATAAAATACAAAAGGGAAAATGAACTGGCAAGTTTACTACGGAAAATACAAGACCATTATCAAAAGGAAATGGAACAAAAACAATTGATGATTTCAATAGATATGAATCCATATATGATGATGTAAAACGGAGGGCTGTAAGTGGCAGTAAAACCAATAGTCATACATCCGGCAGAAGTGCTTGAACAAAAGACAAAGCGCGTCGAGACGTTCGATAAAAAGCTTAAAAAACTGCTGGATGATATGTATGATACAATGCTTGAGCTGGATGGAGTTGGACTAGCAGCACCACAAATCGGTATTTCAAAAAGAATCGCTGTTGTAGATATCGGAGAAGAATCTGGCAGAATTGACTTAGTGAACCCCGAGGTGCTTGAAGTAGAAGGAAGCCAGACAGATATTGAAGGCTGCCTGAGCTTTCCATCTTTATACGGCACTGTAGAGAGACCGAACTATGTGAAGGTAAAAGCCTTTGATAAGAAAGGCAAACCATTTACAATAGAAGCAGACGGATTTTTAGCAAGAGCTTTATTGCACGAAATTGATCATTTAGACGGCATTTTATTTACGTCAAAAATCATTGAAACGTATACAGAAAAAGAACTTGCGGAAATGGAAGGGTGAAGAAAATGGCACGTATCGTATTTATGGGAACCCCTGATTTCTCAGTACCTGTGCTGCAAACACTGATAACAGAAGGATACGAAGTGGTAGGGGTTGTCACGCAGCCAGACCGCCCAAAAGGAAGAAAACGAGTGCTCACACCGCCTCCTGTAAAAGTGGAAGCCTTAAAGCACGGCATTCCTGTGTTGCAGCCTGAAAAGGTGCGCCTTGATGAAGAAATTGATAAGGTGCTTGCATTACAGCCGGATTTAATCGTCACAGCGGCATTTGGACAAATCTTACCAAAGCGATTACTCGATGAACCTAAGTTTGGCTGTATCAATGTTCATGCCTCGCTCCTGCCAGAACTAAGAGGCGGCGCGCCGATCCATTATGCGATCCTTCAAGGCAAAAAGAAAACAGGCGTTACCATCATGTACATGGTGGAAAGGCTTGATGCAGGTGACATGATCAGTAAAGTAGAAGTAGAAATCGATGAATTAGACAATGTCGGAACATTGCATGATAAATTAAGTGCAGCTGGTGCCACGCTGCTAAAAGATACGGTGCCAAATGTTCTAAGCGGGTCTATTTCTCCAATTCCGCAAAATGAAGAAGCGGCCACATACGCGCCAAATATTAAGCGGGAGCAAGAAAGATTAGACTGGACAAAAACCGGTGAAGAGCTTTACAACCAAGTTCGCGGGCTAAATCCTTGGCCAGTTGCCTATACTGAATGGAACGGCGCTCATCTAAAAGTATGGGAAGCGAAAAAGGTTCCGCTTCAAGCGCAAGAAGAACCCGGGAAAGTGATTGAGCTTCAAAAAGAAGGTCCGGTCATTGCAACTGGGAATGAGCAAGGCCTTTTATTAACAGGTGTGCAGCCAGCTGGTAAGAAGAAAATGAGCGGCGAAGACTTCTTAAGAGGCGCAAATATCGAAATTGGACAGAAATTAGGGCTAATGAATGAAGAAAAGTAATGTGAGAGAAGTAGCGCTGGACGCTTTAATCAAACTCGAACAAAATCAAGCTTACAGTAATTTGCTGTTGCAGTCAGTCATGAAAGATAAAGACTTAGCTGATCAGGACAAACCGCTGTTAACAGAGCTTGTATATGGTACACTGCAAAATAAGCTGGCATTAGATTATATGCTGATGCCCTTTGTGAAAAAACCGCAAAAGGTCGCTCCATGGGTGATGCAGCTTTTGCGGATGTCTCTTTATCAAATGGTGTATCTTGAAAAAATACCAGATCGTGCAGCCATTCATGAAGCTGTCGAGCTAACGAAAAAGCGCGGGCATAAAGGCATTTCTTCACTTGTGAACGGTGTTCTTCGTTCCGTGCAAAGAGAAGGCGTTCCGTCATTTGATGCGATCAAAGATCCCGTAAAGCGGCTGTCCATTGAGACAAGCCACCCATTATGGCTTGTGCAGGAGTGGGTTCAGGCGTACGGGTTTGAAGCGGCAGAAAGCATGTGCCGCATTCATTTAGTTCCGCCAAAGCAAACCCTTCGTGTCAATCGAATGAAAACTGACCGCATGGCACTGCAGCAAAAACTAATGGAAGCAGGCATTGAAACGGAGCTTGGCGACTTATCTGAAGATGCACTTAAGCTCATGAAAGGGTCCATCGTCTCAACCCCTTCTTTTCAAGAAGGCTATGTGACGATACAAGATGAAAGCTCGATGCTTGTCGCAAGAGCGCTCGACCCTCAGCCGGGAGAAACGGTGCTTGACGCCTGTGCGGCTCCTGGCGGAAAATCAACACATATTGCAGAACGTATGAACGATGAGGGCAAAATTGTTTCTCTTGATTTACATGAACACAAAGTGAAACTCATCAAACAAGCAGCAAAACGTCTGAACCTTACTCACATTGAGGCAAAAGCACTTGATGCAAGGAAAGCGGCAGACTATTACAGCGAAGCTTCGTTTGACCGTATTCTCATTGATGCACCGTGTTCCGGTTTTGGCGTCATTAGACGCAAACCAGATATGAAATATACAAAGTCACAAGAAGACTCAGCAAGGCTTGCAGCTATCCAGCAGGCCATTTTAAAGGAAGCGGCCCCGCTTTTAAAACCGGGCGGAACCCTTGTATACAGTACGTGTACAATGGACCCAACAGAAAATCAACAAGTGATTCATGCGTTTTTACAAGAACACCAAGACTTCGAACCCGATCTATCTCTTAATGAACGGCTGCCTGAGCAGGTTGCTCCGTTTGTTCAAAACGGAAGTGTACAAATCCTTCCTCATTATTTCGGAACAGATGGTTTCTTTATTTGCAGCATGAGAAAGAAGGGATAAAAAATGACAGAACAAAAAGTAAGAAAAGAACTGAAGACAGAAATGCCGTCGATCTACTCATTTGAGCTTCACGAAATGAAAGAATGGTTAAAAGAACAAGGCGAAAAGCCTTTCCGCGCAGCCCAAATTTTCGAGTGGCTTTATGAGAAACGTGTGACATCCTTTGACGATATGTCTAACCTTTCAAAGGATTTAAGAGAAAAATTAAAAAATCAATTTGCGATCACCACATTAAAAACTGTGATCAAACAAACGTCTCAAGACGGAACGATCAAGTTTTTATTTGAATTACATGATGGCTATACGATTGAAACAGTACTGATGCGCCACGAATACGGCAACTCTGTCTGTGTCACAACTCAGGTTGGCTGCCGAATCGGCTGTACATTCTGTGCATCTACACTTGGCGGGTTAAAACGAAACCTTGAAGCAGGAGAAATCGTTGCTCAAGTATTGAAAGTGCAGCAGGCACTTGACGAAACAGATGAGAGAGTCAGCTCGGTTGTCATCATGGGAATTGGCGAACCGTTTGATAACTTTGACGAAATGCTTGCCTTCCTTAAAATCATCAACCATGACAACGGCTTAAATATTGGCGCGCGTCATATTACAGTGTCGACAAGCGGAATCATTCCAAAGATCTATCAATTCGCTGATGAGCAAATGCAAATCAATTTTGCTGTCTCTCTGCATGCACCGAACACAGAGATCAGAAGCCGTCTGATGCCGATCAATAAAGCATATAAGCTGCCAAAATTAATGGAAGCCATTGAATACTACATTCAAAAAACGGGTAGACGTGTCAGCTTTGAATACGGCCTGTTTGGCGGAGTAAATGATCAAGTTCATCATGCAGAAGAGCTTGCAGACTTATTAAAAGGAATCAAATGCCACGTGAACCTCATTCCGGTGAACTATGTACCGGAAAGGGATTATGTAAGAACACCGAGAGAACAAATCTTCCTATTTGAAAAAACGCTGAAAGAACGCGGCGTAAACGTAACGATTAGACGAGAGCAAGGCCATGATATTGATGCTGCTTGCGGTCAGCTAAGAGCGAAGGAGCGTCAGGAAGAGACGAGGTGACGAATGTTGATAAGGGCAGCCTTTCAAACCGATACAGGAAAAGTCCGTCAGCATAATGAAGATGATGCAGGTATTTTTGAAGCAAAAGAAGATACCCTTCTAGCTGTTGTAGCAGATGGAATGGGAGGTCATCTTGCTGGTGATGTCGCCAGCAGGATGGCCGTCTCTTCTTTAAAAGAATACTGGGAAGAAACATCTTCAATCCCAGCAAAACCAGCAGAGCAAGAAAGCTGGTTAATCTCAAAAATTAGTGACATTAATGATCAAGTATATGAACATGCGAAAAACAATGAGGAGTGCCAAGGAATGGGGACAACCATTGTTTGTGCGCTCGTTCATTTGCAAACGGTCACAATTGCCCATATTGGCGACAGCCGCTGCTACTTGCTAAGAGAAGGAGCACTGACCCAGCTAACAGATGACCATTCACTTGTAAATGAGCTTGTGAAAACAGGTGAAATTTCTAAAGAGGATGCAGAATATCATCCAAGAAAAAATGTGCTTACGAAAGCATTAGGAACAGATAAACACGTTCAAATCGATGCACATACCTTTGAAGTGGACCCTGGAGATCAAATCCTGCTTTGCTCAGATGGTTTATCAAATAAAGTAGAAGAAGAGAATTTGATTCATATTTTAAACCAAACGACCGCACCAGATGAAAAAGTAACAGCATTAATCCAAACAGCGAATGACAACGGCGGTGAAGATAACATTACAGCAGTATTGTTAGAAATCTCCTCCCAGCCAGAGGAGGGTGACAGCAAGTGTTGATCGGAAAACGGATCAGCGGCCGTTATCAGATTCTTCGCGTCATAGGCGGAGGCGGAATGGCAAACGTTTATTTGGCGGAGGATATGATTTTAGATCGCGAAGTCGCGATTAAAATTTTGCGCTTTGACTTTGCAAGCGATGATGATTTTATTAGACGTTTCCGGCGCGAGGCGCAATCAGCCGCAAGTTTAGATCATTCAAATATTGTCAGCATCTACGATGTAGGGGAAGAAGATGACATTTATTATATTGTCATGGAATATGTCGAGGGGATGACGCTGAAAGAATACATACATGCCAATGGCCCGCTTCATCCGAAAGAAGCCGTTCGCATTATGGAGCAAGTGGTTGCGGCAATGGAAGAAGCCCATGCAAAGCAGCTCGTCCACCGGGACATTAAGCCTCACAATATATTAATAGACAACATGGGGAATATTAAAGTCACTGATTTTGGGATTGCCATTGCACTCAGCTCAGCGACCATCACCCACACAAATTCGGTTCTAGGATCCGTGCACTATTTGTCTCCAGAGCAAGCCCGCGGAGGTCTTGCGACGAAAAAGTCAGACATCTATTCACTTGGAATTGTGCTCTATGAACTCATTTCTGGACGCATGCCATTTGAAGGGGAATCAGCTGTCAGTGTTGCGCTGAAGCATTTGCAATCAGAGCCGCCATCTGTAAGAAGATGGAATCCTTCTGTTCCACAAAGCGTGGAAAACATCATTTTAAAGGCAATGGCCAAAGATCCATTTTATCGATATGAAGATGCATCTGAAATGCAAAAAGATCTGCAAACTGCTTTCGACCCTTCAAGACTAAAAGAAAAACGCTTTGTCATTGAAGAGGATCATGAAGCAACGAAAGCGATCCCAATCATTCAAGATCATCAAGTCGATCAAGACAATGAAAAAACAGCTGTCCATCCGGTGCAAAAACCGAAGAAAAAAGAGAAACAAAAGCCGAAAAAGAAACGAAAAAAATGGCCTTGGGTTGTGGCATCCATCCTGTTTATTCTAACTGCTGCGACCATTTTAGCCATCACTGTGTTTCCCGGACTGCTCTTTCCAAAAGATGTTGAGGTCTCTGATGTATCTGGCATGACGATTGAAAAAGCAGAGGACACCTTGAAGAAAGCCGGCTTTACCGTTGCCTCTGAACCAATTGAGATCGCTGATGAAAAAATTGAAAAAGGGCTTGTCGTCAAAACAGACCCGAAAATCGGCACAAAGGTAAAAGAAGGAACCGAGATTCAGCTTTACCAAAGTACTGGCAAAGAAAAGACCGAATTACCTGATGTAACAGGTGAAAAGGTCGATAAAGCAAAAGAATTATTAGAGAAAAAAGGGTTTAAGCAAGTTGTTGTGGAGGAAGTAAATGATAATGACACCGAATCTGGAATTGTCATGGAACAGAAACCTTCAGCGAGTACTGAGCTTGTGGCAGCAGATGAAGAAGTGACGTTGACGGTCAGCATAGGTCCTGCCGATATTACTTTGCGGGATTTAACGACATATAGTAAACAGGCTGCATCGAATTATTTAGAGGATAACGGATTAAAGCTTGATGAAAAAGAAGCGTATTCTGATGATGTACCAAAAGGTGAGGTCATGAAGCAGGAGCCAGGAGCAGGTACTGCTGTGAAACCAGGGGATACGGTTAAGATCACCTTCTCACTCGGACCGAAGAAAAAACCGGCTAAAACGGTAACTGAGAAGATTGCCATCCCGTATGAGCCAGTCACTGAAGGGCAAGAGATGACCGTTCAGATTTCCATTGACGATGCTGAGCATAGCATTTCTGATTCATATGAAACCTTTAACATCACTGCACCAACTGAACGGACCATTAAATTTAAGATTGAACCGGGTCAAAAAGGATACTATCAAGTGACGGTTGATGATAAAGTCGTAAGCTCTAAAACAATCGAATACCCTGACGATGAATAAAGGAGGGACTTTATGCCTGAGGGCAAAATTATTAAAGCATTAAGCGGATTTTATTATGTGCTCGATGAGTCTCTAGAAAGTGGAAAAGTGATTCAGTGCAGAGCGAGAGGCATTTTTCGAAAAAACAAAATCACACCTCTAGTTGGAGATTATGTCGTATATCAAGCGGATAACGATAAAGAAGGCTATTTATTAGAAGTAAAAGAGCGGACAAACGAACTTGTTCGTCCGCCTATTAGTAACGTCGATCAAGCGGTGCTCGTTTTCTCCGCGACAGAACCGACCTTTAGCACATCGCTTTTAGACAGATTTCTAGTGCTGGTGGAAGCAAATGATATTAAGCCGATTATCTGTATCACAAAAATGGACTTATTGAAAACAGATGAAGAGCGTGAAAGTATTCAAGGCTATGCAGAGGACTATCGGCAAATTGGATATGATGTTCATGTAACATCCACGATCGAGGGAGACGGAATTGAAAAGCTGACCCCGCATTTTCATAATAAAATCACTGTATTTGCCGGTCAGTCTGGTGTAGGTAAGTCCTCTCTTTTAAATGCGATGAGTCCTGATTTGGCGCTGAAAACCAATGATATTTCCTCTCATCTTGGAAGGGGAAAGCATACGACAAGACATGTCGAACTTATTCGTACAGCAGAAGGGCTCATTGCAGATACACCTGGCTTTAGCTCGCTCGAATTTACCGGCATTGAAACGGAAGATTTAGGCCTTTACTTTTTAGAAATCAAAGAGCGGAGTGCAGATTGTAAGTTTAGAGGCTGTCTGCACGTGAAAGAGCCTGGCTGTGCAGTAAAAGGCGCGGTCGAACAAGAGCAAATCAGAGCGTATCGCTATCAGCATTATTTAGAGTTTTTAACTGAAATCAAAGACAGAAAGCCGAGGTACTAACTCATGGTTTATATTGCCCCTTCCATTTTATCAGCAGATTTCGCCAATTTGGAGAAAGATATCCGTGATGTGGAACAAGGCGGAGCGGATTACATTCATATCGATGTGATGGACGGCCATTTTGTACCGAATATCACATTTGGACCGAATGTTGTGGAAGCGATCAGACCGCATACAAAGCTGCCGCTCGATGTTCACTTAATGATTGAGCAGCCAGACCGGTATATTCCTGCATTCGCAAAAGCAGGTGCTGACATTATATCTGTCCATGTAGAGGCTTGTCCGCACTTGCACCGCACGATACAGCACATAAAAGAACAAGGCGTAAAAGCAGGTGTCGTCTTGAACCCGCACACACCTGTTTCCCAGATTGAGCATGTATTAGAGGATGTAGACCTTGTCTTATTCATGACGGTGAATCCTGGTTTTGGCGGACAGGCGTTCATTCCATCTGTCCTCGAGAAGGTAAAAGAAGTGAAGACCCTTAGCGAACAAAAGGGCTTATCAGACTTACTCATAGAAATAGACGGCGGTGTCAATGTAGAGACTGCAAAGAGCTGTAAAGAGGCGGGCGCTAACTTACTTGTGGCCGGCTCAGCGGTATACGGTAAAAACAACCGTGCAGCCGCCATTCAGGCCATTCGAGAAGCGTAAAAAAAGGAACCAAAGTCACTCTGATCTTTGGTTCTTTTTACATGGAGAGGAGCGTATATCATGCACATACATATCGTAGCCGGCGGTCCTTTTGAATACATCCCGCCCCTTGAACAGGAAGCATCACAGGACGATATTCTCTGGGTCGGTGTAGACCGGGGGACGCTTTTTTTACTAGAACACGGCATCATGCCTGCCAAGGCTTTTGGTGATTTTGACAGTGTGACAGAAGAAGAGCTTTGTGAGCTGAAAAAGAAATTGCCTGCCTTGAATGTATTTCAGGCTGAAAAGGATGAAACCGATTTAGAGCTTGCGCTGAACTGGGCCATGCGCCAGCACCCAGCGCATATTCACATCTACGGCATTACAGGAGGAAGAGCTGATCACTTTCTAGGAAATATTCACCTTCTATATCAAGGCATTCAGCACAAGCAGAACATCACTCTTGTAGATAAGCAAAATATCATTCAAATGTTTGGACCTGGTACATACGATATAAAAGAAGACCCGGATAAAAAATATGTGTCGTTTCTGCCCTTTGGTACATCGATTGAAAAGCTGACATTAAAAGGTTTCAAATATCCTCTGAAAAATTGTCATATTGAGCCTGGTTCCACACTATGTATTAGTAACGAACTCATCCACTCAAATGGTACTTTTTCTTTTCATGAAGGCATATTAATAATGGTAAGAAGCAAAGATTGACCAACCTATCAATGTGGATGGCTGATTAAGCTCAATTGTGCTGCAAGCGGTACTTTTAGGAGGGGGACAAAATGAAATTTTATACAATCAAACTGCCTAGATTTCTTGGCGGCATTGTCCGTGCGATGCTTGGTTCATTTAAAAAAGATTAATGAGTAATCTCCTTTATTTCCACATAAAAACGCCTGCTACAGTTTATTGTAGCAGGCGTTTACTCTTGCTTATACACGCTCAACTTTACCAGATTTCAAAGCTCGAGCTGATACATATACTCTTTTAGGCTTACCGTCCACTAGAATACGAACTTTTTGAAGGTTCGCGCCCCATGTACGTTTTGTAGAGTTCATTGCGTGAGAACGGTTGTTCCCAGCTTTTGTTTTTCTGCCTGTAATAACGCATTTACGTGCCATTTGTTTCCCTCCTAACTGCGAAAACATCATCATATTCTTCATATACGTACTTAGAGATGCCTCAAGATACTTTAATAATTTACCACAGCTTCAAGGGGTTTGCAAGGATTGTTTACTCCTCTTTCAAGAAAAATACCTTGACATCTTGATAAAAAATCAAGGCTATAGTATAAGTAGGATTGGGTCGGATTGAATGATTTCTTTAAAAAAGAAGGGTCTTATAGTAAAATAGTGATAACTCAGGGCAATTTCTCAAAAAGGGGGAACCAATGTGTCCATTGAACTTAGAACGAAATACGGACAAATTGATATATCAAATGAAGTCATTGCAATGGTGGCAGGAGGCGCTGCGATCGATTGCTATGGTATTGTTGGCATGGCGTCCAAAAATCAAATCAAGGACGGCTTGACGGATATTCTCCGCAAAGAGAACTTCAGCCGGGGTGTTCTTGTGCGTCAAAAAGAAGACCGCATTCATATTGATATGTACATCATCGTCAGCTACGGTACAAAAATATCAGAAGTCGCACATAATGTTCAAACGAAAGTCAAATACACGATTCATCACACAATTGGACTTTCTGTTGACTCGGTCAACATTTATGTACAAGGAGTAAAAGTTACGAACCCGTAGTAAGGAGGAAATATATTGTCTATTAGAAATCTTGATGGCCGCTCATTTGCAAAAATGATTCTTGCAGGTGCTCACCATCTTTCTCAAAACGCACAAATTGTTGATGCGTTAAATGTTTTTCCAGTGCCAGATGGAGACACGGGGACAAATATGAATTTGTCGATGACTTCAGGGGCAAAAGCAGTTGAAGAAACAAATACCGATCATATTGGGAAGGTCGGCGTGGCCCTCTCGAAAGGCTTATTGATGGGCGCAAGAGGAAACTCTGGCGTGATCCTGTCACAGCTCTTTAGAGGTTTCAGTAAACATATTGAACAAAAAGAAACGATTGATGCAAAAGAATTTGCTCTTGCCTTACAGGCGGGTGTTGATACAGCATATAAAGCCGTGATGAAACCGATTGAAGGAACGATCTTAACAGTTGCAAAGGATGCAGCAAAGAAAGCGGTTGCTGTTTCGGCAGCAGAGGATCAAATTGACCGCGTTCTAGAGTTAACGATTGAGGAAGCAAGAGCATCACTTGATCGAACGCCAGATCTGCTTCCTGTCTTAAAAGAAGTGGGTGTTGTCGATAGTGGAGGTAAAGGACTTCTATGCGTATATGAAGGTTTCCTTGCTTCATTAAGAGGAGAAGAGCTTCCTCCTAAAGCGGCTTCTTTACCTACTCTAAAAGAACTCGTTAGTGCAGAGCATCATAAAAGTGCGCAAAGCCATATGAACACAGAAGATATCGAATTTGGCTACTGTACTGAATTTATGGTGAAATTTGAAGAAGACAAACAGTCCTTTGATGAGAATGCCTTCAGACAAGACTTAAGTGAATTCGGAGATTCACTTCTTGTGGTGTCTGACGATACACTGGCGAAAGTTCATATTCATGCAGAGCAGCCAGGAGATGTCTTATCCTATGCACAGCGCTACGGCAGCTTAATTAATATGAAAATAGAAAACATGAGAGAGCAGCATAGCTCAATCGTGAACGAAGAAAGAGAACACGCACCTGCTGCACCAAAAGCACCTGCTGCTGAAAAACAGCGCTTTGGCGTCGTCAGTGTCGCAATGGGAGAAGGAATTGCTGACTTGTTCAAAAGTATCGGAGCTTCCGTCGTCATTGAAGGCGGACAGACGATGAATCCGAGCACAGAAGACATTGTCACAGCAATAGAAAGCGTACATGCCGAAACCGTCTTTATCTTACCTAATAATTCTAATATTGTCATGGCAGCTAAACAGGCGGCAACTGTCTCAAACCGTGAGGTCGTTGTCATTCCGACGAAGACCGTTCCTCAAGGAATGTCGGCACTTCTTTCTCTCAATGAAGCAGCTTCAAATGAAGACAACGAAAGAGCGATGCTAGAAGCGATTGACCATGTGAAAAGCGGGCAAATTACCTTTGCAGTAAGAGATACTCAAATTGATGGAATCGACATTGCGAAAGGTGATTATATGGGTCTGTTCAACGGGAAAATTACGTTAACAGCGAAAAATCAATTAGATGCAGCAAAAGAACTTCTTACCAAAATGGTGACAGAAGATGATGAGATTGTCACCATCATTAAAGGGGAAGATGCATCATCTGATGAGCTGGATGCACTGCAAGCCTTTATTGAAGAAACATTTGAAGATGTAGAAGTTGAAGTCCACGATGGAAAACAGCCGCTTTATTCATATATTTTGGCGGTTGAATAACGAAAGAAGGGCAAATAAAGCCCTTCTTCTTCTTTTGCAATTTTTTACTAGCCATTCCACGGTGAAATGAGTTGCGGGAAACGAATGAATCCATTAGTCTAAAGAAAGAACCAAACCATACGCGAGTGGTGATGAGAGGGGAAGACCTATGAAATTTAGAAGTGTGTTTGATATTATTGGACCTGTCATGATTGGGCCATCAAGTTCGCACACAGCGGGTGCGGCTCGTATAGGGAGAGTAGCTCGCAGCTTATTTGGAAGAGAACCGAAACGAATTGTCGTTTCATTTTATGGTTCTTTTAAAGATACGTATAAAGGACACGGTACAGATGTCGCCATTATTGGCGGTGTTCTTGACTTTGATACATTTGATGAACGAATCAAAACAGCGATCGATATTGCAAAAAGCAAAGAGATCGACATTGAATTTAAAGAAGAAGAGGCGGTGCCGGCGCATCCGAATACAGCAAAAGTAGAGATTTCAGATGTGAACGGAAGCCTTGAACTAATCGGGATTTCCATCGGCGGAGGGAAAATTGAAATCACAGAATTAAATGGCTTTGAGCTCAGGCTTTCAGGGAATCATCCTGCCATTCTTGTGGTTCATAACGATCGCTACGGGACGATTGCGGCAGTTGCCAATGTCTTAGCGAAATTCGCCATCAACATCGGTCATATGGAAGTGGCGCGTAAAGATGTCGGGCAAGAGGCACTGATGACGATTGAAGTGGATCAAAATATTGACCCAGCTGTCCTATCAGAGCTTGAAACGCTGCCAAACATTATTCAAGTCACACAAATTGCAGAGTAACAACAAGGAGGTTATGAATGATGTTTAAAAACGTCAAAGAACTCGTGCAGCTAACAGAAGAACGGAATACCTCCATTTCAGAAATTATGATTGTGCAAGAAATGGAAGTGACAGGGAAGTCACGTGAAGAAATTTTCTCCCAGATGTACCGCAACCTAGAAGTGATGGAGCAGGCCGTTGAAAACGGGCTGAAGGGTGTGAAATCATTATCAGGTTTAACAGGCGGAGATGCAGTCAAACTTCAAGCCTATATCGCATCAGGCAAAACACTGTCTGGTCATACGATATTAGATGCTGTCAGTAAAGCAGTTGCAACAAATGAAGTCAATGCCGCAATGGGAACCATTTGTGCAACGCCTACAGCAGGCTCAGCAGGTGTTGTACCAGGTACGTTATTTGCAGTAAAAGAAACATTAAAGCCAACAAAGGAACAAATGGTCAGATTCCTATTTACTTCTGGCGCATTTGGTTTTGTTGTGGCGAATAACGCGAGCATTTCCGGTGCAGCAGGCGGCTGTCAGGCAGAGGTAGGTTCTGCATCAGGTATGGCGGCAGCAGCGATTGTCGAGATGGCAGGAGGTACACCGCAGCAATCTGCAGAAGCGATGGCGATTACACTGAAAAATATGCTTGGACTTGTTTGCGATCCAGTAGCGGGACTTGTCGAGGTACCTTGCGTGAAACGAAACGCAATGGGTGCATCTAACGCCATGATCGCAGCAGACATGGCTCTTGCTGGCATCACAAGCCGCATTCCTTGTGATGAAGTCATTGATGCGATGTACAAAATCGGTCAAACGATGCCAACAGCTCTTCGCGAAACTGCACAAGGCGGTCTCGCTGCGACACCGACAGCAAGAGAGCTTGAAAAGAAGATTTTCGGAGGTGTGACCTCATCTCGTGATACAGAAACTGCAAGATAATGTCTCTGTCCTGAAGGGGATTGGAGAGGAAACCGAAAAAACACTCAATGAACTTGGAATCTACACAGTAGCCGATTTACTCGGCTACTTTCCTTATCGATATGACGACTATGAGCTTCGTAACTTAGAAGAAGTCAAACATGACGAACGTGTCACAGTTGAAGGAAAAGTACATAGTGAGCCCGTTCTCACCTATTATGGAAAAAAACGAAGCAGGCTGACATTCAGGCTGCTTGTCGGGCGTTTTCTCATTACAGCGATTTGTTTCAATCGCCCATATTTAAAACGAAGCCTTGTGTTAGGTGATACAGTTTCCGTTACAGGAAAATGGGATAAAAACCGTCAATCTATCATGGTGCAGGAATTTAAAAAAGGGACGCACGAGCAAGATGGCAGTATAGAGCCCGTTTATTCAGTAAAAGAAAATGTGACCGTGAAAATGATGAGGCGCTTTGTAAAGCAGGCCTTGTCACTTTATGCAGACAAAGCGGAAGATCCATTGCCAAAGCAGCTTGTTTCTGCCTATAAACTCATGTCCTATCAGGAAGCATTAAAAGCCATTCATCTTCCAGAAACAAGAGACTCGCTCAAGCAAGCAAGACGCCGTTTTGTGTACGAGGAATTTCTCATTTTTCAGCTGAAGATGCAGGCGATTAGAAAAAAAGAACGAGAGAGAACATCAGGCATCCAGCATCCGTTTTCCAAAGAGGCTGTTTTTGAGTTTGTTAACAGCCTGCCATTTCCGCTGACGAAGGCACAATCAAGAGTACTTGATGAAATCATGTCGGACATGGCGTCTCCATATCGAATGAACCGGCTGCTTCAAGGAGATGTAGGTTCAGGGAAAACAGCTGTTGCAGCCATTGCGCTTTATGCCGCTCATTTATCAGGTTTTCAAGGTGCATTAATGGTCCCAACAGAAATTTTGGCAGAGCAGCATGCCGATTCACTTTACCAGCTGTTTGAAAAATGGGGGCTGAATATCGCCCTTTTGACAAGCTCTGTGAAAGGAAAGCGACGCAGAGAATTGCTTGAACGTTTAAAAGAAGGCGAGATTGACATATTAGTCGGCACGCACGCACTCATTCAAGACGAAGTCGAATTTCAGCAGCTCGGTCTTGTCATCACAGATGAGCAGCACCGGTTTGGCGTAGAGCAGCGGAAAAAACTGCGAAGTAAAGGACAGGACCCAGATGTCTTGTTTATGACGGCCACACCTATTCCGCGAACACTTGCGATCACTGTCTTTGGAGAAATGGACGTATCCGTCATTGATGAATTGCCAGCTGGCAGAAAACAAATCGAAACGTATTGGGTGAAGCATGACATGCTTGAGAGAATTCTTGCTTTTGTGGATAAAGAGCTGAGAAAAGGAAGACAGGCATATATCATTTGTCCGCTCATTGAAGAATCAGACAAGCTTGATGTCCAAAATGCGCTTGATGTCCATAGCATGCTCACTGAGGCATACCGCGGCAAGTGGTCGATCGGCTTAATGCATGGGAAGCTGGCGAGTGATGAAAAGGATCAGGTCATGAGAGCCTTTACCGCAAATGAAGTACAAATTCTCGTTTCAACCACAGTTGTTGAAGTCGGGGTCAACGTGCCGAATGCAACCATCATGGTCATTTATGATGCAGACCGCTTCGGACTGTCTCAGCTTCATCAGCTAAGAGGCCGGGTCGGACGAGGAGAGCATCAATCATTTTGTATTTTAATGGCTGATCCGAAGTCAGAAACGGGGAAAGAGCGGATGCGGATCATGTCCGAAACAACCGATGGCTTTGAGCTGTCTGAAAAAGACTTAGAACTAAGAGGACCCGGCGATTTCTTCGGTAAAAAACAAAGCGGGATGCCTGAATTTAAGGTAGCAGATATGGTTCATGACTATAGAGCACTGGAAACGGCTAGAAAAGATGCGGCAGACCTTGTCCAATCGGACGCCTTTTGGACTGATCCCGAATACAAAGAACTTCGGCAAACGCTGATAGACAGCGGTGTGCTGGGCGGAGATAAATTAAGCTGATCAAACGCTGGAGGAATTTTCTTGTCTTTTTGAAACAAGGATTGATTTATCATCTATGAGATTATATACTACTATTAGTACCTAGTCATAAATGTACGGATGGTGTCTGCATATGAAACTAAATAAAAAAGAACGTCAAAAGCTTCTCCAGCAAACGATCAGCTCGACTCCATTCATTACTGATGAAGAATTGGCAAGTAAATTCGGTGTCAGCATACAAACGGTTCGTCTTGATCGTTTAGAGCTGTCGATCCCTGAATTACGCGAAAGAATTAAGCATGTGGCCGAAAAGACATTAGAGGATGAAGTAAAGTCACTTCCACTGGATGAAGTGATTGGAGAAATGATTGATGTAGAGCTTGATGATCAAGCCATTTCCATTTTAGAAGTGAGAAAAGAGCATGTATTCAGCCGAAACCAAATTGCCAGGGGACATCATCTCTTCGCCCAGGCAAATTCGCTGGCAGTTGCCGTCATTGACGATGAACTGGCTTTGACAGCAAAAGCGAATATCAGGTTTACAAGGCAGGTGAAACAAGGCGAAAGAGTCGTCTCTAAAGCCAAAGTAGCCTCACATGATAAAGAAAAAGGAAGAACCGTAGTTGAAGTAAACAGCTATGTTGGTGAGGAAGTTGTCTTCTCAGGTGACTTCGTCATGTATCGCTCAAAACAAAAGTAAAAGGTGGCACGTAATATGAGAATTGCAGTCGATGCAATGGGGGGAGATCATGCCCCTAAAGCCATTATTGACGGTGTGCAAAAAAGCTTAACAGCATTTTCAGATATCGAGATTACACTTGTCGGCGATGAAAACAAAATTAAACCATACATAACAAACAACGACCGCATCACAATTTTAGATGCCAAAGAAGTCATTGAACCGACGGATGAACCAGTGCGTGCAGTCAGACGTAAAAAGGATTCATCTATGGTGAAAATGGCGCAGGAAGTATCTGAAGGACGAGCAGATGCCTGCATCTCAGCAGGAAATACTGGCGCCCTCATGACAGCGGGACTGTTTATCGTAGGCAGAATTGACGGTATTGACAGACCAGCCCTTGCCCCAACTTTGCCAACACTGGATGGCAGCGGCTTCTTATTACTAGATGTTGGTGCCAACGTTGATGCTAAACCAGAACATCTCGTGCAATATGCCATGATGGGATCCATCTACGCAGAGCGTGTTTTCCCAAAGAGCAATCCGCGTGTTGGACTGTTAAATGTAGGAACAGAAGATAAAAAAGGCAACGATTTAACGAAAAAAACCTTTGAATTATTAAAAGCTTCCGACTTGAATTTTGTAGGAAATGTAGAGTCCCGTGACTTATTAGAAGGTGTTGCTGACGTTGTTGTCACAGATGGTTTCACTGGAAATATTGCGCTTAAAACGATTGAGGGCACAGCCCTTTCTGTCTTTAAAATGCTGAAAGAAACCTTAACATCCAGCTTCACAGCAAAAATAGCAGCAGGCATGATGAAGCCGAAATTGATGCAGATGAAATCTAAAATGGATTACTCTGAATATGGCGGTGCTGCTTTATTTGGTTTAAAGGCACCTGTTATTAAAGCGCACGGCTCCTCTGATGAAAATGCCATTTTCCATGCAATTCGTCAGGCGCGTGATATCGTAGAAAAAGATGTTTCAGCTATCATTCATCAAGAAGTCCAAAAAGAAACGACGAAAGAGTCTTAATTGGAGGTAAAGCAGCATGACTAAAATTGCATTTTTATTCCCTGGCCAAGGCTCTCAAAAAATTGGCATGGGAAAAGATTTATTTGACCAAGAAGCAGTATCTAAAGCTGTTTTTGAAGAAGCAGACAATACCCTCGGGTTTGACTTATCTTCTATGATTTTTGAAGGGGATGCAGAAGAACTGACGCTCACCTTTAACGCGCAGCCAGCTCTTTTAACGACAAGTATTGCCATCTTAAAGAAATTTGAAGAGAGCGGAATCAAAGCAGATTATGCAGCAGGACACAGTCTTGGTGAATACACTGCCCTCGTTGCAGCAGGCGCACTTTCGTTTAAAGATGCTGTTTATGCAGTCAGAAAGCGCGGAGAATTAATGAATGAAGCTGTTCCAGCAGGAGAAGGCGCTATGGCAGCAATTCTTGGCTTAGACAAAGCGGCACTTGAAGAAGTGACAAAAGAAGTGACAGAGAGCGGTCACCTTGTAGAGCTCGCTAACTTAAACTGTCCTGGTCAAATCGTGATCTCTGGTACAGCAAAAGGAGTAGAACTTGCTTCAGAGAAAGCGAAAGAAAAAGGCGCAAAACGTGCAATTGCCCTTGAAGTAAGCGGACCTTTCCATTCTGCATTAATGAAACCAGCCGCTGAAAAATTTACAGATGTTTTGTCAAAGCTGGATATTGCGGATGCCAAAACTCCGGTCATCTCAAACGTAACAGCAGACATCGTGACTTCTCGTGATGAAATTGAGACAAAGCTCATTGAACAACTGTATTCTCCAGTTCGTTTTGAAGAAAGTGTGGAACGCCTTATTGATTTAGGCGTCACAACATTTATTGAAATTGGTCCTGGCAAAGTGCTTTCAGGTCTTGTGAAAAAAGTGAATCGCCGCCTGACGACGATTTCCGTTTCAGATCAAGAAACAATTGAAGCAGCCATTCAAACACTCAAGGGGGATTCTTGATGCTTACAAATAAAACAGCCGTTGTAACAGGAGCATCACGCGGGATTGGCCGTTCCATCGCGATCGATCTAGCGAAAAGTGGTGCAAATGTTGTCGTGAACTATTCTGGAAACGAAGCAAAAGCAAATGAAGTCGTAGATGAAATCAAAGCACTCGGCCAGCAGGCATTTGCTGTGAAAGCTGATGTCTCAAATGCTGAAGAAGTACAATCCATGATGAAACAAGCAATTGATACCTTTGGTTCAATTGACATTCTTGTGAATAATGCAGGGATCACAAAGGACAACCTGCTCATGAGAATGAAAGAGAATGAATGGGATGATGTCATTAACATAAACTTAAAAGGTGTCTTTAACTGTACAAAAGCCGTGACACGTCAAATGATGAAGCAAAGAAGCGGAAGAATCATCAATTTGGCTTCAGTCGTTGGTGTGTGTGGAAACCCTGGACAAGCAAACTATGTTGCAGCAAAAGCTGGTGTCATCGGATTAACGAAAACAACAGCAAAAGAGCTGGCAACCCGTCATATTACTGTTAATGCAGTAGCACCAGGCTTTATTTCAACAGATATGACAGACAAGCTTGATGAAAATGTACAGACGGAAATGCTCAAGCAAATTCCGCTCGCACGCTTTGGTGCACCTGAAGATATTAGCAACGTCGTTGTCTTTTTAGCTTCAGAAGGAGCAGGTTATATTACAGGCCAAACCATCCAAGTAGATGGCGGAATGGTCATGTCCTAAGAAATATCAAAATTTCATTAGGTTTTCTCTAGTTTTTTAAAAACAATTCAACTATAATACTTTGAGGGGAGGTGAAAGGCAATGGCAGACGTATTAGAGCGTGTATCAAAAATTATTGTAGACCGCCTTGGCGTTGATGAGGCTGACGTGAAAATGGAAGCTTCATTTAAAGAAGATTTAGGCGCTGATTCCCTTGATGTAGTTGAGCTAGTTATGGAACTTGAAGATGAGTTCGATATGGAAATTTCTGACGAAGATGCTGAAAAAATTGCAACAGTCGGTGACGCTGTGAACTACATAAATAGCCAGCAATAAGCGTAACAAAGTCCCGTCTACTTTCGACGGGACTTTGAAAATTTATGTTAGCTTCAACACATTCAGCTGATCAATTGTCAGCCTTTTTCAGATGCTGGGAGCACTGTTTCCCTGCATGTAGAAAGAGAGACTCCATATAATCAGTATCCTTAAAGGCGATTACGCCTACCTGGAGGTTGCTATGCCAAAACAATATAAAGACAAACAGAAACAGAGCAAAAAACTAGAGCAATTTAGAGAATTCCAGCAGCGCATTTCTGTACACTTCAAAAATGAGAAGCTTCTATATCAAGCCTTTACCCATTCCTCTTATGTGAATGAACACCGGAAAAAACCATACGAGGACAATGAAAGACTTGAATTTTTAGGAGATGCTGTTTTAGAATTGACCATCTCTCAATTCTTATTTGCAAAATATCCAGCGATGAGCGAGGGAGATTTAACGAAACTAAGAGCGGCGATCGTATGTGAACCGTCACTTGTATCACTAGCACATGAGCTGTCCTTTGGAGACCTTGTTCTTTTAGGAAAAGGCGAAGAAATGACAGGCGGCAGAAAACGCCCAGCACTCTTAGCGGACGTATTCGAGGCGTTTATCGGTGCACTTTATTTAGATCAAGGGCTGGAGCCGGTTGAACGGTTCCTAGAAGCGTACGTTTATCCGAAAATTAATGATGGAGCGTTCTCGCACGTCATGGACTTTAAAAGCCAGCTGCAAGAATTTGTGCAGCGCGATGGAAAAGGTGTGCTTGAATACCGTATCCTGCATGAAAAAGGCCCTGCACATAACCGGGAATTTGAAGCAAATGTATCCCTTCGAGGTGAAGTGCTCGGAATTGGAAATGGACGCTCTAAAAAAGAAGCAGAACAGCACGCTGCACAGGAAGCACTTGCTAAATTGCAGAAACATCATATGAACCAATAAAATCCCCCTCGTTATTCAGGGGGATTTCACTCTGTTTTCCATCATCTTTTTTCACTTCATATGGTAAGATGATAGTACTTTAAATACATAAGGAGGATCACTCTCATGTTCCTCAAACGTTTAGACGTGATAGGATTCAAATCATTTGCACAGCGAGTGACCGTGGACTTTGTTAAAGGGGTCACAGCTGTTGTTGGACCAAACGGAAGCGGCAAAAGTAATATTACCGATGCCATCCGCTGGGTACTTGGAGAACAATCAGCGAAAAGCCTCCGCGGAGGAAAAATGGAAGATATCATTTTTGCAGGAAGTGACTCAAGAAAAAGAGTCAATCTAGCAGAGGTGACTTTAACGTTAGATAACGAAGATCACTTTTTACCGATCGATTTTCATGAAGTCAGTGTGACAAGAAGGGTTTATCGTTCAGGCGAAAGTGAATTTCTCATAAACAATCAATCTGTCCGCTTAAAGGATATTATTGATCTTTTCATGGATTCAGGTCTTGGAAAAGAAGCTTTTTCAATCATCAGTCAAGGAAAGGTAGAAGAAATTCTATCAAGCAAGGCAGAAGAGAGAAGAAGCATCTTTGAAGAAGCGGCTGGTGTTTTGAAATATAAAACAAGAAAGAAAAAAGCCGAGAATAAACTGTTTGAAACGCAGGACAACTTAAACCGAGTAGAAGATATTCTGCATGAACTAGAAGATCAAGTAGAACCATTAAGAATGCAAGCATCCATTGCAAAGGATTATTTGCAAAAAAAAGAAGAGCTTGAAAATGTCGAAATTGCCCTAACTGTCCATGACATCGAAGCACTTCATGAAAAATGGACAACACTTGGTGAAGCAGTCGAGCGCTTCAAACAAGATGAAATGAAGCAGTCTACAGATATCCAAGCAAAAGAAGCCAAAATTGAAGAGTCGAGAGACCGCATTCAAGCGCTTGACGAATCAATTAATGACCTGCAAGAAGTTCTTCTTTTCACAAGTGAAGAATTAGAAAAGCTTGAAGGTAAAAAAGAAGTGCTAAAAGAACGGAAAAAAAATGCGGCCGCAAACCAAGGACAGCTTGAAGAAACGCTCGTTCGTTTAACTGAAAAACAGTCGCTGTTAACAGAAAAGATTGAGCAGCAGAAAATCACGCGGGACAGCCTGCAAAAAGAAGTGCGCCAGCTAAAAGATGAAGTGAAAACAAAGCAGCATCAACTGTCGCTTCATAGTGAAGATGTGGAAGGTCAAATTGAACAGCTGAAAAGCGATTATTTTGATCTGCTCAATGAACAGGCTTCCATCCGAAATGAACGTAAATTACTAGAAGAACAGCAGCGCCAGGCAGCGATGCAGCTAGAGCGGCTGACGCAAAATAACCAAAAACATATCGAAGAACGAGTGTCTGTCAAAGAAAAGAAAACAGAAGCTGAGCAGCAGCTTTCAGCACTGGAAGAAGACATTCTGGCTCAAGTTAAACGCTTTAGAGAAGCAGAACAAAAGCTTGAGCAAATGAGACGTCAATACGAGAAAAAAGAAACGGCTCTTTACCAAGCCTATCAATACGTACAGCAGGCAAAATCCAAAAAAGAAATGCTTGAATCCATGCAGGAAGACTTCTCAGGCTTTTTCCAAGGAGTGAAAGAGGTCTTAAAGGCAAAAGAACGGTTAGGCGGTATTCATGGTGCCATTGCAGAGCTGATTCAAACGGATCAGCAGTATGAGACAGCGATTGAAATTGCGCTGGGTGCAGCCACGCAGCACGTCGTTACAGAAAATGAAGCAGCTGCGAGACAAGCGATTGGATACTTAAAGCAGCACTCCTTTGGACGTGCAACCTTCCTGCCAATGAACGTGATCAAAGAAAGAACCATTCAGCTCAGAGATGTTCAAACAGCAGAGCAACATGCTGCATTTATCGGTGTAGCGAGTCACCTCGTTTCCTTTGACGAAAAGTATCAAAAGGTGATTCAGAACTTGCTTGGAACTGTGCTGATCGTTAGAGACTTAAAAGGTGCCAATGAACTGGCGAAAATGCTTGGACATCGTTACCGCATCGTGACCCTTGATGGAGATGTCGTAAACCCCGGCGGTTCAATGACTGGTGGCGGCGTAAAGAAAAAGAACAACTCTCTTCTTTCAAGAAACCGGGAGATCGAAACGTTAACAAAGCAGCTCGTTGAAATGGAAGAGAAAACAACGATCCTTGAAAAAGAAACAAAAGAAACGAAGCAACTAATCGGAGTAAACGAAAGCCAATTAAACGAACTGCGTCAGCGCGGCGAAACGCTTCGTGAAAAGCAGCAAGATCTCAAAGGAAAGCTATACGAACTGCAAGTTGCAGAAAAAAATATCAATGCTCATCTTGAACTCTATGATCAAGAAAAAGAAGAATTACAGCAGCGTTTTACTGAACTCGCGGATAAGGACAAAAAGCAGGTCGCTCTTGAAACCTCTATAGGTGAGAAACTGACGGCTCTTGATCAAGAGATCAATACATTAACAAAGCGTAAGCAGACGCAAAGCTCAACGAAGGAAACCATTTCAGCTGAATTAACAGAGCTGAAAATCTCGCTTGCCAAAAAAGAGCAGTCCTTAGCGAATGAACAAGAAAAGCTTTCGAGCTTAATGGCTGAATTAGAAGAAGCTGAACAGACGCTGATGGAAACAAAAGAAGATCTGTCACTCTTAACAAGTGAAATGTCATCTAGTTCAAGCGGAGCCGAACAGCTGGAAGAAGCGGCGAAAGAGAAGCTGGAAAACAAAAACAAAACAACCGCCCTCATTTCAGAGCGGCGTAAGCAGCGCCTCGCTCTTTCTGAAACATTAGAATTCGCTGAACGTGAGCTTAAAGAACAAAAACGTTTGTATAAGCAGCTCACCACAAGCTTAAAAGATGAAGAGATTAAGCTTGGCCGTATGGAAGTCGAGCTCGATAACCTGATCGCTTATTTGAACGATGAATATGCTCTTTCATTTGAAGGAGCAAAAGAGATGTATCAGTTGACGTTATCGCCAGATGAAGCAAGAAAACGAGTGAAGCTGATCAAACTAGCCATTGAAGAGCTTGGAACCGTAAACTTAGGCAGCATTGACGAGTATGAACGTGTGAATGAACGCTATCTCTTCTTAACAGAACAGCGAAATGATCTGACAGAAGCGAAAAATACATTATTCCAAGTCATCGAAGAAATGGATCAAGAGATGACAAAGCGTTTCTCTGAGACATTCTCTCAAATCCGCGGTCACTTTGAATCTGTTTTCCAAGCATTATTTGGCGGTGGAAGAGCAGATCTTAAGCTGACAGATCCAAATGATTTACTCAACTCTGGCGTTGATATTGTCGCGCAGCCGCCAGGGAAAAAACTGCAAAACTTAAGCCTTCTTTCAGGCGGAGAGAGAGCCTTAACAGCGATCGCTTTACTATTCTCTATTTTAAAAGTGAGACCTGTTCCATTCTGCGTGTTAGATGAGGTAGAAGCGGCACTTGATGAAGCAAATGTTTTCCGTTTTGCGCAATATTTAAAGAAATACAGCCAGGAAACACAGTTCATTGTCATTACGCACCGCAAGGGAACAATGGAAGAAGCCGATGTGCTCTACGGCGTGACCATGCAGGAATCAGGTGTTTCAAAGCTTGTATCTGTCAAACTAGAAGAAACGAAAGAGCTTGTCCAGTAATTAAAGGAGGTTTTTGAACCAATGAGCTTTTTTAAGAAATTAAAAGAAAAATTTACGCAGCAAACCGATTCAGTATCAGAAAAGTTTAAAGATGGACTCGAAAAAACGAGAAACTCCTTCCAAGGAAAAGTAAATGAACTGATTTCCCGCTACCGCAAAGTCGACGAAGACTTTTTTGAAGAGCTGGAAGAGGTTCTGATTGGAGCTGATGTCGGTTTCACAACTGTGATGGAACTGATTGATGAGCTGAAAAAAGAAGTGAAATTAAGAAACATTCAAGACCCAAGCGAAGTACAAGCGGTCATTTCTGAAAAACTGGTTGATATCTACAATAGCGGAGAGGAACAAATCTCTGCACTGAACATTGAAGACGGGCGTTTGAATATCATTTTATTTGTAGGCGTCAACGGTGTTGGGAAAACAACGACGATCGGCAAGCTTGCAAACAAGCTGAAAAATGAAGGGAAATCCGTCATTTTAGCAGCAGGTGATACGTTCCGTGCCGGTGCGATCGAGCAGCTTGAAGTGTGGGGAGAGCGTTCAGGTGTTCCTGTCGTCAAACAAACAGCAGGCTCTGATCCAGCAGCGGTGATCTATGATGCCGTTCAATCAGCAAAAGCGAAAAATGCGGATGTCCTCATCTGCGATACAGCAGGAAGACTTCAAAACAAAGTCAACTTGATGAAAGAGCTGGAGAAGGTCAAGAGAGTCATTGAGCGCGAGGTTCCAGATGCACCTCATGAAGTATTACTCGCTCTTGATGCGACAACGGGTCAAAACGCCATGGCACAAGCCAAGGAATTTTCTAAAGCGACAAATGTGACAGGGATTGCTTTAACAAAGCTTGACGGTACTGCAAAAGGCGGAATTGTTCTTGCGATTCGAAATGAGCTGAACATTCCCGTGAAGCTTGTTGGTTTAGGTGAAAAGGTGGACGATCTGCAAGAGTTTGATGCAGAATCGTATGTGTATGGATTATTCTCAAACGTGATTGATCAACAAGACTAACAAAAAAATGCCGGCGAAACTGCTGGCATTTTTATTTATACGCCGCTTCATGAAGTGACAAGATAAAAACTTGACACACAGAAGAGAACCGTGTAAACTTAGTTGATGTAAAGGGAATGAACTTAACAAAGGGGAGAGAGCCCATGACGCTTGAAAAAACAACGAGAATGAACTACTTGTTTGACTTCTATCAATCGTTGTTGACCGCAAAGCAAAAGAGCTACATGTCGCTTTACTACCTAGACGATTTTTCCCTCGGTGAAATTGCGGATGAATATGAAGTATCAAGGCAGGCTGTTTATGATAATATTAAACGGACTGAAGCGATGCTTGAACAATATGAAGAAAAGCTGCTCTTGTTTAAGAAATTTAAAGAGCGTAAAGAACTTCTCGAAAAAATGAGAGAGCTTGTAGCTGATTCTGCGCAAACAGAAGAAGCAGAAGCTTTAATTGAATCGCTTGAGAAATTAGATTAGGAGGCGGCACAGTATGGCATTTGAAGGATTAGCCGACCGACTGCAGCAGACGATTTCAAAAATCCGCGGCAAAGGAAAAGTGTCAGAACAAGATGTAAAAGAAATGATGCGCGAGGTACGCCTTGCCCTTCTTGAAGCTGACGTCAATTTTAAAGTAGTCAAAGACTTTGTGAAAAAAGTAAGTGAGCGGGCAGTTGGACAAGAGGTCATGAAAAGCCTTACCCCTGGACAGCAGGTCATTAAAGTTGTAAAAGAAGAACTCACTGAATTAATGGGCGGAGAAGAGAGTAAGATCGCTGTAGCGAAAAAATCTCCAACAGTCATTATGATGGTTGGTCTTCAAGGGGCAGGTAAAACAACCACAACTGGGAAGCTTGCCAATTTACTTCGCAAAAAACATAATCGCAAGCCGATGATGGTGGCTGCTGATATTTACAGACCAGCAGCAATCCAGCAGCTTCAAACGCTTGGGAAACAGCTTGATATGCCGGTGTTTTCATTAGGTGATCAAGTCAGCCCTGTCGAAATTGCCAAACAGGCAATTGAAAAAGCGAAAGAAGAACACCATGATTATGTCATTTTAGATACAGCAGGACGTCTTCATATCGATGAAGAATTAATGGATGAACTTCAGAAAGTAAAAGAAGTAGCGAATCCAGAAGAAATTTTCCTAGTTGTTGACTCTATGACAGGTCAAGATGCGGTCAATGTTGCAAAAAGCTTTAATGAACAGCTTGGTTTAACAGGTGTCGTTCTCACAAAACTAGATGGTGATACAAGAGGCGGTGCAGCACTTTCTATTCGAGCTGTCACCAATACGCCGATTAAATTCGCTGCACTAGGAGAAAAGCTTGATGCGATTGAACCATTCCATCCAGAGCGGATGGCATCAAGAATTCTTGGCATGGGAGATGTGCTCACGCTGATTGAAAAAGCACAGGCAAACGTCGACCAAGATAAAGCGAAAGAGCTTGAGCAAAAAATGCGGACAATGAGCTTCACGCTCGATGATTTCCTCGAGCAGCTTGGCCAAGTTCGGAATATGGGTCCACTTGATGAACTGATCCAAATGATGCCGGGAGCCGGTAAAATGAAAGGGCTCAAAAACGTCCAAGTAGACGAAAAGCAGCTCAATCATATTGAAGCGATCATTAAATCAATGACGACCAAGGAAAAAGAACAGCCAGAGGTCATCAATGCAAGCCGCAGAAAACGGATTGCAAAAGGAAGCGGAACATCTGTACAGGAAGTCAATCGCCTTTTAAAGCAATTTGATGAAATGAAAAAGATGATGAAGCAAATGACCAACATGTCCAAAGGAAAGAAAAAGGGCTTTAAATTACCATTTATGTAATTGGTTATACATGATAAAACCGTTGTTAAGAAAAAACACTTTACAAACCCTTTTATCATTGTTAATATACTATCTTGTTGAAATATTTTCGGAGGTGCTAGTAAAATGGCAGTAAAAATTCGTTTAAAACGTATGGGAGCAAAAAAATCTCCTTTCTATCGTATTGTTGTAGCAGATTCTCGTTCACCACGTGACGGTCGTTTCATCGAAACAGTTGGAACTTACAACCCAGTGGTATCACCAGCTGAGGTGAAAATCAACGAAGAATTAGCGCTTAAATGGCTTCAAAATGGTGCGAAACCATCTGATACAGTTCGCAACCTTTTCTCAAGCCAAGGAATTCTTGAAAAATTTCATAATGCGAAAAACAGCAAATAATGAATGAGCTGTCCTTGGAAGAATTGATTGTGTCCATCGTCGAGCCACTTGTTGATTTCCCTGAAGATATTCACGTATCTTCATTAGAAAAAGATGAGCAGGTGATTTACACACTGTCTGTCAATGCTGAAGATACCGGAAAAGTGATCGGAAAGCAGGGACGTACAGCAAAAGCGATACGAACAGTCATTTTTGCAGCAAGTGCAGAGTCTTCTAAGAAAGTTCAACTTGAGATTGCTGACTAAAAAGGGAGAGGGCTTAGGACCTCCCCTTTTTTTACACGTTTAAATCTATTTTTCGTTATACTGTAGAGGACAAATGCCTTCGGATAGGGGGACAAAAAGGAAGATGCAGATCATTCAACATGTCACCGTGATGCAAGTATTAACTGAAAGCAGTAAGGACAAACTGTTAACGACTTTTTTGGAGAAAAAAGAAAGACTAGAACGTGAATGCAATCAACTATATTTTCAACTAAAAAAACATGAAAAAGAACCACATCAGCAAGAAGCCATCCCTCAATTTCAAAAAGCGATCGATAAAAGGCAAGAGAAGATCCGGCAAATTGATTTTCAAGTAGAGCAGCTGCATATTTTGCCGCTTGGAAGTGAAATGAAAGAAACAGAAGTGGATGCATTGGTTGAAGTAAAAATAGGTGATAAATGGGATGACAAGATGCAAGATAATGTCATCGTCGTGAAAGACGGCACCATTGTGGAAATACGTCAGGGGTGATTGAGAACATGGAGCTAGAATGGTTGAATGTTGGAAAGATCGTCAATACACACGGAGTGCGCGGAGAAGTACGCGTCGTGTCAAAGACGGATTTCCCAGAAGAGCGCTACAAAAAGGGAAGCGTCCTCTATATTTTTAAGCAAGGTCAAAGCGAACCGCTGAAAGTGACTGTCGCATCACATCGCCAGCACAAACAGTTTGATTTGCTCACATTTGAAGAAATCAACTCATTAAATGAAGCAGAGCATTTGAAAGAATCAATCTTAAAGGTAGAAAAAGAACATCTTGGGTCATTAGACGAAGGAGAATTTTATTTCCACCAAATCATTGGCTGTGAAGTATACGATGAAGAGGACAAGCTGATCGGCCAAATCAAAGAAATCCTTACGCCAGGGGCAAATGATGTGTGGGTGGTTGGAAGAAAAGGCAAAAAAGATGCCCTCATTCCATATATACCATCTGTCGTCAAAAAGATCGATATCTCATCCAAAACCGTACACATTGAAGTGATGGAAGGACTTATTGACGAATGAAAATCGATTTCTTAACCCTTTTTCCTGAAATGTTCGAAGGTGTGCTTCACTCATCGATCTTAAAAAAAGCACAGGAGAAAGAAGCTGTCTCATTTCAAGTCGTCAATTTTAGAGAGTATTCGGATCATAAGCATAAAACAGTGGATGACTATCCGTATGGCGGCGGTGCTGGTATGGTACTGAAAGCGCAGCCCGTATTTGATGCGGTAGAAGATTTAACGAAAAAAGCAAGCACGAAACCCCGAATCATTCTTGTCTGTCCTCAAGGGGAAAGATATACACAAAAGAAAGCAGAAGAACTTGCAAAAGAAGAGCATCTTATGTTCATTTGCGGCCACTATGAAGGCTACGATGAGCGCATCAGGGAGCATCTTGTCACAGATGAGATCTCAATCGGAGATTTCGTCCTCACAGGCGGAGAGCTGCCAGCGATGATGATTGCAGACAGTGTGGTCAGGCTTTTGCCTCATGTGCTTGGAAAAGAAGCGTCTCACATCGAAGATTCATTCAGTACAGGTCTGCTTGAGCACCCGCACTATACAAGGCCAGCTGATTATAAAGGACTAAAAGTGCCGGACGTGCTTCTCTCTGGAAATCATGCCAAAATTGAAGAGTGGCGGCGCAAAGAATCCTTGAAGCGAACCTATACAAGAAGACCAGATTTGATCGATTCTTGCAAAACATTAACGGATGAAGAAAAAAGATGGCTTTGGCAGCTTCATAATGACTAGATTGTATTGCACACGGCATAGAGGTATGGTATGATACTACTTGTGACTTGGACGGCTTGCTGATCCAAGTTTGAAAACGATGTTCCGCTGCAATGAAGAAAGAGGACATGAGCATCTGTTGGAAGGAGTTGAAAACGATGCAACATTTGATTGAAGAAATCACAAAAGAACAATTACGCACTGATCTTCCTGCGTTCCGTCCTGGTGACACTTTACGTGTACACGTTAAAGTTGTCGAGGGTACTCGTGAGCGTATCCAGATCTTTGAAGGTGTTGTAATTAAGCGTCGTGGTGGTGGAATCAGCGAAACTTTCACAGTTCGTAAGATCTCTTACGGTGTAGGCGTTGAGCGTACATTCCCTGTACACACACCAAAAATCGCTAAGATCGAAGTTGTACGTCACGGTAAGGTACGTCGTGCGAAACTTTACTACCTACGTGAACTTCGCGGTAAAGCGGCTCGTATCAAAGAAATCAGACGATAATGATATCAAAGGAAAGAGCTTGTTACCTGTAACAGGCTCTTTTTTTGTACAATGTATAAAGATAATGGTAGAAGAAAGAAGGTGCACATATGACGATTCAATGGTTTCCAGGCCATATGGCAAAAGCAAGACGTGAAGTCACAGAAAAATTAAAGCTCATCGACATCGTATTTGAATTAACCGATGCAAGAATTCCGATGTCCTCTAGAAACCCAATGATCGAAGAAATCCTTCAAAACAAACCCAAAATCATGCTCTTAAACAAAGCAGATAAAGCAGATCCTCGTATGACAAAGGAGTGGCAGGCGCATTTTGAGCAGCAAGGCGTTCGGTCACTTGCCATTAACTCTGTTGATGGACAAGGGTTAAATCAGATCATCACGACTTCAAAAGAAATTTTAAAAGAAAAATTCGACCGCATGAAAGCAAAAGGTGTCAAACCACGTGCCATTCGAGCACTGATTATCGGGATTCCCAACGTCGGCAAATCGACCTTAATCAATCGTTTAGCAAAAAAGAACATTGCCAAAACAGGAGACCGGCCTGGTATTACGACATCACAGCAATGGGTAAAGGTAGGGAAAGAACTAGAACTGCTCGATACCCCTGGAATTCTCTGGCCGAAGTTTGAAGATGAGCAAGTAGGACTCAGACTTGCGGTGACTGGAGCGATCAAAGATTCGATCATCAATTTACAGGATGTCGCTGTGTATGCACTTCGTTTTCTAGAAGAGAACTACCCAGAGCGATTAAAAAAACGCTATGACCTAGCGGAGATACCTGAAGATACGGTTGAGCTGTTTGATGCAATTGGCACTAAGCGCGGCTGTCTAATGAGCGGGGGATTCATAAACTATGACAAAACCACCGAAATCATTATTCGGGATATTCGAACAGAAAAATTTGGTCCCCTCACTTTTGAGAAGCCTGAAAGCTAAAAGACACGCAGCTCATGCGGGTCTTTATTTTTTGCGAAAAACTGCCGATATAAAGAAGGAGGCTGCGAAAAAGCCTATGTACACGGTGAAACAAATAAAAGAACTTATAGAAAAGCATGCAGGAGACGAGTCCTACATTCGCGAGCTTGTGAAAGATGATACGAGAAAAAGTGTCCAAAAACTGATAGAAAAGTGGCACAAAGAGAGAGAAAAGCAGCAAGCACTTCGCGCGGCATGGGATGACATGCTGCAATTTGAAAACAAAGCAAAGGCGCAGGGATACACATGTATTGCTGGAATAGATGAAGCAGGAAGAGGACCGCTTGCCGGCCCAGTTGTGGCAGCAGCCGTTATATTAAAGGAAAATACCGTCCTGCTCGGTTTAAACGACTCAAAGCAATTATCTGAGAAAAAAAGATTGGCTTATTATGATTTAATTCAAAAAGAAGCACTTGATATCGGAATCGGCATTGTTGATGCGGCTACGATTGATGAAATCAATATTTATGAAGCATCAAGACTGGCGATGGTAAGAGCTGTAGAGCAGTTAACTCATACACCTGATTATCTACTCATAGATGCCATGACACTCCCGCTTTCTACTCACCAAGAGAAGATCATCAAAGGAGATGCAAAAAGTGCATCCATTGCAGCAGGTGCATGTATTGCGAAGGTGACAAGGGATCAGATGATGGAAGAGTACGGGCGTAAGTATCCTGAGTATCAATTTGAAAAACATAAAGGGTACGGAACGAAAGAGCACCTGGCTGCGATTCAAACACATGGTGCTACCCCCATCCACCGGTTATCGTTTGCGCCAGTGAAATCTGTTATATCATAAATTTTAATCTAAGGAGGCTGCCTGTGATGACAAGAGTTGAGGACATACATACAGCACTGAATAGCCGGCTGAATACGGCCGAATCGGTTCCATTAAACACCGAAGGGAAGGATAATGTTCATCGGCTGATTCTCGGTAAAGTACTAAAAATGCTTGGAGATGATACAGCCCTTGTTCAAATAGGTTCAACGAAAATAAAAGCACAGCTGGCGGCTCAGCTTAAAGCAGACGCATTTTATTGGTTCCAATTTGAACAAGAGGGTGGAGGCAGCCTCAATAAACTAAGACCCGTTCAGCAATTTGATCAAGATCCTAAGACATTAAAGGATGCAGCAGCCAAACTATTAGAAGGTCTCTCACTGAAAAATGGGCTTGAAAACATGCTGACAGCTACAGCTTTTTTAAAGGAAAAGTCCGTCATCAACGAAGGAGAGTTAAAAACGGCAGTGAAGTGGATCGAACAGCTTCAAGGAGCTGATGTGAAGAAAGGGCTCCAGGCCCTCCTCTTTGCTTTAAAGAAAGATTTACCGATCCAGCAAGGGGTGCTTCAATCTATTTTAGCCGTAAAATCACCCTCTGCCCTTCATCAGGATATAACAGCGCTATTAAATCAATTAACACAGCTTCCGAAGCACACAGATGCCACACGGACCCTTATACAAGCCGTTCGGTCAGTTGTAGATACAGAGACAGCCGTCCATGCAGAAAAGCTCTTATCGGTCCTTCTAGCAGCGAGAGAAGGCGAGGCGAAGCAAGGTGGCAATTCACCAGTAACGACTCAGCTCAATCCTTCTCAGCAAAAAGAAAATAGCCATGCCGCAATCGTTCAAGAGCGTCAGCCGTCCCAAGTTCCTCAGACAAACGTGCAGCAGTCAACAAGTCCAAAAGAAGAGCTGCAAATCCCGCCTCAGCAAATTGAGCGGATACTGGCAAGTTTGATGAAACAAGGTGCAGACGGGCAGCAAGAACCTAACTTAAAACAGCTCACAGCATTGCTGCACGGGCTCCAGCAGGCAGGATCTCAGCCTGACGCAAAAGCAGCTGTGCTTCAAAAAGAGTTTCCCTTCCTGTCAAAAGCAGAGGCAAAAGCTTTGGCCCAGGTAGTGCAGCAGACAGAACCAACATTAAGTAATAAAACCGATGTGCTCGATTTACTTATGACGATGAAAAAGGCAATAGGTGTACGTGATGAAATTGGTATGCTGAAACTGCTTGAAAAAGGCAGCCAGGATGTCAAAAGTCAGGAGCTGCACCAATTAAAGCTCACCTTAAATGATGTGAGACAGGCGGATTTACCAGAGCCCGTTAAAAAAGAAGTGGATCAATTGTTTCATAGATTGAATGGGCAGTTATTTGTGCAGCAGGAGAACCAAACCGTCAGTCAAATGATGATTTCCTATCCGCTTTTCTCAAAACATAGTGTTCAAGATTTAACCTTTATTCTAAAAGGACATAAGAAAAAGGATGGCTCTATTGATATTTCTCAGTGCCGCCTCATGTTTTATTTAAACATGGAAAACCTTGAAGAAACCTTGATAGACTGTACGATTCAGCAAAAGGTCATGTCCATTACAGTCGAGACAGCCCATGAACTGCAAGGCACCATTAATCCAATGATTCCGGCTGTTCGAGAGAATTTAAATGCGCTAGGATACAGTTTAACGGGAATTACAGCAAAAAAGAGACAAGAGCCAGTAGATCCGTCTTTATTTCTAGATGAACACTTTCATAAAATCAGCGAGAAAGGGCTGGACTTACGAGTATGAAGGATTCAAAACCGCTTAGAAGAGCGGTCGCTCTGCATTACGATGAAGAAAAACAAAAGGCGCCAAAAGTCGTTGCAACAGGCAGCGGCTATGTGGCAGATCATATTATTGAAGAAGCAAAAAAGTCGGGAGTCCCAATCCAGGAAGACCGTAATTTAGTCGAACTCATGCGCCACTTAACATTAGATGAGGAGATCCCTGAAGCGTTATACGATACTGTAGCAGAAATTTTTTCGTTTATCTACAGGTTAGATCAAAAAATGAAAAAATAAGGTAAAATAAGTGATTTGGCTGAAAAATTTATATTTTTAATAAAATAAAAGTTTGAATGTTTAGAAGGATTTTACGATTTTACATAGAACCCTAGACATTCTCTTTTTTATTCTTTAAAATGAAAGCGCAGTCTATTTTATAATTTTTGTTTCTACATATGTTGGGAGGATGGGAAATGAATATCCATGAGTACCAAGGAAAAGAAATCCTAAGAAAATATGGGGTTTCAGTTCCAAATGGTAAAGTAGCATTTACACCTGATGAAGCAGTGAAAGCATCAGAAGAGCTAGGGAGCTCTGTATCTGTCGTAAAAGCACAGATTCATGCAGGCGGCCGTGGTAAAGCAGGCGGGGTAAAAATTGCAAAAACGAAAGATGAAGTGAAAGGGTTTGCAGAGGAATTGCTCGGCAAGACACTTGTCACACATCAAACAGGGCCTGAAGGGCGCGAAATAAAACGCTTACTTATTGAAGAAGGCTGCGATATTCAAAAGGAATACTATGTTGGACTAGTTTTGGACAGAGCGACATCAAGAATTGTATTGATGGCATCTGAAGAAGGCGGTACTGAAATTGAAGAAGTAGCAGAAAAAACGCCAGAAAAAATCGTCAAAGTGGTCATCGATCCAGCGATTGGTCTGCAAGGCTATCAGGCGAGAGAAGTGGCATTTAAAATTAATATTCCAACAAAATTAGTTGGCCAAGCTGTTAAGTTTATGACAAGCCTTTACAATGCGTTTATTGAAAAAGATTGTTCAATTGCTGAGATTAATCCACTTGTTGTAACAGGCGATGGAAAAGTCATGGCACTTGATGCAAAATTAAACTTTGATAGTAATGCCTTATATAGACAAAAAGATATATTAGAATACCGTGACCTTGATGAAGAGGATCCAAAAGAAATTGAAGCATCTAAATATGACTTAAGCTACATTTCTTTAGATGGAAATATTGGCTGTATGGTCAATGGAGCAGGTCTTGCGATGTCTACAATGGATATCATCAAGCATTACGGCGGGGACCCTGCAAACTTCCTAGATGTTGGCGGCGGTGCAACAGCTGAAAAAGTAACGGAAGCATTTAAAATCATTTTATCTGATCAAAATGTCAAAGGGATTTTCGTGAATATTTTTGGCGGCATCATGAAATGTGATGTGATTGCAGAAGGTGTTGTTGAAGCGACGAAACAAGTCGGCTTAACATTACCACTTGTTGTACGTCTTGAAGGAACAAACGTTGAATTAGGGAAGAAAATCCTGAGTGATTCAGGCTTAAATATCACTTCTGCTGAGTCTATGGCTGACGGGGCAGAAAAGATTGTATCTTTAGTCAAGTAGAGCAGAAAGGCAGGGAACCTAAATGAGTGTATTTATTAATAAAAATACGAGAGTAATTGTTCAGGGGATTACCGGTTCAACCGCATTGTTCCATACAAAACAAATGATTGAGTACGGAACAAATATTGTTGGTGGTGTCACACCTGGAAAAGGTGGAACTGAAGTAGAAGGAGTTCCTGTATTTAATACTGTATCTGAAGCAGTTCAGACTACTGGAGCGAACGCTTCTGTTATCTATGTACCAGCACCATTTGCGGCAGATGCCATTTTAGAGGCTGTTGACGCAGAAGTCGATCTCGTCATTTGTATCACAGAACATATTCCAGTGCTTGACATGGTCAAAGTGAAACGGTATATGGAAGGGAAAAAGACAAGACTAGTTGGACCAAACTGCCCAGGTGTCATCACACCTGAAGAATGTAAAATTGGTATCATGCCTGGCTACATTCATAAAAAAGGTCATGTGGGTGTTGTTTCTCGTTCTGGAACGCTTACATATGAAGCGGTACATCAGCTTTCAGAAGCTGGCGTTGGTCAATCGACAGCTGTAGGAATCGGGGGGGACCCGGTAAATGGGACAAACTTTATTGATGTGTTAAAAGCATTCAATGAAGACCCTGAAACACATGCTGTAATAATGATCGGTGAAATCGGCGGTACAGCTGAAGAAGAAGCAGCTGAATGGGTAAAAGCAAATATGACAAAACCAGTCGTTGGCTTTATTGGCGGTAAAACGGCGCCTCCAGGAAAACGTATGGGACATGCTGGTGCCATTATTTCTGGTGGTAAAGGAACAGCTGATGAAAAAGTAAAAACAATGCGTGAATGTGGAATTGAAGTGGCAGAAACACCATCTGTCATGGGAGAAACATTGATTAAAGTATTAAAAGAGAAGAATCTCTTCGAAGCTTGTAAAACGCATTAATGACACAAGAAGACTTGTTCTTTGACAAGTCTTCTTCTTTCTATCTTAAACTGGAGGAATGGTATGTACAACGTGTCCGAAAGAATGATTTTTCACCGCTTAAAAGGCCTCATCTCACCCTCATTATTAACAAAATGGTGGAAAGTCGATCCTGAACTATATATAAATGAAGAAACACATCATTTTAAACAGGATCGAGCATTACAAACGATCGACTTTACCCGCTTAAAACAAGCTGAAGAAAATGAATTCCCCATGTTTCAACACATCGTTCAAGCCTATTTAAAGCAAAACATTCACATGATTCCCATCACATCACCCTTATATCCCAGCACACTAAAAAATATTTATGATCCTCCCCCTGTGTTATTCCTAAAAGGAAACGTATCATATTTAAATGTAGAAAAAAGTTTAGGTGTAGTCGGCACGCGAGTTCCATCGACTTATGGAGAAGCATGTGTGAAGAAAATTGTTGGTGAGCTTGTCAAGGAAGAGTGGATGATTGTCAGTGGTTTAGCTAAAGGAATCGATGGACTGGCACATAAAGAGTGCATCAGGAAAAAAGGGAAAACAATCGGCATTATAGCAGGCGGCTTTCAGCATGTATACCCAAAAGAACATGCGCAAATGGCTCAATACATGGGTGAACATCATTTGCTTTTGTCAGAGCACCCGCCTTATGTCAAACCAGAAAAGTGGCATTTTCCAATGAGAAATCGTTTAATTAGTGCATTGACGAAAGGGACCATCGTGATTCAGTGCAAAGAAAAGAGCGGTTCTCTTATTACAGCCTATCAAGCGCTTGAGCAAGGCAAAGAAGTATTTGCGATTGCCGGATCCATCTTTGATTCTAATTCCACAGGTCCGGCAAGACTCATTCAGCAGGGGGCAAAGCTTGTTCATTCCACAAAGGATATTTTAGAGGAATTCTCCTTCCACAGCGTTCAATATACTGAACTCTCATAAAAATATCGTTTGACAAAAGACATCGGAATATTTAATAATAGTGAGGATTTAAGTTTACACTTTGTTTTTCGTGTTTATAATGATGTTCATCATAAAGAATTTTTAGTGATTGCCTGTTAGATAGGTGCAATTAACATAAATATGAATTGTGAAATGTATAAAGAGAGAACACCTCTTAAGGGGGATTTTGAGTATGGCTGATTATTTAGTCATCGTTGAGTCGCCAGCAAAGGCGAAAACGATTGAGCGTTATTTAGGAAAAAAGTATAAAGTAAAAGCTTCAATGGGGCACGTAAGGGATTTACCGAAAAGTCAGCTCGGTGTTGACACTGAGCATGACTTTGAACCGAGATATATTACGATTCGCGGGAAAGGCCCAGTTTTAAAAGAATTAAAAACAGCAGCGAAAAAAGCAAAGAAAGTCTATCTCGCAGCTGACCCCGATAGAGAGGGAGAAGCGATTGCTTGGCATTTAGCACACAGCCTTGACCTTGACCTCTCTTCTGACTGCCGCGTTGTTTTTAACGAGATTACAAAGGATGCGATTAAAGATTCCTTTAAGCATCCACGTATGATCAATATGGACTTAGTTGATGCGCAGCAGGCAAGACGGATCTTAGATCGTCTCGTTGGGTATAAAATCAGTCCGATTTTATGGAAGAAAGTGAAGAAGGGCTTAAGTGCCGGACGTGTTCAATCAGTTGCACTCCGCCTGATTATTGATCGCGAGAATGAAATTAATGAATTTAAACCAGAAGAATACTGGACAATTGACGGTACATTCCTAAAAGGAAAAGAAAGCTTCGAAGCGAGTTTCTTTGGCCTCAATGGCAAAAAACATCCATTGAAAACAAAAGAAGATGTAAAAGAAATCCTTTCGAAATTAAAGGGAAGCAAATTCTCTGTAGAGAAAGTAACGAAAAAAGAGCGTAAACGTAATCCAGCTGTTCCGTTTACGACTTCTACTTTACAGCAGGAGGCTGCAAGAAAATTAAACTTCCGTGCGAAAAAGACAATGATGATTGCACAGCAATTATATGAAGGAATTGATCTTGGTAAAGAAGGTACAGTCGGTCTCATTACATATATGAGAACGGACTCAACACGTATTTCCAATACAGCGATTGAAGAAGTATCTGCCTTCATTGATCAGACGTACGGCAAGAATTTCTTAAACACAACAAAACGAACAGCTAAAAAGAATGAAAATGCACAAGATGCTCACGAAGCCATCCGTCCGACTTCGACGTTAAGAAAACCGGCAGATGTCAAGCACGTGCTAAGCCGCGATCAGCTTCGTCTGTACAAATTGATTTGGGAACGATTCGTGGCCAGCCAAATGGCTCCGGCTGTTCTTGATACAATGAGTGTGGACCTTGATCATAACGGTCTTACTTTCCGTGCGAATGGCAGTAAAGTAAAATTCCCTGGGTTTATGAAGGTTTATGTGGAAGGAAAGGACGACCAGCTAGAGGAAAAGGACAAAATGCTTCCTGATCTGAAAGAAGGGGACACAGTTCTTTCAAAAGACATCGAACCTGAGCAGCACTTCACACAGCCGCCTCCGCGTTACACTGAGGCAAGATTGGTCAAAACACTTGAAGAGCTCGGTATAGGCCGTCCATCTACGTATGCACCAACATTAGATACAATTCAAAAGCGCGGCTATGTCGCACTTGATAATAAACGATTTACTCCGACAGAGCTTGGAGAGATTGTACTCAACTTAATCATTGAATTCTTCCCTGAAATCATTAACGTTGAATTTACAGCGAAAATGGAAAAGGAACTTGATAGTGTTGAAGAAGGTACGATCGAATGGGTTCGTATTATCGACAGCTTCTATCAAGACTTTGCAAAACGGGTAGAAAAAGCTGAAGCAGAGATGCAAGAAGTTGAGATTGAGCCGGAATACGCAGGTGTTGATTGTGAAGAGTGCGGACATCCGATGGTGTACAAAATGGGTAGATACGGCAAGTTCATGGCGTGCTCTAACTTTCCTGACTGCCGCAACACAAAACCAATTGTCAAAGATATCGGTGTCAAATGCCCGTCATGTCATGAAGGAAACATTGTTGAACGAAAATCGAAAAAACGCCGCATTTTTTACGGCTGTGATCGTTTTCCAGAGTGTGAATTCGTCTCTTGGGACAAACCAATTGAAAGAAAGTGTCCAAAATGCGAAAATATGCTTGTAGAGAAAAAGCTGAAAAAAGGCGTTCAAGTTCAATGTGTCAACTGTGATTATAAAGAGGAACAACAAAAATAGCGGTGAGCAGCCTTGTTCACCTGCTTTTTTATGTCATCAAACAGACCTTACGAAATAGGAGAGTTGTACAATGAGTCAATTTGTAAATGTGATCGGAGCCGGTTTAGCTGGAAGTGAAGCTGCATGGCAAATCGCTAAACGAGGAATTAAAGTCAATTTATATGAAATGAGACCTGTGAAACAAACGCCGGCTCACCACACAGATAAATTTGCGGAGCTTGTATGCAGCAACTCACTGCGTGCGAATGCTTTGACGAATGCAGTAGGTGTATTAAAGGAAGAAATGCGTCATTTAGATTCAGCTATTATCGCAGCAGCAGATGAAAGCTCAGTTCCTGCTGGCGGTGCGCTTGCAGTAGACCGTCATGAATTTGCAGCAAACGTGACAGACCGCGTGAAAAATCATCCGAATGTTACTGTCTTTCAAGAAGAGGTGCAGAGCATTCCAGAAGGTCCGACAATTATCGCGACTGGTCCGCTGACATCAGAAGCACTTTCAAAAGAATTAAAATCGTTAACAGGAGAAGAATATCTCTATTTCTACGATGCAGCGGCACCTATTCTAGAGAAAGACAGCATTGATATGGATAAGGTGTACTTGAAATCACGCTATGACAAAGGAGAAGCCGCTTATTTAAACTGTCCAATGACAGAAGAAGAATTCGATCGTTTTTATGAGGCGCTCATTTCTGCTGAAACTGTGCCATTAAAAGAATTTGAAAAAGAAATCTTCTTTGAAGGCTGTATGCCAATTGAAGTCATGGCGAAAAGAGGAAAGAAAACGATGCTGTTTGGTCCGATGAAGCCAGTAGGACTGGAAGATCCGAAAACAGGAAAAAGACCTTACGCTGTTGTTCAATTAAGACAGGATGATGCAGCAGGTACTTTATATAACATCGTTGGCTTCCAGACACATCTGAAGTGGGGCGATCAAAAGGAAGTATTCCGTTTGATTCCAGGCCTTGAAGAAGCAGAGATTGTTCGTTACGGGGTGATGCACCGTAATACATTTATTAACTCGCCAAGTCTTTTAAGACCGACTTATCAGTTTAAAAATAGAGATGACCTATTTTTTGCCGGGCAAATGACAGGCGTTGAAGGGTATGTTGAGTCCGCAGCGTCCGGACTTGTGGCTGGCATTAACGCTGCTCGTTTTGTCAAAGGAGAAGAGCTTGTGACACTTCCTGAGGAAACGGCGATTGGCAGTATGGCTCACTACATCACATCGACAAACAAGAAAAGCTTCCAGCCGATGAATGCGAACTTTGGTTTGCTGAAAGATCTAGGAGTTCGAATTAAAAACAAACAAGAACGTTATGCAGAGTACGCTAAGCGCGCAATCGAAACTATTCAAACTATTTCGAAATCTCTGTAGTAAAACATTGCACGGAAAGCACGATATGTGATACCATTTAAAAGCCTTAAAGAGGTGTAAAAATGACGAATAAACAGCGTCTTGTCCACTTATTCATTGAATATCTGCAAATTGAAAAAAACTATTCAGCTTTAACGATCTCAGGATATACAGAAGCCATTGAAGAGTTTGTCAGATTTATGAACATTCAAGGAATAGACGGTTTTGAAGAGGTATCCTATCAAGATACGAGAATTTATTTAACAGAAGCTTATGAAAAAGGCCTGACAAGAAGAACGATTAGTAAGAAAGTCTCTGCGCTTCGCAGCTTTTATAAATTTTTATTAAGAGAACAGCTTGTGAAAGAAAATCCTTTTTTACTCGTTAGCTTACCAAAGCAGGATAAGCGGATTCCTTCATTTTTGTATGAAGAGGAACTAAAAGAGCTTTTTACAGTTTCTGATGTCAGCACACCGCTTGGGCAAAGAAATCAAGCTATTTTAGAACTTCTTTATGCAACAGGTATGAGGGTCAGTGAGTTATGTTCATTAAAAGAATCTGATCTTGATTTATCGATGGATACAGTGCTTGTTCATGGGAAAGGCAGTAAACAGCGGTATGTTCCTTTCGGGTCATATGCTCATGAAGCGCTCATTACTTATTTAGAGGATGGAAGGCAGAAGCTGAAATCTAAAGGGAAAGACCGCGCTGATACTCATGTGTTTTTGAATCAGCGCGGGACGCCTCTTACAGACCGAGGTGTACGATTCATTCTCACTGAATTAATGAAAAAGGCGTCAGGTACATTACATATCCATCCTCACATGTTAAGGCACACCTTTGCCACGCATCTCTTAAACGAGGGGGCGGATTTGAGAAGTGTTCAAGAACTTCTCGGTCATTCAAATTTATCATCTACACAGGTGTACACGCATGTATCAAAAGATTCTTTAAGAAACACGTACATGTCTCATCACCCAAGGGCTTTTAAACGATCCTAAAAGGAGGTTTTTTCATGTCATCATTTCATGCAACAACCATCTTTGCCGTTCAGCATAAAGGAAAAAGTGCAATGGCTGGCGACGGTCAAGTCACTTTCGGGCAGGCTGTCGTGATGAAACACACAGCAAAAAAAGTGCGCCGTCTTTTCGGAGGCAAGGTGCTTGCAGGTTTTGCAGGTTCAGTAGCCGATGCTTTTACACTCTTTGAAAAGTTTGAAACAAAGCTTGAAGAATATGGTGGTAATTTAAAGCGGGCAGCCGTAGAACTAGCGAAGGAATGGCGAAGTGACAAGATGCTCAGGCAGCTTGAGGCTATGCTCATCGTCATGAACAAAGAAAGCATCCTGCTTGTCTCTGGAACGGGAGAGGTCATCGAACCAGATGATGGGATTTTGGCCATTGGCTCAGGCGGCAACTATGCGCTTAGCGCCGGGAGAGCACTCAAAACCCATGCAGGTGATCATCTCTCAGCGAGAGAAATTGCAAAGGCCGCTCTTGAAACGGCCGGAGAAATCTGTGTCTACACGAACGATCAAATCACTTTAGAAGAGCTTGAATAGAAAGGACATGAGACGTATGGAGAAAAAGCCGTTCACCCCAAGAGAGATAGTTGAAAAGCTTGATCAATACATCATTGGTCAGCTTGATGCGAAAAAAGCAGTGGCGGTGGCTTTAAGAAACCGTTACAGAAGAAATCTTTTGCATGATAAGCTAAAGGATGAAGTCGTTCCTAAGAACATTTTAATGATCGGTCCAACAGGTGTGGGGAAAACAGAAATTGCCCGCAGAATTGCTCGAATTTCTGGTGCGCCTTTTATTAAAGTGGAAGCGACGAAATTTACTGAAGTGGGTTATGTCGGCCGTGACGTAGAGTCCATGGTGAGAGATTTAGTTGAAACAGCGATTAGACTCGTCAAAGAAGAAAAGATGAAAGATGTTCAAGAGGAAGCAGAAAAACAAGCAAATAAACGTCTTGTTCATTTACTTGTTCCTGGCAAGAAAAAAAGCCAGTCTGTGAAAAATCCGTTTGAGATGCTGTTTGGCGGTTCTGATGAAGATGACCGTGATCGAGATCATTCAAATGAAGAAGTGGAACTCGAATCGACAAGAAAGCGAATCGCTCATCAGCTGGCTATGGGAGAACTTGAAGATCATTACGTCACGATCGAAGTAGAAGAACAGCAGCCTTCCATGTTTGATATGCTTCAAGGCTCGGGTATGGAGCAAATGGGTATGAACATGCAGGATGCGCTTGGCAATCTCATGCCTAAAAAGAAAAAACGCAGAAAGCTGACTGTCAGAGAAGCTAGAAAGGCGTTAACGGCTGAGGAAGCTTCAAAACTGATTGATATGGATGAAGTCAGTCAGGAAGCGGTCTACAAAGCAGAGCAGCAAGGAATTATTTTTATCGATGAAATCGACAAAATCGCCAAAAGCGGTGGTGCATCATCTGCAGATGTTTCTCGTGAAGGGGTTCAGCGTGATATTTTACCGATTGTAGAAGGTTCAACTGTGATGACAAAATATGGTGCCGTTAAAACTGATCATGTGCTGTTTGTTGCAGCAGGTGCATTTCATATGGCAAAGCCATCAGATTTGATTCCAGAGCTTCAGGGACGCTTCCCAATCCGTGTAGAATTAGATAAATTAAGTATAGAAGACTTTGTGAAAATCTTAACGGAACCAGATAATGCATTATTAAAGCAATATAAAGCTTTACTTGAAACAGAAGGTATATCTCTTGAATTTTCTGACGATGCTATTCATAAGATTGCCGAAGTGGCTTATCATGTCAATCAGGAGACAGATAACATCGGTGCAAGAAGGCTTCATACCATACTTGAGAAGCTGCTTGAAGAGCTTTCATTTGAGGCGCCTGATATTACGATGGAGACAGTGACCATTACACCTCAGTATGTCGAAGAGAAGCTAGGAAAGATTGCAAATAACAAAGATTTAAGTCAATTTATACTTTAACAAATGAATAAAGTAATCTAGGAGGATCATTATTATGGCGTTACTACAAAAAACAAGGATTATTAACTCAATGCTGCAAGATGCAGCGGGGAAACCAGTTAATTTCAAAGAAATGGCAGAAACACTGAGAGATGTCATTGATTCAAACATTTTCGTATTAAGCAGAAGGGGAAAGCTTCTTGGCTACTCCATTAATCAACAGATCGAAAATGCACGTATGAAAAAAATGCTTGAAGATCGTCAGTTCCCTGAAGAATATACAAAGAGTCTATTCAATGTCCCTGAAACGTCTTCAAACCTTGATATTAACAGTGAATATACAGCTTTCCCGATTGAAAACCGGGACTTATTCCAATCAGGTTTAACAACAATTGTTCCAATTATCGGCGGAGGAGATCGTTTAGGTACGTTAATCCTGTCCCGCTTACAAGATACATTCACAGATGATGATTTAATTCTTGCTGAATACGGGGCAACAGTTGTTGGAATGGAGATTCTTCGCGAGAAAGCAGAGGAAATCGAAGAAGAAGCAAGAAGTAAAGCGGTTGTTCAAATGGCGATTAGCTCTCTTTCCTACAGTGAGCTTGAAGCGATTGAGCACATTTTTGAAGAGCTGGATGGAAACGAAGGTCTTCTCGTTGCAAGTAAAATTGCAGACCGTGTAGGGATCACGCGCTCAGTGATCGTAAACGCCTTACGTAAGTTAGAAAGTGCAGGCGTGATTGAATCTCGTTCTCTTGGAATGAAGGGAACGTACATCAAAGTGTTAAACAACAAATTTTTAATTGAACTCGAAAATTTAAAATCTCATTAATCAAAAACCCTTTTTGGCCGAAATAAATGCTGAAAAGGGTTTTTTTATGTGAAAAAATGAGGATTTGTCCGAAAAATGTCACTCTTTTTTCCAAGAAACCCCTTACAAATCTGTAGTGCTTTGAATCTAGGTCTTTATACCTATTCGTAAAATAGATATATATTACGAGTTTTTTTTACATATACATCATAGACTTTAATCCTATTATTTCTTACAATGAACATATGGTTTTACAAATCTCGACATGATTAAATGGAATGAAATACATATGATTGGAGGTATATGGTTTTGGATATATTTTCTGGAACGATAAGCAACCTTGAGAATGCCTTGGGCAGAGCGAATGTTAAGCAAAAAGTCATAAGCAATAATATCGCAAATATAGACACACCGAACTACAAGTCGAAAAACGTCACATTCCATGACATGCTAAATGATGCGTCAATCAAATTAGATGCTAAAAAAACATACCAAGGTCACATTGATTTTTCTAAAACAGGGTCTAATTATTCAGTTGTTTCGAGCAACCGTACTTCATATCAAGAAAACGGAAATAATGTCGATATTGATCAAGAGATGAGTGAACTCGCTAAAAACCAAATTCAGTATAATGCGCTGGTGGAAAGAATGAGCGGGAAATTCAATTCTCTTAAAACAGTTTTGACAGGAGGTAAGTGATGTCGATTTTTTCAGGAGTGAACGCTTCGGCCTCAGCATTAACGGCACAGAGGCTCAGAATGGACGTTGTATCCTCAAACCTTGCAAATATGGATACAACAAGAGCTAAACAGGTTGATGGCAACTGGGAGCCTTATAGACGTAAGCTTGTCACATTACAGCCGTCAGGTGAATCGTTTTCATCTATATTGAACTCAAGTATGAATTCGAGCGGCAAATTAGGAAACGGCGTCAAAGTAACAAAGATTACTGAAGACGAAACTCCATTCAACCTTCAATATGATCCTACAAATCCCGATGCCAATGAAAATGGATATGTTCAAACACCAAATGTCGATCCATTAAAAGAAATGGTCGACCTCATCAGCAGCTCAAGATCATATGAAGCAAACGTGACTGCTCTAAATGCGAATAAAAGCATGCTGATGAAAGCTTTAGAAATAGGAAAGTAAGGTGAAAATAATTGGTTAATGCAATATCTCCTTTCCAGCTTCAAACTGCTCAGCAAGCAAGTGAATTGACGAATGCAACGCCCGTTCAGGCGGCTGCACCTAAAAGTCAAACGAATTTCTCTGATGTGCTGAAGAATTCCATTGAGGCATTAAATCAATCACAGCTGAAATCAGACCAGTATACAAATGCGCTTGCACAAGGAAAAGATGTCAATCTCGATGAAGTCATGATTGCTTCACAAAAAGCGAGTGTTACACTCACAGCTGCAACAGAGTTTCGAAATAAAGCAGTCGAAGCGTACCAAGAGATTATGAGAATGCAGATGTAGGAGGTGCTGGTGGACAAAAAAAGACTGAATGGAATGACCGGGGGTTAAGATGAATCGTACTTTAATGCAATTAAGAACAAAAACAGTTGAGTTTTGGCGAAATCGATCAAAATTACAAAAAATACTCATGATTGGCGGCGTTGCTGCCCTAGCAATCATTATTACGGTTGTTAGCATCTTTGCTTCTTCTGAAAAAATGGTTCCGCTCTTTAGAGACTTGTCTGAGGCAGAAGCTGGACAAATCAAACAGGAACTAGATGGCAAAAACGTTAAATCGGAACTTGCAAACAATGGAACAACGATTCTCGTTCCAGAAAAGCAAGCAGATTCTTTAAAAGTAACACTCGCATCTGAAGGGCTCCCTAAGACAGGCAACATTGATTATTCCTTCTTTGCAAACAATTCAGGCTTCGGTTTAACAGATAATGAATTTGATGTTCTGAAAGTAGACGCAACTCAGACAGAACTATCCAATCTGATCAACACGATTGATGGGATTAAAGATTCAAAAGTGATGATTAACCTGCCAAAAGATTCCGTTTTTGTTGGAGAAGAGCAAAGTAATGCATCAGCATCCATTGTGCTGCAAGTTGAGCCAGGCTACACGCTCACACCGCAGCAAGTAAAAGGCCTTTATCATCTTATTTCAAAAAGTGTGCCGAATTTAAAAACAGAAAACATTGTCATTATGGACCAAGATTCCAACTACTACGACTTAAACACCAGCTCCGATTCCTATGCAAGTGGAATGGATGCACAGCAGCAGAAAAAAGAGGAAATCGAAAAGAATCTTCAAAGAAAAATTCAGCAGCTGCTTGGAACAATGATGGGTCAAGATAAAGTGGCTGTATCGGTCACAACAGACATTGATTTTACTGAAGAAAAAAGAAAAGAAGACCTTGTAGAACCTGTTGATAAAGAAAACATGCAGGGAATTGCTGTCAGCGCTGAAAAGATTGCTGAAACTTATTCAGGTAATGGCGCAGCAGCTGGAGGCACCGCTGGAACAGGTGACGATGATGTCACAAATTATCAAGGTGCCGATGGAGCGAATGGAAGCGGAGATTACGAAAAGAGCGAAGATCGTATCAATTATGAAGTCAACCGCATTCATAAAGATATCAAAGAAAGTCCTTATAAAATCAGAGATGTTGGCATTCAAGCATTGGTCGAACCACCAACTGCAAACGATGTAAACTCTTTAACGGCTGAAAGACAAGATGATATCAAAAAGATTCTTTCAACGATCATTAGCACATCGATTGATAAAGAATACACAAATGGTCAAGCGCTCACTCAAGCAGACTTAGATAACAAAATCGTTTTATCTGTATCAAAATTAGACGGTAAACAGCAAACTGCGGCAGATAACCCTTCAAACAATATTCCAATCTGGGTTTATATTGTAGGCGGTGTGCTCCTACTTGCAATTATCGCTCTTATCATTCTTCTTGTACGCAAGCGTAGAAGAGATGAAGAAGAAGAGTTTGAGTTTGATGAACGTACACCAATCGATGTTCCTGATATCGACACTGAACCAGAAACAGAAGAAATGGTGAGAAAAAATCAGCTTGAAAAAATGGCAAAAGAAAAACCAGAAGACTTTGCTAAATTGCTACGCAGCTGGCTGTCCGAGGATTAGGAGGAATACACATGTCGAGAAAAGATCCAAATCGACTAACAGGCAGACAAAAAGCAGCAATCCTAATGATTTCCTTAGGGCTAGACGTGTCAGCATCTGTATACAAACATCTGTCTGAAGACGAAATAGAAAAATTAACATTAGAAATTTCCAATGTACGAAGTGTAGATACTGCTAAAAAAGATGAAGTCATCGAAGAGTTTCACAGCATTGCCATCGCGCAGGACTACATATCGCAGGGCGGTCTTATGTACGCAAGACAAGTGCTTGAAAAAGCGCTTGGTGAGGATAAAGCGGACAGCATCTTAAACAGGCTGACATCCTCTCTTCAAGTGAAACCATTTGATTTTGCTCGAAAGGCTGAGCCAGAACAAATTTTAAACTTTATCCAGCATGAGCATCCACAAACGATTGCACTTATCCTTTCCTACCTGGATCCAGTGCAGGCTGGGCAAATTTTATCTGAGTTAGGCGAGGAAGTACAAACTGAGGTTGCGAGACGTATTGCCTTAATGGACCGCACATCTCCAGAGATCATCAATGAGGTGGAACGTATTCTTGAACAAAAGCTTTCTTCAACCTTTACGCAGGACTATACGCAAACGGGCGGAGTCGAAGCGGTTGTAGAAGTGCTAAATGGTGTAGACCGTGCTACTGAGAAGACCATTTTAGACACACTTGAAATTCAAGATCCAGAGCTTGCGGATGAAATTAAGAAACGTATGTTTGTCTTTGAAGATATTGTCACTCTTGACAGCAGAGCGATTCAGCGCGTCATCAGAGATGTTGAAAATGATGACTTATTGCTCGCACTCAAAGTGGCAAGCGAAGAGGTCAAAGAAATTGTCTTCCGCAACATGTCACAGCGGATGGTCGAAACATTCAAAGAAGAAATGGAGTTTATGGGGCCTGTCCGGCTTAGAGATGTCGAGGAAGCACAAACCCGTATTGTCAGCATCGTAAGACGACTTGAGGAAGCTGGAGAAATCGTCATAGCTCGAGGCGGAGGAGACGATATCATTGTCTAGGATTATCAAACATGAAACATCTGTTATTCCTGAACAAGGACGGCAAACGATTCCTTTACAGCAAGTAAACTTTAAAAGAGAACATCACGAAGAAGAGCTTGTCAATGAAACCGAAGCATCGCAGCTTGTACTCAGTGATGCAGAAGATCAAGCGAGCCGCATATTAGAACAAGCAAACAGTGAGCTGGAAAAAACAATGGCTGAAATCAATCAGCGCCGGACTGATTTTGAAGAAGAAAGAATGCAGCTCATTGAAGAAGCGAAACAAGCAGGTTATCAAGACGGCTTCCAAAAGGGCGAAGCAGATGCGAATTTGCAGTACCAAGCTACTCTTGATCAAGCAAATGACATCGTCAGTCTTGCAAGGCAGGACTACGAAGAAAAAATTGAAAGCTCTGCTGAGCAAATTGTGGAACTCGCTTTTGAACTCGCCAAACGCGTTTGGAATGCAGCTGAGGACACGAAAGATCAATTTTTGGCTCTTGTGAAGCAAGTCATTTCAGAAGTGAAAGAATATGATGATATTTCCATCTATGTTGACCCTGAACATTACGAGCATGTGATGGAATATAAAGACGAATTGATTAGAATCCTTCAAAAGGATACACACCTTGCCATTTACTCGGATGAAAAAGCGCCAAAAGGAACTTGTTACGTAGAAACAAGTTTTGGAAAAGTGGAAGCGAGTGTTGATATCCAAATGAATCAGTTGAAAGAAAAATTATTAGAAGTCATTGATTCAGGTGATCACAAATGAAAATGGATGTACTAAAAGAAACGATTGAAACCGCTGATCCTTATAAACGATTTGGTAAAGTCAATCGAGTGGTTGGGCTGATGATTGAATCGAAGGGACCGGAGAGTTCGATCGGTGATGTATGTCTCATTCATAAAAAAGGGAGCAAGCACCATCCGATAAAAGCAGAGGTCGTAGGGTTTAGAGATGAAAACATTCTGCTCATGCCTTATGTAGAAGCATCCAATATTTCACCAGGAAGTCTTGTTGAAGCGACGGGTGAGTCGCTGAAGGTCAAAGTAGGGACTGGATTAATTGGTGAAGTCGTTGATGCCTTCGGTGATCCGCTTGATGGCAGTATGCTTCCAAAAGGACTTGCACCTGTTTCGACAGATCAGTCACCCCCAAATCCAATGGACAGGCCACCTATTCGAGAAAAGATGGGTGTCGGTGTTAGAGTCATTGACAGTCTGCTCACAGTTGGCACTGGTCAAAGGATCGGGATTTTTGCCGGAAGCGGTGTTGGAAAAAGTACCTTAATGGGGATGATTGCAAAGCAGACAGAAGCAGACCTGAATGTCATTGCTCTTGTTGGAGAGCGTGGCCGTGAAGTTCGTGAGTTTATTGAAAAGGATTTAGGTGCTGAAGGACTGAAGCGATCCATTGTTGTCGTTGCAACTTCTGACCAGCCTGCACTGACGAGACTGAAAGCTGCGTATACAGCAACAGCTATTGCGGAGTATTTCAGGGACAGAGGCAAAAATGTCATGTTCATGATGGATTCTGTTACAAGGGTCGCCATGGCGCAAAGGGAAATAGGACTCGCAACTGGCGAGCCGCCAACAACAAAAGGATATACACCTTCAGTGTTCGCTATACTGCCAAAATTGCTCGAACGAACTGGGACAAATCAGCTTGGTTCGATCACAGCGTTTTACACAGTGCTTGTTGATGGGGACGATATGAACGAGCCCATCGCTGATACAGTGAGGGGGATCCTGGATGGTCACATTGTACTTGATCGTGCTTTAGCCAACAAAGGACAATTTCCCGCTGTTAATATTTTGAAAAGTATCAGCCGTGTCATGAGCAATATCGCAAGTCATGATCACAAGGAAGCGGCTAACCGGTTCCGCCAGCTTTTATCCACTTATCAAAACGCTGAAGACCTCATTAATATTGGAGCATATAAAAAAGGCTCCTCCAAAGATATTGATGAGGCCATGCAGGCTTACCCTCACCTGATTTCTTTTTTGAAGCAGGATGTAGAAGAGGCTGTATCTATTGAAGACAGTGTGAGTTTATTGCTCAGTTTGATGAATAGAGAGGATTGAGAAAAACAGTGAGATATCAATACAAATTTCAAAAGCTCTTAGAACTGAAAGAAAGTGAAAAAGACAAGTCACTCGCAGCATACCAACAATCCGTTTCGGCATTTGAGCAAGTTGCTGAAAAACTCTATGAAAATATGAGTAAAAAAGAACTAATGGAAAAAAGCAAAGAAGAAAAGCTGAGAAGTGGAATGAGTGTTCAAGAAATGCGTCATTACCAGCAATTTGTGACCAATTTAGATAACACCATTCAGCATTATCAGCAGCTTGTGATCATGAAACGCCATCAAATGAATGAAAAACAATCTGATTTAACTGAAAAAAACATTGAGTTTAAAAAGTTTGAAAAAATGAAAGAAAAGCAATTTGAAAAGTTCTCCCTTGAACATAAGGCAATTGAAATGAAAGAAATGGATGATATCTCTATCAGCCAATTCATGTTTCAAGGACATTAGGAGTCGAGATGAATGCCTAAGAAGGAAAAAACGAAGGAATCAGGTGGCGGGAAATTTCAATGGATCTTGTTTATTGTCATCATCCCATTGATTGTGCTTGTGATTGTCACTGGCACGATCCTTTATATGGCAGGTTTTAATCTAAAAAAACCGCTCCAAAACATTCCGGTGATTAGCAGCTTAGTTGGTTCAGATGACACCTCAAAAACGTCATCTTCACCTAATGATCAAAGCGATGCAGAGTTAAAAGAACTGAAAAAGACCATTAAAGAGCAAAAAAATGAACTCGAAATTGCACAAAAAGATTTGAAAACAAGTGATGAAGAGATTAAAAGACTGAATCAAAAAATCAACTCACTTGAAAAAACATCTGAAAATGATGTAAAGAATACGTCAGCCAATGACAGTTCATCCAATAACAGCTCATCAAATAACACGTCAGATAATAACTCGGCAGGGACGTCCTCTGATGCAGCGGCATCCTCTAATCAGCAGACAAAAGGAAAGGTCGCCAGCATTTATGAAAGCATGGACCCAGGAAAATCCGCCAAAATTTTATCAGAATTAAGTGATAAAGAGGCGTTAAAAATTCTTGAAGAGCTGAGCAAAAATAAACTGACAGACATATTAGCAAAACTGACACCTCAGAAGGCAGCAACGTTTACAAAAGAGCTTGCCAAAAAAGAAGAAAGTGAAAATGGGGGTGGACAATAAGTGAAGCTATTGGATATTGGAGCCTTACAGCAATCTTCTCAAGGTCTTTCAGGGCTAAAAGGAGACGGCGCGGCATCTGCACGAGGTTTGTTTAAACAATTACTTAGCGGAGCAGGCGCTCAAAGCGGTCCTGTTCATGCTGAGACAGCCGATGCAGCCTCTCTTTCTATCAATGATGCGATGCAAATTGTTGAAAAATGGATGCAATCACCTGAAGAAGGAATGAGCGCAGACCTACTAAGTGCGCTTCAAACACTACAAGGTCAAACGCTTGAATCATCCGATCTCAAATCACTTGAAGAATTATTTCAAAAAATGGAATCTTCCATTTACGGTGATCAAGCGGAAAAGCCAGGTTCTGAACATAGTGAACAGCTCATACAAGTCCACTTCTTCATCTATCAATTGCTCAATCAACAGCCGCTCAGCTTTGATGCGAAACTTGTGCAGGATATTGAAGGAAAAGGTCAAGACTTTATCCACTTTCTTTCGAAAAACGGGGTAGATGAAAAACTCATTCAGCAAGTAAAAGAGCAGTTCTTCTCGCAGGGATCAACGCCAAAGCTGAATTCGATGACTCAAAGTGAGCTAAAGCACTTTAATCAGTTAATCGACCATATGATGGCGAATGCGAAAGGGTCTGACAAAGAGTGGAAAATTTCACTTGGAGAGTTGAAAGAGCTAATCTCTCCAAAACAAGAATCTACACTCGCTTCTCCGGCAAAAGGGAATGCATCTCTTGAGTGGCTCATCAAAAAAGAAGTCGTGAAAGGACAAAGCGCTGCTGCACCAGCTTCTGAAAAAATAATGACCCATACACTTTTGCCAGGTCATAAGCAGTTTTTCCAACTGCAGTCAGCGGCTCCTGTTCAGCAGACACAAACGACTGATGAAAAGCCAGGAACGGTTGATCAGCAAATTCTAAACACGTGGAAGCAAATGAAATTCACGCCGTTTGGCAATTCAAGCGGACGCTTCACCGTTCGATTAAATCCAGAAAATCTTGGATTCATTACCATTCAGCTAACGAAGCAAAACGGTATGTATGCGAGTAAAATTACAGCCTCGACGCAAGCAGCGAAAGAGCTGTTAGAGCATCATCTGCCGCAGCTCAAGCAGGCACTTCCGAATATGTCGGTTCAAGTGGACCGTTTCCATATACCGCTTCAATCAAATGAGCAGCCGTTATTTGGACAACAATTTAACGAAGAAAACAAGCAGCAGCAGTCAAAAGGGCAGAATTCCCAGCAGACTGATGAACAGGAAGCAGAATTCCAAGATGTACTGGACGCTCTTGTTGGGTCAGATGAAGAAGAGGAGGAGATCTAATGGCAACAGTTGATGCTACGAATAGAACAGCCGCACAAGCAGACACTTCTTCAAAAGCAGAAAAGAAAACAGATACGCTTGGCAAAGATCAATTCTTGAAAATTTTGCTCACGCAGCTTCAAAACCAAGATCCGACAAACCCGCTTGATGACCGTGAGTTTGTCACGCAGCTTGCGACATTTTCATCTTTAGAACAGCAAACCAATATGAACGATTCGATCACCAAGCTGAATCAGCTCATGTCTACATTTGTTGCACACCAAGATCCATTTACGACATATGTAGGCTGGATTGGTAAAGAAGTATCGGGCAAATTGGATGATAAAGAGATATCGGGCACTGTGAAGTCTGTTAAAAACATAGACAATGAATACTTACTTGTTTTAGAAGATGGTACGAAAATCAGCCCTTGGGATGTTACAGCAGTTGGAGAAAAAACGAAGTAATTCGAGGAGGAAAATAAATGTTACGCTCACTTTACTCAGGAATTAGCGGAATGAAAAACTTCCAAACAAAATTAGATGTGGTAGCCAATAACGTAGCAAACGTCAATACACACGGATACAAAAAAAGCCGAATCACGTTTAAAGATATGGTCAGTCAAACCATTTCAAGCTCAGGTGGACCAACGAACAACTCTGGTTCAATTAACTCAAAACAAGTTGGTTTAGGATCATCTTTATCTTCTATTGATAAAATCATGAAATCAGGTTCTTCTCAAAATACAGACGAACCATTTGATTTCTATATTAATGGAGATGGATTTTTCCGTATTCAAAAGCAAGGTGAAATCCTATTTACAAGAACAGGGAATTTCAAACCTGATTCAAATGGGGATTTGGCAACACCTGATGGAAACTATCTACTTGGCATGGATGGGCAAAGAATCAACGTTCCACGAGACAATGTGTCAAGTGTTAGTGTAGGGCCAGATGGGACCGTTTCTGTTGTTGAGAACAACGTTTCTCGTACTGTTGGGCAAATATCACTTGTGTCATTCAGTAATGCAGGAGGATTAGATAAGATTGGGGATAACCTATACCGCCAAACGCTCAGTTCCGGTGCGCCAAGTAATGCCATCGCTCCTGGAACTCAAGGAACAGGTGAACTTCAAACAGGGAAACTTGAAATGTCAAACGTTGATTTAACAGACGAGTTTACCGAAATGATTATCGCGCAGCGTGGATTCCAATCGAATGCAAAAACGATCACAACATCTGATGAAATTCTGCAAGAGCTTGTGAATCTGAAACGATAGGAGGTAGGGGGAGCGGATGCTCGCTTCTCTGCTTAATATGATTGAAGTGACAAGATTAAATGGCAAAGGATTTATGCTGAACGCTCTCCATATCGAGCAAATCGAAAGTTTTCCAGACACGACCATTACTTTGGCCAATGGAAAGAAATTCGTTGTGAAAGAAGATGAAGAGCAGCTTCAAGAGAAAATCATTTCTTTCTACAGAAAAATCCAAGTCATTTCATTGAATCAAGGAATAGAGGAGTTTGAATGAAGAAGAAATTAGTCGTAGTAATGCTAATCATGATTATTGCCATCGTCGGAATTGGAGCAGGCATCTTTTTTCTGCTGAATGGGTCAGACGAAGCAAAAGCCGAAAAAGAGCCAACAGCAGATGAAGTTGTAAAAGCTTCTGTTGAAATTCCTGAGATTATCACCAATTTAAAATCTGAAGGAAATGCTGTCAAACTTGTCCTGAATATTGAAACGGACTCTGAAAAAGCAAAATCAGAGCTTGAGAAAAGAAGTTTCCAGGTAAAAGATGCTGTCATCGACATTTTATCAGACACGAATGCAGATGAACTTGATGGCAAAAAAGGCAGAGAACATTTTAAAACACAAGTCAAAAACAAAGTGAATAACTATTTGCAAGATGGCAAGGTGAAAGAAGTATACATAACCTCCTTTAATCTGCAATAGAGGCGATTAATTAACGCGATGGAGGTGAAGAAATGTCAGGAGAAGTGCTTTCCCAGAATGAGATCGACGCATTATTATCCGCCATCTCAACAGGCGAAATGGATGCAGAAGAGCTGAAAAAAGAGGAAACGACGAAAAAAGTGAAGGTGTATGACTTTAAACGTGCACTGCGCTTTTCAAAAGACCAGATTCGAAGTTTAACAAGGATTCATGATAACTTCGCTAGACTGCTCACCACGCATTTTTCAGCGCAGCTAAGATCATATATTCAAATTACTGTCAGCTCGGTTGACCAAGTACCATACGAAGAATTTATTCGTTCGATTCCTAATATGACATTATTAAACTTATTTTATGTCAGCCCGCTTGAAGGAAGAATCATGCTTGAAGTAAACCCAACAATCGGCTATGCGATGATGGACAGGCTGATGGGCGGGATTGGCATTAGTCATAATAAGACAGAATCACTTACAGAAATTGAAACAAAGATTATCTCAAACATGTTTGAGGGAGCTTTGGAAAATTACAGAGAAGCGTGGCAGTCCATAACCGACATCGAGCCTGAAATGGCAGATTTCGAGGTAAATCCCCAGTTTGTTCAAATGGTGTCACCAAACGAAACAGTTGTCGTCATTTCTCTTAATACACAAATTGGCGAGGTAAGCGGGGTTATTAACCTATGTATTCCTCACGTTGTATTAGAGCCTATTATTCCGAAGCTGTCTGTACACTACTGGATGCAGTCTGAACGAAATGAACCAAAACAGCAAGAAACAAAGGCCATTGAAAAACGGATTATGAAGGCAAAAATACCGGTAGTCGCAGAGCTGGGACAATCGGAAATGACGGTGGAAGAGTTTTTGAATTTGGAAATTGGTGATTGTATTGCCTTGGACAAACCAGTAAATGCGCCTCTTACTGTTATGGTCGGAAATAAACCGAAATTCTTGGGACAGGCCGGCCGCGTGAATCGGAAACAGGCGATTCAAATTCTAGATCACGACATAAGAGGTGAAGAAGATGGAGAATAACGGAAGTAAATTATCACAAGACGAAATCGATGCGCTCCTTAAAGGAGGCAGCAATGACGATATAGAGCCTGATACAATCCTTTCTGCAATGGAGCAAGATGCCATTGGAGAAATCGGAAATATTTCATTTGGCAGCTCTGCAACAGCACTTTCAACCCTATTAAATCAAAAAGTGGAGATTACAACTCCAACTGTTACAGTGATTCAAAAAAGTATGCTGAATGAGGAATTTCCTCATCCGTATGTCGCTATTGAAGTGAATTATACGGAAGGTTTCAGCGCAAGTAACCTGCTTGTCGTCCAGCAAACAGATGCAGCAGTTATTGCGGACTTAATGATGGGCGGAGACGGGACAAATGCTGACCCTTCTTTAAGTGAGATTCACTTAAGTGCAGTACAAGAAGCAATGAACCAAATGATGGGTTCTGCTGCGACATCCATGTCGACTGTCTTTAATAAAAAGATTGATATTTCTCCGCCGCGCGTCGAATTACTTGATGTGAAAGAAGGAGAAGGGACAGACCGCATTCCAGCTGAAGAAATGCTTGTCAAAGTATCCTTCAGATTAAAAATAGGTGAACTCATCGATTCAAATATTATGCAGCTTTATCCTATTACATTTGCGAAGGATTTAATTGCAGAATTAACAGATCCTGCCCAAGAAGAAGCGCCGGTTCAAGAAGAAGTGAGTGCACCTGAACCTCAGCCGGCAGCACCGCAAACGCAGTCTGCCCCAGCGCAGCAAGCAGCACCGCCGAAAAGACAGGCAAAGCCAAAGCCGGCAGCACCTGTAAATGTGGCGCCAGTTGAATTTGAATCGTTCAGTGAGCCTCAGCATACAACAAGCCAGCTAGGAAACCTTGATATGCTGATGGACATTCCGCTTTCCATTACGGTGGAACTTGGAAGAACTCAGCGCAGTGTGAAAGAAGTTCTTGAGCTTTCAGCTGGAAGTATCATTGAACTGGACAAACTTGCTGGTGAGCCAGTAGACATTCTAGTGAACAAACGAATCGTCGCCAAAGGGGAAGTCGTTGTCATTGATGAGAACTTTGGTGTTCGTGTGACTGATATTTTAAGTCAGTCAGAAAGACTTTCTAATTTAAAATAAACAAACATATAGGGAGAGAATAAGTAAATGGCTACTAAGGTATTAATCGTAGATGATGCAGCATTCATGAGAATGATGATCAAGGATATTCTTGTAAAAAACGGATTTGATGTAGTAGGAGAAGCAGAAAACGGCGCACAAGCAGTTGAAAAATACAAAGAAACATCTCCTGATCTTGTCACAATGGATATCACCATGCCAGAAATGGACGGAATCACTGCACTAAAAGAAATTAAACAAATCGATGCTTCAGCAAAAATCATCATGTGTTCTGCTATGGGACAGCAGTCAATGGTTATTGACGCAATCCAAGCAGGTGCAAAAGACTTTATCGTGAAGCCATTCCAGGCAGACCGCGTACTTGAAGCAATTAATAAAACGTTAGGCTAAAAAAGGGTGTAAGATTTGTTGAAAAAACGTTTGATATGTATAGCAATGATCAGTTTTATGCTTTTCTTGACGATGCAGCCTGCCTCACTGTTTGCCGAAACGAAAGATCCTGAGAATGGCACAGTGAATGACTGGCTCAAAGGTGAGAAAGAAAGCAAAAAGGATACAGAGAAGAAAACCACTGACAATCAAACGAATCCGGCAGAAGAAGTTCCCTCTTCTTCTGTCTCCATTATGGATTTTGTCAAAATGATTGGTGCCTTACTTTTTGTCATCCTGCTTATTTATGGATTGGTGAGATTTGTTGGAAAGCAAAACCGCTTACTCAAACCATTTCGATATGTTGAAAATATTGGCGGAACGACAGTCGGACAAAACCGTTCAGTCCAGCTGATCAAAGTGGGCAAAAGAGTATTAGTTGTCGGCGTAGCAGACTCAATCCAGCTGCTAAAAGAGATTGATGATGAACAAGAATGTGAAGCAATCGTGAAACAATATGAAGAAGCGATGGAAAGCAAAACCGATTTACCAAAAATGGTTCAAAAATTCACATCGCAGGTAAAGAAACATGATCAGCCGACCACTTCTTCTTTTTCAGCCAATTTAAAGGCGCAGCTAGCCGAATTGAAAAAGACCCAATCAGAAGTCAGAAAGAAAGGCCCGAAACAAAATGAATGAGTTTATCGATTTATTTAATTCCAGCGGTGCAGGAAATATCAGCACATCTGTTCGTCTTCTATTACTTTTAACTGTATTTTCGGTTGCACCAGGCATTCTCATTTTAATGACTTGTTTTACACGGATTGTGATTGTTCTTTCATTTGTCAGAACATCACTTGCAACCAACTCAATGCCGCCAAACCAAGTGCTTGTTGGACTTGCTTTGTTTCTCACATTTTTTATCATGGCTCCCACGTTCTCACAGATTAATAAAGAGGCGCTGACGCCGCTTTTAAATGATGACATCACGTTAAATCAGGCGTATGAAAAAGCCGAAGTGCCTATTAAAGAGTTTATGAGTAAACATACAAGACAGAAAGATTTGGCTTTATTTCTTAGCTACGCAAAAATGGATACACCTGAATCGATTAAAGATATTCCATTAACGGCGATGGTTCCCGCTTTTGCCATTTCAGAATTAAAGACGGCATTTCAAATTGGTTTTATGATCTTTATTCCATTTTTAATTATTGACATGGTGGTCGCAAGTGTTCTGATGTCAATGGGGATGATGATGCTTCCGCCGGTTATGATATCGCTCCCTTTCAAAATATTGTTATTTGTTTTAGTCGATGGATGGTATTTGATAGTTAAATCTTTGCTGCAAAGCTTTTAGAGTAGGTGCTTAAAACATGAGTTCAGAATTTGTCATTACGATGGCTGAAAGATCAGTGTATGTAGTATTGCTTGTGAGTGGGCCGCTTCTAGCGCTCGCACTTATTGTGGGACTGATTGTCAGTGTGTTTCAGGCGACAACCCAAATTCAAGAACAGACGCTTGCGTTTATTCCTAAGATTGTTGCTGTACTCATTGGGCTTGTTGTGTTTGGTCCATGGATGCTTTCAACAATCGTGTCCTTTACGACAGAGCTGTTCTCGAATTTAGATCGATTTGCAGGTTAACAAGCGATGTCAATCATAGAATTATTCCCTGCTTTTCTTTTAGTTTTTATTCGGATCACCGCTTTTTTTGTGACAGTACCGCTTTTAGCGCATAGAACGATCCCAGCTGTACACAGAGTTGGATTCTCACTGTTTTTAGCTGTCATTAGTTTTAGCACCATAAAAGAACCGCCAGCACTAGACATAGACGGTCTTTATATGATGCTTGCGGTGAAAGAAGCAATGGTCGGGCTTCTGCTTGGGCTGATTGCATACATCATGGTGTCCGCTGTTCAGATTGCCGGCTCATTCATTGATTTTCAAATGGGTTTTGCGATTGCCAATATTATTGACCCGCAAACAGGGGCGCAGACGCCGCTGATGGGACAGTTTTTTTATACGGTCACATTACTGTTGATGCTGGCAACAAACGCACATCACTTGCTGCTTGATGGAATCTATTACAGCTTTCAATACATTGCAGTTGATCAATACGCGCTGAATTTCGGCAGTGAATCCTTTGCTTACTTTATTGCAAAGAGCTTCAACCAAATGTTTATCATCGCCTTTCAAATCTCGGCACCTGTCGTGGCAAGTCTGTTTTTAGTCGATTTGGCGCTGGGGATTGTGGCACGTACAGTTCCGCAAATGAACGTATTTGTGGTCGGACTTCCTATTAAAATAGGTGTGAGTTTTATTATGATCATCATCTGTATGGGCGTCATCTTCGGTGTTGTCCAAAATACATTTGAAACGATTGTACTCACCATGAGGAATTTCTTAGCATTGGTCGGTGGTTCGTCATGATGACAAGGCTTAGACTAGACTTGCAATTTTTCGCAGGTGAAAAAACAGAAAAAGCAACGCCGAAAAAAAGGCGGGATTCACGTAAAAAAGGACAGGTTGCTAAAAGTACTGACGTCAATACAGCCATCTCATTTCTATTAATCTTTTTATCATTCTTTTTTATTGGGCCTTTTATGAAAGAGCGGATTATCGCGCTCATAGAACGTTTTTATTCAACAACCATGCTAATGAAGGTTAGCACATCTAATATTCATCAACTATTCTTGGAATTGCTTCAGGAAACAGGGCTCCTCCTCATGCCAATCCTTGGTGTTGGCATGCTGGCGGGGATTATCAGTAACTATTTACAAGTCGGCTTTCTCTTTTCAGCAGAAGTGATCAAACCGAAATTAGAAAAGCTTGACCCAATCAAAGGGTTTAAACGGATATACAGTATTCGAGCCCTCGTAGAGCTATTAAAATCCATTTTGAAAATTGGCTTTGTTGGCTTTGCGACATTTATTGCTCTTTGGATGCACTTTGACGAAATTCTGCGGCTTCCTTTATTAACAGCAGAGGAAACCCTTCATTTCGTTGCAAATATGACCTTAATTATGGGGCTGTATGCTGCTGGTGCTCTTTTGATTTTGGCAGGGCTTGATTATATGTATCAGAAATTTGATTATGAAAAAAACTTGAGGATGTCCAAACAAGACATCAAAGATGAGTATAAAAAATCAGAGGGTGACCCGCTCATCAAATCAAAGATTAAACAGCGTCAGCGGGAAATGGCCATGAGACGGATGATGCAGGAAGTCCCAAAAGCGGACGTCATCATTACAAACCCAACCCACTATGCCATTGCTTTAAAGTATGATGAAGAAAAAATGGACGCGCCCTATGTTGTGGCAAAAGGAACGGATATTTTGGCTTTGAAAATTAGAACGATTGCGAAAGAACATGATGTCATGACTGTAGAGAACCGCCCGCTTGCCCGTGCGCTCTATGATCAGGTCGACATCGACCAAGCGGTGCCGGAAGAATACTTTAAGGCCATCGCAGAAATTTTAGCTTACGTCTATAAAACGAAACAAAAGATTTTATGAATTTTTGGTTTTAAAAGGAGAGAACAGGCATGTCAGCAAGAGATTTATCTGTTATATTCAGTGTTATTTTAATTGTGGCGATGCTGGTCATACCGTTTCCGCCAATGCTATTAAGTATTTTAATCATTATTAATATTTCTCTTGCGCTTATCGTGCTTCTCACCACTATGAACATGCAAGAACCACTGGAATTTTCAATTTTTCCATCATTGCTTTTGCTCTTAACACTGTTTCGTTTAGGGCTTAACATCTCTACAACACGTTCTATTCTTTCAACAGGAGATGCTGGAAAGGTTGTCGAAACGTTCGGTTCATTTGTTGTTGGAGGAAATATCATCGTTGGTCTCGTTGTTTTCCTTATTCTGATCATCATTCAGTTTATTGTTATCACAAAAGGGGCAGAGCGTGTATCAGAGGTTGCGGCAAGATTTACACTCGATGCGATGCCAGGTAAACAAATGAGTATTGACGCTGATTTAAATGCAGGGATGCTGACAGAAAGTGAAGCAAGAAACCGTCGTGAAAAAGTAGCGAGGGAAGCAGACTTTTATGGAGCGATGGACGGTGCCAGTAAGTTCGTTAAAGGGGACGCCATCGCAGGTATTATCATCGTCATCATCAATATTATATTTGGAATCATTATCGGGATGCTTCAGCAAGGCATGTCGATTCAAGAATCAGCTTCTCACTTTACCCTATTAACGGTAGGGGACGGAATTGTTTCGCAAATTCCGGCACTCCTCATTTCAACGGCAACAGGGATTGTCGTGACGAGAGCCGCTTCTAACGGAAACCTTGGATCAGACATTACAGGGCAGCTCTTTGCCTTCCCAGCCATGCTTTATGTCACAGCAGGAACGATCTTCCTTCTTGGTTTGTTTACGCCAATCGGCGTACTTTTAACTGGGCCAATTGCAGGTTTAATAGCACTTGGCGCATACATGATGTCGAAAAACAAACAAGATCAAGAAGAAATCGAAGAGGTACTGGAAGAACAGGCAGAGGTAGAAGAGATGAAAAGTCCAGAAAGTGTTATTCATCTCCTGCAAATGGATGCAATTGAATTTGAATTTGGCTACGGCCTGATCCCGCTCGCTGATGCAAATCAGGGCGGTGACCTGTTAGACCGAATTGTGATGATCCGAAGGCAGCTTGCCCTCGAACTTGGTCTTGTCATTCCAGTCGTCCGGATCAGGGACAATATTGCACTGAACCCAAATGAATACCGGTTGAAAATTAAAGGGAACGAAGTAGCAAAAGGTGAGCTGCTGCTTGATCACTACTTAGCGATGTCCCCAACGCCTGATGATGATCCGATTGAAGGAATTGAAACAATCGAACCATCCTTTGGCCTGCCGGCTAAATGGATATCAGAAGCAGAAAAAGATCAGGCTGAGATGCTAGGCTATACGGTTGTGGACCCAGCGTCTGTTGTCTCTACTCACATCACAGAGAAGATTAGACAAAACACACACGAGCTGCTCGGACGCCAAGAAACGAAGCAATTAATCGATCATCTGAAAGAAAGTTATCCTGTCTTAGTGGATGAGGTAACACCAAATCCGCTGGCAGTCGGTGATATTCAAAAAGTGCTGGCGAAGCTGCTGAAAGAAAAGGTCTCTATCCGAAACCTTGTCACCATTTTTGAGACGCTTGCAGACTACGGAAAATTAACGACTGATACAGATTTATTAACAGAGTATGTTAGACAGGCGCTCGCAAGACAGATTACCGCACAGTATGCAAGAGAAAATGAATCACTTAAAGTTGTGACATGCTCAGGCCGAGTAGAAAAGGTGATTGCAGACAGCGTTCAGCAGACAGAGCATGGAAACTACTTATCGTTAGATCCAGAATCCTCTGAAAGTGTGATTCAATCAGTGGCGAGAGAAATTGAACAGCTTTCGCTTCGTCAGGAAACGCCGGTTCTATTATGCTCACCTCCTATAAGAATGTACGTTAAGCAGTTGTTAGAAAGATATTTCCCAGATTTACCGGTACTATCTTATAACGAACTAGAAGCGAATGTGGAAGTACAGAGCATCGGAGTGGTGGATATCTAATGAAAATGAAAAAAATCACAGCAAATTCTATGCAGGAGGCAACGATTCAAATCAGGCAGCAGCTTGGGAAAGATGCCGTTATTTTAAATTCTAAAACCGTTGTCAAACGCAAACTGTTCGGTTTGAAGAAACAGCAAATGGTCGAAGTGATTGCAGTGCTGGATCAAGATTTCGAGGAAAGAGCTGGTAAAGGGTTAACCCCTGCGCCGCCTCTTCCAGTATTACCAAAAAAGGAACAAGTTCAAAAGCTGCCCGAAGAGCCTTCATTTGCTCCCAAGGCGGCGAAACCAGCGCCTTCTCATACCCAGCCTTTAGAATATGTGAGGAATGAACGGCATGCGGGTATTCTGCCTGATCCTCTCATAGCAATCGATCAAAAGCTAAAGGATCAAGGACTTGATGATGCCATTCGAGACGAATGCCTGAAGGGTCTTTTAACAAAGGGTGCGGTTAAAGAAAATCACATAAAAAAAGAACTTGAACAACTGCTGACAGATATGCTTCCAGCTAAAACCTCTGATGAGCCGATGATTTCTTCAAAATACATTGTTTTGTTCGGTTCCACTGGAGCTGGTAAAACGACAACGATTGCAAAGCTGGCTGCTAAAACGGCCATTCAGCAGCAAAAGAAAATCGCTTTTATTACAACCGATACGTACCGGATTGCAGCGATCGAACAGCTGAAAACATATGCTGAACTGCTGAATGCACCGCTTGAGGTTTGTTATTCAAGAGAGGATTTTGTAAAAGCCCAAGAGACCTTTAAAGAGTATGATCATATCTTCATCGATACAGCAGGTCGTAACTTTAAAGAAGAAGCGTATATCAAAGAGCTGACCGACATTATTCCATTTGATGAGAGCATTCAAAGTTTTCTCGTGATGAGTGCTACATCGAAGTATCAAGACATGAAAGCCATGGTCAAACGCTTTGAACACGTTCCAATCAATCAGTTCATTTTTACAAAAGTAGATGAAACGGACACGATGGGAACCATTTTTCAAATCATTGCTGACTCTCAAATCAAACTTGGTTTTTTAACAAATGGTCAAAATGTGCCTGAGGATATTCTTGAAGGCTCGCCTCTTGAACTAACAAGGATGGTTTTACAATCATGAAGCCCGACCAAGCAGAAGGGTTAAGAAAACTAGTTCAGCAGAGTCAAATGATCACACCGGCTCCTCTTAACGTCAGCGGACAGGCAAAAACCATTGCCGTCATGAGCGGTAAAGGCGGGGTAGGTAAATCGAATTTGACCCTGAATATGGCACTGTCTATCGCAAGTACAGAGAGAAGAGTGTTAGTGATTGATCTTGATTTTGGGATGGGGAATATTGATATTTTACTAGGGAAAACATCGACTAGTTCTATATTAGATGTTCTCGTTAGAAAAAAATCCTTCCAAGCAGCCATGACAAAAGGAACGGATAACCTATATTACATTTCTGGCGGAAGCGGGCTTGAACAGCTGTTTTCTTTAGATAAAGATCAATGGTCGTTCTTTTTGGAAGAGATGGAAAGAATGATGCAGGACTTCGATTGTATTTTCTTCGATATGGGAGCCGGCTTGTCAAAAGATCAGCTGCCTTTTGTCTTATCGGCAGGAGAAGTGGTCGTTGTGACTACGCCAGAGCCAACATCCATCATGGATGCCTACAGCGCGATTAAACACTTAGCCATTCATCAGTTTGAACGGTCTGTGCAAATCATTGTTAACCGGTGCAAAACCCCGTCAGAAGGGTCTGAAACCTACCGGAAATTAGCAGGAGTGGTCACATCTTTTCTTCACAGAAAACTTGTATTTGCTGGCGCTGTGCCTGATGATCCTGCGGTTCCTAAAGCAGTATCAGAACAAATTCCATTTTATATGAAGCAGCCTCATTCAAGGCTGAGTAAAACCATCAAGATGCTGGCAGAAACACTATATCATCAGCAGATAAGAGAGGCACGGAGAGAACAGCATACGTTTATAGATAAGTTGTCCTCTTTTTTTAAAAGGAGGAAGGTGGACTCATGATTAGAGTGCTAGTAGTAGATGACTCGGCCTTTATGAGAAAGCTCATTAGTGATTTTCTAAGTGCCGAGCAAGAAATAGAAGTCGTCGGAACGGCGCGAAATGGGGAAGATGCCTTAAAACGGATCAAGGAACTGAATCCAGATGTTGTCACATTAGATGTGGAAATGCCTGTTTTAAATGGAACAGAAGCATTAAAACAAATTCTGGCTGAACACGACCTTGCCGTGATTATGGTGTCAAGCCAGACAAAGCAAGGAAAAGATTTAACCATCCATTGCTTAGAACTCGGTGCTTTTGACTTTGTGACAAAGCCTTCGGGAAGTATTTCGCTCGATTTGCACAAAGTGAGGGGGCAAATTGTAGAGCGGGTACTTGCGGCAGGACTGTCAAGGAAACGCACTGAAGAGAAGGTGTCTCCTAAGCCGGTGATAAAGCCGCCAAGTCCAGTGGCTTCACCCCGGCTGCCATCTGTAAAAGGCAGCTCACTCCGAAAGATTATTACTATAGGAACATCTACAGGAGGGCCAAGGGCACTTCAACGAGTCGTAACGAAACTGCCTAAGGACATCGAGGCACCTATATTGATTGTGCAGCATATGCCAGCAGGATTCACGGCATCACTTGCTACTAGATTAGATCATTTATCACAAATTACGATTAAAGAAGCGCAAGATGGAGACATCGCGAAAAATGGAGTGGCTTACATAGCTCCTGGTGGAATGAATATGTCACTTCATGACCAAGGGGGGTCACTTGTTATCAGGCTGTCCCCTGAAGACACGGAAAGCCGGCACAAGCCATCTGTTAACTATTTATTTGAATCCATCAGCAGCATAAAGGGTTACGAGAAAATCGCTGTCATTATGACAGGTATGGGCAGTGACGGTACTGAAGGTGTCAAAAAAATGGTCGCAAGCGGTCATACGAAAGTCATTGCAGAAAAAGAAGAATCATGTGTTGTTTTCGGAATGCCTAAATCAGTCATTAAAGCAGGCCTTGCACATGAAACAAGGCATGTGGATGACATCGCACATGCAATTATAAGCTCCATGAAAAAAGAGAGGGCGTGAACACGTTGGATGTAAACCAATACTTAGATATCTTTTTAGATGAAAGCAGAGAACACTTACAAACTTGTAATGAAAAACTTCTTGATTTAGAAAAGAACCCAACCGACTTGCAGCTAGTGAATGATATATTCAGAGCGGCTCATACATTGAAAGGCATGAGTGCAACGATGGGCTTTGATGATATGGCTCACTTAACGCATCATTTAGAAAACATGTTTGATGCTATCCGTAATGAACAAATGATTGTCACTCCTGAGTCAATGGATACGATGTTCGAAGCACTCGATCATCTTGAAGCAATGGTTCAATCGATTGCAGAAGGAGGAGACGGGAAACGTGATGTCACAGAGATTAGTAAAAAGCTAGATGTGACAGGAAGCCATGCTGAGGCAGCTTCAAGCGTTGAAACAGCAGATGCATCAGCTGCTGCTAATGACTTAGATTATAACGAGTTTGAACGAACAGTTCTTGATGAAGCGAGAGAGCAAGGCTTCAAATGCTATGAACTCAACGTGACATTAAGTGAAGCGTGCTTACTAAAAGCCGTTCGTGTCTATATGATTTTTGAAAGATTAAATGAAGCAGGCGAGGTTGTCAAAACCGTTCCGAATGCAGAGCTGTTAGAATCAGAAGATTTCGAATCAGAATTCAGCATTTCTTATCTTTCTAAACTGCCGATGGACGAAGTGCAGAAAATCGTCACGGCGATCTCAGAGGTTGAGAAGGTTGAGATCTCTGAAGTCTCCGCATTTGAAGAAGCAGCTCCAGCTGAAAAGCAAGAGGCGCAGCCTGAACAGAAAAAAGAAGAAGTATCCGTTCCTGCTGCGAAAGCGCCAGCAAATGATGCGCCAAAAGCAAATGGCAATAACGGTGCAGCTGCCGGCGGAACGAAAACAATTCGTGTCAACATCGACCGTCTTGATTCTCTTATGAATCTATTTGAAGAACTTGTGATTGATAGAGGCCGATTAGAGCAGATTGCGAAAGAACTAGAAAATAACGAACTCACAGACACAGTCGAAAGAATGACTCGTATTTCTGGAGACCTGCAATCAATCATCCTGAACATGAGAATGGTACCTGTGGAAACTGTCTTTAACAGATTCCCGCGTATGATTCGTCAATTGACGAAAGAGCTTAATAAGAAAATTGAGCTTATTATTGAGGGTGCTGAGACAGAGCTTGATCGAACAGTGATCGACGAGATTGGTGATCCGCTCTTGCACTTACTCAGAAACAGTCTAGATCACGGGATTGAATCACCAGAAGAACGTGTGAAAAAAGGCAAGCCGGAAAAAGGTACGGTTCTATTAAAAGCGTACCATAGCGGAAACCATGTCTTCATTGAAGTAGAAGATGATGGCGGCGGAATTAACCGTAAAAAGGTGCTTGAAAAAGCATTAGAGCGCGGGGTTATCACAGAAAGAGAAGCAGAAACACTTGAAGATCATCAAATTGATTCATTGATCTTTGCAGCAGGATTCTCTACAGCTGATACGATTTCTGACATCTCAGGCCGCGGTGTAGGTCTTGACGTTGTGAAAAACAAGCTGGAATCACTTGGCGGATCTGTAAGCATTAACTCAACAGAAGGACAGGGTTCACTATTTTCGATCCAGCTTCCGCTTACATTATCGATTATTTCCGTTCTTCTTGTAAAACTAGAAGAGGAAACATTTGCGATTCCGATTTCTTCTATTATTGAAACGGCTGTCATTAAGAAAAGTGACATCCTGCAAACGCATGATCGTGAAGTGATTGATTTCCGCGGATTTATCGTACCGGTCGTGTACTTGAAGAAACAATTCCACGTACCAAATGCGAATGAATTAGAGGAAGAACTGCACATCATTGTTGTTCGTAAAGGAGACAAGCTGACAGCATTTGTGGTCGATTCATTTATTGGTCAGCAAGAGGTTGTATTGAAATCACTAGGAGATTATCTGCCAAACGTATTTGCGATATCCGGCGCAACGATCCTAGGTGACGGTCAAGTTGCACTCATCGTTGACTGTAATGCACTGATCAAGTAAAAAACAATAGAGGAGCGGTCTGAAATGAGTACAGATATCAAAACTGGCGAAAAGATGATTGTGTTTATCGTAAACAAAAAAGAATACGCCATTTCAGTATCAGAAGTAAAGTCCATTGAAAAATGGCAGCAGCCGACAAGAGTTCCTGGCGTTGCCCCTTATATATGCGGTGTTATTAATTTACGCGGTGTCGTGACACCTGTCATTGACCTGAGAGTCAGACTTGGTTCTACTGACAACGAAATTACAGATGAAACAAGAATGATCATTGTACAAGTTGGTGACATTGAAGTCGGCTGGATTGTTGATGAAGCAAATGATGTCATAACCGTCCATCAGGAAGAAGTAGAATCTTCTCCTGAATCAGCTGAAAAAGAAGGACAGTCATGGGTGACAGGTATCATTAAGCATGATCAGCGTCTTTTCAATATCATTCATGCCGGTGCTGTCCTCGACAAGAGCGTTCAAGGTGCACCTGTTCATTAAGGGGGATGTGAAATGAGCATTTTCAACGAAATTAAAGATGAACAGCTAGATATTTTAGGAGAGGTTGGGAATATCGGGGCAGGCCACGCAGCGTCTGCTCTTGCCAACCTATTGGATCGCAAAATCGATATGGCTGTTCCTTTTGTCAAGGTTCTCTCGTTTGAAGATTTAATGGATTTCTTTGGCGGTGCAGACCTTCCTGTTGCAAGCATTTTCCTGCGAATGGAAGGGGATTTAACCGGCTCAATCTTTTTCATTATGCCGTTTGAGCAAGCAGAGCAATTTGTAAGAGAGCTTGTCCAGGATCCGGCATTTGATATTGATACGATTCATGAACATGAGATGGGGACGTCAGCACTTCATGAACTTGGAAATATTTTAGCGGGCTCTTATTTATCAGCCCTTGCCGATTTAACCAAATTGCAGCTTTACCCAAGTGTTCCAGATGTCACGCTCGATATGTTCGGGGCTGTCATTAGTGAAGGGTTGATGCAATTCAGTCCTCTTGGGGATCAGGCGATTGTGATTGATACATCTATTTTTGATGATCAAAATAAGCAAGAGCTGAAAGGAAATATGTTTCTATTACCAGACTTTGAATCATTCGAAAAACTATTCAAAGCATTAGGTAACCTATAATGAACGTGCAAATTCCGGCAGTTGTAAAGGTTGGTATTGCGGATGTTCAGCTTGTTAAATCACCGGACCGCATTCGGACATCCGGTCTTGGTTCCTGCGTAGGGCTTGTCTTGTTTGATCAAGACAAAAAGCTGGCAGGCCTTGTCCATGTTATGCTTCCAGATTCCTCTCTTTCAAAAGGGGCGGTGGAGAACTTGGCTAAATATGCAGATACAGGTGTCAAGCATACAATTGATCTGCTCTTAAAAGCAGGCGCACGCAAACATGCGCTAAAGGCAAAACTTGCTGGCGGGGCGGAAATGTTTAAGTTTAAGTCAACCAATGATCTAATGAGAATTGGACCTAGAAACGTTTCAGCTGTAAAAGAACATCTGTCTCTTCATCATATCCCAATTATTAGTGAGGATACAGGCGGAAACAGTGGCCGTACAATCGAATTCGATCCGCTTACGGCAGAGCTTGAGATCCGTACTGTGAAGCAAGGCATTATGAAGATATAACTAAGGAAGTATAGGGGGATAAAGATGCAATCCTTAAATTACGAAGATCAGGCGCTATGGGCTAGATGGAAAGAGTGGAAAGACCCAGCTGCTGGAGATGATCTTATGCGCCGCTATATGCCGCTCGTCACATATCATGTTGGAAGAATTTCCATCGGTCTCCCGAAGTCAGTGCATAAAGAAGACTTGATCAGTCTAGGGATGCTCGGTTTATATGATGCCCTTGAAAAATTTGACCCCGGAAGAGATCTGAAGTTTGATACATATGCATCCTTCAGAATCCGCGGGGCCATTATCGACGGTCTTCGTAAAGAGGACTGGCTGCCTCGTACATCAAGAGAAAAAACAAAAAAAGTAGAAGCGGCTATTGAAAAGCTTGAACAGCGTTATTTGCGTAATGTGACGCCGACAGAGGTGGCTGAAGAACTCGGCATGAGTGAACAGGATGTCGTCACAACGATGAATGAAGGATTCTTTGCAAATCTGCTCTCAATCGATGAGAAGCTGCATGATCAAGAAGACGGAGAGAACGTCCAAGTCATGATTCGCGACGAGAAGTCTGTGACTCCAGAAGAGAAAATGCTGAAGGATGAATTAATTGAACAGCTTTCTGAAAAAATCACAGAGCTTTCAGAAAAAGAAAAGCTTGTGATCAGTCTTTTCTATAAAGAAGAACTGACATTAACGGAAATCGGTCAAGTGCTCAATTTATCTACCTCGCGCATTTCGCAAATTCATTCAAAGGCCTTGTTCAAGCTTAAGCATCTGCTTGATAAAGCCATTCAATCTTAAAGAGTTAGTGAGTGAAAAAATATGTTATGGCTGATTAGCTTCATGCTTCATGCTGCACTTATTTATTTTGTGATTATTTTATATACGAGAATGAATTCGCTGAAGGCAACAGAACAAAAGCAGCGAGAACTTCTAGAAGAAACGGAAAATACCCTGGCTGCATTTTTGATGGAGGTCAAAGAAGAGAATGACAAACTATCAAAAGTGGCAGCCGCTTCCCCTGATTTTTCTGCTGAAGAGCTGAAATCGGATCTTCAGACACCAAAGCAGCCACAACCACCAATTGAATCCCAGCAATCGGTCGAAAGTGAAGATCCCGTACCAGAGCACCTGTCGGCTCTCCTTAGCGAAGTTGAGGTGCAGGAAGAGAAGGTAAACGAACCCGTTCCACAACTTGAAACAGAGGCTTCTCTGCCTTCTAAAAGTGAAATAGAAGAAACATTCGAGGACCAAGTGAAGACTCTATATGATGAAGGGCGGTCACTAGAAGAAATAGCGAAAGAAATGAAAACTGGCAAGACAGAAATCGAGCTTTTATTAAAATTTAGCGGAAAGCTGTAAAGGATTCTTGATTGTCAGTCCATCATGTGTTATATTATTTCTTGGTGTTAAATACACACGCTTAATGATTCGTATAAAGGTGCTGCCGTGGCGCAGTTTTATGTGAACATGACTTAAGCGGAGGAAAAAAAACCATTATATTAGGAGGCAACAAAATGTCAGTTATTTCTATGAAACAATTGCTAGAAGCTGGTGTTCACTTCGGTCACCAAACTCGCCGTTGGAACCCAAAAATGAAGCGTTACATCTTTACAGAGCGTAACGGTATCTACATCATCGACCTTCAAAAAACGGTGAAAAAAGTAGAGGAAGCTTACAACTTCACGAAAAACCTTGCTGCTGACGGAGGAAAAATCCTTTTCGTTGGTACGAAAAAGCAAGCACAAGATTCAGTGAAAGAAGAAGCAATCCGTTCTGGTATGTTCTATGTGAACCAACGCTGGCTTGGTGGAACTTTAACAAACTTTGAAACAATCCAAAAACGTATTAAACGTTTAAAAGATATTGAAAAAATGCAAGAAAACGGTACATTCGAAGTTCTTCCTAAGAAAGAAGTCGTTCAACTGAAAAAAGAATTAGAGCGTCTTGAAAAATTCCTAGGCGGAATCAAAGACATGAAGAGTCTTCCGGATGCACTTTTCATTATCGACCCTCGTAAAGAGCGTATTGCAGTTGCAGAAGCTCGTAAATTGAATATCCCAATCATCGGTATCGTTGACACAAACTGTGATCCAGACGAAATTGATGTTGTGATCCCTGCAAACGATGATGCAATCCGTGCTGTAAAACTTCTAACTGCTAAAATGGCAGATGCGATTCTTGAGTCTAAACAAGGCGAAGAAGAAGCTGTTGTAGAAGAAACGACAGAAACTGAAACAACAACTGCGTAACCTATTCAAAAGGTGATAAGAGGGAAATGCCTTTTATCACCTTTTTTTCACCTAGTAATCCGTGTTTTAACATAGAAGGAGGAAATGTAAAATGGCAATTACTGCTCAATTAGTTAAAGAACTGCGTCAAAAAACTGGTGCAGGTATGATGGACTGTAAAAAAGCGTTAACAGAAACTGATGGTGACATCGAGAAAGCAATCGACCTTCTAAGAGAAAAAGGAATCGCAAAAGCTGCGAAAAAAGCAGACCGTATTGCGGCAGAAGGATTAACTCTTATCAAAACTGACGGCAACACAGGCGTGATCCTAGAAGTGAACTCTGAGACTGATTTCGTTGCGAAAAACGAAGGATTCCAAGCACTTCTTAACGAACTTGCTGATCATTTGCTTGCTGCTAAACCTGCAACACTTGAAGAAGCTCATGCTTCTAAAATGGAAAACGGTTCAACAGTTGAAGAGCATATCACATCTGCAATTGCGAAAATCGGAGAGAAAATCACTCTACGCCGTTTCTCTGTCATCACAAAAGAAGATAATGCTGCATTCGGTTCTTACCTGCACATGGGCGGACGTATCGGTGTGTTAGCTGTTCTTAACGGAACAACTGACGAAGAGCTTGCAAGAGACATCGCAATGCACGTTGCAGCTGTAAACCCTAAATACATTTCTCGTGACCAAGTGTCAGAAGAAGAAGCAAACCGTGAGCGTGAAGTACTAACACAGCAAGCGCTTCAAGAAGGAAAGCCTGAAAACATCGTAGCTAAAATGGTAGAAGGCCGTCTAAACAAATTCTTCGAAGAAATTTGCTTACTTGATCAAGCATTCGTTAAAAACCCAGATGAAAAAGTGAAACAAGTTGTAGCTGCGAAAAACGCAACTGTTCAAACTTATGTTCGCTATGAAGTGGGCGAAGGTATCGAAAAACGTCAAGACAACTTTGCTGAAGAAGTTATGAGCCAAGTGAAAAAATAATGTTTGAAAAGCTCTCTGGGGCTTTTTTAGGGAGCACAAGCACTGTGTTCCCTATTTTTTAGAGGATATTGATTTACAAAAGGCAGTTTCTTACGCATAATAAGAGACGGTATAGTATACACTTGGAGGTTATCATGAGCAAACCGAAATATAATCGCATTGTACTGAAGCTAAGTGGCGAAGCACTAGCGGGTGATGCTGGAAATGGAATTAACCCAACTGTCATTCAATCAATTGCAAAGCAAGTAAAAGAAATTGCAGAGCTTGATGTTGAAGTTGCAGTCGTTGTAGGCGGAGGAAACCTTTGGCGCGGGAAGACAGGCAGTGATCTAGGAATGGACCGTGCAACAGCAGACTACATGGGGATGCTGGCAACAGTGATGAACTCACTGGCGTTACAGGACAGCCTAGAAACGCTTGGCATTCAGTCTAGAGTGCAAACCTCTATTGAAATGAGACAGGTTGCAGAACCATACATAAGAAGAAAAGCGATCCGTCATCTTGAGAAGAAACGTGTCGTCATTTTTGCTGCTGGAACAGGGAATCCTTATTTCTCTACAGATACTACAGCAGCACTTCGAGCAGCAGAAATTGAAGCAGATGTCATTTTAATGGCGAAAAATAATGTAGATGGTGTCTACAGTGCTGATCCTCGTACAGATGCGGATGCAGTAAAATATGATAAGCTTTCATATCTTGATGTACTTAAAGAAGGGCTTGCTGTAATGGATTCTACTGCGTCCTCATTATGTATGGACAATGACATTCCATTAATCGTCTTCTCCATTATGGAAGAAGGAAATATTAAACGTGCCGTAAACGGCGAATCAATCGGAACGATCGTGAGGGGGAAATAACGTGTCAAAAGAAGTGTTGAACCAAACGAAAGAAAAAATGGAAAAAGCCGTACAAGCGTACGGACGTGAGCTTGCAACTGTTCGTGCAGGCCGTGCAAATGCTTCACTGCTTGATAAAGTGACAGTGGATTATTACGGTGCACAAACACCGCTTAACCAAATTGCGTCGATCACAGTGCCAGAAGCACGTATGCTGATTATCACACCTTACGATAAAACAGCAATCGGTGATATCGAAAAAGCGATCCAAAAGTCTGATCTTGGCATCACGCCAACAAGTGACGGAAATGTGATCCGTATTGCGATTCCTGCGCTGACAGAAGAAAGACGTAAAGAGCTTGTGAAAGTCGTAAAAAAATACTCAGAAGAAGCAAAAGTAGCTGTTCGTAACGTGCGTCGTGATGCAAACGATGATTTGAAAAAGCTTGAGAAAAATGGGGAGATCACTGAAGATGAATTAAGATCATCGACAGAGGATGTTCAAAAATTGACAGATGAATATGTCGCTAAAATTGATGACGTGACGAAAGATAAAGAAAAAGAAATCATGGAAGTTTAAGAAAAAACTATGTACAATAGATAATAGTGAAAAGACCCTCTTCATGTTTACAGGGGGTTTTTTTGTTAATACTGTTGATGACTATATTATTTAGCGGGAACGCAACCTTTTTGGGTGATGGAGGAATCTCATGCTCAATATACTCAAAAATTGGAAGAATCAGCAAACAGCAGCTTCCAACTTAGAAAGCCTGACAAAAGAAGACATATTAAATGGAGAAATTCCTGAACATATCGCCATTATCATGGATGGGAACGGAAGATGGGCGAAAAAACGTGCTCTTCCACGGGTAGCAGGTCATCATGAAGGAATGAAAGTCGTCAAGCGCATGACAAAGCTTGCAAATGAGCTAAATGTCAAAGTGCTGACTTTGTATGCTTTCTCTACGGAAAATTGGAAACGTCCAAAACTAGAAGTAGACTTTTTAATGAAACTTCCTGAAGAATTTTTAAACATCTACCTGCCTGAACTCATCGAGGAGAATGTCCGTGTGCGTTTAACAGGTGATCCAGACGGCCTCCCGCAGCATACGAAAAAAGCGGTAGAGAACGCAGTAAAGAGTACGGCGAATAACGACGGGCTCGTTTTGAACTTTGCGCTCAACTATGGAGGGCGCACAGAAATCGTCTCCGCATGCAGACAAATTTCTGAAAAGGTCAAAGAAGGTAAGCTTCGAGCAGAAGACATCACAGAAGAGATGTTTTCAGCTTATTTAATGACAGAATCTCTTCAAGATCCGGATTTGCTCATTCGCACGAGTGGAGAAATTAGATTAAGCAACTTTATGCTTTGGCAAATTGCGTACAGCGAGTTTGTCTTTACGGATGTGCTTTGGCCTGACTTTTCTGATGAGCACCTTATAGGCGCTATCGGAGAGTACCAGCGCCGCGGCCGGAGGTTCGGTGGAATTTAGAGGGTGGTGCAGATGAAACAAAGAATTTTGACGGGTGTTTTGGCAGCTGCAGTCTTTTTGCTTGCAGTTATATATGGACAGATGCCATTTACCCTGCTGATTTATTTAATGGGAAGTGTCGCTCTCTTTGAGCTTTTAAGAATGAAAAAGATCTCGATTTTCAGCTTTCCTGGTATTGTCAGCTTAATATTGCTTTGGCTTTTAATGGGCGGAGACAACAGCTTCTTCCCAAACGTGGACGCATCAAAAATGCAGATTGCTTTATTTGCAGTCTTAATACTTTTAACTTATACAGTTTTGAGCAAAAACTCTTTCACATTCGATGAGGTTGCTTTTGTTGTATTAGCCACATTATATATTGGCGTAAGTTTCTATTATTTTATCCAAATTAGAGGCTTATATGGCATGAGTGCGATCTTCTTCGCAGCAGTGATTATTTGGTCTACTGACTCAGGAGCCTATTTTATTGGAAAATCTATGGGGAAACGAAAGCTTTGGCCAGAAATCAGCCCAAACAAAACAGTAGAAGGATTTATCGGCGGAATCGTCACAGCGGTCGTGTTGTCACTTGTGTTTCAGGCGGTTACAGGATTTTTGCCATCATATCTGCTTGTGATGTTTATTACTCTTTTACTCAGTATCTTTGGACAGCTAGGCGACCTTGTGGAATCTGCTTTAAAGCGTCATTATCACGTGAAGGATTCAGGGACAATTCTCCCTGGCCATGGCGGGATTTTGGACAGGTTTGACAGCTTTTTATTCGTTCTGCCGTTTTTATACTTACTGCTCGCAACGTTTGCCAGCTAACCTCATAGAAACTTATTGAACGAGAGAAGGAGTGGCAATTTGAAATATATTTCGCTATTAGGCGCAACAGGATCAATTGGAGAACAAACGTTAGATGTGATCAGTCAGCACCCGGACAAGTTTAAGCTGAAAGCCATGACATTTGGCAGAAATATAGCAAAGGCGATTCCGATCATTGAGCGCTTTCAGCCTGAATTCGTCGGCTGTGTAGACGAAGAAACCTATCACATGCTAAAAAATCATTCATTTGCATACGATGTGAAGCTGGCTGCTGGTGATGAAGCCAACATCGAGGCAGCGACCTATGATGCAGTGGACGTAGTGGTCAATGCACTTGTAGGAAGTGTTGGACTTGTTCCAACATTAAAGGCCATTGAACAAAAAAAGACGATTGCTCTCGCAAATAAGGAAACACTTGTGACAGCTGGTCATATAGTAAAAGAGTACGCTAAAACATATGATGTACCTTTACTCCCTGTCGATAGTGAGCATTCCGCTATTTTTCAATGCCTGCAAGGTGAACAAGCTAAAAATATTGAACGTTTAATCGTGACAGCTTCAGGTGGTAGTTTCCGAGATAAAAAACGAACTGAACTTGAAGGTGTTACGGTTGAAGAAGCGCTGAACCACCCGAACTGGTCGATGGGAGCGAAAATCACCATTGATTCAGCGACGATGATGAATAAAGGGCTCGAGGTGATCGAGGCACATTGGTTGTTTGATATCCCTTATGAACAAATTGATGTGCTGCTACATAAAGAGAGCATTATCCATTCGATGGTGGAATTTCACGACAAAAGCGTCATGGCTCAGTTAGGGACACCTGACATGAGAGTGCCTATTCAATATGCACTCACATACCCTGACAGGGCGCCGTTACAAGAAGCGAAATCATTGAACCTTTGGGAGATTGGACAATTGAATTTCCAAAAAGCGGATTTTGACAGGTATCGCTGCTTACATTTTGCTTATGAATCAGGTAAAATAGGAGGGACAATGCCTGCTGTACTTAATGCAGCAAATGAAATGGCAGTCGATGCATTTCTGAAAGGCAAAGTAACGTTCCTGCAAATTGAAGAATTGATTGAAAAGGCACTAATCAGACATCATGTGATTTCAACGCCTAGTTTGCAAGATATCCATGAAGTGGACAAAGATACACGAGACTTTGTTCAATCAATCCTCACATAAGGTGGTATGTTCGTGAATACAGTGATTGCGTTTATTATTATTTTTGGAACGCTCGTTTTTTTCCACGAGCTTGGCCATTTAATTATGGCGCAGCGCGCGGGGATTTTATGCCGCGAGTTCGCAATTGGTTTTGGGCCGAAGATTTTCTCCTTTAAACGAAAAGAAACCGTTTATACCATTAGACTTCTCCCTATTGGCGGATTTGTTAAAATGGCTGGAGAGGACCCTGAAGTTATCGAAATTAAACCAGGTCATACAGTGGGGCTCTTATTCAATGAGCAAAATGAAGTAGAAAAGATCATTTTAAATGATAAAGAAAAATATCCTGATGCACTTGTCATCGAAGTTGAGCAGATTGATTTAGATCATGCTATGAGAATCTCGGGATATGAAGCTGGAAATGAAGATATTCTGACTGGCTACAATGTCAGTCAAACAAGCTTCTATATTGCAGATGGTGAAGAAATTCAAATCGCACCATACAATCGTCAATTTGGTTCAAAAACAGTTTGGCAGCGAATTAAAGCCATCGCAGCTGGACCGATTATGAACTTTATCCTGGCGTATGTGATTTTGGTTGCTTTAGGTTTTATTCAAGGGGTTACCGTTGATGATCCTGTACTCGGTAAGCTGACGAAAGACGGCCGAGCGGCTGAGGCTGGACTCATGCAGGGAGATCACATCGTGTCCATTAACGGCGAGAAAATGAATTCTTGGACAGACGTCGTTCAAACAGTTCAAAAGAACCCTGAGAAAAAAATGAATGTCGTCATTGACCGAGACGGCAAAGAAAGCACTGTGCAGGTTGTACCAGAAGCTGTAAAAGCAGATGGGAAAAGCATTGGCCGTTTCGGATCATATCCGCCAACGGAAAATGGATTTTTGAAAGTTATTTCATCTTCTGGAACAACTGTCATTTCAACGGCAGGTCTGATCTTAACGAATTTGCAAAAAATTGTCACAGGACAATTTTCACTAGACATGTTAGCAGGTCCTGTTGGAATTTATGACATGACAGGAGAAGTAGCCAAACAAGGTGTTTTAACATTAATGCAGTTTGCGGCGTTCCTCAGTATCAACCTAGGCATCGTGAATTTGTTACCGATTCCTGCATTAGACGGAGGACGTTTACTATTCTTATTTGTTGAAGCCATTCGCGGTAAACCAATTAATCGTGAGAAGGAAGCACTTGTTGTCTTTATCGGTGTTGCTTTCCTCATGCTGTTAATGTTAGTGGTAACGTGGAATGACATTCAGCGGTTATTTTTATAAAAACCATTCTCTCTTGTTTCTCACTCCGGGAAACAAGTGTTTTTGTGAGAAGTCCTATTTCATAAATGAGGTGTAACGACATGAGACAATCCCTGACTTTCATTCCAACTCTTCGAGAGGTGCCGGCAGATGCTGAGGCAAAAAGTCATCAACTCTTAGTAAGAGCTGGGTTTATTAGACAAAATACAAGTGGAATCTATCATTATCTGCCGCTTGCGCATAAAGTCATTCAGCATATTCAATCGATCGTCCGCAAGGAAATGGAAAAGGCAGGCGCAGCTGAGCTGTTAATGCCAGTGCTGCAGCAGGCAGAAATGTGGCAAGAGTCAGGAAGATGGTATACATACGGTCCAGAACTGATGCGTATGAAGGATCGCCATGGCCGCGAATTTGCGCTTGGCCCAACCCACGAAGAAGTGATCACATCACTAGTACGCAGCGAAGTGAAATCGTATAAGAAGCTTCCTTTAACTTTATATCAAATTCAATCAAAATTCCGTGATGAACAGAGACCACGCTTTGGACTGCTGCGCGGACGTGAATTTATCATGAAGGATGCATACTCATTCCATTCTTCACCAGAAAGCCTTGATGAGACATACAACAAAATGTTTACGGCTTACTCTAATGTGTTCTCAAAAGTGGGTCTCAATTTTAGACCAGTCATTGCAGATTCTGGGGCAATGGGAGGAAAAGATACGCATGAGTTCATGGCGCTTTCAGAAGTCGGAGAGGATACCATCGCTTATTCTGATACTTCCTCATATGCTGCAAACATTGAAATGGCTGAGGCTGTATATCACGGAGAAGAAGCAAATCCTGCGGACTTCAAAGAACTTGAAAAAGTCCACACACCGCAAGTGAAAACCATTCAAGATGTGGCTGGATTTTTAGAAGTTGACCCTTCTGCTTGCATTAAATCTGTTTTGTTTAAAGCAGATGATGCGTATGTTCTGATCCTTACTAGAGGCGATCATGAAGTAAATGATGTGAAAGTGAAGAACTTGGTAGGAGCACAGCTTGTCGAGCTTGCTTCACGTGAAGAAGTGCTAGAAGTCATTGGAACTGAGCCTGGATTTGTTGGACCTGTTAAACTGGAAGCAGAAGTCGATATTTATGCGGACCTTGCTGTGAAAGGAATGACAAATGCAGTCGCTGGTGCAAACGAAGCGGATTATCATTATGTCAATGTCAATCCTGCACGTGACGTGTCAGTAAAAGAATTCACAGATCTTCGCTTGATTCAAGAAGGAGATGTTTCTCCAGATGGGGAAGGCACAATCCAATTTGCAAAAGGGATTGAAGTAGGACAAGTCTTTAAACTAGGCACTCGTTATTCTGAGTCGATGGATGCAACGTACCTCGATGAGAATGGTCGTGCGCAGCCAATGATTATGGGCTGCTATGGCATCGGCATCTCTAGAACGCTGTCAGCGATTGTTGAACAGCATCACGATGAGAAAGGAATCATTTGGCCGGAAACAGTGGCACCATATGACCTTCACCTCCTTGCATTAAATATGAAAAACGATGCGCAGAAAGAACTGGCTGAAACGTTGTACGAGCGATTAGAAGATGAAGGTTTCGACGTACTTTTCGATGACCGCCAGGAGCGTGCAGGAGTAAAATTTGCAGACAGTGATTTAATTGGACTGCCAATTCGTATTAGCTGCGGAAAACGTTCAGAAGAAGGTATAGTAGAAGTGAAGTTTAGAAAATCAGGTGAATCACATGAAGTATCTGTTGATGATCTGATTTCATTTATACGCCAAGCATAAAACGAACAAAAAAATGAAGGTACCTCCTGTAGAAAAGAGGTACCTTTCTGATTGACAAAAGGAGGGTCCTGTCTTGGATGAACAATTACCGATCACACGGCGGCAATTTCATATATTACTCAATCAGATTCAAATGACAGATGATGACCTCAGTCGTTACTTTGAAGAAGGGGAAATCGTCAAATTGACGGTGCATAAGGCGACGAAAACATGGCATTTCCTTTTTAAATTTAAGGCGCTTTTGCCTTACAAAGTATACGCCATGTTTCTCAGCAGGCTGACAAATGCATTTTCACATATTGCACAAATCACTTGTACGATTGAAGTGAGTGATCCGCACATATCTGAAGAACTCGTGCAATCGTACTGGTCACATTGTGTGGAAGAACTTCAAGGAATTTCTCCCCCAATCGTCAGCTTGCTTCAGCAGCAAAAACCATCGCTGTCTGGACATAAAATCATCATTAAAACGAAAAGCGAAACAGAGGCACTCGCTATTAAGAAGAAGTACAGCCCGATGCTCCAGGCCGCATTTAAACAAGTGGGCTTTCCAGAGCTGCAATTCGATACAGAAATTTTTGTATCAGATCAAGAGATTCAGAAGTTCAGAGAACAAAAGCTTGCTGAAGATCAAGAAAGAGCCATGCAAGCCCTCACTGAGATGGAGAAGAAAGAAAGTGAGGAGCAGAATGAAGCTCCGTCAGGCCCTCTGATGATTGGCTATCAAATCAAAGACAATGAAGAAATTCGTACGCTTGACAGTATCATGGACGAGGAAAGAAGAATTACCGTTCAAGGCTACGTATTCGATGCAGAAACGCGTGAGCTGAAAAGCGGGAGAACGCTTTGTATCTTTAAGATCACAGATTATACAAACAGTATTTTGATCAAAATGTTTGCAAGAGAAAAAGAAGATGCTCAGCTGATGAAATCATTGAAAAAAGGCATGTGGGTGAAAGCAAGAGGAAGCATTCAAAATGATACGTTTGTCAGAGATCTTGTCATGATCGCTAATGATGTCAATGAAATGAAACCGCAGCTGAAAGAAGATACAGCACCTGAGGGTGAAAAGCGTGTGGAGCTTCATTTACATTCCCCTATGAGCCAAATGGATGCTGTCACTGGCATTGGCAGACTTGTTGAACAAGCAAAAAAATGGGGACATGAAGCAATTGCCCTGACAGATCATGCCGTTGTACAATCCTTCCCAGATGCGTATGCAGCAAGTAAAAAACATGGCATCAAAATGATGTACGGTGTGGAAATCAACTTAGTAGACGACGGGGTACCGATTGCATATAACCCAGAGCACCGCTTGTTAGAGGATGCGACGTATGTCGTATTCGACATAGAGACAACTGGACTTTCAGCTGTTTATGACACGATCATTGAGCTTGCAGCAGTGAAAATAAAAGGCGGGGAAATTATTGACCGCTTTGAGGCATTTGCAAATCCCCATCACCCGTTATCAGCGACCACCATCGAATTAACAGGTATCACCGATGATATGGTGAGAGATGCACCAGATGTCGTCGACGTCGTACGGGATTTCAAAGAATGGATTGGACAAGATATCCTTGTTGCGCACAATGCGAGCTTTGATATGGGCTTTTTAAATGCAGCGTATAAACGCCTGTTAAAAACAGATAAAGCGTCAAACCCTGTCATTGATACACTTGAACTTGGCCGGTTCCTTTACCCTGAATTTAAAAATCACCGGCTGAACACCCTTTGTAAAAAGTTCGATATTGAACTGACGCAGCATCACCGGGCGATTTATGATGCAGAGGCGACAGGCTATCTCATGCTGAAGATGCTAAAAGATGCGGCTGAAAAAGAAATTGCCTATCACGATCAATTGAATGAAAACATGGGGCAGTCGAATGCTTACCAGCGCTCACGTCCTTACCATGCGACTTTGATTGCTCAAAATGAGACAGGTCTTAAGAATTTATTTAAGCTTGTTTCACTTTCTCATATTCATTATTTTTACCGGGTCCCGCGTATTCCGCGCTCTCAGCTTGAGAAATATCGAGAAGGTTTAATTGTTGGGTCTGCTTGTGATAAGGGTGAGGTATTTGAAGGAATGATGCAAAAGTCCCCTGATGAGGTGGAAGACATTGCAGCATTTTATGACTATTTAGAAGTACATCCGCCAGAAGTGTATCAGCACCTGCTGCAGCTTGAGCTTGTTCGAGATGAACGTGCGTTAAAAGAAATCATCACAAATATTGTCAAGCTTGGCGAAAAGCTGAATAAACCAGTTGTGGCGACTGGAAATGTACATTACCTGCATCCAGAGGACAAAATTTATCGTAAAATCTTAATTTCATCACAGGGTGGAGCGAATCCGCTGAACCGCCATGAACTGCCAAAAGTTCATTTTAGAACGACAGATGAAATGCTCGAAGCCTTCTCCTTCCTAGGAGACGAAAAAGCGAAAGAGATCGTCGTAACAAATACGCAAAAAGTATCTGAGATGGTCGAAAGCATTAAACCTATCAAAGATGATCTTTACACACCAAAAATTGAAGGTGCAGATGAAGAAATACGGGAAATGAGCTATCAAATGGCGCGCAGCATCTACGGAGATGATTTGCCGAAAATCGTAGAAGACCGCATCGAGAAAGAATTAAAAAGTATTATCGGTCATGGCTTCGCCGTTATTTACTTAATCTCTCATAAGCTCGTAAAAAAATCACTTGATGATGGATATCTCGTTGGTTCAAGGGGATCTGTCGGCTCATCTCTTGTTGCGACATTAACAGAGATTACTGAAGTGAATCCACTTGCACCTCATTATGTATGCCCAAGCTGTAAGCACTCTGAGTTCTTTAATGACGGATCTGTTGGTTCAGGCTTTGACCTTCCTGATAAGGACTGTCCAGAATGTGGAGCGCCGTATAAAAAAGATGGCCATGATATTCCGTTTGAAACGTTCTTAGGTTTTAAAGGAGACAAAGTCCCTGATATTGACTTGAACTTCTCAGGCGAATATCAGCCGATCGCACATAACTATACGAAAGAGTTGTTCGGTGAAGATTATGTATACCGAGCAGGTACGATTGGTACCGTTGCAGAAAAAACAGCATATGGTTACGTAAAAGGCTATGCAGGGGATCATAACCTTCATATGAGAGGCGCTGAAATCGACCGGCTTGTACAAGGCTGTACAGGAGTAAAACGGACAACAGGCCAGCATCCAGGCGGGATTATCGTAGTGCCTGATTATATGGACATTTACGATTTCTCACCTATTCAATACCCAGCAGATGCGACAGGTTCCGATTGGAAGACAACACATTTTGATTTCCATTCGATCCACGATAACTTGTTGAAGCTGGATATTCTTGGGCACGATGATCCAACGGTCATTCGTATGCTTCAAGATTTAAGCGGAATCGATCCAAAAACGATTCCAACAGATGACCCTGAAGTCATGAAGATTTTCCAAGGGACAGAGCCTCTAGGTGTAACAGAAGAGCAAATTGGCTGTAAAACAGGTACACTCGGTATCCCGGAATTTGGGACAAGATTTGTTCGGCAAATGCTAGAGGATACAAAACCAACGACCTTCTCAGAGCTTGTTCAGATTTCTGGACTATCACACGGTACGGATGTTTGGCTCGGAAATGCGCAAGAGCTCATTCACAATAAAACGTGTGAACTAAGTGAAGTAATTGGGTGCCGTGATGATATTATGGTCTATCTCATCTATCAAGGCTTAGAGCCGTCACTTGCCTTTAAAATCATGGAATCTGTTCGTAAAGGAAAAGGACTTCCTCCTGAATGGGAAGAAGAAATGAAGAATAATAATGTACCAAACTGGTATATTGATTCTTGTAAAAAAATCAAATACATGTTCCCTAAAGCCCACGCGGCTGCTTATGTGTTAATGGCTGTTCGTATTGCTTATTTCAAGGTGCATCATGCACTCCTGTACTATGCGGCTTACTTTACCGTTCGAGCGGATGACTTTGATATTGAAACGATGACAAAAGGATCGAATGCGATTCGAGCCGTAATGGACGATATTAATTCAAAAGGTTTAGATGCATCACCGAAAGAAAAGAACCTATTAACTGTACTAGAGCTTGCCCTTGAAATGTGTGAAAGAGGCTACCACTTCAAAAAAGTTGACCTTTACCGCTCAAGTGCAACAGAGTTTATCATTGATGGAGACGGATTAATACCGCCATTCAACTCCATCCCCGGCCTCGGTACAAACGTTGCGTTAAATATTGTCCGCGCGCGGCAAGATGGGGAATTCCTCTCAAAAGAAGATTTACAAAAACGCGGAAAAGTGTCGAAGACCATCCTTGAATATTTAGATCGTCAAGGCTGTTTAGAAGCACTTCCTGATCAAAACCAGCTTTCTTTATTTTAATGTGATAAATAAGAGCGCCCTAAAAGGGCGTTCTTTTCTCTATATACAATAATTTTATTATGTTAACTAATAAAGATTTCTTATCAATTGGAATTATTTTCTTATTCCTTCATATATCTTGATTTAGTGTGATGTTTTAAGAGAAGAGATTGTATGTCATTCTTTCTACCCAAATAGAGCTCAAAAGAGAATTTCGCCGTCTGAAATGTTCTCAAGCGACATATGATCATTCTGGGTACAGTCAGAAGGAGAATCAAGAGAAAACCTTCGATGAGCGTAAAGCTGATTGCTGTTTACTATGCTTATTTTTGAAACCTATTTGATTCTTTTCAACTGTACAGATCACGAAACGAAGGATAGAAAGGAGGCGGTTGCGTCTATTGATCAATGTTTCACTAAAAAGAAGGGGTGAGCAATAGAGAAATGGCATCTTACAACTATGTAGAGGTTTTACAAAAATCCATGCTGTTTTATGAAGCGCAGCGGTCAGGCCGGCTTCCGGAAAGCAATCGTCTTAACTGGCGGGGAGATTCTGGACTAGAGGACGGGAAGGATGTTGGGCATGACTTAACTGGCGGCTGGTATGATGCAGGAGATCATGTGAAATTTGGACTTCCGATGGCTTACTCAGCAGCCGTGCTTGCATGGACAGTATATGAATACCGGGAAGCTTATGAAGAAGCAGAATTGCTTGATGAGATCTTAGATCAAATCAAGTGGGCAACAGATTATTTTTTGAAAGCACATACAGGACCGAATGAATTTTGGGCGCAAGTAGGTGATGGAAACGCCGATCATGCTTGGTGGGGGCCAGCAGAAGTGATGCCGATGAACCGGCCGGCTTTTAAAATTGATGAACATTGTCCTGGCACAGAAGTAGCTGCACAAACTGCGGCGGCTTTAGCAGCAGGTTCTATCATTTTTAAAGAAACAGATGCGTCCTATGCAGCAAAGCTTTTAACACACGCCAAACAGCTATATGCATTTGCTGACAAGTATCGCGGCAAATATACTGATTGTGTCACCAATGCGCAGCCATTTTACAACTCCTGGAGCGGCTATGTTGACGAACTTATTTGGGGTGGAATCTGGCTGTACTTGGCGACAAATGAAGAAACCTATTTAAACAAAGCATTAAAAGCGGTAGAAGAATGGCCGAAGGATTGGGATTATACGTTTACCATGTCATGGGACAATACTTTTTTTGCTTCACAAATCTTACTAGCAAGAATCACGAAAGAAAACAGATTTATAGAATCGACAGAGCGCAATCTTGATTACTGGACCACAGGTCTTGTTCAAAATGGAAAAGTAGAAAGAATCACCTATACGCCTGGCGGCTTGGCATGGCTGGATCAATGGGGTTCACTTCGTTATGCCGCCAATGCAGCATTTTTAGCCTTTGTCTATGCTGATTGGGTATCTGATCAAGAAAAGAAAAATCGATACCAATCGTTTGCGATTAAGCAAACTCACTATATGTTAGGTGATAATCCGCTGAATAGAAGCTACGTCGTTGGGTTTGGCCAGAATCCGCCGAAGCACCCGCACCACCGTACTGCACATGGCTCATGGTCTAACCAGCTGACAAATCCTCCATCTCACCGGCACACTCTTTATGGAGCGCTTGTAGGGGGTCCTAATGCACAGGATCAATATGATGATGACATCTCTGATTATATATCTAACGAGGTGGCGACCGATTATAATGCCGCCTTTACTGGAAATATCGCCAAAATAGTGCAGCTGTTTGGTGAAGGGCAATCAAAGCTGCCAAATTTCCCGCCTAAAGAACAAGTGGAGGATGAGTTTTTTGTAGAGGCAGCTGTAATGCATAACGATACAACATCTACTCAAGTGAAAGCAGTGCTGTACAACAGGTCCGGCTGGCCGGCAAGAAGCAGTCAAACACTATCTTTTAGATATTACGTCAATCTGAGCGAGGTTTTTGCAAAGGGATTCACTGAAAAGGATATTCAAGTGACAGCAGCCTACAATGAAGGCGCTTCCTTATCGCCTTTAAAAGTATATGACGCATCAAGCCGCGTCTATTTTGCAGAAATCGATTTTACGGGCGTAGCCATTTCTCCTAGAGGAGAATCTGAGCATAAGAAGGAAATACAATTTCGATTATCTGCTCCAAATGGATCGAATATATGGGATGCCTCAAATGATTATTCCTATCAAGGATTAACATCCAATATGCAAAAAACAACAAAGATTCCTGTCTTTGAAGATGGTGTTTTAGTATTTGGCACACTTCCAGACAAATAAAAATCAACGATTTTATTGAAAGGGTGAAGGACTTGTCAAACAAAGAACGGTTTTTAACGCTTTATCATCAAATCAAAAGCGATGCGAATGGATATTTTTCACCAGAAGGAATTCCGTATCATTCAATCGAGACACTCATTTGCGAAGCACCTGATTATGGGCATATGACAACTTCAGAAGCATATAGCTATTGGCTGTGGCTTGAGGTGCTGTACGGACATTACACAGGGGACTGGAGCAAATTAGAGGCAGCTTGGGACAATATGGAGAAGTACATCATCCCAGTCAATGAAGATGGAAATGATGAGCAGCCGCATATGAACGCTTACAATCAGTCCAGCCCAGCCACATACGCAGCAGAGAAACCATTTCCGGATCAATACCCAAGCCAGTTGACCGGTGCTCGTCCTGCTGGTCAAGATCCAATTGATAGTGAATTGAAATCAACCTATGGGACGAATGAAACGTATTTAATGCACTGGCTCCTTGACGTAGATAACTGGTATGGCTATGGCAACTTGCTCAACCCATCACATACAGCCGCCTATGTGAACACATTCCAGCGTGGTCCGCAAGAATCTGTATGGGAGTCCATCCCTCATCCATCACAGGACGATAAATCTTTTGGTAAGCCGAATGAAGGCTTTATGAGTTTGTTCACAAAAGAAAATCAAGCTCCAGCTGCCCAGTGGCGCTATACGAATGCGACGGATGCTGATGCGCGCGCGATACAAGCGATGTATTGGGCAAAGGAGCTCGGCTATAATCGGTCAGCTTATCTTGATAAAGCGAAAAAAATGGGGGATTTCCTCCGTTACGGTATGTACGATAAATATTTTCAAACGATTGGAAGCGGGAAGCAGGGGAATCCGTATCCTGGAAACGGAAAGGGTGCCTGTCATTACTTAATGGCATGGTATACCTCTTGGGGCGGAGGACTTGGGGAGTATGCAAACTGGTCATGGCGTATCGGAGCGAGCCATTGTCATCAGGGATATCAAAATCCTGTCGCTGCTTATGCTTTATCCTCAGATAAAGGAGGCTTAAAGCCATCTTCAGCAACAGGGGCAAGCGATTGGGAAAAAACACTAAAGAGACAGCTTGAATTTTACGTATGGCTTCAATCGAAAGAAGGAGCCATAGCAGGAGGCGCAACCAATAGCTGGAATGGAGACTATAGCGCTTATCCAGCAGGAAGAAGTACTTTTTATGATATGGCATATGAAGATGCACCTGTTTACCTTGACCCGCCTTCAAATAACTGGTTTGGAATGCAGGCGTGGCCAATGGAGCGCGTAGCAGAGCTTTATTATATTTTTGTAAAAGATGGCGACAAAACATCTGAAAATGTCCAAATGGCCAAATCTGTCATAACAAAATGGGTCAGCTATGCTTTAGATTACATTTTTATTGGCAGCCGTCCTGTGTCAGATGAAGAGGGTTATTTCTTAGATGAACAAGGACAGAGAATTCTAGGAGGAACGAATGTTTCGGTTGCTACAACAAGTGCGCCTGGAGAGTTTTGGCTTCCTGGAAATATTGCTTGGAGCGGACAGCCTGATACTTGGAATGGGTTCCAGTCTGCAACAGGAAATCCAAATTTAACAGCTGTAACTAAAGATCCGACTCAGGATACGGGCGTATTAGGAAGTCTAGCCAAAGCTTTGATATTCTTTGCTGCAGCCACAAAGCAGGAAACAGGTGATTATACAGCGCTTGGTGCAAGAGCGAAAGATGCAGCCGCGCAGCTCCTAGAGGTTGCATGGAATTACAATGATGGCGTCGGCATAGTGACAGAGGAAGATAGAGAAGACTATGACCGTTTCTTTAGAAAAGAAGTGTATTTCCCAAATGGATGGAACGGGACATTTGGTCAAGGAAATCAGATTCCTGGAGCCAGCACCATTCCTTCTGACCCGCAACGAGGAGGGAATGGGGTCTATACGAGTTTTGCTGATCTTCGTCCGAAGATTAAACAAGATCCAGCATGGTCTTCACTCGAAAGTAAATATCAGTCTTCATTTAATGAAGCTACAGGCAAATGGGAGAATGGCGCACCAGTTTTCACTTATCACCGCTTCTGGTCTCAAGTGGATATGGCCACTGCCTATGCTGAATACCATCGTCTGATCAACTAAGAGGTTAAAAGCAAGCTGCCGGCTTCTAGCCGGCAGTTTGAATAGGTAATATGAATCCAATGAAGATAAGGGTGATTTCACATGGTCAAAGAAAGAAGCTTTCTTCATCATTCATTCAATAGAGGCGAAAATGGGCAGGAAAATCTGATGTGGAAAAAAGAGGCGGATGATCGAATCTCAGAGCATAGACAAAGAGATCTTGTGATCAACGTGACAAACGGCGAAAAAAAGCCAATAGCAGGTGTAGAGGTTGAAATAAAGCAAATCAGACATGAATTCGCCTTTGGTTCAGCGATGAATGATCAAGTGTTATTTAATCAACAATATGCTGATTTTTTCGTGAAGCATTTTAATTGGGCTGTTTTTGAAAATGAAGCAAAATGGTATGCGAATGAGCCAGAAAGAGGGAAAATCACCTACGAAAAAGCAGATGCGATGCTGAATTTTGCAGATCGACATCAGCTTCCAGTGAGGGGGCACGCTTTATTTTGGGAGGTAGAGGATGCGAATCCAAGCTGGCTAAGGTCACTGCCGAATCACGAAGTATATGAAGCCATGAAAAACCGGCTTGAGCATGCGGGCAATCACTTTAAGGGAAGGTTCCGGCATTGGGATGTAAACAATGAAATGATGCATGGTTCATTTTTTAAAGATCGCTTTGGGAAAAATATTTGGAAGTGGATGTATGAAGAAACGAAAAAAATTGACCCTCAAGCACTATTGTTTGTGAATGATTATAATGTGATCTCTTATGGTGAACACCATGCCTATAAAGCGCATATCAATGAACTGCGTCAGTTAGGCGCACCTATTGAGGCGATTGGGGTTCAAGGCCATTTTGAAGAACGGGTCGATCCAGTCATTGTCAAAGAGAGGCTCGATGTGCTGGCTGAGCTTGGTCTTCCAATATGGGTCACAGAGTACGACTCTGTTCACCCTGACCCTAATAGAAGAGCGGATAACCTGGAAGCTTTATATCGCGTCGCATTTAGTCATCCAGCCGTAAAAGGAGTGCTGATGTGGGGATTTTGGGCAGGTGCCCATTGGAGAGGTGAACATGCAGCCATCGTGAATTATGATTGGTCTTTAAATGAAGCAGGACGACGTTATGAAAAGCTTCTAAATGAGTGGACGACCCAAAGAGTTGAAAAAACCGATGCTAATGGCCATGTGAAATGTCCAGCATTTCACGGAACATATGAGATTCGAATCGGTAAAAAAAATAAAATGCTCAAACAGCAGACGATTGAACTTGATTCAAATGAACAAACACCGTTTCAACTAGACGTAATCCTGCCTCAAGAAGGATAGAGATAGATTGTGAGGAGAATGTAAATGAAAAAGTGGGCTCAAAGAGTGTCTTGCTTCATACTTATAGCCGCTATATGGTCTGGCTGGTTTTCGCTTACGATGAAGGCAGCCGCTTATGTGCAGACGTCTGGTACACAATTTACGCTGAACAATCAACCATTTTACTTCGCCGGCACAAATAATTACTATTTCCATTACAAATCTAAAAAAATGGTAGATGCTGTGTTCGATGATATGAAAGCAATGAATTTAAAGGTCATACGGATTTGGGGCTTTCACGACGGGGCTCCTCAAGAAAACTCAGTCTTACAATCTAGTCCAGGCGTCTATGAAGAATCTGGTTTTCAAAAACTAGATTATGCGATTTATAAAGCAGGACAGGAAGGAATAAAGCTTGTGATCCCACTAGTGAACAATTGGGATGACTTTGGCGGTATGAATCAATATGTGAAGTGGTTCGGGGCAGGATCGCATGATGCCTTCTATACAGATCCTCGTATTCAAAAAGCTTACAAAAATTATGTGCGCTATGTATTAGAAAGAACCAATACGTATACAGGTGTTCAATATAAAGACGATCCAGCTATTATGACTTGGGAATTAGCCAACGAGCCGCGGATGCAGTCAGATCCAACGGGAAATGTACTAGTCAAATGGGCAGATGAAATGAGTACATGGATCAAATCGCTGGATCGTCACCATCTTGTTGCAGTAGGAGATGAAGGATTCTTTCGCATACCAGGACATGAAGATTGGTTTTACGGAGGAGGAGAAGGCGTCGATTGGGACCGTTTAACATCTCTTCCTAATATCGATTATGGAACCTATCATCTGTACCCAGATCACTGGAGCAAGTCTGCTGCCTGGGGAGTGAAATGGATCGAAGACCATATCACCCGCGGGAAGTCAATCGGAAAGCCAGTTGTGCTAGAAGAGTTTGGCTATCAAAATCAATCAGCTCGTCCTGACGTATATCAGAGCTGGCTGTCAGCGGTAGAGCGGCTCGGAGGGGCTGGCAGTCAATTTTGGATTTTAACAAGCATTCAGGACGATGACTCGCTCTATCCGGATTATGACGGTTTCCGCATTATAAAAGGAAGCAGGGAGGCAGCACTTATTAGTGAACATGCGAAAAAAATGAATGAAAAGAATCGATGACAAATGCCTGCTGAATAAGGAACTGTTTATATAGCTCACTCCAATTAGTAGTTCTTACTTTCCAAATAGAAAATTTAAAATGCTTGTTTATCACTTTTTCTATATTTTAAAATATGAAGCGGTTTGAGACCAACCATTGAATAAGGTTTTCAGAAACGATCAAGAAGCAGAAGGTATTTGGAGATTCGTTAGGAAGGAGGTGGTTATATCTAGTTTTTATTTTAATTCATAAAAAAGGTATTTCCAATAACTTGACTAAATGGAAATTTAATTCTATACTCTGTAGTACAGAGTTCTTTGTGGAAGAGGAGTTTATTTATGCCTAATGAAAAATTCAATAATTCAGAAATATTAGAGAATTTATCTCATATCAAGACGATTACAAACTATAAAACAGAGTATTGCAAACAAACCAGTATTTATTTTATCATTTGGGGCCTCATTTGGATAATGGGATATTCAATACCTTTACTTTTTGCTAATTCAATAACTGCAGGTGTCTTTTGGCTTATTTTAGGCATTGCGGGCTGGGTTATCACTTTAACTACATATTTTAAACAAAAGAAAATGATACCAATGCCCTTGTTTTTAAGAACTCAATTACAATACACATGGCTTGGTCTTGGAATTATTTTAGGTATCTTTATTTTTTTAATATGTGTTGGTTTATTACCATATACATTAAGTAATTTACCCTTTTATGTTGTTTTATTGGTTTCTATCATGTATTTACTCTTAGGTATTGTTCTGGCTAAAGAGATCTTTATTATGGGGTTCTGGCTAAGTGTTTTAGGTGTAACTACATTTTTATTATTTCCTAGTTTAATGAACATTATCTTCGCTTTTATTGGTGGAGGAAGTTTGTTATTAACTGGTGTGATTTTAAAAAGAAAAGGACAAGGAAATGAGTAATGTCAATAGTTTAAATGATTTAATCCATCCAAAAGTTCGGTTAGGGATTATGAGTTTACTAATGATTTATGAAAAATGTGATTTTAGCTTCTTAAAAGCCTCTTTATCTGTAACAGACGGTAATTTGGGCTCGCATTTAAAAAAATTAGAGGATGCAGGCTATGTGCTAATTACAAAGACATTTGTGGATAAAAAACCAAAAACAATCGTTAGTATAACAAATTTAGGAGAGCACGCCTACAAAGAATATTTGAGTGTTATTGAAGCCATTTTAAAAAATAAATGACATGGAAGGAAAGAGTGCCGAATGTTGAAAATAGAAAACGTCAGTAAAAAATACGGGACTACCCAAGCGTTAAAAAGTATTACATTAACAATTCCTGAAGGAGTTTGTTATGGATTAATAGGTCCAAATGGTTCTGGTAAATCAACCTTGATGAAAATTATATCTCACATCATTAAATCTTATGAAGGCAGAGTTGAGCATGTTGGTGAGTCTAAGAGTGCGCTCGGCTACATCCCGCAAGACATCAGCTTAGAGGAAAAATTAACAGCTAAAGTAAATATGGAGTTTTTTGGACAAATTTATGGTTTGAAAGGGAAAACATTAGAAGAAAGAGTAGAAAAAACACTAAAAGATGTAGGATTGTGGGAAAGAGCAAATGATATAGTTGAAAGCTTTTCAGGAGGAATGAAACGTCGTTTGAATATTGGCTGCGCTCTAATGCATGCTCCTAAGTTAATTCTTTTAGATGAACCGACAGTGGGGGTAGATCCTCAATCAAGACGCTATATTTTCGACATCATTAACAAATTGAAGGAAGAGGGAAGAACTATTATCTATGTTAGTCATTATATGGAGGAAATAGAGAGTTTATGTGATTATGTGGCTTTCATTGATAAAGGGAACATTGTTGAAGAAGGCAAAATAGATGAGCTTTTGAATCGCTACGCAGAAACATCTGTCTTTTTTGAATCTATGATTCCTAATAAAACATTAACTAGTCTCGGGTATGATTTTGTTACTCATCAAGGTGGAGTGTTAGTTAAAACTACAAAACCATTAGATACTTTAGAAGATTTGGCTAAACTGAGTAAAAAGGAATCACTCGTTCCCCAACAATTATCTTTGTACAGACCGAGACTTGAAGATGTCTTTTTTCAATTAACAGGAACAGATTTACGGGATCAATTACAATAAAATGTCTTTATGAATGAAAAGCACTCTCGTATTTTTTTCAATTAAAATAACTTAAAAGAGTAACTGATGTAGAAAGAGCATAAATCTAACGAACAGAATTAATTTGTGTGTACCGTGATTTAAAATCATACGTAATTAGTCAACATTATGTGACTAATTCTAATTCGTCACATCCACAAATGGTAAAATAAATAAAAAATGTGATTATTTAAGATTTATATAGAAGGGAATCAAATGAATATAACGGGAGTGATTTTTATGTGGCCATTAGTCCGCATCGAATCTATAAAACAGGTGAAAGATCGATCATTGTTGTTCTGGACCATTTTATTACCAGTTGCTTCAATTATTCTTTTAATAGAATTATTTACATCAGGTAGTTCTCAAGCACAAAAAACATTAGTTGCTTCTCAATCAGTGACAGGGATGAGCGTGTTTTTCTCCACATTTGTCATTATTTCAATTGTCATTAGTTTTGTAAAAGATCGTGAGAAAGGAATTGTGGCAAGGCTAGCAAGTACTCCTTTACAGCCGCATCATTTTTTTCTTGGAAAGTGCGTTCCATTTTTTATCATTATCTTATTTCAAGTTTTGTTGTTAACCATTTTAGGGGTTTATTTATATGGTATTGAAATAACACAATACAGCTCGTATTTCTTAGTAGTTGTCCTATTATCAATGCAAGTGACTTCATGGGGAGTTGCCATCGCCGCATTTGCTAAAACTGAGAATACAGGCTTAGTAATGACGAACATGATTGCTTTAGGGACAGCAGTTGCTTGTGGCTTATGGACTCCATTTGATCAATTACCTAGTTATCTCAAAATAATTGGTATGCTCTTCCCGCAGTATTGGGCACATCAAGGCTTAGTGCAATCAGTATCAACACTACCAGGGGGAGAGAATTTGATCTTAGTAACAGCAGTCCTTATAGGCTATACACTGTTAGGGTTTATTCTTTCGTTGGTTGGCTATAAAAAATATATAAAGCGAGCAAGAGGCTAGTCTCTAAAAATTTCAGCTAAATGTTATGCACCGCAAAATCAATGCTTGTATGCTGTCTGAAAAAAAGGAGTGAGTCAATGTTAAGTGAAGAGTTAGAACTGTATGTTGAAAGTTGTTTTCGGCCATATAAAAAAGACAAAACATATGAAGAAAAGAAAAAAGAATTATTAGAGCTGCTTGGAAATGTTAAATTAAAACTCGAAAATGATGGATTAAAAGATGCAGAGGTTCAGGATATGCTTATTGAAAAGCTGAAATCAGGCGAAATAAGCATTGATAATCATACATTAGTAATTGATGATCATAACCGCGTAGAGCATGTGAAAAAAATATTTGTTAATGCTGATTTAGATTGGTTAACGTTTATAAATGTTAAATATAAGTTATGCGATTTTAAGGGGCTATCGATTGTACAAAAAGTAATGAGCCATTCAGATTTTAATGGGTGCTATCTGAGAAAAGTTAATATTAGCCATTCTAAAATTTCCTCATCTACCTTTGAAAAGAGTGATTTGACTCAATCTCATTTTGAACATTGTGAGATAACGAATTCATCCTTATATGGCTGTCATTTACCCAACATTAGTATTGATGAATCATCTTTAATAAATGTTTTATTTGAAAATTGTTATTTTAAAAACATTTCTTTTGAGAATTCTAAATTAATCAATATTAATTTTAAATCATGTACGATTAAAAAATTAAACTTTATTGGAGTGACAATGGATAAAATGACTTATCATATTTTAGAAGGAGAAGGGGCAGATTTAAGCGGTGTGGAAGTAATCGATATTTAATACATTGGGGGCTATTGAGAAAAATCTCAATAGCCTTTTTTTGTTTTATTCACTATCTCTTGCTGTCCCATTAACATGATATGGATGCAAGGTTTTCGTTAAGCAAAATAAATGTGGAAACTTCTATTTTCAAATGAAAAATGCCCACCCACCTAGCTAAGTCTGCTTCGCTAGGTAGGTGGGCGAGCGATCTTTTCAATGATATGTCGAAAAAACTAAAGTTGATTAGAAAGTTGAAGAACTTGAGATGATTGTTGTGCAAGTGCAGCGCGCAGCCATTGGTTCGAATAAATGTTGACCTTCCCCATGTACCTTAGCAGCCAAAGCAGTTGGGATTGTAATTTTAGTCATCTTTAGACCTCCTTAGTTAAAATTTATCAACATAGATATGTAGTTGATATATTACATATGATGGTTCATAAGTCTTTATTTGTCAATATCTCAGTGTGAAAGTTTTATATTTTCTGAAAAGTCCGTTGATACCACTGAAAAAATGTGGTTTAATATGACTATGGAAAATAATACTATATTTAAAATTTAATGTATTTTGAGGTTTTATATGGTCTTTATGTTATTTTTGGATTAAAGGTTGGTGTTAATTTGAATCAAATGTTTTGGGTATTTAGATATTAAGTTAATTAAATGTATGAAAAAAGTTGAGGTTACTATGTTATGAAGAACTCAAATAGAAGATTACTATTTCTATTATAAGTTTGATTAATTTAGATTTTCACCATTCACTGATAATCAGGAAAGAGAAAAGAGGGAGGGGATCTTTATGAGTATTCATTATGTCGGGATTAGAGAACCAATAAAAGCCTATTTAGAGAAGATGAAAGTTGAGTATGAAGACTATCCTGTTCAAATAATTGATTTGGGCGGGGCTGTTAGTTATGACAAAGAATTCTTTATAAATAATACTGATTTTCAAACGGAAACGATTATTTTATCTAATAGAAGGCATACTGTCGAGGATGAACTAGGTTCTCTTGAAAGTGAATTATTGAAAATCTATCAGAATAGCATACTTTATAGGACTTCACCGCTTGATATTAATATAGAACTTTATAGAGGATGGGCAGGTGCTACTGGTAAATTAATAACTGCATTTTCTCCCGAGGGAGTTAATTGGATCAATACAAAAGATGTTGTAAAGGCATGTTTGATCCCTAAACAGGATGTTAGGAATCGCGCTGGAAAGGCATATGATTTAACAGGACCAGAGTTAGTAAGTATGAGTAGGCTGAAGGATATTTTTGAAGAGGATTTAAACATGAAAATTGAATTGTATTGTAAAAGTAAAGAAGAGGTCATATCAATTTTGTCCCAGAACAATATGCCTTTAGACGTATTAGAATGGTTAGCCGAATTTCAAGAAGCTTCTTCTTCAAAACATTTACAGCCATTTACGAACACGCTGGAACAAATAATTGGTCACCCCCCAAATCGGGCACAATTATCTAAAATACAAATTAATTATTCTTAAGGAGGAATAATATATGTTTGTCAAAGACCAAGAAATGACGAGGTATAAATTAGCACCACACATTACGCTAGGTATACTAGAAGACAGTTTGATTGGTTTAAAAGCGCAAACTGTCACCAAAATTGAAGGTGACGGAATTATTGAATTTATTCAAGAAATTTCTGATTATCTTACGGAAGATAATGGGGTTTCCATTAAAGAGCTGGAGGAGAATTTCGAAGTAGAGAGTGATCAATTAAAACATGTCCTCGAATTTTTAGTTGCGAACGGAATGTGTGTTAAGACGGATATGACCTTTGATTTAACTGCGCTTTTGTCTTATGAAAGAGCCGGTGGACAAGTATTGGTTGAAGATATACTAGATCGTTTAAAAACAGGGATTGTTGAAGTTATTACGCGAGATCATAACCCAGTTGCTGCTGAATTTATTCGTCATTTGCAAGAGGCAGGGCTACATGTAGTGCTTAAAGGAGAATTAAATAAGCAGCCAGATATCAGGGTTGCTATCGGCAACTCTCATTTAGATCCGATTTTTGAAGAAATAAATGATCTGGCATTAGAAGACCATATCCCTTGGTTAAGCATTGTGCCATATGATGGACAGACATCTTGGGTAGGTCCATTTTTCTTGCCACATCAATCAGCTTGTTTACATTGCTATAACCTTCGAAAATCAGCAAATTTTTCTGACGAAGTATTGCGATCAGACTTAATGAAAATAAAACCTATAAATCCTGAAAAGAAACCGGTTTATCATATGCCGATTAATTTAGTTCAAATCGGAATTGCAAGTAATTTAATTTTAGAATGGCTCACACTAAAAGATTACGCACCAAGTGCAACACCAGGTGGATTTACAACAATTAATTTAGATGATAAAGGTGTCTCATGTAATCATCATCGTGTTTATCGAGTTCCTAGATGCCCAAAGTGTTCCCCAGCTGCAGATACAGGTTTTCCTCAAGTTTGGTTTCATGGTGAGGTGAATAATTAATTATGGCTAATAAATGGACAACGTTAGAAGAGTCATGGGAAATACTCGACCAATTGGCAGATCCTTATGTTGGGATAGTCCGTAGAGAGTATAGAAAACTCAGAGACGTTGATGATATATGGGGTCATTCATATGGAGCGCATGGTACAGACAGCAATATTTTATTTGGAGTACCATCTAATTCATATAATGGGGGAGGATCTGCTAATCCAGCTGCAGCCAGATTAGCAGCTATAGGTGAAACGGTGGAAAGATATAGTGCCGCTTATTTACCTTTAAACTCTGATGTTGTATGTTTTGGTACTCAAAAGGACTTAATCAATGAAGGCAAATCAGTAATTGGCTTTGATAAGTGGGAGATGTATGCTGTCACTCAATATGAAGACCCGAATTTTCCTCATGATAGATGGAATGAAGATACAAAATTATGGTGGAGAAAAGGTCATATTGCTGAAAATAATGAAGAAGTTTGGACGCCTGCTCAATTAATTTATATTGCAAACTATACTGAGTGGCCAGGAGACCCCAATATTGGTCATGCAACTAGTAATGGACTAGCTTGTGGTATTACATATCAAGAAGCTGCAATCTCAGGTTTATTTGAAACAATTGAAAGAGATGCATTTATGCTTACTTGGTACAATAAGTTAAGTTTACCGCAGATCGATATTAATACCTCACCTAGATTAAAACACTTCTATGAAAGATATATTAAACCTACTTCTCTTGATTTGCATTTAGTAGACATGAGCATTTTTTCTGGTGTTCCTACTATTTTGGCAGTGATAAGAAATCCTCATACAGATTTAGCTCCATTTGCTATTGGCGCGGCCTCTGCTCATTCAATTGAAAGAGCATGTGAGAAAGCTGCAATAGAGGGAATGTATACAAGAACTTGGGTAAAAACAGAACAACGATTAGGGAACGCCTTAGTGGATGTAGATTATCATCGAGATATTAACAGTTTTGAAGATCATATTAAACTCTATGCGGGAACAGCTATTGTGAAAGAAGCTGATTTTTTAACAGCGAGTGAGAAATTAGTGGACGTTAAAGACTATGCACCGTTTGATGATCGTTCTCCAGACATTTTATGGACTAACCTTGTCAGTCATTTATCAAAACAAGGATATCATGTAGCAACTTTTGATTTAACCAGCCCTGATATAAAAGATGCTGGTGCCTATGTTGTAAAATCAATTATTCCTGGATATAAACCGATTGACGTTCTTTATAGAGGTAGAATGTTGGGCGGAGAACGTATTTTAAAACATTCTTATCATTTAGGTTTAGTAGATAAACCTTTTAAGTTAGAAGAACTGAATCCAATTCCGCATCCATTTCCTTAATATCGTAGAAAGGTGATTAAATATATGAATAGTATTGAAAGACATGCTACTAATTTGGCTGATGTTGTGTATGGAAACGAAGCATTACGGTTTGATGATCCTTCTGAAAATTGGTTTGAGGCAACAAAAATCTATAGGGGTTCAATGGCATGGGACGCACCTGGTGTTGCAGGGCTGCTACGATCTCAAACTTTGCAAAAGATTGCTACACATGCAAGTAAAAGATTTGATGACCTACCTTTAATTTTACTGCCTAAACCATTAAATACAAATATAACTTTAGATGATGTCATTAAGGAACGAAGAAGTGCAGATTATTTTAGCGGGGGGAGTGTTTCATTAGAACAACTCTCAACAGTTTTACAGAAGAGTTATGGATTGGTAGAGCGTAAAGAAGGACCTAGACGCCCTATACCATCTGGCGGGGCACTTTATCCTCTAGATCTATTTATTGTAGCCAACAAAGTGGATTCTTTAGACAAAGGTATTTATCATTTCGATCCGTATAGAAAAGGATTGACCAAAATGGGTGATTACTCTGAAAAAGAATTTGAGAAAATAATGTTACAAGAAGAATCCGTTCAAGATTTTGCATTTGCTGTAGTCATTTCAGCTAATTTTTGGCGTTCTCGATTTAAGTATGGACATCGTTCTTATCGCTTCGTTTTTATGGAGGCAGGACATGTCATGCAAAATATGATTTTGCTATCTACTGCACAGAAGATTAATAGCCGACCATTCGGAGGGTTTATCGATGATGAGTTAATGGAACTGATCGGTGGATTTAATGGAGTAGATGATGCCCCAATTTATACATTGATTGCGGGTACTTAAATAGATGATTTCAACGGTAGCAGCTTTAGGGATCCTCATTCACTTTTTGGGTCCCTTAAGCTCTAAAATGGTGATCAAAATCAAGAGAGATAAACCAATATCCGATCGAAAGTTAATAACATATATCACTCCTCAGAGGAGCTATGATGGATTCACGATTATCGGAGCTTCTATATGCTGTGGAGCATTTTCTCAAGAGCTCTTAGTTGAAATTTCTAATAATAAAAATGTGTATGGTGTTTTATTCTTCTTTTTATTAGGTGTCCTATTACCGTCAGTTCTATGGAAATTAAAAAACAAAGTTGTTGCATTTAGAGGCAGATATGTTGTCAATGTTGATTCAATCTTTTTTCTTCCATTAACGGCTCTATCAGAAGAATTGATTTGGCGGTTCTTTCTTCCGTTATTATTACTAACGAATTCTGTGGAGTCTGTAGCTGTATCGATCTGTATTAGTTCAATAGGATTTATCTTGCTGCATATACCAATAGGCGGTGTTAAGTCTATTGCTTATATGTCGCTTTTTACATTAATCACAGTTATTTCATACTTAACATTTGGTATTCTAGCAGCGATAGCATTTCATATTTCACATAATCTGTTCATTCATTTTTTTCAACCTCGCAAAATAAAGAACTTCAAAACGAAACCTCCCGTATTATCTGAAACTGATTGGTGAGACTTTTTATAAAGGTGGTAAACCCTGTGATAATACAAGAAAAGATGAAAGAGCTTAAAGGGAAAAGAGCTCTGGCGCAGTCATGGTTTTTGGATTCAGAAAAAAGAAAAATAAGTTCAAATTATGATAATCGAGAAACGCCATTTACTCGATGTCTATCAGCTGAAACTTTCATTTCTTATTATCAACTAACATTCAAAAAAACCCTGCCTCTATTTTAGATATAGGATGTGGACAAGGGCAGATGCTTGAGTATTTATCTAAGCAATTACCTCAAGCTGATTTGACTGGAATTGATTCATCTGAAGAAGCCATACATTGTGCAAATCAATTGAATTTAAAAGCTAATTTTATTTGTACAGATATCAAAAATTTTTCATCACATGCGAAAAGTTATGATGCGATTTTAATACATCTGTGTTTTGGGCTATTTGAAGATCCTTTAGCATTATTAGAACAGTTACTTCCTTATTTATCAAATGAATCTATTATTTATATAGTTGATTTAAATCGAGATAGTATAGAAAGTGGATTGAGTTCAGTTGAGAACAAAGAAGAAGAACTGTATTTATATGATCAATATCACGCCTCATTGACATTATCTGAGTTCGAGCAGTTACTCACCTATATGACCAAAACTAGAAAAGATATGATGTATAAGATTGGTACTTCTATAATTGGAGGGTTTAGCCCATTTAGTATGGAATTTTTATCGTTAATAGGAAATGAAAATTTACAACAAACGTTAAGGCAGGTTCCAGATGAATATAGCAATTCAGCACAGAAGACACCTTTACTTTTACATGCATGGCTGATTAAACAGTCTGGATAAATTCATTCCATATAAACATGGTTCTTTCTCATGTATAATATGAAGGTTATCCGTTCAGTCTCCGCCTGCTCTTCGGGGAGTTCAATATGAATGATCTTTACATTGCTATTCCCTAAAAATTAGAACGCGGTTATCTGAAGTGAGTGACAAAGGCAAAGTGCTTATTTCTTTAACGTTAAAGTACTTATCCATTAGGGGGGATGAAAAATTTGAAAGTGAAGGCTGTTTACTGATACACTCTTTGCTTCTATATAAATAACCATACTGTGTCATACAAAATGTTTTTTGGAAATAGAGATGGCTTAGTGTAGATGTTACTTTCTTTCATAGGGGAGCTCTGTTCTTCGCTCATTGCATTCAGGTGCATTATTACCAGTCCGCTCTATTCATAGTGGCTTTCCGTTTATATATAAAGGAAGAGAGAGGTATTAATGGTACTGAACATGCTGCAGTAATCGTTGAGCAAGTACCTATTATAAGGAGGAACTTCATTTGCATAAAAAAATTGGATATGGTATAGTTTTTATGGAAATGCTAACGATTACCGAGACAAGAGTGGGGAAACCCGCTCTTTTGTATTGAACAGGCAATTTTTGTCTCGACATTATTCATCCGTTTTCTGCTCCCCCTGCTCACATAAAGCAGGGTTTTTATGCAGAATGATTGATAAGAGCGTTTATCGAAAGCACAAGGAGGAAGAGAATGAGCAAAAAAGTAGTGGATGTCGTAAGCGAAATGGTGCAGCCAATTTTAGATGGCTTACAGCTTGAACTCGTTGATGTTGAATTTGTCAAAGAGGGTCAAAACTGGTTCCTTCGCGTGTTTATTGACTCTGATAAAGGTGTCGATATCGAAGAGTGTGCCAAAGTGAGCGAAGCCTTGAGCGAAAAGCTTGATGAGGCAGATCCGATTAGCCAAAACTACTTTCTTGAAGTGTCCTCTCCTGGAGCGGAGCGCCCATTAAAGAAAAAAGCTGATTTTGAAAAAGCACTTGGAAAAAATGTTTTCATGAAAACATATGAACCAATTGATGGTGAAAAAGCATTTGAAGGTGAGCTTACAAGCTTTGATGGTGAGATTGCAACAGTGACAGTGAAGATCAAGACAAGAAAGAAAGAGATCAATATTCCATACGAAAAAATAGCTAACGCAAGATTAGCAGTTTCGTTCAATTAACCTTTTCATTGATATAAGGGGGAACCATAAAAATGAGTAGTGAGTTGTTAGATGCCCTGACTGTTCTTGAGAAAGAGAAGGGTATTAGTAAAGAAATTATAATTGAAGCGATAGAAGCTGCACTCATTTCTGCATATAAGCGTAATTTTAATCAAGCACAAAATGTTCGTGTTGATTTAAACCGCGAAACGGGAACAATTCGTGTGTTCGCAAGAAAAGATGTTGTAGATGAAGTGTATGATTCTCGCCTTGAAATCTCTGTAGATGATGCAGCCAATATTAACCCGAATTACATGGTTGGTGACGTCGTTGAGATTGAAGTCACACCAAAAGACTTCGGACGCATTGCAGCTCAGACAGCGAAACAAGTTGTGACGCAGCGAGTGAGAGAAGCAGAGCGTGGTGTGATCTACACTGAGTTCATCGACCGCGAGGAAGACATTATGACGGGAATCGTTCAGCGGATTGACAGTAAATTTATTTACGTGTCACTTGGCAAAATCGAAGCCCTTCTTCCTGTCAATGAACAAATGCCAAATGAAGAATACAAACCACATGACCGCATTAAAGTGTTCATTACAAAAGTAGAAAAAACAACAAAAGGACCACAAATTTATGTGTCTAGAACACATCCAGGTCTTTTAAAGCGTTTATTTGAAATTGAAGTACCAGAAATTTATGATGGTACTGTAGAGCTTAAATCGGTTGCTAGAGAAGCTGGGGACCGTTCTAAAATATCTGTTCGTACAGATGATCCTGATGTTGATCCAGTTGGCTCCTGTGTTGGACCAAAAGGTCAGCGTGTACAAGCAATTGTCAATGAGCTAAAAGGCGAAAAAATTGACATTGTCCATTGGTCTAATGACCCGGTTGAATTTGTTGCCAATGCGCTCAGTCCATCAAAAGTACTTGATGTCATTGTGAATGAAGAAGACAAGGCGACAACAGTCATTGTCCCTGATTATCAGCTGTCATTAGCGATTGGTAAAAGAGGTCAAAATGCCCGCCTTGCAGCGAAGCTGACTAGCTGGAAAATCGACATTAAAAGCGAAACAGATGCAAGGGAACTCGGTATTTTCCCAAGAACTGAAGACTCTGAATCTCTTTTCTTAGAGGCTGAACCAGTAGCTGAGGAATCTGACGAATAAGAGGTGATATTAAAGGTGAAAAGCCGAAAAAAAATCCCGCTTAGAAAATGCGTCGTGACGGGAGAAATGAAACCAAAGAAAGAACTGATCCGTGTTGTTCGTTCTAAAGAAGGAGAAGTGTCTGTTGACGCTACCGGAAAAATGAACGGACGCGGAGCTTACCTTTCTCTCGATAAAGAAACCATTCTTGCGGCAAAGAACAAACGCAGTTTACAGCAGCAATTTCAGACACAGATTGACGAACACATATTTGAAGAATTACTAGAACTGGCTGAAAAGGTGAAAAAACCTAATGAATGAATCTGAATGGTATCCTTTGCTTGGTCTAGCAAATCGAGCTCGTAAAGTCGTGTCAGGAGAAGATCTGGTGATCAAAGAAATTAGACATGCGCGTGCTAAGCTGGTTCTTCTTGCAGCAGATGCCTCATCTAACACAGAGAAAAAGGTATCTGACAAATGCAAATTTTATAATGTTCCGGTTAGAAAAGTTGAAGACCGTTCCGTTCTCGGACGTTCTATTGGGAAAGAAGCTCGCGTAGTTGTCGCTGTCACTGACCAAGGCTTCGCTAAGAAGCTCATAAGCTTGCTCGATTAATTTATTTGGGGGTGAACGAATGGCTAAAGTGAGAGTATATGAATACGCAAAAGCCATAGATGTTTCAAGTAAAGATATTATAGCAGCGCTTAAGGATATGAACGTGGAAGTGAACAACCACATGGCGACGCTTGAAGACGACACTGTGAAAAAGCTAGACGCTATCTATAAAAAAGCCAAAGCAAAAGAGACAGCTAACGAGAAACCCGCAGAACAAAAAAAACAATCATCTAACAAAAACAATGATAGAAAGAAGAATGACGTGCAGAATAATCAATTTAATAAAAACAAAAAAAACAACAACCAAAATAAAAACAAAAATAAACGCGGTGGAAATAACAAATCGCAGCATCAGCAAGCTAGACCTGTGAAGCCTAAAAAAGAGCTTCCTGAAAAAATTGAATTTACAAATTCAATGACTGTCGGCCAGCTGGCTGATGAGCTTGGAAAAGAAACAGCTGAAATCATCAAAAAGCTGATGATGCTTGGTGTCATGGCAACGATCAACCAAGAACTTGATAAAGATACAGTTGAATTAATCGCTTCTGAATATGGTGTTCCAGTAGAGGAAGTCATTATTTTAGAAGAAACTGAACTTGAAAAGTATGAAGTTGAAGATAAAGAAGAAGATATGCAAGTACGCCCTCCAGTTGTAACGATCATGGGACACGTTGACCACGGGAAAACAACTCTTCTTGACAGCATTCGTAAGACAAAAGTCGTCGAAGGCGAAGCAGGTGGAATCACGCAGCATATCGGTGCATACCAAATTGAAGAAAACGGCAAAAAAATTACGTTCCTTGATACACCTGGACACGCAGCATTTACAACGATGCGTGCACGTGGTGCCGAAGTAACGGATACGACAATTCTAGTCGTTGCAGCAGATGATGGTGTCATGCCTCAAACAATTGAAGCGATTAACCATGCGAAAGCGGCAGAAGTGCCAATCATTGTTGCTGTTAACAAAATTGACAAACCAACAGCGAACCCTGACCGCGTGATGCAGGAATTAACTGAGCATGGTCTTGTACCAGAAGCTTGGGGCGGCGAAACCATTTTCGTTCCACTATCTGCGAAAACAGGTGAAGGCATTGACGAATTGATCGAAATGATCCTTCTTGTCAGCGAAGTAGCAGAACTGAAAGCCAACCCTAATCGTGCGGCAAAAGGGACTGTCATCGAGGCTGAGCTTGATAAAGGAAGAGGTTCTGTTGCAACCCTTCTTGTTCAAACAGGTACACTTCATGTAGGTGACCCAATCGTTGTCGGAAATACATTTGGCCGTGTACGTGCAATGGTCAATGACATCGGCCGCCGCGTGAAAACAGCAGGACCATCTACACCTGTTGAAATCACTGGTTTAAACGATGTACCGAATGCAGGGGATCAGTTCCTTGTATTCAAAGATGAAAAGACAGCTCGTCAAGTCGGTGAGGCGCGTGCTTCTAAACAGCTGGACGAACAGCGTTCAGATAAAGCAAAATTATCTCTAGACGACCTATTTGAGCAAATCAAACAAGGTGACGTAAAAGATATCAACTTGATCGTGAAAGCAGACGTACAAGGCTCTGCTGAAGCATTAACAGCAGCTCTTCAAAAAATTGAAGTCGAAGGCGTAAAAGTGAAAATCATCCATACGGGTGTTGGAGCGATTACAGAATCAGACATCATTTTAGCAAGTGCTTCTAATGCTATCGTGATTGGCTTTAACGTACGTCCTGATGGAAATGCGAAGAGCACAGCTGAAACAGAGAACGTAGATATCCGCTTGCACCGCATTATCTATAAAGTCATCGATGAAATTGAAGCTGCGATGAAAGGAATGCTTGACCCTGAATATGAAGAAAAAGTCATCGGTCAAGTTGAAGTTCGTCAAACGTTCAAAGTATCTAAAATCGGTACAATTGCTGGCGGCTATGTAACTGAAGGAACGATTACAAGAGATAGCGGAATCCGCTTAATCCGTGACGGCGTCGTTATTTTTGAAGGCGAAGTTGACGTGTTAAAACGATTTAAAGATGATGTGAAAGAAGTTTCACAAGGCTATGAATGTGGTATTACCATTAAGAAATACAATGATATCCGTGAAGGTGATGTCATGGAATCATTCGTTATGCAAGAAATCGAAAGAAAATGATCGGTTATACCGAATGTGAGTGCATGATCTATGATGCATCCTCACTGAAGGAAAAACGTGCGGTTCTTCAGCGAATATTGACAAGAACGCGTCATAAATTCAATGTAACCATTGCTGAAATGGATTACCAGGATACATGGCAGCGTACATCAATCGGAATCGCCGTGATTTCCTCATCTCGGGTTCAAGTGGAAAAGGAGCTTCAGCGTGTATTAAGCTTTATCGATTCTTTTCCTGAAATTGAACGAACGATCACGAAAACTGAGTGGTTTTAATTAGAGGTGATAAGATCATGAGTATGAGAGCAACCCGTGTGGGTGAGCAAATGAAAAAAGAATTGGGCGACATCTTAGGCAGAAAGCTAAAAGATCCAAGAATCGGCTTTTTGACTGTAACTGATGTCGAAGTATCCGGTGATTTGCAAATTGCCAAAGTCTACATTTCTGTTCTTGGCGACGAGAAGAAAAGAGAGGAAACCTTAAAAGGTCTTGCAAAGGCTAAAGGGTACATCCGCTCTGAAATTGGCAATCGAATCAGACTTCGCAAAACACCAGAACTGCATTTTGAATTCGACGAATCTGTAGATTACGGAAATCGAATTGAAAGCCTGATTGCTGAATTAAACACAAAAGATCACGAATAAGATGTTGAAATAAGGATAGGCGATGATCGTCTGTCCTTTTTCATCGTTTATGAAAGGAGAGAACGCAGATGATAAATGGTGTTCTTTTATTACATAAAGAAAGAGGCATGACCTCACACGACTGTGTGTTTAAAGTAAGAAAAATTTTGCACACAAAAAAAGTCGGCCATACAGGCACCCTCGACCCAGAGGTTTCAGGTGTTCTGCCTATTTGTATCGGAAGAGCAACGAAGATTGTAGAATACTTAACAGATAAATCGAAAACGTATGATGCGGAAATCACGATTGGCTTTTCTACAACAACAGAAGACCAAACAGGTGAGATCGTAGAAGAAAAAAAAGTGGAAAAACCGATCTCAGAAAAAGAAATTGATGAGGCGCTGAAGCAGTTTGAAGGAACCATAGAACAAATTCCTCCCATGTTTTCTGCTGTGAAAATTGGCGGGAAAAAGCTCTATGAATATGCAAGAGAAGGCATTGAAATTGAGCGGCCGAGCCGAGAAATTACTATTCACCGTATCGAGCGGACTACACCTGTCACATATGAGGATGGCAGCGTGTCATTTAGGTTTACCGTTCTATGCTCAAAGGGAACGTATGTGAGGACTTTAGCGGTTGATATCGGGAAGAAACTAGGGTTTCCAGCCCACATGTCACATCTCATTCGTACAGGGTCTGGTGATTTTACACTTGATGAATGTATCACGCTGGATGAGCTGCGAGATATAAGCGAGGAAGGAACTGTAGATGAGCACCTTGTTCCGATCGAGCGTGCGCTCAATCATTTGCCGAAATGGGAGATAAATGATACATTAGCAAGTAAAGTGGAAAACGGTGCAGTCCTGCCAATGCCTGATGAATTTGCTCATTTCGCAGAGGCGGATCGTGTCGCTGTTTTTGCTCCTTCAGGCCGTTGTCTGGCGATATATATGAAGCACCCGACCAAACAGAACCTGATGAAGCCGGCGAAGATCTTATCTCAGGACAAGCAATCTTAAAGAAAAGGTGACATCTCGTGAAGACTATACATATTTCACACCCACATACATTGAATCAAAAGGATCAAGTCCCGTCTGTTATGGCTTTAGGGTACTTTGACGGTGTTCACCTCGGGCATCAAAAAGTCATTGACGAAGCGAAAAGCATTGCGGAAAAAGAAGGATTGGCCTTAGCAGTCATGACCTTTCATCCGCATCCATCACATGTTTTGCAAAAGGCACGGGAACCAAAAGACTTAATTACACCGCTTGAGGATAAAATTGATTTTATCGAACAGCTGGGCGCTGACTATTTATACATCGTACAATTCAGCGAGAGCTTTGCAGCTCTATCTCCTCAAGAATTTGTGGATCAATATTTGGATGAATTGAATGTGAAGCACGCAGTAGCGGGGTTTGATTTTACGTTTGGCCGTTTTGGTGCAGGCACAATGGAAACGTTCGACGAATACGGAAAAGGCCGTATCAATGCAACCATCGTACCTAAGCTGTCCAATCAAGACCGAAAAGTCAGCTCCACTCTCATCCGTTCCGCATTAAAAAATGGGGATGTTGAATATGTGAGCGAGCTTTTAGGAAAACCTTATCAGCTTCGCGGCATTGTCATCCATGGAGACAAACGCGGACGGACGATCGGGTTTCCGACAGCTAATGTCGGCTTATCTGCTGAATACATTATTCCGCCAACAGGGGTATATGCAGTAAGAGCAGAAGTAAAAGGTAAAGTATATGACGGTGTTTGTAATGTCGGCTATAAACCAACATTTTATGAAAAACGTCCTGATCAGCCTGCCATTGAAGTAAACCTCTTTGATTTTAACGAAGAAATATATGGCCAGCCGATTAAATTACAATGGTTCAAGCGCATTCGCAGTGAACGAAAATTTAATGGAATCCAGGAGCTGACGGCTCAAATCAGTCAAGATAAAGAAGAAGCGATTCAGTTTTTTCAAGATCAGCATAAGCAAACAAAAAAATCATAGAAAAACTGCTCTACCATTTGCAAATTCAGCATATTTTTAGTATGATTATTCCTGTAGCTTTAAAACCACTTACTTGGCAGGCCGACTTCACCGACGGCTGCGAGGTAGATGGGGCTAACATGATTTGGAGGTGAAACAGGATGGCAATTACTCAAGAGCGTAAAACGCAATTAATTAATGAGTTCAAAACACACGAATCTGATACTGGATCTCCAGAAGTTCAGATCGCTGTCCTAACAGAATCAATTAACAACTTGAACGAGCATTTACGTACTCATAAGAAAGATCACCACTCACGTCGCGGTCTTTTGAAAATGGTAGGTAGACGTCGTAATCTTCTTACGTATCTACGTAATAAAGACGTAACTCGTTACCGTGAGTTAATTAACAAACTAGGCTTACGTCGATAATCGTAAAAAGCGGGAGGATTCCCGCTTTTTTATCGTATAATCACTAATATTTTATGGTTAAAATGTTGAAAGAATGGCAAATACCCTTCTACATACAGCTTTCACATTGATATGTGAAAATCATTTTGTTCATAATAAGAACTAACTAAAATTTTACGATAAGAGAGGAGTTTATCTCAGAATGGGACAAGAGAAACATGTCTTCACCATAGACTGGGCTGGACGTCAACTGACAGTTGAAACTGGCCAGCTTGCAAAGCAAGCAAACGGAGCGGTCCTCGTACGCTACGGAGATACGGCTGTGCTTAGCTCAGCAACAGCTTCTAAAGAACCAAAACCACTTGATTTCTTCCCGCTCACTGTGAACTACGAAGAAAGACTATACGCAGTAGGTAAAATTCCTGGCGGCTTCATTAAAAGAGAAGGCCGTCCAAGTGAAAAGGCTATCCTTGCGAGCCGCTTAATTGACAGACCAATTCGTCCGCTGTTTGCAGATGGATTTAGAAACGAAGTACAAGTCATTAGTATCGTCATGAGTGTGGATCAAGATTGTTCATCTGAAATGGCTGCAATGTTTGGCTCATCTTTAGCTTTATGTGTGTCTGACATTCCATTTGAGGGACCAATCGCCGGCGTTACAGTAGGACGAGTGGATGGAAAGCTGATCATTAACCCAAATGTGGAGCAGCTTGAACAAAGTGACATCAATCTTGTGGTTGCCGGAACAAAAGATGCGATCAACATGGTAGAAGCTGGTGCTGATGAAGTGCCGGAAGAGACAATGCTTGAAGCGATCATGTACGGTCACCAAGAGATCAAACGCTTAATTGAATTCCAAGAAGAAATTGTGAAGGCAGTCGGTAAAGAAAAAATCGATATTCCTTTATATGAAGTAGATCAAACGTTAGCAGACGAAGTAAAAGCACTTGCTGAAGCTGACCTGCTGAAAGCGATTCAAGTACATGAGAAGCATGCGCGTGAGGATGCGATCAGTGCTGTGAAAAAAGCTGTAGTTGAGAAGTTTGAAGCAGAAGAACGTGATGAAGCAACGATTAAACAAGCGAAAGATGTATTAAACAAGCTTGTCAAAAACGAAGTTCGCCGTCTGATCACTGAAGAGAAAGTACGTCCAGATGGACGCGGCGTAGATCAAATCCGTCCACTTTCTTCAGAAGTAGGACTTCTGCCAAGAACGCACGGTTCAGGCCTATTTACAAGAGGACAAACACAGGCGCTCAGTATTTGTACATTAGGTGCACTTGGCGATGTGCAAATTCTTGATGGTCTAGGTGTTGAAGAATCAAAACGCTTCATGCACCATTACAACTTCCCGCAATTCAGTGTTGGTGAGACAGGTCCAATGCGCGGTCCAGGCCGTCGTGAGATCGGACATGGTGCACTAGGTGAACGTGCACTAGAACCAGTCATTCCATCCGAAAAAGATTTCCCTTATACGGTTCGCCTCGTTTCAGAGGTATTAGAATCTAACGGATCTACTTCACAAGCAAGTATTTGCGCAAGCACACTTGCGATGATGGATGCGGGTGTTCCAATTAAAGCACCAGTTGCAGGGATTGCAATGGGACTTGTGAAATCTGGGGAATACTACACAGTGCTGACAGACATTCAAGGAATGGAAGATGCACTTGGAGATATGGACTTTAAAGTGGCAGGTACATCAAAAGGTGTCACAGCCCTTCAAATGGACATCAAAATCGATGGCTTGTCAAAAGACATCTTAGAAGAGGCTCTTCAACAAGCAAAAAAAGGAAGAATGGAAATATTAGACAGCATGCTGTCAACGATTCCTGCTTCTAGAGGAGAATTGTCTCGTTATGCACCTAAAATCTTAACGATGACAATCAATCCGGATAAAATTCGCGATGTCATTGGACCAAGCGGTAAACAAATCAATAAAATCATTGAAGATACCGGTGTGAAAATCGATATTGAACAAGATGGTACAATCTTTATTTCTTCTACAGAAGAAGATATGAACCAAAAAGCGAAGAAAATCATTGAAGATCTTGTGAGAGAAGTTGAAGTAGGACAGCTTTACTTAGGTAAAGTCAAACGCATTGAAAAATTCGGTGCCTTCCTTGAAATCTTCAGCGGAAAAGATGGACTTGTTCATATTTCTGAGCTTGCGCTTGAGCGTGTGGGCAAAGTAGAAGATGTCGTGAAACTTGGCGATGAATTACTTGTCAAAGTCACTGAAATCGATAAACAAGGCCGTGTGAACCTTTCTCGGAAAGCTGTTTTACGTGAAGAAAAGGAAAAAGAAGAAAAGCAGTCTTAATGAGATCAAATAAAATGTGTTAGAAGCCAGGTATCCGTGCCAGGCTTCTTTCTTTTCTTACGCTAACAATAGTTCTAGCTTGTTTCTCCCCGTCATAATTTGTGGTAAAGGGGAGGGACAACCATTGAAAAAAACGTTACCATTCATTGTGTTTGTATTTTTACTGCTCGTGTCATATCAAACGATGAAGCAGCCGGCTGCTGTTACATATATTGAATCAATGAAAGAGCATGCCGAGGTTGCATCTGTTTCAAAAGATATTTTATTTCAGGAAATTGAATCGAAGTCTTCTGACTATGAAGTAAAGGCGCAAAATGCTAAGATTGATAAAGTGTGGAAAAAGATGCCTGGCTTAAATGGACAGACAGTTGATATCGATGCCTCTTATGAAAAAATGAAGAAACAGGGGTCATTCGATGAAAAGCTGCTTGTTTTTAATGAAACAAAACCATCTATTCATTTACATGAGCTTGGTCCAGAGCCCATTTATAAGGGACATCCAGATAAAAAAATGAATGCATTCCTCATCAACGTAGCTTGGGGTGACGAGCATTTAATCAACATGTTAAAGACGCTGGAAAAGCATCAAGTCAAGGCGACCTTTTTCTTAGAAGGCAAATGGGTGAAAAAAAGCACAGAGCTTGCTAAAAAAATCGTGGCCGATGGTCATGAAATTGGAAATCATTCATACAATCACCCAGATATGCGCACACTGACAAGAGAACGAGCATTAGAGCAGATAACGAAAACAAATCGCCAAATTGAAGAATCCCTTGGGAAGAAACCAAAATGGTTTGCGCCTCCAAGCGGCAGCTTTAAAGAAGAAACAGTCAAGCTTGCCAAACAAGAAGGCATGGAAACCATTATGTGGACAGTAGACACCATCGACTGGCAAAAACCATCCCCGGCTATTTTACAAAAGCGGGTGCTTAGGAAAATTCACAATGGGGCGATGATATTAATGCATCCAACAGATGCAACAGCGAAAAGTCTTGACGCACTTATCACTCAAATCAAGGAAAGAGGATATGAATTAGGGACGGTTTCTGACCTCCTAAGTGAAAAAAGACATCCGTGATGCGATCTGTTTGTTGAATAGGAGGAGCAAAACTTGGTCAAAACGTATACATGCCAAAACGGAGTAAGAATTGTACTCGAAAACAATCCCACTGTAAGGTCTGTCGCAATTGGCGTCTGGATTGGCACAGGCTCTAGACATGAGACACCTGAAATTAATGGGATCTCACACTTTTTAGAGCATATGTTCTTTAAAGGGACAAAGACAAGATCTGCACGTGATATCGCAGAATCCTTTGACCGCATTGGTGGTCAAGTGAATGCCTTTACATCAAAAGAATACACTTGCTACTATGCGAAGGTGCTTGATTCACATGCTGGCTACGCCCTCGATGTATTAAGCGACATGTTCTTTCACTCAGCTTTTGATGAAGAAGAGCTGAAAAAAGAAAAAAATGTGGTGTACGAAGAAATTAAAATGTATGAGGATACTCCTGATGACATCGTTCATGATTTATTAAGCAAAGCCATTTATGGGGATCATTCATTAGGATATCCGATTTTAGGAACAGAGGAAACACTCTCTACCTTTAACGGAGACTCACTTAGAAAATATATGGATGAATTCTATACGCCGGACCGCGTCGTGATCTCTGTTGCAGGGAACGTAGATGAGACCTTTATTCGTGAGGTTGAAAAGCTGTTCGGTTCTTATGAAGGAAAAGGGAAAAAGCAGCCTGTAGAAGCTCCAGCATTTCATTATGACAAGCTCACACGCAAAAAGGAAACGGAACAAGCGCACCTATGCCTGGGCTTTAATGGCCTTCCAGCTGGAGATAAGGGCATCTATGACTTAATCGTCTTAAATAATGTTCTTGGCGGAAGCATGAGCAGCCGATTATTCCAAGATGTAAGAGAGGACAAAGGACTTGCTTATTCCGTCTTCAGCTATCACAGTTCATTTGCAGATAATGGAATGCTGACGATTTACGGCGGAACTGGAGCCAAGCAGCTAAACCTGCTCTCTGAGACCATCTTACAAACATTAGACGTCTTAAAGCGTGAGGGAATCACGCAGAAAGAACTAGAGAACTCTAAGGAGCAAATGAAAGGCAACCTTATGCTCAGCCTTGAAAGCACAAACAGCAAAATGAGCCGAAACGGTAAAAATGAACTGCTCCTTGGCAAACATCGGACACTCGATGAAATTATTGATGAAATCAACAGCGTCACATTAGACGGCGTGAATAACTTATCTAAACGCATCTTTACAGAAGATTATGCGCTCTCGCTTATTAGTCCGACGGGTGATCAGCCATCATAACGTAAACAACACGGCAGACTCAAAAAAGTCTGCCGTTTTATTGTAGGTAAATAAGAAAGGGGTTCTGCTTTCATGGAACATGAAAAGCTGAAACAGCTCTCTCCACTTCTGACACAAGCTTCTTTCCAAGCCATGACATCTGGTTTTTCGGGAGATCGTACCTTTTTGGTTACAATATCATCTAGTGAAAAGCTGGTGCTTAAGTTATCAGACATTCAAACGTATTCGCGTTATAAAAGAAAAGCATCATTTCAGCGGAAGTTAAAAGATCGAGGGATTCTTTGTTCTGAAGTGATTGAGATTGGAATGAGTGCTGAACTAAACTGTACCTATCGTATTTTCTCCTTTATCGAAGGCGAGAATGCTAGAGACTCCATCCATCTACTTACAAATGAAGAGCAGTATGAAATCGGGAGGCGGGCAGCGAGAGAGCTAAGTTTGATGCATACATGCCGTGCACCTTCTCATGTTCGTCCGTGGGATGAGAAAGTCATAGCAAAACATGAACGGTATATACATGCCTATCAATCAAGTGGCGTGACGTTTTCCAATGATCAGTTTGTATTAGATTTTATCAAGTCGAATGTTGATGCGGTAAAAGAGAGGCCTAACCAGTTCCAGCATGATGATTTTCATTTAGGGAATATCATCATACAAGGTAATCAATATGCCGGTGTGATTGATTTCGATCAATCCGACTGGGGCGACCCGGTTCATGACTTTTATAAATTGTCCTTATTTAGTCGAGAAAGCAGCATTCCGTTCTCAGCTGGACAACTGGATCAATACGTGAGTACGCAGTCCACAAACGATTTTTGGCTTCTTTTTTCCATCTATACAGCAATGAGCTGCTTTTCATCTATCATCTGGACGCTTTCCTATGATCCGGGACATGTAAAAGACATGGTGAAACGAGTGGAGAGAATGCTAAAAGATCATAATTACTTTCATCAACTTAAGCCTGTTTGGTATACCAACTCACATTATACATAACTTGAAAAGAGCAGGACGGTCTATTTCTTCCTTTTGCTGCATATATGATACGGAAGGGAAGTGATGCGATTTTGAGGCTGAGTGAACTGTCAGGAAAAGAGATCGTCGATATTAAAAGAGCGGAGCGGCTTGGCGTGCTTGGACAAACCGACCTTGAAATTAATGAACAGGACGGTCAAATTACAGCACTCATTATACCTTCCGTGAAGTGGTTTGGCTTTCGAAAACAAGGAAATGACATCCGCGTCCCGTGGAATCACATTCAAAAAATAGGATCAGATATGATCATTCTCGATGTGCCTGAAGAACTTCAGCCGCACGGAGAAAAAGAGCACCCGCAATAATGGGTGCTCTTTTTCTTTTCTCTCTCTGATTCGTTCACAGGCTGAATCCTCTCCTCATATGCTGAAAGGGAGATTCAGAAAATATTACAGACTTTTTTAAATAAAGAAGGTGAACGGTCAGTATGTTGAGCGGTTTAACGGTTGCGGTGATCGGGGGAGATGCAAGGCAGCTTGAAATTATTCGCAAGTTGTCACAGCAGCATGCCAAAGTATTTTTGGTTGGATTTGACCAGCTGGATCATGGATTTATCGGTGCTGAAAAGCTGAAAATGTCTGAACTTCCATTCGAACAAGTAGACAGTATGATCCTGCCAGTATCTGGGACAACGGATGAAGGCGCTGTTGCTACCGTTTTTTCAAACGAGCAGGTCTTGCTGGAAGCTAAATATTTAGAAAGAACCCCTGCCCATTGTATCTTGTACTCAGGTATTTCAAATACGTACTTAGACAATCTGGCAAAGCAGGTGAACCGGAAGCTTGTGAAGCTGTTTGAGCGAGATGATATTGCCATATATAACTCAATTCCAACAGTTGAAGGAATTATCATGATGGCCATTCAGCAAACGGACTATACGATTCACGGGTCTCATGTCGCTGTTCTCGGACTTGGAAGAACAGGACTCACCATTGCCCGCACATTTCGGGCACTAGGGGCAGACGTAAAAGTAGGGGCTGCAGACACAGCACATTTAGCGCGGGCATTTGAGATGGGGCTTAATCCATTTTCAATGGACCAGTTAAAAGAGGAAGTAACGGATGTTGATATTATCATCAATACCATTCCAAGTCTTGTATTAGATTCATCTGTCATCGTCAGCATGACACCAAAGACACTCATTTTGGATATCGCCTCACGCCCAGGCGGAACAGACTTTGACTTTGCACAAAAGCACGGAGTGAAGGCACTTCTTGCACCAGGACTCCCGGGGATTGTTGCACCAAAAACAGCAGGACAAATCATTGCAAAAGTGCTTTCCGGGCTTTTATGTGAACTTGCGGAGGAAAAAAGGGGGATGGAATCATGACAACATTAAAAGGGAAAAGAATCGGCTTTGGTTTAACAGGTTCCCACTGTACGTATGAAGCTGTTTTTCCGCAAATCGAAGCGCTTGTAAAAGAAGGGGCAGAGGTGCGTCCAGTGGTGTCGTACACGGTGCAGAGCACGAATACGAGATTTGGAGATGGAGCCGAGTGGATCGAGCGGATTGAGAAGCTGACTGGTTTTCAAGCGATTGACTCAATCGTGAAAGCAGAGCCGCTCGGGCCTAAGCTGCCGCTTGATTGTATGGTTATTGCTCCTCTAACTGGTAACTCGATGGCGAAATTTGCAAATGCCATGACAGACAGTCCTGTTTTAATGGCTGCTAAAGCAACCATACGGAATCATCGACCTGTCGTTTTAGGTATCTCAACAAATGATGCGTTAGGTTTAAATGGTACAAATCTGATGAGGCTGATGTCGACAAAGAATATTTTCTTTATTCCGTTTGGTCAGGATGATCCATTCAAAAAACCGACCTCTATGGTCGCGAACATGGATCTGCTATCTCAAACAGTAGAAGAGGCACTCCAGCATAGACAAATTCAACCAATTTTAATTGGACCAAACGAATAATAGATTCACTAGAAAATCAAGAAAGATTCAAAAAAGATGCTTCAAGCCTTGCTTTTCTATGGTAAAATAAAATGTAAAAAGTCATAGGATGGCCATCCGAAAGAAAAGAATCATGGATGGGTCGGAAGGAGTTTTACTGATGGGAAGAGGATTGCATGTAGCTGTAGTTGGAGCGACTGGAGCTGTCGGTCAACAAATGTTAAAAACACTAGCTGACAGAGATTTTGAAATGGATACACTTACTCTACTATCCTCAAAACGTTCTGCTGGAACAAAAGTGACATTCAGAGGTCAAGAGTACACTGTTCAGGAAGCAACACCTGAAAGCTTTGAAGGAGTGAACATCGCATTATTCAGTGCTGGAGGAAATGTTTCTAAAGCGCTGGCTCCTGAAGCAGTCAAACGAGGTGCGATTGTTGTTGACAACACAAGTGCTTTTCGTATGGACGAAAACATCCCTCTTGTCGTACCAGAGGTAAACGAAAAAGATTTGCATGATCATCAAGGGATCATTGCAAACCCTAACTGTTCAACGATTCAAATGGTAGCGGCATTAGAACCGCTTCGTCAGGCATATGGAATGAAAAAAGTCATTGTCTCTACGTATCAAGCAGTATCAGGTGCGGGACATGAAGCCATTGACGAACTATACAGCCAATCACAAGCCATTTTAAATAAAGAGGATGTAACGCCAGAAGTCATGCCTTATCAAATTGCATTTAATGCGATCCCGCAAATTGATAAATTCCAAGATAACGGTTATACATTCGAAGAAATGAAAATGATCAATGAAACGAAAAAAATCATGCATATGCCTGAGCTGGAAGTAGCGGCAACATGCGTAAGGCTTCCAATTGAAACAGGTCATTCAGAATCTGTCTACGTCGAACTAGAATCAAATGATGCAACAGTGGAAGACCTCAAATCAATTCTAAAAGATGCACCAGGAATTACGCTGCAAGATGATCCGTCTCAGCAAATTTATCCAATGCCTGCAGATGCTGTTGGGAAAAACGACGTATTTGTCGGCCGCATTCGGAAAGATTTGGACCGTCCAAACGGGTTCCATATGTGGATTGTATCTGATAATCTGCTTAAAGGCGCTGCATGGAACTCAGTTCAAATTGCAGAAAGCTTAAAAGCATTAAAATTAGTTTAACATTCAATGGATGATGAGGACGAACAGAAGAGAGTTAGGCATCTTTCGCCTGCTCTCTTCTGTTACGTCAGAATGAACTTGGAGTGAAAACAGTGAAAATAATTGTCCAAAAATTTGGCGGTACATCTGTCAAAGATGATCAAGGTAGAAAAAGGGCACTTGCACATATCTTATCTGCAAAAGAGAAAGGCTATAAGTCGGTTGTTGTCGTTTCTGCAATGGGACGAAAAGGCGATCCCTATGCGACAGATACGCTGCTTGGTCTGCTTTACGGCAGCGCGCAGCATATGACAAATCGAGAAAAAGACTTGCTTGTTTCCTGCGGAGAGAATATCTCAGCTGTTGTGTTTTCAAGTATGCTGAATGAAAACGGTCTAAAGGCTGTAGCGATGACTGGAGCTCAGGCGGGCTTTGTGACAGATAAGGAGCATACGAGTGCGAAAATTATTGACATGAAGTGCGAACGTCTGGAGGCAGCACTGTCTGAACATGATGTGGTCGTTGTCGCTGGGTTCCAGGGAGCCGCGAAAAATGGAGACGTGACAACAATCGGACGAGGTGGCAGTGATACGTCCGCTGCTGCTTTAGGCGCTGCATTGCAGGCAGACTTTATTGATATTTTTACAGATGTAGAAGGCGTTATGACAGCAGATCCCCGCATTGTTGAAAATGCAAAACCGCTGAGAGTCGTGACATATACGGAAATTTGCAACCTTGCATATCAAGGGGCAAAAGTCATTCACCCGCGAGCTGTCGAAATTGCGATGCAGGCAAAAGTACCAATGAGGGTCCGTTCAACATACTCTGATGATGAGGGCACACTCGTTACATCACATTACTCCGATAAAATGAGCCATGATGTGTATGACCGCCTCATTACGGGTATTGCACATGTCAATGATGTGACACAAATCAAAGTCCCTGCAAAAGAAGGTCAGTACAGCGTACAAACAGAGGTCTTCAAAGCAATGGCAAACGCACAAATCAGTGTCGACTTCTTCAACATCACACCGAGTGAAATTGTGTATACAGTGACAGGTGCAATGACTGAAAAGGCAACGTCGATCCTAAAAGAACTTGGCTATACACCAATTGTGACAACAAATTGTGCGAAAGTATCAGCTGTTGGCGCAGGCATTATGGGTGTACCAGGTGTCACATCGAAAATTGTAACGGCTCTATCCGAGCAAAACATTCCGATTTTACAATCGGCTGACAGTCATACGACCATTTGGGTGTTAGTGAACGAAGAAAACATGAGAGCGGCTGTCAATGCCCTGCATGAAGTGTTTGAACTTTCAAGATAAATGTGATTGAATCATGATGAGGTGAAAAAAATGAATTTCGGAAATATCGCAACAGCTATGATTACACCTTTTGATAAAAAGGGCAACATCGATTTCCAAAAGCTATCAATTCTCATTGATTACTTGTTAAAAAACGGCAGTGACTCCTTAGTCGTTGCAGGGACAACAGGCGAATCGCCAACTTTATCGAATGAAGAAAAAGTCGCTCTTTTTCAGCAATCGGTCAAATTAGCAAATGGTCGTTGTAAAATCATTGCAGGAACAGGCAGTAATAATACAAATGCGTCTATCAAACTAACGAAAAAAGCAGAAGAAGCGGGCGTTGATGCAGTGATGCTTGTCGTACCTTATTACAACAAGCCATCACAGGAAGGCATGTATGCACACTTTAAAGCCATTGCCGAGTCTACATCTCTTCCTGTCATGCTTTACAATGTACCAGGAAGAACGGCAGCTTCATTAGCACCAGAAACAACGATTAAGCTTGCGCAAATACCTAACATTGTTGCCATTAAAGAAGCAAGCGGCGATCTTGATGCTATGACAAAAATCATTGCAGAGACGCCAGAAGATTTCGACGTATATTCAGGGGACGACAGTTTAACACTTCCGGCTGTATCTGTTGGTGCAAAAGGAGTTGTCTCTGTTGCATCTCATATCGTAGGACTGGATATGCAGCAAATGCTGAAAAGCTATGCTTCAGGCCAAACAGCGAATGCAGCATTGATCCATCAAAAGCTGCTTCCAATCATGAAACAGCTTTTCTCAGCACCAAATCCAACGCCTGTCAAAACAGCCCTTCAGCTGAAAGGACTAGACGTCGGATCTGTTCGTCTTCCGCTTTTGCCTTTGTCAGAAGAAGAGAGACTGGATTTAAGCAGCGTATTAAACAGCTGATCAAAACAAAAGATTTCGTAAGCGGTCATTCTCAGATGTCCCTGAGTATGACCGTTTTTTATACATAAACACTTTCTTAAAATGTGACTTCATCTTGTTTTCTAAAATTAGATTCAGTTATAATAGCATTAAGCGATGATGGACGGGCTTGAGACTAGGAGGATAAGAATTTTGAAAAAGAAAAATACAGAGAACGTAAGAATTATTGCACTCGGAGGCGTTGGAGAAATCGGAAAAAACCTATATGTCATTGAGATTGATTCGGACATATATGTAGTAGATGCAGGTTTAATGCATCCAGAAAATGAAATGCTGGGCATTGACGTCGTCATTCCTGATATCTCTTATTTAACAGAGCGTGCTGATCGGGTGAAAGCAATTTTTCTTACCCACGGACATGATGAAGCAATCGGAGGCGTATTCCATTGCTTGAGCAAATTGTCTGTACCAGTCTACGGAACGAAGCTGACCCTTGCGTTACTTCGAGAAAAATTAAAGCAGTATGGCTTCAATCAAAAAGCTGATTTGCGTGAGGTACATGCAAAATCAGTCATTACTTTTGAAACAACAAAAGTATCGTTCTTTAGAACGAATCACAGCATTCCTGATTCAGTTGGGATCAGCTTCAAAACCTCTCTTGGTTCAATCGTATGCACAGGTGATTTTAAATTTGATCAAACCCCAGCGCTTAACCAAGCCTGTGACATCGGAGAGATTGCGAAAATTGGGAACAACGGCGTTTTAGCACTACTTTCAGACAGTGCAAATGCTGAAAAACCAGGCTATACACCTTCTGAGGCGCTCGTCCAAGACGAAATCTCAAATGCGATGTACAATGCTGAAAATCGTGTGATTGTTGCTGTGTCTTCATCTAATATTAACCGCGTGCAGCAAATCATTAATGCAACAAATCAAAATGGCCGTAAGCTTGCAGTTGCAGGGAAAAATATGATGACAACCCTTCAGCTGGCGATCAAGCTTGGTTATGTTACAGCAGACGAAGAATTATTTGTACCCGTTCAAGAAGTGAAGAAAATGGCGAAAAACGACGTAGTTATTCTGACCGCTGGAAGCCACGGAGAGCCGCTTGCTGCTTTAACAAAAATGGCGAAGCAAAATCACAAACAGCTTCATATTGAAAAAGATGATACAGTTGTGATTGCATCTACACCTCTTCCTGGACAAGAACTCACATATTCTAAAACAGTGGATTTCCTTACAAGAAGCGGAGCACAAGTCATTTTTGCGCAAAAACGTGTACATGTATCTGGACATGGCTGCCAAGAAGAGTTAAAGCTAATGCTGAACTTACTAAAACCGAAGTATTTAATTCCGGTGAATGGCGAATATCGTATGCAAAAAGCACATTCTCGTATTGCTGAAGAAGTAGGCATGAAACGCAGTGACATTTTCTTGATTGATAAAGGCGATGTTGTTGAGTTTAGAGGACAGAATGTCAAAATCGGTGAAAAAGTTCACCAAGGAAACATTTTGATCGATGGTCTTGGTGTTGGTGATATCGGAAACATCGTGTTACGCGATAGACGTCTATTGTCTCAAGACGGCATCTTGATTGTTGTCATTACGCTCGATAAACAAAAGAAACAATTAATTTCTGGACCTGAAATCATCACAAGAGGATTTGTCTATGTAAGAGAATCCGAAGAGCTGATTGTAAAAGCAACAGAAATGGTCAAAGGAATTGTCAAAGAGCAAACTGAAAACTCAATTGTTGAATGGTCAACATTGAAACAATCCATGCGCGATGTGCTAAATCAATTCCTATATGAAAAAACAAAACGTAAGCCGATGATCATTCCAATTATTATGGAAGTGTGATGAGAAAAGCCCAAAGAGTATAAGCTCTTTGAGATTGTTGACAAAGTGCTAAAATGAACTTTATTTTAGCACTTTGTCTTCTTTTTAGCGTGATAGAAAACCTTTGCAGTCTAGAAAGGACGAGCACCGGAGCGAATTTGACATTCGTGAGCACCGAAGCGTAGGACTGCGGGCGAATGCGAGGGTTTGTCTACACGCTAAGCCCAAGGAGCATAAGCTCTTTGGGCTTTTTTGATGTGGCATGAGGAATGCGGATGGAATATGCCCTATTTGTTCATAATAGGAGAAGAGTTTGAGGAAAGGATGGAGACAAATGGACGAAAAGAATGAACAGCAGCCTGAGCGAAAGCCAGAAGAAAAAGACAGCATTATGAGCAAAATACAGCAGCTTGGTGAAACAGCCGTTCCGCAGCTGCCGCAAGATACAAATATCCATTGCCTCACCATTATTGGACAAATTGAAGGCCATATGCAGCTTCCACCGCAAAATAAAACAACCAAATACGAACATGTCATTCCACAAATCGTAGCCGTTGAACAAAACCCTAAAATAGAAGGTCTTCTGATCATCTTAAATACAGTAGGGGGAGATGTTGAAGCGGGACTTGCGATTGCAGAAATGCTTGCTTCTTTATCAAAGCCAACTGTCTCAATTGTGCTTGGCGGCGGCCACTCGATAGGTGTGCCGATTGCTGTATCGTGTGACTATTCGTATATTGCAGAAACAGCTACGATGACCATTCATCCTGTGCGTTTAACAGGTCTTGTGATTGGTGTTCCGCAAACCTTTGAATACTTAGATAAAATGCAGGAAAGAGTCATTAACTTTGTCACAAGCCACTCCAACATTACAGAAGAGAAGTTTAAGGAGCTCATGTTCTCAAAAGGCAATTTGACGAGAGACATCGGAACAAATGTCGTTGGTCATGAGGCAGCAGAATACGGACTCATGAATGAAGTGGGCGGTGTAGGACAAGCAATTAAAAAGTTGAACGAACTTATCGGAGACAGGGCATCTCAAAACGAGGGGCTGATCCAATGATTTTATATACGCCTATGCCATATGAAGCCATTTACGCTGAGGAACAGGGAGAACGCAAACTCCAGCAGGTAAACATTCAAGGTGTGCCAGTGATGGTAGAAATGAAAGAAGATGAAGCAGAAATCGTTCAAGTCATGAGCACCAATCCAATGGATTTTCTCAATCAAGAGCTTGCACCAGGCAAGCGATTGAAGTTACATTTAGGCACCAATCAAACCGACTCATATGAATGATTCTATGCTATAATAAAGGGAAAACTTACAACAAGATGCAGCCAAAACCAGGCTGCTTTCTTTCTGATCTTTCGGTAGGTTATATTTTCTTTCGTAGTAAGGTGATGAGTATGGCTAAAAAGAGAAAACGGAAAACGAGAAAAAAACAAAATAAACAGCTAAAACTGAAATATGAATTAAATGGGTTAGTCTGTATTGCCATAGCGATCATTGCCATTTTACAGCTGGGCGTTGTTGGACAAACCTTTGTACATCTATTCCGATTCTTTGCAGGTGAATGGTTCATTCTCTGCCTTATCGGATTATTTCTTTTTGGTGTGACGATTTTCTGGAAAAAACAAATCCCAGATATTTTAACAAGAAGAAAAGCAGGTCTCTACTGCATCATTGCGAGTATCTTGCTTTTGTCACATGTGAAGCTCTTTCAGCATCTTTCATCTGCTGGCGTCATTGGATCTCAAAGTGTGATTAGAAATACATTTGAGCTTTTCTTGATGGATATGAAAGGTGAAACAGGATCGCCTGATTTAGGGGGCGGCATGATCGGCGCCGTCTTGTTTGCTGCTTCTTATTTCTTATTTGCGCAAGCAGGCTCGCAAATCATGGCGATTGTTCTGATGCTGATTGGAATTGTCCTGATTACAAACCGATCTCTTCAGGAAATGGTGAAAAAAGTGACGATTCCTGTATCACAATTTATGGTGAAGCAGTGGAAAGCCTTTGTTGAAGATATGAAAGGAATCAGGCAGGCGAAAAAGAGCGCGTCCTCTCAGAAAACAGGTGAAAAGAAAAAACGTTCACGCATTCAAGAAGAAGACGAGGATGATCTGATCTTGATCGAAGAGGAAACGCCGTCTTCTGATAATAGCCAGCCGATTATTTCAAGCTTTGCAGATAGAGATGACATTCTCACCCCGACGGTTCAAAAAAAGCAGGCGGCAACAGAGACAGCGCCTCTTCAGGACTCTGTGCAAAGTACACCAGTTCAATCAGATACAGCCGATGAACCAAAAGAGGCGCCTCCGATGACATTTACAGAACTTGAAAACAAAGATTATGAATTGCCGTCACTTGATATTTTGGCCGAGCCTCAGCATTCAGGTCAGCAAACAGATAAGAAAAATATATATGAAAATGCCAGAAAGCTTGAAAAAACATTTCAAAGCTTTGGTGTGAAAGCAAAAGTCACACAGGTTCATTTAGGTCCAGCTGTGACCAAATATGAAGTATATCCAGATGTCGGCGTGAAGGTCAGCAAAATCGTCAATCTAAGTGATGATTTAGCCCTTGCCCTTGCAGCAAAAGACATTCGAATTGAGGCGCCGATTCCTGGTAAATCAGCCATCGGCATCGAAGTTCCGAATGCAGAAATTGCGATGGTTTCATTAAAAGAGGTATTAGAATCGAAGCAAAATGACCGTCCAAATGCTAAGCTCCTCATTGGACTTGGCCGTAATATCTCGGGTGAAGCTGTTCTTGCTGAAATGAACAAAATGCCGCATTTGCTTGTAGCAGGTTCGACTGGAAGCGGAAAAAGTGTGTGTATCAATGGTATTATCACAAGCATTCTCATGAGAGCGAAGCCTCATGAAGTGAAAATGATGATGATTGATCCGAAAATGGTTGAATTAAATGTGTATAACGGCATTCCGCATCTTTTGGCTCCTGTCGTAACAGACCCTAAGAAAGCATCGCAGGCCCTTAAAAAAGTAGTCAGCGAAATGGAACGCCGCTATGAATTGTTTTCGCATACGGGGACAAGAAATATTGAAGGATACAATGATTACATTAAACGGATGAATCAAACAGAAGATGCTAAACAGCCAGAGCTTCCTTATATTGTTGTCATTGTAGACGAGCTTGCAGATTTAATGATGGTCGCTTCCTCTGATGTGGAAGATTCCATTACAAGACTTTCTCAAATGGCTCGTGCTGCGGGAATTCATTTGATTATCGCCACACAAAGACCTTCTGTCGATGTCATTACAGGTGTCATTAAAGCCAACATCCCGTCCCGTATTGCCTTTAGCGTATCCTCACAAACCGATTCAAGGACGATCCTTGATATGGGAGGCGCAGAAAAGCTGCTGGGCAGAGGGGACATGCTGTTTTTACCTGTTGGTGCAAACAAGCCGGTTCGTGTGCAAGGCGCCTTTTTATCAGATGAAGAAGTGGAACATGTTGTGGATCACGTGATCACACAGCAAAAAGCACAATACCAAGAGGAAATGATTCCGAGCGAAGAAACGCAGGATCAGCTTGCGGCTGTGGAAGATGATCTGTATGATGAAGCAGTAGAATTGATCATCGGTATGCAGACGGCTTCTGTTTCTATGCTGCAAAGAAGATTCCGCATCGGTTATACCCGGGCGGCACGTCTCATTGACGCAATGGAAGAGCGGGGCGTTGTAGGCCCGTATGAAGGAAGTAAACCGAGAGAAGTTCTGCTCTCAAAAGAACAATATGACGAGCTCTCTTCATAAATTGAAGAGAGCTTTCCTGAAAAACAGTAAACAATAGTATGATTATGTTAACTGGATGTCAGACTATTTATTTATTTGCAAAAACATGATATAGTTATGTTCAACTTATCTCGGAATAGAGATTTCTCATCTTATCATTTGCATTGATTAGACGGAGGGAAAACATGTCGACCAAAACAGACAATCGCCATTTATATTTGAAAGTGATTGACCGTATTAAAGAAGATATTCAAACAGGTGTATATGCTGAAAAAGAAAAACTGCCTTCTGAGTTTGAGCTCTCAAAACTTCTAGGTGTGAGCAGAGCGACACTGCGTGAGGCCCTTCGTATATTAGAAGAAGAGAAGTATTTAATTAGAAGGCATGGGGTAGGGACTTTCGTCAATTCAAGACCGCTTTTTTCGACAGGCATAGAACAGCTGACAAGTGTTACGAAAATGATTGAGCAAGTCAATATGACGCCTGGCACCATCTTTTTATCCTCGCAAGAAGGGGAGCCAACAGAGAATGATGTCATTCGTTTTCAGTGTGATAAATCTGATGGGATTTTTTCAATGGAACGCGTTCGAACGGCAGATGGGCAGCCAGTTGTTTATTGTTTAGATAAAATTCCGGTCAAACATCTTCCCGCTTCTTTTACACATGAAGAAGAGTCTCTTTTTGAGCTGTTTGGAAGAGAACCGCACAGCGGGATTAAATATGCAGTTGCTGACATTGAACCAATTGGCTACCACGATCAGGTCTCACCGATTCTAGATTGTGACCCTGAAACGGCGTTATTATTACTGAAACAAATGCACTATGATCAGGATGATCAGCCGGTCTTATACTCCCTCAATTATTTTCGAGCGGATAAATTCAGCTTTCATGTCATACGCAAACGATTTTAATAAGCAGTCGCTTCCATAGGCGGCTGCTTTTTGTTTGCCCATACATAATACTCGTCAAACTTGCCACACTAATACGTAACAGTATATAGAATTGGGTGAATGATGTTGGGCGAGAAAACAGTCAGTAAAAAGAATATCATTGCATTATCATCAGTGCCTCTAATCATGACACTAGGCAACTCGATGTTAATACCAGTATTGCCAGAGATAGAAAAGAAACTCTCGATTACTTCCTTTCAAGTCTCTCTCATTATTACGGTATATTCGGTTGTAGCCATCTTATGTATTCCAATCGCTGGTTACTTATCAGACCGGATTGGGCGGAAAAAGGTACTGCTGCCGTGTCTTTTAATCGCTGGACTTGGAGGAGCTGTGGCAGCAGTCGCCTCAACGATCATGAAAGAACCTTATATGTGGATTTTGTTTGGCAGGGTCCTTCAAGGGATTGGTTCAGCTGGAGCCGCACCTGTCGTTATGCCGTTTATTGGAGATTTGTTTCATGATGATGAAGAGGTCAGTGCCGGACTTGGCGCCATTGAAACCTCTAATACAGCAGGTAAGGTACTAAGCCCTATTATTGGGGCACTTCTTGCTTCATGGTTTTGGTTTGTGCCGTTTTGGTTCATTCCGTTCTTTTCGATCATCAGCTTTCTCATGGTACTGTTCATGGTAGAGTCGGCGAAAAAAGAGGAGGATCCGCCTACATTTAAAGAATTTTTAAAATCAACAAAGACCATTTTTAAGCATGAGGGACGCTGGCTTTATGCCATTTTTGCTATTGGCGGTTTTATTATGTTTCTTCTTTTTGGTGTGCTTTTTTACTTATCCGATAACCTAGAGGCAGCTTATCAAATAAAAGGCGTTAAAAAAGGACTCCTGCTGAGTATTCCGCTCCTTTTTCTATCAATCAGTTCCTACATTGCTGGAAAAACGATTGGAAAAGAAAAAGGAAAAATGAGAATCTTTTTAATCGTAGGGATGGCTTTGTTATCACTTTCTTATATTTTTTTATGGTGGAATCACAGCTTTTTCGTATTGTTTATCTGTTTAAGCATTGGCGGAGTGGGCATCGGTATTGTGCTGCCTGCACTTGATGCGCTGATTACAGAAGGAATTGAAAAAGAGCAGTGCGGTACCATTACGTCATTTTATAGCAGTATGCGTTTTATCGGTGTTGCTTTAGGACCTCCGATTTTTGCCTATCTAATGGATAAAGGGGACTCCATTGTTTTTATTCTCTCGACCATCTGCAGTCTCATTTCACTATTTTTGGTTCTCTTTTTCATCCAGCCAGATGAAGAGGATGAGAGTGAACAATTAAAAACGGTTTAAATATAGAAAAAAGATGGTATTTTGCCATCTTTTTTCTTTTTTATAAATTGACATGTAAAATTTTGATAGTTAAACTAATGTATAGTAATATCTTTTAAATTATCCCAAATTGGAGGTGTTCAAAAACATTCATTTTCTGTCTTTCTTTAGGCAGAAATTGATTTCGCGTGCTGATGATGGAGATATGCTTCTTCAACACGAAAGGACAATTGAATAGGTCATCCTGCCATTTGAAGGAGACGCAGTCAGCACTTCAGACACGCTCAAATACAGCAAATTGATTGAAGAAGTAGAAGGAGCTTGAAGCAGCTATGTTGCAAATAATTAAAGCAAGATGGATTGTATTAGTGGTGTGGATGATAACAGCTGTGATTCTGTTTATTACTGCGCCCGATTTAGAGGAATTAACAAGAGAAAAAGGGCAATTAAAGGTTCCGGAGGGGACACCAACAGCTGAGGCACTTCACCTATTGGATAAGCTGTCAGATAAGAACGGGAAAAAAGATACAGGTGTGCTTGTATTCTCCGAACAACATCTGTTCCCTGCGAAAGAGCAGGAATTAAAAAAGGCTTTAGCTGCACTCATGTCAAATGCCCCAGAACTCCACATTGACGGAATTACTTCGTATTTTCATGTAGATCCGGACATTCAAAAACAACTTTTATCAAAGGATAAAAGTACACTTCTTGTTCCATTCAAATTCGACCACTACGAAACAAAAGCTGTGAAGATTAAAGAACAAATTGAGGAAGTTTTAAAGCCCTATCATGTCTCATATGAAATAACGGGTCAAAAGTTTGTGGATTCAGATGTCATTCAAAGCTCTCAACAAGGTCTGAAGAAAACTGAACTTATCACGATGATTTTTATTTTCTTTATTTTAATTATTGTTTTCAGATCGATATTGGCACCTGTTGTTCCGCTCATTACGATAGGCATTTCTTACGCTGTCAGCCGGTGTATTGTGGCTTTTCTCGTAGAATATACACAATTTCCTCTATCTAATTTTACTCAGATTTTTATGGTAGCCATTATGTTCGGTATCGGAACAGATTATTGCATCCTGCTGTTAAGCCGTTTTAAAGAGGAGATCGGTCAAGGCCGTGATGTCAAAGAGTCGATTATCGTCACGTATCAATGTGCAGGGAAAACGGTATTTTTCAGCGGCTTAGCCGTGTTAGTCGGCTTCTCAAGTATTGGATTTGCTAAATTCCAATTGTATCAATCAGCCGTTAGTGTTGCCGTTGGAGTAGGCATTCTGCTGATTGCCCTTGTCACCATCGTTCCCTTTTTTATGTCTGTTTTCGGAAAATCTCTATTCTGGCCATCTAAAAGAGAAAACATTCGGCACCCGCAAAGTAAAATGTGGGAATGGGCTGGGCGTTTTTCATTTAAAAGGCCGCTGATCAGCTTAGGGTTAGTCGCTCTTATTACGGTACCTCCTATTCTGATGTACGACGGCACCCTATCTTATAACAGTTTAAATGAAATTGGGAATAAATATGAGTCGGTGTCAGCATTTAATACGATATCAGAGCAATTTGGTTTTGGTGAAGCGCTGCCGCTGAATGTGCTTGTCGAAAATGACCATAAGCTGGATAATCAAGAAAAGATTGTCATGATTGAAAAACTGACTCGTAAATTAAATGACATTGACGAAGTCAAAACAGTCCGCAGTGTCACGCGGCCTGTTGGGGACGGGCTGAGCCAGCTTTATGTCACCTCTCAAGCGAAAGAGCTTGGAGGAGAACTTGGCAAAGGCCATGAAGGAATCGGGAAAATTTCAGATGGTTTGACCGAAACAAATCTCGCTCTTCTCAAACAAAAACCAAAAATTGAAGAATCCGCTCAAGGCATTGACCAGCTGATTGATGGAACAAAAGCAATCAAAAGCGGTATCGGAGAAGTCAGGGAATCCTTAATCTCTTTAGAAGATGGGGTGAGACGCAGTAAGGAAGGCGTGGGCACCATTCGAAGTAAAATCAAAAAAGCGAAAAAAGAATTAGAGCAAGAATATCGCAGTAGCGAAACGATGATTCAAGAGCTAGATCGAGTGGTGAATACACTTGAACGCCATGCGAAATCGAATCAGCAGCTGATGACAACCATTAAGAAAGTAAGGGCATCCTATGAAAATCTATCATTTGAAGCACTAGAAAATCGTCTTCCAGAAGTAAAAGACGTGGATGAATATAAAGAAATCAAGAAGGTATTCAAAGAAACAAAAGGAATGCTTGATCAAGCAGGGGATCAAATGAGTGTATATGAAGAGGAAGCCGCTCACTTTAAGCAAAAGATCAAGCAGGCAGATCAAGTGATTCAAACCTTATCAAGCAAGCAAAAAGAAGTAAAACGCCAAGTACAAGCGCTCATGGATGGGCTTGATCAAATTTATGACGGCCTTGACCAAACAAATGAGGGCCAAAAACAATTGATTAAAGAAATGCCTAAAATCGAAGATGGTGCAGATCAGCTGACAGACGGCCAAAAAGCCATCAAAAAAGGATTTAGCCAGCTTTCATCAAAACTTACGTTGTTAACAGATGGATTAGGTGAAAGTATTGAAGGGCTTGAACAGGTCAAAAGCGGCTTCACCGAAGCTGACGGCTACTTAAAGCAGCTTCAGCAAGCGCCAGATGAAGAAATAACGGGCTGGTTTATTCCAGAAGAAGTGCTGAAACGCCAAGAATTTAAGCAAATCTTTCATACGTATATGTCTCCAGATCGTAAATTAACGACTTTTGAAGTCATTTTAAATGTGAATCCATACAGTAATGAAGCGATGAAAGGTGTCGCGAAAATTGAGGAAACCCTTGATCAATATTTACCTGAAAGTGGACTCAAAAATGCCAAATACGGTGTATCTGGTATCTCAAGCTTAAATGTGGACTTAAAAGAAACGTCTGACGGTGACTTTATTCGAACTGTTATCTTCATGTTAATTGGTATTTTTATTATTTTAATTATTTTATTACGGTCAATCGTCATGCCGATATACTTAACACTTTCACTGATTTTAACGTATTTTACATCAATCGGGTTAACAGAATGGATCTTTAAAACATTTTTTGGCTACGATGGTGTCAGCTGGGCTGTTCCATTTTTCAGCTTTGTCATTCTTGTGACGCTCGGGATCGATTATTCCATCTTCCTCATGGATCGTTTTAATGAATGGAAGGGAGAGCATGTACAAGCATCGATGATATCAGCGATGAGAAATATGGGTTCTGTTATTATTTCTGCAGTGGCCATTTTAGCAGGTACGTTCGCTGCTATGCTGCCATCAGGAGTATTATCGCTTGTTGAAATTGCAACAGTCGTACTCATTGGACTTTTATTATATGCTTTTGTTGTATTGCCGCTCTTTATTCCGGTCATGGTTCGTATTTTTGGTAAATGGAATTGGTGGCCGTTTAGAATGAAATAACGACTGGCGTCTCTGCTATGAGCAGAGGCGTTTTTATTTCCTATCCTTTCCTCTGATTGATATAATGTCTATTAAATGGCTGTTTCACGTATATATCAGCTATGTTCTAATACATAATAAATAGGATGAACAAAGGAGGTTTCTCATGACGTACTTACAAGAGAAGACACTGGACACACCGGGTCTTCATACTCATATTGTCAAAACAGAAAAATTTAAAACCGTGACAATCCTTTTTAAAATGCTTGCACCGCTATCCAAAGATGACGTCACCATGCGTTCTCTTTTCCCGCATGTGCTGTTAAGAGGAACAGAAAAGATGCCGAAAACAGGCGCACTGCGTGCCTATTTTGATGAGCTCTATGGAGCAACCGTTTCCGCCGACATGGCGAAAAAAGGTGAGAATCACATCATTACCTTTCGCCTAGAAATGGCGAATGAAAAATATTTAAAGGATCAAACCCCTTTACTAGAAAAAGGGATTGCCTTACTATCTGACCTATTATTCAACCCGTATGTTGAAGAAGGAGTATTTAGTCAATTATATGTGGATCAAGAAAAACGCACATTAAAACAGCGAATTCAGGCAGTTTATGATGACAAAATGCGTTATTCGAACTTAAGACTTGTGCAGGAAATGTGTAAAGGTGAACCATATGCGCTGCACGTCAATGGTGAAATGGAAGACATCGACGCAATCACACCTCACTCGCTCTTTGAAGCTTATGAGCATGCGCTTCAATCAAACCAGCTTGATCTTTATGTTGTCGGAGATGTTGACGAACAAGACATCAGCCGCATGGTCTCCCAATACTTTAAAACAAGTGAAAGAGAACCAGTCAAACAGCAGGCTGAATCAGCAAGGCCTCAAAATGAACCAAAAGAAGTCATTGATGAAGAGGACGTGAAACAAGGCAAGCTGAATATCGGCTTTCGTACACATACAACGATTGCAGATAAAGATTATCCGGCGCTGCATTTGTTTAATGGTATATTCGGCGGTTTCTCGCATTCTAAGCTATTCATTAATGTTCGTGAAAAGGCAAGTCTTGCGTACTATGCTGTGTCTAGACTTGAGAGCTTTAAAGGCTTGATGATGGTCATGTCAGGGATTGAAGTCGGCAACTATCAGCAGGCAGTAGACATCATCAAAGAACAATTTGAAGCGATGCAAAAAGGTGATTTTTCAGATGAAGCAATTGATCAAACAAAAGCAGTCGTCAAAAACCAGCTGCTTGAAACGATCGATACGTCTTATGGAACAGCAGAATATTTGTATCAGCATGCCGTTGTTCCAACTGGGGAAACCCTTGATTCCTTTTTAGAAGCATTAGACCGAGTGACAAAAGAGGACATCATCAAAGTGGGTCAGAAAATCGAATGGGATACGACCTATTTTCTTAAAGGAACGGAGGGTGCTTCATGACAGTGAAAACAATTCAATTCGATCAGCTGCAAGAAACGGTCTATCACGAAAAAATGGAAAGCGGACTTGACGTCTATGTGCTGCCAAAGCAAGGGTTTAACAAAACCTATGCGACCTTTACAACAAAATATGGCTCTGTCGATAACGAATTTGTGCCGCTTGGAAAAGAAGACATGATTCGAGTGCCTGACGGAATTGCCCATTTCTTAGAGCATAAGCTATTTGAAAAAGAAGATGGAGACGTGTTTCATACTTTTAGTAAACAGGGAGCATCCGCAAACGCTTTTACAACGTTTACGAGAACGGCTTATTTATTTTCAAGCACCTCAAATGTCGAACAAAACCTTGAGACACTCATTGATTTTGTTCAAGAGCCTTATTTTACTGAAAAAACAGTCGAAAAAGAAAAGGGCATCATTGGTCAAGAAATTAACATGTATGATGACAATCCGGACTGGCGTTTATTCTTTGGTCTGATTGAAAATTTATATCAAGAGCATCCTGTGAGAATAGATATTGCTGGAACAGTAGAGAGCATTGCCCCTATTACAAAAGATCATTTGTATGAATGCTATGAAACGTTCTATCACCCGAGCAATATGCTTCTATTCGTCGTCGGGCCTGTTGATCCGAAGCAAATTTTAGATCAAGTCAGAGCGAATCAGGCGAAAAAGCCATTTACAGACCAGCCGGAGATCAAACGAAAAGACATCAATGAGCCAGAAGGTGTGTACCGGAAAGAATACGAACTTCCAATGAACGTACAAGGCTCTAAATGTATGTTCGGTTTGAAAACAAAGAACCCGCATAAAAAAGGAAATCAGCTGCTAAAGCATGAGCTTGGGATGAACCTCATTTTAGAGACGCTGTTTGGCAAAAGCTCCTTACAATATGAACAGATGTATGAAAAAGGCTTAATTGATGAAACATTCAGCTACGATTATACAGAAGAGGGCGGCTTTGGCTTCACTTCAGTTGGCGGGGATACAAATGATCCTGATCAACTCGCAAAGGTATTAAAAGAAACCCTTCTTCAAGCAAAAAGCCTCATGACAGAAGAGAAAATTGAACTCGCGCGCAAGAAAAAAATCGGCAGCTTTTTAAAAGCCATGAATTCTCCAGAATATATTGCGAACCAATTTACTCGATATGCATTCTTAGACATGAGCTTATTTGATGTCGTCACAATGCTGGAACAAATTCAATTAGCTGATATTCAGCAAATTTTAGATGAAGAAATTGATGAAGAACGGATGTCTGTTTTCAAAGTCGTCCCAAAAACAAAATAAATTTAAAAAGACAAACTCATATCGGCAGAGTTTGTCTTTTTTATGTTCATTGAAAAAGCAGCTTTATTTACGAGGATATTGATTGACAATTGTTTTGGTTATTAGTTAAACTCTTTAATAGTTAAACACTTAAACTAAAAAGGAGCAGCGTATGGAACAAAATAAAATTGCCCAGCTTATCCAAAGGTATACAGATGTCTATCTCATGTTGGAGAAAAAAGTATCGAGTATGATCACCGAAAAGCTTGATAAAGAGCTGACGCTTGATCAATATTACTCGCTTCGATACATCAATCTACATCCAGGATGTACATCAACGGACCTGGCTTATGTATGTAATGTAAACAAAAGTGCTGTAACATCCATGACTAATCGTCTTTTTACGAAAAACTATATTTTTCGTGAACATGATCAAGCTGACAGAAGGAATGTTCACCTGTACGTCACGCCCGAGGGCAAAGAAGTGGTCAGCCGAATGGAAAAGCAGCTTCAAGACCTGGTTCGGTCTTATTTTGAAAAGCTTGAAGAAAAAGAAATGGAATCATTTATTCAAACATATGAAAAGATCTATCAAGTGATCATCGAAGAGGAGGCACAAATTACTAATGAGAGCAATCATAAAGGGTAGATGGCTGATCACGATTCTGTGGATCGTATTAGCGGCAGTGTTACTCATCACCGCTCCTAATATGGCGCAATTAACAAAAGAAAAGGGACAAATTTCTGTACCAGACGGCTATCCGTCTTCATATGCCAATCAGTTATTAGAGAAAATGTCTAAAAACGGTGATACAGAAAAATCAATCGTGATTGTTTTTCAAGAAAAGAACATTGTGAAAGAAAGAGAAACATCTTTAAAAAAGGCAATGGACATTTTAGAAAAGGATCAAGATCTCCACATAGAAGACATCACTTCTTACTTTGAAGCCAATAAAGATATCAAAAAACAAATGCTCTCAAAAGATCAAACGACGCTCCTTGTTCCAGTTACATATGACTCAAACAAAATCAAAGCGTCCGATTTTAAAGAAAGAGTCAATGAAAAGCTGAAAAGCTTAAACCTGAAATTTGAAATGACAGGGCAGCCGTTAATTGATGATGATGTCATCACAAGTTCGCAGGAAGGCCTGAAGAAAACAGAGTTCATTACGATTGGGTTTATTCTCGTCGTCCTTGTTCTAGTCTTTAGGTCAGCTGTGGCGCCTTTCGTTCCGTTAGTCGCAGTGGCACTGTCTTACTTGGTGAGTCAATCGATCGTGGCTTATTTAGTGAAATATTTAGACTTCCCGCTCTCGACCTTTACTCAGATCTTTATGGTCGCGATCATGTTTGGAATTGGAACGGACTACTGCATACTGCTTCTCAGCCGCTTTAAAGAAGAGATCGCACACGGTAAAGATAAAATTGAAGCCATTCTGATTACGTATAAAACAGCAGGAAAGACCGTCTTATTCAGCGGAATTGCGGTTCTGATCGGTTTTACATGTATTGGTCTTGCACAATTCCAGCTTTATAAATCAGCTGTTGCAGTAGCAGTCGGGGTTGCTGTGCTCATTGTGGCCCTTCTCACGATTGTGCCGTTCTTCATGGCGGTTTTAGGAAAAGTGTTATTTTGGCCGATTAAAGGCGATATTGCCCATCCGCAGTCAAAAATGTGGGAAACAGCAGGCCGCTTTTCATTTAAGAAACCGCTTTTCAGCTTATTAATCGTAGGAATCATTACACTTCCACCCATTCTGATGTATAAAGGAACCCTTTCTTATAACAGCTTAGATGAAATCGGTAATAAATACGAATCGGTCAACGCATTCAATACCATTTCTGACAAGTTTGGACCGGGTGAAGCACTCCCAGCAACAGTGGTCGTGAAATCATCTGACCTTTTAGACAACAATGAAGGGCTGATTGCCGTCGAAAAACTCAGCCGTGCAATTGAACAAACAGATGGGGTCAGTAAAGTCAGAAGTGCCACCCGTCCTGTCGGTAAAGGGCTGAGTGATCTGTATGTGAAATCACAAGCCAAAGAACTGAACACAGGACTTGATAAAAGCAATGAAGGCTTGAAAAAAATCCAAGATGCACTAACGACAATGAGTCAATCCATTGAGGATCAAACGCCGCAAATCAAATCCTCTGGAAAAGGCATTAATCAATTGATTTCTGGTACTGAATCGGTACAAACAGGTATTCAAAATGTTGAAAAATCCTTAAGAAAATTACAAAACGGCATCGACCAAAACAAAAAAGGTGTAGCAGCCATTAAAGAAGAAATCAAAGGTGCGAAAAAGGAATTAACAGCTCAAGTCGCACAAGTGAATCAGCAAGTTTCGCTGTATAAAAGCATTTCGAAAGAATTAAAGGCGGCATTAGCGCAAGTGGATACGTCATCCTCTGCCGCAGCAGATGTAAAAGCGTTAATCAAACAAGCAAATACACAATTTAATACACTTGAAAAGCAAATCCCGCAAGTAAAAGAAAATCAATCGTATCAAGCGATTAAAGCTTCGTACAATGAACTTTCTGCGACCTTGCAAGAAGGGGCGAAACAGGCAGACAGCTATGCCAAACAAGCGAAGGAAGCTAGAAAGCAGCTAGAAGCAGCTGATGCCTTTATTGCAAAAGCTTCTGAGCAGCAAAAAGTCTTGACGAATCAAATCGATGAACTCATTGCGGGCTTAGATGCTATCGAAACTGGACTGGATCAAACGTCTAAAGGTCAAGGACAAATAGCTGATAATATGCCAAAGCTTGCAAATGGAGCGGGCGATATCATTAATGGCCAAAAGCAAATGAAAGAAAAGATTGGCGGCTTTGGGGATGATCTGACCAAGCTGACAGGTGGCCTGAATAAAAGTGTAAAAGGACTGGAGAAAATTTCGAGCGGCTTAATGGGTGCAGGTGACTACTTAGATGAACTGAAAAATGCACCAGATCAAGACATGGCCGGCTGGTTTATTCCAAAAGACGTCTTGAAAAATAAAGCATTCAAGCAAGTATTTGATTCATACATGTCAGATGATCGCAAGATGACAAAGATTGATGTCATTTTAGAGAAAAATCCATATGGAAATGACGCCTTGTCGACGATTAAACAAGTGGAAGCTTCTGTCGAGCGGGCACTTCCTGAAACAAACCTAAAAGATGCATCATTTGGCGTCTCAGGTGTATCAAGTATGAACGCTGATCTAAAACAACTGTCAGACCAAGATTTCAATAAGACAGTGCTTTACATGATGATTGGTATTTTCCTTATTTTGGTGATCTTGTTCCGTTCGCTTGTCATGCCGCTTTACTTGGTAGGTTCACTCATATTGACTTACTTTACAGCAATCGGTGTAACAGAATTTATTTTCACCCATTTCTTCGGATATCCTGGCATTAACTGGGCTGTACCATTCTTTGGATTTGTGATTTTAATGGCGCTCGGAGTCGATTATTCGATTTTCTTAATGGAGCGGTTCAATGAATACAAAACAAAAGACATCCAGTTTGCCATGACTGAATCAATGAAAAATATGGGGTCTGTCATTATGTCTGCTGCTGTTATTTTGGCAGGAACATTTGCCGCCATGCTTCCATCAGGTGTGCTGTCTCTCCTGCAGATTGCAACACTTGTCCTCACAGGACTTTTACTGTACGCACTCGTTGTGCTACCATTGTTCGTACCTGTAATGGTGAAATTGTTCGGATCAGCCAACTGGTTCCCATTTAAACGAAAAGAATAGGTATTCTATATAGAAAGAAGGAATCAATGTGATGAGTCGTTGGGCGCTGATAACAGGTGCCAGTGGCGGGATTGGGCAGGCAGCAGCGAAAAAGCTTGCCCAAGAAGGCTGCCATGTGATGCTCCATTATCATAAAAATGAACAGGCAGCTGTGCGCCTCGCCGCTCATTTGGATGAGGCATATTCCATTCAAACGCACGTCGTTCAAGCCGATTTATCTAAAACGGGCGGAGCAGATGAGCTTGTCAGCCGTCTGCCGCTCTGTCCAGATATTCTTGTTTTAAACAGCGGCAGAAGCCATGTCGGATTGGTGACAGACACAGAAAAAGACGTATTAGCCAGTATGGTGCAGCTTCATGTCACAAGTCCATATGAGCTTACCCAATCCCTTTTACCCGCCATGATTCGAAAGAAAGCAGGCCATATCATTGCGGTCAGCTCGATATGGGGAGAAACGGGAGCATCATGTGAAGTGCTGTACAGCATGGTCAAAGGTGCGCAAAATGCGTTTATCAAAGGATTAGCAAAAGAGCTTGCTCCAAGTGGAATTAGAGCAAATGCTGTCTCGCCAGGTGCTGTCAAAACAGACATGATGAATCGTTTTACGCAGGAAGACATCGCAATGCTGGAAGAAGAAATTCCGCTTGGCCGGCTTGCATCGCCTGAGGAGGTTGCAGATGTCATTTGGTTTCTCGCCTCAAAACAGTCAAGTTATATCACAGGTCAAATTTTATCTGTCAATGGCGGCTGGTACTGTTAAAAAACGTGTATAATTCGGCTCTCCATGACAAAAGCTATGGCTGTAATTCATCTTTTCGAATGGAGGAATCGACATGTCTGTACTTGAGAACTGGGACCATTGGAAAAACTTTTTAGGTGATCGCTTAAATCATGCGCAGGATAAAGGTTTAGAAGATGAGACCATCAATAACCTTGCGTATGAAATTGGCGGATATCTAGCTAACGAAGTTGAGGCAAAGAACGAGCAGGAAAGAGTACTTGCTGACCTTTGGAGCGTTGCATCAGAAGATGAGCAGCGTGCCATTGCAAATATGATGGTCAAGCTGGTTGAAAATAATAGCTCGCACTAAACAAAAAGAGAGGTCGTTTGTGCCTCTCTTTTTATTTTAACCGTTTCACAACATTGTGCTTTCTAAAAATGTGAAAATGCTTTATGATAAAGGAAGGTAAAAATTTGCCACAATGAAGGGGGTAATATCATTTGGCAAAGCTCGAATGGTATTTTGAATATGAGATACAGGTAAACCGTCCCGGACTTTTAGGAGACATTTCTTCTCTAATGGGGATGCTTTCAATTAATATTGTGACAATTAATGGTGTTGATGTATCAAGACGCGGAATGCTTTTACGCTGTGACCACACAGATCAAATTAAGCGGCTTGAATCAATTTTAAATACAATGGAAACGATAAAAGTAACGAAATTAAGACAGCCGAAGCTTCGTGACCGCTTAGCTGTTCGTCATGGAAGATACATACAGCGTGATGCGGATGACAAAAAGACGTTCCGTTTTGAAAGAGACGAGCTCGGTCTTCTTGTTGATTTTATGGCTGAACTCTTTAAAAAAGAAGGACATAAATTGATTGGGATTCGCGGAATGCCGCGTGTCGGAAAAACAGAATCAATTGTGGCTTCAAGTGTTTGTGCAAGCAAGAGATGGCTGTTTGTATCATCAACTCTTTTGAAACAGACGATTCGAAGTCAGCTGATCGCAGATGAATACAGCCCAGATAACGTCTTTATTATTGATGGGATTGTGTCGACAAGAAGAGGTTCTGAGAAGCACTTGCAGCTTTTAAGGGAAATTATGAGACTGCCGGCAACGAAGGTGGTCGAGCATCCAGACATCTTTATTCAAAATTCAGAATATACAATGGATGATTTCGACTATATCATTGAATTGCGTAATAGCGCAGACGAAGAGATTACATATGAACACGCTGAAGAACCACAAGTGTTTGATCATTCTGGTTTTTCCGGCTTCGATTTTTAATATGGTAATGGTAGGTGTTTGTTTTGACTGAATTGGGAAAACGGCTCGTTGAGGCCAGAGAGGAAAAAGGGATGTCGCTGGAGGATCTTCAGACGGTGACCAAGATCCAAAAGCGCTATTTGCTAGCAATCGAACAAGGAAACTATGATATTATTCCAGGTAAATTTTACGTCAGAGCGTTTATTAAACAATATGCCGAAGCCGTTGGACTGAATCCTGAACAATTGTTCGAAGAATTTCGTAAAGATGTTCCAAGCACGTATAACGATGAAGTATCTGATAAATTATCGAATATTAAGCCGCAAAGAGAGCTGCCAAAGCCTGCTTCGAAAGTGCTTGAACTATTGCCGACAATTTTAATTATTGGAGGCATCATTGTGGTCATCGCCATCATTTATGTGATCGTGCAGGCGGTCAATCATGATAGCGGACAGAAGAATAATCAGGCGGCTCCTCAGCAATCAGAATCTAAATATGAAGTATCTGAGGATTCATCTCTTGCAAAAGATCAAAAGAAAAAAGAAAAAGCTTCGTCAGATGATAAAGAAAAATCATCTAAAAAAGATGATTCATCAAAAGACGATGAAACTGTATCTTTAAAGGCGACGAATACAGAAGGCTCGACAACAACGTATGAAGTATCAGGTGCAGACGAAATGGAGTTAAAAATTTCTGCCTCGCAAGCTTCATGGCTGCGTGTAAGAGACGAATCTGGAAAAGTGCTGAAGATGGGTGAACTAAAAGATGGCGAATCGTTTAAAACAGACCTGTCTGATCTTTCTCAGGTCGATATCCGTCTAGGCAATGCGTCTGGAATTGATATCAAGGTAAATGAAGAGACACTTAAGTACGAATTAGACCCTAAGGACACCATGACACAAAACATTGTGATTGTGAATAAAGGAAAGGAAAAGTCATCTTAAGCAAGTAGATGACTTTTCTTTTGTTCCTACTATTATATACATAATAAAATTGCATTATTGGAGGATTGGATTTCATGTTTAACTTACCGAATAAAATAACCCTTTCTAGGATCGCCTTGATCCCTGTTTTTATGATTATTATGCTTGCACCGCTAGATTGGGGTGTTGCGCGCTTTGGCGACGTCAGCATCGAAGTGACGCACCTTGTTGGAGCGATCCTGTTTATTGTTGCTTCAACAACTGACTGGATTGATGGATACTATGCACGTAAGCTTAATTTAGTGACGAACTTTGGTAAATTTTTAGATCCGCTTGCAGATAAATTGCTTGTTTCAGCTGCTTTAATTATACTTGTTCAATACAACCTCACACCGGCATGGATGGCGATTGTGATCATCAGCCGTGAATTTGCTGTAACAGGTCTAAGGCTTGTATTAGCCGGAGGCGGTGAAGTAGTGGCAGCGAATATGCTTGGAAAAGTGAAGACATGGGCGCAGATCATTGCGATTTCAGCACTTTTACTGCATAACCTGCCGTTTGAACTTGTGTCATTCCCGTTTGGTGATCTAGCGATGTGGGTAGCGGTGTTCTTCACTGTTGTCTCAGGCTGGGATTACTTTGCAAAAAACTGGGAAGCTTTAAAGAATTCTAACTAAAAAGGACGTGTACGCTTTGAAGTCAGAGAGAAAAGCAGAAATTATTGCAGTCGGTTCCGAACTATTGCTAGGGCAAATTACGAATACGAATGCACAATTCATCAGCAAACAACTAGCTGAAATTGGTGTGAATGTTTATTATCACACAGCAGTTGGTGACAATCCAGAGCGTTTAAAACAGGCCATTCAGGTGGCGCAGGAAAGATCTAATTTTATTATCTTCTCAGGTGGTCTTGGACCAACCAAAGATGACTTAACAAAAGAAACCATTGCGAGTACGCTTGGCAAAGAGCTTGTACTAAATGAAGAAGCATTTGAATCAATTCAAGACTACTTTCTAAAGACCGGACGCGTTATGTCACCGAACAACCGTAAGCAGGCACTCGTTCTAGAAGGGTCTGATGTGCTCGTGAACCGTTTCGGGATGGCCCCGGGTATGTTTGTTCAAGAAGACGATACGTTTTATATGCTTCTTCCTGGACCGCCAAGTGAACTGCACCCGATGTTTGAAAACGAGGCAAAGCCGCTGATTTCTGAGAAACTTGGCTTAAAGGAAAAGATCGTGTCTGTTGTTCTGCGCTTCTTCGGAATCGGTGAATCGCAGCTTGAAACAGACCTAGAAGATTTAATTGATGCTCAAACCAACCCGACGATTGCACCACTCGCATCTGACGGTGAAGTGACGCTAAGGCTGACTGCTAAGCATGAGGATGAAAAAGAAACAGAGCGTCTGTTAAAAGAAACAGAAGCGCAAATTTTAGCGCGGGTAGGAGAGTACTTCTACGGATATGGGGATACATCACTTGTCCGCGAAGCGTCCAAAGCCTTGCACGAGCACGGGAAAACAGTAGCAGCAGCAGAAAGCCTGACTGGCGGAATGTTCTCCGAATGGCTGACAGATCTCGAAGGAGCATCATCCATTTTGAACGGAAGTGTGGTTTGTTATACAAACCAAGTCAAGCAGCAGGTACTTGGCTGCCGGGAAGAAACATTGTCTTCTCATGGTGCTGTCAGCAAAGAGTGTGCTTTAGAGCTTGCTGAAGGGGTTAGAAAGCTGACCGGAAGTGATATTGGCATTAGCTTTACGGGTGTAGCAGGACCTGATACCCAAGAGGGTCAGCCTGTTGGAAAAGTGTTCATTGGACTATCGACGAAAGACCAGACGGACGTGTTTGAATGGATGTTTACAGGCAGCCGGTCAGGCATTCGAAAGCGCGCTGTGAAATATGGTCTGCATCACTTACTCAACTTATTAAAAGAGAGTTAATTTTGTTTTTTGTTAGGTTTACTCCTTTATAAAAGAGCGTTTTTTCTAATAGAAAACACTCTTTTCTTAAGAAATCTGCCAAGAAAAAAACGAATATGTGTTCGTTTTTTTCTTGGCAAATGACGTAAAACAAGGTATAGTATAGATAGTGGAATTGATAAAGGAGGAAACAATAGAATGAGTGATCGTCAAGCAGCCTTAGATATGGCTCTTAAACAAATAGAAAAACAGTTTGGTAAAGGCTCTATTATGAAACTAGGAGAGCAAACAGATACACGTATTTCAACAGTACCTAGTGGTTCGTTAGCACTTGATACTGCGCTTGGAATAGGCGGATATCCCCGAGGCCGTATTATCGAAGTATATGGTCCAGAGAGTTCTGGTAAAACGACAGTAGCCCTTCATGCCATTGCTGAAGTTCAGCAGCAGGGAGGACAAGCTGCATTTATTGATGCAGAGCATGCACTCGATCCAGTTTACGCTCAAAAACTAGGTGTCAACATTGATGAACTGTTACTTTCTCAGCCGGATACAGGAGAGCAAGCACTTGAAATTGCAGAAGCTCTTGTCCGCAGCGGGGCAGTTGATATTGTTGTTATTGACTCTGTAGCTGCTCTTGTACCAAAAGCAGAGATTGAAGGAGATATGGGTGATTCACACGTTGGTCTTCAAGCACGTTTGATGTCCCAAGCACTTCGTAAACTATCAGGTGCTATCAATAAATCAAAAACAATTGCCATCTTTATTAACCAAATTCGTGAAAAAGTTGGGGTCATGTTCGGTAACCCTGAAACAACGCCAGGTGGACGTGCGCTGAAGTTCTATTCGTCTGTTCGTTTAGAAGTGCGCCGTGCTGAACAGCTGAAACAAGGCAATGACATTATGGGGAATAAAACGAGAATTAAAGTGGTCAAAAACAAAGTAGCACCGCCATTCCGTATTGCCGAAGTAGACATTATGTACGGTGAAGGGATCTCAAAAGAGGGAGAAATCATCGACCTTGGAAGCGAGCTAGATATCGTACAAAAGAGCGGTGCTTGGTATTCTTACCAAGAGGAACGTCTTGGACAAGGCCGTGAAAATGCGAAACAGTTCCTAAAAGAAAATAAAGATATCATGCTGATGATCCAGGAGCAAATTCGCGAACATTACGGTTTGGATAATAACGGAACAGTGCAGCAGGAATCTGAAGAGGCGCTAGAACAATTAGAATTAGAATAAAATAAAATCAGTATGAAATGATAAAAAAGGCTGGGTGAAAAACTCAGCCTTTTTTATTTTTGCAAAAAACTTTCGACAACTTTTTCAGTACTTCATCCGTCTAAAGTGTACAAAATGGAATTTATTTTGGGAGGAAAAAATAATGACAAGCCCGACCCGCAGAAGAACTGCCAAACGCAGACGGAGAAAACCTAGTCAGAGGGGAAAACTTGTGCTTGTTTTTTTATCAGCGATGATTTGCTTTACGATGTGGAATGTGCTTCATCGAAATAGTGAAGAGAACAACCCGTTTCAAAAAACTGCAGTAGCCTTAGAAAACAGCCAGAATAAAGAAGTTAAAAGGGAAACCGCCAAAAAATCAGAGAAACAAATCAAAACAGTGGACCGTAATCACAAAATCAGCAGTTATTTAAATGGGATCGGTTTCAGCGGAACAGTCATGATTGTTAGAAATGGAGAAATCGTAACAAATAAAGGTTTTGGTTATGCAGACCGTAAACAAAAAATTCGAAATAATCCTTTGACATCTTTTTATGTCGGTTCGTCACAAAAAGCGCTGATTGCAACCGCTATTTTGCAGCTTGAGGAAAAGGGGAAACTTCAGACAAGTGCTCCGGTAAGCACGTATTTACCTCATTTCCCTAACGGACAAACGATTACTTTGAAAAATCTGCTGACACATACATCGGGAATAAACGGACATATTGAAGGAAATGGTGTAATTACTCCGGACGAATTAATAAAAGACATAGAACGTCAGGGAATTAATCGTCAGCCAGGCGTATGGAGCTACAAGGATTCCAACTATTCTGTTCTTGCTTATATTGTGGCTGAAGTGAGCGGTGAGTCCTATGAACAATATATAACGAATCATATTTTTAAACCGGCGGGTATGACGCATGCAGGCTTTTACAAAACATATGAAAAAGAACCTTATCCTGCTGTCGGGTATAAGCTGAAAGGCAGCAAAGCGGTTACACCGTATATGCCCGATCTATCTCAGCTTTACGGTGCTGGAGATATTTATATGAGTGCTATAGATATGTACAAATTTGACCAAGCTCTGATAGACGGCAAACTGTATTCGCAGAAGAGCTATAAAAAGATGTTTACGCCAGGAAGCAGCTCCACATACGGAATGGGATTTTATGTTGCTCCCGGTAGCTATTCAAACCATGGTGTCATGCCGGGCTTCAACATTTTGAACAGCTTTAGCAAATCTGGGCAAACCATCGTTGTTTTGTTTTCAAATATACAAAATAACACTAAACTGGGCCAAGTAAACAATAAAGTATATCAGCTGCTGAATCAAGAATAATTCTGATCTGCTTTTGCAAACGCTAAGATGGCTAGCTTGACAAGTATTTCCGACACAATTACAATGGGAATGTATCACTTGTTTTTCTTAACATGATTGATAACTAATTTAAACTTGACAAGGGCAGTGAGGATCTCATTCCCTGTGAAGGCCCTGTATGTTGAGACACAAAACAATGTACATGCCGACACTTTATTTGTAAAACCAAGTTCATAGCAAGAGGAGGTGAAAATATGTCGCCTACGATGTTTACGATCATCTCCATTTTGCTGAGCCTAATCTGTTTAGTTGTTGGCTACTTTGTTCGTAAAACCATTGCAGAAGCAAAAATATCCGGCGCAAGAAACATGGCCGAACAAATTGTTGAGGATGCAAAGCGTGATGCGGAAGCATTGAAGAAAGAAGCGCTCTTGGAAGCGAAAGATGAAATTCATTCGTTTCGTGTAGAGGCGGAGCAAGAAGTTCGTGAAAGACGAAATGAGCTTCAAAGACAAGAAAACCGTTTACTTCAAAAAGAGGAAAATCTTGATCGCAAAGACGAATCTTTAGATAAACGGGAGTCCCTGTTGGAGAAGAGAGATCATTCTCTGAATGAACGACAACAACATATTGAAGAGATGGAAAGCAAAGTGGATGATATGATTCGTTTGCAGAAAGCCGAGTTGGAACGTATTTCAAGTCTAACTCGAGATGAAGCGAAACAAATCATTCTGGATCAAGTTGAAAATGAGCTTTCCCACGACATTGCAGTCATGACGAAAGAATCTGAAAACCGAGCGAAAGAAGAGGCTGACAAAAAGGCGAAAAATATTCTTTCACTTGCGTTACAGCGTTGTGCAGCTGATCATGTGGCTGAAACAACGGTATCTGTAGTCAATCTTCCAAATGATGAGATGAAAGGTCGTATTATCGGACGTGAAGGACGAAATATCCGTACGTTAGAAACGTTAACAGGTATTGACTTGATCATAGATGATACACCTGAAGCTGTTATACTATCGGGCTTTGATCCGATTAGACGTGAAACAGCGAGGATAGCTCTGGACAAGCTAGTCCAGGATGGCCGCATTCATCCTGCACGAATTGAAGAAATGGTGGAAAAATCACGCCGTGAAGTCGATGATTATATCCGCGAGATGGGTGAGCAAACGACATTCGAAGTCGGAGTTCACGGTCTGCATCCGGATCTGATCAAAATTCTCGGCCGCTTAAAATTCCGTACAAGTTATGGACAAAATGTCCTGAAGCATTCAATTGAGGTTGCACATCTTGCAGGTCTCATGGCTTCAGAGCTTGGAGAAGATGCAAAGCTTGCAAAACGAGCAGGTCTTCTGCATGACATTGGAAAAGCCATTGATCACGAAGTAGAAGGAAGCCACGTAGAAATTGGCGTTGAGCTTGCGACGAAATATAAAGAGCATCCTGTTGTCATCAACAGTATTGCCTCTCACCACGGTGACCAAGAACCGACATCTATTATCGCTGTTCTTGTTGCGGCAGCTGATGCATTATCTGCAGCACGCCCTGGTGCAAGAAGTGAGACGCTTGAAAATTACATTCGGAGACTTGAGAAATTAGAAGATATCTCTGAATCTTATGAAGGTGTTGAAAAATCGTTTGCGATACAGGCTGGACGTGAAGTACGTATTATGGTGAAGCCAGATTCAATTAATGATCTTGAAGCTCACCGTCTAGCAAGGGATATTCGTAAGCGAATTGAGGACGAGCTCGATTACCCTGGTCACATTAAAGTGACAGTCATTCGAGAAACTCGCGCAGTAGAGTATGCAAAATAGAGCGGTGCGCTTAGCGCCGCTTTATTTTTTTGTGTAAATATGCAACACTGATAAGAAGATCAATTTAAAAGAGAAAGGGTTCAAAAGCGCATGAAAATATTATTTGTTGGAGATATTGTCGGTTCACCTGGCAGAGACACACTGAAAGAATATTTGCCAAAGCTAAAGAAAAAATATCAGCCGCACTTTACCATTGTCAACGGAGAAAATGCTGCTCACGGGAAAGGTCTGACTGAAAAAATCTATCATGAGCTGCTGCAAGCAGGAGCTGATGTGCTCACAATGGGCAACCATACATGGGATAAAAGAGACATATTCGATTTCATCGATGATGCAGCTAATATGGTCCGTCCAGCTAACTTCCCAGAAGGCACACCTGGAAAAGGTCTCACGTTTATTAAAAAACAAGGAAAAGAATTGGCTGTCATCAACCTGCAAGGACGTACGTTTTTACCGCCAATTGACTGCCCATTTCAAAAAGTAGATGAATTAATTGCGGAAGCATCCAAACGAACACCGTTTATTTTTATTGATTTTCATGGTGAAGCCACAAGTGAAAAGCAGGCGATGGGCTGGTATACAGACGGCCGTGCATCATGTGTCGTGGGCACGCATACACATGTTCAAACAGCAGATAACCGCGTATTGCCAAAAGGAACTGCGTATATTTCAGATGTCGGGATGACAGGACCTTATGACGGCATTTTAGGTGTTGACCGAGAAACGATCATTAAACGATTCAAAACAAGTCTCCCAGTACGGTTTGAAATTGCAGAAGGCCGAACGACGTTAAGTGCAGTAATCGTAGAAATTGACGAACAGTCGAAAAAAGCTGTCAAAATTGATCGAATTTTGATAAATGATGACCATATTTTCTTTGAATAAATGTTCACATATTTATTTCAGAAAAATATTAATCAGAAAGAAGGAATATGCGCCCTCTATCGTGAATATAGTAAAAATGGTAGGTAGCCTGCTATTTTTGAAAAACATTTTGGGGATGGATTTTCAAAAAAATAGCATCATCTAACAAAGATTGTTCTAATGAACACTCACTTATCCATTGTAAATTTAAGGGGGAGCAGAAATGGAAATTTTAAAAGTTTCAGCAAAGTCAAATCCGAATTCAGTAGCAGGAGCATTAGCCGGCGTTTTACGTGAACGCGGTGCAGCGGAAATACAAGCAATCGGCGCTGGAGCACTGAATCAGGCGGTTAAGGCTGTCGCCATTGCAAGGGGATTTGTCGCGCCAAGCGGAGTGGATTTGATATGCATTCCAGCCTTTACTGACATTCTGATCGATGGAGAAGAAAGAACAGCCATCAAATTGATTGTTGAACCACGATAATTCTAATTTTATTATTTTCAACCTGCTTACATCATGTAAGCAGGTTGTTTTTGTTTACCGCTATACATTTCTTATATAACATATTCAGTTCGTGAAATAGATAAAAATGACATATTAGAGCTTGCATTTTTTCACCGTGATGATAAATTAAGATTAAGTTGAATTTACTTCATCAAAAATAAATATTTAAGTAGGTGAAATAATGTTTGAAGCTTTTTTGAAAAGAGGAAAGCTTGTTTTTATTTTATTTTTTATCGTTCTCATTACTGGCGGCTATTTATTCGCGCAGCTTCCTAAACGAGAACTGCCAGAATTCGAGGCGAATCTCGTCACGATTTCTACCGTTTTTCCTGGTGCAGATGCAAAACAGGTGGAAAGAGATGTCACCAATAAACTGGAATCAGCCCTATCTGATATCAACGGTGTAGAGAAAACGAGCTCGGTTTCTGCCATTGGTTTCTCAAATATTGTGCTTGAAATTGAGGACCAAGCTGACTTTCAAAAGGTGGCAAGTCAAATTAAGAATGAAACCACAAGTGCTGCGTCGTCTTTTCCTGACGGGGTGAAGGAGCCGGAAGTAAAGGATGAATTCGGCAGCGTGCCGGTTGGCTCTTATATGATTGTGTCGAGTGAATCATCAGACTTAGCAAAGAGTCAGCAATCGCTGCGTGCATTGAAGGAAAAAGTAGAGGACATCAAAGGGGTAGACAGTGTCATTATCAAAGGCTTCAATGACAAACAAGCGATTTTAAACTTAGATTCAAACAAGCTGGAGGGTGAAGGGCTCAATGTAACTGATGTCACAAATGCCATCAATCAGGAATTTGACACATCTCCACTAGGCGATATTCGGGCAGGCAAAGAGAAGGTGAAGCTGTCCATCGATACATATGACCGCCGCTTAGATCAAGTTAAAAAAATTGAGCTTTTCTCAAAAACGAAAAGAGAGCCGGTCACAATTAGTCAGCTTGGCAGTTTAAAAGAAGTAGAAAAACAGAAAAGTGATATTGTGTCGTATAACGGAAAGCCCGCTTATTCATTTACTGTGAATATTAAACAAGGGCTTGATATTCCTAAAATGTATGACAAAGTCAGTGATGTCATTGAGAAAGAAAAGCAGCTGCCAAATGGGGTGGAGTGGGTAGACTACTATTCACAAAAAAGTGAAGTGGATACCATTTTCAATGATTTAATAAAAGAAGCCATTGTTGCGGTCATTGCTGTCATAATTGTTACCACACTTGGACTCACGATTGGCGGGGCGTTTATCGTTTCACTCGCCATTCCGCTATCCATTACAATTGGAACGATTCCGCTGCCATTTTTACAAGTGGACCTCAATCAAATTTCGATCATCGGCTTTATCATTGCTTTAGGGATACTTGTCGATGATGCCATTGTCGTCAATGATAATATTTTAAGACAAATGAAAAAATACGAAAGTCCGCTTAAAGGAACAATTGCAGGGGTGAAAGAAGTCGCAGGGTCCATTTTGACATCAACACTGGCTGTTGTGTTTGCCTTCCTGCCGCTTGTATTCCTATCAGGTGCAAATGGTTCATTTATTCGGGCATTACCGTCTGTTCTAGTGACGACTGTGCTTGCGTCCATGGTGATTTCTCTGACACTTGTACCGGTCTATCAATATACTGTGAACCGGAAAAGAAAGAACAAAAACAGTCAAAAAGAGCCGGGATTCCTAGGGAAACCATTAAAAAGGCTGGCTGATTTCTATGCAGACCGTGTGCTGACAAACATTGTGAAGCGGCCGCTCGTTATTGGACTAAGTGGTTTGCTCGTTGCAACGCTTGCTTTTTTACTTATTTTCGTCACACCATTTGAATTTTTCCCTGCGGCAAATAAGAAAGAAGTGGTCGTCACTGTCACGCTTCCAAGTGAAACAACATTAGACAAAACAAATGAAACATTAAAGAAAATAGAACAAGAGATCAAACAGCAAAAAGGCATTGAGGAAACGGCGATTTTTGCAGGCGGCGGTGTGCCGAACCTGTTTAATGAAAGTATTTCAAATGCAAGTGACCACACGGGTCAGGTTGTCGTGAGAGTAGACAATGATCAGATGACAAGTAAGGCATTAATAGATCGTATGACCGAGCCTTTGCGAGAGACATTCAAAGAGGCTGAAATCTTTATGAAAACCATTGTACAAGGACCGCCAACTGGAGCGCCAGTGACAGTAACGGTTGCGGGTGACTCTTTTTCAAAGCTCATTGATGTCAAAGAAACACTGACAAATGAAATGAAAGACAAAGGGGCAAGCTTGATTACGGACGATGTCAATCAGCCGGTGAAAACGATCTCCTTTGAATTAAACCGCGAGCGGATGGCAGAGGATGGGCTCAGTGCTCAATTTGTCAGCAGACAGCTTGGTCTTGTGACAGAAGGGATGCCATTAGGTACCTTTCAACAAGGAACAAATGATATCGATTTAGTAGTGAAACAGGATATAGGCACACATCAAAATGGTTTAAAGCTAAAAGAAATGAAAGTGCCTGTGAAGACAAATGAGGGCGGTATGCCTCAACTTGAGCCGCTTAGCCGATATGTAAAAGAAAAAGAAACAGAGCAGTACGAAAGCATTCCACATGAAAATGGAGTTCCGACCATTACGCTGAAGGCGTATCCCGGCGCATCAGATTCGTTTAAAGACGATATGAAAGAAGTCGTCAATCAAGTGGGGAAAAGCGCTACAGCGAAGGATTTGACCATCTCACAGGGTGGAGAAAATGAAAATCAGACCCAGTTCTTTATTGAAATTAGTCTCTTATTTGCAGTAGTCTTGCTGCTCATTTACGTGACCATCGCATTCCAGTTCAATTCATTGATGCTTCCGCTGTTAGTTCTAGGAACGGTTTACTTAGCCGTATCAGGAGCCATTATCGGACTGTTTGTCACACAAACACCATTCAGCTTTATGGCAACAATGGGGATTGTCTCATTGGCTGGTATTGTCGTCCGAAATGCGGTCGTCCTATTTGAATTTATTGAACAGCGGCGCAAGCAAGGGTTTGATCAACAGACAGCTGTCATTGAAGCAGGAAGAGCAAGGATTAGACCGATTCTCTTAACAGCATTTACGGCACTTGTTGCACTAATGCCTGTTGCATTAAGTCATGATCCACTCTTTAAGCCGCTGGCCATCTGCATTGTATCTGGTGTCTTTTTCTCAACAATACTGACCTTATTCATTGTGCCAGCACTATATGTTGCCGTTTCAAAGAAACGCTGATGATGAAAGCAAATCTCCGATCGAAAGGAGATTTGCTTTTTTTTTAGAAAAATATCCAAAAAAATATGTGGGGTGTTCATTTGTCTTTTTGTCGTGGACGGTGGTGTTTACGGCTAAAATAAGTCGTGTTAAAATCTGATTGGGAGAAGTTTTTTAACAAAGGGGTTGTACGTCATGTGTGGAACGATGAAAGCAATTGTTAAAAAAGAAAGCGCTTACGGATCGGTGATGATGGAGATGCCGATTCCAGAAATCAAAGATCATGAAGTTTTGATCCAAGTGAAAGCCACTTCGATATGCGGAACAGACGTGCATATTTATAATTGGGATGACTGGGCTAAGGGAAGAGTCAAAGCGCCCTATATTTTTGGACATGAATTTACAGGGGAAGTTGTCAAAGTGGGGAAGCAAGTCTCACGAGCAAAGGTAGGGGACTTTGTATCGGCTGAGACGCATGTTGTATGTAATCAATGTTATATGTGCTTAACAGGGCAGCAGCATTTGTGCAGTGAAACGAAAATTTTAGGGGTAGACATTGATGGCTGTTTTGCTGAATATGTCAAAGTACCTGAACAAAATGTGTGGCACAATCCAGCTCAAATGCCGATCGAGCTTGCCTCTATACAAGAGCCGCTAGGAAATGCTGTTCATACTGTACTGCACACACCTGTTTCAGGTAAGTCAGTGGCGATTTTTGGCTGCGGACCAATCGGTTTAATGGCAATCGCTGTTGCAAAAGCCTCCGGGGCTGTTCAAGTGTTCGCTGTTGATAAAAATGAATACAGGCTCGATCTTGCCCGAAAAATGGGTGCAGATCATATTGTGGATATTGGAAAAGATGATCCAGTCGCGATAATTAAGCAGCTCACACGGATGGAAGGGGCAGATGTGATGTGTGAGATGTCAGGTCATCCAGCTGCCATTAATCAAGCACTCGAAGCTTGTGCAAATGGAGGGAAAGTCAATATACTAAGCTTGCCAGAACGGCCAGTAACAATTGATATTACGAACCAAATTGTTTTTAGGGGATTAACCGTGCAAGGGATCACGGGGAGAAAAATGTTTGAGACGTGGCGTCAAGTATCTGAGCTATTAAGAACAAATACCATTGATGTAAAGCCAGTTGTCACTCATACACTGCCATTTGAAGAGTTCGAAAAGGGATTTGAACTTATGCAAAGCGGTACGTGCGGGAAAGTCGTACTGATGATGCCATCATATCAAAGGGGGAAGAAATGATGAAAGAATTCACGTATTTACAAGATGAATTGGAAACAATGAAGCAGCAAGGCACCCACCAAACTTTGAAAGAGATCGACTCAAAACAATCATCCACTGTGACATTAAATGAACAATCTGTCATACAACTCTCCTCAAATAACTACTTAGGGCTCACCTCACACCCAAGGCTGATGAAAGCAGCAAAAGAGGCAATCGATGAATTCGGTGCGGGTACAGGATCTGTACGTACCATCGCCGGCACAATGACGATGCATGAACGTCTTGAAAAAAAGCTTGCTGCATTTAAAAAGACAGAAGCAGCACTTGTGTTCCAATCAGGCTTTACGACCAATCAAGGGGTCTTATCCAGTATCTTGACAAAAGATGATATTGTCATTTCGGATGAACTGAATCATGCCTCAATTATTGATGGCATCCGATTAACAAAAGCAGATAAAAAGGTATACGGTCATTCCAATATGGAAGAGCTGGAGAAGATTTTGAAAAAATCAATGAATTACCGCGTCCGCCTCATCGTTACAGACGGTGTATTCTCGATGGATGGAGATATCGCGCCACTTCCTGAGATCGTCAGGCTCGCAGAGGCATATGATGCATTTGTGATGGTAGACGATGCACATGCCTCGGGCGTGCTTGGAGAGAATGGCCGCGGGACGGTCAACCATTTTAAACTGGACGGCAGAGTGCACATTCAGGTCGGGACACTTAGTAAGGCTGTCGGAGTGCTCGGCGGCTATGTGGCTGGTTCAGCGGTTTTAATTGATTATTTAAAGCATAAAGCAAGACCGTTTTTATTCAGCACCTCTCATCCGCCAGCTGTAACTAGAGCGTGTGAAGAAGCGATTGAAGTGCTGTTAGATGAACCGGAACGAATCGATACACTTTGGGAGAACGCCGCTTATTTTAAAGAAAAGGTCATTAGCCTAGGATTTCAAGTCGCCCCAACAGAGACACCGATTATCCCAATCATGATTGGAGACGAAGCACTTACTTTTCGATTCTCAAAGGCTTTAATAGAACAAGGCGTGTTTGCCCAAGGCATCGCCTTCCCAACTGTAGCAAAAGGCAAGGCAAGAATTAGAGCCATCATCACAGCCGAGCACACAAAAGAAGAACTAGACCGGGCACTGACAATCATTGAAGAAGAAGCAAAAAAACTAAACATACTTGATTGAGAGAGCGCAGGCTCTCTTTTTTCTTTTTGTGAAAAATGGTTATGACTAATAGGCAATTTTCATAGAAGAACCGTATATGATTTATTTTCAATTCATCACAAAATAGTCTATACTGTAGGGTGGAACTTGGTTTGAAAGGAGTACAAATTCATGAATGAAGAGCAGAGAAAAGCGAGCGGACAAGTAAGTTCATCGGACAAAAAATCCGAGAAGGACTACAGCAAATATTTTGAAGCTGTGTACATTCCGCCTTCCTTAAAAGATGCAAAAAAACGGGGTAAAGAAGAAGTCGAATACAATCAATTTCAAATTGACGAGCAGTTTCAAGGGTTAGGGAACGGCCGCAAGTTTTATATTCGCACATATGGCTGTCAAATGAATGAGCATGATACAGAAGTGATGGCTGGTATTTTTATGGCGCTTGGCTATGAACCAACAAACTCAACGGAAGATGCAAATGTTATCTTATTAAACACTTGTGCGATTCGTGAGAATGCAGAAAATAAAGTGTTTGGAGAGCTTGGACATTTAAAAGCATTAAAACGTGAAAAGCCAGATTTAATTTTAGGTGTCTGCGGATGTATGTCACAAGAAGAATCTGTCGTGAACCGTATTTTGAAGAAACACCCATTTGTTGACTTGATTTTCGGCACGCACAACATTCACCGCCTGCCAGAGCTGTTATCTGAATGCTACCTTTCAAAAGAAATGGTCATTGAGGTTTGGTCAAAAGAAGGCGACGTGATTGAGAACCTTCCAAGAGCCCGTCAAGGTAAAATCAAGGGCTGGGTGAACATTATGTACGGCTGTGATAAATTCTGTACATACTGTATCGTGCCTTACACGCGCGGAAAAGAAAGAAGCCGCCGCCCAGATGAAATTATTCAAGAGGTCAGACGTTTAGCGGCAGAAGGATATAAGGAAATTACCCTTCTTGGTCAAAACGTGAATGCATATGGAAAAGATTTTGAAGATATGGAATATGGTCTTGGCCACCTGATGGATGAGCTGCGAAAAATTGATATTCCGCGTATCCGTTTTACAACAAGCCACCCGCGTGATTTTGATGATCACTTAATTGAAGTGCTTGCCAAGGGCGGAAACCTTCTCGATCATATTCACCTGCCAGTTCAATCCGGAAGTTCTTCTGTGCTGAAACTTATGGCGAGAAAATATGACCGTGAGCGTTACCTTGATCTTGTGCGCAAAATCAAAGAAGCTATGCCGAATGCTTCATTAACAACGGACATTATTGTTGGGTTCCCAAATGAAACAGATGAGCAGTTTGAAGAAACACTTTCCCTCTATCGTGAGGTTGAGTTTGATGCTGCTTATACATTCATTTATTCTCCAAGAGAAGGAACGCCTGCAGCGAAAATGAAAGACAACGTGCCAATGCGTGTGAAAAAAGAACGTCTGCAGCGCCTAAATGCACTTGTGAATGAAATTTCTGCGAAAAAAATGAAGGAATATGAAGGGCAGATTGTCGAAGTATTAGTAGAGGGTGAAAGTAAAAACAACCCTGAGATCCTAGCCGGATATACAAGTAAAAGCAAGCTTGTGAATTTTAAAGCACCAAAAGAAGCGATTGGCAACATCGTCAAAGTGAAAATCACACAAGCCAAAACTTGGTCTCTTGACGGAGAAATGGTTGGAGAAGCTATCGAGGTGAATTAAAATGACACTTTATTCAAAGAAAGAGATTGTCGAGCGTGCAAGAGAGCTCGCTAAAATGATTTCTGAAACGGAAGAAGTTGATTTCTTCAAAAAAGCAGAAGCGCAAATCAATGAAAATACAAAAATTTCAACGATTATTAATCAAATTAAGGCGCTTCAAAAACAAGCTGTGAACTTAAAGCATTACGGCAAACATGAAGCCTTAAAACAAGTCGAAGAAAAAATCGATGCCCTGCAAGAAGAACTGGATGACATCCCAGTGATTCAAGAATTCAAAGAATCACAAATGGAAGTCAATTCCCTGCTTCAACTTGTGGCGCACACGATTTCGAATCAAGTAACAGATGAAATCATTCTTTCAACCGGCGGTGATCTCTTATTAGGAGAAACCGGTTCAAAAGTGAAAAACTCATCACCAAGTTGCTCCATTAAATGAGAAAACCCCGCAGATGCGGGGTTTTTTGCTTTCCTATTAACATTTTTTGAAAAGCACTACCCATTCTTTTTCTTGCTTCATCGCCTCCAAACCTCCCACTCTCCAACTTTTCCAATTTTCAAGGCAAGTTTATGGGCGACCATGCATACACTGAAACAGAAATGAATTTAATTGAACATGAAGTTCAAAATCGTGACACACTAGACGAATGCCCAGCATAAGATAAAACGATCAAGAACAAGGAGGCATGCCGGAATGTCTGAATACAGAGAAATTATTACAAAAGCGGTGGTTGCAAAAGGGAGGAAATTCACCCAAAGCACACACACCATTTCTCCATCGCAAAAACCAACCAGCATCCTAGGTGGTTGGATCATTAATCATAAGTATGATGCTGAAAAGGTCGGTAAAACCGTTGAGATCGAAGGAACATTTGATATTAACGTATGGTACTCTTACGCCGACAACACGAAAACAGAAGTCGTCACAGAGCGTGTGAAGTATGTAGACATCATTAAACTGAGATATAAAGATAAAAATTTCCTTGATGATGAGCACGAAGTAATTGCGAAAGTATTGCAGCAGCCCAATTGCTTAGAAGTGACCATTTCTCCAAATGGCAATAAAATTATCGTTCAGGCAGAGCGTGAATTCATTGCTGAGGTAGTCGGTGAAACAAAAATTGTCGTAGAGGTCGATTCAAGCTGGAAAGAAAAAGATGATCACGAGTGGGAAGAAGAAGTGGATGAGGAGTTAGAGGATATTCATCCAGAATTCCTAGCAGGTGAGACAGAAGAGTAAGGAATGACTAGGGCGCATATCCCCCTAGTTTTTTTGTGCCTGATCTAGGAGAAAAAAGGTGATTTTTTATGCTATAATTAGAGATGGTATGAATTCGAAAGTAATATAGTGAGGGATTAGAAATATGGCAAGTTATACGCCCATGATACAGCAATATTTAAAGATCAAGGCAGATTATCAAGATGCCTTTTTATTTTTTCGCCTAGGCGATTTTTATGAGATGTTTTTTGATGATGCAAAGGAAGCCGCGCAAGAACTAGAAATTACGTTAACAAGCAGAGACGGCGGCACAATTCCAATGTGCGGCGTTCCTTATCATTCTGCTTCTGCATACATAGAACAGTTGATTTCAAAAGGCTACAAGGTCGCCATTTGTGAGCAGGTGGAAGACCCTAAAACGGCAAAAGGTGTAGTCAAAAGGGAAGTCGTTCAACTGATTACACCAGGTACTGTCATGGATGGTAAAGGATTAAGTGAAAACGAGAACAACTTTATTGCGTCTGTTACCAGCTTTCAAAATGGGTACGGTCTTGCGTTGTCTGATTTATCAACAGGTGAAAACATGGCAGCTTTCATCGATCGATTAGATGAAGTCGTATCAGAAATTTATTCTGTCGGTGCAAAAGAAATTGTGGTGTCAAAACAGCTGGATGAGGAAACAATCAAAACCCTTAAAGAACGCTGCCAAGCAACTATTTCATACGAAGATAGTGATGCATTATTAGAGGAAGCTGAGCGGCTCGTTTCCCATCTAGACGAAAAGTTAAAAACGTCATTTTTAACACTATATGCCTATTTAAGAAGAACGCAAAAAAGAAGTTTGGATCATCTTCAGAAGGTTCAAGTGTTTGAGCTTGAACAAACGATGAAAATCGATCTTTACTCAAAACGAAACCTTGAATTAACAGAAACGATTCGTTCAAAAAGCAAAAAAGGCTCTTTATTATGGCTGTTAGATGAAACAAAAACAGCGATGGGCGGCAGACTGCTCAAGCAATGGATTGATCGGCCGCTTATTCGCCTTTCGCAAATTAATGAGCGTCAGGAAATGGTGCAAATCCTGATGGATCATTTCTTTGAGCGAGAGGAACTGCGCGAACGATTAAAGCAAGTATATGATCTTGAGCGTTTAGCGGGCCGCGTGGCATTTGGCAATGTGAATGCCCGTGATCTCATCCAGCTCAAAGAATCCTTAAAACAAGTACCGGATATTAAACAACTCGTTCATTCATTACCAGAGGAAATGGCAAAATCAAGAGCGAATGAGATTGATCCTTGTGGTGATTTGCTTGATTTATTAGAAGATGCACTTCATGAAAATCCGCCGATGACGATAAAAGAAGGCAATTTGATTAAAGATGGCTACAATGCAAAATTAGATGAATACCGTGATGCCAGCCGAAACGGAAAGGACTGGATTGCACGGCTTGAACAGCAGGAAAGAGAATATACCGGCATTCGCTCCTTAAAAGTCGGGTTTAATAAAGTGTTTGGTTATTATATCGAAGTGACACGCGCAAATACACATCTGCTGGAGGAAGGGCGTTACGAAAGAAAACAAACGCTTGCCAATGCAGAGCGGTATATCACACCTGAATTAAAAGAAAAAGAAGCACTGATTCTTGAAGCAGAATCAAATATTAACGAATTGGAATATGAACTATTTACAGCTCTCAGGGAGCAAGTAAAAGGCTATATTCCTAGATTACAGCTGCTTGCAAAACAAATGAGCGAGCTTGATGCGCTTCAATGCTTTGCGACTGTCAGTGAAAAGCGCCGTTATATCCGTCCGGAATTCTCAGAGGATGACGTGGATGTCAAAGATGGCCGTCACCCTGTCGTTGAAAAAGTGCTGGATCACCAGGAATATGTACCGAATGACTGCCATATGGGAAAAGGAAGACAAACCTTACTCATCACTGGACCGAATATGTCAGGGAAAAGTACGTATATGAGACAAATGGCGCTCATCTCGATTCTTGCGCAAATTGGCTGCTTCGTTCCTGCGTCAAAGGCGACGCTTCCAATCTTCGATCAAATCTTTACACGTATTGGTGCAGCAGATGATTTGATTTCTGGTCAAAGTACTTTTATGGTAGAGATGCTCGAAGCAAAAAATGCGATGGTGCATGCTACGAAAAACAGCTTGATTTTATTTGATGAAATTGGGCGCGGGACAAGCACCTATGATGGAATGGCTCTTGCGCAGGCGATCATTGAATTTGTTCATGATCATATTGGTGCCAAAACCCTATTCTCTACACATTACCATGAGCTCACTGTTCTTGAATCTCAATTAAGCGAGCTGAAAAATGTTCATGTGCGAGCTGAAGAGCATGAAGGCACGGTCGTTTTCTTACATCAAATCAAAGAAGGTGCAGCTGATAAAAGCTATGGTATTCATGTAGCGCAGCTTGCTGAATTGCCTGATGCCATCATTAATAGAGCCCAGACTATTTTAACGGAGCTTGAGAGCGGATCACATGATGTGACTCCAACCGTATCTGCAGCTCCAAAAGCAGAAAAGACTGTAGAAAAACAGCAGCTTTCTTTCTTTGAAGTAGAAGAAAAACCGCAGCAAAAAGCTGCGCTAAAACAGAAGGATCAAGCGGTCATCGACGAATTAAAGTCATTCAATCTCATGGATATGACGCCGCTTGACGCCATGACAAAGCTGTATGAATTGCAAAAGAAATTATAATGTAAGGTGAGGTGAGCAGAAATGGCAAAGATTATTCAGTTATCCGATGACCTATCCAATAAAATTGCTGCAGGTGAAGTGGTCGAGCGTCCGGCTTCTGTTGTAAAGGAGCTTGTGGAAAATGCGATCGATGCAAAAAGTACAGTCATTGAAATCGATGTAGAAGAAGCAGGTCTTTCTTCTATCAGGATTATTGATAATGGTGTTGGAATCGATGCTGAAGATTGTAAGCTCGCCTTCCAGCGCCATGCAACGAGTAAAATCAAAGACGAAAATGATCTGTTTCGTGTTAGAACGCTCGGATTCAGAGGAGAGGCGCTGCCAAGTATTGCATCCGTCTCTCACCTAGAAATGAAAACAAGTACTGGCGAAGGAGCTGGGACACACTTAGCTTTGCAAGGCGGAAAGATTATTTCAGAGAAAAAAACCTCTGGCCGCCGCGGCACCGAGATTGTGGTCACCAATTTATTTTACAATACGCCAGCCCGCCTAAAATACATGAAAACCGTTCATACGGAACTTGGCAATATATCGGATGTTGTCAATCGAATTGCGCTAGCTCATCCCGAAGTATCGATCCGTTTGCGTCATCAGGGGAAAGTTCTGCTACAGACGAATGGAAACGGAGATGTGCGTCATGTACTTGCGGCCATTTACGGGACAGCTGTGGCTAAAAAAATGCTGCCGCTTCACGTACAATCACTTGATTTTGAAGTGAAAGGATATATTTCGTTACCTGAAGTGACAAGGGCATCACGGAATTATATGTCTTCTGTTGTAAACGGCCGATATGTCAAACATTTTCCGCTCGTGAAAGCGATCCATGAAGGGTATCACACGCTGCTTCCGATTGGCCGTCATCCAATTACATTCATTGAGATGAAGATGGATCCCATTCTAGTGGACGTGAACGTTCATCCATCGAAGCTAGAAGTGAGGCTAAGTAAAGAACAGGAACTTCATGATCTGATTAAACAAGGAATTAAGGAAGTATTTCAAAAGCAGCAGCTCATTCCAAGTGCTTCAGTACCAAAAAAAGCACCAATGCCAGCTGTGAAAAATGAGCAGCAATCCTTAACCTTTGATGCGAAACAAAGGAACGCAAGCCCAGCGGAAACACCGCTAACCTATCAGCCGGAGCCGCACGAGTCGGTCGTATACGAGACAAGTCATACCGATGCATACGGAATGCCTAAACAAGAGAAGGCAGAAGCATCATCCCCAGTATTTTATGAAGAAGCCTCATCTGAGCGTGTTCATTTAGAGGAATCCGCCGCTTCACTTGAATATGAAGAGGCGGTACTGCATGAAGATGTGACAGAAACGATTCCTGAAAACGAACGCGTCCCTGTGATGTATCCAATTGGGCAAATGCACGGCACATATATTTTTTCTCAAAATGAACGAGGGCTTTATATCATCGACCAGCATGCGGCTCAAGAGCGAATCAAGTATGAGTATTATCGTGAGAAGGTGGGAGAGATCGAACAGGAAGTGCAAGAAATGCTCGTCCCCTTAACATTTCACTACTCTAAAAACGATATGCTGATCATTGAAGAGCATAAGGATATTCTCGCGAAAGTGGGGGTCTTCTTAGAGCCCTTTGGTTCAGGTAGCTACATCGTTCGGTCGCATCCGCAGTGGTTTCCAAAAGGTGAAGAGGCTGAATTGATCGAAGAGATTATAGAGCAAGTGCTTGATGAAAAACGTGTTGATATCAAGAAACTAAGAGAAGAAGCGGCGATTATGATGAGCTGCAAAGGCTCAATCAAAGCAAATCGTCATTTGCGTCATGATGAAATCAAAGCCTTATTAGATGAACTTCGGCAAACGAAGGACCCATTCACCTGTCCGCACGGCCGGCCGATCATCATCCATCACTCGACATATGAGATGGAGAAGATGTTTAAACGGGTGATGTGATATAAAAAAAGCGCTCTAATCAGAGCGCTTTTTTATTTAGCATCCGCAAGGATCTGGCGGTGTGACCACAACTGGCCGTGTATTAATATCAATCGTATCTTCTGCATAAAATGTGGAACCGATGCTGATGGCTCGATTTTCTGCACGGAACGTGTATGTACCTGCAGCAGGGAGTACTTTATGTGAAAGCTTTAATGTATATTTGGAAATTCCAAGTAAATCCAGTCTGAGCGGAATACGAACGGTTTGTCCGTTGTTCAAAATATAGCTGTCTTTTAATGCTTTGCCGTTCATAATGTCTTTAGTTGTTGCCTGGAAACCCTTTGGCAGAGTGAACTCAACCGCACCAAGACTTAGAACAGAATTTGGGCTGTATGTCAGCTCAATGTCAGAAAAAGACCATTCCTGCTTACTTGCTCCTGTAATTTTTGCGTAAAGTGCAGCTGGTTTTGCATTGGTTGTTGCTTTGCCGGCTTCCTCAGCAGATGCAGAAAGCGGTACTGACAGCGCCATAACCAATGTGAGCATCCCCATCATAAGAATCGTCCATGTTTTTTTCATTTTTTCCTTCCCCCTTGTTGAATATAGGTAAATAATAGATGATTACACCCATTATTTACCTATAATGTTACCATATTACCATATGGTATTAAATGGGATATTATACCCTTATTTTGTCATTCTTTAGTAATAGCGGGGAAATAGCGCATTTGGTTGATTCATTCCGTAATAATGGCCTGGCATTTGCTGGTTTGTTGGCATCATCATATGCATATCTTGATAACCATATGGATGGTGTGGCATCATCCCATATCCACCATAATGGCCTAGATGATGGTGATCCTTCATTGGAACATGCTTTGAAAAGGTATCATGCTGATTTGGGAACGGTGAATAAACTGAATGATGATGTGGATGGTGCGCGTTATACATATCTTTTTTGCCGCTATGATAATGGTTTGGCATATTCATATGATCATGCATGTTTGGCGCGACCATATGCTCATGATTGGCTGTATACACATTTTCAAATGTGTGATAGGGATTTTCTTGGTGATAATGATTCATTTGGCTGTTCATATCGTTCATGTATATCTCATCCTTTATGTCAGGTTGCCATATCCTATGAGACAGATCTGCTTCATGAGCCTATCCATATGAAAGAAAAAAACCGGCTTTTCAGCCGGGAAAAGGAAAAGCAGGTAAAGCGTCAAGCGTTAAATTGTGTAGCTGTGTCTTCTTCTGCGACGCTTTTTACATCTGCTGCAGACACTTTTAGGAAAATAACAGGGATCGTAGCTTCGAGAGGTATCCCAAAAATCGCTCTCAAACCATTTATCTTTTTTATGACAAAACTTTTTTTCTTTACATGGATCCTCATGGCAATGATCGTCATGCTTTTTATGGCAGTGTGAGTGGGAATGTTTGCACTTGCATTTGCACATTGTCATCCCTCCTAAATGTGACTCAATGCTAGTATATGCAAGAAAGAGTCATGAGGACTGGATGCTCATGCTTCTTTTATAAAAAAAGGCTTTTTCTGAAAAAACTCAAATAAAAAGAATTGACTAGTGCTAAATTAACATGATAAAATATTAATTTTTATCCTCTGACGAAATGTGTTATAATGATATTGTGAATACTTTCGGAGGTGGCGGATTTGTTTCAAATAGGTGATAAAATTGTTTATCCAATGCATGGAGCCGGTGTGATTGAAGGAATGGAAGAAAAAGAGATTTTAGGTAAGACACAGGAATATTTCCTGATTCAAATGCCGAATATGCAGATGATGGTCCCAAAAGGCAGAATCAATCAACTAGGTATACGTCCGGTAGCAGATCAAGCAACGCTGAAAGTTGTGATGAACAATTTTGCAGAAGAAACAAACGACGACACGCTTACTTGGAAGCAAAGATATGATGAAAATCTGAAAAAGCTAAAAACAGGTGCGATCGAAGATGGTGCAGACGTTGTGAAAGATCTAATGAGACGAAATCAGAAGAAAGCGTTAAATTCAAGTGAAAAGAAGATGCTTGAAGATGCAAGAGGCATGTTAGTGAGTGAGATTTCACTTGCACAGGGACTGACGCAAGATGAAGTGATGACAGCTTTAGAGAATGAATTAAGAATGTAATGATGATATACAGAGACTAGCTGTAAACTGAAGGGGACTACTTCTTTTGTTTACAGCTTTTTTGTTTGAAAAAAAGAGTAATATTGCCATTTTTGTAGGTGGTTTTAACTAAAATTGAAATGAGGTCATACGATTTAGTTTTTACGTTCACAACAAAAATTTAAAGACCTCTGAAATACCTAGATCATATGAAAAACAGGTAACTTCTCCTGATTCATTCAAATGAGCCGGACAACCTTTGAATTTTCTAAGCCATTGATAGTAAAATATTGCGGTAAGATGACACCTAAGAGAAAAAAGGAGCGGTGAAATGAAAAGGCTACTAATATGTGGATTCATCTTTCTTATTCTGTGTACTCTTTTAATGGTGAAATGCAGCCATTCTGTTCAAGAAAAAAAAGAGCAAAAGCAGCAGCATCAAGAGGTAGAAAAGTATCAAAAAGAGCGAAAACAAGGCGATCAATATGAAAGTTTTAAACAGCTCATGCGATATGAAAGAGACGGTTATGAGATAGAATTTCATGAAAAGGGCGGAAGTGATTTACTTGTATTTTCTCCTCATGGAGGTGACATTGAACCAGGAACAAGTGAAATTGTAGAAGCCTTTCAAGAAAGCTACTCTACGTATTTGTTTGAAGGTACAAAGCAAGACAATAACCGGGACCTGCATATCACGAGTACCAATTTTGATGAACCCATTTTGGTTCAAATGATTAAAACGTATCCTTTTTCAATTTCCATCCACGGCTATAAAAGTGATAAAAGACACACGCTCGTTGGCGGCACAAATGAAAAAATGCAAAGAGCAGTTGTACGAGAACTAAAAGATCGGGGATTTTCCGCAGAAATGGTACAAAAAGGCGAACGGCTTTCTGGTACAGATCCCAAAAATATAAATAATCGAAATGCGAGTGGTGAAAGCGTTCAGCTCGAAATTAGTACAGCGCAAAGAGAAGCTTTTTTTGATAATTTTGAGACGAGAAAAGGAAAGAAAAAAGCATTTAGGCGCTATATTAATGCATTAAAAGAAGTACTAAGAGAATTCGATCCGTCTGCGTAAAAAAGTTTGATGGGCAAAAGTGCTCTATTTAAACTTGGTAAAAAAGATAGGAATATGCGATTTGAACATAAAATATGTAATAACTTACAATTTGCCTTGAAAACATAAATTATGTAAAATAATAGTTATCAGTTTGATATGATAGAATGGGGCTGAAGTGGATGGCACACAAAATACCATCTTCCGAAGTAGGTGTAAAGATCAATCAATGGTACACGCATATTTGCAAATTTGAAGTTGAACAGGCAAACGGCATGAAGCGCCTTGTTGAAGAAGAAATTCATGATATGGAAGAGGATCAAGATTTACTCCTATACTATTCTCTAATGGATTTTCGCCATCAAATGATGCTTCAGCACTTAGCGCCAGTCCATGCAGGGAGTGAAACGCTTCAAGCAGTGTCCTTTCCTAAAGAAATTGACGATGCAGAAGATGAAATGACAGGCTTACTCGGCTATTATTTTCATTTTTTTCATGGAATGTATGCGTTTATCCAGCGCCGGTATATCGAGGCCATTTCATATTACAAGCATGCGGAACATCAACTGATTTTAGTGACAGATGAGATCGAAAAAGCAGAATTTTACTATAAAATCGCAGAAGTATACTATCATATGAAACAAACCTATTTCTCCATGCACTACGCTAAAAAGGCAAGAGACATTTACAAGAAACATCAGCTTTATGGAAAAAGAAGCATTCAATGTGATTTTGTCATGGCAGGTAATTGGATTGATGTTAATCAGTATCAAAAAGCGCTTCCTTATTTAGAAAAAGCGTTAAAGGTCTGTGAAGCAATGGAACAAAAAGAATGCACATCTTACTTTAAAGCAATGGCTCTTAATAACTTAGGCACTTGTCATTATAGTATGGGAACGTACCATACAGCGACTGTCTTTTTTGAACAAGCCATTTCACTTTATCAGAAAGATCAAGCATCCACGATGATCAAATCGCTGTTTTCACTTGCCCTTACTTGTTTTAAACTCGGAGATATCAAGCGGGCGGGCGAGGCCATATCTACAGGAATGAAAGAGGCTTGTGTATTGGAAGATGAAATTTATCAGTTGAAATTCCAATTTTTGCAGGCGCTCTATATAGAGAAAGACGGCTGTGAGCAATTGAGGTCGGCCCTTTTTGGTCTGAGAAATAAAAAAATGTTTGCTGATTTAGAGGAATTAGCACTTGATGCGGCTAATTATTATAAGGAACGCGACATGTACAAGGAATCCTCCACTTTTTTTGAGATTGTGATCGAAGCGCGTACGCACATTCAAAAAGGAGATGAGATGTATGAGAACGAAGCATAACATGTCAGCTGCTCAAGTAGATGAAAGACTTCACACTTAAAAATGAGACAAACAACACCCTTTACGCATAAACGTAAAGGGCTTTTTTCTTTATTCTTTGATTGCTTTTTCTGCGTCAACTGCACCTGCTCCATAAATCATCGGGTCATCCCCAGACCACTTGCTTGTATTTTCTTTTAACAGGGTTTTGACTTCATCCGGTGTTAAATCTGGTGAATGCTCTAGTAGTAGAGCGCAAATACCAGCACAAATCGGTGTTGCCATCGATGTGCCAGATAACGTTGTATAATCATGATCAACTCTGCTTGATTTATCAAGTTTATCCAGAAAGGATCGTGGTGATCTGAGAGAAACGATGTTTACTCCAGGTGCGAGGATATCAGGCTTTGCCTCCCCGTAAACAGTTGGTCCTCTGCTTGAAAACGGTGCCACGATATCGTCACTTGATTCTGGGGTATTCCGGTCATCATAGGCTCCGACCGTAATGACTTTTTGACTGACAGCAGGGCTTGCAATCGTCTGGCTGTTAGGGCCAGAGTTTCCGGCAGCGACGCATACAACAATCCCTTGATCCCAAGCCGCATTGACAGCACGCACCATTGGATCGTCCTGTTCGTCATCATAACGCTGCGCAGCTCCGCCCAGCGACATACTGATAATATGAATCGGATCATCGGGGTTGTCTTCGTTGAATTGTATGCACCATTCAACACCTTCTATAATAGTAGAAAGTGATCCAGCCCCTTGTTTATTTAACACTTTCACGCCAATCAGATTTGCTTTTGGGGCAGGTCCTTTGTATAAGCCGTCTGAGGCGGCTCCATCTCCAGCGACATCTCCCGCGCAGTGAGTACCGTGGCCATTATCATCATAAGGCTTTGTTTTTTGTTTGACTAAATCCACAAAATCTCGAATTCTTCCATCTAAATCTTTATGTGGATAAATTCCCGTGTCAATGACAGCGACCGTAATGCCTTCTCCTGTTAAAGTTGTCCCGTTTCGGATGACTTCTTCAGCATGGCTTGCTTGTGTGGCTACATCCAGCAGCGCATGAACTTTCCGGTCTAAATAAATTTTACGAATATGCTCACCGTTTGCTAATAGCTCCTCTAAAGCAGCAGGCGTTAAATCAGCAGCACAGCAGTCGATATGTGAAAAATGCCGTTTTATATTTGTTTTTCTGCTTTTTTTCATGAGCTGCTTTGTGCTTTGAATCCCTGCCTCGGCTGCACCTTCCTTAAATTCAATGATCACACGAAGCTTCTTTTTCTTCTTCAGCCTGCCTTCGAAAAAACGATGAAGAAAGCATGGCGTCCATTTAAAAGGTTTATAAAGGTGAAGAACGGTCTCTCTTAAAGGCTGATCTAGTTTACTAGCATGTGTTCTGACCATCTGCACCATAGAAAATCCAAACATGTGATGCCCTCCATTCCAGCTATCCATTCTCGTACACTCTTACGTTATGAGAATGAGAACTGCTTGGTTCGGATTCTTGTCCCTCCTTTTCTTTATATTGGCGGCTTGCTTATGTCTTTCAAAAAAGAAAAGCGCTTACATTTTGTAAAATAATAGAAAAAGGTGGAATTCACGTAGAATCTGCCGATGATAGGTGGGAGAGTTCTTCTGAGAGAACCAGTGAAACAAAGGATTTTGCAGAAAAAGGAGGGCTGTGGACAGGGTCAATGCTCATATAAATGTGATGCGTGACAGATGGAAAAAATCAAATCCTTATCAAAAAAAGCCGAATTAAAGAAAACAGACTGGATAGGACTAGGTCATATTAAACATAACGTCATTTTTTTGTCATACTATTCTAACTCTGTTTTCAAAGAGGAGAGGCGTTTCTGTGTATATAAATGCAATTATCTTATTTTTGAGGAATCTCATGATCTAGAGTGTTATGATCAAACGTGAAGAGAAAATGTGGAAAAAATGATAAGAAATGATGATTCAATATAAATCATAGAAACGGCTTAGAAATCTGTTAAAGGAGAACGGGAATGAAGAAGTTTTTTGCTTTGCTTCTCCTGCTTGCGATCGGATGGGGCGTTTATTATACTATGCAAGCACAGGAACATGATAAGCCAGTGTCATCAGGTGGGGAAGACGAAAGCGGTTCAAATGATATTTATCGAAATTTTAAAGAACTTGAAGAAAACGAATCAACAAGCAGCTATAACATTACAGCCAACCCAGTGCCTGGCAGCCGCCTTCTTGTGATGTCACCTCATGGCGGGAGGATCGAAGGCGGCGTGAGCGAGATCGTCCATTTTTTTGACAACGATTTTTCGACGTATTTATTTGAAGGTCTAAGAGAGAATGCATCAGAACTTCATATTACAAGTACAAACTTTGATGAGCCAATCGGCGTCGCGCAGGCAAAAGCACATGATTACATCTTAGCAGTGCATGGATACAAAGGCGAGGAAGGAATTGACCATACTCTCGTCGGCGGAACAGATTACGATCGTGCAGAGAAAATTGTCAACTCATTAGAGCGGAACGGATTTTCTGCTGAACTAGCTGTCGCACACGCAACCCTGAGCGGGACAAGCAATCATAATATTAATAATCTTACAAAAACAGGGCAAAGTGTGCAGCTTGAGATTAGTAGAAGTCAGCGTGAAGCTTTATTTGATAGTTTCGATTTTCGGAGGCGATCAAGTACAAAAAACGAGACATTCTATCGTTATGTCAGGGCGATTCGGACAGTGCTGGATGAAGAATATACGTAAGGGCTGTGCACATGTTAAGACAAGGAGTGGAATTCTTGTTACACTATGAACAGTGATAACAAAAGGAGAGACGGATATGGCGCGTCATCATTTTCATCTTCAGGCAAGCTGGCCCGGTCTGCGTAACGATGTGGGTACAATCGCATGTGAACAATTAAAAACAAAGATTTCGATTCCAAAGGAAATGGACGGTCCAGGTATTGGAACCAATCCAGATGAGATGCTCTTAGGTGCAGCGGCTACGTGTTATATCATTACACTTGCAGCCATGATGGAGCGGAGTCAATTAGAGAAAGAGGATCTATCGATGAGCTCTGAAGCCGTCGTAGATGTGACAAATGGCGTGTTTACTTATGAGGAAATCATTCATCGGCCTGTCATCACCCTCAAAGAGTCCGCTTCCGCACATGATATTGAGCTGGCCCGAAAGCTTGCGCATAAAGCCGAAAGCTCATGTATGATTTCAAGAGCTGTTCAGGGGAATGTGAACATTTCCTTAGAAGAAACCATTCAAGTCGGCCGTTAAAACAAAAAAGTCATTTTCTCTTGAAATATGGAGAAAATGACTTTTTTTATGACGTCCATTCGGTTTGATCGAGTTGTGCTTTGGTTTCGTTCTTTTGCTTCTTGGATTGATTTAAGACAATCACGCCGCAGATGACAAGTGCAAGGCCGATGTAGCCTTTCGTGCTGATCGTTTCGTTAAACAGCACAAGTCCTACAAGAGCAGTGAGAGCTGTTCCAACGCCAGACCAGGTTGCATAGGCAGACGAGAGCTCGATGGTTTTAAGTGCCAAGCTCAGGAAAGTAAAGGCGCATCCAAATCCGATCAGTACCCCGATACTCGGCAGCAGCTGCGAAAAGCCTTGAGAAAGCTTCAGCATTGTACTGCCAAAAACCTCCGTCAAAATGGCTCCTGTTAAGTAGAGTATTCCTTTCATCATCTCCCACATCCTTTATGACATATTTAATAGTACGACCCCTGAGACAAGCATCGCCATCCCAATGACGGCTTTTTGGTTCAAGGTTTCTTTGAAAAAGAGCACGCCAAAAATAGCCGTGAGAACCGTACCAACCCCAGACCATGTTGCGTAAGACATGCTTAGCGGAATGATATTGAGCGTCAATGACAGCATATAAAAAGCAAGTGTATAGCCAGCCACAACAACCGCGCTAGGCTTCCAGCGCGTAAAACCATGAGATAATTTTAACATCGCGGCGCCAATGGCTTCTGAAAAAATGGCCACAGCCAAAAAAAGATATCCGAGGATCATGATCATCCCTCCTCTAATAGGTGTAAAATCCGATGAAGTAAAAGGTTTTTTTCCTCTCTTTTCAGCGGTTCTAGCTGAAACATTTCTGAAAACCATATCCCATCACATGCAAGGCGGATCAGCTGACTCAGTGCAGGATCGCTTATTTCCTCAGCTGCTTTTTCTTTGAACTCCGCATAAAAAGCACGCCAAGGGTGCAGCAGCGCATCATCAAATGACATGGTAGCCAGCATACTTGTACATAGCTGGGTCGTATGCTGCATATTTAGATCATGTCATGTTGCCAATAGATATGATATGCGCGTACATAAGGCGCTTTTTCGTGTTTGTATGTTTCGTAATACGTCTCGAGCTGCTGACGAAAGCAAAGAATCGCATGCTCATTCATTTGTTGGATGAGCTCTTCCTTGCTTGAAAAATGATAAAGCAGACCGGCTTTGGTCATATTTGCATGCTCTGCCACCTGCTGAAGGGTGAGCTGGCTTAACCCTTCTTTTAAAATCGTACTGGCAGCTGCATCAAAAATTTGCTCTTTTTGGTTTTAGACATAAAAAAAACACCTACTTTACTGAACAGTCGGTAAAGTAAATGTTAACTCATGAAAAAAGAGTGTGTCAATCGATTCATTTTATGAACGGATGTTTTCACTTAAACGTCATATTTAATACCAAGGGTATGGTCCATATGGCGGAAATGGCGGATAAGGATATCCAAATCCTGGAGCAAGCAAAGATCCAGCAAGCAGGCCGCCAGCAAAACCACCTAAAAATGGAGGCCCAAAGAATCCAGGTCTTCCAAATCCAAATCCTGGGCGGCCAAATCCAAAACCAGGTCTCCCAAATCCAAAACCAGGTCGGCCAAACCCAAATCCAAAAGGTCTTCTCATGTCTTCTTGAATAAACGGAGGTGCGTCAAAATAATTCATAATAAAAGGCTCCTTTCTCATAAAATCACTGTAACTGACATCAGTGTATTCCAGCAGCCTACAGATGTTTGGGTGAACGCCTAATATAAGGAGGAATGTTAGAAATGGGCCTGTATCCATCTGATTGGGCAAAGTGTCCGCCGCATGCTCATGCATATAAAGCACGTACAGATGTAACGGAGGGGCATTATCATTTAATAGAAGGTATTTCTCAGCCTGTAAATGGAAGCAGTACCGACCGGCATACTCATTTTTATCGCGGGATCACCTCCTTTGAAAGAGGGCATTTTCACAGGTACTACGGGGTCACAGGGCCGGCAATTCCAAGAGTGGATGGAACACATTATCACGAGATCGAGGAAGTCACCTATTCAGCCTATCTCGATTCTGTTCCCATTCCATATGGAGGTGTCGTCTATAGTCCAGATGAGAAGCGGCCAACACATAAGCATCGTTTAAAAGGAAAAACATATGAAGTGGTTGGAAATGAACCGCTTGGCTGGTAATGGGCAGGAGATAGGAGAGTAAGAAAAGTTATGCTATACTGTAGGCAGTTTTGTAAAAGTGAGTGATGTTATGAATAAAGCGAAGCAGCCAGTAATCGTGTTAGTAGGGCCGACGGCTGTCGGCAAAACCAAATTGAGCATTGATATAGCCAAAGCATTTAATGGAGAGATTATCAGCGGGGATTCTATGCAGATTTATAAAGGGATGGATATCGGAACAGCTAAAATCACTCCCGAAGAAATGAATGGCATCCCGCATCATTTAATTGATATTAAACAGCCGGACGAATCTTTTTCTACAGCTGAATTTCAGCAGCTGGTTCGTGCGAAAATCAAAGAGATTGCCGCTAGAGGGAAAACGCCAATGATTGTCGGTGGAACAGGCCTCTATATCCAATCTGTTTTATATGATTACACATTTACGGATGAGAAAAGTGATCCTGCTTTTAGAGAAGAAATGACGCTCTTTGAACAGCAGCACGGCGCGCTTTTGCTGCACGAAAAGCTAAAGGCAGTAGATCCTGATGCGGCAAACGCTATTCATCCAAATAACGTCCGCCGCGTGATCCGGGCGCTGGAAGTGATTCATACAACAGGTCAGAAAATGTCGGAGATGCAAAACGGGCATCAAGAAGTTCCTCTTTATGATACAGCCTTCATTGGGCTGAAAATGGATCGAGAGGTTTTGTACGAGCGCATTCATCAAAGAATTGATATGATGATAGATGAAGGCTTAATTGAAGAAGTGAGAGCACTTTATCAATCTGGTTTGAAGGATTGTCAGTCTGTTCAAGCCATTGGTTATAAAGAGCTGTATGCCTATTTTCAAGGTGACTGCTCACTTGACGAAGCCATCCAGCAATTAAAGCAAAATTCCCGTAGATATGCGAAGCGTCAGTTCACGTGGTTCCGTAATAAAATGGCGGTCACTTGGTTTGATATGACACCGCCTTGCCACTTTTCAGACAAAAAAGAGGAAATTTTCGCATATATAGCAGGAAAGCTTGGACTTAAAGCGAAACTGTAGTTATCAGAATCAAGGAGGACGAATCATGAAACCGATTAATATTCAGGAGCAGTTTTTGAATCAGATCCGCAAAGACAATACATTTGTCACAGTATTCTTGCTGAATGGCTTTCAGCTTCGCGGTCAAGTGAAAGGGTTTGACAATTTCACGGTGCTGCTTGAAACAGAAGGGAAGCAGCAGCTTATTTATAAACACGCCATTTCTACATTTGCACCTCAAAAGAATGTAAATCTAGAATTAGAATAGGATAGGTTGTATTTAAAATAGCCCCATGCCTCTGCGAATAAACCGGCCGGAACCCGCTACGTTTTTTGTCAGTGCAGAGGGGCTATTTTGCATGCAATGAAACTTTTCTGCCAAATTTCCGTATCATTCCTTATTGGATATTAGAAGGGTGAGGGGATTCATATGGAAAATGCAGAGCTTGAATTAAGAAGGATTAGAGTGATCCTCCTTTTGATTGGAATTGTTGTCTTGTTTGGATCGTGCGCTATCTCAAACATTGAAACGAGACAAGAAAGTTGGAATAACCATTCTCATGAAAATGCAGATGGAGTTTTACCATCATCTGCTGCACTAAAAAATAATCATTTTGCTGTTGTGAAAGATGATCAAGTACATGTGTACCGATTTGATGAAAAAGAAGGAGAGCTGACTCTCGTTACAACGAAATACATAGATGAATGGGACGACGAAGAATATGATGATGGCTCTGATGAAGAAGAGTAAGCACGTAAATTTACAAATGAATGTGAAGCCGCTACACTATAATCATGCATCAGACATCTAGACAGAAAAGGATGAGTTCATGACACATAAAATTAAAATTAATCATTGGGAACAAACTTGTGAAGACGATTCCTGTTTCGAATATGGAACGAGTGTTTCTGTAAATGGGAAAGAATTAGTGAGAGAAGCTTCAATCGTTTCTGCGCTTGAAGCGGTGCTAAAAGAATTAGGTGTTGAAGTGGAAATTACAGAAGTGTCAGAAGATTTACAGTGCGATGCCTACAAAAAATAAAACAAAAAGTCTAGTCTACTAAGCGATTTTTTTTCGTGTTATGATAGATTTCGGTTTCAGTTGAATAGGGAGTAGAGCAGTCTATTTTTAGATCCTGTTCTGCTCTATTTATTTGAACGTACGAGTTCGGCTATGAAGGTTCGGCCGGGTTGGTTGATTTTTTTCGTTTCGAACATCTATATGTTGTGTTTTGAAAAAACATAGTATACTATATATAGTGGATAGCGAAATGATCAACAATACTAAAAACTAGGTCGTGATGGAATTGATTCAAATCGTATTTGATTCAAAAACAGGAAATGTTCAACGCTTTTTGGACAAGACCCCTTTTACAGACAAACGAAAATTGACTGGAGAAGAGTTTTTGGATACGCCGTTTATTCTCGTCACCTTTACAACAGGATTTGGACAAGTCCCTAGTACCACTCAGTCCTTTTTAGAGAAAAATGCTCACCTTTTACTAGGTGTTGCGGTGAGTGGCAACAAAGTGTGGGGAGATAATTTTGCAAAAAGCGCCGATACGATTTCTAAACAATATCAAGTTCCTATTTTGCACACCTTTGAACTAAGCGGAACAAAAAGGGATGTTGAATTGTTTACACAGGAGGTAGAAAGAATTGTCACAAAATCAGGTTCCAAAGTGGATACAATTAAATAACGAAATTATGATTCAAAAAGAAGGAAAGTTTCAGTTCGATAAGGACAAAGAAGCTGTACATAGTTATTTCGTAGATTACATTAATCAAAACACGGTCTTTTTTCATAATCTAGAAGAGAAGATTGATTACTTAATAGAAAACGACTACTATGAGGAAGAATTTTTAAGACAATACAGCATGGCAGATATTAAAGAAGTCTTTGAAGCTGCATATGCCAAAAAATTTAGATTCCCATCATTTATGAGTGCATTTAAGTTTTACAATGACTATGCACTGAAAACAAATGATAAAAAGAAAATCCTTGAACGCTATGAAGACCGCATTTCAGTTGTAGCACTTTTCTTTGCGGGTGGGGATAAAGAAAAAGCACTTGAGTTTGTAGAACTGATGATCAATCAAGAGTACCAGCCAAGTACACCAACCTTCTTGAACGCCGGACGTAAAAGACGCGGTGAGCTTGTGAGCTGCTTCTTGCTTGAAGTAAATGACTCACTAAACGATATTTCAAGAGCGATTGATATTTCAATGCAGTTGTCAAAACTAGGTGGCGGCGTCAGTTTGAACCTGTCAAAACTTCGTGCAAAAGGCGAAGCAATCAAAGATGTCGAAAACGCGACAAAAGGTGTCGTCGGTGTGATGAAGCTTCTTGATAATGCATTCAGATATGCAGATCAAATGGGGCAAAGACAAGGATCAGGCAGTGCCTACCTGAATATTTTCCACAGAGATATCAATGATTTCTTAGATACGAAAAAAATCTCTGCCGATGAAGATGTTCGCGTGAAAACTCTGTCCATTGGAGTCGTCATCCCGGATAAATTTATCGAGCTTGCTAGAGAAGATAAAACAGCTTACACTTTCTATCCGCATACAGTCTATAAAGAATATGGACAGCATCTTGATGAGATGGACATGGAAGAAATGTATGACGAGCTTGTAGAAAACCCGAAAGTTAAAAAAGAAAAAGTCAATCCGAGAAAGCTTCTTGAAAAATTGGCTGTTCTACGCTCAGAATCAGGCTATCCATATATCATGTTCCAAGATAATGTAAACAGAGAGCATGCCTTGAACCATATTTCACGAGTGAAATTCTCAAACCTTTGCTCAGAAGTGCTTCAGGCGTCAGAGGTTTCTTCTTACACGGACTATGATCAAGAAGATGAAATCGGCCTTGATATTTCTTGTAACCTTGGTTCATTAAATATCATGAATGTCATGAAAAACAAATCGATTGAAAAAACGGTTAAGCTTGCAACAGACTCACTAACGCTTGTGTCTGAAACAACAGACATTCGCAATGCACCAGCTGTTCGAAAAGCGAACAAAGCGATGAAGTCAATCGGACTCGGCGCGATGAATCTTCACGGGTATTTAGCTCAAAACCAAATTGCCTATGAAAGTGAAGAAGCAAGAGATTTCGCAAATACGTTCTTTATGATGGTGAACTATTATTCAATTAAACGCTCAAGTGAGCTTGCGAAAGAAAAAGGAGAAACATTCCATCGTTATGAAGGCTCTGGCTATGCAACTGGTGAGTACTTCAATAAATACGTGGAAAATGATTTCACACCAAAAACAGAAAAAGCAGCAGCGCTATTTGAAGGCATGCACATTCCAACAAAAGAAGACTGGGCCGCACTCAAAGAATTTGTAGCGGAACATGGCATGTATCACAGCTATCGTTTATGTATTGCACCAACAGGTTCCATTTCTTATGTTCAATCGGCAACAGCTTCTGTGATGCCAATTATGGAACGTATCGAAGAAAGAACATACGGCAACAGCAAAACTTATTACCCAATGCCAGGTCTTTCAGCACAAAACTGGTTCTTCTATAAAGAAGCGTACGATATGGACATGTTTAAAGTGGTCGATATGATCGCAACGATTCAGCAGCACGTCGATCAAGGAATCAGCTTTACACTATTCTTAAAAGATACGATGACAACGCGTGATTTAAACCGCATCGATCTTTATGCACACCATAAAGGCATTAAGACACTTTATTATGCAAGAACGAAGGATACAGGGCAGGAAGGCTGTCTTTCTTGTGTTGTTTGATTAAAGGAGAGTTTAACGTGACAAAAATTTATGATGCAGCCAACTGGTCAAAACACGAAGACGATTTTACACAAATGTTTTACAACCAAAATGTAAAGCAGTTCTGGCTTCCAGAAGAGATTTCCTTAAACGGAGATCTCTTAACATGGAAATATTTAGGTGAAAAAGAGCGAGATACGTATATGAAGGTACTTGCTGGACTGACTTTACTTGATACAGAACAAGGAAATACAGGGATGCCGATTGTTGCTGAACATGTGGACGGCCATCAGCGTAAAGCAGTACTCAACTTTATGGCAATGATGGAAAATGCGGTGCATGCGAAATCATACTCAAATATCTTCATGACACTCGCACCAACTGAAACGATCAGTGAAGTGTTTGAATGGGTCAAGAAGAATAAATTCCTGCAAAAGAAAGCAGATATGATTGTCAGTTTATATCGTTCGATTCAAAAGGACGATCCTATTTCTCTCTTTAAAGCAATGGTTGCTTCTGTTTATTTAGAAAGCTTCCTATTTTATAGTGGTTTTTACTACCCGCTTTATTTCTATGGACAAGGAAAGCTCATGCAAAGCGGTGAAATCATCAACTTAATTTTGCGTGATGAAGCGATACATGGTGTGTACGTTGGATTATTAGCACAAGAAATTTACAACAAACAAACACCTGACGTGCAAAAAGAGCTATATGATTTCTCTATTGACCTTTTAAACGAGCTTTATGAAAATGAACTTCATTACACTGAAGATATTTATGACCAAGTCAATTTATCGCATGATGTGAAAAAGTTCATTCGTTACAATGCCAATAAAGCGTTAATGAACCTTGGATTTGCCCCTTACTTTGAAGAAGAAGAGATCAATCCTATTGTATTGAATGGACTCAATACAAAAACAAAGTCGCATGACTTCTTCTCAATGAAAGGGAACGGCTACAAAAAAGCAACAGTTGAGCCGTTAAAAGATGACGATTTCTTCTTTGGAGATGAATCATAAGGAAAGCGTAAAAGTCAAAACGCATCACTCGTTTTGGCTTTTTGCCATTTCTAACAATGTGATAGTTACATACTGGAGGTTACCGAACATGGGAAAAATGGACGAAATCATTTTAGTAGCACCACGCGCACGCGTGTTTCAAAACGAAACACTTGCGTTTAATGGTGTGAACAGTGAAGAGAAAACAATCAGCACCATTATGAAAGAAATCGAAGAGCACTTCGAGCAAATGCGAAGAGGCGATGCAGAAGAAAATCCTGACTTCAAGCAGCCGATTCCTTATGTCGTGATTAAGCGTGAGGACGAAGTGTATGTATACGAAAGACTTCAAGGCGGAGGAGAGACTCGCTTACATCATAAGTTATCTCTTGGCTTTGGGGGGCATATGAATTTCATCGAAGGAAAAAACTTTGCTGAGATTCTAAAAGAAAATACAGATCGTGAGCTGGACGAAGAACTTTCAATTCAAGAAGAAGACAAACTTGAAATGAAAACCCTTGGGTTAATCAATGACGATGACAACAGTGTCGGCCGTGTGCACATCGGACTGTTATCAGCACTTGAACTATCTCCGGGTGCTCATGTGGAAGTAAAAGAAACAGATCAAATCTCAGGAAAATGGATGAAAGCAGCCGATTTGAAAAAGCCTGAATACTTCGATCGTCTTGAAACATGGTCTCAATTTGTCGTTAACATCTTAGCGTAAATGAATACACAACAAACCGGCTCAGCAGAAGACTTGAGCCGGTTTGTTTCGTTACAATAGCTTCAGCTTATTGGAAAACGAATGCGTCGTGACCGGCCTGCTTCAATTTTGCGACGAGATCATCTGCATTTTGCTTTGTACGGAAAGCCCCGGCTTGCACTCGGAACATGCCGCCGTCTAATACAACAAACGCGTCAAAGCCTTTGGATTTAAGTGTTGCTGCTAATTCATCTGCATTGGCTTTCACTTTGAAAGCTCCTGCCTGCACTTTATAAAGATTACTTGCTTTTTTTTTCAATTGAAAGGCTTCTTCTAGACCAGTCGCATGAGCGCGAGCGATGCCTTGAAGGAAGGTTGCGTTGCGGAGCTTATTAGCATCAGCAGCCGTATCGATGAAACCATTCTCTGTTAAAATAGCGGGCATAGAAGTTTCTCGAAGAACGTGGAAGTTCGCAGTTTTCTTGCCGCGGTTCGCAAAATCAACCGAGCGGACAATTTCATCATGAAGGGCATTGCGATACGTGGTGGTCGGTGCTGAAACGCCAGGATACACATAGCTTTCAAACCCTGTGCCCCCGCCAGCATTAATATGAATAGACACGAAATAGTCTGCCCCCCAGCTGTTTGCCGCATTCGTACGCTGGGACAAAGTGACGGATTGGTCAGTTGAACGACTTAAGCGGACGGAAACCCCATCATATTCACTAATCAAAATGTCTCTCAATAAAAGCGCGATTTGAAGTGTTATATTTTTCTCCAAAAGTCCATTAGCACTAGCTCCAGAATCTGTTCCTCCGTGGCCAGGATCAATAAAAATTTTCACCATCTATTCATCACCTCGTCTTTATTTTATGAGAAAATAGAAGAATTGCCTGTACAAAATGCGGAAATCATTGAGACTCTTTTCTGCATCATTTGTGATCAAAAAGCTACATTTTTCTAAGAAAAAGCAAATTGTTGGTTTGTCCGCCCAAACGGGATGAATACAATGGAAATAGCACATCATTTCCTGGGAAACCGCAGAAATCCCTACAATATTCGGTATCTCGGGTCATTTTGACAGCAAACTTGGGCTTAAGCGGGCGATTGTCACGATTACAGCTCCACCCGAATAGAATAAAGAGAGAAGAGCGAGAGGTGAATACGTTGGAGCGAGCTGTCACATATAAAAACAACGGCCAAATCAATATTATACTTAACGGACAAAAGCAAGTATTGGTTGATGCAGACTCAGAGGCAGAATACCTAGAAGCCTTGCAGAAAAATGAGGCAAAACACAGCATCTTACGGGAAATAGAGCGTGAAATGAACAGCCTTGTCGGTATGGATGAAATGAAACGAAACATAAAAGAGATTTATGCTTGGATTTTTGTTAATCAAAAACGGCAGGAACAAGGGTTAAAGGTAGGAAAACAAGCGCTTCATATGATGTTCAAAGGAAATCCTGGCACAGGAAAAACCACAGTTGCAAGACTTGTCGGGAAGCTTTTCTTTGAAATGAATGTGCTCTCAAAGGGTCACTTAATTGAAGCAGAACGAGGTGATCTTGTTGGAGAGTACATTGGTCATACAGCGCAAAAAACAAGGGATTTAATTAAAAAATCATTAGGTGGTATTTTGTTCATTGACGAAGCCTATTCTCTTGCACGCGGAGGAGAAAAGGATTTTGGAAAAGAAGCGATTGATACCCTTGTAAAACATATGGAGGACAAACAGCACGAATTCATTCTCATTCTTGCAGGCTACTCCAAGGAAATGGATCATTTTCTTTCTTTAAACCCCGGCCTGCAATCAAGATTTCCAATCAACATCAGCTTTCCTGATTATACAGTCGATCAGCTCATGGATATTGCAAAACGAATGATGGCAGACAGAGAATATGTATTTACACAAGAAGCTGAATGGAAGCTGCGGGATTATTTAATGCACATTAAAAGTACCACAAGCCCGGCAAAATTCAGCAACGGCCGGTTTGTGCGAAACACCATTGAAAAAGCCATACGAACCCAGGCGATGAGACTGCTTCTTGTGGATCATTATGATAAAAAAGATCTGCTGACCATTAAAAGTCACGATCTTCAAATGAAAGAGGATACGCCTTCTTGAAATGGCGTATCCTTTTTTATAAAGAGTCACTAAAATAAACCATCCGAATAGTGGTATACGTGTGATGTGTTTGGTATGATGGTACTACTGAAAACTTAAGTACAGAAAGGAAACAACTAACGTTGAATGAACATGAAATGACTGAAAAAGCGATCCTTGTCGGCTGCCAATTGCCGCATGTAACGGATGAACGCTTTCAATACTCAATGGAAGAATTAGCTTCCTTAACCAAAACGGCTGGCGGTGAAGCTGTCAGCGTGATGACGCAGAAGAGAAATAGACAAGACAGTGCAACGTATATCGGGAAAGGGAAAGTAGAAGAACTTGAAGTGCTTTGCGAGGAACTCGAATGTGATGTCATTATTTTTAATGACGAGCTTTCTCCAAGCCAGCTAAAAGCTTTGGCGACTGCTTTAGATGTGAAAATTATTGATCGTACGCAATTGATTTTAGATATCTTTGCAAAAAGAGCCCGTACAAGAGAGGGGAAGCTGCAAATAGAGCTTGCCCAGCTTCAGTATGCCTTGCCGAGACTAAGTGGACAAGGGATCAGCCTTTCAAGACAAGGGGGCGGAATTGGCGCAAGAGGTCCAGGTGAAACAAAACTTGAAACAGACAGACGTCATATTCGAAACCGCATTCATGAAATTAACGGGCAGTTATCCGCAGTCAAAGAACACCGAACAAGATACCGGGAACGCCGAAAGAAAAATGGTGTGTTCCAAATTGCCATTGTCGGGTATACGAATGCCGGAAAATCAACTTTGTTTAACCAGTTAACAGAAGCGGATAGTCATGAAGAGGATTTGTTGTTTGCGACACTTGATCCAATGACACGTAAGATGACATTAGAATCTGGCTACAGTGTGCTGATTTCAGATACAGTTGGCTTTATCCAAGACCTTCCGACCACACTGATTGCCGCATTTCGTTCCACCCTTGAAGAAGTGAAGGAAGCCGATTATTTGCTTCATGTCATCGACTCTTCTAATGAGGATTATGAAGGGCACGAACGAACGGTTCATGAGCTTTTAGAAGAATTAGAAGCGGACCGTATTCCGATGCTGACTGTTTATAACAAGGAAGATCAAATTAGACCAGATTTCATCCCATCTTCAAAGCATCGCCACATCTTAATCAGTGCTAAGCGCAAGGAAGATGTAAAAAGGTTAAAAGCGGATATTATGGCTGAGCTGAAAAAAGCCTTTTTAAAGCCATATCATGTAAAGATTCCAGCGCATGAAGGCAAGCTCATCTCCGCATTAAAATCAGAAACGCTTGTGGAATCACTAGAATTTCAAAAAGAAGCAGAGATATATGACATCACTGGCTATAGTGGTGAGGATCAGACCATTTTAGGTCAAATCAAGAAGTATATGTTGGAAAGGAATTAAATCAAGATGTTTCACACATTAAAACACGGCAGTATTTTAGAAAAAGTAGCAGCAGAAACAGAACAAGAGATTTTACACGTGCATCAGCAAATTGATCAAAAGAGCGAACAAAATGAGTGGCGGGTGCTTGAAAGCTATCGAAAGCACAAAGTCAGTGACTCTCACTTTAATCCGACGACTGGATATGGCTACGATGATATGGGGAGAGACACATTAGAAAAGATTTATGCGGATGTCTTCGGCGGAGAAAGCGGGCTTGTGCGTCCGCAAATTATTTCCGGTACACACGCAATTTCCATTGCCTTATTTGGTGTGCTGAGACCTGGCGATGAATTGATCTATATGACGGGAAAACCATACGATACGCTAGAAGAAATTGTCGGGATTCGCGGGAAAGAAGGGACAGGCTCATTAAAAGACTTCCAGATTGACTACAAAGCCATTGATTTACGACAAGATGGATCCGTCGATTACGACAAAGTAAAAGAGTCGATTTCCACTAAAACAAAAGTCATCGGCATTCAGCGTTCGAAAGGCTATGCGTCAAGACCATCCTTTACTATAGAAGAAATTGAGCAAATGATTTCATTTGTGAAAGAGATTAATGAAGAAATCATTGTGTTTGTAGATAACTGTTATGGTGAATTTACTGAATTAAAAGAGCCATGTCATGTCGGAGCTGACCTCATGGCCGGTTCACTCATTAAAAACCCAGGCGGAGGCCTTGCCAAAACAGGCGGCTATATCGTTGGAAAAGAAAAATGGGTAGAAGCTTGCTCTTATCGAATGACATCTCCAGGCATCGGCAGTGAAGCGGGTGCATCGCTGTATGCGCTCCAAGAAATGTATCAAGGCTTTTTCTTGGCGCCGCATGTTGTAGCTCAAAGCTTAAAAGGCGCAGTGTTTACGGCTCGTTTTCTTGAGAAGCTCGGATTCCAAACAAACCCGGCGTGGAATGCGAAAAGAACGGATTTGATTCAATCAGTCGAATTTGGGGATCCTAAAAAAATGATTGCTTTCTGTCAGGCAATCCAGTATGCATCTCCGATTAATAGTCACGTCACACCACATGCAAGCTATATGCCAGGCTACGAAGACGATGTCATTATGGCAGCGGGCACCTTTGTACAAGGAGCCAGTATCGAATTATCAGCCGATGGTCCGATCAGACCGCCTTATACTGCCTATGTTCAAGGCGGACTCACGTATGCCCATGTGAAAAATGCGATTTGCAGTGCTGTCGATGCCTTATTGGAACAAGGTTTTATTGAAGTGCCTGCTCAATAAAAAAATCCATGTTAATATTCCTAACATCTTGTTGACACATAATATAACATGACATATAATAAATTTAAGCAAAGAGGAGGAGACAGTTGAGATGAGTGATAACATTCGCCGCTCAATGCCTTTATTCCCAATTGGGATTGTCATGCAGCTAACAGAATTATCTGCAAGACAAATTCGCTATTATGAGGAAAATGGTTTAGTATTTCCAGCAAGAAGTGATGGAAACCGCCGATTATTTTCTTTTCATGATGTTGATAAATTACTAGAAATTAAAAACCTCATCGAACAAGGTGTAAACATGGCAGGAATCAAAAAGCTTTTTGCCAAAGCTGAGGCAGAAAATCCATCGTCTGATACAAAGACGGAGGAAAAAGCTACAGCTAAGCACAACTTGACAGATGATGAACTCAGGAAGCTACTGAAGAAGGAACTCATTCAGGCTGGACGTTTCCAACAAGGAACGACCTTTAGGCAGGGGGATATGTCAAGGTTCTTCCGTTAACCAATTAGCAAAAGCATTGCTATACACATTTTACCTTTTGTAGGGGAGGAGTTTTACGAAATGGCAAAGTACACAAGAGAAGATATCGTAAAATTAGTAAATGAGGAAAACGTAAAGTACATCCGTCTGCAATTTACAGACATTCTCGGAACGATTAAAAATGTTGAGATTCCTGTGAGCCAGTTAGAAAAAGCTCTCGATAACAAATGTATGTTTGACGGTTCATCTATTGAAGGATTCGTACGTATCGAAGAATCAGATATGTATCTATACCCAGATCTAAACACATTTGTTATTTTCCCTTGGACAGCAGAAAAAGGTAAAGTTGCACGCTTTATTTGTGACATTTATAAGCCAGACGGGACACCATTTGATGGAGACCCGCGTAACAACTTAAAGCGTATCTTAAAGGAAATGGAAGAACTAGGATTTAGTGATTTCAACCTTGGACCTGAGCCAGAATTCTTCTTATTTAAATTAGATGAAAAAGGCGAACCAACGCTTGAATTAAACGATAAAGGCGGATACTTTGACCTTGCGCCAACAGATCTAGGCGAAAACTGCCGTCGTGATATCGTACTTGAGCTTGAAGAAATGGGCTTTGAAATTGAAGCATCTCACCACGAAGTAGCACCAGGGCAGCATGAAATTGACTTCAAATATGCAGGCGCAATCCGTTCTTGTGATGACATTCAAACGTTCAAACTCGTTGTCAAAACCATTGCGAGAAAGCATGGTCTTCATGCGACATTCATGCCAAAACCATTGTTCGGTGTAAACGGATCTGGTATGCACTGTAACCTATCATTATTCAAAAATGGTAAAAACGCATTCTTTGATGAAAAAGCAGATTTACAATTAAGCGAGACTGCTAGACACTTTATCGCAGGTATCGTCAAGCACGCAACAAGCTTTACAGCGGTCACAAACCCAACGGTAAACTCTTACAAGCGTCTTGTACCTGGCTATGAAGCACCTTGCTATGTGGCTTGGAGTGCACAAAACCGCAGCCCATTGATCCGTATCCCGGCATCACGCGGCATCAGCACACGCGTAGAAGTACGCAGCGTAGACCCATCTGCAAACCCATATCTTGCACTAAGCGTATTACTTGCAGCAGGTCTTGACGGAATCAAAAACAAACTAGAAGCACCAGCACCAATCGACAGAAACATCTATGTCATGGACAAAGAAGAGCGTCTTGAAAACGGCATCTCTGACCTTCCTGCAACACTTGCAGAAGCACTCGAGCTGCTAAAATCAAACGAAGTCATGATCAACGCACTAGGCGATCACCTATTCGAGCACTTCATCGAATCAAAAGAAATTGAATGGGATATGTTCAGAACTCAAGTACACCCATGGGAACGCGATCAGTATATGTCTCAGTATTAATAAAGAACCCCTGGAGCCATTGGCTTCAGGGGTTTTTATTTTTGTGGGTGTTTCTAATATTTCAAAATGAAGGAGCATCATCCACAATTCACCCACAAAAAAGGCGACTTTCAAATTTCAACGAAGGTCTCAGAAAAAGTATTCAAAACCTTGCTGAAATGATTGGTACGAAGTCCAAGTGGAGCGATATTCTCCGCTATATTTGCAAATGCAGAGCGTCTAATTATAAATTATCAGAGTAGATCACAGTGGTGTAGTTCACATTGCTGATCATGAGCCGGAACAGTTAGAGGATGAATTGAGCTTACCTGCAGAAAAAATAAGATTAAAGAAAAATTCCATAAAAATTGAACGTAAAGTGGAGGGATTGAAATCAGGATCAGATTAACGAAGGTAAACCGATGCAGACTGAAGAAACATATGATAATAATTTAGATTCCAGATTCCTCTCATAGTGTGAAAGACGATTCTGGCGGGAATGATCAAAAAGAAGAGGAAGGTTATGTACTTAAAGTATCTGAAGATGCTGATTGATCTGTCTTTAGATTTAAGGGACGAACACCTATTTAGAATGTGTATACGTGATTTGCAAAGTCTTCAAGGCAAATAAAAAAAGCGAAGACTACAGAATAACATGGGAAGCTTTGTGCACATGAATAATCCTTACAAACTTACAAATTCAACCATTTCCATTTATAACTTTATGACCAAAGGAGTAGTGAAAGCATTATTCTAGATGATCATTCCAACCAAGCGTTTTTAGCTGAAGCACCTATTTACGGGAAAACGGATATCACTACACGCGAAGGCCAGTTCACAAATTTAAATTAATCGAGTTCACACAAAATAAAATAGCAGGAGCTTCCTCCTGCAGGTAACAGTCAAAAATAAGTCATTTGCTAATGATTCTGAAATTATTAAAACAGGCATAGTGATGGCAGCTATATATTTTCAAATTAGCTAATTAAAAATGAGATAGGAGGGTCATCCTCCTATCTCTTAGATATTTTTAAAATCAACATTGATATTTGCCTGTCCGAGTACCATCACCCTTTTATGCATCTTTTAGGACCAAAGAGACCGAAACATTTGATAGGTTTTTTGTGTGTATTGGCTTTTAGATGAATAGTTTTCAACTCAGCTTGAGGAGTTATTACCTTTTGACTCATCTTGCTGTCTGCATTAGAAGGTGAAGCGAATGCAGGAGATGCAGAAACAAGTAAAGCAAAGGATAATGCGGAACAAATTAAAACTTTTTTTAATCTCATTTAAAACACTCCATAGTTTATTTTTTACATACCTAATTATCCTATATTATAAAAAATTCAAGGGTTTTTTTGTAAAAATAAGAACGGTTTTCAGATTTAGATAGATTATAAGAAAATTTCAATATGAACTTTCAAGGAGTGATAGACTGAAATCTGAACAATTGTGTTTACTACCAGGGATCGATGAGAAACAAGTCCGAAATGCTCTGATCAAGGAGCTGAAGGTTTATAGGGCCCTGAAGGTGAAGGAGGATAACAAAAAGGAACAAGAGGCAAACGGTGCTACAGGCCTGTTTCCTTCTCTTAGAAATCAGGAAGTTTTTAAATGAACTAAAGATGCGGGAAATAGAAAGAGCACTTGAAAACAGCCTAGATGAAATTGAGCAATATTATAAATAAATTGGAAAAGGAGTATCGGAATGAAGAGATTTGCTTATTCGATTTTCTTTATGGTTGTTCTGTTGACGGCATATTTGTAGGAGATGCGAAATAAATATATCAAATGGTATATTGGTAAATACACAGATCCTAAATGGGATTGGTCTGGTTTAGACATTCACCATGTTATACCTTTAGAATATGGTGGAGATAATAAAATGGGTAATTTATATGCACTCACAAGAACGCTGCATCAACAAGAGGTTTCTCCTTGGTGGAGAGGATATAGATAGAAGGTGAAAGATTGAGTAGGATCGTGCAGATATTAGAAAAGCTTGAAAATCAATTAGATGAGAAGAACATCATCAAATTCTCGGTAGACGGTGAAGTCTATGAAAAGTGCTGTACCTTCAATGCCCCAGCCGATCAAGAAAATATAAAACAATTTGAAAAGAAACATCATGCATTGCCTGACGATCTCAAAGAGTTTTTATGTCTACATAATGGCGCAAGAATATTTGAAGACATAGTTTTTGGGAACAAGGTAGGTGGAGGATTACACGTTTTCAGTTTAAAAGAAATCGAATCCGAGTTGTCTAATGATTTTTTTGATCAGGTTGATGGAACAGCTATTGCTGCTCTTTTTGAAGGGTGCTACTTGATACTAAATAAGGAAAATCCCAACCTTTATCTATTTGAAGACGGTTTAGAGTATAGGCTGCTTGACGTAGATTTTGAAACTTTCCTTCAGAAGTATATTGAATCTGAAGGCGATGCGTTTTGGGAATAATAGAACCAAAGTGTCCATGTTTATGGGCACTTTTTTTATTTGCATTGCCGAGAAAAAACCGAGAAAAAGCCGACAAAAAGGGGACCTTTTTTCCTGAGTGAATCAACGTATGATATAGACAAGCAAAACGAACGTGAATATTTTGTCCAGAAGGAAGAACCTGCGGACGCTGATCATTGAGCACTTTAAGTGCCTTGATTGGTGTTCGCTTTTTTTATTGGGAGACGCGCCTTTCCTTTATCAATGGCGTATCTGGATACGGAACAAAGGTGTTGAGGAATGTGGCCATACGAGAGGGACATTCTGAGCCTGGATAGCAGCTGGTCTGCGGCAGCCGTATCGAGGACAGTTTTTCATTTTACTTGATGAATGACTGTACTTGGCATCCTCTCGGAGTGTAGTCATCATTCAAAAATCTATTTAAGCGAATAGCGTAAGGTGGTGCTTATTCGGCAAGGAGCGAGTGAAATGAAGATCAGGGTTTCTGTTTCTAAAGAGACATTAAAGCAATTTAAAAGCATTGCTCCTGGTTCTAATAGAAAGAAGGAGAACGATGCTGATCCCATTACGAATAGGGAGTGGGAAGAAATCATGGGAACGAGACGCGAAACGTATCAACGACAAGGCGGCCGTATCCGGAGGAAACGATGATTTGATGGGAACAGTCGTCTTTTGGGTGTATGGCTGCACGTGCTTTGGTGAGGGATAGGAGCGCAAAAATATAAAAAGGGAGATGATGAGCATGGCATCAGGATTTGGAGTGTCGGCGAACCCGACAAAAGCTAATCACAAAATTGGAGAGGATAAGGTCGTACGAATTGCAGTACAAAACCACAATGACTTTAGTGCTGGTCCCAATCTTATTCCACAAAGAAAGGTTAATGGAAAGTGGGAGACAATAAAAACAAATTCCCGGAACCCCCTTAACCCAGGTGAAAAACTTTATGATCAATTTGACATCAAAGAGTCATTTTGTAACAAAAAAGGTACTTATCGCTTTAGAGTGGATGTAGAACGTTACGACAAAAAGGGCAATCATGTTGCAACTCTTGGAACATTCTACACTAGCGAATTTTACATTAAATAGAACCAATTTAGTGAACACCTGAAAATTTCCAAATCACCTCCGATATATGTTTAGGAGGTGATTTCTTATGAATGAAATTAACGAAACCAACGAATTTACATCATTTGAACAGAGTAAATACATTGAGATTTATTTGAAACAATTTGGGAAAAAGATGCATAAAGCAACTATTAATCAACAAACAGCATTTAAAGAGAAAATAAAAAAGCAGTATAATAGAAAAGAAATTCAAATGCTTTTGGGTAGGACTGAAGATATTATAGAGAATAAGAAATCTAATAAGCATTACATTGATGCAACAAATAAACCTAATAATTGACTAGACTTTGCTAGAACGATTGGTATTATTAGCTTGTCGCTCTCTTGAGGAGTGTGGATTGAAAGAAACTATATCTTTAAAGTTAAGAAGAGCCAATGATGTAGTTATCATTGGCTCTTTTCTTTTAACGGAATTTAAGTTACCTAAATAAAGGGGTGTGTTCTTTACAAGAGCACCCCTTTTTCGTATAGGCGAGGGGCTTGGCACGCCCCCAAGCTTAAACGAGAGCGCGGCAGCTTCACATTCTCCTTATACATTACTTGGTACACCGCTAATATAACAAGGCTTTAAAGTGCACCAATAAAGCGAATGAGTGTAGAATGACATAAATTCCAACCAAGAACCTTTTTTTTGTTCATTTTGATATAATAGATTCAAAACACTAGTTAAGAACTGCGCTTAATTAAAAATAGAGGAGTACTTATGAAAGAAGAAATTATAAAAGAATATTTCTTTATGTGGGTAACTAGAGATTTTACGTTTTTAGATACGTATTTTTCTGATGATATTATCTACCGCGAATGTTATGGAGCAATGTATGTGGGTATAGAGGAAGTCCATTTGTGGATCAAAAAAATGTTACTGAAGCAAGTTGTCTTAGAATGGAAGATAAAAAATATTCATCAAGTAAATGATACCTTATTTTTTGTAGAATGGTATTTTAAAGCAAAAGAAGAACAACTTTATTCATTTGATGGTATATCAAAGATTAGATTTGATGGAAATAAAATCCGATTAATAGAAGAGTATGAAGCTAAACATGAAACTTTTAGACCGTGTAAGATTGATTAAAGATGTCCAGGGACAAGAACATCAATTACATACACTTAAAACTGATACGATGTGAGGTTAAACACGGTTGAGGGATACTCCGTATGAATGGTACAGAAAATTGTCCAGGGACAAATTTGCTCCGTTTATTAAAGATTGTCGAGGGACAAGAACATGGTCCCCATTGAAGTCGCTATTTTAGCGGCTTTTTATTTTATCGGTACAAGTTCTTGTCCCGATTGCCGGAATGCGAAAAGAACATGTTACTATTGCCAATTAGTCATATGTTTGCATTTTGCGGGATACCGAAAACTTTTAAAATGAACACCTTGTCTTTACATATGTTGTAAATGTCATGTTAAAATTATACAAAGGAAATGATAGCAAGGAGGGTAATGGGATGTCGTATTTGATTTCTTCTGTAGATGTAGCAAACACGCTCAACAAATGGTATTTACATATTAAAAAGAGGGAAGTTTCACAAGCAGTAGAGCTGAGGGATGAGATTCAAGAAATGTTAGGCGAAATGGAAGAAAATCAAGATGTGTTACTCTATTTCAATATTCTTGATTACAGATTTAAGGTACTGATGGAAGATTTAGTGGGGCAACCAACAATAACAGAAAGTGAAAGAGTCAAAACAGATGACATGCTAAGGTTTTACTTTTATCTTTTCAAAGGTATGTATGAGAGTGCAAAAAATAACTATTCAGAAGCCCTAGTCCTATTCAGAGTAGCTGAGAGACAGTTGGACAAGGTACATGATGAAATTGAAAAGGCTGAGTTCCATTATAAAATTGGCACACTCTACTATTTCAATAAAGTCACGCTTCTTTCTCACCATCATCTACAAACAGCAAAGGACATCTACAAAGGTCATGAAGGTTACAGCATACAGACCATAAACTGTAATATGTTGTTGGCACTGAATTTGATTGATGACGGTAGACTAGACAAAGCTGAACGAATACTTTTGGATTGTGTAGATAGACTGATTGAAAAAAATGATAAGAGATTGTTAGCGTTGGCTTATTATGATTTGGGATTTCTCAAAATTCAGGATGACCACCATATAGAAGCAATTGAATATTTCAACAAAGCAATTTCCGCAGATGATCTAAAACAGTCAGCTCCTGTTTCATACTTACAATGTGCGTATGAATTTGCAAGATCAAGCTACAAATCAAATCAGTTGGATCAGGCAATAAGTTGGGTTGCTGAGGGGAAAAACTTTTCTAAAGAACAGCAGAACACAAACTTTATTTTGAAATTCAATATCCTTGAGAAATGTTATACAACACCACAGGAAAGTTATGAAGATATCAAGAAAGGGCTATGTCTTTTGGAAGAAAGAAAAGCATATGTTGATTTAGAGGCTTTAGCTCCTGATGTTGCCTCCATTTATAAAAAGTTAAATCTTTATGAAGAAAGTAACTACTTCTTGGAATTGGCTTTAAAATCTTGTACGCTTATAGGAAAGGAGGTCATATGATCATGAAAAAAATAATGATGATGATTACTACCGCTTTGCTATTAGGTGCAATTCTTGGAATGCCTGCTGGACAACAAACTCAGGCAGATGCTAAAAATGATGTAGTGTTGCTTTTCTCTAGAGGTGCAGGATCATAAACGGGATAAGATTTTAATCCACACTACGGAGGATAATTGGTTAAAAAACGATAAAGTGGATTAAAGTGTCAGACTCCTTATGGTATTCTAGAAAAAGAATATTCCATAAAAGGAGTCTTTTTTATATGAAAATATTAGATGCTCCATCTTTACTATCAGCTGTCGAACAAAGGTCAAAAGTCTATCAGGAGCTTCGAGACGAAATGCAGCATGTGAAAAAAGCATTAAAAAGTGTGTCGGGATTAGGTGATGAATTTACTGGAAAAGGTGCAGACAATATCAAAGCCTTTTATGAGGATCTTGCGCTTTACACAGACACTTATCTTGATTTTATTGATATGCAAAAAGCGTTTTTAGATGGGGTAAAAGGAAAGCTTGATGATGAATCGTTAGGCGGGAGTACATTTATTGATGAGCATTTCTTAGACGCTCAACTGAAACAAGGGATTCAGAATAATAAAGATATGGTCAAGGAACAAAAAGAAGCCCTATCCACTATTTTTGATGACATCAGTGATCTCATAGAACTGAATGTATTTTCAAGTAAAGAGGTCAATGAACATTTAGACGATGCGAATAAAAAAAGAAAAGAGGCAATTGATGCTGTACATAAATTAGATCATGCCCTAAAAACAGAATACGCAAAATCAGAAGCGATTAAGAAACATCTTACAACCTTTTATACAAAAATGATGGCTGCTACAGGAAAAGGGAAAAATGCGCAGCCCATGTATTACGATGCAAAAGCATTTCATGAGACAGATGTGTACAAGAATCATGATAAAATCGATGCACAGGTGAAAGCATATTTAAAGGTGAAAAAAGAAGAAAAAGAGAAACGAAGAATCAAAGAATTGAAAGAAAAACTCAACGATCCTTCGTGTATATCAGAAGCGAAATACTTTGAGATTGTAGACGAAATTGGATATGAAAATCTTTCCTACGATCAAAAAATATATTACAGCCAGCTTCTCCAGATCAAAGCGCAGGAAGAAGCATCAGAGGGGTTCGTTGATGTTGTAAAAGGTGCAGCAGTTGGGCTATATGATGTGGCCAAAGATACAGTAGTTGGCATCTATGATCTTGTGACAGATCCTGGAGGTGCCGTTGAGTCGGTCGTAACGGCTGTTTCACATCCAATTGAAACATCGAAAGCGATTGGAAAGTCGATTTCAGACTCATTCCAAAAAGAAGTCATCGATGGTGATGCATATTCTCGATCCCACTGGTTCGCCTATGCAACTGGTTCTCTAGCAGAAATCGTCTTTGGTTCTAAAGGGGCAGGTGCCATTACAAAAACGGGGACAACAGCAGCCAAAACGACGGTGAAGAAAGGCCTTGAGCAAGGAGCAAAATCATTAGACAGAGTTTCTATTCCGAATCTATTGCCATACTCACCAAAGTTTCAAATGGCTGGCGGCCCGAAGCTGCCGTATAACGTGTTTGACGGAGAAAATCTCAAAAATAAACTCCTCTCTATGGCAAAGCGTCTAGACAACAATTCAGGATACGGGATCTCTAAAACAGGCAGACGATTACCAGCACCAAAATCGCCACCAGCCGTTGTCAGTTACGGAGATCACTATGTGAGATGGAAACGTAAAAAAGTGTTAAAACCGAATGTTGTTTATTCAACAAAGCAAGGCTACACCTACACAACCGATCACTACGGACGTATTGTCAAAGTCGAAGCAAGTGATTTAAAATACGGAGAGGTTAAAAGAAACCAATATGCCCAATCCAATTCAGGAAAGCCGGATCGATTACTAGATGATGATGGAGGTCACTTGATTGCAACTATTTTTAAAGGTTCAGGGGATATTGATAATCTTGTGCCAATGAATGGAAATTTAAATAAAGGTGAATGGAAAAAGCTTGAGAATGCATGGGCTGATGCTCTTCAAAATGGTGATCAGGTTAAAGTAAAGATAACACCTAACTATAAAGCTGATTCTCTACGTCCAGAAACTTTTGATATTAAGTATAAAATTGGTGATGATGAGTGGGAAATCAGACGATTCGATAATGTGTATGGAGGGAAAAAATAATGAATGAAGAAGAACTAGAATATGTATACAAACAGATAGTTGATATTGTAGTTAAGACAATACCTGTAAATTGGATAAAGGTGTATTTATATGGTGAAGTAGTTGAAGGTTCACAGACTGCTTACTTTTATTTTTTACCTAAGGAAAATGATGATCAGCCGATCTATAGTCATGAGATCACTGAATTGTTTGAAGTGAGTGAACATGAATACAGAGAAAGATGGCATCAATTAGTTGACTGTATCCAAGAACTTAGGAGAGCGTTTGAACAAAGTGGTCAAGAGCCTTGGACAAATTTCACAATGATATTTAATGAAACGGGACATTTTAATATAGAATTTAATTATGATGATCTTTCGAATACAAACCCTCATGAAAGAAAAACCATTTGGAAATATAATCATCTAGGTATTATACCTAAAAGTAATTCTGGTAAAAAACATTTAGAAAAATATCTTTCTACATTGGAGTAACTTTTGAATTTTTTAAGATGTTATAAATTTCATTTTGATAGATTATAGAAATAAAAAATAGAGAACTAATTGAGAGCACCATTCCAAGCAGAAATGGTGCTCTTATTAAATAATAACTCCTTTTATTCAATAACAAAACAGACACATGTAATGACAAAATAAAAATATTGATTGTGATTGGAATCAATTGTTATTGATTAGCATGTCAAAGAAACCGATCAACGAAAGCAAAAAGATCGAAAAACAAATTCCTCTTCTAATTTCATTATTCATTTCCCTCTATCTAAACCGATAAACCGTCACCTCACAATCACCCAGCACCTCTTCAATCATCTCTTCCACAATCGTCCAATCGCCGCCAGCCAAGCCGCAGCCGATCCCGTATGGAATGGCGATGGACGTTTGGTTTTCCTCCTCAGGTGATTGTGTCACTGTATCCTTTAGAAGTTGAAAGCAATTGCGTAAGGCATCGTAGTCTGTTTGCTTTCTTGTTCTTCCGTATCCAGCTTGGGCAAATAAGTTGGCAATTGTTTTTCCGTCTTTTGTTGTGATGAGTTGAACGGAGCTTAGCAAGTCATCTCCTTGTTCTGTACATAACTGTTTATAATCTTTGAACACATTCGGATATTTGCTTTTGATCTGTTTTGCTAATCCAGCTCCCATGACTCCTTTACAGTTCACTTGGTGACAAATGATGTCTTCGCTTGCCTCTAATATATTGCCGTCTACCGTTTTGATCATATGATGTAACCCCTTTTTGATAAAATGCAAACTTATGTTCTATTATAACAGTTTTGTTCCTGTGATTTAATAGCCTTTGATGAGTTTTTAGTTAGTACACGATGTTCAGGTGACAGCAAAGTGACAAACATGTCATATGATTCCATGGTTTGTTCGTTCGATCGATGGAGGCAGACATCTCATTTCAATTATCCTTATCGTAAATCAAGTAAAAAGGGATGAAATGAGATGCAGGGACTTAATGAAGATTTATTTAGGTGGGTGAATGAGCTCAGTATCGATCATGGTTACTTGAATCCAATATTTATTGGACTAGCTGAATATACAGTGCTGCTGGCAGCGCTCGTGTGTCTGTTCGTATGGTTTCAAAATCGCAGCAGGTACAATAGGGCGATGGTCGTTTCTGCCGGACTGACCTTCGTACTCGCCGAGTTACTTGGGAAAATCGCTGGGGTGTTTTATTTTAATCAGCAGCCCTTTGCAGAAATGAGCCACGTCAATCTTTTGATTCAAAAGGAAGTGAATAACTCGTTTCCGAGTGATCATACCATCTTTATTTTTTCGATTTGCGTGATCTTTTGGCTGTTTCACAAACGCCATATGTATTGGCTGATCATTGCGTGTGCTGTTGGTTTTTCAAGGATTTGGGTAGGTGTTCATTATCCATTAGATGTATTAGCAGGAGCTGCTATAGCGTGTTTAACAGCCGTCGCCGTTGTATATTTGCCGATATGCCAAAAGAGCGTTGATGCCCTTTTGTCATGTTATGAATGGCTTGAACAAAAATTGGTAGGGAAGAGAACAAAATAATATTGTTGCAGCAAAATACCCCGATCTGTAAAGCTGAGATCGGGGTACTGTTTATTTTCGCCAAAACGTTGAACAATCCGCTTTGTCTTCGATATTAAATTCGATGATTTTTTTTAGGAGAGGATAATCAACTGGCAAGCTTTCTTTCATGCGAAACAGATTTTTCCCATGATCGTACCCAGCTTGTACAATGTCAGCTGAAAATTGATCAATTCCTTTTGCTTCTGGTGCGACAGAAATGTGATGTTTTGCCACGCTAAACCCAATAATAAATGTGCCGTGATCTGTGAACATGGGCTGATTCCAAGCAATTCTTGGCTCTAATTGAGGGAATGTGTCTTCTACCCATTGTAAGATGTCTTGAGTGCGCTGCTTCAGCTCCGGGTTACCGATTTTGCTGATATATTCTTCAAACACATGCATGATATTTTATCCTCCCAATCCATCTACCTCATAAGCCTCAGACGGGATTCGAACCCGCACTCCTTTCGTAAGCATAGGCTAGGGGCAACACGCTTCCCTACGGAATTTCACCGACAGGAATTTCACCTGTCTCAGCTCATGTGCTTTTCGGTGCTTCTGAAACCCTTGCCTTGCGACCCGCCAGCTACAATTTGTTTTACGGCGCTCTTCCCTTCTAGAGCTACTGAGGCGTGTAAGTGATTGATCATATTATATAAAGAAACTGGATAAATGAAAAGCTGCTATGGACCATCATCAGATTAGAAAGCCTTGACATTGGGCTTTTTTCATTTCATCTCAAGATGTTTATTTTAAAAAAAGGCGGAATTTTTTCGCAAATATCATTGAATAGGAGAAAGAAACGCACTTTCAATGGAAACGGTTATTGAAGATTCAAGTGATTCATATTAAAATGATGTCAAATGGACTAATTAGCAATTGCTAATAGAAGTTCCATATTTAGTGAAATATGTGTTGCAGCTGAAGGTGATTGGGGGTGTAGAATGAGCAAAGTTCCTGTTGCGGAATTGGCATCACTATTAAATGACTGGAACATGGAAATCAAAAAAGATCATGCAGATGAGGCAGAACGGTTATTTGCCAAAGCGAAACAAGCGGTAGAGGAAATTGACGATGCGGATATCCTCATATACTATTCTCTTCTTGAGAAGAGGCATCACATTCTTATGTACAATTTAAGAGGGCAAAAGGGCAATGTTTCAACGAAAAGCATAGAGGGTCATTATGGAAAAAAAGAAGATGACCTGTCTAATCGTCTTGCCTATTATTTTGATTTTTATGAGGGTGTGTATGAGCAGCATCAAGGTAATTATGAGGTTGCATTGCAAATGTATCAAAGTGCTGAAAAGCTCTTAGATAAAATTCCAAGTGAGATAGAACGTGCTGATTTCGATTTTAAAGTGGCATGGCTTTATTACCGGCTCAGTCATATCATGCTCTCATTAAGCTATATCCGCAGAGCGCTGCACGTCTATAAGCGGCACAAGCAGTATGAAAGAAGAACGGCCCTTTCATACTCTCTTATAGCAGCGAATCTAACGGAGATCGGCCGGTATGAAGAGGCGCTTGAGAATTATCGTCTGGCGGAAGAAGTTTTGACAAATGAGCAGGATGATTTTATGCTGGCTCAGCTTCATCATAATGTGGCCATTTTATATTCATTTTGGAATAAACCGAAGGAATCGATACGTCATCTTGAAAAAGCACTGTCCCATCAAGAGTATTATGATTCAGATTTCTTTTTCCATTCTACGTATCTGATCAGCCGGGAACTCTGTGTGATTGGTGAAAAGCAGCGTGCAAGCCAATATATAGAGGCTGCATATGCCAGAATAAAAGATGCTTCTCATGAAGTGTTTCAGCTAAAAATAGGCATCGTACATGATCTTTACTTAACGCATGCGCCACAAAGATTTCAGCAAATTGATGAGAAATTAAGAAAGTTAGAAGAGAAGAATGAATATCATGAAGTAAAAGAGCTATCACAATTTGCAGCAAAATATTGTGAAAAGCAATCACTTTATGAGCAGTCTGTTTTTTACTTGAACAAAAGTTTAGAAGCGGATTTACATATGAAAAGAATGGGGTTGATTTAAGATGAAAACAGGATTAAAAGTATTATTCGTTGTCGGTTTAGCGGTCGCTGCGACTGTTCTATCGCAAAATGTTGCGGGTTCATTCGAAGTTGCAGAAAAAATCATTGGTGGTTAATACCATTTATCTCTCGCCCTTGTTGATGATCGTCAGCAAGGGTTTTTTTTGTTTTAATAGGCTCTTCTTATTAAACGCTCCAAGAACGTTTAATAAGAAGAATTCGCAACAAAGGGGGTGTGCAAATTTATTACCTGCTCCATTATTCTAAATAAACATAGGGCAGAGCAACAAGTTAAAAAGGTCACTTTTCTTTGCTTAATTTAATTTTTTGCAGGACTTTTCATTCAAATTTTATCAAATTGGTCTAATGTACATAGAAGGAAAGAAAAAGCAGGAGCACCGCCCCATTTGTCATGCATATGATGAGATAAGGTCTGATTCGAAGGCAGGTGATTGTATGTATCCACGGGTTTATGGTGGTTTTCATGGAGGCGGTTTTAGCGGAGGCGGGGCACATATTGGGCCGGTTGGTTCCCATATCGGCTTTGGCGGGTATTATTTGAGTCCTGGTGTATTCTCTGGCTTAGGCGGTTTTCCTGGGTACGGAGGATTCGGGACATTTTCTGGATATCCATATGGTTCAACGTTCATCATGGGACGCCCTCCTGGTTTTTATGTCAGGAGTTATTAGTGTAAGATCACAATAATTGAAATAGCCGTCTAAAGAGAGGCTATTTCAATTGGTGAAAGTGCTTCAATCCAGCAGTTATCACAATGATGCCTAGAATGATGATAGGCAGCCATATGATGATAAACGGATCGTAACGATCTGTGTATGCAGCAATAGCTGCACCTAGGCAGTAGAAGACAATAGAGCCTATTCGCATCAAGCTTACAAGCTGGATAGGGGCCTTTCTTTTTTCCCGGTATGATATGCGCTTGGCTGCATCTTCAAATAGGTTAGCAAGTGTACTTGTGAGAACGGTTGTGGAAATGCCAGCAAAATTCAATTTGCGTGCGGCCGCCGTTTGCATGCCCATAGCCATACTTAAAAGAATGATCAGCATAAAGTAAGCACCTTGTGTATAAGGGAAAATGGTCATGAGAGCAAATAGAAGCAAAATCATCAATTCGATGATAAAAATGCGTGTTACGGCTTTTGGCCAAAACGTTTTCTCGTGATTTCCGCCTATCACCACTGCAAGTAAAACCCCTAAAACGAATCCACTTAGAGCAATGATGGAATGAAGGGCTGTTAGCTGCAAGGAGCTTCCTGCTGCAATGCCAAGCAGCACAATATTACCTGTCATATTGGCTGTAAACACATGCCCTAGGCTTAAATAGCCAATCACATCCACAATTCCTGCGGAAAGACATAAGAAAATCAAAGCTGTATTTCGAAATGAATGTGCGGTCAAAATAGTCATCCCTTTCTTCCTCTCTAATGAATAAGTGTAACGCTTCATGACCGCAAATGTCCATCTGATGAGATGGTCACATGTGTGCAAGCTGATGTAAGACTTGTCTAAAAGCATCATCATTCACAAGGTGCCTCATGCGGCGGAACGGATCGCCCTTTTCCTTTAAACGCTCTATAACAGCCGGCATCGTAAAAAGAGAAGGATGAAGCTCATCATGATAGAGTTCGTCCCATTCAAGCGGTGTCGCAACAAGTCCAAGCTCATTTCCTCTTGGAGAATACGGAGCGATGATTGTTTTCCCAGCATCGTGCTGAATGTAGTCTAAATACAAGCGATTGCCGCGTTTTTTCTTAAGGCGTTCCAGAGTAAAAAGATCCGGTGCTTGCTCACATAAAAATTGGCATATAAATGCGGTGAATTGTCTTGTTTCTTCGTATGTGAAGGCGTTTTTCTTTAAAGGAATATAGACTTGAAGCCCTTTACCTCCGCTTGTTTTAATAAAGGCTGTGAGAAAAAGCCCGTCTAAAAGCGCTTTGATTCGTTTAGCCGCTTCTATGGCTAGATGAAACTCATTTACAGATGGCGGGTCTAGATCAAAGACGATTTCTGTCGGCCGATCCGTATCTCTTGTCTCAAAAGGGATATGAAATTCCATCGCCAGCTGGTTGCCAAGCCAAAGAAGCGTACGAGGATCATTACAGACCGTATAAGAAATATCATCAACTTCATCTGTTAAAACAAAATCCGGCGCATAATCAGGTGTCGACTTTTGATAAAAGAATTCGTCTCCAGTGCCATGCGGATACCGAATTAAAGTAAGACGCCTTTCACGTAAAAAGGGCAAAAGGTAGGGAGCCGCTTGTCTTAAATAAAGTAAGTAATCTGCCTTGTTTAGTTGAAGAGCCGGGACAATCGGTTTTTCAGGGTGAGTGACGTCTATAGCAGCAGGGAGTGGATACAGCTGTTTGAGCATGTGCTGAAATGTACATGCTGCTGGATCAGCATCTAGTAAAAAGGAAGAAAAACGCGGCTCTCTTAACGCCGATCCATCAAAGGATATACAAGCAATGCTGGCAACGATAGAAGGAGGGATTTCGTATAAAGATCCTCCTGTTAACTGGCCTTTTGTCTGAAATAGTGTACGCAGCGTTTGTTCTTCTTCTTTAGAAAAACCATGCTTGAATTGGACAACCTCGATGAGAGCCGAATCTTGATAAATGGAACCTTGAAAATAGCCATTTTCTTTGTCAAAACGGGTGACAATGACAGAGACATACCGCCAGTTTTTCATTTTCAGCCATTCTTTTGAACGAGTATTGTCATGCCACTTACTCATCTTTTTTTTCGCTACTAGTCCTTCTGCTAAATACGTCGTCATCACGTTTTTCATGTACTCAGAGTCTGGGTCTGTATGAATGACCTGCAAAAGGGAAGGGTGCTCTAGCTGAACTGAGGAGGGGAGCTTTACTTCTTGGAATAATTGCTGCAGCTGATTTTTTCTTTCCATCAGCTGTAAATCAACGAGAGGTTTCCCTTTGCATCTTAATAGATCGAATGCAATGAAATGACACGGAAATCGTTCAGCCTGTCGTTGTATGGCTTCTTTGTTTTTCAGCCTGCCTCTTTGCTGAACCTTCGCAAACTCGCTTTGCTGTTCACTCAGTAAAAAGACCAATTCTCCGTCAAGTGTCAGCGGTAAAAAGGGAGCAAATTGGTCTCTTAATTGCTCGCACTGCTCCATCACTTCAGGAAACTGTTCATTTAGCCGTTTTCCGGTCCTGCTTTCTAAACGAATCTCGTCTTGTTCCCAGACAAGAATAGCCCGAAAGCCATCATATTTTAATTCATACACCCAGTCTGCACCGGCAGGTATATCATGTGCAGGTGTTAATCGCATAGGTTTCATTGTGCATGTCACTTCCTTATATCATGTGTTCTTAGAGTGGGATGAAATTTTCAATCACATACATAAGTCTGATGAAAACATTACATAGTAAGGAGAAAAGAACGGAGGAAGCGCGATGCATACAGTATGGAAAGGCGGCATTAGTTTCGGATTGGTCAATATTCCAGTCAAGCTGTTTACCGCTACAGAGAACAAAGACATTAAATTAAGACAGCTGCATAAAGAGTGTCACACGCCCATTAACTACAAGAAAGTATGTGCCAATTGCGGTGAAGAAGTAGCGCCAGAACAAATCGTCAAGGCGTATGAATATGCGAAAAATAAATTTATTGAATTGGACGATGAAGAGCTGGAAAAACTGCGAAAAGAAAATGAAGAAAAAGCCGTTGAAATCATTGATTTTGTGAAGATTGAGGAGATTGATCCAATCTATTACGAAAGAAGTTACTTCTTATCACCGGATACCGGCGGAGCGAAGGCTTATTCATTATTAAGAAAAGCTTTAGAGGAATCGGGGAAAATTGGTGTCGCAAAAATTATGATTCGCTCAAAGGAGCAATTAGCGATCGTTAGGTGCTATGAACATATTTTGCTGATGGAAACCATTCATTTCCCTGACGAAATTAGACAAGTATCAGATGTGCCGAATATCCCCCAAGAGGAGAACATTGTAAAGAAAGAGTTAGATACAGCGCTCCTTTTAATCGAGCAGCTGACCACAACGTTCGATCCAGCGGCATATCAAGATGAATACAGAGAACAGCTGATGAATTTAATTGGCGATAAAATATCTGGAGAACATACCGTTCAGCCAGAAACGACAGGCAAAAAAGATCCTGCAGCCAATGTGACAGATTTAATGGCCGCACTACAGGCTTCGATCGACCGATCAAAACCAGCCAAAGCGAAAAAAGCAGCGCCTAAGAAAAGAAAAACACCAGCCAAAAAAGAAAAGAATGCATAAAAAAGACCGCTGACAAGCGGTCTTAATTGTTACAAAAGGCTAAAATGATCTTTATTTTAGCCTTTTGTTTTCATTCAGCGTGATAGAAAACCTTTGCAGCCCTAGGAAGGAACGAGTACCGGAGCGGATTTAACATTCGTGAGCACCGGCACGCAGGACTGACACCGAATGCGAGGGTTTGTCCACACGCTAAGACCGCTGACGAGCGGTCTTATTGCGGCTTTAACACATCCTGAATCGTCCCATCTTTTCGGTGAATGACAACGGATGTTCCTTTATTAGCTGAAATCTCCTTTGCCCGCTTAATTGCTTCTTGTTTTGTTTCTTTGACCTCACTTGCTCGTTTCGCTTTCTCAGTTTGAACCGCCCAGCCTTCCTCGTGCTTTACTACATGCTGCGCATGATCCATGAGCTCTGGTCTTGCGGAGCTGCTGCCCTCAGAAGGTTTGACAGAACCATGAGATGAGAAATTCTCTACTTCTTTCTCCGTTGCGTTCTTTTTCCACTCTTTCGCTTGACTGATTGCAATTGGAATGGCTCTATTTTCCTCATAGCCTTCCTGAATCATCTTATTGGCAATCTCAAGCGCTTTTTTCCGAATGACGTTGTCTAATGATTTAAATGAAGCTGGATAATCGTTCATCGTCCAAGGCATATGAACTGCTCCTTTCTGTTATTTTATTTGAACACCTTCCCCCATCTGCAATAGATCAAACATACAATGTCTCTCAAACTAATGTTAGGGATAAAATACATCGTTTTGCTGAGGCAGAATATCATCAACTCCTGCAGAATAGAAGGTAGAAAAGGAGTGATTTTGAAGATGATAAAAGGACTGTATGAAGCACATTTACCTGTGAGTGACTTAAAGACATCTATTGCGTTTTATGAAAAATTGGGATTGACACTTGCTCATGAGAATGAAAGAGTAGCCTTTTTATGGATTCAGAAAGGAAAGAGCTGGCTTGGCATATGGAAGGCAGATATGTCCACTATTCCATATCACGTAGCAACTCGACATGTAGCCTTCCAAATTAAAACATCCAGTATCGAACAGATCAAGAGTTGGCTGATTGAAAGAGACATCAGCATTCACCCAATGTTTGGTTTTTCAGAAGAAAAGCAGCCTTTAGTTCTCGATAATCCGCCGCAATTTCATGCAGCGATCTATTTTCTTGACCCAGATGAGAATCTGCTTGAATGCATTGCCCCGCTTGAACTTGATACAGCAGAAAACTACGATATCATGGCATATGAAGACTGGGACCAAAAGAAAAATCCGTTTATTGATTGACAAAATCACTCATTGTAACTATATTGATTACAACGGTGGTGAAAGATTGTGAAACAAATTAGCAGCAGGTATCCGATTGCTGTTCATATTGTGTCATTTATTGCAGGTGTTCCAAAAGAGTGTACAGGTGATTTTATTGCAGAGAGCGTGAATTCAAATCCAGCCATTGTTCGAAAAATGATGGCAATGCTCAAACGGGCGGGTCTCATTGAAATTCGCCGCGGAGTAGGCGGTGCTTATTTAAAAAGACCGGCTGAAGACATCACGCTGTTAGATGTGTACCGCGCTGTGGATGTAAGCGAGGATGAAGAATTATTTAACTTTCATCAGCCCGTCATCGCATGCCCGATTGGTCAAGTGATGGATACGAGACTGCGGCATGAACTAAAAGAAGCACAAGCTGCACTTGAGAATCACCTCAAGCAAGTGACAATTCAGCAATTATTAACAGAGGCGGAATAAAAAAGCTCGTACTTTGGAGCTTTTTTTACACCTTTGTTGTAACCATTTTGATTATAACGTATGCACATCACCGTTAAACGAAAAATGAGGAGGTCAAACAAATGAAATTATTAGTAACAGGTGCAACAGGACAACTTGGATCGCTCGTCGTCAAGCATTTGCTCACAAAAGTACCGGCTGAACAAATTGCAGTCAGTGTTCGAAATCCGCAAAAAGCAGCACATTTGAAGGATGCTGGGGTGGATGTACGCCGTGGAGATTTTACTCAGCCAGATACCCTGACATCAGCATTTAAGGGCATTGATCGTCTGTTGATCATTTCAACAGCGGATGGTGACCGCGTCGAGCAGCATAAAGCAGCAATTGAAGCGGCGAAAGCAGCAAATGTGAGGTTTATTGCTTATACAAGTGTTGTCAATGCAAGAGAGAGTCAGCTTGTCCTTGCAAATGACCATGCCAAAACAGAAGAAGCCATTTTGGCCTCTGGCATTCCTCATGTATTTTTAAGAAACAACTGGTATGTTGAAAATGAAAAAGATACGATTCTGGCGTCAGTCAGCGGCGCGCCATTTTTAAGCCCTATCGGCGAAGGAAAGGTTGGCTGGGCGACAAGAAATGACTACGCAGAAGCGGCAGCAAATGCGTTAACACTTCCGGTTCTTGATCAGGAGATATATGAACTGTCAGGACCGCTTCGGACGCACACTGAACTTGCACAAATTGTTAGTAAGGTGAGCGGAAAAGAAATCAAAGTAGAAAAAATAGATGTAGACACATTTGGAGACTTTTTAGCTTCAAATGGTGTACCAAAAGAAGCAGTGCCATTTGTCAAAGCCATTCAAAGCGGCATACGCGATGGTGCTTTAGCTGTCGAAAGCCAAGATTTCGAAACATTACTAGGCCGGCCGTTAACACCTATTGAAGAGAGAATTCGTGAATTGATTTCAGAATAAACAACAATAACGCCCTATGAAAAGGGCGTTTTTTCCATCTAAAAAGCTCACGCCAGTTTTAAAAAATCATCTTGCCACTAGGTGAATGGACATAGTAAGATGACGACATACAAGATGAACTGCTCATCTACTGCTGATGTAAAGGAAGCTGCTAATGGAAATGAAGACAACTGCTCAAACGAAATCAATTGCACTGCCGCTTGTGATTTCAATTATTGCTATTTCGTTTTCTGCAATCATTGTGAAATGGTCAAATGCACCTGCTGCTATTTTAAGTATGTATCGAATGATTTTTGCGGCGGCTCTCATGCTGCCGTTTATCTTGCCAAGAAAAAAAGAATTTCTCTCGATAAAGCGCAGAGACTGGTTTTTCTTATGTACCTCAGGCTTCTTTTTAGGGCTTCACTTTGTGTTGTGGTTTGGCTCACTGAAACTGACGACAGTGGCAAGCTCTACCATTATTATCGCCCTTCAGCCGATGGTGTCCTTATTAGGCGGATTTCTCATTTACCGTGAACGAACAACAATGTCTGCAATATTAACGATGTGTGGGGCGATTGTAGGTGCCCTCATGATAGGCTGGGGAGATATTGGTCATAGCAAGGAAGCCATCTTAGGAGATATTTTATCCTTTTTGAGTGTGATCGCTGTTGTTTGTTATTTGTTAATAGGCCAACAGGCTGTAAGAAAAATATCTCATTGGATTTATAGTTTTTGTGTATTTGGCTTTGCCGGTCTTTTTTTAATTTTATTCAACTTGCTTCAGCAAACTCCTTTTACAGGCTATCCGGTTAAAGAGTGGGGAATCTTTTTATTGCTCGCTATTATTCCCACGATGTCTCATGTCATTAATAATTGGCTATTAACTTATGTTAATGCGACTACCATTTCAATGAGTATTCTAGGTGAACCTGTTGGGGCAACGATCCTTGCTGTATGGCTACTTGGAGAGAAAGTCACGCTGCTTCAAATGCTTGGCGGTCTGCTTGTTCTTTTAGGCGTCTTTTTCTTTTTGATGCAGCAGCGTCAAGGTATCGTGATGAAAACAAAAAAATCCGGTTAACTTCCGGATTTTTTACTCTTTTAAATCGTTTTTTTCAATCACTTTGTTTAATCTTGCCTCGATTTTTTTCAATTCCATTCGTTTTCTTCTGATCATGCGAAATGCGATAACAATGATTGTCACAATAAAGGCAATGAATAGAAGAGAGAACACTTGAAATAGAAGATCTCCCATGTTGAATGCCACATTCTCTCCATTAGACATACGTAAAACCTCCTTTTCTATCTATATATTACCATAATCAATAAAAGATTGAGATTTATCCATAATTTATCTATAATAGGTAAAATATCACTCATTAAAGGAGAACCAATATGAGAACTTTAGTCCTTTTACGAGGTCTCCCAGGCGTAGGTAAATCAACATGGATCAAAGAACAAGGCTTAGAGCCTTACACTTTATCAGCGGATCAAATCCGGCTGTTAACTCAGCCGCCGCAGCTATCAGTCAATGGGAAACTAGACATTTCAAGCAAGCATGACCACAAAGTTTGGTCTTTATTATTCGATCTACTCACAGCCCGTATGGAGCGCGGAGACTTTACTGTGATTGATGCGACACATATTTCAAGTAAATCGATTTCTCAATATAAGTCTTTAGCGACATCTTATCGTTACAGGGTGTATGTCGTCGATTTCACGCAGGTCCCCCTTGAAACAGCTCTTTTGCAAAATCGCTCACGTGAATCTCACAAAGTGGTGCGGGAATCTGTTTTGTATCAAATGAACGAGCGGTTAAAAACAGAAAAGGTCCCATCATGGGTGACTGTTTTGCAGCCGGAGGATTATCCGCAAGTGATGACTTATCAGCCTCGATCCTTTGATCAATATGAGGCCATTCATGTTTTCGGAGATATTCACGGTTGTTACACCGCACTTACCACCTATTTGCAAGGAGACATCAAAGAAAACGAGCTTTATATTTTTGCAGGTGACTTGCTTGATAGAGGAATAGAAAACAAAGAAGTATTAGAATGGATGCTCGCCCATAGAGAATGCCGGAATGTCATCGTCATTGAAGGCAATCATGATCAGCATTTATACCGGTTTGCACATGGTGAAAAAGTCAGAAGCAATATGTTTAATCGTCATACTGTGCCTGAAATCGAAGCAGCAAACTTTGATTTGAAGGAAGTACGAAAGTTTGTCAGAACCTTTCATCAGCTTACTTATTTTACGTACCATGATCAGACATTTCTTGTTACACATGGCGGGCTTGCTCATTTGCCAGAAGAACTTCTGCATGTCTCAACACAGCAGCTCATTCACGGCGTAGGAGAATATTCAGATGATATTGATCACTTATTTGTTCAAAATACGGCTGGGCTGGATATCATCCAAATTCACGGGCATCGCAATTTATACAGACTGCCTATTCACGCAGCGGAAAGGTCTTATAACCTAGAAGGTCAGGTTGAATTTGGGGGGCAGCTGCGGGTGTTGAAAATCACAGCTGACGGGATTGAGACTCATGAAATTGACAATCCAGTCTACAGAGCGTCTGAGAAAAAACAATCGGCTGCTGTTCAGCCAGATATTTCACTGGATGATTTTTTAGCTCATTTAGATCAGCATGAATACGTACAGGAATTAAAGCTTCCGCACCATATTTCATCTTTTAATTTTACGAAAAAGGCTTTTAGTGAACGGCAGTGGGATGATGTGAATGTAAAAGCAAGAGGTTTGTTTGTCAATATGGTTTCTAAGCAGATTGTGTCTAGAAGCTACAATAAATTTTTTAACATTGATGAGCGTCCGGAGACAAGAATGCAGCATTTAGTGAACCATCTTCAATTCCCTGTCACCGTATATGATAAAGCAAATGGATACTTAGGAACTGTTGGGTATAATGAAATGGAAGATGAATTGGTGTTTACATCCAAATCCTATACATCACATGTGAAACAAAATCAGCATGCTTCATGGGTCGAAGAGCTATTTAATAAGACCTTCAGTGACGTGCAGGCTGATTACATTAAATCATATGTCCGTGACCACCATGTATCTCTTGTGTTTGAAGTCATTTTGCCAGAAAAAGATCCGCATATTATCACATATGAACAAGATCAACTCATTTTACTTGATATTGTGAAGCGGCAGTTAAGCTATGAAAAAGCACCATTCGCTGAAGTGAAAAGATTAGGTGAACAGCTTGGAATATCCTGCAAGCAGGAAGTGGCTGTTTTCCATGATTGGACGTCTTTTTATAAATGGTATCAGGCTGTCTCTCATGATAATACAATTAAAGAAGAGGGGTATGTTATTGAGGATGATCGCGGCTTTATGACCAAACTCAAGCTCCCTTATTATCAATTCTGGAAGCAGATGCGCGGGATAAAGCAGCGCGTTGCAGAGAAGCGTTCCTCGCAAAAATATATGAATGCTTTACAGACAGCGGAGCAAGCTAGATTTTATACATGGCTTCTTGAGCAAGAAGCAGATCATGTGAGGAATAGCTCAATTATTGAACTGCGATCACAATTTGAACAAAGCGGTACTGCCCAAGTGAATAATGATGAAATAAATGCATAGTCTAACAAAGAGTCTTTTCTAAGGAAAAGGCTTTTTTTGATGCAATTGAAAGGTGGACACTTATATGCCTGAACATATTGAAGTCATTCTTCGGACGATGTTTGCTTTTGCAATTTTATTTGGAGGAGCACGTCTTTTAGGGAAACAAACCATTGCACAAATGAATATTTTTGATTTTATAGCAGCCATCAGCTTAGGTTCAATTGCAGCGAACCTGGCGTTTAATACAACGCTCCCGCTTCAGCACACAACGATTTCCTTTGTGTCACTTGTCTTGATTATTTATGTGATTTCCCTGCTTGCATTAAGAAGCCGGAAGATGAGAGGGTTCATGGCTGGTAAACCAACACTTGTCATACAAAATGGAAAAATTCTTGAAGGAAATATGAAAGGGATGAGATATACCCTTGATTATTTAAATCAGCAGCTGAGAGAAAAAGACATCTTTGATATTAGCGAAGTTGAATTTGCGATGATTGAAACAGATGGGCATATGTCAGTGAAAAAATATCCTTCGTTTGAAAATGTCACGCGGAAGGACCTTGATTTGTTCATGAATGCAGAGCGTTACATGCCGATTGAAGTCATCATGGACGGGAAACTCATCCAAAAGAACATACATGAAAATCAATTAACAGAGCAATGGATAGAAGAAGAGCTTAAAAAAAGGCAGCTTTCCTTAAAGGACATTGTTTATGCTGTTCGTTCAAGTAATGGAAACTTATATATTGATACATATGACGATCATATTCAGTCTCCAATCGATCAAGAATGAATGTATAGTGCTGATGACACCCACATGACACACATTTGCCAATCTTTATAAGTCCTTTGGATGTCATGTGACTAGGTATCATTTCTCAATTATTATTATTTTCAGAAAATGTGATGACGTAATAAAATAAGTATGTTTAAGTATAAGTAGATAAAATTAAAATATTAATATAATATACCGCAAGCGGAATGAACGTTCATTCCTATATTTTAATAAGGAGGGAATGAAATGCCAGCAGTGACTGATAAACAAGAACAGATCATGAAGGCTTCGCTGGAACTATTTATTGAACGAGGCTTTGATGGCACCACAATGCCGATGATTTCAAAAAGAGCAAACGTCGGAGCGGGCACCATTTACCGTTATTTTGACAGCAAGGAGGCGCTCGTCAATATTTTGTACCAGCGCAGCCTCTCAGCATTTATCGAAAAAATGAACACAAACAGTCCAGATCCAAAGTTAAGTATTCGGGCGTACTTTAAGCATGTATTTTATTGCTTAGTTTTATTTACAAAGGAGAATCCAAGCGGTCTGTATTTCTTAGAGATTGATAAACGGTCCCATTACTTAGACGAGACGAGCAAAGAGAAAATGCAGCATTTGTTACATGAGCTATTCCTTATCTTTGAAGAAGGGAAAAAGGATGGGATCCACCCAAACCTCTCAGGCAGAACCATTTTATCTATTGTATTTGGTGCTTTTGTGCAGCTGCATAAGCAAATTCTTGCAGAAGAAATAGAGCCAACGATTGAATTTTTGGAGGAAATTGAGCAATGTTTATGGCGTGCCATCAGCGTTGCATCTTAAAAGAAATAAAGGGAGTGGGCATATGAAGCAACAATCAATCATTCCAAAACCAAAAACATACGGACCTTTAAAAAATATTCCCCATATAAAAAAGGGAGAGCTTGCTCAAACCTTTTGGCGGCTGGCAGATGAATTAGGACCGATCTTTCAGTTTGAATTTTCAAATGCAACAAGTATTTTTGTTTCCAGCCATGAACTTGTCAAAGAAGTTTGCGACGAAAGTCGTTTTGATAAATTTATTGGAACTAGTCTGAGTAAAGTCAGAGCATTTGCAGGGGATGGGTTATTTACAAGCTGGACAGAAGAACCGAACTGGAGAAAGGCTCATCAAATTTTGATGCCTGCATTCAGCCAGCAGGCCATGAAGGGCTATCATGAGATGATGCTCGATATTGCCACACAGCTTGTTCAAAAATGGCAAAGAACAGGCCGCGATGAAGAAATTGAAGTAGCTGAGGATATGACAAAGCTGACTTTAGATACGATCGGCCTTTGCGGTTTTGATTTTCGCTTTAACAGCTTTTATAAAGAAAATCAACATCCGTTCATCGACAGCATGCTGAAAGGCTTAAATGAAGCAATGGAGCAGTCGAGTCGATTGCCAATTGCAGATAAACTCATGATCAAAAGAAGAAAAGAATTTGACCAGCATGTCGATTTTATGAAGCAATTAGTAGATGACATTATTCAGGAACGAAGAAAACAAGATAAAGCGGGCGATGATTTACTGTCTCTTATGCTGCATGCAGAGGACCCTGAAACAGGTGAACGTTTATCCGATGAAAATATCCGTTATCAAATCATCACCTTCTTAATTGCAGGCCACGAAACAACAAGCGGGCTGCTATCATTTGCGATTTATTTCTTACTGAAGAATCCAGAGAAATTAAAGAAAGCCGTTCAGGAAGCAGATGAGGTGCTGCAGGGCGGGCTTCCGGCATTTAAACAGGTGCAAAAGCTAAGCTACACTCGTATGGTGTTAAATGAAGCTCTCCGCCTCTGGCCAACTGCGCCTACGTTCTCTCTTTATGCGAAAGAGGACACAGTAATCGGGGGAAAATATCCGATTCAAAAAAATCAAAGTGTCTCTGTTCTGCTCCCTAAATTACACCGTGATCCAGCGGTATGGGGCGAGGATGCTGAAGAATTTAAACCAGAGCGGTTTACACATCCTGAGAAAATCCCGCAACATGCCTACAAGCCTTTTGGGAATGGACAGCGTGCATGTATCGGTATGCAGTTCGCCCTGCATGAAGCTACGATGGTTCTCGCGATGGTTCTGCACAATTTAGAGTTAATTGATCACACATCTTATGAGCTTGATTTAAAAGAATCTCTCACAATTAAACCTAACGATTTTAAAATCAAAGTGCGGCCAAGGAAGCAGCAATTCTTTATGGCACCGCCGAAAGAAGAATCGAAGAAAAGCACCAAATCTAGTGAGTCAAAAGTGGCGAGTCACGGTACACCGCTGCTAGTTTTATACGGATCAAATCTTGGTACGGCAAAGCAAATAGCGAACGAACTGGCTGAAGACGGGAAAGCAAAAGGATTTGATGTGACCACTGCGCCGCTTGATGACTTTACACGCCAATTGCCAGATACAGGTGCTGTCTTCATCGTGACCGCTTCATACAACGGACATCCGCCTGACAATGCGAAGCAATTTGTGGATTGGCTGGCGCAGGATGAAGAGCAGGATTTATCAAACGTGACATTTGCTGTCTTTGGATGCGGAGATCGAAATTGGGCGAGTACGTACCAGCGGATCCCCCGTCTAATTGATGAAGCTCTAGAAAGAAAAGGAGCCAAACGTGTAGCTGATTTAGGAGAAGGGGATGCAGGCGGTGATATGGATGAGGATAAAGAAATCTTCCAGAAAACAGTCTTCGAACAACTTGCAAAAGAATTTAAGCTCACCTTCCAAGAAAAGGGGAAGGAAAAACCAAACCTATCAGTTTCTTATACGAATGAGCTAGTGGAGCGTCCTGTAGCTAAAATATATGATGCCTTTTCAGCTGTTGTATTGAAAAATGAAGAATTACAATCAGAAACAAGCACGCGGCAGACAAGGCATATTGAACTGAAATTGCCTGCTGGAAAAGCATACAAAGAAGGGGATCATATCGGGATTGTGCCGAAAAATAGTGATGCACTCGTTGAGCGTGTGACCCGCCGCTTTAAACTAGATCCAGAGCAGCGCATTAAGCTTTCATCTGATAAAGAGGCAAGTCATTTACCATTAGATCAGCCGATTCCAATCAAAGAATTACTCGCCTCGCATGTTGAGCTTCAAGAACCTACGACACGTACACAGCTAAGAGAGCTTGCAGCACATACGGTATGTCCGCCTCACCGCGTGGAACTTGAACAAATGGCTGGTGAAGCATATCAAGAAGCCATCTTAAAGAAACGAGTAACCATGCTGGATTTATTAGATCAATATGAAGCATGCGAGCTGCCATTTGTACACTTTTTGGCGCTTTTACCAGCTTTGAAGCCGCGTTATTATTCGATCTCTAGCTCGCCAAAGGTAGATGAAGAAAAAGTCAGTATCACAGTGGCAGTTGTCAAAGGTAAAGCATGGAGCGGCAGCGGAGAATATGCCGGAGTCGCATCAACCTATTTATGTGGTCTGAAAGAAGGAGAAGAAGTAGCGTGCTTCCTGCATGAAGCACAAGATGGATTCCAGCTGCCCCCTTCATCAGACATACCGATGATTATGATTGGACCAGGTACAGGAATCGCTCCATTTAGAGGATTTGTTCAGGCAAGAGAAGTGTGGCAGAAAGAAGGGAAGCAGCTAGGCGAAGCCCACCTATATTTTGGCTGCCGTCACCCTCAGGAAGATGATCTGTATTTTGATGAAATGAAGCTTGCAGCGCAAAACGGCATTGTCCATATCCATCGTGCTTATTCTCGTTACGATGAGCAAAAAGTATATGTTCAGCATTTGTTGAAAGAAGACGGCGGCATGCTGATCGAATTGCTTGATCAAGGTGCTTATCTGTATGTGTGCGGAGACGGAAAAGCCATGGCCCCAGATGTAGAGGCTACACTGATCGATCTTTATCAAAACGAGAAACAATGCTCGAGAGAAACAGCTGAAAATTGGCTGACAACCCTCGCAAATGACAATAGATATGTAAAAGATGTGTGGAGCTGACAAAGAGGAAAGACCGCCTATTAGGCGGTTTTTTCTATTCTCATAGAAAGAGATCGATAGAATGAAGGTTGGGAAGATACAAAACACCTAATTTGGAAATGAAATATTTTGTAAAAAATAAGAATATTCTCTCATTTACTCCAATATGAAACAATCGTATGATTTTTGATATAGGACATAAAGGAGGAATATGATGAAAAAGGTGAAAATGTTACTCCCTTCTCTTCTCGTTTTTGGTGCTTTAAGTGTGCCTAGTTTTGCCCATGCCGCATCGGATTCAGTACTAACGTCTGATTATGACATGGTGACTTCTGATGGTAAAGTGATTTCTTCAAGTGATTTCCACAATGATACGAAAGCCCCCTCATCCTTTGACAAAGTGGATGATCTTTCTTCTACTGTTGGCGAAAAAGTAAAACCACTATCAAAATATTTAAAAGATTTTCAAATGAAAGTCGTCATTGGAGACGATGGTAGAACCAAAGTAGCAAATACAAGAGTGGCACCATACAATTCGATTGCTTATATTACATTTGGCGGCTCAAGCTGTACGGGAACACTCATTGCTCCTAACAAAATTTTGACAAACGGACACTGTGTGTACAATACGGCATCGAGAAGCTATAGTGAGAAAGGGACTGTATATCCTGGTATGAATGATAGTACTGCGGTGAACGGTTCAGCAAAAATGACTGAGTTCTATGTGCCAAGCGGGTATATTAATACTGGTGCAAGCCAATATGACTTTGCCGTGATTAAAACCGATACGAACATTGGCAATACGGTCGGCTACCGATCCATCCGCCAGGTGACAAACTTGACTGGGACAACCATTAAAATCTCAGGATATCCTGGTGATAAAATGAGATCGACTGGCAAGGTGTCACAATGGGAGATGTCGGGTCCTGTGACGAGAGAAGATACGAATCTAGCATACTATACGATTGATACATTCAGCGGAAATTCAGGTTCTGCCATGCTGGATCAGAACCAGCAAATCGTTGGAGTTCATAACGCTGGGTATTCAAACGGAACGATAAATGGCGGGCCGAAAGCGACAGCTGCCTTTGTTGAGTTTATAAACTATGCGAAAGCGCAATAAAAAATAGAGCTTGTTTCCTTCATAGGGGACAAGCTTTTTTGTATGAATCGATTTGATAGGATTCATATTTCTAACCTGAGAGATTTGAGATTGAGAGCCTCATCATTTTTTCTCATGTCATCTGCGCACCACTCATACATTAAAATGACACATTTCCTTTAAGTCAAGATGATGCTGAAGATGGATGAGGAGGTCACGCGCTTTTGAAGATGAAAAGAGGCTGGGTCGCTGCTGTCGCCTTATGTTTTGTGATATGGATGGGCACGTTGTTTGGTGGATTTGGAGAGAAGCAGGCAGCAAAAGGGGCTGATCGATATGATCATGTCGTTCAATTTCCAAAGGAAAGGTACCCTGAAACAGGCAGTCATATTCAAGAAGCCATTCGAAAAGGGCATTCAGATGTGTGTACCATTGACCGAAATGGAGCAGATGCCCGCAGGCAAGAATCATTAAAAGGAATTCCGACAAAACCGGGCTTTGACCGGGATGAATGGCCAATGGCGGTTTGTCTTGAGGGAGGAAAAGGCGCAAGCGTTCAATATGTCAGTCCATCTGATAATAGGGGAGCAGGCTCATGGGTCGGGCATCAAATCAGCGGATTTCCTGATGGGAAAAGAATATTATTCATTGTGAAATAAATCGGAAAGAGTCTCCCTTGAGTGGGGGCTCTTTTGTTTATCATCAGAGCCTATTCGAGCTAGCAGGGTCAAAAGATTCAGTGGTACAATCAATCTATAAGGTACAAAGACTGACAAGAAGAAAATGTGAAGGGACATTTGCTTATGGATAAGAACCGTGCATTATACGATTTTTTTATGCAGCATGCAGAGAAGCTGACTGAAACATGGTATGAATCAATTGAGGACGATGATCCAGAATCCATATATCGTTCAACAGATTCCAGCATCATAGCAGAGCTAAAACGGCAGAATCAAGATTATTACCAGCATTTTATACGAGCTATTATTGAAGATAAGACGTATTTACATACTGAATTTAAAAAATGGTCTGAGGATTTAGCCAGTGACCCAAAGCATTTAAATACACCATTAGATTATGTCGTGAGAGAATACATGTCCAATCAAAGAGTGGTTCTGCATTACTTAAAAGAATTTATCAAACAGCGTCAAGATGAAATTGATATTGACCGCATCTTTTATTGGTATGATTTAATTTCCGAAGCGTTTAATATTTCAATCCATGTGTTTATCCAGCAATATGTGAAAAATACAACCGAAAAACTCGTGGCTCAAAGAGATATGATTTACGAATTGAGCTCACCGGTAATTGTCTTAAAAAGCCAGATTGCGTTATTGCCTTTAGTAGGTGACATTGACACAGCGAGAGCAAAGATTATTTTAGAAAATACGCTAAATCAGTGCTCGCAAAAAGGTGTTCAGCATTTATGTATTGATCTATCGGGTGTGGTCATGATTGATACAATGGTGGCTCATCAAATCTTTGATCTTGTCACGTCACTTCGGTTAATTGGAGTAGAGACGACCATTTCAGGGATTAGACCAGAAATTGCCCAAACAGCAGTGCAGCTCGGGCTTCCTTTTAATGAATTTCGCACGGCATCATCACTTGCTCACGCGCTGGACCGAATGACTGAATTTTAAAAACCAGGCCGATGAAAGGCCTGGTTTTTTATTTAGATGACAGCGTCAATTTGTGTGACTTTCCAATTTTTTTGTACTTTTTCGTACGTAACAGTTCGTTTTACTTTGCGTCCATCAAGTGTTGGGACAGTAAATTCATATGTGCGGACCGTTTGTTTTTTAGAAACAAGTTTAGGTGTGGCTTTTTCCCAATTGAGCATGTTGTCTCCATCACCGACTGGAACAGCCATTTTGCCTTTATGAACAATGAACTGATAATCTTTTAAACCATGTTTGATGGCATCTGGAGTGAAAACTTGAGATAGGTAGCTGTTTAATTTTTTCTTTGTATCAAATGTTTTAGAAAGATAGTTGTACGTCATATCTTTATAGGTAAATGATTTTAATTTGACATTAGAGTGGTCTTTAATTTTGTAGCCTGACATTGCACTCCAAAAATGTTCTCTTGCATCAAGGGCAATATGTAACGCTTCTTTATTTGTCAAAGAGGCTGATTTCTTGGAAGCGGCCAATGTTGTTGTTTGTAATGAGATCATAAGCATAATAGCAGTTAATAAAACAAATAATTTTTTCAAGGCGATTGCCTCCTTTTCTCAATGAAAACTTCTTATGTTACAAATGTTACAATAATTACAGCGATATTACAAGTATTAAATCTAAATGTTTTTTTATTTCTTTTGTTTCTAATTATATAACGTTTGAGGGAGACAAAAAGTTTTCATTTTTTTTATTTTTCTTCTTAATCATTATTTAACCGTTCTAAAGAAGAACGAAACGTCTTTTGGAAAAATTTCTATTTAGACGTTTAACACTCTTTTTTATTTATGACATATACTGTCGTGATGAATGTCTAAGGAAAGTGGTGTTTATTATGTATCATCCGTATGAAGGTGTGTGGAATGGGTACTCATATGATAGGCAGATACAAGGATTTCCATCTATTGGTATTCCTTCAGGTGGAGGGTTTCCTGGGTTTCCAATCGGAGGAGGAGGTACTTTACCAGGGCAAGGTTCAGGCGGACACTCAGCACCGCCAGCACCGCCGCAGCATATCATTTCCCAGTATCAGCAAGCACTCTCTCAGCCTCAAAGTATGCAGTCATTTCTATTTGGGCATGGTGCAGGGGGAGGCCATCAAGCTGTACAATTTGCAGCGGGATGTAATAGAAGATGGACGATTGTGCTTTTGAGAAACGGCCAAGTATTTTTAATGTTCGTTCTTTCCTCACAGCCTTTTGGCCGAACAACTGGATTTATATGGCCGAACTTTACATTTGGTTCCTTCCCAAGCTCAAGTATTCTTGCCTATTCTTGTGCATAAGAAAAAGCCGGTTCTCATCAGCAGCTGATGAATACCGGCTTTTTTTAATGAATATTTCGAAAAACGCCAATCACTTTACCTAGTATACTCACATTCTGTAAAATAATCGGTTCCATTGATGGATTTTCTGGCTGTAATCTAAAGTGTGTATCTTCTTTATAAAAACGTTTCACTGTCGCTTCATCTTCCTCTGTCATGGCGACCACAATATCTCCATTGTTAGCAGTGCTTTGCTGACGCACAATGACATAGTCCTTGTCCAAAATACCTGCATCAATCATACTTTCTCCCATAATTTCAAGCATAAACACTTGTTCGTCTGGTGCAGCAAATGTCTCTGGAAGAGGGAAGTATTCTTCTACATTCTCAACAGCTGTGATAGGAAGGCCTGCCGTTACTTTTCCGATGACTGGAACGTTCATTACAGCACTCTTTGGAATATTCATTTCCTCTTCATCTAGTACTTCGATCGCTCTAGGTTTTGTCGGGTCTCTTCTAATTAAACCCTTTGTTTCTAGTCTAGCTAAATGTCCATGGACCGTTGAACTGGATGCTAGACCGACAGCTTCTCCAATTTCACGGACGGATGGGGGATAACCCTTGCTTTTTACTTCATCTTTGATGAATTTCAGGATATCGAGTTGTCTTTTTGATAGCTTCGTCATCTTTTGCACCTCAAAACGTCAATTTTAAAGAAATTATAGCATGTTTTTCCTAACAGTACAAACATAGGTTCGAAAAAACGTTTGACAGAAACGTTTGTTCGTATTTATAATGAGAGACAGAAAGAGCGAACACATATTCTATTAGGAGAGATGACATTATGAGGTTAAAAGAATCTATTATTTTTATTGGGGTATTCTCATTCATCGTTGGCATTTTTCTCTCACTTATTGCAGTCACAAGCCATAATGATTCAAATCAATATGTTAAAATAGAGGTTCAATCAGGAGATACTCTGTGGGGGTTAGCTGATCAAGTAAATGACAGCAAATCAATCGACAAAAATGCATTTATTGACTGGGTAACAGAACACAATGATCTTGCTTCAACAGAAATCCAGCCTGGAGACATTCTTGTCATACCCGTGAAAAAAGAGCATCCAGTCGTATATCAGCTTGCAACAGTACAGTAGAAAGGTCGATTGAAGACATGAACGCAATCATTTATGCGAGAGTAAGCACTGTGAAAGAAGAGCAGGAAACCTCGCTGAAAAGACAAGAAGAAGAACTGCTGGCTTTAGCTGCCATGCACAAGATGAATGTGGTCAAAGTCATCAAAGAAAAAGCAAGTGGATATGAGCTAGATCGTGATGGCGTGTTTGAAATGCTTGCTGCACTGAAGGAAGAGTCGATCGATGCTGTTCTTATCCAAGATGAAACACGTCTTGGAAGAGGACAAGCAAAAATTGCGCTTCTTCATTGTCTATTTAAAGAGAACGTAAAGGTATACAGCGTGTTTCATAGAGGAGAGCTTGAGCTTTCAGAAGCAGATGAAATGGTCATCGAGATTGTAGGAGTCGTCGAAGAGTACCAACGGAAAATTCATAACCTGAAAATCAAGCGGGGGATGAAAAGGGCTGTTGAGCGCGGATATCAGCCTGAACTGAATTTAAGACAGCAGAACCATGCACCTGGCCGTGAGCGTATTGAAGTGCCGATTTCAGAAATTGTTCGATTAAGAAAAAATAACATGACGTTCGCCGAAATTGCCGCAACTCTTCAGGCATTAGGTTTTGACATTTCAAAAGCAACGGTGCATAGAAGGTATCAAGAATATGAAAAAGGCTTTACCACCTAAAGCGTGATTTGTTGTCAAAATGATTGATATTTAGTAGTATGTAGAGAAAATGCTTTAAAGGAGTTTGTCATGATTTCTAAAGAACAGCTTGCAAGAATAAATGAGCTTTCAAAAAAGTCGAAAGAGACCGGTTTATCAGATGCTGAAAAAACAGAACAAAAGCAGTTGAGAGAAGAGTATTTGAAAGCTTTTCGTTCTTCTATGAAAAATACACTTAAAACTGTTAAAATCGTTGACCCTGAAGGAAACGATGTTACACCAGAAAAATTAAAAAGAGAAAAAGATCAGAACCTTCATTAAGGCTGTGATTTCTTGAATTTTGAAAAGATGGGAAGAATATTCTCGTCTTTTTTCATATTTGCATAACTTTTTAGGTGATCGATAAACTAAATGTGACAAAATCCTTCTTTTTCAGCGTGAAATAGTTGTGAAAAAAGGACAGTAGATTTATGATAATGGTGTACACAAGATACGGAAGGGGATTTATATGGAAACGATTGAATTGAAATCTATTGCAACAATACGTACTCTCTCCATAGACGCAATTGAAAAAGCGAATTCCGGTCACCCAGGAATGCCGATGGGTGCTGCACCAATGGCGTACGCTTTATGGACGAATCACTTAAACGTAAGTCCGCAAAATCCAAATTGGTTTAACAGAGACCGCTTTGTTTTATCTGCGGGCCATGGTTCTATGCTTCTATACAGCATGCTTCATTTAAGCGGATACAATCTGAGCATTGATGATTTAAAACAATTCCGCCAATGGGGAAGCAAAACACCTGGACATCCTGAATTTGGACACACAGAAGGCGTAGACGCGACAACGGGTCCACTAGGCCAGGGAATTGCTATGGCAGTAGGAATGGCACTTGCAGAAAGACATCTTGCGGAAACGTATAACAAAGACAACTTTCATGTTGTAGACCACTATACATACAGCATTTGCGGAGATGGAGACTTAATGGAGGGAATTTCCTCTGAAGCAGCTTCACTTGCTGGTCATTTAGGCTTAGGCCGTTTAATCGTTCTTTACGATTCAAATGACATTTCTTTAGATGGCGACTTAGATCGTTCATTCTCTGAAAATGTGAAGAATCGTTTTGAAGCGATGAACTGGGAAGTTCTTTACGTGAAAGACGGCAACAACATCGAAGAAGTAACAGCTGCTATTGAAAAGGCGAAGCAAAGCACAGACAGACCTACATTAATCGAAGTGAAAACAACGATCGGTTTCGGATCGCCAAACCGTGCGGGAACGTCTGGTGTGCATGGTGCACCGCTTGGCAGTGAGGAAGCAAAGCTGACGAAGGAAGCTTACTCTTGGACGTTTGAAGAAGATTTCCATGTACCTTCTGAAGTGTACGATCATTTCAAAGAAGCTGTCAAAGACGCTGGACAGAAAAAAGAAGCAGCGTGGAATGAATTGTTTGCGCAATACGAAAAAGAATATCCAGAGCTGGCAGCACAGCTGAAGCTTGCGATTGAAGGAAAGCTTCCTGAAAATTGGGATCAAGAGGTTCCTGTTTATGAAGCAGGTTCAAGCCTTGCCTCCCGCGCATCTTCAGGTGAAGTGTTAAATGGCATTGCAAAGCAAGTACCTTTCTTTATTGGCGGGTCTGCTGACCTTGCTGGATCAAATAAAACAACGATTAAAAACACAGATGATTTCGGTAAAAATAATTATGCCGGCAAAAACATTTGGTTCGGTGTCAGAGAGTTTGCAATGGGTGCAGCGCTCAATGGTATGGCACTTCACGGCGGTCTTCGTGTATTCGGCGGAACGTTCTTTGTTTTCTCAGATTACTTAAGACCAGCGATTCGTCTTGCTGCCTTAATGGGACTTCCAGTCACTTACGTCTTTACTCATGATAGTATCGCTGTTGGTGAAGATGGCCCGACGCATGAACCGGTTGAACAGCTTGCTTCACTGCGTGCGATGCCTAACCTTTCCGTTATCCGCCCAGCAGATGGAAATGAAACAGCTGCAGCGTGGAAACTAGCTGTATCTTCAACGGATAAACCGACAGCACTAGTTCTTACTCGTCAAAACCTTCCAACGATTGACCAGGCACCAGAGAAGGCATATGAGGGAGTAGAAAAAGGTGGATACGTTGTAGTTGAAGCAGCTGATGCACAGCCAGAAGCACTTCTACTCGCTTCAGGATCTGAGGTTGGTTTAGCCATTGAAGCACAAAAGGCACTTGAAAAAGAAGGTATCCGCGCATCTGTTGTCAGCCTTCCTGCATGGGATCGCTTCGATCAGCAGTCAGACGAATACAAAGAATCCGTTCTTCCTAAAGCAGTGCGTGCACGTATTGCGATTGAAATGGGTGCTTCACTTGGCTGGGAGCGTTACACTGGCCTTGATGGTGACATAATTGCAATTGATAAATTTGGTGCTTCTGCTCCAGGTGAAACCATTATCGAGAAATACGGCTTTACTGTCAGCAATGTAGTCAGCCGTGTGAAAGCGAAGCTGAATAAATAAACGAACTCCAAGCATCATGCTTTTTTGCTATCTGTTTGCAGAGCATTTTCATCCGCTCTGCAAACTTTTTTCTTTTTTCTTGTTTTTTTGACAAAACTAGTTTCTTCTTGCTTCATATATAGACAATTCTTTCTTTCACATTTTTGTATAATACAAGCAATAAACGAGATTGACGAAATGTGAAAGGAAGGGATAGACATGGAACGTCATTATTATATTTATTGGATTGAGGATGAATTTGCGCATCACTATTTTGGCAGAGAATCGATTTTGTTTCATTTGTTTGAGTCGTTACATTGGACGAACCGCACTGACGATGAGTTGGTTATGCTTGTGAAGCAAGTGGATTATGTGACGAAACGTATCCCTGCTTTTCATATGCACCAGCGTCTAATGAATAACTTAACGAACATTCACTATACACAAATAGGCTCGATTTACAGCGCTTCTTTACCAGATGGAAAAGGAACTGCAGCATTTATTATTAAAGACCGGTATATTCAAATGTCTGCCACTGGCAGTTATGAGGCAGAAGCGGTGTTTTTTGAAGTGCTGAGAAAAATCAGCCCTTGTTTTCTTGCGATGGACTTTAGTTCAAAGAAACACGGATGGCTCAATCCAGTAAAAGTGAGGAATTTTGTTTAAAAAAATAAAATTGAACGTGAAATGTTGTATAATAGCCTTTTGTTTAGTACACTTTATACGAGACAACATGAAGGAGGAAGAATTATGGATTTATGGGTTGTCATCCTTGTAGGCGTTGTTGCACTGCTTGCAGGAGTTGCACTCGGATTCTTTATTGCTCGTAAGTATATGATGAGCTATTTGAAAAAGAATCCACCGATTAATGAACAAATGCTTCGAATGATGATGATGCAAATGGGCATGAAACCGTCCCAGAAGAAAATCAATCAAATGATGAAAGCCATGAACAACCAAGCGAAATAATACGTACGATATTATGATCATAGATGGAACATGGTTTTAAAGAATGGACAAGCGTTGTCCTTTCTTTATTCAATTCACCTTCATCAGACGCTTAAAACCACTGTACTTGCATGAATGAAGCAGGGAAGGTGGTTTTTATTATGGCGTCAAGAGCATGTGAAAAACAAAAAACCCCTATGTCAGAGGTTTTTGTTTCGTTTATGGTCACACATATCAACTGTTCTAAAAATGGTACGGCATGTTTGATATCATGAAGTATGATTAGTTGGCTGAGTTTGAGTGTAAGTGTCGTTGATATTGTAAGAGGAGATGATCTAGCTGCTGGCTATGTTCGATGGTCACTGTTGATGTCATCCCATTATGCAAGACAACTTTCATCAGCTCTTCTCTTTTTTCTTCGATTTGAGTTAATAATGATGTTTTTACCAAAGTCATGTTCCTTTCATGCAAATCTTGATAAAAAGAATCGATTCTATTATATCCATTTTAAGGTTTATTTTCAAATTTAAAGGATTCATTATCTTGATGTCAAATTAAATTATATAAGGTTTTAAGAGAATAGACCATCTTTATTGAGGTGATGTAAAAAAAATGAAATGATTTTGTCATCTCTTATTGTATATTGTAAGAAGGGGGTGTTCTTTTGACAGATTTGAATTACTTTTTAGCATTTGGAGCAGGATTTCTTTCTTTTATTTCACCGTGCTGTCTGCCGCTTTATCCAGCGTTCTTATCGTATATTACGGGCGTTAGTATAGATGAAGTGAAATCTGAGAAGGTGATGCTGAGAAGAAGAAGTCTGCTTCACACATTATTCTTTTTAGTTGGATTCTCTATTATATTTATTGCGATTGGCTTTGGGACATCGTTTGTCGGGAAGTTTTTTAATGATTATCATCAAGCGATTCGTCAAATTGGAGCCATCCTCATTATTTTCTTTGGTTTTATGACTCTTGGCGTATTTAAGCCCTCTTTCCTCATGGGCGAAAAGAGAATCCAGTTCAAAAACCGTCCTGCTGGTTTTTTTGGATCCATTCTCATCGGAATGGGCTTTGCCGCTGGATGGACACCTTGTACTGGACCTATTTTATCCGCTGTCATCACACTGGCGAGTAACAATCCTGAGTCGGCTGTCATGTATATGATTGCGTATGTATTCGGATTTGCCGTCCCGTTTTTTATTCTCTCCTTTTTCATTACGAAAATGGCGTGGATCAGAAAACGTCAGCAGCTCATCATGCGAATTGGCGGAATCATTATGATTGTGGTAGGGATTTTGCTGTTCTTTGATCTTCTAACATGGATTATCATCATGTTCTCATCATTGTTTGGCGGCTTTACAGGCTTTTGAAATCGTTTTCTACAGTCGCGGCGAATGGTTTTTTTTCGTCAATTGGAGTATATTATACATAGGCTGACCTTAAAGAATAAAGGAATGATTTGATATGATGATCTTGATCTCTTCTATAATTGCGGTATGTATGGCGGTGGCCGTCATGTTTATTCGCATTAAGTCATCTGCAAAACCTGCAACTGCGAAAAAAATTATTTTACCTCCTATTTTCATGAGCACTGGCGCATTGATGTTTTTTGTTCCTATGTTTCGGGTAACTGGAGCTGAATTTCTAGAAGCGATCACAGTGGGGATGTTTTTCTCTATATTTTTAATCAAAACATCGAAGTTTGAAATTAGAGGCAATGACATCTACTTAAAACGGTCGAAAGCATTTGTGTTCATTCTCATTGGACTTCTTGTCCTTCGTATCGGGATGAAGACCATCCTAAGCTCTTCTATTGATTATGGTTCATTAAGCGGGATGTTTTGGATTCTTGCCTTTGGCATGATCGTGCCTTGGCGGGTTGCCATGTATTTATCGTTTAGAAAGCTGTCTAAACAATTAGATCCGCAGCAGATCCAAATGAATTAAACCTCCTTTTTTAAAGGAGGTTATTTTAATAACGATTCATATGGCGAGTGATCAATGTTTTTTTCTTGAAGGCGCTTCAGTAAAAACTTATGATCCCTCTTTGGTGTGGCCATAATGTAGCCGCGAATGATTAAGTCTAAATTAATGCTGGCAGCCTGTTCTTTTAATGCCAGCTCACCAATTTTACCCGCTATTTTTTCTTTGGCAACATCTCTAAACAGCTCTGGAACAGGTAATACGAGTTCATTTAACAGCTGTTTGTCCTCATCCCGCCATAGGTGAAGGCTCTTTTGAATATATTCATCCTGCCAATCAAGCTCTGATTTCCCATCTTCCTTTGGCAATCGTTTTAAAAATTTACGAAACATAAAAAAGCCACCGATTGCGAGTAATCCGATCATCACTGTACCCCAAAATAAAATGAACCACAAAAACCAGCCGCTTAACATGTTCTCACTCCTTATACCCCTTATCTCTCTATTTTATATTACATGAAGAGAGGATAGAAGAAAATAACAAAAATGTATGTCTATTTTCTCTATAAACGCCCTTTTTCATTGATAGCCGCCCATTTACTAGAATGACCCAAACCAATTAGTAGAAAAAGAATACTTTATCATATAGCGACTCTACTATTTGGCCATGGTGGTTCGCAAAAGGTATTGACTTGAAACGAACGGGAAGAGAGCCCACCTATATAAAGGTGGGCTCTTAATGTTTGAAGTGCGGGATTTGAAAGGAAAATGCACCGTTTGGATGGTCGGAACATTTTTTAATTTTTATCGATATGATTCGGTTTTCATAATCTGTTTCAATGTCTTTGTCGTTTAAATAAAAAGGGAGCATCACGCTTTTTTCAATTGGCTGTTCGCCTTCACCATTTGGATGCTGTACTGTGTAAGTCAACGTCAGCTCATGTCCAGCGAAGGTCAGCTTTACATCAGTGATCGATAAGGTGGAGACATCGATTTCGATAATATAATCACGGCTTGTTTCATAAAGATCAATTGGGAGGTGTTCATCATACCAGGCAAATGGATCATCCATTAAAACATTGAGCCAATCATCTATTTCAATAAAATCAGAGGAATTCGATTGCTTTTCATTCTCCATAAACACTCCTCCATCACATCTCATAATAAATCATATGATGAAAATGTAAATGTGTGAAAGACCTAAAACATCCCGTGTGGTCACGGGATGAGAGGGGAATAATTACATATCATGATGAGAATTGTGCTTTTGTCTTGTATGGTTGCGGTTTTTCACTTTTTTACTGCCTGATAACGGCTCAGGCTGACCGCCTTGATGCTCCTTAGGAGAGTTTTGACGGATGTCTTTCCCTGTGTTTTTATTCGTCATGATGTTTGGCTCCTTCTTATTGATTCTTTTTACGTTTTTTATTGTTTTGCCTTTGTTCTTCTGTTAAAACGAGCTGATCATCTTCCGTATAGCCTGCGCCATTACCCTGGCTTTTGGCTGCGTTCATGCCATTAATGACATGATTAGCTTTGCGTTTTGTCATGTTCTATCACCTCATTTGTAGTATGAGCCCGCCCCGCTTCGTTTATGAAGAGTAATCATTTCCTAATGATAAGTTAAACTTATTGAATTTAATAAAAGCATTGTTATTTACTTATGTATGAATTTGTTTTAAGATGAAATTGTGAGAAAATTGTGGTGAAATACGACGATTTTTCTGAGAATTGAAATTGATCTTGATCATCAAAAGGGGGATTTTGGACATGTCGAAACAGCAGCAAGTCGCTAAACAAGACGCTTTTCAATCTAGAAAAACGTTTTCGACAAATGGGAAAACGTATCACTATTATTCGTTAGAAGCACTAGAGAAACAAGGAATCGGAAATGTTTCTAAGCTGCCTTATTCCATTAAGGTACTTTTAGAATCAGTGCTTCGCCAAGTAGACGGTAGAGTGATCAAGAAGGAACACGTTGAAAACTTGGCAAAATGGGGAACTGCCGAGGTAAAAGAAATTGATGTTCCGTTTAAACCTTCTCGTGTTATTTTACAAGACTTCACGGGTGTACCAGCCGTCGTTGACCTTGCTTCTTTAAGAAAAGCAATGGCAGATGTAGGCGGGGATCCGGATAAAATCAACCCTGAAATTCCAGTTGACCTTGTGATTGACCACTCAGTACAAGTTGATAAAGCTGGAACTGAAGATGCATTAAACATTAACATGGATTTAGAATTCGAACGTAACGCAGAGCGTTATAACTTCCTTAGCTGGGCAAAGAAAGCGTTTAATAACTATCAAGCTGTCCCGCCTGCAACAGGAATTGTTCACCAAGTGAACTTAGAGTATCTTGCAAGTGTTGTTCATGCGATTGAAGAAGATGGCGAGATCATCACTTACCCAGATACATTAGTTGGAACTGACTCTCATACAACGATGATTAACGGTATCGGTGTACTTGGATGGGGCGTTGGCGGTATCGAAGCGGAAGCTGGTATGCTTGGTCAGCCTTCATACTTCCCAGTACCAGAAGTGATTGGTGCTAAATTAGTTGGAGAGCTTCCAAATGGAACAACTGCAACTGACCTTGCATTAAAAGTCACACAAGTCCTTCGTGAAAAAGGCGTAGTGAACAAGTTCGTTGAGTTCTTCGGACCGGGTGTTGCACAATTGCCGTTAGCAGATCGTGCAACCATTGCGAACATGGCGCCAGAATACGGTGCTACTTGCGGATTCTTCCCAGTAGATGAAGAAGCGCTTGCTTACCTGCGCCTTACTGGACGTGATGAAGAGCAAATTAATATCGTTGAAGAATATTCTCGTGCAAATGGCTTATTCTATACGCCAGATGCAGAAGAACCAATTTTTACTGATGTTGTGGAAATTGATCTTTCTAAAATTGAATCAAACTTATCTGGTCCTAAACGTCCACAAGATTTGATTCCACTTTCTCAAATGAAAGAGACGTTCCATAAACACATCGAAAGCCCAGCTGGTAACCAAGGGTTTGGCTTAGATAAATCAGAGCTTGATAAACAAATCGAATTTGATCTTGCAAACGGTGAAAAAGCTGTGATGAAGACAGGTGCGATTGCGATTGCAGCGATTACGAGCTGTACGAATACATCGAACCCGTACGTGTTAATCGGAGCAGGTCTTGTTGCGAAGAAAGCAAGTGAGCTCGGTATGAAAGTGCCAAACTACGTCAAAACGTCACTAGCACCGGGTTCTAAAGTTGTAACAGGGTACCTTGTGAATTCGGGACTTCTTCCATATTTAAAAGACCTTGGATTTAACATTGTTGGATATGGCTGTACAACATGTATCGGAAACTCCGGACCGCTTGAGAAAGAAATTGAAGATGCAGTCTCTGAAAATGATCTGCTGATCACTTCTGTTTTATCAGGTAACCGTAACTTTGAAGGTCGTATTCATCCGCTTGTGAAAGGGAACTACCTTGCATCTCCACCATTAGTTGTGGCTTATGCACTTGCTGGTACGGTGAATATTGATTTAACAAAAGATCCTATCGGTGTCGATAAAAATGGCGAGAACGTTTATTTCAATGACATTTGGCCATCAATGGATGAAATCAACAGCGTCGTTAAAAGCACTGTCACACCTGAGCTATTCCGTTCAGAGTATGAAACTGTTTTTGACAACAATGACCGCTGGAATGAAATTAAAACGACGGATGATGCATTGTATAAATGGGATGAAAATTCCACATACATTGATAACCCGCCATTCTTTGAAAACCTATCAGTTGAACCTGGTAAAGTTGAACCGCTTAAAGGCTTGCGCGTCGTTGCGAAGTTCGGTGACTCTGTCACAACTGACCATATTTCTCCTGCTGGAGCGATTGGTAAGGACACACCGGCGGGCAAATACTTGCAAGAAAGAGGCGTATCGCCTAGAGACTTTAACTCATATGGATCTCGCCGTGGTAACCACCATGTCATGATGAGAGGTACTTTTGCAAACATCCGTATTAAGAACCAAATTGCACCAGGAACAGAAGGCGGTTATACAACTTACTGGCCAACTGGTGAAGTGACATCGATTTATGATGCATGCATGCGTTATAAAGAGGATGGAACAGGTCTTGCGATCTTAGCAGGTAAAGATTACGGAATGGGTTCTTCACGTGACTGGGCTGCTAAAGGAACAAACCTTCTTGGAATTAAATTTGTTCTAGCTGAAAGCTTTGAGCGTATCCACAGAAGTAACCTTGTCTTCATGGGCGTACTTCCTCTGCAGTTTAAAGATGGAGAAAGTGCAGAAACTCATGGTCTAACAGGAACAGAAACATTTGAAGTTCATGTTGACGAAACAGTTCGTCCACGTGATCTCGTCACTGTGAAAGCAATTGACACAGATGGAAACGAGAAAACGTTTGAAGTGGTGGTTCGCTTTGACAGTGAAGTCGAAATTGACTACTATCGTCATGGCGGTATCCTTCAAATGGTACTTCGCGAAAAATTGGCAAGCAACTAATACAGCAAAGAAGAGAAGGCGATCCAACAGCTTTCTCTTCTTTTTTAAAATAGTGGAGGATCAATCATGTGGAAAAAAGGAATGGCAAGCGCTGTTTTACTTGTGTTGATTGGTTTACTTGCGTGGAATTTATTTGGGCCAAAAGAGCCCGCAATCGGTCTTGAAAAAGGGGATCAAGCCCCTGATTTTGAACTGAAAACCCTTGATGGCAAAACCGCCTCGTTATCTGATTACCGAGGGAAAAAGGTGCTCGTCAATTTCTGGGCGACATGGTGTAAGCCGTGCAGGACGGAAATGCCGGATCTAGACGCGATTAGGAGCGAAAATGACCAAGTTGAAGTACTAGCAGTGAATTTAACGACCACTGAAAAGAGTGTGGATCATGTGGCAGCATTCACAAAAGAATTAAAGGTGAGCTTTCCTGTTTTATTGGACCAAAAAGGCATTCAAGCAAGATATCAGGTGCTTTCATACCCAACGACATACATATTAGATGAAAAAGGGCGCATCATGTCTGTGAAGCATCAAATGCTGACAAAAAAAGAAATTGAAAAAGAGCTGGATCTATAATGATTCAGCTCTTTTGCTTATTTTCTAAATGTTTTGGCGAAAATGTAATCATACATATATGGAGGTGAGTGAAATGAGAAGAAGAAAACGACGCACATTTGAAGAGCTTGTGCTTGAAAATAAAAAAGAATTATTAAGCAATGAGGAATTTTTAAACCAGCTTGAAGAAAAGTTGGAAGAGCGATTTAGACAGAAATAAGTTATGAATTATCCGTTTTCGTTCATCCTAAAGAAGAGGGAGGGATGAATAATGGGTAGAGAGCATGATAAACAAGCGCAGTTTACACCAGACCATTTAGGGACAAAACCTGTAGCATACAAACGGAATAAAGGTAAAAAGATGCATAATAAATCAAATGAACAGCCTGATGTGATACAGACGAAGGGCGAATAAGGAGGGGAATCATCATGAATAACGAGTCATATCAATCCAATCCAGATGATCGTTCTGATAATGTTGAAAAGCTGCAAGATATGATCGAGAACACACTTGACAATATCGATGAATCTGAAGCAGCGATGTCCGTTTCGACAGAGACAGAAAAGCAAATGATCAAACAAAAAAACGAAAACCGCAAAATGAGTATTGACGCGATGCGTTCTGAGATCAAGGACGAAGAAGCGGCAAGAAAGAATGGTTATACCGAATAAACCAGGGATTCCTGGTTTATTTTATTGCCTCTTTTTAGAAGAACCATTTGGAATGTGGTAAAATGGCAGAGACAGACCTTAGGTTTTGATAGGAGAGCGATGAAAACGTGTATGTATCCAAAAAAGAAATAGAAGTCCGTTATGCAGAAACAGATCAAATGGGCATCGTGTATCATGCCAATTATTTAATTTGGATGGAAGTCGGCAGAACAGCATTGATTAAAGAATTAGGGTTTTCCTATGCGCAGCTAGAAGCAGATGGTGCTCTTGCACCTGTGATAGACTTGCAGGTTCAATATAAAAAACCATTGCTGTATGGTGAAACAGCAACCGTTCATACATGGATTGAAGAATATAATGGTCTCAAAACGGTGTATGGCTATGAAATTCAAAAACCTGATGGACAAACAGCGATTACAGGGACAACCTCACATATATGTGTGGATAAAGACACCTTTAGACCTATTCAATTTAGAAAAGCCTTTCCTGCCTGGCATAAAGTATATGAACAGTCGAAGAAGCAGGTTTAATTTATGGCTTTTGGTATTAAACGAAGCGATTTAAACGCTTGGAAATCAGCTGTCCAGCAAGGAAAAGTTGCTTTTTTAACACACTACTGGCTCGATGACCGTTTTCCAAATGCCAATACTGTCACAAAAGCAGCCTGTCAGGATATGAAGCGGTTAGTTGAGTGGGGAGAAAGACATGGACTAAAAAAAGAATGGATTCATGACCGCGAAGGGTTTCCTCATTTTGACTTGATCGGTGAGCCGCAAAAAAGAATTCTGCAAAAGGAACGATCTTTAGGGAACATTCAGGAGTATGGGCTGTATATTGAAGTGTAAAACAAAAAAGATACCCGAGGGATGAGGTATCTTTTTTGTTTATTCATAATGAAATTCTGGTTCTTTCACGGACTCGTTATAATCAATATGCAGATCATGGTTGTCAAAGTACCAAATATCACTTTCCTCAATAAAGAAAGTAATACCTTCTATTTCAGCGGTTGCGCCGGCATTTTGAGGTTCATCTTTTGCGACGCCGAGAGAAAAGCCTTTTTGTACATTACTGCACCCGCCATATCTCACAAAAAAGCGAACTTGATCACCTTTTTCTAAATCTAATTCATTCTTGTACCAATTGAGTGCATCTTCTTTTATCGTTAATTTCAATGTGATCGCCCCTTTTTGAAGTCATGCTGTTTTTAAAATGCAGGATGCAAAAACAGCTTTTCTTTACTTTTACCACATATTTAAATGGATGAAACGGCTAGAGCCATTTGATTTTCGGTTCAGTTTTGTTGAGAATTCGTTTGAGGTTGGCGATGTGTCTGTAGATCACAAAGCCAGCAAGAACGGCAACAACAATGATTAAGAATAGGTCTTTGGTGAATATGCTGTAAATGAATGTATAGATCCCGGTCAGCATAGATGATAGTGAAACATATTTACTAATGTATAAAAATAAGAAAAAAGCAGCGATCATCGTGATAAATAGGAATGGGGCATAAAATAGCAGCACACCGCCTGATGTAGCGACTGCCTTTCCCCCTTTAAATTTTGCAAAGACAGGAAAGCTGTGACCGATAACAGCAGCAACTCCTGCTAATAAGGGATGGATGTCCAGCTGCATGAAAAACGGTAAAGCTGAAGCAAGCGTCCCTTTTAGGATATCAGCAGTAATCACAATAGACCCTGCTTTTACGCCAAGTGTACGAAATGCATTCGTCGCACCTAGGTTTCCGCTGCCATGTTCACGGATATCGATACCCTTTGCAGCTTTCCCGACAATGAGACCGGATGGAATACTGCCGAGAAGATAAGCCAAAATAAACATCAAAGCAATTAACATCTGCATAACTCCTTTATATTCTCCCTCTTGTCTTACATTTTAACATGATCTTGTGAAAAACATGGGGAACTTTTTTTGAAAAAATCGAAAGCAGATGGATTCGGCTTTGTTTTTAAGCAGAAATTCGCTAAAATGGAGGAAAAGGAGTGTCTTGATGAACAATCCTACGAAAGAAGAAATCGGCCGTATATTAAAAAGCAGTAAACGAATTGCTGTTGTTGGATTATCAGATCAGCCGCACCGGACGTCTTATATGGTGTCTAAGGCGATGCAGGATGCCGGGTATGAGATGATCCCAGTGAATCCAACGATCGATGAAGCACTCGGTGTGAAAGCAGTCGCTTCTTTAAAAGATATAAAAGAGCCTGTTGATATTGTCAATGTCTTTAGACGTTCAGAGTTTTTACCAGAGGTGGCAGAAGAGTTTCTCGAAATAGACGCACCTGTTTTTTGGGCGCAGCAAGGCATATATCACGAAGAAGCGAAAAGGCTGATTGAGGAAAATGGCAAGGTCGCCATCATGGATTTATGTATCAAGGTGGCTCATGCGATGACAAAAACTCATTAAATCGTCAAAAATCCTTGGTTTTTCAAGGATTTTTGCTTTTTTGTTGCAGAAATATATTTGCGATTCTGAAAGAAAGCGATAAAATAAGGCGACAGGGACATATCGGCGGCCTTGCATATCGAGAAAAAGAGCGATAAGATAAATATAGAACATTTGTTCTGTTTTGCTAAAACCATCATATGATTGCATTTGGCTTATGAAACAGTCTTGTTTATAATGGACTTCTAGTTCTGATTGCAGAATGTAGAATGATTCTCATAGCTGTGCAAAAGAGCATGTATTGGTGAATGACACATGCATGATGATGATGCAGCTTATTAAAGTGGACAGTAATGAGCAGCATGATCATCATTAAAATCTAGAGAGATCATTTGATGATTAGCCGGTTATGTTTGTTAGTGAAAGGGGATTAAGCATTTGGTTAAAAAGCAGCAAGTAGATTATAACGATGATTCTATTCAGGTGCTAGAGGGGCTTGAAGCGGTCCGTAAACGTCCAGGGATGTATATTGGATCTACGGATTCGCGCGGTCTTCATCACCTTGTCTATGAGATTGTAGACAACTCTGTCGATGAAGTGCTCGCTGGCCATGGAGATCATATCATTGTCAAAATACATAAAGATAACAGCATTTCCGTCCAAGATAAAGGGCGTGGAATGCCTACTGGTATGCATAAGCTTGGAAAACCGACACCTGAGATCATTTTAACGGTCCTGCACGCAGGCGGAAAATTTGGTCAAGGCGGATATAAAACAAGTGGTGGACTTCACGGAGTTGGGGCATCTGTTGTGAACGCGCTGTCAGAATGGCTCACTGTCACAATTGAACGTGACGGATTTATTTATCATCAGCGCTTTGAAAACGGCGGTAAACCTGTCACATCACTCGAAAAAATCGGAAAATCGAAAAAAACGGGAACACTGATTCATTTTAAGCCGGATCCTACCATGTTCAGTGTCACGACCTATAATTTCGATACATTATCAGAGCGTTTAAGAGAATCTGCCTTTTTATTAAAAGGGTTAAAAATAGAGCTGATCGATGAACGGCATGATGTACAAGAAACGTTTTACTATGAGACAGGCATTGAAGCCTTTGTTGCTTATTTAAATGAAGAAAAAGATGTTCTCAGTGAAGTCGTCTCATTTGAAGGAGAGCATCAGTCCATTGAAGTAGATTTTGCTTTTCAATTTAATGATGGCTATTCGGAAAATATCCTTTCTTTCGTTAATAACGTCAGAACAAAAGATGGCGGAACACATGAGTCTGGTGCCAAAACGGCCATGACGAGAGCCTTTAACGAATATGCTCGCAAAGTCGCTCTTTTAAAAGAAAAAGACAAAAATTTAGAAGGCACTGATATTCGCGAAGGACTGTCTGCTATTATTTCTGTCAGAATTCCTGAAGAGCTGCTTCAATTTGAAGGGCAGACAAAAGGAAAGCTTGGGACAAGTGAGGCACGTTCAGCTGTTGATGCTGTCATTTCTGAAAAACTTGCGTATTTCCTTGAAGAAAACCGGGAAACAGCCACTCTTCTTGTGAAAAAAGCGATTAAAGCGCAGCAGGCAAGAGAGGCTGCTAGAAAAGCCCGTGAAGAAGCAAGGAGCGGCAAGAAACGGAAAAAGTCTGAAGCCACGCTGAGCGGAAAATTAACACCTGCTCAATCTAGAAACCCAGCAAGAAACGAACTATACCTAGTAGAGGGTGACTCAGCGGGCGGGTCAGCAAAACAGGGGCGCGACCGTAAATTCCAGGCAGTGCTGCCGCTGCGCGGAAAGGTCATCAATACAGAAAAAGCAAAGCTTGCTGATATTTTCAAAAACGAAGAAATCAACACCATTATTCATGCAATTGGTGGAGGCGTCGGTGTCGATTTTAATGTAGAAGACATCAATTATGACAAAATCGTGATCATGACAGATGCGGATACGGATGGAGCACATATTCAAGTGCTTCTCTTAACATTCTTCTACCGCTATATGAAGCCGCTGATTGAGCATGGCAAAGTGTTTATTGCACTCCCGCCTTTATATAAAGTCAGCAAAGGCTCAGGGAAAAAAGAAATCATTGAGTACGCATGGTCTGATGAAGAAATGGATGACGTTTTGAAGAAAGTTGGAAAAGGGTACACGATTCAGCGCTACAAAGGGTTAGGTGAAATGAATGCCGACCAGCTATGGGAAACGACAATGAATCCAGAATCGAGAACACTTGTCAGGGTCAAAATTGATGATGCTGCACGTGTGGAACGCCGCGTCACAACTCTAATGGGTGACAAAGTAGAACCACGCCGTAAATGGATTGAAAAGAATGTCGCCTTTGGACTTGATGAGGAAAGCAACATTCTTGAAAATGAAAACTTGTCGCTAGCTGAGGAGGTTTAAACATGGCACAACAAGAACGATTTCATGATTTACCATTAGAAGAAGTAATCGGGGACCGCTTTGGCCGCTATAGTAAATATATTATCCAAGACCGTGCGCTTCCAGATGCACGTGATGGACTAAAACCTGTACAACGAAGAATTTTATATGCGATGTATGCAGAAGGAAATACGCAGGATAAAAACTTCCGTAAAGCCGCTAAAACAGTCGGTAACGTGATTGGTAACTATCACCCGCACGGAGACTCATCTGTTTATGAAGCGATGGTAAGAATGAGTCAGGAGTGGAAAGTACGAAATGTACTGATTGAGATGCATGGGAATAACGGGAGTATCGATGGTGATCCGCCTGCTGCCATGCGTTATACGGAAGCAAGGCTGTCTGCTATTGCTTCAGAGCTTTTAAAGGACTTAGACAAGGAAACGGTCGAATTTGTCGCAAACTTTGATGATACAAGCAAAGAGCCCGTTGTATTACCAGCGATGTTCCCAAACCTTCTTGTGAACGGATCAACAGGGATTTCAGCCGGGTATGCCACTGATATCCCGCCGCATCACTTGGGAGAAGTCATTGATGGCGTTATTAAACGAATCGAACAGCCGCATTGTACGGTTGAGGATTTAATGACGGTCATCAAAGGGCCAGATTTCCCAACAGGCGGTATCATTCAAGGTGTAGACGGTATTAAGAAGGCGTATGAAACAGGAAAAGGAAAGATTATGATTCGAGGCAAAGCGGAGATTGAAACCATCCGCGGCGGACGCCAGCAAATCGTGATCACAGAAATTCCTTATGAAGTGAATAAAGCCAATCTTGTCAAAAAGATGGACGAGTTCCGAATTGAAAGAAAAGTAGAAGGCATTTCAGAGGTCCGAGATGAGACAGACCGTACTGGGCTTCGAATCGTAGTAGAGCTGAAAAAAGAAGCAGATGCAAATGGTGTGCTGAATTTCTTATATAAAAACTCAGATCTGCAAATCCCATATAACTTTAATATGGTAGCGATACATAATCGAAGACCGACCTTAATGACGCTCACCACTGTACTAGATGCATATATTGCCCATCAAAAAGAAGTGGTGACGAACCGCTCAGCGTACGAGCTTCGAAAAGCGAAGGAACGCCACCATATTGTAGACGGATTAATTAAGGCACTTTCCATCTTAGATGAAGTTATTGCCACAATTCGCTCCTCTAATGATAAGCGTGATGCAAAGAACAACTTGATGGCCAAATATGACTTTACAGAAGCACAATCAGAAGCGATTGTTTCACTCCAGTTATATCGTTTAACGAATACAGATATTACGCAATTAAGAGACGAAGCAAGAGAGCTAGATGTGCGCATAGCAGAGCTTGAAGACATTTTAGCGAACGAGAAAAAGCTGCTGAAGGTCATTACAAACAGCCTGAAAAAGCTCAAAAAGACATATGCTGATGAGAGAAGATCCGTTATTGAGGAAAAAATCGAAGAAATTAAGATTAACCTTGAAGTGATGATCGCATCAGAGGATGTATACGTCACAGTCACAAAGGATGGTTACATCAAACGGACAAGCCAGCGCTCCTATGCTGCCTCTAACGGTAAGGACTTTGGCATGAAGGATACTGACCGTTTGATTCATCAGTTTGAAATGAATACAACGGATGTTCTTCTGCTGTTTACGAATAAAGGAAGCTACATTTATTGTCCTGTTCACCAGCTGCCAGATATACGCTGGAAAGACATGGGGCAGCATATTACGAATATCATTTCGATTGATCGCGAGGAATCCATCCAAAAAGCCATTCCAATAAAAGAATTTGATGAAACGTCATATCTTTTATTCTTTACGAAAGGCGGAATGGTGAAGAAAACAGAGCTTCTTCAATATAAGGCGCAGCGTTATTCGAAACCGCTTGTTGCCTTGAACCTAAAAGGTGACGATGAACTCGTCGATGTTCATGTCACAACAGGACAGCAGGAATTGTTTATTGCAACGAAAAATGGTTACGGTTTGTGGTTTGATGAAGAAGAAGTAAGTGTTGTTGGACCGAGAGCGGCCGGCGTCAAAGGAATCAACTTGAAGGAAGGGGACGAGGTAGTCTCTGGCCAGATCATTGATCCGAAAAACGATGTCCTTGTGCTCACGACACAAAGAGGGGCTGTAAAGCGAATGAACCTCTCTGAATTTGATAAAACATCAAGAGCGAAACGCGGAGTTCTTATGCTGAGAGAATTAAAGAAAAACCCGCACCGTATTGTGGCTGTGATCGCTGCAGCGCTGCACGATACACTTGAGATAGATACCGAAAAAGGTACAACGATTCCACTTGATATTTCTACTTTAAGAGCAAATGACCGCTATAGCAATGGATCATTTATTGTAGATGAGGAAGAGCAGGGAGAAGTGACTCATGTCCTTCTGACACCTGAACCTGCACCAGATGACAATAAATAAGCAAACGAAAACCCCCTGCGACTGGCAGGGGGTTTCTTTTATATACGGGTCATTTAGCTCTCGTGGTTGCCAAACATGCTTGTAATGGCGTGCACTACTTCAATTCCTTGGTAAACGAAAAGAGAAAGTGAAGTGACAGAGAAAAGACCTAGAATGAAAATTCTTAAGAAAAATAACATCGTGTAAAACCTCCCAATTTTTGTTTTGATTTAGATGGTTGGGTTAAACACGAGCTTGTCGGAAATAAGAAGATTGATAGAACACTGCAAGTAAATGCTTCTTTTTCCGGTCAAATCGATCAGTATGAGTGATGCGTGCAAATCCAGCTGTCATACTGCCAATAATCAGCAGTGCTGTAAATGCGGCAAATACTGCGTTCACATGTTTTTGTTTCTTTTCATCGCCCATTGTCTGGACGATTTTCATTTCATGTGATTCTTGATCGGCAACCACCTTAGCATGATGGTATACCTGAACGGAATGAGGCATTGAGAACAAATGAAAACTTGCAAGTGCTATGCATAAAACACCTAATTTTAATAGCATATTTTTTTTCATTTTTCTCACCCCTTCCTGGTTATTTTCATGATCTTACCACGTTTTCAGTTATTTGAAAAGTCTTATTTTTTTACTTTCCCTCTTTAAAAAAGCGATAAACATCACGACATCTATAGGACTGTTTCACTTCATGAAAGGTTTCAATTTTATTTTTTAAATTTAAAAAAAGTGCCATGATCACAAAGGATCAGACACTTTTAGTCGCTTGTAATGAATGTGGTTTTGCTACAGCTTTAGTAAAGATTCCTGCAATACATATGGCAAATAGAACAAAGATAAAGGCATGAAGGAGTCCAACCTGATTGGCAAGCAGCCCTAAAATAGGAGGACCGGAAAGGGAGGCTGTGTAACCAGATAAGGTCACAATACTAACGCGTTTGACAGCGTACCGGCTATCATCGCCTGCTGCAGAAATGGTTAGCGGAAAGCCTAAAGATGCGCCAAGTCCCCATAAAAAGATTGATATCATACATACAACAAGTGAAATCTTCAAAATGACTAAGAATAGGCCGGCAGCTGCTGATAAAATCGCAACTCTTAGCAATAATACTCTGCCAAAGCGATCGATCAAACGTCCGCTGATCAGTCTGCCGCTAATCATGCCGCACAAAAACAAAGCATAGATGACCGTACTCATGGAATGTGAAACTTGGTAGCCATCCACCATTGCAAGTGGAATCCAATCATTGGCGGAGCCTTCGACAAACGCAAGACATAAGGCGATCATCGCAAGAGATATCGTTCGTTTGTTCAGCCATGCCGTTTGAGTAGGCTCAACTGTATCGGACTGTTTCTCATGCTGATCCTTTCCTGTCCCGTGCGGAATAAACCGTGTACAAACCAATATGCTGAGGAAAAGCAGAAGGGCAATAGCGAGAAGGTGTATCAATACAGAAACCCCTAAATGGATAAAAAGAATACCAGCACCTGCTCCAATTAAAGTCCCAATGCTAAAGGAAGCATGCAATATAGGCAGAATGGTTTTCTTGATGCTGTACTCAATCTCTGTTCCTTCTAAGTTCATCGCTACATTGCACATGCCAGAGCCTGCGCCAAAAAGAAAAAGACCAGAAGTGACGACAAAGATAGAAGAGAGTGTTGAACCAATGGCAAGAGTAGTAAATCCAAGGAACATCAAAAAAGCACTGATCACAATCGCCACTCGGCCGCCTTTTTTGCGGACGAATACATTTGAAAGAACAAGCCCAACAATTGAACCAACGGATAAACCGAGTAAAATAAGTCCCATTGTTCCAGTGTTTGCTTGTAATAAATCTCTCACTTCCGGTGTCCGTGAAAACCATGTAGAAATGGAGATCCCAGACATCGTAAAGATCACAATAATTGCTTTATACCACTTTAATTCCATCTAATCCCTCACATTTAAAGATATATATGTTATTGAACAAATCTACTCGATTATAAATGAGACTTGCTGATTCGTAAATAACTTGCTGGAGGAACAAGGTCAATTCTAGTCAAAAGAAATCATTCCTTCCCAATTCTTATGATGAGAAGGTAAAATAAACATAAAGGGGGCGGTAGGATGTAATCATATCGCATCAATTTAAATAGAAGGGAGGAGGAGATCAACATGAAAAGTGAAAAGGAAAAAATGATTCAAGGAGAACATTATGTATCTAGTGACCAAACACTGATCGCAGATCGTGAAAGAGCGAGACAATTGACATACGCATATCAGCAAACCAATCAGCAAGAAAAAAGAGCATCCATTTTAAAGGAATTATTAGGCGCTTGCGGAAATGATGTCGTTTTTGAAGGAAGACTGCAGTGCGATTACGGATACAATATCGAGATTGGTGAGCATTTTTTTGCAAATTTTGATGCAGTGTTATTAGACGTGTGCAAAATTACCATTGGACATCACTGTTTATTAGGTCCGAATGTACATATTTATACGGCTGGACACCCGCTTGACCCGATAGTACGTGCAAAAGGCATTGAATTCGGCAAACCAGTCACCATTGGAAACCATGTATGGATTGGCGGCGGTGCTATTATTAATCCAGGTGTCACAATTGGCGATAATGCTGTCATTGCTTCTGGTGCCGTTGTGACAAAAAATGTTCCAGCAAATGTGGTGGTTGGCGGAAATCCTGCGAAAATCATTAAATATCTTGATGAATCAAAATCTGGCGAATAACGTTGGATTTTGATTTTTTCTATTTTGTCTCAATAAGATGAGTATACTTAATTTTGAGACAAGAGAAATTCATTGTTTGTTTAACTTCCTAGAATATATATTATGTAAACTAAGAAATGAGAATACATATTTGAGTGTCGATATTTAATTTCACAACCTCTACCACCTTCTCAATAAATTAGATCGGTCGTAAAGGTTGTGCCTTTCCTTATTGGCTGCTACAGTAAATTAAATACTTTGGGATATTTCGTTTAAAAATACTTTCCTCTTTTCATCTGTTGTTAAGTTAACTCTCGAAAAATGAATCCATTTGGTGTCTTCATTTTTAAGTCCCAAGTCAGCAAGAGTTCTGTTAATAAAAACGCTTTGAATCGCATTCCCACCTTCAGATTCTATATAATCCTTATCTGTTGTAGATGTTGAGATCACGGTTGTTTTTTTAATATTTGTCAATAAACCTTTTAAAGCCCCAGTGTTTTTATCTTCTAAGAATGCGAAACCTCTTAACATGACTTTATCAATAAATCCTTTTAAAATTGCAGGTAAATCCCACCACCAGACAGGAAATATAAATATTAATTCAGTTGACTGCCTTAATTTCTTTTGATAATCCTTAACTAATTGATCAGGCGTTTCTCCTTTATGAAAATACTTCAATTCCTCAGCTGAAAAAACGGGATTAAACCCATCTTTATATAAATCGATCACTTGAAATGGTTCTCTCTTTGTTTCTAGATTTTCTGTAATGGAAGTCAAAATGGCATGATTATAGCTTCCATCCCAAGGATGTGCATAGACAATTGTTTTCATGATTCATTCACCCTTTTTTGTTATTTTCATCATATTTTGATGTACATTCATTTTATTGTATGCTATAACGTACTACAAGTACGGTAATTAAAGTGCGATACTAACCTAAAGGAGAGTGTGAAATGACCAAAGAATCCTTTACAGCTCATGCTGATCTAAAAGAAACTGGATTTGGGTACACTTTATCATTAATTGGCGGGAAATATAAGATGACGGTACTGTATGCTTTATATGCAAACAATGCGCCTATTCGCTATAATCAGTTGAAACGAATGCTTGGGGCAATCTCTTTTAAAACATTAACCAATACACTAAAAGAGCTTGAAGCAGATCAGTTAATTAATCGTAAAGAATATCCTCAAGTGCCTCCAAAAGTAGAATATAGTTTATCGGAAAAGGGATTATCATTGATCCCTGTATTAGATGCGATTTGCTATTGGGGTGAAGAACAAATGAAAAAATAGTTAGACGTTGAGTGAAATTGTACTTTTAGGCAAAAGGGTGTACATTCAGTCAAAAAAAGAGCATCTCTCTTGAGATACTCTTAGAACATTGATAAATCTCATGAAATATTAAGTTGTCTTTCTCTTATCTTTTGTTTGAGTTATGCTGCAAATAAACAACATGAGTTTGTAAAAATTCTTCTAAACCATGTTTACCATCTGCTCCGCCAATTCCAGATTTCTTACGACCTGCGTGGAATCCCTGAATGGCTTCAAAGTTTTCACGGTTAATGTACGTTTCTCCAAATAGTAACTCATTTGCAGCACGCATCGCTGTATCTAAATTCTGTGTAAAGATAGATGATGTTAATCCATATTGGCAATCATTCGCAAGCTCAATTGCTTCATCTAAATCTTTAAACGTCATAATCGGGAGAACCGGTCCAAATACTTCTTCCTGTACAATTTCTGAATCTTGTTTTACATTCACGAGGACTGTTGGTTCATAGTAATATCCAGGTGTCACATCTGCACGTTTTCCACCAGTTAACACTTGGGCCCCTTCTTCAACAGCTCGGTTTACCATCGCTTCAATTGATTCTATTGCTTGCTTATTTGTAAGTGGTCCCATATCTAAACCTTCATCTTCGAGAGGATTGCCATATTTCACATTTTTCATTGATGTGACAATTTTTTTGATAAATGGATCGGCGATACTTTCATGAACATACACGCGTTCAGCACAGTTACATACTTGTCCCGTATTAATGATACGTGAGTCGACAATTGCTTTCACGGCTAAATCAATGTCTGCATCTTCAGCTACAATAGCTGGTGCTTTACCGCCAAGCTCTAGACTGACTTTTGTTACATTTTGAGCTGCAGCTTTCATGACACTTACACCTGCATCCACGCTCCCTGTTAAACTGACTAAACCAATCTTTTCATTTGAAGCAAGTTCGTCTCCCACTGTATCTCCGCGCCCTGTTACAAGATTGAATACCCCTTTTGGAATACCCACTTTATCTACTAATTTTGCAAATTCTATTGCATTATTTGGCGTATCACTACTAGGTTTAATGACAATGGTATTCCCTGTTACCAATGCAGGCGCAGCCTTTCTCGCTACAAGGAAGAATGGGAAATTCCATGGTAAAAAGCCAGCTACAACCCCGATTGGCTCTTTAAAGATCATTATATTTTCATTTGGTCTGTCACTTTGAAGAATTTCCCCTTCGTACGTCCTTGCTGAACCTGCCATATAATCAATGTACTCAGCAGTAAAATCAACTTCTGTAGTAGAGAGAGCAAGTACTTTTCCTTGTTCTTCTGAAATGACGCGTGCAAGAAAATCTCTATTTTTTCGAATTTCTTCAGCTAAACGTGTTAAATACTTTGCACGCTCAGCAGCCGGTTTCTTTTTCCATTCTTTTTGTGCAGCTTCTGCAAACTCAATCGCTTCTTGAACCTCTTCTTTAGAACAACTTGGCACTTCTGAAATCACTTTTTCAGTTGCCGGATTTAACACCTGTATCACTTCGCCAGAGCTAGCATTTACAAATTCTCCATTAATGTACATTTGAAATTGTTTAACATTGGTTTGTGAGTTCATTTACTGAAACCTCCTAATATTGGATTGTAGGAAAGACTATTTTTATAGATTTAAAACTCCTTGTCTTGGCACAACACCAAAAGCATCTGCCAAGTCTTGAAGCTGTTGATCTGTAATGGTTTGTTTCACGCTTCCTTGTGCACATACAACTGTGTATACTTCCGCAGCTTTTTCAGCTGTTTCAATTAACCCAAATGTCTCATCCATTGTAGTTCCAGCACCAAAAATTCCGTGGTGTGGCCAAATAACTGAACGAACATCTTTCATTTTTGCAGCTGTAGCTTCTCCAATTGAATCAGTTCCTGGAACCATCCATGGAATAATACCAATTCCTTCTGGGAATACAACAATGCATTCGGTACACATCTGCCATAAAGTTTTTGTAAATGCTACTTCATCCAAGCTGTGTGTGAATGTCATACCAATAAGGTTTGTTGCATGACAGTGCATGATCACACGATGGTTTGGATCTGCTTTTAATCTTTCAATATGGCTCATTAAATGTGATGGAAGCTCACTTGTTGGAACGCCTCCCTCTTCTAACCCCCATAAAATATCAAGCGATTTGCCATCTTCAGTTATACGAATAATACCAAGGTTAGCGGCTGGATCATCTATTACATTTTTAAAATATTTCCCCGAACCCGTCACAATAAAATATTTCCCTGCTAACTCAGCACCATTAAAAATCATCGGCACCGTTCGTTTCACATCATGAACGTCAAGGTACTCTGCTACTTCGTCTTCTTTTAATAAATAACTAATATTCCCGCCATTTCGTTCATCCCAACCTAAGCGATATAGGTTTGCTGTCGTTTTGGTCATTTCTTGAAGGAAAGGTGCTTTTAGTATATTTTTCTTTGTCAAAAGGTCTTTCATCTCCATCTTCTCCCTTGTTTTCATTGATATATATCTTTCTAAATAAAAATTATACTTTTGATAAACTCATGCAAAAGCGTTTACATCCTCATATTACTTCGAGAAACACATTAAGTCAACACAAACAAACATTTTATCTTTGTTTGTGTTTGTTTTGATTGTGATATAAGTGGTTATTTTATGAATGATACAATGCTGTTTCATTCGCGTTAAATACTAAACCTTGCTGCTGTTTAAGGTCATTTTTTTGAAGTTATAAGTATGTTATGATGAAAACAAACAAAAATAAAAACAAAACAACAACCTTATAGGCAATTTTATGCTGTTTTTCTTTTATTCATATTTAAAAGCGAAAGGAAGTTACACATGTTATTAGCTGAAAGGCATCAAAAAATAGTAGATTTAGTTAATTTACGATCCAGCATTCGTGTATCAGAATTAAGCGAAATTTTTTCTGTGACAGATGAAACGATTCGCCGTGATCTTGAAAAATTAGAGAAAGAAAATAAGTTGCGGCGAAGCCACGGCGGAGCAGTTAGTATTGAGGAAAAAGAATCAGAAGTTGATTTTTCAGAGCGAGAAATTACGAATGTATTAGAAAAGAAAGTGATTGCACGTGAAGCTGTGAAGCAAGTTGAAGAAGGCGACCGTATTATCCTTGACGCAAGTACCACTGCATGGTACATGTCAAAAATCCTTCCGAATATTCCTTTGACTGTTATCACCAACTCCATTAAGGTAGCCATAGAATTAAGTAAGAAAGAAAAAATTCAGGTGATCTCAACAGGAGGTCTCCTCCTTCCTAAATCGTTGTCCTACGTAGGACCTCTAGCAGAGCGCTCACTGGAAAATTATCATGTGAATAAAGGGTTCTTATCCTGTAAGGGTATTGACTTAAATAGCGGCTTAAGTGATTCAAATGAGTGGCAGGCTCTCTTAAAAAGAAAAATGATTGAACGGTCACATGAGACCATTTTAATGGTCGACTCTAGTAAGTTTGGATCCCGTGAATTTTCTCATATCTCTTCATTAAGTGATATTAGCCGCATTATTGTTGACGATAAACTAAGCAATGATGCACATGCCATTTTACGTGATAAAAATATTAATGTTACTTCTGTAGCCTTGATGAGTGAATCTGCTTCATAGTCAAATCCAAATAGAAGATTAAGGTCTCTCCTTTTCTGTGTATATACGTGTTCAAGACAAACCTATATAGGTTTGTCTTTTTCTATATCCACAATTTTATCTTGCCTTATTTATGATGAACCCCTCTCGTAATCAACATTAACAAAAACCAATAATAAAAAAATGTTGTTTTATTTTTGTTTTTATAATAATATGACCATATAAACAAAGAAAAATAAAGATTTTGCAGAAATCAGGGGAAAAAATCACTTTATTGTGAAGATTAAATTGCTTTTTGCAAACGCTTTCTTTATTTTTTTCATTTATTCTACAGTACAAGGAGCGAGAGAGATGATAAGAAAAGCCAGTATTATGTTTGTACACAAGGATCAATTTGATGAATACAAACGTCGACATGATGAAATATGGTCGGAAATGGTTGAGGCATTAAAACAGCATGGAGCTCATAACTATTCTATTTTCTTAGAAAAAGAAAGTGGCCAATTGTTTGCTTATTTGGAAATCGAAAATGAAGATAGATGGAACCAGATGGCTAAAAGTGATATTTGTAAAAAATGGTGGGATTACATGGCACCTATCATGGAGACAAATTCAGATAACAGTCCACGCTCTGTAGATTTAAATGAATTGTTTTACTTAGCATAATTTTTTAGGAAAACAAAGACAGCAAAAATACAGGCATTCAAACGGATGTATCGTTTGAAGGTACTTGAGAGGAGATTTAAATATGGCTGGTAATGCAAAAGGCGGATTAAAGTCTACTATTACTGTAGCAATGTCAAATTATTTGGAGGCAGCATCCATCGTAGCTGCTGCTGGCGGCCTGACACTCTGGATGGAATATTTAAATTTAAATGACTTTAAACTGGGATTATTAGGAGCGCTGAGTGCTAATGGATTTGCTTCAGCTGCAGGAGCCCTCATAGGAGGCGTTCTGGTTGATAAATATGGGCGAAAGTTAATTTATAAATACGATTTATTGGTCTATATGTTTGGTGTCTTATTAACGATGTTGTCTTTTAACTTCCCCATGTTGTTAGCTGGTTACATTATTACTGGAGTAGCCGTAGGAGCTGCCATTCCAGCTGCTTGGACGTATATAGCAGAAGAAGCGCCTGAAAATGAACGTGCATCTCGTGTAGGATGGGGACAGTTAGCGTGGTCGGTTGGTCCAGCTATTTCGTTACTCCTCTCTGTCGCCTTGGCCCCATTAGGTCTTTTAGGAAGCCGAATTATTTTTGGTCAATTATTTGTAATCGCTTTAATTACTTGGATTATGCAACAACAAATTAGTGAATCAAAAATATGGGAAGAAGAAAAACAAAAAGAAGAGAATCAAAAAGCAAATGGTGAAAAATTAAAAAGTCCAGTCAAAGAATTATTCACAATCAAAGCAAACCGTCATGCCATTATTTTATTACTAGGGATCTATTGCTTTTGGAACTTAGTAGCTGGTGTAATGGGATACTTCATGCCGTATATTTATCAGACCGTTGGAGGGCTTTCATCATCACAAGCAAATTTATTACAAGCGTTTTTATGGATTTTGACCGTTTTAGGAACGTACTTTGTCTTTATTAAACTAGGTGATAAAGTGAACAGACGTGTATTGTATGGCATAGGAGCGGCAATGGGGATTGCTGCTTGGGCTACTCTTACGTATGGCGGAATGGGCATGACTGAACTGCTTATATTTGTAATATTATGGGGAATTGCAGCTGGTTTTGGTGCTCAAGCATTTTATGGTCTTTGGTCAAGTGAGTTATTTCATACAAAATACCGTGCAAAGGCACAAGGATTCCTTTTTTGTACAGCGCGTGTAGCCGTTGGCCTTATATCACTTGTGATTCCAACGATGATTTCTACATTAGGATTTAAAATATCAGGTTCTATTATGATTGGGTTTCTTGTAATTGCTGCAATTATTGGATTAGTCATGGCGCCAGAAACAAGAGGAAAATCATTAAAAGAAATTGAAAAAGAACGATACAGCGCTTAAAAAAATAGCCAAGCTTTCTTTGAGAAGCTTGGTTATTTTTCTGCCTCCCCTCTGCTCTCCTTACTACAATAAAAAATAGAGATTCCAAATGGAAACTCTATTTTTTATATCAACCAACCTTACACAATGAAATAAAAAGCTTTTAAAGGTCCATGCACACCTACGACCAAATTCATTTCGATATCTGCAGAATTACTTGGTCCAGAAATAAAGTGAATACAAGAAGCAACAGCTTCTCCCTTTTCCACACGTTGGTTTAGGTCAGAAACAGCCTGTGTAATACGTGCCACAATCGTTTCACGCGGGATAATCGTGACATAGACAGTCGGCAAAAAGTGAAGTGCCCGCCCTTGTCCCTCATGAGTTTTTACAACAATTGTTCCTGACTCGGCAAGTGCATAGTCACTGAATGTAATACCAATATTGGCTTTTTCGGCGAGGGAATGATTCGCTTCACGTCCTCTTTTTGAATCCCATACATGTACCTCTATATTTTCTTCCGGCCATTCTTTTTCAAGTAAATCTGTTAAGCCATATTCTTTGAAACGTGAATCTTGGGCTGTCATTACGGGCCCCCCGCCATGTTCAGCAACAATTTTCTTTAAATCTTCAGCTAAGTGATCTTTTGTTGTTTCAAAAACAGTGGTATGAATTTTGCTGCAGTGCTCTGTGAACGTAGCGATTAACTCCTTTTCTGTATAACCTTTCATTACATCCCAGTTTACGTTATTCTTCCACTCTGGACGTACAACACCACTTATTCGTCTTTCCCGTCCCAGCTGTTTAGCCACATGATTTAAAAAAACTTCCTGATTTTGAGCTGTTCCTCTCATTACTTTTCACCACCTTTTTTATGATTGTCAAACCAGTCTCGAAAACGTTCTTTACTTGGAGCTGGGAATTCTCGAATTTCAGTCCAATTTTTTAATGGGCCAATTCCTTTGGAGACTCGATCTCCTGATACAATGGGCTTCATAGCTGTAGGTGCCATTTTTGTACCTAGTTTGTATAGAGCAGCAGATGATGCTCCCATTCCAAACATTTTCATCGCTAGTTTCTCACCTAGAGGAGCACGTCCTTCTTTTTCAACAATTACTTGACGATGTTTTAAAAGTAGTTCGTGTAGCGGAATTTTAACTGGACAAGCATCAGTACATGCTGCACAAAGAGTTGATGCATATGGCAGTTCTTTATAATCGTCATATCCACCTAAAAGTGGACTTAATACTGCACCAATTGGCCCCGGATAGATAGAGCCATAAGAATGTCCTCCGACATGACGATATACTGGACATACATTAATACATGCCGCACAACGGATGCATTGTAATACTTGTTGGAACTCAGACCCTAAGATTTCAGAACGGCCGTTATCAACGACAACAAGGTGAAATTCTTCTGGACCATCTGCCTCTTCTTCATATTTAGGCCCTACTGTTGTAATGTAACTCGTTAGCTTTTGCCCTACTGCACTTCTGCAAAGCAATCCAACGAGTACATCCAGCTCCTCCATTGTTGGTACAAGACGTTCCATTCCCATTACAGCGATTTGCGTTTTTGGAATAGCAGTTACAAGATCGGCATTTCCTTCATTGGTCACTAAACAGATTGATCCTGTATTTGCAACGGCAAAGTTGCAACCGGTGACACCGATTTCTGCTTCAAGAAATTTTTCGCGCAGGATTTTACGAACAAATTTTGTCATCTCGTAAGGATCTTCCGACTTTCCATAACCTAGTTTTTCTTTAAATACATCACGAATTTGTTCTTTTTTCATATGAAGAGCCGGCGCTACAATGTGGGAAGGTGGTTCACGATCATCAACTTGCAAAATGTATTCGCCAAGGTCACTTTCTACCACTTCACAACCTATGTCTTCTAGTGTTTTATTCATTTCGATTTCTTCGGTTACCATTGATTTGGATTTCACGACTTTCTTGGCTTGTTTTTTTTCTGCAACTTCCTTCATGTATTGAGCGGCGTCTTCTTTTGTTTTCGCAAAAAAGACATGTCCCCCGCGTTTTGTAACATTTTCACTTAATTGCATTAAGTAATAATCTAAATTCTCCAGCGTGTGTTGACGGATTTGCTCCCCTAAATCGCGCCATTCTTCCCAGTTCCCAAGCTCTTCACTAGCTGCCAAACGACGTGTATACAGGCGTTCTTGAGCTGTAGACACAGCTTCACGCATCGTAGAATCTTGGATTCCTTTATCAATACGTTCATTAAATTTTTTATCACTAATTTTCATGCTCATGTCGTGTTCCCCCCTTGAATTAACGGCTATTTAATACCTCTGCAATATGCAGTACCCGCGCTGATTTTCCTAAACGTTCTATTCGTCCTCCAATATTCATTAAACATCCACAATCTGCACTAATTAAATAGTCCGCACCTGTCTGTTCAACACTTTCCACTTTTTCGTCTACCATTTGTTCAGATATTGGCATCATTTTCACAGAAAAAGTTCCACCAAATCCACAGCAATTTTGGGCGTTGGGAAGGTGCTCAACCTCTAATTCTTTTACATTAGAAAGCAGCGTAAAAGGTGCTTCCTTCACACCTAGCAAACGTGTCATATGACAAGATGTATGATAGGTCGCTTTCCCTTTTAAACGTGCCCCTACATCTGTAACCTTTAACACCTCTACGATAAATTGAGTTAGTTCATACGTTTTCTCAGCAAGACGCCTTGCTCGCTCCTCCCATTGAAAATCTCCTTTGAATATATGTGGATATTCGTGGAACATCGCTGCACAAGAACCAGAGGGAGTTACTATATACTCTGCATCTTCAAAGGTTTGGATCATATTTTTCGCTGCTTGCTTGGCTTCGGCAACATAGCCACTATTATAGGCGGGCTGGCCACAACATACTTGTGATGTAGGAAATGATACTTCACAACCAAGGTGTTCAAGTATCTCAACTGTTGCCTTACCGACATTTGGCTGGAAAGTATCAATTAAACATGTAATAAATAAGCTCACTTTCAATTTTAAAACCTCCTCTTAACGAATATTTAGATTTACCTGGTCGGCTGATGACTGAAAAATAAAAGCAGGACCCTTCTCTCATAAGTATTTTATTGTGTATTCTCCATGTGAGATGAATATGATTCCCTTCAATTAACCCTATAGCACGCGTAGAGTGGAAAAAACATTGAGTTGTAACCTATTCATCTAAAAAGGAATCCTTGTAATATAAACAGGGGAATTGATCTATTAGACCCTTCCCCTGACTGTATCTCTTTGTAAATTTACTAGTTAGCCTTTCATGATTTTTTAGGCTAATACAGAGTTTCTTTTTGTTAATACATCTTGCTCATATTGTTTCACTTCTTCCAGCCATGTTTCTTTTACAGGCACGCCCATTTTTTCACAATAGTAATCCCAGATTGCACCGAAAGGATACGTTTTGAATTCCTCTATTAATGCTAATCTTTCTGTAAAGTTTCCATCTTCCTGTAACTCTTTTAAATGTTCATTTGGTACTAACATTGCATATAGTAACGATTTAATCATGTTTCTTGTTCCAATTGTCCATGCTGCAACTCGGTTAATACTTGCATCAAAGAAATCAAGGCCAATCATCACTTTATCCAATGCTTGATTTCGAACAATTTCGAGACCAATTTCACGTAACTCATCATCCAGCGTCACAACATGATCACTGTCCCAGCGAACAGGACGAGAAACATGAAGGGCAAGCTTGTCACTGTAAAGCAGCATAGATGAAATTTTGTTTGATACCATTTCAGTCGGATGGAAATGTCCTGTATCTAATAAACATAGTTTATTATTCTTTAATGCGTATCCAAGATAAAATTCATGCGATCCAACCACATAAGATTCAGAACCAATACCGAATAACTTACTTTCAACGGCATCAAGATTATAGTTTTCATTGATCTCCTCTTCAAAAATCTTATCTAACGAATCTTTTAACCGTTGACGAGGCGTTAGTCGATCACTTGGAATATCTTTATAACCATCTGGAATCCAAATATTTGTTAAGGATGCTGTTCCTAATTCTTTACCAAAATACTCACCAATTTTGCGGCTGGCGATACAATGATTGATCCAAAAATTTCTGATATGTTCATCAGGATGAGACAACGTTAGCCCATCTGCTGCTTTTTCATGTGAGAATAATGTTGGATTGAAATCTAAGCCTACACCTTGATCTTTAGCCCATTTCACCCAGTTTTCAAAGTGTCTTGGCTCTAATTGATCCCTTTCAACGACTTCTCTATTTGTTTCCGCATAAATGGCATGTAAGTTCACACGATGTTTTCCAGGAATTAAAGACAACGCTTTCTCTAAATCTGCTCTTAGTTGTTGAGGTGTGGTTGCTTTACCAGGATAATTTCCCGTTACATCAATTCCACCTGACAATTCTCCTTTATTTACTTCAAATCCAGCAATGTCATCTCCCTGCCAGCAATGAATGGAAATCGGTACATGTTTTAATTGTTCCAATACTTCATCAACATTGATTCCCCATTTTTCATATTCTTTTTTCGCAATCTCATAATTTTCTCTTATTGTCATGTGATATTCTTCCTTTCTTTTTTACGGTGTCGTTACTGTTAAAGGTGTGTATTTTTTAACCTTAAAAGAGTTCTTAATGATTGTTCTTGCTTCTTTTATATCTACAATTTCGCCAACTGCCATTAACTGCGTTACAATATTTCCAATGGCGGTTGCTTCAACTGGACCAGCGTATACTTCTTTTTTTGTTGCGTCAGCAATTAGTTGATTTAACAGTTCATTTTGGCAACCCCCTCCGATCACATTAATTTGATTGAATGTTCTTTCAAAAATTTCTTCAATTTGATTAATGGCTTGCTGGTAGCTGCATACTAAACTGTCAAACACACATTTTGCTACTTCTCCAGGTCTAGATGGAATTGGCTGGTTTGTTTCTTGACAATAACTTTGAATCTCTTGAATCATATTTTCTGGCTTTAAAAACCGTGGATCATCTACATTAACGATGGATTTAAATGTTTGAGCCTGATTAGCTAAGACGACCAACTCTGCAAAAGAAAATTGATTTTTATAATTTCTTTTCACTTCTTGTATCATCCAAAGCCCCATAATATTCTTTAAAAATCTATAGCGATAATCAATGCCGCCCTCATTGGTGAAATTGTAATCTAAAGCTTTTGTAATACATATTGGAAAATGATTTTCTACACCAACTAAAGACCACGTTCCTGAACTAATATAGATTGTTTCTTCCTGCTCAGGAACCGAAATGACAGCTGAACCAGTATCGTGAGTGGCTGGGAGAATAACCTTCATATTAAAGCCGAATTCCTCTATTAAATCTTCAGTCAATGTACCCAACACTGTTTTGGGGGTATGAATTTCTTGGAACATTTCTTTGTTCATGCCTAGTTGATCTAATATTTCATGATCCCATTTCTTTGTGAAAGCATTAACCAGCTGAGTTGAAGTGGCATTTGTGTATTCGTTTGCCTTTTTTCCTGTTAATAAATAATGAAAATAGTCAGGAACCATTAGAAAAGATTTTGCATTTTCTAAAATCTCCGGATGATTTTGTTTGATTGAATAAAGTTGATAAATCGTATTAAATTTTTGAAATTGAATTCCTGTCTCTAGATACAGACGTTCCTTCATAAATGTTTTAAAAACCTCATCCATCATCCCGTCTGTTCTCGAATCGCGATAGGCAACAAAATCTGTTAAAGGTTTGTTCCATTCATCTAGTAAAACAAAGTCTACTGCCCATGTATCAATACCGATACTTTCTGGAGATAATCCCATTTCACTACATTGATGAATTCCCTTTTTTATTTCTTCAAATAATCGATCAAGCTCCCAGCAAAACTGGCCATTTTTTTGGACCATTTTATTCTCGAAACGGTGGATTTCTTTTAGATTTAAAAGTCCATCTTCAAGATGACCCGCTATTAATCTTCCACTAGAAGCACCAATATCAACTGCTAAACAACATTTCTTCATTTTAATCACCCTTTGCATGAAAGCGTTTGCTTATGTCTTTATATTAAGCCAGCTAAAAGGAGAAAATAATGTCTAAAATGATTTATTTATTGTCCTTATTTGCAACTGTTTAAAATAAAAAAGAACATTTAGCAGCATCTTATTTTTTTGCTAAGTGTTCTCTGAATTGCTTTGGTGTCTGATGATATTTGTTCTTAAAAATCCGATAGAAATAACTTACATTATCATATCCAACTTGATCTATGACAGAGGCAATTGGCATATCTGTACTTTCCAGTAACTCTTTCGCTTTATTTAAACGTTTTTCTTGAAGTAATTCTTTAAATGTATAGTTGGTAGCCTTTTTAATCTCTTTACTTAAAGCATAAGCGGGCTGGCTTAATTTTGTGGCTAATTCATTCAGTGATGCACTCTGGAAATGTTCATCAATATACTTTAATGCTTCAACAATTAAATAATGTTGTACAGGATTGTCTTCTGTATGTTCGGCCTTATCAGCGTGTTTAATTAACTCCACCATTAAAAGACCCATATACAATTTAATGGTGGATTCAGACATAAAAGCAGGAGACATAATTTCAATAATAATTTTTTTTATTAATTCTTGAATGCTTTCTACTTCTGAAACTTTAAAGTAAAGGAATTGTCCATTTTGAGTACTGTTATATAAACTGTTAATTAAGAAATTACTAATTCTGTTTTCAGTCGTTAAAAACGAAAAGATAAAATCAAAAAAATGAGGTAAAATGATAAAATTAATAATAATGTCTTCTTCTGCACAAGCTTGAGTTTCATGCTCAATATGCTGGTTTAAAAATAACAGCTCCCCTTGTTGCAAATTTATTCTTTGATTCCCTACTTTTTGGTTATACTGTCCATTGTAAACATAATTAATCTCAATGTAGTCGTGTTTATGTTTAGGAAAATCCACAAAGCGTGTATGTTTTCGAACCGTAATCATACTCTCTTGATTGAGAAATTTTTGACTTTCTATAATAAAATTAGACTGATTGGTATAAATGTCTTTATTTATCTCTCTTCTGTTTTGTAGAATCAGTTCCTCTTCATCTGTTATCTTTAATAATTGATTCAGAAGATCATGTTGCATAGGTTTCTCCTTTGTTTATAATCTTACTTCATTGTTTATTAGACTTCTTCAACCAAAGCCCACATACCTTCTTTCTTTTATAGAGTCTAACTCCATGCTTTTTAAAAAAAGACTACCTAAAGTAGTCTCTTTATTATTTCCCAAGCTCATAGGTTTGTACAAAAGTGCTTTCTGCAAGAGTGGCTTTCACTCCTGTTTGTTCAATTATCTAAAAATGAATGATTCCTAATTCAATTGATGTTTTAATGGCTTCAGCTCTTGATGTCACATTTAGTTTTTGATAAATGTTTGTTAAATGTGCTTTTACAGTTCTCTCGGAAATTCCCATATCAAATGCAATTTCCTTACTCCGAAACCCTCTAGCTACTGCTTGCAAAACGAGCATTTCTTTTTCGGTAAGCAAGTGGTTGTCTGTTTTCAATTTTACTTGAGGTTCTTTGTGTACGGTTGATTCAAATACCTTTGAGGCCACATTTGATTGAAGTAAAATGTCTCCTCTGATGGCCGCTTCAATTGTATTAAATAAGTTTTCTCTGCTGGCATCCTTTAAGAGGTAGCCTTTTGCACCAAGCTGTAACCCTTGGATCATTAATTTTTCTTCATTATAAGTAGTCAGAATGAGTACAGGAACTTTTATTTGAAGAGTCTGCATTTCTCTAAGCATATCAAGCCCGCTCATCATAGGCATGTTGAGGTCAAGTAATACAAGGTCTGGGGATTTTTCTTTTATGACATCTATCCCCTTTCCTCCATCTTCTGCTTCTCCAACAACTTCAAATCTTTCGTCTGTTTCAAGAATTAATTTTAATCCTTCTCTCACAACATAATGATCATCAACAATCACAATTCGATAAGACACTGTATTTACTCCTTTTTCAAAGGTATGTTCACTATTACTTGTGTACCTTCATTTTTTTTACTTTTCAAATGGATCTCTCCACCAAGCAGCCGAACACGTTCTGACATACCAATGATGCCGTAATGTCCAAAAGTGGATTCTCGTTTTTTCTCATCAAATCCCACTCCATTGTCTGCTATTTCCAAATGGATGTGATCACCTTGTTGTACCAACACTAACTCGACATGGCTTGCTTTCGCATGTTTTGAAATATTCGTTAAGCATTCTTTTATAATATAAACGGTATGTTCAATAAAAAAAGGCGACATATTCTGAGGTACAGAGATCTTTGTACGAATTGTGATGTTCGTTGCTGTCATAAATCGATTTACTTCATTTTTCACTGTTTCAGTTAAATCGTATTGATCATGACGATCCTTCCGAAGATCATCGATCACCAATCGTGCCTCACCTAATGTTTTTCGCGCTTGGCTCATTGAGCCCTTGATAATGCTTTGAGCACGCTGGGTATTTTGAGTCTCTAAATGTGCTTGAACAGCTTCCAATTGCATAATAATGCCTGCAAGCCCTTGTGCAAGGGTATCATGTAAATCTCTCGCCATTCTTTGACGCTCATTAGCAAGGGTTAACTCCTCCACCTGCTGATGTGCGAGTTCGAGTTCCTTTAGAAACGTTTGAGTTCGAATTCTAGCCTTTACTTGTCTAAAAAATAAGATAGAGTATGCAACGACCACAATAAGGATAAGAAATAAAATCGGAATGTAGACAGTCAGATCATCTGTATCATTAACCAAAATAAGAGCTAGAAAAAAAAGTACATAAAAACAAAGTCCTGTCAAAATAATCTTTAATGTATGATAGTATACACCGATGCTTTGAGCAATTAATAACGGTAAAAGACCAATTAAAATAACAGGAGAGGCAGCTTGCATAGCTAAAACACAAAGTAAAATAACGATTCCTTGTATGAAGAAATAAATCCAAGGCTTCTTCTTAAACCAATAAAATGACCACCAGTGCAAAATGAGATGGATCGCGATAAGGCCCGAAAAAAACAAACTTGAAAGCGATAAAGATGCTGTTAAAAACTGAAAAATCATCGCTGCAGCATAAACAAGAACGCCCCATAATAACGCGGGAATTCGGGAATAGATCATTTCATTAAAAGGGTCTATCCGTTTCTTAACCATAAACTCTCACCTTCCAAACCCCATCATAACACGAAAAATACCGCCCGCCTTTTAAAGAGGCAATGGCGGTATTAGGATTTTAACATTTTAAAAAGAATACATTATATAATCTTCTTTTCTTTTTGGGCAATTGACTCTCCTTCAATATCAATATGCGGAAGCAATCGTGCCAGCCATTTTGGTAAGTACCAATTTGCCCGCCCTAATAGCATCATACAAGCAGGGATAAAGGTCATTCTAATGACAAATGCATCGAATAAAACCCCAAATGCCAATGTTAATCCCATTGTTTTAATAATCAAGTCTTGAGCAAAAATAAAGCTTGCGAAAACGAAAATCATAATTAAGCCTGCTGCAGTTACAACCCTGCCACTATGCTGTAATCCAGAAATAACAGATTTCTTTGCATCATGAGATAGAAGGAATTCTTCCCTCATTCTACTAACTAAAAATACTTCATAATCCATTGCAAGACCAAATAATATTCCTGTCACTAGTACAGGCATAAAGTTTAACAACGGTCCTGCTGCAGGTATTCCAAACAATGGGGCAAGGTGTCCATCCTGTAAAACAAAGACAGCAAAACCTAATGTAGCAGTTAATGTCATTAAAAACCCTAGTACAGCCTTTAATGGAACAAGGAATGATCTAAATACAAGAATCATTAACACAAAAGCAAATCCAATAATGACTCCTGCAAATTTTGGCAATGCTTCACTGAGTCTATCTGAAATATCTATATTCACGGCAGTAGAACCAGTCACAAGAAACTTTGTGTCAGTCACACTCGATACATTTCGAATGTCTTTCACTAATTGCTTCGTTTCTTTATCCTCCGGACCACTTCTAGGTAAGATTGTTAACATTGCGTACTCACCCGATGGATCAGGGATCGCCGGCGTGATTTGTTTGATACCATCCATTTTTTCTAACAATTTTGATGATTTCTCGATGGACTTGGACTTCATCGTTTTATCTGCTTGAGAGGCATCTATGATGACAACAAGTGGTCCATTAAACCCCTTGCCAAAACCTTCTGCTAAAAGATCGTATCCTTTACGTTCAGTTGTTTCTTTGCCTTTCATACCGTTATCCGGAAGACCAAGCTCCATATGAAGTGCTGGCCAGCTTATCAATCCTGTCAATAAAATGACACCTAGCATTATTTTACCCGGATGCTTTTGAATAAATCTTCCCCAGCCCATTGTTTTTTTCTCTTTTTTTGGCTGTAATTTAGAAAATAACTTATTTTTCCTAGAAGGACTCACCTTATCTCCAAGAAGCCCTAGTATAGCTGGAACAATCGTGAGGGAAACAAGCATAACAGATAGTACCATAAAGGCTCCCACAAGGCCCATGATACCTAGAAACGGTATGTCAACTAATACAAGTCCACATAATGCAACAATGACAGTGACGCCCGCAAATAATACAGCACTTCCTGCGGTACCCACAGCTCTAGCAGCAGCCTCATTCAAATTGTAGCCTTCTGCTAACAGCTGTCGATATCTTGAAATGATAAACAGCGCATAATCAATTCCTACTGCAAGACCAATCATCACCGCTAATGTGAGACTAAATGCAGACATGTCTACAAAGTTTGAGGTGATTAAAATGACCATCACACCTATTACTAACCCAATCACAGCCGTCAATATTGGTAATCCTGCGACCAAAAGTGAAGCAAATGTAAAGGCTAAAATCAAGAAGGCGAAGATAATCCCTATGATTTCAGAAATGCCACCTACTTCAATTTCAGAGAATGTCACGGAGCCGCCTAATTCCGTTTGGATGCCCGCATCTTTTGAAATCTTTATGCTATTTAATACTTTCTCTTTTGAGGATTCCTTTACCTTGTCCGCTTTCACTCGATACGTAATATCCGCATATCCTATTTTCTTATCTTTACTTATCGTAAAGGTCTCATATAAATCGGTCACCTGCTTAACTGCTTTATCCTTTTTAATTTCTTTTATCGTCTCATTAATTTTATGTTTCACTTTCTTTGCTTCTAAAGTTTCATCTTTAGGTGCTTTAAATATTAGACGAATCGTTCCCTCATCATCACCTGCTGGGAACTTCTTTTCCAAGAGATCCATCGCTTTTTCAGATTTTGTTCCTGGAATCGACATATCTCCATTAAATGAAACGCCTGTCCCTATTGTTGCTGCAACTACAGCTGCTAAAATAAGTAACCAACCGATTAACATTCGTTTCGGCTTAGTAAAAGCAAAGTTTCCTAAGTTATATAAAAATTTAGCCATTCACTTACTCCTTTTTCATCGAATTCATGATATTCACCTCTTTATTCTACGTAATGAAATACTTGATTAAAATTGTACTTTTGGGCAAAAGGGATTGTACATTTAGGCAAGAAAAAGAGCATCTCTTTTGAGATACCCTTCTATTTATAGAGAGCGTTCATTTTATCTATATCATCATCTGGCCAATTCCGGATCAGTTGTATTAGTCATATCTGGTTATTTTGATTTAATTCCTGCACCGCAAAGAGGTATGACGATTGTTTCTTTTGCTTCTTTTTTATATTTCATGTAGCCAGCAAAATTGACTGCAGATGTCACTTCCACATAAAATCCTTTCTCACTTAGTTTAGAGCGTGCATTCAATATCTCATCCTCTTCAATATCTATAAATGTACCATTGGTATCTTGTACAGCTTCTAGAATTTGTTTGGAGCGCGCCGGGGCAGCAATGGCTATACCTTCTGCCAAAGTTCCTGTATTCGTAACAGGCGATGCTGAATCTTTCGCATTTTGAAAAGCTTTCACGAGAGGAGCACAGTTTTTCGCTTGTATGGCAATGATTTTCGGTATTTTTTGAATTAAACCATTTTCAAATAACTCTTTAAAACCGTAATATGCACCTAGGAGGAGAGTACCATTTCCAACCGGAATGATTAATGCATCAGGTGCTCCTTTTATTTGTTCATAAATTTCATAGGCGTATGTTTTTGTTCCTTCAAAAAAATAAGGATTATACACATGGCTTGCATAAAAAACGTTTTCGGCGTCTACTGCTTTTTGCGCCGCTGCTGCAATATCCTCTCGTGTACCGCGAATTTCTTTAATCGTTGCTCCATGGGCTTTTATTTGAGCGATCTTTTTAGGTGAAGTTTCATCGCTTAGATAGATGTCACATGCAATCTCGCAACGAGCTGCATAAGCGGCAATCGCCGTTCCTGCATTCCCGCTGCTATCCGCAATGACTTTTGCTACCCCTAATTCCTTTGCCTTTGTCATTAAAACAGCAGCTCCTCGATCTTTAAAGGATAGCGTAGGCATCATATAATCAATTTTTACATAAGTGTTTGGCTCATGAGGATCTAAAACGATTAACGGAGTTTGACCTTCACCCATTGTCACAGATTCCCAAGTCTTTGACCCTTTTGAAAATGGCATGGTTTCAACATAACGCCATAATGAGTTTGGGTAGTGATTCCAAACCGCAATATCTATTTGAGGGGTATCTTTCACCAGGTTTAATACGCCGTTACAATCACATTTCCATAAAGTTGGTGTCATCTCATACTTTTTACCGCAATGGTTACAAATCAATTGATTCATCAATCATCAACCCCCTTTGGATAATTTTTTATATAAAATATACTTTTTTATATATCATGGGCAAAAAAATATTCTAAATATAAGAAATAGCATCAATTTCAATTTTGAAACCAAAATGTAATTCATTCGTTGGTACAACAGTACGTGCTGGTTGATGTTCACCGAAAAATTCAGTGTAAACCGCATCTACTTTGTCCCATAGTTCAATATCAGAAATGTATAATGTCATACGCAAAATCTTTTCTTTTTTACTTCCGGCTGCTTCTACAATCATCTCCACATTCTTAAGCGCTTGTAATGTCTCTTCTTCAATGGGGCCGAATTCTTTTTCTCTCGTTTCAGGATTGATGGCAAATTGTCCTGAAACATAGACCGTGTTTTGATGAATGGTTGCGAATGCATAGTGTCCGTTGGATTTTAGATTTCCTACCTCAAGGATGTTTTTCATTTCGTTTCCCCTTCATTCGATTTATGTTTGATTTCATCCAAATAGCTATAGACGGTGACTTTAGAAATTCCTAACATAGATGCGACTTTCTCAACTGAACCTTTCATTAAAAAGATTCCCTTTTCATCCATGAACCTTATTAATTCAATTTTTTCATGACGTTTCATAACTGGGTGGACACTGTTTTGAATGATCTGTTGAATCAATTGATCTACGATTCCTTCCACATTTTCAAGATCATCATTTGATGTTGTTTCATTCTCTTGAACTTCAACTTTTGTAGAAAGAAAAGTATCCATAAATTGCTGCATTTGATTCAATGCTTCAACATCAAAATTGATACAGAATGCCCCGATCACCTTTTTCTTCGAATCACGAATTAATGAAGTCGAAGAACGAATGGTACGGTTGTCTTCTGTTTTAAATGTATACCCAGCAAGATAATCTTCTTTAAAATTTTCTGATTGTAAAACAGTCTTTACCAAATGATCAAATGATTGACCGATTTTTCTTCCCGTCACATGATGATTGACTGTAAACATGACAGATGCTTGAGGGTTCGTTAAATCATGAATAACGACTTCACAATTTGGTCCAAACATTTTTGCCGTAGATTTTGCTAAAGGAATATAGCTCTCTAATAAATTCTTTATATTTTCCATGCCTAAGCACCTCATTTGTTTATTCCACTAGATTATATAATTTTTTATATATAAAAACAATATATAGATTTTTTTATATATGTTGAAAAAGTTAAGAAAATATAAAAAAAGCAGCCATTGACTGCTTTTTGCTTGTGCTCCTTTCTAATTGATTTCTTGCTGGATTCCATACAAAATGACTTCAATTCCCCACCTGAACCGTTCCATTGATACGGTATCACCTGCAAACATTTCTTCTTTTAGGCTATGGATGAAAGGAAACCGCGTTTTGTCTGCATCATGAAATGCTTTTTTTGTATCTGAAATCTGCGAAGAGCCATGTTTCTTCCAAGAGACCTTTTCGTATGCTACGGAAGATACGTATAACAGTAACAGGTCTACTCCCCATGCAGCAGATGTAGATTTGATCCCGCCTTCATGCAATGCAGCGAGAATATGTTCGGTCAACTGTAAAAAGTTCGTTCCTTGCGGGATGGTGGAAAGAGAAATTTCAGCAAGACCAGGTTTTTCGAATAACAGTAGGAAATAAGTATGCAATATGTCAAATAACTGTTCTTTCCATGTGCCATTCACTGAATTTGGGTAAACCATTTGGCCGAGACCATAATCCAATACGTAAGCACTTAGTTCTTGAAAATTGTTCACGTAGACATACAAGGATGCAGGTCCCGTATCGAGTGCTTTAGCCACCTTACGCATACTCATGCCCTCTAACCCTTGCTCCTTTAGTAGCTCATAGGCAGTTTTCACAATGAGTTCACGGCTTAAGGGCTCTTTAGCCGGCCGAGACCGACGACTTATAATACGACGATTTGAATTGTTCATAATCTCTTTATAACATGTCAAAGTCAAATAGTAAATTGAGCATCAATCACCGTTTTCTTGAAAAGAATTCATCATTTCAGCAAGCTTGATTGCAGCATCTTTTGAAAAACACAGCTTTAAACTTTTTTCCGATTCATGAGCTTTCTCCGATGAATATTCGTACATCCTGTCTTCGTATTCTTCAATAGCCTTTTCAATATGATGAGGATTTCGAACAATCGCAAGTGCAAGCTCCATTGCATCAAACATCGCCATGTTTACACCCTCCCCTGCGAATGGCGACATGACATGAGCGGCATCACCGATAAGCGTTGCTCCTTTATGGCGGTTCCATTTAAAACCGACAGGAAGCGTATAAATCCGTCTTGGAATGATGGCATCTTCAGCATAACGAATATAATTTTTCAGCTGATCGTCCCAATCACTAAATAATTCTAATAATTGTTCTTTTGCTTCTTTCGCTTGATGAAACGGAATACCACAAGTCTCAATCCAGTTACGCTCTACCATAAGGCTTGCATACACTTTGATTCGTCCATCTCCGTTTAACTGACCAATCAGTCCTTTGTGGTCAGCTAAAGCAAACATCTTACCACGTTTATTAAATGCAGCTAAATCAGGGTGGTTTATCTCTACGTTGAGGATATTCAGTTCCAGCATCGTGAGTCCGGCGTATTCAATATCAATATCTGTTAACAGAGGACGCACACGAGAAAAGCACCATCTGCCCCGATTACAAGATCAACTGTCTCAACAACTCCGTTTTCAAAATGAAGCTCCGTCATGCCGCTTTCTAGTGAAATGCAACTTTCTAGTTTATATCCATATTTGATGTTTTCAGCATCAATTTGATCTAACAGCAGTTCGCACAAAACACCACGATCAATTTCTGGGCGGGTTCCTTTTTGATCTGATTCCGTTTCTTCATCTAAATAAATTCTTCCTGATTTATCAAGTAAACGGAAATCTTCTCCTTCATAGCGGGCGTTCCTTTGAAATTCCTCATAAACTCCTGCTTCTTTTAAAGCTTTTTGACCTGTTTCTTCATGAATATCCAGTGAGCCCCCTCTTTCAAGACTCTTGTCATGCATCTCTCGCTCATAGATAGTAGTTTGTATACCGTAATTTTGCAGAATTAAGGCGAGTGTTAGCCCCCCAGGTCCTCCTCCAATAATAGCGATCTGCTTTTGTTTCTTAGATAATGCCGTCATCGTATGCATCTCCTCTTCTTTATGGAAATCGTTTAAAGCCACATCACATTTATATTATAACGAACACCGTTCGTAAAGAACAGTGTTCGTTTAAAAAGTTTATTTCACAATTGTGTATTTTACAATCGCCCGCCACCATATGATACACTCCAACTAGGAATGTGAAAGGATGTCGAATCATCACAATGATTCTTGAATCAGTCGTTTCCATTGTTCTAATTCTGAGTGTAAGAGGTGTTTCTATGAATAAATTATTGGCAACGTTCATATTAGGATTGAGCTTTAGTGGTGCGGCTCTCATTCTTTCTGTCCCTTTGTTATTCAAGTCAAAACCAGAACAATTTGAGCTAGTGTTTGCTGCTGGATCAGCGGGCGCTTTCGCAGTATTCGCTGTCTCATGCCTAGTTCTTCGAAAACAATTCAATCGCTAAAAAACCTAAACACAATCCGCCATTAGAACAATGGAGAGTTGTTTAGGTTTTGTGTTTTATTCTGATATCAACTTAAAGAATGTGGTACAAGCTGACCCCGATACTGAGAGCGAATAACACAAGTGCAGGGAGTGCTTTTTTAAAGGGATCTTTGGCTAATACGATCAGAGTAAAGGCAGCTGCAAGCATCGTGCCTCCTAACAGTAAGCCTGATAATATTGCTATTGTTGGCATCCATATGCCGATCAGCATTCCAGCTGCGCCTATGAGCTCAAAGGCTCCGGTTAAAACATTAAAAAAAGCAGGTAAACCAAATCGTTTGAACTCTTCTGCCATTTTCCCTGATATAATTTTCGATCCTGTTACAAAAAAGAAAGCAGCCAATATCATTTGCAGAATAAGTATGAAAATCGTGATCACATCTTTCTAAGTTATTTGACTGAAACACTCAGTCCAAATGGACAAATTTTCAGCTGGTGAAAATTATATGTCATAGCATATATTAGATATAAATCGTTTGTTACAGATTAGACGTTTCAAGATTCATAGTGTGAATGAAATAATTTGTTCAAAAGTAATTTTAATTGTTGAATCTCTTCATCGCTTAATTGTTTTGTTACCGTTTGGTGTGCATCCATGACGACAGGAAGAATGGCCTTTTTGACCTCGTGCCCTTTTTTTGTTAAAAGCAGGTGATGTGAGCGCCGGTCTTGTTCGTTATAGATTTTTTTGACAAGCCCTTTTCGTTCCATTGATTGGATCATTCTGACGACAGTGGTTTGATTTTTATCAATTCCTTCTGCTAATTCTTTTTGAGTAGTCCCCTTTTCACTGCTCAGAATACTGATAATACTCCATTGTTCAGGAGTGACCCCGTAAGGCTTTAACCTGTTTGTAAAATAATTTGTCATTTTGAGATCGGTACGATGAACGAGATAGCCTATTAAATCTTGTAACTCCATGTAAAACACCCTCTATGAAATTTATATGCTATAGCATTTATATTAGTGAAGCCTTTGAAAATTGTCAAATCAACTATCTGCTTGTTTAAAATCAATCCCTGACAAAATATATGGCACTGCTGATTTGATAAACTCCTCTGATGATATGTGCGAACTATTTTTTCTCCACTCAACAGAAGCTCCGTGAATTCCCCAGCTTAAAAAAACAGCTGTGACCTTCAGAATTTGCTTTCCGACATTTGTATATTGATTGATTAACAATTGATAAAAAATGATTTCAAGCTGTTCCCTCACAATAGGAGCAAGTTCAGTTTCATATTCTACTTGGCAGCGGTTATGCAGAGATTGTTGAAAATTCGTTAATGCTTTAAAAATATTGATGATCGTATCTTCATCTAGTTTACGATGATTGAAATGAATACTTTCTAAATTAATCGATAATACTTCTGACAGCGTTTTATCCAGCAAATCGTATTTATCCTCAAAATGATAATAAAACGTCGCTCGGTTGATCATGGCTTCTGCCGTGACATCTTTGATCGTAATATCCTTAAATTCCTTTTTCGATGAAAGTTTCATAAAAGACTCCATGATTAACTTACGCGTTCTCAGAACCCGAGGGTCTGTCTTTGGCTGCGTCATCTTATCCCTCCTCCTTTTTCTACACATCTATTAATCTGTTGGATAAACAACAAATTGAAGAAATTATTGGTGTTGGTCTTACTCATTGTGTCTTAAGATCTAATTGTAATGCAAATGATTGATTCAAACAAACATAGGGAATAGCGTTTCCTGCATAATTTGAGGAGGTAAATGAAATTGAAAAACAATGAGATGTTTTGTGATATAGAAACAGGTGTATGTGGTGTAGGTGAAGAAGAGGATATCCAGGTGATTGATTTTCAACAGCCTAAAAAAACAATAACGCTCTATTATGTAACAGATCCGATTTGTTCGCATTGCTGGGCAATTGAACCTGTCCTGCGTCGATTTAAAGAGCAATATGGACATTATTTTCATTTCCAGACTGTGTTGGGTGGACTGTTAGAGAAATGGCATGGTGGTCCAATTGATCCTGCAAACGGAATTTATAAGCCTGCTGATGTTGCTGGTCACTGGAGAGAGGTTGGAGAACATTCCCGCATGCCAATTGATGGTTCCTTAATGATTGACAATCCTGTTCAATCCTCCTACCCGCCCTCTCGCGTGTTCAAAGTGATTCAAAAACATCATGATGATGCACTAGCCTATACTTTTTTACGCCGTGCAAGAGAAGCGCTATTTGCCTTCAATCAAAATATATCGGATATCACGGTGTTAATTGATATCGTCAACGACCTTGGACTTAACGGAGATGTGATAGTCCATGAAGCGGAGCTGCCTAGCGGCCAGGAATTATTAGATCAAGATTTTACTCTTGTTCGAGACCTTGGTGCTAGAGGTTTCCCAACGATCATCTTCGTCAACGAAGAAAATAAAGGAGTCAAAATCACGGGTGGCCGCTCATTTGAAGTCTATGTTGAAGGATTAAAGCAAGCTTTAAACACTGAAGAACTTGAACCGAAAAAGCGCCCAGCTGTTTCTATCCTGCTCGAAAAAGAAAAACTTCTATTTTCTAAAGAAATTGAAGTAATGTACGATGTTGACCAATCAGATGTACGGTCTTTTATGAAGAAAGAACTTCCGCAGCAGCAGTATCAAATGAAAGAAGTGCTGGGAGAACTGTATTTTACAACTTCGATATAAGGAGAATGACGATGGCACATTTATTACAGGTGGATTTTAAGATGAAGGGCCCTTTCGGTGATGAAATGACAAAAGAGTTTTCTGATTTAGCGAAAAGTATAAATGAGGAAGACGGATTCATATGGAAAATATGGACGGAGAATCCCGAGAAGAATGAGGCTGGCGGAATCTACTTATTCGAAACAAAAGAAGCAGCTGAAAACTATCTTGAGATGCATTCTAAAAGAATAACCAGCTTTGGAATAACAGACATCAACGCTAAAATCTTTGATATTAATGCTGAGCTTTCTCAAATCACAAAAGGTCCATTAAAAACTCATCAAGGTTGACACACGAAAAAAAGAGCGGCTGATGGCTGCTCTTTTTTTCGTGTGATTTCATCGATTCATCCACTTTACATTTTCTTTTTTCTCTTCATTGACGACGAGTTGGAAGACATCAGGTCTTGAATAATGTCCTACGACATCGAAGTCAAATTGACTAGAAGAAATATCACGCAAATCAAGATCTGCCAGCAGTATCTCTTCTTGACCATAGACAGGTTCTTTTATATATTCGCCTAACGGACCGACGATTGCACTTCCCCCTCGGCACATTTCATCAGGAGAAGATGCTAATTCATCATAGCAGGCTAAATCTTTAGGATACATCTCTTTATTCACATATTGATTACAAGATAGAACGAAGCAGCGGCCTTCTGCGGCAATATGGCGAATCGTTGATTGCCATAGCTCCCTGGAATCTGCTGTAGGGGCTATATAGATTTGGACGCCTTTTGCATACATCGCTGCTCTAGCTAATGGCATATAGTTTTCCCAGCAAATTAAAGCACCTATTTTACCATACGGTGTATCGAAAACCGGCAGTGTGCTGCCATCCCCCTCTCCCCATATGAGTCGTTCAGAGCCTGTCGGCTTTAGTTTACGGTGCTTTCCAAGTAAGGTTCCATCTGGTCCGAAAAACAATACGGAACAGTATAAAGTCCCGCGGCTTGATTCATCATCTCTTTCAATGACACCGATGACGAGGTAGACACCAGCTTTGCGGGCTGCTTCTCCTAATCTGTCTGTTGTTTGACTAGGAACTGGAACTGAATTTTCTAAGTAACGAAGCCAGTCCTTTCTTCCTTCTGGAGAACGGCTTCCTACAGTGGCGCCAAAAGCTAGTCCTCTTGGATAAGCAGGTATAAAAGCTTCAGGAAATACAACAATATTGGCTCCTTTTTCTCCAGCCTCAAGTGTTAATGAAATGGCTTTTTCAGTACATGCTTCTCTATCCATAATGACAGAAGCAGCTTGCACAACAGCAACTCTACATGTTGACATCTTACCCCTCCTTATTCTCAGTGTAAAAATAAACGTTTATCATGTACAATATATCATCATCATAATGAGTATGCCTTATTGGAATAATGGGAGGATAAAATGAACATACGGGACTTTGAAATATTTAAAACGATTGCGGATTGTGGAAGTTTTTCAAGAGCAAGTGAAAAGCTTTTTATCGCACAGCCTTCCCTCTCTAAAACCATTCAAAAATTAGAGAAAAAACTGGGTGTCATTCTTTTCGATCGGTCAAATCGAATTTTTAGGTTAACGGATGAAGGAGAGCTTGTATATGAAAAAGCGATTGCGGTGCTTCAGCAAATGAATGAGCTGCAAATGGAGCTGGGTGATACCGACACGCATATTCGCGGCCATTTAAAGATCGGTCTGCCACAAATAATTGGTACCTTTTTCTTTTCCAAAGTGGCAAAGGCTTTTACTAAAAAGCATCCAGATGTGACGCTCGAAATGATTGAAGAGGGCGGCTTGCATGTAGAAAAACTCGTTGAGAAAGGCGAAGTAGATGTTGCCTTTGTTGTCATACCTGCGCAAAGTCATGAATTAGAAGAACAACTCATTTTTGAAGCGCCATTTGTAGCTTGTGTACCAAAAAATCACGCTTTAAAAGATGAACAACAGCTCTCACTCGAACAGCTTAAAGAGGATAACTGGATATTGTTTGATTCTTCATTTGCGTTGAGTCAAGTGATTTTAGAAAGCTGCCGTAAGGAACATTTTGTTCCCAACATCGCTTACAGCACAACACAATGGGATTTGCTTTTGACATTAGTTCGTGATGAACTTGGAGTGGCGATCCTTCCAAGTCCTTTAACGGATATGTACAGAGAGGACATTTGTGTAAAACCAATTAGCAGTCAATATATTCCCTGGAAAATTGGCATTGTCGTGAAGAAAGATCGATATAAGACACGTGCTTTGAAGGCTTTTTTAAAAATCGTTGCGGATATCTATTCTGGGGAACAGAAATAGAAACAAATAAAAAATCATCCTTCTTAGTTTCTCCATGATAGCACCTGTCAGCCATGCAATAGACATGAGACCATCAGGTCATCACTTTCTGCTCGTTTTCTTAATCAAGTCCACGCCATCGTATGACAGACTTTCCACATGTACAGGCTTTTGCAGAATGTAATGATCAAAAAATGAATGTGAAATACACATTTTGATATAAGCGCTTTTCAAAACGATGACCACTCTCTTTATGTTTCTAGCTTTATGATATAATAACTTGTCAGTGCCAACCGCTTAGTGAAACCGAAATGAACTTGCTGGAAGGTATTCATCATTGGAAAAGATTCTGAAGAAATGATAGGTGATCACAATGAGAAGGCTCGAGTCTGGAATGTCAGTAGACAACGAAATATTTTCTGATATTGTCAGGTATGAACATGAAACGATAAGCGGAACGACCATCAATAACTCGAATGTTCATTCACCTATATTTTGGAGCTGTCAGCTGCGTCATCTTGTATTTAATACGTGTGATCTGACGAATGCGAGATTCTTTGCAGGTAGTACGATTGAGCATTGTACGTTTATTCGTTCCGATTTGCGCTCTGTTGGGATTGCTAAAGGCGAGGCTGTTTTTACGAATTGCGAATTTTCCTCCTGTGATATGAGAGGAATGACATTGGAAAATGCTGCGTTTATCAACTGTACATTTTATCAATGCAGGTTTAATGACCGCGTTTTACAAGCAGCAAATATCGTAAATTGTACCTTTACCGGTAAGCCGGTGGATATAACGTTTGAGGGAAATGGTAAACAAAAGCTGATTGCCAATTTTGAAAACTGTATTCTTGACGGTGTTCGCTTTACAGGCTGTGACCTGTCGCAATGTATTCCGCCAGCTTCCAAAAACCATCTATATGTTGAAAAGGTCTCCGCGCGTGTCAAACAGGCATTGCTGAAGATAAATCATGACCCTCATCTTTCTGACGAGGATCGCAAAGTACTGGTACGCAGCCTGCGCAAGCTTGAGCATATGGAACAATATATTTTTAATACGGCGCATATGGAGAACATACATGGGGCTGATTTTGTGGAGCGATTTTTCAGTTATCTGGAATGTAACAAAGAGAACGCTTGAAGCTGCTAAGTCTAGGCTGTATATCAACTTCTAGTATATTTGAGTGGAATGAGTTCTCCAATTTTCACTTTGACTAGTTCGCCATCTATTTCTAAGATGACAAAACATTCTGGTCCGAAATCTGAAATAAGCTCTCTACAGATGCCGCAAGGGCTTACGACCCTCAATCTTCTATCCTCTTCATCTGAATATGGATGTCGAACGGCAACAATTGTATCAAAATCTTTATATCCATTCGATAAAGCACTGCCAATTGCAATGGCTTCTGCACAAACCGTTACCCGCCCGATATAGGCTTCTATATGGACAGCCGAGATCATTTCTCCTGTTTTCATGCGGATAGCGGCTCCTACATGGTGTTTATCCTCTTCATAAAGGCTCGTAATCTTCTTTTTTGCTTCGTCTATTAACTCTACATCTTTTGGAGTAAGATCAAATGTGTGCATTGTGTTCCCTTCGCCCTTCTTTGCTCGTTTTGAATATACTGATCTATTATACCAAACTTCAGATAATGGGCGGTTCCGCTACATGAAGAATGGATACAAAAAAGCTGATTTTTGTGACCATCAGCTTTTTCGTTATGCTCTTTTATAGCGGGCATACATATATCGAATGATTTTTGTGATGACAGAGGTACACATGCATAAAAAGGTCATCACCACGACCCAATACATATTTGACATGTCAAACCCAGTATAGGCAAATATGAAAATAGTGGAGACTGCAAATGTGATGATAAGAACGATGTAAACTCGCTTAAAGATGCAGTAGCCAACAATCCCCCATATCAAAGATAACAAAGGCAGTGTAAATAAGATCAGCGCCATGGGATGAAGAAAGAAAACACTCATCATGTCACTCTCCTTTATGAACCGGTGAAGAACCGAATATGTATCATATTAATAGGAAATCCGCACATTGTAAACAAAAATTGGAATTTAAGGAATATTTAATCTGAGGTGAATTGACATTCCGAATGTTATGTCATGTTGAATGGAAAAAGACTGCTTTCAGTCAGCAGCCCATTTCGCTAAGCTTTCAAATATTCAAGCCGGAGCATTTTGATATGTGAAAAGAGAATCTAACTATTTATCACCTGAATGATTTTTTCCTGAGCGTCTTGTGCCTCAGGGATTGGCATGACGACAAATACATGCAGCATTTCTGGATAAACAAAGGTTTTCATGTCAATTCCTTGTTCTGCTAGCTTTTCATCAAGCTTTAGTGCATCTGGATATAAAATATCATGTGTTCCAATAAAATGAGTGATCTTCGCAAGACCGTTAAAGTCACCGTGAATCGGACTGATTAATGGGTCAGTTACCTTTTTATCTGCTGCCCACATTTTTGTAATGACATCTATTCCTTCTGGCGCTAGAATGGGATCTTTATCGGCATATTCAAATATAAGAGGATTGCTTAAACTCATATCAACACATGCAGATAATAAAATGATATCCTTCGGCTGCGGCAGACCTTCCATCTTTAAGAGGTGCGCAAGGCCAAGAGAGATATTTCCGCCCGCTGAATCACCCATGATCGTTAATTGATCGGTACTCTCAACCGTTTTTAGTATTTCTTTATATAGATTTAGAATTTTTGGATAGGTATCTTGGTAGCTGTAATGAGGTAATTTAGGGTAAATAGGAGCGATGACTTTGGCGTTAAGGGACCTAGCCATTTTATCCATGTACCACCAATGGAAATCGAGAGGCTGGTTTACCCAGGCACCACCATGTATATATAAAATCACCTTTTGTTTTTGCGACATTTGGTCATTCAATGTGAAAACCTGCATTCCTTCGAAAGTCTGCTCCTTTATCTCACTCTTTAATTTCACATCGTCTCCGATTGCATAAGGCTTTATATTTTCTATTTGAGACAGAAGATTTTTGGTTTTTTCGACACTAGCAAAACTCTCTTTATTACTTTGGGACGTGAATAATGTTTCAAATTGAATACTTTCTTCAGAACGTTCTCCATTAAAAATGTCGATACTCATTTTGTTATCTCTCCTTTAAGCAGATATGTTTATTCGTCATCCTCATTCATCACACGAAATGATTTGAGATACACTTGTACTTCTTTCTCAGGAGTCTTTAATAAGTTAGATAAAAGGTCTTGTATGAGACGGAGACCCTTAATTTTCTTTTCAATTTCTTCATGTTTTTGATGTACAATTCTTTTTAAAGTATCAAGTTCTATGTCTTGACTCAGCATTTCCAATATTTCTTTTATTTCCTTTAGTGAATAACCCAATGATTTGGCATCTTTGATCAATTGAATTTTCACAATGTAGTCTTCTGTGTATCGTCTATAACCGTTCGAACGGCGTCTCGGGACAGGTAAAATGTTGTGTTCTTCATAGTAACGAATTGCGGCAGGGCTTATTCCTGTTTGTTTGGCAAGTTCTCCTCTAGTCATCAACTCCGTCGTTACTCCTTTTTCGTGATTTTGTCTTTCTATATTTACATTATAAAGGTTGAACTATACTTCAAGGTCAAGATACGTTTTCTTAAAAAACAAAACACCATCGCATGCAGCCGGTTAAGGCGCCCTGAGATGGTGTTTTACATCATTCAATTTGCTTTTATAGGTCTTCTCCATTTGATGCGATTACATTTTTGTACCAGAAGAATGAGTCTTTGCGGTAACGATTCAGTGTACCATTTCCTAGGTCGTCTTGATCCACATAGATCAAACCATAGCGTTTAGTCATTTGAGATGTTCCGCAGCTGATTAAGTCAATGCAGCCCCAAGGTGTGTACCCCATTAAGTCAACACCTTCTTTTACGGCTTCTTTCATCTGTTCAATATGTTTTTTCAAATAATCAATTCGATAATCATCGTGTATTTTTCCGTCTTGTGTCAATGTATCCCTTGCACCAAGTCCATTTTCACAAACAAATAAAGGCTTTTGGTATCTGTCATACAGTTTAATTAATGAAATGCGCAGACCCATTGGATCGATCGGCCAATCCCATTGTGATAATTCCAAGTGTTCATTTTTAATCGGACTGTCAAACGTACCCGCTAGCTCAGCTGCATCTTCACGTGCTTCTGCTACATGGGACATATAGTAGCTGATCGCAACAAAATCAACAGTGCCTTCTTTTAAAATTTGTTCATCCTGCTCTTTAATATCCAGCTTGATTTGATTATCAGCAAAGTATTTTACCATGTATGTTGGATATTCGCCTCTAGCTTGAACATCAGGATAGAACATATTCAATTGATTCGATTTGACTGCCTGCAGCTGATCCTCTGGTTTTGTTGTTTTTGCATACGCTTCAATTTGGTTAATCATACAGCCAATTTGGACATCTGGAATGATTTCCTTTGCAGCCTTCACTGTTAAGGCACTTGCCACAAATTGATGATGAGATGCTTGGTAAGCAGCTTGTAATTTATGGTCTACTAGATCCTCTAAAATTCCAGCACCTGTATAAAGACTATTAAGGTTCATATTCATTTCTTAAACGTAATCCAATATTTCACTTTGTTTTTATATCTTTCTAAAATCGCACGTGCGTATTTTTCGAACAATGGGACAAGCTCTCTACTCATCCATCCATTATATTTTTCTGTTAAAGTAATCGGCATTTCATAATGGGACATCGTTACTAGCGGTTCAATTCCATATTTCGCACATTCATCAAATACTTTATCGTAAAAAGCCAATCCTTCTTCATTCGGCTTGTCCTCTAAGCCTGTTGGAAAGATTCTTGCCCATGAGATAGACAAACGAAATACTTTAAATCCCATTTCTGCAAACAGTGCAATATCTTCTTCATAACGATGATAAAAATCAATTCCGCGTCTTTTTGGGAAATCAAATGCATCAGGATTTTCCTTGTACTTGTTTAGTTCAGCTGAACTCACATCGAATGTAAAGTTGTTCACTTTTCCTTGTGCGTAAGGATCTTTATATGCAGCGAAGTCTGAAGTTGACAGCCCTTTTCCACCTTCTAAATATGCACCCTCTATTTGATTGGCAGCGGTTGCGCCACCCCATAGAAAATTATCTGAAAATCCTTTTTTTAATTCTTTCATTTCAATCATCCCTTCTATTTTGATTAATGAATAAGCATTAAGAGTTTATTTTCTCCTGCGTTGACATAAGAGTCACCTGTATAGATAACATCCAGGTACTTCGAGGAATTAGTGACGATGATAGGTGTCACGACATCTAATCCTTTTGATTGAATTCCTTCTATATCAAATGATAATAAATGATCCCCGATGTTGATTTCATCTCCTTCTTCCACCAATACCTCAAAGAATTGACCATTTAGGCTGACGGTATCAATCCCTACATGTATTAATAATTCAACCCCATCATCTGAAACCAAACCAATTGCATGTTTAGTAGGTGTAACGGTCACTACTTTTCCGGCAAACGGCGCTTGTACCACCCCCTTATCAGGTATAATCGCTACTCCCTTTCCCATCATTTCGCTTGAAAAGACGGCATCATTTACGTCAGATAAAGGAACGACTTTACCAGTTATAGGTGCTTGTACTTCATAAGGATTTACTTGTCTGGCAGCTTGTTGATTGACTGGATTTTCTGGATTTTTAGATGGCTTTCCCTGTTTTTCTGGCTGCCCTTCATCCTTTGTGGCAGGTTCATTGAAGCCAAGAAACATAGTGGCAAGCAGTGAGACCAAAAAGCTTAGCGCTATTCCAATTAAAGCCAGCTGAAAATTATTTGTGCCTTTCATAATATAGGTTGGCAGAGATGTAATACCTGGAATTGAAAATGCTGTCGTTTTGACTGAGAATAAACCATAAAAACATCCGCCAACTGCGCCGCCTATTAATGAAGCATAGAAAGGTTTTTTCAATCTCAGTGTTACTCCATAAATGGCTGGTTCTGTAATTCCAAAGAAACTCGGAAGCAATGTTGATAACGCCAAAGACCTTGTTTCTACTCGTTTTGTGCGAATGATGACCCCTAAAACGGCACCTGCTTGTGCCATATTGGCAATAAAGTTCATCGGAAGCAGCATGATATCGTAGCCAACTTTTTCAAAGCTGGCAAACGTGCTTGGGAAGAATGCGTAATGCATCCCAGTTAGCACAATTAAAGGCATGAGGCCTCCCATTAATAAACCTGCAATCGGCCCAGCAAAATGGAATAAAGAAGTGAAAAAGATCTCTAAATACTGACCGAAAACGTTTCCAATAGGCGCTATGAAAGCTAGTGTAAGAGGCGCCGTGATCATTAAGCTCAGTACCGGTGTAAACACGATGCTTAAGGATTTTGGAATCACTTTCGTTATCCACTTATCAATAAAGCTAAGGAGCAGCACTCCTAAAATAATCGGTAAGACAGAAGAAGTATAATTATTTAATGGAATACTCAATCCTAAAAAACTAAGTGGATCTGCCCCTTTTGCTGCACCTTCCACCATCGTTGGATACAATAAAATCCCAGCGAGTGCCATCGCAAGAGATTCTCGTGTTTTAAATTTCTTCGCTGCAGAATACGCAATGAGGAAAGGTAAAAAGTAAAAGACAGCATTTGAAAAGATTTGAAGTACAGCATAGGTAGAGCTTTTTTCCGTCATCCAGCCTAAACTAACGAACAAAGCCATGATCCCTTTTATCAATCCACTACCAACAATCGCCGGCAAAATCGGTGTGAAAATCCCGCTAATGACATCGAATACGACTTCGATTGGATTCATTTTTGACGTATTTTTAGCAGGAGTAGAAACATTGCTGCTCTCTCCAATCAGATGGTCGATTTCTTCATAGACTTCTGCAACCTTTGCTCCAATAATGACTTGGAATTGTCCGCTTTGGAATTGCGCTCCCAGCACACCGTCTACTGTTTTCAGTTCATCTACTTTCACCTGTTTTTCATCGTTGATATTAAATCTCAGCCTCGTAATACAATGCCAGCTTTGAGATATATTGCCGGTTCCACCGATTAATTTAATAATTTCTTGCGCCAATTCTTTGTTTCCCATGTCTTCACCCCTTCATTTTCACAAAAAAAACCTAAACAAAATCCACCATTAGAAAGACTTCTAAATGGAGATTTGTTTAGGTTAATGCTTTTTCATAACACGCCTAAAAGAAATCATTTATTTTGTTGATGTTTCTTTGTAATTCTTTCAATATGAATGACTAGAAAAACAAGTTCGTCTTCAGTGACATTCCAATTGAATTCCCGCTTTAACATTTCTTTAATAATTAAACCGCATGCATAGCTCTTTATATAACGATCCTGAATTAATTCTTTTAATGAATCATCCATTTGCTGCGGTGGTTGATTTGTTTCTTGTCTGACAATAAAATATCTCAAATGAGTGATAAACCTCGAATAATCTATTGATGATTTATCTAACACCATCTCGAAAATGTTTTGAATAATCTTAACGATTTCCTTCGTGAGATGGGTCATTTTGATCGTATCTCCCATAGACTGACCATCTATTTGAGCGTTTACAAAATGAAGGGCAATGAGTGAAGCCTCTGTATCATGAAAAGTAATCCCCATCATTTTTTGAATAATTTTAAGTGCTTTTTTCCCAATTTGATATTCTTGAAAATATAGATGTGGAATTTCCCATACAATTGGGTTTTCATATTCCATTTTTTCTTGATGCCTTTGAATAGAAAAGGTAAGATGATCAGATAGCGAAAACAGCATGCTAGAACCTAATTTTTTATTCAACATCTCTTCGCCCATATGAATGATTTTTTCAGTTAATAAAAGGATATCAGTTGGGATAGCGGCAAGTTGAGATTCTAATGGAGACGTCTGATCAGAATAAAATGTCTTACTGACAGCGCTCTCATCAAGTGTATCACCCTTTTTCTTCTTAAAGCCTATTCCTGTACCAAAAACAACTACTTCATTTTGAGTGTCTGTTAGAGCTAATACGATATTATTGTTTAAAACTTTAACGACGGTGAACATCTTCATCCCACCTTACCTAAAACTGCTAAAAAAGCATAAAAAAACACCAAAATCTCAGCAAACAACGTACAAATGTACAACATGTTTACCTGACTTGGTGGTGCCTGATGATATCAGTAACACTCCTGCATCGGTTACGACTTTATTGTAAACACAGGATAAACCAAAGTCAACTATTTTTTTCGGTAAAATAGATTTAAATACCTATATTATAGTATGTCGTTTATAAATTATTTTAAAAGGTAAACATTTTTAAGGTTGCTGTAAGGTTCAGATTAATACGGATTAAGGTTGAGGTAGTACAATGTGTATGTAGTGAATAAATCATAGAGGTGAAACGTTTTGAGAGAAAATAAAGTCTTGTCATCATTATGTTACTTCAGTATCTTTTTCGCACCATTTTTGTTCCCAATTATCGTCTATTTCTTAGGTCAGGACGAAGTGAAATATCATGCGAAAAAATCATTATGGACGCATGTCATACCTTATTTGATTTTTGGTATTGGCATCCTTGGTTCAGGTTTACTTGGTATGAAAGATATCAGCCATGCGGGGCCTTTCTTAATTGCGACATATGCAGTGACATTCCTTGTTGCCATCTACTTCTTCATTTGGAACATTGTGAAAGGCATCAAAGTATTTTCAGAATAAATAATTAGGTGAAAAAACGGTTCTGTTGTTGATCAGAACCGTTTTTTTGTCTATTTTTATGCTGGTAGTTGGATATCAATTGTTGTTCCTTTTCCTACACTGCTGCGGATCGTGATGTCTCCGCCGTGCTTGACGATAATATCCTTTGCAATGGCCATCCCAAGACCAGAGCCAGCATGTGAAACTCCTGTATTCGTCCCCCTGTAATAGCGGTCAAACACTTTTTCCAGCTCTGCCTCTTCTATTCCTCTGCCGTTGTCTTTAATCGTGATATGGGTTTTTTCTTTTTGTTCAAGCTGTACAATGATCGTCACATCAGGATCATTGTGAACGAGTGCATTTAAAATCAGATTGGTAACCGCTCTTCGCATGAGGATTTTATCAATATTCAGCATGAGCTTGTCTTCATTCGTTTGAAGCTCAATCGTTTGATCCGCATATCTTGAATCGTTTAAAATATCAATTAACGTTTCCCGCAGCAGTGACACGATGTTGACCAGCTCTTTATTGAGCATGACGCCGTTATTTTTCAGCCTTGTCGTTAAATTCAGATCCTCCATGACATCTTTGATATACAATGATTTATTCTCAATGATGCCCGCGTAATGTCTGATGTCTTGCTTTGAAAGAGGATACTTTGGGTCTTTCATGATTTCTGCATAGCCTTGAATAGAAGCAAGCGGCGTTTTAATATCATGAGAAATATGGCTGATCCATTCTTCACGCATTTGCTCTAGTTTGTCTTTTTCTTTTTTGCTTGAAGCGAGCTGCTCTGATAAGTGATTGACATTATAGAAGACATCTTTATAAATTCCTTTAGCAGGTAGATTTGTCGTGTAATCTCCGTTTGCCAGCCGCTGGATGCTATGAATGGCACGGCCGAGCGGTTTTGTGAGCTGCCGGCTGAATAAGTAACCAATGAGTAAAGCTATGATGGCATCAATTGATAATAAAATCATCGTCCCGATATTGAATCTTGTTACTAAATCCTTCGTGTCAAACGAGAATAGATATTTTCCAATGGAAGGATCTTTAAATCCGATAAAGTAGCTGTATTCTTTGCCCTTTACTTTTTTTCCGCCAGCATAAATGGTCGATAATAATTGCTTATCTTTATATTTATGTAAGTTCACGATTTCAATCGGTGTATATTTGTTCTTTAATCCTTTAGGTGCCTGCGCATGATACACGTCCTGTCCATTTTCGTCTAAAATTTGAATCCATGCATTCTGTTGTTTTAAGGCTTTCTGCCCTTCTTTGTTTACGGTTATCCCTTGATCAGAAAAAGAGACGTATTGTTCAAATGATCTTGTAAAGGTTTCGGGTGTATTTTCCTCGTTATGCTGGCTGTTTGCCTGAAGTATGAGCCAAATCATAAATACGAATAAGTTGATAAAGACTGTGATTATGGTCACGATAATGACAGAGACCATATATCTGCCTGTTAATCGCCATTTCATCCTTACGCATCCTTTACAACAAATTTATAGCCAAGCCCTTTGACTGTGACGAGAAACTCTGGTGTTGACGGGGAATTTTCTATTTTTTCCCGAAGTCTTCGGATATGAACCATCACCGTATTGTCAGAACCGAAGAAGTCTTCCCCCCAAACAGTTTGATAAAGCGTTTCTTTACTGATGATGCGGTTCGGATGCTGCAAGAAGTAGGTCATCAGCAGAAGCTCTTTTGGCGTGAGCTCAATGACCGTGCCGTTTTTCGTCAGTTCTGCTTGCTGCTCGTTTAATTCAAACGGCCCTTTTTTGATCACGGGATCGGCTTGAGATGACTGCAAGTATGAGAGCCGTCTCAGCTGCGCTTTCACCCGGTAGGCGACTTCCTTTGGGCTGAACGGTTTTGTAATGTAGTCATCCCCGCCGATGGCAAGTCCTACAATTTTGTCTGTTTCCTCTCCCTTTGCTGATAAAAAGATAATCGGAACATGGGAGGTCTCTCTGATTTGTCTGCAAATATCATAGCCTTCACCGTCTGGCAGCATAATATCAAGTATGACAAGATCGGGCTGTTCTTGATGAAATTTCGTGAGCCCCTCACGGGCAGTTGAAGCTGTTATGACACGATCAATGCCTTCTCTTGTTAAAACTGTGTTGATTAATTCCAAAATTTCTTTTTCGTCATCGATCATTAATACTTTGCTTTGATGCTTTGGCATACATTGATCACTCTCCTGAAGTCATTGCCATTATTATACCCAATGTAAGAACATAGTGAAAAAATCAACTTCCTATTTGCATAAAAAAAGCCAATTTCCTTTTGAAATAAGAAAATTGGCTTTTGGTGATACAATTAATTTTTAGCGTTTGACTACAAATGTTGTCACACTTTGAGCCGGGAGATGAGCCCAAAATTGATTACCTGATATATTTAAGTCTGTACCCGGCTGAAGGTTGCTGTTACTGCTCGTAATCCATCTTGATGCTTGCGAAGCAGTTCCATTTTGCATCACAAAGTGCTGATTCACTCCTGAATTGTTTTTGTTAATGGCGACAATGACGACCTGATTGTTTCCTTTGTAGGCAGATACGAAAACATTTGGTTCAGGACTTTTCGTTGCATCAATTCTGACGTATCCTGGGCGTACAAACTTGGAGAAATGCGCCATGTTGTAACCGCGTTTACTGATCAGGCCATCTTCCTTCATAGGGCCGTAGGATCTGCGGATGTACCACCAAACATATGCCTGAAAGTCCCCTTCTACCATCGAATGGTGAATATGCTCTGAAACCCCTAATGCCTCAGGCCAGCGGTCCGCTGAATTGTTATCGCTATTCGGGTAGTAGACCTCTGTCATCCAAAGCTCCTTCCCCCCGCCTTTTTGTTTGAACAGAGGATACGGAAGCTGGCTGATTTGGGTTCCGTACAAATGGGCTCCGAGAATGTCCATATTTCCTAGCGCCTGCGGATCGTTTAAGATAGGATCTGATATATTTTTAAGGTATTGAAAGGATTCTGGTGCAATCACGCGGGCATTAATGGAGCCGGCATTTTCTCTCATGAAACGCAGGATTTCCTGAGGAGTCCACCAAGTCCATTCATGTGCATAATCGGGCTCGTTTTGTACTGATATCGCATAGAGATTGACGCCATTATTTTTCATATACGTCACAAAATCGTTCAGATGCTGAGCATATGCAGCGTATTGATTGTATCTCAGACGCTTTGCAGTTGTACCATTACGGTTGAAAGTCTCGACCATATGGCTTGGAGGATTCCAAGGTGAAGCGATCACTAAAGCCCCATGCTCTATTGCTCTTTTGGCTGTGGCGACCTCTCTGTGCCAATTATTTCTGTTCTCATCTACAAAAATTCTTAGAATGGAAAACCCTAATTGATTCTGCCCATTGCCAAAAGCGGTTTCCCTTTGAGGTGCGGTCAAATCACCAATCCAAGCCGGGTGGTTCATTCCGCCAAAGCCACGAATCACTTGTCTTTCTGCATTGATATTAATATTGGCATCTGCTGCTGAAACTTCAGTGACGCCAGGTCCGATGAACATGACAGACAGCATGGTGAAGCAGATCAATAAAGTACAGATTGGTTTTTTGATCATTGACATCAAATTTTTCCACTCTCCTATCATTTTGTCATCCTTTGTTATTGAGTAAAACGCCAGGAATCAAACTGAAATAGGTTTGAACCTGTTCCAGTAAAGACAAAAAATACGTTGTGCACGCCAGCTGCTCCGTTTACTGTCGTTTCTACTTCTCGCCAATTGTTTGTTCCGCCTGTCGAAGGGACATTTAGTGTCCCGACGAGTCTGCCGTCAGGGCTTCCGAGGCGTACTTCTATTTTTCCGCCTGCATTTGATGCTATATTCGCTTTAAATGTTCTTGCGCCGTTTGATCCGAAATCGACGTTACTGGCAGCCACCCAATCTCCGTTTTGAATGTTTGTGACATGCTGGTTATTGACCGGTCCGCCTGGAGCTGAAGAGGCCTCTGTCAAAATGCGTCCATTCCATGCGAATGTTTCAGCTTCTACCCGCTGATAAGGATTCAGGTTGGAAAGCTGTTTGACCCCTTCAAAATTGGCTGCAACCTCTCGAAGGGAGCCGTCAGCATTATGCACAAGCTTATTTATATGTGGAGATCTGTAGCCTTTTCCTGCCCCGTATAAGGCAGAGCTGACCGTTTGGGTATGATACACGACATACCACTCGTTTTTAAAATTGAACACAGCATGATGGTTGTTACCGCCTCCACCGAAAAATGCACCCGGATTTTTCAGGAAGTGCCCTCTATACGTAAAGGGACCCATCGGACTTGAGCTCGTCATATAACCGATCTCACCAGGTGGTTTATCTGCTGGGTGGGAGCCGCCAAAGTTGATGCAATAGGAATAGTAATAGGTTCCGTTATACTTATGCATCCCTGAGTCTTCAAACATAAAAGGAGCATCAATGGTCGAGGCGCTGCCCACAACACTTGTCATATCAGGACCTAGTTTTAAGACTCTTGCTGTTTTCGGATTGGCCCATTGTCCCTGCGTTGGATTAGAACCGCCTGGTACACCTCCGCCGGCATATAGATACCCAGTGCCGTCATCATCTACAAAAACGGCTGGATCAAACAGCCATACAACCCCAGACATTCCTGGTGTATTTGGCGTGACGAGCGCTTTTCCGATAGGATCTGTCCATGGACCGATTGGGGAGTCTGCTGTCAGAACACCAATCCCTCCGCCGCTGTTCGCGAAATAAAGGAAAAATTTATCTTTCCCATTGATTTTTTTCACCGCCGCTGATGGAGCCCAGGAAGCACCTGCCCATTTAGCGATCCCTTTGCCGCCATTTGCTCCATTTGCACCGGCTACTGGAATCGCGCCATGATCTGTCCAGTTCACCATATCTGCTGAAGAGATGACGAAGACCCTATTCAAATTGGCAAAAGAATTATCCTTAATCGTTCCGTTGCTGTGATATTCATAGTCATCACTCGACATATAAATGTACACTCTTCCGTTATAGGTGAGCGCAAACGGATCAGCGCCCAAGTGGTGGTCTATGAGCGGGTTTGCATTTCCTACACGTTTTGCAATTGTTGTGCTTGCCGCACTCGCATCATATACCGGTAAAAAGCTCAGTACCAAAGCAAAAATCAATAAACCAACGCCGCACTTCATCCTCGTCCTCATCGTTTCATTTCCTCCTGTTTTCGTCTTCCTAATATTGGGGTTTAGGCCCAATTTCAAAATATGTTGATAGATACTGATGAAGAATGAATAGAAAGAATGATTTCTAGGGCAAATCCTTGCTGGAATCACGATGAAAACCCTTACTTTTTGACTAGAAGACAAAAAAATGCAGTCTCCCATGATGGAGCTGCATTTTTTCTTTTTTGGAATGAAAAAGAAACTGCTTTCAGCAGCCTCTTCTTTTGAATTGATTATACTTTTTCAGGAACAAATGATTGATGATAAAAGGCTGGACGTTGTTGGAGATGGATTGGTGTTGTCTCACCAGTTGCCTTTGCTTTAAGACAAGCATCTGCTGTTACGGCAGCTACATATCCATCCCAAGCAGTAGGTCCATTTACTTCTCCTTTTAAGGAGGAATTGATCCAATCCTGCAATTCTTCGTCATAGGCTGCTTTAAATCGATGCTGCCAGTCTGTTAAGATATTTGTAGATCGTGTTGCCTGACTATGCAAAACGACACTGGCAGGATCAGGCAGACTTGCAATTCCTTTTTCACCGACAATTTGACACTGAATGTCATAGCCGTACTGACAATGAACGAATATTTCGCCGTTGATGATGGTTCCTTGTTGCGTCTTCATGATCACTATTAAAGGATCTTGTAAGTGCTCAGCAGCTTGCTGCGTTTTTTTAGGTGCAATGACTTGTACGGATACGTATTCATCATTTAGTAACCAGCGGTGGACATCGATTTCATGAATGAATGTATCGACAATTGACATATCTCCTGTATATGTGTCAGGGACGGTTTGGTTTCTATGTGCAGCATGAATTATTAATGGTTCACCTACTTGTCCTTCATCCAGTACTTGTTTTAAAGCGCGATATCCCGAATCGTACCGGCGCATATATCCAACCTGTACGAGTAATTTGCCTTTCTTCATTTCAGCCTCGACAATACGAAGGCAGCCTTCTGCTGTGGTTGCAAGTGGTTTTTCACAAAAAACAGGTTTATTAGCTTCAATAGCAGCTAACACATATTCTTCATGTGTCGGCCCCCATGATGTGACGATAACGGCATCTACCTCATCTGATTGAATGAGTTGATGGCCATCCTCATAAATACGTGCATCCAGGCTGAATGCATCTACGATGGCTTTTGCCTGCTGTCTGTTCACATCAGTAACAGCCACCACTCTTCCTTTAGACAGCGTATTTGTAATTCGCTTCATATGATCTTGACCAATGGCACCTATACCAATAACACCAATCTTTAATTCCATCTTGTTACCTCCTGTATTTGTGCTTTTTCGCACAGCTGTTTTGAAGTTGATAGGAGTATGTTGTATTACATATAACGAGCGGTGACCATTTTCTTTCTAGTATAAAATTCAACACCGTCCGTGCCATTTGCGTGCAGGTCGCCATAGAATGAATCTTTCCAACCTGAGAATGGGAAAAATGCCATTGGTGCTGGAACACCGACATTAATACCTAACATGCCTGCATCAATATTCTCGCGGAATTCCCTCACACTTGATGCACTATCAGTGTAAAGGCAGGCACCATTTGCAAATTTAGACTCATTGGCAATTTCAATAGCATCAGCAAGCGATGAAACGCGAACAATGGATAAAACGGGAGCGAAAATTTCGTCCTGCCAAATTTTCATTTCTTTTGTTACATGATCAAAAATAGTCGGTCCGATAAAGTATCCTTCTCCCTCTGTTTCACGATCTTTGCGGCCATCACGAATGAGACTCGCTCCTTCTTCAATACCTGATTGAATATATTGAAGCGTTCGTTCTTTGTGACTTTCCCGAATGACCGGGCCGAGGAAAACATCTTCATTCATACCATTTCCAATGACCATCTGATTGGATTCAGCGATTAATTTTTGAATGAGCTCGTCAGCGATATCTTCTTCTACTGTGACAACAGCTGCAGCCATACATCTTTCTCCAGCAGAGCCAAAGGCAGCACCAACAATTTGTTTGACGGCTGCATCTATATCTGCGTCTTTTAGGACAATGGAGTGATTTTTAGCCCCTGCAAGTGCTTGGACACGTTTGCCATGCTCTGTTCCTTTTTTATAGACATATTCTGCGACTGGCTGAGAGCCGACAAATGAAATAGCTTTGACGTTTTGATGTTCAAGCAGGCCGTTAACGACATCGTGAGCCCCATTGACTATGTTAAGAACACCTTTTGGAAGACCCGCTTCTTCAAACAGCTCTGCTAACCGTGCCGCAAGAACAGGCGTACGTTCTGAAGGTTTTAAGACAAATGTATTTCCGCAGGCAATGGCAAGCGGGAACATCCAGCAAGGAACCATCATTGGAAAGTTAAATGGCGTAATGCCGCCAATGACACCAATAGGATAGCGGTACATGCCTGATTCAAGTCCAGTCGCAATATCTGGCAGCTGTTTTCCCATCATTAAAGTTGGGGCACCGGCTGCGAATTCGACGCATTCAATGCCTCGCTGTACTTCTCCGCGTGCTTCAGTTAAGCTTTTTCCATTTTCGAGCGTAACCAGTTCGGCTAATTCCTCCCATTTTTCGACTAATAATTGCTGATATTTAAAGAGAATACGTGCACGTCTTGGTACAGGGGTTTTCGACCAGCTGGTGAACGCTTCTTTAGCTGCTTGAACTGCTCGTTCTACATCTCCTTTTGTTGATAGGGGAACTTCTGCAATGATTTTCCCTGTTGCTGGATTATAAACGGGTTCAGTTTGACTTGTTTCAGCATTTACCCATTCTCCTCCAATATAATTTTTTAATGTTTTGACAGTTGTTTTAGCCATGGTATTCTCTCCTCTACGATTAAATTGGTTGTGTTTGTTCAACTTTTGTTTCGTTCATAAAGTCTTTGATTTCTTTAACTGTGGGCATGGCATCTGATGAACTATGCTTAGAAATTACGATGGAGGCAGAAGCGCTTCCAAAACGCATAGCTTCTTCAATGGACATGTTGTTCATCAGTCCATAAATAAAGGCTGAAGCATATGAATCACCCGCTCCGAATGTTTTGAGGACCTTTGTTTTAAAGATGCCGCCTCGATATGACTGTCCATCCTGCGTATAAGCGATGGAACCATCACCCCCATGTTTAATAACAACGATTTTGGCATGGTGTGAAAACCATTTTTTGGCCGTTGATTCATCATTTGATGGTCCATCTGCTATGAGTTTTTCCATCATATCAAACTCTTCTCTTGTGCCGATGATCACGTCTGATTTTTCAGCAGCTAAATTGTAATAAATCGCTGTTTCTTGCTCGGTTTGCCAAGTGTATGGACGATAATCCAGGTCAAAGAAGACAGTTACGTGATGCTTACGTGCATAATCAAGTGCCACAAATACTGCTTCTCTTGATGGACTTTTTGCTAGCGCAGTGCCTGAGATGAGTAAGGCTTTCGCCTTTTTGATATATTGTTCAGATACTTCTTGGACATCGATTTTTAAATCTGCTACATTGTCTCGGTACATTAAAATACTGCATTCTTCGGGACTCTTAATCTCAGTAAAAGCAAGACCCGTGACAGCACCAGATTGATCTATGACAATGCCGTCTGTATTGATGTTGTTCTTTACCAAGTAGCTTGTTGCAAAACGTCCCATCTGATCGTTAGCGACTTTTCCAATGAATCCAGATTTCATACCGAGCCTTGCTAAACCAATGGCAATGTTGGCTGGAGACCCCCCGACGTATTTTGTGAAAGTCATCGTCTCTTCCATCGGCCGATTCAGTTCGTTCGCATTTAAATCAATACATAATCTTCCCATTGCAATAACATCAAGCTGCCGATCTTGTTTAAATGATAAATCTAGCATCAGCGCCCCTCCCTTTTCATACTCAATTTGTTTTTCATCACCCATTCATGTTCAGCATTGTTATGAAACTTCCAAGTTCTCACTGGACCTGCCATGACATTCAAATAATAGATTTCATAGCCTGGTGGTGCTGACACAGGGTGATATCCTTTTGGTACAAGAACGGCGGAACTATCTCTTACAGCCATTGTCTCATCTAGTGAAAGATCATCTGTATATACTCTTTGTAAAACAAAACCTTGTTCTGGGTTTACTTTGTGATAATACGTTTCTTCTAAATAAGATTCGTGCGGTAAATTATCTTGATCATGTTTATGCGGCGGATAGCTCGACCAGTTTCCTTCCGGTGTAAATACTTCTACAACAAGCAGGTGGTCAGCTGGTTCATGTTCGGGTAAAATGTTGTGAACCTGTCTTGCAATATTACCTGCGCCTCTATGTTCAACCCCTACTCGTTCAGGAAGAATGAGACGAGCTGGATATGTGCCTTTTCCAGGTGCACTACAAACGGCGATCTCAATATCTGTTATGGCTTCAATTTCGTAATGATCATCGTTTGGTATATAAATGGAGAAAGGAGGTGTTTTCTCAAAAACATTCATTCGTTCCCCAATTTCTTTCCATGTCTTTTCTTTCGTTTGGAGATGAAGTTTACCTGAGAGAATGACAATGCACACCTCATTTTCACCTGTTTTTTTACGAAGGTTTTCACCTTTTGCCAATGTGTACACCTCAAAGCCAATATAGGTCCAACCTGCTGATTGAGGTGTGATGCTCAGCACCTTTCCCTCTTTGTCTCTTTTTTGTTTAGGTACAATTAAATCAGCCATTATGCACACACCTTTCATGTAGCTTTTCTTAATATTGTCTTGCTTGTTTTAATTTTTGCTGTTTTTCTTCATATTCTTTTTTGATCTGTTCTTTATCAGAGATTTCTGAGATACCTACGTTCCACCATGAGTCACCGTAACCTGCTGTCATAGTTTTTGGAAGTACCTTCACATCAATCAGGGTACTGACTGTCTGCTTTTTAGCATCTTCAACCGCAGATTTCAGTTCATCGAGTGTATGAACTTCATATGTTTTTGCTCCATAACCTTTTGCTGATTGTGCAAAATTGATTCTCATAATCTCTCCATCAAGCTGTCCTGTTTTCTTGTTTCTTTTTCGAAATTCAGTCGCAAAACTGTCCATTCCATGGCCCATTTGCAAATTATTAATACAGCCAAAACCGGAGTTGTCAAAAAGAATGATATTAATCTTATAGCCCTCTTGAATGCTTGTGACAAGTTCACTATGCAGCATTAAATAACTGCCATCACCTGTTAAGGCATACACTTCTTTGGTTGGTTCAGCCATTTTTACTCCAAGTGCAGAAGCAATTTCGTAGCCCATACAAGAGTATCCATATTCAAGGTGATATGTGTTTCGCTCTTTTGTCACCCACATTCTCTGTAAATCTCCTGGGAGACTGCCTGCAGCACATGTAATAATGGCGTCAGATGGAATCCATTCGTTTAAACAGCCAAGTACAGTCGTTTGAGGTAGCGTTGTATGAAGTTTTTCCTTATATTCATCTAATTCATGATCAAAGTGGCTTTTGATTTCAGGTGTAAAGCCTGTTTCAGTGTACTGAATATGATGAAGCCGATGTAATTCTTGTGCCCAGCGCTGCTTTGCTTCTTTGATTTCATTTTGATAACCTGTTTGATAGTTTGCCAGTTCATCCTTTAATGCAAGGAGTGCCATCTTCGCATCAGAAATGACTGTTGTTGCATCTAATTTAGATGCATGATAATCGGATAGATTGATCGTTAAAACATCACTGTTTGCGTATAGCCGTTTAGATGATGTTGTAAAGTCTGTAAATCTAGTGCCGACGCCAATAATAAGGTCAGCCTTCTGAGCGAGTTCATTGGCAGCACTATTGCCAGTGACACCAAGTCCGCCTACATTTAATGGGTGGTTGCTTTCAACACAGCTTTTACCAGCTTGTGTTTCACTAAAGGGTATATGAAAAGTTTCAGCAAATTGGACAAACTCGTCAGCCGCCTCTGAGTAACGCACCCCTCCGCCTAAAATCAAGAAAGGCTTCTTTTTCTTACGAATGAGTGCCGCTGCTTCTTGAATACTTCTTGCTGAAGGTGCATATCTGTCTAAAAAATGCGTCCGCTCTTGAAAAAAAGACAGCGGGTAATCCCATGCTTCTCCTTGAACATCTTGAGGAAGCGAAATTGTGACCGCACCAGTATCTGCTTGATTTGTTAAAACACGCATGGCGTTAATCAGTGCGGACATGAGCTGTTCTGGTCTTGAAACCCGGTCCCAGTATTTACTCACAGCCCGAAAGGCATCATTCGTCGATAAACTCAAGTCGTATGTTTGTTCAATCTGCTGAAGTGCTGGATCTGGCTGTCGTGTGGCAAAGACATCACTTGGGAAAAGCAAAAGTGGAATTTGATTCGCTGTTGCCGTTGCAGCAGCTGTGATCATATTGGCAGAGCCAGGCCCAACGGATGAGGTGCAGGCCATTACTTGTTTACGTTGCTTTTGTTTTGCGAAAGCCGTTGCAGCATGTGCCATCCCTTGTTCATTTCTTCCTTGATATACCTCGAGCCTTCCAGGGTTTTCTTGAAGGGCTTGACCGAGCCCCAACACATTTCCGTGACCGAAAATAGTAAAGATTCCTTTGATAAAAGGCTTTTTTTCACCGTCATATTCAACGTACTGGGCATTTAAAAATTTGACCAATGCTTGACTCACCGTTAATCTGATTGTGTCCATTTTTTCCCCTGCCTTATCTGAAAATATTTTTGACATGTTCCTTCATGTTAAAGTCTGCTGACTTTCATCTTGTGAAGGAGCAACGATCCATTTGATATGATTCTTTTTGAAAAAGGTTGTATAGGAGGTATCCAGAGAATCGTCAGTGATTAAGTAGTCGATTTCATCCAGCTGGCAATATGTCAACATCGCATATTTATTGAATTTTGTATGATCGACTAATAGAATCACTTCTCTACCTTTTTTGACGACCATTTCCTTCATGCTTGTTTCTACTGGCGATGAATTTGTTACTCCATTTGAAATAGAGACACCTGTTGAGGCCATAAACACTTTATCGAAGTTGTATTGAAGTACATCATTTGTATTAGTAATGCCGGAAAATGATTTCGTTTTCCGCTCTAATTGGCCGCCAGTTGAAATGACTTGAAGCTGAGTGTAAGGCAATGCTTGTACAATAAAGTCTAAGTTGTTCGTGACAACCGTTAATTCCTTTTCTTTTATAAAATGAATCATTTCTAATGTTGTGGTACCAGAGTCAATAAAAATGACATCGCCATCATCTACTAATTGAGCCGCATCTTTTGCAATCCATCTTTTTTGAAGTTGGTTTCGTGTTTGTCTGTCATGAAATGATTCAAGCCTTGCATGATTGGCTGCTACTCCCCCATAAACTTTTTGGATATGTCCTTCTTCAACGAGCTTTTGAACGTCTCGCCTAATCGTATTTTTTGACACCCCAAAGGTTGAGACAAGATCATCTAACGAGACAGACTGATGTTGGATCACATATTCTTTTATTTGCTGGATTCTTTTCGTTTTTATCATGCTTAATCTTCCTTTTCATCTTATCTATGGGAGTGTCTGCTAGATGTGATCAAACACGCTGACTTGATCCAAATTGTTGGATTTTCATCTTGACAGCTTGTTTAATGGCTTCTGTACCAGGTGTTAAAATTGTTTGTGGATCATTGGTTGCTTTGTTTTTAGTTAGTTGAGCTCGGACAGCTTGATTCCAAGCTTCCAAGCATTCAGTGTTGACATTGATTTTTGCATGACCAAGTGAGATTGCCCTTTGAATCTGATCAACAGGAATGCCTGAACCGCCGTGTAAGACAAGCGGAACGTCTGTGAGTTCAGCTATTTGCTTCATCTCATCAAATCCTAGCTTCGGTTCTCCTTGATAAGGGCCATGCACTGAACCGAGTGCTGCGGCCAAGGCATCAATTCCTGTTTCTCTAACAAGACGCACACATTCGTATGGATCAGCATAGATGATATTTCCTATCAAGCCATCTTCCATTCCTCCAACAGAGCCAACTTCAGCTTCGACAGATACACCTCTTTTAGAGGCATAATGAACAACTTCTTTTGTCATGGCAATATTTTGTGAGAGAGGATAGGAAGAGCCGTCTATCATGACTGAGCTAAATCCTGCATCAATGGCAGCTTTGCACCGAGAGACAGTCATGCCATGATCTAAATGTAAAGAAACTGGGACACTGATCTCCAAATCTTTCATTAACCCTTCAACCATGCCTACAATCGTGTGAAAGCCGCCCAAATAATCAATGAGCCGGTCAGATGCTGCTAAAATGATAGGAGATCGCTCCTCTTTTGCCGCAAGTAAGATGGCTTTCACCCATTGCAAACCATTGATATTCATTTGTCCTACTGCATATTGTTTTTGTTTTGCTTCATGCAGTATGCTTTTCATTGAAATGAGCTTTGAATCTATTACTTTCATCTATTGAACACTCCTTACTGTTGAAACTCCATTTTCACAAATTGGTTCGACACCATCTTTGTTTTCATCCCTTTTATTTAAGACAGTGTTTGATGATCTGTTGTGATGTCAATTGATGTTTGATCGTGCTTACGGAAATTCATTTCTAGTTCTTCAAGTGTCAGCCCTTTTGTTTCCGGTAAGCACTTCACCACAAACAAAATAGACAGGACTCCGAAAGCGACAAAAACGAAGAAAGTCATCGAGAGGCCGATCTGAGCAAGTAATATTGGGAACGTCAAACCAATTAAAAAGTTCACCATCCATAGACAAAATACACTTACCCCCATACCAAGCCCCCGCAGCCGAAGAGGAAAAATTTCTGACAGCATGAGCCAAGTGACAGGAGAGATGGCGCCTTGCTGGAATGAAAGAAATGTAATCGTCAAAAATAAAATCAAATATGGAAGAAAGGCTGTTCCTGCAAAAAGATTAGAGCAAATGCCGATAGACAGTAATGTAAAGGTTGTTCCAATCAAGCCTGAAATTAACATAGGGCGACGTCCTATTTTGCCAAGCAGCCAAATGCCAACAAATGTAGCAAGGACAGAGATAACACCATTCCCAATATTCCCAATTAGTGCTGCCTTCGTTTCGAAACCTGCATCTTTTAAAATTTCTGTTCCGTAATACATGATGGAATTAACTCCTGTGAACTGCTGTACAACCGCAATTCCTATGCCGATAAACACAAGCCGCCTAATCCAAGGCGTGGATAAATCTTTTAAAGTCGCTTTATCTAAATTCACTTCTTCCCTGTAAGCGTTCTCTATTTCGAGCAACTCCGTTTTCGCCGCTCCTTTTGAGCGAATGCGGTGAAGTACTTGAAGTGCTTCTTTGTTTTTCCCCTTTGTTACAAGCCATCTTGGGCTCTCTGGCACTTTTAGCATACCGAAGAATAAAATAATGGCTGGAATCGCCGCAATTGGTAGCATGATGCGCCATACATACGGGTTCTCTCCAAATATATTTCCAATCAATGCATTACAGGTAAAAGCAAGTAATTGACCGGATACGATCATCAGTTCATTTTGTGTGACGATTCTTCCGCGATTTTCTGCTGGAGAGATTTCAGCTAAAAAGGCTGGAACTATGACTGAAGCTCCTCCAACTGCAAGCCCTAATAAGAATCGGAATAAGACCATTACTTCAGCGTTTGGTGATACAGTACATCCTAATGTAGAAAAAAAGAATAGAGCGGCTAAGTAAAAAATAGTTTTACGGCGTCCGAACCTGTCTGATAAACGTCCGCATATGACTGCACCTAATGCTGCACCTAATAATAATGCACTTGTCACAATCCCTTGCATCAATGCTGTTAAATTTAACTGATTCGGTAAAGACATGTAAGGTAATGCACCATTTAATACACCAGTGTCATAACCAAAAAGAAGTCCTCCAAAGGTCGAAATTAGGATAATAGATCTTAAATTGGTTTGTTGACTTTTGTTCATGGTCTTTTCTCCTGTTCTCTTTAAGAATGAATAGCCAAGTTTTCATCAATATACTGACGAGCCTTTAATGCATATTCTAAAGGATGGGCAATCGCAGGATTCTGTTCAGCTTCTATGACGATCCACCCTTTATAGCCATGACTGATTAACAAACGGTATACTTCATTAAAATCGATACAGCCATCCCCAGGTACTGTAAACAATCCATTTAAGAAAGATTCAGAAAAAGACAATTCTTTTTGACGACAGCTTTCCATCACTTCTTTTCTCACATCTTTAAAATGCACGTGCTGGATACGGTCGATATGCAGCTTGAGCAAGGATAAATAATCGCCATCTGATACGTAAATATGTCCAGTATCATATAGAAGGTGAACATACCGAGGGTCTGTTCCAGCTAAAAGACGTGTGACATCTGATAAGGTTTGTACCCCTGTTCCGAGATGATGATGATAGACTAGTTTGAGATGGTAACTGTTTGCTATTTGACCTAATTCATTGAGACCTTCTAAAAGCAGTGCCCATTCCTCACCTGTGAAAGATGGCTGATGCTGATAGATGTTGATGTTTTCTTTTTGAATGGAATACGTTTGCTCTGAGACAACAGCTACACTAGCATGAATGTCTTGCAAGTACTGACAATGCTTTTTGAATGCTTGTATTGAAGCCGCTAAACCATCTCGTATCATATAACTGCTAAACCATTTTCCAGCTATTTTTAAATTGCGAAGTTTTAGTTCTTTATTCAAGACAGCTGCTTCTGGAAAGAAACCACCTGCTTCAGTTCCTTCAAAGCCAGCGACACAAATATCACTTAATAAATGAGATAGTGTGTTTTCGGCGCCAAGTGCTGGAATGTCATCGTTCCTCCATCCAATAGGCGCGATGCCCCATAAAATTTCTTCTTTAGACACGTTGTTTGTCACCATCCTTTTATTCATCATCTTTATTCCCATCAAACTTTATCACAACTTAACCAATATGGTGATGATTAATTGGGTAACTTATGGTTAAGTTTGAGGTAATCATAATATTAAAAGCGCTTTCAGTCAATTATTTTTCTGAATTTTTTCTATTTATTTATGATTTTTTGTATAAAAAAACCTGATGGCATTTGCGCATCAGGTCTCGTTCCTTATTCATTTATTATAGATTTGACTTAATTTTAATGATAGATTCACCGTAATGCTTCATGGATTCTTTTAGTTCTTCAATAAACTTTTTCACATATGTTTTCATAATGAATGACTCCTTCGTTTTTCGGATTCTTTCATTATGAAGACAGTGTGTTTTATTTGCAAAACAGATGAAAGCGTCAACAAACTTTCAATTCATCCATTTGGCTCTTTTTCCTGTGATTTTCACCGACTCCTATTTTTTTAAAAAAGATTGATTGGCATGATTAATTTGATGACGGTGATGAAGCGCTATACTGTGTAGCCCCTTTGTAGGCTGGCAGTCTATCTCCATGTGCTTCAATGAGGTCGTCGCAAAGATTCACGATGTCATCAATTGATAGTTCAGCGCTTGTGTGTGGATCCAGTAGAGCTGCTTGATAAATGTGTTCTTTTTTACCGCTGATCGCTGCTTCAATGGTCATCAGCTGTGAGCTGATATTCGTTCGATTGAGTCCTGCCAATTGTTCAGGTATTTCTCCGACATAGCATGGCATGATGCCGCTTCGATCTGCCACACACGGTACTTCTACACAAGCTTTTTCAGGCAGGTTGTCAATGAGCCCGCCAGTGTTCAGAACATTTCCGCCAAATTTAAAGGGAACGTTCGTTTCAATCGCTTCAATGATCCGGGAACCATATTCTTTTGAGCGGGTATGTGTGATCTGTGTGTTTCCCACCAGGTCATGCTTCATTGTATTCCAATTGTTGATTTGTTCCTCGCAGCGTCTCGGGTATTCATCGAGCGGAATGTTAAACTGACCGATTAGTTCAGGGTACCGTGATTTGATGAAATATGGATGGTATTCGGCATTGTGCTCTGAGGATTCTGTGACATAGTAGCCGAATTTATCCATCAGTTCAAAACGAACCATATCATGATGCCGCGATTGCTGCTTTTCTTTTGCTCGTCTTTTGATTTCTGGATACAAGTCTTTTCCGTCCCGTTTTACTTCTAATAACCATGCCATATGGTTAATGCCGGCGATTTTTTCTTCAATGCCTTCATGTTCCATTTCAAGAGATTCAAATAGGTCCTTTGTACACACCTGCACACTATGACAGAGACCAACCGTTTGAATCTGTGTATAGCGAAGCATCGCACCTGTCAGTGTGGCCATTGGATTCGTGTAATTTAACAATAAAGCATTTGGACAAACCTCTTCCATATCCTTTGCAAAGTCTAGCATGACAGGAATCGTCCGAAGGGAGCGAAAGATGCCGCCGATCCCTACCGTATCCGCAATCGTTTGTCTTAATCCGTATTTTTTAGGTATTTCAAAATCAATGACAGTACTTGGCCGATAGCCTCCAACTTGGATGGCATTGATGACATATTTTGCATCCTTTAAGGCTTCTTTGCGGTTGTGATAGGACTGGATGGTCACGTTTGCACCGTAATTTGCTTTTAAATGCGACAGCATTGTTTCTGATTCTTTCAGCCGGTTGTGGTCGATATCATATAATGCGAATTCAAACCCTGCAAGGGCGGGAACAAACAGACAATCTCCTAATATATTTTTAGCAAACACGGTACTCCCTGCACCGATAAATGTAATTTTAGACATAGACGACTCTCCTTTTTACATCCATATTGGGCTAGCCTTTGACAGAGCCTTGTGAAAGCCCTGCGATAAAATATTTTTGCAAAAGTAAAAACATCGTGACCATTGGCAGCATCGCAATGAGTGCAGCTGCCCCAACGAGCTGAAGCTGATGCTGATTTTGACCAAAAAAATGGGATAAGGCGACTGTGAGTGTATGCATCTCTTTATCTTGCAAAAAGAAGATAGCAAATTGATAGTCGTTCCAAATATACACGCAGGCAATGATTAATACAGAAGCGGTAATAGGCTTCAGAAGCGGAAAAACGACTGTGAAAAAAACTCTGAGTGTCCCTGCTCCATCAATACGGGCAGCTTCTTCAAGCTCCTTTGGAATTGTCGACCGGATAAAGCCTGCGTATAAGAAAATTGTCAGCGGCAAAAAAGCAGCCACATTATTTAAAATAGCAATTTGATAGGTATTCATCATCCCGATTTGAACGACCATTTTATAGAGCGGGACAAGGGCTGTAAGCGGTGGAATGACCATAATGGCAATAAATAAAACATAGACTGCTTTATTCAGCTTTGTGTTCCTTCTTGCAAGCGGATAGGCTGCAAGAGATCCAAAGATAATGAGCAATACAGCGGAACTGAACGTAATGATCACTGTATTCAAAAAGGACTGGCCAAGCTGAGCCTCTGTCCATGCTGTGCGGAAGTTTTCAAGATGCAGTGCTTTCGGAAACAGCCATTTTGAACTAAAATCTCCTATCCCCTTTAATGATGTCGTCACCAAAATATAAAATGGAATGAGGTGCAGCAATGTGATCAATAGTGCGAGGACGGAGTACCATCTTTTCTTGCGTTTATAGGCGTTATCCATCACACCTCGGTCTCCTTTCGTTTGAAATAAATCAGCGCTGCGACACTAATGACAAGGATGATGACCGCCATGAACACCCCTTGCGTCGCTGCATAGCCTGCATCCTGACGTTTGAAATACAGATCATACATAAAGGTCGACATGGATTGCGAGGAATCTCCAGGTCCGCCGCCCGTGAGTGCCACAATGACATCAAAGAGCTTGAGCCCGCCAATGACATTCAGCACAACATTAATGGTGATCGACGGCATAAGCAGTGGCAATGTAATCCGCCTGAATTGCTGGAAGCTCGATGCGCCGTCTAATTGCGCCGCTTCATAATAATCCTTAGGAATACTTTGAAGTCCTGCTAAATAAATGATCATCGCAATCCCCACAAATTGATATGTGTTGACAAGCACAATGATCCATGTGTTTAATTCCGGATTGCCGAGCGCATTTATGTGATCGAATCCAAAAAGCGTCACCACATCATTTAAGGCACCGCCTTGGTAAGCAAACACAAAATACCAAATATAGCCCATCGCAATCGGGCTGATCATGACAGGTAAATAGATGACCGTTCTTGTGATGGCTTTCATCTTTAAGCTTTGATTTAATAAAAGAGCATATCCAAGTCCGATGATATTTTGCAAGATGGTGCTCCCAATTCCATAGAGAAGCGTGTTTTTGACAACAAGCCATGTCGCTTGATCCTGAAGCAGTCTTTGATATTGCTCAAGACCAATCCATTGATAAGTTTGTGAGAAACCGTTCCAATTCGTAAAAGAAAGCTGAATGCCGTTCAAAAAAGGATAAATGATAAAGGTACTGACGACGAGAACAGCTGGCATGTACATCCACCAAAGTGAGGAATTCTGGCGTTTTTGCATCTTTTCTTTTGGTAAAGAGGTGAATGCGGCTGGCTGCTTTGCTTTTGTGATGTCATTCATTGGCTTCACTCCTGTTTCAGCATCCATCAGCTATTGTTTTTTCAGACGCTTATATTCCTCTTCCATTTTCTTTGATAACTGTTCTGGTGTGATCGAGCCTGCTAATAATTCTTGACCGGTTGTTGCCATGACCGCCCACATTCCGCTTGGTAAGTATTTTCGATCGAAATACGGTTCAATCTTTACCTGTTCGTATTGATCGTAAAATGTAGAGTAATAGTTTTTCGCTTTCACTTGTTTTAGAGCTGTTTCAGAGGATGTGCCCTCTGCGATTTTTTTTGCGTTTTCAGGTTTTGCTAAAAAATCGATGAATTGTTTTGCTTCTTTTAGATGCTTAGAGCCTTTCCAAGCAGCAACAGTAAAACGTTCTCCGCCAATCCAGCTTTGTTCATCTGCTTTATGAATGGCTGGAACAGGCATCGTGCCTACTTTGATCGATGAATTCAGCTCTGTTGCTTCAGGTCCTAAGGATCCTCCGACAAAGGTGAAGGCGATTTTGTTTTGCGCCATGAGTTCAGGCGCTTGAGATAGTTTCGCTGTCAAGACATCCTTGTTTAAAAGGTCTTGATCCTTCAGATCTTTCATGAATTGTGCAAGCGGGGTATAGAGAGTCCAATCAAATGATCCGTTTTCAAGTTCCTTTCCGTATTGATGCTTTTGATCGGTGATTAATAAAGGCGTCGCCAGCTCATCAAAGACTTGGGCAATATTTGAGTTATCTCCTCCTGGTATCCAGAGCGGCACAACATCTCCTTTGCTCTTTTCTTTCACTGTCAGCAAAGCAGATTTTAATTCATCAAGTGTTCTAGGCACTTCTATACCATATTCCTTTAATAGATTGGCATTAAAGCTAAGCCCGTCTTTTGCTTGATTCAGCGGATAAGCGTACACTTTCCCATCTTGGTCTTTTAAAATCTGGTCGAGTGAAGGATCAAGCTGTTTGACCCAATCCATCTCTTTTAAATCAGCCACATACTCGCTATAGCGCAGTTTGGCCCAGCCATGTGTATCAAACAGGTCTGGCATATCGTTTGCTCCCATTTTGACGCGGATCATATCTTCATAGCTGTTGCCTGGGAAATTAGCATCGATTCGAATCTGTTGATGCTCCTTCTCAAACTCGCGAATGACTTCTTCAAACGCTTTTCTTTCCCCGCTGTTACTCATCGTTGAAAATAGCGTCAAGGTGACCTTTCCATTTGCTTCAGATGAGCTGTTATTACCGCAAGCAGACAAAATCATGGTCAAGAACATGGCTGCAGTCAGCAGCATGATTTTTTTATTCATGGTTTCCTCCTTTTAATCACTGAAAATTCAGACGATAATCGGTAGAATTCATGCAGTTGCGGAAACAAAGGAAGTCCATTATACTGGAATTCTATTCTTTTCTAAGAGATAAGAGAGCATACCGGCAGGCTGCCTTGTTCTTAGCATGATCTGGCCATCATGCTAAGCAGCTTGCTTTCTGCTTTTTTGTCTCTTTTTTGTGTGCTGAAATCTATTGTTCACCCCCTTTCATGGATGAGACATGTACTGCCTCGCTCGATGAGTGTTGTTGGCACGACGACTTTTAGAGGAAGTTTTCTTCCGTTTATTCTCTCAAGCAAAAGCTTCAGACCGACTTCCCCCATTTCTTCTGTATATACTTTGACGGTCGTAAGCGGCGGGCTTGAAAATGACGCGGCTTCAATGTCATTAAACCCAACAATGGATACATCTGAAGGTACGTGTAGACCGGCTTCATGCAGAGCGCGCATTGCGCCGATTGCCATCGAGTCACTTCCAATGAAAAAGGCTTGCGGCAGTTTTCCCTTTTTGATAGCTTGCTGCATAAGCGTATAGCCTTCTTGCATGGAGTATTCACCAATGTGGATGTCTTCCATATGAAGAGCGCCCGCCTCCTGCATTCTTTTCATAAACGTCGTTTGTCTTTCGTCCTCAATCACAGCATTACCTTCAAAATAATGCTCCCGCTCTTTCCCGCCAATATAGCCTAGATGTGTATAGCCAAGAGATTGCAGATGACGAATGGCGCGATCTGCCGCTCTGACAAAATCCACATGTACACAATCATACAAATCTTCATCCGCATAATGATTGATAAAAACAATGTGTTCCATTCGATTTGTCATTTTTTCAACCGTATCCGGGCTGATTCGTCCAATGACGATCAAGCCGTCAATATCCTTTAGCATCGCCCCTTTATCCATGCTTCTTAGGCGAAAGGTATGGAGAGTGGACAAGCCTTGTTTAGCATATTCTTTTTCAATTCCTTTTCGAATCGATGAAAAAAAGGGATCATTTAATTCTTCGTCAATGGATTGAGCGACAACGACACCGATGACTGGGGATTCAGATGGGCTTTTTTCTTCTGTTTGATCTGCTTTTCTTGCTCTCACTGGGGTATAGTTTAACTTCTTAGCAATGTCGAGGATGTTTTGTCTCGTTGCGTGTGAAACGGCAAGCGTTTGATCGCCATTTAACACACGGGATACAGTGGAAACGGACACTTTTGCATCATGAGCAATATCTTTGAGTGTGGTCATAGGCAAACTCCTCATCGTTATTTGACTAAATATTTACTAAAGATATTTGAAGGATAACACATAAATAAAGCGCTTTCAATTATGAATTTTTGATTTTTATTTTGTTTTTAGGTAAGTTTTGGTGAATGAATTGTGTTTTAGTAAAAATTTGCGTAAAAAAGAGGATGGTTTTCATCCTCTCTTTTACTAACGTGATTCGATTGAGGCTGTTTCTTTTGCAAATATTTGCTTCATTCTTTCCCAAGCAGTGTCGAGTTCTTTATGAAGTCCAAATAAACCTGAGGTGCCGATGATGTAAATTTCATTTCCAGCCTCAGCAAGCAGCCGGAACGTGCTCTCATTACAAGAGCCGTCTACTTCAATTGAAAACGAGTATCCTCCGTGTTTTTTGATATCTCTCACCTGTTTAATTTTTTGAAGCATTTCTTTAATAAAAGGCTGCCCGGCAAAGCCTGGATCGATTGTCATGATCGTCACTCTGTCTATTAAATGAATAAAGGAATCTAATGCTGCAACTGGTGTGGCGGGATTTAGAACAAAGCCAACATCACATTTTCTTTGGTGAATATGCCGGATGATTCGAAAGGCATCTTTTTGCACGACTTCTGGGTGTAAACAAATCATCGTTGCGCCTGCATCAATACATGCATCGATTAAAAATTCCTGCGGATGTTCGGCCATTAGATGAACATCAATCGGTAAATTTGTCAATTTCCGAAGCTGTTCAATGAAAAAGGGTGATAACGTCATATTCTTCACATAATGCCCATCCATCACGTCGACATGATACCGGTCTGCTCTCGTGTTGAGAAGATGAATTTGTTCACGGAAGTGCGTTAGATCCATGCACATCAATGAAGGTGAAAAAACGGCTGTCATTCTCAGGCGCCTCCTTTTTACAACTGAAATAAAAACTTGATTAATCCAATCAAGATTCCGATGATACCAAAGTCTGTATCCCCAAACGTTGTCCCTTCAAAGCCAAGGGCTCCTAACACAGGTAATAAACAGGCAGGTAAAAAGGAAAGAAGCAATCCATTTACAAAGGCCCCAGCGACAGCACCTCTAACCCCTCCTGTTGCATTGCCATACACGCCTGCTGTAGCACCGCAAAAAAAGTGCGGGACAAGTCCAGGGACAATGACAGTCAAACCAAACAAAGGTAAAAGAAAAATGGATACGATGCCTCCTGCAAAGCTGCATAAAAAACCGATAATGACCGCATTTGGCGCAAATGGAAAAACGGTTGGCGCATCAAGTGCCGGCTTTGCCCCCTTCACGAATCGATCGGCAATCCCTTTAAACGCAGGCACGATCTCGCCAATGGCCATCCGTACCCCTGCTAAAATAATGTACACACCAGCAGCAAACGTAATCGCTTGAATGAGAATGAAGACAGCGAAGTTCGTGCCACCGCTAATTTGTTCTATATAAGGAATTCCTGCAAACGGTGCAATTGCAAAGAACAGTAAAGCCATCGTAATCGAAATGGCAACAGATGTATCTCTTAGAAAACCGAGTGATTTAGGCACTTGAATGGTTTCCGTTGATTTTTCTGGAGATCCAACCCATTTGCCGATCATTCCCGCAGTAAAATAACCGAAAGTACTGAAGTGTCCGAGCGCGAGATCATTGCTTCCGGTGACTTTCCTCGTAAACGGCTGAAGGATTGCGGGTGCAATGACCATAGCTGCACCTAATATCATGGAGCCAGTGGAGATGAGCAGCCACCCGTGCATGCCGGCTGTCGAGAGAACGACGGCGAGCATCGCCGCCATATACAACGTGTGGTGACCAGTCAAAAAGACGTATTTAAAGGGTGTAAATCTTGCAAGTAACAAATTGACCAGCATACCAAAAATCATGATAAGTGCTGTCTGTGTACCGAATTCCTTTTGAGCAATGGCGGCCATAGCATCTGTATTTGGGACAACCCCTTGAATGTGAAAGGCTGCTTCAAACATCTTTCGAAAAACCCCAAGTGAATCAGAGACGACTGTAGCGCCCGCCCCTAATATTAAGAAACCCATGGTTGTTTTCAAGGTGCCTGACACAGTGTCTGCAGCTGATTTTTTCTGCAAAAGTAAACCGGCTAGTGCAAACAAACCGATGAGAATGGCAGGTGTGCCCAATATATCGTTCATGATCAGTTCTATCATGATGTGAATCCCCCTTTTTCATGACTTAAATGTGTTGACGAAGGACGTCTTTAATGGCTTCCTGGTCTAACAAATTGTTTAAGCCAGCCACATTTTTTGTGCCGTCATTCAGCTGGTCAATAATATCAGCTGCTCCGATATAAAGGTCTGCTTGTTCATTTTTACTTGTACTGAGATCGGTATGATCCACTTCAGCTTTAAGACCTAATTCTTCTAAAGCTTTTTTGACATTCATTTCTACAATAAAGCTGCTTCCTAACCCGTTTCCACACACAACAAGAATTTTTTTCATTTTCTTACTCCCCCTTTATACTTGTGAAAATTGATCAATTAGTTTTTGAACCGATGCTAAATCTTCTGCTTCAATCAATTGTTTCGTGCGTTTCTCTTCACTTAACAGCATGGTTAGCTGTTTGAGTGCTTTCAAGTGGCTCATGCTGTCAATAGCAGCTAACACAATGACAAGCCGCACCTGCTTTTTTCCATCCTTTGAAAACGAAATGGGCTGTTTGAAGGACATGAGCGTCATGCTCAATTTGTTCACGCCATCCTCGGGCCTTGCATGTGGGATGGCCACTTGTGGTGCAATGACAATATAAGGACCATTTTGATGAACAGACTGTATCATGGCTTCTACATAACTTGGTTTAATAGCATTTTGATCAAGTAAAGGCTGCGCCGCTTTTGTAATCGCCTCTTGCCATGTGTCTGCTGTTTGGTGGAGCTTGATGGTTTGTTCTGTTAATAAATCATTTAACACTGGGTTCCACCCTTTCTGATAGGATACATATGTGGGATGTAGCAGCTCCCGAATGTCATGAAGCAGTGCTTGTTTATTTTGTACGATGGTATGCTGCTGAATGATGTTGAATAAAGCGTTTACATGCTTCTCGTCAATCTTCGCTTCGGAGCCTTTCCCGTATTGAAGTAATGTTTTTTTCTCATAGGCAGTTAAAATAGGATGAACGAGATGAACTGGTTTTCCTTTAAACGAAATAGGTGTTGTGGACACAACGAAATCTGCATCAACTGCTGCTAATTCTTCATATGCACGCTTTGATAAAAGTCCGCGTACTTCAATATAGCCGATTAATTCGAGAAGCTGAGTTTTCAGCATGTTACTTGTGCCGATTCCTTCTCCGCAGACAATGTATACAGACCGCCTGGCAATGGATGAAATTCCTTCTCTTCTCATCCAGCTGCCAAAATGCATGGCGAGATATGCAATTTCATGGTCACTCAACTTTGAACAGGCCGCCTTTTCTAAATGACATGCAACTTTCTGAGTGATTTCAAACACTTCTGGCTGTGCTTTTTTTATAGAATCCGTCAGTTCGTTGATCATACCAATGTGATAGATGAGCCTGTAATAGGCTGGAATTAAATGCATTGTTAAGTTTTGCTCCAATGCTTTAGGTTCTTGAAAGGAAATACAAGCATATCGCTGAAAGTCAAATATCATTTGTCTGGCGATGGTGCGAATGAGATGTTCTTCTGGTTTTTTAATTGATGGAAGTTTTTGTTTTTTGGCACTGAGCCATAAGGTGCTAAGAAAATAGATCTCATCATCATGAACAATGAGACTGGCCTCTTTTTGAATCTGTGCCATGAAACGAATAGCCGCCAAGCATTCCTCTGTTTCCTGCAATGTTCGCTTTTCTTCGTTTGAAATGTGTACAGCATGCCCCAGCTTCATCCGCTTGAAGTAAAAAAAGAGATCCAAAGAGAGCTGATCCAGCATCTCATCTGCAAATTCAAGCTTAAGTTCTTGTTCTGACTGCTGGAGGAGATGGTGTACCCGTTTGGATGAAATAGGTCCCTTTAACCAAAACGACGGAAACGTTTTTTCGTTTTTTATCATGGTGCGAATGAAATGTATATAAGGTTTGAGTGCCAATCGAATGGCCCTTTCGTCTCCTGAAATGACATAGCCGCTTGCTGCCTGATAGCGGAGTGTGATCTCCTGCTTTGAAAGCGCTTCTTTTAGCTGTTTCATATCCTCGAGCAATGTATTTCGGCTCACCTTTGTCATCTTCATAAAATCATCAATTCTTAGGCAATGCTCGCTGCATGCAATGGTTAAAAGCAAGATAGCCCTTCGTTCCTTTACACATGGTTCATAATCGTGACCAACAAGAATGGTATCAGCTTTTTGAATAATGATTTCTTTTTCATGAGGATTTAAATAATAGCCAAGTTGGCCTTTTCGCTGCACACCACTAAGCTGATGAGTTTCTAGCCAGCTGTTCATTCGCTTGATTTCAGCGTAAACGGTTCGAGTCGAAACGTTCATTCGATTCTGCAAATCTTCTATTGATAGATAAGATGTCGTATGAAGCAGCATAGATAGTAACGTCGTGCCCCTTTTGGTTAAGTACAGTTGGAATTCCTCCTTTCTTTCCCTTTGCTTATAAGTCTAATCAACTCACATGCATCAAAGAAGTCCAAATGTCTTCAGCACGTGCTGTGCAGCGATTGTGTGCTCTTTTCATAAAAAAAACACACCATTTGAGTGTGCTTTCAGGCTTGTATACAAAGGGTTTTTTGTCTTCTTTTGCGTGTTTGCGAACCAATAAACGCAAAAAACCTTGAATGATATAAAGCCAGCCAAGGTTTTTTCACTTCTTATCATCTTTTGATTTCTTTTCCCTCCTGCCCATGCCTACCGTTGCATCGAGTGAATGCGATTTCAAAAAAAGAATGTCTTTTAAGAACAAATACAAAATGATGTCATAATACAGATGAAACTTGTTCTCCTCTTAGGAATTCAATAAATGCTTTAACAGTTTTAGTCTCTGTAGATTTCTGATCATACATGAGCCAAGTATCTCTAGTTAATGGCTTTTTCTTAGTATCATATATTTCCATTGTATATAGTTTATCTGAATTTCTTAAGCAAATCTCGGGTGCTATCGAGTACCCAAGCCCTTGCTTCACCATTTCTTTGCATGTCTCATGTCGATCAACTTTCATAGCTATGTTTGGTTGCAGGACTAGATTGTCGTACATCCAATCATCGAGAATAGTCTTTAAAGAATTATCAGTCTGATATTTTATAAATGGTAACAAAGGAAGCTGTCCTATATTAATGGGATCTCTAGAGATGATTAGTAATTTTTCCTTTGTAAGCCTCTCCTTCTCTCCTTTCCATCGATGGTCCCCTCTAATTATTCCAACTTGTACAATACCTGCATCTAATAACTTCATGACATCAGTGCTCCATCCAGTTTGCACACTAAATTGGACATTGGGAAACATGTTGGAAAAATCTCTAAGTAATTTTGGGAGCTTATATTGTGCGAAATTGCTGGAAACGCCAAGTCTTAAGTGTCCCTGTACCTCTTTTCCTAAGTTAATGATTTGATCCTTGGTATCCTGCAGTTCCTTTAGCATTCTTCGTGCATAGAAAACTAAATGCTCTCCCTCTACAGTAAAGGTAATTCCCTTATGTCTTTTGTTGAACAATTTAATCTCAAAAACTTCCTCAATCTTATTTAATCTATAAGTAATTGAGGGCTGAGATGTATACAACTTTTCCGCTGTTTTTGTTAAATTTTGCTCATTGTAAAGGATATCAAGTAAAATCCAATCTTTTTCATCCATAGTGGTCATCCTTTCTAAGGTTATTATAATTATAGATGTGTTCTTGTTAAATTGAATAATACTTTATTTTGTACATCCTACACGAACCTTATAACACGAAGTATACGTGCTGATTTACATACAGAGAGCATATCAAATAGGTAAAGGGGACTCTTTAAGAGTCCCCTTCACCCTATAGCCCTATTTCTATGCATGTTGTTTTAGAAATGATGCAGCATTGAAACCAGCAGTTTTCCCAAATACTGAACCAGACATTAAACCTGAACCACCTGGATAGTTCTCATAGAAAATACCCCCTACCATCTCACCAGCTGCGTATAAACCCTTGATAGGTTTATTTTTAGAATTTAAGACCTCTGCATTTGTATTCACTCGAAGACCGCCAAATGCAAAGGTAACACCGCATGTTACCGGATAAGCATAATAAGGTGCTTGATCTATTGTCAGCGCCCAATTTGTTTTTGGTGGCGTTATCCCTACAGTCCCCTTTCCATCCTTAATGGAAGGATTATAGTCTCCTTCTTGCACGGACAAATTATATTCATGTATCGTATCTTTAAACACTTCTTTACTGATTTTCATTAAGTCTGCAAGCTCTTCTAAGCTATCAGCTTGATAGCAGGTAGCTTCGTCCAAAGTATATTCATCGCGTAATAATGGATGTACTTTGGCATCAAATACTTGAAATGCTTTATGACCGGGCTGCTTGAGAATTTCTCTTCCATATTTAGCGTACGTATAATTCCTAAAATCTGCTCCTTCATCTACAAATCTCTTCCCTTCCAAATTAAACATTAAGCCAAGTGGAAAAGAGGATTTCTTGTAAATATCGCCAGGTTTGTTAAAATCACCAACCGCTGGAGCATTATAATCAGTGCCTATAGAATGGCAGCTGCCCCAATCTCCATATTTAGAAGCTCCAGCTTTCACTGCCATATCCAAGCCGTCTCCAGTGTTATATTCCGTACCTCTGACAATCGCACCTTCCCATTCCTTACCCAGGAATTCGATTCTCATCTTTTTATTTGCTTCAAAACTACCACATGCAAGAATGACGGTCTTAGAATAAATTTGAACTAACTCACCGTTCTTTTCAACTACTACACCCGTTACCCCATCATCAACACTAATTAAATCAACCGTTCTGGCATCATACTCCACTTTTATTCCTAATTGATCAACACATTGATAAAGTTGTTTGATGAGGCCAACACCTTTTCCAGAAGTCTTAAGAGGTAAACCACCCCAAAAATGCCGCTTTCCTTCTTTTTCATATGACTGATTATCATAATTTAATTCAAATTTTACTCCGTTTTTATACATCCACTTAATAGTTTCAAAAGATTTTGAAATTAAATGGCGGGCTAATTTGTTATCACTTTTACCAGAAGTCACTCTCATCAAATCATTCATGAAATCATCCTCTGTATAAGGAGGCATTACAATTTGTTCTAAGTCATAATCTGTCAAATCCGGAAGCACTTCTCTTAACATATCTAATCTGTTATAGGCTACTCGAATTGCACCATCTGTGAAATATGAATTTCCTCCACGTTTTTCCATAGGTGCCCTTTCAAGAACAAGTACATTTGCCCCTCCTTCATGCGCACTAATAGCAGCACACAAAGCCGCATTACCCCCGCCAACAATGATAACATCATATGAGTTATTCACTCAGCTACTCCTCCTTGACTTTATTTTGTAACATAAATGTACCTTAATGTTAAAGAAGATATAGCCATAAGTGAAATATATGTTTTTTTAATTCAATTTAAAATTTTGTTTATAACTGTTGATTGCTTTCAATTATTAATAGGTTTATCTATGTAAACATTTAGCTAATTAAGCACAAGGACTTTTAGATAAATTCTCTAGAGTTAATGGTTCAAACTAATATGAAGGAGTTAGATCCCTCTACAATATAAAAATGCCTTCCCAGTTAAGGAAGAGGCACTTTTTAAAAAAACCTATTTACTTATGGTACGGTTACCATGAGGTCTAACCAGCATTGATTATGGACAATATAGGAGTAGTCTCTCTTGTAAACTTTTCTTGATTTCTACAGGCATTTCCCGGATCTTAATATCATCGCCTAGGAAAAGTAGCCAATTTGTCATTTCCGTTATTTCTTCTGAATGATTAACATCGATAAAAGTCTTTAAAATGGCTGTAGTTTGGTAAGGATTCGTATAAGAAATTGACATTTTGAAAGGATGGTATTTTTTGAACTGTGCAATTGCCTTTGGACCAAGTTCAAGGACAAGGTTGATCACTTCCTCCTGCTTACTTAGTTTTTCTAAAATCTTTTTCCTGCTTAATCGATTTTTTGTAGAGCATGGTTCTACATCTGTGAGGTTGTCGACAGGCAAAATCCGTTTCTTCTCTTCCTTTAAATCAAAGCCTTCAATCAGCCAAAGGCTTTTTTCACGATAAAGGTTCAAGAGGTAAATAGGATAGGACTTCATCACTTTCTCCTCTCTCATGGTAATCAGTAAATATCGATCCAAAATAAGCAGTTGGATTAATTTTTCTAACATGGGATGAGGGAGATCTGTCAAATCAAGCAGATCAGGATTATTCGGATTAGTCCCTTCAAATAGCAAGAGGCGATTTAACAGAACAAGGTCATCTTGCTGGGTTTCTGAGATGAGTCCTAGTAATTTTTCAGCTAAAGACTGGCGACTCTTTAAATAAGGGAGTTGTTGGTTTCTTGTGGCCATAAAGGCAATAAAAAGAGCTTTAATTTCATTATCGGTAAAACGAACAGTTGGCAGGACGGAATTGTTCATCACAAAATATCCCCCGTCCCTTCCGACTTCAGCGACAAGCGGCATCCCCATAGCTTCAATTTCTCTGATGTCTCTAATTGCTGTCGAACGAGAGATATGAAATTCTCTCATGATTTCAGAAATTGTAAAGTTGGCGCGGTTGTTAATATACCGCATGATGGTATTAATCCGTTCAACTTTTTTCATCTGATCCCCCTAAATAGTATCATTTTTTGACATGATTTAAGCCTATTATATATTTATCAAGTGAAAAGAAAAAACATTTGATCAATTTTTCAAAAGGAAGTGTTGAATATGGCAGATTTTATACTAGAACAAAAAGACAGCTTTCACGTGTTAGGTATTGGAACTGAACTTAAAAGTCATTACACAGACTATGCGGGCATAACGAAGGAAAAAGCAGACTTTTGGCAAGCAGTCACACAAGAAGGTAAGCTTGACACCTTAAAAGCCATTGCCTCAAATGACTATATTTTTATCGTAAACGAAGCGGTAAATAACAAGATGATGCATTATGTCGGGGTCATGACAGAGGAATCGTTACCAGAAGCGGACAGAGTAATTCAATTTCCTAAAGGGGAATATCTAATCGTTAAAGGGGAAGCTAAAACCGCTGATGAATTGCATCAAACGCTTACTGGTATTGCATTTGGTCAAGTCTTGCCTGAAGCGAAGAATTTCGCCTATGTTGGTGGACCAAATGCAGTGGTAGAGATGGGGCAGCGAAACGACTTATTACTTGGTGAGATGTGGATTCCTGTTGTAGGAAAATAAGAAGGATATGGAGGGATAGAAATGGCCTATATCGTTGATTTTAAAAATGTGTCTACGATTGGTTTAGAGTCTTCACCTGTAGCAGAAGCACTTGCTGGCTTACGAGCTAATGAGGCTCGTTACTTTATGAACAAATATAAGCATGAATTTACAGTATTACCTGCCAGCGAAAGTCAGGATACCCTTGATTATGTGAACCGAGTGTTAAAAGAAGAACGTGAACTAGAGTTTGCAGCAAAACCTTTAGAAACGGCAAGTTTTCAAGTGGAAAATATCAAATGGACTTACGTCTTTTATGAGGATGGTCTTGCAATTAACGTCCTGTATACATTGGATGATCCGAAAAAACGTGCTGTTGGTTTTAAGCTTTCTGAAGGTATGGAAGTACCAAAGGAATTAGAAGGGAAATTTAAATTTGCTAGGCAGAAGTCTAAACTTGCTGGAACGATTCGTGGGTCATTTTTTAAAATTAAAGGGGAATATTGAACTCGAATTTGTGAATCTGATTGAACAAATAAATTAAAATTATTTCCTCTTCTAAACAGAGTAGCATTCTCTATGCATTATTAGAGGATGTTTTTCTGTTTATTGTACCCACTTCATTTTCTTATGAAGAAGTTCGCCGTTAAAATGGCTTGGCTATTTCACTGTTTAACATCTATACTTTTTTCAGATCTATATTCAAAGAAAATGATGTGAAGTATCCCTCATTCAAAAAACACTCACCATAAAAGCTGTGAGTGCCTAGTTTTGCTTGTCTCTATATACGATGATCCACACAGGAAAAAAGGTCCCCATTCTCCTTTTGGTCGGTTTTTTCTCGGATAGGAGTCCAGAGTCCAATAAACACCAAAAACCTTGAAAGGCATTAGCCCATCAAGGTTTTATATAATCTATAAATTCTGTAAATCATCTCCACCGCCAGCTAATTTCCCTATCAGGATAAACTGCAGGTATATATATCCCCCTTCTTTTATTTTCATCATCAATAATGTACCAATTGTTATCCTCTAACCATTCTTCATTAAAATTTGCTTCTACAAAATCATTTTCTTCATCAACAAGTGCTGCGAAAAAATCATTAAATTTGTCTATATTATTTGAAGGGGTAATCTCACCATTAACCCACATACCATCAACATTAATATCGCGTATATCTCCTAAAAACTCGTTTAGAAAGTATAATTTCACAATTCTCACTCCTTAGGTGAAACCTTAATATATTGGCTTGGAACTTCCCCTTTAATCAAATACTCATTATCCCTTTTAGTCCAATTAATCGCTCTTTTCTTCCAAAAATCAGAACAAGTAACATCTCTTTCAATCAACTTTTGAATTTGTTTTGGAGAAAGTATAACAACACCTTTTAGCTTTCCAGACTGTATATCTTTCCTTAAAGCTGATATGTTTAGTTCAATTGCATTTTCTCCATAATTTCCAATAACATTTTTGTTATTTGTAAAACTAGTATAAGGGCTATTAGATTTAGCTCCTTTTCTATAACCTCCAAGTATATGCTCTGTAACAGTCACTTCTCGTCCTTTATATAAACCTTCTTTACTAGCTGGTACTAAATCACCTGAACTTGATATATGAGGTTTACCAATTCCATTTGGTCTAGTTGGAGAGTGTAGTAAACTATCCCCTCTATATAAATTACTTTTGTTGGTTAAAGAAGCATCATCTATACCCCTAATCCCCATCTTCCCATGAAACCCTTTAGCCCCGATCGGCAAAAGCATCCCCAGAGCCGCATTCATACTCGCTTCCTGCTGTTCTTTTGAGATCTTGTTTCCAAACATGTCTCGGCCTGTAATTGCTTCGCTGAAGCCGTTGGTGGCGGTGAGGCCATATAAACCTTTTTGAGATGTTTTCAGGGCGTCAAAGGATTTTTGTGATGTCTTGTAGATATCGACTGCCCTGACTGCGGCTGATGTGGCTTGGGTCGTTTTATAGACAGCTTTTCCGCCTTTGAAAATGCGGCCTGCCCAGCCGACGATTGGGATGTAGCCTGCTGCTGCCATGCCTCCTGCCGCGACTCGCTGGCCTGCGGTGAGTTCCTCGCCTGTGATTGGATCAACGCCTGTTGCGGCACGTTTTGCATCGTTTACGCCAGTCAGTTCATTCACGATGTTTCCACCATAATCGAGGGCTTTTTCATACCAAGGGCGGTTGGCGAGGGCTTCTTGTTCCTTTGCGATCTTACGGGCTTCTTCTTGTTCTTTTTTGATTTTCAGATATTCAGAAGTTTGCTTCTCAATATCGCTCTTTGCCTTGTAGATTTCGCTATTTTGATACGCTTTCTTGTCAAAATTCATAGGCGAAATCGCTTTTCCGTCATTTGTCGCATTCATCATTTCAGCGTACAATGCCATTGTAGCTTGCTGTTCCGTCTCTGACAAAGCATATTCATCTTTTAAATTTTGATCGAGCTCTCTTAGATCTTTGACCGTCTTTTTTCGTTCATCTTCCGCATCTTCTATTTTTTCATCAAAGGTTTGACTATCAAATACCTCTAGAGAAATGAGGTCATCAATGTCTTGAAAAATGGTTTTGAGTGCCTTTTTTTGATCCTTTACAATGCTTTTGGCGTTTTTGATGCCCATATGTACTGCGTTGTCTAAAAAGTGTTCTTCTATAAAGGTATCACCGCCAAAGCTCGTATCATCCAGTGTCCCAGAAACACCTTCATGAAAGGCTTTTTGCTTATCAATGAAGCTAATAAACATGTCTACATTTCCAGCGAGCTCTTTATAAAAGCTTTTAATGTTATCGGCACCTTTCCCAGTGAAGTCGTCACCGAGGTTGGCCACACCTTGTAATGCCTTTTTTAAATCTACCATTTGTTCGCGGAGTTCCTGATAGTGTTTTGCCCTTGTGTCCATGGCACTTGTTAGTGCTTTTGCATCAAGTATCTTCCCCAGCAGAATTCACTCCTTCCTATTCATTGACAAGGTCAATTTTACCAATAAAGATTTTGTCATTAAATAGGAATATTGATACAAAAAACAGTACTTATTATGTAAATGAACAATGTTTCAATAGAATACTTTAGCTCCACTTTTGTCAGTAATAATTATGATGCGATATTTAGAACATCTTTTAAATAAATATTTTTTAAGCTACTTCATTATAAAATTGTTATAGAGCACTTCCATGGTAAGGAAGATGTCACTAGTCGAGGCAATCCCTACATGAATTAGGAATGCACTTAAAAAAGCACACCCGCATCAGTGTACTTTTTACAATTTAGACTTCAGCAATTGCAGCTCTTGCTCCATAATATCTGCTGCTTCAGTTATAAATTGAATAATTAAATCTAATTCTTCTGGTTTGTATTCATTTGTGAGTTCCTTCGTTGATGTTGATAAGGATCGAAAGAGTTCTTTTACCTGTGATTTCCCCGCTGTTAGAGGAACAATGATGACTCTTCGTTTGTCTTTTGGGTCCTTTTCTCTTTTGGCGTAGCCCGCTTTTTCAAGCCGGTCAATAAGAGCTGTGACCGCACCTGAGCTAAGACCTGTTTTTTCACTTAATTCTCCTGCTGTGAGAGGGCCGAGTTCGTTTAATAAATCGGCGGATTTGAGATCTGTTGGAAAAAGGCCGAGCGATTGAGCGGCCGCTTGGTGGAACAAGACGGTTCGTGTGGCGAGCCGCCTCATTGTATGTATGATCTGGGCTGCTCTGTCTTCAGCCTCGTTCTTTATTGACAACTTGTTCTCCTCCCTTTAAAATCAATTTATCTTGATCATCAAGATAAATGTTCTCTTACTTTATGGTTAAGTTGATCATAGCAAAAATAATGAGAGAACGTAAGCAGGAGGTAAATGAAATGAATCATGTGGATAAAGGCAAGGTATCCACTCGCTTTGTTGTCATCGGTTTGCTGTTAGGGATTTTTATGGCAGCGATGGACAATACCATTGTTGCAACAGCAATGGGAAGCATCGTAGCAGATTTAGGCAGTTTTGATAAATTTGCTTGGGTGACGGCTTCTTATATGGTGTCAGTGATGGCGGGAATGCCTATTTACGGAAAGCTTTCTGATATGTATGGTCGAAAGCGTTTTTTTCTGTTTGGACTTATTTTCTTTTTAATTGGATCAGCACTGTGCGGTATCGCACAAACGATGGATCAGCTCATTATTTACCGAGCCATTCAAGGGCTTGGGGGCGGTGCACTTCTTCCGATCGCATTTACGATTATCTTTGACATCTTCCCGCCTGAAAAGCGCGGAAAAATGTCTGGGATGTTTGGAGCAGTCTTTGGTTTATCAAGTGTACTCGGACCGCTTTTAGGTGCTATTATTACGGATTCGATCGGCTGGCATTGGGTTTTCTATATTAATGTGCCAATTGGTATTGTCAGTGTCTTCTTGATCGCCAGATACTATCAGGAATCGCTTGAACATCGTAAGCAGAAAATCGACTGGTCAGGTGCTATTACACTTGTCGTTGCGGTTGTCAGCTTAATGTTCGCGCTTGAGCTTGGCGGTAAATCTTATGCTTGGGATTCGGTGCAAATCCTCACACTTTTTGCTGTGTTTCTTGTGTTCGGTACGATCTTCTTTATTGTTGAGCGTAAGGCTGAGGAGCCGATTATCTCATTTTGGATGTTTAAAAATCGATTATTTGCAACATCTCAAATTTTGGCGTTTTTATATGGCGGGACATTTATTATTCTTGCTGTCTTTATTCCTATTTTCGTGCAGGCGGTGTACGGTGAATCTGCGACAAGTGCAGGGTTCATTTTAACACCGATGATGATTGGATCAGTCATTGGCAGTATGATTGGCGGAACGATGCAGACGAAGGTGCCTTTCAGACGTCTTATGACTATTTCTGTCATTTCATTTTTCGCTGGGATGCTGCTGCTTGCCAATATGTCACCAGATACAGCAAGACTGTGGCTCACACTCTTTATGATGATATCAGGCTTTGGCGTCGGGTTCAGCTTCTCCCTTCTGCCGTCAGCTTCAATGAATGATCTTGAGCCGCGCTACCGAGGCAGTGCAAACTCGACCAATTCATTTATGAGATCACTTGGAATGACGCTCGGTGTAACAATTTTCGGAACGATTCAAACCAATGTACTGACAAATCGTTTAGCTGATGCCTTTAGCGGAATGAAAGGAGCCCCTTCTCAAATAAGCGATCCACAGGCTATTTTCCAAGAAGGTGCCCGCTCACAAATTCCGACTGATATTTTAAATAAAGTCATCGATGCGATGTCACAAAGTATTACGTACGTATTTTTGCTTGCATTATTCCCGATTGCACTTGCGGCGATTACGGTCGTATTTATGGGAAATGCACGGGTACGCACATCTAATGAAATGAAGGAAAACGAATAATGTGAAAAAGCAGAGCGATAGCGGCTCTGCTTTTTTTCTTATTGATATAACGGATGGGCTTTGCCCTCACTGCCAACGATTCGTATTTTCGATTGGACCATGTCTTTTGCTGCTTGTTTTGCTTTTTGTAAATACATACGCGGATCTAAGCTTTCAGGTTCGTTTGAGAAATGATCACGTATCGCTTCGGAATATGCATTTTTCAGTTCAGTTGAGACATTCACCTTTGCCATACCAAGTGCAACGCATCGCTTGACGTCCTCATCTGGTACAGCGGAACCACCGTGCAGGACAAGTGGTACATCGACCAGCGCTGCAATTTGTTCAATGCGGTCAAAGTCAATATCCGGCACCCCTTTATAAATGCCATGGGCAGTACCAATCGCAGGCGCTAAAGTAGGCACCCCAGTTTCTTCTACAAATTGACGGCATTCTGATGGAACGGCTTTTTCAGCATCTTTTTCGTCGACGACGATATCATCTTCTACACCGCCTACCTTGCCTAGCTCTGCTTCGACATTTACACCGACTTTTAAGGCAAGATCCACGACTTCTTTTGTGCGGCGTACATTTTCTTCATATGAGTGCATAGATGCATCGATCATAACGGATGTATATCCAGCCCTGATACAGGTGAGAATCACATCAAAGTCTGTACAGTGATCCAGGTGAAGACCGATTGGGATTTGATATTGATCAGCAGCCGCCTTCACTGTATCTGCAATCGCTTTTGCTCCAAGAGATTGAACCGTTCCAACCGTTGTTTGCAGAATCACAGGTGACTTTAATTCTGCAGCAGTTTCGAGCACCCAATAGATACTGTCAAAGGAGTGTACATTGAATGCCACAATTCCGTATTGTTCTTTTTTCGCAGCCTCAAGCATTGGTGTTGTTGAAAGTAAAGGCATGATCAAACATCCTCTCTAGTTAAAATATCCGTTTCTAATACAGCAAGCATGTCTTCATTTGTTCTTGTTTCCAGCAGTTTTTGACGTTTCGTTTCATCCATTAAGCCTCGTGAAAGGGCTGAAAGAGCTTTTAAATGAGTCGTCCCTGCTTCACTTTTAGGGATCAGTAAGGATAAGAAGAAAAAGCAAGGCTTCCCATCAAAAGCGTCCCATTCAATACCTGTTTCCGTGCGGACGATCACAAGTGCTGGTTTCGTGATGGCTTCTGTTTGAGTATGCGGAATGGCAAATCCATCTTGAAATCCGGTTGTACTCAGTGCTTCCCTTTCCGCTAACCCTTTTTTGACATCCTCTGGTGAGGTGCAAATACCTGCTTTGTAGGCAATGTCAGCAATGGCTGAGAACACGCCAGCCTGTGAAGAAGCTGTTTCGTGAAGATTCATATAGATATGTTCCATCATTTCTCCTCCTCCGTTTTAAACTGCGGGGTTGTCTATTTTTTTACGGTAAAGTCCGTAGAGAATCGCACCTACGAGTGAGCCGATTAGTATGGAAAGCACCCATTGGAATGCACCTGTGACGACCGGAAGAACAAGGAATCCACCATGCGGAGCTGGAACCTGTACGCCAAACAAATATGTCAATATAGCAGAGATGGCCGAGCCAAACATGATAATTGGCAGGACAACGACCGGGTTTTTGGCCGCAAATGGGATGGCTCCTTCTGTAATATGTGTCGCTCCTAGAATATAGTTGATTGCCCCTGCATTTCGTTCTTGTGGCGTGAAATGTTTTCGGAAAATCGTTGTGGCAATCGCAATGATAAGCGGCGGTGTGATACATGCTGCTGACACACCTGCCATGAAGTAAAGGTTACCTTCTGCAAGTAAAGCCGTTCCTGTGACATAGGCTGCTTTGTTAAAGGGTCCGCCCATATCAAATCCACACATTGCTCCAACAATTAAGCCTAAAAGCAGCGGATTTGTGGATTGTACAGATGAAAGAAAGTCCATTAAGGAATTATTTAGCCCTGTGATTGGAACTAACAACGGGGTCATGACAGCCCCAATTAAGAAAATACCGATGACAGGATAGATGAAGATTGATTTTAATCCATCAAGTGATGCTGGTAATTTTTGAAGCAAGAATTGAAGCAATAAAATGATATATCCTGCTGCAAAACCTGCGATAATACCACCTAAGAATCCAGCACCTCCATCATTTGCAAGGAGACCACCTATAAATCCGACGACCATCCCTGGGCGTTTTGCGATCGAATCAGCGATAAATGCTGCTAAAATTGGTACCATTAAGCTGAAGCCAAGTCCGCCAATGCTTTTCAAGTAGGCAGCAAATGGATGATACGTTTCGTGTTTAGGATCAGCAGAGTAGATACCGAATAAGAAAGAAAGGGCAATTAAGACACCGCCTCCAACAACAAATGGGAGCATGTGTGATACACCGTTCATTAAGTGCTTATAGATCGTGTGTATCCATTTATTTGCCGACTTTTGTTGAGCTGATGTAGGAGCAGATGTTTTTTCTGTTCCAGAAGCTCTTCCTTTCACTTGATGAACGGGGGCATCTCCATTGATAATGCCTTGGATCAGTTCATTTGGCGTGCGGATACCCTTCGCTACAGGCACTTCAATCAGTGGTTTGCCGTGAAAACGATCTGTATTTACATCTTTGTCAGCTGCCACAATGACCCCATCTGCTTCCATAATGTCTTGATCAGTTAAAGCGTTTTCAATTCCTACTTGACCATGCGTTTCGACTTTAATGTCGACCCCTAGCTGCTCAGCAGCGATTTTTAATGCTTCAGCTGCCATAAATGTGTGTGCAATACCTGTTGGACAGCCGGTTGCAGCGACAATTTTTTTACGGCTCATGTGTTATTCCCCCTTATATCTTCTGAATGTGTACTTGCTCAATCAATGAATCAATATCATGTAAATCACTTAAGCCTTTTGAAAACGCAGTGGATGCTCCCGTTGCAATGCCGTAGCGTAAGCATTGTTCAGGTGAATGTTCTTCAAGGTGTTTACTAAGAAAAGCTGCGAGCATCGCATCTCCAGAACAAGCTGTGTTTACGACAGTGCCTGTTGGTGCGTTTCCTTTAAACACTGCGTCCTTCGTAATGAATAAAGCCCCTTCTCCCCCGCGGGAAATAAGCACTTGCTCTGCACCCATCTCAATGAGCTTCTCTCCTGATTGAATGAGTTCTTTTTCTGACAAAGGATGTGTTTTGCCGAAAAAAGCTGCAATTTCTTCTTCATTCGGTTTTAATAAATACGGCTTGTATTGAAGCGTCTCAAGAACAGCTGCTGAGCTTGTGTCTAAAATGAACTTGACCTTCTGTTGATGACAAATAGCTGCTACTTCTGAAAAAATGCTGGCAGGAACGCCTTTTGGCAGACTGCCTGACATGATGAGGATGCCTCCCTGCGGGATAGCCGCAATTTTCTCACGAAAGGCGTGAAGCGCTTTTTCTTCAATTGCAGGGCCTTGATTCACGAGTTTGTATTCTTCTGTCGTATTGATAAAAACATTAATGCGTGTAATGCCTTCAACCGAGATAAAATCGGTTTGAATGGAGAGATCCTTTAAAGATTGTTCAATATAAGAGCCTGAAAACCCAGCAATAAATCCTAATGCGGTGCTGGTGAAGCCATATTTCTTTAGCATAATCGACACGTTCACGCCTTTTCCATTCGGCTGATAATCTTCATCTTCTGTGCGATTGACTGCATTTGCCCGCATTTCTTTTAATGCAATATATAGGTCAATAGCAGGATTTAAGGTGCAGGTATAAATCAATTGGTTTCACCTTCTTTCTTTTCTCTAAAGAAAGTATCTCATACGATTCGGTGAAAATGTTTTCAGAATGTGTAAAGGTTTTCATGAGAAAAAGCCTTCCAGATCAAAGTCTCGAAGGCTTTCTTATTGGTTATTTCATTCGGATCACATAGGCATCGAGTAAAATGCGGGCAATGACATGAAGAGACAGGCGGGATCTGACTTCATAATCTGGGAAGAAAGATTGTTCCCCTTTATATCCGACTAGTGTCATATCTGATATTTTGCTTAATGTAGAATCTATTCTTGTCGTCACCGTAATGGTTGTGACTTGCTTCATACTGAGGTTTTGACACGCTTCAACAAGCTCAGCTGTTTCGCCATTTAATGAAACAAAGATAGCAAGCTCACTTTTTTCAATGTCTCGCGATTTCAGCCGAATGATATTCGGATCGTCGTGTACTTCACATGTTTTCCCGATGAGCTGTAATTTGATGGTCATCTCTTTGGCGATCATCTCTGAGAAGCCTCTGCCGAAAATATAAATTTTGTCTGCATTATGTATTTTTTGAACGGCATCTTCAATTTGCCCAATACTTTGCAGCTGTATCGTTTTTAAAACCTCTTCTTCATTTTTCCGAATCGCTAGTTTGATGTCTTCATCAATATTTTTGAGCTGGTCGCTTGCATCTGTCATTTTCTTTTCTTGTTTCAATCGATATTTAAAGGATGTATAGCCGTTATAGCCAATTTTTTTCATCAGCCTGACTATCGTGGCAGTCGAAACATTGGCTCTTTCGCTTAAAGTGACAATGGATAAGGTGGAGATATCCTCTAAATGCTGGTGAATATAATTGAGTAAATAACGTTCTGTTTCACTTAACGTTTGATATACATCGCTTGGGATGTTAAATAATGATTCATTCAATTCGATTCCCCCTTATTCATTTCATACTATAATTAAATGCCCAATAAAAACAAGATGATTCTTTTGTCATATATTTTGATGAACGGCGAAAATGAGTGAAATTTTAATTTTGACATAAACTAAGGAAAAGTTGTGTCTATGTGAAAGGAGCTGATCCGTATGCTTCATCTTTTGTTTTATCTGATCCTTCTCTATGTCGTTTATGTCTTTTTGACCGCGTTTGTTTTGTTTTATTTACCGATACAAAAAACATGCAAAGAACATTGTATCTATAAAGCCTCTTCGATCTCAGGCGACGATCAGGGCACAAATCAAGTAATGCTTCTTGACGATGGATTTGAGTCTGGTCAGGCCAGAATCCAAATGATTCGTGAGGCAAAGAGGATGATCCGCCTTAGTTATTATTCCATTCAAAAGGGAAAAACAGCCGAATGGGTACTAGGTGCTTTAATTGAAGCCGCTGATCGAGGAGTGAAAGTCCAGCTGCTTTTAGACGGCATTTGCCACAGTTTGCGTGGACCGCTGAAAGATTTACGATATGCCGTGGCAAATCACCCGAACATGGCCATTCGTTTTTATGAGCCTTTTCGGTTATTTAAGCCATGGACGTGGCATAACCGCCTTCATGATAAGCTTCTGCTGGTAGATGGCCGAGTGGCTGTCATGGGCGGAAGAAATATCGGTGATAAATACTTTGCAGATCAGCCGCCGAAAGACTTTGCATTTGACCGCGATGTGCTGCTCTATAACGACAAAAAAGGAAAAGTATTAGATGAAATGGAGCAATATTTTGTTTATTTATGGAATCATGACTTTACGAAAAGAACAAAAGCTGTATTCTCCAAACAAAAAGCAAAAAAAGGCTTAAAACTAAGAAAGAAACTGCTTAAATCCTATCAGGAGGCAGTGCATGCGAAAGAACCTTTTGTGATGTCCTCCTTTCATTGGGCAGCAGATGGCACCTCAGTGAAACAGATTGCATTTTTTACAAATCCTGTGGAGCGTTTCAATAAGCGTCCTCTTGTGCTGAAAAAACTAAACGATCTTGCTCACCGGGCAAAGCGTTCTGTGCTCATACAGACGCCCTATGTCATCCCGACACGCCCCATGAAAGACGGCCTCACTCCCTTAGCTAGCGGGATTCAAACGACAGTTGTCACGAATTCTCTTACAGCGACGCCAAATCCGTTAGCTTTTGCAGGTTACTTAAGCACGAAAAAGGAACTGATGAAAACAGGCGTTCATTTGTACGAATATGAAGGTCCGTATTCCATTCATGCAAAATCGATGGTCATTGATGATTATTTAAGTATTATCGGAACATATAATTTAGATGCGAGGTCTAGTTTTTTAAATACAGAGTCGATTTTGGTCATTGATAGTGCCCCGTTTGCGCTATCACTTACTGAGGCAATTGAACGGAAAATCGCTTATAGTTATCTCGTCGCGAAGGATAAAGCAGCTTATAAATCGAACGCCTACGGGCAGAAAAAAAAGCCTTTAATGAAAAGGCTCCTTTTAAATGGTTTATCCGCGATAACCGTTCTATGGCGGCGGTTAATCTAAAGGGCAGCTACTCTTGTGGCAGCCCTTTTTCTTCTGATTGCTCCTCTTCTGCTGACTCCAATTTGGTCAATTTAAACACCAGGATCCCCGCAACAATCACAATGACACCTAATAGTTTTGCGGGAGAAAATTCCACTTTTTCTAACCCAAGCCAGCCGAGCGAATCGAACAAAAGCGCGGAGCCGAGCTGTGAAATCAGGACAATCGAGATTCCATAAGTCGGACCGAGACGTTTGATGCTTTGAACGAGGCAGATGACCACCCCTACTCCAATGGCTCCGCTAATCCAGTACCACGCTTCCATATGTCTTAATTGAAACATGCCGGTTCCTTCTAGCAAAAGACCCATCAAAAGTGAAGCAATAAAGCCCATACCTAGAACGAGAGTGGTCGTTGACCAAGAGCCTGTCTGCTCATTGACCTTACTGTTAAAAATGGTTTGTAAGCTGACAAGTGCGCCAGCTGCAATGGCTAATCCTATTCCTATGATCATGTCTGAATCCCTTCATTTCTTCTATTCATAAATGTTTCGCTCCGCTATTTCTAAGAGTCCTTCCCGGTCAAGGATCGTAATCTTCCCTCTTCGCCTCTTGATCAGCCCTTTTTCACAAAATTGCTGAATCACCCGGTTAATATGACGGTAGCTTGTACCAATTAAGCTCGCCGCATCAGTAAGACGAAGTGCGCTCGCGCTGTTATCCCCTGTTAACACAGACAATAAGTAGCTTGCGAGTCTGACCTCTACAGGGTATAAAAGGTGGAAGCTCAAATCGTTTGATTTCGTATAAAATTTGTTTGTGATGCCCTTTAGTAAAAAGGTTAACACGCGGGGGTCATCCTTCGCATGGCGCATGAGCGCTTGATGAGAAATCCTTAGCATATGTACTTCTGTGACAGCCTCCACTGTATTGACCATATCAGTCTGCTGAACGTATTCAATATCTCCAATCGCTTCAAGAGGATGTTTAAAACAAAGAATGAAGGTCTTTCCTTCTTTTGTGGTGGTGAAAATCTTTAATTTTCCTTTTACTAACAAGTACAAGTGCTCCCTCTGATCTCCCTTTGAACAAATCAGCTCACCTTGCTCATAGCGCCATAAGCTGACGTGTGATATGAGTTTCTGATGAAAGACGTTTTCTAATTCATGTGCCTTGAGATAAGAGGAAAATAGAGATTCATCATGAAGCTCCTCCATCTGACGCCCTCCTTTATAACTTTAAAATGATTACGCCTGCGATCATCAATAGAATTCCTGCATAATGCTGCCATTTCATTTTCTTCTTCTGTACACCAAACCATCCTTTTGCATCGATTGCAAAGGTGAAAGCAAGCTGAGCAATGAGTAAAGCAGCGATGGTCAGTGTGACACCGATCATTTGAATCGCAGTCACTTCATTGAAAATAATAATGGCTGCAAATGCACCGCCTACTAAATAAAGCGGCTGCACCTTTCGATATTCTCGAAAGTGTCCGTCACGTACGAGCAGTAAAATGATCAGTGCAATAATAAAACCGGTCAGCTGCGTGATGGTTGCCGCTTGCCATGTGCCGATATCCTGGCTGATTCTTGCGTTTGCGACGCCTTGCAGTGTAATACAAGCGCCTCCTAATAAAGCGAAAATAACACCTTTCATTCGTTCAAATGCTCCTTCTTTTTCAGTCTAGTTCCATTAAAAGATAGATGCCCTGATGTTGAAAAGGACATATGTCCCACTTAGCGTATTATATCAGAAACTTTTTCTTTTACAGTTGCATCGTTTTAGATTTTTCACAGTGGGTACAGTTTTATATCACCTGAAAACAGAATATTGAATGGAATCACATATAAAAAGGAGACATGTCAGAATGAGAAATCAAGAGAAACATTTTATTAACGGAGAATGGATCGCATCAACAGGAAACGAAACGACGGAAGTCATCAATCCTGCTACAGAGGAAGTCATTGGCACCATTAGTTTAGGTACAAAAGAAGATTTAGATAAGGCAGTCAAAGCTGCTCGTGCCGCCTTCCCTTCTTTCTCAAAAACATCTCGAAATGAACGCGTAAAGATGCTGGAAAACATTGTGCGCGGCTACGAAAAGCGTAAGGATGAACTAATTGAAGTCATGACACAAGAGCTCGGTGCACCGCTGAAAGTATCGGAAGAGGTTCATTACAAAATGGGACATGAACATTTTTCTAAAGCAGCGGAAGCACTTAAATCGTATACATTTACTGAGGACCGCGGCGGACATACCATTATAAAAGAAGCGATTGGTGTCAGCGGATTGATTACACCTTGGAATTTCCCAACAAATCAAACATCACTTAAAATCGCGGGTGCCATTGCAGCAGGCTCACCAGTTGTCTTAAAGCCTGCGGAAATTACACCTTTTGCCGCAATGATTCTTGCAGACATCATTGATGAAGCTGGCGTACCGAAAGGCGTCTTCAACCTAGTTAATGGAACTGGTGATGTCATTGGTGACGGCATTAGCTCACACCCTGATATTGACTTTGTTTCATTTACAGGATCAGGCGCTGTCGGCTCTAAAATAATGGAAAATGCTGCAGACAATATTAAGAAAGTGGCTCTTGAGCTCGGCGGGAAATCCCCTCTTATCATCTTAGATGATGCAGATGTGGATGAGGCAGCCGAAACAGCCGTTCATCATATTGCGATGAATACAGGTCAAGTGTGTTCCGCAGCTACACGTGTGCTGATTCCTGAATCAATGAAAGACGCATTTGAAAAAGCGCTGCTGAATGCTCTGCCGAAGTTTACAGTTGGTGATCCGCGAGAAGATCACGCCACTGGTCCGCTTGTCTCCAAAAAGCAATGGGATACCGTGCAGTCTTATATTGAAAAAGGAATTGAAGAAGGTGCTCACCTGCTTGCTGGGGGAACTGGTAAGCCGGACGGACTAGACAAAGGATATTTCGCCAAGCATACTATTTTCACAAATGTGAAAAATGATATGACCATTGCGCAAGAGGAAATATTCGGACCCGTCATGAGTGTGATCACATATCAAGACTTGGATCATGCCCTTGAGATTGCCAATGATACAGTATACGGCCTTGCTGGCTATGTGGTTGGAAAAGATGAAAAAACATTAAAATATGTAGCTGAACATATTCGTGCCGGTCAAATTACCATTAACAATGCCGAAACAGATTACTTTGCCCCGTTTGGCGGCTTTAAGCAATCTGGTATCGGAAGAGAATGGGGAGACTTTGGGATCGAGGAATATTTAGAAGTGAAAGCTGTGATGGGACTTCCAACAGCATAATTTGAAAAAGGAGAAAAACTCTAAGGTTTTTCTCCTTTTTTCATGATAGAAAGAATCTGCCCCCTGCTCCCCTACTTATCCATCATGATTTTATATTTTTCGACCTTTGCTTTAGGAGGAAACGATTCTTGTAACTCATCAAACCAAACCTCAATCGTTTGACCCTGTGACAGCTCTTTAGAATCTACTTTTGTTAAATCCATAACGATAAGATCATTTTTATACTTTTCAATAAGAAGATGGGTTTTCAATGAATCATCGCTTTTTAATGGCGTTTTATTGTTTATAAGAAGTAAATTCGTCTCCCCTTTTCTTAGCAGGATGCCTTTTTTTGAAAAAGGTGCTGTTGTTTTATTCTGATTGTATGAATCTTTTATATTATCCTTTGGAGAATTGCACGCTACTAATAAAATGAGAAAAATCAAGATGACAAGCCGAAAACATTTTATATTTTTAAACTTTATCTGCATCAACTTTCATACACCTCTTTTCAATTTTTTACGATCGTCTCTTCATTCAAAACGGCCCATTTTTCTTAAGGTGCTTTATACAGTTAAGCGATTCACCTTCAAGTTCTGTCACTTTGCAAAGGTATTAGAAATCTTAATCATGACAATCAATATTATATATTTTACTTAATGGCAAACTTTCGGTAAAGTTCAAATTGAACCTATATATATAATTCCTATCGAATTAATCTATGTTTATATTCCTTGTGAGGTGGATATCGTTGCAACTTCATGTATTGAACAGTCCGTTTAGTCAGGAGCAGGCAGAACTGCTTAATCAGCTGCTTCCGACTTTAACAGATCAGCAAAAAATTTGGCTTACCGGTTATTTATCAGCACAGGCAGCTTTAGCCGGATCAGAAAATACTGCCCTAGCCCCTTCTCCTTCTGCCGCAGCACCAGCGCAGCCTATCAGCAAAGATGTGACCGTCCTTTATGGCTCACAAACAGGCAATTCTGAAGGGTTAGCAAAAAAGACAGCGCAGCATCTTGAAGAGAAAGGTTTTCAAGTGACGCTCTCTTCTATGTCAGATTTTAAACCAAATAGTCTGAAAAAAATAAACAATTTACTGATTATCGTCAGCACACATGGCGAGGGAGATCCGCCTGATAATGCCCTTTCTTTCCATGAATATGTTCACGGCAGACGTGCACCAAAGCTTGATCATTTAAGCTTTTCTGTCCTATCACTTGGTGACAGCTCTTACGAATTCTTCTGTCAAACAGGTAAAGAATTTGATGAGCGCTTAAAAGAGCTTGGCGGAACGCGTCTTTTCGATCGAGTGGACTGTGATCTTGATTATGATGAGCCGTTTTCTGAATGGCTTCAAGGGGTGGCATCTTCACTTAGCGAAGGTGGAGCCGCAGCAGCCCCGCAGGAATCAGCTGAAGCAAACACTCAAACGGCTGCATCTGAATACTCAAGAACAAATCCCTTTTATGCTGAAGTGCTTGAAAATATCAATCTAAATGGCCGCGGTTCTAACAAAGAAACCCGTCATTTGGAGCTTTCTCTTGAAGGATCAGGACTTGTTTATGAGCCGGGTGACAGCCTTGGTATTTATCCAACAAATGATCCTGCTCTTGTTGATGAATTGATCACAACATGCGGATGGAATGCAGAGGAAGCCGTAACCGTTCATAAAAACGGCGACACGCTTCCTTTAAAAGAAGCACTTACCTCTCATTTTGAGATTACCGTATTGACAAAACCTCTTCTTCAAAAGATGGCGTCCTTTACAAAAAGCGAAGCCTTGCAGGCCCTTTTAGAAGAAGGAAACGAAGAAAAGTTAAAAGCATATATAGCAGGAAGAGATTTAGTAGATGCTGCTCGTGATTTCGGTCCTTTTGAAGGAACAGCGGCAGACTTCACTGCCATTTTAAGAAAAATTCCGGCTCGCCTTTATTCCATTGCAAGCAGCCTTAAAGCAAATGAAGAAGAAGTTCATTTGACGATCGGTGCTGTGAGATATGATGCTCACGGAAGAGAACGTCAAGGTGTCTGCTCAATCTTATGTGCGGAGCGCTTAGAGCCAGGTGATAAGCTGCCTGTTTATATCCAGCACAATCAAAACTTTAAGCTTCCTGAAAACCCTGAAGCACCGATCATTATGGTAGGACCAGGCACAGGCATTGCCCCTTTCCGTTCCTTTATGCAGGAGCGCGAGGAAGTCGGTGCAGACGGAAAGTCATGGTTGTTCTTCGGTGATCAGCACTTTGTGACGGATTTCTTATATCAAACCGAATGGCAAAAGTGGTTAAAAGATGGTGTGTTAACGAAAATGGATGTGGCTTTTTCAAGAGATTCAGAGGAAAAAGTATATGTCCAGCACCAAATGAAGAAACAAAGTAAAGAATTATTCGAATGGCTGGAGCAAGGTGCCTATGTATATGTCTGCGGAGATGAAAAACATATGGCGCATGATGTTCATAATACCCTTCTATCAATCATCCAAGAAGAAGGTGCGATGAGCAAAGAGAAAGCAGAAAGCTATCTAGCCAACTTGCAGCAGCAAAAACGCTATCAGCGTGACGTATATTGATTGAATGCTTGAAAGAAAGGAGCTTTTACTTACATGGTGAAGACAGCATTAACAGCGCCGGATGGACCTCCGAGCGACGTAGAGGAAATCAAAGAAAAAAGTGATTATTTACGGGGTACATTAAAAGAAGTGATGCTTGATCCGATTTCAGCGGGTATTCCTGATGATGACAACCGCCTGATGAAGCATCACGGCAGTTATTTACAAGATGATCGTGACCTGAGAAATGAACGGCAGAAACAAAAGCTTGAGCCTGCCTATCAATTTATGCTGCGCGTCCGCCTGCCTGGCGGAATCGCCACATCCAAGCAGTGGCTTGTGATGGATGAGCTTGCTCATAAATACGGAAACGGTACGTTAAAGCTGACAACTCGTGAAACCTTTCAGCTTCACGGTATTTTAAAATGGAACATGAAAAAAACCATTCAAGACATCCATTCCACTATGCTTGATACGATCGCTGCTTGCGGCGATGTGAACCGTAATGTCATGTGTACGTCAAACCCCTATCAATCAGAAGTGCACCATGATGTATACGAGCTCGCCAAAAAATTAAGTGATGACCTGCTTCCGCAAACAAGAGCGTATCATGAAATTTGGCTTGATGAGGAAAAGGTAGCGGCAACGCCTGATACAGAGGTTGAACCGATGTATGGTCCACTTTATTTGCCGAGAAAATTCAAGATTGGTGTGGCGGTCCCTCCTGCTAACGATATTGATGTTTTTTCGCAAGATTTAGGCTTCATTGCGATTATTGAAAATGATCAATTAGTCGGCTTTAATGTCGCGATTGGCGGTGGAATGGGCATGACTCATGGTGATACAGCGACTTATCCTCAGCTCGCAAAAGTAATTGGCTTTTGTACGCCGGAACAAGTTGTAGAGATTGCCAAAAAAGTGATCACCATTCAGCGTGACTATGGAAACCGTTCGGTGAGAAAAAATGCCCGCTTTAAATATACAGTGGACCGCCTCGGTCTTGAGAATGTAAAAGAAGAGCTGGAACGCCGCCTTGGTTTTTCCCTATTAGACGCAAGAGATTATCATTTTGACCATAATGGTGACCGCTATGGCTGGGTAAAAGGCATCAATGGCAGATGGCATTATACGATGTTTGTAGAAGGCGGCCGGATCACTGATTACGATGATTATCCGCTAATGACGGGCATTCGTGAAATCGCAAAAATTCATACAGGTGACTTCCGCTTAACAGCGAATCAAAATTTAATGATTGGAAATGTCACATCTCATAAAAAGAAACAAATCGAGCAGCTCATTCAGAAGTTCGGTTTATCAGATGGCCAGCAGCACTCTGCACTGCGCCGCAGTTCAATGGCCTGTGTTTCTCTTCCAACATGCGGCTTAGCAATGGCAGAAGCAGAACGCTACCTTCCGCGTTTGATTGACAAAATTGAAGAGATTGTCGAAGAAAACGGCTTAAGTGATAAAGAAATCACGATTCGAATGACAGGATGTCCAAATGGATGTGCCCGTCATGCGCTTGGTGAAATTGGCTTTATCGGGAAATCACCTGGCAAATACAACATGTATCTTGGCGCTGCGTTTGATGGCAGCAGATTAAGTAAACTGTACCGAGAAAATGTAGGAGAAGAAGACATTTTAAACGAGCTTGGCTCGCTTCTCCCCCGCTATGCAAAAGAACGCAAGGAGCATGAACATTTCGGTGATTTTGTGATTCGGGCAGGTATTGTAAAAGAAACAACAGATGGCACGAATTTTCATGTGCAATAAAAAGACAGGACGCTCTCCTGTCTTTTTTTTATGGACTTTGTTTTCTTTTCAAGTATTCGCAAATGCTGTTATGCACATCAGGATTATCTAGAGACGAAAGATCTGGTGAAGGCTGCTGTTCATAAGCTCCTTTTAATAAACGCCGGACGATTTTTCCGTTTCTAGTTTTCGGTAAAGCTGAAATGAGATGAATTTCCTTTGGTGTGAGCGCTTTTCCCGCATATGAACCAACATGTATTTTGAGCTCTTGAATGAGTGCTGCTTCTTCAAAAGTCTGTGAACTGGCCACAATGAAACAAACTAGTGCTTCTCCCTTCACCTCATCCTTTACTCCAATCACAGCAGCCTCATGTACGGCTGGATGCCCGACAAGAATGGATTCAATTTCAGCTGGACCAATGCGTTTACCTGCTGTATTAATGACATCATCCGATCTGCCCGTGATATGGAATGCGCCATCCTCTGATTGCATCACCCAATCACCGTGCGTCCACACCCCATCAAATCGTTTAAAATAGGTGTCTTCATATCGCTTCGGATCTTTCCAAAACCCACATGTCATGCCGACCCACGGCTTTTTCACAACAAGCTCCCCTACCTCATTCAGAACGCTCTCTCCTGCCTCATTATACACATCTGCCGCCATTCCTAAGATGGCCGCATTAAAAAGGATCGGTTTGATTGGACGAAGCAGCGTACTTCCTACAATACCGCCAGAAACCTCTGTTCCCCCTGAGTAATTTAAGATTGGAATGTGCTTTTGACCAATGGTGTCAAAAAGCCATTGCCATGGTGCTTCATTCCACGGTTCACCTGTAGATATGATGGCTTTCACATGCGGCAGCTCAATGTCTGAAAGGTTTTGCTGCATCGCAGATCGAACAAAAGTAGGTGAAAGTCCAAAATGGGTGACTTTTTGCTCGTGGATGAATGACCAAAGGTGCTGTTCATCTGGATAATCGGGGGCGCCGTCATATAAAACAATTGCAGCTCCATTGATCAAGCCGCCAAAGACGAGAAAGGGCCCCATCATCCATCCCATGTCTGTGAGCCAAAACAAACGATCTCCTTTTGCAACGTCCATACAAAGACCGGCATCAAAAGCCGCTTTTACAGGAAAGCCTGCGTGTGTATGAACAGCCCCTTTTGGTGTACCGGTTGTTCCAGACGTGTATAAGATCATAAGTGGATCTTCATTTGAAAGATAAGTCGTTTTACTCAGTGGTTCCTCTTTTAACAAATCGTTTAGCTGAATATCCTCTTTATATCCAGTAGAAGAGGAAGCATGTACAATGACTGTTTGGACAGTCTTGGTTTTGTCGATCGCTTCTGCCGCACATTCACGCATGTTGATCGTCTTTCCCCGGCGCGTCACGCTTGAGCCTGTGACGACAATGGTTGCACCTGATGCACGAATACGTACGGCAAGAGGCTCGCTTCCATAGCCAGAAAAAACCGGGCTAAAGATGACACCAATCTTTGCAAAGGCAAGCATGACAGCAGCCGTTTCCGGAAGCATCGGCATATAAATGACCGCTACATCCCCTTTTTGTATTCCCTTCTTCAAAAAACCAGCAGCGAGACGATTGACCTTTTCTTGAAGTTCGAGGAACGACCATCTTCTCTCTTCTCCCGCTTCATTTCTCCACATCACAGCTGGTTGATGCTGGGTTTCTTCATTCTCTGCCCATTTGTCAACAGCCGTTTCGACCACGTTGAGCCGGCCGCCTTTATACCAATTGGGCCACATGAATGAATTTTGGCCTAATGCGGCTTCATACGGCTTCTTCCACACGATGCCGACCGCCTTTTCGGCTTCTCTCCAAAACCAATCGGTCCGCTCGATACTAGCTTGATAGAACGCATCATAAGTAGAAAAACCAAGTGAATGCATCCATTTGTAAAGGCGTGTTTGTTTCATCATCTGCTCTTCGGGTATCCACGCTGGTTTTAGGTTCATCATGAGGCCGCCCCCTTTAGACCGGATAAACCGGGTGTTTTCGTCTTGTAAATGTCATCTCTTTAGAGGTATAGGCTTGTAATCTATGACAAAGCTCATCTCGCAAATGGTCAAATGGGATGACACCATCGACAATCATTTCAGAGGCAAGCTCATATATATTCATATCTTCCTGGTATTCCTTGCGTTTCTCTTGAATAAATGCTGCTCTTTCCTCAGCAGGCAGTTCGGCAATTTTATTCGCATAGACAGCATTTACAGCGGCTTCTGGCCCCATGACAGCAATTTGTGCTGATGGAAGTGCGAGACAGCAGTCCGGTTCAAAGGCCGGTCCTGCCATTGCATATAAACCTGCACCATATGCTTTACGAACAATGACGGATATTTTCGGAACGGTTGCCTCTGACATGGCGGAGATCATCTTCGCCCCGTGCCTGATAATACCTGCTTGTTCCACTTTTGTTCCGATCATAAACCCCGGTATATCTGCAAGGAAAAGGAGTGGAATATGAAAGGCGTCACATAGCTGAATAAATTTGGCGGCTTTGTCGGCTGAGTCATGGAATAAAACACCGCCTTTTACCCTCGGCTGGTTGGCAATAAGACCGACAGGCTGACCATTCATGCGGCCAAAGCCTGTGATCAATTCTGCGGCAAACAGCTTTTTGATTTCAAAAAATGACCCTTCATCAATGAGTAAATCAATGAGCTGATACATATCAAAAGGGGTATTTTGCCCTTTAGGAATGAGGTCTTGGATGGTGATCTCTGATGGTTTAGGTGCGATTGCGGCTGCCCGTTTTGGTTTTTCTGTATAGTTGGCAGGCATGTAAGTTAAATAAGTGCGGGCGATTTGAATGGCTTCTTCCTCTGTTTTTGCTAATATATCGCCGCATCCAGAAATGCTGCAATGCATTTTTGCCCCGCCCATTTCTTCAAGTGATACTTTCTCTCCAATGACCATTTCGGCCATTCGCGGTGAGCCTAAGTACATTGAGGCATTCCCTTCGACCATGACGACGATGTCACAAAAAGCAGGAATGTAAGCACCTCCGGCTGCCGAAGGACCAAATAGTAAACAAATTTGCGGAATACGTCCAGACAGCTTCACCTGGTTATAAAAAATGCGGCCTGCACCCCTTCTGCCTGGAAACATAGCGATTTGATCGGTGATTCTAGCACCCGCAGAGTCAACTAAATACAGCATTGGGCAGTTGAGCTTTTCGGCTGTTTCCTGGATTCTAATGATTTTTTCTACCGTTTTGACGCCCCATGATCCTGCCTTGACGGTAGAATCATTTGCCATAACGCAAACAGTCTGCCCATTCATCCGCCCTGTCCCTGTGACAACACCATCTGCTGGTAAATGTTCATTTTGACACTCGGCAAACATGGCATCCTCAATGAAAGAATCCTCATCTAATAACAACTGGAGGCGGTCACGGACAAACAATTTTCCTTTTTCTTTGTTTTTTTGATGGTATCGGTCTGCCCCGCCTTTCAGAATCTGCCGTTTTTTTAGTTCATATCCTTCGATCATACCCATTCCCCTTTCTTGCTACCTGCCTCTGTATTGAGGCGTTCGTTTTTCTTGGAAGGCTCGAAGACCTTCCGTTCGATCTTCTGTCTCAATGAGCCGTAGATACGCTTCGTATTCCTTTGTCAAACCTGTATGCAAATCGTGATCAAGGCTTGATTGAATCGCTTGTTTCGCTTCTTTTAAGGCAAGCGGGCCATTTTTGATGATTTGTTTTGCAAGAGAGATGGCATCGTTCATGAGGGAATCTGCTACAGAGATATGCTCAATCAGCCCGATTTGAATGGCTTCTTCTGCTTGTATTGATGCGCCTGTGAAAATAAGTTCTTTTGCTTTACCGAGTCCAATGAGGCGCGGAAGGCGCTGCGTCCCTCCGGCTCCTGGTATGATAGCTAGTCCTGTTTCTGGCAGGCCGAGTCTTGCTCCGGCTCGTGCAATGCGGAGATCACAAGCGAGCGCGAGCTCAAGTCCTCCGCCTAGTGCGTGTCCGTTCATCACTGCAATGACAGGTACAGGAATAGATTCAATCTCGATAAAGGTTTGCTGAATCGAAAGAACAGCGCCTTTTGCTTCTGCTTCTGTCATCAATCGTCGTTCTTTTAAATCTGCTCCAGCACAAAAGACTTTTGAACCGGCTCCTGAAATGAGAAGACAGCGAATGCTTTCATCATGTTTGATTTCTTGAATGATTTGATTGATCTCCTCCAGCATTGGAGCAGATAGGGAATTCGCTTGTTCTGGCCTGTTTAAGGTCATGATGCCGATCTGTTCATCTTGTATTGAAAAATGGACCAATGATGTCATGTTATTCATCCTTTATGAAGTAGTCTGAGAGTGAAAAGCGCGTAAACAGTGACTAGGCAGGGTTCGATCTACTTTTGCTTCAATCCATTCTGCCGCTTTAATTAATGCAGGAAGGTGAATATTTGTCTCAATTCCTAGTTTTTGAAGCATATGCACCACATCTTCTGTCGCCACATTTCCGCTGGAACCAGGTGCATAGGGACATCCGCCAAGCCCGCCGCTGGAGGAGTCAAATATGGTGATCCCTGCTTTTAATGCCGTATAAATATTCGCAAGAGCCATCCCCTTCGTATCATGAAAATGAAGAGCGATTTTATCAGCAGGAAAACGTTCGAGTAAAATGTCTAAGCGTCTTTCTACTTGAAGCGGATGGGCTTCACCGATGGTGTCACCGAGAGATATTTCATCAATGCCATAAGAAAGCAAAATATTCGTTAGCCGGAGGACTTGATCCATTGGCACTTGTTTTTCATATGGGCAGCCAAACACGGTGGAAATATACGCGCGTGTGTTTTTTCCTGCTGCTTTTAAATCAGCTGTCATTTGTTTGATAACAGGAAGTGTTTCGTGGATGGATTGATTCATATTTTTCTTGTTATGTGTTTCACTCGAAGAGATGAACATAGCGCCTGTGTCAAGATTGGCTTCAAAAAAATGAGCTAAGCCTTTTTCATTGGGAATGAGTGCTGCATAGGTGATGTCGTCTTTTTTGTTAAAGGATTGGGTGAGTTCTTTGGCATCTTTTAAGGCTGGAACCCATTTAGGATGAACAAATGATGTGACTTCAATATAAGGGAGCTGGGCTGCTGCGAGCAGATCAATCCACGTTCGCTTCTCGCCTGTGTCCAGCCAGACTGATTCATTTTGCAGTCCGTCCCGCGGGCCGACCTCCCTGATAAGCACACTCTTTGGTAATGCCATCTGGCTCCCTCCTATTCTGATAGTTCTAAAAGAACCTCTCCTTCATCGACAAACTCTCCCTCTGCCTTATACACTTTACTGATGATCCCGCCCTCTTCAGCAACGATCGGAATCTCCATTTTCATTGATTCTAAGATGGCAACCTCCTGTCCTTTTTGCACTTCATCGCCTTGTTTCACAAGAAGCTTCCACAAGTTTCCGGCCATTTGAATTGTGACAGTTTTCATGAACGGTTTTCCTCCCTTTTTTTCATGAGAAAATCGGTGGTGATGCTGCCTTGTAAGAAAGCAGAAGATCCGGCCATTTCCCTTAAAAGCGGTAAGTTGGTTTTGATCCCTTCTATTTCATATGCTTGTAATGCCCCTTTTAATCGTTCTATTGCAAGTTTTCGTGTATCACCGTAAACGATCATTTTCGCAATCATTGGATCGTAAAAAGGGGTAATGATGCTTCCATTTGTCACGCTTGACTCATGACGGATATACGGAGCTTCAGGTGTGGAAAGCCGAGTGATCGTTCCTGGTGATGGATAAAAGGTGACGGGATCTTCCGCATAAATTCTAACCTCGATGGCATGGCCGATTTGATGAATATCCTCCTGATTAAAGGAAAGCGGCTCACATGCAGCGATTTTCAGCTGTTCCTCGACAAGGTCAATGCCTGTAATTTCTTCTGTGACAGGGTGTTCTACTTGTAATCTTGTGTTCATTTCTAGGAAATAAAATTGTTGATGCTGATCGACTAAACATTCAATCGTTCCTGCATTTTCATACCCAATCGCTTTGGCTGCTTTGACGGCCATCTCCCCCATCTGATGTCTCACCGATTCATCGAGACAGACGGCTGGTGCTTCTTCAATGATTTTTTGATGTCTTCGCTGGAGTGAACAGTCGCGCTCAAATAAGTGAACCCCATGGCCGAAGGAATCAAAAAGGACCTGAATTTCAATGTGCCGAGCGTTTTCAATGACCTTTTCCATATACAGCGTCCCATCGTTGAAAAAGCTTTGCGCTCTTTTTTGATTCCCTTCAAAAGCCCTGTACAGCTCCTCGTCATTTTGCACGAGCTGCATGCCAATTCCTCCGCCCCCGCTTGATGCCTTGAGCATAATCGGATAACCGAGTGACTGCGCTTGACTGACCCCTTCTTCTGCATCATGCAGCGGAGCTGAAACGCCTGGTACAATGGGGATACCTGCTTGAGCCATCGTTTTTCTTGCTTCAATTTTATTCCCCATTCGCTGAATGACTTGTGCGGATGGGCCAATAAAGGCGATTCCTTCGCTGCGGCAGCGTTCTGCAAAGGCTGCATTTTCTGATAAGAGGCCATATCCTGGGTGGATGGCATCTGTATGTGTCTGTTTGGCTACACGAATGATGGCTTCCATGTTTAAATAGCTTTCAGATACTTTCGCGCCTCCAATCAGATAGGCGCTGTCTGCTTCTTGCACATGAAGTGCATGCTGATCTGCTTCTGAATAAACGGCAACGGTGTGGATCCCGAGCCTTTTACACGTTCGAATAATTCGCCGGGCAATTTCGCCTCGATTTGCAATCAGTACTTTTAGAAACATCACTGCCTTCACTCCTTTATTAGATCAAGCGCCTGCTTTTTCAGACGAAATTTTTGAATCTTCCCTGATGCGGTCATCGGATACTCGTCAGTGATGAAAAAATATTTAGGAATTTTATAGCGTGCCATTTGCGACTGACAATAGCTGGTGAGTGTCTCAATTGTCACCGTCCTACCTTTTTTAAGCCGAATGAATGCGGCGGCTTCTTCTCCATACGTCTCGTCAGGTATACCAACGACCTGTGCATCAAGAATATCCGGATGAGTATAAAGAACATCCTCAATCTCTTTTGGATAAACATTCTCCCCGCCTCTAATGATCATATCTTTCAGCCGTCCTGTGATTTTCACATAGCCGTCCTCATCCATCTCTGCTAAATCACCCGTATGAAGCCAGCCGTCCTGGTCAATCACTTCATTTGTGGCTTCTTCATTTTTATAGTAGCCTTTCATCACATGATAGCCTCTTGTACACAGCTCTCCTTGTTCTCCTCTTGGTACTTCCTCCGGCGTGCCTGGAACGGTGATTTTCACTTCAATGTGAGGAAGCGCCCGGCCGACCGTTTGAACCCGCCTTTCAAATGAATCATCCGTTCTTGTTTGGGTAATGACAGGAGAGCTTTCGGTCTGGCCGTAAGCAATCGTGAGCTCCTTCAGTCCCATTTGTTCAATGACGGCTTTCATCACATGGGATGGGCAAAGAGATCCTGCCATAATGCCCGTTCGTAATGTGGACAGATCGTATTGGTGAAAATTCGGATGGTCGAGCTCTGCAATGAACATTGTCGGGACGCCGTGAAGGACGGTGCACTTCTCTTTTTCTACGGTTTGAAGAACTCGCTCTGGGTGGAAGGATTCAATTGGAATGATCGTTCCTCCTTTTGTGAGACATGCAAGCACGCCAAGGACGGATCCAAAGCAATGAAAGAAAGGAACAGGGATACACATTCGGTCCTTTTGGGTGAGCTTCATACAATCTGCGATTTGGCTGGCATTGCAGACAATGTTTGTATGGCTGAGCATGACTCCTTTTGGATAGCCGGTTGTGCCTGAGGTATATTGCATATTAATGACGTCATCCGGTGCAAGCTCATCCATTCGTTTCTCCCACTCATGATCCTCTGTTCTTTTGGCAGCTGCTTGAATACTGTTCCAGCTGCGCATGCCCTTTGGCGTGTGCTCACCTATATAGACGACACTTTTTAAATAAGGAAAAGATGAGGATGTGATCTCTCCTTGATGAGCGTTTTGAAGCTCCGGTATGAGTTCATCAAGCATTTTGACATAGGATGTCTCTTTGAACCCGTCTACGATAAACAGCATGCTGCTATCAGAGTGCTTGAGTAAATAAGCGAGTTCTTGTGATTGAAAGTTTGTATTCACGGTGACAAGAACGGCTCCAATCGACGCGCAGGCGAATTGCAGCATGAGCCATTCGGGTACATTGGGCGCCATGATGGCGATATGATCCCCTTTTTGAACCCCTAATGCCATAAGACCTTTTCCGGTTTCCTTGACTTCTCGATAAAACGCTTCATATGAATAACGTAAAGAACGTTCTGGATACACAATGGCTTCATGTCCTGGATGCTGCTCCCTTTTCTCTTTTAATAACGAGCCGATTGTCTGTGGATGAATCGACATCATGGCTTTCCTCCTCCATTGATGGTAAGCGTTTTCATTATCGGATTACGCTAACAGTTGTCTTGCGATGACTAGACGCTGAATTTCAGAGGTCCCTTCTCCAATTTCCATTAGCTTGGCATCTCTCACAAGCCGTTCTACACCACATTCTTTCATGTAGCCTGTTCCCCCGTGGATTTGAACAGCATCAAGACTTGCTTTTGTCGCCATTTCAGAAGCGAAGAGTTTGGCATAGGCAGCTTCTTTTGTAAACGGCTTGCCGTGATCTTTCAGCCAAGCGGCTTTCCAAACCATTTGTCTAGCGAGCTCTATTTGCATCGCCATATCTGCCAGCTTAAATTGAATCGCTTGGAAGGAAGAAAGGGTCTGCCCAAATTGCTTTCTTTCTTTTGCATGCGAGAGCGAAGCATCTAGTGCAGCTTGTGCGATGCCAACTGATAACGCAGCAATTGAAATGCGCCCCCCGTCTAATGTATATAAAAATTGCTTAAAGCCTTTCGCTGGGTCTCCTAAAATATTCTGGGCTGGTACACGTACACCGTCTAAAATGATTTCTGCTGTATCTGAACCGCGCACGCCCATTTTGTCATATGGATTTGTAATGGTCAGCCCTTTTTGCCCTTTCTCCACAATGAAGGCGGAGATGATCGGGCGGCCGTTTTCATCTTGATCCGAGACAGCAGTGACGATAATGGTTCTGGCAAAATTGGCGTTTGTGATCCAGCACTTTTCCCCGCTAATGACATACTCTTGTCCGTCTTTGACTGCTTTTGTTTTCGTCCCTTTTGCATCTGACCCTGCATTTGGTTCTGTTAATCCGAAGGAACCAAGTGCTGTTCCAGAAGCCAGCGGGACAAGGTGGTCCATCTTTTGTTCCTCTGTACCAAAGTAATAAAGCGGGCTTGCGCCTAAGGAGACGGCTGCGGCATAGCTAAGACCTGTACTGGCACACTGTTTTCCGATTTCTTCTACAGCGAGTGCATATGATATCGTATCTCCTCCTGAGCCGCCGTATTTCTCTGGAAAGGGGATGCCCATAAAGCCGAGCTCCCCCATTTTTTGAAACGTTTTGGCTGGGAATACGGCCTGTTTATCAATGGTTTGAGCGAGTGGTGCAATTTCTGCTTTGGCGAAATCTTTGACCATCTGGCGGATCATTTGTTGTTCTTTCGTTAATTCAAAATCCATCTTGCTTCCCCCTTTAGCTCTTTTCTATCATATTTATTAATCAAGCAGCTGCTTCATGCCAAGCTTGATTGAATTCAGAAAATTAAAAAATAGAAAAAAAGCATGAACGAAGAAAATCTCACTCATGCTTTTTCTGTTATTTCACTATTTTTGTAGAAGGCTTGCTTTCGTGATGAAGACGATTCAGAGCCGTAATCTTGTAAGTATCCATTTTCTTTTGATTGACTGGGAGGTCTTTAATCGTTGTTATGGCGCCTTTTTCTTTTCTAACCGTTTGCAGCAATTCATATGTTCCTTTATTTGTTAATCGATAGACCGCATAATAGGATACGGTAGAATGCGGATCATTTTTGATTTGTAAAGCCGCACCATCCGATGTCTTTTTCACAGATTGAATGATTGGTTTTTTAGGTGCTTTCTGATGAAGCCAAGGCATTTCTGGAATGAGAGCTGGTTTGCTGTATGACTCTTCTATCAATCGATCCTTTACATTCAAAGGGTTGCGATTGAGATCCTTCAGGCTGAAATGCATGCTTCCCTGCACAAGCTGTGACTGCCTGTTCAGCTCAATCTGCCTAAAATATTCTTCCGGGTCAGACCAAGCAGGGTCACTGTTTTGATTAATTTTATATGCCGCCTGCCCAATGTACAGGTGAACCGGCTCCCCTTTGACCTCATTTGACCACCATTTCGTCAGCACTTCATAAGCGGCAGCTTGAAAGCCGATGCTCCAGTAAATTTGCGGAGTAACATAATCAATATCGTGCTGCTGAATCCACTCTCTTGTATCAGCATACAAATCATCGTAGTTGGTCATTCCTGCAGTGGTGTTTGAACCAGTCGGGTCATCTTTTATGTTGCGCCATACACCGAACGGACTAATACCAAATTTCACATACGGTTTTTCTTTCTTAATGGTGTCATTGATTTGCTTCACCAGCTGATTCACATTATCTCTTCGCCAATCTTCTATATGAGTAAATGCTTTTTTTCCATATGTTTCATACGTTTCTTGATCTGGAAATGGTACACCGGCTATTTTATATGGATAAAAATAATCATCCATATGCACTGCATCAATATCGTAGTTTTTCACAACTTCTTCTATACCGCCGATAATGAAGTCCTGAGTTTCAGGAATACCAGGATTGTAATAAAGCTGATTACCATACGCAATCGTCCAATCAGGATGTTGTCTTGCAGGGTGATCGGCAGACAAACGGCTGAGATCAGTATGATTCATTGTGATTCGGTAAGGGTTAAACCAAGCGTGAAATTCAAGGCCGCGTTTATGAGCTTCTTCGATCATAAACTCAAGCGGATCGTACCCCGGATCTTTCCCTTGTGTTCCAGTCAAATATTCTGACCACGGCCCGTATGCTGAAGGATAAAAGGCATCTGCTGTTGGTTTAATTTGCATAATGACGGCATTCATATTCATCGCTTTGATTTCGTCTAATAAACGAATAAACTCTTGCTTCTGCTCTGCTACGGGCAGCCCCTTCTTTGAGGGCCAATCTAAGTTATAAACAGATGCAATCCATACCGCGCGCATCTCTCTTGTGCTCTCAAGCTTCCCTTTTGGCACTGCACGAGCTGCTAGACTGCTAGAAGGAATCAATAAAAATACAAACATCAACATCAGTGTTAAAACTGTCATACTGATCTTTTTCAGCATGTTTTGCATCACCTCATCTTAAGTTTATTCCGCTTTTTGTGATGGAATGCCAGCAGATGGTGTAAGCAGAATGTTTTTCATTTCATTGAGCTGAGCTTCAGGGACTTTGCAGGCTTCAATTAAATACCGCTCTGCACTCCCGTATGTCTCCAGCATTTCGTGCAGCACATCTTCAAGATAATCTTGCTGCACACCGACAAGCGGCTGAATTTGTTCTTTTGACACCCGGTATAAACTCATCAATCGGACAAATCGTTCCTGCCTTCTGACGAGCATTTGGACGCCTTCATTGGAACGCATGTATTCACTTAAAACGACAGCCTGCGGTACACCTGCCACCAACTGAATCAGGGCAGATAAAAAACCTGTACGGTCCTTGCCACTCGTGCAGTGAAGCATCAGCGGGTAATGGCTTTGATCTGAAAGCAGTGTGAACAGCTGCCGAATCTCTTCTTTACGCTCTGTCAGCATGCTTTGATATAACTCTTTCATGATCGGTGTAAATGAGAGAGACTTCCCTTCTGTTACCAGCATACGAAACATGGTCCATTTACTTGGCATCTTACTGTCAGGCTGCATCGGAATATGGACGATTTTGTCGTGTTCCTTGATCTTTGGCGGATGTGATTTACGTTCTGAGGCTGTACGGAGGTCACAAACGGTTTGAATTCCGAGTGCTGAGAATATCTCGATGTCTTGTTTCGACAAACGGGATAAGTCTGCGGATCGATAAATCATTCCCTGTTTGATCACCATCCCATCTGTTGTTTGAAGCCCCCCTACTTCTCTAAAATTCGCAAGCTTTGAAAATGGGTTGTTTGATTGATTCATAGAAGTGAAAGTTCCTTTCTGGTTTCTTTCTTTTTTCTATCATACGCTTTTATATCAAAGGAGAAAAGAGAATCAATTGACCTAATCCATGTAAGAGAATTTATTGGTATAATGGAAAAAGGACATTCGGATTGATTGGAGATATGAAGTATGATAAAAACAAAACGGATTCAGCAAATCAAAGAGTATGTGTTTGACCGGGAATCTGCCTCACTTGATGAGCTTGTGGCGCATTTTGGTGTCTCAAAAAACACGATACGCCGAGATGTACAGGCATTGGTCGAGTCCGGCGTGCTCAAAAAAGTGTATGGCGGAGTGGCTGTGAACCACTCAACGTTAGTGGTGTATCAGGAGCGAAAGATCCGTCAGCTCAGTAAAAAGCAATTGATCGGTCAGACGGCTGCCGCTTTTGTGGAAAACGGGGATATGATTTTTATTGATTCTGGTACGACAACGCTTGAGATGCTCCCCTATTTGACGGAGAAACAGGTGACCATTGTGACCAATAATGTGGATTTCATTACACAGGCGATGCCTTATGAAAATCTCACCATCTTTTCCACTGGCGGGATGCTTGAAAGAAAAACGAATTCTTTCGTTGGTTATCAAAGTGTTGAGCGCTTGAAAGCTTACAATGTCAATAAAGCCTTTATCGCATCAACTGGTTTATCCATTGATCACGGAGTCACGAATTCGTCTCCGCTTGAAACCGATATTAAAAAGACGCTTGTTCAAAAAAGTGCCAAAACCTTTTTATTAGTGGATGATAGCAAATTCGATCATTACGCCTTGACCACGTTTTGTGATTTGCACGAGATTGATATCGTCGTGACCAATCAGGAGCCAAATGAAGATTATCTTCAATATGGAAAAGAGCATGATGTACGGTTTGTCACACCTTCATCAAATGAATAGATGGACAAAAAAACGGCTCAGGAATTTGAGCCGTTTTTTGATTCATTGATTTCAAGCTGTATGATCATATGGAATAAAAATCGATACACGGCCGAGATGACGTCAATGAAAGCCGTATCTTCGTGGATATCCTCAAGCTCAAGAAGCTGCAAATTCACATCAAATAAGCCATCTTGTCCATTAAATTGAAGCTGAGCACCATTTAATGGCGATAGCATGTCCTTTAGAATATTCGTGTCTTTTTTAGGACGTTTTAAACCGAATAGGACGGTATACGTTTGAAACACTTCATCCCATTCAATGGCCAAGCCACCCACTTTCACGACATCAAACCACTTGGATTCGATATAAATGAATTCTTTTTGATGTTTTTTCACATATGTAAGCGGTGTGTTTAGAAATGAGGCGTTTTCTGTTTGAATCATGTTCTCTGATTCCTTGTCTACACGCTCTATATATACATCGCCAAAACGGGCTTCTTCTTTTATTCTCGCCCCTTCTAATGTCCAATTGCGGCGCGCCGCTTCATCATATTCAAAGTCGGTCAGCGCCTGTCCTTCTTTCAGTAAGTCTTGTAAGCGATTTTGCAGTGACATGGCTATGTCTCCTTTCTTCTCCTTCATGTGTGTTTATTATTTTAGCATAACTCATGAAAAGAAAGATATGTCCCAGCATATGATGGTATGATAGTGTCAAAAGAAACATCTCGGAGGGGTACGTTTTGCTCACAATGACACTGGCAGAAAAAATCGTAGATGAGGTTAAAAAGGTGCTGACTGAGGAAATCATCATCGCACAAACAAACGGCACCATCATTGCAGCAACAGATCCAGCGCGCGTTGGACAATTTCATGAAGGAGCGTATCTGACATCTGTTGAAGGACAGAAACGAATTCTCACAAAGGATGACCAGCAGCACATGAAAGGCGTCAAAGCTGGCATCAATCTGCCTATTTATTTTAAGCAAGAGGTCATCGGGGTCATTGGAATGACAGGATATCCTGTACATGTGTCTCCTTTTGGCGAAATATTAAGAAAAATGACCGAGCTGCTTATTCATGAACATGAATTTTTTCAAGAAACTGAAACGGATGAACGTCAGCTCGAAGCGTTTGTATTCGACTGGCTTCATCTGCCAGAGACAGCGATTGATCTCACTGAAAAAGCGTCGCGGCTTCAGCTTGATATCAACAAGGAGCGCGCAGTTGTTCTGATCGATTGTCAGGATGAATCGTTTATGAAGCAAAATCAATACAAAGAATTGAAGGAAACGCTGCATCTCAACAGCCAGGAGATCATCGTCCGCTGGGGGCATGGCCGCTTTTTACTCATGCTGCAAACAACAGCAGATGATCGTAAAGCCCTGCAGCAGCGCCTGTTTCACATCCATGCCTCCCTTACGGCGCGGAGCTCTCCCGGGGTTTTGATTGGGGCGGGAAAACCAGCAGCTGCTCATTTGATGAAGCAATCGTTTCAACAAGCCTTTCGAGCATTAAAAATGGCACATGCTGATACGCCGATTGTATTTGATGAAGATTTAACGCTCGAACTTTTTATGGAGGAAGTAAGTCAGGAAACAAAAGAAGTGTTTCTTGATCGAACGATCGCCCCTCTTCTTCCCTATCCTGAATTAGTGAAAACATTGCGGGTACTCATGACCTCAGATTGTTCATTGAAATATACCGCAGAAGCGATGCATGTCCATATCAATACACTGCATTACAGGCTAAAACGAATCCAAGATTTAACGACACTTGATCCAAAGCGCATGCAAGATGCCATGCTCTTTTATTTAGCCTTCATGCTATTAGATGATGATCCAAAAAAACGAAGTGAACAGCCCGATATTTTGTAGAATCGTCCATAGGCATGAGGCGATTCTTTTTTTATACTGAAAGAAACGATACGTCTCATCAATAGGAGTTGAATGCGTATGTTACATTCTGAATTTTTAAATCAATTAAAAAAGATTGTTGGCGCGTCTTACGTGCAGGACAGTAAAGCCGATCGGCTTGCCTACTCTTATGATGCAACACCAAATTTTCAGCATATGCCAGATGTCATCGTAAGCCCGCATACGGCTGAGGAAATCCAGCAAATTGTCCGGCTCTGCGCCTCATATAACATACCGATCGTGCCAAGAGGATCAGGAACGAACCTTTGTGCAGGCACATGTCCCACTCAAGGCGGACTTGTGCTGCTGTTTACAAGAATGAACCAATTAATAGAAATAGATGAAGAAAACCTGACAGCAACGGTGCAGCCTGGATTGATCACACAGGAACTCATTCACCAAGTAGAGGCGAAAGGCCTCTTCTATCCACCTGATCCAAGCTCTATGAAAATCTCTACATTAGGCGGAAATATTAATGAAAATTCAGGTGGTCTAAGGGGGTTAAAGTATGGAGTGACGAGAGATTATGTCCTTGGACTTGAAGTCGTTCTGCCAAACGGTGACATCATCAAAACAGGCGGAAAGCTTGCAAAGGACGTGGCCGGGTATGATATGACCCGTTTGTTCGTAGGTTCAGAAGGAACGCTCGGGATTGTCACTGAAGCCACGCTGAAGCTTTTGCCGCTTCCAGAAACAAAACAAACGATGCTTTGCTTATATGAAAGTTTAGAGGAAGCCGCCGCTTCAGTGTCGGCGATTATTGCAGAGCGTATCATCCCCGCCACATTAGAATTTATGGATCAGCCGACTCTGGAAGTCGTTGAAGACTTTGCAAAAATCGGTTTGCCGACTGACGTTCAAGCGGTGCTGTTAATCGAACAAGACGGCCATCCTGAAGCGGTTGCCCGTGATATGCAGCGCATCGCAAAAGTGTGTCAGCAGCATGGTGCAAAAGAAGTGAATATCGCACATTCTGAAGAAGAGGCAAATGCACTTTTAACAGCGAGACGATCCGCTTTATCTGCCCTCGCCCGCTTAAGCCCGACGACCATTTTAGAAGATGCCACAGTTCCCCGGTCTGAAATTGCCAGCATGGTGCGGGCGATCGAAGACATTGCGAAGCAGTACAAAGTGAAAATCTGTACATTTGGTCATGCAGGTGATGGCAATTTGCATCCTACTTGTGCAACAGATGCAAGAAATGAAGAAGAAATGAAACGGGTGGAAGAAGCCTTTCAGGCCATTTTTGAAAAAGCAGTCTCACTTGGCGGCACCATTACGGGTGAACATGGCGTGGGTCTTATGAAAGCTCCTTACTTAGAACTGAAGGTTAAAAAAGAAGGCATTGCGGCAATGAAAGCGATCAAACATGCGCTAGACCCGGAAAATATCATGAACCCTGATAAAGTGTTCGGAAAAGCCGCAAGAAAGCGGGTGGTGGTCTCATGAGTTCTAAACAAACAGAGATTCAGCAAGCATTTCAGCAGCAAATGGACGAAAAAGAGCTGCTCAATTGCATGCGCTGCGGATTCTGCCTTCCTTCCTGCCCTACTTATATTGAATCTGGTCAACAAGAAACACACTCTCCCCGCGGCCGAATTGCTTTAATGAAGGCGGTGAGAGACGGCGTCATTGAGCCAGATGAAGATGTCGAGCATTCACTGAATCTTTGTCTTGGCTGCCGTGCATGTGAACCGGTCTGCCCTTCCGGCGTTAAATATGGACGGTTACTTGAAGATGCAAGAGACATCATTCAGCAGCACAAAAAACAATCCATCCCTGTCAAACTTGTAAGACGTGTCGTGTTTAAAGGTCTTTTTCCTTCACAAAGCCGAATGCGGAAAGCAGCAGGCCTTCTTCGCTTTTATCAAACATCTGGTCTGCAAACGGCTGCCCGTAAAACTGGCATGCTGAAGGTGCTTCCACCGCACTTACGCCTGATGGAACAGGCGCTTCCAAAGGTGCCGCGTCAACGAAAAAGCCGTTTGACGGAATACAAAGCCGCCGGCCCAGCGAGAAAACGGGTCGCCTTTTTTACTGGCTGTTTAATGGACACCGTTTTTTCCAGCACAAACGAAGCGACCATCCAGCTTTTGCAGCTGGCAGGCTGTGACGTCATCGTCCCTCCTATTCAGACGTGCTGCGGAGCGCTCCATGGCCATAGCGGTGAAAAAGAACAAGCGAAACAGTTAGCAAAGCGGAATATTGAAGCGTTTGAAGAGATAGATGCGGATGCCATAGTCATGAATGCAGGCGGTTGTGGCGCTTTTTTAAGTGATTATGATCATTTGCTTTGTGATGATCCGGATTTTCAAAAGCGAAGTGAAGCTTTCTCAAAGAAAATCATGGATATATCAGACATTTTAGTGGAGCTGGAATTTCACCGCCGCATGCCGCTTGCTTTGCCAGAGCAGGTCATCACCTATCAGGATTCTTGTCATTTGCGGAACGGAATGGGTGTACAGCATGCACCAAGGGTGCTGATGAAGGCCATTCAAGGTGTATCATTTAAAGAAATGAAGGATTCGGGCCGGTGCTGCGGCTCAGCTGGCATTTTCAACATCTTGCAGCCAAAGATGTCGATGCAAATCTTAGATCATAAAATGACAGAAGCCACTCAAACAAAGGCCGCTGCCATCGTTACGTCTAATCCAGGCTGTCAGCTGCAAATGGCAGCAGGCATCAAACGCTCAGGGCACTCACCGAGCATGCGTGCCGTCCATCTAGCTGATTTATTATTAGAAGCCGTTCTATATGGAAAAAAAGCGTCCAGCCCATCAAGCTGAACGCTTTTTTCATGCATATCTTTAGACAATCGGTTAGATAATAGAGGCAAATCGCCGAAGGAGCTGGTCCAAATGCTGAAGAAAAACAAACAACAAAAGGACCCGAATTCAGTATTTGAAGCATTGTCACGTTCTGCTGATTTTACAAATGAGCTGTCTCGAAATGGAGACTTTCTGTATAGGATTTCCTTTTTTCGTTCATTGATTAATGGACATCTTCTACACGAACAAATTCTCCCCTCCCTCAAACAACTGCACCTGTCACCCACTCTTGAAGAGCTGAAAGAACGAATTCCCATTGAGAAGGCTGTCATCACGAGCGATCTTCAAAAAGTGCAAGAAGCCCTTCACCGGGGCAGCATTGCGATTAGACTTGAGACAGACTGGGGTAAAACGCTTCTCTTGCCGATTGAAGAAAAGAAAGGCAGACAAATAGGTCCGCCTGAAATTGAATTTGGGATTATCAGTGCACAGGAAGCATTTGTGGAGGTTTTAGATACCAATTTAAATTTGGTCAGACGGCGGCTGCCGACGCCTAACCTGAAAGTTGAGGAAAAGACGGTTGGTACGCTCTCTCAAACAAAAGTTGCCGTGTTATATATTGAAGAAATCGCCAACCCGGAAAACATCGAAACGGTTCTTCAGCGAATTGAGGACGTTGATTATGATCAGATTTTAGATGCGAATTACCTCGCTCAAATGCTTTATGATGTATCCAATACGATCTTTCCGTTGTTTTTGAATACAGAAAGACCCGACCGCGTGTCTTCAGGCTTATCAGAAGGGAAAATTGCCATATTAGTGGATGGTTCGCCTCATGTCTTGCTTGCCCCAACTATTTTACTTGAGTATTTTTCCACGATGGAAGACTACAATATGTCATGGATTGCGGCTTCTTGCTTTAGGCTGTTACGCATATTTGCTGTGATATTTTCCATTTTTGCGACACCTTTATATGTCGCCGTTTTAACCTTTCATTATGAGCTGATCCCAAAGGATTTATTAGAAACCATTGTCTCCTCGCGCTATCTTGTGCCATTTCCTCCGATCATTGAGGCACTATTTTTAGAGATTTCGATTGAATTACTAAGAGAAGCAGGTTCAAGGCTCCCAGCTAAAGTCGGTCAGACGCTCGGGATTGTTGGAGGGATTGTCATTGGACAGGCTGCTGTAGCAGCAGGCTTAACGAGCAATATTTTACTCATTATTGTTGCCCTGTCTGCTCTCGCCTCATTTGTCACGCCTATATACAAAATGGGCAGTACCATTCGGCTGCTGAGATTTCCTTTTTTAGTTGCAGCACAGGTTTGGGGCGCATTAGGTATTGCTGTGATGGGATCTTTTCTGCTCACCCATTTAATGAAATTAACTTCAATTGGCCGGCCGTATTTAGAGCCTATTTTTCCAATGCGCCTTGCTGATTTAAAGGGCAGTTTGATTCGTCCTCAGCTCCGTTTTTTGAACAAAAGGCCGGAAAATTTACGTCCGCAAAATGAAACCATCCATCGCTCTAAGCCGAAGCAAGGCCACAAGGGGAAAAATGATTTTTATGAATAAGGAAGTGAAGGCATGAGCTCTTCTTCTGTCAAAGAGAAATTTCAAGTATCCCCTTATTTTGTGTTTTTTCTCATCAATGCCAATCAAGTCGGTGTCAGCATTTTAAACTTTCAAACAAACCTTGTTCGTTCTATTAATAATGATGGATGGATCGCTATTTTGATTTCTGGCATGAGCGTCAATGTGATGATCTTTCTCATGTACTTAATGTTTAAAAAGGCCCCTTCGGATGAATTTGGTGAAATCACGCAATATGTATTTGGCAAATGGATTGGGCAATTATTCAACATTCTTTATATCTTATATTTTGCTTCTTTGTCGCTGACCGTTCTTATCCATTACATGGATGTGATCCATGTATGGCTGTTTAAAGAAATTCCTGGTCTTTTGTTTGCGTCTGTACTGCTGCTGCTTGTGTATTACATACATACTGGCGGCTTTAGAACCATTGCTGGATGGGCATTTTTTAGTGTTGTATTGACGTATTGGATGACGTTTATCTGTTTTTATGCCATGAAATATAGTCACCTTCGTTTCATGTTCCCAATGTTTGATCATACATTTTCGCAAATGCTTGTGGGAGTCAAAGATGCATCCTTATCCATGTTTGGTTTTGGCACGCTGCTTGTCTATTATCCCTTTATTAAACAAGCTCAGACATCTCAAAAATTTGCTCACATGGGGGTATTATTTACGACATGCTTAAACTTGCTCACTTTTCTCGTCTCTATAGCGTATTACTCAAGTGCTCAGCTCAAATTAACAAAATGGCCGACGCTAACGTTAACGAGCATTGTGAAGCTTCCGTTTATCCAGCGCTTTGAATTTATTGAAGTGTCTCTTTGGCTGCTTCTGATCATTCCTAATATCACGATTCCATTATGGGCAGCGAGCCGAATGGCAAAAAAAATGCTTCATACGAGCCAGCGCGTCACGTTCATCGGGCTCAGCATCCTCATTCTGATCATGTTTTCGTTTTTTGCCAGTGCAACTTCTTTTGAAACCTTTAATCAATGGGTGGAATTTAGCGGATTCATTCTGATCTATGGATTGATTATCTGTATGGTCATTGGACTGATGCTGAAAAAAAGGAGGAGGAAAAAACGAGCATGAAACGTTATATACTTACGGGCCTCATGTTGTGTAGTCTTTTGTTAACCAGCTGTGCAGAGCCCCGCCTTTTAGATGAATTAAATATCTCTCAGGCGGCAGGATTTGATTTATTGGAAGATGGAGAAATGAAGGGCTTCTTTGTCTTCCCTGTCTTTAAAAGTCAAGAGCAAGGAAGTTATCAAATATTAAGCGCAAAGTCAAACACCATTAGTAATATTCAATTTCTCGTGTCAGAAGAATCACCTTTTCCAGTAGTCATGGGCCAGGTGCTCGTTATTTTAGTCAGTGAAAAGTTAGCAAAAGAAGTCGGCATGATCGATTTAATGAATTATATTTATCGTGATCCTATCATTGGTTCACGCCAAGTGTTTGCGATTGTAGGCGGAGAAGTTGAAGAGTTATTATACACAAAAATGAATCAAACGAACTTAAATATAGGTGTATATCTCTCTGACATGTTGGCCCAAAATATGCGAAATGGCAATGAACCTGTCACCAATCAGCATATTTTTATGAATCAGATGCTGGCAAAAGGGGTCGATGCATACCTCCCCTACATTAAGAAAAAAGGCAATGGCATTAAGATCACAGGAGTCGCTCTGTTTGATCATGAAAAAATGATCGGTCATATCCCTGGAAAAGACACGTTCACATTTAAAGCGATGATTGAAAATCATAAAAATGGCATCTACGAATTTCAATTGGCTGATCATGCAAAGACCCATGTCGTCATTGAAAATATCAAATCCCATGTGTCTTACCGAATCAAACCAACGGAAAACCTAACAAAGAAGCCTCAGATCATGATTGATATCAAACTGAAAGGTGAATTAAAAGAATTCATGAAGTCCAAAAAAATTGATAAACCATCTATATTGGACCATGTTGAAAAAGAAGTAGAAAAACGTGTCGCTCAGCAAGGACAAGACCTTGTTCAATCCTTTAAAAAGCAAAACATAGATCCGCTTGGGCTGGGCCTGAGGTATAGATCAAAAGACAAAGCAGTAACACCAGAAAAGTGGAAAAGCATTTATCCTGATGCAGATGTACAAGTTAAATGCCACATGAAGATTGTTCAAACCGGAGTCAGCCAATAAAAAGGCTTATTCAAATATGTCTTGCTTGTTCTCCAAGATGTTGGACACTTTCATTTTCACTCGTGGAACCGGATCTTTTTGATGAACATCATGTGAAATCTTTTCTACTTCATTTTTATCAGTTCTAAGAATTTTAGGTGAAAATTTTTCCACAAGAGGCGGTCTATTCCCTTTTGCACAGTTTGCCATTGTATCTAGTGCAATGAAGCAGAAAGGTCTTCCTTTGTTTAGCCAAGATTTCATTCTCTCCCAGGTTGGGCAGCTGACGGCTGCCAGCCTTTCCCACTGATCGTGAAAATGGGTGCAATTTGACTCCATCCAATCCAAAATTTTGTGAGAACGGAAACGATGCAGGCAAATAAAAGCCTCTAACGGCAATTCTTTTTCACTGATCGATTTCAATTTTTCTAATATATGGTGTAATCCCTCATCTCCTGGCAAACTGCTGGCTGCTGCCCACGAAAGTGGGTAAAGGAATTCTTCGTCCTCGTAATCCAAAAGTTCCCTGACCCATTCAGCGGCAAATGTATCTAGAACATCAGCCGTGATCTCTAACATTCACTTCGGCATGCTCCGTTTCATGAAACCTACTTTGAATAGAATCCAAGATTTTTTGCTGGTCGTGCTGTTTCAAAGCATCGATCACATCATCCTCAAGAAACCATCTAGTGATTGAAAAGTCTAATAAAGACACCAAATTATGCCTAACGGCTTGTAATGTTGGAGCTTTCTCGCTTTTGGTGATGACGACATCCTCCTCTAATTGGAAAGCCTGTCCGTCCTCTCCATAAAAATCATCAAACAGTAAAAATTGTTTAGGAGAATGGAGAACAGCTAGGTTATACCATTCAATAGGCCGTAACGAATAGCTGAACAGTCTTTCGTAGCATTGATGGCATAATTGATAAGGCTGTTTCGGTTCATCAGACGATTCTACAACGTTCATTTCGTTTTTTTGACAGGCTTCACATAAAGTAGTTGTCCCCATTGTTTTCACTTCCTTTTACTGCTATTCTGCTTCTTTCGTTCGAGCAAGCTTAAGGTGAAATAGAAATCATTCTTTCTATAACCGCGGCCATTCGTCCATATTGTTTCAAATGAAGAAATAACGATCTTCTAATCTTCATCCTTTACATCGGGGTCTTCCGGAATCGGTTCATTTAAGATTTCTTGGACGAGCTCTTTATATTGCTCGAGCTGCTTTAAATGCGTTTGAAACTGCCCTTGATAAATGAGATAAGATTCCCCGTCAAATACGTAACGAATCTTTTTTTGCTGGATTAATTTTTCAACATATGCTTCAGATACTTCTAAGTATTCAGCTGTTTCTCCAATTGTTAAATACATGCATGTGCACCACCCGTTCGTTTCATCTAGCAAATTATATCACGAGCTGGTGAAAAAACAGATATCGCTTGTTCATGTTTTTTTCATCTTTTCTTCACTGATTCGTCAACTCACTTTTGTACAGTATTCATACACCCACTCAAACACTAGGAGGTGATGATCCTTCGCATGACAAAGAAAAATATTCGGATCTATGCCGCATTTTTAACTGTAGGCGCTAGCAATACGATGATTGACTTTCTGTTCTTCTTTTTTTTAACTGCTTGCTTTGTTCCCTCTTTTCTTGCACAGTGCTTGTCCTATACCGCAGGAATGCTGAACAGTTATGTTTGGAATCGAAAATGGACGTTCCAAGTGAAAAAGAAAGCTGACAAGTGGGAATGGATCAAGTGGGCCACAGTCAACGGCGCAGCGTGCCTCCTCACCTATGTTGTCTTATATGTCATACAGCAAGCAGGTTTCTCATTATTCATTAGTAAAGCGATTGGTACTCTTCTTGGCATGATGATTACTTTTACTGGAAGCCGCCTATGGGTTTTTCCATCAGAAAATAAACCATCAGAAATGGAGCGATGATTCAATGAACATTAAAAAAGCCGTCATACCAGCAGCCGGATTAGGCACACGTTTTTTACCCGCAACGAAAGCACAGCCAAAGGAAATGCTGCCTATTATCGACAAACCCGCCATTCAATACATAGTTGAGGAGGCTGTTCAATCAGGCATTGAAGATATACTAATTATCACAGGAAGAAATAAAAAATCGATTGAAGATCACTTTGACCGTTCGATTGAGCTAGAACTCACGTTGCTTGAAAAAGGAAAAAATGAACAGCTGGCTGAAATCAAACATATTGCGGATATGGCCAATATTCATTATATTCGTCAAAAGGAGCCCTTAGGTCTTGGACATGCGGTATTATGTGCACGTCATTTTACTGGCAATGATCCTTTTGCGGTCCTTTTAGGTGATGATGTCATGGTGTCAGAAAGACCTGCACTCTCTCAGCTCATGGAAGTCTTTGAAGACAAACAAAGAGAGGTCATTGGCGTCCAGCAAGTGGATCGTCTAGATGTCAGTAAGTATGGTATGATAAGACCAGCTAGAATAGACGGTCAAGTGTTTGAAGTCACAGACTTAGTGGAAAAGCCAGCAATTCATGAAGCTCCTTCCGATTTAGCCGTGATGGGCAGGTACCTGTTAACACCATCGATTTTTCCAATTTTACAAGGAATCGAGAGAGGTACCGGGAACGAAATCCAGCTGACAGATGCGCTGAAAATCATCGCACATGAATCACCCATTTATGCAACACAATTAGATGGGATGAGATTTGATGTTGGTGATAAGCTCGGCTCGTTTAAGGCAGCGGCAGAACTTGGATTAATGCGTCATGATATGCGGCCAGCCATGCTAGCATATATGCAAAGCATACTCATGAGAGAAGAAAAACAAGCATAGGCTCTTATAAGGATGCTTGAAGAAAAATCGTATTTAAAGGCAGAGTGAAATGAATGGGAACCTTGTTTAATGAAATTTTAACCTGGCTGACAAGCCTAGGTTACGCAGGTGTAGCACTAGGGCTGATGATTGAAATCATTCCGAGTGAAATTGTACTTGCCTATGGCGGATATATGGTGTCAACAGGCACAATTGGTTTTGTAGGAGCTGTGATTGCCGGCGTCATCGGTGGTACGCTCGCCCAGTGTTTTATTTACTGGATCGGTCTGTACGGCGGACGACCTTTTTTAACAAAGTATGGAAAGTATTTATTCATCCATGAACATCATATCGCGACTGCAGAGCGCTGGTTTGATCGGTATGGAACCGGTGTAGTCTTTACCGCCCGCTTTATCCCTGTTGTCCGTCATGCCATCTCGATTCCAGCAGGTATTGCCAAGATGCCTTTTTTGAAATTTGTTTTCTTGACAGGATTAGCTGCCATCCCTTGGTCTATCTTATTTATCTATCTTGGCATGCAGCTTGGGACGAAATGGGATCATATTCAAAGTGTTGCTCATGCTTATACAACCCCCATTATGGTCATTGCCATCGTCCTGATTGTTCTCTACTTTGTACTCAAAAAAATTCGGACGAATCGAAAACGGACAATCTAACAAAAACGCCTTTCACCAGATCAGTGAAAGGCGTCTTTTTATATGTGTGCTGATTGTTTTTTCATATATTGGGATAATTCTATAATCATTGCTCCCATTCTCTCAAGTGACGGGGCAAGAATTCGGTCTATTCCCTCTTCTTTTAAAGCTTCAGCCGTGACTTTCCCGACAGCTACTGCCAGTACGTCCTGCTCGAATAATGCTTGCAATTCTTCTTTTCTGCCCCATTCTGCGGCTAGTTTGAAAAAGGCGTGGACCTGGACAGCGGTTGTAAAACAGACGGCATGAACTTGTCCATCTTTCATTTCTTGCAGCAGCGTTTCAGCTGCCTCTGGTTCAGGAGGTGTGTGCTGATATGGTAAAAGCGGCAAAACATCTGCCCCCTTGTCATGTAAAAACTGAATGAGAGCTGGTGCATTTTCACCATGAAGCTGCACCATCACGCGTTTTCCTTGAAACTCCTTGTCTTCAAGCTTTGAAATCAAGTCACGAACCGTTCCGTCTTCATCAGAGACCTCTGGCTGAATTCCGCGTTTTTTCAGCGCAGCAAAGGTTTTGTACCCTCTTGAAGCAATATGTGCGTTTGATAGAATGTTCATAAATTCTTTACCAAGCTGCAGCTCTTCTGCACTCTCAATCAATGTATCTGTACCGATGCCTGTTGTCAAGATCACCCAGTCGGCCCCTTGTCTCACAAAGGTTTCGATGCCTGGCTTTAAATCCTCTTTGGCTAAAAATACGGTTCCTTGAAGAGAGCGAATAACGGCTTGTCCTCCTTGTTTTTCGACAAGTGTACGCATTTCTTCTGTTTTTCTTGTTCCACAAATGGCAATCGTTTTTCCAGATAAGCCTTTACTCATGTTATCCCTCTTTTTCTATCACATTTGATATGTATTAAATATAGATTTATTTGGAAGACGATGCAAGTGTCTACTAAAAAAGAGCTTGACGTTTCTATCGAATTCGAGTATCTTTTGTAAGTGCAAATTGTAGGAGGTCATTATGGAAAAACAGAATGTTCAAGCAATTCGATTATCAATTGCAGACCCAACACCACTTGGTTTGTTTGGTTTAGCAATGGTGACGCTCGTTGCGTCCTCACAAAAACTAGGAATCACAGATGGCACTTCTCTTATTTTACCTTGGGCTATCTTCCTTGGAGGAATCGCGCAGCTGATCGCGTCCATACAAGATTCAAAGCATCATAATATTTTTGGAGCCACTGCTTTTGGCGCATTCGGTCTTTTCTGGATGGGCGTTGGAACAACTTGGCTCATTCAAGCCGGCGTCTTTGGGAAAACGCTTGCGGGAGCAGCAGATCCAAAACAGCTAGGCTTTGCGTTTATTGGCTATTTGATTTTCAGCTTGTTTATGACGATTGGTGCAATGGAAACACATAAAGTGTTATTTTTGATTTTCGTCTTTATTGATTTCTTATTCATTGGTCTTTCCCTTAGCACTTTTGGTGTGATGTACGATGTGACTCATACCATGGCTGGTATTGCAGAATTGATCATTTCCCTGCTCTCATTTTATGGTTCTGCAGCTGTTGTCCTTAATACACATTTTGGCCGTATTGTTCTGCCAATCGGACAACCATTTCGCATTTTTACAAAAGCTTAAATAAAAAAGAACTGCTCTGTGCAGTTCTTTTTTTATGTTTATTTTTCTTGTGCCTCTTGAAAAATCTCTCCGATGATTTCATACGAGCGCATTCTTTCTTGATGGTCAAACATATCCGAATTAATCATCACTTCATCTGCTTGAGTAGCTTCTATAAAGGCTTCTAATTCTGTTTTCACCTTTTCTTTATCCCCAATGATAGTCGAGCTTAATTGTTCATCCACCATTGCCTTTTCATATGGACTCCAAAGACCGTCCATGCTGTCGACAGGCGCCTTCAGTTTTCCTGGTGTGTTGCGAATGAGACTTAAAAACCGCTGATAATGAGAGGTTGCCAAATATTCAGCCCGTTCTGTTTGATCTGCAGCAAAAACCGTCACACCGACCATGGCATAAGGCTCTTTTAATACATCAGAAGGTCTAAATGACTGTCTGTACAACTCTAACGCGGGAATTGTATTTTTAGGTGAGAAGTGTGCTGCAAAGGCAAATGGCAATCCAAGTTCTCCTGCAAGTCTAGCGCTAAAACCGCTTGAACCAAGGAGCCAAATTGGAATGTCCAGGCCTTCTCCTGGAACAGCTCTTACATGTTTTTTAACCTGACCGGTCGGTTTGAAATATTGACGAAGTTCTTCAAGCTGCTCAGGGAAATCTTCTCCGTTATGAAGATTACGTCTAAGCGCCCTTGCTGTTAACTGATCTGTCCCTGGTGCTCTGCCAAGACCTAAATCAATTCTCCCCGGATACAATGTCTCAAGTGTGCCAAATTGTTCGGCAATGACAAGTGAAGAGTGGTTTGGCAGCATAATCCCGCCAGATCCTACTCGAATTTTTTCGGTTCCTCCCGCAATATATCCAATTAAAACAGACGTTGCAGAGCTCGCTACCCCTTCCATGTTATGGTGTTCTGCCAGCCAGTATCTATGATAACCCCACTTCTCCGCCTTCTTTGCTAAATCCATACTACGATCAAAAGATTCTTTAATGGTACCTCCTTCTGTCACTGAGGATAAATTTAAAACGGAATAGGCTTTGCCTTGTAAAACTGATTGACTCATATATGATGTCCCCATTTCTGTCAAAAATCATACTATTTTATACTTTCAACACCATAACACAAATCAATGAAAGATTTAAATGATTTGATTCGATGATTTTCGAAATGATGATTTTCTAGGTTTTACTTCCAATTTGAAAATTTGCACATAGAATGAAATATCAATTCTAGGAGATGGGCAATTTGTACAATCAATTCGAACACAAATGTCCCTTTTGCGGTAAATACCATGAACAGCCTCATTACAAAAGATCACGTCATGACCGTCCTCGAAAAAGAGACTGTCCATTCATTAAACAAGAATATTCAAAACAAAATACATCTCAAGGGAATCAACCTTGCCACAATGCAAAAGGAATAAAACAATCAAAACAAAATCAAAGAGCTGGACCAAGAGGCCCGGCAGGCCCAGCAGGTCCCCCTGGACCAACAGGACCTACTGGACCTGCTGGCGGGTTAACCGGCGCCCTTCCTTTTAATCCCTCACAATCACAAGATTACGATGCAGGGCAAGTGGTCACGTTTGATGGCAGTACTTACATTGCCAATGTTGACGCTCCATCAGGAATACCTGGACTCTCCCCCGACTATACCCTTTTAGCTGCTTCTGGAGAAACTGGTCCTACGGGTCCTACTGGGATCGGATTAAGTGGTATTGAAGCCTATGATCCTGTTATGGCACCAACATATTCAGTAGGTCAAGTGGTCACTTATGGTGGTGGTACGTATATTGTGGATTCTGCACCACCTTCAGGTACGCCAGATACGTCGCCAGATTACACACTTTTAGCAGCACCAGGTGAAACTGGCCCTACCGGTGCTACAGGGATCACTGGGTCAACAGGTCCTACCGGCGCCACAGGGATCACCGGATTAACCGGACCTACTGGCGCGACGGGGATCACCGGAACAACTGGTGATACGGGTGCTACAGGCAGCACTGGACCTACTGGGCCTATCGGTGCTACAGGGATCACGGGAGCTACCGGACCTACTGGCGCTACAGGGATCACTGGGTCAACAGGTCCTACCGGCGCCACAGGGATCACCGGATTAACCGGACCTACTGGCGCGACGGGGATCACCGGAACAACTGGTGATACGGGTGCTACAGGCAGCACTGGACCTACTGGTCCTACCGGCGCAACGGGGATTACCGGAGCAACTACCGGCGCAACGGGGATTACCGGAGCAACTGGAGATACGGGTACTACAGGCAGCACTGGACCTACTGGTCCTACCGGCGCCACGGGGATTACCGGAGCAACTGGAGATACGGGTACTACAGGCAGCACTGGACCTACTGGTCCTACTGGTGCCACGGGGATTACTGGAGCTACCGGGCCTACCGGCGCCACGGGGATTACCGGATCAACTGGAGATACGGGTACTACAGGCAGCACTGGACCTACTGGACCTACCGGTGCTACTGGGATTACTGGATTAACTGGTCCTACTGGTGCCACGGGGATTACCGGATCAACCGGATCTACTGGTGCCACGGGGATTACTGGAGCTACCGGGCCTACCGGCGCCACGGGGATTACCGGATCAACTGGGCCTACTGGCGCAACAGGGATCACCGGATCAACTGGTCCTACTGGCGCAACGGGGATCACGGATCAGCTACCGGACCTACTGGTGGCGCAACGGGGATCACGGGGGACCTACTGGTGCCACGGGGATTACCGGATCAACTGGGATTACTGGTGCCACGGGGATTACCGGATCAACTGACCTACCGGTGCTACTGGGATTACTGGGGCTACCGGACCTACCGGTGCCACGGGTAGTACTGGATCAACTGGTTCTACCGGCGCCACGGGGATTACCGGATCAACCGGATCTACTGGTGCCACGGGGATTACTGGAGCTACCGGGCCTACCGGCGCCACTGGGATTACCGGATCAACTGGGCCTACTGGCGCAACAGGGATCACTGGATCAACTGGACCTACCGGTGCCACGGGGATTACCGGATCAACTGGACCTACCGGCGCCACGGGGATTACCAACTGGATACACAGGGATCACTCAACTGGACCTACTGGCGCAACAGGGATCACTGGATCAACTGGGCCTACTGGCGCAACGGGGATCACGGGAGCTACCGGACCTACTGGTGCACGGGGATTACTGGAGCTACCGGGCCTACTGGTGCCACGGGTAGCACTGGACCAACTGGTCCTACTGGCGCAACGGGGATCACCGGATCAACTGGACCTACCGGTGCTACTGGGATTACTGGAGCTACCGGGCCTACTGGTGCCACGGGTAGTACTGGATCAACTGGTTCTACCGGCGCCACGGGGATTACCGGATCAACTGGGCCTACTGGCGCAACGGGGATTACCGGATCACTGGTGCCACGGGTAGTACTGGATCAACTGGAGATACCGGTGCCACGGGGATCACTGGGTCAACAGGACCTACCGGGGCTACGGGTAGTACTGGACCAACTGGTCCTACCGGTGCAACGGGTAGTACTGGGGCAACCGGTCCTACCGGGGATCTGGATCAACTGGTTCTACCGGTGCACTGGACCGGGTCCAACTGGTCCTACTGGTGCAACGGGTAGTACTGGAGCTACCAACAGGACCTACTGGTGCTACAGGCAGCACTGGACCATCACTGGTCCTACTGGGGTGACAGGTATCACCGGATCAACTGGAGATACGGGTGCCACGGGGATAGCACTGGGGCAACAGGGCCTACCGGGGCTACAGGCAGCACTGGACCAACTGGTCCTACTGGTGCAACGGGTAGTACTGGAGCTACCGGACCTACTGGTGCTACAGGCAGCACTGGACCAACTGGTCCTACTGGGGTGACAGGTATCACCGGATCAACTGGAGATACGGGTGCCACGGGTAGCACTGGGGCAACTGGTTCTACTGGTGCCACTGGGATTACTGGAGCTACCGGACCTACTGGTGCTACAGGTATTACTGGATCAACTGGAGATACTGGTGCTACAGGCAGCACTGGACCAACTGGGCCTACCGGGGCTACAGGCAGCACTGGACCAACTGGTCCTACTGGTGCAACGGGTAGTACTGGAGCTACCGGACCTACTGGTGCTACTGGGGTGACAGGTATCACCGGATCAACTGGAGATACGGGTACTACAGGCAGCACTGGTCCTACCGGTGCTACTGGGATTACTGGTGCTACCGGGCCTACTGGTGCTACAGGTATTACTGGATCAACTGGAGCTACCGGGGCTACTGGTGCCACGGGTAGCACTGGGTCAACAGGTCCTACCGGCGCCACAGGGATCACTGGATTAACCGGAGCTACCGGGGCTACTGGGATTACTGGAGCTACCGGGCCTACTGGGATCACTGGATCAACTGGTTCTACCGGTGCCACTGGGATCACCGGGTCAACTGGAGATACCGGGGCTACTGGGATTACTGGTGCTACCGGTCCTACCGGGGCTACTGGGATCACTGGATCAACTGGTTCTACCGGTGCCACAGGTATTACTGGATCAACTGGGCCTACTGGTGCCACGGGGATTACTGGATCTACTGGACCTACTGGCGCAACGGGTAGCACTGGAGCTACCGGTCCTACTGGTGCAACGGGGATCACTGGAGCTACCGGACCTACTGGTGCTACTGGGATTACTGGAGCTACTGGTGCCACGGGGATTACCGGATCAACCGGGCCTACTGGCGCAACGGGGATTACCGGGTCTACTGGTCCTACCGGTGCCACGGGGATTACCGGATCAACCGGGCCTACTGGTGCCACTGGGATTACTGGGTCAACCGGGCCTACTGGCGCAACGGGTAGTACTGGACCAACTGGGCCTACTGGCGCTACAGGCATCACGGGCGCAACGGGGATCACTGGGGCTACTGGTCGTACTGGCGCTACAGGTATCACCGGATCAACCGGACCTACTGGCGCGACCGGTGTTACTGGTGTCACTGGGGCTACTGGAACAGGTGGTTTTACGGATACAGCACTTTATGCTGCTAATAGTTCTGGACCTACCATTATCACTGTAGCTGGTGGAACCAATATTCCTCTGCCAAACTTTCAAAACATTACTGGTTTTACAGCAAACGGAACGAGCACTGTTTTTACCGTTTTGCAAACTGGCAAATATTATATTACGTATCAAGTTAATACCACCACAGCTCTTTTAATTAATACACGTTTGCTTTTAAATGGAGATACTGTGTCTGGTTCTGTTCAATCACCGGTTATCTCTACTTCGTTTCTCAATAATACTTTAATCGTCAATATAACAGCTGGAAGCACCATTTCGCTGCAGTTTTTTGGGGCAGTTGTCACAGCTATTTTAGTTGGCGGGGGCGGTGCTGCAGGTGCTAGCTTGACCATCATACGGCTTAGCTAAACTAAAAAAGAAAGGCTTTCTCAGCCTTTCTTTTTTATATCTTCTATTACAGTTATACAACGTTCAATATCATGAGATTGCAAAAGGTGAAATATAGATTGGATGATTGAAAACTCTAAATTCCACCATTCTAATAACTGCAGTTTTTCGATTATTTCGGATGAAAATCGATATTTCATGAGCTGCTGGGGATTTCCTGCGGCAATTGCATATGGCGGCACATCTTTTGTGATCACACTATTTGCCCCGATCACGGCCCCGTTTCCTATACATACTCCTGACATAATCGTCGCACCATATCCAATCCATACGTCATGTCCAATATGAACATCCCCCTTCGATTTGGGATGTCCTTTAATATGGGCAGCTTCTTTAAAAATTTGATTAAACGGATACGTTGTGACCCAATCAGTACGGTGTTCCCCGCCTAGAAAAATTTTCACTTCGTTTGCGATTGAACAAAACTTCCCAATATGTAATGTCGTTCCTTCCCCCCAAGTCAACACTTGGAAATCTGGCCCGGCATAAGAAAAGTCACCGATATTGTGCGAGCTCAGTTCACTTCTTTGATTCAAAAACATAGAAGATTCGGCCTCCTTAAAAGTGAGAGATCTTCGTATGTATATGCTACCTCACACCTTTACATTATGATTGAACAAGCGAGACAATTTGTTTTTTCTTCCATACGAGCTGATAGTAGCTGTATTGGAGGAGTAAGTTCACAAAAAAAGCAGCTGGGTAGCCAATCCATATTCCTTTAATGCCAAGAGATGTGTAGTGTGATAGCACATAAGCGACTGGTACTTCTACAAGCCAAATGGAACAAATACTAAAGATCGTCGGCCAAAGAACCGTCCCGCTTGCTCTCATTGTGGCTGCAACAATTTGAGCCGTTCCAAAAATGAGATAGCTCCATAGTGTAATGACGACCAAACTATAGGCAATGTCTATCGTCTTAGGATCTGTTAAAAAGATAGATAAAATCTGCGGTGCAAAAATATAAACGAAAATAATGATACATCCGCCTATGGCAAAGTTAAGACCTAACCCAATTTTAATGACATCTTTCAGTCGATTCATATTTCCTGCACCAATGAATTGTGCTGCAAAGATCGAGACCGCAATACCAAGACTCACTGCCGGCATCTGCACATAACTTACGACTTGATTGACAACACCATAGGCAGCTGTCGCCTGTGATCCATAATCGTTAACGAAAGAAATAACGGCAATTTCTGATAAAGAAATGAGGATCATATTAATGCTTGATGGGATACTAAGCTTTAATAACGTTTTTAATAGATCCCCTTTCATCAATAAATGCTTTCTCACCGATGAATCAATGCGAAGCGGGTGCTTTGTCTTATATAAGTAGATATGTAGAATGATAAACGTCACAATTGTTGAAATCACAGAAGCATACGCAGCGCCATATAAGCCGAACGCCGGCAGTCCCAGCCAGCCAAATAATAAAATGGGCAGCATCAAAATATTCGTTGCCGTACTAATCATTAAGAAATAAAAAGGTGTTTTCGAATCCCCTGTTCCCCTCAAGAAGGTCGTATAAACAAAATAAAGAAATAAGATCGGCATTGAGATGAATAGAATTCTGGCATATGCCGCACTTTCCTCCACGATATTAGCGGGTGTTCCCATGAGGTTTAAGATATCAGTTGCGAAAAAACCTCCAATGATCGCTAAAGATACTCCGATTAAAAAAGTGAATGAAAGCGTTGTGCCAATAATTTCTTTTAATTTCTGTTCATTTTTTGCTCCATACGCTTGTCCAATAAGGATCGAGCTTCCCGATCCAATGCCAATGGAAAAAGAAACGAGTAAAAAGAAAAGCGGAAAGAATGCAGAAATGGCAGCTACTGCATCCTCTCCAATCCATCTTCCGACAAGAACAATTGACACTAATTGTCCGATCGATTGCAAAATATTACTTAGCAAAAGCGGGATGAGAAAAATGGACATGGTTTTTACTAAAGATTGATTATTATCTAACGTCATGATGGTTCTCCTTCTCTCTCCAAATCTAAAGATTCTCAGCTAGTATGCTGACAATACGGTCTTCTATCTCTTTCCCTTTTTCGTCATCAACAAGGTGATTTAATAAAATGGAAAAAGCGAGCGTTTTTCCGCCCTGCGTGTCAATATATCCAGAAAGTGTGCTAACCGTTGTTAACGACCCTGTTTTTGCACGTACTTTTTCTAGTGTAGCTGGTTCCTTCAATCTGTTCCTTAACGTGCCCCCCACCATTCGTTCACTTGCCCCTGCTAAAGGGAGCGCATGTTCATAGGTTTTAAACCATTTTTCCTTTTGAATGTTTGTCAAAAATAAAGTGAACTGGTTAGCAGAGACAAGGTTAATAGGTGATATCCCCGATCCGTCACGCAGCACTGCAAGCGAAGGATCAACGCCAAACGCAGGAAGCCGTTCATTCATGACGTCCAGCCCAGCTTCAAAGCTCCCTTTGTTCTTCACTTTTTTGCCTAGTTCCTTTAGCAAAATTTCTGCATGGGTATTGTTGCTTAATTTCATCATAGGAACAAGCAGCTCTGATAATGGCATCGATGTATGGGAGGCAATTTTTTTGGCTTTTTTAGGAACTTGTTTTGATTTCAGCGGTCCCTTTACTTGAATCCCTTCCGCCTTTAACGCTCGTTTCATTAAGTCTAAAGCATAGGCGGCCGGATCCCATAAAGCTACCCATTGTTTAGATGAGCTTGCTTTAACCGGAATGGTTCCAGTCAACGTTATCTTGTTGGTTCCGTGAGAGCGCTTAAAAGAAATTTTCTTTTTTCCGCCTTCTGGAACTGTTTTCACTTGATTGATGACTTGAGCGACATCCGTCTTCGGGATCATATCATAGGCGGCTTTCTGTCCTGCTTTTTTTCCTGGTTTTACTTCGAGAATCACGGTCCCTGCATCATAATCTTGATTCGGTGAAGCCGTGAGAGCAGAAATTTGTGCCCCGTAATATTGATCCTCATCACTCCAAGGCAGGTCAATCGAGTATCTCGTGTCATCAAACCAAGTGTCATCTGCCGCAAGCTGTCCGCGAATGGTATGTATTCCGGCCTTTTTGACCTGTTTGGCGAGTGCTGCAAAATCCTCCTCTAATAAAGTTGGATCGCCGGTGCCACGAAGATAAAGGCTGCCATGTAGCGTTTTCTTTTGAATGGAACCATCCATCCAGATGTCTGTAGGGAATGTGTGTGTTTCTCCAAGTATATCAAGTGCGATGGCTGATGTGAGCAGTTTCATATTAGAAGCAGGAGTGAGACGAATATCGGCTTGATGTTCATAAAGAAGAGATGTGTCAGAAGTATCGCGGACGCTGATGCCAGAGATCGCGCCCTCTAAATCAGGTGCTGTTCGTATGAATTCGTCTAAAGCTGTGATCCAATGAAGGGAATCGTCACGAGCTTTGAGTTGTTCATCTTTCGCTGAAAAAGGGAGAAATAAAATCGACAGGATACATATTTGTAAAAACATGAGCTGTGAAAAACGCTTCACGCAATCCCTCCTTTTTGTTGCAGCCAATTTTAGAAGAATATGTTCATTATACACAAAAGAACGTTTGTTCTCAAAGGTTTTTTAAACAGAAAAGTCAGCTTTCTTTGACGAAAACTGACAAGCCCTTTACCTCTTTTCTGGATTCCAGCCATCGGCTCCGCCAAGAACAGCCTGAACTGTGATTTGACTTGCTTCATTTTGGGTTAAAATGGTTGACCATTTTACGCGGTTTGCTGGGCTGCTTCCTGCTCCTGTCGATCCAAATTCTTTGTACCTTGCCGTTCTTTCGTTGTCATGGTTATCCCAGTTATGCCATCCCTCGGCTTTTATATGGTCATCCATTTTTGTATGGAGGAATGTCACAGCCGAATAAGGTCTCCACGGACGTCCTAAATAAACCGATTGCGCAGCTGCCGTTCCCTTTTTCAACGTAGAATCTATGAATACATAGCCGTACCTTTGTGCTTCTGTTGTGGATGCTGCAGTAATATACCCATTTCCAAGACTTTTTATTTCAGCTCTTTTAAACACAGCTGTGGCTGATCCAAAAATAAAATCGACCGTGCCTTCAATATAGCAGTTTTCGTAATATTGCCTCCCTGTGCCTGTTGCATAAAGTGTATCTTGATAGCCTAACACACGTATTTGTTTGAACACAGCCCGGTCGCCAGACACATATAGCGCAACTGCCTGACCCGCATGTCTGCCAGCTGTATTTTGAAAAGTGATATTTTCTGCATAAAAATCGTTTGCACGAATCATTGTGCTTGAGCTGTTTGTTGTACTGCCGGTGCTTGCATTTGTATCATCATACGTAAGAATCGTCTTGTGCTGGTTTTCGCCAATAAAGGATACGTGTGGTTTATTTTGCGGAAGCAATATTTTTTCTTTATATACGCCATTTTTAATATAGATCGTTGCCGGTTGTTGATTGTTTGCTGGAATCGCATCAATGGCAGACTGAACGGTGCGGTATGTCCCGCTTCCCTTTTGATCAACAACAAGGACACGGTTATGCCCGGCTTCTGCTGCTTGAAGTGAAGCTGGGTCAAAAAGAAAGAAAGACAAGACCATGACCATCCATATGTTTCTAAATTTCATCACATATCTCCCCCTCATTTTGTGAACGTTTTCATCAAACATTCTTTTTGATCCTATTCCGTACACGCACAAAAAAACACCCACGTTTTTATGTTGTGGATGTTTTTTTAGACTTTTCATATTGCATCGCATAAATCCCTTCATTTTCAATCCATTCACAAAATAGAACGTCTCGATAAGAGGAAATATGCTTCTTTTTTAATTGCTCATTCAGCCAGGATTCATCAAAGCCGGCTTCTTGAAGATCTTTTTTTAAAATTTCGCCGTCAATAATAAACGTTCTAGGCAATTTCACTTCTTTTCCCTTCACGTTCACATCTTCGGCTGTGGCTGGGGCGTATTTCATTTTCGGAAGAACGCTGACAGAGCCGTCCGTTTCCAAAATAGCATATTCAATTTCATTCAGGGCAAAATGGCCTTTTGCGCGAACCAGTGTCTGCAGCTGATTGATATCAAGCATATTTTTCTTCAACCGGTTGTAGTGAATCTTCCCCTTATCAATCACAAGAGTAGGTCTTCCTTCTAAAAAAGCGCGAATGGATTTAAAGCGCTGTGAAAGCCATTCAACTGTATAAATGAGAACGCCCCATACTGCAACAGCAAATAAAATGTGCTGAATCCTGACTTCCGGATCAAAAATAGCGTTTCCGACCATTTCGCCTAAAATTAGTGCAGAAATGAAATCAAACGGTGTGATTTGTGCAAATTGTGTTTTCCCTAATAATTTTGTAATAAAAAATAAAGCGAAAAATCCGATTAAGAGTTCAATCAAAATATTAACGAACGGCACAAAAATTCCTTCCTTTCTTGCTGCATTTATATACAGCATATACATGAAAGGGAGGATCTAAACCATTTATGAAGGCAATAAAATAAAGACATTGTCCCCTTCAACGAATGTTTCATATGTTTTAACGCATCCGTGGTCTGGTGCTTGAACGTTTCCTGATGAAAGATCAATTTTCCAATCATGCATTGGACAGAAAACGTGATTGCCGCTGACCATGCCTTCAGCCAGAACGCCGCCTTTATGTGGACAGCGATTTTCAATGGCTTTGAACTGCTTATTAGAGGTTTGAAAAACAGCTAATTCAAGTGTACCGGCTTCAACTGTTTTCCCTAGCTGGAGCGGAAAATCTGATAGGGTGCCAATGTGAACTTTAACAACTGAAACTGTCATATGATCTCATCCCTTCAATTGATTTATACGGAAGCCGTCGCTTTTTGAAATAATTGTCTCGTGTCTTTTTGGCTCTCGCGAAGCTCCTGCCAAGGCTCTTCATATGTTGAAAGCGCAATGTTCATTCTTTCGATTAAGGCTGCTCGTTTTTCATCATCTAGGAGTACTGATTGAATATGCTCTAACCCAAGTCGCTCAACCCAAGCAGAGGTTCTTTCTAAATAATTTGCTGTTTCTCTGTAATATTGAAGGTATGCTGCGGCCATTTGCTCTACTTCTTCTGCTGTACTGACCTTCATTAATAAATCTCCAGCCCGCAGGTGTGTGCCGCCATTTCCGCCGGCGTACAATTCAAACCCTCCATCTATCCCCACGATACCGAGGTCTTTAATTCCGGACTCTGCACAGTTTCTCGGACAAGCAGAGACGGCCATTTTTACTTTATGAGGTGTCGCAAGACCTTCAAATTTCTTTTCAAGTGCAATTCCAAGAGCCATGGAATCCTGCGTGCCGAACCTGCAAAATTGTTCTCCAACACATGTTTTAACTGTTCTTAAAGATTTCCCATAAGCATAACCCGATGGCATATCTAGATCCGCCCACACTTTTGGTAAATCTTCTTTTTTGACACCTAGAAGGTCAATACGCTGACCGCCAGTCATTTTCACAAGCGGTATTTCATATTTGTCGACGACATCGGCTATTTTCCTCAAGTCATTTGCATTGGTGACGCCGCCGTACATTCGCGGAACAACTGAATAGGTACCATCGTTTTGAATATTGGCATGCATGCGTTCATTTACAAAGCGTGAGCTCTTTTCATCTTTGTATTCCAGTGGATAAAGCATGCCTAAATAATAATTCAGTGCAGGTCGGCATTTTGAACAGCCCTCTTCTGTATTCCAGTCAAGTACATTCATCACTTCTTTGACATGCTGCAAGCCTTTTTCTTTGATTTCATGAATGACTTCATCTCGTGAAAGAGTGGTGCAGGCGCAGATTGTTTCTTTTTGGGCTGTCCGGCTTGCATCCTCACCTAGCGTATACCATAGAATCTCTTCGACAACAGGCTGACAGCCTCCGCAAGATCGTGAGGCACTTGTACATTGCTTGACTTCCTGAAACGTTGTTAAGCCTTCTTTCTGAATGGCTTCTACAATTTGCCCTTTTGACACGCCATTACAGCCGCAAACGATATGGTCGTTTGCCATGCTGTCAATCGTGCTTTCTTGCGCCGGATCATTGGAGGTTAAGACAGATACCTTCTCCATATCCGACATATCTATTCCTTCTTTAATGTACGAGAATAAACGAGGTCCGTCGCTTGTTTCTCCAAACATGACGGCGCCTACTAATCGGTTTTGCTGGAAGACGAGTTTTTGATAGATGCCTTTTTGTTCGTCAAAAATTTTAATCGCCTTTTTCTCATCGTTTTCAACAAAATCACCAGCTGAAAATACATCAACTCCTGATACTTTCAGCTGTGTTGACAGAACAGAGCCTTCATATGGAGCAGGGTTCAAGCCGCATACATACTTGGCAAGTACAGCCGCTTGATCGTACAAAGGAGCAACTAATCCGTACGTTTGTCCCCTGTGTTCCACACATTCTCCGACGGCATAAATGCCCGGGACACTCGTTTCCATAAAATCATTGACGATAATCCCACGGTTCACTTCAAGCCCGCTTATTTCTGCAAGCATTTTACTCGGTTTAATTCCCGCAGCCATGACAACTAGGTCTGCCTCAAGTGTAGTGCCGTCTGAAAATGATAAACCTTCTACTCTTGTATCTCCTAAAATCTCATTTGTCTGTTTTCCAAGCAGGAATTTCATCCCCTGTTCTTCTAATGCTTTTTGAAGAAGCTGTCCTGCAATAGGGTCTAGCTGGCGTTCCATTAAATGAGAGCCGAGGTGAATGACATTCACTTCCATGCCTAAGTTTAATAAACCGCGTGCTGCTTCAAGCCCAAGGAGTCCGCCTCCGATGACTGCTGCTTTTTTGTACATAGTAGAGGCATTGACCATTTCCTCAGTGTCTTGCAATGTACGAAAAGCCGTTACGCCTTTTTTATCACTCCCTGGAATTGGCAGGATAAATGGAAGTGACCCTGTTGCTAAAATCAATCGGTCATAATATACGGTCCGTCCTTGATCACTGGTGACTGTTTGGTTCTCTGTATCGATCTTCACAATGGTCTCGTTTGTAAACAGCTGAATATCATGCTTTTGATACCAGTTCCAATCGTTTAACGTAATATCTTCGACTTTCGTATCCCCTTGAAGCACTTTCGATAAAAGAATTCGGTTATAGTTAGGATGCGGTTCAGTCCCAAATACCGTCATGTCGAATCGTTCGCCGTCTGTTTTTAAAATGTTTTCAAGGCTTCGAATGCCGGCCATACCGTTCCCTACTAATACGAGTTTTTCTTTCATGAAAAAACACCCCTCATGTGATCATTTTTTAGAAAGTACCACACTCTAAACATAGATGGAAAATACATGTTAAAATTTCTCACATAGTTTTTCATTCACGTAGGCTGACAGCTGTACAGGACAATATTTAAAGCCTGGCATTTTACTGTGCGGATCTAGTTGATCATCAATTAATTGATTAATTGATTGATGTTTGCTCCAGTGAAATGGAACAAATACGGTATCTGTTCGAATGGTGTCTGATATGCGGCATCTGATGATAACACTTCCTTTTTTTGACTTGATGGTCACGAGCTCCCCGTGCTGAAGTCCATACGTTTTCGCTGTATCAGGATGAAGCTCTGCATATGCTTCAAACTGTCTGGCAACAAGAGAGGTGCTCCTTCTTGTTTGAACGCCTGTTTGGTAATGAGCCATCACCCTGCCGGTCGTTAAATAAAGAGGGTATTCTTGACTGACGGGTTCCTTTGCAGCCTTTTTATCGTGTGTGACGACGGCAAACTTCGCTAAACTGTCAGAATGTGAGAATGCATGTTCAAATAATCTTTCAGTTCCCGGGTCTTCTAAATGAGTACAAGGCCACCTTATGCCTTGTTCCTTCCTCAGTCTTTCATAGGTTATGCCTGAATAATCAGCCTTTGCACCTTTCGTTACGGCTCTTAATTCCTCAAAGATCTCTTCTGCGGATGAAAAGGAAAAATGGCTGCCTTTGCCTAATACAGCTGCTATTTCACAAATGATTTGCCAATCGTGCTTTCTTTGGTGTTTAAGTGGATATGTTGCTTCTCTAAGCGTAACGCGCCCCTCTACGTTTGTCACGGTACCTTCATCCTCTAAATATGACGAAGTAGGTAAAATTACATCTGCCAGCGCAGCTGTCTCAGACATAAATAAATCAACGGCAACAAAAAAGGACAAGTTCTTGATGGCTTGCTGAATCAAGTGCGCGTTTGGCCCTGATTGGACAGGATTTGAGCACATTAAAAAGAGCGCTTTGATTTCACCTGCCTGCATTTTTTCAAACATTTCAAAAGCAGACACACCCTTTCCTGGGAGTTCTTTTTCATCAATGTTCCATCGTTCAGCCATTTCTTTTCTGTGAGCAGGGTTTGAGATATCTCGATATCCTGGAAGCTGATCTGCTTTTTGCCCATGCTCTCTTGCTCCCTGACCATTTCCCTGGCCGGTTATTGCGCCATAGCCGCATCCAAAGCGGCCAATCTTCCCAGTAACAAGCAGAATATTCAGGAAATTACGCACAGAGGCTGTACCGTCTATTTGCTGCTCAATGCCTCTTGCTGTAAAAATCATACCTGTCTTTTCTTGCGCGAATTTCCTTGCTATTTTCTGCATCACATCAATCGTCACGCCAGTTTGCTCAGCAATGTCTGGCAGGGAGATGCGTGAGATGTGCTCCTTTAGTTTTTGGAAACCTGATGTTCGTTGATGAATAAATGATTCATCGATTAAATGCTCATGCAGCATGATGTGCAATATGCCGTTTGCCAGTGCGGCATCAGACCCTGGTTTTAGGCTGACATGTAAATCGGCTAATTGGGCTGTCGGAGTTTTGCGCGGATCAATGACGATGAGAAATGCGCCATTGTTTTTTGCCTCTTCAATGTAGGGCAGGAAGGTTGGCTGACATTCCGCTATATTCGTTCCAACCAATATCAACACCCGTGCATGCTTGATGTCGCTTAAAGGAAAGGTCAGACCACGGTCAAGTCCGAATGTTTGATTTGCGGCAGTTGCTGCCGAAGACATACATAGTCTGCCGTTATAATCGATGTATTTCGTTTTCAGCGCCACTCTTGCAAATTTCCCGAGTAAGTACGCTTCCTCATTTGTAATTGATGCGCTTCCGTACACACTGATCACATCATGGCCATGCGACAGCTGAAGGGATTCTATGTTTGTTTTGATTTCTTCGAGAGCCTCCTGCCATGTCGCTTTTACAAATTGTCCGTTTCTTTTGATCAGCGGGTGATTCAGGCGATCTTTATGAAGCGCGTGCTGGTGGGCATGCTGTCCTTTCATACAAAGTCTTCCGTGCGTAGTTGGATTGTGTACACCAATCGTTTGGTAACGTGTTCGCCCTTCCACATGCTGCTCGATTAATTGCATTTTGCACTGCATACTGCAAAAAGGACATTGGGCTGGGAAGACGCGCTTTTGTTCTTCCTGCTTTGATTTTTGCTGGGCATATTGTAAAAAAGATTGACTCATACCTTCACATCCTTATGTCTTACATTTCCTTGTCTGCTTTGGTCAAATTGCGCACAGAGGTCTTCTCTTATTTCCTCATCAAGTAACTTTTCTCGAATAGAAATGTTCCCTTGCCGTGACAGCCAATCACCAATGGATTCTTGAAAATAAGCATTTTTTCTATACTCTTCAAGCAGCGCTTTTAAAAAAGGAATAAGCCCACTTGAATGAGCCAAGGTGTAAAAAAGCTGGCCTCCTATATAAATGTTCCATTCACCCAGCTGCTTTTTCAGACAGATATCATCAATTGGAGCAAGTTTACACGTGCAAGAAGCACCGGTGATATGAATGGAGGTGACAGCTGGTAAAAGTGTATCTTCCACTTGTCTTTCCAGCTCCATCACAAGTGACGTGACAGATGGATCGTCACAGTCGCATGAAAGAATATGAGATAGTCTTCTTTTCTCATTAGGCATAATTGGCCAATGATTTTTGACGATTTGTGCCGCCTGTTTTGACACACCGATGAGCCGTATTCGTTTATGCTTTGTCAGCTCTGCCTGCTCAATCAGCCTGTTCTCTAACAAAGACGTAATGATTTTCAAAAAATCCAGATCAAGCCGGCCTCCATATAATTGAGGAATCAACATGTCTTCCTGTTCAGCAGCGCCGATTTTTTCCACCGATCCTTGAAATTGCTCGAGATAGTATTGAATGGCCGGCCGGCAGATACCGCAGCCGTGATTCGTTTTCCATTGAAAATGTCTTCTTATTTCTTCAGCATTCACCTGCTGCTGCTTTTGAATAAACGAAAAAATGGTCTGCCCATCTGCTTCTGTACATGGACAAAAAAAGGCCTGCGATTCCGTTTGTTCATGTGATGGTAACTGGCAGCAAGCACGGACGAGCTCTTGACAGCCGCCGCACCCAGTTGCTGCTCCTGTCTTTTTTTTCACCTCGTCTAAGTTTGTCAGCTGATGAACCGAAATGCTTTTTAAAATCGTCCCTTTTGTAACGGTTTGACATTGGCAGACGAGGTCTTCCATTTTTAATGAATCTAGTGGGGATGATGGCTTTTCATGAAGGGCTTTCATGACCACACTTTTATCACGTCCCACTTTTACATCTTGCAAAAGCTGATCGGCATTCCCCAGCTCTCCGACGAATAAAATACCTGCCAGCGCCTGACGTTCAAAGACGAATTTTTTATACACCTCTTGCTCTTCATCTAAATAAGTCACAGCTGACATAAACGGAGAATGATGTTCAATACATCCAGCAGAATAAATCGGCAAATCAGGTACTTTTAATTTTGTTGAGTAAATGGGCTTTGGTGTATGTGTGATTTTTTCTCCTAAAAGATGCTTAGCGAGCACGCTTGCTTGTTCATAAATGGGCTGAACAAGGCCATGCACCATCCCTTGGTGCTCTGCACATTCTCCAATCGCATAAATATTCGGGATATTAGTCTCCATCACGTCATTGACAACAATGGCTTTTCTCGTGTGTATGCCATGATTCTCTGCAAGCTGTATATTCGGACGGATACCTGTTGTAAAAACAACAAGATCAGCATCCACGATGTCTCCATTTTTCAATAGAACGCCTTCTACCCTCTCACCGCCTAAGCATGCAATGGTATGGGCATTTGTTTTCACCTGAATGCCTTTTCTTATGAATTTTCGCTGTAATAATCCGGCTGCTGTTTCATCTAATTGGCGCTGCATCAGCCGCTCCGTATGATGAATGATGGTCGTTTCAAGCCCCGCCATCTGCAGACCGGCTGCTACCTCCACACCAAGCACGCCGCCTCCGATCACTGCTGCTTGTTGATAATGCACCGCATCCGCACAAATGGCCTCATAATCATCAATTGTCCGAAAAGCGTATATCCCTTTTTTGGACACACCCTGAATAGGAAGAAAATTCGGCGATGAACCCGTTGCAATGACGAGCTTGTCATAGGGGATTTCCCGGCGCGCATCTGTCATGACACACTTTCGATTTGTATCGATATGTACAACTGATTCTCCTTTGTACAATGTGATGTCATGTGCGGTGTACCATTCTTTTTCCTTTAGTTGAATTTCAGCTAATGATTCGCTTTTTTGTAAAATCGACGAAAGTTTTATGCGATTGTAGGCAGAGTGCTTCTCTTTTCCAATGACTGTTATGGCATAATGTTCTGGCTGCTTTTGAATGATCTCTTCGATACATTTCATACTCGCCATGCCGTTTCCGATAAACACAAGTTTGCGTTTTGCCATCTGAAATCAACCTTTCTAAGCCTCTTGCTCGAGCACATTGTATGGATTGATTATGGCACATACTTGTAAAAAAGTGTTTATTCATGTCAATTTTTCTCACATAATACTTTCATTACATAAGTGAACTCGCTATCTTTAAGTAAGAAAATTCAAAATGGAGGAGGCGTTTTATGAAACTCTCAGAATTAAAATCAAGTGGTCATCCTAAAACATTGTTTGGTTCCTTTTTATATTTTGATGTGAGCTTTATGATTTGGGTTTTGTTAGGGGCGCTGGGTGCTTTTATTGCACAAGATTTTGCTTTATCAACCGTAGAGAAAGGCATGATTGTGGCCATTCCAATTCTATCTGGTTCTTTTTTTCGGATTGTGCTTGGTTTATTCACCGATCGAATAGGACCTAAAAAGACTGCAGTGATAGGAATGCTTTTAACGACGATTCCGCTTATTTGGGGGTTTATCGCTGGTACAACCCTTTCAGAGCTCGTACTGATTGGGATTTTGCTTGGAGTAGCAGGAGCAAGTTTTGCTGTTGCTTTGCCAATGGCAAGCCGCTGGTATCCTCCTCACTTACAAGGAGTAGCCATGGGGATTGCAGGCGCCGGGAATAGTGGAACACTAATCTCCACCTTATTTGGTCCAAGGCTTGCGGAGATTTACGGGTGGCATGCCGTAATGGGGTTCTCTCTGCTTCCGTTAAGTCTTGTCTTTTTGTTTTTTATTTTCACTGCTAAAGATGCACCAAATCAGCCTGCTCCTCAGCCGATTCGGTCGTACTTTTCAGTATTTCAAGTGAAATCGACTTGGTTTTTCTGTTTGCTTTATGCGATCACATTCGGAGGGTTTGTCGGGCTTTCCAGTTTCCTCAGTATTTTCTTTGTGGATCAATATGGGGTTTCGAAGATTCATGCTGGTGATTTTGTGACACTTTGTGTGGCGGCAGGCAGCTTCTTTCGGCCTGTGGGCGGTCTCATTGCCGATAAAATAGGCGGAATGAAAGTACTGCTTGGATTATTCGGAATCATCGGCATCTGCTTAGGAGGCGTGAGCAGTCTTCCAGCTTTACCTGTGGTCATTGCGCTTTTATTTGTGGGGATGATGTGCCTTGGGATGGGAAATGGCGCTGTTTTTCAGCTGGTGCCTCAAGTATTTCATGAAGAAATTGGGATTGTGACCGGAATTGTTGGGGCTGCTGGAGGCATTGGCGGATTCTTTTTACCTAATATTCTTGGCAGTTTAAAAGAATTGACTGGCTCATATACGTTTGGCTTTTTGACCATTTCCCTTTTTGTTCTGATTGTCTTCCTCTGTTTAGTCGTATCGCAGCTTAAACGTAAAAAAGTGTTGATCAACCGTACCATTTCTGAATCATAAAAAGCCATGACCACACGTTGCACACGTTGGTCATGGCTTTTCTTTATATTGTAACACCCTTTGTTTGACCTATTTTGGCAGAACCGAACTCCCCATTAAATAACGGTCTACCTCGTGCGCCACTTGTCTGCCTTCATTAATTGCCCAGACAATCAAGCTTTGCCCGCGTCTTGCATCTCCCGCTGCAAATACGCCTTCTACATTTGTTGTATATTCCCCATATTTTGCGTCAATGCGATTGTTTTTGCTGTCCACGCCAAAGTGTTTCACAAGCGGCTGTTCAGTTCCCTCAAAACCAATTGCAATAAAGACGAGCTGAGCAGGCCATACCTTCTCTGTCCCTGGAATTTCATGAAATTCAAACTTCCCTTGTTCGTTTTTCACCTTTTCCATTTGAATGGTATGAAGCTCTTTTAATTTTCCATTTTTATCTGCCACAATTTTTGTGGTTTGAATTGAATATTGACGCGGATCTTCTCCGAATTTTGCTTGTGCTTCTTCATAAGCGTAATCCAGCGAGAAGACATAAGGCTGTTCTGGCCACATGTTATCCCCTACACGTGTATCAGGAAGCTTTGGATGCTTCCCGAATTGAACAACACTTTTTGCTTTTTGGCGAAGTGCAGTTGCCACGCAGTCCGCACCTGTATCTCCTCCGCCAATCACAATCACGTCTTTTCCTTTTGCATCAATGAAGTTTTTGTCTTTAAATCCTGAATCAAGCATGCTTTTCGTTGCAAGGGTTAAATAATCCATCGCAAGGTGAATCCCTTTTGCTTCCCGGCCCTCAATCAATAGATCACGCTGCTTTTGTGCACCTGTACAAAGGATAACTGCATCAAACTGCTCTTTCAGTTCATCAGCAGTAATATCCACGCCGATTTCTGTGTTCGTCACAAAGTCAATGCCTTCTTGTCTTAGAAGTTTGACTCTTCGCTCGACCACTTCTTTGTCGAGCTTCATATTCGGAATCCCGTATGTCAGCAGTCCGCCCAGACGGTCAGAACGCTCGAACACTGTGACAGCGTGCCCTGCTTGGTTTAATTGATCAGCACTTGCAAGTCCTGCTGGTCCTGAGCCGACAATGGCAATTTTCTTCCCTGTACGGCTTGAAGGGATTCTTGGTGTGATCCATCCATTTTCAAAACCTTTATCAATGATCGTGCGTTCGATATTTTTAATCGAAACAGCCGGATCATTGATAGCGACTGTACATGACCCTTCACAAGGTGCAGGACATACTCTCCCAGTAAACTCTGGGAAATTATTTGTTTTTTGCAGTCTTTCGAGTGCTTCCTTCCATCTCCCGCGATAGACAAGATCATTCCATTCTGGAATTAAGTTGTAGATCGGGCAGCCAGACACGCCGCCCCTGATCTCCATCCCAATTTGACAAAACGGTGTTCCGCAATCCATACATCTAGCGCCCTGCTTTTTCAATACGTCATCTGTATAAGGAGCTGAATATTCTTTCCAGTCATTTTGACGAGTGAGAGGGTCACGTTCATTTGGCTTTTCTCTTTTATAATCCATAAAACCTGTTGCTTTGCCCATTGTCCTCTCCCCTTTCTTAATGAGCGAGGGCTGCTTTTTGCCCGTTTGCCGTTTCTTGATTTTTCGGTCTTGTGTTTGCTTCAAAGGCAAACATCACCGCTTCTTCATGACTGAGGCCCGCTTGTTTTTGTTCTTCAATACTTTGAAGCATCATTTTGTAATTTCTCGGAATGACTTTGATGAATTGATCCTTTTCTTGCTCCCAGTTTTCAAGAAGTGCTGCTGCTTTTGAGCTGTTTGTATAATCAAGGTGTTCCTTGATCATTTGCTTTACTTCTAGTTCTTCTTCATGATCTGTGAGCTTTTCAAACATGATCATTTCCATATTGCACATTCTTTTGAACTGTTTTGCATCCGATGTATGGATGTAAGCCACACCGCCAGACATACCTGCACCAAAGTTTTTCCCAACGTCTCCTAAAATGACGACACGTCCGCCAGTCATGTATTCACAGCCGTGATCTCCGATTCCTTCAACAACCACATGTACACCTGAATTACGAACAGCAAATCGTTCACCAGCACGGCCGTTAATATAAGCTTTTCCGCTAGTTGCACCGTAAAATGCAACGTTTCCTACAATGACGTTTTCATGTCCATTTTGTACAAAATGATCAGACGTTTTCACAGCAATTTTGCCTCCTGAGAGTCCTTTGCCGATATAGTCATTTGAATCACCTGTTAAATAGAGAGACATGCCCTTTGGCACAAATGCGCCAAAGCTTTGTCCAGCTGAACCAGTGAATCTGAGTGTGATCGTATCCTCTGGCAAGCCCTCTTCCCCGTAGCGCTTAGACACTTCACTGCCAGTAATGGTTCCGGCCACACGGTTGATATTGCGAATGTTCAATGATAGATCAACCGGTGTTTGATGATTCAGCGCTTCTTGCACATAAGGAAGGATTTCATTCATATCCAGCGATTCGTCAATTTTATGATTTTGCGGTGTTCTGAATGTCCGCGCTCCTTCTGGCTGATAAAGCAGTGTTTCAAGGTTTAGCTGGCCTGCTTTCCAGTGAGCTTTTGCTCGTTCACTGACCGCTAGGACGTCCGTACGTCCGATTAATTCATCCATTGATGTAAAGCCAAGTTCCGCTAAGATTTCTCTTACTTCCTCTGCAATAAACATCATGAAGTTCACAATGTGATCAGGGTTACCCATGAACTTTTTGCGAAGCTCTGGATTTTGTGTGGCAACACCGACTGGGCAAGTATCTAAATGACATGCTCTCATCATCACGCAGCCAAGCACGACAAGTGGAGCTGTCGCAAAGCCGTATTCTTCTGCTCCTAAAATCGCAGCCATCACAACGTCGCGGCCAGTCATTAACTTTCCGTCTGTTTCAAGAACGACTCTCTCGCGTAGACCATTTAACACAAGGGTTTGATGCGCCTCTGCCAATCCAAGCTCCCAAGGAAGCCCTGTGTGTTTAATACTTGTTTTCGGTGAAGCTCCTGTACCGCCATCATAACCACTGATGACAATGACGTCCGCAGTTCCTTTTGCTACACCTGCTGCAATCGTGCCAACGCCGGCTTTAGATACAAGCTTGACACTGATGCGTGCATCACGGTTCGCGTTTTTCAAATCATGAATCAGCTGTGCCAAATCCTCAATGGAATAAATATCATGATGCGGCGGTGGTGAAATCAATCCGACACCTGGCGTAGAACCACGTACATCGGCCACCCAAGGATACACTTTATTTCCTGGCAGCTGTCCGCCTTCTCCAGGTTTTGCTCCTTGCGCCATTTTAATTTGCAGTTCATCTGCATTGACCAAGTAATGACTTTTCACACCAAATCGGCCAGAAGCGATTTGTTTAATCGCACTTCTGCGGTCATCACCGTGTTCATCTACTGTAAAGCGGGCAGGATCTTCTCCGCCTTCTCCGCTGTTACTTTTACCGCCAATTCGGTTCATCGCAATCGCAAGTGCCTCATGCGCTTCTTTACTTAAAGATCCAAATGACATGGCACCTGTCTTAAAGCGGCGCACGATGGATTCAGCAGATTCAACCTCTTCCAGACGAACCGGCTTTTGTTTTGGCTGAAATGCAAACAAGTTTCTGAGGAAGCCGATTCTTTCTTCATCCGCTGCTTTTGTATATTGTTTAAATAGATCGTAATCTTCATTACGGCATGCCCACTGGAGCGTATGGATCGTTTTTGGGTTAAAGGCATGATGCTCTCCATTTTTTCTCCACTGGAATTCACTGCCTGATTCAAGTGTCTGGTCAGTTGCTGCTTGATACCCTGCTTCATGGCGAAGTTTTGCCTCATGAGCAATGGTGTCAAGATCAATCCCGCCAAGCTGAGAAGCTGTTCCTGTGAAATACGCTTGAATGACGTCTTCACTAATCCCGACTGCTTCAAAGATTTGCGCGCCTCTATAGCTCTGCACAGTGGAAATCCCCACTTTGGACATGACTTTGACGACACCTTCTGTCACGCTTTTACCAAACTTTGTAACAGCTTCATCAAAGCTGATCGAAATCGCTTCGTCTGCAATCAGCTGTTTGTACGTTTCATAGACAAGGTAAGGGTGAATCGCATCTGCGCCGTAGCCAATTAGTGCGGCAAAATGATGGACCTCTCTCACCTCTCCAGATTCAACGATCAGACTGACCTTTGTCCGTAGACCTTGACGCACAAGATGCTGATGAAGTGCACTTAGTGCAAGAAGTGGTGGAATCGGTACTTTTTGTGCTGTCATTTCACGATCTGAAAGGATTAATAAAGAGACACCTTCTCTGATCGCTTTTTCCGCCTCTTCAAACATCGCATCCAGTCCGCGCTTTAAATCATCGGTGAAAAGTGTATGGATTGTTTTGCTTTTAAAGGCATTATGAACAATCGTTTTCAAGCCGTTAAATTGTCCGCTCGTTAAGACCGGTGTATAAAGTTTAATTCTTCGGCATGAATATTCATTCGGATGTAAAATATCGCCTTCGGCTCCTAACCAAGTCATGGTTGATGTCACGAGCTGCTCACGAATGGCATCGATCGGCGGGTTTGTGACTTGTGCAAACAGCTGCTTAAAATAATGAAAAAGAGACTGCGCACGATCTGATAACACAGCAAGCGGTGTGTCACTTCCCATTGAACCGATTGGGTCCTTGCCTTCCTCTAGTAAAGGAATTAAATACTTTTGAATGTCTTCATACGTATAATGGAACGCACGCTGACGCGTCAATAAATCATCCATTATACTAGAATTTTCTGAATTTTCTTCTGAGCGATTGACGTGAACCATTTCTTCATCGAGCCATTTTTGATAAGGCAGTTCATTCGCAATGGTCGATTTCACTTCTTCGTCAGAAATAATTCGTCCTTCTTCTAGATCAATGAGCAGCATTTTCCCAGGCTCAAGACGATCTTTATACTTCACATCTTCTTCATTTGTGTCAATTACGCCAACCTCAGAAGAGAAAATGATATGATCATCATTCGTGACATAGTACCTTGCCGGTCTCAATCCGTTACGGTCTAAGATGGCCCCGATTTGTTTCCCGTCAGTAAAGGAAATGGCTGTTGGTCCATCCCACGGCTCCATGAGAGAACTATGGTATTCATAAAATGCCCGTTTCTCTTTCGACATGTGCGTGTTTTCCGTCCAAGGCTCAGGAATCAGCATCATTGCTGTATGAGCAGGTGTACGGCCTGCAAGCACAAAGAATTCAAAGGCATTGTCTAAAATGGATGAATCACTTCCGTCTGCATTCAGCACTGGCAAAATCTTGTCTAAATCGTCTCCGAAGGCTTCAGATACGAATTGTTGTTCTCTTGCTCTCATCCAATTGATGTTTCCTCTTAATGTGTTGATTTCTCCGTTGTGAATTAAGTAACGGTTTGGATGGGCTCTTTCCCATGTAGGAAATGTATTTGTACTAAATCTTGAATGAACAAGTGAAAATGCAGAAACAAATGTTTCATCCTGTAGATCAAGATAAAAAGCATCGACTTGATCTGATGTTAAAAGCCCCTTGTATACGATGGTTTGACTCGACAGGCTGACAAAGTAAAATTGCTTTTCCTCTCTTGTTCCCCAGTTCTCAGCCTGCTTACGGATGACATATAATTTTCGTTCAAATGACAAACGATCTGTGATGTTGCCGTTTGCTCCGATAAAGACCTGTCTCACAACAGGACAGCTCTTCGCTGCGACAGTACCAATTTTTCCTGGATCGACAGGAACCGTTCTCCAGCCAATTAATGTTTGACCTTCTTGTTTAATGAACCCGTTGATTTTCTGTTCGATGGCTTGACGCGTTTTTTCGTCATCATCTTTTGAAAAGAAGACCATTCCTACCCCGTAACGGCCTTTTTCAGGAAGTGCAAATTCTTTGCAGTTCTTTCTAAAGAAAGCGTCTGGCAGCTGTACCATTAAACCGGCACCATCACCTGTATACGGATCACTGCCTTGCCCGCCGCGATGATCAAGCTGGCACAGCATTTGTAATCCCTTTTTGACAATGCTATGTGTCGCCTCCCCTTTTAAATGGGCGTACAGTCCGATTCCACATGCATCATGTTCAAATTCAGGACGGTAGAGACCTTGTGGTTGTGGTAGTTGATTATAAGTCATCGTTTCTCTCCCCCGTTTAAAAGATCCGTTTTTTCACAGTAATAAAATCTCACAAACTCTGTAACTTATTTTAAGTTTTCAAATTGATATAAACAATATATAATTTAGATCAAAACAATCTCTTTTTGAGATAGATGGGTGTGAAGTGCAAAAATGGAGCTTCGTCAGTTACGTTATTTTGTAGAAGTCGCAGACCGTGAACACGTGTCAGAAGCGGCTGAAAACTTACATGTTGCCCAATCTGCCATCAGCCGGCAAATTGCGAATTTAGAAGAAGAGCTTGGAGTGGCCTTATTCGAACGAGAAGGACGAAATATCAAATTAACGAAGATCGGCAGACAATTTTTAGATCATGTCAGAACTGCACTCAAAGCCATTGATTATGCGAAAGAGCAAATTGATGAATACTTAGATCCGCACAAAGGAACGGTGAATATTGGCTTTCCTACAAGTCTAGCAAGCCAAGTACTCCCTTCTGTCATCTCCGCCTTTAAGCAGGAATATCCAGAGGTCGATTTTTTACTTCGTCAAGGATCCTATAAATTTCTCATTGAAGCGGTCAAAAATCGAGATATCGATCTCGCCTTTTTAGGACCCGTACCGACAAACGATTCTCAAATAGAAGGAAATATTTTGTTTTCCGAAAGCATATATGCCCTTTTACCGGTTAGCCACCCCTTTAGCGGACAAAGGAGTATTCATTTAAGTGATTTAAGAAGGGATCATTTCGTGTTATTTCCTGAAGGGTATGTGCTGAGACAAATTGCGGTTGATGCTTGCAAGCAGGCAGGCTATGAGCCTACCATTTCATCTGAAGGAGAAGATTTGGATGCGATTAAAGGTCTCGTCTCGGCAGGTATGGGTGTTACCTTATTACCCGAAAGCGCCTTTTATGAAACAACACCGCGATTTACAGTGAAAATTCCGATCGATTTTCCTCAAGTGAGACGAACGGTTGGCATTATTGCATCTAAAACGCGCGAAATGTCTCCTTCTGCCCATGATTTTTATGTGTTTGTGAAGGATTTCTTTTCTAAAATTGAACAATATAAATAATTCATTAAAAGAAGACATTTCATTTGTAGAAATAATCCCTCTTTGTATATGATGGGTTACAGAACAAAAGACTATATGGAAGAAAGGTATTCGTATGAAATCAATTTTATCGTTTTTAAAGCCGTATCGGCTGTCCGTAGTGTCCATTGTCATTCTCACCTTTTTAAGCAGTATGCTCCAGCTGTATTTACCGACGTTAACAGCAGATATCGTTGATGTCGGTATCGTCCAGGGAGATATTGCTTACATATGGAAGGTTGGCGGCTGGATGGTGGCTTGTTCTTTACTCGCCATTTTGCTCACCATTTGGAAGTCTTACTTGTCATCAAAGACAGCACTTGGCTTCGGACGTGATATGAGAAGACAGCTGTTTGTGCATGTCGAACAATTTTCATTAGAAGAATTTCAAAAGATCGGCACATCTTCCTTTATTACTAGATCAACAAATGATGTGAAACAAGTCCAAGATGTGACGATTATGATTTTACAAATGATGACGCGGGCCCCGCTCATGCTTGTGGGCGGAATTATTTTGGCTGTTTCCAGGGATGCTGTCCTGTCTCTTATCTTTTTAGCGGCCCTCCCCCTTCTTGGCGGATTCATCTATTTGGTGTCAAGAAAAGCCATCCCTCTATTCGGCCAGCTTCAGAAAAAAACAGACCGGCTGAATTTAATTATGCGGGAATCTCTTTCAGGCATCCGCGTTATTCGTGCGTTTAACCGTGTGGATGATGAAAAGGAGCGATTCCAAGAAGCCAACACGTCCTATAAGGACACTGGTCTTAAAGTCAACCGATTAATGGCTTACTTGTTTCCATTTATGCTGATCATCATGAACTTCACGAATATCGGTATTGTCTGGCTTGGTGCAAACCGAATTGATGCCGGAGAAATGGAAGTTGGGAATCTCATTGCCTTCATTCAATATGCGATGATGATTTTAATGGCACTGATTATGCTGTCGATGAGCTTTATTATGGTCCCAAGAGCACAAGCATCAGCTAAACGCATGAATGAAGTGTTAAACATGGAACCAAAGATTAAAGATAAAGAAGAATCTATGACTGAGCTTCACGAGCCCGCTCAATCCATTCGCTTTGAGGATGTGTCATTTTATTACTCAAATGCTGAGAAACCGGCCGTTCAAGGTATTACGTTTGAAGCCAAAACTGGTGAAACGACAGCCATCATCGGAAGTACGGGTTCTGGGAAAACAACGCTTCTCCAGCTGATGACGCGCTTTTATGAAGTGACAGAAGGCCGGATTACACTAGATGGTGTAGACATTAGAGAACTGCCTCAGGAGAAACTGAGAAACCAAATGGGTTATGTCTCTCAAAAAGCTGTTTTATTCAGCGGAACGATTGCCGAGAATGTACGCTTTGGCAAGCAGGATGCAAGCGATGAAGACATCTGGCAGGCGCTGCGAACTGCGCAGGCCGAAGAATTTGTTTTGCAAAAAGATGACGGAATTGATGCAGAAATTGATCAAGGTGGTTCCAATCTATCCGGCGGCCAAAAGCAGCGGCTTTCCATTGCAAGGGCGCTAGTGAGAAGACCATCATTCTATCTGTTTGACGATAGCTTTTCAGCACTTGATTACAAAACAGATGCGAAGCTGCGGGCATCATTAGAAGCAGAAAAAGCTCATGCAGCCCTCATCATTGTGGCTCAACGAATCAGTACAGTGAAGCATAGTGATAAAATCATTGTACTTGATGAAGGGAAAATCGCAGGTATCGGAACACATGAACAATTATTAAAGGACAATCTTGTATACCAAGAGATTGTCGCATCTCAGGAAGGTCAGGAGGTGAGCGAGAATGAGTAAGAAAATGTCTTCCGGCATGGGCCATAAAGGCGGCCACCCTAAAGGGCCAGCCGCAAAACCAAAGGAATTTAAGAAAACACTGCTACGTTTGACAGGCTATTTAAAACCAAGGAAATTTCAGCTGATCATCGTCTTTATTGCAGCGATTGGTTCAACTGTCTTTAACGTCATTAGTCCAAAGCTGCTTGGGGATGCCACCTCTTCCCTATTTGACAGCTTTACGAATGGAACAGCCGTTCAATTTGACGTCATTTCACGAATTCTTTTACTGCTTGTCGTGCTGTACGTCGTTGCTTCCCTCTTTTCATTCGTTCAGCAATATGTCATGGCTGGTGTCTCTCAACAGACCATTGCTGAATTACGGCAGGAAGCAAACGACAAGCTCACACGTCTCCCCCTTCGTTATTTTGATAAAACAACCCACGGGGACACGCTAAGCCGTGTGATGAATGATATCGATAATATTAATACATCGCTTCAGCAGGCGCTCACCCAAGTGATTACATCTGTGATTACAGTCATTGGGATTGTCGTCATGATGCTCTTCATCAGTCCGCTGCTTACATTGCTTGTTTGTTTGACGCTGCCACTCAGCCTGTTTGCGATTCGCGGTATTACGTCATTTTCTCAAAAGCATTTTAAAGCGCAGCAAAAAGAGCTTGGCACGATCAATGGACATATCAATGAGATGTTCACAGGACATCAGACAGTTCGTGCATATGGCTACGAAAAGAAAGCAATCGATACATTTGATGAATTAAACGAAAAGCTGTATGAATCTTCAAGGAAAGCGCAGTTCATTTCTGGTTTAATGATGCCAATGATGACTTTTATCGGGAACCTTGGCTATGTGGCAGTCAGTGTAGCCGGCGGGATTCTTGTCATTAACGGGAATATTCGTGTCGGGGATGTGCAGGCGTTTATCCAATACACACAGCAAATGTCTCAGCCGCTTGTGCAAGCATCAAGCGTCGCAAACTTAGTTCAATCAGCGATCGCTTCTGCTGAAAGGGTCTTTGAAATTCTTGATGAGGAAGAAGAAAGTACCGAAGAAGATGCGGCAATTAATCTTGCATCACTCTCAGGTGATGTGAGCTTTGAACAAGTTCAATTCGGATATGAAAAAGATCATCCGATTATTAAAGATTTGAATTTAGATGTGCAAGAAGGACAGACGGTTGCCATTGTCGGACCAACAGGCGCGGGAAAAACGACCATCATTAATCTTTTAATGCGTTTTTACGAATTAGATCAGGGCTCCATACGCATTGGCGGTGTCAAAACAACTGACCTCAGCCGTCAGCAAGTACGAGAATTATTTGCGATGGTTCTTCAAGATACATGGCTCTTTGAAGGAACGATTTACGACAACATTGCCTATGGCAGGCAGCACGTTTCCAAAGAGGATGTCATCAAAGCCGCCAAACATGCCTATGCAGATGATTTCATCCGCACGCTTCCAGATGGATATGACACACTGTTAACAGAAGATGCAGGCAACCTGTCTCAAGGTCAGCGCCAGCTGTTAACCATCGCGCGTGCCATTTTATCTGATCCAAAGATCTTGATATTAGATGAAGCAACAAGCAGTGTGGATACACGGACAGAGATGCATATTCAAAAAGCAATGAATGAATTGATGAAAGGCAGAACGAGCTTCGTGATTGCACACAGACTTTCAACAATCAAGGATGCAGACCTTATTTTAGTCATGAAGGATGGAAGCATCATTGAAAAAGGATCGCACAGCGAACTTTTAAAACAAAAAGGCTTCTATGCAGACTTATATATGAGTCAATTTGCCGAAAATCAAGTGGGATAACATCAAAAAAAGAGGATAGACACGCATGTCACATGCTGTCTATCCTCTTTTCAATTGTCACTCTGCTCGCTTCTTCACTTTTACACTGAGCTTCGTTATATACTCTGCTTCATCTTTAGACATGAGCGAATGTAGTAAATACTCCTCAAATACATCTCCATCCAGCATCATGCCCTCTTTCTCGATTTCATCTAACAAATGCGAATAAGCAGATTCGATCTCATCAAATGTTCCTTGATCATACATCACCGCATAGAGCCCGCCAGGTTTTTTGACTGCCCCCGGGCCATCCATTCGGCAGAACAGCTGATCTGACTGATGATAGTGCCGCTTACGGAACTGCTCCTTTTTTAAGACAGAACCATTTGCCGCAGCCCCTTTTATGCCAACTCCTTTTAAAAATTCCCCTACAATACGTGATATTTCTTCTACAGGTGTATTGAAGTCGATCGGGTTTGATGCACTTAGTACAACAGGTTCTTCTGGCAGCTCTTGAAACAGGACCTCGCCTATTTTCACATTTGCTAATTCATGTGTCGTCTCCATCACCCGCATAAGAAAAGCTTGGATGTCTTGAAGCTTTTCAATCTCTTGTTTGACCTTTTTTATTTGGTCGGCCGCTAGGCTTTGCAGTCTCTCGCGGGAAGGTTCTGTGAAATATTGTTTTAACTCTTTGATCGGAAATTGAACAGCCCGCAAGGATTGAATCGCAATAAAATGGTCAAATTGCTCAAGTGTATAGTAACGGTATCCATTTTCGTGAACACCAGCCGGCTTAAATAAATCGATTTTATCATAATACAGAAGCGTATCTTTTTTGACATCAAATAGCTTGGCAAATTCTCCAGTAAAAAACGTTTTTTGCACATCATTGATCATGATGAAGGCTCCTTCCTTGACTATGGAGTAACTCCATCCTTTATTATAACATCCAGAAACATCACTACGCATGGAAAGGATAAAAAAATGAACAAAATAACTCAACATGAAGTAACATTAGCACAAGCAAATAAAGAGGACTTCCCTTCAATGAAAAAAGAGCTCCAGAAAGCTTTTACAGCTGGCGTGATCGATGCATTTGGCGATGCGCATGGTGGACCAATTCCTCCAGATGAAGTCATTGATGAATCTTTTCATTCGAATGAACACATTGTTTATCATATTATGCTAAATGGTAAAAAGGCAGGTGGCGTTGTGATCAAAATCAACCAAGAGACACATCACAACTCGGTTGATTTGCTATACATTTCATCATCCTTTCACGGCCGGGGCATTGGTCAGGCAGCATGGAAAGCCATCGAGGCGCAATATCCAGAAACGATTGTATGGGAGGTTGTGACTCCATACTTTGAAAAACGCAACATTCATTTTTATGTCAATAAGTGCGGCTTTCAAATAGTTGAATTTTATCACTTACACCATCCAGATCCAAACGCACCTCATGAAGCACATCAAAGCAATGAACCTTTAGCACCAGAGGAATTTGAATTTTTTAAATTTGAGAAAATCATGAAACCAATAACAAATAATTGAGATCCTTTCAACCACAAAAGTCGATCCTTCTACTATTCGAAGATCGACTTTATGATTTTTATTAATCTAGCGTTATTTTAAAACCGTCATATGCAAACATCATATCCTTAGGTAAGTATTCACCTCGTTGAATGATGTCTATGTCATGTGATAAGTGTGTTAAGATCATTTTTTTCGGTTGTAACTTTTGTTTTAACTCCATTGCTTCATTTACATCATAAACCGACCTTTTATTGGGCGGCTGATTTTCTTTCCAGAAAGAAGTCCCGAATATCAATGAATCAAGGTGGTAGAAAGGCAACCATTGCTCATCAGTTACTTGAAAGGAATCAGATAAATAGGCCCATTTATATCCATTTATTTTTTGAACTAAAATTCCATAAGACGAACCGTTATGACCATGATTTACTTTATGAAAAGAAATTTTATTGCCATCACTTACCCATTTCGTTGTTCCTACAAAAGTTAGCCCTTTTCTATTGTTTAAGTAAGGAAATCGCTCCTTTAACTGATTAATTACATCTTGAGGACTCACTATTTGTACTTGTTGATTATGCCAGAAGCATAAATCTGCAAAATCACCTAAACCACCGATATGATCGTTATGAGAATGAGTTATAAACACAACTGAAGGAATTGTTCTATTATTATAAGTTTGAAACTGGATCTTGAAATCGGGTGAAATATCGATAAGATAGCTCTTGTTGCCTAAATGAAATTCACAACTCGGTCTAGTTCGTTGATTGTCTGGTGAGCCCGATTTACAAACTGGACACTTGCATAACAATCTAGGTACCCCTTGAGCATCGCTTGTTCCATAAAATATAAGTGAATCCATCTCATTTCTCCTTTTATAACTCAGCTAAATTTTTGATTTATTCTCTAACGAAACCTACTATTCTCCATAGTTAATCAACATTTGTAATCAGACTACCAATTATAGTTTTAAAAGTAAATATATAGATTGTGATTTAAATTTTCACTCATTCGTATAAACTCACTAAAAAACACTACCTCATAAAAAAGGTAGTGTTTCTTGAATCTTTCTAGCTTCTAATCTGACCGTCACCACACAGAAGCAGCTTAGTTGTCGTGAGTGCAGGAAGTCCCATTGGCCCTCTTGCGTGCAGTTTTTGAGTAGAGATGCCAATTTCAGCTCCATAGCCAAGTGCACCGCCGTCTGTAAAGCGAGTCGATGCGTTATGATAAACAGCCGCCGCATCGACTTCGTTTAGAAACGTGAGTACATTTTTTTCATCTTCTGTCACGATGGCTTCTGAATGTTTTGTGCCGTACTGATCGATATGGCTGATCGCTTCCTCGAGTGAATCGACTACCTTTACTGCAAGATCCAGACTTAAATACTCATCTGTCCAATCCACTTCTCCAGCAGGAACCGCGTTTGAAAAGTAAGACTCTGCTGCCTGGTCGCCATGTACAGTGACACGATGCTCCTGCAAAGCTTCATTTAATGAGGCTGCATTCTCTTTCAGCCATTCGCGATGAATGATCAGCGTCTCAAGTGCATTACATACAGCCGGACGATTCGTTTTTGCATTGATCACAATTTCAATGGCTTTTTTCACATTTGCGGTTTGATCAATAAAGACATGACAGTTCCCTGTCCCTGTTTCAAGCACTGGGATAGTGGATTCTTCTACCACTGTTTTGATTAAAGATGCTCCACCTCGCGGAATTAAAACATCGATCCACTCTTTTAGTTGAAACATCGCCTGAACGGATGAACGATCTGTTTGTTCAATCAATTGCACCGCATCACGAGGAATCTTTGTTTGATCCAATGCTTCATGGATCACACTGACAATGGCTTTGTTGGAAGAAATAGCGGAGGAACCGCCTTTTAAAATCACTGAGTTGCCTGCCTTTAAGGCAAGGCCTGCTGCATCGACAGTGACGTTCGGTCTCGCTTCATAGATCATCCCGATCACACCGAGCGGTACTCTTCGGCTTTTTACGTGTAAGCCGTTATCAAGAGTCCATTCATCCAATATTTCTCCAACAGGATCTGTTAATCTCGTCACGAGCCGCAAACTTTCAGCAAACTCATGAATTCTTTCTTCATTTAACATTAATCGATCCAAGAGTGCCTCTGTGAAGCCCTTTTCTTTCCCAGCATCTAAATCCTTTTGATTCTCCTGTAAAATGAAGCGGCTGTTTCGCTCTAATGCTTCTGCCATTTTAAGAAGCGCGTCATTCTTTTCCTCTGTTTGAAGTAAACTTAGTTTTTTTGAAACATGCTTTGCTTTTTTCGCTTTTTCTTTGACCGATGTGACAACTTCAGCTGTCAGTGTCATGGAATTCCTCCCTTTTGGTTAACAAACTGGAATCGATAAATCTAAATGACAAACAAATGCTTCAAGATCGACGACATGCACGATTTCATCTTGTAACAAATCACTCTTACGTGCGAGTTCATCTGACGCATAATTCACAATGCCAAGACCTATTTCTCTTCCATCTTGATCTAAAATACGGACCACATCGCCTTTTTTAAACGAACCTTTTACGTTGACAATCCCATCAGAATCAAGGCTTCCCTCTCGGTGCATGAGGAATTCCTGTGTTTTCTCTTGAACCACGATCTCACCCTTTGGTCCAGAATGAAAGGCAATCCACTGCTTCTTATAATTGAGCGGCGCTACATTTTCGTCAGCGGTAAAATAAGTACCGTCCTCTGTCCCATTGATGGCTTTGTCTAAAATGTCAGGCGTATCTGCTTTTCCTAAAAAGCCGTTGATCCCTGCGGCCATTGATATTTTAAACGCATCGAGCTTTGATTTCATTCCGCCTGTACCTACGCTGCTGCCTGCGTCTCCAGCAGCTGCTTCGATGTCTTCTGTGATGTCTGTCACTTCAAGAATTCTCTTCGCATTTGGATTTGTATGAGGATTATCTTCATACAAGCCATCAATATCAGATAAAATGGCAAGGAAATCCGCATCAATGAGTCCAGCTACTTTTGCAGACAATGTATCGTTGTCTCCAAACTTCAACCGATTGATCGTCACTGTATCATTTTCATTAATAATTGGGATGATGCCTCGATCTAATAACACGTTCATTGTGTTACGCACATTTTGATAGCGCGTTTCATCAGAAAAATCACTTCTTGTAATTAAGAGCTGTGAGGCAATATAACCGTGTGATAAAAATAAAGTAGAATATGATTCCATTAAAAGCCCTTGCCCAATTGAGGCAGATGCCTGCTTTTCCGGCAGTGTTTTGGGTCTATCAATAAATCCTAGTTTTCGGTAACCAGCTGCAACCGCACCAGATGAAACCAAAATGACTTCATGTCCTTCATCTTTGAGTTTCACAATTTGATTGACGAGGTTTTCTAGTTTTTTCAAACTAATCTCACCTTGAAAGCTAGTAAGAGAGCTGCTTCCGATTTTCACAACAATTCGTTTTCTCTCTTTATCTGCGTACACCTAATCACTCCTGTACCTGAGCTCTATTTATATAGATACTTTTTGTTTTTGCTGATTGCTTATCTCTTTTGATCGATTGGCAGCATGCTTGACAGCCTGCTTGATCGCTTCTCCTCCGCCAAAATCATCTAATGCATTGAGTCCTGCAGCAGTTGTTCCATTTGGTGACGTAATTTTCTCTCTTAGGACAGAAGGATTTTCCTCTGTTTCTTGCAGCATTTTTGCCGCACCGAGGAGTGTCTGCGCGCCAATTTGGCGAGACAATTCCTTTGATAAACCTGCCTCTTCTCCTGCTTCTTCGATTCTTTCCATTAAGAAATAAAAGTAGGCGGGCCCGCTTCCAGCAATTCCAGTAAAAATATCCATTTGCTCTTCCTGAATGGTATAGACTTCGCCCATTTCAGATAAAAGAGCCTGGCTTATGCTCATATGGTCGTTTTTCACGTAACGTCCAGCAGATAAAGCAGTCGCTGATGCTCCGATCGTACTTGATGTATTTGGCATGACCCTCATAACAGGCTGGCCTTCATGCAGCATGTCTTCAATATACGATAGCTTAACACCTGCAAGGACAGACATGATGAGCTGATCTGGCTGAATACGAGGTTTTAATGATTCAAGGGCTGCTTCAGCATCCTTTGGCTTCATGGCCAGGATCAACATATCCATTTCTTCAAAAGGAAATGAATCCATTGCGGCTGTTTGGATTCCGTATCGTTTCGTTAGTTCATTCAATCGAAGTTGATTTTGTCTGTTTGTTGCGTAAATTTGGTCTAGCGGCATCTGTCCTGATCGCACAATCCCTGCAATCATTCCTTCCGCCATAGAACCTGCTCCAATGAAAGCAACTTTCTTTTGATCAATGATATTGATCCTCTCCCTTGTTCGCTTTTTGTTCGTGTTTTTCGCACGTTAGTAATCGTAACATGATGAGAAATCGTGTCAAGAAAGAGCCAGCGCTTTTCAAAAGTCCCGAATGCATGGCCGGCAGCTTGCTGCAAGTATGTTAGCCGTGTTTTTCAAATACAGTAATTTAGATCAAAAGAACTATGTTCATTTGAATCATAGGACCCTTTCGTTCGACTGGATTCACCAATTTATTTTTGGTTTCGGTGACTTCAATTCTATTTTTCAGAAAGCGCTCTCATTTTAATGACTTTCTATTTTCCTATATAGTGAATGTGCTTGAATCTTTCGATTAGACTATTGACATATTTTAGAAAACATGTCCGTTGAAATGATATTTTACTGGTGATACCGTGAAAGAGAAATCATGTGAAAAAGGAGCGTTCATAATGAAAGTGAAAGAAAACTATGTCAATGTGATTCCAATGAAAGAAATCCGTTCTACCGATGACCTTCTTTTCCCATTCCCTATTTACAATGAGCTGCGTGCAGAGAGTGATATTAGATATGATGAGACAAGAAAGTGTTGGGATCTCTTTCGATATGCGGATATCCAGTCTGTTCTAAAACAGCCTAAAGTGTTCTCTTCACAGCGAGGAAGAAGCACGTCTAAAACAAGTATTTTAACGATGGATCCTCCAAAACATACAAAGATGAGAGCGCTTGTGAATAAAGCGTTCACCCCAAAAGCGATCAAGCAATTAGAAGATAAGATCAAAGACTTGACACATGATCTATTAAATCAAGTTAAGGACCAACGTACGTTTGATATTGTGCAAGATTTAGCAGCTCCCCTGCCAGTGATGATCATCGCTGAGCTTCTCGGTGCAGAGGTGCAGGACAGAGAGCTGATTAAAAAACATTCTGATGCCCTTGTGGCAGGTGCTAAGGATGAATCAAAAGAAGCCATTCAGGCTGTTGTAGATATGCAGAAACGCGCTGAAGAGGAGCTGTCCGTTTATTTTGCTCATTTGATCAAAAAACGAAAAGAAACACCAGCCGATGACTTGATCTCGCTTCTCATTCAAGCGGAAATTGATGGAGAGCGTTTAACGGAAAATGAACTGCTTGGCTTTTGTATTCTACTACTCGTTGCAGGCAATGAGACAACGACCAATTTAATAACCAATGCCGTACGACTGCTGACAGAGCAGCCGCATATCGCTGAATCAGTTCGGCAGGACCCCTCTCTTATTCCTCAATTGACTGAGGAAACGTTACGGTATTATCCCCCTGTTCAAGCCATTGGCCGAATCGCTGCAGAAGATGTTGAAATTGCAGGCGCGCACATTGAAAAAGGAGACTATCTCATCAGCTGGGTTGCTTCAGCAAATCGGGATGAACAGAAATTTGAAGATCCAGATACGTTCCGGCTTGACCGAAAATCAAATCCACATATGAGCTTTGGGTTTGGCATCCACTTTTGTCTCGGTGCACCGCTTGCCCGGCTTGAAAGCAACATTGCGCTTGACGTTTTACTCCATACGTTTCAAGACATCACCTGCGCTACAGATCAGCTAAAACCTATTCAAAGCACGTTTGTTTTTGGGGTAAAAGAATTTCCTGTACAAGTCACCCGTTTTTAAAAGTCCCTTTTCAGGGGCTTTTTTTCATTTTCTTCAATTCATCATCTCTTTCTTACCTTCCTCCTCCGAACATGCTAAAATAAAATCCATACAAAGTGATAACGGAATGCAGAAAGGAAGCCGAAAACTCATGACCGATTATACAGCGATGAAAGACGGAATATTCAAATCAGTTTGTTCGTTAGATTGCCCGGATCAGTGCGGTCTTTTAATACATAAAGAAAATGGAAAGATCGTGAAAGTGCAGGGAGATCCGGACCACCCTGTCACACAAGGAAACATTTGCAACAAAGTGCGTAATGTCACAGCCCGTTTATATGATGAAAAAAGGCTGACCACTCCTTTAAAACGTGTTGGCCAAAAAGGCGAAGGTCAGTTTGCACCGATTACGTGGGAAGAAGCCATTGAAACCATTCGGCAAAAATGGACAAAGCTGATCGAAGAAAAAGGACCAGAAAGCATTCTGCCTTACAGCTTCTATGGAAACATGGGCAATCTCAACGCAGAAGGAATGGACCGCCGCTTTTTTTATCGTCTTGGTTCAAGTCAGTTAGACCGAACGATCTGTCAGTCTGCGGGAACGACTGGCTATAAATATACAATGGGTGCAAGCATTGGGACAGATCCTGAAGAAACCATTCATACGAAACTATTTATCTTTTGGGGCATCAATGCCGTATCGACAAATATGCACCAAATCACCTTGGCACAAAAAGCACGAAAGCAAGGAGCGAAGATTGTCGTAATTGATGTTCACAAGAACCAAACCGGCCGGATGGCAGATTGGTTCATTCCGCTTCGGCCTGGTACTGACAGTGCACTTGCCCTTGGCATCATGCACGTCCTTTTTAAAGAGGAACGTACAGATGAAGCCTTTTTAGAGGCTTACACGGTCGGCCATAAGGAGCTGCGCGAGCATGTAAAGCAGTATGATCCAGACACAGTTGAGCGGATCACGGGTGTTCCTAAAGGCGATATCATTACACTTGCAAGAATGTACGCTGAGACATCGCCCTCTCTCATTCGGATTGGGAATGGTTTACAGCACCATGATAATGGCGGGATGAGTATTAGAACCATTTCCTGCCTCCCTGCCCTGACTGGTCAATGGCTGCACAAGGGCGGCGGAGCGATGAAATCAAACTCTTCTTTTCTCAGTTATAATGAAACAGCTCTTCAGCGGCCGGATTTATTAAAAGAACGCACACCTAGATCATTTAATATGAATCAACTGGGCAGCGTGCTGACAAGCGCAGAGCCTTCTGTTGATTCTCTCTTTATCTACTCGTGCAACCCAGCGGTTGTGACACCTGAAGCGAATAAAGTCAGAGAAGGTTTGCTGAGAGAGGATTTATTTACAGTGGTTCATGATTTATTCCTGACAGAGACAGCGGCGTATGCAGACATTGTCCTGCCGGCGACATCAGCCTTTGAAAACGAGGATTTCTATACGTCATACTGGCATCATTATATTCAAATTCAGGAGCCCGTGATAGAACGCTACGGAGAAAGCAAATCCAATACTGAAGTATTCCGCCTGCTTGCCCATGCGATGGGCTTTGAAGATGAAGCCTTCCGCGAGACAGATGCTGAACTGATGGAACAAGCTCTTCATCATCCAGAAAATCCGCATTATGAGGACATTTCATACGAAGCATTAAAAGAAAAGAAATGGATCAAAGCGAAACGTGGACCTTTCCAGGAATTAAAGCTTCAAACCCCAAGCGGGAAAATTGAGCTTTATTCTGAACAAATGAAAAAAGACGGGTATCCAGCACTTCCAACCTATGTGCCCCTTTATCAGGAAAGCGATTATCCGCTTACCTTTATACCGGGACCGAACCATAATTTTCTGAATTCCACCTTCTCACTTCATGAAAAGCATCAAAAGCTAGAGAAATTTCCGAAGCTTCACATGAATGAACAGGATGCAAAGGAAAGAAAAATTGAAGATGGTGACATGGTACGTGTGTTGAACGACCGAGGAGAGTGTGAGCTTGTCGTGTCAGTCGGTCAAAATGTATTATCTGGTGTTGTGGTCAGTCAAGGTTTATGGGCAGATCAAAAAGGCAAAAAGCATTTAGTGAATGGATTAACACCTGATCGATTGGCAGATATGGGCGGCGGCGCGACGTTCTTTTCTGGCAGAGTGGAAGTTGAAAAATTATCATAGAAAAAGTAAAAGCCAGCAAAAACTGCTGGCTTTTTTATAAGCTTTTATCGTCCAATAAACAGCTGGTTGGTCATCACATTCGCACTTCCGCTGCTCTGGTAGCCTTCTACAGTAAATGCTGTTTCATACATTTTACCCATTGGCATGCCTAAGCTTTCCCATTTATTAAAATGCGCACTGACGGAGACCGTTCCGCTTGTACGCTTTGTTTGTCGTACACTCCAATATTGCTTGAAGGTCGCGATCCCGATAATGGAAGGCTGATTAACGCGGGTCGTTTCATAAATGTCATATGTGCCTCCATCTGCATAGAATGATCCTTTATACGCTCCTGTTGGACGATATGTGCCCCATGAATCAACAATGTAGTATTCTGCTAATGGAGATTGTGTCCAGCCATAGACACATAAATAGGAATTCCCGCCTGGGTTAAAGTTTGCGTTGTAATTGATGGAGATGTTGCCAAGCTGATGATGAGTTTTAGTGGAATCAAACTTCTTTCCTTTCCGAAATAAAGCATTTCCGATACTGTTCCAGCCTGCAGTAAATGCCCCGCCGTTATTGAGTGTCATCGAGGTGTTTCCATAATCCTTCCATAATTCATAATCGTATCCGCTATGTGTACCCATTTCATTATTATAAATCGTTTTCGCATCAGCTGGCACAGCCGTCAGTGTCAGCACAAATCCAATACACACCACAAACAAAAGCCTCAATCTTTTCAAATTCATTTTCCATCCCTCTCCTTTTTTCATCCGTATTGTTCTGTCATCCCTAAGGTGAAAAACCCATCACCTCCTTTCATGCAGCCTTCTCAGTTAGATGGAACGATACTGCTTTAACCCGGCATGGATATCTTTTGTTTGTGTATAAATCCTTTGATACAAATGAAATAGATCAGCATATACTTCCGCATGCTGCTGCTCTGGCTCATAAACAGCGGCTTGATGGATCAATTGATTAGCACATACTTCAAGTGACGGATACCATCCGCAGCCAACCGCAGCAAGCATGGCTGCACCTAAAGCAGGCCCTTGTTCATTGTCTAACTGGATGACTTCAGCCTGAAAAATGTCTGCTTGCATTTGAAGCCAAGTCCGGCTTCTCGCACCGCCGCCAATGGACACAATAGAATCTATGTTTTTTCCTGCCTGCCGGAATAATGCGATAGATTCATTTAGCGAAAAGGTAATTCCCTCTAACACAGCTCTGACAACATGTGCCCTTTCATGCCTGCTGTCTAATCCAATCAAGCTGCCGCGAATGATCGAATCCGCATGAGGTGTTCTTTCCCCGACTAAATAGGGAGTAAAGAGCAATCCTTTCGCTCCTGGCGCTACATGAGCCGCACCTTCTAAAAGTGATTGAAACGATTCCTCAGGAGCCAGTAAGTGTTTTGCCCAGTTAAGACTATATCCTGCTGAGAGGGTGACACCCATTGTGTAAAAAGCGTCTTTTTTTGCATGATGAAACAAATGTAAATTCCCTTGAAGCTCCCTTTTATGATCCTCTTCGTAGGAGAGAATCACCCCAGATGTGCCGATGCTGCATAACGTGCGGTCAGAGGACAAGATGCCAGCACCAATTGCTCCGCAAGCATTATCTGCCCCGCCGGCAAAAACCTTCGCGCCTTCTTTCATCCCAACATCACGTGCAATGTGCGGCAAAAGTGTACCAACCTCCGCCTCTGATGTGACAAGCGGCGGGCAAATATGAGGAGAAATATCAAATGCCTGACAAATCTCCTCACTCCACGTCTGTTCACCGATATTTAACAGCAAAGTGCCCGCCGCATCAGAATAATCCATATGGACAGCGCCTGTTAAACGAAATCTGACATAATCTTTTGGGAGTAAAAACATGTCGATTTGCTGATCAATATGTGGTTCATGTTCCTTTACCCATAATAATTTTGGCAGTGTGAATCCTTCTAACGCCTGGTTTTTTGTGATCTTTTGCAGCCGGTCTCCCAGCTTTTTTGTGATGTGAGCACATTGTGCTGTCGTTCGTGTATCATTCCATAAAATTGCAGGGCGGAGCACTTCGCGAGATTCATTTAATAGAACTAATCCATGCATCTGGCCGGAAAAGCTGATGCCTTCAACTTGTCTTGAATGAACAGGCTGCTTTGCCATCAGTTCTTTCATCACAGCCATTGTCTGGTTTACCCAATCCTCGGGGTGCTGCTCACAATATCCAGGCTTCTCTTGAATGAGGCGGTACGGCTTAGAGGCTTCGCAGCACACCTTCCCGCTCTCATCCACTAATATCGCCTTGACCCCGCTCGTTCCAAGATCAATTCCCATCACATATTTCATGTTTTCACTCCTTCAAAACAGGTCAGCCCCTTCAATTAATCTTCTAACAAGTATTGATTTAAACGGGCTTTCAGCTGTTCCTCTCTTCCCGATTCGTTTCTGATTAAAGGATGTTTCAGCGCATATTCTTCTAATGTATGAAAGTTTGCCTTCCCTTCTGAAATGTCACGTCCAATTCCTTCAGAAAAGCTGCGATACCGGTGCTTTATCACATCCTCAAACACACGGTCTTCTATGAGTCTATGAGCGACCCGCAGTCCTTTTGCGAATGCATCCATCCCAGCAATATGAGCATATAAAATATCTTCAAGTTCAAAGGAAGCTCTTCTCACTTTTGCATCAAAATTAAGACCGCCAGACCCTAGACCGCCATTTTGCAGAATTTCATACATGGCAAGAGTTGTGGCATACAGATCGGTTGGAAATTCATCTGTGTCCCATCCAAGAAGTGAATTACCTTGGTTTGCATCAACAGAACCGAGCAGCCCATGAATTCTTGCGACACGTAATTCATGCTCAAACGTATGGCCGGCCAGTGTCGCATGATTGGCCTCAATATTTAATTTAAAATGGGAATCTAATCCGTATTGTTTTAAAAAGGCGATGGATGTCGCTGCATCTGTGTCGTATTGATGAGTGGTTGGTTCCTTTGGCTTTGGTTCGATTAAAAATTGGCCAGTGTACCCAATTTCTTTTGCATAATCAACAGCCATATGCAAGAAAGACGCCATGTGATCAAGCTCTCTTTTCATATCTGTATTGAGCAGCGTATCGTACCCTTCTCGTCCACCCCAGAAAACATAATTTTCTGCACCAAGTTCTTTGGCGGTTTCAATGCCTTTTTTAACCTGTGCGGCCGCGTAGGCAAAGACATCTGCATGACAAGATGTCGCAGCACCGTGTACAAATCTAGGATGCTTGAACATATTGGCTGTGTTCCACAGCAGCTTTACTCCGCTTTGCTTCATGTATTCTTTCATTCTTTCTAAAATGATGTCTAATTGTTGATTCGTCTCTTGAAGCGTCTCTCCCTCTGGCGCAATGTCACGGTCATGGAATGAAAAATACGGAACATCCAATAGGTCAAAAAGCTGAAAAGCGACTTCCAATCTAGCTTTTGCTAAATCCATTCCCCTATAGGAGTCCCACGCTCTTTGCATCGTGCCAGTTCCAAACATGTCTGTTCCATCAGCCGTCAATGTATGCCAATAAGCGACTGAAAAACGCAGGTGGTCTTTCATTGTTTTTCCGCCAATCACTTCGCTTGGATTATAGTATTGAAAAGCGAGTGGATTTTTTGATTGTTTTCCTTCATATTGAATTTTGCCGATTCCTTCTAGACTGTATAATGTTTTCATATTTGATTTGGACATTCTTCATTCCTCCTGAGTACACTTTGTAAGTTTATACAACAAACTAATGATCAATCTATGAAAAAATCACTTTGAATTTTCCATATTTTTTAGTTTTTTAAAAATATTTTCGTTATAATAAAGTTAAAATCATCTTTCTTATCGAATACATGCGGAAAAAAGCAGCTCTTCTCAACTTAATCTAAAGACAAAACAAATGGAGTGGATAACGTGGATATCGCTGATCAGAACTTTGTCAAAAAAATAAATCAAAAACTTTTATTAAAAGAAATTCTCCAGCATGCGCCCATTTCGAGAGCAAAATTATCTGAACGCACTGGATTAAATAAATCGACTGTTTCTTCTCAAGTAAGTACGTTAATGAAAGAACATCTTGTCTATGAAATCGGTCAAGGTGAGTCTAGCGGCGGGAGAAGACCGGTTTTACTGATGTTTAATAAACGTGCTGGCTGTTCCATCGGAATCGATGTCGGCGTTGATTACGTCAATGGCATATTAACTGACCTTGAAGGGTCTATTCTTTACGAAGAGCAGATCAAGCTCCCACCCAGCTCTCCTGAGGTGACGATACGTAAATTAATTGAATTAATACAGCAGCTCATCACACAAATGCCCTCTTCCCCATACGGGCTCATTGGCATTGGCCTATGCATACATGGTTTAGTGGATGCAGGTGAACAAATCGTGTTTACGCCTCATTCAAAATGGAAAAATGTTGATCTGAAAACCACGCTCCAAGAGACATTCCAAGTACCGATCTTCATTGAAAATGAAGCAAATGCCGGTGCATATGGTGAAAAAATCTTTGGTGCCGCTAAACATTATGATCATTTGATCTATGCAAGCATCGGCACTGGCATCGGGATTGGAATCATCATCAATCATCATTTATACAGAGGAGCGTATGGCTTTTCTGGTGAAATGGGACATATGACAATCGATTTTAACGGACCGACATGCAGCTGCGGGAACCGTGGGTGCTGGGAATTGTATGCTTCTGAGAAGGCCTTGTTTCAGTCTCTTCAAACAGATGATCAGCACATCTCCCATCAAGACCTGGAACAGCTGGCCAAGTTAAATGATATGAAAACGCTCAATGCCCTGCGCAACTTTGGCTTTTACCTTGGTGTCGGTCTCACAAACGTCCTGCATACCTTTAACCCGCAAGCCATTATTTTAAGAAACAAAGTGATCGAATCACATCAGGCGGTTCTACATGTGATTGAGGAGGAGGTATCCTCGCGAATGGATACGCAATTCAGCTCACATGTAGAGCTGCTCCCTTCATCATTAGGACACAATGCACCAGTATTGGGGATGACATCTCTTGTCATAGAAGCTTTTCTGCAAGATGCCACCCTCACAACCTGAATCTATATATTTTTCAAAAAGAGGCAGCTCGTAGCGAGTTGTCTTTTTTATTCGTCTGTTTCCTCATAGCGAAAATAGTGAAAATCAGCAGGAAGACGCTCGCCGCTCGTATCTTGGCACTGCATACCGACAAATGCCCCTGTAAAAAAACCTCCACCTCGAATGAAATCATCGGATAAATGGATGGATTCAAACGGTACATCAATTTCCTTCCACTCTTTCTGATCAAATGAATAAGAATATTTATATGTCTCTTTCCGAACGGTCACTTTTAAATAGACATAAGTGACCTCGTCAGGAATGATGATTTTATGTGTCAATGGCTGAGAAAAGGCAAGGTTTTGACAAACAGATAGTTCAAGCGTGCGGCCAAGTTCCTCATCATATGTCACCTGGAGTGCTGTCCAGTTTTCCGTATTATAATAATTCACAAGACCTGCGGCTTGCTGAAAGTTTTCTGGGAAGAACGAAACAGCTGTCTCTGCTTCAAAATAAAAGCTTTGCCAGCGTCTTGCAACAAATGCTTGGGTAAACTTAGACGTTAAAGATTCACGGCCGAATAACCTTAAATGCTGAGGTTTCTCCGTTAACGAACCAATCTGATCGGTAAACGGAATTCTTAATGTTTGAAAGTGTCTATTTAGAGTTGATTCTTTAAATTCATCGACTGTATGATAGGTTGGTGCAAAAACCTTTTCTTCGATCTTTGGCGCTTCAACCTCTAGCGTCCCCTCTTTTCCGCCTACAACATAAGGCCAGCCATCCTTCCATTCAAGCTTTTGGATCGCTGTTTCTCTTCCTAAAGGGCACCACCCTCTCTGTTGAAAAATCGATTCCTTGCTTGATTGAATCGGGCGGCCAGTGAGATGAGCGAGATACCATTCATTTGTATGCGTTTGAACGATTGAAGCATGCCCGCATTTTTGAAGCGGATGTTCAGGCACATGGAAGGCACTTAAAATCGGGTTATCAGGATGAACCTCATAAGGCCCTTCAATATGCGAGGACCGGGCGATCGTTGCTGCATGCTCATACCGGGTACCTCCTTCTGCCGTTAATAAATAGTAGTAGTCACCGATATGATACAGATGCGGCGCTTCTGTCAATTTAATCGGTGTGCCTTTAAAAATGACCTTCCTTTGTCCGATGAGCTTCTTTTCAGCCACACTATATTCCTGCAAGGCAATACCTGCAAAGGAATGATGCTTTTCCCTATGATCCCACAGCATATTTAAGACGTATTTCTTCCCGCTGTGATCATGGAATAAAGATGGATCAAAGCCAGAGCTGTTGAGCAGGATCGGTTCACTCCAATCGCCGTCCACCTCGCTTGCCGTGACCAAATAATTATGACCGTCTTTAAATGGGCCATCCACTACTTTGATATCTGAATAAATAAGCCAAAACTGCCCATCAGCATAGCTTAAGCACGGCGCCCATACCCCGCCAGAGTCAGGATTCCCCTTCATATCCAGCTGCGACGTTTTTTGCAATGGACGCGCAGCAAGACGCCAATGGACGAGATCCTTTGAATGATAAATTTGCACCCCTGGAAACCATTCAAATGTAGAAACGGCCATATAATAATCTTCTCCTACACGGCAAATACTTGGATCAGGATTAAACCCTTTGAGCACTGGATTGGTAATCTTCATTGAACTTCCTCCTCTTTCAGAGACCTACATTTTAAAATCGTCCATATGATCGATATACACTTTGTCTCTATTCTCAAGCTCCCGTACGACTTTTTTATGTTTTTCTTCGTCTAGGTTATAAAAATTAATATCCACCATCGCTAAAATCAGTAAGCATACAGGAATCACCGTTGTCGTGATTAAAATGCCAAGTAAAGCTTCTGGTGATTGCATTTGGTTCGCAACATAGCCAAAGCGATCGAGTACAAGCCCTGGCACAATCCCGCCTAATGCCATCCCAAATTTAAAGAAGAATCCGATGATGGCATAGATGAGCCCGCCCATCCTTTTCCCTGTTTTATATTCGCCATATTCAACAGTTTCAGGAATGAGCGCCCACATGTAAGCACCGGCTGTAATACTTCCTGCAGCTGCAACGAGCCTAAAAATCAGTATTAAAGTGATTTGACTCGGCGGTATCACAAGTAATGCAAGAAGACCTACGATATTCAGCAATAATGAATAATTCAGCAGCTTTTTCTTTCCTAACAGCTTGTGCAGTTTCGGAATAAACGGCAGCACCATTAAAGCGGGCAGACTGCCAATGAGTCCGTACCATTTCACTAAATCTTCTCTGCCGAGGTTATACGTCACATAATAGATCCCAACAGAGTTACTGATCGAGTTCACGCCAAAAATAATAATAAAGAAAATGCTTAATACAACAAGCGGACGATTGACACGTAACTGCACAAAGATATCACTGAACTTAATTTTTTCCTCCGGCTTTTGAAGCGTGACACGTTCATTCGTGCTTTTAAAACAGAAAATAAGTAATGCACCGCCAAGAACGCCGAGAAAAGCCATCGTCATCTGCCAGCCGAGAGCTGTATTTCCTGTTTTATCGCTCAAAAAAGTCGCAAGAAAAGGAACAAAAAAAGCAACAACTAGACCTCCGAGATTAGCAAAAAGCATACGAACAGACGTAATACTGACAACCTCTTGGTTATTTCTTGTCATTGCGGATGTTAAAGCACCATAAGGAACATTGATGAATGTGTATGTAAGCGATAAACCAACATACGTGATGTAGGCATAAACGAGTTTACCCATTTCAGAAAGATCAGGTGTTGTAAAGCAAAGGATAGCAAGTACCACAAAAGGAAACGCACCGAATAACAAGTAAGGTCTAAACCTGCCAAAACGGCTGTTCGTTCGATCCACCAATGCACCAATAAACGGATCTGCAAGCGCATCAATGGCGCGAACAACTAAAAACATCGTTCCTGCTGCCGCCGCTGATAAACCATACACATCTGTATAAAAAAATAATAGATACGTAGAGACAGTTGCATAAATTAAGTTACATGCGAAATCTCCTGAAGCATATCCCACTTTTTCAGACATACGAATCTTTTTTAAATTCTCACTTACCATGAGCTTTCTCCCTTCTTCTCTTAGCCTCTTCTAATGAACAGATGATGGAGGGCAGCAGCAGTCAATACAAAGAATATAAAGCGCTTTCAATTTGTTGTAAAAATGAAGCTGAACATCTGATCCTTTCAGCTTAGCCCACATACACAGCAAATGATTTGAATGACGGAATCATCCCCTTTAATGACCGGATCATCACTTGGAATTCATCTTAGTTTATCGACTAAACAAACTAAGATGAATTCATTTTATAAAATCTGATCTGACTTTTCAATATTTTTTGAAAAAATAATCCAAATAATTGATTTCTTGTCATTTTTCTGCTGAAATGACGTGAAAAACTGAAGTAAAGCATTTAATGGTTGCAATTCCGATCACCTCATGCTATATTTATCAAGCGATGAGCTGAATTGTGTAAGTCGGGTAACATGTCTCCTTGAGACACACACGAATGTGGCGTGTGGTTATTCCGCCTCAATACGCAAAAGACATCTTCTCAGGAAGATGTCTTTTTTATTACCCTATTTTTGTCCCATTTTCAACAGGCTCATCTGTGGCTAGTAAAACCACGTCTTCTTTTGACGGCATGCCCCCTAAGACAAGCACTTCTGATTTGAATCCTGCAATTCTTCTTGGCGGAAAATTGACGACTGCTACGATTTGTCTGCCAATAAGACTCTCAGCCGTATAACGTTTTGTCAGCTGAGCACTGGATTGCTTTAGACCAACCTCTTCACCAAAATCAATCTTGAGTTTTAATGCAGGTACTCTTGCCTCTGCAAAGAATTCTGCTTCAATGATCGTCCCAACACGAATATCTAACGCCAAAAACTGTTCAATATCTGCCATCTGATTCTCTCCTCTTCATTCAAGGGTAGGTTCATTTACTAGAGTTATCTATTGTTTTTTTCATTGTAGCACATTCATTTCGTAAAAAAAGTGAGTCAAAAAGCCGATTCATCGCAAAAACTACCCTTTAGTTTACATAATAAATTTATCGTCATGTATTAAATATTTGCATCCTGAAAATGAATTCAGTAAAATGGCAAATAATCCTACTGCTTCCTCCCAAATATATTGGGGAGGGGTTAACACTTGTTTACATTATCAGATATGTGGACATTTTGCTGGTCGTTTTTCGTCATTCTTCCTATCGTTGCCATCTTGCATCAGCTTGGCCATATTATGGTCGCATGGATGTTTGGTGCAAAGGTTTCTTTTGCTCTTGGCAGAGGCAAAAAAGTATTGAAAATAGGTGTTGTTGAAATTAGACGAATCTATTTTCTAGATGCATTTTGCCATTATGAAGAAATGAGGAAAAATAACCGATTCTCGCATATTCTTGTCTACCTAGGCGGATCATTATGCAACCTGCTCAGTGTTCTCATACTGAATACAATGATCGCCAATGATATCCTGCCAGAACATCAATTTTTCTATCAATTTGCTTACTTCTCTGTCTACTATGTATTTTTTGCACTGCTGCCAGTCCAGTATGCAGATCATCATCCGAGTGATGGGCAAGCGATTGTGAACATCATTCGGCATGGTGAACCATGTGACATCATTGATTAACAGGATGGCTTCCCGCTGTCAATTTGATAATGAATCGTTAAAAAGGGAATACCGAATAGCTTCATTTGATGAACCGCTGTGAGACTTTTATCTGTCTCCGGCTTCATATGAAAGCTTTCTTCCATTGGCAGTTTCATGGTGATAAAAGGTGTATGCAAATACAATCCTTCGTCACCGGTACTGCCTTTTGGACATGCACTTTTTAAGAGAAAGTCCTCATTTTCATTAAAAGGTTTTAAAATGGCGGTCATCTGAGAATATGGAAGCGGCAGCGCAATATTCATATAGCCCGCAGCTGCATCGTGATGATGAGCATAAAGTGCAAAAAAGACCTGCTCCCCCTTTTCGTTATAACGAATCCACGCCCTGACATTCTTTCGCCCTTCTTTAGGATGTTGGAATGTAGTCAGACGCCCCTTCATTTCATACGGGATACGAGATGTCCCCAAATAGAGCTGACCTATTTTCTTAAAAACTGGCTGAAGTAAAAAAACAAACGGCCTCACCCACCAATGAAAACAGACTGCTGCTTTTAACGTAAACGCCATCGGATTCTCATAAAACCTTCGAATCACAGGTGACACCCTATCAACTGAAAATGTCGTTCCATTTAAATCATCAAGTGAATCGACTAAACCGAGGTTCTCTCGATCACCCATTCTTTCCTTTTGAAAAGAGATCAAATGAAAACGGCCATGCACTTTTGATATCGGAAAGTCCTTCTGCTTCAATTGATCCTTTGGCCCTTCGATCAGCCATCCAATCAAACCTGGTAAAATAACAAAAAAGGCATTAATACTGCCATGAAACCAAATCATCTGATCAATGCTGATGTAGGTCACGCGCATGAGCATGCCAGCGGAATAAAGAAGAGATAGCACGATCGTTCCCATTAAGACGCAGCTAGAAAACACAATCAGTACTTTTGCCACAGTCGATCGAAACCTTGTTTTCATACAAAGAATACCGTACAAGTAGAGTGCAATGACATATAGCGTGACGCTGAACGTATCAAATAGACGAGTGAAGCTAATCCCAACAGCAATCATCACAGGCGACAGCAAAATCACCCAGCCTGCCGCTTTGTATAAAGCTGTCTCTTTTTCTCGATGTCTCCCTAATAATCCATAGAAAAGCGGGATCAAAAAAGCCGAGTAATGAAAATGAATAGCGGTCAAAAGCACGATGATTGGTGAAAAGGTCATCACCTGTATATCTGCCGTGTACAGCCAAAACCAAAGCCCTCCTAAAGCGAGATACATCCATGCACCATCGATGATCAATTCATGAAGCGGAAAGATTCCCCTTTTCAGCAAACGAGTACAGCCATATAACGCCAAAAGAATCGTATACAAAAACCATCCCGATGCAAACAAAGCAGAATGATAGATGAATGCAGCCGTTGCACAAAGAGCAGCTAATGGAAAGGCTTTCATTAAAAAGCCGAGCAGTATCCCCGGCTTACTCTCCCTCTCTTCCTTCACAAAAAAGGCTAAAATTGCAGGAAGGAAAAACAGAATGGCTATCAGTACAAATAACTCTGCTACCGGACCTGTCATCAAACGGGTGGCGATAAAACAGCACATGAAGACGAGGCTTGATATCAAATGCCATTTATTCATCATGAGACATTACCCTTTCAGTAAACCGGCCTTTATATGTAAAAAGGGTCCCAAACAATCGGTTTTTCACATGCACATCAATGGTATACACACCCGCGTGCTCCTCGTAGCCTTCTGTGACATCTGATACACCGTAAAGCCATGAAGGCAGCGGCCACTCACGTCCTAACATCAACAGCTTCTGCCGGCCGGATTGAATGTGAAGGAACCCATGCTTTGTTACTTTAAAATGAAGCTCTGACATAAGAAGTCTAGGCTTTCCAAAATAGTCTAGTACTTTATGACTCTTCTGATCAATGATCATATCTGCATCAAAGTGCCGTTCCTTCTTTGGGAAATAAAACGTACGAAACCAGTGCATGCCTTCCTCTCCCTTATTTGTCATAAAGGGTTTATTCACAATCCGGAAAGGAATGTTTTTTCCTCTCTCAGGGAAAAAACAGCGAAACAGTGGACCAATTTTGAAGAAAAATCGAATGAGCCTCGTTCCGCCGCCTATTTCCTCCATGGTGCCTTCAGCGGTAAATGCACGATTGTATCTTTCTTTTAATTTTGGGTGCAGCTTATCGTAATCCTTTACTTGATGACGATGAACGACCATGTCTACCTCCCCTTTTTCGTTTGATCGAAAATACGTCTATACAATCTTTTAAATTAATCATTCCTGCAATGGATAGGATCAAAAATGCACTCATCACAAGCGGCTCATGGAGTGTCGTTTGGGGGGATAGAATCCCGATACAAAGCATCAGCAGCAGAAACACACTTTGAAGAATGAACAAATATTTCTTTGATAGCTTAGGTATCAGCCATGATACGCCTATAAGGGTATAAAACAACCGAAACCCGGTGCTATGATCAAAAGCAGAATGTGAAAAAGGGATAACCGCTTGGCACAGCCAGACGATGGCAAACAGCAAACAAATTCCATAATGGGCAAGTGTTCTCTCCAGTAACAACCGAGGGTGCGTACCCTTTTCAAGCCACGTCTTTAGTGCGCCAAAACTAAAGGCCGTCATAAACCCCATCATCGGGCGAAAAAGAAATCGATCTGCCCACGCCCATCCTTTTCCTTCTTTCGGTTCATAATCAAATTGCGTTTGAAACACAATATGATCGTTCGTTTTCACATATTTCCAATAACCGCCGCCTTCTTTGATAAAAGACAATGGGTGTGACGATTTGAATTTAAGCGAGGATGCCCGTTCATTCCGTTCATCCATCATTCTAGTTCGATATGCTCCTGTCCCTGTGACACTTACCCCAAAACCAAGATGCTTTTCATACAAAAAGGTTTGGGGCTGTTCATCTTGAGGTCCATTTAATGAAATGGTTGAAAAGCGCAAATCCCACTGTTCATGAAGCTTTGGATTTTGCGTATATTCCCATACTTTCTCTAAAGGTGCATGAATGGTTGTTTCCACATAAACAGGCTTTCTTTTCATCTGCCTCTACTCCTCTATGTGAATTATTTCACATAATAAGCATACCATGTTTCACAAAACTGTCAAATCTTTATTCGATTTTCTCGCTAAAAAATTGTGCCAGACGGACACTCCTTTATGATATCGATTTGCTATAAAAAAAGACCTGTCAAATAGACAGATCTTCTTTTTGCAATACACCTGTGATATAGAGCCGAACCGCATAGCTCACACTTTCTTCAAGCTGTTCTTTTCGTTGAAATCCCTTTTTATTAGAAATATCACCGAAGCCATGCAGTAAGCTTCTCAGTCCTCTGACGACATGCGTCATTTCTTCTTCTTTTACACCAAAGCGTGACATAATGGATTGAACAAACTGAACAAGGCGCTCTGCTGCAAGTCGTACTTCTTTTTCGTTCATATGTGAAAAGGCAGCTTCATAAAGACCGGGATGTTTTCGGACAAATTGCACATATTGTCTGGCAAAGGCTAAAACAGCTTCTTCTTTTTCTAGCCCCTCTGTGACTTGCATCCCTTCCTCACAAAGCATGGAGAGCCCCTTTACTGCGAGTGTTGCCTGAATCTCATGAAGGCCGGATACGTGATTGTAAAGAGAAGGCGGCCTAATATTCAGCCTTTTAGACAATGTAGCAATGGTCAAAGCGGAGAAGCCCTCTTCATCAACAAATGCAGCCGCTGTATCCATAATTTTTTCTTGTGTAATTCCCATTCTTGGAGACACGGTTTACTGCCCTCCTTTTTTTAGCTGGTGCTGTCTTTTTTTAACGGCAGCTTGAAGCTTTTCATGAGGCTCTATGATAAGGTCACCATGTCCTGCAGCAAGACAGGATATGCGCAGCACTAGTAATTTTTCAGCGCTTTTTAATGCGGTTTCTGCATCCCATGTGGCAAATGCCGGGAACGGGAAGCTCCACCGAAACTCACCCGTAACCGATAAGCCGCCTTTTGTCACAAGTGCATCCCCTGCAATGACAACTCCTGACCTTTCATCGTATAAAGAAATGCTGCCGGGTGTATGCCCTGGTGTTGCAATCACTTTGAGCGGCCCAATCTCATCTCCTTCTTCGACAAGTACATCTGGTTTTGTATGAATATTTTTCATAAAACTGCCTTTAATTTTTTGCTGAGGTTCATCAGGAAGCAAGGAAAAGTCACCTTCAAAAAGGCGTGCATCACGTTTTGATAAATAGACAACTGCCTCTGGAAAAGCCTTCTTCACCTCATCTAATGCGCCGATATGATCCATATGGCTATGAGTGAGAATAATCTTATGAATTGGTTTGTTCTTTTTACGGGCAAATTCGATGATCGAGTTTGCCGCCATTTTTAAAGCAGCATCAATTAAGATGAGTCCTTCCTCTTCCTCAAAGACATAGCAATTTACCGGAAATAATCGCGGCATCAATGTAAGCTGGTGCAGACGGTCAAAAGTTGTTAATCTCATGATTGCCCTCCTAAAACTAATATCGTTAGTTTTATATTAACTAATGGTATTAGTTTTAGCAATCATTTTTTCATCAACCGCAATATAAATATCAATTTGTGCTTCTTTTGGATCAATAGATCTTTCATCATACCATTCAAAATCACCTGTATAAGTGCGATATTGACGCTGATCCCACGTCCAAATCTTGTGCCATGTTTCAAGCACGACCTCTTCAATCGGTCCTTTTCTCGTTTGAAATCTTGCGTAGGTGGACGCAGGAATCTCTTTTACATGTTCGATCTGCTGATCCGCAAATTGCCCAGCTGTAAATAAATAAGAACCATGTTCATCTTTTTCATAATCTGAATACAGCCCTATGACTGGAGCTTGTCCCCCATGTAGCTGCTGCGCAAAAAAATCCTGCCAGAGCGGCGCAATCTTCCGCTCTTTTGTTTTCTCTATTTCATTTGTTGTTCGAACAGACAACCCTTTGATCCATTGTTTCTCTAATGTGACGATATCGTACATACATTCTCATCTCCTTTTCTCCCATCATATAAAAAGAAACCTGACAACAGTGTGTCAAGTTTCTAATCGCTTCATAAATTGTTTTAATTGGAGATCAAATGCTTCCTTGATGTGCTGAGGTGAAACAATGTCGACGTCCGGTCCTAAATGGAATAGGAAACTGTGCAGCCAATCATCTTGCGGCACAGTCAATGCTGCCAGATAGGTTCCGTCTGAACATATGATCAATTCGTTCTCATCCACCCATTCCTTCACTTTGCCAACTGATGCTTCCGTTAACCTGAGCGTGAGGGTTGTGACTGAAGGTTCTTCATGCCAAGAGTCATTCCAAGGCTTCTCTTCATTTTTGATTCTTTTCGGCCTGAAATATGCTGAAATGGTGATGAGGTCTGTCATTCTGGTCAGCTTGAATAGACGAAAATCATGTTTCACACAACAAAACGCATACAAGTACCAATGCCTTCCTTTTAAGACAAGCGTATAAGGCTCCACTTTACGTGGAAGTGTTTCACCTTTTGCGTTGCGATAAGTGAATTGAATGAATTGATGCGCGGAAGCAGCGGTATGGATCAGCTGAAGCTTCTTTTCTGCCTGGCTGTCTTTCCCCCATGAGCTTAAATCAATAAAGACATGGTGCTGTTTCTCGCTTTCATCACTTTGTGGAGGAATGAGAGATTTGATTTTTTTCAGTACATGTTCACTTTCTTTAAAGGAGTATGCACTCGTCATGCTTTCAAGGGCAGTTAAAATAAGCTCAATGTCATCATCGGTAAATAATTTTTTCTCTAAACGATAGTCGTCAACAAGCGAAATGCCTCCGCCTGCTCCTTGTGTTGTCACAATAGGAATCCCGGCTTGATTGATGGTCTCAATATCGCGATAAATCGTCCTTACGCTCACTTCGTGAAGTTCAGCAAGGTCTTTCGCTTGTATTTGCTTTTTGCTAATGAGCAGCATCACAATAGACAAAATACGATCGATTTTCATGCTTTTCCTCTTTTTCATAAATGTAGGTTTTGATTTGATAAAAAATGAAAGAATGGTAAAGATAAGGAACAGCCAGCATTCGTTTACATCCCTGCACATGCAGGAGGAGGTTGCATCATGACACATCACGTGTGGCAGTTATTCATAATTGGGGGCATTATGCTAATCTGCATCATCTTTCGAATGAATCGAATGAGACGCTATCAGCTTGTGCGCCCGATCAGTCTTTTGATGAGAATGTATGTATTTGGACTCACTGCCCTTATTCTCTTATTAGAAGGCTGGCAAAATCACAGCATTTTCATCTATGCCGCTATTGGTATGCTCTTTGGAAGCAGTCTGGCCGTTCATGCCTATGAGACGATCCGCATGAAAGAAGAAAATGGCCGTCTTTATGTGAAAACGAGTAAATGGATTGAAAGCTTCATTTTATGTTTATTTTTATCTCGACTTAGTTTTAAGCTGGGTGAGCTGACGAACCATTCGCTCACAAAGATTGGTGTCGTTGAACTGTATCAGCATATTGTGAGTGATGATGCCATGACCATGCTCAGCTTTTTTCTGTTAGCTGCTTACTATGTCGTTTTTTCTTATCAAATGATGAAAGCAGGTAAACGATCAACACGTATGCATCATGCGTAAAAACCTTCCTACTCATATAGGAAGGTTTTTATTAGTCATGCTGTGCATGATGAATCATTTGTTCAAGTACTTCCATCACATGCTGATCTTCAGGACTGTAAAAGATCGATGTCCCTGCTCGTCTAGATTTCACGAGACGAAGGTTTTTTAAAAAGCGCAGCTGATGAGAAACTGTTGATTGCATGAGATTCAGCGTTTCTGCGATATCATTTACCGAGTATTCACCTTGAGACAAGAGGTGCAGAATACGAATACGTGTCGGATCAGATAAGGCTTTAAACGTTTGGGAGACAAGAAATAAACTTTCTTCATCCAGCTCCATCCGTTCCTGTTCTTGATTTGTATTCAGTTCTTCCTTCATTTCGCTTCACCTTTCTTGTTAGTCAAATCACGACTTATTCTATGTATCATCATATACTAAAACGTCCGGCGTGCAAAGCGGGCACACTTTAAACAAAAGATTTATTCAAATAGCATTGACACTTGGTAGCATTCTTTTTAAAATGAGCATTATTTATTCATTTTTAGAGGAGCTGATAGGCAAATTGACTGAAGAGCCAAGACTAAAACGCAGCCTGACTGTCTTTCCACTTGTTGTGATCGGGCTTGCTTATATGGATCCACTTGTCGTATTTGATTCATACGGCATTGTTGCTCAGCTGACGAAAGGACACGTCGCTGCAGCTTATATATTTACGTTGCTGGCATTACTATTGACAGCGCTTAGCTATGGGAATATGGTGAAGGCTTTTCCAAAAGCAGGATCTGCTTATACATATGCGCAAAAAAGTATTCATCCTCATGTCGGCTTCCTTGTGGGCTGGACACTCTTACTGGATTATTTATTTCTGCCTATGGTGAATTTTGCGATCGGAAGTGCTTATTTAACCGCAGCCTTTCCTGATGTACCTCATTACATTTGGATCATCATACTTGCTATCGCCATAACGACTGTCAATGTCATCGGTATACGGCTTACAGCCAACATTACGGCGCTGTTTGTGACATTTCAGGTCATTGTCGCCGTCACCTTTGTTGGATTTGTTATTTATGGGCTCACGCAAAACGCTGGCAGTGGAGAGTTATTGTCAGCCCGGCCTTTTTATTCAGCGAGCTTAGATCCAGCGCTTATTTTTTCAGGAGCGACCATTTTATGTTTCTCCTTTCTAGGATTTGATGCCATTTCCACTATGTCTGAGGAAACCATTAAACCAAAAAAGACGATTCCGCTTGCCATTTTCTTAACAGTTGCGATTGGAGGCGTACTGTTTACTTTGACGTCTTATTTTTTGCAGCAGGTGTTTCCAAATTTTCAGCAGTTCAAACATCCTGATGCAGCCTCACTTGAAATTGCAGAATTCGTGGGCGGCGCATTTCTCCACTCGTTCTTTTTAGCTGGCACAATGGTCGCTGTCATTTCTTCCTCCTTATCGTCACATGCGAGTGCAGCAAGGCTTTTATATGCAATGGGAAGAGATCAATCGTTACCAAAGCGTTTCTTCGGGTATATTCATCCGAGATTAAAAACCCCTGTTTTTAATATTTTGTTAATCGGAGCTTTCTCATTAACCGCAGTCGTTGGCGAACTTGAAGTCATTTATTCCTTTATCAGCTTCGGCGCCTTAATTGGATTTACCTTTGTGAATTTGTCTGTTTTTGCGTACTTTTTCGTCAAACAAAAACAAAGAGGTGTACTGAATACATTGAGATATGCCGTGATCCCTCTATGCGGGACGGCGTTTTGCATTTGGCTGTTAACGAGCATCAGTACAAATGCATTAATCATTGGCTTGATTTGGCTAATTATCGGTTTTGTTTATTTCTGCTTCAGGCTGAAAACAAGATCTGAATTTACGTTTGGATATGATTGATTATAAGGTTTTCACTTGGTATCCTGCACAGGATATGGCATAATGAAAAGGCTGTACTTCCCTTTTAAAAGCGGGGCAAAACAGGGGTGAACTGACCTTGAAAAAGAAAAAAACAGGATGTTTTGCCATTTCAGGCTGTTTCACGATTTTTCTCTTTGTTTTCGTATTAGCAGCCATTGCCATCTCCTTTAATCAAAAGGAGTTAAAAAAGCTGCCGATTGATACGGAATCAATTGTTTTGTCGAGATTGGATGATTACAAACCGCTTGTAGAAACAGAGTTAAGAGATCAAGATTTAGATCAGTATACCGGGTTAATCCTCGGTATGATGTATCAAGAATCAAAAGGCAGGGGCGGAGATCCAATGCAGGCCTCTGAATCTCTTGGTTTGAAACGAAATGAAATCAATGACCCTGAGAAAAGCATTAAACAAGGAGTCCATCATTTTTCGACTATGTACAAGCATGGGAAGAAAAAAGGCGTTGATTTGGAAACCATTATTCAAAGCTATAACATGGGAATCGGCTATATTGATTTTGTTGCAAAAAACGGGGGAAAACATTCCGAGAAACTGGCAAAGCAATACTCCAAAAAGCAAGTGAAACGAAACCCCGAGGTCTATACGTGCGGCGGCAATAAAGATAACTTCCGCTATCCGTATTGCTACGGTGACTTCACTTACGCTGAAAAAGTAAAAGAAAAAACGAAAACAGTTGAAGAAAAGATGAAATTGGCTTCTTCATCCACACCATCATCGTAAAAAAAGCACTTCCGTCAAGGAAGTGCTTTTCATTTTATCGCTGTTCTTTCCCAATTTCCGGGAGGATCGTTTTTGCTAAATGCTGGTCCATTTCCTCATATTCATCATAATGAATCGTTTCATACAGCTCTTTTCTCGTTTGCATATCCCCAAGTATCCCCTGCTGCGTTCCCTTTTCCATGATTTCTGTAAATAAACGCTCATACGCTTTTGCAGCAACTCTAAGTGATGACACAGGGTAAATGACCATTTGAAAGCCAAATATAGAAAATTCATCTGCATGATAATAAGGCGTCTTGCCAAACTCCGTCATGTTTGCAAGGAGCGGACCTTTAATATGGTTTGACGCATGCGTGAAGTCCTCTGCTGTAATGAGTGCCTCAGGAAAAATAGCATCAGCTCCTGCTTCTACGTAAAGATTGGCCCGGCGGATGACATCCTCCATTCCATTTACGGACTTTGCATCGGTTCTCGCAATCACCAAAAGCGTTGGTGCCGCTTGTTTGATGGCTTTGATTTTTGCGACCATTTCTTCTACTGGAACGAGTGATTTCCCGTTTAAATGCCCGCATTTTTTCGGCATTTGCTGATCTTCAATTTGAACAGCTGCCACTTTGCTCTCAACCATTTCTTTTGCCGCTCTTGCTGCATTTAAAACACCGCCATAACCTGTGTCCATATCGACCAAAAGCGGCAGCTGGGAAGCTCGAATAATCTCCTTCGCTTTTTCAGCCATTTCTGTTGAATGGATCATGCCGAGGTCTGGCAGTCCTTTGCTGGCACAAAAAGCGGCACCTGATAAATAGAGCCCTTGAAAGCCCATTTTTTTCGCATAGAGCGCAGACATTCCATCGTGAACGCCTGTAATTTGAAATAAAGCTGATTTGTTCATTTGTTCTTTAAAGGCTGCGGCTAAATCAGCCTGACTTCTTTCTTCATTCACGATCCACACGCTAGCTCCCCCTTATATGACGAATAAGTCCATAAATGCTGGTACTGTTGTTGTTTTTAATTGATTTGGATTTTGGCAGAGTGACACAATTTGATCCACTTGCTTTTGTGGAAACCTTGTCTTTAAATGATAGACCCATTTCTTTTCAAGCAGCGGAATGCCTTCCTCTCTTCTTCTGCGGTGACCGAGCGGGTATTCAATTTCAATTCGGTCTGTCATCGTCCCGTCTTTAAAGAAAATTTGTACACAGTTTGCAATCGATCTCTTTTTCGGATCTAAATAATCCTCTGTGTAACGTTTATCCTCTTTCACAATCATTCGGTCACGAAGACGATCAATGGCTGGATTTTGCGCCGTTTCTTCTTCATAATGGTCAGCTGTTAGTTCACCATAGATCAGTCCAATAGCTGTAATATACTGCAAGCAATGATCACGGTCTGCCGGATTATAAAGCGGACCTTTCTTATCAATAATCCGAATCGCTGACTCATGTGTCGTAATCTCTACCCGGTCAATTTCATCTAAACGATCTTTTACAGCGTCATGCAGCATCACAGCCGCCTCTGCAGCTGTCTGTGCATGAAACTCAGCAGGATAAGCAATTTTGAAAAGAACATTTTCTATGACGTATGATCCAAGGGGCTGGGCGAGCGTAAGTGGTTTTCCTTTCATAAGAACATCTTCAAAGCCCCACTTCTCTGCACTGAGAGGCGTTTGATAACCCATTTCCCCTTTACGTGTCATCATTGCCAGCCTCACTCCGCGGCTTGTTGCATCCCCTGCTGCCCATGATTTCCTCGATCCTGTGTTTGGGGCGTGGCGATACGTCCTAAGCGGGGAATTATCAACAAACGCTTGTGATAACACATGCTGGACCTCTTCCTTTGTTCCGCCAAGCATTGCACACACAACTGCACTTGTTGCCACTTTGACAAATAACACATGGTCCAATCCATTTCGATTTAGACAATTTTCTAAAGCAAGGACACCTTGAATTTCATGTGCCTTGACGATTGCATGCAGTACGTCATTCATCGTTAGCGGCTCTTCTCCGTTTGCAAGGCGTGTTCTGCTGATATAATCACTTACAGCTAATATTCCGCCTAAGTTATCTGACGGATGCCCCCACTCCTGTGCAAGCCACGTGTCATTATAATCTAACCAGCGGATCATACAGCCAATATCAAAAGCCGCTTGAACAGGATCTAGCACAAATGAAGTGCCTGGAACTCTTGCTCCGTTAGGCACAACAGTTCCAGGTACGATAGGTCCAAGGTGCTTCGTACATTCTGGGAAATTAAGAGCCAGCATTCCGCACCCGAGCGTGTCTATGAGCACATACCGCGCGGTTTCAATGGCCTCTTTGCTTGTAATTTCTCCGTCTACTGCATAGGCAGCGATTTCTTCTAATAGCTGATCTGTTTGATTGGCGACTGCTGTTTTGTTCATGTTCATTCCCCCGTTTTTCCATCATCATTTGAAACCTTTAATCCTCTTGGCCCTAAATACCGGACTCTCGGTCTAAAAATGCGATTATGCAAATGCTGTTCAATAACATGTGCGGCTAATCCGCTAGCTCTTGCAGCAAAGAAAATGGGTGTATAAAGTGAAATAGGAATTCCGAGCACGTAATAAATCGGTGCAGCATAATAATCAAGATTTGGATAAAGGTTTTTCTGCTCTTTCATGTATGCCTCTCCTGCTACACACATGTCATATAGCGTTGTATCTCCCTTTGATTCAGTAAGCGTTTTCAATGAACGTTTTAAAAGAGCGGCTCGCGGGTCCATTTTTCTCATGTATACTCTGTGGCCAAAGCCCATCATTTTTTCTTTTGCAGCTAATTTTCGTTCAATGAGCGCAAGAAATCCTTCTGTTGTTTTTCCTTCAAGAAGCATGTGCATGACAGCTTCATTTGCTCCTCCGTGGAGGTCACCTTTTAATGAAGAGATCGCTCCAGTAAATGCACCGTACATGTCAGAATGCGTGGATGCAATCACTCTAGCCGCAAACGTTGAATTCGGCAGCTCATGTTCGCTATATAATGTGAGTGTTTGGTCAAAAGCGGTAATTTCGTCTTGTGTCGGGGTGCGTCCAGTTAGCATGGATAAAAAGTTTTCAGTGTAGGATTTGGTCTGATCTGGAGAAATAGCGGCGTCTTTTGTGAGAATATAATAGCTTCCAGCAACAATGGCCGGCAGCTGTCCTAGTAATCGAACTGCACGCCTTTCTTGGCACGCTTCAGATCGATCATGTAATGCGTCATCATACCCTGCAAGAGCAGATAAACACGTTCTCATCGCATCCATAGGGTGAGTGGTTTTTGGAAGATTCGTTAATATGGTTTGAATGGTTGGATGTAAGTTCGTTTGTGAGGATATATCTTGCTGAAATTGGTGATATTCCATCTTATCTGGTAATCTTCCATAAATAAGCAGATAGGCTGTTTCTAAATATGTCTTGTTTTGTGCCAGCTCAATGAGGTCGTACCCGCGAATCACAATTTCCTCTTGCTCCACATCTAAGTATGATATGGACGTTTCGCTTGCCACAATGTCTTCAAGCCCCGGTTTATACTGCAATTGTTCAGTCATCATATAACCCCCGTTTCGTCCAATTGTTGATCTCCAAACGAGCAAACGGCCAGAAATGATGTGAATCTATAGATGGGAAGATACCGTGCTAGTCGGATATCCAATTTCCATTCTATCCAAAGCACTTCATCTTGTAAATAAAAGAACGTATGTCCAGTTGGACATACGTTAGCTGTAATATGGAGAAATCATGATATAGACAATGACGCCAGTGAGACTAACATAGAGCCAAAGCGGCATCGTCCAGCGGGCAATTTTACGGTGACGCTCGACCTGCATCTGTGCGCCTCTAAATAGTGTAATCAGTGCAAGCGGTACAATAATAGCTGAGAGCACAATATGTGTAATCAAAATAAAGAAGTAAATCGGACGGATGATCCCTTCTCCTCCGAAGTGTGTATCAGCTGCCATTGAATGATATGTCACATAGGAAATTAAAAAGACAAGTGTTGTTGAAAATGCAGCAAAAATAAATCGTCTATGTGCTTTAATGTTCTTTTGTTTAATCATAATGAGTGCTGAAAGTAAGAAGATAAACGTAAAGCTGTTCATCACGGCATTCAGTAACGGCAGAAATGTAATATCCAGATGACTAAATTTATCTGTTTTTGGCATTAAAAATAATAAAGCGATTAATCCGTTTATGGCAATTGTTAAAATGACAACAATGCCGGTGAAATTTTTCGGTTTTTGATTCTGTTCGTTCATGTTTGAAAACCTCTCTTTATTAGTTCCGACTAAGAGTATGTTATTTAACTTTCTCTATAAAGTCAATGAATTCGCTGTCTTCGTCGAATTTTAGACAAACTTGCCGATTACTGGCGTTCTAACGGGTTGAAAGATTCATCCACTTCCTTTAAAATTGGGATTTATGTGATTTTTATCATTTCTTATATGAAAGGAGTAATGGACTTGTCAATCTTACAGGAAACACCCAAAGATGTGAAGGCGTTAGAGCAAGAATTACAGCAATTGCAGTTCCAAATGTATCGAATGCAAGAAAATATGAAAGATATTTCGAAAAAGGCAAAGATCATTGGCATTGATCAGGCGAAAGAAGATGAATGGATGATTGTTTCTGCTATTGAAAATGCTGATACATGTAAAATCATGCTGACCGATTGTGAAAAAGCTTTTCGCGGACAATCTGATTTTTCCTTAATTGCTGAATATCCTGAAGAAGGAAAGATTCATATTGCCGATATTAAAGGACCTCCCGATAATGGATACGGTTCAATCTGTATGAAGCATTTAAAAGAAATCGCAAGAGAGCAGAACATCCCCGTCATCACAGGTGACCTCGTCAAAAGAGATTGGAATCACGTGGACCGATTGATTCACTTTTATGAAAAGCACCAATTTGATGTCCAAATCAATTGGAAAGAACAAAGCGGAGAAATTTATTGGGTTGACAGCTAACGACAAAAAAACAGCGTGTATGATGGAATATACGCTGTTTTTTGTCGAAAATGCAAATTTTTCTGAAAAATGTGTGTTTTTTTGACCAAAAAAAGGGTACAATAAAAGCATCAGGCCGCCACCTGATGCTTTCTTTCCAAAAAACAATAAGTTACTAGTTAAGTACTTTCACTTTGACTGATTTTACGCCCCAATTTTTTGCTTGGGATTTGCTTGGTACATGAACATCAATTTTGTTACCTTTAATTGCGCCGCCAGTATCTGCTGCGATGGCTTCACCGTAGCCTTCAACATAAACCTTACTTCCTAATGGAATGACATTAGGATCTACTGCAATCACTTTCGCATTTGGGTTTTTGTTTAAGTTTACCCCTGTTGCAGTGATACCTGAGATGCCACCATCATTTGCTGTATAAGCCGTAGCCGTTACAGTCATTTCTTTTTGTACACTTTGACTAGCAGAAGATGATTCTGCTTTAGCTGTTTCCTGTTTAGGAGCAGCTTTTTTCGGTGCTTCCTGTTTTGGAGCAGCTTTTTGTGTTGTTTGCTCTTTTTGGACAGGCTCCTGTTTTTGTACAGGCTCTGAGCTTACCGGAGCTGAGCTTTGACCAGCAACACTTAGTGTTGAACCAATCATAATTATATCTGAGTTTAAGTTATTCCAAGACTTAATATCGCTAATTGACACATTGAATTTTTGAGCGATTTTCCAGAGGCTGTCCCCCTTCTGGACTTTATACTGCTCCTGAGTTTTCTCTTTTGAAGAGATTGTCAATTTATCACCTACATAAATCATGTCTGTAGATAAATTGTTCCAACCCTTTAGGTCCTTTAGAGACACATCATTTTTTTGAGAGATTCCCCAAAGTGTATCACCTTTCTTCACAGTGATTTCCTTTGCAGAAGCTTGCTGTGCTCCAAATGCTGTTGTAGAGATTGCTGCAACAGCAACCAAGGACATAATAGTCTTCTTCATAAAGTAAATCCTCCCTTGTTAGCTTTTTATGGCGGCTAACGAGTGCTATCGTAACATATGTAAATGTCAATTCAATAACAAAACGATATGTTTTAGATTACAGTTCCTTTACATGAAACATCTCTCTCCATTGGTAAATCAGACCACAAAACAGCTCGATTACCCGCCATATCAAGGTTTTGAAAGGATCAGAAACCTCCTGTTGAAAACGTGTCCAAACGCAGCGAAAAAAATTTATTTTTCTTCTTCAACCTTTTTATTTTTCTCTTTTTCTATAAATAAACGGATTTCTTCTAAAAAAACATCCCCGTATTTCTCTCTTTTTTGAGCGCCTATTCCCTTAATATGGAGAAGTTCTTCTTCTGTTTTAGGCTGAACGGCTGACATTTCCTTCAAGGTTTGATCAGAAAATACAACAAATGGCGGAACGCCCTGCTCTCTTGCCAGCTTCATTCTCACCGCTCTCAGCTGCTCAAATAATGCATCGTTTTCTTGAATCGCCTCTCTTTTAACTGCCTGCTTTTTATACACAGCCTCTTGCCCGACTAACACTTTCTTTCCTTTATGTGTCACTTTTAATGTTGGATAAGCTCCTTCAGACATGTGCAAATACTCTTCGGTAATTAAAAATTCGATGAAATCACTGATTTGCTGGGCGGATTGCTGCTTCATTAAAGCGTATGTAGGAAGACGGTCGAAACCGAGGTCAAGCACTTTTTTATTTTTAGAGCCTGCCAGTACTTGAGCAATCATCATTTTTCCAAAGCGCTCGTTCATTCTAACCGTACACGATAAAACCATTTGCGCTTCTCGAGTGACCTCTTCACGCTCTCTTTCATCAAGGCAATTACTGCATTTTTGGCAAGGGGCACTTGCTGATTGATCAAAGTAGTCCATCACAAATTGCTGCAGACATTGCTCAGTGTGACAGTAATCGACCATTTGTCTAAGTTTAAGCAGCTCATGCTGAAAGCGCACTTCATCTTCTGTTGACTGTTCAATGAGGAATCGCTGCATTCGTACGCCCTGCGGCGAAAACAGTAAAATGCATTCACTTTGGAGCCCGTCTCTGCCGGCGCGTCCAGCCTCTTGATAGTAGCTTTCAATATCCCTTGGAATTTGATGATGTATCACAAAACGGACATTTGACTTATTAATTCCCATGCCAAATGCAGATGTAGCCACCATAACCTGGATGTCATCATTTAAAAACAGGTTTTGCTGCTCTTCTCTCACATCATCATCTAACCCGCCATGATAAATGCCCGCTTTGATCTTTTGTTTCTTTAGCCGATTGTAAATATTTTCGGCTTCTTTTCTTGTAGCAGTATAGATAATGCCGGACTCAAGCTTATTTTTCTTCATATAATGTGTGATAAAGCGGTCACTATTTTCTCCTTTGACCACCTGAAAAGATAAATTTTCTCTAGCAAAACCAGTAAAAATGGTTTCTTCTTCGTTCATGCCAAGCTGTTCACATATATCTCGGTGAACCTTTTTCGTGGCTGTAGCCGTTAATGCGACAATCACTGGCCTTTTTGTCAGCCGATTTAAGCATTCTTGAATAAAGCGGTAGCTCGGCCTAAAATCATGCCCCCACTCAGATATACAGTGTGCTTCATCAATTGCAATTAAAGGGATCGTTAACCGATCAAGCAGCTGAAAAAAACGTTCATTTTGTAAACGTTCAGGTGTGATATAAAGCAGCTGATATTCCCCATCTTCACATTTTTTCAGCCTTTTATTCATTTCAGCTGCGGAAAGTGTGCTGTTTAAAAAGGACGATCGTATGCCCATCTCATTTAGTGCATCGACTTGATCTTTCATTAAAGAAATTAGCGGGGATACAACGATCGTTGTTCCTTCCATCATCAGGGCAGGAATCTGGTAGCAAACCGATTTCCCCCCGCCTGTCGGCATAATACAGACGGTATCCTTCTGTTTGTTTACAATCGATTCAATGGCTTGCTTCTGTCCCTGCCTAAAGGCGTCAAAGCCAAAGTATTGTTTCAGGAGTGCTTCTGCTTGTTCTAACATCCAATTCCCTCTCCGTCTTTTGTTTTGTCTATTTTAACATACATTCATGCCTCTTCCGGCTGACTGTGCAATTTCGTTTTTTCACAAAATAAAAAGCCATTTTCCAAAATGGAAAATGGCTTGAATCATCCTAGGAAAAGCTGCGGATGCCGTAATCTAAGTAAGAAAGTTTTAAACCACCACTCCTCAAAGTGGGTGTTTGCAGAAACGTTCCTGTCTTCCTCGCTAAGGAGGCATGACATTCCGGCTTCAATATAAAACTCCCTATTACAGCTTAAAGGTTAAAACTTAATTAACATTACGCGCATCGCAGCCTTTAAACTATATTACACGAAAGTTTATTAAATTTCAAGAGATCTTTTTTCTATCAAATACTCATGTATACAAGTTATTTGTTCATGTGTACATAAGAAAAAATTATTCTGAAAAAATTTAACCTTCGCTTATGATTCTATTTTTCCTCATCTACATCAGCATCTTGCTCTTCCTCTAATCTTTCATACGTATCTGAATGCATCTGATCCATTGTTTCTCTATTTGTTAAATCGCGCATTTGATCGGAGAATGAACGGTCAAATGCGTTTGGATCTTGAGTCGTTTCTTCATTTTTCTTTGCATCTATTGAATAACGTGTATATGGAACTGCTTTTAAACGCTCGTATGGAATCTCTTTTCCCGTTTTCTCACATATCCCATATGTTCCGTCTTCCATTCGTTTCAGTGCTGCATCGATTTCACCTTCAAGCTGATCATCGACCTGATCCAGCGTTTGTTCTGTCATGCGGTCTAAATAGATGCTCCCATGATCAGCGATATGATTCCCAACACCATTTGAAATCTCACTCGATTCAACGAGCATCGATTCTTCTTTCTTTTTTGATCCCTTCACATCTTCTTTTAATTGAATCAATCTTTCGTATAAATCAGCTTGTTGTTCTTTCGTTAAGCCCACGGTCAATCACTCCTTTCTCATTACCTTCCCGCTGAAAGGGAAAAGAAAACATCAAAAAAGCCGCCGCCTCTTTGGCAGCAGCTTTCTTTTCTTACAGATGGCGAAGTGCTTCTTCTACAGATTTTTCGCCTTTCACCAAGTCAAAGGACTTATTTTTCACATTGGATTCTGTTAAGCTCTCCACAAGAACAATGGCTACGTCCTCTCTTGAAATCTCGATGTTTTGATCATTTGGAATATGTTCGGCAGCTTCAATCTTTCCTGTCTTCTCCTCATGCAGCAGGGCACCTGGGCGGACAATCGTATAGGAAAGACCAGACTGTTTTAAGTGCTCATCGGCTTTTCTTTTTGCTTCATAATAAGTTTCCATACTTCCTTGCCCTTTTCCTTGATTCGGATCATCTGCATTATAGGCACTAAGCATAACAAAATGCTGGATGTTTTCTTTTTTCGCTGTATCAACGAGGCGTTTTGCCCCTTCTTGATCGACCGCAATGGTCTTATCTGCACCTGTTTTTGAGCCTGAACCAGCTGCAAAGATGACAGCGTCTGCTTGTTTCACAGCATCTGTCACATCTTTTTCAAGATCACCGATGACAGGTGCTGCACCAAGTTCTTTTAGTGCATCAGCTTGTTTTTCATCTCGAATGAGAGCAAGCGGCTCATGTCCTTTTTCTTTTAAATAACGAACGACAAGTCTGCCTGTATGTCCATTTGCTCCTGCAACTAATACTTTCATTGTTCATTCTCCTTTCTGTATCTGTTTCATCTTTATCCTTTTTTGCTATCATTCAAACACTTAAGCAGAAAAAAGCCCTTCCCATCAGATGGGAAGGACTTAGCAATGTGCGATCTATAAAAATAAGAACGAAGAATGAGAAAAGTGCATATGATCTATGTAATCGCAAGATTGATCAGCAAAGATGTTTTGTCAAAATGGCTTGCACATCACTCAAATCCGTCTCTTTGGAAAAGTCGAGTTCAAATACTTTTGAGCTTGTGACAAGCAGCATACCTGTGTCCTGATCAAACACGCCAGCTTCTTGTATGGCAAAACTTTCAATTGATCGATACGGCAAGGAGACCCTGACTTTCTTCTTAGAAAATACGCGGTTATCGCCAAAGATCAGTCGTTTATTAGTAAAGCAAATTTGGTCGTGACGCAGTCTGTAAACAGCCTCAATTCTTTCCCCTTCAATCAATAAGGATTCGAATTTCTTATCATTTTGTTTACTGACAGAAAAAATACCCACGTAAACCCCCTCTTCCTGCATCAAATTCCTTTATGACAAAACGGCCACACGGCTCTGTGGGTACGTTTTATTCTCACTTATAGAATACGCTATAAATGGTTGTTATTCCATTACGAATAGATTAAATTTCATTTAACTTTTTCTTTTTGATCCGATGCTCTTTCCTCTACTTATTTAGACAGTTAAACCAGGAAAAAAGTTTCAGTTCTTTTCGAGAAAAATGCTGAATCATTCCAATAAAAAAACAGTGATTATGCCAAATCACTGTTTTTAAATGACTATTCGTCTTTTGGTGTATCAATCGTTCCCTCGGCATACACATCGGAAATCTGTTCAAGCGTAATCGCCATATCAGCGTCCTCGTGTTCATGCCATGCATTTTGATTTTTCTGCTCGTCATTTTGCTGCTTTTTCAATCATCATCACCCTTTACTGTTTTTCTTAGTATGAGTGATGACCCTCAAAATCATTCAGCTGAAATATCTTCGAAATACTCCTTGTAATACCCGCCTACTTTACCCGTATTGTCTACGACAAACAGGAATTCTTCTGTTTCATTTTTCACTTCATATGTGCTTCCAACCGTTAATGCCCGGTCGACCATATATTTTTTCGCATTTGTATGTACACATTTTACTTGTTTTAACGTTTGAGCCGTTTGCCAGTTTTGATGGATCATGATTTAAAAACTCCTTTTTTCATCTATACATTTATTGTAGCCAAATTTTCGCGAAATGCAATGAGTGTTATGGATTGCTTTCAAACAGGTCGTGTAATATGATAATTGTATACGTTTACATCTTTGTGCGTATACAATTTAAGTTGCATGTCCGCTTTTCCCACCTAGAACTCGCAGAAAACAATCCATATCTTTAAGGAGGTTTGTTTATTTATGAGCTCTACAACACTTCAAATTAGTTCAAAACTCGAATCTTTTCTCCAAGGGACGAAAAAACTCTACATTAATGGTCAGTTTGTCACAAGTCACGATAACAAAACCTTTGCTACTCCTAACCCAGCCACAGGCGAAACCCTTATTGATGTTTATGAAGCAGGTGCAAAAGATATTGATGAAGCCGTAAAAGCTGCAAAAAAAGCCTTTCATGGTCCTTGGCGCTCAATGTCTGCCGCTGAACGCGCCCGCCTCATGTTCAAGCTTGCTGATTTAATGGAGGAAAATCAGGAAGAGCTTGCACAGCTAGAAACTTTAGATAACGGAAAACCAATTAATGAAACAACAAATGCAGATATCCCCCTCGCTATTGAGCACATGCGCTATTATGCGGGCTGGACGACAAAAATGAATGGACAAACCATTCCTGTCAGTCAAGGATATTTTAATTATACCCGCCATGAGCCGGTTGGGGTTGTAGGACAAATCATCCCATGGAACTTCCCGCTGCTCATGGCTATGTGGAAAATGGGCGCCGCACTTGCAACAGGGTGCACCATCGTTTTAAAGCCAGCCGAACAAACTCCACTCTCTGCTCTTTACTTAGCAGAATTAGTGGACAAAGCCGGCTTCCCAGAAGGCGTGATTAACATCGTTCCTGGATTTGGCGAAACAGCCGGAGAAGCCTTAACTGATCATCCTGACGTGAACAAGCTGGCCTTCACAGGGTCAACAAGTGTTGGGAAATTAATTATGGAGAAAGCGGCTAAAACCATTAAGAGGGTCACATTAGAGCTTGGCGGAAAATCACCGAATATTATTTTACCTGATGCCGATTTAAAGAAAGCCATTCCAGGTGCTTTAAATGGCGTCATGTTTAACCAAGGCCAAGTATGCTGCGCAGGGTCCAGAGTCTTTGTTCACCGGAGCCAATATGATGAAGTGGTGGATCAAATGGCCAAATATGCAGGATCCCTCAAACAAGGCGCTGGTCTTCATCAAGATACGCAAATTGGACCTCTTGTAAGTAAAGAACAGCACGAACGCGTGTTAGGCTATATTGAAAAAGGTAAATCCGAAGGGGCAACAGCCGTTGTCGGGGGCGATTGCCCTTATGAGGCTGGCTATTTCGTCTCCCCTACTATTTTTAAAGATGTAGAAGATGAAATGACCATTGCCAAAGAAGAAATCTTTGGACCTGTCTTATCTGCCATTCCTTACGATTCCATTGATGAAGTGGTCGAACGAGCCAACCAGTCTGAATATGGATTAGCAGCAGGACTTTGGACAGAAAACTTAAAGCATGCCCATGATATCGCTGCACGTCTTGAAGCAGGAACAATTTGGGTCAACTGCTATAATGTCTTTGATGCCGCCTCCCCGTTTGGAGGATATAAGCAATCAGGTCTTGGCAGAGAAATGGGATCATATGCCCTTAACAACTATACAGAAGTCAAAAGTGTATGGATTAATCTCCAAGACTAATAACGTCAAGAAAGCCGTGACCCTGTCATCGGCTCAGATCGTTGACAAAGTGCTAAAATGATTTTTATTTTAGCACTTTGTCTTCTTTTCAGCGTGATAGAAAACCTTTGCAGTCTAGGAAGGACGAGCACTGGCGCGGAGCGAATTGACATTCGTGAGCACCAGCGCGCAGACCTGACACCGAATGTGAGGGTTTGTCTACACGCTGAGCCGGTGACCCTGTCATCGGCTTTTTTTGTGTTTGCATGTGACAGGCCGGCTCCTGAATATAGTATGAAAGGAAAGGAGCATGGCCGCATATGCAAGATTTTAAATTGAAAGTAAACGAATTTATTGAAGAATTGCACATAGAAATGCAGCGAAGACAACGAGAAGATGGTGCCTTTGTTTTCTGCTTTGAAGGTCCTATGATGACAAATGCTTTTTTGATTATGCTGTTAAAGGCTGTCGGCGATTCAGATCAGGCTTTGGTTCATCAATTAGCAGAAGCGATACGTGAAAAACAAAATGAGGATGGGTCTTTTTCTTTGTATCATGATCAAACGGGACATGTAACAGCCACTGTGCAGGGCTATTGTGGAATGCTCGTTTCAGGCAGGTTTCAACAAGATGAGCCTCATATGGAAAAAGCAGCGCAATATATTCGATCAAAAGGCGGATTAAAGAACGTTCACTTTATGACAAAGTGGATGCTCGCCGTCAACGGCATGCACCCTTGGCCGTACTTCTATGCACCACTTTCCTTTTTACTCATCCCTACATACTTTCCGCTGCACTTCTATCATCTTAGTGCATATGCAAGAATTCACTTTGTGCCAATGATGATTGCACTCAACAAACGATATACCTCTCATGAGAAATTCCCAAGCCTAGCACACCTTGATGCAAACATGACTAAAAATCCATTTGACTGGTTTATGGCAAGAGAGGAACGTTCCACTCATCACTTTCTGACTTACATGCGATCGTATACAGCACTTGACAGCCGGCTGGACTTTTTCGGATATGAAGCAGCAAAGCGATATATGTTTGACCGCCTCGAAAAAGATGGCACACTGTACAGCTATTTAAGTGCAAGTATTTTTATGGTCTATGCACTTATGAGTCTTGGGTACTCGCCGGGACATCATCTCATATTAAAAGCAGTCAGAGGCATGAAAAAGCTAGTCACTGACTGTCAGGGCAGAATGTATGCAGAAAATTCCACATCCACAGTTTGGGATACAGCGCTTGTCAGTTATGCTTCTCAAAAAGCTGGCAAAAAACAAGAAGACCCAGTCATCACAAAGTCTTTCTCATATTTATTGAACCGGCAGCAAATGAAGAAAGCAGATTGGCCGATTCATAACCGGCATGCTGCTCCGGGAGGCTTTGGTTTTTCAGATATCAATACGAATAACCCTGATTGTGATGATACGCAAATTGTATTAAAAGCCATTCCGAAAACATACGCACCAGTTCAGTGGAAGCGAGGATTTCATTGGCTTCTTTCCATGCAAAACCGTGACGGCGGGTTCTCTGCCTTTGAAAAAAATCAAGATCACTTCCTGCTTCGACATCTGCCGCTTGAATCTGCGGAGGATGCAGCAATTGATCCATCGACTCCCGATATTACAGGCCGCGTGCTTCATCTCATTGGTCTTGAAGAGAAAAACATGTCACCCCCAATTCACAGACAAAAAGATCAATGTGTTAAGTGGCTCCTAGATCATCAAGAGAAAAATGGATCATGGTTTGGCAGATGGGGTGTTTGCTATATTTATGGAACGTGGGCAGCATTAACAGGACTAAAAGCTGCCGGCATCCCCTCCACCCATCCTGCTGTCCAAAAAGCATGCCGATTTTTAAAGCAGATTCAACGAGAAGATGGCAGCTTCGGAGAATCGTGTAAAAGTGTAGAGGTAAAAACGTATGTCCCTCTTCCGTTTGGCACAGTGGTTCAGACGGCTTGGGCAGCAGAGGCACTTTTACAATATGAGAAGCCAGATGACAAAACGATTTTAAAAGCCATCTCATTTTTGATCCATCATCAGCACACGAGTGAAGCCTTGCACTATCCAGTAGGCATTGGCCTACCAAAGCAATTTTACATCACTTATCATAGCTACCCATTTGTCTTTCCGATGATGGCTTGTTCCACATTTTTAGAAGAAATGAGGCGTAAGAATGAATAAGGAAGAGTACCGTTTGCAGCTCAAAGAGTGGCTTAGCTCCATTCAACCCGCGATTCAAGATGACAACATCCGTCAGAAAGTAGACCATTTATGGTTTTCAATGGATGATGAACATTCCAGTGAACAAGAGTGGTACGAACTGGCAGAACGTATTGCTGAGGACATGAACCCACAAGAAGACATGCGAGAGGTAGCAGCTGGAAGTCACAAGTTACCTCCTCTCCCTTACCGGTATGATGCACTAGAACCGTTTATATCAAAAGAAATTATGTATTTGCATCACCAGAAGCATCATCAATCATATGTAGATGGTTTGAACCAAGCTGAGCTTGCATTAAAAAATGCAAGAAGAACCAATGATTTTAAAATGATCAAACATTGGGAACGGGAGCTTGCCTTCAATGGTGCGGGGCACTATTTACATTGTATTTTTTGGTTTTCCATGAGTCCTTCAGGAAAACGAAAGCCCACTGGACAAATGCTTCGTCTCATTGAACAATCGTTTGACAGCTATGATGCATTTAAATCTCAATTTTCAGCAGCGGCCAAACAAGTAGAGGGTGTTGGCTGGGCCATTCTCGTATGGGCGCCCAGATCTCAGCGATTAGAGATTTTACAAGCAGAACGCCATCAATTTTTGTCACAATGGGACGTGATCCCCCTTCTAGCCCTTGATGTATGGGAGCACGCCTACTACCTTCAATATCTGAATGAAAAAGCGAAATACGTCGATCGTTGGTGGAATGTAGTCGACTGGCGTGAGCCAGAAGCTAGGCTTAAGCAAGCACAGCAAGTGAAATGGACCCCTTTTTAAGACGATGCTCCATATAGGCTAATGCTTATATGGGGTATTTTTAGTTTACATAATTTTATTATTAACACCTTTATAAAGAATGGGTTGTTTTTTCAGAAAATTCGTTTAAAATAGGAAAGATATGTGAGGAAAGTGAGATGAAGCAATGAATGAACATTCTTTTAACCATTAGTCAATTTGCAGGAAGAACCTTTGCAATCTGGGTCATTATCTTTGCATGTCTTGGATTTGCTTTTCCTGACGTATTTTCTCAGATTGGACCGTATATCCCTTTTTTACTAGGTGTCATTATGTTTGGGATGGGGCTTACGTTATCTGGTGAAGATTTTAAGGAGCTTTTTCGTAAACCTCTCTATGTGTTAATTGGGGTTTTGGCGCAGTACACACTCATGCCGCTGATCGCCTTTCTATTAGCTTTCGGATTACGGCTGCCGTCTGAAATTGCAGTAGGCGTTATTCTTGTGGGCTGCTGCCCAGGCGGTACAGCATCCAATGTCATGACCTTCCTTGCAAAAGGCAATATGGCATTATCCGTAGCGGTCACAACTATATCGACCCTTCTTGCTCCCTTTTTAACGCCTCTCTTTATCTATATTTTTGCAAGATCATGGTTACCTGTATCACCGGAGGCATTATTTTTGTCGATTGTCCAAGTTGTGCTAATTCCTATTATCTTAGGGGTTATCGTTAAGGTATTTTTCAAAAAACAAGTAAACTATGCAGTTCAAGCATTGCCGCTTGTATCTGTTGCTGGAATTGTGTTGATCATTGCAGCGGTTGTCAGTGCAAATAAAGAGCAGATTCTTCAATCTGGATTGCTGATATTTGCCGTTGTTATATTACATAATGGACTTGGTCTCTTATTTGGTTACCTGATCGCAAAGTGGTGCAGAATGGATATCCCTTCTCGTAGAGCGATCTCGATCGAAGTAGGCATGCAAAACTCCGGGCTCGGTGCAGCGCTAGCAACAGCACACTTCTCACCGCTCGCAGCCGTACCAAGTGCGATTTTTAGTGTGTGGCATAATTTATCTGGTTCCTGGCTTGCGACGTATTGGTCAAAACGAGGACAACATGACAGTGAAAAGAAAAAAAGCTAGCCCCTGTTAGGGTGCTAGCTTTTTATAATTGAAGATTATCCTTCAAGTAATAGCTGCTCAGGATCTTCAAGCAGATTTTTAATCGTAACGAGGAATCCAACTGCTTCTTTACCATCGACAATGCGGTGGTCGTAAGAAAGAGCTAAATACATCATCGGACGGTTTTCAAAACGTTCTTCATCAATCGCTACCGGACGAAGCTGAATTTTATGCATCCCTAAAATTCCAACTTGCGGGCTGTTTAAAATCGGAGTTGAAAGCAGAGAACCAAATGTTCCGCCGTTTGTGATCGTGAATGATCCACCTTGTAACTCATTAAGAGACAATTTGTTATCTCTTGCTTTTTTCGCAAGATGACCAATTTCTTTTTCAATCCCCGCAAATGACAATCTGTCTGCATCACGGACAACCGGTACGACAAGTCCTTCGTTTGCAGCAACAGCGATGCCGATGTCATAGAATTTCTTCAAGACAAGCTCATCACCTTGAATTTCTGCGTTAAGCAGCGGATATTTCTTCAGTGCTGCTACAACTGCTTTTGTAAAGAAGGACATGAAGCCAAGCTTGACATCATTTTGTTCTAGGAAGGCATCTTTACGACGCTTTCTTAAATCCATTACTGCTGTCATATCGACTTCATTAAATGTCGTCAGCATCGCAGCCGTTTGTTGAACTTCAACTAAACGTTTTGCAATTGTTTGTCTGCGGCGTGACATTCTTTCACGTTCAATAGGCTTTCCTGGTTGTTCAGTTTGCACCGCAGCATTTGCTTTTGGCACGGCTTTCGGTGCACTTGCAGGTGCTTCATTCTTTTGATAAGAAGCGACATCCTGCTTTCGTACCCTGCCCAGCGGATCTACGGTTGGAATCTCAGATAAGTCTAACCCCTTCTCTCTCGCTAATTTTCTAGCAGCAGGAGAAGCGATGGTTCTGCCATTACCAGCTTTCGGCTCTTCTTTCACTGCTTCTTCTTTTTGAGCAGCTGCCGGTTCTTCTTTCGAAGCTGGTGCAGAAGCTTGCTCAGGTGCTGGAGCTGCGGACTCGCTTCCGCCAGCTTCACCTGCTGCAATCGTTCCGATGACCTCTCCAACTTGTACAGTGTCACCAGAATCTTTCAGCACTTCTTTTAATACACCAGATTCTTCAGCAGTCAGTTCGACATTGACTTTATCTGTTTCAAGTTCTAGCAGGTACTCCCCCTGCTCCACATAATCGCCCGGCTGCTTTAGCCATTGAGCAATCGTTCCTTCCGAGATTGATTCCGCTAATTCAGGTACTTTAATTTCCGCCATTTTTCATTTCCCCCTTAGTTTTTGCGAGTCAAGCTATCAGATACAATTCGTTCTTGTTCTTTTTTATGCACAGTTGGATCACCCTCAGCCGTACTTGAACGTCTTCTTCGGCCGATGTAACGTACTTTTACTTTTTCAGGCGCAATTTCACGTAAATATGGCTCAATGTATCCCCAAGCTCCCATATTTTGCGGTTCTTCTTGCACCCATACGATTTCTTCTAAGTTTGTCAGCTTTGTTAAAATTCCTTTAATATCTTTGGCTGGGAACGGATATAGCTGTTCCACTCTTGCAACGTGAAGCCAATCCTTCGGCTCTTCCATTTGAGTAAAACGATCACTAATATCAATGGATACCTTCCCGCTAGATAGCACGAGACGCGATACTTTTTCGTGATCATGTACAAGACCTGGCTGTTCAAGAACTGGACGGAACTGTCCATCTGTTAATTCCTGGACTTCAGACAATGTGTTCGGGTTACGAAGCAGACTCTTCGGTGTCATAATGACAAGCGGACGAATCTCTTCACGAAGCAGCATTTTCGCCTGTCTTCTAAGAATATGGAAATATTGCGCTGCACTTGTCAGGTTCGCAACTGTCCAGTTATTCTCAGCAGCTGATTGCAGGAAACGCTCTGTTCTTCCACTTGAATGCTCAGGACCTTGTCCTTCATATCCATGCGGCAGCAGCATGACTAAACCTGATTTTTGTCCCCATTTTGCACGGCCAGCTGAGATAAATTGATCGAAATACACTTGAGCCGCATTTGCGAAGTCTCCGAATTGAGCTTCCCAAATTACTAACGTTTCAGGAGAATAGACATTATAACCATATTCAAACCCGATGACTGAGCCTTCTGACAGTGGACTGTTATGAACTGTAAACGAAGCATTCGCATCACTTAGTTCATGAAGAGCAATAAATTCATCTCCCGTTTGACTGTCGTGAAGAACAAGGTTTCTTTGAGCAAAAGTACCACGCTCTGAATCCTGTCCGGTCATTCGAATTGGCGTACCGTCTTTTAATATAGATGCAAATGCGAGTGCTTCCCCAAGTGACCATTCTACTTTACGGTCATCTGTAAACACTTTTGCACGTTTTTCAAGGATCCGCTTCAGCTTACCAAATACTTGGAAATCATTCGGCCAGCTGATCAATTCTTCATTCAGCTTTCGCAATACATCAAATTCTACTGATGTATCCACTGCTGGGAAGCCGTTTGATACAGGCTCTGGCAGTTCGATTTCTTGAATCGTATGCTCTTTCTTTGAAGGCACCTTTTTATAAGCTTCTTCTATTTTTGCCGTCACAGCCTGCTCGATTTCTTCACGCTGCTCTTTTGTCAAAAGACCTTCTGAGACAAGTTTATCTGCAAAGATATTCTTGACCGTTTTGTGCTTTCTGACCGCATCGTACAGCATTGGCTGAGTTGTAGAAGGCTCATCCATTTCGTTATGACCGTATCTGCGGTAACCGATCAAGTCAATCAGGAAATCCTTCTTGAAGCGTTTGCGGTATTCTACTGCTAGCTGAACAGCCGCTAAACACGCTTCTGGATCATCTGCATTGACGTGAACAATAGGGATCTCAAATCCTTTTGCAAGGTCACTCGCATATTTCGTCGAGCGGGATTCATTGCTTTCTGTTGTAAACCCGATCATATTATTGGCAATAATATGGATGGTTCCGCCCACTTGATAGCCTACAAGTTGGCTTAAATTTAATGTTTCTGCCACAATTCCTTCTCCAGGGAATGCTGCATCCCCATGAATTAAGATGGCTAACGCTTTTTCAACGTCTTGAACTGGGTAGCCTTTTTGAGTACGTGATTCCTGAGCGGCACGCGTGCTTCCTTCAATGATTGGATCAATGAACTCCAAGTGACTTGGGTTATTAGCAAGCGTGACTCTCGCACTCTTTGTATCTTCGTCTTTAATTTGACGGTCAGCTCCAAGATGGTACTTAACATCCCCTGTCCATCCGTAGCTGATGCCAATAGAGCCTTCTGATGGAACGAGCTCTTTATTTGGCGCATGCTGGAATTCTGAGAAAATGATCTCATATGGCTTTCCTAACACATGTGCTAATACATTTAAACGGCCTCTGTGTGCCATTCCAATGTTAATATTTGAAGTCCCTTGTGTAACAGACTCTGAAATAATTTCATCAAGTACTGGGACAAGTGCGTCTAAACCTTCTATAGAGAAGCGCTTTTGCCCAACAAATGTTTTATGAAGAAACTGCTCGAACTGCTCAACTTCTGTTAATCTCTTGAATACAGAAACTAGTTTATCTGCTGGTTTTTTCTTAAATAGTTCACCAGATTCGATTGATTTTGAGAGCCAGTTTCGCTCTTCGAAGTCATGCACGTGATCAAACTCAAATGAAATGGTACGTTTATACGTATTTCTCAAATGGTTAATGGCTTCTATGCCGTTTGAAATGTGTTTTGGTGCATCCGGACTAATAATAGATATCGGAATATTCTTGACATCTTCTTCTGTTAAACCGTACTCCTTTAAAGGAAACAGCTCTTGTAATTCCTTTTCTTTGCGAAGAGGATTGACGGAAGCATTTAAATGGCCATACGTTCTGATGTCTTCTGCCAGTTTAACGACTGATGCTATCTTTTGGATTTGTTCAGAAGTAACTATGCTATTTTCTTTTTTCCCAATTTCCTCCTTCATTTCACTCGGTGGTGCACCAAGTTCATCAAATATGCCTCTTAGATCTTCATCAACACTAGTAGGATCCTGGACATACTGATCGTAGAGCTCGAGCACATAGCCGAGGTTCGGACCATGAAATTCTTCCCAACTCAACGGTTGTTTCACATCATTTTGAAACATTTTGAACACTACCCCCAACTTTGATCATCAAGTGATTGAACACTATCTCGATATAACTTCCAGAACACAATGACCAAATTTATGTAATAAAACGCTTCCAATAATATTCTACCACTGTTTTGGATTACTTTCTACATTCTTTGTTCAATTAAAGATAAAAAATTCACAGAAAAACAAAAAATTTAAATCATTCCGAAAAATAATTTGAAGAAAGGGGCAAAAGCTTATGCCCCAATGCTTTTATGCAGCAGTTTCTTCAGTAATGGATATAAAACATCTGGCAATGTATCGACATCTGGTACAAAAATGCTGAACTTGCCGTACATATCTTGAATGGTTTTCATCTGCGCTTCTTCTATCGGCGAATTGGATAAAAACACATTGATCACCTCAATGCCCTTTTTCCTCGCTTCAAGAACTGCTTCATGCGTATCGACAATCCCATTTTGTTCGTAGCTGAACGCAGCTGGCTCTCCGTCTGAAAAGACAATCAGAAACTTTTGTTCTTCTCTTCTCTTTAAAATCATCTTTGTCATTTGGCGAATCGCATAGCCATCCCGGTTATCCTCTTCTGGCTCAAGAGACATAATAGAAGGCCCTGCGTCAAATAGAGAATCTTTAAACGACACAACTGTGTTGAAGTAGTTTGGCTGGCTTGTTTCTGTTGCGTCGTTTGTATCTTCCCAAAACCCAACAATTTGATGTGGGACTTGCACGGATTTTAACGCTTCATGAAAGAGAACAATGCCTTTTTTCGTCTCATCCATCTTGTCAAACATGCTCGCTGAACAGTCTACTAATAAGGTGAAAACAGCATCAATCTGAGAAGACGGTGCCTGTTTTTTATAGAAAAGACGCGGGTTAGACTCTGTAAAGTAGCGAATCAGCTTTTTACTGAGACGTCCTGCATGAAGGTCTGTTTTAGGCCATGATTTTTTATGTTCAAGTGTTTTTTGGATCATTTGTTTTAAGCGTTTCTGATAAGGCTCAATTTCCTTCGCATGCTGCTTGTATACATCGATTTGTTCTGGCTTAGGAGGATCTGGTGAAATCATGACTGGAAACGCATATTTGTTTTCTTTTCCATTCTCATAACCATCTGCTCCGCTTTCTTCACCTTCAGCTTCTTCCAGCGCTTCAAGCTTTGAATAATCTTTTCGGTGTGTTTGCTTTGCAGAGCCTTGGACAGTTCCGAGTGCCTGATCTCCGTCATCACCTTCTCTTGCCGCATCCTTACCAAGATCACTTTTACCGCCGTGCTCTAAATCAAATTGAAGGAAGCTTTTGGATGGCGCTTCGGTTTCTCGATGCCACACTTCCATATACTCTTGGTGAATGTCTTCATCGCCTTCTTTTTCTCGGTCGACTTTAATGTCCTCACTTAATGTAGGTTTTCTTTTTAAGTCATGGAACAGCGGTTCTTTTGCCGCTTGTTCATAGTCCAATTCAGGGAAGAAAAAGTACGTATTCAGCATATCCTTTTCAAGGAGTTCATCGAAGCCTTCCATCAATTCTTTGACAATAGCTGCGATGTCTGCTGTTGAACCCGCATCATACACACGTTCAAGACTTGACTCAATAAACGGAATCATCGGGTTGATCTGCTCATGAAGAGGCGGTATCTCTTCGAGCGGAGAATCAGCTGTCAGCTTCACATAAATCGCACAAAAGAGTGCATCTGTTAAAATACTTCGTTCTTGGTTAATCGTTAATTGTGTCTTAAAGTGACGCCGGTACAGCTCTCTTCTTCGTTTAAATACCTTTTTTGTTCCTGGGCGGTCATGTTTAATCCGCTCTTCAATGCGGATATCTTCAAACAGCATAAACAATTGTTTACATACATCAGGAATGGATAATGTATGAGCAAAGCGAATGATCTCCTGAAATACCGTAAGATCACTATAAACCGTGCCTACTGCACGAAGGAACACATCACTTTTCAGCCCTGCTAGCATATCTTCTTGTTTACGATCATCCCAAAAATGACTGATGAAAATTTTCTTTTCAAACGGTTCATAGTAGGACTGTACACCGTATTCAAGCTCGACATCATCACTTTTTGCTAACGTTTTGGCTAAATCCGTTAATTCCATAAATAAAAATGAATCGATTCTGCTGTCATTAAATTTGATGAATTTCAAAAGTCAGAACCTCACTCGAATAATGTTTGAGCGATATTTCTTACCGCTGCTTTTTCCCGGTCATCTTCCAGCTTTTCAACAATGCCTCGTTCAACGGCACGAAGCGGCGGGACGTACTGCGCAAGATCACAAGTATCCAGGAGTGCGCGGATGGATGCTGCTTCTTCACTCACCTGTCCGTTATGAGCTTGTGTAATGAGGTCTGATGAGAGCTGAACGAATTGATCAATTAACCGCTCATCCTTTAAAACAGATTGAGATTGCAGTACATCTTTCAGGATACCGCCGCCGATATATGGAACGTCAATGACAACAAAACGGTTTTTTAACGCTTCATTTAGAGGTACTGTGCCGACATATCCTTCATTGATTGCCGCAATGACGCCGAAGCCTTCTTCTGCTCGAACAACCTCACCTGTAAATGGGTTTGTCATCATTTTTCTGTAGTCGAGTACACCATTTAAAATAGGGAGTGTTTCTGGTTTCGCCATGTTGATTTCATCAATATATAAAAGATGGCCTTTTTTCATTGCTTTTGTCACAGGTCCTTCAATGAATTCAATCGAAGCCACCTGACCATCATTGTGAATGGTTTTATAGCCAATCAAGCTTTCAGCATCAAGATCAACCGAGCAGTTCACACTGTGCATCGGCTGCTGAAAAAAAGCGGATAATGTTTCTGCTAGTTTGGTTTTACCTGAGCCGGTCGGCCCCTTTAAAAGAACGTTTTTTCCTAGTGCTAATGCAATCATGGCATCTTGAATAATAGAAGTATCCTGTGATTCATAGCCGCCTGTTCCAATAAGTGGACGAAATTCTTCTTCCAGCACTTTTGCTTTTGCTTCAATCATTGCTTGAATTTCTTTTGGGAGTGATTGTTCGTTAAACATGTATGATTAATTCCTCTCTTCGATCATTTTCCTCACCAAGTATACTAAAAAAACCTTTATGCACTCAATACATAAAGGTTAGACTTCTGTTATTTTACCATTTCTTTTGTGATCGATCCGCAAGCGATGCGTTTCCCTGAGTTTCCAGAAGGATTACTTAAATAATCATCTGCTTCTGCATGAATGATAAAGCTTCGCCCATTTTGATCGATTAATTGATTCGGGCCTCCCTTTAACGTCACATCTGGTACGTTCACAACCACATCAATTTGTCCATCTGCTCCTACCTCTAAATTAGGCATATCTCCAGCATGGTGCCCCTTTGGATTGTCAAAACCATGCTCTCTATGGGTTGGATTAAAGTGAGCTCCTGCCGTTTCAAAATCTGACGTTTCACATATTCCTGTTTCATGAATATGAAAACCGTGGGGACCTGGCGGCAGCCCTTTCGCTTTCACATGCAGATCCAGCCCATTTTCTGAGGACTCTCTTATTTCAATGCTTCCTATTTTTTGCCCGCTTTCGTTTATGAGTGACGTCGTGACGGGTGCTTGTTTAGGTGCTGAAACTTCGCTTGTTTCTTCTGTCGTTTCTTTTTTCGGCGGTGCATGACATGCTGATGCGGTAAAGATCAAACATATCACGATCATCCACACTGACTTTTTCATTTATGACTGCCCCCTTTTGTTATCAGTATGGACAATCACAGCAGCGGGCAAACAAAAAAAGCCGAAAATCGGCTTTTTTTAGAAGAAACGTTTTGCACCTAAGTAGGCTTTTTTCCAATATGGGTTACTTAAGTTCGAAATTCCTACTCCATTGTCACTTGCATGAAGGAAATCTCCTCCGCCAAGGTATAGTCCCATATGAGAAGGGCCTGCTTTGTACGTTGTAAAATAAACAAAATCTCCAACTTGTGGTGTGCTTACAGGAGTCATCATATTCCAGTAGCCAGCTGTGCTTAATCTGGATACAGATGAAACTTTGTTAATGAGATAGTAAACAAAGCCGCTGCAGTCAAATCCTGCTGGTGTATTACCGCCCCATCTGTAAGGAACGCCTGTCAGCTTTTTCCCCTCTTGAATCATTGTCGTGATCTTTGCATTCATTGGTACATCATTTTTGTTATTGTCGACTGGCTTTGTTGAACCGTTAGACGTAGAGCCATTCGATCCAGTTGAGCCGGAAGCTGCACCATTAATTTTTAATACTTGTCCAATTCTAAGCACATCACTTTTTAAGTTGTTGGCTGTGCGGATTGATTGAACCTGTACTTTGAATTGATTCGCAATTTTCCATAACGAATCGCCTGATTTTACAGTATAAGATGTTGTTTTCCCGCTAGAAGACTGGTTACTGTTTGAATTGCTTGGTGTAGTAGGTTTTGACTGACTTGGTTTTGATGCAGCCGTTCCTTTTACTTTCAATACTTGATTCGGATAAATCATATCAGATTTTAATCCGTTCAATGTTTTGATTTCACCAATCGACATATTTAGCGAATTCGCAATTTTCCAAAGTGAATCGCCTAATTTAACCTTGTATGTACTTGAAGATGATGAACTATTTGAATTCGTTGTCTTATTGCTTGAGCTGGAATTTGAAGATGAGTTTGAATTTGATGACTGGCTTCCGCTCGTCTTCGTGCTGCCAGATACCTTTAGCTTTTGACCAGGACGAATCAGGTCGCTGTTTAAGCTGTTTAAGCTTTTTAAGCTTGCAACTGACATTTTATGATTTTTTGCGATCAGCCATAAAGAATCCCCAAGCTTTACAGTATAGCTGGAAGTCGTTGAAGCACTTGATTTCTTTGCTTTTGACCCTGTTGATGAACTGGATTTCTTGCTTTTTTCACCAGGAATTTTTAAGCTTTGCCCTGCAAAAATCATTGTCGTTTTTAATTGATTAAGAGATTGAAGCTCCGAAATAGTTGTATTGTACTGTTCGGCAATCTTCCAAAGTGAGTCACCGCTTTTCACCTTGATCGTCTGTGCTTCTGCCGGTGCAGCAAACACAGCTGAGCCAGCGATCGCTGAAACTGTAAGGCCGGTTACTACTTTTTTCTTCATAGAGGAATCTCCGCCTTTCGTGATTTTGTCCATTAAGACTTATGTACTAGTTTTGAGTTTAGCATTTAATGGTTCTGCTTCTCTTGCACTATTTTATCTTTATTTCTATTATATTACTCGACATGAAGACGTTGGGCAATAACAAATAGGCTAAAGCAGCCAACTCAAAATGCTAAAAAACAAAGCCATATCGTTTCTATCGGCTGTTTGTTGTATTTATAAACATTTTTTAAGGAATTTTTAAGTTGACGTTTAGAAATTTGTCAAAACAAGCACACTGCTAGTTTCATAGTTCTATTCTACATGACAAATTTTTCTGTATCAAATGACTTTTTACTTAATTGGTCGATTTTTCTCCGCAAATAAAAAAGCATCCTTCCGAATGAAGAATGCAGCGTTCGTTTTTATTTTCTTATTTCCGGATCTTTTACGGTAAGCGGGTAAAGCACGCCTTCTTTCGCAAACGACATTTTTCCCGTTTCTTCTGATACGACAAGAACAAGTGCATCTGTCATACCAGAGAGTCCGATCGCTGCCCTGTGCCTTGTGCCAAGCGAAGGACTCACTTTTTTCGATGTAAGCGGCAGCACATTTGCAGCAGAGACAAGTGTATTTTCTTTGACTAAAAGAGCACCGTCATGCAGTGGATTTCCCGGGTAGAAAATGCTTTCTATTAAGGAAGCGCTAATTTTCGCATGAAGGTTTGTCCCTTTTTGAATAAAATCCTCAACCTCATCGCGTCTTTGGATCACAATGAGTGCTCCATGCTTTTGTTTTGATAAATTCTCAATGGCTAAAGAAAATTGAGCAAATCCTGGTGTGAATTCTTCCATATACGCTTGTAAATAAAACGACGAGGCCTCTGCATGCATTTCATTAAACTGATCATGCAATGCTTCGAGATCACAAAGTAAACACTGCTCTGTTTCATCAAGAGAATCAATGATGTCACTTGCATCCTTCATAATGTTCATCAAATGTGTTCTCATCCCGGCTTTAAATATCACTTCTTCGTTCGTCCGATGGATCATCTGATCTTTTCCCTCCTTCTTTCGCTTGTTGTTATAAAATAGCAAATTGTGCACATTCTATTTGTATGGAGGTGAGCTTAATATGACCATTCAGAAAATCATCCAATATGCTTGCAGCATTTTAGGTGTTGTCAGTCTTTCTTTTATTTATGCCCAAATGTTTAAAAAAACGAAGCCATCTAAGAAAAATAATCCGACGGAGAATTGATTTTTTTACATAGCATGATATAATTCCTCTCGTTATTTCTGTTCAGAGAGGAACTTATGATGAGAGAAACGAATAGCATTCGAGCAAAGCTGACACTATTTTTAACCATTTTGATTCCGATTTTAATCACCCAAGCAGGTCTTTCGCTTATTACCTTTTTAGATACGGTGATGTCTGGAAAAGTGAGTGCAGAAGACCTTGCGGGTGTTGCGATCGGTTCTAGTATTTGGACACCTGTTTATACGGGACTTGCCGGGATTTTGATGGCCGTTACTCCGATTGTGGCTCAGCTGATGGGCGCTGGGCATAAAGAAGATGTTCCCCGGGCTGTCTTTCAGGCGATTTATTTATCCTTTCTTTTAAGTATCGCTGTGATTGTCATTGGTACGATCAGCGTTCCTTACATACTAGGAGGACTTGGACTCGAGCACTCTGTAGAGGATATTGCCCGGCATTTTCTCAGCTTTCTTGCTTTTGGCATCATTCCGCTGTTTGGTTATTCGGTGCTAAGGTCATTTATTGATGCATTAGGGAAAACACGTGTGACAATGTTCATCACGCTCACAGCACTTCCTATTAACTTTGTTTTAAATTACGTATTGATTTTTGGGAATTTTGGCTTTCCAAAGCTTGGCGGCGCGGGTGCCGGTCTTGCATCTGCAATGACGTATTGGGCGATTTTCATCATGAGTATTTGTATTGTCATTAAAGCAGAACCATTTGCCTCATTTCGTTTGTTTCAAAAACTGCCTCGAATGAATATCTCCCGTATAGGGCAAATACTGAAAATTGGCCTTCCTATCGGGTTTGCGATCTTTTTTGAAACGAGTATCTTTGCCGCAGTGACGCTATTAATGGGGCACTTTGATACCATTACTATCGCCAGTCACCAAGCAGCGATGAACTTTGCTTCTATTCTTTATATTTTACCGCTTAGTATCTCAATGGCATTAACGATCGTTGTTGGGTTTGAAGCGGGGGCTAAGAGGTATAAAGACGCGCAAAGCTACAGCTATATCGGCATTGGAACGGCGGTATTATTCTCATTATGTACGGCGGCCCTCATCTTGCTATTCAGACCAGAGATCGCTGGTTTATATACAGCTGAATCAGCTGTTTTACAAATGACACAGCACTTTTTGATTTACGCGATCTTTTTCCAGCTGTCAGATGCGATTGCTGCACCCATTCAAGGGGCTCTGCGCGGCTATAAAGATGTGAATTATACGCTGATTGCTGCTTTTGTCTCTTACTGGGTCATCGGTCTTCCTGCCGGTTATCTCATTGGCACATATACCTCCTTTGGGGCGTTTGGTTATTGGATCGGACTGATTACCGGGCTTGCCGCAGGCGCCATCGTCCTCTTTATCCGTCTCAGATTGATTCAAAAACGTCAACTCAGGCATGTATCGAATCACTAAATACAACACAAAAAAGCAGCTGACATAGATCAGCTGCTTTTTTGTTTAGTCATTCCATTGATACGTCCAGAAAATTTCTTCATCAAACCATTTTTGGACAACTGGTTCTTTGTTTTTCAGCTTTTGTTCAAGCTCTCTCAACATGCCCTCTGTTTGCGTTCTATGCGCTCTCAGTGCATTTAATTTGATATCTGCAACATCTGTAATATCAATCACAATATCCGCATATCCAAGGACTTCTTCTCTATTCTTCGTAATGGCCATGCAGTATGTGACAGGACGGTCTTCTTTTTTCTTGCGGTAAAGAGCACGAATCACAGCTTCACCTGTCGCATCATGATCAGGATGTACACCGTGTCCTGGATAAAACGTCACAATGAGTGTCGGTTTGACTTCATCAATGATGGTTTCCATCACATCTGCCAAATACTCGTCGTCTTCAAATTCCAATGTTTTATCACGCAGGCCAAGCATACGTAAGTCTGTGATATCCATTTCTTTGCAGGCATTGATTAATTCCTGTTTTCTTAATTCAGGAAGTGTTTCACGGTTCGCATATGTTGGGCTTCCCATATTTCTGCCCATTTCTCCAAGTGTCCCGCATGCATATGTGACGGGAATTCCGCGTTTTCTGCTTTGTGCAATGAGACCAGCACCCCCAAAAGATTCATCATCGGGGTGAGGCAGCATCACTAGTACATGTTCGTTCATGACTTGTCACCCTTTCTTCTACACCTGAAATGGTGTTTCACTAATTTGTAATGAAATCGCTAGTTTGCCGTCTGGCAAGTGTCCAGCTAATAGCAAGCGGCCTTGGTCATCAAACACATAATCGGTTAATCCTTCTGCGTAAATCCAGCCATCTTCTGTTTTCATTCCAACACGGTATGGACCTTGTCCTTTTATTTTCGCCTGTGAATAGACGACTTTCGCGTTGCGGATATACGCAACAACCGTCATATTTTGTTCATTTACATGAGCTGAATAAGAACCAGTTGTCGTTTCAAGATGAACGAAGACTGGACGATTTAAAAACGATTCAAGATGTGCTGTGACATCTTCCGTTTGAATTGGTTTCATGAGTGGTTCCTTCCTTCATTTTGAATTAATTCTCGCAGCTTTTTCGTATGTAAGCTGATCAGTTGCAGCTGATGATCATGCTTAAGCTCACTTTCTAAAATTCTCTCCACAGCAAGCACATACTTTTGGTGTAATGATTTCCTTGCCCGCGGATGTGTTCTTGCATCAAGTAAATCATCACATATGGCCTCGTGTAAAGAAGACATATCATCAACATCAAGCTGACGATTTTTCCATAAAGATTGATAGGCGGCTGCAAGCTCATGAGCTGACGACATATGATCACCTCTACAGTTTTGGTAACAACTTATTATGACATGATCCGCCTGCAAAAAAAAGCAAACTGCTCGTTTGGCTTAATGAGAATTCGCTGTTTTTTTCATGCGTAATTGAGAGGTGGTAAACAGTAAAATCGCCACCCAAATACAAAGGAATGTCACAATTTTAGCTGCGGATAAGTGTTCGTGATAGACAAACAGCCCTAAAAACAGCGTAATTGTCGGTGCAATGTATTGCAAAATGCCCACTTGATAAAGTGGAATTCTTTTTGCGCCTTCTGAGAATAAAAGAAGCGGCACGGCTGTAAAAACGCCTGCAAAAAATAAGAGACCGAGCGACCCGAAGCTGTTAGGATTCATAGTCACAACAGGTTCTTTTAAGAAAAATAATAAGTACACAAGTGCGGCCGGTGCGAGAAGCAGCGTTTCAATCGTCAAACCAATCGCGCTCGTGAAGCTCATCCTTTTTTTAATCAAACCATAAAAGCCGAAGCTAAGGGCTAATAAGAAAGCAACGACAGGAAATGACCCGTATTGAACTGTTGAAAGGATCACCCCAAATGCGGCAATGAGGATGGCAATGGTTTGCAATTTATTTAGTCGTTCTTTTAAGAAAATAATGCCTAATAGAACGGATACAAGCGGATTAATATAGTACCCTAAACTTGCTTCTAGCATAAGACTATGATTGACTGCCCAAATGTAAACATACCAGTTGACCGAAATTAAAATAGCAGATAAAAGTAATGAAAAAAATGCTTTACCATCCAGTATGAGACCCTTCACTGTCTGCATTGCTGGGCGGACTTGTTTTAAATACAAAAGAATACCGCACATAAACACAAATGACCATAAAATTCTGTGCGCTAAAATTTCGCCTGACGAAATATGCTCCATCAGCTTCCAATATAACGGGAATAAACCCCAGAGTGTAAAAGATGCTGCCGTGTAGAGAACACCTTTTGATTGCTGTTCGTTCAATGTAACCATCCCTTTCTAAATCTAACGTATATTATAGCACGCACGCAGGTGAATGGGCATATACTAATTCAGGGCATTTAGAAAGGATGATTCACATGTTCGACTGGAACCGATTATTCCCTTTTCAAAAGCAGTTCTCAAAAGAAGCCTTAAAGAATTCAGATCCTAAAGACGTTGAGCAGTATGTCAATCAAGTCATGGAAAGTGTATTCGGCTCCAATTATCCTGCTCAGTTCCCATTTCAGGACCCCCTTTCTCAAAATCAAAAAACGAGAGAAACTGATGCCGAAAAAGAAAAAGAGCCAGAAGTCGAAGTGTTCGAGACGACTGATCATGTGTTTGTCAAAATTGAACTTGCTCGTCCGAACACAGAAAAAGTCAAAATCAAACATACAGCCAATCTGCTGTTTATTGATCATTTTCCTGAAGAAGGGACGCAGAAGAAAGTCGTTCTCCCTGCTGCTGTGAAACGAAAAGGAACGAAGGCGTCGTATCAAGACGGCATTTTGGAAATTATGTTTTTAAAGCATGATGATCCAGGAATTTCTGAAATTGATATTCCATTATAAAAAGCCTGCTTTAAGAACGGAAGCAGGCTTACTCTTTTTTCTTAATAGTATGGTGGATATCCGCCGCCATATGGTGGTGGAGCAGGCGGTGGTGGCGGCGGGTAATATGGACGGGGATAATTAAAAATCGCACTTCCTAGAAATCCGCCAAGCAGTCCGCCGACTAAAGGAGCGCCAAAACCAAAAAACAAAGGGACTCTGGATTCATATGGCGGAATGCCAGGGGCGCCGCCTCGAAAATACGGAGTATGAGGGTACATGCATTTCTCCTCCTTTGTCATGTGCCTAACATCAGCATATTCATCAGGAGTCAAAATGTTTGGGCAAACCTGAAACTAGGCTTGCTCCTTTTTCCCGTGTGAGTCTGTATACTCGCCTGCCCACCGAGATACCTCATGAAACACATCATGTAACGCATTCCCTTTTTCAGTTAAACTGTAAATGACTTTGACAGGCGTCTCAGGCAGGACAGTCCGCTCTATAATCCCTTCTTGCTCAAGCTCTTTTAAACGCTCTGCGAGCATTTTTTGACTGATCGACGGGATCGTGTCTGTGAGGTCTTTAAAACGCTTTGGTCCATCAAGCAATACATGTATAATGAGACCGTTCCACCTTTTGCCTAGGAGTAAAAAAGCTTGCTGAATGTGTGGACATAATTGGAATTCCATAAATTTCAGCCTTTCTTTTCATGATTGTTTGACAAACTAACGGTGTACAATTTAAAATAACTCTAGTTACAATAAGTAAGTTTCTCACTTTTTAGTTATTGTACCATATTATTTGCAAAAACGGGAGGAAATATCCATATGGCGACCGATCAAAAAACAATTGACATCTTAAAACAAAGAGCTTCAGTAAAAGAGTATGATACTTCTCATGAAATGACAAAAGAAGAGTTAACAGAGCTTCTTGAAATCACAACAAAAGCACCATCTGCTTGGAACCTTCAGCATTGGCATTTCACTGTTTTCCATAGTGCTGAAGCAAAAGCAAAATTACTTCCAATCGCTTACAACCAAAAGCAAGTATCACAGGCATCAGCTGTTATTGCAGTTCTAGGTGACCTTGAAGCTAACCAAAATGGCGAAAAAATCTACAGCGAACTGGCAGAACAAGGTTTCATTACTGAAGACATTAAAGAAACATTGATGACTCAAATCAATGGCGCATACCAAAGCGAGCAATATGCACGCGAAGCAGCGTATTCAAATGCTTCATTAGCTGCTATGCAATTAATGATTGCGGCCAAAGCAATGGGCTATGATACATGTGCAATGGGTGGTTTCAGTAAAGACGCGTACATCAAAGAATTCAATGTAAGCGGCCGCTACGAGCCGGTTATGCTGATTTCAGTTGGTAAAGCAGCGAAAGAAGCTCATAAAAGCAACCGTTTCGACATCGAAGAAGTATCTGATTTCCTTTAAAAATTGGCAAAGCCTCAGCCTTTATGCTGGGGCTTTTTTATTGGCTTTAAATATTATTTCTACATACTTTCTTTCACCTTTCTCCTCTTTACAACTTCACTCTTTCTCCTTTTTCAAGAATGAAAGCGTTATATTAGTATGATATTCGCTAAAATGATTGTTTTTTCTGAAAATGGTCTTGTGATCTAATCTGACAACTGCTATTATTATGAAATTACAAAATATTCAGGAGGAAATCATGAACAAAAAATTGATGCTGGCACTACTAATCGCGATTCCATTCATCGGACAGCTCGCATTGCTGCCTTTTGCGAACCGCATTCATCCATTTGTCATCGGCCTGCCCTTTTTCCACTTCTGGCTCTTGCTATGGATTGTACTCACACCAATTTGCACATTTATCATTTATAAGATGCAACATTCAAATGGAGGAACTGACTAATGCAAGGAAATTTAACAGCTTTATTGATTACTGCAAGTATTATTTTCATCGTCGTGGTCATCGGATTTGCCGCTGGTCGTGACAAATCATCAAGACAGTCAGTAGAAGAATGGTCTGTCGGCGGAAGAAAATTTGGCGGACTGCTCGTCTGGTTCCTCGTTGGCGCAGACTTATATACAGCTTATACCTTTTTAGGGCTTACAAGTACAGCTTATACAGCTGGAAGCGTCGCTTTTTTCGCTATTCCTTATTCAGTCCTAGCTTATTTTATTGCTTATTTCTTTTTACCGAAACTATGGACGGTAGCGAAAAATCACAACCTTACAACACTTGCCGATTATGCACGTGAGCGGTTTGACAGCAAGCTGTTATCCAGTTTGATTGCGATTGTTGGAGTACTTATGCTGATTCCTTATATTTGTCTTCAGCTGAGCGGAATTCAAGATACGTTAACTGTCGCTGGAACGAATTATATTAATGTGAATGCAGTAGTTATTATATCGTTTATTTTAGTCGCACTTTATACATTTTTCAGTGGTATTAAAGGTCCTACATATACAGCCATTATTAAGGATATTCTCGTTTGGGTGATCATGCTGTTTATGGTCGTTTCACTGCCAATTATTCATTTTAACGGCTGGACACCGATGATGAACACGTTAGCCAAAGAAGCCCCTCAGCTTCTAACAATCCCTGAAGGCGGTCCTAAGGGCATTTTATGGTTCATTACTGCTTCAGGCGTTTCTGCTCTTGCTTTGTTTATGTGGGCACACGCAGCAACTGGGGTTTTTACAGCCAAAAGCGCAGATGCCATCCGTAAAAACAGCATGTTTTTGCCTCTTTATAATATTGTATTGATTTTGGTCATCTTCCTTGGATTTATTGCTTTTTTAGTCTTACCAGAAGATACAAATCCAAGATTTGCTCTTCTTCATTTAATTCAAACATCATATGGCGGTGTGATGCAGGGGCTCGCTTATTCAACGATTGCACTGGCTTCCCTCATTCCATGCTCCATCATGGCCATTGGCGCATCGAATTTATTTGCCAATAATTTATACCGTGACTTAATTCATCCGAATGTGTCACCTAAAAGATTGACCATCATTACACGTTCGATGGTGTTTATCGTCATCGGGCTCGCTCTTTTATTCGGGATGCTGTTCCCAACTGCACTTGTCACGCTTCAGCTCATTGGTGTTTCAGGAATGGTTCAAATCTTCCCAGCTATTGCCATCAGCTTATTCTGGAAAAAACAATCGAGAGAAGCAACGATTGCCGGGTTAGTCGTTGGAATCATCGTTACCTTTACAGCGAATATCTCACAAGTTACGTTTGGTCTTTACGAAGGTTTTCTTGGTTTACTAGCAAACGTCGTCGTTATCTTGATTTTGAATCCATTCTTCCAAAACAAGGTCACATCCAATTCTGTCATGAATGATCTATTTGAAAAGGATCATGAAAAAACAGAAGCGATCACAAACGAAGTGAAAGGATAAGAAAAAGCAGTCCCCTGATGAGGACTGCTTTTTTTTATTTCATTTCTTTTTTCAAGACTTCAATGGCTTTTTTCATTTGTGTATCGTTGTTCTTTAGCTTATCTTGGATCTTTGTCATCAGAACGGTCGTTGTATCTCCTGTCAGAATACCGTCTGCCTTGAGATCGTTGTCTGTTTGGAAGTTTTTGACGATAGACTGGAATGCTTGATCGTACTCACCGTTTGCTTTTGCTTTGTAGCCAAGCGCTTGGAACATTTTTTGAGCTGCTTTGACTTCATCTCCATTGTCATTTAGCTCATATGATTTTTTCGGGCTTAAGTACGGCAGCTTTGCATAACTTGGGAGAGCTGCTTTCACCTGTGGTTCGATACCTTTTTTGTGAATCCAAGAACCGTCTGGTGTCAGCCATTTTGCAATGGTTAACTTGACACTAGAACCATCATTATAGTTTTGCGCATTTTGAACAGTTCCTTTGCCAAACGTCTTTTCACCCACAATTTGAATGCCTGAAGATTGGTGCAGAGCCGCCGCCATGATTTCAGCAGCGCTGGCTGAACCGCCATTTACAAGGACAACTGCCGGCTGATGGACTTTGCGTTCTTTTTCAGCCTTGTACACTTGTTTCTTCCCTTTTTCTTCAACCTGCATGATGACTTTCCCTTTATCAATAAAGTCATTGCTCATTTCAATGGCTTCTGTCATGATGCCGCCTGGATTATCTCTCAGATCAATGACAAAACCTTTTGCCCCTTTTTTCTCAAGGTCATCAATTGCTTTATCCAGCTCTTTCGATGTGGTTTCAGCAAAGGACGTAATTTGGATTTCTCCTATTTTGTCTTTTGTGAGTTTTGCATACACCGTTTCAAGCGGAATCGTGTCTCTTGTGATGGTCACATCTACATTGCCGACTCCTTGACGGTTAAGATGCAGCTTAACATCCGTTCCTTTTTTCCCTCTAATGAGAGAGACTGCTTTATTGACCGACATTCCTTTGGTGCTTTTTCCATTCACTTTTAAAATATGATCATGAGGTTTCAAACCAGCTTTTTCAGCAGGAGAGCCTTTAATCGGCGCGACAATTAAAATTTGTCCATCCTTCTCTTCTACTTGTGCACCAATTCCTTCAAATGAAGAAGAAATGGTATTGTTAAATCCTTCGGCTTCCTCCTGATCCATATATGTAGAGTATGGATCATCAAGTGATGCAATCATTCCTTGGATCGCACCATCTACTAGTTTTTGATCATCCGTTTTTTCGTAATACTCATCCTTTACCTTCGTATACGCAGCCATGAGTTTACTAAACTTCTCGTCTCCTGAGACGCTGACAGCACCTTGTTTTGTGATCACAAATGTAATCGCTGAGGACAGTGCAGCAGTCACGAGAATGGCTACCACGAACTTCATTTGTTTTTTCAAAAAAACACCACCTTTATCTCCTTTCATTATTATCAAGGACGAGGCTTCATCCGTCAACCAAAGGATCAACTTCTATTTGAAAAGATAAGCCATTTGCCCCTCTATTGCATAATCTTTAGAGAGGAACAGGATAAGGAAAGAAGGGATTATATGAGTGATTATGTAGAAATGCTTGCTTATTTTGGCGTATCAGGTGCCCATCCTGGCGGAATTGAGTTAACAAAAACGATGATTGAGCATATAAAACTGCCGCCTCATGCACGAATACTGGACGCTGGATGCGGTACAGGACAGACCGCCGCCTATTTAGGAAATATTGGTTATCAGGTGGAGGCCATTGATACGCATCCATTGATGATTGAAAAGGCGAACCTGCGATTCAAACGGGAGGAACTGCCGATCCGTGCTTTAGAGGCATCCATTGAGCAGCTGCCCTTTCCAGATCAAGCGTTCTCTCTACTCATCAGTGAATCTGTTTTAAGCTTTACCAAGCTGCCTGATGCACTAGCTGAAATCAAACGTGTGCTTGCTCCTGGCAGTCAACTGATTGCAAATGAAGCTGTGTTAAAAGCCCCTCTTACGCCTGAAGAGCTGGCAGCTGTTCGAAATTTTTACGGCTTTCACTCGCTCTTGTCGCTTGAAGAATGGAAGGAGCAGTTAACAGCAGCAGGCTTCCGTGACATTCAGATTCTTTCATTCGATGAACATATGGTGCAGGAGGAACCGACAGAGATGGCATTATCTGAACACATACCGCCTTCTCTTTACGAGACACTGCAAACACACTACGATCTCATTCAAGCACACCGAAAGCAGCTAAGCCACATTCTATTTGAATGTACCGTATAAAATGAGCGAATCTCCTATATGTTTTGTCCAAACTCTATGAAGTCTCTCGCATAGGATAAGAGTGAAAAGAGTTTGTCATAAGGAGGAAAAACATGGAGCGCTACTACAAGCTTTGTCAGCAGCACATGGGGAAAGTCGCTAGAATTACTGACCGTAATGGCAGAGTACACGTCGGACGCATTGAGCGTGTGACAAACCGCAAAGTTTATATTCGTCCAGTCGGCGGGTCTCGCGGAGGCTTTGGCTTTGGCTATTGGGGCGGATATTATGGCTGGGGTGCAGCGTATGGCATCGGCCTCGGTTTCATTACCGGCTTCGCATTAGCAGGATTGTTCTTTTTTTAAAAGAAGAATAAGAGAAGGCCTCCCGAATAGCTGGGAGGCCTTTAACTTGTTTAGATTTTCTTTACTTTGTTCATGTATTCTTCAAATGTTAAATCATGATCATGCATCGCTTTTGCGGCTTCTTTTCCCACATAGCGCAGATGCCACGGCTCATATTCGTATTTCGTAATGTCTTCTTTTCCTTTTGGATAACGGATGATAAAGCCATATTTATAGGCGTTTTTAGCCACCCATTTGCCATCTGGTGTTTCACCAAACTTTTCAGAGATCTCAAAACCGGCACTTTTTGAGGAAATGTCCATGGCTAAACCTGTTTGATGTTCACTTTCGCCTGGTAAAGCGACTGCTTCTTGTGCTTTTTCTTTGCCTTTTAATTTGACCTCACTATCAAAAATGACTTTTTGACGGTCATAGGAGCGATAGCCAGATACTGCAGCAAGCTCGAAGTTTTCCTTTTTTGCACCTTTGAATAACTTCTCAAGCGCTTCCGCTGCTTCTTTGCGGATATATCGCTTTTCAATATCTTCCGAAAAAGAGAATTCTACTTTTGGTACAACGAGATCAGAAGGTTTATAGGTTCCTGGTAATGCATATTCTTTGTTGACAAGTGCTAGCACATTTTCAGGATTTTGAATGGTTTTCAGACCACTCACAACCTTGATGTCATTGAAATATTCACTCTTTAACGTCAGCTCTTGATTCGATGAATCTGCCTTATCGTTTGAGTTGTGCTGGGGAGATGAACTTGCTGCGTTTTTTTGTTCGTTTGTTTTGTTTGATTCAGATGTACCGCTTTTTTGATCCAGCAACTGGCAGCCTGATAGTGCGGCTGTCAAACCAAGAATCGATGCGATTGAGAGTATTTTGTAGCTTTTCTTCATGACATACCTTCCTTTTGCTCTTCTAAAAAAATAAAGATGCGCTACATTGTAGCACACCCTTTATACTATTATAAAACGGAGTCTAGCGCAATTAAGATCATTTCATCAAACGTTGTTTGACGCTCTTCAGCCGTTGTTTCTTCTCCTGTTAGAACGTGGTCACTCACAGTCAAAATTGATAACGCTTTTCGATCAAATTTTGCTGCAAGAGAATAAAGAGCGGTTGTCTCCATTTCGATCGCTAGGATACCATATTGAGCCATGAGCTCAAGTGGTTTTTCATTGTAAAATTGGTCTGCTGTAAATACATTTCCGACACGTACAGCGACATTTTTTGCTTCTGCTGTGTCGTAGGCTTTCTTGAGCAGGCCAAAATCAGCACATGGCGCATAATCAATCGGTCCAAATGCCACACGATTCATTTGTGAATCTGTTGATGATGTCTGGGCTAAAATGACGTCACGTACATGAACATCTCTTTTGATGGCTCCGCAAGATCCAACGCGAATTAAGTTTTGAACATCATAGCTTTGAATGAGTTCATTCACATAAATTGAAATAGACGGTACGCCCATTCCAGTGCCCTGTACAGAAACACGTTTCCCTTTATAGGTTCCAGTATAGCCATACATTCCGCGTACTTCGTTATAGCACTCAACATCTTCTAAATATGTATCTGCAATATATTTCGCACGAAGCGGATCGCCTGGCAGCAATACCGTTTCTGCAATTTGTCCTTTTTCTGCTCCAATATGTACACTCATTTTTTAGCCTCCACTTACGTTTACTATGTATTTTATCCTATTTATTATAAACGATCGAGCTTAAAAAGGAAAATGCCAGCTGGATCTCAAGCTGGCATCATTCATGATCTATTTAACCTATCGTCATTAGTTCTTCACTGCGTTTCCACCCTGCCGGAGAGAGCTGATAATAGCACTTCCCCTTTTTCTTATCATCAATCACAACAATATCACCTGTTGTGATAAACCGCGCATTGTAATCATTAGGGACTGTATCATGTACATTAAATGTCGAGAATGCTTTTTCCAGTACATCAAGGTGTGTTCTGCCGCCAATCTTTGTCCGGTACACAGGCTGATGCCCGCTTGCAGCGCCATATTCAGGTGTCTGATAAATGGTTAAGTGAAATGCTGAAGGTTTCTTTTGAAAAAATCTCAACGTCAATTGCATTCAAATCCCTCCCCTTTTATATAAAATTGGCTGGGATCTGTCAATTTCCTTCTTCTATTTTTGTCGAATGACAGGCAATCTTTCGTCAATCTTTTTACAAATAAGAAATAAAGCGAGTCCTATCGCAAAGCCTCCTGCAACATCTGTCAAATAATGCACCCCGATATACATCCGGCTGATGCCAATGGCCAGAACGCAAAGCCCTGTGATCAAATAGACGATTTTTTGTCTTTCTTTCAGCCATGGGATCATTTCAACTAATAGATAAGCAATAAAAGGGTAGATGGTGGCTGCATTCATCGAATGTCCGCTCGGAAAGCTGTAATACGTTTCAACTACAAGGTGATCAAAGGCCGGACGCTCTCTAGCAAACAGCCCCTTTAATTCATGATTGATTGTTTTTTCTGTGAGATATAATAGAAAAAGCATCATGATAGAGTAGTAGCGCTTATACATAAACAAGACCACACTAAAAATGAGCATGATTGGAACGAGCAGCGCGCTGATGCCTAAGTCCGTCAAAGCCAGCATGACATCATTTAAAAAAGGGAATCTGATGCTTTCAAACCATAAGATGATCTGGTTGTCCAAATCTTGAAAAGCCCCAGATACCATGAGCGCAGCAATGGCGCCAAACAAAATGAAAAGAAATAGGATGTACACGCGAAGGATTCCCCTCCCTCTCTCTTCAGAATCTCTTCAAAGTATAGTGCCTACCACGCCTCTTCTTCAACTATCATTGCTTTTTTCAGCATATATTCAAATGTAATGTCAGCCAGCTCAAATGTTTCAAGCTCAGCAGGTATGTACCCTCTTTTGATCAGCTCCACGTAGAAGAACTCCGCAATTTCCTCTGTATCAATCACCAAATCTGCTTCTTTCATTGCATTCCGCCTCCTTTTTTATGATGTATGAACGCCGGCTGTTTTTTATTACAGTTTGTCATAATGGCTCATTCCATACATATAAATGCAGTAAACAAAAAGAAAAGGGGCTTGAAAGAATGAAATGGTTAAGCATATTAGATGGAGAAACTTTTGATCAGGTGATGGGCCGTATCTTGAGGGGATGGTTTTATGTGATTGCATTTTTCTGTGTGCCTTATTTTTTATTCGTGTTAGGACAAGTCTTTCTTTAACCAAAATGTTCGTGTAAACTTTCCAAAATAAAATCCATCATATCCTTATATTCTGGATCTTTGAAAAATTCATAGAGAATTTTATAATCGTTATAAATATCAAGAAGCTCATCCACTATAGATACAGCCAGAAATTCAAGTGAAGATTCGCTTTCTTGTTTCTCTTCTAGCTGTAATAGAGCCGTTTGGACCATATCTTCTTCTAACTCTTTTGAGGTTTCTCCGACGTAATGCACAAAAAGAAGCTGATGAACAAACTGGTCCATCTCATATTTTCTTAGGACAAGCGTTAAATCTTCCTCTTCTGTTTCCAGCCACTCTCCGTCTTTCAGCCTCGTGAGTTCGTAAATGACATCTTCCCAGCCATCTTCAAGGTAACGCCAAATTTCAGTCCGATGCCCGATGATTTTAAATAACTCTTTTCCGTAATCTTTTACATAAACAACATCGCCAATGAGGAACTCATATTCAATGTCCAGCTTTTCTGTGTCGACAATCACTCCGCTATACTCATCGTAAAGCTGGAGTGATGTTTCAAAATAAAGCACCTCATTATGATTGACCTCATATAAATAGTGCTGGTCAATTTGATGGACTTTTGTAATCGTTCCGACTGTGCCGTACATGACAACGACGACAATATCCCCTACTTGATATTTTGGTGCTTTCGCCTTCATTCTGTCTCCCCCTTGCCCGACTTTTGGTCTTAACGTATCGTATGCCGGCGCAAGGAATTCTGCATGGGCAACCACACCATGCAAAACGCCATTTTATTTCTCATGAAAAAACCGCTTCTCCATTCGGATAAGCGGTTGTGTGTTATTTTTTTTTGACTTCTACTTCGTATTGCTCAAACGCTTCGTCAAATGTTGTCATTGAGCTTAAATAATCACCATTTAATTCTAAATAAGCGCACAGCTCATGATAATCTGTGGAAGCTTTAGGAAAGCTGTGATCCTCATACGCAGCATTTGCGAAATGGCTGATTTCATCTTTCGGTTTTGGATGTCTGAACTTCATTAAATAATGGTAAAACGACTTCACCTGTTTTTCCCTCCGCGACACACTATTTTGTTGTTATATTATACAGCAATTTGATGACTTGTATAGGCGGAGGTACAACTTATGATGAAAAGTCAAAGTAATTTCGCTTTAATAACCGCTCCATGCTCATTAATTCCTCGTAGGAGATTTTTTCTGGAAGTTTTGTCTGATCCACTAAAATTAATTGATCCTCAATCTCTTTGACCGTCTCATCTTTTTGATAGATCATCCCGCAGTGCGTGCAGGAAATGGACGGCGTTTCGATGATTTCAATTGATTGTGTGCCCGTGATCAGTTCCCAATAGACTGTTGTCTGCTCCGCATTTGCTTTGTTTTCCTCACACCAATCACATGTCAGCAAGGCTATTTCTCCTCCTTTACGGTTTGTTCTTTTTTGAGCTGCGCTTGATATTTCTTCTCTTTTAATTCATCTCGTTTTTCACGTTTGTTTTTAAGTGTGTCGTGCTCAGGATTTGTCTCATATGCTTCTCTACGTTTCATTCGGCTTAAATTCTCAGGCGTAAACGATCTCGCTTCATCCTCAAATAGTGCGGTAATACCAATTGCCGGCTCTTGTTTCTCTTCATAAATTTCATTAAAATACGCATCTGCCTGGCCTGCGACGTAATGCTCTGGTTCTGGATAAGAGGTGATGACACCTTCAAAGTTACGAAGGACGACTTTCTCAGGGCTTTGCGATAATAAATAATTTGGCTGTAAGGCAATTTTCCCTCCGCCTCCTGGCGCATCTACAACAAAGCTTGGTACTGCGTAACCACTCGTATGTCCTCTTAAGCCCTCAATGATTTCAAGCCCTTTTGATACCGGCGTTCTAAAGTGGCCAATGCCCTCAGATAAATCACATTGATAAATATAATATGGTCTGACCCGAATCTTCACAAGATCGTGCATCAGCTTCTTCATAATCGGCACACTGTCGTTAATACCTGCAAGGATGACGGCCTGATTCCCTACAGGAACGCCGGCATTCACAAGACGTTCGCACGCTTCTTTTGCTTCTTTTGTGATTTCAATACTTGTATTGAAATGGGTGTTCAGCCAAACTGGGTGATATTTTTTCAAAATCTCGCACAGCTCATCTGTAATACGCTGCGGAAAGACAACCGGCGCGCGGGTTCCAATCCGAATGATCTCAACGTGCGGAATATCTCGTAAGTTTTTCAAAATGTATTCAAGCACTTGATCATTGATTAAAAGCCCATCTCCGCCAGAAATTAACACGTCCCGCACCTCAGGTGTTTCTCTAATATATCCAATTGCAGCATCTAACTGCTTTTTCGGCACACCCATACCAATCTGGCCGGAAAAACGTCTTCTCGTACAATAACGGCAGTACATGGAGCACTGATTTGTCACAAGAAACAGCACACGATCTGGATATCGGTGCGTGAGCCCTGGGACAGGTGAGTCCTCATCTTCATGCAGCGGGTCTTCCAGATCATATTTTGTTTTATGAAGCTCTTCTGCAATTGGCACAGATTGCATACGTATTGGACATCTTGGATCGTCTGGATTCATCAGTGAGGCATAGTAGGGTGTAATGTTGAGTGGAATGGTTTTGGTGGAAATCTTCACCCCTTCTCGTTCCTCTTCTGTTAAGTTTACGATTTTTTCTAAATCCTCAAGCGTTTTCACGGTATGCGTCAGCTGCCAAATCCAGTCGTTCCACTTTTCCTCAGGTACATCCTTCCAAAGCTCAATGTCCTTCCAGTGACGTGCCGGTTCATACAATTTCTGATTCATATCCATTCCCCCTATCAGCATTCACTTTATACTATGCAAGTTATGTGCCAACATGGGAAAATGCCCCTATTCTTTACAAAAGGAGCTTTTACCCGTCATATTCAATTGGATGTTGTGCCTATATTTCGGCATCTGCATATTTCTTTAATTTATATTGCAGCGTTTGTCGAGGGATTTTTAAAGCAGCGGCGGTTTTTTTAATATTCCCATTATGCTGATGTAAAGCTTCTTGAATCAATGTTTGTTCAAATGAAGACACTTGATTTTTTAAGGAGAATTCAGATGTTTCTTGTTCCAGCTTCTGCTCACGTAAATGAGCCGGAAGGTATAAAGGGATGATCTCTTCCGCTTCCTTTGGCATCATCAACACAGCATGTTCTATTGTATGTTTTAATTCTCTGACATTCCCAGGCCAGTGGTGCGCCATAAACAATCGTTCCGTTTCTTCAGAAAGGCGTGTAACGTTTTTTGAAAACTGCTGACGATAGGTTTGAATGAAGTGGCGGGATAGCAGCGTGATATCTTGCTTTCTTTCACGAAGCGGCGGGATATGAAAAGATGATACATGCAGTCTATAAAATAAATCTTCTCTTAAAATTTGCTTTTTCACTGCTTCGAATGGGTCTATATTGAGCGCAGTAATGAGCCGAACATCCACTTGAATGGACTTTGCATCACCGATGCGGCGTACCACGCCATCTTCTAACACACGTAATAATTTCGTCTGCAGCGTGAGCGGCATCGCTTGCAGCTCATCAAGAAAAAGTGTGCCCCCATCAGCTAATTCGAAAAGTCCCTTGCGATCAAGCGCGCCCGTATAGCTCCCTTTGACAGATCCGAACAATAGGCTCTCAAGTAACGACTCTGGGAGTGCTGCGCAGTTTTGCGGAATGAACACTTGATTTTTTCGATCAGATTCATGGACAATGGCTTGAACGAGCACTTCTTTTCCTGTCCCTGTTTCCCCGTAGACAACAACTGATGATGGATAAGCAGCTGCTTTTTTTGCCCTTTCAAGCATTTCTTTTAAAAGCGGATCATTTGTTAAAAATGAAGCAAAATCATGCATTTGTACGACCTCAGCCGCATCTTGTGTCCGCTTTTTTTGATCTAAACGATTGGAAAGGGCTGACAGCTTTGAAACATCTTTTGCGACTTCGACCGCGCCTATTAACTCGTTATCTTCGATAATAGGCAATGTCGTGTTCACTGTTTCAATCCTTTCTCCATTTTTATTCAAATAGGTTTGCAGCGAATGATAAATGGGCTTTCCTGTTCGCAACACATGCATGAGCGTACTTGTTTTTTCAGTTAAAGAGGGATACACATCAAGGATGTACTTGCCAATCACCTCTTCTTTTTGTAAAGAGTCAAACTTAGCGGCATTATGATTGTAAAAAATCGTCATCCCTCGATCATCTACAACGTGAATGGCTTCATCAATAGCTTCTAAAATCAATTCAAACCAATCTGCTCTTTCGACATCCTTCCCCATTCTTTCCCCCTCACTTTCAGTGCCAAAAAACCGGCATCAATTGCCAAGTTTTCAGCGGCTTGATCGTTCTTAAAGGTTCCTGTCCTTTTCATGTTTCGCTTTTTCCTTTCTACTTCCTGCAATCATTGCGAAAAAAGCACCCCTCTTATGAGGAGTGCTTTCGTCCGGATGTTTGATAAAGAGACATATCGAATTCTTGCAGCGATTCCCTATACAGCGGCACAATCGGCTTTCCTTCCTGAAAAAACGCAAATTGGGATGGGTACAGCTTAATCGGCTGATGATAAAAAGCAAATCGCTTCACGACCTCAGGATCAATTCGGCAAAAGGTATGATGCACAAGTAAATAAACATCTTGTTTCCATTTAAACAGGCGCCTGTTTGGCGGACTGAAAACTGGAGAAGCTTGAATGATGCTGCCATCCTCAAATGCCTGGAGCTGATCATTTGAAATCGTATAGATCTCCTTTGGGTGAAACTGAAAATATTGCACGTCACGTTTTGAAGCAAACCGTCTTTTTTTCTGATCTTCAATATAAAAGAACGTTTTCCCATAATCTGCGGTGACAACTGTATAATTGGGTACTGCCAGCTTCTCTTTCATTTCATATTTCATCTCACATAACAGCGGAACACGGATCGCACGCCTGTTCTTTTCATTGATCCAGCGTTTTTCAATTCCATGAAGTTTCCCGTCTGCGATTTGATAATAAGCTCCTTCTTTTTCAATGACCGTTCCGTCAATTAAATCATACGGCATACTCGAAAACAGATGATGAAAGGAATGAGGCGTTTTATACGTTGTATCCAGTACATCTTTTAATGGAAAAAACGCAGCGAAGTGATTCAGCCTCATCCAAAATACAGAATCTGCATGATGCCAGTGCTTTGGCTCATCGTCCCAATATTGTCCGTATTTTTCATAAATCAGTGGAAGCAAGCAGCTTCTGTGCATGACCGAACAATGGTCCACTTGAAAGGACGCATGCTCTAAGATTTGATCTGCTTCTCGAATAAAACTCATCGTTTCCACTAAATGCTGATCAACATGCACGACCCGCTGCGAGGAATACACAATATCTATGTGAGGCTTCGACCGAAAAACATCCACCATTTTAAGCAAACGATCTTTATGGTACACGGTATCATCGGTTAAATAACAAATGAGCTCACCTGTTATACGGGTTAATGCTTCATTAATAAGCGTCGCATATCGTGCGGTTAACAGCCGTTTTGCCGGATGAACTGTGTGCGAATACAGCTGAATGCGTTCATCACTTAAATAGGGCTGGATCTTTTGAATGGTGCCCTCTTCTGAGCCATCATCCATAATCAAAAGCTCCCAATGCGGATACGTTTGATCTACCATACTCTTTAGCACACGATCAATGAAATCTGGTTTATTGTAGCTTGTTAAAATCACCGATACTTTCATGATCATTATCCTTTTTGATTAGATTAAAAAGCCCCCCAGCTGACAATGTTCACATAAGGAACACTCACTCTTAGCTGATTTGTCGCGTTTTTAAATACTGCAACCGTATCAAACAATTGCACGACAACCACGTTTTGAAGTACATCTCCATTGACTAAATGAACACGCGGCACTGGAATGCCAAGCTCAAGCCATGGACGAAGTAATTCTTTGATGTCTGACACATTCTCTTCCCCACTTTCTTCTAAAAGACGAAGAAGAAGTAAAATCAAGATAACTTCAAGCACTCCTTCCGACTCTAGTAATTCTTCGTTCCAACCATCTAATAATTGTTCAAATTCCATTCATAATCCCTCTCTCTTCACATTTAATCTTTACTAGAGTATGAGCGCCACTTCATTTAGCCTCAGCATTTGAAAACATTTTTAAAAATGTGTGAAGTGATTAAATGAAAAAAAGATCAGGAATCAGCGTTCTGCTTATGCCAAAAAAAATGAACGGCATATACATAGGGGTGAGTTTGAATTGATGAAGAAAGGATGGGGAAAAAATGAGCGAAAAGCGTGCTGAATTAAAAAAGGAACTATTGAAAGTGTTTTTCAAACCAATTACTCATGCATTAACAGCTAATCTCGAAGAAGGAGGAGTTCAAATGGAAGAAAAATTGAACGATTTATTAAGTGAAGTGGCAGCTGAGGCATCACCTTCAGATTCTGCTACAACACTCGATGTATCTCAGCCAGCAAGATGGATCTTTGCAAGACTTGCACCAGGAACAGTCATTAGCATTGTCACTGACTCAGGAGATTTAATTGGGCCAGTTCAATTTGTATCATTCGATGCTTCAACAGGCGTTGTATTTGTTACACAAGAAAGCTCTGTCACACCTACAGGCTCAGCAACGACTCTATTAGATGTAGATAAAGTTGAAAGTGTTACATTCACATCTTAATGTGAGAGGATCATCATGAAGCTTCTTTATATCAGTTCTGGCTACGGCGGAATCTATCACATGTTTGATCAATGGGTAGAAGAAAGCTTCATTGATTCCCCCTTTTCATGTGTAAAGATTGATAGAGAATCTCTACCCACTAACATGCACAAAATCCGGACATTTTCTCCGGATTTTGTTTTGATGATGATCGGTGATCATGTTCCGGAAGATGTGCTTCATCAATTCAAACAAGAAAAAATCCCGATTGTTCTTTGGATGACAGAAGATCCCTTTTATACAGATGTGTCAGCTGCTTGCGCACATGAAGCTCAACTTATATTAACGATTGATGAAGGGGTTTTGCCATTTTATAAACAATTAGGCGCTCTAAATACGCACTACTTTCCCATTCCGGCAAATACACGTGTCTTTCAGAAAAATGAATCGCCAGAAGAGATGTGCACGTATGACATTGCTCTCATTGGCTACCCTTATCCCAACCGCATCAAAGCCATCGATACACTCTTGCAGCAAAACAAATGGCGTATTCTCGTTGCAGGTAAGGAATGGCACCGTCACTTAAATAAATCACGGAGACATTATCGTGATTTCACACTGATAACGAATTGGCTGAGTCCTCAGCAAATGGCGGACATCTATCAGCAGACAGCAATTGTCCTGAATCCGCATAGGCCGGCTCAATTTGCGTATAACAAAAACAAAGCCATGATTCAAAATATGAGCCTCAATAACAGAGCATTTGACATTGCTGCAACTGGAAGTTTTCAATTGACGGATCTACATCCACCGCCTGCTTTTTCAAGCTTTGCTTTTTACAAAGATGAGGATGATTTGATAAAACAGGTGGAATACTATGGATCAAATGCAGGTGAAAGAAAGGCGGCCGCACTGAACAACTATGAGCAAGCCGTTCGCTGGAATACATTTGATACGATGCCACAAAGGCTTTATGACATTGTAAAAAGCGCCCTATAACTGGGCGCTTTCAAATTGTTGACAAAGGGCTAAAATGTTCTTGATTTTAGCCCTTTGTCTTCTTTTCAGCGTGATAGAAAACCTTTGCAGTGTAGGAAGGGCGAGTACCGGAGCGGAGCGAATTTGACATTCGTGAGCACCGGAGCGCAGACCTGACACCGAATGCGAGGGTTTGTCTACACGCTGAAAGCGCCCTATGACTGGGCGCTTTTTCTCGTTGAATGCCAGCTTATGCATGATCTTCCGCATCTCGGCGAGCTAATAAGATTTTCTCCGCCTCTTTCCGGTCTGCCTCCTGTTTCACCACAAGCGACTGCGTGTGATCCATCATATATGCTCCGACAGATCCTTCTAAAAAGGAATGAATGCATTCTTTGGCATAATGAGAGCATGAAAAGCATATACCGCACCATTTAGCCGGCCATACGTATATGGCTGCTCCTGCCTTGGCATGAAAAAGTAATGATTGTCCTTATATAAAGTAGCTTCATTGTTTTCATGCAGTGTCCAAGTTTCATTTGGGTTTTCTAACGCCTCTGTAAAAGATGCGGTGCAGTCATATCCCCCCTCCACTAAAAGCTGCAAGCACTTCTCGATATCTGCCGGCTGTCTTAGAGGAGACGCTGGATGCAGATACAGCACAATATCAAAGGTTTTTCCCTCCCGCTCTAAATAAGCAAGCGCATGCTTCACAGCTAACAGTGACGGCGTTTGATCTGTCACATGTGTGCTTGGCAGTTCAATCACATTTGCTCCGTAATGAGATGAAATGATTTGCGTATTGACATCCTCTGAGGAGACGATGACTTCATCTAATTCAATCATTTGCAGTAACGGCTGAATGGTCCAATAGATAAGCGGCCTCTCAGCCAATATGCGTATGTGTTCATCATGCCGGCCGTCGTGACTTCTAAATGCAGGTATCATGGCTAAAATACGATTTCCCCTATACATGTCTTCTCTTCTCCCCTCGCGCACAGCTCCCTACAATTTTCTTCTCTGCCCGAGCTGACCGCAGTACTGAAGTATTCAGGTCTCTCGTTTTTCTAGTTGATCTCTTATCTCTCCATATTCTATTAAGACGACAAGCAGATGGTTATAATTTGTTCACCTAATTTATACATGAAGTGGTTCTTTTCCTCAAACGAATGCCGCTCTTTCACATATGATGCAAAGTAGAGAAATGAGAGTTGGGGGATTAGATATGTCCAAACAGATAGAAACGACTTTGAAGACCTTTTTTCGTGACAAAACAATATTGGTTACAGGCGGTACGGGGTCAATCGGCCGGCAAATCGTGAATAAATTAACAAGTTGCTCTCCAAAGAAGATAATCGTCTTCAGTAAAGATGACAGCAAACAATACATGATGAAAAATGAGTACGCAGATCATCAAGAGGTCGCATTCGCTTTAGGAGATGTCCGGGATGCAAGCCGCGTGAGACAGCTCGTCAAGGGTGTGGATATCATTTTCCATGCAGCGGCCTTAAAACAAGTACCCACTTGTGAAGATAATCCGTTCGAAGCTGTTCAAACGAATATCATCGGCGGGCAGCACGTCATTGAAGCCGCAATTGAACATGAAGTGAGTCATGTCGTCAACATCTCCACTGACAAAGCGGTTTCTCCAACGAATGCCATGGGTGCAACAAAATTGATTTCAGAAAAACTATTTTTCCAAGCAAACGAAAGTATTCCAAATAAAAAAACCAAGTTTTGCTCTGTACGCTTTGGCAATGTGCTTGGATCTAGAGGTTCCGTGATTCCGATCATGCTCCAGCAGCTATTAAATGAAAAACCTTTGACCGTGACTGATCCTCATATGACACGTTTTTTTATGTCCATTGAAGAGGCTGTTTCCCTCACACTTCAAGCAGCAATCATGATGAAAGGCGGCGAAACCTTCATTCTCAAGATGGAGTCCTTACAGCTTGCCGATCTCCTAAAAGCGTTTCATGAATATGCCGCTCAAATCAATGCTAAATCTCCGGATATTCTTGTAGTCGGAAAAAGACCTGGCGAAAAGCTTCACGAGGAGCTCACATTTCCGCACGAAGCAGATGCACTGTTTGAACATGAACAATTTTATGCCATTTTACCGAGACCACATTTGCACCCTGCCTTTCAAAAAGTCGACTTAACGAATTACACCTCAAAAGAAGCACCGCTCATTACAAAAGAAAAGCTGTTCCACATCATCGAACAATTACATCATACACATCATAAAAAATAAAAAATCGTCACACGGAAGCAGCTGCTTTCCATGTGACGATTTTTAAATGGATCAATCAAATAGATGTTTCAAATCCCCGTAGCCTTCTTTTTCAAGATCATCCTTTGGGATAAACTTTAAAGCGGCTGAGTTAATACAATACCGAAGACCGTTTGGCCCTGGTCCATCAGGAAAAACATGACCTAGATGAGAATCAGCTGTTTTACTGCGAACCTCTGTCCGCACCATTCCATGACTCGTATCAACCTTCTCTGCTACTTCTTCCTCTTCAAGCGGTTTTGTAAAACTTGGCCATCCGCAGTGGGCATCAAACTTATCTAAAGAAGAAAAAAGCGGCTTTCCTGAAATGATATCCACATAGATACCTTCTTCTTTATGATCCCAAAATTCATTTTGAAATGGCGGCTCTGTGCCATTATTTTGCGTGACTTCGTACTGCATGCGATTTAATTCTTTTATACGCTTTTCTTTTTCATTTGCCATTATTTATCACTCCAATGGGACTCAATAAAACCGGCTCTGCCCGAACCGACATGATATCGTTCGTAGTGCATTTTGTTTTTCTTATAATAATGCTGATGATATTCCTCTGCTGAATAAAAAGGACCTGCGTCTAAAATTTCTGTAACGATTGGCTTTTTGAAAATCCCGCTTTGGCTCAGCTGCTCTTTCGATGCTTCAGCTAGCTTTCGCTGCTCGTCATGATGAACATAAATACCTGTACGGTAAGATTCCCCTCTATCGCCAAATTGCCCGCCATCGTCTGTTGGGTCTATTTGCTGCCAATACAGCTCTAGCAGCTTCTCATATGGGAACACGTCAGGATCAAACGTAATTTGAACCGCTTCTCTATGTCCCGTTGTATTTGTACATACTTCCTCATAGGTCGGATTCACTGTATGTCCGCCAGTATACCCTGATTCAACTTTGATAATGCCCGGCTGTTCATCAAAAGGTTTAACCATACACCAGAAGCAGCCTCCTGCAAATGTGGCTAATTCTTGTTTTTCAGACATATTAGTGCCCCCTTCATTTAAAAAATGGTATCATCATATTATAACATGATAAAAAATAATGAAAATGATACGACTTGTATACCAAAATAAAAGAAAGCATGACGTCGTATCTTTAAAATATAATGGGGGTTTAATGATTGGAACAAAGAAAACAAATGATGTACGAAATGGACACTTTACTGAGAACCGTATTTAAGCAGATCCGTTATGAAATTAACAGCCTGCTCGAAAACGAATTATCTCGGAATGAATTTCTTATTTTAAATCTGCTGCGTGAGCAAGGTGCAAAAAAAGTAACGGAATTCGCTTCCATTCTCGGAGTGTCAGCAAGTCATATTACCGCTGTGACTGACACACTCGTAGAAAAAGGCTGGATCACCCGTATCCGCTCAAAAGAGGACCGCCGCATCATCAAAATCCACTTAACCGATAAGGGTAAGGAAATTACTGAGCATTTTGAGAAAAAGAAAACGGAATACTTTATGGAGCGATTTGAATCATTTGATGACGAAGAACTAAAAACAATGATCAAATTATTTAAAAAGCTGGATAAAAGTCAAAAGGATTAAGCATAGATTTTAGCGTTCAGGACATGCTACGGATAAAAAGAGGTGGAATGAACCATGACAAGCCCTTATCTTTGTCCAAACTGTAAAACAAACAGAACGCGCTTTAATCTCATTGAGCAGCTTTCAGAACCTGTCAAGCTAGATCCAGCAACAGGAGCAGTTGTCGAAAGATACGAAGGAGAACAGCTGTCTCCTTTTCACTTGAGTTATCAAGGTCCTCAAATGAAAGTCCAGTGCGGCGTTTGTGGTTTAATTGAGGATGAAAAAACGTTCATTAAACTAGCTGAATATCATCAATATTCTTCTCCTTCTTAACATGCCGGTCTGACGGAATACGTCAGGCTTTTTTCTATGCTTCTTTTGCCTATACAGATCGCCTTTTTCATGCATACGCTACAAAAAACACCATTGTATGAGAAAGAAGGGATTGATGACATGCAGCAGCTCTTTTATCATGACTTTCCAAATCGGCCATTCGCTGACACCTACGAGCATCTTCAAAGCAGCCCTTCATCAAAAGCCTTTATTCGATTATTTCACGCTGCACCAGATCTAAGTGAGCTCGCTGTTTATGTGAACCGGAAGCAGGTAATGAAACCAATGCCTTACAGCCATTTGACCGCTTATATGGAGTGGGATGAGGGAATGTATGAAATAGAAGTGTTCAAACTGGCTACAAATGAGAGAATTCTTCATTCCCGCATTCGATTTAAGAGCGGCGAGGTCTACACATTATGTATCACAGGTGCCCGTGCAGGCTTTGCACTGCTGACTGAGCAGCAGGACACTTTGATCAAACAAGAAGACCTGTCAGCACTTGCTTTTGTACAGCTGTCTCCGGACCTTCCTTCTATAGATATATATGAACGAGACCAAGGGATCCTATCGAAAGAACTTGATTATGTAAACAGCACCCACATTCATCATTTCTCCCCGAACAAATATCATTTTGAATTGAAAGCCGCGGGCACTCAAAGTGTACTGCTTGATATCCCAAAAGTTCATCTGCAAACAAAGCGTGCATACCTGATTCTGCTTCATGGTTTTGCGAACGGAGATCCTGAACTTATGGCAAAGGTGGTCTTGTCTCGGCAACTATAAAAAAGAGCCTTTCCTAAAATGGAAAAGGCTCCTTACGAGACATCTTCAGCTTTTTCTTGCTTTTGAAAATCAAAAGCAAGAATCATCGTGCCAAGAAATAATGCACAGTAGGCAATATTTAAGTAAAACTGATCGATATTTTCTGCTTTTAAAGCATTGGCAGCTGTTATGCCGAAGTACGCAGCAAATAAAAACGACAGTAAACTAAAATATTGATAGACTCGCTTCATGATAACACTCCTGACTCACACGTTCTATTGCTTTGGATGATAATATGAAAATTCAATTTCATCGTTCTGTAGATCAATTTTGTTTGCTTTCACATACATATCATTCGTCAGCGGCATTTCTGAAAGACGCACTTCAACCGTTTTTTGATCCGGTTTTACATGAACGAACTCTGGCAGCTCATAGAACTGACCCATGTAGCTTAAAACAAAACTAATCGGAATGCTCAATTGTCCAATTGAAAAGTCATCCACTTTCAAAAGCACATCACCATTATCTTCAACAGTTGGCGTAAAAGAGACGTTTGCATCAATTGTTGAAGAGAAAGCTTTAATTGCGCCTGTTACTTTCACATCTTGATCGATTGCTACATGAAAGTCTGGCATATCATTTGATCCTTGATTTTTCAAATAATCATTCACAAAGCTGGTGAGTGATTCCTTTGAGCTGGATATATTAAAAGCATATTCGCTTTTCACTTCTTTGGTTGAAGCGGATTGACCGCCTGGCAGCAGCATCAAAATACCGCAGCCAATCACAATCAATAGATTGATTGCAAGTAAAATAAAAAATAAGCTTTTCCATTTTTTCATCTGTTTCACCCTATTCCTTCGGCAGTCCTTCTTTTTTCACTTCGGAGAATAAACGATTTGCCATAAGAGAGTACCCCTTTTGGTTTGGGTGGAAATCATCTTCTGCCAGTAATTTTTCATCAGAACCTTCTTCAAATAAATCTGCTACATTGACCATATCCGCATTGCCGTCTTTTTTGAGTTCCTTTTTGGCAGCGGCATTCCAGTCTTGAACGACTTCATCAATATCTCGCAGCTCAGACAAACTGAATTTAAAAGGATTGTACATGCTGACATACATGATTTTCGCATGAGCATTCTGTTCTCTCAGTTGAGCAAGAATGGTTTTAAAGCGCTCTTCAAAAGGACCCTGCTCTTTTTGAAAAGGAGCAAACGTCAAATTAAGCACATTTTGACGGACAACATGCATGAGATCATTCCCGCCGATCGTAAAGAAAATATAGTCAGCGTCTTTCAGTCCGTCCTGCACCTTTTTTTCTTTTAATCTTTTTAATAAATCTACTGTTCTACTGCCTTTAATGGCATAGTTTTTTAATGTGACAGACTGCACGCCGTCCACTGCTTCTATCTTGTCACGAGTCATGCCTGCATAGCCTTTTTTATCTTGATCTCCGATTCCTTCTGTTAAGGAATCTCCAACCGCTGCGATGGTAATATGTTCTTTTACTTTTGGTGTGTCTTCTAGTTTATCCTTTATGCCAGCCTCTTGCGCGGAACATGCAGAAAGAACAAAAGCTAGAGACATCACAATCAAAATCAAACGAGCCTTCAAACGATGATGTCCCTCCTTTTTCTGATTAAAAAAGTGTATCATGTTTTCGCCCATTTGAACATCCTTATGCTAGCTTCGGTTCAGCGTTTTGATGTCCTTGATGATGTCATCATAAGGTGTGTTTTGCACCCCATCATAGTTTTTCATCACTTTCCCATCTTGATTGACAAGGAAAAACAGGGACTGATGAATCACTTGGTCTTCATCTTCAGGTTTTTTTACAATGGTTTTAAAACTTTTCATTGCGAATTTTTCAATTTCTGACTGTGAATACCCAGTGAGAAAATCCCAATTTTTAAAGGACAATGGATAGGCTTTTGCAAATTCCTTTAGCTTTTTCGGTGAATCGACCTCTGGGTCCACGCTAAAGGAAATGATATGCGCATCCAATTTTTCTTCTTTTAACCGTTTTTGCAGCTCTGTCATATGAGCAGTCATCGGCGGACAAATCGTTTCACAGCTTGTGAAAATAAAATCAGCGACCCATACTTTCCCCTTCAAATCATCCAATGACACCTTTTGGCCATCTTGGTTTTCAAACTCAAACGGCTCTATTTGATAATTTAAAGCATCCTTGATTTGTCCATTTGAACATGAGACTAAAAGAAGCACGCTTACCATCATAAGCGCACCAAGTAAGGCTCCCCTTTTTCTATACATGATATGTCCATCCCCTTTTCTATCAATCGGTATAAAAAGTAAAGCCTATTGCGCCCTTTCCAGTATGACACGAAATAATCGGTGTTGTGTAGGCGATGTCAATCAGTGCTTCAGGTGTGTGATCAAGCAGCGCTTTTTTTAGCTTTTCAGCGAGTTCTAATGCATCTGCATGTGCGATCCCAATGGCTTGAACTGTTTTTCCCTTCACCGCCTGTACATACTGTTTTGTCAGATGGCGGACAAGCGCAGAGTAGCTTCTCACATTCGCTTCTGGCGTATATACCCCGTCTGTTAAGCTGGCAATAGGTTTGATGTGAAGAAGTGAGCCGATGAGCGCCTTTCCTCTTCCAATTCTGCCGCCTTTGACGAGATTTTCTAATGTATCGATCGTGACATATAGCTTTGTTTGATGACGGATTTTATCTAATTCTGTGATAATATCTTCACGGCTTGCACCCTTTTTGGCTAGTTCTGCTGCTTTGATGACTTGAAATCCTAATCCATAGGAAATAAAATTCGAATCAATCACCGTGATATTTCCATCTACCATTTTCGAAGCGCTTTCAGCAGTTTGAACAGTACCACTCATTCCACCAGTTAAATGGATACTGATCACTTCGCTTCCATCTGCCGTCAGCTTTTCATATAATTCGACGAATTGACCGATCGCAGGTTGAGACGTTTTCGGCAGTTCCTCAGCGGCCTCCATTTTTTCAATAAATTCATCTGGCTGTATATTCACTCGGTCAATATAATCAACTCCAGAAATGGAGATATTGAGCGGAATCACGTGAATGGAAAGATCATTGATTTTTTCTTGCGGAAGGTCCACAGTTGAATCTGTTACAATTTTAATTTGTTTCACTATCGTCTCATCCTTGCTGTCTTAGTCTTTACTTATGATATTACCTTATTTCCTGCACACTTGAAAACAACTGACCTAACGTTTTGGAAATTGTCACATTTTCTTCTTGTCATGAAAAAAATCCTTGCCAAACTGAGCAGCTGCCATTTCAAAATGGCTGCTTCCCCCTTTTGACAAAGATTTCTGCTTACGCATTGTGTTTCAGTGTAGGCTCCTGATAGATCTGTTCATATGTGCTCCACTTGACGTTACGTTTCACATCCTCTCTGAAAGAGTACACAGCTCTCTTTCCTTTAGATACATAGACTTTTTTCAAGAAAGCTTCAAGTCTAAAGGTGAGCATGAAACGATACGTCTCATCTCCCTTTAGAACAGGGACTTCTGTTACCTTGATCTGAGCTCCATCCATCCGTCTAAAACATATTGTTTTGAGCAGCACAAACGATCAATCCTCTTTTCCAATTATCTGTTAAGCCTAAATAAATAGGTGGAATAAATCTTGATCTTTATTCACTTCAACATAGTGGAATCCTTTTTTATCCATCCGCTCAATCAGCGCTGCATAGTCATCTCTTTCTTTCAATTCGATGCCGACTAGCGCAGGACCTTTGCTTCGGTTATTCTTTTTCGTATATTCAAAGCGTGAGATATCATCATTTGGCCCTAACACTTCATCTAAAAATTCACGAAGCGCTCCTGCTCTTTGCGGAAAATTGACAATAAAGTAATGTTGAAGCCCTTCATAGATCATCGAGCGTTCTTTGATTTCCTGCATTCTGCCGATGTCATTATTTCCTCCACTGACAATACAGACAACATTTTTCCCTTTGATCTCCTCGCGGTGAGCATCTAATGCTGCGATCGGCAATGCGCCAGCCGGTTCTGCTACAATTGCACATTGATTATACAGCTCTAAAATCGTTGTACATACTTTCCCTTCTGGTACAAGACTGATTTTATCGACAACAGACTGAAGCGATGTAAACGTCTTTTCGCCAATTCGCTGAACCGCTGCTCCGTCTACAAACTTATCAATCGAATCAAGTGTCACAACCTCGCCCTTCTCATGCGAGGCATGCAGTGAAGCTGCGCCAAGCGGTTCGACTGCAATGATTTCGGTTTCTGGTGAGATATTTTTGATATATGTACCAACACCAGATAACAGACCTCCACCTCCGACACTTGCAAATAAAAAGTGAGGCTCCACTTCGATATCATTTAAGATTTCGACAGCAGTCGTTCCTTGTCCTGCCATCACATCCAGATCATCAAACGGATGGATAAATTCGCGCTTCTCTTCATCTCCGCATTTTACGGCTTCATGATATGAATCATCAAACGTATCTCCGGTTAAGATAATTTCAACATATTCTTTTCCGAACAGCTCCACTTGTGATACTTTTTGCCTTGGCGTCGTAGCAGGCATAAAGATTTTCCCGTGGATGCCTAAATATTTACAAGAATAGGCAACACCCTGCGCATGATTTCCAGCACTTGCACAGACAATGCCATTTTCTAGTTTATCTTTTGGAAGCTGGCTCATTTTATTAAAAGCGCCTCTTAATTTAAAGGAACGAACTACTTGAAGATCCTCTCTTTTTAAGTAGACATTGCATTCATATCGTTCAGAAAGTCGCTCATTTTTTTGAAGTGGTGTATGAATGACTACATCCTTCAAATTTTGATGGGCTTTTAAGATGTCTTTCACTTGAATTAGCGTATTTTCTTTGAGCAACGGTTTCATGTACAAGATCCTTTCTCTTTAACCTTATTTAATTTGTCATTATAACATGAATATTCAAAAAATAAACCAATAGATCACGATCCATCATAAATTTTATAAACTTTTTCGTTTTCCTGTACATTTGTTTTAATTGGGTGTTACAATTGAACCAATTAGAACCACAAAGAAAGGAATCACCCAATGGCCACTCAATCATTCGCGTCTATCTATGGAGATCATCAAGATATCAAGCATGCAATTCATCTCGCAAAACAATTTTCGAAAAACGAACAGCCGGTCTTGATAACAGGAGACATCGGCACAGGCAAAACGCTATTCGCCCAAGAAATGGCGAACGTAGCTGTTCCACACGCATCACTGACACACATGTATTGCCCCATCTTGAATGAAGAAACCTTACAGAAAGCCTTCACAGAAAAAAACAATCAAATTCTTTATTTAGATGAAATCGGTGCATTAAGTATTTCTATGCAGCACCAGGTCATTCACTTTCTAGAAACGTCACCTGCAACAAAAGTAATCGCTTCTTCGTCTTTATCAATAGAGGCACTCAGGGTTTCTTCTACCTTTTTACCCGAGCTGTTTTATCGTCTGAATGTTCTTCATTTGGCCCTTCCAGCTTTAGCCGAACGAAAAACAGATATTCCTGTGTTAACAAATGCTTTCTTTCAAAAGCTGAACATGGCACCTGATATTGATCCAAGTGTTTGGGAAGCCTTGCAGCAGTATCCATTTGAAGGAAATGTCCAAGAACTCAAAAATATTGTTCATTACGCTGCGTCCATACTCGAGGGCCACACGGTATTTTTACATCATTTACCGCCCTTTGTGTTAGCACCCCTTCCCTCAGCCGTGAAAGGTAAAAAGGAAGAACACCAGCTCACACTAATGGAAAAACAAGAGTTTGTTTTCTTGCTGGAAGCCATTAAATCTCTCAATGAAAAAGGAGAAGCAGCCAGCAGGCGTATCTTGTCTGAATTAAGCAAACAAGGAGACATCCCGCTGACCCCTCAGCAGGTGCGAAACCGCTTAGATGATCTTGAGAAAAAAGCATACGTGACGAAAGGAAAAGGCAGGGCCGGAACAAAGATTACACTTGAAGGTCTTTCATTCCTGAAGTCGCTTGATGGTTATATACCGGTTCAATAAAAGGAGGACATCCATTGTTTACTGTAAAAGAAGAAATTGCAAACGCCATTACACATGGCATTGGTGTTATTTTATCCATTCCAGCTATTGTGTTTCTCGTCTTATTCGCTGTTCAATACGGCACCGTCACAGACATTATCAGCTTTTCGATATTTGGTGCATCCATGCTGCTGCTCTATTTAAGCTCAACCCTGCTTCATAGCATTCGGCACCAAAAAACAAAAGATATTTTTGAAATTCTCGACCATTCGGCTATTTATGTATTGATTGCTGGTACATATACACCCTTTTTACTTGGACCACTAAAAGGTGCACTGGGTTATACACTCCTTGCGATTGTATGGGCGCTTGCTGCTGGTGGGATTGTCTTTAAAATCTTTTTCGTCAAACGCTTTATTATCGTATCTACCCTTGTCTATTTATTAATGGGCTGGATGATCATCATTGCCATCAAACCGCTTTATATCCAATTAACAGGTGCAGGATTTGGCCTCTTACTGTTAGGCGGCATTTTATATTCAGTCGGAACCATCTTTTATATTTGGCGGAAAATCCCCTATCATCATGCGATTTGGCACAGCTTTGTTCTCGGCGGCAGCGCCTCGATGTTCTTCTGCATTTTATTCTATTGTGTGAACGTTCCTGCTGCATGAAAAAAAAACCAGCATCCACTATTCGGATGCTGGTTTTTTCTATGCACGCTTTTGTGCGTAATCACTGATCATGACAGGAGCTTTAATATGAATATCAACATTAACAGGGCGCAGTCTTTTCACGATCTTCCCAGTTAAAAGACGATCCGTTCCACTCGTTTCAATCGGTACAAGCGGACAATCGTATTCTTCAGCAAGCGCCTCTGCAATGTGACGATATGCTTCTGAAAGCAAGATACTCTGCCCAGACATGATTCTTTCCTTTGCTTCTTCTAATAAGACCTCATCCGTTTGATTCTGATGAATGACCGCCATTTTTTTGAGCCATTGTTTTAAAATCGGATACCGAAAGAGCTTCGGCTTTGCCATAAAAGCAAATGGCTTCTCTAGGTGGCCGATCAATAATGTCGTCGTGACTGGATTCAGCTCTTTTGTGACATAAATAACCGGGCCATCTGGCAGCTTTTTTTGCTGATGAATGGTCATGACTGATCCTGATTGATCAATACATCCCCGGGCAAATCTTTTTGCATGCTCATGAATGAGATGCATTCGTTTCGTATAGGAAATGCGTGGATCCGTTAATTCATGATCGTACAAATGCCTCATACTTTTTAAAAAGGATACAACAACATAAATCGTTAAAAACCAATAACGAAACAACCGTACTCCTCCTACTCACTTATCCTTTTTTGTCATAGACGACAAATTCATAATTGTAGGGGTTCTTTTCGTCACGATGGCCTTTTTCGCGTGATACAATCGTCCATTCATCTTCATTGTAATACGGGAAATAGCGGTCTCCTTCAAACGCATGGTGAATGTGCGTGATATAGAGACGATCCGCATATGGCATCATTTCTTCATACAGCTTAGACCCGCCAATGATAAATAGCTCTGTCTCGCTTTCCGCAATTGCCAAAATGTCAGCAATTGAATGAACAACCTCGCATCCTTCTGCTTTAAAAGAAGAACTTGTGGTCAGCACAATGTTTCGGCGGTTAGGCAGCGCTCGTCCAATCGATTCAAAGGTTTTTCTGCCCATGACAATCGTATGACCGCCTGTGACTTTTTTAAAATACGCTAAATCTGCTGGTAAATGCCAAGGCATTTGATTATCTTGACCAATGACTCTGTCTTCTCCTGTCGCCACAATCATGGAAATCATACACTGACTTCTCCTTTAATATGCGGATGCGGATCATAGTTCTCAAGCACAAAATCATCAAAGGTAAAATCAAAAATGCTTTTTACATCTCTCGTAATACGAAGCGTAGGAAGCGTGCGTTCCTCGCGCTCTAGCTGCATTTTCACCTGTGGAAGATGATTTTGGTAAATATGAGCATCTCCGAGTGTATGAATAAACTCTCCTGGCTCAAGATTTGTGACTTTGGCAATCATCATCGTTAGAAGAGCATATGAAGCGATATTAAATGGCACGCCTAAAAAGATATCTGCCGATCTTTGATATAGCTGGCAGGAAAGCTTCCCGTTTGATACGTAAAATTGAAACAGACAATGACAAGGAGGCAGCGCCATTTGATCAATTTCCCCCGGGTTCCAAGCACTGACGATCAGTCGTCTTGAATTCGGGTTGTGCTCAATATCATGAATCAGCTTTGCGATCTGATCCACTGTCTCGCCGTCTCCGCTCGCCCATGATCTCCACTGCGCCCCGTATACACGGCCCAGCTCTCCATTTTCATCTGCCCATTCGTTCCAAATCCGGACACCATTTTCTTGAAGATATTTGACATTTGTATCACCTTTTAAAAACCAAAGCAACTCATGAATGATTGATTTCAGGTGTAATTTCTTTGTGGTTAAAAGAGGAAACCCTTCCTGTAAATCAAATCTCATCTGGTAACCGAACGTGCTGATTGTACCTGTACCCGTTCTGTCACCTTTTTCATCCCCGTGCTGTAATACATGACGGCATAACTCTTTGTATTGTTTCATTTTTTTCATCCTTTATTTATGTTCTTGTTGTAGTTTACCTTATTTCAGCTTTTCTTGAAACCAAAAAAACATGCCTGCATGATGAGCAGACATGTTTTTCTTTTTATGCTTGATTCACTCGTTCCTGCTCTTCATCCTTAATATCTTGGTGTGAGTGAGCAATGCGGCTTGCAGCTGCTGCAGCAAGTGCAGCGACTAGGTCATCAAGGAAAGTATGCACTTCACCTGGACGACCTTCATCTAATTCACGAATAATACCAAATTTCTCTTTATCTAAATAACCGAAGTTGGTCAAACCGATTGATCCATATACATTGACAATGGAAAGCGGAATAATCTCATCAATTCCATATAGCGGCTCATCTGTTTCGACTAAGTGCTGTAAAGGTTCTGGCAAAAGCTTTTTTTCTGCCAGCTGATCAAGGGCAAGTCCTGTTAAAACTGCATGGACAATTTCTCTTTTATTCAGCACTTTTTCAACATTTTCAATACAGACACTAAGTGGAAGGTTTGGATGATATTTTTCTTGGAGCTTCAGCACAATGTGTGCGATATCTTCAATTTTCACTCCGCGATCGTTTAACATTTGTTTTGTAATCTGCACCATTTCGTTCATTGTATATTTTTTCAATTGGCATGACATCTCCTTCTAGTGGCTCATCCAGCTCGGTGGGGTGTTTTTATCCCAGTAAATATTACCGAGTTCATGATGCGTCTGGAATCCATCTTCTGCTGTATGGTAATGAAAGTTAAACCAATATCCGCTGTGAGGCGGCTGATCTCTTCTGACATGAAAACGGAGCAAATCTTCTCCAGTCTTGCGGTTGTAAATGTGGAAGATTTTTTCGCCATTTCCGCTTGAAGGCTGATCAGTTATCACAACATCTTGAAATTTTTCGTCATCTTTGAAATTTGTTAAATAGTCGGTTAACACTTGTTCAATCTTCGGCTGAATTTCTTCTCTGTACTCGTCCTCAATGACAGGTGTGATTTTACGGCCAAATTTGAGAAAGGATTGATTTTCTGCACTTGACAGCACCTCTTGCTTATATTGCTCAAAGGGGTCTATCTGCTCTTTGCTTTCCTCTTGCGTTAGTTCCCAGCTGCGCAATTCATCTGATGTATCATAAACAGCTGTATAAGGCGTTTTATCAGATGAAGAAAGTTCAGAGGGCTTGTCTGTCATCAAAGCCGACGGAGGAGAGACTAAACCAAAAGTTGCAATCGTAAAGAGCACAACAAGCGTTTTTCTCATCCACATCTTCATGATATCTAATTCCTTCCATAAGTTATCATACTGCTATTCTAGCATATAATGAATTTTCAGTCATTCAATTTGGTCACCGATTTGAGACTTTCTTTTTTATAATAAAACGTTTACAATGGCAGTAAAGGCGACTAAAATTTGGGAGGAATGGGTATGCTTGAAGGTTTTTTTATTACGGCTTCCTTGCTGACATTATTTTATTTTGTCTATATGGAGATTACAGATTAAAAGCCCTGAATAAGGGCTTTTTTAGATGCTTGACAAGGAATTAAAAAGAATTGTCTGCACAGCTGAACCTTTAGCGAGGGCTTTTTTCTTTCTCAATATATCCATAATGAAATTGGGCTGTTTTTCGTTTTAAAACGTGAAATTGATAGGAGTCTGCTAGAAATCGGGTGCTTTTCCAATGATCTTTTAAAACCACTCTTTTTCTCGCCACTCTCAGCGCTTCTTGGACGGCTGTTTCGTGGTCAAAGTAGTGCTCTGCCGCATGACGGAGCGGGGCGATACTTGCAGATTCTTGAATCGCCTCCTCAAACATCGGGTCAAAATAGACGACATCAATTGATTCATCAGAGAGCTTTTTTAGCTGCTCGATACTGTCTCCACTTACAACAGATATCCGTTTCATCGCTTCATCTGCCTCTCTTACCCCTGTCTCCCATGTGTTTAATCCTTCTCGGACTAACAATGCTGTCATGGGATTCTTTTCGATACCAATGACCCTTCCATTCGGACCTACTCGCAAGCTGGCTGTAATGGCATCTGATCCTAGACCAAGCGTACAATCTAAAAAGGAATCGCCTGGCCGAAGCTGCGTGGCTTCGATTAAAGGATCCTTTTCTCCGCGCATGAGCCGCTTCACCCTGAACATCGCTGAGCTTGGATGGAAGAAGAACTTTTCACCATTTGGCTGATACCATTCGAATCTTTCCTTCCCCACAACAAGGACATCTCCTCGTTTCATCGCAAGCTGCTTGACAGATTGTTTGCGCCTTTCAACATACTCACCATGTAAATCCTCTGCAAGGGCTTTTGCTGTTTCAATTGTTTGTTCATTTGCTCTAAAGCTTGTTGTGATAAGCATGCGGTTCCTCCATCATGATCAAGAAAAAATGCCCTGATTTGTTTACAGGACATTTCAACATGTGTATTAGCAATGTTTTTCGAATGCAGATAAGACATTGTTCATGATGTCTTCCATTTCATGACCTTCAATTTCGTCACGCGGAATAAAATGAACGAGTTCATTTCCTTTTAAAAGTGCCATAGATGGAGACGATGGCTCTTCCCCTGTGAAGTATTCTCTCATTTTTGCCGTTGCTTCCCTGTCCTGACCAGCAAAAACTGTGACAATTCGATCTGGTGTTTTTTCTGCCTTCATCACAGCTTGTGTAGCAGCTGGGCGTGCTAAGCCGGCAGCGCACCCGCATACAGAATTGACAACGACAAATGTCGTTCCTTCTGCTTCTTGCATCGTTTGTTCTACTTCTTCTTCCGTTGTTAGTTCTTGAAATCCTGCACTTGTCAGCTCTTGACGCATCGGTACAACGAGCTGGCGCATATATTCTTCATATGCCATTGACATAAAAAAGCCCCCTCTATAATCCTTATGTTGTGAATAAAGGATACTATAGAGAGAGCCAATTTTCAAATGTTCGATATCAGATTAAATTTTCATAATGCCGCCTGTATTGGCTGATGTCACAAGTTTTGAATATCTAGCAAGATAACCCGTTTTTACTTTTGGCTCAAAGCCTTTCCAGTTTGCTTTTCTTCTTTCCCATTCTTCCTCTGGAACATCTACGCTTAAAATGCGCTGCTCGATATCGACAACGACATGGTCACCATTTTCAACAAAGGCAAGCGGGCCGCCTTCAGCTGCCTCTGGAGAGACGTGTCCAATAGACAATCCGCGAGAAGCGCCGGAAAAACGTCCGTCTGTAATTAAAGCAACCTTTGGTCCAAGTCCCATGCCGACAATTTGTGAAGTAGGTGCAAGCATTTCAGGCATGCCAGGTCCGCCTTTAGGTCCTTCGTAGCGAATGATGACAACATGTCCTGCTTCTACTTTTCTATTAATGATACCTTCAAGGGCTTCTTCTTGGGATTCAAATACGATGGCAGGTCCCTCGTGGCGTGTGATCCCGTCTTGTACCCCGCCCGTTTTAATGATGGCTCCATCTGGCGCAAGGTTTCCAAATAAAACGGCTAAGCCGCCTTTTTCAGTAAATGGCTTGTCAATTGGATAAATGACGTTATAATCTTTTACCTCATGCCCCGCAATGTTCTCGCCAAGCGTTTTCGCAGTGACGGTCATTGTATCTAAATGAAGAGCTCCTTCTTTTTTAGACAATTCATTTAGTGCTGCTGTAACGCCGCCTGCTTCATGTAAATCCTCAATATAAACGTCTGAAGCTGGAGCAAGTTTTGATAAATGAGGCACACGTTCTGCTACTTCATTGATACGTTCAAGTGAATATTCAACACCTGCTTCATTCGCAATCGCCAATGTGTGAAGAACGGTATTGGTTGAACCACCAAGTGCCATATCTAATGCAAATGCATTATCAATTGCTTTTTCAGTGACAATATCCCGTGGTTTAATATCTTTTTTGATGAGCTCCATGAGTTGTTTTGCAGACTTCTTCGCAAATTCTCTTCGTTCTGGTGATGTCGCCAAAATCGTTCCATTTCCAGGAAGAGCGATCCCGAGTGCTTCCGCTAAACAGTTCATTGAGTTAGCTGTAAACATACCTGAACAAGATCCGCAGGTTGGACAGCCAAACTGCTCTAATTCATTTAATTCCTCTTCATTGATTTTACCTGACTGGTATGCACCAACGCCTTCAAATACAGAAGAAAGAGAAATTTTTCTGCCATCACTTGTTCTACCCGCTTCCATCGGTCCCCCGCTCACAAAGACAGTCGGGATATTCACGCGCATCGCTGCCATCATCATTCCTGGTGTGATTTTATCGCAGTTAGGAATACAAACCATTCCATCAAACCAATGAGCAGATACAACGGTTTCCACAGAGTCCGCAATGATTTCACGGCTTGGCAATGAATATCTCATCCCGATATGACCCATGGCAATTCCATCATCGACGCCAATCGTATTGAATTCAAATGGAACCCCGCCAGCTTCACGAATGGCTTCCTTCACAATCTTCCCGAATTCCTGAAGATGGACATGTCCTGGGACAATATCAATATAGGAATTACATACGGCAATAAATGGCTTGCCGAAATCCTCATCCTTTACCCCCGCCGCTCTTAGCAAGCTTCGGTGAGGTGCTCTGTCGATTCCTTGTTTAATCATATTACTGCGTAGTTCTGCCATCTGTTTAAAAAGCCTCCTATACTACAAGTCTTGTTGACTGCATGATTTTGAGTTGATTTTATTTTACAAATTTTCTGTTTATTTAGCCACCTATGAATGACTGATGACTAACATGGCTGCTGAAGCAAGCGCTCAGCAAGGTTCGTGTCATAAAATCTGACCTCCAATATTCTATATTGGTACTACTATATAGAGTTTTTTCGCATATTTCAACAATATTCAAAATAATTTTTCTAAAAAAATTTTTCTGTCTATCGTTTTTAGAAAAACAAGCTGCTTTTCATTGGCAGCTTGTTCTTCTTTCTCATCATTCTGATGCATTCTTTCTACTTTCTGTCATTTGCTTCCATACTGAGCCTTTTGCTTCTTCTCCATGCTCAATGCGCTCAATCGCCATTTTCACTTGAAGACTGACTTCAAACTCAGGGTCTTGCTCTGCTTCTTTTAATGCTTCAAGTGCCGTTTCGTCCCCTTCTTCATAAAGGAACATAGCTGCACGCCAGCGGACGAGCTTACTCGGGTCCTTTAATGCTGCGATCATGGCTTCGATAGCACTTGGGTCCCCAAGGTCAGAAATACAGTCGCCAGCCGTTCTGCGGACCGTCACTGTTTTGTCTTCGAGCCCCTTATATAAAATAGGCAGAATGGCAGGATCTTCAATCATGCCAGCATTCACAACGGCTTGTCTGCGAATAGATGTTTTTGGATCCTCCATTGCTTTCATTAAAACAGGTATGTCCTTTAGCTCTGGCTGCATTTGCTCTAAATGGGCAAAACGTTTTTTCCAATCTTCCTCTTGCAGCATCTCTTCTGTTACATCATATGCCTTTCGGTTCACCTGTCTATCTACAGCTTCCTGACCTTCTTTAACCGCCTCTGTTAATCGGGCTAAACGCTCGTCATCATAGGCTGCTTGCAGCTCCTCTGTGACTTCCTGACCGATATCAGCAAATTCTCCAAAACGAACGCCGTGTTCTTTCCACACACGTTCAAACACGACATTGTCTGAGCTGCTTCTAAGCTTTAAAATGGCTGCTTGAAAACGTTCAGGCATGCCAAACCGTTCTTCTCTTTCACCATCTGACAGTTTGACCTGCATTGGAATCCCATTAAACATTTGGACAAACACTTTCACTTCACCAAATGTGTCATCGCCTGACTGCGATCCTTCCTGAAGACCTTCTGTTTCTTGTCCAAAGGCTTCTCTGACCTGTTGTAAAATACCCTGCCAGTCAAACTTTGCATTTCGCTCAACTGCTAAGAAATCTGCAACATGATAAACCCCTTTTACACCTTCAATGCTTAAAATACGCTTGATCATTTCTGGTGCTTCGTCTTTTTGATCCTTTTTGTAGTTGTTGCTTTTACCGCCGGCAAGTGCTTCTGTCAAAATCACCTTCATGGTATTCGGACTTGGCGTTGGCTCTATTGCTGTTATTTTCATTGATATATCCTCCTTACACACATAAAGACCCTACTCATCTGTAAGGCCACATTCTTCTTTCCACTTCTTGATAAATAAACTCATCAATTCATGCCGCTCATCAGCAAGCTGCTTTCCTGCATGAGTGTTCATCAAGTCTTTTAATTTGAGCAGTTTTTCTTCCATATGCTTTAGCACAGAGCTCTGCTGCGTGTCCTCTGTATAATGGGGCTCACCTGTAGCGCCAGCATACGTAAACACTCTAGCGATACCGCTTGCACCTATCGCATCCAGCCTATCCGCATCTTGAACAATGGCCCCTTCTAACGTCATTGGCCTAAACTGCTTATGCCGATGACGAAAAGACATCGTTGTAATGATGTCCATGATATAGCGGATATCCCGCGTGTCCAATTCCCACAAAAGGAGCTGATGCTCAAGCTGCTTTTCAGTGACCTTCCATTCACTTGACAGCTTTTCATCAATGACATCATGTACAATCGCTGCCATTTCGATGATAAAAAGAGAGCCGCCTTCCTGATTTGCAATACGAACGGCAAGCTGACGCACACGAGCAACATGAGCCGCATCGTGTCCAGTCGGTTCATTCTTCAGCCTGTCTGAAACAAAGGAGGCTGCTGCCTCCAATTGTTTTCGTTGCATGACTGTCACCATCTTATTTGTTAAGCAGAGCAATGATTGAGCTTTCTAATTCTTTTGGTGGTGTTTTCGGAGAGAATCGTTCAGTGACTTCTCCGTTTTGGTCCACGATAAATTTGGTGAAATTCCATTTCACTGTTTTTGTCCCAAGCACACCTTTCGCTTCACTTGTTAAATACTTGAACAGCGGGTGCGCCTCTTCGCCATTGACATCTACTTTCGCAAACATAGGGAAGGTCACTCCATAATTCAAAGAACAGAACTCTTGAATGGCTTCTTCTCCTTCTGGCTCTTGGTTCATAAATTGATTACACGGAAATCCTAAAATTTCAAGGCCCTTTTCATGATATTGATCATATAGCTCTTGTAATTGTTTAAATTGAGGAGTCAGTCCACATTTGCTTGCTGTGTTTACAATAATGAGCACTTTTCCTTTGTAATCTGCCATCGATTTTTCCTGACCGTTAATGGTCTTGACCTGAATATCATAAATTGACATCTCATAGCCTCCTAGGATTCACTTTTTCCTATCGTAACATGCTTCTTTTAGAAAATCGCTTTTTATGCTCCCGTTTAAAAGAGTCCTGTCACACTGCCGTCTTCTAATAAATCCATTTCGAGAGCCGCAGGTTTTTTAGGTAAGCCAGGCATTGTCAAAATGCTTCCGGTTAAGGCTACAATAAACCCTGCTCCTACAGATGGCTTTAACTCTCGAATCGTAATGGTAAAGCCTTTAGGTCTGCCGATTAAAGCTGGATCATCTGAAAGAGAATATTGTGTTTTTGCCATACAAACCGGTAAATGAGCCCAGCCGTTTTCCTCAATGGCAGCCAGCTGCTTTCTTACTTTAGTTGTGAACGTGACCCCATCTGCCCCGTAAACCACTTTGGCTACTTTAGATAACTTTTCTTCGATGGAATCGTTCTCTTCATACAAATAGGTAAAGTTGTTCTTTTTCTTTTCAATGAGTGCTGCTAGTTCCTCGGCAAGAGCTGTCCCGCCTTCTCCTCCTTCTTCCCATACATTCACGGCTTTGACTGGATGGCCATGTTTGCCGCACCAATCTTCTATCGCTTGAATCTCTTCTTTTGTATCCGTTATAAACCGGTTTACCGCCACAATATATGGAAGACCAAAAGCTTGCACGGTTTCAATATGCTTTTCTAAATTATGTATACCTTCTAATACGGCGTGTGCATTCTCTTCTTTGAGTTCGGTTTTCTTCATTCCGCCATGCATCTTTAATGCTCTCACTGTTGCCACAATGACAACTGCACTAGGTTTGAAATCACCAGCTCTTGTTTTAATGTGCAGGAACTTTTCTGCTCCAAGGTCTGCACCAAATCCAGCTTCTGTAACAACATAATCAGCTAATTTTGCTGCCATTTTGGTTGCAATTAAACTATTACATCCATGTGCAATATTAGCAAAAGGACCGCCATGGACAAGGGCTGGGGTTCCTTCAATCGTTTGAACAAGGTTCGGTTTGAGTGCGTCTTTTAAAAGTAGCGTCAGAACACCTTCATATCCAAGTGCTCCCACTGTGACTGGCTCGCCTTCTTGATTATAGGCAACAACAATAGAAGAAAGACGTTTTTTTAAGTCGTTTAAGTCTTCTGCTAAACAGAGGATCGCCATCATTTCGGAAGCCACTGTAATATCAAATCCGTCTTCTCTAGGATACCCATTTAACTGACCGCCAAGTCCGACAACGACCTGTCTTAATGCACGATCGTTTAAATCAAGCACCCGCTTCCACACAATGCGCCGCGTGTCGATGCCGAGTTCATTTCCGTGATGGATGTGGTTATCAATAAATGCAGATAAGGCGTTATGTGCAGATGTAATGGCATGAAAATCCCCTGTGAAATGAAGATTGATTTCTTCCATTGGCAGCACCTGTGAATATCCTCCGCCCGCTGCTCCGCCTTTAATCCCCATTGTAGGACCTAATGATGGCTCACGCATCGCAATGATCGCTTTTTTGCCAATTTTTTCGAAGGCTTGACCAAGGCCGACAGTTACGGTGGATTTCCCCTCACCTGCTGGCGTAGGGTTAATCGAAGTGACAAGAATCACGTGTCCTTCTTTTTGTTTCTTTAAACGGTCAAAAATAGTCAAAGAAATTTTCGCTTTTGTGAAACCATAGCATTCTAATTCTTCGTCATGTATTTGCAGCTTTGCTGCGATGTCTTGAATCGGTCTCAGCTTAGCCTTTTGGGCAATGTCAATATCTGATAAATGCTTTGTGATCATAACAAAACGGCCTCCTTTTTTTACAGAAACAGCATTCTTTTTTGCTCTATTTTTCATTGTAACATAATTGAAACATTGAAATATCGCCAGAAAGTTCCTATAATGAAGTGAAATTAGCTTTGGTTCAGGGGGTGGCGAGTTGCCTATTAACATACCAGTTCATCTGCCGGCAAAACAAATACTAGAGAGCGAAAATATTTTCGTCATGGATGAGACAAGGGCATTCAAGCAAGATATCCGTCCTTTGAATATCGTGATCTTAAATTTAATGCCAAAAAAAATACAAACTGAAACGCAGCTGCTGAGAATGCTCGGAAATTCTCCTTTACAAGTGTACTTTACGTTTTTGATTCCAAGTACACATACACCGAAGAATACGTCGAGAGAGCATCTAGATGAATTTTATACGACCTTTGAATCGATTCGCCATAAAAAATTTGATGGAATGATCATCACTGGCGCACCAATCGAGCACTTACCTTTTGAAGAAGTTTCTTATTGGAAAGAGCTGCAGGACATTTTGGACTGGAGTAAAACCAATGTGACGTCTACCCTTCATATTTGCTGGGGTGCACAGGCAGGTTTATATCACCATTACGGGATTGAAAAAATCAAGCTTCCTGAGAAAAAATTTGGCGTATTTGAGCATATTGTGAAAGAGAAAAAAGAAAGATTAGTCAGAGGTTTTGATGAAGTATACTATGTCCCACATTCTAGGCATACAGATATTAATACAGAACAATTAAAAAACACGCCGAATTTGAAAGTCTTGAGTATGTCTGAAGAAGCGGGTGTTTGTTTAATTGTTTCAGATGATGATAAACAAGTATTTTTAACTGGACATCCTGAATATGATACAGATACATTGATGCAGGAATATGAAAGAGATTTGTTGAAACATGATACAGTCCAAAAACCTGTCCACTATTTTATAGAAGATGGTGACACATTAATCCCAGTAAATCGCTGGAAAGCCCATGCAACCTTATTGTTTATGAATTGGCTTAATTATTATGTTTATCAAGAAACACCATACGTTTGGGAATAAAATAGACTGTGGTCTGATGATAAATCGTCAAAATGTGTTAAAATACAAATGGCTCTGTCTTCCATTATCAATTGAATCTGTTTGTTTTTTAAAATTAGTTTAATTCTTTCGTAACGAATGATATGCTCTAACTGTTTATATGTTATCTTTATGTATATGTAGACCTATGAGATTAATAGTTTTCGTACGAAGTTTTGTTGTTGTTGATTACATTTGAGGTGAATATTCTTGAATACCAATAAAAAAATATTAATCTTGACCGCAAATTATGGAAATGGACATATGCAGGTTGCAAAAACACTGTATGATGAATGCAAATCCCAAGGGTTTGAACATGTTGTAGTTTCTAATTTGTATCAAGAATCGAATCCCATTGTGTCAGAAGTGACTCAATATTTATACTTGAAGAGCTTTTCCATTGGGAAACAATTTTATCGCTTGTTTTATTACGGTGTAGATAAAATTTACAATAAACGCAAATTTAACATTTATTTAAAAATGGGAAATAAGCGTCTCGATGAATTAATTCAGTTACACAATCCGGACATCATCATTATTACATTCCCAATGATTGTGGTACCAGAATACCGAAACAAAACAGGTAAAGTGATTCCGACTTTTAATGTCATGACAGATTTTTGTCTCCATAAGATTTGGGTACATGAAAACATCGACCGATACTATGTTGCAACCGATTATGTGAAACAAAAATTAGTGGAAATCGGCACACATCCAAGCGATGTCAAGGTGACAGGTATTCCTATTAGACCACAGTTTGAAGCAGACGTGCCAAAATCGATGATCTATAAGAAATATGGATTATCATCAGATAAAAAAGTTCTTCTCATCATGGCCGGTGCTCACGGTGTACTAAAAAATGTGAAGGAATTATGTGAGGCGCTGCTTCTCGACAGTGAAGTACAAATTGTTGTTGTATGCGGAAAGAACGCCGCGCTGAAACAATCGCTTAGCGTACTTGAACAAGCACACCCAGATCAATTGAAGGCGCTTGGATATGTGGAACAAATTGATGAATTGTTCAGAGTAACAGATTGTATGATTACAAAACCAGGCGGCATTACTTTAACAGAAGCAACTGCAATCGGTGTCCCGGTCATTCTTTACAAGCCTGTCCCTGGTCAAGAAAAGGAAAATGCTCTTTTCTTTGAGGATTATGGCGCTGCCATTGTCATTAACAGACATGAAGACATTTTAGAATCTGTGACCAACTTGCTTCAGGATGAAGAAAAATTAGAAACAATGAAACAAAACATGAAAAAACTGCACTTAAAACAATCTTCTCAAACCATTCTGGAAGATATCGTCGAGCAGTCAGATCTCATCATGAATAACAAAACTTATGCTCGCGCATTATCATAAAAAGGTGTCCGTCAATGACGGACACCTTTTCTTCATCCTTGATTTCCATTTGTTGTGTATACTTCTTCAAACGGCTGAACGACAACAAAGCCGCTTCCGGTAAACTTCATTTGAATGGACTCTCCGCTTCCCCTGCCAATAAAAGTTTTAAATGAAACATCTGTCACAAATTCAGTTTTTAAATCCCCTGACCACGCAACAGTCGCATTCGGATCTGTATAAACAGAGTCACCTGGCTGAACAATGAGTGTCAGCGGCTCATAATGACTTGTGATTGCTACTAAGCCCGGCCCTTCTAATTTGACATTAAATAATCCACCTGCAAGCATGCCAGACACTTTTTTCATCAATTTGATATCCCAGCAGACAGATGGTTCAAACGCGAGCAGATCGTTTCCATTCACAAAAATGGATTCTCCTTGAGCCAAACGAAGAATCGAGATTTTTTTACCTTGATCTGCCACATATAATTTCCCATCACCTGTCGCCTTCATTAGTGAGGTGCCTTCTCCTGAGAGCATTTTTTTGAACATTTTTGAGACGCCGTGCTCAAAAACACCTTCACGTTCAAATTTGATTTTCCCACGATAGGAAACCATAGAACCCGTTTTTGCCCAAATCGTGTCAGTCAAATTAATTTCTAAAAGTCTTGATGTTTCAAGTTCGAAGACACCTTCTCCTTTATCTTCTTGCTGCGTATTCTGAACAAATTCTTCAAGTGTATAACGATTCATGATTGCACCTCTTTCTGTATTTTTTTTATATACGGACAAACTGCACGTGAGGTTCCGAAAAGAACGTTTTATATTTCATTGTTATTCACCAAAAAAACAAAAAAATCAAACATTCTGCTCAAAATTTGGCTCGCCTGCTTGACGCTTTACTTTTGATGGTGTATAGTGGAACCATCATTTAACAACTGCAAAGTCGTTAGGTGATGAAAATTTTTTTTAGTATGCCAAAAGGTGTGCTACAGTACTAGGAGGAAAAAGCAATATGCAAAACGGTAAAGTAAAATGGTTCAATAATGAAAAAGGTTTCGGCTTCATTGAAGTTGAAGGCGGAGACGATGTATTCGTTCACTTCACAGCTATCGAAGGTGACGGCTACAAGTCTTTAGAAGAAGGACAAGAAGTTTCTTTTGAAATTGTTGAAGGTAATCGTGGACCTCAAGCTGCAAACGTAACAAAACTTTAATCAACTAAATCAATGATGAAACGACAAAATAAAGAGAGGCCTATGCCTCTCTTATTTGATTTTCAGCTGAATTTCAATGGCTAAAATATTTTGCTTCAGTCGTTGTTCAATTTCAGAAATATCTTTTTCGAGAAAAGGTCTTCCCTTCTTTGCTACATCTACTAGCTGCTCTAGATCGCTGTATACCTCTTGAAATGTTCGATGTAATACCGTTTCGAAATCCTTATTATCCATGCCGGCCTTCCCCTTTTCCTCTATTATCCGTCACTTAGTCAAAAAGTAACTCAACCAAAACTTTCTATAGTTATATCGGCTCATTTTTCAGAATATGTTCTTTTTTTACACATTCTATCCGTTTTTTTTCATGAGCGGATGTTTGAGCAGGGAAAACCGGGGCGGCAGCGGCTTACTTTTTAAGCAGCGTCTGTCCGTATTCTTTTATTTTCTCTCCTACTGTGCATTGCTGAATACAAAAGGAATGGGCGTATTTTTTGCCATATTCCTTTCGGAAGTGCTTCTTAATCAAACAATCTGAACAATACGTGTCTTGGAGATCCGTCAATTCTTGTACTGCTGTTTTTTTATCCACATTATTCAGCTCCGTCTGCTTCTAATTTCAATTTACTTTCAATTGGAACGTCTGCAAGCATCTGCCTTGCAAGCTGATCCGCTTCTGCATTTTGTTTACGATCGATGACTTCATAAGTTGGCGTAAGCCTCAGCTCTTTTAAAGCCGATTCAATCCGGTCGAGCCATTTGTTATGTATATCATCATAACAAGGCCATTCTCCTTTTAATTGATTCATGACAACAAGTGAATCGCCTCTAATCGTGACAGAATTTCTGCTTGCTCCAAGGTCTTTTAATGCTTTGACTGCCTCAAATAAAGCCGCATACTCTGCTTCATTATTAGTGATTCCTTTGAAGGGCTGATTTTTTCTCAAACGATAAGCATCTTCTCCGAGCTTATAGTAGACGACAACCCCAAGGCCAGAGTCGCCTGTTTCTTTGTGAAAACTTGCATCAAAATAGACCTGAAGCTGATCAGGTTCAAGCTTTAGTTCTTCATTTAGCTTTTCAAGTTCTTTAATAGACCACATCGCCCCTTTTTCATCTTCAAATGATAGGAGGGACTGTGGTTCTTTTTTATCGATATGTTTGGCTAAAATCAAGGCCTCTTTTAGCTCCATCCAATCTTCTTGGAAAAAAGCAATGGACCCAATCGATTTCACTTTCATTGTATAGTGTGCTCTTAATTTCATTGATCACATCGCCTTCCCGTGCTTTTAAGGTAAACATACGTTATGCTATAATCAAAAAGTTACATTTTACAATGAGAAAGGAAGTTCATGTCACTTGTTTAATGAAGGTATTTGGATCTTATTTGCGATCATTAATTTTATCATTGTTCTTCTATTTTATAAAGGATTTGGCAAGATGGGCCTTTTCGTCTGGATTGGCTTTGCGACGGTTGCTGCAAATTTACAAGTGGTCAAAACCGTTGAATTGTTTGGCTTAACGGCAACACTTGGAAACATTTTATACGGCAGTGTATTCTTTGCAACGGACGTATTGAATGAAAAATATGGACAAAATGAAGCGAGAAAAGCTGTCTGGATTGGCTTTGCCACCCTTTTAACGCTAACCGTTGTCATGCAAGAGGCTTTACTTTTCCATCCCGCTCCATCTGACATTTCTCAAACATCGCTGGAAACCATATTTGGCTTTATGCCAAGGGTCGCACTTGGCAGTCTTGCTGCTTATATCATCAGTCAAATGTTAGATGTTTATGTATATTCGTTTATTCGCCGGATATTTCCTTCTGATGGTGCGCTCTGGGTGCGCAACGCTGGAAGTACGATGATCAGCCAGCTGCTTGATACACTGATCTTCACAACCATTGCCTTTCTTGGCACCTATCCATTTCATGTATGGATCGAAATCTTCATCACGACTTATGTGATTAAATTTATCGTCGCCGCGATTGGGACACCATATGCGTATGCAGCGAAAAGAATGGTTCCACTTGATGAAAGGGGGAAATAAATTGCCAGCTGAAATATACATTGATGGTGCTAGCGCAGGTAATCCGGGTCCTTCTGGCATCGGCGTTTTCATTAAATATGATGGAAAGGCAGAATCTTTCTCGATTCCTCTTGGATCAATGAGCAATCACGAAGCAGAATTTACCGCTCTCATTGAAGGGATGAAAATCTGCGTAGAAAAAGGACTGCGATCCGTTTCGTTTCGAACAGATTCACAGGTAGTTGACCGTGCGGCCAATGCAGGATTTGCTAAAAATCCAGCCTTTCAGCATTTTATAAAAGAGATGATCGAGCTCCAAAGCCAGTTTGATTTATTTTTCATTAAGTGGATTCCAAGCAAGGAAAATCAAGTAGCTGATCAGCTCGCTAGAAAAGCGATTCACCTTTCTAAAGGATGAATCGCTTTTTTTCGGTTATGCTAATGTATGAGGTGATACTGATTGGATAAAGAAAATAAAGGTCGTGTCACAAATGGGACAACCCCTCAAGGTGATGCGCAAACAAAAGATAAGCAGCCACTATCTCAGCTCGAAAATAGAGCGAAGAAAAGCAATACAAAAAGATGAACCTTAGAGATCGGCTTAGCTGATCTCTATTTTACTTAATCGATTCACCATTGGTTCAATCCCTTTGATTTGATGGTATCGCAGCATGGCAGCAGCCCGTTCTTGATTGATGTTCACCTTCGTCTCATCAATTGGACAGCTCAGCGGGACATCACATTTGATCTCTGCCAATAGACGAGAAAGCTTCAAATCTTCTAATCCTGCTTGCATTTTCTTTTGCTGGGCAGCCGTTAGTTCATGAACATTTTCTAATAATCCGTCAATGGTTTGATATGTTTGAATAAATTTTAATGCTGTTTTTTCTCCGATTCCTTTGACGCCTGGATAATTGTCACTTGAATCCCCCATAAGTGCTTTCATATCGATCAGCGCCTTTGGAGAGATACCCATTTCCTCTTCAAATAAGGCTTTTGTATAATGTTTATAGTTCCCGATTCCTTTTTGCATTAGAGCAACCGTCACTTGTTCATTCAATATCTGCAGCAAATCTCTGTCCCCAGTTAGGACAGTCACACGTGCTTCATTCTGATAGAGTGCCGCCAGCGTGCCGATACAATCATCTGCCTCAAAGCCCTTTATACCAACGTTTACAATTCCTAGTTCCTCTGTCGCTTCTTTTGCTAAATCGAATTGTGGAATGAGCTCGACAGGTGCCTCTCCTCGATTTGCTTTATAATCTTGAAACAATTCATTTCGGTATGTTTGGCTTCCCATATCCCAGCAGCAAACAATATGAGTTGGCTCAAATGTCTGAACAGCGGTTAATAAATGCTTCAAATAGCCATTTACTCCATTCGTCGGGACGCCGTGATCATTTATCATAAAATTTCGATGGACAGCCGTTGCATAAAACGATCTGAACAGAAGCGCCATGCCATCAACAAGCAATACGTGTTTATTCATTCTTATAAACTCCCTTTTTCAAAACAATACTCCTATTCTATCATAGAACATCGAATTCGACATAAAAAAGGCGCCTTCTTCTTTTGGAAAAGAAGTGGCACCCAGGGGATTACTTTTGACCGTATTGCATTTTTTTCGATTCTGCTTCTGCGTAGGACGGCATCTCTTTTTGTTTAGGGTGACGCTCATCCTGCTTTTTTGCATGCTGCTTTTTTTCCATCATCATTCCCCTTTCTCGGTTCACTTGTTAAGATGACCCAAAAAGAGAAAGTTACTCTTTACTTCTGTTTTCGTTCGAGATACTCCCTGACCATATCAATCGTGACATGCTTACGCAGCGGAACAATTCCGCCTCGTGCAAGCTCATTCATCTTCGAGGTAATTTCATTGATCTCGTCAGTTGTAAATGGTTCGTTTTGCTCACACTTCAAAACAGCAGTCTCTATTGCCTGCTCTCTTTTCTGCTCAAGCGCAAGAAACGATTTGATATGAGCATTCTGTTTTTGTGAATGTGCGGAAATTTCTTCGTGTACGCTCGTCATTTTATCAACTGCTTTCTTTTTTATATAGTGTATCATGACTCAAATGGTTTTCAACTGGTTCTTCCATTCATTTGTTTGCTTGTATACTTGTTCTATCATCGCCTGCTCTTTCGCATCTGTCGTTAAGCTCATGATAAATGTTTGTTTTTGTTCACTTAGCTGCTTAAGCGCTTCTGTTTCATATCTTTCAGTAAAGGTCTTCACCATCATATCGTATCTGCTCTGTAATTCTTCTTTTTCTTTATCTGCCCATTTCGTCGTTAATTGGAAAAGGACATCTCGAATCGCTTCAATAAACGCTGCCTTCCCGTTCTGTTCAAAGAAAGCTTTCGCTGATTTTTGCTTCTTTAGAAGCGGCTCAAACGGCGTCAGGTCCGCTTCCACTTCAATTTGTTTTAGCTCGGCATTTTTCTCATCTGGCGGCGACAGCCGGAGAGAAAAGTAAGGATCTTCTGCACACGCGGCCTGTAACCCTTTCTCCCACTCCTCTTTGAAATATTGAGTGATAAACGATTCCATTCGAATATCAAGCGTTTTTATCTCCTGTACAAATTCAAATTCATAATCCTTCAGCGCCTGTTCAAGTGCTTTTTTCAACTCCTGTCTGAAGTCCCCTTGAGATATTCCAGGATAAAAGGCTGTCTTTAACAGATCATTTGCATAAAGTGACAAGCGCTGAACAATGTGGTAAAGCTGTTCGTGCAAGTCCTTTTTCACACTTTCTGTTACTAGCTTAGATCGTTTAATATGGCTCATTTGATCAACGATCGCTTCATAGGATGTGTTTATCTTTTTCTTTTCTGCTTGCTTTTCATCTTCCGACTGATGCAGCGTCTCATGCAGCTTGTCGACTGTTCTACATAATGTACTCGCTTCAAAATACAGCAGCTCAATCGCATCTTTTGTTAATTCTTCCTCAATAAAATAGTCAAGCTGTGTTCTAAGCTGTGCATACTGGTTATAAGGCGACTGTCCCTTTCCTTCGATCTCTTCCTTGCTGGATACGTGATGAAGGTTTGGATGCCGGATGCCTTCTTTTGTGAGCTCATTTTTCACATAGTCAAAGACGGTTTCAAGCTCTGTTTGATCCTTTGCGAGGTCAGCTGCATTGATAATAAAAAACATTTTATCCATGCTAAATGAATCTTTTACAAGCCCGAGTTTACGTAAAAATGACCGGTCTGCTTTTGAGAAAGAATGCTGGTAGTAAGTTAAATAAAGAAGGGCATCAGCATCCTTCATATATTGAAAGGCAATCTCTGTGTGACGTTTATTCATACTGCTGGCGCCTGGTGTATCAACAATCGTCAGTCCTTTATCTGTTAAAGGTGTACTTAAATAGACCGTCACTTCCTTCACCACACAAGAAACAGCCTCTTCTGCCACATATGGCTTTAATTCTTGCAGGGTGACATTGAGCGGTGTTTGTTTTTGAATGGAATCACGGAACTTTTCATGAGCGTTTAAAAAATGGTCAACAATGATGCGGTGATCCTGTTCAAGCTCTCTTTTTTTCAGCGTTCGCTCGAGTTTCGCTTGAAACGTATCTCCCTTTTCTTCTGTTATAGAATAACCGAGAATTTGATCGAGCTCTTCTAATATTTCCTGCTCGGTTTTAAACACCACTTTCACACTTTCATGCGGATGGTCTTCTGTCGGCCGGGTCAGCTTATTGATCGTGGCCGTCGTTGGTGTAGGAGATGATGGCAGCACCTTTCTCCCAACAAGGGCATTGGCAAACGAAGATTTCCCCGAACTAAAAGCACCGAATAAGGCGAGTGTAAATTCCTTCGCTTGCAGCCGCTTTGTTCGTTTTTCAAAGGACTTTCTTTGAGATTGCAGCGCGTTTAATGGCATTAAAATTTGAGAAAGCTGCTCAAACTGGTCAATCGACTGCGCTGTCGAGATATGCTGTGATTGTCGCATTTGATCAAGCTTTATCTGCTGCTGATTTTCTTTTTCGCTTTCTTCCGTATGAGTTGGTGCTTGATTCTGATTTAGCTCGTCATGCTGCATCCGGTGTTTTTTCACATAAAACCAATCTTCTTCGATCTGCTCATTTGTTCCGTTTTGCCATATATCCCATACATGCTCAATATCTTTTCTGATTTGATCATTTTTTTCCATGCATTGCTCCAGCGCTTGGAGCTCCTGTGCTGCCTGGGCCCATTTATCTTGCTGCTTTCCCTTTTCATTCAGGAGCTGGGTTTTCAGCATCTCGGTCATTTGTTCAATCAATGGTATTGCTTTCTGTTTCGTCTGTCTTTTCAGTGCTTCACCAGCATCTTTTGCATATTGCAAAACGTATTCATTTGAAAATGTCGCACCGTGATGGATCACGTTTTCAAGCAGTGATTCTTCTACAGGCGTTTCAAACGCCATCACTTGATTTAATAATTCTTCACCAAGCTGATGCTTCTTGACTTCTTTTTTTAGAAGTTCAGAAATATGCCAGTCTACTTCTGCTTTCATTCTTGCTTTGACATCTGCTAAGAACTCGTTCGCCCGCTTTTCTTTTTCCTGCTCGGTTTTATTTTTCGCGAACAGCAGTCCTACCTTAAAGCCAGGTGCTTTCGATTCAATATAATCACTTGCGAGCTCCCTCATTTTAAATGGGGTTAGATTTGCATTTTTTAAAATGTTCTCGACTTCAGAAGACACTTCTTCTTCTAACTGTTTTGCTCCATTTTCAATGAAGCTGCTTTTCGCTTCAAGTTCCTTCACTTCTTTTCTTTTTTCTTGAAGCTGTAAATCAAGACCCTCTTCCTGCAGCTCTTCTTTTAATGAGTCGATATGTTCTTTTAAAACGTGCTCTATTTTCTGCTCGGTATAGGCGCGAAGCGATGCTTTCGGCAATGTTTGTAATTCTTGCAGTTTCTCGATTAAACGAATCATTTCGTTTCTTGGATGCGCCTCATCGGTTACAGATGTAAAGTATAGGTGTTCTTCTTCAATGCCTTCTTTTTGAAGCATATCAACTACTTGATTTTTGTAGTCTTCAAACGCTGTCTCATGCTCATCATGTCGATCGACTTGATTTACGATGAAATAAAGATTTGGCACTTTCTCTTTAATGGAGCGAATGAAACGAATGTTTTCCTCCGAATGAACATGGTTGTAATGAACGACATAAAAAAGAGCATCTGCTTGATGAAGAATAGACGCAGCAGATAAAAAGTGAGCATGATCCGTTGAATCAATTCCGGGTGTATCAATCACTGCCACCTTTTCTTCCAGTCCTCTATAGTCCCCGCTAATTTCCACCATTTCAATCTGTTCTCCATCCTTACAAAAACGCTGAACTGCTTCTTTATCATAAGAACCGCTCATTTTTGCAAAACGGCCATCTGAGGTGTGAAGCTTTACTTCACTCTCCCCTTTCCTCACGACGACCAAGTTTGCACTTGTTGGAATTGGACTCGTTGGCAGGATGTGATCATGAAGCAGATGATTCACAAGTGATGACTTTCCAGCTGAATAGTGGCCGGTAAATGCGATATACACTTCTTCTTCTGCTTCCTTTTTGATAATCGATGCAAGTTTGGCTGCGCGTTCATGATCATCCCTTTTGAGAAGGCTTTGATATAAAGCACCTGTAGTTTGAACGAGCGAATCTCGAATAGACAAGTCTTCCATGACGATAAACCCCTTTGTTTTTAGAAAAGTCAGTTATGTATGTGATACCATTTTACACAAAATGAAGAGATTTTTCTTCTGATCTGAGGAAATAAAAAAAATCTGCTGCCCGATCAGTCGCAATTGACTGCGATCAGGAAGCAGATTTTTTAGAAACACCTTTTAATACGAAGCCAATTAATAGGCTGTATACACAGACCGTACCGAGTAAGAAAACCATTGTCATGTGATCACCGTCCATCCTTCGTGATTGAGAATGCTTATCATTAATGAAAGTGTATCACAATTGATAATGATTTTCAATATTAATTTAACAAATACTGATTGAGCGCTTTCTCTTCTGTTTGAATTCTCACAGCCATCATCCATGCATTTAAACATGTGAACAAAATGGCGGTAAAATAAGCATTAAACAAAAGCGGGATCAGCATAAGTTCAATCGCCACCACTACATAGTTAGGATGCTTTAACCAGCGATAAGGTCCTTTTTTCACCATCATCGCATTTGGTACAACTAAAATCTTTGTATTCCAATACGTCCCAAGAGAACATAATGCCCAGTATCGAATCACCTGTGTGGCCAGCAGGAAAACGAGAAGCACAAGAAAATAGCGCGACGGCGGCCTATTTAACCCCCATACCTCAACCATAAGTGAGAGAAAAAAGCCCGCATGCATAGCGACCATATAAGGATAATGACTAGCACCAAATTCAATGGCACCGATCGCTTTTACTTTCTTTTCATTTCTTTTAGCCACAAGCATTTCAATAAGCCGCTGACAAACGAAGAAACCAATGACGAGCCAAATGATCATGATAAGACCTCCTCCCATTTCATGAGCAGCAGCTCTGAGGAAAAGCCCGGACCAAGCGCTCCGCAAAGACCCATATCTCCCGCTTCAGCAGATTGATGTTCAAGATAATGTTTGATCACATACAAAACTGTGGCAGAGGACATATTTCCGTGTTGTTTAAGCACCTCTTTTGATGAAAAAAGTTGATCCTCTTGTAAGGATAGACTTTCAATATAGGCGTCAATCACTTTTTTTCCTCCAGGATGAGCAAGAAAAACTGATAGATCTTCTGCCGAATACCCTTGCTGCTCTAAAAATTGATCAACCTGCTCTTTTAACCAGCCGGAAATAATGGAAGGAATGTCACGGGAGAAAATAACCCGAAAGCCGTCACTTGTAAATTCCCAGCCCATCACATCCTCAGACTCTTTCATTGTGACGGATTGTGTACCAATCACTTTAGGGACTGTTTTGAGATGGGTATATTCTGATACACCTTTTTCTCCAGTTAAGAGTACCGCGGCTGTCCCGTCTCCGAACAAAGATGTCCCGATTAAATTGCTTTTTGATTGATCTTGCGGCTGGAAAGTTAAACTGCACAGTTCACAGGCGACAACCAGAACCTTTGCTTCTGGAAATGCCCTTATGTATTCGTAAGCCCGGGACAACCCTGCCGCTCCGCCCCCGCACCCTAATCCCCAGATCGGTACTCGTTTCGTATAAGGCGAAAAAGGAAGAACATTCATCAGTTTTGCATCAAGACTTGGTGTCGAAAGTCCGGTGCTTGAAATAAAAAACAATGCATCGATCTCATCAAACGGAATCGGTTTTTTCAGGAACGCCTTCTCATGGAGACAGTGTATGACCGCTTCTTTTGCATGAGCCAATGCTTTTTCCAAATAGAGATTGTTTTTCTCCTCAAAAGAGTGGTGCGTCTGATACCATTCAATTGGCTGCACAAACTGTCTGCTCTCGATTTCTCCGTTTTGAAAAGCTCTGAGCAGCCGGTCGATATCTTTAAACGATCGTTTAAATTGGGATCTAGCAAAATCAGCCGCCTTTTTCTGATCCACATGATGTTTTGGCAGACTCGTTCCAACAGAAAGAATGTACGCCATCGGCTTCACCTCTTTTTTCGATTAATATCCCCTATCGAAAAAAGGATATACATACCAAAACGTCACAATTCAGTCAAAATATTTTCCTCCGGCTAACTTTTTGTCTTGACGACAATTGATAAATATTGGATAATATAGGTGAAAACATGATGTAGTTTTCCTCCTTCACAGGTTCGTTCTAAGCCAAGCGAACCTGCTTTTTTATGCAAAAAAACACTTCTAAAAGAGAAGTGTTCAGACCGTAGAACCCTCCCCTTTACTTTAAATAAAAGTGGGGTTTTCACTATAATTATAAAGGGTTTACGCTGGACATAGTGTTTTCCATGTATGATTTTGACTTTGTGTACAGTTATCTAGAAAAGAACAAGTTTTACAAACCTCTGAACCGGACACATATTGTTTAAATCCTTCTCTAGTCCGTTGTACGGTAAGAGAGAATTTGCCGATATGGGCACAATTTGCGTCCATACACGCATTCATTCTTTTTAAAATAATCTGCTGCTATTCTCGGACGAATGTAAGGCTTGACAGGTTTATCTCTTGATCTATAAAAAGTTAGCTCTGATTCAGTTGTACTGACTTTGATTTCTTTTGTTTCTTCTTTATTTTGTAGTGGTAAGAACTTTTCTCTATGATTTTTGAGATTAATCGCCTCTGTCTCCACTTTCCACATGAGCACCCTTTTTTCAATGAAATCGTCATTATACAACACTTTCATAAGGAATCTTCCTTTCGCTTCGAATTAATGGTCAAATCTGCTGCTATCTTAGCGTATAAATATTAACGTTTCGATCATTATTCGGAATGATTTTATTTAAACATGAATGGATCACCTTTTTTTGCTGATCAACACAAAGTAACAACCATATAAAAAGGATTTTTTCCACTATATACTTAATCAATATGAGTACCAAGAAAAACAGTGAAAAAAGAAAGGATCTACAACATGGTTCGGCTCTAAATTTAATTGACTGGAGTGATTGTAATGAAAAAGGTTTCCCAAAAAAAGACACCCTACAACACGATACTTCTCTCAAAGGTAATTGGTTTAGTGCTTCTTACACTGTTTCTCTTTTTTATCTGGGATATGTCTAAACCCCATTTGCAGGCGACAAATGGGCAAGCAAAAAATGTTGCCAGCAGTGACTTCCGTGACACAAGCATCAGTCTGAAAGCAAAAGATCAGTCTACAAGAACATTGGATACACATTTTAAGACCAATCCAAACCAACAGGCAACGAATAAAACGGTCTTTTTAACATTTGATGATGGTCCTTCTGCTACATCAAATCAGCTGTTAAATGTATTAAAAGCACATCACGTGAAGGCGACGTTCTTCATGCTTGGACCGCAAATCCAAGCACACCAATCAACTGTGAAAAGACTTTATCAAGAAGGACATCAATTAGGTCTTCATGGCATGACGCATGATATAAACCTCTTTTATCAGAACAGCGAGTCTCCCGCAAATGAAATGAGAGAAGCTCAGCGTATTCTTGCCTCTGTTACAGGCGTCTACAGCCGTCTTGTAAGAACCCCCTTTGGCAGTGTTCCAAATTTAACATATCATCAAAAAGTACGTTTAAACCAAAATGGCTTTATTTACTGGGACTGGACGATTGATAGCCTTGACTGGAGATATAAAAACTCACAATATGTTCCAGAGGTATTGAATCAATTGCAAATGTTTGAGAAAAATAAACCATGGGAACCAAAAGTTATATTAATGCATGATCAACCCTCTACCACAAACTATTTAGACAGCCTGATTACACAGCTAAAAGCAAGGGGCTATACATTTGCAGTCATTAACGAAACAATGCCGCCGGTACAACATGAATAGTGCTAATCACAAAAAGCCCGTATCCAAGAGATGCGGGCTTTCAGCTTGTAGACAAACCCTCACACGCTCCTTTCTAGGATCCTAGGACTTCAAAGGTTTTTTATCAAGCTAAAAAGAAGACAAAGAGCTAAAATAAAAGGTCATTTTAGCTCTTTGTCCATCATCTGAACCCTTCTCCAAGAGAGGGGTTTACATAACAGATTGCTTAGGCTCTTCTGCCAGGTCATGCCCGGCTTCTTTTTTAAAAGGAATCATGTGATAAATAATATGAAGCAAAATAGCGGTAAAGCTTCCGGCCACAATGCCGTTACTTGTTAATAATTTAATCGAATCTGGCAGATGCTCAAACATTTGCGGTACGACAGTAACTCCTAAGCCGATTCCCACGGAGCAAGCGACGATCAGTAAGTTCTCCTGCTTTGCAAAGTCCACGCGCGAGAGCATTTTAATACCGTATGCAATGACCATGCCAAACATGGCAACCATTGCACCGCCAAGAACTGATTTTGGAATAATCGTCGTAAAGGCAGCGATTTTAGGAAAAAGACCAAATAACATGAGCAATGCCCCTGTGACGACAATGACTTGGTTTTTCTTAACGCCTGTTAACTGGATCAATCCAACATTTTGCGAGTAGGCTGTATACGGAAAAGCATTAAAGATTCCGCCTAATAACACAGCAATCCCCTCTGCCCGATAGCCTTTAGCCAAATCCTTCTCTTTTAATGACCGGTTTGTTAAATCACCTAATGCGAAATAAACGCCTGTTGATTCAACTAATGACACAATCGCAACTAACGTCATGGTCATGATTGGTGCAAATTCAAAGGTCGGCATCCCAAAATAAAATGGCTCAATCATACGGAAAACCTGAGCGTTTGCCACCTCAGCTGTTTCCACTTTCCCCATAAACGCAGCAACTGCTGTCCCAAGAAGAATACCGATTAAAATGGCGATCGCCTTCATAAATCCTTTCGTGAATCGATAGAGCAGTACAATGATAAACAGTACAAGGAAAGCGAGTCCTAGATTTTCAAAAGAACCATAGTCTGCACTTCCTTCTCCTCCTGCCATATTGTTCATTGCTACAGGAATGAGGGTGATACCAATAATGGTGACGACAGAGCCTGTTACAACAGGCGGGAAAAATTTCACAAGCTTCCCAAAGAAAAATGAAAGAAGAATGATAATACATCCAGAAGCGATAATACTTCCATAGATAGACGAAATTCCATACTTAGAGCCAATCGCAATCATAGGCGAAACCGCAGTAAATGTACAGCCTAATACAACAGGCAGACCGATCCCAAAGAAGCGGTTTTTCCATACTTGAAGCAATGTGGCAGCCCCGCACATGAAAATATCCGCCGAGATTAAGTAAGTCAGCTGTGCAGGCGTGAGCCCGAGCGCATCTCCAACAATGAGCGGTACAAGAACAGCACCGGCATACATCGCCAGCACATGCTGAATACCCAGTGAGAGCGTTTTGACTTTTTTAGCGGCACTCATGATTGTACCTCCCGTACAAACGTGACTTTCCCTTCCTCAAGTGATTCAATACGTGCGAGCGACTCAACGCGGTAGCCCATTTGCACAAGCGCATTTCTTCCAGGCTGGAATGATTTTTCAATGACAATGCCAAATCCGGCTACTTTCGCCTTCGCCTGCTTTGCAATCGCAGCCAGTCCTTTCGCAGCTTCACCATTCGCTAAAAAGTCGTCGATGATTAACACACAATCATTTTCATTAAGATGCGTATTTGAGACAGCAATCGTGCTTTCTACTTTTTTTGTAAAAGAGTACACACTGGCTGTTAATAGGTTATCCGTTAATGTGAGTGATTGACGTTTTCTTGCAAACACAACAGGTACTTGAAGAGCAAGCCCAGCCATCACAGCAGGTGCGATGCCAGAAGATTCAATTGTGATGATTTTTGTAATGCCATCATGCTTAAATAATCTAGCAAACTCTTGCCCGATCTCATGCATTAACACAGGATCAATTTGATGATTTAAAAAAGCATCTACCTTTAACACTTGATTTGACAGAACGATTCCTTCGTTCTCAATTTTTTGACGTAACAATTCCATCATTCTTCCCCCTAGCATATTGGCAAACATTCAATTTTTGGCATAAAAAAAGCATTGCTGTCCATGAGGAGCAAGCAATGCGAAAACGATCAACGGATCTTCAGCTCAAACAAGAGCTGTTTCATTTTGCTCACTCATAGTCGGACCGTATCGGTGTCCGGTAGAAACTTGCGTGCCATCATCACGCGATTATATGAGTGTTATAGTGTTCAAATTATAACAAGATTTCAGACGCTTGGAAAGCACTTTTCTAGAAAAATACCGAACTTAAATAATAGATCAGAACAAAATGTTCGTTTTTAGAATATTCAAGCATCAAAAAAGCACCCCTGTCATGAAAGGGTGCCCTTCTTTTATGATAAATACAGTTTCGTATATTTATCTGTTAAGTAGTCGATTAAATATTGTACATTTAATTCTTCGCCTGTTGCATCTTGAATGATTTCAGATGGCTTTTTCCGTTTTCCATGCTGGTGAACATGTTCCGTCAGCCATTCTTTTATCGGTGCAAAAGACCCAGTTTGAATGAGCTCATCAAAATTTGGTAAATCTTTGATCATTTGCTGCTTTAATTGTGCTGCATACATATAACCAAGGGCATATGAAGGGAAATAGCCAAAGCTTCCATCAGACCAGTGAACATCCTGCAAGATACCGAGTGCATCATTAGGAGGCGTAATACCAAGATACGCTTGATATTTTTCATTCCAAAGTGCAGGCAGATCTTCAACTGCTACTTCTTCATTGAAAATCGCTTTCTCAATTTCATAGCGGATGATAATGTGAAGCGGATATGTCAGTTCATCAGCTTCAATTCGAATGTAAGTCGGCTTCGATTCATTCACTGCATGCACAAAGTCTTCTAAAGAAACATCTTTAAATTGCTCAGGAGAAGCTTCTTGCAGCTTTTGATAATACGTTTTCCAGAAATCTTCGTGTCTGCCAATAAAGTTCTCAAAGAAAAGAGACTGTGATTCATGGATACCCATCGAAGTCCCATCACATAAAAGTGTTCCGCTTAGTGCTTCATCAATGTTTTGCTCATAAATCGCATGACCACATTCATGAATCGTGCCAAAGATCGCCATTCGAAAATCATGCTCATCATAACGGGTCGTCACACGTACGTCACCTCTGCTTAACGTTACAGCAAATGGATGGACTGTTGTATCAAGGCGGCCTGCGTCAAAGTCATATCCTAGTTCTTTTAAGAAAAAGAGACTCAATTCCTTTTGTTTATCGATTGGGAAGCTTTTCGATAAAAATGAAGTATCCGGCTTATTAGGTGAGGCTTCGATTTTTTTCACAAGAGGAACAATAGCGTCACGAAGTGCACCAAATTTTTGATCAAGCTGTTCAACCGTCATATCTGGCTCATAGTTATTGAGCAGCACATCATAAGGCGTTTTTTTCACGCCCCAATATTGGATGAAACGCTTGTTAAAGTCAATAAGCTGTTTTAAGTATGGTGCAAAGAGTGAAAAGTCTGATTTCTCCCTTGCTTCTACCCATACATGCTCCGCTTTTGATTGCAAAATCGAGTATTCTTTAAATTCTTCTTTCGGAATTTTACTGTTTTCATCATACTCTTTTTGTGATAATTCGAGCGCCTTCTGTGTATCTTTTGACAGCTCATCTCGATGTTTGTTTAATGCGAGAAGAAGATCTCTCATTTCATCAGAAGTCTTCATATTAAAAATATCACTTGATAATTGACCAATCGTTTCAGCTCTAAAATCCGCACTTTTTTTAGGTGCTTGTGTTCTAGAGTCCCAATAAAGTAAATGGAGCGCCTCTGTATAATGGGCGATTTTCCCTAGTAATTGATAAAACGCTTTCTCAGTTGCTTCAAGACTCATGCGTTTGTTCCCCCAATCAATAAAATATGTATGTACGTTTCAAGGCTACTTCAATGAATGTTCTTTTGTCAATGAAAAAGGAGGATACACCGTGGTATCCTCCTCATTTGCAAGTTTTCACCTATTTAAGATGTGATGATGGGCTTCACTGGCAGGACGGATTCAATTTTACTTTGAAGCTTAGTATCTTCCTTACGATCAAAGTAAATATGAATGCTTCCTGCGTCTTGGCTTGTCCGGATCAGTCTTCCGATCCCTTGGCGTAAGCGAAGCAGCATATACGGAAGGTCAACTTCAGCATGTGCATCCTTTGCTTCATTCCGTTTCGCTTCAAATACTGGATCATGCGGCGGATAAGGAAGTCCCCAGATGATCACATTCGTTAATGATTCACCTGGAATATCAAGCCCTTCCCACAGATGAACTGAGCATAACACGGATGTTTCATCAGCTTGGAACTTTTGAACAATCGTGCTGATTTCCTCGTCTCCCTCAAAATATACGTCAAACGGCAGTGATTCATTTGCTGCTTCAAGTTGTTTTCTAAAGAAATGAAGTTCATCAAATGAAGGGAAGAGAATCAGAGATCGTCCTCCATTTTCTTTCAGCTGAGTCATCACTTGCTGTGCTTTTGCCTCTTGCTCAGCGAGCTGCTGAATTCCATGGAAATAAATCTTCATTTGTTCATCGTAATCATACGGCGAAGCGACACTCATTGATAAGTAATCTTTAATCCCAAGACTTTCAGCTAAATAATCAAAGGATTGATTCTCAGACAATGTAGCGGAAGAGAAAATATATGGTCTTTTTTGCGAGAATACTTTTTCGCCAAGTACCTCTGCGACCGTCTTCGGCATCACAACAAATGTTGTATCTAATTCCTGTTTTTCCAGCCAGCTAATGGCATTTTTTTGATAAAGCGATAAAGAATACGCCATTTGTTCAATGTATTCTTCCACAACAGATAATTCGTATTGATCGATCGTATACATCTCAGATTCAAACACGAGCGCTTCCCCGATTTTTTCAAGCAAGTCACACAATTCACTTGCAGAACGCTTCACCTCATCGACACGCCCAATTTCAAGCCGGTGCGATCCTTTGACTTCTTTGGCATGCGTTTTTAAGAGATAAAAGAACTCATCGTTTGTTGCAAGTGCATCTTCAACAAGCTCTGCAAATTCTTCGCGTATGTCGTTTTGCAAAAGACGTTCCAAAAATGTTTCGAGCGTTGATTGCTTCACTCGGTACGTTAACGCTTTTTGTGCGGCAAACTCGAGAAGATGTCCCTCATCAAATACGACGGAGCTATGCTCAGGAAGCAGCGGAAGCTGACCCTCACGTTTCCGGGATTCCTTCGTCCACACATGCTCCATGTAAAAATCATGTGAACAGATGATGAGATCTGTCGCTTTCCGGTAATGATCTCTTGATAAATTCAGACCGCAGCGATGACGCATATCGCACGTCAGGCAGTCCTGAAACGAGTCATAGCCAATTCGTGACCATTCATCATTTGATAATTCTGGATACTCTTTTCGATCGCCATACGGATAAAAGGTTTGCATGCCATGTGATTCATGAACAAATGAAGGCAGTGATTCATAAATATCGAGCCACTTTTCATCATCTTCACGCTGCATCGTTTTCTCCAGCTTTTTTAAGCATAAATATTGATCATGCGATTTACTTAATCTCGCATCTATTTGAATATCAAGGTGATTGGCAATTTTATAGATATCACCTTCTTGTTTAACGAGCTGTTCAATTAACGTTTCGTCTGCACATGCAATAATCGCAGGCTTCCCTGTATACCTTGCATATGTGACGGCAAATAATAGATAGACGATGGTTTTGCCTGTGCCTACCCCAGCTTCGGCAAACATCACACTTTTTTCTTTAAAGGCTCTTTCTAGTTGAAAAGCCATAAATATTTGTTCATCTCGAAGATCAAAGCCCTTTTCTGGCAAAATGTCATAAAACACATCACCAATCCAGTTGCCCAGTTCTTCGTAAAAATTGTGTTCTTTTGATAATGAAAAAGGCAAACGAGATGCTGTCACCTGCTTCAACCCCCAACTTTTGAATCATTCAGACATTCAATAGTACCATTTACGCTGGGGAAAAACAATCTTTTTTTATGAGCGCAGGCGATGCTGATAGCTTTCCTTCATTAAAAATGCATGCTCAGAACGTTCTATGTATGCCTGAGCCAGCGCCAAATCTTCAATGGCTGCCGTAAGCTGAGCAGATTGTCCACCTTCATGCCCTTCAATTTCTTGAGCAGTCGAAGCGAGTGCTTTTTGGATTAACTGAATTTGATCATAATGAATCATGAAGACACCTCTTTTTTTAAAATCAAGTTCAGTTTATTCCGTCTCGCCGAGAGTTATACCTTTTCAGCATAAAAAAACCGCACCTTCTTTCGGTGCGGCTCTTTATTACGATTCGGTTGGTTGCTTTCTAGGCGGGCGTTTTCCCCAATATTGATAATAGTCTGTTTTGATAAATCCGTTAAACAGTTTTCTCTTTTTCGTCGCTTTTCTTCCGAAGCACTCTTCGAATTTTTCGTGTGACGTTAAGATGTAAATGGACCATGTATCTAGGTTCTTAAACGCTTCACCCATTCCTTGATACATTTTTTCAACTGCTGGTTTATCACTCAGTCGTTCACCGTAAGGAGGATTTCCGACAATCACACCGTACTCTTCTTTTGTTTGAAAGTCTTTTACTTGCATTTGTTTAAACTCAATCAGTTCACTCAGTCCTGCTTCTTCTGCATTCATTTTTGCGATATCTACCATACGATGGTCGATGTCACTTGCAATAATGCGGAGCGGCTGATCATAGTTTGCTTTTTCTTCTACTTCCACACGCGCTTTGTTCCATACGTCTTCACCGATCCATTCCCATGATTCAGACGCAAAATCCCGGTTAAATCCTGGGGCAATATTTTGTCCTATCATCGCTGCTTCAATGGCGATTGTTCCTGATCCGCAGAAAGGATCAACAAACGGACGGTCAGGTGTCCAGTTCGTTAATAAGACGAGCGCAGCAGCAAGCGTTTCTTTAATAGGTGCTCCGCCTTGATCCATGCGGTATCCGCGTTTATGAAGACCTACACCAGATGTATCAAGCGTAAGAACCGCTTTATCTTTTAAAAGAGCGATCTCGATTTTATATTCAGGTCCCGTTTCTTCAAGCCATTCAGACTGAATATTGTAGGAGGATTTAAGCTTTTGCGCAATGGCTTTTTTGACGATGCGCTGGCAGTCCGGCACACTGGCAAGCTGAGATTTAACAGATTTCCCGATGACAGGAAACGTACTGTTTTTTGGTAAAAAAGCGGCCCAGTCAATCGCTTTCGTCCGTTCAAAAAGCTCATCAAATGTTTTAGCCGAAAATTCAGCAACTTGTACCTTGATCCGGTCTGCTGTACGCAGCCAAAGGTTTGCACGGCAAATCGCAAGAGCATCCCCCTTGAAAATCACTTTTCCGTTGTCGACTGTGCACTCATAGCCAAGGTCTCTTACTTCTTTTGCAACAATTGCTTCAATTCCCATTGGAGCTGTTGCGATGAGTGTATAGGTTTTCATTGATTTATCACCTGTTTTCTCGTCCTTTTATGTATTCAAGATAAAAGCTCTCCATATGTTGAAATAGGAGAGCTTTGTTTCATCATGTTTATTATAACGGATATAACGTTCTGTAAGCCATGTTTTGTTCCATCGTACTGCAAACGGCAAATGCCTCGTACTCAGGTGGTAATCATCTATCTACAGAATTCTCTGTCCTTCTCTCCGTTTGGTTCCTTTGAGAAAGTTCCCCTACCAAGTTTGGGTTTCTCGCTCGAGGGGTTTACCGCGTTCCACTCTCACCATTTCTAGTGAGACTTCGTCACTGTGGCACTTTCAAGGATACTTTGCCATATCCTAAAAAGGACGTAGGCATTTTTCCTGCCGTCAGCCTTTCCCAGGCTGCCCTGGCTTATTTTTTCGCCAGGCACGAACACTACGGGCATCTCAGCACCGTGCGAGCATGGACTTTCCTCTGCAATGCCCTAAATAGCATTACAGCGATTACCCGAACGTTAATCAATAAGCGTTATTATAAACGACAATGACATCTGACACAAGCTTTTTTCAGCAAGACTCAATCATAAAGTTTGCTGCCGAATACGTGTTTCTCAAGGTTCGATAGTCTTTTTAAAATATCAAAGTTTGTTGTATTAGACTGTGCAGGCTGTCTTTTCCCTTGTTCAACAGCTTCTTCAAGCTGTTTTGACAAGTGGAGGTTTTCTTGTTGAAGTTTTTCGATTTCTTGGTTGAATGTCTCATAGTCTTTAATGACCATATCTAAAAATTTATCGACTTCTTCTTGTTTGTACCCTCTGACACCTGTTTTAAATTCTTTTTCTAAAATTTCTTTCGCAGAAAGCTTTACTTTATCAGCAAGCATCTTTTTCACCTCATATCGTGAATTCATAGTATATTTTTTCAGAAATACGTGACGTTGTCAAATTTTCTCTTGCTTTTAATCAAAAAACGGATCTTCCGCCTCAACCTGCGCTCTTAGATCATCCATCGTGATGTACATAATCGGGTAATCGGTATAGGCTTCCGCCTCCCTGATCATATACTTCGGCGATCCCTCATGCTCGGGATCATATAAGACGAGAAGACCATCTGTTTTTTCAATAAAAAAGCGGTTCTTTTGTTTAAATTGTGCCGGACTTTCGTACGGTCTATGCGTGACACTTTCTACAAAATCGGCCTGTGCAAGAATTCCTTCATACAACTCTTTGTTTTGTTCATTCCAGCGCTCTTCCTGTTCATAAAATGGCGTAATGACTGCAAGTTTTAACGCTGGATATTCCTCCTGAAGCTCAAACACCACTTCGGCTGTCCAAATTTCTGCCCCAAGCTGGCCTGAGATGAGAACCCATTCCAGACCTTCTTCGATAAGGGCTGTCAGCCTTTTTTGAAGCTCCGCTTTTATGTATTGAAGTGCAGGCTCGTCTTGTTTGAATATCCCAAGCTCAAAGGGCTTGTACCCTGTGACAGCAATAATTTTCATTTTTTCACCTGCTTTTAAAAAATGGGACTTATAAAAGTCCCATTCACTTTATCTGTTACAGCAAGGTCCACCGCAGTTAAAGTGTTGATGTGTTGTCGGGTCCACCTGAGAAAACGTATGCGGGAAGTAGTGAACATGTTTGAAATTATGGTGGTGAACATTTGTCACATGCTGCGGGTGGATATGCGGCACAATTGTTGTTGACTCGCTGTGTGTACAGCAATGATTCGTCGGATGAACAATTGGCTGTGTAACATTCGGATGGCAATGATGGTGATGATGGTACATGTAGCATTCCCCTCTCCTTTATTTTCTTACATTAACAATGTATGAATTAAGAGGTGTACATGTACTAATGCATTAACCTATTTTAAAAGTTGGCAAGAAAAATATCTTTATAGTTTGAAAACACAAAAGCGACCAAAATGACCACAAGAAAAAACAAGTAGAAAAGACCCTTATACATGCTATACGCTCCTCATTCAATATCTAACGTTATTTTACAGGATTCGCGGACTTTCTACAATAAAAGTGCTAAACAATTTTTATTTTCGGCCGAGAGCCGAACGTTGTCATTTTTTGCGCTTTCCCGGGTAATATTATTTCATTGCCCAGCTTTTCTCAATAGCCGTTTTTTTCGTTTCTCAAGCTCTTTCGTGTCTCGCTCGCTTAACGATGAGAAAGATAATAAAGATTCCGTGATGGAAAGAGCTGACCTTGCATCTTTTTGGCGATGCTCTTTACACTTCGCAAGCTCTATACCCGCTTTTAAAGCTAAATGAACATCACTTGATTCAAATAATGTTTCCCAAATTCGAACTGCTTCATCCCACTCGTTTTGCCGTTTATATTGTAAGGAGAGATCAAAAGCCGCCTGATTGGCATGTTCAAAATCAGCACCTGTTAATTCCCGCAAATGCTTTGTAGCTTCCTGTACATCACGATGCGCAAGATGCCACCTAGCCAGTGCGTATTTCTCATCGTGCTCTTTTACCGCATCCATAGATAGAATTTTTTTGGATAGATGAATGTAGAGGCTGATTAACGAAAGGACGTCTAATTCATTATGAGTCAAAATCCCTTCAATGAGCTTCGGATTTTGTTCCTTTAAAAAGTGAAAATAGATCATCGGTGCCAAAAAACCCGGTGTGTCTCCTTCCCGGTGAACGTGCAGCTCTTCTTTTTCAACTACAGACAGCGCCATTCGTTCATATTTATGCTTCCACAACCGTCTTGACCCATGCAGAAGATCAAAGTGGCCAAACTCTGGAAGAGCAGGGATTTGATCTCGCAGCAAAGTATGTCTCGTTTTCACTTGCGGCCAATCGAATGATTTTCCATTATATGTAACGAGCGATTCTACGTTCACTTCATCGAGAAAGCTTTTATAAAGAGCCGCTTCATTTCCCGGATTTGTGAGCAGGTGCTGTTTCACCACTACTTTGTCAGCAAAGACCCGCGCATGTCCTAGCAAGAAGATCATATTTCCCGTTCCGCCAGATAATCCAGTTGTTTCTGTATCAAAGAAAAACAGTTCATGCGGCTTGTAACCTTTAGCCGATAGAGAATGCTGGATGCTGCTTTTGTTCCATGCCTCGATGATCTTTGGCAGTTCCGCAAACGAGTAGAGTCCATGCTTATCATCTAATGAATAGGTGACTTCTCGAATGAGACAAAAAGAATCCTCAAAGTGATAAGGAGCTGCACCCAATTGCTCCCACTCCTTTAAAAATGGAATGTTTTCGGCCGTCACAGGCTGAGGTTGTCCTTCCACTGCTTTTTGCCGTTTTTCGTTTGGCTGGTTGTGCGATAGGTGCTTCTTCATTCGATTTAATTTCCCTTTTAAAGACATGAGTAGGTATCTTCCTCCTTCCCCTTAAAATACAGACATCAATTCAACAATGCTGCTTTTTCCGCTCACCTCTTTCATTTCCATGCCAATGCAGGATGGACAGCCGTTCTCACAGCGGCACCGCTCTATCAGCTGAATGGCTGCACCTGCTATTTCATCGAAACGAGCTTGGACTTCTTTGCTTAAACCGATTCCGCCAGGGTAGTGGTCATATAAAAAGACTGTCGGTTTACCGGTATGTGCCGCTTTAATTTGTGAAACAACATGAATATCTGAGCGGTCACACATCACAAAAGCAGGTACAATGTGCTGAAGAACATTTGCGATGCCAAGCAGCAGCTGTTCAAGTGTCTTCTCTTCAAATCTCCGCTCTGCCTCGTGTAATTCAAACCAAGCCGCACTCGTATGAATTTCTTCTTCCGGTAAGTGAATCGGTCCAGACCCGATATTTTCACCAGTACTGAGCCGGATTTTAATAAACATATATACAAAAGAAAGGGAATAAAAGCACAACAAAAGAAAAGAACCCCCTTATTCGGCAGGTTCTTTTTTAGTTAGCTCTAAGTACAATTCAGCTTTTTTGTACTCTTCTGGATGCTCTTTTTTGTAAAGCCCTAGAAGGTGTTCTATTAATTCTCGATGACCTTTGAAGTGAGACGTTACTACAATTGCATCAGCTAAATTTTTTGTTTTTTCTTGAAGCCTGGTATGATACGGTGTCATCTTATCGAACTCTTTCGGCCTACCTTTTCCCAAAATAAATCACCTCTACCATTAGATTATAAATCCTTTTTGTGTTTAAGTAAATACAATATTAATTTAAAAAAAAATCGCCCTTTTGAAGAAGGGCTGATTTCATGAACCTGTCATGCCTCTTGAAGCAACTTCAATTTTTAAATCTTCTAGCTTGACGCTGCTCCCCGTCATACCTCTTGAAGCTAAGTCTCGTTTTACTTCTTCTTCTTGCTTGACGGTACTTCCTGTCATCCCCCTACTCTGAGTAGAGAAACCAACGGAAAATAAAACAGCTCCTGCTAAAATAAAACACGCCAATTTTTTCATACTAAAACACGTCCTCTTCTTTTATTTTAGAATGTGTTTTTTGGCATTAATCAGAACATCATAGAAATAAATACTTGTTTTAAAATCCTTACGCTGCTTATAAAATTCGGCAATGTCTAAGGCAATGGCCTCAACATCTACATACGCCTTATTATGTTCAAGCCTCTTCACACATTCTCTTACTTTTCCATTATCACCTAAAACATACAAAGAATGCAACGTGTTAAATTTTAATAGAAAGATACCGTGATCCCTTTCCGAAGCCAAGGTGAAGCCCAGCTGCAGCCATTTTAAAGCTGATTTTGAATCACCGAGTTTAAAGTAACTTCTAACTGCTTCATAGACTCCATGCAGATATGCAAACGGCGCATTTTCCCTCAGGTCTTCGCTTTGTAAGGACTTTTCAATAAACTTAACTGCTTCTTTTAATTCATCTTTTTTGATGTGAAGGTAGCCTAAATTAAAAACGGAAATGCTAAAGAGAATATCATCACCGAGAGATCGCGACATTTCCGAACAATTTAGAAGCGTTTCTTGAGCCAGGTCATATCTAAATTGATCTATGTAATTGAGCCCTAAAGCAATATTGCAAGTGATTTGTCGTCGGCTATAGTCGCTATATTTGTTATATATCTCAACGGCTTTTTCTAAGTGATTCTCTGATAAGAATGTCGATTGCATGTGATAATACGTAGTACCCATTCTATAGTGAAATTCGGCAATTTCAATTTCATCTTGCACGAATCCTAGTTTCTTTTCAGCAATTTTAAAAAGCTCAATTGCCCTAAAATTATTTGATTTAAAAGCTTCGTGAACACCATTAAATAAATAATAGTAGAAAGACAGCATGCCGTTTACTTCCGAATCTCCTGCAGCACTCATAAAACTGTCGCTGGTATTTTCTGTAGACTCAAGAAGAATTCTATGCCTTGATTCAATTAACTGACAGTACAAGATAACCTGCTCATCAGGATCTGCACAGGGCATCAGTTGATCGACTTCGCTTTTTAAACCTATAGCTCTTTTTATCTCACCTTTCATTATGGATTGATACCAGCTATTCAAATGGTACACTAATTCTCCGGTTTCAATTTTTGACAAGTAAAATCTCCCCTTCTTTGGAATACAACTGTATAAGACAAATTGTATTATTTTAAACAATCTTAAGACATAGGCATAAAGTCCTTTTTTCGCAAAATTCGTCAAATTCCACCACAAGAAGTTAAATACTTCCTGTTTATTGTATATCATTTTTGTATATAAGTAAATACATAAATAAAAGAATTCACTTGAAAACTCTTTGCAAGATTGTTTATAATCGAACATATATTCTCAATTTAGGAGGGTACGCCATGACAGATCTTGAAAGGAAGCTTTATCGAATCATCTACAACATGAGCCGGTTCCGTAAGAACCCCACGATTGATGAGCTTAAAAGGAAAACGGGCAAGGATGAGCCGACGATCCGTAAGGCTGTTGAAAACTTAGTCTCTCGTAAGGAAATGTCGTGGGATAATGAAAAGAAGGAATGGCGGTTTAAATAAAAAAACCCTTCCAGTGGAGGGGTCTTGTTATTAACTATTTTCTTTTGAATATTTCTTAATCAACGTTTCGCTAATTCTGCTTACGATATAGATCGCGACTGCTAAAATCAAAATCAATGGAATCATACTTAAGCGATCATTTGCAACATAAACAATTATCCCCGCAACTACAGCCACTACGATTGCCGTTAAAAAATGCTTCACCGCCATCTCACCCCTTTGTATAAATCATATACATTTTATTACATATAAGCTGGCATTAAAAGACTTTTTTATCTATAATGATATATGAATTACATTTTTTCCAGAAAGAGGGTTGTTATGAAAATCTTTAAATCTTTGTTTCTTGTCGGTTTGTCTTTGGTTTTAATGTTTTCTGTAAGCGCTCCTGTATTTGCTCAACAAAATGAAGCGACCTCTAAAGAACAAGTAAACTATCAACCTTTTCAATTCTCTACAAATGAAAATATTTTAAATTCGGAAGTAACCACTCTAGCAAAATGGGACGGTCAATTCACTTCAAATTACACTATACCGTCTTATGTAGTCGCATCAGCCGCATCCTACGGCATGTACCATATTACGAGATATTTAACCGCAACTCTTCAACTTGGTCCAGCTGCAGCAGCTGCATTTACTGGAATGGTAACCGGTTATGTCGCATCAAAAGGTGAAATAAAATTAAAGTCAGTACAAAAATATAGATGGATTAAGAAATACACCAAAGCAGAATATCAAGCAACAACAAAAATATATGTTAAGGGTAAGTACAAAACAACCAAAACAAAAAAGTGGATTTCAGAAGTAGATACTAACATTGATAGTGTTAATTAAATATCAAACAAAAAAAAGCCCCTCCAATAAGGAAGGGCTTTTCATTTTACTTTTGTTTTACCTGAACGTATTTAGTTGCAGCTGTGATATAAAGACCTGATTTAAGCTTATACATTTTTGATCCGTTGACTGTAACGGTCTTATCAATCGTAAATGCTTCACCAGGTTTCACCTTTTTGTGCTTTGCTGACCAATTCGGCTTATCATAGACCCATAGCCACCCGTCCGCATTCGGCTTCACCACGGCCATTTTAACGCCTTTTGGCGCCGTTTCCTTTTTAGGCTTTGTTTTAGTTGAAGAGGATACCTTTTTTAAACCGACAGCCGCCGCGATACCTTCTGCGTGTCCCTCGGCCAACAAATTCAGAAACGCATCTTGTTTCAGCAGCGCAGCGTCTTCTTTGCGGTCAATGAAAAGGTTTTCTGTTAGGATTGCTGGCATTTTTGTCTCTCGCAATACTGCAAGATTTTTAGACTTTTTCCCGCGGTCTGATGTTTTAGCTTTGATCTTGTTATAAATAGAATCATGTACGATCTTTTGCTGCTTGCCAGTGCTGGATGCTGCTGATAATTTATCGAAACGATACGTCTCAAAGCCTGTGCCGCCAGCTGCATTGATATGGATAGAAGCAAAATAATCGGCGCCCCAATTATTTGCTAGTCTAGCTCTTTGAGACAGATCAACGTAAACGTCAGTTGATCGTGTGAGTTTGACCGTTGCCCCGTACACCTTTTCAAGAATCGCTTTTGTTTTCTTTGCGATAGTTAGTACAAGATCTTTTTCTTTTAATCCGTTTGCTGCTGCACCCGGATCGTGCCCGCCGTGTCCCGGATCAATCATAATTTTCTTTGTCATGTTCATCTACTCCTTAATTTGTTTTTATATAGAAAAAAGCAGCCGATTACTCAGCAGCTTTCTTTTCCTCTTCTTCTTTTTGGCTGTCGTTTTCAATGACGTGAAGACGGTCTGTAATAGAAGCCGGAATTTTAACGCCGATCTGTGCAAGGTTTTCTGTGATAGAAAGCCCTTCATTTGCGATATAGAAAAGCACTGTCCCAAAGGTCAGCACTCCATTTAAGCCCATGATCTGATCAATAATGTTGGCCACAATCACGACAACAAAACTAAGCATTTTTCGCACGTAACCGAACCATGCCGTACGGCTGCGTAGCTTGCCGATCTTCCAGGCTTTGATGATACCCGTCAGAACGTCAATAACGCTTAGCAGCAAGAGCAAGTCCAAAAATTTCACTCCGCCAAATAAATAAGTCTTCGCTAAATCCAAAGTTTCAAAGTTAATAAACAATTTTATATCCCCCATTCGTTTGTCACCTCCTTTCGAAGGCAAAATAAAAAGCACCTGTTAAGATGCTGTTGAACCTAAATCCACTGAGACAGCAGGCTTGTCGAATGCGACGCCTGTGATCTCTTCAAATTCTGTTTTAGTGATAACTTTCAACGAAACATATTCCCTCATAATTTCAGGCGTATACACGCCCCAATCCCAAAATACTTTAATGTCGTCCGCCGTTGGGTAGATCATGTTGTCCCGCCTCTCTGCAACTGCGAAAGTTGCAATGTAAGGAGAGCGACTTGTTTTTTTAGCAGCGCTACATCATTTGGTGGCGGTGGATCAGGCTGCAAACTATCAATGTATTCTTGTGTTGCTGATTCAAACCACTCTTCTTTTTCGGGATCATACTTTGCAATAAATAACCCATCTGGTGGCTGTTTATCTGTATAGCCTTTGGGGATATTTTCTCCGTTTTCTACATCTACTAAAATGTCTTTCTCTGCTTGCCAAATGTAATTTTCATCATATTTATACACCCAGATCATATTCGTCCCTCCCCCGTTTACTTTGTTCTAAATTGGATCCCAAACGTAATAAATTCATTTGGGTTTACCGTATTAGAACAAGATTGAACACAAACACGACCGTCAGTACCTATATAGGTTCGGTGATATTGCGGGACACCCGGTGTCCCCAAACTGGATGCTACACCAATAAAGTGAAATGACTGCAAAGGAAAAAATCCTTCAAGTAATGTAAACGCCTCGACATCATTACCAATCACACCACCAGTAATAGACCCGATGATCTCCACCACTCCCGAAGCATCTTTTGAATAGCGTAACGTGTGCGGAAATCCATCTGATGATACATATTGCTTCCATCCTTTGGACAATGAAGGTGTTTTCCAAGTGACTGTAGCATCTCCGTCTGTTATGAGACGTTTCCAACCTCTAAAGCCTTGTGCATGGAACGTGCCAATCCAAGTCATATTATCAAATGACCTTGTGACAATGATTCTTTTGTAATTTATACCACTTTGAGAATATGCTGTTTCTAAAACTTCAATGTAATAGAAACTGGAATCATTATCTACAGGCAGATTTAACAGATTTGCTCCCATATAAAAACCCGTTGGCAGTAAAAAAATATCAGTACCGTTTGGCAACCTTGCAACTTTACCGTCGTTAGGTGTAAGCCTGTGCAGCTGGCCGTTATTCCAGTTACTTTTTTCTGATTCTGTTACGTGAATCTTTTTGTTTTCAAGGTGCGGATCGACGTATTCTTTTGCCGCTTCCAGTGCTGCCGCTACTTTATCATTTGCACCTGCAGGTGTTTCCGCGTGAGCATCCGTGTATTTTTTAGCTGCCGCAAGTGCTGCATCTGCTTTAGACTGCGCACCCAATTTTGTTTCGATCTTTTCCAAGTCCTCAAACTTGTCTCTCAGTTCACCAATCGTTTGTATAGACTCTTCGTAAAGCTCATTTATCTTTGCTCTTAAAGCCTCGAACTCGTCCACATAATACTCAGTGATAGGCACAATGTCTTGATCTATAAGCGACTTAGATATATTGAAAGAGAACTGATGCACAGACATAGATTGATCATTTGTATAATACAAATTCAGCTCAGCTTGCACATTTCCATAATGCTTGATCTCTTCGTCTGTCAAAACGTACTCGGCGTGACCGTTCACTCTATCAATTATCGTTACATCTCTTATAAATCGACTGCCATCAGCCATCACTAGTACAAGTTTTCCTGTGACAGCTGCTAGAGGCAAAGGCGAACCATCTTTCGTGAGTTTGAAAATGAGCCTTGCTGTCTGACGGTCCTGCGTCCAAAAATTTATGCTGGTTGATACGCTTGAACTGGTATACGCGTTTACATCAAAATCAAGTGGACCGTTTTTGCGAATCATGTTATCACCTCTCTCATGTTACATTTTCAAATGATTTAATAGGATCAACGCTGTTGTCTTTCAAAGAACCTTCTGCGCCGGCTCCTTTTAGTCGATTGCCGAAATGCTGAATACGAGAACACTTGCTAGTAAAATACATAGCGTATCTGCATTTTTTCCCACGCACTTTGTTGAATCTTGCTGCTGAATCTGTGACTCCATCCATGAAGATAATTCCGTAATACGGGTTTGATGAAGAAGTCCTTTTACCAGCATTCTGAATATCGCTGAAATCAACGTTTATGTCCTCTGAATCTCCTGAAACAGAAATCCCCGAATATCCAACTTCACGTAAAGTTGTGTTTGTGACATCAATGTTCTTGCACCCTAATTCTACGCGCACGCCGTTTCCTTCGATGTCTCGTCCGACGTTTAGATCAGCTTTGCCATTGCTGCAGCGTGTTAAGAGCACCCCATGATGCTTGATGTCTCTAAATTGATTGTGAGACACCAAAAAGCCATCCACATCTGATAAGTGAATAGCATGCTTGACCTTTACGCCATTGATTTTATTGCCGGAAACATCCACATCGTCAATTTTTTGAATCCCTTTACGGCCATATACCTGAATAGCATGACGCTCTTTGATATTGGTGAAAGTGTTATCTTTGACTGAAAGACGTTTTACCTTGTTAACCCTGTTCGTAGGATTGCCGTTTGCGTCTTGCGTGTAGACCGATTCTACTCTAGGAATCATTAGTCTTACACCGGATGCACAATCCTTAAATCTGTTTCCTTCTATCAGAACATCTTCCCACTTGTTTCCTGACACCGCGTACTCGGATGTATCTTCAAAATCATTGTTAATGATGCGGATGTCACCATACCAAAAACCATCAGTGCTGGTGTGAGAATCTATTCCGCGGGCATATCCCCCTAGATTCTCTGATCTACTGAAATAGCAGTCTCTAATAGTGACATGCTTGCTCACAGTTTGATCATAAGCTCCAAATGCGCCGAAGTTGCCCGCAGATCTCATCAAGTCAAGTTGAATCGCAGCAGAAAACCACCTGTCGCCTTTATAATCGGCGAAACCTTTAAACCAGACATTCTCTATTAATACGTGCTTATTGCCTGCGCAGTCAAAGGCATGACCGCCGCACACATCCTTGATAGTGATGTCCCGTATGATAATGCGCTCAGCATGTGCAAAACCTATGACTGAACATTGTTCTTTGATATCTCCCCCTGCGCTATCAAACACGCCTTGGCCGTCAATCAGTATATTTCCGTTGCCGTAATAACCTTTTGTCTGATCTTCTTTATCTCCATTTACAAGCATTGATCCTACAAAGCCTCGTTTAATAACGGCACCAGCTTGCAAGGTTAAGTGAGTGTTTTTATAGATACGTGCAGTCTCCATTAGTTTGTATTGTCCAGGAGGAACAACAATGTGCACAGGATATAATTTTGCAAGACTAAGAGCTGCCTTGAATCCTGCGGTAAAACTTCCGTACTTTTTGATAAATCTTTTTAGGTTCAGGGAAACGGCAGCGTCTTCTATTTCTTGCTCAAGAATTTGAAAGTCATAGTCTAATCTATCTTTTGCTGTAGGATGAATAGATGCATCCCTTGCAACTCGAATGTCTACTACTTCCTTGACATCCTTCCCGTCATGATTGAGAACAAGGTTTGTCAATCTAGCCCACATGTTGTCAATCCTGTTGGCAACAGTAAATAGACCATGCATAATCTGACTAGACAAATGAGCCTTTTTACTATCCTTGTGAGACTGTAATTCAGTTGCATTTTTATTAAGCTCATTCTCAACCGTTTGCATGTCGCCGCGTAACTGCGATTCATAGACTGAATTTCTTGTCGTATCGTAATCCTTTTTAAGCCGGACCAATATGTTCACTCCTTTCAATTCCAAAAAGAAAAAACGCTCCTAATTGAGCGTTCTCATTAGCTGATCAATATATCTTTTTTGCTGCTTAATCTGCCGCGCCTGGCTTACTTGATAATCCTGAATATCTTTTCGGAAGTTAGCGAAAGTCATTTTAGGGCTGTCATACGGGTTGAGGGGATTATAAGTGACAGACACTAGCCTTACATCGTCCTCAAACGTGATCCCATTTGCTGTATCAGCAATGACATGGATCGTGTCTCCTTTCCAAAAATCATCTTCTATACCCTGCAATGCTGGCTCATAAATATACTGATACTCAGCCTCTACGACCACATCAGGATATGGGTTCACATGTTTTTTCAATGCAGAAACCATGTTGCTTGCTTTTTTTACCGTGTCGTCTCTTATCGGCTCGCCCCAGCGCGGCTTTCCCTCGATCAAAAATTTATCTTCGTCAGGATGGATGTATAGGATAGGCTCGAATTCGTATTCAGGCTCTTTCTCCTTTTCATCCTCGCTCGTTTTTGTATCGGTTGACTTTGTGTCACTTTTCTTAGCTTTCTTTTCTGCACCGTAACCCCATGCACGCGTTGATGTGTTTTGATCATTAATCTTCATCTTAAATCCTGGCATATTGTATCGGCTGTCAAGTGTGAAGTCTACCACCTTGCCCATTTTTAAATGTACATAGATGACGTAGTTATTTACATCAAGTTCTATTTCATAATCCTCAACAATCTGATCCATTAATTCGACTCTGTTTTTTTCTCCGAAGCCGTCTTGATCTACTTCGTCAAACTCCGATAGTTTTGCTTTTAGAACATATTGAAAAGGGGTACCGGCTAGGGCAATGTCTAAAGCTTCATTGATTTTCAGTTTCTTTGAAATCTTTTCTTCTACCCTGTCATTTACCAGCAAGACGGTATAAACATGATTGGCCGTAACTTTTTTCTGCAGCACGTTTTTTCTGCTCTGATCAAGCTCAATATCTGTAATGTAATACTTTTGATGGTTGTATACTTTCTCGTCTAAATACAGTATGTTCCCTGGAACAAGCAAATCAAATTCTGCCCCATTATCCTCAGTTCGCATTAACGTAAAAGTGAAACTCTTTTTACCTGTTGTGTCGTCTTGCAGTTCTAACACTGCACCAACGATTTCCACAAGCTCTTTGCCGTCTTTGGTTGAGACATGTAGCTGCCTAAAATCAATATCAGAAGGTAGTCCGTCGTTTAACTCTACGTCCTTTCCCTGATACTCTTTACTTGGATAAGAAGGTTTAGTTGGTGTTTCTGGTTCTGGTTCATCCGGCACATCATCAAAGGTGTCATATTGTGTAAGTTTGTAAGTAAAGATGATGCTGTTTAATTTTGTTGCATAGTTTATGTCGGTAGCATATCCAGCTTTTGAAACTGCCGCAGTAGCCTTCTTATAATCTTTTTCACCTACCACTGCCTTATAACGACTGAGGCGTGTGTAAAGACTCCCCAAATCCTCAAGACTTTCAGCAAATGAAGGATACTTCCTAAATGGAGCTTGTACTCTCGTTTCGTTCCCTTTTTTGTCTTGTTCGGTTGTCCACATGAGCACATATTTACCGTTATACGTACCTTTGACTCCGAAGAGATTATGCGCCTTCTGAGACAGGTCACTTTTTCCGAAACCACTTTCTAGGCACCCCTGAGCGATGACAAGGCTCGCAAGCACGTTATATTTCTTATAGACTTTCTGCGCCCCTGGAGCTAGTTTCTTTATAAAATCTGCTGCAGCCATGACAACCCCCTTTTACGGAAAATAAAATCTTGTATCGAATACAATTTCAAAATCATTGGTGTTCTGTATCTCAAACTCATTCATGCCTTTATCTAAGGACGGCAGCCTTCCCGACGTTTTTAATCTTTTATTGCCGACAACGGTATACTGTTTCAGGTTTCTGACCTGCTGGGACTTTTTCAATTCGGCTTCTATTTTCAGTCTTTCGTTGTTCGTGTGATTGATAATCGTTATGTTTTTTCCCTTTGCGTTAAGCAGCACATTATAATCATGCTGCAGTGGATTAATCGGTAAGCCAGGATTGAAAACACTAAACCGTTTTTTGTTTTTGAATCGGTACTGCAGATCGTCGCGCCTTTGGATTCCCATTCCCGAAAACCATCTTTCATTAGAAAAGTTCTGCGCGCTTAAAGACGTGCCTTTTGACTCTCCCAGGCCTGTGATATTGTTAAAATCCACTTGGAAGGAAATCTGGTTTTTTTGCTTGTCTTTGGGTATTTGAAACCCTCCGTCACACGTAACCGCAAAACGCCTCCCAGGAAGCAGATCACATGAGATGTAATACCAGAAGGGCTGAACAACTAGATCATAAAACTCATGTCTGTACTGATAAAAGTTTGCCGCGATTTTAGCATCAAGCAATATCTCAACCTTGATAGACCTTTCTTTGTACACTATGTCGCGCGGGTGCTGCGTCGGTACAAGTCCGTTAAACCTGGTTAACTGTACAAGCTCCCTTTCAGTGCTTGGCGCGTCAGGTGCAAAGCTAAGCAACTTAAAATAGGGCAGTAACCCCGATAAAGGCTGCTCCCCCATTCCGTCTCTGAAATCAAAATACAGATCCATTATCTTTTCAGCCCTCCTTTATAAGCATTCTGTTCGTACTTTTGTGCGCTCTTTTTATCCAGTATAGATGTATCCCCTTGATTAAAAACGATGTCTGCTAAATGCTCACCGCCAATGATGACGGGTGCAGGATGGATTTTGATTGTTTGCCCTGCCGCACTTACGCTTTCATTGTTCGTTTGTAAATTGTTTGTTAAAAGACTAATAAGGGCATCTAGCTTTTGATTTAGAACAGGCGTATCGATTTCGTTTTTAACAGTCAGTTCCGCGCGCATTGTGTTTATTTCATCTGCAGCTCCCTGGATGTTAAAAGCCATTCTATTAATTTCAGACTTGAAGGACGTCATGGCACCTTGCGCCATTGCTGCAGTGCTCTTTTTCACGTCCTGCGCTTTTTCCCCAAGCCCAATGATGAAGCCGTCCCCAAAGTTCACGCCTTCTGCGATGGTCTTTTTTGCAGGTGATTTTGATTGTATGGAATCTTTCAGCGAACGTATTGCAACTTTCCCGATGGCCCAAGCAGCTTTCCAAATTGTCCCGCCAGTGCCCCCCATGCTACGAATACCGTTAGCAAACCCTTTAGAAAAATCAGCACCTGTGCTAGTTGTTTTCACACTTGATAAGCCTTGTTTTCCTGATTTTGCGACGGTACTACCTGAATTATTTGCGTTTCCAGCTTGGCTACGAATGCCCGATGCGAATTGACTCCCTGCTTTTTGTCCGCCTCCGCCATCGGTTGTTTTGGCAAGTTGGGCTGTTGCTGACGCACTAACGGAAGATGCTGCAGACGTATTGGCACCCTTTGTGCTTGTTATTCCCGCACTATGGCTTTTCCCTTTTGTCACTCCTGCTTGGGTTGCCTGGGTCGTATTTTTATTAAGGTTAGACAGCGCCGTTTGATTTACACTGCTTGCTGCAGTGCTTGTGCTGCCTTTTGTTGAGCTTATACCCACGCTAAATGATTGGCCTTTTTGAGAGCCGAATGTTTTAGCACCTGCATTGCCTTCACTTAACTTTTGTTTTAGCGCTTGCTGCAGCAATGATCCACTGTTTGATACACTGACTTTTGAGGCATTGATACCGTCACTAAACGATTGACCTTTTTCTTGTCCTGCAATTCTAGGAATGCCGTTTTCCTCACGTAATTTCAGATCCAATGACTGTTTTAGAATAGAACCACTCGCCAATGTATTTGGTGTAGCATCTATTAGACCATCAGCAAATTCATTTCCTATTTTCTTTCCTGAATTACGGGCAGATGTTTCGCGGTTCATCTTCTTTTCTACTTTGGCAATTGTTTTGTCTGCCTCAGAGGCAGCTTTATCACTTGCTAGTCCTAAACCTTCGTTAAACTCAATGAGGGATTTTCTTGTTTGCTCTATCGCTTCTTCTTTGCTGTCCCCTAGTTTTTGCAAAAATGCTACCTGTTTTTCAGCCCAGCGCGCTTGATATGCAGTCTCGCTTTCTTCTATTTCTACGAAAATCCCCATTGAGTTACTTGAATACTCTTTTTGTCTTTCCAACGCTTTACCTGTTTCTAAATCTAACAGTTGACCATCTTTAGACATTTGATCAAAAAGAGCTTCTGAGCTTTTCTTATATGTGTTTAGGTTTTGAGCAAGAGACTTTTGATAGTCGGCATTAATTTTGGCTTTTAGAGCCTTATGCTGTTCAGCGTTTATCGCTTCTTTAGCAAGGGCCTCATCCATCACTTGAGACATATAATCTCTATCTTTTTTTGCTGCCTTCTGACCTTCCTTATACAACTCAGTGATCTGATCGTTGTAGCCTTTAGCATTCTTAAAAGATAACTTATTTTGACTCTCGGAAACCCTCTGCTGGATTGCTAAAGCATCCTTTTGATTGGCCGCAAATTTACTTGTAGACTGTTGGAAGAATGTGATGATCTCGTTAAATGTTCTGCGTTGTACTTCGTTCATATTAGACGTGATTAGTCCCGTCTCTTCCTTTAACTTCTCAAACTGCTTCATTTTTTTACGAACTGTTTGTACATCTTGATCAATTTTTCCGACAAGTTGATCAGACCATTCCTCGCCCTTTTCTTTCATTTTCCCTTCTTGATCTTCAAAAAGACCATTAAGAACAGCCAATGCATCTGTTTTAAATCCTTCTAATTCTTTAACTAAAGAAGATGACATTTTCTGATAAGTTTTAAGTAACCTATTTGCCATCTTATCTGCTTCTTCACCTGAAACCTGAGTTAATTGAAATAGCTGTGAAGTGGCTTTTTCACGTAGACTGACATACGAGGCTGCAGCCTTTTGAGTTGCCTTTGAAACGCCCTCACCATATAGAAGCGCTGATTCTTTTGCTTCTTCCTGGCGTTTCTTTTGGTTTTTCAACTGTTCATTGTAAGCATATGTCGCAACGGCAATGCCGCCTAGTAAAGCCGTTCCGCCAACTATAGCGAGCCCCACTGGACCCGTAAAGGCTAAAAGCGCACCAATACCCATCGTTAGCGTTGCGACTGCTGTTGTGGCGCCCAGGACACCCGTAGCAAACAACGCAGTTTTAGCAACCGTTTGGGCTGTGGCAGAATCCATTTTGTTAAACATGGAAACGATGTCTGCACCTTTTTCAGCAAGGTTACCAAGCGCAGGAAGTAGACTTTCAGTGAGCTTAATTTTTGCCCCTTCAACTGCAGACTGGAAAGCAATGATACTGCCCCGCGCATTATCAAGCATTGTGTCAGCCATTTTTTTAGCTGCACCATCTGATTCTTTTAGCGCTTTGGTATTTTCTTTTAATGCTTTGCTGCCCTTTTGCAGAAGAACAGCCCAATGTTTATATGATTCAGCTCCGACAATTGTTTTTAAAGTTGCGGCTTGCTGTTCCTTTGTCATACCCTTCATGCCCTTTTCCATCTCGGCAACAACTTCGGGCATACTCTTCATATCTCCGGCAGCATTAAAGAATGCAAATCCTAATCTATCAATTTCCTTTTGCGCCTTTTTAGCTGGCGTTGCTAACCTGATCAAAGACGTACCAAATGCTTGTCCTGCGATAGACCCTTGTAATCCTGCGTCACCAAACGCCATGACCGCGGCCGCTGACTCTTCTAATCCCCAACCAAGTGAATTAGCGTTAGGCGCAAGGAACTTCATGGCCTCTCCCATCTGCTCCACGTTCGTGTTAGCATTGGCCGCACCATATGCAATTACGTCCGATGCGTGCCCCGCTTCCGATGCTTTCATGGCAAAAGCTTGCATCATATTAGATGAAATATCGGCGGCGGCAGCTAAATCTAGTTGACCTGCAGCTGCTAAATTCAGCATACCTGGCATAGCTGCATAAATATCATTCGCTTTAAATCCGGCCATCGCCAGGAAGCTTTGTGCATCTGCTGCTTGGCTGGCGGTGAAAACAGTTGTTGCCCCCAACTCTTTAGCCTGGTTTTTCAGCTTTTCGACTTCTGCAGCTGTTCCCCCTGAAATAGCTTTAACTTTACTCATTTGTGTTTCAAATGACATACCAACTTCTACGGCATCTTTCAGTGGGAGGGCTAAGCCAGCAAAAGCAACTCCTGAAGTCATCGCTACCGAAGCACCCGTACTTCTCATTTTGTTGCCAACTGTATTCATTCTTTGGCCCATCTTATAAAGCGATGAGGATGTTCTTTTTATCTCAGCTTCCATCCTCTGAATTTTGTTGGTCGTTTGTGTTAATGCATTTTGCGTCTTATTCATTTCTGCTGTTGCATAGTTCAACCGACGGGCTAGGGTTTGCGTTGATTCCGCATCCTTTCCCTTCTTGATAGCTGAATCTGCATAAGCTCTTTCAAGTGCTTTGACCTTCATTTTATGCTGGTCTAATTGCTGTGAAAGGGTTCTGACTTTCGTTTGTGACGTTTTCAGTTCATTGCCCCACACACCAACGGCAGTCCTATTTTTCTCAAACTCGGATTTTATGTTTTTCATTTGAACTGCAATTGCTTTCATTTCCCCGTTAAATTGGGACGAATTAGAATACAGCTTCACTTTAATGTCTTTGCTCAATCCCTCACCACCTTTTTACAGTCCTGGTATTTGATCAATGTATAAAGGTTTATCCAATGCTGTAGCGTTCTTACTTGGCTTTTCCTTGCTCGCTTCTTTCCTGCGTGCAAGGCGTTTTAGGTGATACACAATATCCATTTCATCTATTTGGTTCTGTGAAAAGCCAATGTCCTCTAATGCGTTATACATATCAAGGACAGCATCGGACAAACTTACTCCCCCGGCTCTGCTTCCTCTGCAGTTTCAGGATTCAGGATCTTGCTCGCTTCAACGATATTTCCGATGACATAGTTTGCAGTTGCGTAGATTGTTCTAGTTAAAAGTCGTGAATCAATGCCTTGTTCAAATTCTTCTGCTGTAAACTTGTTTCCGAAGACTTCGCAGATAAACTCTGATTGTGCGCTTGTATAAAGTCTTTCAGGATCATTTGATTCAAAGTCTTCTGTTACTTCTACCGCGGTTCTAAACAAAGCACCTGTGATAAAGCTAGGTGTCGAGAACTTCTTTTTCTTGCCATTTAAATGTAGCTCTATTGTCATTGCTTCCATGTTATTGCCTCCCGATTACAAAAATAAAAAAGAGCGTTATTAAACGCCCTTTCCGATGTCTACTGAACTTGTGGAATCCTCTGTATCTTTTCCCGTTGCAAAGGATGCCCCGTCGTATACAACTTGTTTAAACCACTCTTCCGGATCAAAGCCTTCATTGAATTCAGCTTGAGCCTTCCAACGGTTTTTCCCCTTCTTATTTTGAAGAGTCATGAAGCCTGCTTTAAACTTTGGTGTTTCAGGATCGGCTTTCCCTTCGGTAGTTTTGTGTTCATTTCCCAGCAATTCAGGAAGCCCCTTCAAGAACCAGTAATATCTGTGCCCGCCTGTGGATGTTTTCGCTCTAAACCCGAATGCCAAGAAAACCGCCTTATCATCAGAGCTGGCAAAAGAAATCCCATTCTCGACCTTGTGACCGAAAATCTTATTTTGCACCTCAATAGGTAAATCTGCTAGTTCAGCCTCAAGGTCAATGTCACCCATGTTGTTAAATGAATCAAACACGCCGTTATCAGCCCAAAATTTAGACTGCTCTGATTTTGGATCGACTTTGACGTTTACAGCTCCTGGCAGTCTTTCAGGCTTTGCATATTCGAGTCCTTTGTCATCATCCTGAATAAGTTCAGCATAATGAAACATGTCTAATCCGTAGATTGTTTTCCCCATCTGTTTTCCTCCTAGAAAAATGTTTTGACGTACCTCATACCTTTGTGAAAGATTTTAGTGTCTGTTTCGTAAAGATCCACTGAATCGTACCTGCCATAACCTAAATTTTTCATCAGTTTGTCTATCAATTTTGCTATGTCTGTTTCATGCGTTCGCGTGTCTGCTTTTGAAAATATACTTAGCTGAAAACGAACCTCACTAGCAGCGGGTTTGTTGTCTCTGTATTCCTGGTCCCTATCTGTAATCTCTGAAAACACAACTCTAGGGAATGCGGCCACATCATCGGCCACAAGATTATGAAAACCACCCGTGACAAGCTGCTTTAATTCATCGTTTTTTATTAACGCTGCACTCAATTCTTTCTTTGCATCAAAGCTCATTTAATAGGCGCCGTGATAATTCTTTCTATGATCTTCACAGCTTGTCCCTCCCCTTCGATTCCGCCTTTCTCGATGAACGGATGCGGCGGCATTTTAGACGTGCCCCATTCTAAAAAGCGACCTCTGTAAGCGACTTTTCTATTAGGTCCAACGGTTACAAACAACTCACCGTCTTTGGATTCTCTTGCAGCTGAAACGGTGATGTTATCGACCATGTGAGGCTGATTTTTTGAACTCTTATTCACGTTTCGTTTTTGATGCTCTGCTATTACTTCTCCGCCCGCTTTAAGGGCAATCTTTTCAGCTTTTTCAACGTCATCACCTATCTTGTTGAAAAATCTCGTTAGATCATCGAATCCATCAATATCCATATCAGCCATTTACGCCAACCTCATTACAAGTAATTTCAAGCTGCCTCTTTTTATTTTCAATGTCGTTGTAATCCATGACATCAAAAGTGCGGTAGATCGGCTCTCCTGCCTCATCGGTCCCAGTTTGATGAAGGATTCGCATGTCTTGCGTAACGTCTTCTCTGTATCTTATTGTTATTTTCTTTGGTGACTTGACGCCTAACGCACCTGCAACAAGCGTGTCTGACTTTGAGCCGCTAAAACCTTCAATAGCTCCCCATGTCTCAAAGACATTTTCATAGGATTCATTCCATTTAAGCTCGTCGTCCTGCATCCTTTTCTTTACTTGGAAGATTAACCGCCGATTCAGCTTGCTTATCTTCTTCATCCTCTTCTACCCCCACATAGCGAAGTTGAGTTAGTTGATCCCGAATAGTAAAAGGGATGGATGAGCCGGAAACGCCTGACTCATACACCCCTCGATTTTCGTACCAATGAGCAACAAGCATGCCTGTTACAAGTGCAAACTGCTCGTTACCTTCAACATAACGCCCTATACCATTTTTGATATATCCCTTTGCTGCAGTAATTAAGGTTTTTAGCAAGGCGTCATCCTGGTCGGTATCAACCTTTAAATATTCATCTTTCAGCATTTTTAAATCCATAGAAGACCGCCTACTTATTCAGTATTTTCTTTACCCTCAAGCTCACTGACTCTCGTCTGTAACTCGGTGATCATGTCTTTTACTGCAGAATTAAGATTCTCCCACATAACACTGCCAGTGCCTATGGTACGAGAGTTAACAGATTTATCTGCTAAATGGTCGTTTTTAATTGACCCCGTTTCAATTACTGCAGGATCTCCTTTGTCACCTTTTGGGCCTTGCTCTCCTGGATCGCCTTTTTCGCCTTTCGGACCTTGTTCACCCTGCATCCCTTGAATGAAAAGAGGATTTTCTTTACTGTTTCCCTTTACATAAACAGCCGTGATAGGTTTTCCGTCAGCGTCCGCCTCTGCAGATGTTAATACTCCATTACTTTCATTCAGAAAATCTTTTGCCATGTTAGATCAATTCCTTTCCTTTGTTTATTCTTCTTTGCTCAGTTTACTTTGCAGCTCTTTTATTTCGTCTTCCATTCCCTTGAGTCTAGTTTCAATAGACGAATTAAGATGCTCCGGCATGACGCTCCCTGTCCCGATGTTTGCTGAACGGACAGCTTTTTCAGCAAGCATTTCATGTGTCACGCTTCCTGGTGCAGCTGATCCGCCGCCTCCTACACTCACTTCCTCGCCGTCTTTGACGATTTTTCCGCCTGCAAACTCTAATACACCACCAATGACAGTTCGATCCCCGCCATCAGTGGTGTAGTTTTTCGTCACTCTCATGACTTTTTCACCTCTTCATCTTTTATTGATAGTTGGCCGTACACTACGGCATCTTCGTCCCACTTTCGGACGTCTTCTCGTTCAATTGCACGTACTTTTGTTGTGTTCGTTTCAAATGATCCTGCAGCAAGATTCGTATAGTCGATAGATTGTTGCTGACGATCAAATAGGACAACTGCCTCTTTTAAATCCCCAACGATTACAGGAGCTTTCCCTGCTTTTGTTTTCAAGACTTTGTTTGAGATCACCACCACGCGACGACCATACAGCATTTTGTTTGTCGGTTCGGAAGGAATATCCTTGAGTAGATATTTACCGTCCGCATCTTTCAATTGATCAAGATAGTTAAACCCGTCTTGGTTTGTCATGATGATTGCACCAGCTGAAATCGCGGTATCTAGCGTAACGTTTAAAGTCTTTTTAATGTCATCCAGCCCTTTAAATTCAACCTTTTTCAAATCATCAAGGATTTTCAGAATAAGTGCATTTCTTGTTGCGATTGATTTTTTAACGAACCACTTCGCAACATATGTCATGATCGCTTGATCTGTATCCTGCAGCAATGTATTCGAAAGTGGTAAAAGGCCTGCATAGTCGGTGATGCTATATGTTAACTTTGTAAACTTAGGCTGGTCTGTTTCTGGAATGTTTCCCATTTCCTCGATGTCTTGGAACGGTGTCATGTCTCCGTTTTTTTCAAGCATACGACTACCTGAACGGGTTGCCACCGGTTCGACCGTGACATATTGCTCAAGCTGATGTAACTGCTCCCGCTTTAATTCTTTAATGGTTCTTGAAATATCTTCGGGGATTAGGATTCCGCCATCTTCTTCATTTTTTCCTGACATCGCTCTGAATTCAGGGTTTTCTAGGAATTCACGTTCTTCATGTGTTAAGGATTTACCACGAAGAGACTTCATGAATAACTTGGTGAATTTCTTTTGACGTTCTTCTTTATCTCCTTCGGCTCCTTTTCGTCCCTCTGGGTTTCTTTCTAGTTCTGGCACAAAATTTTCACCGCCAGGTAAATCCGGCACGTTCAGTGATCTTCCTTCTACCATCAATTCAATTTGATTCTTAAGCTCTTTCACTTCATCGAGAAGCTGGCGCGCCTCCTCTGTTTTTCCTTCTGCAAGTGCTTTATCAGCATCTTCTTTCTTTTGTGTAAACTGCTGACGCAGTTCAATTTCTTTTTTTGTCATCTTTATTTTTCCTCCTCATAGAACGCAAAAAAAGCCTTACTCTGGAAGATCAAGGCTTAAAAGTTCCAATTCAATTTTTAAAACTTCATCGGTTGGTGCGCTTCGTTGTTCTTTTATTTCTTCTACTTTCTCTAAGCTGCGGGCACCTACTACAGCTTCGGTATCGCTATACGCTGGTGTCGTTACAAGAGATATGTCAAAAATGCGGTGAATGTTGTTTATTCTTCGTTCGTATATGTCTTCATCTTCATTTATGCGCCACTCGTCAGGCTCTTCGCCGTTATAATCCAATGAAAAGGCAAAAGAACATTGATTAATAACGCCGCTGCGTATATTCTCCATGAGATCGCGCGCATATGACGTGTCTGACGGTTTAAATCTAAATTTAAGACCTATGCCATCTATTTCTAGTTCAAGCCGTCCTGAATCGCCTGAAACAGTGTTTCGTGCTAGTGGAAAGTCTTCGCGATGATTGAACAGTGCAACGACGTTTGATAGATCGGTAGATTCTAAAGCGTTCCTGCTTATGATTTCCTTGAACCACCCCAAACGCTCGGACCATTTTTCAAATTTCAAAGCATAGCCTTCCACATATTCGGCTTGTCCTTCACCTTCGGAACGTATCTCTATTGGCGTCGTGAGTAGCCTCACTTCTTTTTCTTTACTCATTCTTGCTGTCACCTCCCTTCATGGCTGCACCAGCTTTAAGCCCCTGGTATTCTTCCATGAAATCAAGGAACACATAATTCAAGCTAGAAAGATATTTTTCGCCATGTTCGATAGGGTTTCTTTCGAGTAAGTCGCGAACCTCATTTTTATTTAATATGCCTGATTCGATCATAAATTTAAAATACTCGGCTTGTGTCTTACTATCGCCGCGCAACTCACTATCAACATTGAATTTTACATAATGGCCCGCTTTTTGATCATTGTCAGTAAACAGCTTAATATTTAATTCCTGTTCAAAATTCACGATCCACGGTTGCAGTGTATTTTTTACGTATTCCAGGGATTGATGCTCAATGTTTGAAAATGTGGCTTTATCAAGTTCATTGAGTTTATGCAAAGGAACTTTGTAAATCATGGCAATTTGAGCTTTATTGAATTTCATAGATTCTACAAATTGCGCTTCTTGCAACGGCATGGCAATAGATTGATATTCTAGTCCATTGTCAATAATGGCTATGTTTTCACCTTGGTTGACCCGCAGCCATTCTTTACGGACGTTCTCTTTTGGTTTTTCATCCAAGAAAGAAGGTACTTTTAGAATACCTCGCGGCGTGGCTTCGTTTTTATATAGTTTTGCGTTATATTTTGTGGCAGCTGCTTGAGCTCCTATATGCTCTCTCACTACCCCAATAGGCGACTTACCGTGAATGCCATCCGTTGATAAACCTTTAAAATGCAGCACTTGGTGTTCATATAGTTCCATCGTTCTTCCGTTAACGTTGGTTTGGTACCATAGCCTCCCTGAGTCGGGATGGATGTATGCTTTTGTTGCATCCGGCCGCAACGGGTAAAGATTTTCAGGGAAACCATGTGCCCCAAATTCAATCATCGAATAGGCATTTCCCCATGTGAGGACATGCGTCATCATCAGCTTTTTCCAGACATAAGCAGTCATGTATGGATTCGGCCTTGCGTAGATCATATATGCAGATGGATGATTAGGGTTTCTGTTGACTCCTTGACTCTCTTTTTTAAATGTGTGTATCGGTAGCTTTGCGATGTCATCAGATAGTACGTTGACACATGCGAAAATGTCCGGCTGCACAAGTGAATTGCTTTCACTCACTCTTTCACCGCTTGCCGTTTCTCGCCCTCCGAATAGATTTATCAACTGGCTGAAACCGTCTATTGTTGTTGAGCTGGATCGTTTTTCAAAAAACTTATCTATAAACATTTATTTCACCTCTCTTTCTGCCGTACGTGACTTGACAGCAGGTAGGCGTAAAACATAAAAAATACACCCGTCAGAAATAGACCGATGTTTGTATTTACCCGATACGCTGCCAGCAGAATAAAGGTGCACCCTCCGATAAACAGTAAATCGTTTAGTATTAATTTCAGTAGTACAATAAATTTTTTCACTCTCTCACTTCCTAAAAACTGAAATTTCCTGAAAAATGTTTGTTTAAGTCAACATTTGCCCCCATATCGTGATACATGGCCCTGGCAAAAGCGTTCATTACCGCTGCAGCTGGATCTATTCTCTGCGGTGATTTCGCTTTGTCTAACATAATATTTTCTTGTGCGTCTTGTTTGATGATTGCGTTATTATACGCAAAAGTTAGAAGTGGGTCGTTCCCATGAATAACCTTACTCTCGTATACCTTTTGTCTGTAGTTCTTTGTTGGTAAAGAAAGATGTTGAATCCTTTGCGGCATCTCAATCATATTAAATCCCTTACTTTCAAGCCTTTGTGCAAGGTGCAGCGCATTATATTTATCGTAAGCAGCTTCAATCACTCTCAATTTGTTGACGTGAGCAAATTCAATAATCCACCTTTCGACAAATTGATAATCAACCGCCTCCCCCGGTGTAAATGTCATCCAACCTTGATCACGCCATAAATCATAAGGCACTTTATCAGTGGCCATTTTCTCTTTTGCCTTTTCCTCTGGAATGAAGGAATGCTGGCCGACATAATAAAAGCCATCAAGAACGCCAACCCACCCGACAGAAGTCAAATCCGTTGTCATAGATAAATCTATACCAAGATAGATCGCCATTTCTTTTAAATCAGGTATTTCACCATGACAGGCCCGCCATTTAGACATTTTCATATAGCCATTGTCTTTTTGGTCAACCCAGCGATCCATGTTTTTTGTAAGAAAACTTCGCATTTTTTCAGGCACATCTAATGCAACTTTTAACGCTGACCGAAGTGATTCCATCCCTTCTGGGTAAGTTGCTACAATCGGATTTGCCTTGATCCAGTTCGACTCATCCTTTACGTCGTCTTCGGGATCAAGTTCACAGATCATAACAAAGTAGTCATCGTTTTCAATTTCAATGTCGGGATCAAGAATTTTGGAAACATATTGATACTCTTTGAAACACGGCCCGTTTAAGTTGAAACCTGCGGTAGTGATGATAACCATCAAAGGACTTCGACGTGCGACCATTCCACTGTCAATAACATCATAAATTTCACTTGTTTCATGTGCTTGGTATTCGTCGACTATTCCAAGAGAAGGGTTTTTTCCGTCTCCTACCTTTCGGGCTTCACGGGATAACGGTTTGATGATTGAATTTGTCGCGTATTTTGTTACCTGCCCGTTAGCGTCTGTGTATCTCCCTTCTAAAATAGGTGCGTGCTTTAGTTGTTCAATGATTGCTTGATAGACTTCATCTGACTGCTCTCTTGACCAACCAGCAATAAACACGCGGTGTTTTTCTCTAGTAGGAAAGATTTCATATGAAGCCATGATAGCCAGCAATTGTGATTTCGCGTTTTTTCTCGCTAACTGGATGTATGCTTTTCTAAAACGCCTGGCACCATTTTCTTTTTTGTAAAATCCGTAAATATTAGCAGCGATGAATAATTGAAAGTCTGTAAGTTCAATTGGCTTACCTGCTAATATCCCTTCTACATGATTAAATTGCTTGGCCCATTCATAGAAATCAAGAACTGCTTCCGCGTCAAAATAATACGGGCAATCTTCATCTGCTAGCCGCTCTACGTCTTTAATGAACCTCTGAACAGCCCATTTGAGCTTCTTTCCTGCTTTTATTTCCCCCGCTTGGATTTTTTCGCAATATGACCATACGCGCTCAATTAAAAGCTCCGCGGTCATTTCTTGCGTTAGCATTACATGCGACCTCCAAAGCGTTCTTCTTCTTTTGTCTTAGGCTTGTCTTCTTTCTTTGGGATAACGAGTTTACAGCGTGAGGAAATGGTTAAGCCTAAATCACTTGATGCTTGTCTGCATTGTTTAAATAATTTGTCTTGATTTATAAGAAGATCACTGTAGGCAGGATTCGCAATTTCAAACTTTTCTCCCTCTGAATTTTCAGCCAGGGATGTGATCGGTGTCTCTAATATGATTTCTGTTATTTCTAAATATTGTTTTCTTGCAAACAAAAAACGGGCAAGCGCATCTACATCTAAATTTGTCATAATTCCGATGTTTTTGAGCTCGTCCGCTATCTTTTTGAATTCTCTTTTTAAATCTTTTGGTAAATATGCAGGTGCTTTTACTTTATCATTTGGCGCCTTTACTTCTTGTTTCCTTCTTTGCTCAATCTCTTTCTTGGTAAGGTTTTTCTTGCCCTTTACCAACAATAAATCTACCGGTTGTCTAGGCCTCGCCATCCTCTCACCTCCTTTCAAAATTTCATTTAGGGAATTTCCCGCGATGTTGAGGGAGACGCGGTCTACGGCAAATCGTTTCTAGGGATTTAACCCTGGGGGGCCTCCATTTCGATGCGAAGCTGATTCATGTCTCTTTCTAAATCTGCTTGTATTGAATCCATTTTCTTATAATGTTGATCTAGTAGACTTTTGTTCCTCGTCATTCGAATGGCATTGTACAGCTTGCTGATTTTGTTTTGCTGCTTTCTGATTTCCGCGTTTGTATAGTAAGATGTGTACTCCGCTTTACACCCTGGACATACAAGAAAGTGACGTTTGATTCCACGGCCGATCTTCATAATCCTAGAACAGTATTTAACTATGAAGATTGTTCCGCAGTGATCACATGTGCATTTTTTAAAATCCATTTCCAAACCCTCCATCTTCTTTAGCGGTCTTCCTACTGTGACAGGACGCACACAATGGCTGCCAGTTAGAAGAATCCCAAAACAGTTTCTTATCTCCCTTATGCGGTGTGATGTGATCTACTACTGTAGCAGCAATACGCTTGCCTTGTAACATGCAAGACTGACACAAAGGATGCTTTGATAGATAACCTTCACGCGCTTTACGCCATCGGCTATTATACCCACGGCGTGACGATGATTCACGGTGCAGATCGTATGAAGGCTTCGATGTCTTATGCTGCTGGCAATATCCTTCGCGCGTTAGTTGAGGACATCCAGGTTCATTGCATGGTTTCAATGGCTTTTTCATTCATCGCTTCTCCCTGTTTGTACTCGATCCTTTTTTCACTTAGTCCCTTTCTTTTTCCTTTTTCTCCGGCTGTCCGTAAATTGATGTAAGTAGAACCTTCTTTGTCGAGTCCTCTCGTTTTCCAATTGAAATCTATTTCAATTCGTCCTTGCAAGGGCTCTCCGTTATGAATTACCTCTGGAACCGAATCTAAATCCTTAAGTGTGATTTGTAGTAAAGGATGTTCTTTGTTTGGCTTTTCCAAATTTGATCCCCTCCTGAATATAAAAAAAAGCACCTGTCTATAAAGACGGTGCTTCTTCCTCGCTTATATAATTTTTTCACAATATCATCTTAACACATAAACCGTCTACGTTTGGTCTATGATTTTTCTACGCTATTGGATTTCAAGCGCTTCAATCCCGAAGAATAAAACACGCATTTCATCTAAGGCTGCGTTTAAATATTTATAATAGGTGGCCCTTTCGATGTTCTCACTCTCGTAAATTTGTGCGCTGGTCATTTTATTTTGAGATAGGTATTTTTTTTCAAGTATTCTGAATTTCACTTGATCATTTTCTCCGCACAAATCCTTGTATGCTTTGACTTTAGACTGTATGAAGAGAACCATTGCCACAGTTTTACTGCGACTTCTTTTGATCGACTCGATACTTTCTAAGCTGATCTCTTCAATGTCTAAATCTTGTATAGACTTGTTATCTATCTCTATTAATTCGTCTTTTATCTTTTCACAATGGGCTACTAATCCACGGTAATTTTTTAGAAGAAGCTGCGTGTTTTGAAATCTTTTGTCTTTCTTTTTATCTTTTTTTCTTTGTCTTTCCATCTGCTCGACTGCGGCAACTGCTGCAGTTTGGGAGATAAGGGCTATCATTTCTTCTGTCAATTTCATTGGGCTGCGCCTCCTTGTGCACGTTCGATTCTTGCTTTTAAAGCTGTCATAAGTTGATCTTGCGTGCTTGTCTTGTTTTCTAGCGCTGCGGCAACATCTTCATCCATGCCACCTCTAATAGTTAGGTGATGTATGATGACTTTCTCTGTTTGTCCTTGTCTGTGCAGTCTTTTATTTGCCTGTTGATACAACTCTAATGACCAGTTCAGGCCAAACCATACGACGTGATTTCCTCCATGCTGCAAGTTCAGACCGTATGCAGCAGAAGCCGGATGCGCCAGTAATATATCAATCTTGCCGTTGTTCCAATCGTCCTCATCCTGTGGTGTTTTCAACTCCCTGACTTTCAACTTTGTTTTAGACAGAACATCCTTGATCCTCGTCTTGTCATGCTGAAAGGCATAAAACACCAAAGCTGGTTTTCCGTTTAGTCCTTCTATCAGTTCTTTAAATGCTTCTAGCTTACAATCGTGTATGTTCACTACGTTTCTTTCTTCGTCGTACGCAGCGCCATTACACAACTGTAATAGTTTGTTTGTAAGGACGGCGGCGGATCCTGCGTCAATGGTTGACTCATCTACTTCTAAAAGCATTTCTGTTTCAAGTCTTTCATATGCCGCTTGCGCTTTATCCGTCAGATTTACTGATACAGTGTTGTACATGATGTCCGGTAGTTCAAGATAGTCTGACGCTTTCATGCTGACGCAAATATCACCTATCAGCTGCTGTATAGCCTCTTCTCCCCCCGCCTTTGGCGCATAGGTGAAAACCCTATCGCGGTTTCGTTGATCAGGTTCAAAATATCTTTCACGGAATCCCGTGATATGTTTCCCCAATCGTTGACCGCCGTCTAGTAAATACACCTGCGCCCAAAGATCTAACATTCCATTCGGTGCAGGTGTTCCGGTTAGCCCTACAATCCGTTTAATGTGCGGCCTTACCCAGCTAAGCGATTTAAAACGTTTGGCCTGATGATTTTTAAAAGACGAAAATTCATCAATGACAACCATGTCAAAAGGCCATGAATTTTTATAATACTCAACTAACCACGGGATATTTTCTCGATTGATCACGTATATGTCTGCAGGTGTGTTTAATGCTCTGATTCTTTTTTTCTCTGTTCCTAAAGCCGTCTTTATTCTCAGCAGCTTTAAGTGATCCCACTTCTCAGCCTCTTTCGCCCAGGTACTTTCCGCGACTTTTTTAGGCGCGATCACTAGAACCTTGTGCACAGCAAAACGGTTATACTTTAAGTCATTTATAGCGGTTAATGTGATGACTGTCTTTCCTAAACCCATATCTAGGAATAACCCTAGTGCTGGCGTATTCAATACCCGATCAATACAATACCTCTGATAATTATGCGGAATGAATTTCATATTCGTCCCTCGCACTTCGCTATAAACACATCTACTCCTACGAAACTGTCAATCACATAAACTTCGTTTCCTAGATCCTTAATTCTCTTCTGCTGCCTGATCTGTGTCGGTCTTGGTTTTCTCCCAGGCGCCTTTAATTCTACAAAATAGACCTTGCCCCCAGGAAGAAGAACCAATCTATCCGGCACACCTATGTTCCCTGGCGATTCAAATTTATATGCCACGCCCTTGATCTTTTTCACTTGCTCTCGAAGATATTTTTCTATGTCTTTCTCACGTGTAACTTTTGCCAAGTTGACTCACCTCTTACGTTTCCTACTTTAAAAACCTTACGTGTGTATGTTTATAAATTAGGGAGATTAGGCGTTTATATAATCGCTCTAATACCTCTAATTTATCTATTTATATCTTTTTATATATTTAAGGTAGTCAAGGTAGTGATATATTAATAAATATAGATCTGTAAAGGGTTTTAACCGACTACCTTCGCTGACTACCTTCTCAGGTTTGAAAGTAGTCAAGGTAGCACCTTCCATTTTCTACAAGGTAGTCAAATTGGAGAACTTTCCTGGAGAAGGTAGTCACGGTTAAACTCTAAAAAATCCACCTTTTACGTTTCCGTAAGGTCCGAACCTTCTCGGAGAAGGTTTCTTTTCCCACCCTTCAATACTGCCTAGAATGTCGTTGATTCTCATAGTCTCAGATCTTTTAAGACGATTGATTTTCTCATGAAAACACTCAACCCATATTTCAGCTGCACATATTCTGTCGCGCTCGACTACCTCTGTATGTTCGCTCCCAAACTCACCGGACCAGTAAATCTTTCTTGTTGTTATATCCTTCTTGTTCCAGTCAGTAGGGACTTTTCTTTGTACAAATTCACGGATGATACTTTCCCACGGATCCTGTTCTGCGTGCCCTTCTTGCTGCCTCTTAGCCTCTTCTGCAAGTTCCCCTGTGAGTATGAGAGACTCGCCTAGACGCCAATATGTCACTGCCTCAGCCCAAATCTGATCAACTTCTGCAGACAGGTCATCGAATACGCTTTTAGAAGGTGTAACGGATCCGCAATCAACGGGCCAAAATCGGCGGCCTCCTGTTGCATCCTTTAAATAATCACTTCTATTACTTGTACCGAAGAAGACGCATCTTCTAGGATGCTTTTCTGTTTTTCGTGCATAAGCAGCACGGTATTGATCTTCTGTTCTGCTTAGGAAACCTTTAATTGTATTCAAATCGGACTTGTTATAAGCGCTCATTTCTCCGATCTCCATAATCCACTGACCTTGAAGTAATTCTGCAGCTTCTTTGCCCTCGAACGTTTCTAAGCTATTTGAAAACCAAGACTTACCTAGCTTCTGTACAAATGTTGTTTTACCTAAACCCTGTGCACCCGTTAGAACAGGCATCGTGTCGTACTTACATCCAGGCTCCATCGCCCTTGCCACTGCTGCAGTAAATGATTTACGACTGACAGCACGATGATAAGGTGTATCAGCGGCACCTAAATAGTCGATAAACAGCGTATCAACTCTTTTAATGCCGTCCCAGGACAAACTATTCAGATAGTCTGTAACAGGATTAAATGCATGCATAGCGGCACATTGATTTATAGCATGATTCAATTTATCTTTAGATTGAAACCCAAGTATTTTTTCAAGATAGATAATCAACCCCGAATCATCTTTCTCAGACCAAATGAAATCGCCAACTTCCGCATGCCTTGGCGCCCACGGTAACGGCGCTACACCTATCAACGAATCTGAAAATTCATCTAGTTTGATCCTTCCTTTTAAGTTCGCTTCTCCTTCTAATGCCGTCAAAATATTCTCGATAGTTTTTAGCGGCTGCCCTGTCGAAGCGCTTATTTTCAACTGTTGAATCCAGTTTAAATCTTCTTCTGCTGCTGGAAGATCCTGACCAGGGGATCCAAAATCACTCACTGCTTGTTCATACCGTTCTTTGTTTAAAATGGCTGCTACTCCCACATCATTAAGAGCAAAAGAACTCATCGCCGTGAATGAAGGCAGTCGATTGATTGGCGTATCCGGTTTTGCTTCATCATCTTGCTCACCAAATTTGTGGAGCCGCACTAAATCAAAAGCATTTACTAAACGTCCGCTGCAGGGATCTGTAGCATGATGAGAGTATAAAAATAGCCCATCATCATATATAACTGCACCCCCTACCGTGGATCCGTCTATAAATGTGTAACGGCCGCTGCCATCATCAACGGATGTGTATACACCAGGTAAAAAAGTTTCTATGGCAGAATGGATATCGTATTGCCTACAAAAAGCACCTACCACACCAGGCTTTTCCGTGGGATTTCCCTGCTTGGCTGCAAGACGTGCATGACTTTGAGTTGCGCCAGGCACTTCCGGCCATTCTGCTATGTCTCGCCAATTCTGATAGGTTGACAGCAGCCCGTCAAGATCAAGAAAAGGCTTATCCCCGTATTGATAGACATATACACCGTTGGCACAGATAGAAGGCCAATACATAAGCCTAGAAGCTTCAAACGTAGTGGGATCCGCAAAAGACATTCCGATGATCGAAGCAAGCTTTCTAGCTGCTGGTTCATATTCGTCAGCTGACGCAGTTCGATTGATAGGAACAAGCACCCGTAAACGCGGGCGCCCTTCTTCGTGCTTCCTGGTCGAATAAACGGCGTATGCACACCCCAAACCATCTAAACGGCGTAAAATATCAGCTGATCCACCTGCAGGTATGTTGTCGAGATCAAGCGTCAAGATGTCCCTTCCTGTGACGTTTGAGGCTTTCCGTCTATTATTGCGAAGAGTCCCAGCAACGAAGCCCCCAACGTCTTTCAATTCATCTTGACGCGTTTTAGGAAGCTTTAGGTATTCTTCTAAAGTTTCTGTGCCTCTGACAGCTGTACGCAGCTTATCGACCATTTCCGACCAATACAAGACTTGCGGTTGCCATTCTGTGGCTTTCCGACTTCCTGCTACAGATATGGTTATTTGACGATCATGTTGCATTTTGCCACCTACTCAAAATTTAATCTCATAAGCTTACAGGGATCACAATTCGATTCCGTAATTTTCACCATAAATCTCGATAAAATCTTTAAGAAACTCATCTAATTTATCGTAGAAAAACATATCATCTTCCGCATTTAATATGAATTTCTCGATGTCTTCTTTTTTTAAACCTAGTTCAGCTACTGCTTCACCGTTTTCTAGTTGATATTTCATGAAAGCTCTGAATGCTTGTCTTGGATCAATGTTCATCTTAGTTAAACCTCCAGTAAATTGAATTGGAATTTCTTCATCATCGCAAAATAACTCGTCATAAATTGTCACGCCAAAATCTGCGCTGGACAGACCAGCTGTCATTCCGTTACCTCCATATTGTTTCTTCCTCTTGATTTCCAGATGCCAGATCCTTTGTTTTACCAAGGGGCTTTTCACATTCTCTGCAAAATGCCTTTGTCCCTCCGTGGTGCGAAAGGTAGTCATACATAGAGCCTTGTTCTTTTTCTAAATCTCCGGCTGAATTGTAGTAATTGTGAGCTGTTCCAGTTATTCTTTCTTTAGTAAAGAATCCCCCATCACTCTTGCAATAAGGACATACGATTTTAATTGTCATTTTCGCACCTCGAATGACGGCGTATAGATATGGCCCTTAACGCCTGTCCAATTGCTGTTTTTGTAGATCGTCATTTTGATACGGTGCGTGCCGGATGTGTGATTGACGATGTAAAACTCTTTTGCTGGCGTGGCGCTTTTAAACGATCCCACTAGACTAAACCGCTGATCTTTCCAAGTGCCTCCTACTCGTTTTTGCAAAGTGAACCGATAATAGACCGTTTCAGAACCAGTTTTACGTGCTGTGACATCAATACTTTTAGCACGTGGGGTGTACGAATTCGCATCCGTGGATAGGTTGATTGTGTGTCCGGCTACAGTTTTGTATCCACTTGTTACAGCTGCAGCAGACGGCGCACAAAGCACCGCAGCTATTAAAATAAATAAAACGATCAGTAGTTTTTTCAAAATAAACACTCCTTTAACAATTTTCTTTTAATAGATCCATAGCTTGCTTGAAATAGTCCGCCTCGTTTTTATACGAACTTTCCAAAAAAGAAGAAATAACGTCTTCTAAAGCTTCCAGTATTTCCACACCCGCTTTCAGTCGGCTTATACGCTCTCTAATCGCGGTTAAGTAGACGCTCTGATCATAATTCTCTTGCATAGCATGATCGCAAAATTCTGTTGAAGAACACGTTTCAGCCGTAAGAGGGCTTGAATATTTTTGTGCCGCCTTCTCCAGCTGTTCAACTTTCACAAGTCCCCTGTAGGCATCCACCTCACTATAGAAAGGGTTGTTCAGTTGATTTTGAAGCGCTATCCGTTCTTCTTCACAAGATGAGCAGGTACATTTTCCGTTTACGATCATTTTCTTTTTCTCCTGTGAGCCCCGTGAGTATCAAAACCGCATCTTTTACAAAATCCAGCCTGTTCCTTGGCTCCCCAGTGAATTAATGTGATTTCATAGACGGACCAGTTATGGCCCTTGTACTTGCAAATCAACCTTTTAATAAAGTTCAAAAGAATCAATCCTTTTTGTAGTATTCTGTTACAAATCCATCTGCAGCAAGTGGTAAACCAGGAGCCCATGAAATAGGTTCGCTCATAAGCTTTACTACAGATTCAAGATCCGCTTTTTCAGCGGGTACATCTAAAACAACCTCGTCATGTACATGTATCACCGTTTCTAATCCGGCATTTTCAAGCCTAAAGAGTGTTTCAGCTAAACAATCCCTGGCTATAGCTTGTACAACGTTCTCCGTTATTTTTCCGCCGTAGGTGTTGACCTTCCCCCATTTTTTCGTGGTTTGATCCATACCGTAATAAAAGATAGATTCTTTCCCGAAATCATTTACCCCTAAAAAGGGTTTTACATAATAAAGCTTTCTTCCACTCGGCAAGGTTATTGACAGGAAATCTAAGCCGTTTTTTATATCGCTTTCTCTGGCAAAGACTAATCCCCTAACGCCTACAGCTTGACCGTTTCGCATAACTGATAGCGCAGCATTTTCTAACGAGTACCATAAATCGACTATGCGCCTATTTGATGATCGCCAGCGTCTAACAATGTCCGGCAGCTCATCTTCTGTCAGGCCCATTTTTAACGCACCCATACTAATAAGAGCACCGGACCCGCCTTGATACCCTAAAGCCAGCTCTGCAACTTTGCCTTTTTGTCTCAGCTCATATTCAGGATTACCTTTTGAGATCAGGGAAATATCAACACCAAACATTTGAGATGCCGAAGCTTCATAGATTCTGCCGTGAGTATTAAAAACATCTAGCCTCCATGCTTCCCCTGCAAGCCAGGCAATTACACGGGCCTCAATCGCGCTAAAATCTGAAACAGCTAGTAAATGCCCTGGGCTTGGTATAAAAGCCGTTCTAATAAGCTGAGAAAGCGTATCAGGTACATTTCCGTAAAGAAGTTTTAAAGCGTCTATGTTTTGAGCTTTAACATATTTTCTAGCCAGGCCCAATGTTTCGATATAATTTCTCGGAAGATTCTGAACTTGCACAAGCCTTCCAGCCCATCTGCCTGTGCGATTCGCTCCGTAAAATTGTAAAAGACCTCTTACTCGTCCATCTTCACAACGCGCGGCTGCCATCGCTTGATACTTCTTAACCGACGTTTTAGAAAGCTCCTGTCTAATCTCAAGCACCCTCTTAGTTTTACCTTCTAGGGACTCGATGAGCTCTGAAACCGTAGCTTTTTGAAGGTTTTCAACCTCGATGCCTTGATCACTCAACCACTTCATGAGCTGTTGAGAGCTGTTAGGGTTATTGAGTCCTGTTATCTGAATCGCTTCGTTCATCAACTCATCAGTCGATGTATCACTTATAGAAAGGGCCCCGTCTACAAGATCAAAGTCAACGGCAATTCCTTTCACATTAATAAGTTGATCCAGCTCCCATAAATTTTGTTCATATGCTGGCGGCTGAAAATGCTGCAATTTACTTTGTACAGCCATTTCAACTACAACATCCTGGATACAATAACTTTTAAAAGACTCCCATTTTTCAGGTTCATGACGCGGAAACGTTCTACTTCTCCCGCCGTTTTTCTTAGTAGGTTTTGTTGGTGTGCAAAACAATTTAATAAGCGCATTTCCAATAGACATTTTACGTTTATCATTCGGCAAACCAAGTGCTTTCGCTGTTGCTGCTAGACCTGCAGTGTATCCACAATACAAACCGTGGAACATGGTGCAGCGCCACTGATTTACCCACTGTTTAGGATCTATGCCGAAATATTTGCTTAAACAGTACCACTCAAAGGCAGCGTTATAGGCATGCTTAATGACCGCGCGATCGGAAACAGCAGATTGAACATAATCAGGAATTGTTTCACCCTGGGCTAAATCCACAACTTTTGTTTCCCCGCCGTTTATTGAATATGCAAATAAGAGAATTTGAAAGTCAGGGGACTGCACATATTTGTACAGTCCTGCCTTTTTGATGTCTACACTGCTATAAGTTTCTATATCAATGTTTAAAGAATGAATCATTGACCATACACGCCGCCAATTGGCTGGCCTGTAATGGGATCAAATTGCTGCTGCACTTGTCCTGATTGCTGCATTTGCCCTGGTTGTTGTTGCGGTGCAGCATATCCAGGTTGAGGCGTTTGATATTGCCCTGGCTGCGGCTGTTGAAATTGCACGCCCTGTTGTGGCTGTCCATAGTTTTGCTGTTGGCCATATGAAGGCGAAGGCTGCGGCGCGCCCCCAAAATCATCTGTAGCAGCAGGTGCAGCGGCGCCAAGAGGCTCCCCGTCTCGCGTCTTTTGAACGTTTGTACTTAAATAGCAACCGATCCCCTTTTTACCCTGTGCAGCATAAGGGGCAAAGTTTACAGCTACACGTCCATACATTCCGCTATAGACTTCTGTTGGATCGACAATCGGATTAAGATTAATGTCTACAATCTTAGGCGGTTGATCCACTTTTGATGAAGCGCTGAGAACCCAATGCCCTTTGCATTCTGCTCCGAACGGAAGACCGTCTGAGGGTTTAACACCGTCACCGTCATATATAGGAATGGCGACCATAGGAGGCACAACACCGTTCCATTTCTTTTCCTTACCTTGCAGCTTTGCTGCCTCGATCGCTGCATCAAGCCTTTGTTTTGTGTTTACGTCTGTCTTCGGTATAAGCAAAGTGACGCTGTATTTTTCTTCTCCTCCGTCATGTCTAGCTCTAGGGCTTAATAAATTGACATAGCTTAATCTTGCTTCACCAGTTACAACGCGAGTAGGGTTATTGTTTGACATAATTTCATTTCTCCTTTTTCCGTGTGAATTATTTTTGGAAGGGATCCCCCAATTTCCTGATAAGAATTTATTAACGTGAAAATCCGATATATCACCCATTATTATTAATCAGCCTCCGCCTTTAACTAAAATCTTCCGTAGCAGCAGGTGCATTTGAAACGGGTTGACGCTTATCACTTTCAGGAACGAGAGTAGGCTTCCCCGTTGATTTCACTACCAAACCCTCGGCCTCTAGCAAGTTTCTAAACTCTTCTTTTCCTAAAGCTTTCTCTAGTTTAGAAACAGACAATGGAACACGATCAAAGAGCATAGATTCTTCAATTCCGTTATTTTTTAGATGTTCAAAAGCTTTATCCATATCAGTAAAATTCCTTGACCCTCTGCCTTCTACAGCTTTCCAACCCGCTATACTTTTACCTTTTAGCGATTCAGCTAAAGCATACTCTTTGAGAGCTTTTACCCAGGACTCTACATGCTGGCCCTTTTCAAGCATCTGACCGACTTCTTCGTCTGTAAGTAGCGGCGGTTTCAATGCTGTAAAATCAGCCAAAGCGCTAAATTCTTCGGCGCGTGCTCTACATTGCGCCTTTGCTCTGCAGAATTTACAGTGTTCACCTGGGCTAAATTCCCCCTCTCCGTCGAAAGCTTTTTTAGCAATGGGTTTGATTTCTTCACCCCAGGCAAGAAGATCTGCTACCGAAAGATCAAATTCAGAAACATTGTTTAACCGTGGTTGAATAATTGCCAATTTAATAGACTCGATGGGAAACAAAAAACCGTATTCGACATAGGCACCCAGCGCGTACAATTTCATTTGCGAATTGTTTTCAGCGCTTACGGGAACTCCTTTACCGTATTTAAAGTCTGTGATGTACAGCGTGTTCCCGCCGATGATTAGGCAATCCACTGTACCGAACCCTTCGGGAGCATAGGCGCTATAATCTAATCGTTTTTCTACAGCTACATATGGCGGCGCTGTCATGCTTATAGTTAGCTCTTTCAAATATTCAAGATATGAATCAGTGTGTTTAAGCATTTCATCTTGAAAAAGTTCATGCTTCTTCATCTTGTTAAGTCTTCGAGTAAACGTGCTTTTTGGCATCGGCTCTAAAAAATGTTTTCTAAGCTTTAGTTCAGCTATTTCATGTGCAAGCGTTCCCTCTTCGGCATATGTTGAAGTAGAGTCGGGAAACTGTTCTTCAAGTCTTGCGCTAGGTGTGCACGCTAGCCATCTAGTCGAACCACTGGCCGACAATAGTGCATGACTTCTTTCAGCATGAGCGATTTTGCTCATATCTGAGCACCCAACTCACGTAATTTAGTTGCAAAAGATCCATAATGTTCTTGCGGCAATTGAGTCAAAGCTTGTACACCGAACGAAGCTAAAAGGCTAACAAGCTCATTTGACTTCCCCGAATCAAGTAAAGAAGATGCTGCAACGGCAAGCTGATCCTGGGTATAAGAAACTGTAGCTGTTGGCACAGTCGAAGTATTTGGCGCCTGTGGCCCAGGCTGCGGCGGCTGTTGGCTTTGTAACGGCACACCTGTTGGCACACTGTTTTGTTGCTGTGGCGCTTGTTGTGGCTGTTGTTGTTGCGGCTGTTGTCCTTGAAGAGGCGTTACTTTCATACCTCCCAATGCTGCAGCCAATTTTTCTAGCGCTTCTACGAGACCAGGAGCTTCAATTTTTACGTTGATATTCATTTGTAAAACCTCCGAATTGTTTAATGTGATATAATTTCAATGAGTTTTTTGTTAAATGTCCATCAGTTGCCGCTGATGGGCTTTTTTACGCTTTCGACGTTGAGACCTTTCTCGGTTAAGCGAGATAAGACAGATTCAAAATCGATCAGTTTATCAGAAGGGATCTCCATACGCTTTAAGTCCTCGCAATTTAACACGATCAAAGAAGCTACTTCTATACATGATGCAAAATCATTATCATCAATTGCTGCAGTGAGATCGTTAATTGAGCGTTTAACAGATTCGATAAGACGGATCGCTTTTTGTTGATCGCTTTTGTAAAAATCCAATTTGACGTTCATGAGTCATTCACCCCCTTTCAGGCTTGCCACTTAATTTCAAGAAAAGTGCATGCGCTAAGACAAAATCATTCGCGTCACCACTGATAAAATAAGGTTTTGATAAATTGCAGATTCTTGAAACCTCGGATCCTTTGCACATTTTGCTTGCGAAGATAACCCTATTTACTTTCATGAAAACACTTCGCTCTCAATAGATTTTAAAAATTAACATATTAAGGATTAATTTTGTATTTACTTAAATACAATAATGTGGTATTATTTCTTTGTTAGTTGGTCTTGATTTTGTAAGATTTTCTCAATCGTAATTTCCCATAACACTGTGATTGGCTTTGTTCCTTCTCCCCAATGGTTAAGGATCTCAATCGCAGAAGTAGGATCTACTTTTGAAAGCTCGCTTAATTTGACCGGTAGGTAGGCATTTTTATTAACTATGTCGAAATCAATAGGCAGGCCACACAAAATAATCACCTCCTTTAAGACAAAAAGTCTTAAAAAACACTAAAAAAAATCAAGAAACTGTGTCATAATAAGATGCATAAAACAAATACTCGACTGACACACCGTAAAGTTTAGCCAGTTTTAACCTGTTTTCCTTAGATGGTTGACGATAACCATTCTCCCAAGTGCTTACGGTTGTTTGATGCACCCCTAGCAGCTCAGCTATTTTAGATTGACTGAAACCTGCTTTAGATCTTAAAAGTACGAGTTTTTCATTCATCACATGAACCACCCCCTTAAGACAATTTGTCTTATTTATTTGGTGATTCCTATTATATAAGACAAATAGTCTTAAAATCAACAGGTTTTTTACATAAACTCATAAATATTTTTCTTTTATGTACTTAAATCCTTGTCTGACAAGGGTTAAGGAGGTCTATAAATTGGAGCTTAAGGACAAATTAAAACACCTAAGAAAAGAACATAAGATGAATCAGGCTGACCTTGCAGAAGCGCTCGGTGTTCACCAAACTTATGTTTCAGCTATAGAGAGAGGAAAGCAAAAACCTGGACGGGAAACACTGATTAAACTGTCTAAGATTTTTGATGTCACTATTGACTATCTAACTGGAACGGATACCAACGATAAACCTAAGTACAGTGAATCAGAAAAACAATTTGTGTCTGAATACACAAAGCTGTTTCCGTCTGAACTTTCTATGAAAGTAAGTGAAGTCGTTGAAAATTACAAAGCAGATACGGATGAGGCCGTTCTAACCAAAGAAGAAGCTGAGGAAGCAATTAAATATATAAAATATCTGCTATCACAGAGAGAACAAAAATAGCTCCTTGCTTTTCAAAGGGCTATTTTTTTAAGGAGGATTTACGTTGAAAGCTGCACTTTACTACAGGGTATCCACCCCAGGACAAGCCACAGAAGATAAATACAGCCTAAGATCCCAAAAAGAAGAACTGACCAAATACGCAGCGTCACAAGGATGGACTGTAGTTGGAGAGTTCCAGGATGTCGGCAGCGGTGGCAAGTTAGAGAAAAAAGGACTTAACCAATTACTAGATTTTGTCGAAGAAGGTAAGTGCGAAGTCGTCTTATGCATAGATCAAGATCGGCTTAGCAGATTAGATTCACTTGGATGGGAATTTTTAAAATCAACCCTTCGAGAGAATCGCGTCAAAATAGCTGAACCTGGCTTCATCACAGATTTAGACAATGAAGATGATGAATTTATTAGTGACTTGAAAAACTTAATTGCCCGAAGGGAAAAAAAGAAAATAGTTTTAAAGATGATGCGAGGCAAAAGACAAAGGACGCGCGAGGGCAAAGGATGGGGCAAAACTTTTTGGGAATACAATTACGATAAAGCCACGGGTACTTACTCCATAAACGAGGATTGGGCTTGGGTCATTCCTTTTATAGATAAGTTGTACATCGACAAGAAATACAGTTATAAAGATATTGTAAATGAGCTAAATAAAATAAGCCTTACCCCAACGGGAAAGAAATGGAACATTACTCTTGTTGCCGAAAGGTTTAGAAGCAAAGCCTTTCACGGTGTACTTGAAAAAAATTTCAAAAACGAAGGACCAATAAGAGCTGAAAAACTTGTCTACCCTCCCCTTCGCACTTTAGAAACATACGAAAAGATCTGCAAAATAAGAGAAGAAAAATTAAGACGAAAAAAAGTAGAATACTTTCATTTCTTGAGAAAGGTAAATTTTAAGTGCGCCGAATGCCAAAAAAAACTCAGCATAGTACATTCTAAAAACGTCAGTGCAACAGAAGGATATTTTTACCTTACGCATAACAGACAGTATGATTGTAAGGTATCAATCAACAGCATAAGATTTGATAAAAACCTATCTAAAGCTATAAAAGAAATTTTAAAGAGCGAGAGCATGGCAAAAAAATATGTCAAAATTGATCATACTCAGAAGGATCTTGAGGACATGGAAAAGCAGGTAAAAGCAGAAAGAAAGAATTTAACGAAGGTTTCAGAGAAAAAGGATTTGCTGCTGCCCCTCTACCTAGACGGAAAGTTTCCAAAGGAGCAGTTAGACAAACAATACTCGATGCTTGAAGCGCAAGAAGAACACCATAAAAAACAGGTTCGTTCACTCGAAGAGAAACTACATCTTATAAAATCTAAAATGTTCAACTATAATCTAATCACATCATATCTTTCTGTTGCAGAAAGGTTTGAAACTTTATTAACTGTAGAAGAACAAACAGAAATGATCTCCACCCTGTTTCCGCAGGGAATGGTCTATGAGAATGAAATACTTTTAGAGGGCTATCTATCCGAAAACGTCCCAATCGAGATCGCCATACCTGTTGACCCTGATCCATTCAACGTTAAAAACAAATGGGATCGTGACCCTCTAGGCAGGTATAATAAAATTCAAGAATACATGAACGAACACCCTCATAAGACTCAAAAAGAGATAGCAGAAGCGTTAGATATGGCACCAAGTACAATCGTCAGACTTAGGGATAAATTTGGAGAGTATAAAAATTATACAAAAGTGATTAACCACGACCCTAAAGGCAAAGCAGAGATTTTAAAAGAATACTACTTAAAAAATCCCGAAGCTTCATTAAGAAAAACAGCGCGAGACACGGGCATTTCAACCACTACAATACGCAGGATTAAAAAAGACTATGGGATTTAGGTGTTCCATAGTTTTCTTTTGTTTGAATATATATTTATTTTTTTGAAAATTGTTGGCATTGCGTTGACAGTCACATCACCGTAGTGAACAGATACTGCTTCTTTCTCTGTCGTCTGATCGATTTCCAGTACCTTGAGCTGAACAGCTAAATTCGCATCTGTATAGTATTCTACATCTACTTGTTTCACATAAGCCTTCAAATGCTCGTAATCTAGCTTTTCTACTTGATACTGAACCCCTTCATGTAAATAAATCGCCTCATCATGAAGCAGTGTCATTGCACTGAATCGATCCATCTCTCCAATAATCCGAACATTCGCTACGTCGGATTGATCCACAATCACCACATTTTCTTGGCTTGCAGACCGCAGGCTGATGCCATGCGCTGGGAACGATTGATCTGACCAATAATACCGGTTCCCGCTAAAATGAAGAACCCCTTCCTCATGCAAGTATTGCAAAATGTCCTCTACTTCCATGCCGCCAAACTGTTCATCCGTCCGAAATGGCAGCTCGTAGGAAGCACATTTTAGATGATCCACTAAAATAATGAGATTTTCAGGATTGATTCTGGCTGCTTCAGGCGGTCTATTAAAGAAATATTCAGGGTGTCTGACAATATATTGATCAAGGGGTGAGGAACTTGCCACCATGATAATGAGCGCCTCCTCATGACGCCTTCCAGCACGTCCTGCCTGCTGCCATGTACTTGCTACACTACCAGGATACCCCGTCATAATGCATACCTTTAGCTGACCTATATCTACCCCTAATTCTAGTGCGTTCGTGCTCACGACACCTAGAATGTCTCCTTCTCTTAACCCCTTTTCAATCACGCGCCGCTCTTTTGGCAAATAGCCTCCGCGATACCCGCGAATCGATTTTGGACCGATTTCTTTTTTCACAAGCTCTTGAATATGACTTAAAATCACTTCTACTCGTACTCTGCTTCTAGCAAAAACGATCGTTTGAATTTTTTCTTTTAAAAATGTTTTAGCCAATTGGTTGACGACAGTGGCAGCGCTTTGTCTAATATTTAATGGTTTATTCACCACCGGCGGGTTATAAAACACAAAATTCTTTTTACCGCTAGGCGCTCCGTTTCGTTCAATAAGATGCACTTTGCTCCCTGTGAGCTGCTGCGCCAGCTCTTTTGGATTTGCAATCGTTGCGGAAGTACAAATGAAAATTGGATCACTTCCATAAAATGCACAAATACGTTTTAACCTGCGAATCACATTAGCCACATGACTGCCAAAAACGCCTCGATATGTATGAAGCTCATCAATGACAATATACTTCAAATTCTCAAATAAACTGACCCATTTCGTATGATGAGGCAAAATAGCTGAATGCAGCATATCTGGGTTTGTGATGACAATATGTCCTGCTTGTCTGACTCGCTGCCGAATGGCCGGGGAGGTGTCCCCGTCATATGTTTCACTATGAATCGGAACATCCATCTCGTGGATGATCTCGTTAAGTTCACTCTTTTGATCCTGTGCGAGCGCTTTTGTTGGAAATAAATAAAGAGAGCGGTTTGTCTGGTCTTCTGCAATCGACTGAAGAACAGGCAGATTGTAGCAAAGCGTTTTACCTGAAGCTGTTGGTGTAACCGTTACTACATGCTCACCATCCATTACTCGTTCAAAGGCTTCTTTTTGATGAATATACAGCTCTTTCACGCCTCGTTTTTCAAGCGCCTTTTTTAGCCTGTCGTCCACTCTTTCAGGAACGGGTGAGGTCTGTGCAGGCTTTGCTTCAATTTCATGCCAATGTTCTACCTGTTCGTCTTTCTTTAATTCTTCTATCAGTTCGTTCATTGTTTTCTTTTTCATATTGCGTCCACCTCTCATTCTAGTGTACCGAATATTTGTTTGCATGACTAGGCGGCAATTTTTTGATGCGGACTTATGAGCAAATACTTTGAACTGTTGTAACAGTATCTATTACACTTCTAAAGTGAAATGATTTTATCAAGGAAGAAGATGATCAGATTGAAAAACGAATTTAAGCCTTTATTTGAACCATTTACGTTTCCAGGAGGCGCCTCTATTGATGGCCGGTTAGTGGTTGCTCCAATGACACACTTCGGTTCTCATGACGACGGCACCATTTCAAAAGACGAAATTGACTTCATTACAGCTAGATCAAGTGAAATGGGCATGGTCATTACAGCATGTGCGAATGTGACTCCAGATGGGAAGGCATTTGAAGGACAGCCTTCTATCGCAAGAGATGAAGATATCCCTGGCCTGAAAAAACTGGCTTCAGCTATCCAGGCAAAAGGAACAAAAGCCATTATTCAAATTCATCACGGCGGCTCTCAGGCTCTCCCTCATTTAGTTCCAAACGGTGATGTGGTTGCGCCAAGTGATGTGTTTAAAGATGGAAAACAAATTGCACGCGCTTTAAAAGAAGAGGAAATTACGCATATTATCGACTCCTTTAAAGAAGCGGCAAGACGAGCGGTTCAAGCAGGGTTTGACGGCGTGGAAATTCACGGGGCAAACGGTTATTTATTACAGCAATTTTACTCACCGCATAGCAATCAGCGTACAGATCAATGGGGAGGAAACGAAGAAAAACGTCTAGCTTTCCCTATTGCTGTTGTAGATGCAGTTAAAGAGGCCATCAAAGAGCATGCGGCTAAACCGTTTATCTTTGGATACCGGTTATCTCCTGAAGAGCCAGAAACTCCTGGTTTAACAATGACAGAGACGTTTACATTAGTGGATGTTCTCAAAACAAAAAGCCTCGATTATTTGCATATCTCTTTAATGGAGATTGGCTCTAAAGCAAGACGAGGCGCAGATTCTAATAAGACACGTATGGAACTGCTAAAAGAACGCTGCGGCGATGCTCTTCCACTTATTGGAGTAGGCAGCGTCATTACAGCTGAAGATGCACTCCATGCTTACAATCAAGGAATTCCTCTCATCGCTGTCGCACGAGAGCTGATCGTCGACCCAGATTGGGCAAAGAAAATTAAAGAAGGCAGAGAACAAGAGATTGAAACCGTCATTAAACGCAGCCAAAAAGACAAGTATCTTATTCCAGAAGGATTGTGGTCTGTCATGGAAGCGAGTCAAGGCTGGGTTCCAATGGAGGATTAATGTCCTCACCTCAATAAAAAACTACCCTATCAATGGGTAGTTTTTTTCATGAACTATTTCATTTTCACTGTAAAGAGCTTGGACGTCTGCTTTTCTACAGAGCCTTTTGGTTCTTTATCAAGTCGTTCGATAAGGTCACCGTTCATAATCACAATCGGTGTCACTGTACTTGACGCTTTCTCTTCAATCAGTTCTAAATCACACGTAATAAGAGGATCCCCGATTTTCACCTTATCCCCTTCTTTCATGTGCGCTTCAAATCCTTCACCATTTAACCCAACTGTTTCAAGTCCGATATGAATCAGAAGCTCAAGCCCCGAGAGTGTTCGAATGCCAATTGCATGTTTTGTATGGAAGAGCTGAATGATTTCACCCTCTACTGGTGACACAATCGTCCCACTTTTTGGTTTTACTGCTACGCCGTCTCCCATCATCTTTTGAGAAAAGACGGGATCTGGTACATCAGTCATATCCATTAACTCTCCATCAACTGGAGAATAAATGACTTCTTCCTTTACATCATCTTGGTTTTTTCCGAAACCGAATAATTTTTTCAGCAATGTCAATTTGCTCCCTTCAAGCTTTGCTTCCTAAATCTATTTCGTGTATGAAACTTTACGCCCATACACCTTGCTTCATTCAACACTATTTAATCATAATTTTTTCCTCTCATCAATTGATAACCGCCTGCGCCCCCTCTGCATAGGCTGTAGATGAGAGGTGATTTAGATGAAACATGAAGGCGAAAAAAAACATGAAATGCTGGCAAATGAAGATATGCTATATGAAGCGATTGAACAATTTTTTGCATCCTCCCCGTTTCACGAGATATTAAATAGTGCAGAGGCACTCATGACCACATCGCATTCACTTGCATCCATTACGACCGATGTGACAGAGGATGAACAGAATGTGTATATCGAGATTCAATTTCCAGACCATTTTGTCGAAGGAGACATTGCGCTAGAAGTAAAAGCCCAATATTTACACTTATCAGTACAGGAAAAAATCAAAACGAATACGACTACCTCGTATTCAAGTTTTACTAAAACGATTTTAATGCCGGCAAAAATAGATGAGACAAAAATGAAGAGTGTGTGGAAAGATCAATCGCTTCATGTGTCTGCGCCAAAGCAAACAACCCAATAGTTCAATCTATTGGGTTTAGCTATGCTTTAAAAATGCTTGTAAATCCTTTCGCCAATGAGCCTACTTGATTCATTGTACTCATCATTTGGCCAGCTGTATCAAACATTTTGTTAAAATCGTATTGCCCATTCGTCTTTTTGAATTGTGACAGCACACTTTTAAATTGAGATGGCTGCTGTTTTTGCGGCCTTGGCAATGGATAAGGGTTCATAGGCGGCTGCATGGGCATCATGCCTGGAGGCGGCTGCATTTGGGGTGGATTCATCGCTTCAGGCGGCTGCATAAGCGGCACGTTTTCTTGGTATCCATAAGGCGGCTGATAAACAGTAGATGGTGCCTGATTCATTCCCCCTCCACCTTGATACGGCGGCATGAAATAGTCTGGAGGCTGCGGAGGCTGCTGCTGCATCTCTGGATACGGAAAAGGCCTTTGCTTGAATTGATTGAATTCATAAGGCTGCTGGTTTGAATAAGGGAACATCTATCTCGCTCCTCTCGCTCTCAACACATATTGATGTCACTCATATATTATGACCAAGAGCAGAAGATGTGCCTAAAGAAGCCATAAGAAAAACGCAGCATCATGTCTTTAGCTGCGCTTTTTGATTTCTTCTATTAAAAGGTTCAGAGTGTAAACCACTGACTCAACTAAATTTTTTACACGGGGTGCGTGCTGTTTACCAAAATAAGATTGCAGGACAACCTCTTTACCATTTTCTTTTACGGCTTCAAGCTGTTCTTGGTGTAAATATCTAGGTTTGGCCTGCTCAATAAACGAGATCGCAGCGGTGAGCCACTCCTCCATTTTCTGATCAAATGTAACAACGGCCGGCTGAATATCCGTATAAAAATCATACGATGGGTACTCCTCTTCAGCCTTTCCCTTTTGGTACTGCTCATATGCTTCTTCGATCCATATTCTCAAGTTTTGTGTATGTTCAAGTAATGTTTGATTATCCAAAGTGTTCACCTCTATGAACCATCCTATCAAACGTTTACCTATTGCTCAAATAGAAAAGCTATCCGGCGTGATATGCCGGTCTTACTGCCAGTTTATACTCGGCTGCATGAAGCTTCACTTCACAGTCCTTTACTTCTGATTCAAGCCGGTCAATCATTTGTTCTTGCTCTTCTATCGCTGCACGTTTCGTCTGCTTCACAGCAAGAGACAGCTCTTCCTCCACCGCATCAATTTTTCGCTCGATTTCCTCTAACAACTGCATAATGGATTCTTTTGATACAAATTCGCTCATCATCAGATTCCTCCTTTATTGTCTCTCGTTACATTCTCTTTTCTTTCTCCCCCTCCTTCACACATGACAAAACTAGAAGCAAATCGCCAATCTAAGTGTAGATGAGCGCTATTTCTTCCTTTTCGACAGATGGCTTGTCCTTCTTTGTATGATTGCGTCCGATTGTGTAAATTCTAAGGACAAAAGGAGGTAGATTTCATGAAAAAGCAGCCAGCACCAAAAGAGCAAAAGCCAAAAGGGAAAGAAAACAGTCCAGATCAGCTTGATAAAAAGCTCGGCGGTCCTAATCGTCCATCAACGTAAAAAAAGCAGGCACCCCCTGCTTTTTATTTATGCAAAAAATAGTGCTCTAATGAGAAAAGAAAACGAAGCTGTCTTTTTTTATGGAAATACCAGTCGGTCAGATCAATCTGCTTTGGCAGCGGCTCTGCCTCAAATAAAGATGGACTCAATTTCTTTTGAAACCAATCTTCCCTTAGATCGTCTAATGAATGTGTCATCACCGGATAAACCGTCCGAAGAAAAGGTGTTGACCTTCTAGCGATCCCTAAAAACGGCTCAAAATCAAACCGAGACCCCGTATGCGGAACGGTATGCAAAAAATGATAAAAATCCGAAAACAAATCGGCTCGAAATAATAGTTTCGCTAGTTTTTTACCTAATGTAATACGTTCCTTTACATTGGAAAACTTCCGTATGGTTAAGCCGTACAAATGCCCGTCCACCGTTGGAAAAACAACGGTTTGGAAATGTCCCCACTCGCTGAAAAGATATTGAATCGAGCGAAAAACATTCTTTTTCAGAAGAGGATTTTGTATAATAGGAGATTGTATAGTATATTGTTCATTTATGATGAGTGCATAAAGCAGACGCTCTGTGTCACGCTTTAGCCAGAAACGTTCCCACTCAGCTCTCATAAAACGAGACACGGAGAAATAAGGCAGCAGATGAAACAAAGGTTTACTGCACCTTTTAGACCATTCATACAAAAGAAGCTGAGGGTAAGCATCCGAAAAGATCAGCCAATTCGCTCTTTCATATGCTGTGAAAAAAAGGTGCCCCTGCTGATCCGTTAAACCCGGATGGAAGAGCTCGCCCTTTAAATCTGTCATGGACCACCCAGCATTTCTCGAGACAAAGGAAGCGAGCAGCGACCATTTCATCTCTGGATGCCGGTCATAAAAGCGCTTGTAAGCATTTGTCCTCGTCAGGTTGTCTTTATTTTTTGCTTTCGTTTCACGCAAAATTTGCTGAGTGATGATGTGCTCTTCTTGGGACAACATGGTGATCTCTCCAATACAAAATGCATTAAAAGGAGGCTGAAACTTGATGATTCGGTATCCAAACGGAAAATCGTATCAGCCCATTCAACAAATTGGGACAAAAAAAAGAATCAGCGGCGAATCCTCTTATAGTAACCGCGGGATGACGCTTGAGGCTGATTTAAATGAAACGAACCAATACTATTTGGTCAACGGGATCGCAGTCATTCATAAAAAGCCTACCCCAGTTCAAATTGTGAATGTGGATTACCCAAAAAGAAGTGCTGCTGTCATTAAAGAAGCCTATTTTAAACAATCATCCACAACAGACTATAACGGGGTGTATAAAGGCCGCTATATCGATTTTGAAGCAAAGGAAACCAAAAGCACTACCTCGTTTCCGCTCAAAAATTTCCACGACCATCAAATTGAGCATATGAAACAGGTTGAAAAACAAGGCGGCATTTGTTTCGTTATTATATCCGCTTTTGGCTCCGTTTATTATTTGCCCGCTTCAGATCTCTTTTACTTCTGGGAGCGGCAGAAAAAAAACGGCCGTAAATCCATTAGCAAAGACGAATTAATGGAAGCTGGCCACATAATGACACTTGGATATTCGCCAAGAATTGATTATATTAAAGTAGTGGAGACACTTCATTTTTCGGATGAAAGCAATCAGCAATTACGTTCGAAAAAGGTTTAACACGAAAGGTTGAGATGTGATGTCTGATCAATTTACAAGTCGTGAACAGCGACGTAAAGCAAGTCAAGAAAACAATAAGAAGCAAAAGAACAAAAAAGGCAAAAAGAAAGCAGGTCTATTTAAAAAAATATTTTTATCTTTACTCGTGATCGGTCTACTTTGTTTAGTTGCCGGAATCACAACTTTTGCCGTTTTTGCATCAAGCGCTCCTTCTATTGATGATAGTAAGCTTAAAACACCATACTCTTCAAAGCTGTATGATAAAGACAAGAAAGTGTTTGCAGAAGTTGGTGCAGAAAAAAGAACGTATGTCTCGATAAAAGATATACCCGATGTGGTAAAAGACGCATTTATTGCGACTGAAGATGCACGTTTTTATAAGCACCACGGGATTGATCCAATCCGTATCGGCGGTGCCCTTGTCGCAAACGTTGAGGACGGCTTTGGTGCTGAAGGCGGAAGTACCATTACACAGCAGGTTGTGAAAAACTCCCTCCTAACCAATCAAAAGACATTAAAACGGAAAGTACAGGAAGTATGGCTCTCGATTCAGCTTGAGCAAAAATACTCTAAAGATGAAATTTTAGAAATGTATTTAAACCGGATTTTCTTCTCTCCTTATGCTTATGGAGTTGGGAAAGCAGCTGAACAATTTTTCGGAGTCACAGATTTAAATAAACTAACCGTTGCACAAGCTGCTACACTTGCAGGTATGCCGCAGAGTCCTTCTGCCTATAACCCAGTGAAACATCCCGAGGCAGCGGAAAAACGCCGTAATATCGTTTTAAGCCTTATGAAAAAACAAGGCTACATTTCAGAAAAAGAATATGACGTTGCAAAAGCAACCCCTGTCAGTAAGACAGTTGTTTCAGCTAGTAAATATAAGAGCCAAAACTCTAGTAAGTACTCTGCCTACATTGAAGAAGTGATGGAAGAAGTACAGAAAAAAGCCAAAGTGGATGCATCAACTGATGGATTAAAAATCTATACATCACTTGATCGAAATGCACAGGATCATCTAAATGATATCATCAATGGAGATTCAGTTGGATTTACGAAAGGGATGCAGGCGGGTGTGACCCTGCTTGATACGAAAAATGGTGAAATTCGCGCCATTGGCGGTGGACGTGATGTACCAGCCGGCGGATTTAACTATGCGACGGATGCAAAACGCCAGCCAGGGTCCACAATCAAACCGATCTTAGATTACGGCCCAGTCATTGAAAACAAAAAATGGTCAACATATCAGCAAATTGATGATGCACCGTATACGTACTCAGATGGTACACCGATTAACAACTTTGACAGAAGACATTTAGGTAAAATGTCGATGAGAAGTGCTTTGGCACAATCGCGTAATATCCCTGCACTTAAAGCATTCCAAGAAGCTGGTTCAGCCAATGCCGCTCAATTTGCTAATAATTTAGGCATGGACTTACCTTCTGATATTCCAGAATCTTATTCCATTGGTGGATTTGAAGATGGTGTGTCTTCATTAAAAATGGCAGGTGCATTTAGTGCATTCGGTAATAACGGATACTATAATGAACCGCACGCTGTTACATCTGTTGAATTTAATGATGGGACAAAGCTTGACCTTACGCCGGACTCAAAAGCAGCAATGAGTGATTACACAGCATTTATGATTACAGATATGCTGAAAACTGCTGTCCAATCTGGTACTGGTACACTTGCACAAGTACCGAACGTTCAAGTAGCTGGTAAAACAGGTACAACGAACTTCACACAAGATGTTATTAATAAACACAATATCCCTTCTGGCGGTGCGAAAGATTCGTGGTTTGTCGGTTATACGCCGCAATATACAGCAGCCGTTTGGACTGGAATCGGTAATTCAAAAGATGCAGACGGCAAAATATGGCTGAATGATTACGAGCAGCGTGTTGCCAAAATTGTCTTCCAACGATTGATTTCTCAAATTGATGATGGAAGCGGCTCATTTGAAAAACCAGACAGTGTCGTTGAAGCTACGGTTGAAAAAGGATCCGATCCTGCAAAATTAGCCGGACCGAATACACCAAGTGACAAGAAGACAACAGAATACTTTGTAAAAGGTACGGTTCCAACAAAAGTGTCTGACACTTTTGAGAAAAAAGAAGCCGATAAGCCTTCTGACTTAAAAGCGGTGTATGATGAAGAGAAAAAATCCATCACACTGACTTGGGGCTATTCTGACGACGCTGATGCTACATTTAATGTCAAGCAAGCGGTTGATAATGGCGGCTATAAAGATATTCAAAACAGCTCTGCTAAAGAAGCGGTCATCTCTGATGTGAAGCCTGGCTCCACTTATAAATTCCAAGTGACAGCCACTGTAGATGATGTCACGAGTAAAGCGGCTTCTACCTTCCTCACCATTAAGGATGACGCAGATGAGGAAGAAAAAGCGGATGATGAGAATAAAGAAGAAGAAGAACCGCAGAAACCTGACGACGAACAGACAGACCAAACAGACGATAACAAAAATCAGCCCCCTGGCACTGATGAGCAAAAGCCTGATGACAAAAAAGATCAAGATAAGGATCAGGACCAAGGTGGAAATACAGAAAACGGAAATAATGGTTCTTCAGAAAATGGCTCAGACAGTACAAATGGGAACAGCAACTCGCAAACTGATAATAAAGATAAAAAGAAAGATGATGAGAAAGCCAACTCTCAAAGTTCCAATTCGCAATCAAATGCTACTTCTCGAAAAGAAGATGAATAATGAAAAAGCACTTGCCTCCTATGGCAAGTGCTTTTTTTAACGCTGCTGTCTGATTTTTTTTAGTGCTTCATATTTTCCATACTGCTTTTTTAATTCCGTGTATAGCTCGTCCAATTGAATAAAGCAGTGATATTGAGTTGGTTTTAGCAAAATGAACTCTAAACGTTCCGTCCAATTAATCGGAGCAACAGGAAATGTCTCTTGCTTGATATGTTCCCATTCAAACGTTTGGACACTCTCCCCTTTGATCCAGTAAAACATCGCAATCATACTGACGATTCCTTGCAGCATATCATCTTCTTCACAGCGGGATTTTCTTGTTTGGAAACGAGGAAGCATTTTTTCTTTTAATTCGTCCCACAGCTCAAACATCACAGGAACAAATCCTTCCGTTTCCTGCCATGGAAACTCGTCTGTTAAAACTTCTGAAGATAGATCATATGCGAGCGGATTGGCTCTCAGTATATCTACTCGATCACCTTTAATCTCTACCTTTTTTTCTTTTAGCTTTTCGACATATGAGGTGAAAACAGCTGCCCCGCTCATGCCAGCTTCACCAATCCTTTTTTCAGCCTCTTCTGCCCTTCTCTGCACATATCAAGAAGTGGACACGATTCGCACTGCGGCCGCTGCGCCTTACAATGATATCTTCCAAAAAAGATTAGACGGTGATGCGTCACAGACCAATCTTCTTTTGGCACCTTTTTCATCAAGGTTTGCTCTACTTCAAGCACAGAATCCTTCCAGCGGCAGATGCCTAGACGCTTGCTGACTCGTTCTACATGTGTATCTACTGCTATTGCCGGTACTCCAAAAGCGACTGAAACGACAACATTTGCTGTTTTCCGGCCAACCCCAGGAAGCTTAACAAGCTCGTCCCGGTCCTTTGGTACTTCACCGCCATATTCTTCAATCAGCATTTTGCTCAACTTTTGAATGTTTTTAGCCTTATTTCGATAAAGACCAATCGAGCGAATATCTTGCTGGAGTTCTTCAAGCGGTACACTTAAATAGTCTTCTGGTGTTTTATATTTTTGAAATAACGTTTTGGTGACCTTGTTTACAAGCACGTCCGTACATTGAGCAGAGAGCGCAACAGCAATCACAAGCTCAAATGGGTTGGCATGAACAAGCTCACACTCAGCCTCTGGAAACATATCTCCTATAATATCTAAACACTCATTGATTTGTTTTTTTGATAACATGCCTTCTCCTTTATTGGTTATTGTTCCAGCCAATTATAAAAAGGAACTTGTCGTTTATAAGTGGACGTCTCTTCGTTTGAAGGTGGCGTTTTCTGCTGAGAACGGAAGTGCTGGCTATGTTCTTTTGCTTCTTTCGCTGTTTTCAGCCCTTTCTTTTTCCACTCAAATAAAATTCGATCAATATAACGGAAATTTAATTTCCCTGATAAAACGGCTTCTCTTAGTGCTAGCCGAATCATCTCAGCATCATGATGGTCTTGATCCATCCAGATCGAAAGTGTTTCTCCTTCAAGAGGTGACAGCGGTCTGCCGAATTCATCTTCAAATAAAGCATATAAAGATTTTTCAGCCTGCACCTGTTGTTTTTGAACTTCTTTCGCCTGTTTTGTTTCTAAAAAGTCATACAGCACGCCCCATAAAGGTTCTACTGAGTAACGGTCATGCTGAATACCAGACCTGTCTTCAAATGGCTGAATCGAGATAAATCCTTTTTGAATCAGATGCTGAACCATATACGCGCACTCTTCCGCTGAAATGGTCATGCCTTGAGAAAGCTCTTCAAATGTTTGAAAGAAAACGCCTTGTTCTTCATTCATTTTAATCTTGAGCATCACCATCATCTGTGATTCATTCAGTCCTAACTGCTCATAATGAGCAATCAGCAAATTAGGCAAACTTGTCGACCCCATTTGCTGCATATTAATAAATTGCTGCCTATTCATCGGATACACCTCTTCACTTTAAGTATATCACGTTTTATTTCACGTGCCTCTCTAAAAAGACGTTTGAAAAAGCCTCCATTTATTGGAGGCTTTCACGTCTTAAGGGTATAAACGGTTTAATAATCTTGGGAAAGGAATGGTTTCACGCACATGCGGCGCTCCGCTAATCCAAGCAACTGTACGTTCAAGTCCAAGACCAAAACCTGAATGCGGTACAGAACCGTATTGTCTTAATTCTGTATACCATTTGTAAGTTTCCTGATCAAGCCCATGTTCTTTCAATCTTGCTTCAAGAAGCTCTAAATCATGAACACGCTCAGAACCGCCAATAATCTCTCCGTAGCCTTCTGGTGCAATCAAGTCTGCACAAAGGACAACATCTTCACGATCCGGTGCTGGCTGCATATAAAACGGTTTTAATGATGTTGGGTAATGAGTGATAAACACTGGTTTATCATAGCTTTCGGCGATCGCTGTTTCGTGAGGCGCTCCGAAGTCATCTCCCCATTCGATATCATCAAAGCCTTTTTCCTGCAAGAATTTAATCGCTTCATCGTAAGTGATGCGCGGGAATGGTGCTTTGATATTTTCTAATTTTGCTGTATCACGGCCTAGTGTTTGCAGCTCCACTTTACAGTTTTCAAGTACACTTTGTACAACATGAGACACATAATTTTCTTGATACTCAAGGTTTTCATTGAATTCGACAAAAGCCATCTCCGGCTCGATCATCCAAAACTCAATTAAATGACGTTTTGTTTTAGATTTTTCAGCTCTAAATGTTGGGCCAAATGAGAATACTTTTCCGAGTGCCATTGCTGCAGCTTCCATGTAAAGCTGGCCACTTTGAGAAAGGTATGCATCTTCATCAAAATATTTCGTAGCAAACAGTTCCGTTGTGCCTTCAGGTGCACTTCCAGTTAAAATTGGCGGATCTACTTTCACGAAACCTTCTTGATGGAAGTATTCATATGTAGCACGAATAATTTCGTTACGGATTTTCATAATGGCATGCTGTTTTTTAGAACGAAGCCATAAATGACGGTGATCCATTAAGAATTCTGTTCCATGCTCTTTTGGTGTAATTGGATAATCTGTCGCTTCATGAATCACTTCAATGGATTTCACTTGCAATTCAAAACCTAGCGGTGAACGCTCATCTTTTGTCACTTGACCTGTTACATAGACAGATGTTTCTTGAGTGACTGATTTCGCAAGCTTAAAGACTTCCTCTTCCACTTCTGCTTTTACTACGACTCCTTGAATAAAGCCTGTCCCGTCACGCAGCTGCAAAAATGCAATTTTTCCGCTTGAACGTTTATTGGCAATCCACGCGCCGATGGATACTTCTTGATCGACGTGTTTGAACACTTGATTAATCGTTGTTTTCAACATAATTCCCTCCAAAGCCAGAAAGAAACTCACCTATTTGACAGGTGTGAATCTTTTTTCATACATTTTATTATAACCGTTCTAAATCAGCATGGTCAACGCAAGACAGGAGAAACTACGGTGTTAAATTTTTTTCCACGTGTCCTGTCGAGAAGTCGACATAGCTGAAGCTATATTGATTGTTTTCATTTAAGTATGTCACTTCCCAAAGAAGTACGTCACCTTCTCTCGCTAATTTGACTTCTTTTAGCTTAGAGACCGTGTTCTCCTTTTGAACGGCTTGTACTGCTTGATTCGAGGTAATGCCTTCTTTTGCTTTTTTTGCGATCACTTTTTCTTTTTTGCTGGCAGGAACCCAAACGTAGGTCGTTTCATTCTGTTTGTTTTTCCCTTCAACAATAAATTGTTTTTCTTTCCCGACAAAGGTTTCCACTTGCTCCACTTGTACGATGTTTGCTTGTTCTTTTGCTCGTTCGATCGCTGCTTCATGCCCTTGTTCTCTTTGTCCCATGGCAATTTGATAAATCCACGTAAAGCTGATGATGCCAATAAGCAGAACGAGAGCCACTACAGATGAAATAATCCAGACTATTTTTTTCATGTCAAGCTTCCCCTATGTGCGATATATCGTAAATACCGCTTGATTTTGGTCTTCTTGATCTAATGCTAATCCAAACATGAGATCTTCTCTTTTAAGCGTTCTGTTCAATAAATCAACAATTTTGTATAGGTCTTCTGAATGCTTAATTTGAACAGTTGAAAGTACCTCTATTTTACTTTCCACTTCTAATTCCTCCTCGGTACGTAAATATTGTTAGTCATACTTTTCTGCACGGGAACCGATACTATTTTTACAACGGAACACAAAAAGCCGTTACGATAAATTAACTCCAAACCCACACCAGCTAAAGGCCGCTTATGACAGCGGCTTTTCGTTGTTAAGGTTTTCTATATACGCCTCAAGTGACTCTTTTGACATCTCGTGAACCGGCGCATGAGGGAGTGATTCTAAAAATAGTTTTCCATATGAAGCTGTTTTCACTCGGCGGTCTAAAATCAGCAATGTGCCTATGTCTTTTTCAGAGCGCAGCAAGCGTCCAGCTCCTTGCTTAAAGGTTAACACAGCTTCTGGTAAAGCGACCGCTTTAAACGGATTCTTCCCTTGTTTTTTAGCTGCATCACATTTGGCTTCAATGAGAGGAGAATCAGGCGGCCTGAACGGAAGACGTGCCATGATGACTGTTGTCAGCTCTGAGCCCGGAAAATCAACACCTTCCCAAAAACTACCCGTACCAAGTAAAATGGCTTGTTTTGCTAATTTGAACATTTTCGTTAATTTTACAGGGCTTCCGCCTGTCAAACCTTGAGCAAAAAGGGCTGACTGCATCCCTTCTGTTTTTAGCTCTTCATAGACTGCTTTTAACATCTCATGTGAATTAAACAAAACCAATATTTTTGCATGCTGCTGCTTTTCCATAACCTTAATATATTGCGCAGCCTGCTTTACATAATCTCGTTCATCACGGTTTGTAATCGGCGGCATGTCTGCTGGAACAATGACCTTAAGCTGTTTTTCAAGTTCAAAAGGTGAATCAATTTGCACAAGATGAGGGTAAAAATCTTGCAGGCCAAACCGTTCCAAGCAATAATCAAAGCGATGATTGATGGTGAGTGTCCCTGATGTGAGGACAACACTCTTTTTGTTCATAAAGAAACGATCAGCCAAAAGCTCCCCAGTATCTAACGGCTGTGCATGCATAAAGACTGCGTTTTTGGCACCTTTTGCATCAATTTCAATCCAAACCGTTTCATCGTTTTTCGGTTCAAAGATAAACCGGTACAGTGTACTGCAAAAAGTATGCATAAACGACATGACTTGGTCGTATTCCTCTGCTTCAAAGGCAAAGTGTTCTGTCAGCTGATCACTTTTTTGAAGAAGCTCATTTTTTTGCTGTTCATACAGTTTCTCACAAGCAATTAACAAGGAACAAAGCTTACTTGCTGTTTCTTTAATCCGTTTCCACTGAGCATGCTTTGAATGATGACGTACTCTATGAATGAGACGATTGATGTCGGCTTTTGGTTTTGTCCTTTTCACAAATGAATGGACGGTGCTAAAGAAAGCGTCACTTTCCATTTGAAGCTGATTGAGATACTCATCCATTTCAATAAAGGTGTCTGTCTGTAACCCTGCATGATGAAATCTCTTTTTCAGTTTCTTTAACAGTCCGCCTTGCAAGGAGCCAAGCTGCGTTAATTTCGCGTGAAGCTGGATATAAGACGCACTATCCCCTAGTGTTTCATTGGCTGTTTTCTCAAATTGATGGGCTTCGTCTATCACATATACGTCAGCATGCTGAAAGATAGACGATGCCTCCGTTTGTGATAAAAGCAGACGATGATTCGTTAAAATTAAATCAGCTGTTCTTGCCCTTTTTTTGGCGCGCTCATAAAAGCAATACTCTTTAAAACGGCGCTTTTTCGATGTAAACGGCATATGCACACAGGAAATGCGGTCTTTTATATTGGCAGCTCCTGACGGTAAATTCAGTTCAGATAAATCACCTGTTTCTGTTACAAGGAGCCACATTAAAATTTGCGCCTTCGTTAAGACGACATCATAGTTATCATCTTCCTCATGAAGCACATGCTCAAACTTATCTAAACAAATGTAATGCGCCCGACCTTTAAATACACAGGCAGCAGGCTCAAACGGGAGCAATTGATTCAACATCGGCACATCGCGCTGAAGCATTTGCTGCTGCAAAAGTATGGAATATGTACTAATAATGACAGGTTTTCCTGATTTCCTCGCTTCTAGAGCTGCTGGTATGAGGTAAGCGAGCGTTTTCCCAATACCCGGCGCCGCTTCAATTAATGCATAGGCTCTTTCATGAAACACGTCTCTCACTTTATTCATCATTGTAAGCTGGCCTTCTCTTACCTCATAGCCTTCTACCGTTTGCGGAAGCTTCTTTTTGATTTCCTCAAACAGCTGTTCATCATCTTCACTTACTGAATGTGTCGCCCTGCTGATAGGATTGGTGACATCTTTTACAGCAAAAGAGCCGACTTCCACTAAAGAATCTTCCCGGCTAGCATGGCTTGTTTCAAGCTGCTTAATTAAAAGTCCTATATCACTTAGGAGATAAGAGGATAATCTGCGCAGCTGCTTCAGCACATTTTTCGGTGTATGTTTTAATTGATGTAATAAAGTTAAAAATAACATGGCAGTAACTTCCGCATCACTATCCGCCCTATGCGGGTGGTCATGTGGAAGCATGAGCTCTTCACTTAATTCAGTGAGCTTATAACCTTCAAGCTCAGGATAAAGAATTCTAGAGATCTCAACTGTATCAATTGCTAGCACATCCAGCTCATTTTTCCCGCATGCTTTTAGTTCATCATTTAAAAAATTCAAGTCAAAATGAACATTGTGCGCAACAAAATAAGCACCCTGTATGAGATCATACACCTCTTGGGCAATGTCCTCAAAAAACACCGCATCGTCAACCATGTGCTGCTGAATGCCTGTCAGCTGTTCAATAAATCCTGGGATTGCTTTTCCCGGGTTCACATATTTTGAATACCGTTCGACAATTTGTCCATTTTCAATGACCACCGCAGCTATTTGAATGATTTTATCACCCTTTTTAGGTGAATTCCCGGTGGTTTCAATATCAACGACAACAAACCTTTGATCGGTCATAAAATGGACACCTCAATTCCTCGTTTCACCCTGAAGTGAAACACGCTCTGGACAAAATAGATGAAACAGAACAGCCTCTCTTCTGAAACTGTTCTGTTTCCACGGAGCCTGCGTTATAAAATCGTTCTCGCAGGCTCTTGCCCAATCATTTGTTCAATTTGATTTTGTTTATTTAACACGACCACTTTTGGTGTATGTGTCTTAGCTTCTTCTTCTGACAGCATCCCATAAGCGATAATAATGACTTCATCCCCTGGCTGAACGAGTCTCGCCGCCGCCCCATTTAGACAAATGACACCGCTCTTTCTTTCGCCGGGAATAATATATGTTTCAAGTCTTGCGCCATTATGATTATTGACAATTTGTACTTTCTCATTTGCCATCATACCTGCCGCATCAAGTAAATCTTCGTCAATTGTGATACTTCCTACATAATGTAAGTTTGCTTCTGTTACCGTTGCTTTATGAAGCTTAGATGTCATAAAGGTTCTATACATGTTTTTCACCGCTTTCAGGAACATGGAAAATCACATTATCAATCAGTCTTGCCCGTGAGAATTTCACCGCAACCGCCATAATGACTTGACCTGCTAACTGCTGAAGCGGCTCAAGTTCTGGATATGAATAGATCTCAATATAATCTATTTCTCCGCACGTCTGAACAAGTTCCTCTTCAATCTGCTGATATACACGACTGACATCACGTTCACCTTTTTCAACAGCTGACCGTCCTTTTTTTAATGCGCGGTATAAAGCGGGTGCTTCTTGTCTTTCTTTTTCTGACAAGTACACATTCCTTGAGCTTTTCGCTAAGCCGTCTTCTTCTCTGACTGTCGGTACAGATACAAGGTGAAGATCAAAGAAGAAATCTTTGATCATCGCATCGATCACAGCGACTTGCTGTGCATCCTTTAGTCCAAAGTAGACATTTGTTGGTGACACAAGATGAAACAGCTTTGTGAGCACAGTGACAACGCCGTCAAAATGTCCTGGACGTTTTTTTCCGCATAAGACATCTGTCCGCTTTTGAACCGTCATCGTAATAGATGGTTCATTTTGGTACATTTCCTTCACATCAGGTGTAAATAAAATATCCACCCCTGCTGCTTCTGCCAGACGCTGGTCTCTTTCCATATCCCTTGGATAGGATTCAAAGTCTTCATTTGGTCCAAATTGCAACGGATTGACAAAAATACTCATCACGACAATGTCATTTTGACTTCTTGCCTCTTTCGCAAGCGTCAGATGTCCTTCATGAAGAAAACCCATCGTTGGGACAAAGCCGATGGAATGCTGTTTTTCTTGATGCTGCTTGATTAATTCTTTTAGCTCGTGAATATGGGTGACAACATTCATTTTTTGATTCCCCCATATAAGCCATCAAGGACTTCTTCTTTGATATGAAACGTGTGCATGTCCTCTGGAAATGTGCGTGCTTTTACTTCTTTCGTATATTGAATGAGCGCTTCTTCTAAAACAGTATCAATTTGCGCGTATTGTTTCACAAACTTAGGTGTTCTAGACACCCCGTATCCTACCACATCATGGTAAACGAGAACTTGTCCGTCTGCCTCAGCTCCTGCACCAATTCCGATCACAGGAATCTTCAGCATGTCGGTAATTCGTTTTGTCAGTTCGCCAGGTACGCATTCCAGCACAAGAGCGATTGCACCGGCTTCCTCACATTTCAAGCTGTCTTCAATCAATTTTTGAGCACTTTCGTGGTCTTTACCTTGTACTTTATATCCGCCAAGTACACCAACTGATTGAGGTGTGAGGCCTAAATGACTGACGACAGGAATTCCGCCTCTTGTTAGAGCTTGAATGGATTCAAATACTCCGTCTCCGCCTTCTAGCTTTAAGGCATCGGCACCACTTTCTTGCATGATGCGTGCAGCATTTTTCATTGTTTCTTCTAACGAATAATGGTAAGACATAAATGGCATATCAGTCACAACAAATGTGTCATTTGCGCCTCTTTTCACTGCTTTTGTGTGATGGATCATATCATCCAGCGTGACTTGAACTGTGGAATCTAGTCCAAGTACAACCATCCCAAGTGAATCACCAACTAAGATCATGTCGACTTCCGCTTTTTCCGCTTGCTTTGCAGCTGGATAGTCGTATGCGGTCAGCATCACAATAGGTTCGTTTTGTTCTTTCATTTTGAAAAAATCTAGCTTTGTCTTCATTTGTTCCTCCTCATTCTGGAGAGGAGATGGCTTGCCTCACATCACATGCTTTGATTTCTCATGTGCGGCGAATCATCCCTCTGTCCAAGTCCCTTAGGATCAAGGCAGAAATTTATCGAATTTTTCTTCCTAACAGGTACAGTTCTTTGCAGATACTGCCCACACGAAGTATATCAAAAATGTGCCGGGTGTTCCACTCAAGTTGACTTGATCTCAATGTCTGCGGAGTAGATTTTTTGGATACCGTCCTCCGTTTCAAGCAATAAAACACCTTCTTCATTGATGCCAAGCGCCTTCCCCGTATATTGCCCATTGACGGTGCGGGCAACAATATGTTGACCGATCGTCATCGCAAACGATTCCCATAATTGTTTAATCGGTGCAAATCCTTGCTTCATATAATCATCATATCTTTTTTCAAAAGTGGACATGATCTGTTGTATAAGTGCAGCACGATCCACTTTTTCATTCAGTTCCATCCGCAGACTTGTGGCGACATCCTTTAGGTCATCCGGGAAGTCATCAGCTGTTTGGTTCACATTTATGCCTGGTCCAATAATGACCGCATGAACCTGGTCCGCTTCTGCTTTTAATTCAGTCAGAATGCCAACGACCTTTTTTCCATTCAACAAAATATCGTTTGGCCATTTAATAGATGGACTGAGTCCTGTTTGCTGCGCAATCGCTTCTGCGATGGCTACAGATGCCAAAAGCGTCATTTGCGGCGCTTTATGCAGCGGAATTTCAGGCCGCAGAATGAGACTCATCCAAATGCCTGTCCCGTTTGGTGAATGCCACGTTCTTTGAAGACGCCCTTTTCCATTAGTCTGATGATCACTCACAACGATCGTGCCGTGGGGCGCACCTTCATTGACAAGATCATGGGCAATCAGCTGAGTTGAAGCGACTTCTTTCTGAAAGTAAATATGCCTGCCGAAGCTCTCTGTTTCCAGACCAAACAGAATTTCGTCCTCACTAATTTTGTCCGGTTTACGAAGCAGACGGTATCCTTTTCTTCTAACTGCTTCTACCTCATACCCCTCTTTTCGCAAGTCCTCCATATGCTTCCACACAGCTGTTCGGGAGCAGCCAAGTTCATCACAAATCTGCTGACTTGAGACAAAATCCTCACTGGATGCTGTAAATAGTTCAATTAATCGTTTTCTAATTGCGGATCGCATGCTTTAAGCCACTCCTCTATGGCTTCTTTTCGGTTTTCTAAACGGTTTTGCAAAACGGCTTTTTTCACAAAATTGAGCTCCTCTGCAATCCATTTCCCAGACGTCTTTTGCCGAAAGGCCATTAAATCTTTTCCTGAAACAGCGAGGTCTTGGAGGTTTTTAATCGGCAGTGCATCATAAGAACGCTTCGCTGCCTCCAGTTCATCAAAGAAAATGCGGCGCTCATGTTTTAGCTGTGTGATCTTCAAACTAGATAAGAGCACGTGTTCACCAGCTTCAAACATGTTTTCCGCATCCCAGTCACAATCAACATATTTACTAATGGCTACTGCTTCTTTCAAAAGCTTGGTTGACAGCTTCCATTCTTTTAAGAAGGCCGCAGCCTCCGCTTCATCTAGGCCGAGCAAATGGATGCAAGCCCCCCATACCTCTTCTAGTCCATCCAGTAAGTAATATGGAAAGGATTGAAAGGATTCATGAAGACGCTCCTCTTTGAGACCTGGCAATTCTTCATATAATTTGGTTGAAATGAGTACTTGAATGGCCTGCTCACAATGACGGCCTTTTAAAAGCTTCTCCATTTCAATCTTTTTGCGCTCAACTGATATGTTGGCAAGCAGATGCTTATCCTTTTTCATAGCTTCAGCCGTTTCATCAGCGAGTTCAAAGCCAAGCTGGCTTAAAAAACGGACAGCTCTCATCATGCGAAGCGCATCTTCTTGAAAGCGGCACGCAGGATCTCCAACAGTTTGAATTCGTTTCCGCTTAATATCCTGTTTACCACCTACATGATCAATAATTTCTCCATTTATATCCATGGCCATTGCATTAATCGTTAAATCTCTTCTTAAAAGATCTTCCTTAAGCGACGTGATAAACGCCACTTCTTTCGGTCTGCGAAAATCTTCATATTCTGATTCCGTTCGAAACGTCGTGACCTCATAGCTGACACCATCATGCAACACAATGACAGTGCCATGCTCCTTACCGACATCTACTGTTTTTTCAAATAAAGACTCAACCTTATCAGGTGTTGCATCTGTCGCAATATCGATATCACCGATTTCCCGTCCTAATAGAACATCTCTCACCGCTCCGCCAACAAAGTAAGCCTGATGCCCATGTTCGTGCAGTGTATGTAATATAGGGATCGCATGTGTGAATGGTTCATTCATCTTCATCATCACCTTCGATCAATTCTAGGTAAAGCTTCTCATATTCACTCACAATCTTATCAGAGGAGAAATGAGCCTGAACACTAGACTGAGCTGCCGCTGACACTTTTTCATGAAGCGCTTCGTCTTTCAGCAGAGACACTGCGTGCTTTGCTGCTCCGTCTATATCGCCGAGCGGGACAAGAAAACCTGTTTCTCCATGTGTAATGACCTCTGGAATACCGCCGACATCCGTACCGATACAAGGAACACCGCACGCCATTGCTTCAAGAAGCACAAGCCCAAAGCTCTCCTTCTCTGAAAGAAGCAGCTTCAAATCACTTATTGAATATAGCTCCTCAACCTTCTCTTGCTTGCCTAAAAATAACACGCGGTCTGTCAGTCCTAATTTTTTCACGAGTTCACATACAACCGATTTCTCAGGACCATCACCAATGAGCAGCAGCTTTGCCTGCACCTGTTCAGCAATCTTTTGAAACACATGAATCACGTCATGTACCCGTTTCACCTTTCGAAAGTTTGATACATGAATGATGACCTTTTCGTTCGGTAAAAGACCATAATGTGTCTTTAGCAAATCGTGATCTTCACGCAAATACACCCGTTCATCTACAAAATTATGAATCGTATCAATCTTTTTATCTGGTTTGATGAGATCGTATGTCTGCGCAGCTAATGAATGCGATACCGCTGTTACGCGATCCGATGATTCGATGGCGAACCGAATCACTTCTTTTAATGATGGATCATAGCCTAAAACCGTAATATCCGTTCCATGAAGCGTCGTAACGACTTTCACAGAGTGTCCAGTCATTTGTTTGGCTAGAAACGCACAGACAGCGTGCGGGACTGCATAATGCGCATGAATAATATCAAGCTTTTCTCGTTTTGCGACTTCTGCCAATTTACTTGCCAGCGCAAGGTCATAAGGCGGATATTGAAAAACTGCATATTGATTCACATCCACCTCATGAAAATAAATATTCGGATATACTTTATTAAGCCTAAACGGAATGCTAGAGGTAATGAAATGAACATCGTGCCCTTTTTCAGCTAAACGTTTTCCAAGCTCCGTGGCTATAATGCCTGAGCCGCCGACACTTGGATAACAAGTAATTCCGACCTTCAGTTTTTTCATAATTACCCCCCAAGTAAGTCATCGTCCAACAAAAGTGGTTTCTTTGTGATAAACCCTTCTGCATAAGCTTTGTTGACTTCTCTTCCATACATAGACTCTCTCATTTTGACAAAATCAATATAACCGTTCACAAGAGGTGTCTCTACTGAGTTTGCCGATTTAACAAATTGGCTTTTATACGCATGCAGGCTATCAATTTTTTGGTGCATTTCCTCAGAAATATCGATCACAAAATCTGGACGATGGTGCCCATTAATCATGTAATAATACATTTGAGTTATTTTATGCGCTGGCTGCTTGTATGAATCTTCAAATTTATGTATACCTGCAGAAAAAGCGGCCTCTTCTACAAGTGAGCCCGCATGGCCATGATCTGGATGCCGATCTTGGTGGTACGGAGCGAAAATCAGTTTCGGTTTGTAAGTTCGAATCACGCCCGCAATTTCCTTCATCGCTTCATCATTTAGATACAGCCCTCTATCTGGCAGTGTGAGCTGGATTCTCGCTCTGACACCTAAAATAGCGGCGGCGGCTTTTGCTTCTTCTTTGCGGCTCTCTACTGTTCCATTTGAAGATAATTCGGCCTGGGTCAAGTCGCAAATCCCGACGCGCGCCCCTTTTTTTACGTATTTTGCAATCGTTCCGCCCATTCCGATCTCTACATCATCGCTATGGGCACCGAATGCAAGGATATCAAGTCGTTTCATTTGTTCCTCCGTTTTTTGCTACATCTCGAAAATCAAACGTACCTTTATTTAAATTCCTGACTAAAATTTCAGCAGTTCCCATATTGGTGGCTAATGGAATGGTATACACATCGCAAAGCCGGATGAGTGCAGATACATCCGGTTCATGCGGCTGCGCAGTTAGCGGGTCTCTAAAAAAGAGCACAAGATCCATTGCATTATCAGCAATTAAAGCACCGATCTGCTGATCTCCCCCAAGTGGTCCTGATTGGAAACGATGAATGGGAAGCCCCGTCGCTTCTTTCACTCTCAAACCTGTTGTCCCTGTTGCGTAAAGTGTATGATCTGCCAAAATATCACGGTACGCAGTGGTAAACTGAATCATGTCACTTTTTTTCTTATCATGAGCGATTAAAGCAATGTTCATCAGGAATCCACTCCTTATTAGTCGATGATATTTTCTAAACCATAAACGAGCTGATCAATGTGCATGACCTGCTCTACTGAAAGTTTCACGCCTGACATAAAGGATGCACGGTTATAAGAATCATGACGAATGGTGAGCGTCTGTCCGTCCATTCCAAACAGCACTTCTTGATGTGCAATCATGCCAGGAAGTCTCACGCTGTGCAGACGGATACCATCATAATCTGCTCCTCGTGCACCTTCGATTAATTCTTTCTCTTCTGGATGTCCCTGTTTTTTGCTTTCTCTTACTTCTGCAATCATTTCAGCCGTTTTTAAGCCCGTACCGCTTGGGGCATCTAGTTTTTTATCATGGTGAAGCTCAATGATTTCAACGTCAGGAAAATAATTCGCTGCCATTTTGGCAAATTTCATCATTAAGACCGCACCGACAGCAAAGTTTGGTGCAATAATACAGCCTATGCCCTTTTCTTCTGTTAATTGCTGAAGCTCTTTTAGGTCATCTTCTGAAAATCCAGTTGTTCCGACGACTGGACGCACGCCATGTTCAAGTGCTTTTTTTGTATGTACTTTCCCGATTTCTGGTGTTGTTAAATCAATTAATACATCTGGTGTTGTTTCTGAAAGACACACATCAATATCCGTATAAATTGGCGCATGAGATGTCGTATGAATCACATCAGATAATTTTTTTCCTTCATGCGCGTGATCAAGTGCTGCCACCAGCTCAAAATGGCCTGTTTCTTCCGCCAGCTTCACAGCCTCTATCCCCATTCTTCCTCTTGCTCCAGCGATTACTACTTTGATGGTTTCGTTCGTCATCGTCTCTACTTCCCTTCTTTTTTCGTCCAGCGGTCTTTATCTCTTGTGTTGAATTTATGCATCACACGATCATGTGCTTCTTCTAGTGAAATATCAAGTGAATTAGCAAGGCATGTTAACACAAACAAAACATCGCCAATTTCTTCTTCCATGCTTTTTTCTGTTTCCGTTGTTTTTTTCGGCTTTTCTCCATAGTAATGGTTAACCTCTCTTGCCAGCTCCCCTAATTCTTCTGTCAGGCGGGCCATCATGGCAAGCGGGCTGAAATAGCCTTCTTTAAATTGTCCTATGTAATCATCTACTTCTTGCTGCACGTGACGCAGCGTTTTTTCTTTCGTCATGAAGCTCATCCTCCTATCCATCTCTTACATGTTAGCGAAATCATAAATATTTGACAAATGTTTAAGACTCAGTTTGCTTGTTTCTCTCCCATACCATATAATATTATCGCTGTCTAAGCAAAAAAAGGAGTGGTCTCTTGCTAAAAGAAATTCGTCTTAAAAATATCGTATTTATTTTAATAGGATCTGCGATTTTTTCTTTCGGTCTTGTTCATTTTAATATGCAGAACAATTTGGCGGAAGGCGGATTTACAGGTATTACACTGCTTTTATATTTTCTATTTCACATTGACCCATCTATTTCAAACCTTGTCTTAAACATTCCGATCTTTTTTATAGGCTGGAAAATGCTCGGCAGAACGATGTTTACTTATACAATTGTAGGAACAGTGAGTCTTTCTGTCTTTCTTGCCATCTTCCAGCGCTTTCAAATACATATGCCTCTCCAGCACGATTTAGCCTTAGCCGCCCTCTTTGCAGGTGTATTTATCGGAACAGGCCTCGGAATCATCTTTAAATTCGGCGGTACAACAGGCGGTGTGGACATCATTGCAAGACTGATCAACAAGCATTATCAGGTGGCAATGGGACGAACAATGTTCATCTTCGACGCATGCGTCATTACCATCTCTTTGACCTACTTAAATTATAAAGAAGCGATGTATACACTTGTCGCAGTGTTTGTTGCTGCGAAGGTCATTGACTTCATGCAAGAAGGCGCTTACGCTGCCAAAGGCGCCATGATTATCTCTGAAAAAGATGACATCATTCAAAAGAAAATCACAGATGAAATGGAGCGCGGTGTCACCATCTTAAAAGGGGTCGGTTCCTATACGAAACAGGAGCGCAACGTTCTTTATTGCGTCGTTCCGAAAAACGAGCTTGTCCACCTTAAAAGCGTCGTGACCTCAGTCGATCCTCATGCGTTTGTATCTGTCAGTGACGTGCATGATGTACTCGGTGAAGGCTTTACATTAGATGAACACAAAAAGCCGCTCAATCCGCATTAAAAAAGAAGCACCAGTTTTGGGCTTCTTTTTTTATGATTTAGGATAATCAGCCTGACGTTTTTGCTTCTTTTCTTTTTCTGCACGATATTTCCGAAATCCAACATACGTTAACGTTAATAAAATGATACTCCCGGTTGTTAAGATGACCCATAAAAGCGATGGATCCGCTTCATCTTCATCGACGTGAGCAAACACACTCGATAAATCCTCTTCCAGCTTCGTAAGACGTTCAAGCTTTGTCCCACTTGATGCTTTTAAAAATTCACCTTGCTCAATCACTTCCATGTGCTGCTTAATCGTCTGCAGCTTTTCAGGCGAAATATCAATGGTTAAACTTGGATAGATCATATCGTATAAAGAAACCAGCTCATTCCAAGTTTCATAAAATGTCGTCGATTCTGGATCTTTTACTTCTTTTTTCAAAGTAGGAAAAGAGCCCATAATAGGCTTCTCCAGCGAACCCCAAAGAGGCTCAGAATCCGACTGGATCGCATCAAGCAGCATTCTAAATTGAGAGGCATAACGAAGCTTTTCGCGCTCATTCAATTCTTCCTGCGGCAGCCCTTTTATCATATCTTGATAGCCAAGTGTAATTTGCCGAATCTGCGTATTCGTCAAAGTTCCACGCCAATTCTCAGCTTTAAATGTCTTTTCAACATACAATGCGACTTGTAACGCCTCATCATATTTAGCTTGTCTCGTTAATTGAAAGATGGAATCTGATAGTTCCGTTAATTCTTGCAGCGTGTTAGCAGCTGTTTCCTCACCTTTGACAACTGCTGGCTGTAATACGAGAAAAAATAATAGAATCATCGCGATTGGCTTTCGTTTCATGCAAGTCCCTCCTAGCCCTTCTCCTTACAGCGTATGAAGAAAAGGACAAGGTTAGACCAACATTGTTAAGGGAGTTCAAGCTTGACCGATTTTTTCGATAGAACGAGATAATACGAAACAAGAAGAACCGCAATACTTAGCCAAAACGTCACGTAGCCGATCTCGTTTGAGTAAGCAGACAGCATAGAATAACGGGGCATCATACCAAATACATAATCAATTACATCATTATGTAAGATCCAAATGCCTGCTACCACGAGATGACGCATTTGAAAACGATAATATGGCGCAAACAATACAGCCTGAACCGCCATCGCAAAGTGAGACCCAATCAGCATGTATCCTTCCCACGGAAAATCATCAACAGATAAAAGCACAAAGATATTCATTCCTACCGCCCATAACCCATATTTAATCAAGGTCACAAGAGCAAGTGCTTCAAAATAAGGAGCATTTCGTTTCATCAAAAACGCAAGTAATACAAATAAAAAGAAAAAGCTGGCCGTTGGACTGTCTGGTACAAAAGCTAAAAAGACAGCCGGTGTCTCTACGAGCTGCGGAATATACCAATAGTAGCCGTACACAGTGCCAAGGAAATTGATCATAAGCACCAGCACAAGCATGTAGCGCGTCGCTAGCAAATATTGAATCCATCTCATATGTCTCTTCACTCACGATCTGTTAAAATCAGAAAAAAGCTGACAGCGCCAGCTTTTTCTCTTTTGAGTATATCCTTGTACTTGCATTTAAACAACTGAATTATTTTGATTTGACCTCAGATAAATATTTAGAGAGCTTCTCAAGTTCTTCATCACTGCCTTTAAAGACACCCTTCGGCATGTTGCCTTTTCCTTCTACAGCGATTTTAGCGATCTCCTCAGGCGAAAGACCGTTGTCAACAAGTGACGGTCCAGCTGCTCCGCCCTGCATGTTATCCCCGTGGCAGGAGATACATGTCTGCTCTTGATAAATTTTATATTCTTCAGCTGAAGTATCAATCTCTGCTTCTTTCTTAATCTCACCTTGTTTTGCCGCTGCTTCCCAATCATGAGTTGCAACAGACTCCCACGTTAAATATGTTGCTGCGCCGACTGCAAGAATCATCATCCCGACTGCAATTGGTCTTCTATACGGTCTGCGTTCTGGACCTGAATCAAGAAATGGTGCGAGCAAAAGTGCACCAAACGCAATTCCAGGCATAATCATCGCGCCGACGACAGTGAAGTTTCCTGCAGCAAATTCATATTTTAATAACTGGTACAAAAATAGGAAATACCAGTCTGGCAGCGGAATATAGCCAGTATCTGTTGGGTCAGCCATCCGCTCAAGCGGAGGCGCATGAACAACAGTTAGGACAAGAAAGCCAATTAAAAAAACGGCACCTACAAGCCATTCCTTTAAAAGAAAGTTCGGCCAAAAGGCTTCTGTTTTTCCCGGATATTCGGAATAGTCTTTAGGTATGTTAGGTTTTCTTTCTGCCGGTATTCTGGAATCTCCGACAAACTTCATCCCTTTTCCCCTATGCAAAGTCATCCCCTCCTCATTGAACATTCATCAAACGCAGCATTTTATAGCGGTCCAGAAATTCCTTGCTTACGAATCATAATAAAGTGGGCAGCCATCAGCCCAAATAATGCCGCTGGCAAGAAAAAGACATGGATAGCGAAAAATCTCGTCAGCGTTTGTGCCCCTACAATGTCAGGATGACCTGCAAGCAGCGTTTTGATCTCTTTACCAATGAAAGGTGTTGCTTCTGCTATTTGAAGACCAACCTTCGTCGCAAACAGCGCCTTCATATCCCATGGTAAAAGATAACCTGTAAAACCAAGTCCAAGCATCACAAAGAAAATGAGCACACCAACAATCCAGTTCAGCTCTCTAGGCTTTTTATACGCCCCTTGGAAAAAGACCCTTAGCGTATGTAAAAACATCATCACAATGACTAAACTCGCACCCCAGTGGTGCATCCCTCTGACAATCTGACCAAATGCCACTTCATTTTGCAAATAATAGACAGATTCCCAGGCATTTTTAATATCCGGCACGTAATACATCGTTAAAAACATGCCCGAAAGGACTTGAATGACTGTCACAAAAAACGTTAAACCGCCAAAACAATACACAAAAGCGGAGAAATGATGTGCTGGGTTGACGTGCTCTGGCACCTCGTGATCCGCAATATCTCTCCATATTGGTGTAATGTCCAGCCGCTCATCTACCCAATCGTAAATCTTGTTAAGCATCGTTACCCTTCCCCTTTCGGCACAGCTTTTCCAAGATAGAGGTATCCGTCCTTCACTTGCTGCTTATAATGGTCAAGCGGTGCAAGCGGTGGAGTTCCGGGTACGTTTGTACCATCCTTGTCGTACAGCCCATAATGGCACGGGCAGAAAAATTTGTTTGGATTTTTCGGATCACTGTTCCAGTTCACTGTACATCCTAAATGTTTACAGATCGGCGATAAAGCGACAATTTCATCCCCTTCTTTGTACACCCATGCTGACCTAGATTCCTTTGACTCGTACCATGCATCTACTTGATCAATTTTAAAGTCAAAGCGCTTCGGTTCCTTTGTCAGTTCATCTACACTGACAACTTGAACCATATCCTGATCCTCTGTTCCTTTTAGCACAGGGTCAAGCGCAAAGCGAACCATAGGCATGAGCATTCCAGCGGCCATAAATCCCCCCACGCCGGTCAACGTGTAATTCAAAAATTGACGCCTGGACACTCCATGTCTCTTCTCGCTCATTTTTTTCTCCCCCCCTCAGGTCGTCAGCTACTTTATAACTGAATTAGAAAAAATTTCATAAAACTAGGACACCCTCATAATATATCAATCTATTCACAAGGTCAACATCCTAAAAAGCTATGTACAATGCAAATGTAAGGGTTTTTATGAAGGGTTCCATTTTTGTAACAAAAAGTTCAAAATTTGTTCTACACTGTCTTGAATGACTTTTTGCTTTAATTCAACCTTCAAATGCTCCAGCGGAACCGGCTTGAGCAAAAATAGCGATTCACTGATCTCAGTATGCTCTTTCCACTGGTGATCAGATGTGATCAATACGACATGCTGAAAATGATCCTTGAGCGACTGCTTCATTATGAGTATATCTTCTTGTTTCCGGTCACTCACTTCCAAATATGTATGTGGCGGAAAAAGAAAAACCCGCCCTTTTAACTGTCTTTCAAGTTCATCTGCTACAAGGATAGTAAACTCTCCTAAAGACACGGTTTGTTTCATTTGATCCGCATCAATCCCAACTAATGGAATGATAGCGGTATCAATGTAAGCTTTAGATTGCAAAAAGCGATCCGCGTCCTCTGCTTGAAACCTCATCAATTTCCCCTCTTTCATGACATAAGCCCTGCCTGTGTAGGGCAAGGCTTATTCGTTCAGTTTATGACAATAGGCTTAATTCTTTTGCCAGCTTATTAAATGTTTCTTGATCATGACGGTCAAGTGCTTCATCTATCTCTTTCATGAGTCGTTCTTTTTGGAAAGTTGCGATTGAATGCTCAAGCACTTTCTCAGCAAGATCCTTATCTTTTTCGTTCTCATAAAGATCCTTTGGAATATGAGGATTTGTTTCAAGAACAGCTGCATATTCCGGCGAACGATAAGCAGAACGGAAATTCAATTGAATAAACAAATCCTGCTGTTTATTCAAACGAATATCATGAAATGACTTTTCAGCATCTGTCGTCATGATGTTTTCTTTATAAAATCTAAAGGGAACTTCATCCACACAGTGTGTTGACATGATGATTCCCCTTGGGCAAAATTCTGCTTGCTCTACAAAATGAACCTTTTCCATCAAAGAGTCGTGACTCATTAAATAATTTAATATCCAAACACACTCTCTTCGTTTTAGCTGATAATGGTTTAAGAACCACCGGATAAATTCCTTTTTTTCATTGACAGAAACAGGGGTCTGCATGTTATTCCCTCCTCTATCGTAAATTAAATTGCTATACATGAATTATTCAACAAACCAGTTCTTCATTCCTGCAAACTATAAGGAAATTTCGTCTTCAATTCTTAAAATCGTTTCTTCAATTTCTTCATTCGTGCCATCTTTCTCTAAAACTTTGCGTAATAACGGCAATGCTTCTTTTTGTCTGCCCTCTTCTAAAAGGAACGAAGCGTATTCATATAAGAAGTCACGCTCCTCATCAAAATCAGGCAGGGCAAGCTTGAAATACTCGGCAGCTTCTTTGTATTCTTCTCGCCCGACAGAAGCAGATGCAGCATACCAATTCCATTTTGGATCATCTTCCCCAAAGCTTTTAACCTCTTTAATAACATCCAGAATTTCATCAAACAGCTCTTCATTTAAATAGATCGCCAGCAATGTTTGAACTGCTTCAATATAACCCGGATCGAGAGCAAGTGCTTCTTGAAGCAGTTTTTTCGCATCTTCTGAATCCCCATTTTTCAAATCAATCTTGGCACCATATAAATATAATTCTTTGTTATACTCATCAACTTTAATACCCTCTTTTACTACTTCTAAAGCCTCGTGATATAGTCCTTCTTCCTCATAACTTTTCGCTAAAGGCATATAAAGTGACGAATAGGACGGATCAATATCTTTCAGTTCTGTAAGCTGCTGAATGGCTGTTTTCGTTCTGCCAGCCCTCATTGCTGTAAATCCGTAGCCAAAAAGAGTATTCGGGTCTGCTTGATCTTTTACTGCCTTTTCGTACCATCCAAGTGCATCCTCAAATTCTCCAGCTGTGCTGAGCGATTCAGCGAGCCGCTGATACACATTGACACCGCCAACCTCATGCTGCTGATCTGCCACTTTGTAGAAATAATCGGCCGCTTTTTTTGAAAGGCCTTGAGAAAAATACAACTCACCTAATGCAAAATCGATGATGGCTTCATTCGGAAGTAGTTCTTTCGCTTTTAAAAGCTTTTGTTCACTGACTTCAAATAGTCCTTGCATTTGATACAAATCTGCCATTAACAATAAACTCTCTGGGTACGCATCATCATCTTCAGGAATCGTTTCTAATACTGAAATCGCCTTCTCTTCTTCATCAGAGTCAATCAACAGCTCTGCATAAAAACACGTTAAACCTGTTTCCTCTGGATATAAATCATGTAAATCACTGATGAGATTCCGTGCTTTATCGATATCTCCCCAATCATAATATAATTGAGCCGCTTGCGCCTTTTCTTCATCATGCAAATGCTTCTCTGCTTGAGCAAGTGTTTGGAGTCCTTTTTCAGTCTCACCCGCCTCAACTAATTTTATGGCTTCTTGTAATGAACTATTCAAATCAAACCGTTCCTTTCTGTTTCCAAAAACCTAAACTATTGTTACTTCATATCATAATCGACAGGTACACATCCAGCAAATATGTTGCTCTTTTAAAATGAACCCATTTTTGTGTTTTAAAGACTGTTTTTCATTTCATCCTATACGAAACTGATGATTTGTAAACTGCAGACACTATTTTTATCGGACAAAATGTTTTTTTTCAAGGTTTCACCTTGAGACAAGCTATGCTATATTTCTGACAAATATGCCAAAGGAAAGAAAAAGCCTGAGGACCTCCTCAGACTGTTTTCGTTAAATATTCAATGTGTTCAAAGAAATTCGGGTATGAGACACGAACAGCATCTGTATCTTCAATCTCAATTGCTTGCTTTGTCACACATGCGGCAATTCCCAGCATCATACCGATACGGTGATCTCCGTAGCTTGAGACGACTGCGCCGCCTTGAAGCGTAGTTTTACCATGAATCTTCATACCATCATCTGTTGCTTCAATATCAGCACCGAGTTTTTTAAGTTCTGATACGACTGTATCAATTCGATTGGTTTCTTTAACTTTTAACTCAGCAGCATCTTTAATGATCGTTGTTCCTTCTGCTTGGGTCGCAAGAAGCGCAATAATCGGGATTTCATCGATGAGTCTTGAAATCATGTCACCAGAAATTTCAATCCCTTTTAATGATGAAGTAGAAATCGTTAAATCACCATACGGTTCTCCGCCTTTGGCATCTACTTCATTGATCTCAAGGTTTGCACCCATAAGTTTCAGCACATCAATAATACCTGTTCTTGTTTTGTTTAGCCCGACATTTTTTAAGACAATCCGGCTGTTAGGAACGATTGATCCAGCTACAAGGAAAAATGCAGCTGAAGAGATGTCTCCAGGAACAAATATATCTGTTGCTGTTAATGTCTGGCCGCCTTCAATGGAAACACTTTGTTCATCTTCATCTAGTTTTACACCAAACATAGAGAGCATTCTTTCTGTATGATCTCTTGATTTATGTGGTTCAGTTAATGTTGTTGTACCCTCTGCTTGCAGCCCAGCTAAAAGGACAGCCGACTTAATTTGTGCACTTGCCACCGGAGACTCATAAGAGATGCCTTTTAAATGTCCGCCACGAATAGACAGTGGTGTATACTCGCCATTTGCTCTGCCGTCTATTTTGGCTCCTAGTTGTTTCAGCGGACCCGTCACACGTTTCATTGGTCTTTTGGCAATACTCTCATCACCAATTAGTGTACTGTGAAACTCACAACCAGCTAATATTCCCATCATTAATCGAATGGTTGTACCAGAATTGCCAACATCAAGAATGTCAGACGGCTCCTTGAGCTCTTTCAGTCCTTTACCATGAATGACAACATCTGTCCCTTTTTGTTCAATTTCAACGCCCATCTTTCTAAAGCAATCAATCGTACTTAAACAGTCAGCTCCAGGAAGAAAGTTTTTCACTACTGTGGTCCCTTCAGCAATTGCACCAAACATCACTGATCTATGTGAAATAGATTTATCACCTGGGATATGAATTTCTCCATTCATAGGAGCATTTTTATGAATTTTCATGTTTGTCACCTCAGTCAGCATAAAATGTATCGTAATTCGCTCTATTTTTTATACAGATTTCTGCACGCTTGCGGTCGTCGTCTGTTTGAAAACTAATGCGTAAAATCCCATTAATGTCTTCCCGCGTCTCAATAATACGGATATTAGTAATACTAATGTTTTCACTTGCTAGATGCCCTGTAATCTCCGAAATGACCCCAGGGTGATCCGGAACATCGACATACAGATCATAAAAAGCAGGAATGGCTCCTTTTTTCCTTAGAGGCAGTCCATCACGATATTCCTTTGCATCTTGAAAATAAGAGAACAATCCTTCAGCATCTTCTTGCTCTACGAAGGTTTCAATGCGGTTAATCTCTTTTTTCCATTCACGAAAACGGTCTAAAATCTTGTGTTTATTGTGCAGCAGGATATCCCTCCACATTGCAGGATTGCTTGAAGCAATTCGTGTGATATCACGAAAGCCTCCAGCAGCAAACCGTTTAACAAGTGGGAATTGTTCTTCAAAATGATGTGCTTGATGCACAAGACTGGCTGCAACAATATGAGGAAAATGGCTAATTACACTTGTCACAGCATCATGTTCTTCTGGTGTCATCTCGATGAAATGAGCATTTGTCCCCTTTAACAAATCCATCAACCGATCAACAGCTTGGCGGTTTGTTTCCTTTGCAGGCGTTAAAATGTAGAACGCATTTTCAAATAAGAAGTCTTTTGCTGCAATAACACCTGACTTATGAGAGCCTGCCATTGGATGTCCACCAATAAATTGGTACTGCTCAGGCAGCGCTTTTTCAGCAAAATGGACGACCTTTTGCTTTGTGCTGCCGACATCAGTGATTGTGAGCTCTCTTTCAATTCCAGAGTCTGCAATATCACTAAGCATCTTTACTGTTTGCTGGACAGGTGTTGCCAAAATAATGGTCGAAGATTCTTCTAAACCAGCCAGAAACGAATCAGCTGTTGCATCAATAATTCCCAGCTTTGTTGCAGCAACCATTTGCTCTTTGGAAACATCAAATCCTACAATTTTTTTGTGAGGATACTCTTTTTTAATCGAGAGTGCAATGGATCCCCCAATTAAACCGAGTCCAGCGATTAATATTGTTTCGTTTGCATCATTCATATTCATCACCTGATTTTTCGCGAAAATTAAACAACCTATTTCAACAGCTTATATGTATTGAGGTTGGTACAATGAAAGCCATATCCTGCCTTAGGATATGACTTTATGGTTATGCTACGCACGAATGCCTTGCAGTAAATCGGCAAGTGTACTTAGAATGTCTTCATTTTGCTCTTCTGTTCCGACGGTAATACGTAAAGAAGTCGGAAAACCAAGTGCTTTTCCGGAACGAACAATGTAACCTTTTTTCAATAATGCATTGAACAATTCATCTGCATCTCTTTTAAAATCAATCAGCACAAAGTTTGTTTGAGATGGATAGATATATAGTCCAAAACGGTCTGCAAAATCTTGATATTGCTTGAGACCTGCTTCGTTTTTTTGTCTGCATGATTGTATGAAATCTTGATCTTTGATCGCTGCACGAGCAGCTGCCTGAGCGATACGGCTGGTATTAAACGGCTCTCTCGCTGGTTCAATGGCAGTAATCAGCTCTTCTGATGCAATTCCGTAGCCTACTCGAAGCGCTGCAAGTCCATATGCTTTAGAAAACGTTCGAAGGACAATGACATTTTGATAATTGTGTAATAAAGATAAACTGTTTGGAAAATCTTCCGCACGAACGTATTCAAAATACGCTTCATCTAGAACAACAAGCACGTGAGCTGGCACTTCATCTAAAAACGCCACAATCTCAGATTCTGACAAATGATTTCCTGTCGGGTTATTTGGATTACATACCCAGACAACCTTCGTGTTTTCATCGATCGCATCCAGCATGCCCTTCAGATCGTGAGCTCCTCCTTCTAAAAGAGGCACTTCTCGAATTTCAGCATGTTCAATCACTGCATTGTGACGGTATTGCGGAAAAGATGGAGATGGGATGACGGTATTTGTATGTTGGTCAAGGAAAGCTCTCGCAATAATTTGCACAAGTTCATCTGAGCCGTTCCCGAAAATTAATTGTTTTTCACTTACTTGAAGAAACTCAGCAAGCTCCGTTCTTAAACTTGCGCTGTACCCATCAGGATAAATCGCTAAATGTTCGAGTTCAGCTTGTATTGCCTCTCTTGCATGTACAGAACATCCAAAAGGGTTTTCATTTGAAGCCAATTTCACAATTTTGTCTAATTGATATTCTTTTTTGACCTCTTCAATTGGTTTCCCAGGTTGATACGGTTTTAGCTGTTTTAATTGATCTTTGATTTGCAAAATGTTTCACCTCATTTGAATGAATAGAGGGGACTAAATGTTTTTGCATATGTTTCAAATTCTCTTAAAGCCTCTTGACGTGTATCACTTGCCAGCAATTGTTCATGAAGCTCTTCAATTTTTTTCACAAGTGCACTTCCGACAACAACACCGTCACTCAGTTTATTCATTGAGTCTACCTGCTCTCTTGTTGAGATGCCAAAACCGACCGCAACCGGTATGTGACTCAGCTGTTTCACTTGTTGAATAAAATCTGTAATTGACGCGTCAAAAGATTGTCTGACACCTGTTACACCAAGAGATGAAACACAATACACAAAACCTTCTGCCTGCTCTACAATGTTTACTAATCGTTCCTTGCTTGTTGGTGCAACGAGTGAAATATATGAAATGTCATGTGTTTGACAGTTCTTTTGCAGCTCGCTGCTCTCTTCAAACGGCAAGTCGGGTGTTAAGAGTCCCGAAATATGATTTTTGCGCAGTAAAGCGAAAAAGTATTCTGTGTCTAATTGTAACACAGGATTATAATACGTAAATAGAATTACAGGAATTTTTACACCGTTTTTTTTCATCTTCCCTGCTAATTCTATCGCTTTTACGATATTCATGCCATGATTTAGAGCTCTTTTGGAGGCTCTTTGAATGACAGGACCGTCTGCTAATGGATCGGAATAAGGAACACCGAGTTCAATCGCATGTGCACCGGCTGCTTGAAGGGAGATAGCTAAATCAATCGTGATGTCTTCTGACGGATCGCCAGCTGTGATAAATGGGATAAATAATTTTCCGCCTTGCTCTAATTGAAATCTAATCATTTTGTTTTCCCCTCACTTTCGAGCACGTTCATTAATGTATGTACATCCTTATCGCCTCTTCCTGACAGGCAGACAAGGACGATTTCGTCTTCATCCATCGTCTTGCTTACCTCAAACGCTTTGGCTAGCGCATGTGCAGATTCAATTGCTGGCAGAATTCCTTCTTTTTCAGTCAGCAGCTTTAGTGCATCTAGTGCTTCTTGATCTGTCGCACTCACATATTGAACCCGCCCGCTCGCATGTAAATATGCGTGTTCTGGTCCAATTCCCGGATAATCTAAACCAGCGGAAATAGAATATGGCTCAATAATTTGGCCAAATTCATCTTGAATTAAATATGTCAAAGACCCGTGGATCACACCTTTGGTTCCTTTCGTGATGGTTGCAGCATGGAGCGGCGTATCGATTCCTTTTCCAGCTGCCTCTACACCAATGATATCTACTTCTTCATCTAAAAATGCCCGGTACATTCCAATGGCATTACTTCCGCCGCCAACACAGGCAATGACTTTATGAGGAAGCCTTCCTTCTTTTTCAAGCAGCTGCTCTTTTGCTTCATCACCAATCATGCGCTGGAACTCGCTGACGATTTGAGGATACGGATGAGGGCCTACAACGGAGCCAATCATATAAAAATGATCACTGCAGTGCTGAACCCAATAGCGGATGGCTTCGTTGGTTGCATCTTTTAGTGTGCCATTTCCGCTTGTGACAGGTATGACTTCAGCGCCCAGCAGTTTCATTCGAAAGACATTGAGTGATTGTCTTTCCACATCTTCTTTTCCCATAAATACCGTGCAGGATAACCCGAACTTTGCGGCCACCGTTGCAGCAGCTACTCCGTGCTGGCCCGCGCCTGTTTCTGCGATGATGTTTGATTTCCCCATTTTTTTCGCAAGCAGGGCCTGACCAAGCGCATTGTTAATTTTATGAGCACCCGTGTGGTTTAAATCTTCTCTTTTTAAATAGATTTTTGCCCCGCCGAGGTATGCTGATAATTGGTCAGCATATGTAAGCGCAGTTGGTCTGCCTGAATAGTTTCGAAGTAGTGATACATATTCTGCTTGAAAAGCAGGGTCTTCTTTTAATTCACGAAATGCCTGCTCGATTTCTGCAAGTGGCTGCATGAGCGTTTCCGGGACAAATTTCCCTCCGAATTCTCCGTATCTGCCAATCTCATTTGGATATGCGTACATTATTTAACATCCTTTCTTCGAGCGCTTCGATCTTAGCGCTGCTTTTCTTTCCGTTTTCTTCTATTCCGCTTGAAAGATCGATCGCTTCTGGACCATAGGCAAGGAGCTCTGCTATCGTTTCTGGTGTGATGCCGCCTGCAATTATGCAAGTTTTCTCCAGCCGTTTTGCATGCTTAACGTATGCAGGCACCGCCTCCCAAGCAAAAGCTGTTCCAGAGCCGCCTCTCATCCCTTTTACTTTCGCATCAATGAGAAAGCCATCGACAACAGGTGCAAATGCCGTCATTTTTTCAAGCGTGTTTGTGATATTGGATGCGTGGTGGAACACTTTCCAAACGACAGCCCTTGTTTGTTGTTTGATTTCTTTAGCGTCATCCTGCGTTTCATCTCCATGAAGCTGTACGATATCTAAAGGTATATGTTTTGTGATCTCACACACTTTTTCGATCTTTTCATTTACAAAAACACCGGCAATTTTTTTCTCACACTTTGTTTGGATGAGCCATTGTTTCACTTGATCTGGCTGGACTTGTCTTTTACTTGGAGCAAAAATAAATCCAATGGCATCTGCGTGAGATTGCGCAATACATTCCACATCATCTTGTGATACTGCCCCGCAATATTTTACATAAGGCTTCACCCTGTTCATTCTCCAAACAATGTCTGAACGGCTTTTTCTTGTGATTGTTCTCTCATTAATGATTCTCCTACAAGAACTGCACCCGCTCCATGTTTCTTCACAAAGGCCAGATCATCAAATGTTTGAATACCGCTCTCACTCACTAGTAAAACATCTTTTGGAACAAGGGGTGCGATCTCTTTTGTTTGTTCGACAGTTGTTGTAAATGTATTTAAATTCCGGTTGTTCACTCCAATGATTTCAGGAGTGAACAACTTTAAAATATTTTCCAGTGTATCTGCTGCATGTACTTCGACAAGGACATCAAGGCCTTTCTCTTTCGCTTCAGCATAGAGCTCTTGCAGCTTTTGCGGCTCAAGTACTTCTCCAATTAATAAAATGGCATCTGCCCCTATACGTCTTGACTCTTCTACCTGTATGGAGTCAATGATGAAATCTTTTCTTAAAATTGGACGATCTACGTGTTTTTTAATGAGGGATAAGTATTCGTTTTTCCCTTGAAAGAACGGTTCATCCGTTAAAACAGATAAGCAATCAGCGTTTGATTTTTCGTAAGCTTTTGCAGTTTGTAAAGGATCAAAATTCGGTTGAATGATTCCTTTGGAAGGAGACGCTTTTTTCACCTCCGCAATGAGACCAATTGAGCGATGAGGATTCATGAGTGCTTCTTTAAATGATCGTCTTTCAAAGTGTCCATCTACTGGTAACTGCAATGTTTGAATATGTTCTTTTTTGCGGGCAATGATTTGATTAAGCATAGATCTCTTCCTCTCTCGTTTTTTGTTTTAATCGAGCCAATTGTTCTTTGGCTGCGCCGTTTTTAATTGTTTCAATCGCTTTTAATGTTCCGGCCATGAGGCTTTCTGACTTCCCTGCGACATATAAAGCGGCGCCAGCATTCAGGGCTGTAATATGAAGCGGCGCCCCTTCTGTTTGATGATTCAATATATTCTGAATCAATTTAGCACTCTCTTCCGGTGATTGGACCTGAATTTCTGATAAATATCCTTTTTGCAGCCCAAAGTCTTCTGGATTGAGTGTATATTCTGTCATGACATCTTTTTTGAGTTCAATCACATATGAATTTGCTGTAATCGTTAATTCATCCAGTCCATCTTCTCCGCAAACAAACAGCACATGTTCTGGCTCTAACGGTGCAAGGGCTTCTGCCATTAATTTTGCCTTTTCCTTTGAGTAGACACCGATGATTTGCTTTTTGGCTTGCATTGGGTGGCAAAGCGGGCCTAAGAGATTAAATACCGTCCGGAAGCCGAGCTGCTTGCGGACTGCGGCTACTTGTTTCATAGATGAATGATACAATGGTGCAAATAAAAAGCCCATGTTTTTCTCTTGTATTTGTCTTCTTGTTTCTTCTGGTGTGGATTGAATATGAATCCCAAGACACTCTAGTACATCGGCACTCCCGCTTTTAGAAGAAACTGATCGATTTCCGTGTTTGGCGATTTTGGCTCCAGCAGCGGAAGCGACAATGGCAGCGGCAGTTGATATATTAAAGGTGGAGAGTCCATCGCCTCCTGTGCCGCAAGTATCTACTACATCAAGCGCTCGTTCCATTGGTGCTGCATTTTGCCGCATAGCTTTCACAAAACCCGTCATTTCTTCAGCGGTTTCTCCTCTATGCGCTAAAATCGAGAGACTCGCAGCGACCTCAGCATCTGTTAAAAAGCCGCTCATCATATCATGCATGAGTTTATTTGCTTCATTTTCTGATAGAAAGCCTCCATTAACAAGAGCTGATAGTCGGTGATTCATCCTGCACACTCTCCTTTTCTGAGAAAATATGTTCCGCAAGCTGAATGGCTTTCAGAAGTGCTCCTGCCTTGTTACAAGTCTCTTCCCATTCATTTTCTGGGACAGAATCAGCCACAATGCCGGCGCCTGCTTGTATAGAAGCGGTCTGATTTTTGACGCTCATCGTACGGATCGTAATACAAGAGTCGATATTGCCGTCGAATCCAATATAAGCAATACAGCCGCCATACGTTTCCCTTGGCTCAGGCTCCATTTCATTTAATAATTGCATCGCTCTTATTTTCGGGGCACCTGTTAATGTGCCTGCTGGGAATGCGGACATGAGCGCATCAACTGGATGTGTATCCCGCTTTAGCTTTCCTGTCACAATGGAGATGATGTGCATGACATGAGAGAAGTTCACTACTTTTGTAAAGGTTGGTACGGACACACTGCCGTATTCTGCCACACGGCCTACATCATTTCTGGCAAGATCCACTAACATGTAATGCTCGGCTTTTTCCTTTTCATCTTCAAGCAGCTCTCTTGCTAGTTCAGCATCCTCTTCTCTTGTTGTTCCTCGTTTTCTTGTGCCAGCAATAGGATGAATTTCTAAATGCCCATTTTTGGCATGGATTAATCGTTCTGGCGAGCTGCCGACTAAATCACGATCTTTTAATTTCATAAAATACATATAAGGAGATGGATTCACAATCCGAAGCACGCGGTATAACTCAAATGAACTCACTGATACAGGGATATCAAATCGCTGCGAGAGTACGCCTTGAAAAATGTCACCTGCTCGAATGTATTCTTTGATTTTTTCTACGTCTTTTAAAAATTGCGCTTTTTCATAGGTTGACGTCACATGTTCAAAGGATGGCGGCTCATTCATATTCCCTGATAAAATCAGTTCTTTCATATCAACCTTTGAATGGAGCTTGTGAATCATCTGTTCAAGCTGTTTTTGATTTTCTTTGTAAGCTCGAATTTTTTCGTCTTCTGTTTCATGTCCGGCCAGCTGAGTGTATTGGATAAAATGAACATGATTTGTTTCATGATCAAAGGCAATCATCGTTTGGCAGACAAATAATGTGCAATTTTCTGCCAGCGATGCGCTGCGGTGAGGCCTGACAGAAGGTTCAATGTTTGGGATCAGATCGTAGCTTAAGTACCCAACAGCCCCGCCTGTAAATGGGATATCAATATCTGGCGTTTTGATTTGATATTGCTCTTTCATCCAATCCAGCAGTTCTTTCAGCTCTTGCTTTTGCATGACTTCCTGCCCCGCAGCGTCACGTGCAACGTATTTGTTTTGGTCATCATGTAAGGTTAAAAACGGGTGCAATCCAATGAAGGAATATCTCGACCAGCTGGAAGACTCATCTTTGCTTTCTAGCAAATACACAATATCTTGTTTGAGTTTTTCAACAATTTGAATCGGTGAGAGCGTATCGACTGTAATGGTTTCAACAATTGGGATCGTTTTGTAGGACTCACTGTCCTTTAAAAATTGGGTCAGGTTTGGTTGGGAATTCATAAGCACACTCCTTAAATGGGATTAAGGAGAATGAGGGGACATATAGAGGGTTTGTATGAGTATACGAAATAAGCCTAAAAGAGGGTTGCTCTTTTAGGCAGTATGATTAAATAGAAGTATCGTATCTCTGCTCAACTCTACTCATCTCAACTACCCTAGTCTCATTCTCATCTTCTCTAAGCTTGCAATGCCGTTTACACCTGTGTGTAAACTTCGGCTGTTCATATCGTATTATAATTCCTTGTTTTTTGTCAACTGTAAATCAGGGCGAAGCGTCACAGCTTCTTCCAAGTATACATGCTGTATGTCTTCCTGCTTTGTATCCGTCTGGACAGTCATTAAGACACGAATACATTGCTTTAAACCGCCATCAATGTCCAGTTCCTGCATGCAAGTAACTGGTACATATGTCCATCCTTCAAACTGACGAAGTGCTTTTGCCGGAAAAACGGAGTGAATATCTTGTGTAGCTGAAATCAAGATCTGCACGACACGTTCTGGATCTACTTGGTTTCTTGAAATGATCGCTTCTAACAGCTGTTTCGTTTTGTTTAACACTTCTGTTTCTGTATCTTCTATTACAGTTGTAGCCCCACGTATCCCGCGAAACATCATAGACATCCCTCCTCCCGTTTCCATTCTTCGATCCAGTAGTGCAGCTCATCTTTTGTGAAAGACTGCAAGGTGACGTCTCCAACCTGTTTTAATAAAACAAATTGAACACTGCCGCCTCTTGCCTTTTTATCTCCAATCATCCGGTCAACAAAAGTTTTTGTGGAAATATCTTGTGTGACTTTGACCGGGAAACCGAGATCTTTCATCCATTCTTTTAGTTCCAAACGATTAAGGCTGAGCCCCAGCTGCTTTTCGCTCACATACAGTGCAAACTGCATGCCGATTGCAATGGCATCTCCGTGCGTGATGGCGCCATATCCATACTCTGCTTCAATGGCATGCCCCAGTGTATGGCCTAAATTCAAAAATGCACGCACACCTTGTTCTTTTTCATCTTCTTGAACGATTGACGCTTTGACTTGAATGCCTTGATACAGCATATGTGCCAGCTCGCTTTTTGATAAATCCGTCAAAGAACGAATGGACATGAGTTCTGATAAAAATTCTTCACTTGAAATCAGTGCATGTTTGATGACTTCTGCAAAGCCTGATCTTCGTTCAATTTGAGATAGTGTCTCAAGCATACTAGTATCATAGATCACAGCTTTCGGCTGATGAAACGCACCGATTAAATTTTTACCGAGCGGATGGTTGATCCCTGTTTTCCCGCCAACTGCACTATCATGTGCCAGCAGCGTCGTCGGCACTTGGATAAAGTCAATGCCTCTCATATAAGTGGCAGCAGCAAAGCCAGCCAAATCTCCAATCACGCCGCCTCCCAGCGCAATGATGCAGGAGGAACGATCAAGCTGAAATTGAATGGCTTTCGTATGAATATGCTCAAATTCGGCAAAGGATTTCGACTGCTCTCCGCTCGGCACAACCACTTTGTTCACAGGCCACTTCTGCTGAAGTAAGCGAACCATCTCATCACCATAAATGGCATCAACAGCTGCATCTGTGACGATTAAGAGCTTCGTATAGGAATGCCCAGTGGAAGTTATCAAGTCGACGATATTGCGTTTAATCCCATCACCGATAAATACAGGATAAGTGGCTGAAGACGTCTTAACTTCCAGTGTTTTCATTAAAATTCCCTCTGAAGCTGGCGCATTTTCTCAACATTTTCTTTAATGCGGTCGATTTGGTCAAGGCCAAACTGCTCCACAACTGCATTGGCAATTTCCCATGCAACGACTGCTTCTGCAACAACACTTGCAGCAGGAACAGCACAGCTGTCAGATCGTTCAATACTTGCAGAGAAAGGTTCTTTTGTTTCAATGTCAACGCTTTGAAGCGGCTTATAAAGCGTTGGGATTGGTTTCATAACCCCTCTTACGACAATTGGCATACCCGTTGACATTCCGCCTTCAAGACCACCTAGGCGATTTGTTTTTCTCGTATAGCCCTTTTCTTCATCCCAGATGATTTCATCATGGACCTCACTGCCATTTTTAGAGGCTGCCTCGAAGCCAATACCGAATTCAACCCCTTTAAAAGCGTTGATACTAAGTACAGCACCAGCAAGCTTGCTGTCCAATTTACGGTCGTAATGAACATAGCTGCCAACCCCAACCGGCATCCCTTCAACGATGACTTCAACAATTCCGCCAATTGAATCGCCGTTTTTCTTCGCTTCATCAATTGCATCCATCATTTTCTGACCTGCTTCACTGTCATAGCAGCGAACAGGTGATTCTTCTGTTACCTTCTGCAAATCTTCAATAGACTCATATGCTGTATGAGCTGCTTTCACTCCGCCAATTTCAAGAACGTGCCCAGCTACTTTAATCCCTAGATGCGCCAAGATTTGTTTGGCAACTGCGCCTGCTGCTACGCGAACAGTTGTCTCGCGGGCTGATGAGCGCTCTAATACGTTTCTCATATCACGGTGTCCATATTTAATCGCCCCATTTAAATCCGCATGTCCTGGTCTTGGACGGGAGATTTGACGCTTCATTTCACTTTCTTCTTCTTCCGTGATCGGCTCTGCCCCCATCACCTTTGTCCAATGCTTCCAATCGTTGTTTTCAACAACAAGTGCGATTGGGGAACCTAATGTTCTCCCGTGGCGAACACCACTTAACACTTTCGCCTGGTCTTTTTCAATCTGCATTCTTCTTCCGCGGCCATGACCTTTTTGTCTTCTAGCCAATTCATAATTGATGTCATCCTGCTCTATGTAAAGTCCCGCTGGAACTCCTTCAATAATTGTGGTCAGTTGTGGACCATGTGATTCACCTGCTGTTAAGTACCTCATGACTCAATCTCCCTTCATCGCATTAACGCTTTTAAGTAAAAATATAATAACACACTTGCTACTAAAAAGTCAGCTACATACCCTTCTTTTGATAAAAGAAAGTATCAGCAGATGTCAGTCCAAACTTTTCTGGGTGAAAAATTTGCTCTGTAGAACCAACAAATAATACGCCATTTTGTTTTAAACTGCTGCTCATTTTTAAGTAAATTTCTTCTTTTGCCTCTTCAGTAAAGTAAATCAGTACATTTCGGCAGACGATGAGGTCAAGCTGTTTTTCATATGGATCTGCTAAAAGGTTGTGCTTCTTAAATTGAATATGCTTTCGAACCTCATCCTTCACAGTGTAAAATGAAGAATCTTCTTTTGTGAAATATTTTTGCTTGATATGATCTGGCACCTCTTGCAGAGAGCGTTCATGATATCTGCCTTTTTGAGCTGACTGCAGAACTTTATCATCAATATCAGTTGCAATAATTTGGAAGTCTTTCACAAGAGGATGACTTGACAGCAGCATGGAGAGTGTATATGGCTCCTCTCCTGTCGAACATGCTGCACTCCAAATCTTTAGGGTGCCGCCATTTTTCGAAAGCAGCGGCAGGATTTTTTGATCAAGTACTTCCCAGCGCTGATAGTTTCGGTAAAATTCTGACACATTTATCGTCATGCGGTCCATCGTCTCATCTAATAATGCTCTGTCCTTTTCAAGCGCGGCCGCGAATGCTTCAAAATCTTTATATCCTTTTTTATCATAAAGTGATGTTAATCTTCGTTTCATTTGTGCTTCTTTATATAAATTTAAATCAACCCCGGTTAGTTTTTTCCATTTTCCAACAAATACTTGATATGGATCCATCAATGTCCTCTCCTGTCTCATCTATCTTTGTCCTAGTATAGCTGTTTTTATCGAAAATTTGTATCTTCTCACGAGAAATTTCGTGTAGAAAGTTCAATATAAAAAAAGCCAAAGTGCTCATTAGATGAACACCTTGGCTTGAAACTTAATAAATCCAGCTTGAGATGGTTTGATCCCAGCTTGTGAGTTCTTCTTGTTTGAAGAATAAGTTAATTTCTCTTTCAGCACTTTCTGGTGAGTCTGACCCATGGATAATGTTTTTCCCAACAGTCAATCCATAGTCTCCTCTTATTGTGCCTGGAAGCGCTTCCTTTGGATTTGTTTTGCCGATAATCTGTCTTGTCACGTCTACTACCTGTTCACCTTGCCATACCATTGCAAATACAGGTCCTGACGTAATAAAGTCAACCAATTCCCCGAAAAACGGTTTTTCTTTATGCTCTCCGTAATGGGTTTCTGCTACTTCCTTTGGAATACTCATTAGTTTTGCACCAACAAGCTGAAGCCCCTTTTTTTCGAATCTTGACACAATGTCACCGATTAATTGTCTTTCCACACCATCAGGTTTGACCATAAGAAATGTTTTGTCCATATACGTTTTCCACCCCGTCGTTATGTATGTATAGGCTTACATTGTTACAAAGTGATCGTATCATTTTTTTTTATAATAATCAATTTTTGACAAAAAATTTCACAAAAAAACCAATCAACATCACGTTGATTAGAATTTTCGTTTCCCAATATATTTTGCAATGGAGGCGAGTGACGTTCTCGCTCGTCCTCGAGGAAGTTTGTCGAGCTGTTCAAAGGCTTTTTTCAAATACATTTCACTCACTCGAATCGAGCGGTCGATCGCATCTGTTTGTTTGAGGCTTTCAATGACAGGCTCCAGCTGCTTCTCCGTCGTTTCACTATTGATCAGCTTCAATTGACCTTCTAGCGTCGGATTTTTCAGTGCATATAAGACTGGGAGTGTGACATTCCCTTGTAAAAGGTCTCCTCCGACAGGCTTGCCCAGCTCTTCTTCAGTTGATGTGAAATCAAGGACATCATCAATGATTTGATAGGACATGCCGACATAGTATCCAAACCAATAGAGGGCTTTATGTGTTTTTTCATCTGTACCTGCTGCAATGGCGCCTAATTGACAGCTGCCTGCAATGAGCAAGGCTGTTTTTCGTTTGATTCTTCTTAAATATGTACGCAGGTTTTGATCCATATTATATTTATCTTTCACTTGCTCTATCTCACCAAGACAAAGCTCGACGACCATTTTTGACAAAATTTCATGTGCCATTGGGTGATTGATTTTTGTCATGTATTCAAGTGATCTTGCAAACATATAATCCCCTGTGTACATGGCAATTCTGTTATCCCATTTTGCCTTTATCGTTGGTTTGCCTCTTCTCAGTTCTGCATCATCAATAACATCATCGTGAACAAGTGATGCCATATGAATCAGCTCGAGGGCAACGGCAACATATTTAATTTTATTAATGTCATAGTCACCAAACATGCCTGAAAGGAGAACAAAAACGGGGCGGATTCGTTTTCCGCCCGCTTGCAGCAAATGAAGACCTGCTTCACTTAATAATGCATAATCAGAGCGAACTGTTTGTTCAAGCTCTTTTTCAATTATATCGATATCATGATTTAAAAAAGAGATCATTGCTTTTAATTTCATTATCTTCACCCAAATATCGTTTATTCAAAGCTTCTTTCCGATATGTGTTGCTGCTACACCGCCTGTAAATGGATGATACGAGACATCAGACAACCCGGCCTCTTCGAACAGAGCCGCCAGCTCTTTCATGCCAGGGAACGTTTTGGCTGATTCTTGAAGCCATGAATACTCCTGATAGCTTTTGGCAAACAGTTTACCAAAGAGCGGCATAATGTATTTGAAATAGATGTAGTAGCCCTGTTTAAAGCCGATCATCTCAGGCTGTGAAGTCTCCAGACAGACAACCATTCCGCCAGGCTTCACTACTCTTGTCATTTCCTTTAGCACCGTTAAATAATCAGGAACGTTTCTAAGTCCAAAACCGATGGTGACATAATCAAATGAGTTGTCCTCAAAAGGGAGCTCCATCGCATTGCCATGAAGCAATTCAATTTGTTTGTAGCCCCCAGTCTTCACCTTCGTTTCTCCAACACCCAGCATGTTTTTACTGAAATCAAGGCCTTTGACCTCGCCTTTTTCTCCAACAGCATCTGCAAGAGCAATTGTCCAATCGGCTGTCCCGCAGCATACATCTAATGCTTTAGACCCTTTTTGCACATTCATAAGTTTCATTGTTTTATCGCGCCATTTTTTATGCTGTTTAAAGCTGATGACAGAGTTCATTTGATCATAGTTTTTATAAATTTTTTCAAATACACCGTGTACTCGCTGTTCTTTTGATTGCTGCATGACTTACCCTTCTTCCACTTTCTGATGGTACGCAGGCTCATTTTTCATATGATCCAAGCGATTTAATAGCTCTTTTTGAACGACCGGAGATGAAACAAGATGCTCCTTGATCGTTCGTTTGGCCTTTTCATAGCCTTCATTCTCAAAATTGTCAAAGCACAAATAGGCGTCCGTATAACGATCGTTCAAAAAAAGTTTTAAATGTTTGTCATTTTCTGCTTGTTTCATGAAGCGTTTATAAACAAGAAAACGACTTGCAATCTCATTCCAATGCGTTAATTGAAAATGCTCAGAAATCCTTTGGAAAAGCGCAGATTCAACTGTAGCTACACTTTTGTAAAAGTGCGCTGCATCTTGAATGGACCGGTCATACAGTCTAATTTTATGTTCATTGATCTCTTTGATCGCCGTAGCGAGCGTGCGGATCATATAAATGTCTTTCATGTCAGAGAGAAGAGAATAATAGAGACCGCTGAAATAGTCTCCTGCCAGGATGGTCAGCTGACGATTTTTGAATTCGTCTTGCTTGATGGCTGCAGCAGTTGTGACTTCGTCATGGGTATCAAGGGCAATTTGCACAAGCATCGCCGTTAAAATATAATTTTCTTTTTTCTCTGCATCAATTTGAGCTTCTTCAAACATTGCATGAAAAAGAAGGAGCTTATCTTCATCGATGAGTGGTGCGCGTAAATGCTTCGCCAAATAAGGATGAGAAAGCTTTTTATTTAATTTTATATTTAGATTAGATAAAATTCCGTAGATGTCTTGCAAAGATATCACCCTTGTCCCAAAAATTACAGTTTCATATGTAGACCTGCACATTGTATAGAGATTTATTATACCATATCAGCTCTCACTTTTATGCTATCAAGTGCTACAAGTTCTTTATTTCTTTGCTTCGCTTTGAATTTCGCCGAAGCTTGTTTGAATGACAGCATCGCCTCTTACTTTGATCGCTGACGTATGCTCAGTAAATTGTGCAATGATCACTTCACCTTTATCGAGTTTCTCGGAATGGTGAAATCTTGTATCAGAGCCTCTTGTTAGGCCGATGACATTTACACCATTATCAATGGCTTTAATCACCACAAAATCAGATGCTTTATTTTCACTCATTTTGTTCACCTTCCATCTATTGAATTAGTCGTTTTTAATAAAGGAAAGCACTTCTGCTCTTGCGGCTGCATCATTTGCAAATGTGCCGCGGACGGCTGATGTGACTGTTTTAGCGCCTGGCTTTTTCACTCCGCGCATCGTCATACACATATGCTCTGCTTCAACGACAATCATCACGCCATGCGGATTAAGTGTTTCCACCATACTATCTGCAATGGTTGATGTAATGCGTTCCTGAAGCTGCGGGCGTTTAGCCACGGCTTCTACAGCTCTTGCCAGCTTACTAAGTCCCGTTACTTTTCCTCCGCGCGGAATATAAGCGACATGGGCTTTCCCGTAGAAAGGCACAAGGTGGTGTTCACACATTGAATGGAAAGCAATATCTTTTACAAGGACGAGTTCTTCGTGGTCTTCGCCAAAAATGGTTTTAAAATGTTCTTTTGGATCTTCATTTAATCCCGAGAACACTTCTTCATACATTTTTGCGACTCGTTTTGGGGTATCAAGAAGTCCTTCACGATCCGGATCTTCTCCAATTGCTTTTAATATATCGCGTACCGCGTGTTCAATTAATTCTTTATTTATTTCACTCATGTATTATATCCTCCAAAGGCGATTACATTTCATTCAGATTCTAGCACACTTCAGATCCTAAAAGCAAAGGAGAGCGTTCTAAACGAACCTTTTGATTCAAAAGGAAAAGCCCCTTATGAAAGGGGCTTTTCTAGACCAGTGTGAAACTGTATATGTATAACTCCTTCAACAGGATCATTACACATAACGATTATTTACCTGCCACCGCGTCTTTAAGTGCTTTACCTGGTTTGAAAGCAGGTACTTTGCTTGCAGGGATTTCGATCTCTGCACCAGTTTGTGGGTTACGTCCTTTACGAGCTGAACGCTCACGTACTTCAAAGTTACCAAAACCAATAAGTTGGATTTTGTCACCATTTTTAAGTGCATCTAAAATTGTATCAAAAACAGAATCAACTGCTTTTGTCGCGTCTTTTTTAGATAACTCGCTTGCTTCAGCAACCGCGTTAATAAGTTCTGTCTTGTTCATGCCTTTCACCTCCTCCCAAAAATATGCATTCAGTAGATTGTTATCATTTCTTCACAATTCATCTTCTTTCTATACCCCTTTTTCAGAAAAAAAGAGCGTCTAGAAAGCGTTATACATGGCTTTTCATTAGAAAACATCTCTTTGAAGGAATGTTTGTCCAACAAAGTGAAGATTTTCTGTAAGTAGATTAACACATATGAAATACCATATCAAGCATTTTAAAGGGAAGAATCCTTATTCGTCAAGGATTAAGGGCACTTTTGCGAACGAATATTCCTAATTTCAGCCTGAATCTGACTAATCTTTATACAATTGTCTTTTTATGACTCATTCTACACGCAAAAAAAAGACCCCATCAATGAGAGGTCTCACTTGCTATAAAATAATCGCGATCAAACCGCCTGATCCTTCGTTAATGATTCTTTCAAGCGTTTCCTTCAGCTTATATCTTGCGTTTTCCGGCATGAGAGACAGCTTTGCTTGAATGCCTTCTCTGACAAGGGAGCTGAGGGAACGGCCAAATATATCTGAATTCCAGATCGAAAGCGGATCATCTTCAAAGTCTTGCATTAAGTAGCGGACGAGCTCTTCACTTTGTTTTTCTGTTCCGATAATCGGTGCAAATTCGCTCTCTACATCTACTTTGATCATATGAATAGATGGAGCGACCGCTTTTAATCTCACGCCGAATCTTGATCCCTGCCTAATGATTTCTGGCTCATCTAAACTCATATCTGATAACGCTGGCGCCGCAATCCCGTAACCAGTCTGCTTCACCATTTTTAATGCGTCTGATACTTGATCATATTCTGTCTTAGCATGAGCAAAGTCTTGCATGAGCTCTAGAAGATGGTCTTTTCCTCTAATTTCTACACCAACCACTTCTTTTAAAATATGATCATATAGATCATCTGGCGCATACAGGTCAATCTCCGCAATCCCCTGACCCATTTCAATTCCTGCTAAACCCGCTCTTTCGATAAAATCAAATTCACTGAATTGACCAACGACACGGTCGACATCTCTTAATCTTTTAATATCCTTTACAGTTTCCTTTACTGAATCCTGATAGCTCTCTCTCAGCCAGTGATCTTCTTTTAGCACCATCACCCAGCTTGGCAGGTTCACATTCACCTCTAGAACTGGGAATTCATATAATGCTTCACGAAGAACGCTGAGTACGTCTTGCTCTCTCATACTTTCTACGCTCATGGCGAGTACTGGAATATCATACTTTTGGCTAAGTTCCTGCCGGAGCGCTTCTGTTTCAGGATGATATGGCCTCACAGAGTTAATGACCATAATAAACGGCTTTCCAACCTCTTTGAGTTCATCAATTACACGTTCTTCAGATTCAATATAATCATGTCTTGGAATTTCTCCAATGGAACCATCTGTTGTAATGACTACACCTATTGTTGAATGCTCTTGAATGACCTTGCGTGTACCAATTTCCGCTGCTTCATGAAACGGGATTGGCTCTTCATACCACGGCGTATTGATCATTCTTGGGCCATTTTCATCTTCATACCCGCGCGCACCAGGGACAGTGTATCCCACACAATCGACAAGTCTGATGTTGACATCAAGGCCGTCACTCACGTGAATTGATGCTGCTTGATTCGGTACAAATTTTGGCTCTGTGGTCATAATGGTTTTTCCTGCTGCGCTTTGCGGCAATTCATCCTGTGCTCTTGCACGATCTGCCTCATTATTGATATTCGGGAGCACCACGAGCTCCATAAACTTTTTAATAAACGTAGATTTCCCTGTACGAACAGCGCCAACGACTCCTAAATATATATCGCCTCCTGTTCGTTCAGCGATATCCTTGAAAATATCGACTTTTTCCAAGTGATCCCCTCCCGGACTTGCTATCCTCGTTTTCAAATTAAATACTCTATTCTTCAATCAAACTGTGCTTGAAAGGTGTCTGGACAATATATGTGTATGACGTTGTCCTATTTGAATATGACACCTTTTTGTTTTGAGAGTAAGTTTAGCCATAAAAAAACCTTTCTCCTCATTTATATGCAGAGGAAAAAGGTTCATTCTTGTTTATGACGTCTTTTTTTCTAAAAAGGCAGGCTCACCTTTTTTGTTGATGGTATATGGGACAGAAAACGCGGGTACAAACGGGGTTTCCTGCCAATATACATCTTGAATGTTTTCACCTGGTTTCAGCTTTTGCTTCGTATTCTTCAAAATGTGAGCAAAATCACTGCGGTAGTCCACATAGATGTCACCGTTTGATGAAATCAGTAGTGGGAGGGAATTCCCTGTCACAGGACTTATCACCGCAGGCGGCGATTTTAATCCTAGTTTTTTTTCATTTAACGTATATAAATTGGCTGATACGACTTTGCTGTATGGCGGATATGTATGTTCATCTTGATACATCTTGATTCTAAGCCGTAATTCATTGATGGTCTGTGTCATTTTGACATCAAGCAGTTTCACAGTGGGTTTCTTTTCGACGTCTGTGAGGACATAAATATATTCGCCCCCGCCTTCATAAGATGTAGACGGTACATCGTGTAAATATCTTGGTGACAAGCGCTTAAAGTCGATGACATATTTCTGATAAACCGGCGTGTCTGCTTCTTTCGTTTCTATAGGCAAAAGACCATTTGTTGCTTTTTGAAATTCCTCAATCGCTGTCTGTACACTTTGCAGCTGCTCTTCGTATGGCACCCGGTTCTCAGCTTTGCGATTTTCTGGATACAGACATCCTGTTAATAAAATAAGTGCTAACAGTGTGACACTGACTTTTGCTTTGATCATCACATTCTTCCTTTTTCTTTATTCATTGACCGGTCCGCTAAAGACAACTAAAAACACAATGATACCTGATATCAGCATCAAGCTGTATGCAACGGTCGAGGCCGTTATTTTAAGAAATTTGCTTTTCAGCTTAAACCTGCTGAGATAAATGGTTACTACGGCTAAAAACATGAGCCCCATTGAACCAAGCGCAAACCACATCTTGATTAAAGCAAAACTCATCGTGCCTGTCCCCCTTCAAAACGAACGAATTGTAAGCGTTTATATTTCATTTTAAACCAAAAATAAGGTAAATATCAATCATTTTTCCAATCATTCAGAAAAAAGCGCATAAAAAAACTGAAGCAAAGAGGGGGACTCTGCTTCAGTCATTGGATCGACTATTTTCCTCATTCTGTAGAGGCAAAGCTCTATTCAAACTTCATTGCTATGTTATGCAAGTCTTCCCCTTCTTGCATCCTCTACATGCCTAAGTTCAGTCTTTCCTTTTATTTTGTTTGGTTTTCAAACATGTTCACAAGGTCTTCCATCTCATGTGTTTTCACACGTGCCATCAATGATTCTACAGCATCGTCCACCTTTTTCCCTTCAAACAGGACGCCGTAAAGAGCCTCTGTGATCGGCATGCTGACCTTGTATTCTTTGGAGAGCTGATAAGCGCCTTTTGTTGTGCGGACGCCTTCGACAACCATGCCCATTTTTTCAAGCACTTCTTCGAGCTTATATCCTTTACCGAGTAAATTCCCGCAGCGCCAGTTACGCGAATGAACACTTGTACATGTCACGATCAAATCGCCAACGCCTGTTAATCCAGCAAATGTAAGGGGATTCCCTCCCATTTTTGTGCCAAGACGTGCGATTTCAGCAAGTCCTCTTGTGATAAGCGCCGCTTTTGCATTGTCACCATATCCAAGTCCGTCTGTAATACCAGCCGCAAGAGCAATGATATTTTTCAATGCGCCGCCAATCTCCACCCCAATCACATCAGGGTTTGTGTACACTCTAAAATGATTGTTCATGAACAAATCTTGAACAAATTGAGCTGCTTCAATGTTTTCTGACGAGACAGTGACAGTTGTCGGATGACGCAGACCTACTTCTTCTGCATGGCTCGGCCCTGATAGGACAACGACAGCCTCTCTTTTCTCAGATGGGACTTCTTGTTCAATCATTTGAGAAATTCTAAGAAGTGTATCTGGTTCAATTCCCTTACTGACATGGACAAATGGCACCTTCGATGAGATCAGCTCATTTGCCTGCTTCAATACCTCACGAATGGCCTTTGTTGGCACAGCGACAATAACCGCCTCTGTCCCCTCTAAAGCCTGCTTCATATCGGTGGTCGCCTGAATAGACGCTGGCAGTTCGACATTTGGCAAGTAATCATGATTTTCATGTTTCTCATTGATTTGATCAATGAGCTCTTGTCTATGTCCCCACATGTGTACATCATGATGATTATCAGCTAATACAAGCGCAAGAGCTGTTCCCCAGCTGCCTGCTCCAAGTACTGAAATTTTCTTCATCCTGCTCACCCTTTTTATTTTCTCGCTCTCGCAAATATTTTAATCGGTGTTCCTTCAAAACCAAATGCATCTCGAATACGGTTTTCTAGGAAACGCTCATAAGAAAAGTGCATAAGCTCTGGATCGTTGACAAACACAACGAAGGACGGAGGCTTAATGGCCACCTGTGTTGCATAGTAAATCTTTAGGCGCTGTCCGTTATGGGTCGGCGTTGGATTCATCGCCACCGCATCCATGATGATATCATTTAAAATATTGGTTTGAACGCGCATTGCATGGTTTTCGCTTGCTGTGATAATGGACGGCATTAATGTATGAATTCTCTTTTTCGTAAGAGCAGACATAAACAAGACAGGTGCATAATCAAGGAATTGAAAATGCTCGCGGATGTTTTGCTCAAATTCCTTCATCGTACGCTCATCTTTTTCAACAGCATCCCATTTGTTCACAATGATGACAACAGCTTTACCAGCTTCGTGTGCATAGCCAGCAATTCGTTTATCCTGCTCAATAATGCCTTCCTCGCCGTCAAGTACAACAGCGACAACATCTGAGCGGTCAATGGCTTTTAATGCACGAAGCACACTGTATTTCTCTGTTGTTTCATATACTTTCCCTTTTTTCCTCATACCTGCTGTATCAACAATGACAAAGTCACGCTGATTGTACGTAAACATCGTATCGACAGCATCTCTTGTTGTACCAGCGATGTTGCTGACAATGACGCGGTCTTCTCCGAGCATCGCATTCACTAAAGAAGATTTCCCTACATTCGGACGGCCAATTAAGCAGAACTGGACAACTTCTTCATCATATTGCGTATCCGGTAAATTCTTAAAATGTTCTGCCACTGCATCAAGCAGATCACCAAGACCTAATCCGTGTGTTCCAGAAATCGGATACGGCTCGCCAAATCCGAGTGCATAAAAGTCATACACGTCGCTTCTCATTTCAGGGTTGTCCAGTTTATTGACAGCAAGTACAACTGGCTTTTTCGTGCGATATAAAATTTTTGCGACTTCTTCATCCGCAGATGTCACGCCATCTCGGCCATTCACCATAAAGATAATGACATCCGCTTCGTCCATTGCGATTTCTGCCTGATGGCGAATTTGCGCCAAGAATGGCTCATCTCCAATATCAATTCCACCAGTATCTATTAAATTAAAGTCATAATTTAACCATTCAGCAGAGCTATAGATTCGATCTCTTGTTACACCAGGTGTGTCTTCTACAATCGATATTCTTTCGCCTGCGATTCGATTAAAAATTGTAGATTTTCCAACGTTGGGCCTTCCAACAATGGCTACGACAGGTTTACCCATAGTACCCTTCCTTTCAATCCAGCCGCGATTCAATATGTTCATCATCATGTTTCAACCGGGATTTATAATTTTCATTCAGTTTTATGAAATAAACCCTTCAAACATGAAGGGTTCAACTTATATATTATATCAATTTTTAATCAGACCACAATGAATAACTTAAAAATGTTTGACAATCAAGTAAAGATCTTCTCCAATGCCGTGTGCAATTCCATCTAAAATGGCCTCTAAATTCATGGCATACATGTCGAGCTCTTCTTTATTTTCACAGAAAAAAACCGCTGTTCCGCCAATGACCCGCTCTTTATTAGTTGTTGCCACAGCCAATATAAATTGTTCAATGGTGTTCGCCATGCCCTATTACCTCACTTTCTTTTTAATGAAATCTGTCGGCATTCTTATGGCATTTTCTAAAATAGGCACCTCTTCTAATACACGGACAGCCAAATCTTCACGCTGCCATTGCGGTAAAATGAACACACCAAGTGTACCGGTATTCAGATCACGTTTTGCGAGTGGACAGAGCGATGGTTCACCAGAATCGCGGTACACGCCAAGCACGTTCGATAAATCAAATAAAATGGCTTGCCGCTGTCCAAGGTTAGCAATCGTTGTAGCAGAGTTGAAATTTTTCGGCGTCAAAATAAAACCCATCCCATGCTCTAAAATGAGCTTTTGCTTTTCGGGCAGCCCGATATTCATAATATATATATCATTTACATAAAGCCCTGCCCCATCAAAGCGAAGTTCCCCTTTTTGAATGCTGACGATATCCTTTAATTGACTGCCTGACATTAATAGCTTTGCCATGAAAAAACAAAGAATACCGACTACTGTTCCAACAACAAGCGAGAAGAAAATACAGGCTGTCGTTGTAATAAGTGCAGTGAGAATCGCAATATAATTTCGACTTTCAAAGGCAATGGCAATGCCTTCTATATATGTACTGCCTCGTGAGACAAGCTCATACGAATCCATTTGGGTTAACGTATTTCTTTCCATATTTCGGACATCTCGAAATTGCGTGGCTGCCAAAGTGAGAAAGGTAATCGCTGTAAATTCCTCCTGAATTAGTGCAGGCATAATGATCGCACCTAATCCTGACGCAATAAAACCAAGTGCAATGTGAATCACTTGTCCATGAATATACGTAGGGTATTGCCGGTAATCCGTTCTTAACATGTAAAGTCTGGCCGCCATCCCAAAGATGACACCAATAATCACAGGAAACGTATAGTCTGTCATGTTGATTTTGCAGCCCCTTTTACTGATTTTCTTGATGAACGGGCGTTCAAGAGCTTTTCAAACTGATCGACACCTAATAGGAAGACGGCTCCTTGTACAACGAAGGAAAGAAAAGAGAGATCCCCTATGACAATTGATGATGTGAGGCGGTGAATCGTCAGCGCATAAAGGGCTTCGCCGAGACATACTGACATCATCCATAAGGTGATTCTTTCCGTTAACGGCTGTCCATATGTCAAACACATTAAGATCAGCAGGGCAAATACGACCCAATCCACCTTTATTATCGTGAACCAAACAGGGTCATATAATGCAAATATCATAAAAAAGGCATACGCGCTCACCATCGAGCCCAATTGCATGATTCTCATCATTCGGTAACTAGGCCTAAATATGACGAAAGCAGCACATGCATATAAAAAAGTCATCAAGAAACCCGCATTGATGCTTATATCTAAAACGGATATCATGACATGACTGAATATAATATGGACAAGTACACAGATGCCCAGCACGGTGCGCCACAAACTTTTTTCCATGATAAATGTCACCATAATCCAAACGAACCATATAGACCAATAATAGTACAAAGCCTCCAACGCCTCATCACCTCAATTACATTATGGGAAAATCTCCAATTTTTAAACATGCGGATCGTTACCGGCTTTGTATGAAATAAACAAGAGGTGACACCCTAATAACCTGAGGAGGGATACATGATGGGAAAAGATAGACAGGAAAAGCGTTTAAAGGCGTCAAAAAGAGTGGAATCTGACCGCGATCAATCCATTCATCATAAGGGTGCAACAGCATTAGAAGGTCCAGAAAGCGCTCGAAAAAGAAATCAATAAAAAAAAGGCATGTGATCATGACATGCCTTAGATTTGTTGACAAAGGGCTAAAATGATGTTTATTTTAGCCCTTTGTCTTCTTTTCAGCGTGATAGAAAACCTTTGCAGCCCTAGGAAGGACGAGTACCGGAGCGGAGCGAATTGGACATTCGTGAGCACCGGCACGCAGGACTGACACCGAATGCGAGGGTTTGTCTACGCGCTGAGGCATGTGATATCACATGCCTCTCTTACTATAGTACGTTGTGTCAACGCCTCTTTCTTTGAGCCAATGACTTGTTTCCCCTGAGATCACAACTTGAGCCTGTCTCAGTTCTTCAATCGTCTTCACGCCAAGCACTGTCATCATCATCTTGATATCTTCTTGAAGTTCCATGATATCTGCGATGAGGCCGCTTTCTCCTCCACTGGTCAATGATTTTAAGAAAAATCCAGCTAGACCAGCAGCAGATGCGCCAAGAGCCATTGATTTGGTTACATCAAGAGCATCTTGAATACCTCCGGAGGCTAAAATCGTTTGATTCGGAAAGGCTGTATGTACTTCAGCAAGACTCGCTGCAGTTGGAATTCCCCATTGATCAAAATAACGAAGTGCTTTTTGGCGGCGGAGATTTTCAATCTTAGAAAAGTTCGTTCCACCAAATCCGCCTACATCAACGGCTGCAACCCCAGCATGGAATAACTTTCCTGCCGTCTCCTTACTCATGCCAAATCCGACTTCTTTTACAACAACAGGCACACCAACAGATTCAACGATAGCTGCAATCCGCTCAAGCGCCCCCCTGAAATCGCGATCGCCTTCAGGCATGACAATCTCTTGGATGACATTCAGATGAATTTGGAGCATATTTGCCTCGAGCATGTTGACTGCTTCTTGAGCTTGCTTCATTGTCGCTTCACTGCCTAAATTCGCAAATACAATTCCATCCGGATTGACTTTACGAACGACTTCATATGTTCGTCTTTCTTCTTTATCTTTCAGTGCAGCCATTTGTGATCCAACTGCTACTGGGATATTGGTCTCCTTCGCTGCGATCGATAAAGAGCGGTTGATCTCATAGGTGGATTCTCCGCCTCCGCCAGTCATTGCATTGATAAAAATTGGCGAACCGAAAGTCAGTCCGCCAATTGTCGTATGTGTATCAATTTGTGATGTCGCAAGATCTGGTAAACTGGCGTGAACGAAGGAAACATCATCTAAACCTGTTGCTGCATGCTGGCCAGTGGACAACGCATGCTCAATATGCTGCTTCTTTCTTTCTGCTCGCGTCAATTTTGATCACCAAATTATTTTAGTTTATTGAGTTTATCGCCGATCAGGTCACCAAGCTGGAAGCCGCTTGTGTTTTCTTCTTTCGCCTGATATTGACGATAATCCTCTTCGATTTGTTTTTCAGGATTTTCTTCTAAATCACGGATGCTTAGTGAAATGCGCTCTTCGTCTTCATTCACATCAAGCACTTTCACTTTCACAGTCTGCCCTTCTTCAAGGACTTCTTGCGGCGTGCCGATATGTTTATGAGAGATTTGGGAAATATGCACAAGCCCTTCTACACCTGGCAGAATTTCAACAAATGCACCAAAGCTCACAAGACGTTGAACGGTTCCTTCAAGCACATCACCTTGTTTTACCTTTTCACCAATTTGGCTCCAAGGTCCTGGTAATGTTTCTTTAATAGATAGTGAGATACGTTCGTTATCACGATCAACAGCAAGTACTTTGACCTTGACTTCCTGTCCTTCTTCTACTACGTCAGATGGCTTTTCAACATGCGCATGGGATAGTTGAGAAATGTGAACTAATCCATCAATGCCGCCAATGTCAACAAATGCACCAAAATCAGTAAGCCTCTGCACTTTACCATCAATCACACTGCCTACTTCAAGCTTTTGCAGGAAGTCTTGCTTTTTGTCTAATTGCTCTTGCTCAACGACTGCACGGTGCGAGAGAATCACGCGATTTTTTTCGCGGTCAAGTTCTACCACGACAAGTGAGAGTGTTTTCCCTTTGTAATCTGTGAAGTCTTCTACATAGTGTGCTTCTACAAGAGATGCAGGAATAAATCCGCGCACACCAATGTCAACGACAAGACCACCTTTTACAACGTCTTTTACTTCAGCTTCAAATACTTCTTTTGTTTCAAACTTTTTCTCTAGGTCTTCCCAAGCGCGGTCTGCATCAACAGCACGTTTAGATAAAATCAAAGCATCGTCTTCGACCTTTGTTACTTTAAGCTCTAACTCGTCGCCATCTTTCACGACATCTGATGCTTTTTCAACGTGAAGACTTGATAATTCACTGATTGGGATGATACCAGGTTGTTTCACATTGACGATATCTACATTGACATGCTTGTCCTCAACTTTAGAAACAATCCCTTTCACTACATCTCCAACCTCTGGTACCTGAACATCGATTTGATTCATTTCCTCTGTCATTTCGATAACCTCCTTGGTCCAAACCTACACAGCTTAGTTAAAACGACTGGGCGAATATGTGTCTTAAGCATGATGATTGCCAGCCGAATATGTATTATAGAAACATTCAAATCAATATAATTGCTTGAATGATCAATAAAAATAGTATTAGTATAAACTTCTAATAAAAGACCTTGTTTGTCAAGAGATAAACCTCTAACTTATAAAAGTTTTCTAAAATTTCTTACTGTTTCTCCACGCGGTCTGCTGCATCTAAAATTTTCCCTGCCACCTCTTGAATAGAAAGGGAAGTGGTGTCAATTTCAATGGCGTCATCTGCTTTCTTCAAAGGTGAAACTTCGCGCTCAGAATCAAGCTTATCGCGTCTTGCAATCTCTTCGATCAGCTGATCGTAATTGACATCGTAGCCTTTTTTCTGATTCTCTTCAAAGCGGCGTTTTGCTCTTTCTTCTACTGATGCAAGCAAGAAAATTTTCACTTCAGCATCTGGAAGTACGTGAGTGCCTATGTCTCTTCCGTCCATAACGACGCCGCCTCGTTTGCCAAGCTCTTGCTGCCTGCGGACCATTTCTTCCCGAACAGCTCTGTGCTTTGCAACAACCGATACTTGGTTGCTTACGCGGTCTGTGCGAATATCCTCTGTGATATCCGTATTGTTTAGATGGACTTTTTGACCCTCGTCTGTTGTGACTAGTTCAATGACCGTTTTTTTCAGTAATGAATCAAGTGCCTGTTCGTCTTCAAGGTCTACACCTTGATTGAGTGCCGCAAGTGTAATCGCGCGGTACATAGCACCTGTATCAATATAAATATATGATTTTTTGGCTGCGACAATTTTTGCCACAGTGCTTTTGCCTGCTGCTGCAGGACCGTCAATTGCAATAGATAATTTCTTTTTCATAATACCTCTCCTTGATTGAATCTCCCTTATGAATTGTAACACGATCACCGCTCAAACGGGGGAATTTTCTATCAATCCTTCTGCTTAAACGTTTCAATCCATTCTTCAATGCTCATGTTGTTCACACCCTCATACTGCACGACTTTTGACAAAAAAAGTTCTCCTTTCGTCAAATGAAGTGTGATCTGAACGGTGAGCAATAAAACAAGCTGAATGAGCACCACTTTCAATAACCATCTTTCCATTGTCTTCATACAAAAAGCCTCCACGCTAGATTCTTTCCTCTCTAGTATGGAAGCTTTTTACACCCTTTATTCTTATGCTTTTTTCACACGTGTTAAAAGCTGCTGCTGGAAGCAGTATTTCATGATGTGCTGCTGGTGGTCATTTGTGATCTCTGAAAACTCCATGATCGCTCTTTTTTTGCCAGACTGTTCATCTTCATATACTCGATTCATCTCTGCAACCGCTTTTATTTTCACGGGCTCATTTAGGGGAAGTTCAAACTCTGTGACCACTTCTCCATATTCTTTCAATGACACGCCCTCAGGAACAGAGATTGCTACGCCGCCAGCACTCATATTTACAATAAACGTCTCAAAGGCCTCTTCGTCCGTTTGCATGATAGTAGCTTTGACCATCGTATCCACTCTCAGATATTCTCTACGCTGAAGGCGAATCATTTCTTCTTTTGGCGGAATGGAAATGACAATCATCGGAATATCTTCTTTTCTTTTTCCGATGACTTCGCTTGTACATTTGTATGGAATTTGGTTTTCGTCAAAAAAGAAGACGGTGATTTCTGTTTGCTGGTTTAAGTAGATGGTGCGTCCCGTTTCTTTATCAGCTGGATAATTAATGCAAATATCATCGTTATTATTTTCCAAAATCTTCGATTTTGCTGTTTTCACTTCTTTGTTCTCATTGACATATTCAATTGTGATTGCATCCCCTATTTGTAACATTCCTCATCACTCTTTTCATCTGTGAAATCGTATCCTCTCCTATATTAAACCATGTCTAAAACAAAAGGAAAAGACTTATTAGCCTTTTCCTCGTTTCCTTTTCTATAGGTCTTTATATATAGGTTCTGCGTTTTTTAGTTTATCTACTCGTTCTTCTTTTCCAGTATCTGCATTAATGAACATGCGATACGTATCGTTTTTTATCGTTCCGAGGAACTCATAGCATAGAACTTCCTCTGACATATCATTTTGCACAATCGCTAAATGAGTATCTTCGATCTTTACATGCTGATTTAATGTTTTCTTCGCTTCTTTTTGCGAGATTTTAGGTGCTTTAATGTCGCGTGTTTTATGATTCGTTAAGTAATCCTTCGCTGAAAACCCAACAACCTCACCATCGTCCAATGCGACTTTCATGCGTATACTATCTGGATAAAGCAGAACATTTTTCTGAAGAGGAACATAGGTAAATACACCGATATTATCAAATTGTGCACTTTCATCTAAATGGAACGATTCTGTGTCAAACCCTTGCTTCTTTAGGAAGCTGAGTGCTTTTTCTGATGCCTCATTCAAACTGATTTTCTGTTTTTTCACGTCACGATTCTGAAGTAGGTAGACTGGGTGTCCTCCTTTTTCAGTTAAATCTAGATAAAAGTTTGCATGGCTGTCTGGATCAGACATCGATAAGCTGTACACGTCGCGATTGGTTTTGCTGCCGCTTTTTCTCACTTTAAAATGTTGATTATGGTCTGGTGTGAATTGCTGTGCAATGCGGATCGCTTCTTTTTTTGAAATCTTATCGCCTTTTAAATGATTGTAGCCTTGTGTTTCTTTTTCTGTGGACACATTTGTAGGCCCAAGATCGACATCTGCAAATGCATCTGCATTTCTCTCGACTGTTTTCAGCCCGTCAATGATGGTGTTGTCGTTCTTTCGATCGCCGTCAGCGAGCGCCATTTCAACATCCATCCATTTTAAGTTTTTATTAAGTACGAGGTGCTGCACTTGTCTAAGTTCGTTTTGGATATCTGACGCTTGATTATATAGAGCTGTAATGGTTTTGTGCGTATCTTTATTTAATGGTTCATCTGATAAAGATTTGACTGATGATTTGTAGCTAAAATCTCCGACATTCGCCAGGAATTCTTCCGTTTTATTAAAAGGCATCAATGTAAGCGGGAGCTGGCTGACATTGTTATGCGCTTCTGATGACATTCTCCATACATCTGCAAGTGCTGGTGAGATGGATGTTTGGCTGTTCATCGCAAGTGTTGCGCCCAGTTTGTCATGCAGCTGATCCACCTGATACGTTAAATCATGGAATGCTCTTTGGTAGTTGTTCTCAGCATGAAGCAGTACGGCGTCTTTTTCTTGATGTTCTTTATAGCCCCAATAACCTGTTGAGATGACAGCAATTCCTAAAATAGCAATCAATATTCCTCTGATCATTTATTTACACCTCTTTTTATTCGCAGAATATATGTTTCCCGATTCGTTTAATTTGTGGTCTTCCCCAAATCCATGGACTTGTTGCTGTATCAGGATTAAAGTAATAGATGGCGCTCTCAGATGGATCCCAGCCATTGATTGCATCAAATACAGCTTTTTTTGCCGTTTCATCTGGCGTCATATAAAATTGCCCATCTGCTACAGCAGTAAACGCAAGCGGTTCAAAAATGACTCCTGCGATCGTATTTGGAAAGGTCGGATTGTTCAAACGGTTTAAGATAACGGCCGCGATGGCCACCTGTCCTTCATACGGCTCACCTCTTGCTTCACTGTACACAGCTTGCGACAAGAGCTGAATGTCATTACTAGAAAAACCACCAGGCATGTTGGCTGCTGTTTGTTTTGGTGTTTGATTTCCCTGCTGGCTGCCTGACTGATTGCCAGACTTCCCAGATGATCCACCTTGACTTTTTTGATTTTCGTTTGTACCTTGGGCTGTCTTTTTTTGCGAACTTCTTTGCGCAGGAGCCTTTGTTTGCTGATCAAGAGGCTTCCCGCCATAATGGGTAAACTGGTTCCCTTCCTGCAGCTGCTTTTGAACAAACTCTTTGTAGTATTTCGTCTTTTGAACTAATAAGCTTTTTGTTTTCTCACCTACAAGTCCATCGACCTTCTTCATGCCAAATTGGCTTTGAAAGTTGCGAACGGCCCAGTACGTTCCCCAGCCATAGACGCCATCGATTTTGCCATTGTAAAAACCATTGTATTGGAGCCGCGCTTGCAGCTCGACTACATCTTCTCCTGTTGCCCCGCGCTGGATGACTTGGGCGGTGAAGGCTTCACTTTTACTGGCTGTCAAAAGTGAAGACGCAAGAAGAACGATTGAGAAGATAAGAACAATTTGTTTCATGAAACGAGCTTTATCCATATTTGATCCTCCTGTACTTTGATGTTTGAATATATGTTTCTTCCGATCCCTATTTTTATACATTCAACACAGGAGAGAATTGGATGGAAAAGACAAAAAAACGCCCTATAAACAAATAGGACGTTTTCCAAAATTAAATTTGCACCATTTTTACCGCACGGGCTTTTTTTGCTTTCCTTAAACCAAACCACCATAAAAAAATCATGAACGGCACCATGATATATCCCCAGTTTTTCATCCCTAATAGAATGAAATCATACAGGCCGTGAAACAGCACAGGGAGCGTTAAAGAAAGAATCAGCCATTTGCGCTGCTCTTTTTTATCAGAGAAGCGGGCTTTTCCGATATAAAAACCCATCACAACACCAAATAATGCGTGACTTGATACAGGTAATAAAGCACGGGTAAACGCATATTCGACCCCGTGACCGACTAAGTAAAGGATATTTTCAAGTGTTGCAAAACCAAGTGAGACACTCGTTCCATACACAATTCCGTCATAGTGTTCGTCAAACTGGGCATGTGCATAAACGCTGACCATTAAAATAAACCATTTTAATGATTCCTCTAAAAAGCCCGACGTCACAAATGAAATCAAGATAGGGTTTGTTGCGATATTTTCCTCTTGAAGGACATATTGAATAAACATGGTTGGAAACACAAGTATGACACCTAGCATAAAAGATCTGATGACCATGTGAACCGGCTCATTGTCGTACTGATCTTTCAAATAAAAATAACTTAAAAGTGCGATGCCGGGAGCTAAACCTGCTGAGATGATTGCGATCATAACCAGACCTCTTTCCCTACATTATCCTTCATTATCGTACCATGATTTACCCTTTTTTTATATGACTCGGGCCCATTTTTCTAAAATATCTTTCTATATAATCCCAATTTATATAAAAAAGAACCGAACCCCTTTGAAGGATTCAGTTCTTTTTTTATCCGTTGATTCTTTTGTTGATTTCTTCTGCAATGAGTCCGCCATGAAATCTTCCATTTTCAATGAAAATTTCATTGGCATTATTTCCAGCAGCAATGACTCCCGCAATGAAAATACCTTCAACATTCGTTTCCATCGTCTGTTCATCAAATGCTGGACGGCCTGATTCTGGATCAATCGTGACACCCATTTTTTCTAAGAAAGAATGATCTGGATGATAGCCAGTCATAGCAAATACATAGTCACTTTTCACTCGATCCGTTTGATTTTGCTGGTTTGTAAAGATCACATCTTCTTCTGTGATTTCTTTCACCTGCGCACCAAACTCCATTCGAATTGTTCCATTACGGACAAGCGCTTCAAACTCTGGTAGTATCCAAGGCTTGATGCTGGATGAATATTCGGTTCCTCTATACAGCACAGTGACTCTGCTTCCGCATTTCACAAGTTCTAGCGCAGCATCCACACTGGAGTTCTTTCCGCCGATCACCGTCACATCTTTATCAAAATATGGATGTCCTTCTTTAAAATAGTGATATACGTGAGGAAGGTCTTCTCCTTTGACGTTCATATAGTTTGGATGATCATAGTAGCCAGTCGCAATGACGACGTAATCACATGAATAGTTGTCTTTTGATGTATTTACCGTAAAACGGCCATCTTGTTTTGTCACGGCGTTTACTTTTTCAAAAGCATGTACACGCAGTTTTTTTCGTCTGACGACCTCTCGGTAATAAGAAAGTGCCTGAATACGAACGGGCTTACGGTTCTCAGTAATAAAAGCGACATCACCGATTTCAAGCTTTTCACTTGTACTAAAAAAGGTTTGATGTGTAGGGTAATGATAAATACTGTTCACGACATTCCCCTTTTCAATCACAAGTGCATCAATCCCAATTTGCTTGAATGCGATGGCAGCTGATAACCCGCATGGGCCGCCTCCTATTATGATCGCTTTTTCTTGTTTCATTTGTTCCACTCCTGTCATTTCACTGCAATAACAATTGCTGGGCTGTTTGATTCTTTGTTCCATTCCATAAAAAAATCTCCTATTTAAGGATAGGAGATTTTAAGGCGCGATGCAAATCAGCCGCTTAAATCCAGCCTCTGAATCGAGAAGCTTCAGCCATTTTACGTACACCGACCATATATGCAGCAAGACGCATATCAATTCGGCGGTTTTGCGCCATTTCATAAATATTATTAAATGATTTCACCATCATATCTTCTAAACGAGTTTCAACTTCTTCTTCAGTCCAGTAGAACCCTTGGTTATTCTGAACCCATTCAAAGTAAGAAACAGTTACACCACCCGCACTCGCAAGCACGTCTGGAACAAGCAGTACACCACGATCTGAAAGAATTTTGGTTCCTTCCAGTGTCGTTGGACCGTTTGCTGCTTCTACGACAATTTTGGCTTTAATGTTTGCCGCATTATCTTCTGTGATTTGGTTTTCAATGGCTGCAGGTACTAAGATATCACAATCCAGCTCAAGCAGCTCTTGGTTTGTAATTGTATCGTTAAATAGTTTAGTGACGGTTCCAAAGCTGTCACGTCGGTCAAGCAAGTAGTCAATGTCTAGACCATCTTCATCGTATAATCCGCCGTATGCATCTGAAATCCCTACGATTTTTGCTCCAGCATCATACATGAATTTAGCTAAGTAGCTTCCTGCATTTCCGAATCCCTGTACGACAACACGAGCTCCGTTAATGTCAATTCCTTTTTTCTTCGCCGCTTCTTTGATGCAGATCGTCACACCTTTTGCTGTTGCAGTATCACGTCCGTGTGATCCTCCAAGAACAATTGGTTTTCCTGTAATAAATCCTGGCGAGTTAAATTCATCAATTCTAGAATATTCATCCATCATCCATGCCATAATTTGAGAGTTCGTAAACACGTCTGGTGCTGGAACATCTTTTGTTGGTCCAACGATTTGACTGATGGCGCGAACATAGCCGCGGCTTAGTTTTTCAAGCTCTCTGAATGACATTTCTCTTGGATCACAGATAATACCGCCTTTTCCTCCGCCATAAGGAAGATCCACAATTCCACATTTTAAACTCATCCAAATTGAAAGCGCTTTTACTTCTTTTTCCGTAACGTTCGGGTGGAAACGGATTCCGCCTTTTGTCGGACCGACAGCATCATTGTGCTGTGCACGGTAACCAGTGAAAATTTTCACCGATCCATCGTCCATACGTACTGGAATTTTGACCGTTAATAGACGAATTGGCTCCTTCAGCAATTCATACACTTCCTGCGGATACCCTAATTTGTCAAGCGCTTTATGTATGACGGTTTGAGTTGACTTTAAAACATCTAGCTTATCTTCTGCGTTATGAGCGGCGTTTTGATCGGCTGCCATTAAAATAAACCCCCTAGAAATCTTTCATGATCTACTGCTCCCTTTCAAGCAATAGTATACACCTTCGTACTGGTAAAGCAAAGGTAAAAAGCGTTTTTTATCAAAATAAAATATCAGCGTTTATAAATATAAAAAAGGATATAAAAAAATACTGTTGTTTCATCACAACAGTATTAAATATAATAGAAAAAAGTGATTAAAAATACATTTGAATCGTTTTCACAGCATCTTCTTGCATGATCACTTTTCCATATTCTTTTAGCCGGTGAATGGTGAGTGTCGTAGGTGAACCAAACTCTGCTAAAATCGAAATGACTGTATCAGCAGATAATTCTCCAACATCATCCAGGCTGAGATAATATTGACCTTCATAATGGTAAACTGTACCCCCTAAAAGTCCAATACGACTTAAACTATGGGACAGTTGAATCACATCTTCAAACGAGGCAAATTGATAGAGCACATGCTTACTCTCGTCGAGCTTGACTTGCATCTCAATGTAATCTTCATCAAACTCATCATCAGCATCTTCCTGCTGACTCTTTGTGACAATGACGACCATCCCCTGCGCCTGAAGAGAAAATACTTCAACAGCAATCGGTCCATTCGCTTCAAAACCGAGCTCCTGATTCGCCTCGTTCATCATGTCTTTAAACAGCTGATGGACTTTGAACGAATCTTTCCAAAGGTCTTCTTTCGTAAGACCTCGGTCTGTCAGGTCATCTAGTGTGAGAAAAATTTTGATTTTATTATAATTCAGACGCTCCAGTCGCATAACGTTCCCTCCTGCCTCTTCTAAACACACATCATACTGTAGTATATGAGATGATGAGTCATAGGTTCTTAATTTTGTATTCAGTTTACACTGTGTCAAGACGGAAGACAAGCATGAAGCTATGCTTACGGTGACTTTTATGGAAAATATTGAGGGTGCCGCAAGTTAACGCGTTTTTAGAGGCATTAAATAGATCAGATGGGTTTCTGGTTCTGCTCCGAGACGCATGGGAATTTTTGTGGTCCCGTAGCCATTACTAATGAGAAAGAACGCACCTTTGACCTGGCCTGTTCTTCCTTTTTCATACGGACCAAATTTCCCAATTCGGATCTGTCCCCCATGCGTATGACCGCTCAGGACAAGATCGATTCCCTCTTCTTCACTCATCAAATGATGTACATCTGGATTGTGTGATAAAAGAATATTGACATCATCTTTTACAAACTCAGGCCGTATGGCTTCATAATCTGCTTTTTCAAGCCGTATATCATCAATTCCTCCGATTTTGATTCGCTGGCCTTCGAAATTCCATACAGCCGTTTCATTTTGCAAAGTCGTGACATCGTATGCATGAAGAATCTCTTTAAACCTTTGCTGGTGCAGCTCATGATCATTATTTCCCCAAACAAAATAAACCGGCGCAATTCTTGATAAACGTTTCACATTTTCTTCAATCCTTGCGTAGGGCACACCTTTTTCTGCTAAATCTCCACCAATCATAATCACATCTGGCTCTTCCTGTCTGATTTCTGCTAATAAAGTGTCACTGATGAGACGTCTGTGTGTATCAGAAATAAAGAAAATGACAGCAGGCCGGTCTGATTGAAGTGCTTCTATTGTAAAATAATGCTTTTTGATGTTGTTTTGTTTTGCCGTTTTCACCATTTTTGCCGTTACACACACACCTGTTGTAACAGCCGCAATGGCGGCAGTAAATCCGATGGCATATTTCATCACAAATGGCTCCCTTACGTATCTTTCTTTCATAAGACGCTTGAAAGAAAAAAGACGTTTCAACTGTTAAACGTCTTTTTTCTCATTTATTTACTTTCATAATAGAGATTAATGTCATACTGCTTCTGCATATAGTGAAAAACCGTCTCGCGCTCTTTCCACTGATTTGACTGCGGCCATAAATCTGTGCTTTTTTGTATAATTTCACATCGAAGCCGATGATATTCATCCTCAGCCTTTTCTTCTTTTTTCTTATAGTAATAAGATGCGTAAACAGCAAAGACCTCGGCCATGATCCAAAACAGAAATACTTCATGACCAAGCAGTGTGGCAATCATGGCTTCCGGCTGAAGCGAGCCGCCTCCCGCATTTGCCGTGATCACAAAATAAAACAAAAGAATGGCCAGCGATAGAAGGGCTGTCCATTGCCATCTTTTGCACTGCTTGGCAAAACCCTCATATTTATGCTTTCTTTTGATCAATGTTTCCATCATCTTCTGTGTCGGCTGATCCATATATCGGCTGATTGCGTGTAATGTCATCACATACACCCTGTCCCTTTTTTCTACATATGTATGTGCGTGCTTCTTCATTCATGTCAGGTGATTAGTTTTCTAGTGGAATATTCAGCACTTGACCACTGTATACGCTGTTACCTTTTAAATGATTATAGGCTCTAATTTTCTCTTCACCCGAACGGTTTTTGTAATACTTCATTGAAATTCGATACAGGTTTTCCTCTGGACCAACAGTGTGCTGCACGACACGGACTGGCTTTTCTTCCTGCTTCTTTTTCTCTTCGGCTTCTTTTCTTTTTTTCTCTTCCTGCTGCTTTTGCAAGGCTAGCTGCTGCTGTTCACGCTTTTTGGCAGCTTCAGCTCTCGCGCGTTCTTTTTCTTTCGCTGCTTGTTCACGCTCTTCTTTCTCTTTAGCAGCTTTTTCTTTTTTCTTCTGTTCAGCTTTTTCTTTCGATCGTTGTTTTTCTTCCTCTTTCTTTTGCTTCTCATCATCAGACGCATCCGCTTTATCAGCACTTGAGTCATTTTTTGTTTCGGCAAGTGCTGACGGGACTGGGTCTGTGTCAGCACTTGATGTAGAATCAATATTATATACATCTTGATTATTATTATGGTTGATTTCCTTTGATGTGTAGTAAATCAAAAGGAAGAACACCGTGACGACAATAATAGGAAAGATAATAGCCAGTGTTGTAAACAATGGATTGCGCACCTTTTTCGTGCGCTGCTTTTTATATTCATGGAAATCTTCTCGTGTAGGAAAGTGAGAGTCATCTGAAGGCTCAACTTCTTCTTCAAAAATCTTCTCAACATCATCGTCATGGATGTTTGTCAGCTGCTCCTTCTTTCTCTTCATTCTCGACATTTCTTCCATGTTCATCCCTCCCCCTATATTTCAAACGAATTTGACAAGCAAAGACTAAGTCAATGACAAAATGGGTCATGACAGGAACAAATAAATTCCCCGTCCACTCGTATAAAAGTCCTAAAAAAATACTAATAGAAACCACAAGGATAAACAAGAGTATTTTTGATAAGTAGCGAAAGTGAAGGAGCGCAAACACAATACTGGCAATTTCCAGTCCAAATTGCTGCTGGACGATCCCTCGGAATAGAATTTCCTCTGAAAAGGCGATGAGCAGTGTTAACCAAACAATATGCGGGATGCTACGGTTTTTGAACATTTTTTCATTTAATCCGCCATCATCATACATATGAGCAGGAAACACCTTCATGACAATCGCATCCACAATAATCACAACCGCAGCGCCGCCAATTCCATAAGTCAGTATCCGCGCATCTTGGATCTCCCATAGAGATGTGAAATCTGTCCAATGATCGAACATAAATATACCTAGTAAAAAAGAAATGACCAGCATCAACAGCTGCGTGAAATACAGCTGTTCTACCACTTGTCGATCGGTTAATTTTTCGATGATCCGGCGATGTTGTTCAATCAATGCTGCGCCTCTTTTGTCAGATGAAACATACGATCCAGCACGGTCTTCCAGTGTGTCATTTCATTCAGCTCCAATGGTTGATCTTTTTTTTCATAATCAGACAGGTCAAGTCCGCAAGAAGAGCAGCAGCTGCCAGAGGATGCGCTCTCTGTTTGATCAAGCTGTTCGTAAAAGTATGATAACAGAGATTGTCTAAAGCAGCCATGATCTGTGATCCGCTCCTTAAATTGCCACACTTTTCTCAGTTTTTCTGTTTGTCTGTCCTGCAATTTCTCTTTCAGTTTCATCAGCAGCACACGCGGCTCGTCAGACTGATACATCCTGTAATAATGAATCAGCATTCTTGCACGTGTCTCCTGAAGCCCTGATTCCATCAATTGTTCACGTAATTTCTTTTCATCATTTGTCTGCATTTGTGTCAGCCTGGCTAAGAAGAAATCAATTTCTGGCTCATCAAAGCCCTCTGCTTGTATTAAATGCTGTTGAATATCCGCATCCTCTTCTGTATATAAAAGAATGCTGACACTCTTTTTCCCGTCCCGTCCTGCTCTTCCAATTTCCTGCATAAATGCTTCAATTGACTGCGGCGGGCTCATATGAATAACAAATCGTATATCTGCTTTATCAATTCCCATTCCAAAAGCACTTGTACAACAAATAAGATCAAGCTGTCCGCTGATAAATTGCTGCTGAATAAGCATACGGTCTCCTGCATCCATCCCGCCATGGTAATACTCTACACGCTGATGGGTTTTTTGTTTCATAATGAGCGCCATATCTTCTGTCATTTGCCGGGTTGGACAATAAATCAGACCGGGGCCTTGCAGATATTCAACAAGCTCAATAGCCCGTTTTTCTTTTGCTTCTTTCGTTTCGTGCGCTTCTTTGACTAAAGCGATGTTTGGCCGGTTGACAGAATGGATATGAAAGTCTGGATGCTGCAATCTTAACGTTTGTACGGTATCTTTTAGCGTTTGTTTTGTTGCAGTTGCCGTCAGTGCTAAGGCGACAGGATGACCTAACGCTTCTCTCCATTCTCCCAGCTTGGAATATTCCGGACGGAAATCATGCCCCCATTCGGATATACAATGGGCTTCATCGACAACGAACAGACCAATATGCATCGATTTGAGCTGTTCTAGCAGCACCTCTGACATTAATGCCTCAGGGGCGACGAATAAAAATTTATATGATGGCAAATGCCGAATAATATGTCGTCTCTCCTGAAAAGACAATGTGCTGTTCAGTGCCGCCACTCGTTTTTCTCCGCGCATTTTCATTCGTTCGACTTGATCCTCCATAAGCGATAACAGCGGCGAAATAATGAGAACTAATCCATCTGTCATATAGCCGGGAATTTGATAGCAGATGGATTTCCCGCCGCCAGTAGGCAGCATGGCCACCGTATCCTTTTGATTCAGTACACTTTGAATAATGTCCTTTTGACCCGTTTTAAATGAGTCGTAACCAAAATATCGCATGAGCGTCTGATGAAGCTTATCCATTTGCTTTCACCATCCTTGTCAGAGCCAATCGTATTTGAAAATAAGTAAATGGATGTTCGAGTTTTTCTTTAATCAGCTTCATCTTATTTGTTTGAAGCTCTCTAGCTACTGCATGAATGGCCTGCTGCTGTTCTTCGCTCACATACGGCTCTATTGAGAAGCTCGGTTCATGTATGGAAAGCTCGACAATATGGTCTTCGATCGTTGCCTTTTTTAAAGAGCGAATGTGAGCAATTTGATCAATATCAAAGCCTTTTTGCACAAGCTCGAGCGTTTTGTGCGTAGAGGTTGTCAGCACGCGTTTGAATTCAAGGTCACCTACGAGCTTTTGCATGAGCTGCGCCTCACCTTTTTGGGCAGCATGAATAAAATAATGGAGGACATTCCAAAAAAGCAGGTACACATACCACACATCTTCTTTTAGCCACTCTGCCATTTGCTGATACGTACGCCCAATTCTTTCATTTGAGGTCAATGAATAAACAAATATCAGCGCCTCTTGATCACTTATACGGCTAAGGAGCTTTTCGAGTTCATGATGCAGCTCTTCCGATAGCTTATTCTTCTCGTGATGCTGTTTTAAGAAGGATTTCGTCCAGCTCTGTACAGATACATCTCTTTGTATTGGGACATATTGATGCGATCCAGCCAGATGGTGAGACAGCACTTGTACAAGTAACGAGAGCCTCATCCATAACACCTTTGCTTTATCATGATATTTGGCACCATGAAAATAAGCGGGCATCGGTTTTTCTGAGAAATACTGGTTTAGCATTTTCTGTCCTGCATCTGTAACAATGAATGTCTCCCCTGTTTTTTTGATGTAGTGCTTTTCGTCAAGCTTTATAGTAGAGCGATTCAGCTGATCCCTCGTAAACCCCGGGTAACAGCCGAAATACTTTGAAAGCTGAAACAAACTGGCATCCTGTATGGTTTGTGATGATTTTTTTCCTTTAAAAAGATGGTAGACAGCACTTATGGAGCGTTCGCCGTTCAATTTATATACGCTGTCCATTAACATGACATCCAAGTAATGAAGAGTCATTCGCCAAAGCACCTGTCTTCCTGACAAAATTCGAATATTTTCTCCCTTTATTTTAACAGATTTCATAGAAGAAGAAATGTTTAAACTCAATTTGTGGGGGAAAGTTATGAACAAACCCTTATGTGATAAGCATTCTCAATCACTTTACAGTTGAAATGTGAAATTAAAATCATTACAATAAGGTTTGAGGAAATTGTTTTTTATCGGTGAAACTAAAAAGGTTAGACCATTTGTTCCATCGAACAATCTGGGAGGTATTTTTTTAACATGGCAAAATATACAATTGTAGACAAAGACACATGTATTGCTTGCGGCGCATGCGGTGCAGCTGCTCCAGACATTTATGATTATGATGATGAAGGCATTGCATTTGTTACGCTTGATGACAACCAAGGGACTGTAGAAGTTCCAGAGGTACTTGAAGAAGATATGCTTGATGCATTTGAAGGATGTCCAACAGATTCAATCAAAGTTGCGGACGAATCTTTCGATGGTGACCCGCTTAAGCATGAATAGTATAAAAGCCCCTTATACAGGGGCTTTCAGCATGTAAACAAACCCTCGCATTCGGTGTCAGGTCTGCGCTCCAGTGCTCACGAATATTCAATTCGCTCCGCTCCGGTACTCGTCCTTCCTAGACTGCAAAGGTTTTCTATCACGCTGAAATGAAGACAAGAGCTAAAATAAAGATCATTTTAGCTCTTTGTCAACAATCTAAAAGCCCCTTATACAGGGGCTTTTTTTATATTAACTATTTTGAAGTCGGCGTTTATTTTCAAACCATGGACGCATTTTCACAAAAATGAGGCTAAACACGATGGTAATGATGATGCCTTTAATAAGATTAAAAGGCAATATCCCTGCTGTTATCGTCGCCTTGAGCATATTATCCGAAAGTTGAGGTGCATTTAAAAACCATGTGTAAGCCGGCAGAAACAGGAAGTAATTTAAAATACTCATCATCACAGTCATAAGCACTGTGCCCAAGAACATAGACCATACAATTCCCTTTGCCGATTTGATTTTTTTGAAAATGAAGGCCACTGGTAAAATGAACAATACGCCTGCTGTAAAGTTCGCTACTTGATCAACAGGAACACCAGACATACTGCCATGAATGAGATAATGCAGTACATTTTTTAACGCCTCAACAGCAATACCTGCACCCGGCCCATAAATTAAAATCGCAATAATCGCTGGAATATCGCTGAAATCAATTTTCAAATATCCTGGAAGCCCAGGGAACGGGAAGTTTAATAACATTAAAACAAATGAAATACTGCTAAGCATACTGATTACGACTAAACGCTTTACTTTACTTTGATTCAATATTCTCTCTCCTTTTCGATCAAATCTTTCGAAAAGAGGATTGTTCCATTTTAGCCACAAAAAAACCGCCCTTGAAAACAGGAGCGGGGAAATTGGGCTAGACAAATAAACGTGTGAACATCAATGTTTTCAACGTTTATGAACCTCCATCTTCTCCCATCCAGACTATACTGTCGGCTTCGGAATCACACCGAATCCTGCCAAAAAGGCTCGCGGGCTTAGAGACTATGCTCATCACCGCCGGTAGGGAATTGCACCCTGCCCCGAAGATTGATCATTATTCAATTCGACATCATTATATATGATATATGAGCATTTGTACAGATAAAAATCCTGAGCAAATTCATCAGTTTTAAGAAATCGTAAAAAACACAAAAATTCTAATGACAAATGCGCAAAAATTGGTTATCTTTTGTTTAAAGGTGTTCATTCTTTATAAAGACACAAAGAAATGTTCGTGTTTTCTTTTTCACTTTACTGCTTTAATTTGATTGACACAGTGAAAAGGAATATGGTAAATTATCAGATATTTATGACGTTTATTTTAGGAGGAAATCTTACGATGTTTCGAGTATTAGTCTCAGATAAGATGAGCAATGATGGTCTTCTACCACTTTTAGAATCAGATTTTGTTGAAATTGTCCAAAAAAATGTAGCAGAAGCAGAAGATGAATTACACACGTTTGATGCCTTACTTGTCAGAAGTGCCACAAAAGTAACGAAAGAGCTTTATGAAAAAATGACTTCATTAAAAATTGTCGGCCGTGCCGGTGTGGGAGTAGACAATATTGACATTGATGAAGCGACCAAGCATGGCGTCATTGTAATCAATGCACCAAACGGTAATACGATCTCGACAGCTGAGCATACGTTCGCTATGATTTCATCACTTATGCGTCATATTCCGCAAGCCAATATTTCTGTCAAATCAAAAGAATGGAACAGAGGTGCATATGTTGGTGCTGAGCTTTACGGAAAATCTCTTGGGATTGTCGGTTTAGGCAGAATCGGAAGTGAAATCGCCCAGCGTGCAAGAGCATTTGGCATGACAGTCAACGTGTTTGACCCATTTCTCACAAAAGAACGTGCAGAAAAAATTGGCGTCAATGCGAAATCACTTGATGAAGTACTCGAAGTATCAGATATTATTACTGTACATACGCCATTAACAAAAGAAACAAGAGGACTTCTCAATAAAGAAACGATTGCAAAAACGAAAAAAGGTGTTCGCCTTGTAAACTGTGCGCGCGGCGGCATTATTGACGAAGCTGACCTTCTTGAGGCACTTGAAAGCGGCCATGTCGCAGGAGCTGCACTTGATGTATTCGAGGTAGAACCTCCAACTGATAATCCGCTTGTGGATCATCCACACGTCATTGCAACTCCGCATCTTGGTGCCTCTACAAAAGAAGCACAATTAAATGTAGCGGCGCAAGTATCTGAAGAAGTCCTTCAATTTGCAAAAGGCCTTCCTGTCATGTCATCTATTAATCTACCAGCGATGACAAAAGACGAGTTCAAAAAGATTCAGCCTTATCATCAATTTGCAGGGAAACTTGGACGTCTTGTCTCTCAATCCATGAGAGAACCTGTAAAAGAAGTAGGCATTTCTTATGAAGGCTCTATTTCAAAACTCGAAACATCATTTATCACAAAGAGTCTCCTGTCAGGCTTTTTAAAAGAGCGTGTTGATTCGACTGTGAATGAAGTAAATGCTGGAATGGTCGCAAAAGAACGAGGCATTAGCTTTAGTGAAAAAATTTCTTCCAGCGAATCTGGTTACGAGAACAGTATTTCTATTGAAGTCAAAGGTGATCTTTCAACCTTTACTCTTAAAGCGACTTACATTCCGCATTTAGGGGAACGCGTCGTTTCTATTAATGGCTTTAATATTGATTTTTACCCAGATGGACACCTTGTCTACATCCAGCATACAGATGCACCTGGTGTGATTGGAAAGGTTGGACAGATTTTAGGCGACCATGATGTCAACATCGCAACAATGCAGGTGGGACGTAAAGAAAAAGGCGGCGAAGCCATTATGATGCTTTCTTTCGACAAGCATCTAGAGGACGAAATTGTGAAAAAATTAACTGAAGTGCAGGATATTCTTTCTGTCCGCCTGATTGACCTATAAAAAACAGTGATAAACCTCATGCTTTGCATGAGGTTTATTTTGTTGAAACCATTAAACGGTCTCCTGTTCGAATGAGGTGAGTGTTCAGCTCATTGATCTTTTTCAATTGTTCCACAGTCATTTCATGCGCCTTTGCTATCGACCAAAGGGTATCCCCTTGTTTAATGACATATGTATTTTTTTCATGTCCATTTACATGAAGAGCCGGCTCTCGGAAACGTTCCAGAGCAATCATTTTGAGCGGATCTATCGCATCCTCTTTGCTCACTGACCAATTGCCACGATGTACTTCAAAATGCAAATGTGTGCCTCTGGAGGCCCCTGTGTTGCCAATTATACCAATCGGCTGTCCCGCTTGTACATGGTCACCCTTTTTCACAAAACGCTCGTGTAAATGAGCATAGACAGTTTCGTATCCATTCGGATGCTGAATAAATACAACTTCTCCATATGTAGCCGATACATACGAACGCGTGACCACACCTTCACTTGCAGCAAAAATGGATTCTCCTTCTGGCGCAGCTATATCTAATCCCTTATGCGAACCGCCCCTTGTCCCAAACAAGTCAGTGACTTCTCCTTTCACTGGTTCCACCCATTCGGTTGTCTTCTGTGCATGGGCAAATGGCGCTAAGATCAAGAGCAAAAAACAGCTGGCACCTATGAAGCAATACCTTTTCATCAGTGACTCCCCTTCTTTGAGGTTCTTTTCATGACAGCTTAGTATACAGCAAGAAGATCATTTTCTATACATCAAAAAAGAACGCAATGAAATGCTTGCGTCCTTTAACGTTCTTTGATGACAACTGGATTCGGCAGAGCCGGTACCTCTATTGGTTCATTTAATTCATATGGTCCTACTTGATCTGTTCCTGCATATTGAATGGTGACATCTGTAAAACCAAAATCTTTCGCTGTGAGCAGCAGACCTTCAATGAGTAGAGTATGATCAATTGAGTCCGATAATTGCGCTGATGCTCCAAACGTGATGGTTACATGCTTACCTTTTGATGTCACTTCTTTAATGGGTTCTTCTTTAATTAATGGTTCAAGTCCAGAATCACTCGTGCGTTTCATGGCCTCTACCGCATCTTCATAAGTAGAATAATGTGTTTTTGAGGGCACCAAAAAAGTCCCGCTCTTATTTTCTAACACGTAATAAGCTTTCTTCGTTTGTTTATCAATTGATATCGTGCCAAAGCTGCTAGTCCCTAATTGAAGATGAGAACCTTTGACTGACCTGACCTCCACTTGTTTATACCTGCTCCATTTGAGCGTTTCTTTTACCATATCTTTAAATCGATTGGCTTCCTTTATCGTATCAAGGGACAAATCATTTTTTAACTGAAAAACAAGTGTATTCCCATTTTCACGAAGGTCCACCATCTCAAGATAAGATTGAAGAGGCTTTGTCATTTCAGGCAGCTGCACCTGTTCATATGTGTTCATCATTTCCTGCAAATGGCCATGTTCATTCTCTTTTTCAATACTAATGGGAACCACTTGAGATGTCGATTCATCTATGTATGCAACCGTCATATACTTTTGCTTGTCTTCATGAGAAACAACGTGTGTGGTACCATTTGCCTGTTTGACGGGCTCTAATGTGGCATTTGCCTGACCTTTGTCAGCACTTGATTCCATTTTCATCTGTTGGTGCTGTTCTTGAGCAGCCGGCTGAAATAAATGAGGAGAAATTAAAAACGCCATAAATAAAACCACAACGGTTGCCACCGCCGGACCGATCCATTTGACACTTTTCTTTTTCTTCCCGCTTGCCATCAGCACCTGCTGGTATATCTGCTTAGATGAACGGTTGTCCTCCACCTTTGGAAGCTGACTTAGTAACACCTTGATTCGTTCTTCGCTCCAATCGGACCTGTTCGTTTTCATTCACTAGCTCCTCCTTCAAAAGCTCCATATGTTTTCGGAGCACTTTCAGGCCTCGGTGCTGCGTTGTTTTGACTTTGCTTTCCGAGAACTTTAGCGCCTTTGCCGTCTCCATGATTGAGTAGCCCTGGATAAACCTTAAAATGATGACAGCTCTTTGATCAATCGTGCAGTGATCAAGCGCTGCATAAATTTCTTTAGTATTTTCATCCTGTACAGCCAGTTCGTCTGGGAGCAAGTCTGGGTCTTTTACATCCTGCTTATCCCAATCAAACGTGCCGAGTACCCGTTGTCTAATGGTTTGCTGCTTGCGAAACCAGTCAATCGCCACATGCCTTGCAATTGAAAACAGCCATGTTTTCTCGCTGCTTCTTCCTTCAAAAGTTTTATATGAGTGAAGTACCCGAATGTAAACCTCCTGTACGAGATCCTCTGCCTGATTTTTATCTTTAACCATATAAAATAAAAACTGGTACAAATCTTGATGGTACGAATCATATATTTTTTGAAAGGTTTCATGCATAGGAAACCCCTCCGTTCACTTATTTTTGTCGAGTGACTCTTATAAAACGTTACATTACAACTTTATGACAAATATATTACAAGTTCGACAGTTTGGAAAGGGCTTTTTGTTTAACTTCTCCTTAAAAATTTGAAAATAGAAAAAACACTTCATTTTCTTTACGAAAAGAAGTGTTTCTCATGTAACAAGATTCTTCGTCAAGATTAGACGAGTTCCTGCTTTTTTCTCGGAATATAGAATGTGAAGTGTGTACCTGCACCCGCTTTGCTATGAGCATGTATAGAGCCTTGATGTGCCTCGACGATGTTCTTCACAATCGCAAGGCCAAGTCCAGTACCAGAACGTCCTCTTGTCCTTGCTTTATCGGCTTTATAGAAGCGTTCGAAAATAAAGGGCAGATCCTCTTCGGGAATTCCGCTCCCCGAATCTTTTACATCCATTTTCAGTCCGTTCTCCACCGATTGAACCGAGAAGTGAACCTCGCCGCCCTCTGGTGTATGACGAATGGCATTATCAATGAGATTCGTAAACACTTGCTCAATCTTATCTGGATCGAATACAAAGTTCGGTTCATCGACTTGAATATCATACGTAAGGTCGATTTGTTTTTCTTTCGCAATCCCGAGAAACTTGCGGTAAATCTTCTCTGTCAGCTCTTCCGTATCTGTTGATTCAAGATTAAGTGTAATATGACCTGCTTCCATTCTCGCTAGATCTAGAAGGTCATTCACAAGACGTCCCATTCGAAGTGATTCATCATAGATAATTTGCGCAATCTCTTTCTTTTCCTCTTCTGATCCTGCAATATCATCTACAATTGCCTCACTGTACCCTTGCAGCATGGCAATTGGTGTACGAAGTTCATGACTGACATTGGCAATGAAATCTTTTCTCAGCTTATCAAGTCTTCGTTCCTCCGTCATATCACGAAGGACTGCAACTGCTCCCCTGACATCCTGCTGATTATACAGCGGAGACATGAGAAGAACCCAGGTACGCCCTTGCAGCGTAACTTCGATCATTTGCTCTTTTTCTGTACTGACAGCTGTATGAAATAGCTCGCGCGCTTCTGGCGGCAGTTCATCTCCATCTTTGATCTTCATATTTTGCTCATAATACCATGCCTGTAAAAATCGTTCTGCTGGAGGATTTGTCATCAAGATCGTTCCATCAATATTGATGGTGATGACGCCATCAGCCATACTGCTTAAAATATTAGATAAATGTTCTTTTTCTTGATTTAAGGCTGTGATATGGAATTTAAGCTGCTTCCCCATTTGATTAAAGGCGATCGCCAGTTCTCCAATTTCATCTTGCGTTAAAATAGGAATCTTTGTATCAAATTTCCCTTTCGCCAAATCTTGTGCACCCTCTCTCATCTTTCTGAGAGGATAGGTGACACGTGTTGACAAGAAGAAAGCGAATATAGTGGTCAGTACAATCGCAATTCCGGCGGCTAAAAAGATGTAGCGTGTCGTATGTTTCGTTGTTTGTTCTACAGCGAGGAGTGACTGAGAAAGAAAGACCATGCCTTTTTTTCCGTTCGCCTCATATGGAACACCGACTACAATCCGTTCATCTTTTTGATTGCCTGCATCAGGTTCTGCACGTTTACTGATTTTTTTACGATCTTTCAGTGCTTGATTTAAATCGCTGTCTGCTTCAATTTGTTTCTTTGTAATCGCAGGAAGCTTCCCGTCTTTTTCAGACGAATACCACTCTAGCCCGTCCTCTTGGATGATCGCAATACTTGTCAATTTGTCAGCGAGCTCTGATGTAATCGACCTTGCAAGCGATTGATCCTCATGGCTTTCTAAAATGACCGCTACTTTGTTTGCCATTTGTGTTAAATCAGATTTTGCTTCTTCTACATGATAATTTTCAATGAACTCTAAAAGAAGCACAGTTAAAATAGATAAAACGATCAGGACGAGGAAAAGAATGGTTAACCATAGCTTTCCTACAACACTTTTCCACAGTTTCATTCAGCGCCGACCTCAAATTTGTACCCGACACCCCATACAGTTACGATTTTTTTCGCTGCTTCTGGTGACACTTTATTCAGTTTTTCACGAAGTCGTTTGACATGCGTATCAACTGTTCGTAAGTCTCCAAAGAATTCATATTGCCATACTTCTTTTAGCAGCTTTTCTCTGTCATAGACCTTATCTGGTGTTTTTGCAAGGAAATATAAAAGCTCATATTCCTTCGGCGTGAGGCTGACTTCTTTGCCATCAGCCGTCACTCTATGTGCATCATGGTCAATAGAAAGATGAGAAAACACAAGAACATCCTTTGTTGTTGTCCCAGTATTCAAATAAGACGTTTGAGACGATCTTCTGAGCAATGCCTTTACACGTAAAACCACTTCACGCGGGCTGAAAGGTTTGACGATGTAGTCATCCGTTCCTGCCTCAAATCCTTGAACGCGGTTGGCTTCTTCTCCTTTTGCCGTCAGCATAATGATTGGAGTCGCTTTTTTGTCTCGAATTTGATTACACACTTCGATTCCATCTGTACCAGGCATCATTAAATCGAGCAAAATGAGGTCGTAATCGGTTTGAAGCCCTTTTTGAATCGCCTCATCTCCATTTTCCGCTTCATCGATTTCATAATTCTCACGTTCTAAATACATTTTTAAAAGGCGGCGAATTCTTGCCTCATCATCTACGACTAATATTTTCGTTTGAGTTGTGTGTTCCATTAGACAGTCCTCCTGCTTTCTCCGTTGTTACATTCATTTTAACAAAAAGCCGAATTGAATCATAAAAGTTGGCTTTTCCTTGTGATTATGCGTAAGAATGAAGCCCCGCAATGACAAGGTTGACAAAGATGAGATTAAACATAATAATGGCGAAGCCGATCACAGCAAGCCATGCGGACTTTTCACCATGCCAGCCTCGCGACAAGCGAAGATGAAGATAGGCAGCATAAAAGAGAAACGTAATCAATGCCCATACTTCCTTCGGGTCCCAGCCCCAAAACCTAGTCCATGCGATTTGCGCCCAGATCATGGCAAAGATCAGCCCGCCTAACGCAAATACAGGGAAACCAATCGAAACCGCCCTATACCCAATTTCATCAACTAAATCTAGGTTCACCTGTTTCACTAGCGGTTGAAGCAGTGCGCTCAGCCGTTTGCGAATGATCAATCGAATGAGTCCGTATATGATCAGCCCTACGCCAAATGACCATAACACCGTATTGACCTTTCTACCTGAAAAAACAGGCGGCAGCTCAACAAACGGTTCCAAACGATCTTCCGTCACAAGCTCCCCTTTATGAGGTCCGACAAGAGCTGGCAGCTCATAGACCATCTCACTTTTTTCTTTATTTTTATCGATCCAATTAAATGTCGCTTCATATCCTGTCATTCTAAAGATAGACGTAACAGCGATAAATGCAAGTGTGACCACAATCATAAACATGACAAGCTCTAAACCAAACGTCTTCTTCCCTGGCTTTGTTTGATCCACATGCTTTAATAGAAAGATGACACCTGCCACAAAGCTGATGGCTAAAATGGCTTGGCCAAGTGCTGCTGTTGTCACGTGAATATAAAGCCAATTACTTTGAAGTGAAGGAATCAGCGGTGAAATATCTGATGGGAACATACTTGCATAGGCAATAATCAATAAAGCGATTGGAAGTGTGAATAAACCAAGTACAGATACTTGATACACAAAATATAAAATGATGAATGCAAGCACCAGCATCATGCCAAAAGCCGTTGTGAACTCAAACAAATTACTGACTGGTGCATGGCCAGATGCGATCCATCTTGAAATAAAATAGCCCAACTGGCTCAAAAAACCGATGATGGTAAGCGTAATGCCAATGAGTGCCGCCTTATTCCTGCGCGGTCCTTCCTCTTTCTTTTTTCCCTTAATGGCACCACCAAAAAAAGGAACTGCCGCTAAATAAAATAGAAAAGCTGCAAATAACAGATTTTCACTGACTGCCGCCATCTAATCCTTCCCCCTTGCTTTTGCTGATACTTGTTGTATCAGGCAGTTCTTTTTGATCAACTGGCTGTTTGATGCCACTGCCGTTCAGTAACACACCAAGATCGGACTTTAAGCCGAACCAGTTTTTGTTTGTATGTCCTGCCACCAATACTTTTCCATCCTTTGCCGACAGCCAGATTCTTCTATGCTGCCAATACATCCCCTGCACGACACCAATCATGAAGATGATTCCGCCTACTATGAGCACGCCAAGTGTTAAATCCTTTCTAACTGTTAACCCTGTAACGTTTTTCGTTTCAACCCGATCAAACTTCATTTTATATAGATTGTTATCAGAACCCTCTACTGTCTCTTGAATGGCGACAAAGCTTTTTTCACCTTTAGGTTTTTCAGGAGAAATCATTTCAAACACGAAAGCAGGATTATTCGGATTCCTTGTTTTCGTACTCGGCGTTCCATCATCGTCAAAATAAAAATCAGGCAGATAGCTCATCACCTTGACTTTGTAACCGCTACCAAGATCATATTCTGACTTAGGCTCCAGCAGATTAATCTTCACTGTACCGAAAGATTTTTCTGTATCTTTACGAATCAGCTGAAAGACCATTTGATCGAGTTCATTTTGCTTAAAATCTACTTGATATAATGAGAAATTGTCAAACTTGAGCGGTTCATTCACTTTGATATCGTGTTCTGTTACCTGCTTCAGCTTGGGCTTTTCACCAAATACAACTTCTCCTTCACGTTTGTATAAAATAGCATCCGTTTTATAGCTTTTCACCACTTGACCGTCGCCAGCTTTTTCAATGGCATTCTCAAACACTTCTTTTTCATTTCCAGTTTCATAGCGATCAATTGAAAACGCATTATTTTTCAAGAAGTATTGACCATCCGTACCTGGAATTGGTGCAGTTTCCCCTTCTCTGACCCAAAGCGTTTCATCCACGTACATGCCCGGGACAAACCGGAGCATCGCTCCAATGAGAAAGATGATTAGTCCAATGTGATTGACGTAAGGTCCCCAGCGTGAAAAACGTCCTTTTTCGGCTAAAATATGCCCATTTTCTTCTCGCACGCGGTAACGCTTTTGTTTCATTGCTCTTATGATGCCTTCATATGTATGCTGATCTAATGTTTTGTCTGTCTCGCTAAACAGACGCTGTCTTCTCATAAAGCCTTCTTTTTTGATAACCCCTTGGTTTTTGAGTGCTCGATAAAGAGGAATAACGCGGTCGAGACTGCAAATGACAAGGGAGATTCCGATTGATGCGACAAGAGCTAAAAACCACCAAGAATTATAAAGATCATGAAATCCAAGTGTGTAATACAGCTTGCCAAACGATCCATATTGCTCTTCATAATACGTGGAAGCAGATGCACCTGGCGGAATAAATCGCTCCTGCGGAAAAATCGTTCCAAGCGAAGAAGCGAGCAGTGTAATGACAATCAGCCACACACCCACTTTAACGGAAGAAAAAAAGTTCCATACTTTATCAACAATCGTTTTGTTGTATGTTTGCGAGCGTCTTGCACTGCCGTCATATCTCATATCAAGCAGCTTTGAAGAGTTTTTCTCTTTAGCCGCAATGGGATTCCCGCATGATTCACATAGAACAGTACCGATTGGATTAATATGTCCACACTCGCACTTTACCTCTTTCATTCTATGACCCCTTTGGTTTAATCAAATTCATATATTCATAGACATTACGTTCTGTCATCGTTCCCTTTATGACTTTGATTACCTTGCCTTCAGGACTGATTAAAAATGTGGTTGGCAGCGGCGTAATATCATATGCCTCTGTCACTTGGCGATCTTTGTCCATGGCAACAGGAAAATTCACGCCATAGGACTCCATAAAATTTTTCACGGCAATCTTGGATTCCGCTACATTGACTGCAACAATTTCCACACCGCGATCCTTGAACACTTCATATTGATTCGCCATATAAGGAAATTCTTGTTTACACGGACCACACCATGTACCCCAAAAATTAAGAAAGACACCTTTGCCTTTTAAGTCCTTTAACTCAATCCGATCCCCATCGACAGATTGAAGGACAAAGTTTGGCGCAATAGATCCTTCTTTGACTCGATCCTGTTTGGCAAATACTGAGTTATACATTGTATAACATAGTGCAGCAAGCATCACGAGGAGAATGCCCGTCCGTATGAAAAACCGTCTTTTTTTCATCTGAAGTACCCCTTCCCCATAGACATTCAGGTAAATTATAGCATTCTCCTTCTTTTGATGCTTCTTCATTTTTTGAAGTTTATGTGAAAATTAAAAAGCGCTTTTCCCATGATCAGCAATTGCTCTCAGACGCTTTACTTCATGCGGAGACAATTCTCTGCGGTCTCCTGGTCTCATACCTTCAATATGAAGGAACGAATATTGCTCCCTTTTTAGCTTTAACACATCATGTCCAATCGCTTCAAACATGCGGCGCACCTGTCTGTTTCTGCCTTCGTGAATGGTTAATTGAACAATACAAGTTTGTTTTCGTTTATCAATAGAAAGCATTTTCGCACGAGCAGGTGCTGTTTTTTTATGATCTAACATGATCCCTTTTTCTAGCTTTCTAAGCAGTTCCTTTGATGGAATGCCTTTTAGCTTCGCTGCATACGTTTTATCAATTTCGTATTTCGGGTGCATGAGCTTATGAGCAAATTCCCCATCATTTGTAATCAAAATCAAACCGCTCGTATCATAATCTAACCGGCCGATTGGATAAAGGCGCTGCGGGACATCATCAAAGAAATCTGTGACGACCTTGCGTCCTTTATCATCCTCGGCAGCAGAAATGACGCCGCGCGGTTTATAAAGCATAAAGTAAACCGGTTCTTCTCTTTCAAGCTTTAATCCATTGACTTCAATTTTATCTGAAGAGCCCACCTTCACTCCGAGCTCTGTCACTGTTTGACCATTAACGGTAACTCGTCCTTCTTTAATTAATTCTTCAGCCTTTCGTCTTGAAGCGACGCCGGCATGTGCAATTACTTTCTGTAAACGTTCCATTTGTCTTTCACCTCATGTACTATCTTACTTGCTTGACTTAAAACAAACAAGCATTCGTGGAAAAATAAGCGTTTCGTCTGTCTAATTTCAGCTAAAAAGCGATTTTCCATCCCTGAAATACAAAAAAGCGCCTGATTAGGCGCCGCTAAATAACAAACTGACGATAATCACAGAGGCAATGACACCAATGAGATCTGCTAGCAAACCTACTTTCAGCGCATCTCCCATTTTTTTAATCCCAACTGCTCCAAAATAGACCGTTAAAATGTAAAGGGTGGTGTCTGTTGACCCTTGCATGACAGCTGCAAGCTGGCCAATAAAAGAATCTGGGCCATACGTCGCTATTAAGTCAGATGTCATTCCAAGTGCAGCCGTTCCTGATATCGGGCGAATAAACGCAAGCGGCACGACTTCTGGCGGGAAACCAATCGCTGTAAAGACTGGTTTTAATAGTCCCATAACAAAATCAAGCGCACCTGATGCACGGAATATCGTAATGGCTACAAGCATACCGACTAAATAGGGAATGATTGAAAAGGCAATTTGAATGCCCTCTTTTCCTCCCTCCACAAATGTTTCATAGGTTGGTACCTTTTTAATGGTTCCAGCAATCAAAATTCCTGCGATGATCAGTGGAATCAAAGCAAGTGACAGCCAGTTAATAAATGCCACAAGATCACCCCCGCCTGCTTCTGCGATAGTGGAAATAACGATCGATGATAATTGCACCAATTCCTGAAATGAGTGTTGCTAAAATGGTTGGCCCTACAATGTCTGTTGGCTGATCTGCCCCATAGGTCATTCTTATTGCAATGACGGTTGTTGGCACAAGTGTGATAGAGGATGTGTTGACCGCTAGAAATGTAATCATAGAACGGCTTGCCTCATTTTTTCCGCCGTTTAATGCTTTCATCTGCTCCATCGCCTTAATTCCAAGCGGTGTAGCAGCATTCCCGAGACCAAAGAAATTCGCCATGAGATTGGATAAAATATATCCCATTGCAGGATGATTAGGCGGAATATCCGGGAATAGCTTTGAAATAAAAGGCCGGCACAATTTACTAAAGAATTTTAACAGCCCTGCCTCTTCGGCAATCTTCATGAGCCCGAGCCAAAAAACGAGGACACTAATCAAACCAATTGAAATAGTAACCGCTTCTTTTGAGCCTTTAAATACAGCCTCGTTCACTTCCTGCATCGTTCCATTAAACATCGCATAGACAAGACCGATGACAGTGAGAAATACCCAAATTAGATTGACCATGAAGATCCGCCTATAGATGTCTGAAAGACAGACTTAAACATTTCTTGAAAGCTTTTTTGAGGCATGCGGTTTCGTTTATTTTCATAAAAAATCGGTAATTGCTCGATCACCTGTCCATCTAACAAAATCGTCATTTTTCCTACAACATCTGGGATGGCTTCGGCGTTTTTTTTCCACTTCTTTTCAGGGGTGAGCATTTCCGTTTCAATTTTGACAAGTTTTTTCTCATCTTCATTTAAAAAATAGTCCACATCACGCTTGATAAACGCTTTTTTTTCGTAAAAGGTCCCTTTTAACGAAGCAAGCCTTCCTTTTTCAGCAAGCACATACGTTTTATAGTGATCAAATGCATATTCAAACATAGAAATATGATCCTTCCAGTCGTCAGGTGCATTAATGGTCACAGCGATCAGCTGAGCATCACCCTTTGCAGCGGTGGAGACAAGTGTTCGTTTTGCAAGTTTTGTATATCCTGTTTTCCCTCCAGTGGAATATTCGTATAAACCGGTGAGCAGCTTGTTTTTATTTTTCCAATAGCCTTCCATTGTCTTCGCTTTATAGAAAGTTGTACCGGCAATTTTTTGATATTGTTTATGTTTCATCGCGTATTTTGTTAGGATCGCCATGTCATAGGCTGATGAATAATGATTTTTATGATCATCGAGTCCGTGCGGATTTTGAAAATTCGTATTCTCCATTCCTAGTTCAGCCGCCTTTTGGTTCATCATAAAGATAAATCCTTCTAAGCTGCCGCCAACATGCTCTGCAATGGCAACAGCTGCATCATTTCCAGAACGCAGCATGAGCCCATATGTCAAATCTTCTAAGCTCACCTTCTGCCCTTCCTTTAAATAAATGGATGAACCCTCCGCCTGAATCGCACGTTTTGATACTTTGACGGTATCTTTCATTTTTCCTGATTCAATGGCTAATACAGCCGTCATGATTTTTGTAATACTGGCGATTCTTCTTTTTTCGTGCTCGTCCTTTCCAAATAGGACTCTGCCTGACTGTCCATCTATTAAAATGGCGCTTCTTGCACTCACTGATAATGAAATGTCTGCTTTGGCATGTGAGGAAAAAGGCAGTAAGAGTGTAAATAGAAGAAGGACTGCTGTTCCAATTTTTAAATAGGGCATGTTCATTCACGTCCTTGTCCGTTTTGTACAAGTGTATGCTCAGCTGAAAAAGTTATGATGCCTCGTCCATAAAAAAAAGCGCCTCTACATATAGAGGCGCTTCTTCAAATTGCTTATACCATTTTCACTTGCTGATGAGAAGTCGTATATTCCAGCTCTTCTCTCATCGCTAAAAAGTCTTTTTCTAATGAAGAAAATAATTGTTTCATATCAGCGGATACTTCATGGTGAAAAACAATGCTGCTTTTTCCTGTATAGGCCGAACGGCTGTCTTCATACCATGTATCCTTTTTAGGCGTGAAAAATTCTTCAATACATTGATGATAAATACGGTGGAGCATCTGCTGTGCGGCTTGCTGCGGGAATGTCTGCTGCTGGCCCATTTTCCTGCAAACTGCTGCTGCATCCTCGCTGTACACTGCAAGCTTCCGTAATGTACTCAATATGTCACAATAATAGGCTTCCGCTTCGGGGTTTAATCGTTTCAAGCTTGATAAGGTGGTTTCGTTCAGAAAACCATTCATTTCAATTGCAACCTTTGATAAAAAGACGCCTGCTTGATCAACTTGAGCCTTTACATTCATATGTGCCATTTGTTTCGTGTTTACCTTCCCCTCATGGCTTTGTCACCATTTTATCTGTCATCAAAAGATTTTAGACCTAAAATCTTTTTTATATTTTATCATACATTTTTCATTCTTTTGAACTATTTTATGTCTTCAAATGTTTGATTGAAGTTTTCAAAAAATAGATCGGCCTCTTCTTGTACTCCATCTGCTTCTACATTCTCTGGAAGCGGCGGTAATTCATCTAAAGCTTTTAAGCCAAATTGCTCTAAAAAGGTAGGGGTTGTCCCATAAAGAATCGCTCGTCCCGGACCATCGGCACGTCCTACTTCACAGAGCAGTGCTTTGGCTACTAAACTATGAAGTACCCGCTCTGATTTGACTCCTCTGATCTCCTCTACCTCACTGCGTGTAATCGGCTGTTTATAAGAAACAATGGCAAGCACCTCCAGCGCTGCCTGCGACAAACCCTTGGATGGTGTCTCAACTAATTTTTTTAAATACATGCTGTATTCTTTTTTCGTCAGCAGCATATATGAATCTGCATATTCAATGAGCTCAATCCCTCGTTCTTGTTTTTGATATTCTTCCTTTACGGAAGACATAATGTCGAGTAATACCGACTCATCTACTTCAAGAACAGACATGAGCTGTTTTCTTGTTAAGCCTTCGTCACCTGCTGCATACAGCAGCGCTTCTAAGATGGCTTTCCAATTCACGATATCAAGCGTCATGAATCGTTTCACTCCCTATGATATAAATGTCTTCAAAGTTCCCTTCCTGCTCTAGCATGATTTGATGACTTTTCATCAATTCGAGAACAGCAAGAAACGTCACGACAAGGTGTTCCTTTTGATCATGTTGAAATAGAGTCATGAAATTGGTCCGCTTTTTTGTTTTTCTTAAATGGTTCATAATCTCATTCATTTTGTCTTCAATCGGGATTTCTTGTCTTGTAATCTTTGATGGTGCTGGTTTCGTTATTTTCTTTCGATTTAATACCTTTTGGAACGCACCTAACATATCATACACCGTTACGTGTAAATTTGTGTCCTTCGCTTCTGATTCTTTTGCAAATTCGCTTAAATCACTCGGTGGTTTTGTAAAGGCATTTTGCCTTTCTTCTTCGCGTTCCTTTAGTTCTTGTGCTGCATTTTTATACTTGCGGTATTCAATCAATTTGCCAATCAGCTCTTCTCGAGGGTCTTCTTCCTCTTCGAGCAGGTCTTCATCAAACAGCTCTTCCTCTTGTTTCGGAAGAAGCATTCTGCTTTTAATACTCAGGAGGGTTGCAGCCATGACCAAATATTCACTCGCAACATCGAGCTCAAGCTCCCTCATCGTGTGGACATATAATAAATACTGCTCCGTAATTTTAGCGACGGGAATATCATAAATATCAATTTCCAACCGGTTAATTAAATGTAAAAGCAAGTCCAAAGGACCCTCGAACGAATCTATTTTCACCTGATATTCCAGCATCTTTTTCTCACCATTTCTACTGTCTTCTAAGTACCGTTTCACCGGCTAACCTTTAGTATAAGACAGGATAAAGCTCTCGTCCAATATAATTTCGGCCATGATGCCTTAGGCAAATCGAGAAAAACTGTGGATCCGCCCATACCAATAAGGGCATTTATACATAGAATACCATTGTAATCAGAACTGATGAAAAAGGAGGCCGTATCATTATGGGAGATGGCTATAACTTCGGCGGAGGATTCGCGCTAATTGTCGTGCTTTTCATCTTGCTGATCATCGTTGGCGCGGCTTGGGTTTATTAAAGAAACAGAGCGTCCTTTTCACTAAAGGGACGCTCTTTCTTCTTTTCTTTTCGATATGTTAGACTGAGAGTGGAAAAGGAGATGACCGCTGTGTATCCTGAAGCGTACGTGGCTTTTTTACACGAATTTCATACGACAAGAGATTATTTTGAGTGTCATGAAATTTTAGAGGAATATTGGAAAGAAGATCCCCCTGAGCAGCGCAAAGAATATTGGGTCGGGCTCATCCAGCTCGCTGTTGCCTTGTATCATCAAAGGCGGGGAAATGGAAAAGGAGCAAAACGGCTCATTTCTAACAGTCTTCATTTGTTAGAAGCAAACCGTTCAGTATTATCGAATCTCGGTCTGGATGATGAGGCATTTCTGATGCTTCTGAGAACGCTGAAAAAGAAAATGGATGAAGATATGCCCTATGAAAGTGTGATGCTGCCAATCAAAGATGAAGCACTTCTTTCTTTATGCCAAGAAATGGCCCAAAAAGAAGGACTGCTCTTTGGACAGGAAAGCAACTTATCCCATACATTTTTAATCGAAAAACATAGACTCCGTGACCGGACAGAAGTTTTGCTGGAACGAAAAAAGCAGATTGAACGTAAAAAAAGCAGAGGACTGTAGCCTCTGCTTTTACATGTGTGATATTTAATTTGATTCGCTGTGACACTTATGAAAGAAGCCTTGCGTTAATTCATTTGGAATGAGTGTTTTGGTTTTAAATATTTCTTCCACGGCTAAAACCATTTCCTTGCCGATTCCTTGATCACGATGGGATGGATTCACACTAATATGCTCAATTTGTACTTGGTCGTCTGTTTTCAACACACCAATAGCACCTACAATATCCTCGCCATCTTTCCATAGGAACAGCTGCCGATCTTCATCCATTTCATATGACTTCATCGTCTGCTGAAGCTGTTTGACGTCTTTCTCACCCGGCATAAAGGACAGAAGTCCCATGGCAATTTTTTCAAAAGACCTCTTGTAACGAATTAACATATATACCCCTCAATATTCAAATTATCCTAATTTCCAGCAAATGTCTTATGATTCATTTGCTCATCACACATTATAAACATTTTTATACCGTTTTTAAACTCTTTTTCACTAAATTAAGAGAACGTTCGATTGAGATTCGCCATTTCAATAGCAGCTGCAGCCGATTCGCTGCCTTTATTTCCTGCTTTTGTACCAGCTCTTTCAATGGCTTGTTCAATAGATTCTGTTGTGAGTACACCAAAGATAATCGGTACCCCTGTTGACATAGCACTCTGAGCAATTCCTTTAGCAGCTTCATTACAAACGTAATCATAGTGAGTCGTTGCCCCTCTGATCACGGTTCCAAGTGTGATGACTGCATCATATTTTTTGGTTTCTGCTAATTTTTTTGCCATGTACGGGATTTCAAAAGCGCCTGGTACCCACACAACATCGATATCATCACCATTTGCTCCGTGTCTGAGTAATGTATCTTCTGCTCCATCTAACAGTTTACTTGTAATAAAATCATTGAATCTCGCTACAACGATTGCAAATTTTAGTCCTTCTGCTACTACATGGCCTTGTATTGTATTCATATGTTGATCATCCTTTTTTGTGATTTTTATTTTGTTTCAATAGCGGCTGTTCGATTGTTGTTTAAATATGTCTGTAATGCTTCGATTGTCAGCATCTTTAAATCATGCTGTTTTTGGATCTCCTTTAGTTCAGGGACGCGCGCCATTGATCCATCTGCATTCATAATTTCACATATGACACCCGCTGGCTCTGAGCCTGCCAGTTTAGCAAGATCAACCGCCGCCTCTGTATGACCTGGTCTTTCTAGTACGCCGCCCTCTTTTGCAATAAGCGGAAAAACATGTCCTGGTCGGGCAAACTCTTCTGGTTTTGCGTCTTTATTTAACATGGCCAGCATGGTCGTCGAGCGCTCAAAAGCACTAATACCAGTCGTCGTTGTCACATGGTCGATGCTTACTGTAAATGCTGTATGGTGTGCATCCGTATTATGTTCAACCATTGGATGCAGATTCAGGTGTTTGGCGATCGACGCATGGACTGGCGTACAAATGAGGCCTCTTCCATGTAATGCCATGAAGTTAATCACCTCAGGTGTGGCATGCTCAGCGAGTGCCACAAAGTCTCCTTCATTTTCTCTGTCTTCATCATCCACTACGATAATGATTTCTCCTTGTTTAAGGGCATTTACTGCCTCATCAACGGAATGATACATACAATCGCCTCCTAGAATCCGTGCTCTTTTAGAAATGATGGGGTCAATCGAGATGGCTGTTTTTCGCTCTGCTCTTTTGTTAAAAAGCGATAAATGTATTTACCGATCATGTCACACTCTATATTCACGATATCCCCCATAGATTTAGTCGGGAAAATAGTTCCTTCAAGCGTGTGAGGAATAATAGAGACTGTGACATGTGAATCTCGCAAATCGAAAATGGTCAAGCTGACACCATCTATTGCGATCGAACCCTTTTGGGTGAGCATATCTGTGAGGGTCTTGTTCATCTTTAAATCATAGTAAATGGCATTACTCTTCTTTTCTATCCGGGTAATGACAGCCGTTCCATCAACATGGCCTGAGACAAAATGGCCGCCAAATCGTCCATTTGAGGACATGGCTCGCTCTAAATTCACTGGACTGCCTTTTGTCAGCTGATCCAGCGATGTCGCTTTGACCGTCTCTGGCATCACATCTGCCGCGAACTGTTCTTTTGTGAAGCTAGTGACTGTGAGACATACTCCATTAATGGCAATACTGTCTCCGAGGTGAACATCTTCCAGCACACGGCTGCATGTAATGACAATTTCCATGGCATCTGCTGACTTTTTACTTAATGACTGAACGGTGCCAACTTCTTCAATTATCCCCGTAAACATGTGATCCTCCCTTTCGTTTCATTTGTATTTCTCACTTTTAAAAAAAGCGATGTTAGGGACATGTGATCGATTGAGCACCTTCGTCGCTTTTTATGGTCCATACAAGGTAGATGAGGGATCACCTAATAAACACTGCATGCAGTCTATTAACGACAAAATCATACAGAAAGCCCCGGAAAAAATTCCGGGGCTGTGGTTTTTTTGCATCAGAAATAAGACTATGATCAACAAATATTTTTCGTTCATAGCTTTCTTTATCCTTCTCCCATCCAGACTTTCACTGTCGGCTTCAGCTTTTCACTGAATCAACCGTTAATAAATTAACGGGTCACGGGCTGTAAAGCATTTGCTTTATTACCGTCGGTCGGGATTTTCACCCTGCCCCGAAGGATACAATCGATATTTAGCTGTCCTTAGGGGCTATTATAGCGATCCTTGTTGTCAAATGCAACAATCAAGATTTCTTCACAAAAAAAAAAGCCTCCTTATAGGAAAGGAGACATGTTAATTTACGACTTTTACTACTTTTATCAGTCCATCTATTCTTTTTTCATTACTAAAGTAGGCTTTAATACGATCGCCTTTTTTCAGATCAGCCACATCATCTTCAAATTTCTTACCATTAAAAATGATTTTTGTGCCATTCTTCGCTTGACCGTAATATTCATCTCCATCAATTTTCGTAATGGTATATTCATAGATGGTGTAATCTTTATCATTATTTGTTAAGCTTTCGCCAATGGCTGTTGGCACATCTTCAATTTTCATGCCATTCATGTATAAATAACCTGCGCCTAAACAAAGCAGTAAAACAAATAAGATCGCAATTTTTAATTTAATTTTCCCCATATTTAGAACCTCCATCATCTGCACTTCGCCTATTTGTATGTTTTATTCCTTCTTTTATTGAAATAAAACCAAAAAAGCTGATTTTCATTAATGGTTACTTATATAACGATTCAGATGGCCCTTTGGTTCCACCTTTTAATCATTACATATGATACGAATATGCGTTCTTTATTAAGGGGGTCTTTTTCCTGTTTATTAGTTCGCAACACACCATACTGCAAGCTTTTCATTATATTCTTTTTTCGAGTGCAAATAAGTCTTCCTCTAACAATTGTGACCGCTGAACAGCGATGCTGCGGCTGTCGCGAACCCCTTGATTATAGTAGTAGCTTCCAAGGTTTTTTGTGATAAATTCTAGTATATTAATGGCTGCTAATTCACCAATCTCTTCTTCTCGTTCTTCGGCAAAATAACGCTGAATGGCCATCGTCATTTGATTTTTCTCTTCTTTTGTGAGTGGTTTCAAAGTATCCCCTTCTTTCTTTCCGATTTCTTCATTTGCATCTGATATGCTGGCACCTCGCAAATACGAATGTTTGTTCTCATATTATATCATAAAAATACATTCTGCGCATGACTGCCCTATAAGAAAAAGCGTATTTTGATGTAATGGATCAAATACGCTTTCACTATGCTGATGATTTTTTCATGGAAGCTGTCATAGCGTGTTGTCCATTTTATTTTAAAATGGATAGGATCGTCGCTACAGAATGATCTACAAATGAACGCTCTGGACGTGACTTCATGAGGACGGTAAGCCCGATGAAAGAAACGACCAGTGTCTGTGCTAAGGCTTTAGCACTCAAGCTGCTTTCAAGCTCACCCGAGCGAATACCTTGCACAATCTTTTCTTCAAATATGACCGAAAGATACATCTGATGCTCTCTTGTCAGAATTTCAAATTTCTCTTCGTGTGGAGCAAGTTCCACTATCGTATTAATGCAAAAACAGCCTTTACTCGGGCCATCTCTATATTCCTCTTCCACTACATCTGTAAATAAAGTATGAAATGCTTTCTTTACAGATTGATTGTTTTGAAGTTTTGTTCGAATACGGGCTGCATGCTGCTTTGTATATTTACGTAATGCAGCCTCAAATAACTCCTCTTTATCTCCAAAGGCTGAGTATAGGCTTGGCCGCTGTATTCCCATTTTTGCAGTCAAATCGCTTAACGTTGTAGCTCTATACCCCTTTTCCCAAAAAAGCACCATTGCATCATCCAACGCTTTTTCCTCATCAAACTCACGCTGTCGAACCATCCTCAATTCCTCTTTTCAACAATAAAATCATTTCACCAAAACAATTATTCATTTATTTGTAAGGATATCATTTTTTATTACCAATCAGTACATTATAATTTTATTTTATTCATGTAAAATTGTCAAACTGTCTTTCTTTAATCAAGATCAACTTAGAATAACTGGATTAAACTCTTGACTTTAAAATATTTTATTGGTTATCATTAACAGGAATCATTTTATACCGATCGATATATTATACTATTTAGTATAAAAAGGAGAGGATGCAATGAATGGTTAAAGATGAAATGACTCCAAGAGATCATCCTGATATGAATTTTCGGCTAAAACCTGAATCAAAGATGAGTCACTATATGGCACTACTTTTTGCAGCAGCGTGCGGGATGGCTGTTGCAAACATATACTTCGCACAACCGTTACTAGATTCACTGGCAGACGAGTTCGGTATCACGTATTCATCCATTGGTATTATCATTACGATTACTCAGCTTTGTTATGCGGCGGGGCTGCTACTGATAGTACCGCTTGGTGATCTGTTGAATCGACGACGGCTCATTATCGGTCAGATGCTTTTATCTGTGCTTGCCCTCATTCTAGTCGGCATCGCTCCTATCGTCACCGTCTTATTTCTAGGATTAGCAGTGGTCGGACTGCTCGCTGTAGTCACTCAGGTACTCGTTGCGTTTGCAGCAAGTTGGGCTGCTCCAGAAGAACGCGGCCGTATAGTCGGCTTGGTGCAAAGTGGAATCGTAACCGGCATTCTTCTCGCTCGAACCTTTGCTGGTGTATTAACCGATTTTGCTGGCTGGAGGTCTGTTTATCTTGTTTCTGCCGTCATCATGCTTATCCTAACTGGCGTATTGTTCCGAGTACTCCCGCGTGATGACAGCAAAAGAGAGTCATTATCCTATGTTCATCTGCTTCGTTCAATGTTTATATTGTTCATACAAGAACGAATCCTGCGCATCCGTGGGATTTTGGCTCTTCTGATTTTTATCGTCTTTGGTACGTTATGGACTTCACTCGTACTGCCTCTCAGTACTCCGCCATACTCTCTTTCACATACTGCAATTGGCGCATTTGGTCTTGCTGGAGCAGCCGGAGCGTTAGGGGCTGCTCGGGCTGGCAGCCTTGCTGATCGAGGTTTTGGACAGATCACAACTGGTATAGCCCTTGTCCTATTATTCATTTCATGGTTTTTCATCAGTTTGACTGAACATTCACTTATTGCATTAGTCATTGGCATTATCATTCTTGACCTATCTGTGCAGGCAGTTCATGTGACCAATCAGAGTATGATTTTTACAGTACGGGCTGAGGCAAGAAGCCGGCTTACTGCGGCTTACATGATTTTTTACTCCATCGGCAGTGCGACCGGTTCAATTGTTTCAACCAGTATATACGCGACCTATGGCTGGGGCGGAGTATGTCTCTTTGGTGCCTCTATCAGCGCTTTAGCCATTTTGTATTGGTTCATCACCTACCGCCTAACGAAACAAATCACAGTCGTCTCACAAACAAAATAAAAAACACCGCGATTAAGCGGTGTCTTTTATTGTTGACAAAGGGCTAAAATGAACTTGATTTTAGCCCTTTGTCTTCTTTTCAGCGTGTTTGAAAACCATTGAAGTCTAGGAAAGGCGAGCACTGGAACGGAGCGAATTTAACATTCGTGAGTACCGGAGCGCAGACCTGACACCGAATGCAAGGGTTTGTCTACACGCTGAAACACCGCGATTAAGCGGTGTTTTAGATTAAGCATCTACAACTTCAACTTTTTCCATGCCTTGCCCTTGCTCCATATCAAGTACAGCCTCGATACCAGATGTTACCTTGCCAAAAACAGTGTGAACACCGTTTAAGTGCGGCTGCGGGTCATGTACGATAAAGAATTGGCTGCCGCCTGTGTCTTTACCAGCATGTGCCATTGATAATGAACCTCTTTCGTGCTGATGTGGATTTCCTTCTGTTTCACATTTAATTGTGTAACCAGGACCACCCGTTCCATTACCGTTTGGGTCGCCGCCTTGGCTGACGAAACCTGGGATCACGCGGTGGAATTTTAATCCATCGTAGAAGCCTTCATTCGCTAATTTTTCAAAGTTTGCTACTGTACCTGGAGCAGCCTCTGGGTAAAGTTCAAACTCAATTTTCTTTCCATTCGTTAATTGTATGTATCCTTTTTTCGCCATTTTTCACATTCTCCTTTCAGGTTAAACAACGCTCATTATAGCACATTTTCGGTGATGTTAAACATCCCCTGCTCTTCGATTGTCATTTACCTCTTAACTGATGATTGATAAAATAGGGTTGCTTGATTCTTTTTTCCTAATAAAATGATATTTGACTAAATGACGTGTCTTCATTTATCGGAACAGGAACACATCTTAAAAAGAAAATTGAAACGTCAAGCCAATTTGTTACGTCTATATGATGGAGTGCACTACTTTACGTGTACTCAAAAGCTAAAGTTTCTCTTGAAAGGGGAACGCTTTCGACTTGAAGGAGGTCAACATGTTTAAAAAAATGATGCTTGGTATGATGGCAGCGCTCCTTTTCCTAATTGGTGCGCCAAAAGTCAGCTTAGCGGATGCAGCTGTCGGCGATGTCATCGTCACACTCGGGCAAGACTTAACACCGGCTGATCGCCAGAAGGTGCTTGACGAGTTGAATCCACCTGAAAATGCGACAAAAATTGAAGTAACCAATAAAGAAGAGCACGAATATTTAGGAAAATACATCCCTCGTTCTTCTATCGGGACGAGAGCATTATCATCTTCATCGATCACCATTGAAAAATCAGGTACAGGTCTCACTGTGGATACACACAACATCAAGACCATTACAGATGAGATGTATTTAAATGCTTTAATGACAGCAGGTGTCAAAGATGCCAAGGTTGTCGTGACTGCTCCATTTGAAGTATCTGGTACAGCCGCACTGACGGGCTTACTAAAAGCGTATGAGGTGTCAAGCGACAAAGCCATTCCAGAAGATGTGAAGCAGGTGGCAAACGAAGAGCTTGTGACAACTTCTAAATTGGGTGACTCTATCGGGAAAGATAACGCTTCTGCCCTTATTGCAAAAATCAAAGATGACATTGCAAAAAACGGTGTCCCTAAAACCACAAAAGAAGTAGAAGAAAAAGTGGATCAGGCTGCTTCTGATTTGAACTTAAATCTGACGCAGGATCAAAAAGATCAGCTTGTCTCGTTATTTGATAAAATGAAAAACATCAATATCGATTGGAATCAAGTAGGATCTCAAATTGATAAAGCAAAAGACAAGATTACTAAATTCATAGAATCGGATGAAGGGAAAAACCTTCTTCAAAAGATTTGGGATTTCTTTGTCTCCATTTGGAATGCGATCGTTTCTGTATTCACTGGAGGAAAATAATTCATGAAAAAAAGCTGCCTGAACACCAGGCGGCTTTTTTTAAGTAGATGATTTCACTTTTGATTGATACGGTAAATCAAGTTTCACAATGTCCTCATATGTTTCACGCTCAACCACAAGCTGCGCTTCCCCGTCTTCTACAAACACAACAGCTGGGCGCGGGATACGGTTATAGTTGTTTGACATACTATAGCCGTAAGCTCCAGTACAAAAGACAGCTAATAAATCCCCTTGTGATAATTCTGGCAGATCGATATCCCAAATGAGCATATCTCCGCTTTCACAGCATTTACCGGCAATTGAAACCGTTTGATCATGCGTTTGGCTCATTTTGTTGGCACTTGCGGCTTCATATTTCGCTTGATATAAAGCTGGACGAATGTTATCACTCATTCCGCCATCTATCGCTACATAATCACGGATGCCAGGTACATGTTTTGATGATCCGATCGTATAAAGAGTCGTCCCTGCATCTCCAACAAGAGAACGGCCTGGTTCTATCCAAATCTCTGGCATATCGAACTGGTAGCGGGCCACGTTCTCTTTCACAGCTTGGATAATTTTTTCGACATATTCTGTCGCAGGAAGTGGTTCATCCTCTTCTGTATAACGAATCCCAAAGCCGCCGCCTAAGTTTAATACTGTAGAAATAAAACCAAATGATTCTCTCCATTCATCCAGCTTCAAAAAGATTTTATCTGCTGCAAGGACAAAACCAGCCGTATCAAAAATTTGTGAACCGATATGACAATGAACACCTAAAAGCTCGATCACTTCTGAACCAAGCACTTGTTTCACCGCTTCATCTGCTTGTCCATTGTGAAGATCAAAGCCAAATTTTGAATCCTCTTGACCTGTCGTAATGTAATCATGCGTATGCGCTTCGACACCAGGCGTGATGCGGAGCAATACTTTCACTTTTTTTGACAGCTCTTGACCAAGCTGTTCAATGAGCTTCATTTCATAGAAATTATCCACAACAATACAGCCGATCCCATGCTCTAAAGCCATTTTTAATTCTTCTCTGCTTTTATTATTGCCATGGAAATGAATTTTTTCTACTGGGAATCCAGCGCAAATGGCTGTGTGAAGCTCACCGCCTGATACGACATCAAGAGATAATCCTTCTTCTTTGGCAAGCTGAAACATGGCGATGGAGGAAAATGCTTTACTCGCATATGCTACCTGTGCCGTTAATTCTTCTTCTATAAACGCTTTTTGAAAGCTTTTTGCGCGCTCCCGTATTAAAGCCACATCATATACATAAAGTGGTGTCCCATACGTTTCAGCTAAAGAAACAGCATCAACACCACCAATTTCTAAATGACCGAGTTCATTTTGTCTGCAAGTGCCGTGTAAATACAATGTCATTCCCTCTTTCTCCACTTCGGCTGAAAAAAGGCAGCTGCGTGAGCTGCCTTTTGCCGTGTCTCAAAGTTAAAAATACAATATCACAATCTTCAGCCACTTTCAATGAGCGTTAAGAATTTGGCGGAATTTTTGATCTGTTTTGAGGGTGAACGATGCTCGGCCTTACTTTTGAGCCAGGAACAGACGTCCGAATCAGCACTTGCCACAAAGCCTTTCCATTAAAAGGAATAAACGGCCACATATAAGGTGTCTGCAATGAACGAATGGATGTTAAATAAATGATTAACAACGTAAAACCAATGATGAGTCCATTCAGCTTAAAGATCGCCACTAGTGCTAGGATGATGAGCCTTACAATTTTATTGGCGACACTCAGCTCATAGCTTGGCGTTGTAAAGGTACCGATCGCTGCCAGCGAGACGTATAAGATGACCTCTGGTGTAAATAAACCGACATCAATAGCGATTTGTCCAATTAAAACAGCCGCGATCAACCCCATGGCAGTCGACAATGCGGTTGGCGTATGAATGGCTGCCATCCTTAAAAACTCCACCCCGAAATCAGCAAGAAATACTTGGAGAATGACAGGGATATGAGAAGGTTTGTTAAACCCAATATAGCTTAAATTGTCAGGCAGGAGATTTGGTTCGAGAATAAAAAGAAACCAAATCGGCAAAAGAAAGGTAGAACATAAAATGCCTAAAAAGCGTACCCATCTTAGGAACGTACCAACGGCAGGCGCCTGGCGGTATTCTTCTGCATGCTGAACGTGGTGAAAAATAGTGGTTGGTGTAATGATGACACTAGGGGATGTATCCGTAATGATGATGACATGCCCTTCTAATATGTGGTTAGCGGCGACATCCGGACGCTCGGTGTAACGCACTAGCGGAAAGGGATTATATCCTTGCTTAATTATAAATTCTTCAATCGTTTTATCAGACATCGTCAGCCCATCGACTTTGATTCCTGATACTTCTTTTTCTATAATATCTACTAAGTCAGGGTCTGCAATATCTTCAATATAGCAAACACAAACATCCGCTTTTGAACGTTCACCTACTTTGAGCATTTTGTATCTCAGCTTTTCATCCCGCACTCTTCTTCGAATAAGCGCTGTATTCACAATAATGTTCTCAACAAAGCCGTCCCTTGCTCCCCTGACCACCTTTTCTGTATCCGGCTCCTCAGGCATTCTGCCAGGATAGCTTCTAACATCAATGATAAAGGCGTAGTTTTCACCTTCTACAACGACTGCTACAAGCCCAGACAGCACTTGATCCACTGCTTCATCCAGGGTTTCTACCTTGGAGACCTGCTGATTGACAAGGCGGTTCTCGACTACATGTGCAAGATCATCGGATTCAGGTTCGTTGTCATTGATTTCGATTAGCTCTTTTAATAAGTAGATAATATACTGTGTATCACACAATCCGTTTACATAGTAAAGCTGGGTTTCCTGATCGTGTATATAAATTTTCCGAACACCAAGGTCAAAGCTGAGACCCATTCCGACATTTTCCTTGAAGTAATCTTCATTTTTCTTCGGGTCTCGGTACACGTTTACCTTGTCTTTCTTCATGGAAACCACTCCTTTCTAATATTAATTCCACTGCTTTCATCGTGATTGGAGATCCCTTGCTCAGATCATCTTTCCGTCCCATCTTGCCAATATCTCCAATACCGACAACTAACGGAAGATTGAGGGAGTCAAGACAATACACTGTATCACCGCTCATTTTATGGGGCTCCATTTCGGGAAGACCGTGTTTGTCGACACCGTATTCTGTCAGTTCACCTTCCCTGTCAATGGAGACATGGACCTTTGTCCATTCGGCTTGGTGCGTTTTGGATGCCACTGCAATCGCTCCAATGACTTCGATTTCAGGGTGGCGCGCCACATGTTTCATCGCTGTCTCGCCTGTTCCTTCACCTGTCAGTCCAGAATCATCGAACATCACAAAGACTGGATCATACGGCGTTTTTAAAATCATCTGAACAAGTTCAGGTCCTGTCCGTTTGCTTGGATTTCCTTTTGAGCTGGAAATACATCGTCCGCCAACGTTTTTAGCGGCAAGCTCAATGGTTTTGGCAGCATATATATCTCCGTCTGTCACTAAAATGACTTTCCGTCTTTGCCCCATATTCGGTTATCCTTTCGGTTTAAAGATAAGTGCGATAATAAATGAAAATAAAATCGCAGCTGATATTCCAGCAGAGGTTAATTCAAAGATACCGATACCGATGCCGATGAATCCGTGCACATCTGCCTGATGCATGGCCCCATGAAGCAAGCTATGACCAAAGCTGACAATTGGTACAGTTGCGCCCGCGCCTGCAAATTCAATAAATTTATCATAAATACCGAATCCGTCTAAAATGGTACCTGCCACAACAAAAGTAGTCATGACATGTGCAGGCGTGAGTTTGAGTACATCTAGCAAAAGCTGGCCAATGACGCAAATAAGTCCGCCTGCCACAAAAGCGATAAGATAATCCATTAGCTCTCTCCTCCTGCACGCTCAAATACGACACCGTGCGCAATGGTTGGAATGGTCTCTTTTTGCTGAACCATCATTGGGCTGAGTAACGCCCCGGTTGCCACAACGAGTACTCTTTGCAGATTCCCTGCTTTCATTTCTTGAAAAATATGACTAAATGTCACAACAGCTGAACAAGCACAGCCGCTGCCTCCAGCGAATACGTTTTGGTCGGGTGTATAGATGATTAAACCGCAATCATCGTGCTTTCGCCCAAGCTGAATGCCTTCTTCTTTCAAGAGATCCTTTAAGATCGGTGAACCAATGCCTGATAAATCTCCAGTTAAAATCAAATCGTAATCATCTACTGTTCTGCCTAAGTCTTCTAAATGCTGCTTGATGGTATCTGCCGCTGCTGGTGCCATGGCCGATCCCATATCAAATGGATCTGTAATGCCAAGATCCATGACCCTGCCTACCGTTGCGCTCGTAATTTGAATTTGAGAGGGTTCTTGGCTGATAATAACGGCTCCGCCACCAGTTACTGTACTTGTTGCTGTATCTGGCTTTTGTCCCCCGTATTCTGTCGGATTACGAAATTGGCGTTCTGCAGTCGCATTGTGACTGCTTGTTGCTGCGATGGCTCTATTTGCAAAGCCGCCATCAATGAGTGCTGACGCAATGGCGACCGATTCCATTGAAGTCGAGCATGCCCCAAACAAGCAGAGAAACGGGATCTTCAGCTCTCTTGCCACATAGTTTGCTGTGACGTTCTGGTTGAGTAAATCTCCAGCCAGCAAAAGATCAATATCGCTTTTTTGCAAATTTGCTTTTGATAAAGCGGTTGATATCGCATCATCCATGAGCTTCCTTTCAGCCATTTCCCAGTTCTTTTGATCACAGTGCATTTCATCGTACGTTTTATCAATTAAATGACCAATCGGGCCTTCTTTTTCTTTCGGTCCTGCAGCAGTTCCTTCTGCATTGACATAAAGCTTGTGCTCAAATACCCAAGATTGTTTACCTGTTAGTTTCACCTTTCATTCCTCCTACGAAAACATCTTTTCCAAGATGTATCGAATGATCCCTACGACATATGCCGAAACGACACCAAATACAATGACGTTCCCAGCGAGTTTAAACATATTTGTGGCAACACCTAAAACAAGCCCTTCACTTTTATGCTCAAGGGCAGCACTTGTCATACTGTTAGCAAAGCCTGTCACCGGGACAGCTGATCCGGCTCCAGCAAACTGGCCGATTCTATCGTAAATACCGATACCCGTTAATAGAGAAGAAATTAAAATGAGGGTCGCCACTGTCGGGTTCCCTGCTGTCTTTTCGTTAAAATCAAAAAAGTGGATATAGAAATGTTGCAGCCCCTCACCTATCAGACAGATTAAACCGCCAACTAAAAACGCCTTAATGCAGTTGAGGACATAAGGAGGTTTGGGCTGATACGTTTTCACCTTAGATGGATAGTTCTCTTTTAAACTCGACACGTGTTGTTCCCTCCAATTGATTAAATATAAATAAGCCAATGAAATAGTGAACCAAATACCTTTCCTAAGACGATGGCCATGAGCAGCAAAACAATTTTCCCGTCCATTCCAATTCTTTTCGTTAATATAGGAAGTACATTTAATACTTCAGTGAGTGCAGCTGCAAGCATGCCGACGAAGATGCCTGATAAAAGACCGACCGGCATCGCCAGCCATTTGGTTAAATGAAGATGTATTTGACTTAAGGTGGCCCAGCCGCCAACAACCGCCCCGCTAATAACAGCCGCCTCGTACCCTTGTATGAAGCGCTGCGTTTTGGTTAATTGCATTAAGCGGGGAATGATGCCAAGCACTGTAAGAAAAGCCACAAATCCTGCTCCGACCGTTAAACCGCCGCCAAGTCCAACGAGTACGACAAAAAGCCACTTACCGATCATGGATATCCTTCAATGTTTCTTTATTTTCATTGAGTGCGACATAATGATCGAGATCGAGCTGATATTTAAACATTTCCACTTCGAGCGGACTTGGTTCTTCATTTAAACGCTTTTTAAATACATGATTGAAAAACAAAATCATGCCAAAACCGAGTCCAAAGCTATATGGAATTTGTAATAAATACGGATGCTCAACCGTTTTCCCTGTGATCATTTCATATAGGCGGATATGAACGAGACGCATACTGACATCCTCGTGGAAATTCATAATGGCAAGCGCCGCTCCAACAAATAATAGGAGCCATACAAACACAAATAAAACGGGAGAAAGCTGGCGTTTGCCTGTATCAATTTCAACAATGGCCTCAGAGCCGCCAACGGTTTGAATGTCGATATCTGGCCACGTTTTTTTGATCGTTTTGACGACATGCATGATATCAAGAACGGCGATGTGACGATCCTTTTTGCTGACATGATACACCGGCATTTTACTAAGCTTTTGCACAGCAAACTCATCACCAGTGATTTGGGCGATATCCTCTAAATAAATGAGCTGATCAATACCGGTCTTGATTCGATGGCGCAGCCGAATAAAGATTTGTCCGTCCATCCAAGTCACTTCCTATACGATGGGTTAAAAATAGTATGTGGTGAAAAATGGTTCTCATACTGATAGAACTTGATTTACCGGTAATTACCACACAAAAAAAGCCAGCCGAATTGGCTAGCTGTCTTTTTGATCCATTTGCATTTGGATTTGTTTTAAAATTTTCTTTTCAAGCCGTGAGACTTGTACTTGTGAAATGCCAAGTCTCTCTGCAACCTCAGATTGTGTCTGGTCTTTATAATACCTTAAATACACAATAAGTTTTTCCCGTTCTTCTAATTCCTTGATCGCTTCTTTCAGTGCGATTTTGTCAAACCATCTTTCCTCAGAATGATCGGCAATTTGATCAAGCAATGTAATCGGATCCCCATCATTTTCATACACCGTTTCATGAATGGATGATGGGGAGCGCACTGCTTCTTGGGCGAGAACAACATCCTCTGGTGTGATATCAAGGTATTCGGCAATTTCCTGAACGGTCGGCATTCTTCCATGAGACTTAGACAATTCATCCCTTGCCCGCCGAATTTTATTTCCGAGTTCCTTTAATGAACGGCTGACTTTGACCGTTCCATCATCCCGAATGAATCGCTGAATTTCTCCAATGATCATGGGGACGGCGTACGTTGAAAACTTTACATCATATGACAAATCAAATTTATCAACAGATTTCAGCAGTCCAATACAGCCAATCTGAAATAGATCATCTGGTTCATATCCCCTATTTAAAAAGCGCTGAACAACGGACCAAACAAGACGCATGTTTTTTTCTACGAGGAGGTCTCTTGCTTGCTGATCACCGTCTTGGCTTTTTTTGATGAGCTCTTTGACTTCATCATTTGACAGCTGGGCTTTTTTAGCTTGCTTTTTTACCTCCACATCCATATGAGCAGCTCCTTTAATTACAAAGCGCTTTGCTTTTTGATAGATGCTTTGTTAAACGGATGGTCGTGCCCATTTCTGGAGATGAGTCCACCATGACATCATCCATAAAATTCTCCATGATGGTAAAGCCCATGCCAGAGCGCTCTAAGTCTGGTTTTGTGGTGAAAAGCGGCTGTCTTGCTTCCTCAAGATCGGTAATACCCATACCTTCATCACGGATGGTGAGGTAAACGACATGATCATCTAATGTGACATGGATGTGCACCTTGCCATCTGGATTCCCATCATAGCCATGGATGATGGAGTTTGTCACTGCCTCAGATACGACGGTCTTGATTTCTGTTAATTCATCTAAAGTCGGATCAAGCTGAGCGATAAATGCCGCGACTGTCACCCTCGCAAACGATTCATTTTGGCTTAATGCCGAAAAAGTCAGGTTCATTTCATTTCTCATGATGCCACCCCCAATGTTTGCAAAGCCGTTTGCTCTGAAGGCTCCATCCGAATGATTTTAAACAAGCCAGACATATCAAATAACCGGTTCACTGCTGGCGAGATGGCACAGACGACCATTTCCCCGCCAAGCTGCTTAATTTCCTTATATCTTCCTAAAATCACTCCGAGTCCAGAGCTGTCCATAAACGATAAATCAGCCAGATTCAGCACAATGTGGCGAATGTCCTCTGTTTCCAAATAATTCGTCACCTTTTGTCTCAATGTTTCTGCGGAGTGATGATCGAGCTCTCCTGTTAACCGAATGCAAAGTACGCTCTCTTTTACTTGAAAATCAATACCAAGGCTCATTTTTTATTCCTCCTTGCTCTAATTTCGGATAAAGAGTGTTTCTCTTTTATATAAAGTAAATCCTTCACCATGACAAAACTAGTGACCATTCGTCACATTTAGATGTTCTTTTCTTTTCCTCATAGCAAAAAGACTGCCAATTACAGCAGCCTTTCGCCTTTTATTTCCATTTTACAAAATCAGCCATCGCCCGTTTGAAGAAAGTCCAAACGCTTGCCTTTTCCATTCCTTCTTTTGCTTCTACAGGACTTTCATGCAGCACTTTTCCATCTTTTTTCAAGACGATCGTACCAAGTTCCGTTCCTTTTGAAAATGGAGCCTTGACATCATGAGACAATTTGATTTCTTTTTTGATCTGATCCACATTTTCGCCTTTTTTCGTTAAAAGGGAGATCGGTTCAGAAGTAACGAGCTGAATGTTTTTCTTTTTCCCTTTGCTCACTTTGACCTCCGCCACATCTTGCCCTCTTTTGTAAAGCGGATGAGTCGTATATTGACTAAATGCGTAATCTAACATTTTGACTACCTGAGCGTTTCTGTCTTTCGGCGTGCTTGCGCCAAAGACAACCGCAATGACGCGCATGTTACCTTTTTTAGCAGATGCAGTTAAACAGTATTTCGCTTCACCTGTAAAACCGGTTTTCACCCCATCGACCCCTGGATAAAATTTAATTAGACGGTTTGTGTTGACAAGCCAGAATTTTTTATCTGTGTTTTGCCGGAGATAGTCTTCGTAGACACCTGTGAATTTGGTGATTTGTTCGTATTTCAACAGCTCTTTTGCCATTATTGCCATATCGTGAGCTGTGCTGTAATGGTCTTTTTCAGGAAGTCCTGTTGGGTTTTGAAAGACTGTTGAGGTGAGGCCAAGCTCTTTCGCCCTTTTGTTCATCTGCTCTACGAACTGTTCTTCAGATCCTGCAATATGCTCTGCCATGGCAACTGAAGCATCATTTCCTGAAGCAATCGCAATGCCTTTCAGCATTTCTTTCACGGTCATTTCTTCTCCTGGTTCAAGGAAGATTTGTGACCCTCCCATGGACGCTGCATAGTCGCTCGTTCTAACCTTGTCTGTCATTTTCAGTTTACCCTGATCAATAGCTTCCATGATGAGAAGCATCGTCATGATTTTGGTCATACTTGCGGGTGCAAGCTTTTCATCGCTGTTTTTGTTGTAAAGCACCTTTCCCGTGTCTCGTTCTATTAAGATCGCTGATTTGGCTTCGTGTGCCAATTCTGATGTTTGTTTTTCTCCTGGTTTTTCAATCTTTTCTTTTGCTATCGCTGATGGTGAAACCATTGAGATAAGGATCATTAAAATAAACAATGCACATATATGACGTTTCAAGTGGCAGACCTCCATTATCGTAATCCTTTCTATTTTTTCCTCATACAGGCTGTTTTATTCAGAGATCGTATGATTACAAATAAAAAAGCCTTCTGCTTGGGTAGCAGAAGGCTTCTGGACACATGCTATGAAAGTTGTTTGACAATGTCTTTTACTAAATCAAGAAAACTTGCTTTCACTTTTTCCGTTACTTCGATCACTTCATCATGAGACAGCGGCTGATCCAAAATACCAGATGCCGCATTGGAAATGCATGAAATGCCAAGCACTTTCATTCCTGCATGACGCGCAACAATAACTTCTGGAACAGTCGACATGCCAACAGCATCTGCTCCAAGTGTTCTTAAGAAACGAACTTCAGCAGGTGTTTCATATGAAGGGCCTGTCATCCCTGCATAAACCCCTTGCTGTACAGATATGCCTAAACGCTGGGCTGTTTCTTCTGCAAGTGCCAGCAATTCTTTATCGTACGGTGCAGACATATCAGGGAAACGAACGCCTTGACTGTCATTTGGGCCAATTAATGGATTGGTTCCCATCATATTGATATGATCTGTGATCAGCATGAGATCCCCTGGACGGAATGACGTATTCACACCGCCGGCTGCATTTGTGACAATGCATGTGTCAATGCCAATTTCTTTCATCACACGGACAGGAAACGTCACTTGCTTCATATCATATCCTTCATAGAAATGAAAACGTCCTTGCATCGCGCAAACAACAGTGCCTTTCAGCGTTCCGATCACGAGCTGCCCTGCATGTCCCTCTACTGTTGAAACAGGGAATCCAGGAATATCTTCATATTTTATTTTGATTGGATTTTCAATCTCATCTGCTAAAATGCCAAGCCCTGATCCTAAAATCAATCCAACTGTTGGTACATATGTCGATGCTTGTTTAATGTATGCCGCCGCTTCTGAAAACTGTGCTCCCACGAGATTTCCCCCTATTTAAGTTTAGATAAAAAGCTTGTTCCATATTTTGGCATCTCTATCTTGAAATTATCTGCAACGGTTGCCCCAAGATCAGCAAACGTTTTTGCTGTTGGCAGTTCATTTGCTTCCTGATGCTTTTTGCTGTAAGCAATGAGCGGAACATATTCTCTTGTATGATCTGTTCCGTGATGAACCGGGTCATTACCATGATCTGCTGTGATCACAAGAAGATCATCCTCTTTTAACAGGTCAAATACTTCAGGAAGACGTGCGTCAAATTCCTCTAATGCTTTTCCATAACCCTCTGGATCTCTTCTATGTCCGTAAAGAGCGTCAAAATCAACAAGGTTTAAAAAGCTGAGTCCTGTAAAGTCTGTTTTAAGTGTATCGACCAGCTTGTCCATTCCATCCATGTTTGATTTTGTTCTAAGAGATGATGTGATCCCCTCACCGTCATAAATATCAGAGATTTTTCCGATCGCAATGACATCGAGTCCATCATCTTTCAGTTCATTCATGACTGTACGGTCAAATGGTTTTAACGCATAGTCATGACGGTTTGGCGTTCTAACAAATGCGCCAGGCTCTCCGACAAACGGACGAGCGATAATCCGTCCAACCATATATTTTTCATCTAATGTGAGTTCACGGGCAATTTCACAAATACGGTAAAGCTCATCTAATGGCACAACTTCTTCGTGCGCAGCAATTTGCAGCACAGAATCCGCAGATGTATAAACAATTAAATCACCTGTTTTCATGTGCTCTTCGCCAAGTTCATCTAAAATTTCCGTACCAGATGCTGGTTTATTGCCAATAATACCTCTGCCTGTTTTTTCTTTTAGTTCATTTAATAGTTCATCTGGGAATCCGTCTGGAAAGACTTTGAACGGTGTGTCTATGTAAAGACCCATGATTTCCCAGTGTCCTGTCATTGTGTCTTTACCGTTTGATGCTTCTTGCATTTTTCCATAATACGCAAGCGGTTTTTCATCCGCTGGAATTCCTTTGATTTCTTTAATATGACTCAGCCCAAGCTTCGCCATATTCGGCATATGAAGCCCGTTCATTTTTTCAGCAATATGTCCAAGTGTATCTGCACCTACATCATTAAAATCAGCAGCATCTGGTGCTTCCCCAATTCCTACTGAATCCATGACGACGAGGAAAATACGTTTATACTGATAATCAGGCATTAAAAAGCGCCTCCTTCAATATTCTTGTCTTTTGACCTTACAAACAGTGAGAGGTCAGACATCTCAAGTATAAACCGTTTACAAGCCAGTTGACAACCATAAACGGTGTAAACATGAAAAAGCATGACACCCGTTCACTGTGTCATGCTTTACTTATGCCCTTGGATGGAATTTGTGATACACATCTTTCAGTCTTGTTTTCGTCACATGTGTATAAATTTGTGTTGTCGAGATATCGGCATGTCCGAGCATCTCCTGTACAGCTCTTAAGTCCGCACCGTTTTCAAGCAGGTGTGTAGCAAATGAATGCCTGAGCGTATGAGGCGTTAGTTCCTTTTGAATCCCTGCTTCGATGGCTCGTTTTTTTAAGTTCTTCCAGAAGCCCTGGCGCGACATTTTTTTCCCGTGATGATTGAGAAATAGGGCATCGGACGGCTGTTTTTTTAACAGCTTGCTTCTTCCCTTTTCGAGATATTCTTCAATCGCGCTTGCAGCAGCTTCACCGATTGGCACAATACGCTCTTTTCTTCCTTTTCCAAAACAGCGGACAAAGCCCATTGTGAGGTGTACATCGGCAAGGGTCAGATCCAGCATTTCACTGACGCGAATGCCTGTTGCATATAAGAGCTCAAGCATCGCTTTGTCTCGGTAGTCAAAGGGAGTGTGCTGATTTGGTGTATCAAGCAGCTTTTCGACCTCTCCTAATGATAGAACTTTCGGTAAAGTCCGCTCTGTTTTTTGCGTTTCAATGTTCCATGACGGGTCATCCGTTGTCACTTTTTCCCGAAGCAGAAATTGATGAAAGGAACGAATCGATGATAGATGCCGTACAGACGTTTTACTCGATTTCCCTTCCTCTTTTAGCTGCTTTAAATAATGAATGATATGCAGACGCGTGACATCGCGAATATCCGTCAGCTGTTCATGTGTCATTAAAAAAGACAAGTAGTTTTGTAAATCTCTTTTATAAGAAACAATGGTATTTTCAGAGAGTCCTCTCTCTACGGTCATAAAATGAATAAAGTCGGATAATTGATCGTTCAATGATTTCTACTCCCCGTTTTGATAAAAATAAATCAATCGATCTAGCCAATTGTCTTGATTCGGCTGATCCATTTCCATCACTTTAATTGCTGCACCCTCTGGTTTATCATAACGATGGTAGCTTTCATATTCTGAATTTATCCATATCATAGCATAATAGAACAGGACGGTAAAACCAGTGAACAAGATAAATACTTTGATCACTTCACCTGTTGTTTTGAGCCATTTTCGCATGATCTTCAAGTCCTTTCTCACCTTCTCATTACTTCAGCATATGCCAGGTGGGACAAGGAATATACAGCGAAAATGCAAAAAACCTCTTCATCTTAAATGAAAAGGTTCCAATTCGGATTATTTGCCGGATTCATCATCATGACACCGGTGGCAAATACCATGGAATGTCAATCTATGATCCTTAATTTTAAATTTCCAGTCACGTTCAATAATCTCTTCGACATCTTCTAATAAATCATCTTCTATCTCATCGACTGTTCCGCATTCCATGCAGACAAGATGATGATGGAAGTGAGCGGCTCCTTCTTTGCGAAGATCATATCGCGAAACGCCGTCTCCAAAGTTAATTTTATCAACAACTTTCAGTTCAGTGAGCAATTCTAACGTCCGATAAACAGTAGCAAGACCAATTTCAGGAGACTTCTCTTTTACGAGGAGGTATACATCTTCTGCACTTAAATGGTCTTCTTCATTCTCAAGCAGTACTCTTACTGTGGCTTCACGCTGTGGCGTGAGCTTGTAGCTGGAAGAATGAAGCTGTTTCTTAATTCGATCAATCCTATTTTCCATTGACTTTCCCTCCTACGCCACATTACTTGATCATTATATCAAATGATGTGCTGAGAGCCAACTATAATCATTTTAAATTGATAAATAAATTGATTATTAATTAATAACAATTATAAAAGAACACCTGCCAGCTTTTTCATCAGCATGAATGATATGTACGATTCAAAAAAAGACGAAAGTGCAGCAAGCGCTAAAATCATCAGCAGAACTGATGCATACCGGCCAAACCACTGGACGGGTGCTTGACTGATGGTTTTTTTCATGAAGAGCTGTCCAATGAGACGGATGGAAAACGCAATCGCACAAGTGCCAATTACTAAATAGGCTGGAATGAGCAAAATGTTTTGCGGAAGCACCGATACGAACGAGAGAAAAAATCCACTCAGCCCCATTTGATTCACGAGAAAACCAACAGTAAACCCAACAACAATTCCTTTTAAAAAGATCATAAGAAAGATAAGCGGCAGACCAACGATGGAGATTCCCAGAATCCACATAAGGCCTAAATATTTCATATGATGCAGGAAGCTTTGTAAAAACATTTCTTTTGATTCTGCTGCTTTCTCATTTGTCAGCTGACCAAAAAATTGATTTAAATAATAGAATAAATCCTCTTTCTGGCTGAATGTCATGCTATTGACAATGATGGCCCCGAAGATCACACCCATTAAAAAGAGTACAGAGACAAATAAATAAATCGAGAGATGATCTTTTACGTGCTGAAGAAGATGCTCCTTCCAAGACTTTTTGCGCATGTGTCTTCCTCCCAAATAGTAAGGTTACTAGATTCTATGAGAGAGATTACGAAACATGACAGTTTTATCGAAAGAAAAAAGAGAAAGCAGCCTGCTCACTGCTTTCTCTTTTTCATTTATCGTGCGGCTTTTTGTACATTCACAAGCCCGGCACCATAATAAAAAGGTTCTCCAAGCTTTGTCGCCGTTTTTGACAATCTCTCGCGTACTTCATCGTTTGTCAGATTCGGATGTTTTGATAGAATGACAGCCGCAGCGCCCGCTACATGCGGTGATGCCATTGACGTTCCGCTCATGTAGCCGTATTCGTTATGAGGAATGGTGCTCAGCGTTGAAACGCCTGGTGCTGAGACTTCGATTTCCTCGCCAACAGATGAATCAAAGGCTCTTTGCTTTTTTTGGTCAACAGAGGCAACCGCCATCACTGAGCTGTATTTAGCCGGATAGTCAATCGTATTGAGAGAGCCATAGCTTCCTTCATTCCCTGCAGAAGCCACAATGAGAATCCCTTTATCATACGCTCGATCTACCGCTTCTTTCAGCGCCTCAGATTCACTTGCTCCTCCCATACTAATATTGATGACATCCATGTCATTCTCAATGGCCCATTCAATCCCTTTTATGATCCAGCTATAGTAGCCGTCACCATTTTCATCTGCCACCTTGACAGCATAGATAGAAGCTTTTGGCGCAACACCAACGACACCTATCTTATTATCTAATGCGGCAATTGTGCCTGCCACATGCGTTCCATGTTCATGCGGATCAACAAGCGGATCAGACTCTGCCGGTACAAAGCTCACCCCGCCGGTGACATGTAAATCCTCATGTTTACCGTCGATGCCGCTGTCAAGAACGGCTACTTTGACATTCTGTCCAGCGTATCCTTGTTTATGTACCTTTTGTGCTTTGATGCTTTTGATGCCGTATGGAACAGTTTGACCGCTAGTTTTTGCTTTTTGGTCTTCCTCGATGAAGGTCACTTCTTTTGCTTCATTCAGTTTCTTTTTCGAAGTCTCATTCAATGACACTTTCATCATATCTATTTGCTCTATGGATTCTTTCACATGCCCGCCAGCTTCTTCTACAAGCTGTTTTTGGGTTTTGTCTTGAACGGAAGAAGAAAAGCCGATCATGTACTCTTTTTTTGCTTGCTCCTTTGCAGAAATATCTGACGCGCCAAACATGACCGATGCCACAAGCACACTTGCCATACAAAGCCCTGCTCCAAATGACTTGACGTTCACGATACTCACTCTCCCTTTCGTTTCTTTTTGTCATTTAACTACATTTTTAGACAAAAAGAAACGACCGTTTGTCCTATTTTTTAAAATTTTTCCATTTATTTGATCTAGTTGTCACAAAAAAGCAAAATAAAAATGCTTATGATCCTCTTGATAGTGATCATAAGCATTTCGTCCTTTATGTTTTTTCATCATATGCTGCAAGGCTTCTTGTTTTGTTTTTGTCTTCCTTTCGTGTGTGCTAAAATGCGGCATGTTTCCTCTCGACAGTTCTGGATTTCGGCTGTGCTGCCTTTGGATATGCTCTCGTTTTTTCTTTGCTCTGCTTTTTCCCATTTGGCAAAACCCCTTTCATTGACGTTATGATACACGATGTTTCATAAAAAAGATAGACGTATACACGTCTATCTTTCTGTTTTCACCATATCAAGATGCGGAATCCCATCTTCATCATAAACATCTGAGACGGCCTTGAAACCAAATGATTCGTAAAATGACTTCAGGTAGGCTTGCGCCTGTATCTTGACACTTGTTTCACCTAATTCGCTAAGCTTTTCTAAAGCCTTGATGAGCAGCAGCTTTCCATAGCCTTTTTTCCGGCCGGCCTGCGTCACAAGAACGCGGCCGATGGACGCCTCTTTGTACATGATCCCGTTTTGGAAAATGCGGCAATACGCCACAATGACGCCGTTCTCTTTTGCGATGAGATGAAGCGCCTCTTGGTCCCTGTGATCAATTTCAGGGTAAGGGCATGTTTGTTCTACAACAAACACGTTGACTCTTTCCATGAGAATCAAGTAAAGATCCTCTTTTGACAATTGTTCAAATGTGTGACATGTCCATTTAATGTGACTCATGATTGATATCCACCTTACCGTACACTCCGCCTCCACCAGCGATGAGTCCGACTTCGCCCTTCCTTGCTTTGATGATGTAGCCCGCTGTCTTTTCTGGCAGAACGGCTTTTAGTTCTTGTTCTGTTGCTTGATGTAAAATATTCATCTCTGTGTGAAACACGGCCTTTAGCTTCTCCAGTGTTTTAGGTCCAACTCCCGGAATAAACTGAAGCGGAAGCTGGTGAACATAAGGAGGTCTCGTTCTTTTTTCACTTTCTTGGTCAGCAAGCTCTTCTAAACGTTCACTTACTCCTTTTGTCATCCGTGTATGTCCGCATACATGGCACTCTTTTTGATCTGGTGCGTGAGGTCTAACCCCGCATTTTTCGCAGGTCGTATGATAATACTTCCCAAGCCGCGGAGCAAGTCCATAATTTCCTGTAACAGCTCTGCCATCTTTTTCTTCAAGGGCTAGCTTGAATTCGGCAAAAGAGGCATGATCCATTTTGATTTTTGTATATTCCCGCGCGATTTTCCCTAAAGAATGAGCATCTGAATTCGTTAAAAAGGGATACCGGTTCAGCTCACTCAACTGGGACGCCATTGACGTATCACAGCTAAGACCAAGCTCAACAGCATCAATAAGGTCAGGATCAAATACTTCCGTCAAAGAAGTGTTGACCCCTTTGCCGTATAGACTTTTATGCGGCGTAAAAATATGAGCAGGAATAAACAAACCTCCCAGCTCCTTAACCTTGCGCTGAAGTGTTTTCCCATCAACATAGAGGCGCTGTGAACTCAAATGTACATTTTTCATATGAAGCGAAAGCCATGCGGAAAACTCAGACATTTTGTGTAGTGTGGGCATAAATGCCAGCACATGAATCGGTCCCTTTGAATGGTCATCATTGATTTCTAATTCACTGCCTAAAAGCAGCACTGTCTCTCCAAATGATAGACCGCCGTCATTTAGTTCAGTGTACCTGCCTTCCTCTACACCTTCTATTAATTCTTCTAGGACTTCTGGAGATTGTGCATCAATCACACCAATCATCCCCATCCCTTTACTTTCTGCTGCTTCAATAAGAATTTGATCAATTGTCAGTGACCTTGCACCTGTAATTTTGACAGCTCTGCCTGTTCTTGTTCTGCCAATATGGATATGGATGTCTGCAAAAAATTCCTTCATTTTGTTGACTCAAGTACCTCTTGCAGTTGTAAGTACTGAATGGCATAGGCTGTTTTTGCATCATAAATATGCTGCTCTTCAATGAGGTGCAAGGCTTCTTCTAATGAAACTTCCATTACTTCGACAAATTCATCTTCATCCAGCTCTCTTTTTTCTTCAAGCGGAACTAGCTGATCTGCTAGATAGATGTGAACAATTTCATCTGCAAAACCAGGTGATGTATAAAAGGCCGTCAGCTTTTGAAGCTGCTGAGTTGTATATCCTGTTTCTTCTTCTAATTCTCTTAATGCTGTATGTGCCGGCTCTTCCCCTTTTTCTAGTTTTCCGGCCGGAATTTCAACGATGGCTCTCTCTAGTGCTTTACGGTATTGTTTGACTAAGATGATTTTATTTTCGTCTGTACGTGCAATGACGGCTACTGCACCAGGATGTTTAATGATTTCGCGTTTGCCTTGTTTTCCATTAGGCAATTCTACATCTTCAAGAACCAAATCAATGATTTTTCCGTTGTATAATTCTTTAGACGATAATGTTTTTTCTTCAAAGTCCTTCAATTTTGTCAGCTCCTCGTTCTACTTTCACTTTTTACTTCATTTATTTTAACATAGATGATTTAAGAGAAGCGAAAAGCGAAACGCTTGCTTCAATGCGCCATTTGAAATCACCTAGCTTGAATTCCTGATTTTTTTCACTTAATGTGAAAGGATAGGAGTGTGATGGAATTGAAAAAAAGACGAATTGGCACCTCAGATCTCTTAGTGAGCGAGGCGGCACTAGGATGCATGTCTCTTGGGACGGAAAAAGAAAAAGCGCTCTCTTTATTAGATGAGGCCATTGATCTCGGAATTAACTATTTGGATACAGCCGATTTATATGATTTTGGGACAAATGAGGAAATTGTCGGGGAAGCCATTAAAAACAGACGGCAGGATTTGATTTTGGCGACAAAAGGCGGCAACCGCTTTGAAAAAGGCAAACCAGGCTGGGACTGGAATCCTTCAAAAGCGTACATAAAGGAAGCAGTAAAACAAAGCCTCAAGCGGCTTCAAACAGATTATATTGATTTATATCAATTGCACGGAGGCACGATTGATGACCCCATTGATGAAACGATTGAGGCTTTTGAAGAGTTAGTAGAGGAAGGCGTAATTCGCTATTATGGCATTTCATCTATCCGTCCAAATGTCATTAAAGAATATGCCAAAAAGTCCAATATCGTAAGCGTGATGATGCAATATAGTTTACTCGACCGCCGCCCAGAAGAATGGTTCTCTCTACTTGAAGAACAAAGCATTAGTGTCGTCGCAAGAGGCCCTTTAGCGAAAGGATTATTAACTGAAAAGCCACTTTCTCAAGCAAGTGCAGCGATTCAAAAAAACGGCTATCTTCAATATTCATTTGAAGAGCTTCAGCAGATCATTCCTTCTTTAAAGAAAGTCGCTTATGACCTATCACTCACTGAACTGTCCATTCAGTATATACTGAAACATTCTGCGGTCAGTTCCGTTGTATTTGGTGCAAGCTCAGTGGATCAGTTAAAAGAAAATATAGCAGCAGCAAATGCACGTTCATTAAGTGACCAAGAAGTCAAAGCAGTAACTTACTATACAAAACCATCTGTGTATGAAACGCACCGGTTCAAATAACAAAAAAGATCATATGATGTGATCTCTCAGATTGTAGAAAAACTCATGTTTTTCTACAATCTTTTTATTTTAGCGTATGTATGATACTAGTGTTTCTCTATTAAATGAGGAGGGGCTAAAAGCCCCGTTATCCTTATCTTGCACTTTCATAATATGCATAATTTCCAGATTTGCCTTTAAGATAAAATGTAGTACCAAAGCGACTGAAACTATTTGCAAAAGAACCATTATCTGAATACATACATAGTCGATTACTTGCGCCTTTAAAAGGGGTTACAGAACAATCTACAATTGAAGTAGCCTTTGTACTCAAATCAGCATTCGTTAAATCATTTGTAGCAAGAGCTTGTCCAGAAACAGGTAAAAGCAATCCTAAAGATAAAGCGACTCCAGCCATTGTTTTTCTCAATTTCATGTGAATCATCTCCATTCCCAAATTTTGTAATGCACCTTCATTATAAGGAGAATAATCCTCTATCAAAAGGGTCTTAATGACCATATTTTCAATAAAAAGGAATTTAAATAATTCAATACTCACCTTTTTACTTCTATCTTAAACATAAGTTATGGGATTTCGTTCGTTTGACTGTAGATATCATACTGTCACAATTCTGAAATGAAGTGATGTGAAGGGGGAAGAAGTGCTTTTCTCTTTTAGCACTTCTATGTTTCTGCTGTGGATCTATCTTAAAATGATGGTATGAAAAAAGAGAGCATCATCGCCCTCTTTTTTAGCTTTTATACTTTCTCCAGTCTAAATGGCTTTCATCTAGCAGCTCTGAAAAGCTTTTGTTTTTTTCTTTTTCTTTCTGCTGCCGAAGGAGGTCTTGTCGTTTTTGTTCTTCTCTTTTTTCTGTTTCGACGGCAAGGTTCTGCTTCATTTGAAGAAGCTGCTGTTTGACATCATCGTTTATGCCGTCCTTTAATTTCACTTGATCTTGTTTGGTCTTTTTCATTGTGCCTCTCTCCTTTTGACTTAGTGTATCATCCGTTTTATTTTCTGAGCAAGAGGCACGCCAATCTCCCAAGATGTGGTATGATCGTCATAGAAAAAACTCCGGAAAGGAAGAATCGGCTAGATGAAGAAATGGATCGCTATATTTGCCTTCATATTATGTCCACTCGCTGCAATCGGCATTTTTTTCACCAATAAAATGATGTATATTCGAAAATTAACGGATGAAGAGCTCATCAAACGAGAATCAGATGGAGGCCATTATCATCATGAGGAATTTCAACAGCTTAAAAAAGAGAAAGTGTGTATTCCTTCAGCATTTGGTTATGATCTCCATGGCTATTTTGTGCCGTATCCACATACAACACGCACAATCGTCCTTTGCCACGGTGTTACAGTCAGCTTGATTAACTCCGTTAAGTATATGAAATTATTCCAAAAGCTCGGATGGAATGTGATGCTTTATGATCATAGAAGACATGGAATGAGCGGCGGGAAAACCACAAGTTATGGATATTATGAAAAAGAAGATCTAGCAAAGATCATAAAGTGGCTCAGACAAAAACTCGGAGAAAGTGCCATCATTGGGATACACGGGGAATCAATGGGTGCAGTCACGACCTTGTTATATGCTGCAAAGCCAGAAGCAAACGCCAATTTTTACATAGCAGACTGTCCTTTTGCTTCTTTTGAGGACCAGCTTCTTTATCGATTAAAAACAGATTTTCGCCTTTCAGGAGAGTGGATTCTTCCACTAAGTGATCAAGTGTTAAAATGGCGGGACGGATACCGCATCCGGCAAGTTTCCCCTCTTGATGTGATTGATCAGGTGAAAGAACCTGTACTTTTTATTCATAGCCGCCATGACGACTATATCCCCTGTGAGCAAAGTCAGCAGTTATATGCACGAAAAAAGGGTGACAAACAGTTATTTATTGCGCCACACGGTGCGCATGCAATGTCTTTTAGCGAAAATAAGGAAGCTTATGAGCAAGAAATTCAAGCATTTCTTCAAAGATTTGAATTGAATGAAAATAAAAGAGGAGAATGAACAGCAGTTCGTCCCCTCTTTTTGAGCTAACTTATACGATAGTCACCACTGTTGTATGGTGTCTGCCCGCAAGCTCCATATGGCTCTCTTCCGATTGCTGCTGACTCATGACCGATAATCCTGCAGTTGCTGCCAATAAAAGAACTATCAAACTCGTTTTCATATAAATGACCCCCATTTTGAATTTTTGATATGGCTTGAATTTTCCTTTCGTAAAACCGGGTAGATACTTCAAACAGTCCAAGCTCATTGTAATAATGAGCCGCATCAAGTGCCAATTCCTCAATATCTGGGTATAAGCGCTTGTCCTCGAGCAGGTCTAATGTATCGTCTATGATTGTTATGTCTGCATCAACGTATAATGCTTTTAAGAACTGAAATTTGCAGATGTAAATCTCATCTTCTAATTCACAGGCCTTCATAATACCTTGTTGATAGAGGGTTAACGACTCTTCTATTTGTTTTTGTTTAAACAGGATTTGTGTCAGCATAAATAGTGGGTCTAGAGAGCGATTAAGATGGGTTAAATTCTCCTTTTCAAACACTTCAATAGAGTCTTTCAGATAACGGCTTGCTTCCGCAAGATCGTTCATTTGATAATAACAGTTACCTAAGTTGAAAAGGGCCGAACCTATGACTCGAGGGTTTCCAATTGAGCGTGCTCGCTTTAGAGCATTTTTAAAGTAGGGCAATGCATGTTCATAGCATTTCAAATCATCATAGTTTGCACCAATGACAAATTCACAGTGGATGATTCTCAGCGTGTACGTTCTGTAGGCAGAATACGTATCTAACGCTTGCAAGGCATAGTGCATCGAAAAGTGGGTTTGTTTCATGTGGTAGTAAATTTCTGCTAATTTAAAGTAAAATTCTGCTCTTTCTATATCATCTGATATGAGATTGAGCTTTTTTTCTGCTGAGCGGTAATAAGCAATGGCACTTAAATAGTTTCTCTGTTCAAATTCAAACATTCCTGTGAAAAAATGAACATAGTATTCAAGCATATCCGTTAATTTCGTTTGTGAATGTTCAATCGTTTCTAGCAAATTCTTAATCTCTTCATCATTCGAGGCTTTCTTTGCCGGTTCAAAATATTCAAGCATCACCTTGTGGCGAAAATCCATCAGCTGGTAAAACAATAACAAGTTTTGATCCTGCTCCATCTCCAGGATTTCCTGCTCGATCTCCGCCTTCAGCTTCTCTGCTTTCATCACATGAAATCCGCAAATCTGCCTATACCATTCGTTTATTTTGATTCCAACCTGAGGCGATGACAGCTTGAGCTTCAATTCACTTTAGCACCTCCCTTCTCATATACGATACATGTTGTATTCTATCACATTTCCTCGAATGGAAGAAATATGAAATGTCATTTTTCGCAAAGTTTTCGGTATCCCGCAATTAACGCTACAAATGCCTATTTTTCGGCATTTACAGCCATTATTTTTTTATTTCCAGCTTGCTCATTTTGTCGAATTGTTTGTTGAAAAACGGCTTTTTCCGTTCCCAAAAGATCATTTTCCGGATTAGACAGCCGTGCGGTTTGATGAGATGATGACCGCACGAAAAAAACCCTTCCGAAAAAGGGCTTTTATAATACATCTGTTACTTGGTCCATATTCTCTTTGATCCAATTGACAGCCAATTCGAGCGTTGGAAATTCTTCTGTTTCAAATGTGACTTCATCTTGAAGAAGCCAAACGTCCTTTTTCACCGAATCCATTCCACCTATTGACCAGTGCAAAAGGCTATAGGGATGATTGTTATTTAAAAACGACACCCATGTTTTATTTTGTGCCGTATTTTGTATCACTTTTAGCTTTTGATCCACTACATTTCCACCTTACTTTACAAGTATACCCATTCTCGGGCTGAGTATTTGTTGAGGACTTTTCAACATGAGTGTGTTGGCTTTTTCGTTAAAATCAATCGTCATTTCCTCGTCAAAAAAGACCTTTTGTGCTGTGTGTATGTACAGCTTAAAGAGCTGATTATGCTTGAGTTCTTCCCATTCGCCTGTTCTTTCACCTGTGAGCCAAATCATTGGGACACCGCTTACCGCACAGCCGCACCCATCTGAATCATATCGAAGGAGCAGTTCTTTTGATTCATGCCCTGCTTGTTGTTTTGTAAGGAACGCTGCTGCTGGTTCTGTTATATGAATATACATGCCGAACATCCTTTTTTCGTTGATTGTTACATTGTAACATATCAGTCATCAATTAAACATGTTCACGCCCTGTTAGCTCTTATGTCTGATCATTTGTCTTTAACTGGTCTGACCAATTGTACGCTTCTTGTTCAATTTCTTTAATGAGCTCATCTTTTCCTTTGATATAACTTGCCATATCTTCAGGATAGGCTTTTGCCAATTGACGCTTTTTATCTGCATAGGCTTTGGCACGATCAGGTGCAGCTTTTAAATAATCTCGGAACACCAAATGCCTTTTTATATCATCATGTCCGGCTTCATAGGCGTGAACGTGATGTGTTCGGTTCAAGCCGCCTTTTCTAAAAAAACGTCTTCCCTTGAGTCCATTTTCTCCGAGCGGTTCATATCCAAGCTGGCGAAACAGGGGGTTACACTCATCTAACGTGCTGATATGCTTCACCTCTAGCAAGATATCAATAATTGGCTTAGCCGCCATTCCTATGACTGACGTACTGCCAATATGGTGGCCATATACCCAGTTGTCGCCAACTATCTTTTTCAGCTTGTCATGCTCATCTTGAAATTGTTTTGGCCAGCTCGATTGGTATTCAATCACTTCCACCTTTCGAAGCATCAAACGTTCCATCTTTGTTAACATCAGCTTGTTTTCCACCTGCAAACGGGCCTTCTGTTTAAACCCTAGTTTTTCATAAAGCTTGATTGCTGGTGTATTTGCCTCTGCTGTTGTGAGCTCGACTGTTTTTTGATACTGGATAATGGATTGCAGGAGCGCTGTCCCGATTCCTTGATTGACATGTTGTGGGTGCACAGCTAACCGGCTGAGGATGATCCGATCATCATGCAGTTCATATGAAGCGATTCCTAACAAATGCCCCTCTTTTTCAAAGCCTATGAAAATCTCATCTGTTTCTATTATGTCTTGAACTGTTTCTTTTAAGGGCGGTAAATCTTGATAGCCAATTTGTTCTGCCTCCCGCTGATATGCAGCCAATTGGATATGTAACAGCTCTTTCGCTTGTTCTTCATTTTTTTGATCCAGTCTGATGATCATGCTTTCGCCTCCAGCTTTTTCACAAATAGCACCCGGTCTTCATGAATGCCGTCGTAATCTGAAAAAACTGAAATACCATCCACTGTTTTATCTCCCTTTTCTATCTGAAAACCGAGCTTTGTATGGTAAGCAATCGAGACTTTATTGACAGGAGCTGTAATAGCCTTAATCGTTGTTCTTCCTTCCTTTTCAGCCGCTTCATAAAACGCTTGATAGAGAATTTTGCCAATCTTCAATTTCCGGTGGTCTGGATGTACCCCAACAAAGTGAATATACGCTTCATCTGAATGCGATTGCGATAAAAAACCGACTAGAAAGCCGATCAGTTCACCTTTTTCAACAACGACAAAACTTGTTTGCTGAAAATGTTCGAAAAATAGCTTTGGCAATTTCGCGCGTAAATCTCTGCCTCCCCACCAGCTTTGAATGACGGATGTGACCGCATAAAAATCTGACGGCTTCACTTGACGTATCATGATGGCCTCGCCCCTTTTCATTTTTAGCTGTACCGCTCTTTTTTCACAAAAATCAACTGTTTCAATAGTCTACCTGTCTGATCAATTGTTTGTAAAGGTGATGTATCAGCCTTTTTTCCTTTCAGCTTTGTTGGTTCTTCGTTCTTTTGCTGTCATCTCCTTTTAAATCTTCACACTTATTTCAAAAAGTTCACTTTTTATGCGAAAGATCCATTCTTTTGTTATGTTAAAATTGTTCATATAAGAAATGTAACAAATGTTTATTGGAGATGATGATATTGGTTTGGATTGTTACTTCACTTGTTGTGTTTAGTCTTTTAAAGCTGCTTGTCACTTCGCTGCCTTCGGGTGTTGTTGAACGCCTTTTTAGTCGTTATGCGGTGCATGCAAAAGTAACAAGTGATCAAACAACGATGACGTTTCAAGGACGTCCACTCGATGATCAGCAAACATCCGAAATTATTCAACATTTTAATGATGCGATCTTTATTGAACGCTATTATATTTATCCTGGTGACGAAGAGCGTTTTCTTCATCCGCAGGAAGGGCCGGCGCCGCTTACCATGCAAACAAAGCTTGGCAAGCATGATGTAACCCTTTATCTGTATCATTACGATGACCACGTGGATGTGGTGCGACAGTTTACCCATAAGCCTAAGAAAAAACTAACGGCCTATCGTTTGCGTTCTGAGCCGCTCCAAACATCCAACAACTTGGCACATGCTTAAAATGACTCATTTTACCCAGATGAGACGAAGTGGAGACACTTCGTCTTTTTTGTATGGATTTACACTCTTCTCTTTGAATGATTTACCAGTATCAATTTCACCTTCTGGCGGTTAAAATGTATACAGAACATACGTTCTAAGGGGTGAAAATCATGAATGAACGAGCCATTCTGCTTGTGGATATGCAGTCGTTTTATGCGTCAGTCGAAAAAGTGGAGGCTCCCCATTTGAAGGATGTGCCGCTCATCGTCTCAGGAGATCCCGAGCGTCGAAGCGGGGTCGTACTTGCAGCCTGCCCGCTCGCTAAAAAACGGGGCGTACAAAATGCATCAAGATTATGGGAAGCAAAGGAGAAATGCCCTGAAGCCGTCGTCGTACGTCCACGTATGCAGCGCTACCTTGATGTCTCTGTCATGATGACAGAACTGCTTGAACAATACACAGATCTTGTCGAACCCTATTCAATTGATGAACAGTTTCTTGATATTACGGGAAGTGTGACACTACTCGGTTCGCCCCGCGAGATCGCTCAAAATATACAAACGACCATTATGAACCAGACAGGCATTTACGCACGTGTTGGGATTGGCCCTAATAAAGTGCTCGCTAAAATGGCCTGTGACCATTTTGCTAAAAAAAACAAATCTGGCATCTATGAACTTCGTGCAGACCGGGTTGCGGCTGATTTATGGCCGCTTCCGATTGGAAAATTATTTGGCGTCGGCAAACGGATGGAGCACCATTTAAAACGAATGGGCATCAGTACCATCGGGACGCTTGCTGCTTATCCGTTAGACCGGCTAAAAAAACGCTGGGGAATCAACGGGGAGCTTCTGCAGCGAACTGCTTTAGGACACGACCCTTCCCCGGTCACTCTTCACACACATGATCAGCAAAAAGCGGTTGGGCATCATATGACCCTTCCCCATGATTATGCGTCCTTTGAGGACATCAAAGTCGCCCTTCTTGAATTGAGTGAAGAAGTGGCAAGACGTGCGCGCTTTAAGCATTATGTTGGGCAAACGGTGTCTGTTGGCGTAAGAGGCGCTGATTTTTCTCATCCGACTGGATTTCATAGACAAATCAAGCTCCATTCCCCCACACAGTACGGGAGAGATATTGCAGACGCAGCTATTCAGCTATGTCAGCAGCACTGGGACGGCCAGCCCATTCGCAGTGTAGGTATTACTCTCTCGCAGCTGCAGCCTGACAGCCAATATCAGCTGAGTTTATTTGATCACCATTTCAAAAAAGACAGACTCAGCAAAGTATTTGATGCGATCCATATGAAGTATGGACCTGCTGCACTCTTGCACGCCTCGTCACTAACAAGCGCAGGACAGGCGTATCACCGCGCCGAAAAAATTGGTGGACATTACAAATAACGGAGGCGAACAGCCATGAATCCCAATAAATTAACACCTGGATACAACATCATGTGGGAATCAAGCCGAATGATGCTCCCAGAGCACCGTGAACAGCTGCTTGCTCAAAAACGAAAGAAAAAAGAATACACACCTCCTCCGCTGAGCACTGATCAGCTAGAGGAAATGAATTTTTTGATCACACAGTCGATTACAGAGGACCAAGCGATTTGCGTAACATATGCTGCAGCAGGTATGAAACAGCAGTTTTGGGGCTGGGTGAAAACCATTCATTATGAAACGCAGCGCATAAAAATCGTCAATGATGAAGATGTTCTCCACCTGTCCTTGCAGCAAATTGTCGCGATTGATCTTGATTAAATTGTCTTTAAGTGATCGTACGAATCAGCATACTAAAAGACATAGAAGCACCGGGAGAAAAAAACATGCTCTCCAAATTTGCGAGCTATTCGGGCCTTCTCTGCCATATGACGGATGTCTCCTCCATCAAATTGTGTATTTAATTTGCACAATTTTTCATGTATGATTGGAACATCTTAACACTCAGGGGAGAAACATCATGAAAAATAACTTACGTACTTTACATCCACTTAGTTGGACGATCATCATCGGCACCATATTCGGCCGAATGGCGACGTCCATGAGCATTCCTTTTTTGGCCGTTTATTTGACACAAGTCAAAGGGGCTTCAGCTTCTTCAGCTGGGTTAATCATTGCCGTCAGCTCCCTTATTGGGATCGTGGCGAGTTTTTACGGCGGCTATGTTTCTGACCGAATCGGCAGGAAAAAGGTCATGCTTCTATCCATCTTCGGCTGGACACTTGTCTTTGTTGGCTTTGCGTTTGCAGATGCCATTTGGGTCTTCTTTCTCATGAACGCTTTAAATGGACTGTGCCGGGCACTGTTTGAACCGACGTCTAAGGCACTCTTATCTGATGTCACCCCATCAAGTATTCGGTTGTTTGTTTTTAATTTACGGTATACGGCCATTAATATCGGGGTGATCTTCGGCCCGCTGCTTGGCTTATATCTCGGGTCATCGAAAACAACGTTTCCATTTCTTGTCGCTGCCTTCATTTATTTGTTATATGGATTAACACTGGCCTGGCAATTTCAGAAGCATCCAGTTGCTGCTCCAGAAAGTACGAAACAAATCAGCGTCAAAAAAGCCCTTTCCATTATCCAAAAAGATACGGTCTTTAGCATCATCCTCATCGGCGTTACCTTATGTTCGTTCGGGTATTCGCATTTAAGCTCAACGCTGCCTCAATACTTATCAGCGTCACCTATGATTGAGGATGGTCCTAAACTGTTTGGATATCTTTTATCTTTAAATGCAGTGGTTGTCATTGTCGTACAATATCCGCTCATCATGATTGCGAAGCGCTACTCTACCATTTTGTCGCTGACCACCGGGAATATTCTTCTTGCCGGCAGTTTGTTTGCCATTGCTTTTTCACAAAGTCTCGGCATGCTTGCTTTCATCATTGTCGTGTTTACGATTGGGGAGGTTCTGCTGTTTGCGATGATGGATCTTTTTGTAGACAATATTGCAAAGCCTGAAGTGAAGGGATCGTACTTTGGGGCGATGGGATTTTCTCAGCTCGGCAGTGTCATCGGACCATTTGTCGGCGGACTGTGCATTGACTATTTTGGCGCAGCCCATCCCCTCTCCATTTTTACGGTCTTGTCAATGATCACCATCGCAGGCGTTCCATTCTTACTCATTGGATATTACCGTCTAAAAAAGCGATCGGCAGCAGCCATAGCTGTTAAAGTAAGTGGAGATCATTAAAAAAACCGCTCTCTCGTTTGAGCGGTTTTTTCTTTATACCCGGCGGATGGCGATCTCTTCCACCTTATGCTGATCCCCTTTTTTCAAAATGAGATCAGCCCGATATTTTGTCGGTAAAATATTTTGATATAAATTAGGGCGGTTCACGGTATTCCAAATGGTGCTTGCCATTTGATCTGCCTCTTCATCCGTCAAATCTTTATATTGATGAAAGAAGGATTCAGGGTCTTGGAAGGCTGTTTCCCTTAACAAACGAAATCGTTCTTTATACCATGATTGAATTTGCGTTTCAGCGGCGTCTACATAAATCGAAAAATCAAAGAAATCTGATACAAACACACGCGGTTCATCCTTCAGATCATCCAGCGCTGGTGATTGGAGCACATTGATTCCTTCAATAATGACAATATCCGCATCCTCTACTGTTTCATACACCCCTTCAAGCCGGTCATAGGTCAGATGCGAATATACCGGGGCATGCACAGTTTGTTTACCTGATTTTAATTCATTCAAAAAAGACAGCAGGGCTTTGACATCATAGCTTTCCGGGAAGCCTTTCTTTTCCATCAGCCCTCGATCCTTTAATTCTTTTTGAGGATATAAAAAGCCATCTGTTGTCACAAGACTCACCTTCAGCCCATCTCCAAGCCTCGATAAAAGCGTTTCAATGATACGAGCCGTTGTGCTTTTCCCGACAGCTACACTTCCAGCAATCCCAATTAAAAAGGGAATTTTGGCATGATGCGGGTAGTTTAAAAAGGCATTCACATGCTGGTTTTTTTGTTTTTCTGCAAAGACATGTAATGTCAGAAAACGAATAAGCGGTATGTAAATATCTCGAACTTCTTCAAGCGATAAATAGTCATTTAACCCTTGCAGCGCTCTTGCTTCCTCTTCTGAAACAGATACCGGCATATATTCTCCAAGAGCTGCCCAGGCCTCTCTCGTATGGCGCGTGTATAGCGTATTAAAATCTAGTCGCGTGTCACTCAAAGTCTTTCCCACCAATCTTCACTAAACTCGTAACCCAAAAAGACGATAATCCGATTGTAGCTTAAAATGAAGGCGCTGTCTTTATTTTTCAACGAAAGTTTGCTTGTTTTGCGAAAAAAAAGCATTAAAAAAAGGAATATGAGGGTAAATAAGAGTATTCAGTACGATAGATAGAAGGGAGCACACTAAATGAAATATGTGATGATTGGCGGAGATGCAGCTGGAATGAGCTGCGCTATGCAAATATATAGAGAGGATCCAAATGCATACATTGTTGCTTTTGAAAAAGGAGAGATTTTCTCATATGGACAGTGCGGACTCCCCTACTTGATCGGCGGTCTCATTGATGATCACAGAAAGCTGATCGCACGCAGTGCTGAAACCTTTCGTGAGAAATATGGAATTGACGCCAGATGCTTACACGAAGTGACCTCCATTGACCCAGAGCAAAAAACAGTGTCGGGTCATCATACGAAAACAAAAGAACCCTTTACAGAAAGCTACGACCGCCTCTTAATTGCGACAGGAGCAAGCCCTGTCACACTGGATTTAGACAGCCAGCCATTAGAAGGCGTACACGTATTAAAAACCATCCCGCATGCGCTGTCCATTTTAGACCATTTAAAAAAGGACATCACACATGTCACGATCATTGGCGGTGGATATATCGGCCTTGAAATGGCTGAAAATTTAAAAGCGCTCGGAAAAAACGTACATATCATTCAGCGGGGAGCAGCACTCGGCCCGGGCTTTGACTCCGATATGGCAAAATACCTTAAAGAAGAGGCTGACGCCAAGGGCATTCACGTATCTCTTGGAGAAACGGTACAGCAATTAGAAGGCAAGTCACATGTCACAGCTGTTATCACAGACAAACAAACCATTCAAACAGATATGGTCATCATGGCCATCGGTGTCACTCCGCAAACCTCCTTTTTACATAATACCGGAATCAAGCGTCTTCAAAATGGCGCTATTGCAGTAAATGAATACATGCAAACCAATATAAAAGACATTTATGCTGCCGGTGATTGCGCTGCAACCTATCACCGCATCAAAAAATCCCTGGATTATATTCCGCTCGGCACAACTGCGAATAAACAAGGGAGAATCGCAGGCTTTCATATGACAGGGACAAACCGGGCGTTTCAAGGCGTGACTGGAACAGCCGTCATGAAATTTATGGACGTGACAGCGGGACGAACAGGCTTATCAGAAAAAGAAGCAAAAGAGGCGGACATTCCTTTCTCCGTCATCACCATTGATAGTACAGATCACGCGAAGTATTACCCAGAAGCGCAGAAAATGAAAGTGAAACTGATTTACAGAAGCGATTACCATACTTTGCTTGGTGCCCAAATCATCGGCAGAAACGGTGTAGATAAACGGATCGATATCGTGGCGGCTGCCCTTTACCAAGAGCTGACCATAACAGATCTTGAAGATTTAGATATTAGCTATGCACCGCCGTTTAACAGTGTATGGGACCCGCTTCAGCAAGCGGCAAGACGGATATAGAAAGTGTCACAATGAAGCCATACCTCAAAAAAAGAAACCAGTTCAAAACCGGTTTCTTTTTTGTTATTTTTTCATCATCGCTTTTCGTGCTGCTTTTTCAAATAAAAATGGGAATAACTGATACAATTTGCTGCCAGCGTTCATCCACCCGGGCAGATTAATCTCTCTCTTTTTCGTCATCATGGCTGATACGACCTTCCCTGCCACCTTGTCCGCACTCAGCATCATAAAATCAACGTTCTTCACATATTCACCGCTGCGGTCAGCGATGGTAAAGAAGTCTGTGGCAATCGGTCCTGGATTGACCGTTGTCACGTGAATGCCCGAGTCTGCCAGCTCCATTCTGAGGCTGTTTGAAAATCCAAGAACGGCATGCTTTGATGCGGAATAAATCGCTGATTTGGGAGTCGCAATCTTTCCTGCCTGGGATGCGATATTGATAATATGTCCCTGCCCTCTTTGCTTCATCTCAGGGATGACCTTTTTCGTGCAGGCGATTAAGCCAAACACATTCACCTCAAACATCGACACCATTTCCTCTATGGAGGCATCTTCGACGAGATCGAATACGCCAAAGCCGGCATTGTTGACCAAAATATCGACCGGCCCCACTTCTTCATACGCGCGATCAATGTCCTCAAGCTGGCTGACATCAAGCTGAGCGATGTGACACACCCCGCCAGCACTCATAATTTTTTCTTTCATACTAGTAAGCTTTTCCACTCGTCTTGCTGAAATAATGACCTCTGCGCCTTCTTCTGCTGCCAAGTACGCCATTTTTTCACCAATGCCCCCAGATGCGCCAGTAATCCAAATCCTTTTTCCTGTCAATCGCCCCATGTGTCTCACTCCTTAGTTTGCTCTGTAATAGACGATTCCGTCTTTTTGCATTTCTTCAATTCGCCCAGCCTCTAAGAGCACATCCAACTGCCCGACTGTCTCAGACATCGTTAAAAACAAGGCCTCTTCATACATCACAGGAAATAGCTTGCGGCAAAGATGAAAGGCCGTCATTTCTTTTTGTTTAAGCAGCTGATACATCGTATTTGCTCGTTTCTCTTGTTTTTTAAATCTTTCTTCAATCAATTCATGGTGGGACGTGATAAGCTGACCGTGTCCTGGGTAAATCGTCTTGATTGGCAGACGCAATAACCGATTGAGTGATGCTTTATATTGAAGCAGTGATTTTTGACGTTCCTCGCCCTCATCCGGTGCTTCCATTAACGGATTTGAAGAAATGGTCGTCAAAAGCAGGTCGCCGCCAATAAAATTCCCCGTTCTTTCATCTAAAAAGGAAAGATGAGACTGTGCGTGTCCGGGTGTTTCCATCACAAAGAAGTGTTCATGCCCGCTTAAACGATCACCTTCTTTTATGATCTCATCTACATGTGAAGTACAAGAATATGTATAAGATTGCTTCACCATTTTTTCACACTCATTTTGCCGAAGCGGGACACCTAACTGCTGAAAAAAAGGAATCATAAAGTCCACTTGGCGCTGCTTAAACACTGGATCCTGACTAATATACGGCTCATTTAGCTGGTGTCCGATCACACGGACATGAGGTTTCATCAGATTTAACAGACCGACATGATCTGCATGATGATGGGTCAGCACCACCTGATCAATATCGTCTATCGATAAACGATGTTCTTTTAATTGCGTGACAAAAGCATGCTCTGCCTCTTCTGTCATCGGCCCGCAATCTACTAAGGTTACGGCCTCTCCTTTTAATACATATGCATACACATCCCCAACAGCAAACGGCGTCGGGATGGATAATTGAATGATGTCTTCTTTCACTTTTATACGTCATCTCCTGCTTTTTGACTCATGATTGTGGGTACTTAAGCCTTCTTACTTCATTGTATCTTGCAAAAGGCAGACTGTCATGCGGTTTAGACGGGCAATTTTTTTAACTGCCCCTATTGACATAAACTTGTCCATCGTTGCATAATGAACAACAAATATATGATGCGCGATGACAAGGATTAGTAAGCAAAATAATGATGCAAGAGAGTGAGGTCCGCCGGCTGAAAGACTTCACCATCCTCTTATTTGCTGAACCTGCCCTTTGAGCTGTTAGGCAAACCTAAACGTTTCCCGCGTTAAGGGACTAGAGCTGAGTATGCATGTTTGCATGCTAATTGAGGGTGGTACCGCGAAAAACCTTTCGTCCTTTTCAGGCGAGAGGTTTTTTTATTTTCTACAAGGAGGAGCAGCTTATGAGTAAAATTGGATTTATCGGTGCAGGCTCAATGGCAGAGTCTATGATCAAAGGTTTATTAAAAAGCGGCATGATGTCGAATGAAGATATCATTGTGACAAACAAAACGAATGAAAAACGATTAGAGGAATTACAGGCGCGTTATGGGGTCAAAACGGATTTCGCTCGGTCCTTTATTTATGAAGAAGCGGATATTCTCGTTTTTGCCTTAAAACCGAAGGATGCAGAAAGCGGAATTTCTGAAGTCCGTCCTCATTTACATGGACAGCTGATCATTTCTATTTTAGCGGGTATTTCTATTGAAACGATTCAACACTATGCTGGCGGAAAGAGTGCAGTCGTTCGTGCGATGCCAAATACATCAGCGGCGATTCAGCAGTCAGCAACTGGTATTGCCGTAAGTCATGAAGTGACAGAGGAGCAAAAGAAAAAGGCCGTCGAGCTGTTTGAAACGATCGGGCATGTCACAGTATTAGATGAATCGCAGCTAAATGCTGTGACAGCCATCGCAGGCAGCGGCCCTGCCTTCATTTATCATTTGATTGAAGGAATGGAGCGAGGTGCCTCAGAACTTGGAATGGACCAAGCAACTGCGAAATTACTCATTTGCCAAATGATTGCGGGCGCCGCTAATATGCTTCAAGACAGCGGAAAAGAGCCGGCCGAACTGCGCAAAGAAATCACAAGTGAAGGCGGAACAACAGAAGCCGGCCTGAACACACTGGCTGCCTATCAATTTGAAGAGGCCGTTGTCGATTGTGTCAAAACAGCGACTAAACGCGCAGCAGAATTAAACGAAATGTTTTCAGCAAGTACGTATAAATGAAATTGAAAAGCACCTGTTTTGATGACAGGTGCTTTTTCACATAACCCCTCTATTTTTTCCCGCTAACCACTGGGTGTGAATTGCGTGATTCACACTTCGGTTCTTTCTGTTCCTTACTAGAAATGGCTTGTTCTAATAAAGCATCACGTGCCTGATAAAAATTCACATCAACTAACAATTCTTGATGCTTCATATTAGCACCTCCTCATGTAGATGATTCACTCATTGACATGATGGTTTTGATTTGATCCAGATGATGTTGTTCATGTAAAGCGATGGTTTCAGCTAATATTTGAACGGTCATCACTCCTTCTTCCGGATGCAGGCCTGATTGTTCCCATATATCTTTTTCTAATAGCCGAAGCGTGTTGTTTCTTCTCTCTTTCATCCGTTTGATCAATGCTTTGATCTCCTCTGCGTTATACCATTCATACGCTCTTTCTTTCACATATATTTCAGGATCATACGATTGAAAGGGCGTGTGATCATCTGATATCGCCTGCTCTATCCGCTCTGACCAGACTTCTTCTGTGTCATACAAATGCCCAGCGAGCTGCTTGATTGACCACTTCCCCTCCCCCAAAGATTGATCCAGTGCGCTATCATCACAAGTCTTCACTAGCTTCTCTAGTTCACTCATACTTTCCTGAAGCGATGTGATGATGTCTGTTTTTGTTAATTTGCCAGTTTCCATTACGTAATCAACGTCCCCTTTACAGTGAATGCATTCCTACTTTTGATTTATCTTGATGCTTTCCTTTTAGCAGCAGTAAGCTGTTCATCAAACCTGCTACTATCACAAGCCCTGCCATCCCTATAGCGATGACATGTATAGGAATCAAATCTCCGATAAATGCCATAAGGATAAACCCACTAATATAAAATATGCGTGATAATGCAAGTCCTACTGAAAACACACGGGCTCTTAAATGACTGCTTGCATAGGTCATAATATTAGTAGAATACAAAACTTCGACTGGGCTATATAATAGATTGGCTAATAAAACAACAATCAAAAATCCAATGAAAGTCGTTTGTTGATACGACAATGCATGTAATATCGCAAGCAATATAACCGCTAATGTGGACCACCTTTTATAAAATTGAAAGGAGAATTTCGCTTTTTTGAAGTACGCTGCAAGTGTAAGTCCACCGATAATTTGCCCTAGTCCACTAATTGTATGACCAAGCCCCAAGCCAAAATTCCCTTCTCTGGCCACTTCTAAAATATACAGACTAAATAAAACATAAACGATGCTTAAAGCAAACTCTCTTGACATCAATATCCATATGGCGCTTTGAATTTTGGGTGATCCTTTGATTTCCTTAATCCCTTCTTTAAAACTTTGAACATATGACACATACTCTTTTTTTTCAGATGCTTCTTTCGCTTTAATAGGAATTAACAGCATAGCTGATAATAAAAATGTCAGCGCATCTACTAAATAAATTGTAGAGATTGACCAAATTTCTGTCACCAACCCGCCTAATCCTGTCGCGATGAGCATCGATGCGCTAAAAGATGTGGCTAGTATACTATTCCCTTTTGAAAGCTGCTCCTTACCAAGGATTTCAGGTATCATAGATGAACGAGCAGGCAGATATATACCAGAAAAAGCACCATTTAACGCTAATAATAAATAAAGAATAAACGGGGTAACATTCATTGTGACAACTAAAACAAACCCCAGTCCAATGATAAAACGTGCCACATCTGCAAATATCACAACTTTTTTGTAAGAAAACTTATCTATAATTGGGCTCAAAAGCATCGATGTTAAAATGAGCGGGAGCATGGAACAAATAAATAGAATGCTTAGATGGGTCGCTTTCCCAGTAAGTTCATAAATTAAACCAATCGTCGCTATCGTTCTAAACCAATCTCCAAAAGCAGATAAGTTTTGCCCAATAAAGAAACAGACAAAATTTTGATCTTTGAATAGAGATGTCGTTTCTTTCTTTGAAACCATTAGAGGAGCACCTCAGTCGACTCGTACCAGCCTAACTCTTTTTGCATAAACTCCACGGCTTGATCATAATTTTCTCTCTCTTTTTCTGGGATAAGATCAACTAAGATCGCCGGATACCATGGCTTCGCTTCTTCTTTGATTACAAAATATTGCTCCGCTTCTTCAACTACTCCTTTCATTATGAGAAGTTGTAGTTTACGATAGATTTCCTCACGCTTTGGCATTCGATTGAGATACGTTTTTTCTATTTTCATTGTTTTAGGGAAGAAGACGAGTCTTCTATCAAAAGCATGATATTCTCTAGATTTAACAATAGGTAATTCTTGATTCGTCAGGCTTTCGATATACTTTTGCGTATTTCCTTCATTTGACCATATCATGCCTTGCATGTAGGAAATCGCTCCTGTTCCCAAACCAATGTATTGATCTTCATATCCCCCGTAAATCACTTCGCCATATTGGAAACGCTTATTCTGATGCTCTGGGGCCATAAACGTATACACATAATTTTGATGCCAGCCATTCGTTTTTAAATGACGATATAATGTATCACTAAACTCAAATTTTTCTTTAGGATTTGGCGGCATTGGCACCTTGCCTTTGTTAATTTTTGATAACCATCCCTTTGAACAAGCAATATATTCTAGAGGATACGTATCAATACTTGTGCTTCCTAATGCCATCACTCCGTTTATGTCCTCAAGCATCTCTTCTTTCGTTTGTCCAGGCAGCTGATAAAGCAAATCAATATTATAAGATTGGAAATGACGTTTCATTAAGTCCACAGTCTGAGAGATTTGATCAAAACTAGCCGTTAAGTTGAACATTTTCCGATAGTGTTCATTTAATGTTTGGACACCAAAGCTTCCTCTGTTGGCTCCACCTTCAGCCATAGCAGCCACTCTTTCTGGCGTAGCTGTTTTTGCTTCACATTCAAATGTCCATTCATAATCAGCAGATAATGAGAAATTTTCTTTTATAGCGGTCGAAAGTCGATAGATTAGTTCTGGGGGCATTATGGAAGGAGTCCCTCCACCAACGAACACCACATCAAACGTCATTTTTTGGATATTAGGGGATTGGGATAAGATACGCATCTCATTGATTAAAGCATCTATATATTTTCCGATAATGGGCTCATATTTCGTAGATTTAATAAAAGGACAAAACGAACAGATCGTATCGCAGAAAGGGATATGTAAATATAAAGCGTTTTTCCCTTTTTGAAATGTTCGTTCTTTCTGAATGAATTCTGTCACACGAGATTGTGCTCCTTCTTGGCTCGCTTGGCCAAAAAACGGATAAAGAAAATTCCATAAAGACGGATGCTCATCATAATAACTTTTCATATTTGACAATTCTCTCACCCAACTCTCGTCTATTTTTATCCTACATACAAATTCACAGAGAAGCTAAATAAAGCACTTCTCTGCGAAAAACTCTTTTCAGTAAGTATTGATTCTATTCATTAGATTGCAATCCACTCGTTACGCTTCATTTTCATCACCTCCTTTTAATTAGAATAATTGTAACTTAATTACATAATTGATTATAATAGACTTTTCTGAATATTTCAATCATTTTCACTATTTTTTGTGAGGACTATTGTTTTATATACAATTTACGTATGAAACTTTTGGTATAACCATGAAAATATAGACTGAACATTCACAACCAAAAGCCCTATCATCAAGATAGGGCTCTTCATCACATCTACTTACTTTTTCTCTAATAAAGCATGAATCGTTGATTCTAGCAATTCTGGCAAAATGCCAAAAGAGAACGGGACGTGCAGCCGCTCTGTCCATTTGTGCGGATCCTTTCCTAGTGGACCTACGTTGATGACTGGAACGTAAAGGGCTTCCTTTTCTCCTTGCGGTAAAGAATAGCCTTTTTGGTAAAGCGGCATATTGGTTGTATAATGACCTACTTCCTGCTTCTCGAGCTGTAAGTAACTTAAATCAGACAATCCCGGGAAATATTTCACTTCCTCTACTTCAAGTCCATATACCTCTTTTGCCTCTTTTTGAATCTTCTTGAATGTCTTCTGAATATGCGGATCTTCTGTTGAGGACACCGAAGGGTAAAATGGCGGACTATAAAATAGAACAATCAGCGGGCCTTCTTCCTTACATAGCGTCGTCAGCTCCGAGACAATTTTCGTTGAAAAATCTCGATCTCCAAGTTCACCTCGGTTGGCGAATGCATAGTTGACAATGCGCTCGACTTCCTGTTCACCAGAGCGTTCTGCGGCTTTTTGATACAGCTCGTGATACGTAAGAACCGTCACCTGAGTGTCAATTGGAGTAAAGTGTTTAAAGTGCTGAAAGTCCGCTGTTTTTTGCTGAAGATTGGCCTCGATTTGGTCTGCTGCTTGTTTCGCAGTTTCATAGAGAAGTCCGTGCAGTTCTTCACTTGAACGTTTCATCATGAGCACATTAAATAAAGATACGGCTGTGTGAGGTGTTTGAACGGAATAGGCTTCTTTCAAGTCCTTTTGCATTAAATTCGTTGGAGGCGGCGTTACTTCACCATCTACTTCCTCACAATAATCACTATTGAGCTCTAACAGCCTGTTTAGTTCAGATACCATAAAATTCGCATTTAAGCCTGAAAAAGGCTCTCCTACATGTGTTTCAATCCCTTTACAGAAAAATCCGGCTAATACCTTTCCTATACTGCCTGTATACATATAATGATGTTCATCCCCTGGATACTTTTCAAACATCGGCTCACTGTTTAAACACGCGGTATAGTCAAGATCATGTTTTTCTTTAAGCTCTTTTAATTTCGGCACTGCCTCAAGCATTCCTTGTGAATTCACTTCTTCATCAGGAACTGTGACGAGCAGGACATTTCCATCAAATGTTTCTGTCATCGCTCTTTCCAGCATAGAAAGCTGCACGGTGAGACCTGCTTTCATATCCATGGCCCCTCTTCCAAACAGCCAGTCGCCTGAAGCAAGGTCCTCTCTTGCCTTCTTTGGAAGAAGCTCACTTTTTTGCGAAAAGGAAGCCATTAACTCTTCAGGCTTGCATGCCATGTTTTGAAATTCGCCGTAATCTTCTGTATCGACTACATCAAAGTGACTAAGAAGCAGCACGGTACGCCGCAGCGTACTGCGCTTCACAAGTGCCGTTAAATAATACCGGCCATCTTTCATCGGATGCAAAGCCAGATGATCAGGGTTCTGCTCAAAATAAGGCCGCTCCCTTAGCAAATAATATAAATATTCCGCTAATGCGACTTCTCCTGTTGTACCTGATATGCTTTCATACTGCATAAGAGCTGTCAGGAGCTCCCTTAGTTCACTCTCTGTTTGCCATTTCATCCGTTCTCCCCCTTTGATGTCTCTATCTCTCCATTATACAAAAACGTGTATAAAAGCTATATTCTTTGAGCACCTTTTATGACGAAAGTTTGAATGGCTGTTATAATCGGCTATACAATTCCATGAGGAGGCGAAGGTATTTGGAAACAAAACTCTTTTCACCTTGGACATTAAAAGGTGTTACACTGAAAAACCGCATCGTGATGTCCCCGATGTGTATGTATTCATCCTATGACCGTGATGGGAAATTACAGCCTTTCCACTTCACACATTATATTTCCCGTGCACAAGGTCAGGCTGGTCTCATCATGGTGGAAGCAAGTGCTGTATCTCCTGAGGGAAGAATTAGTGATCAAGACCTCGGTATTTGGAGCGATGAGCACATCGAAGGATTCGCTTCATTAAACGAACAAATCAAAGCATACGGAACGAAGACAGCTATCCAGCTAGCCCATGCAGGACGTAAGGCTGAACTTGATGGAGACATTCTTGCGCCATCAAGCATCCCATTTGATGAAACATCTAAAACCCCTGTCGAGATGTCTGTTGATCAAATCAAAGATACCGTTCAGGCGTTTCAGGATGCAGCTGTACGGGCAAAAAAAGCGGGTTTTGACATCATTGAAATTCATGGTGCACATGGCTATTTGATCAATGAATTTCTTTCACCGCTGGCGAACCACCGAACAGACGACTATGGCGGTTCACCAGAGAACCGTTATCGTTTCTTAAGAGAAGTCGTAGACGCAGTCAACGCCGTATGGGACGGACCTTTATTTGTCCGTGTGTCGGCTTCTGATTACACGACAAAAGGACTTGATATTGCAGATTATATTGGGATTGCCACTTGGCTCAAAGAGCAAGGTGTCGACTTAATTGATGTCAGCTCAGGTGCTGTCGTACAGGCGAAAATCAACACATTCCCCGGCTACCAAGTAACATTTGCAGAGAAAATAAAAGAAGGAGCCGGCATTCAAACAGCAGCTGTCGGTCTGATTACATCTGGTGTACAGGCAGAGGAGATTTTACAAAATCAGCGTGCGGATTTGATCTTTATTGGCAGAGAATTTTTACGGGATCCATACTTCCCGAAAACAGCTGCTCAAGAGCTCCGTACATCCATCGAAAGCCCGCGTCAATATGATCGCGCTTGGTAAAAGCTCTTAGGAAAAAAGGTGTCTATTTTTCGAAATAGGCATCTTTTTTGTTTTTAAGAGAAACATATCTGCCTTTTGTGCCGTCTTTTAGCTAAAGAACCACTTAGAGGAGATGGAAGAATGAATTCGGCAATGATTGAAAAAATGTATCATATAGATGGACACCACTTTTATACAAAACATCGTCAAGGCAAAAGGCAAGCCACGATTATCTTTGAAGCAGGCTACGGCATTTCTAGTGATACGTGGTCGAATATGGCACGTGATATTGACCCAGAGCTTGGGGTTTTCTTATACGACCGTTTAGGAAATGGAAAGAGCAGTGAGAGCGGTGAAGGAAGAACCTTGCATGACCTCGCTGATGATTTAGATGCACTGCTGAAAGAAGCCAATATTCAGCCGCCATTTCTTATTGTCGCTCACTCATTTGGCTCTCTTGTCAGCCGGTTATGGACAAGCCGCAGAGGAGATGATGTCATTGGTATGGTGCTGTTAGACCCGGCAAGTGAGGAGCAAGAGCAGGTGATCCTGCCGCTTTTATCAAAGGAAGAACGCACTTCATATATGGCGCAGTTTACAGCAGAATGTACGCATGAGGACTTTCAGCAAATGCTAAGCACAATCAAAGAGGAGCAAACCCATTATGGAATGATGCCGCTTCTTGTCATTTCATCAGGTAAGAGCCGATTGTTTCACCCAGCTCATGAAGCTTGGCTCAGACTTCATAAACGCATGCTGTCTTTGTCATCCCAAAGCGGATGGATTCAGGCGCAAAACAGCTCGCACTATATTCATCATGATGAACCGCATATTGTACAGCTTGCTATCTATGATGTATGGTGCGCAGCCAAACAACCTGTCTCCTATTATCAAACTGCTAATTAAAATAAAAAACTCCTTGACCCGTTATGAGTCAAGGAGTTTCTTTTATTTATGCCGTTGGAGCAGATTGACTTTTTTCTGAAAGCAGCTTTTCAATACTGACAAGCTGAACACATAATGTAAAGATGTCAATCGCTTGCTCTAGTTCTTCAAGAGTCGGGAATGTTGGTGCAATGCGAATGTTACGATCAAGCGGATCTTTTCCATATGGGTATGTTGCACCTGCACCTGTCATTGTGACACCTGCTTCTTTTGCTTTTTGCACAACAGCTTTTGCACAATGATCAAGTGTATTTAAACTAATGAAATATCCGCCATTTGGCTTGTGCCATTCAGCGATATCTTTTCCGCCAAGTTTTTCGTCAAGAATGGAAAGAACGAGGTCAAATTTTGGCTTAATGATCGCTGCATGCTTTTTCATATGTTCCTTCAAACCTTCTGGATTTTGGAAGAAACGAAGATGTCTTAGTTGATTAATTTTGTCTGGTCCGATCGTTTGAATCGATAATTGCTTTTGAGTGAAGCTTACATTGTCAGGGCTAGACGCCATCAGTGCAACACCTGAGCCTGGGAATGTAATTTTAGACGTAGACGCAAACATAAACACACGGTTCGGGTATCCTGCCTCTTCAATTGCTTGAAAAATATCTTTTAACGTATCAGGTGTATCCGTTAGATGGTGGACTGCATATGCATCATCCCAAAAAATGCGGAAGTCGTCTGCTTTTGTTTTCATTGAAGCTAGGCGGTCAACGACTTCATCTGAATACGTAATACCGTCTGGATTGCTATATTTAGGTACACACCAAATGCCTTTAATCGCTTCATCTTCTGCGACCAATTTTTCTACCTGATCCATATCAGGTCCATCAGCCTTCATATCGACCGTGATCATCTCTATGTTAAATAGCTCACAAATGGCAAAATGACGATCATACCCTGGGCTTGGTGCAAGGAATTTTACCTTTGGCAGCTCTCCCCAAGGTGTTTTGCTGTCACATACGCCGTGAGTCATCGCACGTGCAATGGTATCATGCATCATATTCAGGCTTGAATTACCGCCGATGATGATTTGTTCTGGCTTTAAATTGAGTACATCTGCAAAAAATTTCTTCGTTTCAGGAAGGCCTGTCAAGCCGCCATAGTTTCGCACATCTGTGCCATCTTCAGCTGTCATTGCATCCTTTGATGTCACAACATCGAGCATGCCCATAGACAAATCGAGCTGTTTTGGTGAAGGCTTCCCTCTAGACATGTCTAAGTGCAAGTTTTTACTTTTGTAAGTTTCATACTCATTTTGTAGTGCCACATATAGGTCATTCAATTCTGCTTCACTTAATGCTGTAAAACCGCTCATCTTTGATTGTGCCTCCCGTATTCTTCATAGTTTAATTCGTCATTTGTTTTTTCTTCACCATTTTACCACTACCTGAAAAAGAGCGTCATCATAAATATCAAAAAAATCACACAACTTTTTTTGACGATTCATCCAATTTTTACAGGGTGCGTTCAATGGGGAAAGAAGAGAAATCATGTGCAGCTTCTGTCAGCGGGAATATATCGCGGGCTTCTTTCAACAGTTGTTTCAGTGCCTCTTCTCCTTGGTAACGTGCACTTATATGGGTCAAAATGAGCCTTTTTGCGCCTGCTTCCTCTGCTGTTTTCGCTGCTTGTTCTGTTGTACTGTGATAATAATTGTAGGCTAAATCTGCATCTTCTTTACCGAATGTTGCTTCATGGACTAACACATCCGCATTTTTGGCAAGCCTTGTTATATTCTCGCACAAACGGGTATCTCCTGAAAATGCAACGATTCTCCCTTTTTTAGGGGGTTCCAAATAATCGGTTCCATCAATGGTTCTTCCATCTTCGAGTGTCACGGTTTCCCCATTTTTCAACTTCTGATACAAAGGTCCAGGTTTTACACCGATTTCTTTTAGGTCTTCGGCTTTTAATGAACCAGGCATATCTTTTTCCACAACCCGATAGCCGTAAGCTGGAATCCCGTGAGAGACTCTTCTTGCTTCTACTTGAAAGGTATCGTCTTCAAACACGACCCCTTCATCTATTTCTATGATATGCAGCGGATATGTCAAATGCGTTTGAGTAGCTGAAAGTGCTGCGTTCACAAAGGCCTTAATGCCCTTTGGTCCATAGATCGTCAATTCATCCTCCCCGCCTTGAAAGGATCTGCTGCCAAGGAGTCCCGGAAGGCCATATACATGATCACCGTGCATATGTGTGATAAATATTTTCTCGATCTTTCTCGGTTTAATCGTTGTATGTAAGATTTGGTGCTGCGTTGCTTCTCCGCAATCAAAAAGCCACACTGCATTTCTTTCTTCTAAAAGCTTTAGCGCTGTGCAAGTGACGTTTCTTGTTTTTGCAGGAATGCCTGCACCTGTTCCTAAAAAGAGCAGTTCCATTACTTTTCCTCCTAAAGCCGGTATACAATATCTTCATTCATATAGAATACATGAAGACAAGGTAAATGTGAATTCAGCGGAATTTTTGAAAAAAGTGAAACGAGAGCAGAAAAAGTCGAATCAAATGTTTGCTTTACGAACAATGAAGCTTTAAAATAAAGAAAATGTACATACATTCTCGGTTTTTACAACAATGCTACGAATAAAGTGAGGTACTTCTCGTGAATACAGAAACTAACAACCCTAAAGCAGTCATTGTCATTTTTGGCGCAACAGGAGACCTTGCCAAACGCAAGCTCTACCCTTCTATACATAGACTTTATCATAGCGGAAAGCTAGGTGATCAATTCGCTGTTGTCGGAGTTGGACGCCGTCCATGGTCTCATGAGGACCTCAGAGCTGTGGTAAAGGAATCTGTTTCTTCTGATGATGCAGAAGCGAAAACAGAAGAATTCATTTCACATTTCTATTATCACGATTTTGACGTATCAAGCCCTGCTTCCTATCAATCGCTTAACACGCTTCTAACAGGTCTTGAAGATACGTACAGTATTCCAAATAACCGCATGTTCTATTTAGCTATGGCACCGGAATTCTTCGGAACGATTGCGAAGTTCCTAAAGAGTGAGGGCGTATCAGAAACAACCGGCTGGTCACGACTTGTCATTGAAAAGCCATTTGGGCATGATCTGCCAAGTGCCAAAACATTAAATGAAGAAATTCGTGATGCATTCACAGAAGATCAAATTTATCGTATTGACCACTACCTTGGTAAACAAATGGTTCAAAACATTGAGGTCATCCGCTTTGCGAATGCTATCTTTGAACCGCTTTGGACAAACCGCTATATCTCAAACATTCAGATTACATCCAGTGAATCATTAGGGGTTGAAGACCGGGCTCGATATTACGAAAATTCTGGTGCACTAAGAGATATGGTCCAAAACCATATGCTTCAAATGGTTGCCCTTTTAGCAATGGAGCCGCCAATTAAACTCAATACAGAGGAAATCCGCAGCGAAAAACGGAAAGTATTGCGCGCTCTTCGTCCTTTTTCTAAAGATGAGGTCGATCAATTCTTTGTCCGCGGACAGTATGATACTGGTACGATTGATGGCAGCGAGGTTCCTTCTTATCTGAAAGAGCAAAATGTTGACCCGAACTCAAACACAGAAACATTTGTGGCAGGGAAACTGCTGATTGATAACTTTAGATGGGCCGGGGTGCCATTTTACATTCGGACAGGAAAACGGTTAGAAAAGAAATCTACTCAAATCGTAGTTCAATTTAAAGACATTCCAATGAACCTGTACTATGGAAACGGAAATGCCATGCATCCAAACTTACTCGTCATTCATATTCAGCCAGATGAAGGCATCACCCTTCACCTGAATGCTCGAAAGCTCGATGGCGGCACGTATGCGAAACCGATTAAGCTTGACTACCAAACAAACTATAACGACATCATGAATACCCCAGAAGCATATGAAAAGCTGATTCATGACTGCTTGCTAGGCGATGCAACAAACTTTGCTCACTGGGACGAGGTGGCACTTTCTTGGAACTTCGTTGATCCGATTTCTGAGAAATGGGCAGAAAGCAAAACATTAAAACCAAACTATCCTGCTGGTTCTATGGGACCGAAAGAAGCTGATGAGCTTCTAGAAAAAGATGGATACCATTGGTGGAATATATAAAATCATATAAAAAAAGAGCAGTCTCCCTTGGGGGTTCTGCTCTTTTTTTAACGTCCTGTTTTCGTGATTTCAACCGTTGAAAAGTCAAATTTATCATAGCGATGATGGCTAAATGAATATTCAAACGGCTGCCCTGCGTTTAAATAAGCAACCTGCTCGACTTCAAGCACAGGATCTGTTGGGTCACACCCTAAATACTGCTGATCCAGCTGATCTGATTTAGCCGCTCTAATTTTCTTGTGCGCTCCTGCTATTTTTAAATGAAGCTGATTTGAAATGTAGCCATAGATAGAACCCAGTAGAACTTCTTCATCTATGCCCTTAATGAGATTGACTGGCATAAACGTTTTTTCTAATACGTAAGGCTCTTCATCCACAAGACGGAGCCGGATGATATCATAAACAGGTGTGGTTGAGTCAATAGATAAATGGGCTGCCACCTCTTCGCTTGGAAAATGGACATCAAAATGAATGATTTGAGTCGTGACGTTTTTATCCGCCATGACCTTTGTGAACCCTTTATTTTCATGGCCTGATACATTGATTGCCCCTTGATTGAGCGCTGCCTTTACAATAAATGTACCGTGGCCTCTTTTTCTAAAGAGCAGACCTTCTGCAACGAGAAGATCAAGCGCACGTTTCATTGTCATTCTGCTGCATTGAAATTCGGCGGCAAGCGAGTTTTCATCTGGAATGGGTTGATCTTCTGGATAATAGGCTGTTCCTATTCGTTTTCTGATTTCTTCTGAAATGAGTTCGTACTTTTTCATCTCACACCACCAACTGACTTGTTTTTTCATAGCGCTTTATTCTAGAAGGAAATATGGCGTTTTTTAGCCTTCCTCTCATTTTACACTAAGGGATGTGAGCTTAAAAGGTGCCAGCCATTTTTGTTTCATCCACTTACCGTCACATAAGAAAAATACTTGCTCTTTTCAAGGAAAGAGCAAGTATTTTGATTAAAAACCGTTATTCTTTGAAACGGATTGAAACCAGTATCCGCTTTTCTTAATCGTTCGTTTCCCGTCTTTTTGAAGATCAACTGAGACAAATCCATAACGATTTTTATATGCATTCGACCAGGACCAGTTGTCCATAAAGGTCCATAGATGATAGCCTTTCACATTGCTTCCTTCTTGAATGGCTTGATGCACCCATTTGAGATGCTCAGAAATAAAGTCAATGCGGTAATCGTCATGAATCATTCCTTCTTCATCCTTAAACCGCTCTTCTCCTTCGACGCCCATTCCATTTTCAGAAATAAAGCATTCAATATTATCATAGTCTGTTTGAACTTTTTTCAATATGTCGTAAATGCCCTTTTCATAGATTTCCCAGCCTCGGTACACATTCATTTTTCTTCCCGGCATCTCAAAAGAATCAAAATAATGGTTCGGCATAAATGGTGCTTGAGGATGCGGCATATGCTCTTTCGCTTTCACTCTTCTTGGCTGATAATAGTTGATGCCAAGAAGATCAATCGTATTCTCTCGAATGAGCTCAAGGTCCCCTTCTTCCATACTTGGCATAAAGCCTTCTTTCTTTAAGACTTCTACTAGCTTTTCCGGGAAATGCCCCTTCACCGCAGGATCTAAGAAGGAACGGTTAAAGAAAGCATCGGCCATCTCTGCTGCTTCTACATCGCGCGGATGCTGGCTTCGCGGGTACGAAGGAGTCAGGTTTAGGATGATGCCAATCTTACCGCCTTGCTGCAGCTTTTTATAAGCCGCAATCGCCTTCGCATTTGATAAAAGTTCATGAAAACCGACCTGTACAGCCTTTTGGAAATCAACTTCGTTTGGATAATGAAAGCTATACATATATCCGCCTTCTACAGGAACAATCGGTTCGTTATGGGTAAACCATTTTTTCACCCGGTCGCCAAATAATTGGAAGCATAATGTTGCATAGCTCACATAATCATCGACCACCTGTCTGTTCACCCAGCCGCCTTTCTCCTGCAGCGCCATTGGCATATCGAAATGGTACAGGTTCACAAATGGCTCGATATCATGTGCAATCAGTTCATTGATCACATCATTATAAAAAGACACCGCTTCTTCATTCACAGCACCTGTTCCTTCTGGTAAAAGGCGTGACCATGAAATCGACAACCGAAATGAATTGTGGCCAATTTCTTTCATGAGACGGATATCCTCTTTATATTTTCGATAAAATTGAGATGTCACGTCCGGTCCTACGCCATCAAAAAAACGAGTTGGCTCTTGTTCAAACCAATGATCCCAAATGTTCGGTCCCTTTCCATCGCCGGGGACGCTCCCTTCTGTTTGCGTCGCAGAAGCAGAAGATCCCCACCAGAAACCTTCTGGAAATGTATATGATTGCTTGTTAGTTTCCATCGACATGTATTGAGTCTCCTTCACCTTTGATGTTTGCTGCCTTCGTTTTTTCTGTTGTCGTTATTTTTTCATTTTTCACATTCATACGGTCAATAAATTTCAGGAACGGGAACCAAATGACAAACACAATCATCAGGTTAAACAACTGAAGCAGTCCGCCCGCTAGTGAATTTGTTGCCATCATTCCGCTAATAAAGATCGGCACTGTCCATGGGATATTCACGCCTGTCGGCGGCGGTACAATCCCTGATGCCATCGCAAAATAAGTAATACATGTAATGACCATTGGCGCCAAAATCCACGGAATGAGAATAAGCGGATTCATGACAATCGGTAAACCAAAGATAATCGGTTCATTGACGTTAAATAATCCTGGTCCTAAGCCAAGCTTGGCTACTTGTTTTAATTGCTTACTTTTCAGGAAAATTAAAATCGTAAACACAACAGCAAGCGTCATACCGGTTCCACCCATTCCAACCGTATAGATTTCAATAAACTGCTTGCTGATGATATTAGGAACCTCACCTGTTTTTGTGTAGCTCTCTAGGTTTTGAATGGACAATGTATTCCAAATCGGATCCATGACAGAGTTGATAATAATTTGGCCATGAAGCCCAAAGAACCAAAGAATTTGTATAAAGAAAACAGCGATCAACGTCGGAATAATACCGCTTCCAAGACCGACAAGCGGCGCCTGAATAGCATGATAAATCAAATCATGCATATTTGTTTTGAAGCCTTGTGTAATGATGATATTTATGAGCAAAAAGGTTGTAAGTGTCAAAGTAGCCGGGATCAGTGCAGCAAAAGACTTGGAAACAGCTGGTGGAACCCCTTGCGGCATATTGATCACAAATTTCTTTTGGACAAAATAACGATAAATTTCAGCAGACAAAAAGCCTGTGATCATTCCTAGGAACATCCCCTTTGCACCTAAACGATCAACTGGGATAACGCCTGCAATCGTTGCACCGCCTTCTTGTTCTAGTAAAAACGGAGTTAGAAGCAAGAAAGAGGCTAAAGCAATCACGCCGCCAAAGACAGCTTCTACATCATAGCTTTTTGATAAATAGTAGCCAATCCCAAATACAACAAACACACTCATAATGCTGATGGTCGCACTTGGTGCGATATTCAGTGCAGACTGGACGCCTTCCAGTACGTTTTTACTCATGATTTTATCTAAAAATGGCAAATTCATCAGCACAACCATAATGGAACCAAAGATGGTGAGCGGGAACGCAAGCATAAAGGCATCACGTAATACGCCTAAATATCGGTTGTTGTTCAATCTCCCAGCAATCGGAACCAAAATGGCACTTATTTTATCAAACATTGGTTTCCCCCCTTGTTTACACCCTTTATTGTTTAAGCGATTGGAATATCGGCAGAAGCTCTCCCACAAGCTCCTTGATGGTAATGGTCGACATTAAATGATCTTCAGCGTGCATGAGCAATAAGGAAAAGGATGTTGTTTCTCCGCCTGCCTCTTTCTGCACGAGTTGAAAATGGATGTCATGTGCAAGCCGTAAATCTTCTTCCGCTTCTTTCATATGACTAAAAGCTTCTTCTTCTAGACCTTCTCGATATTGTTTCAGAGCCTGAAGCAATTTGCTGCGTGCATTCCCGCTGTGTAAGATCAATTGAAAGCTCACTTGTTCCTCCGTGAGCCCTTCGAGTGTTTTCTTTTCCATCCTTTAAGATTCCCCCATCAATGTAAGTGCCTGTTCATATGCTTTTTGTCCATCGGCAAGCCCGTATGCCTGCATATCAATGACCTCTACCTCAATCCCGTATTTTGTTGCTTCTTTTTGGAGGTCTCCTTTTAAAAAGCTCATTTGCGGTCCGATTAACACAACATCTGCATTCGCCATTTCTTTTTTTGCTTGATCTTGACCAACTGCCCAAATTTCTGCTTCGTCCCCAATTGAATCGGCATGTGCTTTCATTTTTGTCACTAGTAAACTCGTAGACATTCCCGAACTGCATGCTAATAAAATACGTTTCATTTCTCTCACCCCATTGTTGTAATAAAAGCGCTTCCAATTAATATTATATATTTTTATTTTTAAATGTCTAGACATTTAATTTCATTTGTATGTATTTAATATAAAAAAAGAGCGTATTTTACGCTCGTTCAAATTGTTGACAAAGGGCTAAAATGCTTGATTTTAGCCCTTTGTCTTCTTTTCAGCCTGATAGAAAACCTTTGAAGTCTAGGAAGGACGAGCACCGGAGCGCAGACCTGACACCGAATGCGAGGGTTTGTCTACACGCTGATTTGTCTTCATTGTCTTATCCTTTTCCTGCCTGAAAACCTGGATACTTTGTCATGCCGCCGTCAACATATAACGTCAAGCCGGTAACATAGCTTGCTTCTTTTGATGCCAGCCAGACAGCGCATGCTGCCACTTCTTCCGGCTTTCCAATATAGCCGATTGGAATCAGCTCAATCACGCCTTTTTTCAATGCTGGATCATCGAATTTCTCCGCATTAATTGGGGTATCAATGGCGCCTGGTGCAATGCTGTTTACACGGATTTTTTTAGGGGCATATTCAAGCGCCAATGTTTCTGTCAAAAGCTTTGCGCCTCCTTTACTGGCTGCATAATGCACGAAATGAGGCCAAGGAATTTGCTGATGAACCGACGACATATTAATGATCGAGCCTTCTATCCCATGATCTGTCATATACTTCAGTGCATCACGGCACCCTAGAAACATGCCTGTTAAATTGGTAGACATTACTTTGTTCCAATTATCCAGCGTCATTTCTGTAGAGGGTACTTCATTTTCAATGCCTGCGTTATTGATCATCACATCAAGACTGCCGAATGTATCAACGGCTTTATCAATCATCGCCTGCATATCCTCTTCCTTTGATACGTCTCCCTTGATTTTCACAGCCTGTCCGCCATGTTTTTGAATTTCTGCAATGGTATCATCCGGATTTTCTTTATCAGAGAAGTAATTAATCACCACATTGGCTTTTTCTTGTCCAAATCGGCGGGCCATCGCTTGGCCAATCCCTGTACCTGCACCTGTAATCAGAACTGTTTTTCCTTCTAAATCTGGATACATTCGTGTAACCTCCTATTTTGTAAAGCCTAGCAGCACACCGCCTGCAATGATCATCAAGCAGCCTGCAATGACAAAGCTTGTTCTAGATGCTTTCTCTTTTAATAAGTAAATACCGCCTAGTGTTGAGATGACAATCCCTGTTTGTGACATTGAAAAGCTTACGGCTACGCCGATTAATGGAATGGCCAAAAGCAGACCAAGATTTCCTGTTGACCAAACAAGACCGGCAATGATATTTCTAAACGTATATTTACTAAATGGGTCCTGCTTTAAACTAATCGCTAAGGATGAAAGCAGCATGCCGACGGATTGCGGGACAAGTGCAGACCAGCCATCAATATCAAACCATCTTAAAATGACGACATATCCGACGTAGCCAACGGTTGAGATGAGCAGAATAATGATCCCTTTTTTAAAATTGCCTCTGCCATTCCCGCCGCCATTCTTTTTTTGGCCGAGCGATGTCATCACAACACCTGCAATGATCAGTAAAATGGCGCAAGAACCAATGAGTATGACCGTCATCGTCTGCCATTCTTTGAAGACCATGACGCCAAATAGCGTTGTGCTCACAAGCTGCATGCCCGTTGATAAAGGAACCGCTTTAGACACACCGAGAAAAGCAACACTTGAAAGCTGATTCATTTGTCCAATACTCCAGAAGATGCCTGAAATGACGGAAACCGCAAAAATAAGCGGTGTCAGCTCTGGCATTTTGATGAAAAAGGCAGCAATCGAAAATAAAAACGCGCCGAGCGTAATGCCAAGGGTTTGCTGATACGCATTCCCGCCTAATTTGACACTGATGAGAACAATACTTCCCCAAAATATCGCTGGGAGAAGTGCATATAAGATGCCCACTTCTATCCCTACTTTCTTGTCTTTTTTACATAGCATCCCTCTTTTTCACATTTTTAGCCGAAAAGATGCAAACAAAAAAACCTTACCAAAGGTAAGGTTTTTCAGTCGTTCTCTATTTATTTCATCCATTCAGTATGGAATACGCCTTCTTTATCTGTACGCTCATACGTATGTGCACCGAAATAGTCACGCTGTGCTTGAATTAAATTCGCTGGAAGGACAGCTGTGCGATAGCTATCAAAGTAAGCAAGTGCACTTGAGAATGAAGGAACAGGCACTCCTTGTTCCACTGCAAGTGAAATGACTTTACGAAGTGATGATTGATAGTTTTGAGCAATATCCTTAAAGTATGGATCAAGCAATAGGTTTTTCAGTTCAGGATTACGGTCATACGCTTCTTTAATTTGTTGTAAGAAGGCTGCACGAATGATACATCCGCCGCGGAAGATCATCGCAATTTCACCGTATTTCAAATCCCAGTTATATTCATCAGACGCTGCTTTCATTTGCGCAAAGCCTTGTGCGTAAGAGCAGATTTTACTCATGAATAGGGCTTTTCTAACTGCTTCGATCAGCTCTTGTTTATTCTCAGCTGATTTCGCTGGCTCTGGACCTTCGATCAATTGACTTGCTTCCACTCGCTCATCTTTCATTGCTGAAATGTAGCGCGCAAAAACAGACTCAGTAATGATTGGAAGCGGGACACCTAGATCAAGTGAGCTTTTGCTTGTCCATTTTCCAGTTCCTTTTTGACCAGCTTTATCTAAGATCACATCCACAAGCGGCTGGTTTGTTTCTTCATCCACTTTTGTGAAAATGTCAGCTGTAATTTCGATTAAATAGCTGTCAAGCTCGCCTTTATTCCACTCTGAGAATACTTCATGAAGCTCCCCTGCTGACAATCCAGCAACATGCTTCAAGATAAAGTAGGATTCAGAGATCAATTGCATATCTCCGTACTCGATACCGTTATGAACCATTTTGACATAATGTCCTGCTCCATCTGGGCCGATATACGTTGTACAAGGCTCGCCATCTACTTTCGCAGAGATCGCTTCTAAAATTGGTTTTACTAGCTCATGCGCTTCTTTTTGACCGCCTGGCATGATGGAAGGACCTTTTAGCGCGCCTTCTTCACCGCCGGAAACACCTGTACCAATGAAGTGAATACCACTTTCTGCAAGCTCTTGGTTACGTCTTTGTGTATCCTTGTAATATGTATTTCCACCATCAATTAAAATGTCACCTTTCTCTAGGTGAGGAAGTAATGATTGAATGGTTGCATCTGTTGCTGCACCAGCTTTTACCATTAAAAGAATTTTACGCGGTGTTTCAAGCGACTGAACAAATTCTTCGATGCTGTATGTGCCAACAACGTTTTTTCCTTCTGCTTCTTGAAGAAACTCTTCTGTTTTGCTGCTAGATCTGTTATAAACGGATACGGAGAAACCGCGGCTTTCAATATTGAGGGCAAGGTTTTTCCCCATAACGGCTAGTCCAACCACACCGATTTGTTGTTTTGACATAATTCTGACGTCCCTTCTAACACACTATATTGATTACTGCTGAAATGATGTACCCTTTGAAATTACCACAACATCACCTCTTTTATCAAGTTTTCAGGCTAGTCATTTCCTCTTTCGTCCTGAAAAAAATCTTTATTAAAACTTGTCCCGCTTGTTTTGCTCTCTTTTTCCTTAATAGTGATCCCTCTTTGCACCAATGACTTTCCATATTTTTCTTTCAGTCCATCTAAAATGGTTTGGAGAGGCTCTTCTTTTGCATCTTCTGTATATGAAAATAAATCAAGCTGTTTAACAGCTGCTTTTCGTTCGACAAGGTCTGTCCCCGTCACACCTAAGAGCCTCACTGGCTGGTCATTCCAATGTTTAAGGAATAACTGCTTTGCCGCTTCAAATATGTCTTCCTTTCGATCCGTTGGATTTGTGAGCATGACACTTCGCGTGATATTTTTCCAGCTTGCATACCGAATCATGATGAGCAGCCGGTTCGCCATCACTTCTTTTCTCCTTAACCTTGCACTCACAGAGTGTGACAGCTTATCAATTAACGTGACAAGTTCATCTGAATCATCCGAATCATGAGGAAGAGTAGATGAATTGCCGACGGATTTAAATTCGTATATTCTTTCTGGGTCTACGATGCCGTCATGTTCACCATTCGCCTTTTGCTTTAATCTCGGTCCATTAATGCCAAGCAATTCTTTTAGCGTATACTCATTCGCTTTCGCTAAATCTTCAATGGTATGAATTCCGATTTTTTTTAATTTCTCTGCCGTTTTTTGGCCAACCCCGTGCATATCACCAGCAGGGAGCGGCCAGAGCATGTTCGGAACATCTCGTTTACGCAATATGGTGATGCCCATTGGCTTTTTCCAATTAGACGCCATTTTCGCTAAAAATTTATTCGGTGCAATGCCGATACTTGAAGGAAGCATCAGTTCCTCTACAAGCCTTGTTTGAATATCATGAGCCGTTTTTACCGCATGCTCGGCATATGGCGTATGTGTTAAATCAATATAGCCCTCATCAATCGATACAGGTTCGACTAAATCACTGTATTCTCTTAGTATTGTAAACATCTCTTGTGAGGAGCTGCGGTACCGGTCAAAGTTCGGTGTGCGGACAATGAGTCCCGGACATAGCCGCTTCGCCTCCCACAAAGGCATCGGGGGCTTCACACCTAGTGCTCTTGCCTCGTAGCTGCACGTCACAACAATCCCTTTACGCTCTTTTGCATTTCCGCTGATGGCTAAAGGTTTCCCTCGCAAAGAAGGATCATACGCCATTTCTACATTGGCATAAAAAGCATTCATGTCTATATGAAAAATAATATTTGACATTGGCATAACCCCATTTTCTTGTCTACCTGTATTTTGATCAGCTATTTTTGATTATACATTGATTTATTTCATCTTTCCTCAAAAAAACCTTCTCTAAAAAAGAGAAGGCCAGACTGTTAACAAAGGGCTAAAATGATCTTGATTTTAGCCTTAGTCTTCTTTTCAGCGTGATCAAAAACCTATGCAACCCTAGGAAGGACGAGCACCGGAGCGCAGGACTGACACCGAATGCGAGGGTTTGTCTGCGCGCTGGGTTTCACGTTCATTTACACTTTTTCTTCAAGTATACCATGTTGATATTGAATGTCCTCATATGTGAATACTTCATTTTTTTGATGATGTAAATGTTTTACCACCGGATTGGGCTGTTGATGAAAATTCATACTCAAACTTTGATTGGAGTAGTGTCCAGCCGGATCAATATAATACTTGTAATCAATGACTCTTTCTACATCAATTTCAGCGTAAGCAATTCCTTCCGTTTCAGCAGGAACCATATCACTGATCGGTTCTCCGTCCGGCCCGTAAATGCACGTATGCCCGCTTTTAAATGTTTCAAAGTAATCTCTTTGCTCCTGCGTTAAACAAATCATCTCTTTCATTTCTTCCGTATATATAGATGATGTCATCAGCACAAATGTCTGTGTCGCGATGGCATAATATCTGCTTGAAATTTCATCGTCAAAATAACCTGGCCAAGAGGCTACATGTACCTGCTCATTTTGAGCATTCATCGCCATAAGATCAAGCGGGACTTGATGCTCCCAGCACATCAATCCGCCCAGGTTTCCAATGTCAGTTTGAAAGACCGGCATCATACTTCCACTTCCATCCCCCCAAATGAGTCTTTCTGCTACAGAAGCTCTCATTTTCCGGTGTTTTCCTATTAAATCCCCATTTGAATTAAACCAAAGCTGAGCTAAATAGAGAGAGCCGCCATCTTTTTCACTGCATGATATACAAACGTACGTTTCATTTCTCTTTGCTGCCTCACTGATTTTTTGAATGGCTAAGCTAGGGATTTCAACGGCATTTTTATATAATTCATGATAGAACTTTCTCGTATATTCTGGATGACCAATAAAAGCAAACCAAGGATAACCAGGTAAAAATGCTTCTGGGAATGCCACAAGCTTTGCACCATTTGAAGCTGCCTCGTCGATCAGTTCACATGATTTCTCAACGGTTGCTTCCAAATTTAAGTAGACAGGTGCTGCTTGCACGGCAGCTGCTCGAAACTTTGGGTAAATACTTGTCATATTCAAAACCTCCATTTCTTTTATCCACCTCATTATAGGATAGGAAATATGAAGTTTGGATGACATTTACTATTTTATACAAAATAAGGAATTTTATTTAATAGAGAAAACACGTGGTTGTGTTAGACATTTAACCATGTGTATAGTACACTGTGAGTAATGAAATGGATGTGATAATCATGATTATTGATACATTCAATGAAGTCTTTTTCCTTGTTGAATTCTTTACGATTATTCTTCCAGCGCTGACGGCCATCGGCATTGCGTTTTTGCTAAAAGACTGCCGTATGAACGAACATCTTGGTGGACATCGTTTGGAAGAGTTGGACGCATCTTGCTTGAATCGAACAGACTTTCTGTTTATCATATATGATCGCATTACAACTTGGATTAGTAAAGTCATTCGAATGAAACGATCATCTAATGATGATGAAGACCATTCGCTTCCTCTCACTAATTAAATTTTTTTAATCATGAGGAGGAAACGAATTGAAACGTTTATTGACTGTTTTTACGACTTTTTGTTTGATGATGATTGCGTCACCTGCATTTGCAGCGAGTGCGCAAACGAATACGAGCTCTGATGGGTTTTTCCATCATTATTTTGTTCAGCCTTTTTCTGAGCTGATCATTTGGCTTGCGAACTTTTTCCATGATGATTATGGTTTATCCATTATGTTTGTCACCTTGATTGTCCGCCTGCTGATTTTCCCGCTTTTTGCGAACCAATTTAAGAAGCAACGAGTCATGCAGGAAAAAATGGCACTGGTGAAACCTCAGATTGACCAAATACAAAGCAAACTGAAGAAAACAAAAGATCCTGAAAAACAAAAAGAACTGCAAATGGAAATGATGAAAGTATATAAAGAGAACAATGTGAACCCGCTGGCAATGGGCTGTCTGCCGATGCTGATTCAAATTCCAATTGTTCTTGGCTTTTACTCAGCGATTCGCTCAACACCTGAGATCGCAACTCATACGTTCTTATGGTTTAACTTGGGACAAACCGATTTATTGGTGGCAGTCTTTGCAGGGGCTATGTATTTCTTGCAATTTTATGTCACTCAAAAATATGCGAAGCAATCAGGCACCCAGACAGAGGCTGCGCTGAAGCAAGCGAAAGTAATGGGCATGATTTTCCCAATCATGATGCTGTTTCTTTCAATCAATGCACCCGCTGCTCTTCCTTTATACTGGATGACAAGCGGACTATTACTCACGATTCAAACGATTATTTTAAATGTCATGTACCAAAAATCAAAAACGAAAGCTGCGGCTAACGAACAAGCCAAACCAGCTGCTGAATAAAAATAAACCCCTTATCTTTAGATAAGGGGTTTTTCATTATGCCAATTCTTCTTTCAACCGGTCTGGCAATTGATCGAGGTCCTCAATTTTCCCAAGGAACTTATTTGGGTCCACTTGTAAAATCATTTTGTTTTCTCTCTCCACAACGCCGAAGAAATATTCAGATGCCTTCGTGTTCATATGAAATGGCTTGATCTCGCTTTGCTCGATATCGATGATATCTTTTGCATCTGAGACAAGACAGCCAATCATTTGATCGTTTACTTCAAATAGCAGCACCTTGGACTGCTCGTTCACATCAAGAGGCTTTCCGTGAAGCATCACGCCTGTGTCACTGACAGGAATGACCTCTCCTCTTAATGACATCAGTCCTTTAATTTCTTTTGGAAGGTTCGATACTTCTTGTAAGTAAGGGACCTTTTCAATCGAACGAATATGCTCTACACTGATGCCAAACTCCTCTTGCCCCACCTGAAAAATAATAATCTTTTGCGTGCTCACAGAGTCTCCTGCCTTTACGATGGATTTGTCGTTTCTTCGATAATGGCGAGAACCATTTCAGCTGTTTTGACTAATTCTTCAATCGGCATTTTCTCATTTTTCGTATGAATATCTTCATATCCAACAGCTAGGTTGACAGTTGGGACGCCGTTGCCTGCAATGACGTTTGCATCACTGCCTCCGCCGCTCGTCTGCAGTTCTGAAGGACGGCCAATTTTTGCTGCCGCTTTTTTCGCCACTTCTACGACTTGATCGCCGTGTGAGAATTTGAAGCCTGGATACATGATGTCAATTTGTACATCGGCACTTCCGCCCATTTCTTTAGCTGTTTTTTCAAAGGCTTCTTTCATCTTCGCTACTTGAGCTTCCATTTTTGCTGGTTCTAAAGAGCGTGCTTCCGCCAAAATATCAACTTGATCGCACACAATATTCGTTTGTGTTCCGCCTTCAAAACGGCCGATATTCGCCGTTGTTTCTTCATCAATCCGGCCAAGCGGCATGCTGGCAATTGCTTTTGATGCAATGGTAATCGCAGACACGCCTTTTTCTGGCGCGACGCCTGCGTGAGCGGTTTTTCCGTAAATCGTTGCGCGTACTTTTGCCTGTGTTGGTGCAGCTACAATAATCGTACCAACCTTGCCATCTGAATCAAGGGCATAGCCGTATTTCGCTGTCATCAAATTCGGATCTAACGCTTTTGCTCCAACAAGTCCTGATTCCTCGCCTGCTGTGATCACAAATTCAATTGTTCCATGCGGTAAATTTTTCTCTTTCAGCACGCGGATCGCCTCAAACATAGCAGCAAGTCCTGTTTTATCGTCAGCACCAAGAATCGTTGTTCCATCTGTTTTCACATAGCCGTCCTCAATGACTGGTTTTACGCCATTCCCTGGTACAACTGTATCCATATGGGAAGTGAAATAAATTGTATCTGCCTCTTGATTCCCTTCTAAAGTACAGACAAGATTGCCTGCACCGTGGCCTGTTACCGCTTTTGAATCGTCTTCAACCACTTTTAGACCAAGCTGCGAGAATTTTTCTTTTAATACTTCAACAATTTTCTCTTCGTGTTTTGTTTCTGAATCAATCTGAACTAATTCTAAAAATTCGTCTAGTAAGCGTTTTTCATTGATCATGATGATGCTCCTCCTCTTATAGCGGCATGTTGCCATGCTTTTTTAACGGTCTATCTTCTTCCTTACTGCGAAGCACATCAAATGAGCGGATCAATCGCTCTCTCGTTTCAGCTGGCATGAAAATATCATCTATCAGACCTGCCTGAGCCGCTTTCCATACACTTGGTTTGTTTTCAGACTTGCGCGAAGCAGGATGAACGATTTCGTCTGCGAACGTTTTCCCCATGACATCAATTTCTGCTTCTGGCCATGCATAAACAAAGTCAGCTCCTAAGCCCTTGCTATTCATCGCGACATATGCACCGCCAAACGCCTTTCTTAAAATCACAGTGATTTTTGGAACGGTTGCTTCAGCGTACGCATATAAAAGCTTTGCCCCATGGCGGATAATTCCCGCATGCTCGGCTTTTTCTCCTGGTAAAAAACCAGGAACGTCCACAAGGGTTAAGATCGGAATATGAAACGCATCGCAAAATCGAATAAACCTGGCCGCTTTATCGGCAGCGTCAAGATCAAGGCTGCCTGCCAGCACCTTTGGCTGATTGGCAACAACACCAATGGAGGCTCCTTGTAATCTGGCAAAACCTGTGACAATATTTTTTGAGAAACAAGGCTGCGTTTCAAAGAATGAGTCTGGATCGGTTATCGCTGTCACCACTTGTTTGACATCATAAGTTCGAGATGGATCCTTTGGCAAGATGCTGCCTGGATCGGCGGTATCATGCTTTCGCGTCCCAGCGCGTGTGACAGCCTGCTGTTTCGTTTGTATGTACGTTAAAAGAGTTCGAACCGCTTCTAACACGTCCTTCTCATCTTTCCCAGTATAGTGCACATTCCCGCTCTTCTGATGCTGAACACTTGCACCGCCAAGACGGTCAGGACAGACCGTTTCTCCTGTTGCCTTTTCTATTACTTTCGGACCAGTTAAAAACATATGAGCTGTTTGCTCTGTCATAAAGACAAAATCAGTCAATGCAGGAGAATAAACTGCACCTCCAGCACATGAACCTAAAATAACTGATATTTGCGGGATTCGACCAGAGTACAGCACATTCCGTTTAAAAATCTGTCCGTATCCTTCTAATGATACCACACCCTCTTGAATTCTCGCACCACCTGAGTCTTTTAGACCGATGACCGGCATCTGATTTTTAGCTGCCAGATCCATTAAAGAAGCAATTTTTTTCGCATGCATTTCGCCTAATGAGCCCCCATATACGGTTGCATCTTGTGCATAAACACAGACAGGCTTACCGTGAATGAGTCCCGTTCCAATGACGACGCCGTCACCAACATGCTCTGACAGACCGCCTGTTGCAAATGACTGAATTTCCATCAAGCTGCCCTCGTCAAGAAGTTCATGCAGCCGCTCTCGAACCGTCAGCTTTCCTTTGCTTCTGTGAGCCGCTGCTCGTTTTTCGCCGCCGCCCATTAACGCTTTATTCCGCCATTCAGACAAGTCATTGAACGATTCATTCATCGCAATATTTCTCTCCTTTCAAGGACCCGCACAATTCAAATAACACACCTGACGTTTCTTTAGGTGAAATAAAGGCAATCTGCTTTCCGCTGGCGCCCATCTGTGCTTTTTTTTGGAGAAGCTGCACGCCAAGGTGATCGAGACGGCTAAGATCAGCCTGAATGTCATCTGACTTTAACGCTATATGATGAAGGCCCTCTCCTCTTTTTGTTAAAAAGGTATGTAGTTTACTGCGGGCTGAGATGGGCTCAATTAATTCGATGTACAGATCATCAAGTGAAGCGAAGGACGCTTTAATCTCCTGCTCAGGAATCTCTTGTATGTCTGAAAAATGCCAGTTAAATAGCTGATGAAGCGTTTGAGATGTTTCTTTAATAGAAAAGACGGCAATGGCAATATGATCGATTTGGTTCATCCGTTCACTTCCTTTGCTGATCACTTGTCGCATATGAAAAAACCAGATAAAATAAAGACAAGTGCGCTTGTCGCAAAAATCTTCGGTTATAGGGGTGCGATATGTCTCAAAAATTCATGAAATTTATGGTATTGCTTATGATTAGCCTGCTGTTAGTTTCTTCACTTTTAGCAGGAGCAGCAGCCTTTTTATAAGGTTTGAATAAAGGCAGACAAGCAGGTGATTCGCGATGTCAACGAATGGCCTGTTTGTCTTTGGCAAGCTTTTCAAAGGAAGCACTTGTTTTTGTAATCCATACCTTGGTGCCAATTGGAAGCTGATCAAACAAAAGCTCTACATCTTGATTATGAAGCCTTACACAGCCTGCTGTGATAAATTTCCCAATCGATGTTTCGTCACTCGTTCCGTGAATTCCGTAGGTTCTGCCATCTGTTCCTCGTGCATCAAATCCAATCCATCTTCGCCCAAGAGGGTTATTCTTTGCACCCCCTTCAATATTCTTTCTTCTGTAATAGGGATCTTTCGCTTTGATCATAATCGTAAATTCACCTTCTGGCGTTAAATCCGCTGTTTTTCCTGTTGAAGCAGGATATACTTTTTGGATTTTTCCTTGATCAATGAAGGCAAGTTCATTCGTTTGTTTATTAATGATGACAAACGGGTCACCTGGAAGCGGGTTTTGTCCAAGCGGCCAGATAGGTGAAAGGGACATGGTCAGTACGGTATAAAATAAAAGACGCATAGGCTCCTCCTTTTTCATTAGATTGACCAATGAAGGAGGAACTCATGCGTCTCTATTCTTTCATCCCTTTAAAATAGCTTTTCAGTACTAAATATTGTTCCATTTCACCGAGGAAATGAAAGAGTGCCGCTCTTGCCTCAAATTCTTCTCTTGTTTGCGGGAGCGGAAGTGCATCGAACTCTTCTTTCATATCAATGAGACGTCTTAAAAACTTATGCGCTGTGTTCCCTGGGTGAATATGTTCGCGTAAGTCTCTAATGTATTCTGCAATGATTTGTCCATGCTCCGTTGTGACGGAGATCGACGTAATTTTGGGCAGCACACGCTCAATGATTTCAAATTGCTTTTGTCTCATGTTGAAATAATGATAATACAGGTTTTCATGTCTTAATACATGGTTTTCAACATCACGATATGCAAGAGCTTTCGCTTCTTTGATCAATTGATGTGTCTCTGGTATTTCTTTTCCTGTCCAGTCTTGTTTCCCTGTCATTAAGTATTGCTCGATTTCCTCAAAGATTTTAGCAAAGTTGGCTTCAATCTGTTCGCTGTAGCGTTTAAGTTTTTTATCAACACTTGGCATATAGAGGTTCATAATCAGCGCTACCCCAACACCAATGGTAATCAGCAGCAGCTCGTTCCAGATGAGGTGGAGGGTAATCCCGCCAGACATGTATAAATGGAGAATGATGACTGAACTTGTGACAATCCCTTCTTTAATTCGAAGCAAAACCGTTGTCGGAATAAAGACAAGCAGCATCAAACCGATCACAAAAGGATGATACCCAATCAGATCGAAAAATAAATAAGAAAATAAAATAGCAAGACTGCATGCTGCAAAGCGAGCTCCCGATGCTAAGAGGGATCTTTTCTTTGTCACCTGAATACACAGGATCGTAATAATCCCGGCAGCTGAATAATTTTGCAAGCCAAGCAATTGTGCAATATAAATAGCGATCGCTGTTCCTAATGCTGTTTTCAGCGTTCGGTAGCCGATTTTAAACATGATGTGATTCACTCTTTTCTGTCTTGTTTCCATTCACTTTTGTGAAATGATGAACTTTTTTTACTTTCCCCATTATAATCAAAAAAAGAAGGAGATGTTAAGTCTCCTTCTCTTATTTCTTTATAATATTTTTTGTAAAAAGTCTTTTGCGCGCTGTGAAGACGGTGATTCAAAAAATTGCACAGGGTTTGCATCCTCTACAATTTTCCCATCATCCATAAAGATCACGCGGTCAGCCACTTCTTTTGCAAAGCCCATTTCATGTGTGACGATGACGAGTGTCATTCCAGATTGAGCCAGCTCTTTCATGACTTCTAATACTTCCTTGACCATTTCTGGATCTAGAGCAGACGTTGGTTCGTCAAACAGCATAATGTCTGGTGTCATCGCAAGCGCACGCGCAATCGCTACACGCTGCTTTTGACCGCCTGACAGACGGTTCGGGAAATCATCTTTTTTCTCTAAAAGCCCTACCTTTTTGAGCAGGTCTTCAGCTTGCTTGATGCTGTCTTCCTTCGATTGATTCTTCACATTCATTGGCGCATACGTGATATTTTCCAGCACCGTTTTATGCGGGAACAGATGGAAATGCTGAAACACCATTCCGATGTTCTCACGCACTTTTAGTGCATTCGTTTTTGGATTGGTGATTTCGGTGTCCTTAATCGTAATGACACCAGAAGTCGGCTTTTCAAGTAAATTCATGCAGCGGAGGAACGTCGATTTTCCTGAACCAGATGGTCCAATAACCGCAACAACTTCCCCTTCTTTAATGGTGGTGTCGATCCCCTTTAAAACTTCGTTTTTACCAAAAGATTTTGTGAGTTTCTCTATTTTAATCATTTGATTTTAACTTCCTTTCCACCGATTTGCCGACAAAGGTGAGAACAAGCACGATGACATAATAGATAAGACCCGCAAAAATAAGCGGTTCAAGATAATTATACGTGACGGCCCCTGCTTGATAGGCTCGTCTCATGACATCACCCAGTCCGATGACTGTTACAATCGCTGATTCTTTTGTCAGTGTAATCGTCTCATTCACAAGTGCAGGTGAAATATTTTTAAACGCCTGCGGAAGCAATAAGTCCTTCATCATTTTAGCATAAGGGATGCCTAAAGCAACGGCTGCTTCTTTTTGACCTTTATCAATGGCATTAATACCCGCACGAATAATTTCAGATACGTATGCCGCCGAGTTGAGTGAAAATGCCGCTACAGCAGCCCAGTATTGGTCGATTTGAAACCCAAGAAGCTGAGGCAGACCAAAATAAATAATGAGCAATTGAAGCACAAGCGGTGTGCCTCGGAAAATTGACGTATAAAAATCTGCAAGCCAAATGAGCGGTTTAAACACACTAATTTTACAAAGCGTTAATAAAATTCCTAAAATAAATCCAAGTAAAAGGGATACCACTACTATAGAAAGCGTGACCTTAAGTCCTTCTAGAATAAAGGGCATCTGAGGTATTACATCTTTAAAATCAAACATGACATTCTCCTTTTTTCTGCCTTCATACAAAACAGGAAAAAAGTTCAACATGAGTTGAACTTTTCAGCGCTTTTCTACTTGATTTTCTGGAATGACGCTGATCCTTTTCCTGACTTACTTTTCATCAGCAAACCATTTTTTAATTAATTTATCAAGTTCGCCATTATCTTTCATTTCTTTTAATGATTTATTGAATTTCGCTGTTAAGTCGCTATTTTTCTTGAATGCAATGGCTGAACCTTCGTTTGAGCTGTTCAATCCAAATGCTTGGAAGTCTTTTTCCTTTTTTAAGTAACCAGCAGCTACTTTATCTTCAATAATTGCTGCATCAAAACGGCCTGCTTTAATCTCTTGAATGATATCAGAAATTTTATTACGGTCTTCAACTGTTAGGTTATATTTCTTTTGCAGTCCATTTGCTTCATCCTGTTGAATAGAACCTAATTGAACGCCGACTGTTTTGTCTTTTAAATCTTTCTCTGCCTTAATACCGCTAGATTTCTTTGATACAACCAAGTTTTTAGCATTGTAATAAACATCAGAGAAATCAACTTGCTTTTTACGTTTTTCTGTAGGTGTCATTCCTGCAAGGACAATATCAGCTTTGTTTGTTTTGAGGGCTGATACAAGGCTAGCAAAGTCCATATCTTGAATTTCTAGCTTGTAGCCGTTCTTTTTCGCTAATGCTGTTGCAAGATCTACATCAAAACCGACAATTTTATCTCCGTCTTTTGATTCAAATGGCGGATAATCTGCTGATGTCGCCATAACGAGTGTCTTGTCATCTCCTGATGCGTTTGAATTATTAGAAGAAGTTCCGCATGCTGCGAGTGCAGCTGCAAGACCAGCTGTCATAAGTAATAATAACCACTTTTTCATATGATGATGCCTCCCAGTATTTAAAATCATGTATTGATTGAATATTTATTCACTATAATGTATTTTAAACACTTTCTTTTTAAGATGCAATAGTATTTTGCTAAAATTATTTTGATTCTTTTGTCTTATAAAACAAAAAGCAGACCGATCTAAAGACCGGACTGCTTTATATTTATTCAACCAAAAGTCATATGTTAGATTTCTTCGCAATGCTCATCGAAAGCGGCTTGTAGTTTTGACACGACTTCCATTGGCTCATGCCCTTCAATTTCATGACGCTCGACCATTTTAATGATTTTTCCATCTTTTAATAATGCAAAGGATGGTGAAGATGGCGGGAAGCCTTCAAAGTATTCACGGGCTCTTGCTGTTGCCTCTTTGTCCTGCCCAGCAAACACTGTCAGCAATTGATCTGGACGCTTATCGTAATGAACAGAATAGCCGGCAGCTGGTCTTGCAATACCGCCTGCACAGCCGCATACTGAATTCACCATGACAAGTGCCGTTCCTTTTTTAGTCAGTGCTTCGTCTACTTCTTCAGCTGACGTGAGCTCAGTGTAGCCTGCCTGCTTAATTTCTTCTCTCGCTTGTTTCACAATATCATTCATAAATAAATTAAAATCAATATTCATGTCCGTCCACTCCTTTTGCGTACCAAAACCATTTTAACTCCATCATATCAAGGAAAACGCCAGCGGGCAAATGTGTTGTCTTTTCCTCCGCCTCTTTTTCCAAACATCGTTTATGAGCTGTCAAATTGGGGAAAAGTGATGATAAAGAGATGAAAGGGAGAACTGCGTGATGGCACAATTCAAAAAAGCGATGCTCATTTATAATGGAAATGCTGGACAAAAAAACATGGAAAAAACACTCGGTCAAACAGTGCCTCTTCTTTCTATACATATTGATGAACTCATTTTGAAACCAACAAAGCAGCCAAATGATGCTTATAATTTCTGCTGTCAAATTGATGAGACGGTGGAATTGCTCATTATATTAGGCGGAGATGGTACCGTGCATGAATGCATGAACGGCATTGGCGGTTTAGAAAAAAGGCCCACTGTAGCGATATTACCAGGCGGGACATGCAATGATTTTTCTAGAACACTAGGTATTCCTCAACAAATGCAGAAAGCCGCTCAAATGATTGTAGACGGCAAAGAGAAAAAGGTCGATTTAATCAAAGCAGAAGATCGATACGTGTTAAACTTTTGGGGAATTGGGCTGATCGCAGACACGTCCAACAATATTAACGACAAGGAAAAAGCCGTACTCGGCAAAATCAGCTACTTCACAAGTGCGCTGCGCACCTTGCAGCAAACAGATCCTTTTCACGTACGTATTGAGACAGAAGAGGAAAGCTGGGATGAGGAAGCTGTCATCGTTCTTGTCATGAATGGACATTTTATCGGTACAAATAGAATTGATTTGCCTCATGCAGCCATTGATGATGGAAAAGCAGAAATCTTAATTTGCAGAAATACGAGTTTCTCTGCTTTAAAAGAAATCTTCTCAATGAACCGGGAAGAGCTGGAGGATTTCACCGGCGATCTGTCTCTCATTCAAGCGTCCAGTATTCATATCCACACAAAAGAGGAAATGGATGCTGATACAGATGGTGAGGTTTATATGACAGCCCCTTCTTCTTTAGAAGTGTTAAAACAGCATTTGACCTTTATTGTTCCAGCAGAATAAAAAAATGCCCGACATCATTTTGATTCGGGCGTTTTTTTGATATATCGTCTGTATAAATATTCAAGTGCATATCCGAGAAGCGTCCCGGCGAGAAGTGATATTCCTAAAAAGCTATTGGCTGCTCCTTTAAATCCGCCGACAATCAGCAGACAGTACACGATTTGAATGATTGAAACGATCGATATGATAAGCAGTAATCGTTCAGGATGATTGCGTGATTTAGAAATGTACCGCAGAAAAGCGAATGCAATCGCTGTGATAAACATGAGACCAATCGTGAGAAAAGCAAAAAAATCTAGTCCAGACATATCATCGCTCCTTTCTCCTAGATGTGGAAATCCCCCTCTCATGCCGGGAGGGGGAAAATTGTTGTTTTAATAAACAGATGTCTGCTCGTCAATGCCTTCAAGGATTTGTTTAATTCGCTGAAGGAATCTGCCGCATACAAGACCATCTAGTACTCTGTGATCTAATGAAAGACAAAGATTGACCATGTCTCTTGCCGCAATCATACCGTTTACTATCATTGGACGCTTCACGATCGATTCTACTTGTAAAATCGCCGCTTGCGGATAATTAATGATTCCCATAGATTGTACCGAACCAAATGATCCCGTGTTGTTGACAGTGAAGGTACCGCCTTCCATATCACTTTGCTTAAGCGTTCCTTGTCTCACCTTAGACGCCAGCTCATGAATTTCTTTGGCAATGCCCTTAATGGTCTTTTCATCCGCATCCTTAATGACTGGAACAAAAAGCGCGTCATCTGTAGCGACAGCAATCGAAACATTGATTGCTTTCTTTTGCACAATTTTATCTCCGGCCCACATGCTGTTCATTTCAGGGAATTCCTTTAAGGCCTGAGCCACTGCTTTGACAAAGAACGCAAAGAACGTCAAGTTAAAGCCTTCTTTTGCTTTAAACTGATCCTTCAGCTGATTTCTTCTTGTCACAAGATTTGTCACATCGACTTCCATCATCGTCCATGCATGCGGAATTTCATGTTTGCTTCTCAGCATATTGGCTGCAATTGCCTGACGGATCAGCGTGACTGGCAGCTCAACATCACCAGGCATAGAAGGGACGGCAGGTGCCGCTTTTGTTTGAGATGGCTGCACAGGCTCCGGTTGAACGGCACGTTCATTGACAGGTGCTGTCTTCTCTTTGACGCCGCCGTTTTCAATGAGTTGCAGCAAATCTTTTCTAGTGATTCGGCCGCCTGCTCCCGTGCCTTGAACAGCCGCTAAATCAATGCCGTGCTCACCTGCCAAACGAAGAACGGCTGGAGAATAGCGTTTCTTTTGACTTTGATTCTCATTTGTTTGATCTGCTTCAGGCGCTTCGCTTTGCTCAGGTGCTGCTTCTTCTTTCACACTCTGCTGCTCGCTTCCTTCTATCTCAATTTCACAGAACACTTCTCCTACTTGCAGCGTTTCGCCTTCCTCAGCCGATAGCTTTGTAATCGTTCCTGTAAAAGATGACGGAACTTCTGCGTTCACTTTATCTGTCATGACTTCCGCAATCGGATCGTATTTATTCACATGATCGCCAGGTGAAACGAGCCATTTGCTAATGGTTCCTTCTGTTACACTTTCACCTAGCTGAGGCATTTTCATTTGTTCAATTGCCACTTTGAAACCCTCCTCTTTCTTAAAACGCCGCCAGCTCTCTCATTTCAGCTTCTACCTTATCCGGGTTGACCATGAAGAATTTCTCCATTGTCGGCGCATAAGGCATTGCCGGAATATCTGGTCCTGCCAGGCGTTTGATTGGTGCGTCTAAATCAAATAAGCAATGCTCCGAGATGATTGCCGCAACCTCACTCATGATGCTGCCTTCTTTTGTATCTTCCGTTAACAGAAGCACTTTCCCTGTTTTAGAAGCCGCTTCTATAATCGCTTCCTGATCAAGCGGGTACACTGTTCTCAAATCGAGAATATGAGCGGAAATGCCGTCTTTTGCAAGGCGGTCTGCTGCTTGCAGCGCAAAATGGACACAAAGGCCATATGTAATGACCGTGATATCATCGCCTTCACGCTTCACATCTGCTTTTCCAATCGGAAGAGTGTAATCCTCTTCAGGCACTTCTCCTTTAATAAGGCGGTATGCACGTTTATGTTCAAAGAACAATACAGGATCTGGATCACGCACTGCAGCCTTTAAAAGACCTTTGACATCATAAGGTGTAGAAGGCATCACAATCTTCAAACCAGGCTGGTTAGCAAAAATAGCTTCGACCGATTGTGAATGATAAAGTGCCCCGTGTACTCCGCCCCCATAAGGTGCGCGGATGACCATTGGACAGCTCCAATCATTATTTGAACGGTATCTAATTTTTGCAGCCTCTGAAATGATTTGGTTGATTGCAGGCATAATGAAATCCGCAAATTGCATTTCTGCAATTGGGCGCATTCCATACATCGCTGCCCCAATACCTACACCCGCAATGGCTGATTCTGCAAGAGGTGTATCCATGACGCGCGCTTCTCCAAATTGCTCGTAAAGACCCGCTGTCGCTTTAAATACGCCGCCTTTTTTCCCGACATCCTCTCCGAGCACAAACACTTTCGGATCTCGTTCCATTTCTTCTTTCATCGCCAGTGTAATAGCGTCTATATATGACATAACAGGCATTTTTCTTCCCCCTTACTCCGCATACACGTAACGAAGTGCGCTTTCTGCATCAGCATAAGCCGCGTTTTCCGCTTCATCAGTAGCTTCGTTTACGATTTGCATGATTTCTTTTGTCATCTCTTCTTTCATTTCAGAAGTCATGACGTTCCCTTCGATTAAATACGTTTCATATTGGATGAGCGGATCTTTCTTTCTTGCTTCGAGCACTTCTTCTTTTTCTCGATAGCTTGAATCATCGTCATCACTTGAATGCGCAGTTAAACGGTAAGAGATTGTTTCAATCAATGTCGGGCCTTCGCCTCTAGCCGCACGGTCTCTCGCCTCTTTGACAGCAGCATATACTTCAAGCGGATCATTTCCATCTACAGTGACACCAGGCATCCCATATCCAACCGCACGATCTGAAATGCGTTCACAGGCTACTTGTTTGTCATATGGCACGGAAATCGCATACTTATTGTTTTCACACATGAAAATAACAGGCAGTTTATGCACAGCAGCAAAGTTTGCGCCTTCATGGAAATCACCTTGGTTTGATGAGCCTTCACCGAACGTGACAAAGCTGACAAAGTTTTTCTGCTCTAATCGTCCAGCAAGGGCAATTCCCACCGCGTGAGGAACCTGCGTTGTTACAGGTGAAGATCCGGTCACAATTCGATTTGCTCTTTGCCCAAAATGCCCTGGCATTTGTCTTCCGCCTGAGTTTGGATCGTCTTGTTTTGCGAAACCAGACATCATTAAATCTTTTGCTGTCATCCCAAAAGCAAGAACAACCCCCATATCACGATAGTAAGGTAAGACGTAATCTTCTTCTCTATTAAGAGCAAATGCAGCGCCTACTTGCTGCGCTTCCTGTCCTTGACAAGAAATGACGAATGGAATCTTCCCCGAACGGTTTAAAAGCCACATCCGTTCATCGATTTTTCTCGCTAGAAGCATTGTTCTATATATATCAATTGCTTGTTCATCTGATAATCCTAATTCCTGATGACGCATGTTACTCATCATGTTTCCCTCCTTGATTAAAAATGGATCGCCTTCCCGTCAACAGCAAGGGCTGCCTCACCAATCGCCTCTGATAAGGTCGGATGCGGGTGTATCGTCTGCCCCACTTCCCACGGGGTTGCATCAAGTACTTTGGCTAATCCAGCTTCAGATATCATATCTGTTACATGAGGACCAATCATATGAATTCCTAAAATATCATCTGTCTTTTGATCGGCAATGATTTTGACGAATCCATCAGACTCCCCGTACACAAGCGCTTTTCCAATCGCCATAAATGGAAATTTCCCTATTTTGACTTCAAAGCCCTGCTCTTTTGCGGCCTGTTCAGTGAGTCCAACACTTGCAGTTTCTGGGTGAGAGTAAACACATTTAGATACGAGCGTTTCATCGAGCGGCTTTGGATCTTTTCCAGCCATATGTTCTACAGCAATCATACCTTCGTGTGAAGCGACGTGTGCCAGCTGAAGCCCGCCAATGACATCTCCTATTGCGTAAATATGTGATTCTTTCGTTTGATAATGTTCATTCACGACAATGCCTTGTTTTTCGGTTTGGATGTCCGTGTTTTCAAGACCTATGCCTTCGATATTAGGTACTCTGCCGACTGAAAGAAGGAGTTTTTCCGCTTCAAACGTCTGAATGTCTCCATCCTTTTCCGCTTGAATTGTCACGAGATTTTCCTGCTTTTCTACGCTATCTGGCAGTACCTTCGCATTAGTCACAAAAGTGATGCCTTTTTTAGATAATAGCTTTTCCATTTCTTTAGAAATGTCATGATCCTCTGTTGGCAAAATGCGGTCTGCAAACTCAAGCACAGTGACGTTCACACCAAAATCATTGAGCATGGAAGCCCACTCGATTCCGATCACTCCGCCCCCCACAATTAGCATTGACTGCGGAAGCTCTGGCAGTTCAAGTGCATCATCTGAAGTGAGGATGTTTGTTCCATCTGCTTCAAGCCCTGGCAGCACACGCGGTCTTGATCCTGTCGCGATGATGACCTGCTTTGGAATGAGCATTTCATTTTCCTCTCCATTTGCCATTTCTACGGAGATCGTTCCTGGCATTGGCGAAAAGATAGATGGGCCAAGAATACGGCCGATCCCTTCATATACATCAATTTTTCCTTGTTTCATTAAATGTTTGACGCCGCCTGCTAGTTTTTCGACGATCTCTGTTTTTCTTTTCTGCACATTGGCAAATTGCAAGGCAACGCCGCCTGCCTCAACACCAAAATCAGCTGCGCGTTTGACGGTTTGATAAACTTCTGCACTTCTGAGCAGCGCTTTAGACGGGATGCAGCCTTTATGAAGACATGTTCCGCCGAGCTTTTCTTTTTCTACAACTGCTGTTTTCAATCCAAGCTGTGAGGCACGGATGGCCGCTACATAGCCGCCTGTGCCTCCACCAAGAATGACGAGGTCATATTCAGTTGCCATGACTTGTCACTCCTTTCTTTTTCTGTTGATCATTTGGGTATTCTTTCGGTGATTCTTCTTCTTTTAAAATACGAAGCGCACCTTCTGCTAACGATTGCAGCTCATTTTCACCTGGAAACACAACAACATCTGAAATCCAGTCAATATAGCCGCGAATACTTGACGTAATTTGTTTGCTATACGCAAGTCCGCCTGTTAATACAATGACGTCAACTGCTCCTTTTAAGACAGCGCTAGCCGCACCAATTTCCTTGGCAATCTGATAGCACATCGCTTCATAAATGAGCGCCGCCCGCTCATCACCCGCTTCAATCATGCGTTCCACTTTCACAGCGTCTGTCGTGCCAAGATAGCCCGCAAGCCCGCCTTCACCAATAATGCGTTTGAGCATTTCTTCTTGGGTATACTCCCCCGAAAAACAAAGATTCACAAGATCACCTGTCGGCAGGGTTCCCGCACGCTCTGGGCTGAAAGGACCTTCGCCATGCAGACCGTTATTGACATCGATGACTTTTCCTTTTTCATGAACACCAATGGTAATACCGCCGCCCATATGAGTAATAATCATGTTCAAATCTTCATAACTTTTTCCAAAAGAAGCCGCTGTTTTTCTTGCGACCGCTTTTTGATTTAATGCATGAAAAATGCTTTTTCTTTCGATCGTTGGCAGCCCTGAAATACGAGCAATTGGTTTAAGTTCATCCACTACAACTGGATCGACAATAAAAGCTGGGATATTCAGGCCAAGTGCAATTTCTCTCGCGATGATTCCACCGAGATTGGATGCGTGCTGGCCGGCATATCCTTCTTTTAGGTCTTTCACCATTTGCTCATTGACTTCATATGTGCCTCCTTCAATCGGACGAAGGAGACCGCCGCGTGCGCAAACTGCATCAAACTTTGAGATATTCATCCCCTGTTCATGCAGTGTTTTCAAAATGGTTTCTTTGCGGAAAGAAAATTGATCAATGATATGAGGAAACTGCTTTAATTCCTCATCTGTATGTCTAAGTGTCGTTTCAAAAATAGACCGTTCATTATGAAACACACCGATTTTTGTTGAAGTAGAGCCAGGATTAATCGTGAGAATACGCCATTCTTTTGTCAGCAAAAACAAAACCTCCGTTTCAACTCATTCTTCAAATTAGCGACGGCTTAAAATATGTTGACCATTTTGCAAGAATTGACTTCTTGATTTGCGCATTCTTTCAATTCGCTCTTCAGCCAATCGGTCTGCCGCTTTATAAGTTGGAATGGCATCACGGTTTGAAATTTCAATCACACGTTCAATATTTTGATAAATGCCTTCGACTTTTTTCATCGCACGATCTGCATTATAGCCATAAAGCTCATCAGCCACGTTAATCACACCGCCTGCATTGATCACATAGTCAGGAGCATATACAATACCCATCTCATGGATAAGGTCTCCGTGATGCGTTTCTCTTAGCTGGTTATTTGCAGCACCTGCAATCACCTTTGCTTTTAACTTAGGAATGGTCACATCGTTAATGGTTGCACCAAGTGCGCACGGTGCATAAATATCACATGCTTGATCGTAAATATCGTCAGGGTCGACTGCTTTTGCGCCAAAGTCTTCAACAGCACGTTTGACAGAGTCTTTGTTGATATCTGTGACAATGAGCTGCGCGCCTTCTTCATGCAGATGTTTACACAAGTTGTAAGCGACATTTCCTACGCCTTGGACGGCAATTGTTTTTCCTTCTAATGAATCGGTCCCAAATGCAGCTTTGGCAGCGGCTTTCATCCCTTTGTATACACCGTAAGCAGTGACGGGAGACGGATTTCCAGAAGAACCAAATGCAGGAGAGATCCCTGTGACAAAATCGGTTTCTTCATGAATGAGATCCATGTCTTCTACCGTTGTACCGACATCTTCTGCTGTAATATAGCGGCCATTCAGCCCTTGAATGTAACGACCAAATGCACGGAACATTTCTTCATTTTTGTCTTTTCTCGGATCACCGATGATGACCGTTTTTCCGCCGCCAAGATTAAGTCCTGCTGCCGCGTTTTTATAAGTCATTCCTCTCGCTAGACGCAGTGCATCCTCAATGGCTGCTTCTTCGTTTTCATACGTCCACATTCTCGTTCCGCCTAGTGCAGGCCCAAGTGTTGTATCATGAATCGCAATAATCGCTTTTAAGCCAGACTGCTCATCCTGACAAAATACAAGCTGTTCATAATCGTATCGTTCCATATATTTAAAAAGTTCCATTGTGTTATTCCTCCTATTACTTCCGCTTAATTTGATGTACAGATGGCAAGCGCAATTGAATAAAGCTTACTTTCGGCTGAATCAGACCGGCTTGTTAAAGCAATCGGCGCCTTCGCTCCTGCCACCACAGCTCCCACCTTCGCATGTGCAAAGTAGATGAGAGATTTATAAAGAATGTTTCCTGCCTCAATTGTTGGCACAAGCAAAATATCTGCATGGCCGGCTACATCACTCGTAATATTTTTATGAGAAGCTGCCGTTTGAGAAATGGCATTATCTAAAGCAAGAGGCCCATCAATCAGGCAGCCAGAAATTTGCCCCCGCCGATTCATTTGCGCAAGACTTGCCGCAGTCAAAGTTGAATCCATGGCCGGATTCACGACCTCCACCGCAGAGAGCACTGCAACCTTTGGCATGTCGTTTCCGACAGCTTGTGCTACTTGAACAGAGTTGATCGTAATCTCTTTCAGCATATTTAAATCGGGCGCGATGTTCATCGCAGAATCCGTGACATAAATAAAGCGTTCAAAGCCCGGTACTTCAAATGCCGCAACATGTGATAGGACACTGGTCGTCCTGAGCCCATATTCTTTATTCAATACCGCTTTTAAAAGAACGGCTGTCGGGACATGCCCCTTCATCAAAATATCTGCATGCTTCTCGCTCACTGCCTGAACGGCAATCTTGGCAGATTCTTCGGGAGAATCTGAATGAATAATATCTATCCAGTCCTCATTGATTTCATGCTGCTTCACTAGCTCCTTCAGGTTGCGTTTGTTCCCAACCAGGAGAAAGCGAGCGACCTTTCGCTTAATTGCCATCTTGATGGCATGAAGCACTTCTTCGTCTTCTGCATGAGCCACAGCCGCCGTTTTGTTCTGCAGCTGGGCGGCTTTCATAATCAGATCGTCAAGCTTCATATATGCCCACCTTTCCTTGTGCTCGGTTCATGTTTTATATGCAAGTTCCGTGCCAGTTTGAAATGCAGTGAATATGAGGCAATTCGCATGACATTCGTGCAATCTTTTGCAGATTACATGCATTTTATTGCATGCTATCTTTTGCAAGTTGATATTTGTCCATTTTATAGTAAAGGTTCCGAATGCTGATCCCTAACGTTTTCGCTGTTTTCGTGCGATTGAATTGATGCTTTTCAAGGGTTTGTTTAATCAGCTGCGCTTCAAATGCCTCAACAGCATCCGAAAGCGTCTCTCCCTCAAATTGACTGACAGTCAGTTCCTGCTGCTCTTTTTCTTCCTGATCTTCTGACTCCATGAAAGAAATATGCCCTTCATCAATCCATTCTTCTTGCGGGTTCAAAAAGATCATGGCTCGTCCAAGTACATTTTCAAGCTCTCTTACGTTTCCTGGCCACTTATATGATCGCAGTCTATTAAGTGCCTGTTCCGTTAACCCGCTCACGTTCCGTCCATAGTCTAAATTGATCTTTTGGATGAGACGTTTGCTTAACGAGTCAATATCCTCAAGGCGCTGCCTTAGCGGCGGGATGGAGATCGGGTATCTGTTCATTCGATAATATAAATCTTCTCTGAACTTTCCTTCCGCCATCGCTTTTTCAATATTGACATTTGTCGCCGTGATCACACGAACATCGACCGGTATAGCCTTTGTTCCGCCTACCCTTACTATTTCTTTCTCCTGCATCACACGAAGCAGCTTCGCCTGTGTACTTGGCGTCATTTCGCCAATTTCATCTAAAAAAATGCTGCCTTGATTCGCTTCTTCAAACAGCCCTTTTTTCCCGCCTCGCCTTGCACCAGAAAATGCTCCTTCTTCATAGCCAAAAAGCTCTGACTCTAAAAGGGTCTCAGATAAGGCTGCACAGTTGACCCGTACAAAGCGATTATATTTCCGGTCACTTTCATTATGAATAGCGTGCGCAAACAGCTCTTTTCCAGTACCTGATTCTCCCCGGAGTAAAATGGTGGCTGGCGTTTTCGCGCCTAGCTTCGCCTGCTCAAGCGCCACAAGCATTTGCTCACTCTCTCCAATGATGTCTTCAAATGTGTACTTTGCTTCAAGTGTACGGATGAGCTGCCTTGCTTTATTTAATTCATTTGTGAGTGATTGAATTTCTGATACGTCATGAATGACCCCGACACTGCCTTTTAAAATGCCATCAACAATGACTGGCGCTACGTTGACAATCACATCTTTTTTATTCGGTCCGACTTTCATTCTGACGCCTCGAACGGGTCTCCTTGTTTCAAGTACCTTCAAATGCATGCTTTCTCCTTCAGAAATATCTGCACCTGCTGGTTTCCCCACAACTTCCTTATCTGTTAATCCAGTCATTTTCGTATAAGCCCGGTTGATTAAGATCCCTTTTCCCTGCTCATCAACAACTGATATGGCTTCATCCGACGATTGAATGATCGCCTCCAGCATCGTTCGCACTTCTTTAAGATTGGTTACTTCCTCCGCAAGCTCAACGGCATCTGTAATATCTTTAAAGATGGATAAAGCACCTAGCATTCTCCCCGCGTCATCAATAATTGGCAAACGCGTTGTAACAATTTGTATTTGCTGATTCAAAAATTGTTTTTGATTAAATTCTGGCTCTCTCGATCTTAAAATGTCGGGAAGCTTTGTATTTGGGATCACTTCTCGTATATGACGGCCAATCGCATCTTTTTGCGAACATCCAACCATTTTGGCCGCTGATCGATTAAACAGGACGACTTCTTCATTCATGTTTATAAAAATCATCCCGTCGTTCGTTGCATTAAAAATGCGGTCATGCTTATAGGTTTGTTCCTTTAATATTTGGATCAGCTGCTGTTTTTCTGCCATTAATTCTGATATAACGTAAGCCATTGAACTCGGAACAATGACTGCGTGCTCTGGCTTTTTTTCAATCAGTTCTTTCAGCACTGCTGAACTGCCTGTTGTTTCAATGATGATATCAATGTCATCTTTTATGTATTCTTTCCAATCCGTTGTCGTATCAATTCCATTCTTTTTCGCTTCTACCATCCCCGGTGCCTCAAGATCAAGGTCGGCGATCGCAATGATTTGAATCATATTTGTTTTCAGCAATGTTTCAAGCAATGCTGATCCACCCTGTCCTGCACCGACAATCAAGACTCTCTGCATCCCGTTACCCCTTTATATGAAAAAATTTGCACACCATATTTTTCCGTTGCAAAAAATTGCACAACTCTTATATTACCACGTTTTCCTTTCTTGACAAAATATTTTTTGAATTAGACAATGGAAGTAAATGACGTTTAAGGGGACATTTGATGGGGAGAATACTTGCACTAGTGATTATTTTAATACCTGGCGCGCTTGCAGCACTTGGGATTAAGCTGCTGCGTGACACTGTTTTCGGCATCATCATTGCACCATTTCCATATTTATGGCTGCAAGGAATTGCAGGGTTGTTATTTTTAGGGGGAGGTCTTTATGTAGTGGCTGGCTTTATTTTATATAGAGACCGTAAACGAAATAAAGTGACTGCCCGCTTTAAACAGAGATAAAACGTGAAAAAAGACCCGCTGATTTAGAGCAGGTCTTTATTTCATTTCTTCTCTTATTTTCACGGCTCGGTCAGGAAAATCAGTAAAAATGCCATCGACACCTAAGGAAAACATGTTTTTCATTTGCTTTTCACTATTTACTGTAAACGGCCTGATCACTTGCTGAGATGCATGGAGAGCTGCCACAACCTCTTTGGTCACGCCGGCACCCTTGATATTTGGATGGTAGCCCCTTGCTGGTACTGTTTTTATATACATCTCCGGCTGATGAATCACATCCATTGTGAGAACCGCAAGTTCAACATGCGGCATCAGTTTGTGAAAAAGAGCTAAACTGCCGTGATGAAACGATGAAACAAGTACACGGTCTTCTATTTGAAAATGCTCAATTTGTTTTTTTACTTTCTCTTCGATACCCGGATATCGATAAATGGAGTTTTTTAGTTCAATATTGATGATCAATGATGATTGCTGCGTCACTAGCTCTAATACTTCCTCCAAAAGAGGAATGGATACAGCACCGGTTTCTTCGTAGAAAGAATGACTCGCATCTCCCGCTTTTAATTCTTCATATGTATGGTCTTTCACTAAACCTTTCATGTTCGTTGTTCTGTTCAGTTTCTCATCGTGAATGACAGCAAGTCTGCCGTCTTTCGTCAGCTGAACATCCAGCTCAATTCCGTCAGCTCCCGAATGGAGTGCATGCTCGAAGGCTATCATGGTGTTTTCAGGATAAATGCCTTTAAAGCCTCTGTGTGCAAAAATTTTCGTCATAGGTCACCTCTAAATATGATGCTTCCTTACATTATGACGTGTCTTTTTTCGTTTTTCCAGTTTTGAGCGCATAAAAAAAACCTCTTCTGATTCATACGAAGAGGTTGACAGATAAATTCGATCACGTAATCGCTCTGATGGCTTGCTCTGTCGTCTCTGCGTCAAGAGCAAAAAGGGAAGAAACAACTGCGACTGCTGTAACAACGGTTACACCTAACAACAACTTTTTCATAAGATAACCTCCACTTTCTTTTGAAGTATTTGTGCATCGAATTTCTTTTCAAGAAAACGAATGGCATTTTGATAATCATTTCGTTCCTTGAAGTATTTCGATATTTGTTCAGACAAATCCTCAAGCTCCACATATAATCTATTTTTTTCTATGTAGTCTAATTTTTCTGAGAATACGTCTGCTGCCCCACTATTCTCGCACATCAAATCCAAAATTTCAAATTTTACTATATATTCATTATTTTGGATATCACAACTATACAAAATACCCTCTTTAATATATTCCCTCGCCTCTTGATCTCCTAAATGAACCAAGGCATTGGCCAGAACATATAAAGATTGGATGTAATAATGGCTATTGTCACGGTGAATTTGAATGCCCATTCCTTTTTTGGCATAATGTGCGCTTTTTTCATAATCATGCTTTGCATAATAAAGAACCGCTAAATTGTGATAGCATTTCCCAATCAGCACTTCATTGTTAATGCGCTTACTTTTCTCAAGTGCTTCTTTATACTTTTTCTCTGCTTCATCGAATTGGAACAAATCAATGCAATTACTTGCATGTAAAATTAAGCTGTCAATCGCCTGCGCTGTGTACTCTTCATGCGCTTTGAATGTATCGATGGCTTTTTTAATATGATTAATGGATATGAAATTTTGTTTCAGTTCGTAATAGATTGAAGCAACCTTATGGTGAAAAGTTCCTACTTCCAGGTCTTCATTCACACGTTTTAGCCGCTGTTCTGCAATTTTGTAAAAGCTAATGGCTTCATCATACTTTTTCACATATGCAGCATATTGGCCTTTGTAAAAGTAAAAATAAAAATTAATAATGTCATCTGCCTTCTCATCGAGCGTTCCGACACTTTTCATAATTTGATTGGCTTTTTCGATATTTCCAAGTAACATTTCATGTCTGCCGTCAACAAGCTGATAATAAAGGAGAACTTCACGGTCTTCATCTGTATTTTTTAGCAAATTCTGAATTTTCTCTTTATAGACAGCAGATTTTTCTAAGTCATTCTGAGAAATGACCCTCGTCCACTTGCTAATTTCGTTCGCAACCTCAGCAGAGTGGATTTTCAGCTTTCCCATAACCTCACCCTCTTCTTTTCATTATTATAGCATAGTAAAAGAATGTGAAAATTATTAAATTCGACAATGGGAATATTCAGTTCAAATGGCACAATCTCTAAGAAGCCAGTGACTTTAAAACGCCAACCAATCAGGTCAATAGAAATAGAACTTTCGATCTCGTTTGCTTTAATTACCAAATCCATGAGACCTTTTCCTCTCATCCTTTTTCTTACGAATGAGCGTTTTCTTCTTCTATTTTGAAGACTTCATGATCGATTGGCGCAGCTGATTACCACTACTTTATGTCTTTTTTATTTTTTTCATGCTTTATTTTTCATTTTATTCTGAAAATAAAGCAGCCCGTTTGTCCAATTTAAACATTAAGATGATTTTATCAACCTAACCAATTTTTGACAACATGTTTCAAAATAAAAAAACGTCTCAATGAAGAAACGTTTTTTTATGAAAAAGATACTAGCTTGCTCTATGCTCTAAACGCAGACGATCAGCTACCATGGCAATAAATTCTGAATTGGTTGGTTTCGCTTTTGACATGCTGACAGTATAACCAAAGAGTGAGGAAATGGAATCAATGTTTCCTCTGCTCCATGCGACTTCAATGGCATGACGAATCGCTCGTTCTACCCTGCTAGCAGTCGTGTTAAATTTCTTTGCAATGTCTGGGTACAACACTTTAGTGATGCTTCCGAGAAGCTCAATGTCATTGTACACCATAGAAATTGCTTCTCTTAAGTATAAATAGCCTTTAATATGAGCGGGCACGCCAATCTCATGAATAATGGTCGTAATGCTCGCATCTAAGTTTTTACGTTTCGGTTCAGGTTTGTTACGAAGAACACTGTTTTGGATTGATGAAGAGCGATGGGTAACTTGTGTGCCGTTTCCACTGACTTGACGAATATGACCTACTAGGTTTTCCATATCAAATGGCTTTAAAATGAAATAGGATGCGCCTAAATCAACTGCTTTTTTCGTGACATCTTCTTGTCCAAATGCCGTTAGCATAATCACACTTGGCTGTTTTGTCATTTCATTGTTTTCACGGAGGCGTTCTAGTACAGCAAGACCGTCTAAATGAGGCATAATAATGTCTAAGAGGAGAACGTCGGGCTCTTTATCTTTAAATAATGTCAGGCATTCCTGACCATTATACGCCACGCCAAGTACTTCCATATCTTCCTGTCCCTCAATATACTCTGTCAAAAGGCCAACAAGCTCTCGATTGTCATCAGCTACACACACTTTAATTTTCTCCACGTTCTTTCCTCCCCAATGTCGATTCCTTTAGTCTTTTGCATTTCTCTTCTGAGTGTTCAATTCGACAAAACCATGCTATCCCCTTTAAAAAACTTTAATTTTCCGAATAATAGAGCATTATCTAGCTTTTTCTACGTTTTTCTTAACGAATCGACGATTATTGCAATTTGACAACATGCTTTTTTCCATTTTGTCGAAAAATCTCTTTTTCCTTATTTTATAACATGATGGAAGAGAAAGAAAGGGTAGAAAAAAACTGCCGGAAGATTCGCGGCAGTTTATGATCAGCTTGCTTTTTTGTTTTTTTGATAAAGGTCGATTCCTGCTTCTGACAGCATCCATTCAATGTGTACGCCGTACCCGCTAGTCGGATCATTGACGAATACGTGTGTGACAGCTCCAATGACTTTGCCATTTTGGATGATGGGGCTTCCGCTCATTCCTTGGACGATTCCGCCCGTTTTGCTTAAGAGCCGCTCATCTGTTACCTTCAATACCATTCCTTTAGTTGCTGGGAATTTCTGCGGTGTTGTGCTGACGATTTTAATATCAAACTTCTCCACTTTATCATGATCCACAACGGTTAAAATTTCTGCTGGGCCTTCTTTTACTTCATTTGATAAAGCGACTGGAAGTGGTTTATCTGCTACATGATTTTCAAGCTTTTCGGTTAACGTACCAAAGATACCAAAAGGGCTGTTGCGGGAGATATCTCCTATTGTTTTTCTTTCGGAAGAGAATCTCGCCAATTTTTCTCCAGGATTGCCTCCTGTGCCTTTTTCAATCGATGTCACGGTTGATCTAACAATTTCACCATTGTCGACAACAATTGGTTTTTTTGTATCCATGTCAGAAATCACATGCCCAAGGGCACCATATTTTTTAGATGAAGGTTCAAAAAAGGTCATCGTGCCGATTCCTGCTGCAGAATCACGAATGTAAAGACCAATTCGATAGATGCCTTCACTTGCATCTTTTGCGGGTGTTAATGTTGTTTGAAAGGTTTTATGATCTCTCTTTATGAGCAAACGAAGCGTTTCACCCGTTTTCCCTGCTTTCTGAATAAATGGGGTGAGGTCATTCATTTTCTCCATTTTTTGACCATTGATTTCAATGATCATATCCCCTGATTGAATGCCTGCGGCTTCACCTGGTGATTTTTTGCCGTCTGCTGTTGTGATTTGATGAAAACCTACAACGAGAACTCCTACAGAGTGGAGCTTGACGCCAATGGATTGACCTCCAGGAATGACTTTTAATTCAGGGAGAACGTCAACTTTTGTTTTCTTAATAGGAAATCCTTTAAAATCATAAACAATTTCGGCTTTTCCCGCCTTTTGTCCTGTAATATCCAGCTGATTCTTTTTCTCTGAAAGGCTAAAGGCTGGTGAAGAAGCATTGGCTGACGCTTCAATCGATGTGTCAATTGAGTGCTTCTGTTTTTCAAATACAGCAACATTTGTTGGAATGCTGATGTATTCCTTCACTATGCTCATAAACCCTGTACTTATTAAAGAAACAAGGAGAATCACACCAATGGCTTTTCTCATCTTTTCGGGCATTCATTTTTCACTCTCCTCGCTCCTTACCCACACCAGAACACTCATGTTTTGGCTACATCTTTACTTTTGCCTTCTTCGAGAGGATTTATAACCGGCAGCTTTAGAAAATGATTGGATAAATTGATAAAAGAAAAAGACGATTTTATGGGTATATACGCCGGCTTTTACACAACATATAAAAAAGGCAGCTGATGATTCAGCTACCCTGTTGTTTTGACATCATTTGCTTGGTGCAATAGTTCTTTTGCATGCTGTTTTGTCAGCTCAGTCACTTCCACACCGGCAATCATCCGGCCAATTTCACTCACTTTTTCTTCATGACTTAATGGTTTGACACTCGTCAGTGTTCTGCCCGCTTTCGAGCGTTTCGAAATGAAGAGATGTGTGTCAGCCATTGCGGCTACTTGAGGCAGGTGTGTAATACAGAGCACTTGTGATCCAGACGCAACTTTGTAAATTTTCTCAGCAATGGCTTGTGCCACTCTGCCGCTGACGCCTGTATCAACTTCATCGAAAATAATGGATGTGACGTCTTGTTTAGCTGAGAAAATACTCTTCACAGCGAGCATGACACGTGAAATTTCTCCACCTGAGGCTACTTTCGATAAAGATTTCATCGGTTCGCCTGTATTTGTAGAAATGACAAATTGGGCTTGGTCGATTCCATTTTTCCCGAGCTGCACAGGTTTTCCGTCTAATAGCGGACAATCGGTGCTGCCAAATGGCGCATATCGAACAGAAAAAGCTGTGTCAAATGATGACTTCTCCATATACAAATCCTTGAGCTCTGTTTGGATTTGCTTCGCTAGCTTTTTGGCCCATTTTTTACGCAGCTCCGAAACGTTAAGTGCTTCGAGCAGGGCGTCACGGCTCATCGCATCTAATTTATTTTTGAGCGTCTGCAGATGGCTGTCTCGATTTTGGATTTGATCTATTTCTTCTTCAATCTTCGCCGCATACTCCAAAATTTCTTCAACGGTTGTGCCGTATTTTCGTTTTAGCTGCTTCATTTCATTCAGCCTGGATTCAATAAAATCAAGACGAGCCGGGTCGAATTCTAATTGATCCAGCATGCTCCGCATTTGGAAGGTTGAATCCTCTAATAAGTAGTAGGAGTTCGACACTTGTTCAGATAGCTTTTTCAAATCATCGTTGATCTCAGACACCTGATCAAGCTCGCTTGAAGACATACCAACCCAATCTAGCCCTCCTTGCTCATTACGCAAGGCGTTATACGCGTTTTGGAGTGAGGAATAGATTTTTTCGTAGTTGCTGATTTGATGACGCTCTTCCTGAAGCTTCTCATCTTCTCCCGGCTCTAATTGTGCCGCCTCAATCTCCTCTAGCTGAAATTGCAGTAAATCTAAGCGGTGCACCATTTCCTGCTCATTCTCAGACAGCTGCCTTAGCTTTTGGGCCGTCTTCATATATTGATCATATGCTTCTTGATACTGCATGAGAGCCGGTGCAATGTCTTCTGCTCCAAATTGATCGAGCAAATGCAGATGATTTTCATCTTCCATGAGCAGCTGGTTATCGTGCTGTCCATGTATATCAAGCAAAAGCCGTCCTACTTCCCGTAAAAGTGAGATGGTGACAAGCTTTCCATTAATCCGGCAAATGCTTTTCCCGCTGTTATTAATGTCACGGCGGAGGATCATCATTTCATCTGATGCGTCAATTCCCTGCTCTTCGCATAGAGCAAATACAGGGTGATCGGCTGGTACAAGAAAAAGCCCTTCCAGCTCTGCCTTTTTTTCACCGTAGCGGACAAATTCAGAGGATCCTCTTCCTCCCACGAGAAGTGAGACAGCGTCAATCATGATGGATTTTCCGGCACCTGTTTCCCCCGTTAGAACCGTGAGTCCTTTTTCAAATGAAACCGTTAACTCTTCAATGATTGCAAAGTTTTTAATGGTTAGTTCTGCTAACACTCATTTGACACCTCTTTTAGTAAACCTGATTCTTTATAGAAGCTCTAAAATTTTGCTCGAAACTGTCTCTGTATCATCTGGGGTGCGGCAAATGATTAAAATCGTATCATCCCCGCAAATCGTTCCCATAATTTCTTCCCAATCTAAATTATCCATTAAAGCACCAATCGCCTGAGCATTACCCGGCATTGTTTTCAGAACAATTAAATGACTGGCAGCATCCATTTTAATAAATGCATCCATTAGGGATCGCTTCAGCTTTGACAGCGGGTTAAACCGCTGATCTGCAGGAAGACTGTATTTATATGTTCCATTGTTCGTCGGAACTTTCACTAAATGCAACTCTTTAATATCCCTAGAAACGGTCGCTTGTGTGATGTTATATCCATCGGCTTTCAAAATATCGACCAATTCATCTTGTGTTTCAATTTCTTGGCTTGCAATGATTTCTCTTATTTTAATATGCCTTTGACCTTTATTCATATTTGACCCCCCTAGGCGTTTCATTCTCAGTTTGTCTTTACGTTCTATGTTATATGATGCACACTTCAAAAAACAAGCATTACGTGAGATACGGCCAATTCTTGTCTTTTGACCATGTAAAAAGGAATAATAGCGAGCTATTATTCCTTTCAGCGTGTAGACAAACCCTCGCATTCGGTGTCAGTCCTGCGCGCTGGTGCTCACGAATGTCAAATTCGCTCCGCAAAAGTAGCTGAACTTCCTAGACTTCAAAGGTTTTCTATCACGCTGAAAAGAAGACAAAGGGCTAAAATAAAGATCATTTTAACCCTTTGTCAACAATCTGAAAAGGAATAATAGCGAGCTATTATTCCTTTTGTTTCAATGATTTCATGTGTCAGCCGGCTCAGGGCTGTTTTTCTTTTCTTTCAATACGGAATGGGCTTCCTTGACGACCTTCTCAAGTTCTGAAGCAGGAAGTGCCGCATTTTCTTCTTGATCAGGATGAAGCACTAAATGAAGCAGAAATTCAATATTTCCATCTCCACCAGTGATAGGCGAAAATGATACATCCTTTACATCATAGCCTTCTTTTGCAGCAAATTGATTCATCTCTTCTAGTACACCAAGGTGGACAGACGGCTCACGCACGATGCCTTTTTTCCCAACAAGCTCTCTGCCTGCTTCAAATTGAGGCTTGACGAGCGCAATACAGTCACCACCCGGAACAAGAATATGCTTTAAAGCCGGCAGAATGAGTTTGAGTGAGATAAAAGATACATCAATCGATGCCACTTCTGGCAATCCTTCAGTAAAATCAGCTGGAACGGAATGGCGGAAATTGGTGCGCTCCATGACGATGACCCTGTCATCCTGCCTTAATTTCCACGCAAGCTGATTGTAGCCAACGTCTACAGCATATGATTTGACTGCTCCATTTTGAAGAGCACAATCTGTAAATCCGCCTGTTGATGAGCCAATATCAATCAGCAATTTCCCTTCAACTGTCAGATCAAATTCTTTAAGCGCTTTTTCAAGCTTTAACCCGCCGCGGCTTACGTATTTGAGAGGGTTCCCCTTCACTGTAAGCGGGGTATCACGAGCAATTTTCTCGCCTGGTTTATCCAAACGGGTTTCATTTGAGTAAACGATCCCTGCCATGATGGCACGCTTTGCTTTCTCTCTTGTTTCCATTAGTCCTTGTTCGACTAATAAAACGTCAAGTCGTTCTTTCTTTGATGTCATGATCCAATTCCTTTTCTTGGTGCTGCTGGAAGCAGGTCACGTAAAGTCTCAGCAACCTGTGCTTTCGTCAGTCCAATTTCTTCAAGCAGGGCATCAACACTTCCATGCTCAATAAATTGATCTGGGATACCCATACGTTCTACTTTGATATGTGATGCTTTCTTGTCGTGTAAATATTCTAACACGCTGCTGCCAAACCCGCCTTGAAGCACAGCTTCTTCAATCGTTAAAATCGGAATCCCTTCAGAAAGAATGTCATGTAGCATCGCTTCATCAAGCGGCTTAATAAACCGAGCGTTGACGACACGAATTGATTTCCCTTCTTTTTGAAGTTCCTCAGCTGCTTGCAGCGCCATTTTAATCGTCGTTCCGAATGTTAAGATGACGGCATCCTTCCCTGGACGAAGAACCTCCCAGGACCCAATCGGAATGGTTTTCAGCTGTTCATCCATTTTCACGCCAAGACCATTTCCGCGTGGGAAACGCATGGCAATAGGACCGTCATCATACTGAATGGCTGTATTGACCATGTGCTGGCCTTCATTTTCATCCTTCGGCATCATGAGCACCATATTCGGCATATGACGCATGAAGGCAATATCAAACACACCTTGATGCGTTTCTCCATCTGCACCGACAAGACCCGCACGGTCAATTCCGATAAAAACATTGAGGTTTTGGCGGCAAATATCATGCAGCACTTGATCATAAGCTCTTTGCAGGAATGTTGAATAGATCGCTAAAAATGGCTTCATATCCTGCGTCGCAAGCCCAGCTGCCATTGTGGCTGCATGCTGCTCAGCAATTCCTACATCAAACATTCGCTCTGGAAATTCCTTTGCAAAGCCTTCAAGTTTTGAGCCAACAGGCATCGCAGGCGTGATGGCCACAATTCGCTCATCTTTCCGCGCAAGCTTTCTGACTGTTTCACTGACAAGACCACTCCATGACGGTGCAGCAGCTGCTGGTTTTACAAAATCACCTGTATCAATTTTGTATGGACCTGTGCCGTGCCAAGTCCCGATTTTATCGGATTCTGCCGGCTGATAGCCTTTTCCTTTTTTCGTGATGACATGCAGCAGGACAGGACCTTTTGTTTTCTTTGCATATTCAAGGTTTTCAAAAAGATCTTCATAAGAATGTCCATCAACAGGACCTAAGTAAGTGAATCCCATTTCCTCAAAGAACATGCCAGACACTAGTAAATACTTGAGGCTGTCTTTAATACGTTCTGCTGTGGCAGCAAGCTTTCCGCCTACAGCTGGGATCCGCTTAAATAAATACTCGAGCTCGTCCTTTACCCATTGGTACTTGCCTGCTGTGCGCAGTCTGCCAAGCATGGTGTGAATTGCACCGACGTTTGGTGCAATACTCATTTCATTATCGTTTAAGATAACGATCATGTCTTTCTTTTCATCACCGATATGATTCAGAGCTTCAAGCGCCATACCTCCGGTTAATGCACCATCTCCGATAATCGGCAGGATATATTCATCTGTCCCTTTAATATCCCGCGCCGCCGCCATACCCATCGCGCCAGATAATGACGTTGAGCTGTGGCCTGTTTCCCAAACATCATGCTCACTTTCATTTCGTTTAGGAAAACCGCAAAGTCCTTTATATTGACGAAGTGTATCAAACTCCGCCCCTCTTCCAGTTAACAGCTTGTGAACATAAGACTGATGTCCAACATCCCAAAGGAATTTGTCTTTCGGGCTGTCAAATACTTTATGAAGGGCAACCGTGAGTTCAACGACACCCAGGTTTGGACCGATATGCCCGCCAGAGTTAGCCAAGGACTCAATTAAAAACATGCGAATGTCAGCACTAAGCTCCTCTAATTCTGCATTTGACATTCCTTTTAGAAACGTTGGATTTTTTATTGATAAAAGATCCAATCAGGATCAACTCGCTTTCAACAAAATTTCTATCTACATATATAATGCCTTATTCCTATGAAAACCAAGCGGGAATAAGAGTTGTCTCATCATGATAAACTGTTTACAGTTTACCACAATTGCTCGAAGACCCTCAAATCTAGGCTGTTTTTAATGATCTCTTGAGGCGATCAGATCACATAACTCATGCAGCAATTGCTGCTCTAATTCAAGATTTGAGACAATTTCTTTTGCACGTGTGATGTGCTCGTGCAGCTTTTCTTTTGCTCCTGAAAGCGTTAATAAAGAAGGATATGTCGACTTTTCATTCGCTGTATCAGAGCCGACTCGTTTTCCTATTTTTTCTTCGCTTCCTTCGAGGTCTAAAATGTCATCACGGATTTGAAAAGCAATGCCAATATGATAGCTGAATTCTCTTAGTTTTTCGATATCCTCATCTGATGCTCCTGCCAGCATTGCACCTGCTGTGACGCTGAATGTGAGAAGCTTTCCTGTTTTCCGGGCATGAATGGATTCTAGTTCAGCAAGCGGGACTTGTTTTTGCTCTGCTTCCATGTCATCAAATTGACCGCCAACCATTCCTAGTGCACCTGCTGACCGCACAAGCTCATCTACGATTCTAAGCTTTTGGTCAGAAGTGACGCTGCTAGATAGCTGCGATGTAATGAGGCGAAAGCTTTCCGTTAAAAGTGCATCACCAGCGAGAACCGCTGTTGCTTCCCCGTATACTTTATGGTTAGTCGGCTTTCCTCTGCGAAGGTCATCATCGTCCATGCAAGGAAGGTCGTCATGTATCAAAGAATACGTATGAATCATTTCTACAGCACAGCCAACCGGTATGCCATCTTCTTCGTTTTTTCCGTAAGCATGTAATAAAGCAAGAACGAGAACAGGGCGAAGTCTTTTCCCTCCAGCTTCAAGAGAGTAAAGCATCGAAGATTTTAGTTCTTCTGGAATCTTCAATTCCTGAACATATGTAAATAAATAATCTTCAATGGCCTGTTTTCGTGTTGTTAAAAAATCCTGCAAATTACTTGTCACCAGCATCTGCCTCCTTCACCGAGAAAGGAGCCAGTTCACCGTCCTCTTTTAAAATGAAATCCATCTGCTTTTCAACGTGCTGTAATTTTTCATGGCAAAGCTTTGAAAGTGTCATGCCTTCTTGGAAATAATGAATGGCTTGCTCAAGTGGTACATCTCCTTCTTCGAGCTTCCCAACGATCTCCTCAAGACCTTTCATCGCTTCTTCAAATGTCATTTGTTCTTCTTTTTGTTTATTTGATTCTGTCATGATGATTGCCCCTCCTTCTCAATAACCTCACAAATCAGACGTCCATCCTTCATGGTGATAGCCAATTGATCCTTCGTATCGACTTGGTTCACACTTTTAATCAGTTCATCGTCTTTATAGGCTAAACTGTAGCCTCTTTCCATCACTTGAAGTGGATTTAATGCATTTAGTTTACCAAGAACAGATTGGAACTGCGAATGAATTGTTTTCATTTGCACATTCATGCTGCGGATGAGTTGTTCTGTTTCATTGGCATGGCGTTTTTTCGCCTGAAGCAGCTGCTCTTTTGGATGAAGCGGCTTCAGCCTGTATGTCTGGCGGTCTAGTTGACTGCGCTTTTGTTCAATTTGTCTCGTCAGCTGTTTTTGAAAACGGTCAAATACCAAATCGAATTGCTGCTCTTTTTGCTCCTGCAATCGTTTTGGAAAACGGAAGGCATAAGAGGATTGCAGCGCCACAAGACGGTCTTTCGCTTGTGATGTTCGATTCTTCACGGCCCTTGTAAGCCGAATGTCGATGGATTTGATTCGTTCTATTAAATCGGCTGTGCTTGGAACAGCGAGCTCGGCTGCTCCTGTTGGTGTGGGTGCTCTCATGTCTGCAGTGAAATCACTGATCGTAAAGTCCGTTTCATGCCCCACTGCAGAAATGATTGGAATGTCTGATGCGAAGATTGCTCTTGCGACAGCTTCTTCATTAAAGGCCCAAAGTTCTTCGATCGAACCGCCTCCTCTTCCGACAATCAAGACATCACAGATCTGTTTTTCATTTGCTTCTTTGATCCGCTCTACGATTGAACGGATGGCATTTTCACCTTGGACAAGCGCCGGAAGCACAATGATTTTCGCCTGCTGATAACGCCGGTTAATCGTTGTGATGACATCTCGAACAGCCGCTCCTGTTGGGGATGTAATGACACCAACAACCTCTGGATATTCAGGAATTGGTTTTTTATAGCGCGCATCAAATAAGCCTTCACTTGCCAGCTTTTTCTTCAGCTCTTCATAAGCTAGATGAAGAGCACCAACACCATCAGGCTGCATTTCTTTTGCATATAATTGATAGTTGCCGCTTGGTTCATATACTTGAATCCCGCCGCGTACAAACACTTTCATTCCGCTTTTTGGTGAAAAAGGCAGCTTTGCTGCGGAACGCTGGAACATGACGGCTTGCATGCGTGCGTTTTCGTCTTTTAAGGTGAAGTACACATGACCTCTTGAATGAATCTTCACATTGGATAACTCACCTTTGATCCAAATATCTTCTAAATGCGGATCAACATCAAATTTTCTTTTTATGTATTTTGTAAGGGCTGTGACCGTCACAAAGGCTTTTTCACTCATGACGTATTCCTCCTCTTCAAAAACGCACATTCATCCACCGGCAGCATGCAGGTGGATGAATGGATAAAGCTTATGCTAATGTACGTTTTGCTGATTTAACCGTATTATGTGCAAGCATCGTAATCGTCATTGGACCGACTCCGCCAGGGACTGGTGTGATGTAAGAAGCTTTTTCTTTCGCTTCTTCAAAATCAACATCCCCAACAAGCTTCCCAGTATCCAATCTATTGACTCCTACATCGATGACAATTGCGCCTTCTTTGATTTGGTCAGCTTTTATAAAGTTTGCTCGACCGACGGCAACAACTAAAATGTCCGCTTTTAACGTATGTTCTGAAATATTCGCCGTTCTTGAATGGCAGTAAGTAACCGTTGCATTTTCGTTTAACAGCAATTGTCCCACTGGTTTGCCGACAATATTGCTGCGCCCTACAACAACCACTTCTTTTCCAGAAAGACTGACACCCGTTTTATTCAGTAATTCAACAATGCCTGCTGGTGTACAAGGTAGGAATGTATCTTCTCCAAGCAGCATTTTCCCGATATTTAATGGATGGAAACCATCTACATCTTTCTCAGGTGAAATACGTTCAATGACGGCTTTTTCAGAAATATGTTTTGGCAGTGGAAGTTGAACAAGAATCCCGTGGAATTGATCGTTCGCATTGTACTGATCAATCAGCTGAAGCAATTCTTCTTCTGTTAAAGAAGCATCTAAATGATCAAGCTGAAAGTGCATGCCCATTGCTTCTGCTGCTTTTTTCTTCCCGCGTACGTAAGAAAGTGAAGCCGGATCATCACCGATTAGAATAACGGCAAGACCAGGTGTGACTCCTTTTTGTTTTAGCTCTTCTACTTCTTTTGCTAATTGTTCACGTTTTTCTTTTGCTGTTTCTTTCCCATCGATGATTGTTGCTGTCATGTCGAATCCTCCTATTGCTGCTTTAGGTCGTTTTTAATGTTCGAAAGTACACCATTTACAAATTTCGGTGCTTTATCATCGCCGAATAATTTGGCGAGTTCAATCGCTTCATTCATTGAGACACTAACTGGGATGTCTTCTTGATACACCATCTCGTACACAGACAGCCTTAAAATGGCTCTGTCTACGTTTGCAATACGATCGAGTTTCCAATTCACTAGATGCTGCGAGATCATGTCATCAAGCTTGTCCTTTTGTTCAAGCACACCGAAAACCAGTTCCTCGAAAAAAGGATCTGATTCTTGTTCATCCAGCGCATGTGTAATGGCCTCTTTCGGATCAATATTGCTCACATCAATTTGAAATAATGTTTGTAGCGCCTTTTCTCTTGCAGTTCTTCTTTTCATTATTTACTCCTTTAACCACTTTATCCGCTTGTCGTTAAGCCATACTGAGATCATAACATATTTTGACCGTGGTCGCACCAAGATCCATGCGAGCTGTGACGAAAAACGAATCAATCCACGCGTCACGTTATCAATATTCGGAAATTACTCAAAAATGGGCTTTAAAAAACCAAAGAGGCAATGCCTCCTTGGTTTCACTTGAACCTTATTTTACATTTCTTGATCTACTTCAGCCTCAGGTGCTTTTGTTTCAAATTGAATGCCAACGACATGAATGTTAATTTCATTAATCGTTAAGGCAGTCATGTTCAAAAGGGTTTGACGGATATTTTCTTGTACAGCAGTGGATACCTTTGGAATGGATAGGCCAAATTCAACCACACAATACACATCGATTGTGATGCCTTCATCAGAGACATCTACTTTTACACCTTTACGGTGATTTTTCTTACCAAAGCGTTCTGCTACATCAGCAGCGAAATTGCCGCGCATTTCGGCAATGCCTTCGACTTCTGAAGCGGCGATCCCAGCAATGACTTCAATCACTTCTGGTGCAATTTGCACTTTTCCCAATTGATCCTCATCAAGGTTCATTTCAAGCAAATTGTTTTCTGACACGATCATTCACCTCCGAAAGCTGTGATTATTTCATGATTTGGTATGTTTCTAAAAACTTCGTATTAAAGTTACCGCTCACAAATGTTTCATGCTCGAGCAATCTAAGGTGGAATGGAATCGTTGTGTAGACTCCTTCAATGACGAATTCTTGAAGCGCACGTTTCATTTTCGCAATCGCTTCTTCTCTTGTCTTACCATATGTGATCACTTTTGCAATCATGCTGTCATAATATGGCGGAATCACATAGCCCGGATAAGCGGCAGAATCAACACGTACACCTAAACCGCCTGGCGGAAGATACATTTTAATTTCACCAGCTGAAGGCATGAAGTTTTTCTCTGGGTTCTCTGCATTGATGCGGCATTCGATCGCCCAGCCTTCATATACGACATCCTCTTGTGTAAGAGAAAGCTTCTCACCTGATTCAACCTTGATCTGTTCTTTGATCAAGTCTACACCTGTGACCATTTCTGTCACAGGATGCTCTACTTGAATACGAGTATTCATTTCCATGAAGTAGAACTTCTCTTCATTATAATCATAAATGAATTCGACTGTTCCAGCACCTGTGTATTCAACAGCTTCTGCTGCTTTTACAGCTGCTTCACCCATTTGCTCACGAATGTCTGCATTTAGTGCTGGTGATGGCGTTTCTTCAAGAAGCTTTTGCATTCTTCTTTGGATCGAGCAATCACGCTCTCCTAAATGAATCGTATTGCCATGCTGATCTGCAAGCACTTGAATTTCCACATGTCTAAAGTCTTCAATGAACTTTTCTAAATAGACACCAGGGTTCCCAAAGTTTTGCGCCGCTTCCTGCTGCGTGATGGTGACTCCGTTAATAAGCTCTTCTTCTGTACGAGCCACACGGATCCCTTTACCGCCTCCGCCTGCAGTTGCTTTAATAATCACAGGATACCCAATACTAGCTGCTGTTGAAACAGCATCATCAAGATCTTTTACAATTCCTTGAGAACCAGGGACGATCGGAACGCCTGCATTCTTCATTGTTTCTCGCGCGACATCTTTCGTTCCCATTTTGGAAATCGCTGACGCAGTTGGTCCAACAAAGATTACATTACATTCCTCGCAAAGCTCTGCAAAGTCTGCATTTTCTGCTAAAAAGCCGTATCCTGGATGGATGGCATCTGTCCCTGTTAATTTTGCTACGCTGACAATATTCGTGACATTTAAATAACTATCTTTAGAAGCAGTCGGTCCGATGCAATATGCTTCATCAGCCATTTGTACATGCAGCGCATCGCGATCCGCTTCAGAAAATACCGCAACAGTTTCAATTCCAAGCTCTTTACAAGCGCGGATAATTCTAACTGCGATTTCTCCTCTGTTTGCAATTAATAGCTTTTTAATCATGATCGTACTCCTTACTCTGCTTTCACTAGAAAGAGGGGTTGTCCGAATTCTACAAGCTGACCGTTTTCAGCTAATACTTCGACGATTTCACCTTTTACTTCTGCTTCGATTTCATTAAACAGTTTCATCGCTTCCACGATACACACAACAGTGTTTTCCTTGACCTTGGAACCTGTTGTCACGTATGGATCTGCTTCTGGTGAAGAGGAAGCATAAAATGTGCCAACCATTGGGGATGTGATTTTATGCAGATTTTCAGACGCAGCTGCCTCTTGTGCAGGGGCTTCGGTCTGAGCTGGAGCTTGTGCTTTAGGAGCTTGTTGAGCTGGAGCTGCTTGGACAGGAGCCACTGGTGCTTGTGCCGCAACTTGCTGAACGACTTCTTTATTTTTCTTCAGTTTGATTTTTGCACCTTCGTTTTCGTACGTAAACTCATCGATAGTAGAGTCATCAATTAATTTAATCAGTTCATGAATTTCTTCGATTTTTAACATGGATTTGCACCCCTATGTATGGATTTATCTTTTTATTATAGGCTAGTACTAAAAGTACATACTATAACCATCTTACAGGAGGATTTCGATGAATTCAACTACTATTGTGGTGAAGCGCCTCGCGTAAGCACCTTGGAGAGGGCGTCAAGCCGCATCAAAAAACGCCCTTTTCCGCAAAGGGCGCCAGTTCATTTTTATTGATTAGTGGGCTCAAAAGTGACAGCTACGTTATCAAGACCTCTCATTTCTTTTGTGACCATATCAATAATATCGGCCGCTTGAGATTTTGATTTTTTATCAGAACGAACCGTGATGCTCACTTTATCCCCTTCAGCACTTACGAGCGCATCTTTATAGCCTTTTGTTTTGATCAATGTCTCAAGCTGACGCTCAGTTCCTTCTGCTTCACTGAGCGCTGTCATTTGATCGTATGCTTCACTTTTTTCTTGTGCTGTTGCATCGTCACTGGAGACAATTTCGTTGTATTCTTCGCGCTGCTTGCTTCGTTTATCTTCAAGCTCTAGTCTGTATGTTGTAAAAAGCTCATCGTCTGTTTGCTCTGACACAGCCTTTCCTTCTTCACCGCTTGTTTCGATATCCTCTTGTTTGCCGTTTGTTTCTTTGTCAGTGGATTTCTTATCAGCGCCTTTGTCCGTCCCTTTTTCTGTTTCAACTTTTTTCTCTTCAGTGCCTTTTGATTTCGTATCTTCTACTGTCACTGCATTTTCACCCTGTGGAGACATGATATAGTACACACTTAATACGACAACTAAACTTAGCATCGTTAATAGCCAAACCGTTTGTTTTTTTAACATCATTCCGAATCCTCCTTGATTTTTTTAGGGGCAACAGCCACTCTATGGCTCGGTACATCAAGCACTCGTGTAACCGCTTCAATGATGGTTTTCTTTATTTGAACGTTGTCTACTCCTTGAGCAACAACGAGGACACCTCGGATTTCTGGTTTTTTCGTTTGAACAACGACTGGTGTTTCTTCATTGCCATTTTTGATGATGACGACTTCTTCTTCTTTTGTTTGATCAGTGACACTTCGTACGCCGCCTTCTTTATCTGTTTCCTCGGTCGTTGTACTTTTATTGGATTTGTTTTTTTCAAACACTTTTAAAGACGTTGCATCTACATTGACCACAATGGATACATCCTCAACGCCGATGATGGTCTCTAAAATTTCTTTCAGCTGATTTTCGTATTCTTGCTCCACATCCTCAATTGAATTTTTTGGTTTACCTGAGGATGCCGGTTTGAATACCTCCTGCTCTTCTGAGGATGTTTTTTTAGAAGCAGGAACCGCAGCTTGTTGTTTGCTTGATGGCGGTGACAAGATTTGACTGACTAACATGAAAGATACGCCGATAATGAATACAAGCAGCAAGTAATGGTGCTTCGTTAATTTGGGTTTCCCTTCACCTTTTTCAGGCGGCTGGAAGAATGATTTCAGCTTTTGTTTCCAGTCCTTGTTATTCATGATCTGCTGCGTCACCTCCCTCAATGTTCAGCGCGATGTGCTCAGGACTCGTATTCCAAACATCAGCAAGTGTCTCTTTCACCCTCGTGATCTCTTTGCTAGAAGATCCAGCGCTTTCCTCCTTTTGCTTGGAGAGATCAATGTCCACCTTTGCCACCGTTTCTACAGAATCACCTGTGAGCGGGGAAAGAACTGCTTTGATGCGAAATTGATCCGCCTCCATATTCTGATCCAGATGCTCCTCATCAGCCAGCACTTCTACGTGTTTCATTACATAGCTCTCCTTCTCCAGTGGCTCCTTTGCGCTTTTTTCTAGTTGGACAGCCATTTGCTTTAAAATATATGCACGCTGAGAGGCTTGTATTTCTTTTTTTTCTAAATTCATCTGATTTTTTATTTCTTCTGACTGCGCTTCTTCCTTCCCTTTCATCAATTCTGAAAAAATTTGATCAGGATCAGCTCGAAATAAAGCAAAAATCGGATTGAGCATCACCACGATTAGCAGCAGGCTGACGACCATTTTTGCATACTTTTGCATGCTCGAATTGGGAAGCAGAAGATCAATAACAATCGCAAATAAGATAAAAAGAATAATACTTGTGATCCATTCCGTGAGAAAACTCAAAAGGTGTCCCCTCCTTACTTCATCATCATGGTCAGGTTACCAGCAGTGATGATGACGGTAATGCTTAAAAAGAACATGAGCGACACAACAGCAAGTGCGGCAAATATATACAGCACACTTTTTGAAATGACATCAAGACAGCTGATGATGGGTCCGCCCCCTAACGGCTGAAGGATGGCAGCAGCAAGCTTATAGATAAGGGCTAACGAAAGCACTTTAATCGCCGGGAAAGCGGCAATTGAAATCAAAATGGCGACCCCAACTAGTCCGACTGTATTTTTGAGTAAAACAGAGGCGCTGATCACGGTATCGGTCGCATCTGTAAACATTCTGCCTAGGACAGGGATGAAGTTTCCGGTAATGAATTTGGCTGTACGAAGAGCGATTCCATCCGTAACGGCCGCAGATGCACCCTGAACGGAAATGACGCCGAGAAAAACGGTTAAAAAAACGGCAAGCCCGCCAATTGCCACATTTCTTAACAGCTGGGCAAGCTGGGTGACCTTGTATTGTTCGGTCAGCGTACTGATAATGCTCAATATTGCAGATAAAAAGATGAGCGGGAGAACGACATACTGAATGAAAACACCGCTCGTGTTCATTAAAAATATAATAACGGGATGAAAGAATCCGGCTGAGACAAGCCCGCCTGATGAAGCAATAAGCGCTAGTAAAAGAGGAATAAGAGCAAGAATAAAACTGGTCATCGTTTGAATGGCTTCTGTAGCATAGGAAATCGCCACATGAAAGCTGTTAAGTGCAATAATAATCAGCACCATATAAACAAGAGCATATGCGACTTTGCTGACGGTGCTTTGTTCAAAGGCATTTTGTAAAAGCTGCAAAAGCGAACAAAAGATGGTGAGTAAAATCAGAGTACCTAGAAGCTTTCCGTTTGCAATGACCTCGTGAAACAGATAATGTACAAAGGCTTTCAGCCATGTTTGGGGAGACAGCTCTTTATCGCCGTCAATCATTTCCTTCACTGTGCCCTTTTGGCTTTCTGGCAAAAAGCCGCCATACTCGTCCAAAATGGTTTCCCAAAAGTCACTGATGGAATGAAGCTCAAGTGCATCAGCCTGTCCATTCGCCACTTCCTGTGCTGCTGGCTGTTCATTAGATAAAGGTTCTTTTTCTTCTGCCCCTGCATGCGGAGCAATCAGCCAAAAGAAAAGCATCAATCCCATTACAGCGGTCACCCGTTTCATTGTCATCACCTCTTTTCATTTACGTCATGGACGGGATCATTCCTAAGATCGTCTCAATGATGACTGTTAAAATCGGGACTGCCATCACCAAGATGAGAATCTTGCCGCCTAGCTCTATTTTGGATGCAATGGCGCCTTGTCCAGCATCCTTCGTCAGCTGAGCGCCAAATTCCGCAATATAGGCAATGCCAATAATCTTCAATATGGTTTCAACATACTTCATATTGACGCCGGCACTTGCTGCAATTTTTTCAATCATCGAGATAATGGCATAGATTTGATCAATTAAATAAAGAAAAATGACACATCCGGTAAAAACAACAAGCATAAAGGCGAAGGTTGGCTTTTGTTCTTTGACGATTAATGCTAAAAAAGTAGCGATTAAACCAAGTCCAACAATTTGTATGATTTCGATTTGTAAGCCCTCCCCTATCCTTGAAATAGAAATACGGCTTTAATCTTTTTAAACAAATCGTCTACAATGGTTGCCACCATAAACAAAATGTAGATAAACCCAAGCAGCGTCACCCACTGAGCGTACTCTTTCTTCCCCATTTGGTCTAAAATCGTATGGAGAAAGGCCACGACGATGCCTACTCCGGCAATTTGAAAAATGACGTTTACATCAACGCCCATGCTCTCGACTCCCTTCCTCTCACATCAATAAAAGAATCAGTAGTAATCCGCTTAAAAATCCGAGGCTTCTGACCATTTTTTCATTTTTCGCTTGGGCGATTTCAGCTTCTTTCTCCTCTGATTCCAAATGGCCTAAAGCAAGCTTGATATACTTTTGCTGAGAAGTGACATCATGCTGGCCAAGTGTTTCTCCAAAGTGCTTCAACGCCTCATATTCGCCTTTTTTCAATACGGTTTTTTTCCAAACATCTTCAAGACTTTCGTTCCATGCATGGCGTGCAGAAAAAGTCCCCACTTTCAGCTTTTCTGCAAATTGTTCAAACAGCTGATTCACAGGTGGACCTACCTGCGCTGCAATTTGCTCTGCCGCCCGTGCTAAAGGGGTTTGACCATACATAATTTCAGCTTCAAGAGACTGGAGAGCAAACCGCAGCTGCCGAATTTGTTTAGGTCTGTCGCTATATCGTTTGGCAAACTCGAAGCCTCCCCAAGTCGTGGCCGCGACAATGAAAATAGCGCCAATGAGCTTTAACATACGTCCACTCCCCGCCTCCATTTCATCTCTTGGCCGTCCCCGCCGTACATTCGCCCGATCGTGCCAGGCCCATTGTTTCGATTTAATTCAACATATCGTTCAAACACACGAAGCTCCCATAACGGTTTAAAAGAAGGTCGTTTATATACATCTTCAAGTGAATAGCCATGAGCTGAGACGATGATGTTGACTCCGGCATGAATCGCTTCTAACAGTGCCTCGACATCCTCACTTTTTCCGATTTCATCGACAATCATGACCTCTGGGCTCATAGACCGAATCATCATCATCAACCCTTCAGCCTTTGGACATGCATCGAGTACATCAATCCGGTGGCCAAAATGGTGCTGCGGCACCCCTCTTATACATCCGGCAATTTCAGAACGCTCATCAATAATGCCTGTTTTTCTAGGAGGAATGGTTTTTGTGCCTGTACTAGCAAGACGTGCTATATCCCGGAGCAATGTGGTTTTCCCCGTTTGCGGGGGGCCGATGATGAGTGTATTGTGCCAGTGCTCTTCATATAAATAAGGAAGAAAAGGAAGCGCAATCCCGATTTTTTCTTTGGCAATGCGGATATTAAATGAAGAGATATCTCTTAACCCTTTGACAAATCCGTTTTCAACGATCACCTTTCCAGCAAGTCCTACCCGGTGTCCGCCAGATATCGTGATATAGCCCTGTTTTAGCTCTTCCTCAAGTGTGTACATGCTGTAATTGCTCAGCCTGCCTAATAGCTGAGACGCATCTTCCCAAGTTGTGTGATAAGAAAGGAAACGTGGTTTTCCTCCCTGCATTAATTCAATAGGACGATCCGTGCGAATGCGGATTTCTTCTATTTGCGCCCATTCTGCCTCTTTTAGCAGCCTGAGTTCTTGTCCAATCGAGTGCGGGAGAATATCCAACAAACTCCGCAACGAATTCCCCTCCTTTTTTTCTTCTCTAAAATGTATGATGTGAGCCGTTAATTATGCCAAGCCGTTTCACTTATAGATCCCAACAAGAATAAACACGACACCAATGAAAATGAACACAAGCTTTGCATAGGATAGCTGCCCGGCAATTTGATAGATTCCAATCGTCATCGTGATAATAAAAATGAGCGGCCCGATGATTGCCAATATACTATTGATGACTACCGCTTTCCGTACATCATTGGTGATTAAAATAAGGATGGCTGCCGTCAGTTCAATGGCGGCGGATAAGAATCTCATGCCTGCCATTGCAGCGACTGACGGGTGTAGACCTGGGAGAAATTGTTTCATATAGAACCTCCAGCTTTTTTTACACTATATGCTTGACCAGCTGGAAGTAGTCTTGTTTTTCAGGAAGGAAGAGAGATGAATGAGAGAATTGAGAGAAGGCCTGCCTTGAGGAGTCATTTTTCCAATAAAATAAGACTGTAAACACGAGGTTTACAGTCTTTTTTCGTTCATTACGCTCTTGAAACGTATGAGCCGTCAGATGTATTAATCACTAGTTTATCTCCTTGGTTCACAAAGAAAGGAACGTTGACGATTAAACCAGTTTCAGTTTTTGCAGGTTTTGAGCCGCCTGATGTTGTGTCACCTTTAATACCAGGCTCTGTTTCTACTACTTCTAGTTCTACTGTGTTTGGAAGTTCTACTCCAAGAGTTTCAGCACCGTACATCACGATTTGAACAGACATATTTTCAAGCAAATATTTCAGCTCATCTTTAATTTGTGCTTCACTTAGTTCAAGCTGCTCATAAGAACTTGTATCCATGAAGACATGCTGATCGCCATTTGCATACAAGTATTGCATTGTTTTTGTTTCGATTTGTGCTTTCGCTACTTTTTCGCCTGCGCGGAATGTTTTTTCTTGAATGGCACCTGTACGCAGGTTACGCAGTTTCGAACGAACAAACGCTGCGCCTTTCCCTGGTTTTACGTGCTGAAAATCCACTACTCGCCAAATACCGCCGTCCACTTCAATTGTCAGGCCAGTACGAAAATCGTTTACTGAAATCATTTTGTCATCCTCCTACATTTCACCATCATAATATGATAAGTTCTTTCGGTGAGTGGGTCAATCGTTTATTGCCGTCAGCTGTCAGGACAATATCATCCTCAATTCTCACGCCGCCGACATCTGGCAAGTAAATCCCCGGCTCAACTGTGACGACCATTCCCTCTTCTAAGACGACCTCTGATCGTGAGGAAAGGCCTGGCGCTTCATGTACTTCCATACCTAGCCCGTGCCCGGTTGAATGCCCGAAGTATTGACCATAGCCATACTTTTCAATGATGTCTCGTGTGATGCGATCAGCTTCTTTTCCTGTTAAGCCTGGCTTGATTCTATCCACACCAGCGTTTTCTGCTTCTAATACGATATGATAAATTTCCTTTAGCTTGTCGCTTGGTGTTCCGACAGCAATCGTTCTTGTCATATCAGAACAATAGCCTTTATAGTAAGCACCAAAATCGAGTGTCACTAAATCACCAGATTCAATCACCTTTTCACTCGCTCTTCCGTGAGGCAGGCTTGAACGAACACCTGAGGCAACTATCATATCGAATGAAGATCCTTCAGCACCTTCTTTTCTCATGAAAAATTCAAGCTCGTTCATGACAGCAATTTCCGTCAGGCCCGGCTTGATGTAAGTGAGAATATGATCAAAGGCGTGATCTGCAATCTTCGCAGCTTCCTCTAATATCTTAATCTCTTCACTAGACTTAATCAAGCGCAACTTTTCAACTGATTCAGAGACTGGAACAAGCTCTATACCGCCTGCTTTGGCTGCGTACTGCTGATACGTGGCAAATGTCATATGGTTTTGTTCGAACCCAAGGCGTTTCACTCCAAATTCCTTTGCCGTTTGAGCAGCCGTTTCCACAATGTTTCCTTTATGTTCAATGATGTCATAGCCTTTGACTTGAGCCTTCGCTTGCTCTGTATAGCGGAAGTCCGTGATAAAAGCTGCCCGGTCCTTTGAAACGACAGCAAGACCGGCTGATCCGGTAAAGCTGGTCATATACTGTAAATTAAAACTGCTCGTAATGACAAGGCCATCGATATCTAATTCACTTAATAGTGCTCTTAGTTTTTCAAGTTTCATGATACTGCTCCCCCTTCACTGACTAAATAACGAATCGCCAATTTATACCCTTCTAAGCCAAGCCCAACGATTTGTCCTTGGCATACTGGAGCAAGTACAGAATGATGGCGGAATTCCTCTCTCTTATGAACATTTGTGATATGTACTTCAATGACTGATAAAGAAATACTTGCAATGGCATCTCTCAGCGCATAGCTGTAGTGGGTAAATGCACCCGGGTTAAACACGACACCATCGTATTGATCTTCTGCTTCATGGAGCGCATCAATCAAATCCCCTTCGTGATTTGATTGAAAGAACGTTAATTGGATGTTTGCTCGTTCTGCGAACTGGAACAAATCCGTCTCTAAATCTGTCAGCGTCTTACTTCCATAAACAGCAGGCTCTCTTTTGCCAAGCCTATTTAAATTGGGTCCATTCAGTACAAGAAAATGAGGCATATGACCACTCCTTCACCCTAATTCAATCTATATCGAGATCTGTTTCTTTTTCCTTAGAAACCTTTCGTTTCCAAAAATATTTTATCATATGAATAGGCGATTTACACTTTATTCTGTCTTTTTCCCGAGTGCCCTCGCAAGCTTCTGACTCGTCAATTCATTATATTCAAACGAAATGCTGAACCCGACAAACATGCCATATAAAATATATAGGCAAAATGTCGTGACAATAGTGCTTTGCTGCAACTCTTGTACTTGCTTTACATCTGGGAAAATGGGATTAAATACGTAAAAAACGAGCAGCCATAAAAGCCCGCCATATACTAAACCCATCCAAAAGCCTTTGATCCTTTTTAAAAGCCCAAAATAAATAAAGGCGGCTCCAATCGATAAAACTCCTAACAGCACAATACTGATAAAAGTACCAAGTCCTCCCTTTTTCCATTCTCCAAGCACAAATGGCTGAAGCAGCATATTGGGACTCACCTCTGAAAAATGAAACACATGGGTCAGAAACCCGATAAAGCCCCAAAAAACACCGCCGACAAAGCCTGTAGCAGCCGCTCTTGCCACAAGTGATGTCGTTTGCACGGACTGATTTTTTTCTTCTTGGTTTTTCTTTTCATCACGTTTCATTTGTGAACACCTCCAGCAAGTAGTATGTCCAAAATGTCATGAAAAAAAAGGATTTCCATGCGTGAGTGTAAAATTTTTAAAACAGGGTATACTGGCTAAAAAGAGGTAGATAGAATTCTAGTAGATAATCGACCTGTGAGCTAGTGATTTCCCCTCATTTCCTGTACAATAAAGGTATAAGGAAATGCATGTAAATTACAGGAAACAGGCAGGTTGATGAAATATGTCCAATCAAACAAAACCTCCAGCTTATGGAGGGCAGGCAGTTGTCGAAGGTGTCATGTTCGGAGGTAAGAAGAACTATGTGACAGCGATTCGGCGAAAGGACCAGTCCATTGAGTTTTTGAAGCTTCCCCGGACCTCCAATAAACGAACCGCCTTTCTCAAGAAAATCCCCTTTGTCAGGGGTGTTGCTGCACTTGTTGAAGCAAGCGCAAACGGCAGTAAGCACTTAAACTTCTCCAGTGAGCGATATGACTTAGATCCTTCTGAAGATCATACTCTTGAAAAAGAACAAAAAGGCTCGAAATTATCCATGATCTTCGGCATTGCTGTGATCGGAGTTCTCTCTCTACTCTTTAGTAAATTTGTCTTTACCCTGGTACCTGTCTTTTTAGCAGAGCTTGTGCGTCCCATCTTTTCAGGGAATTTCGCACAAATCGCAGTGGAAACATTCTTCAAATTGGTCCTTTTATTAGGCTATATTTACTTTATTTCCATGACCCCTTTAATTAAAAGAGTATTTCAATATCATGGGGCAGAACATAAAGTCATAAACTGCTATGAACAGAACCTTGACATCACAGTGGAAAATGTCCAAAAGCAATCCCGTCTGCATTATCGATGCGGCAGCAGCTTTATTTTATTCACTGTCATTGTCGGGATGTTCGTCTATTTACTCGTACCGACAGATCCTTTATGGGTGAGAGTTCTGAACCGCTTGGCACTTATTCCGGTTGTTCTCGGCATTTCATTTGAAGTGCTTCAATTCACGAACAAACTCCGAGAAGTGCCTGTGCTTAAAGTGCTTGGCTATCCTGGCCTTTGGCTGCAATTGCTCACAACAAAAGAACCTTCTGACGATCAAGTCGAGGTAGCCATTGCAAGTTTTAATGAACTTCTTCGTTTAGAGGAAGTATCTCTGAAACAAGCGTCAGATTCTGCTCATCAAGTGATCTAACTTATAAATCCGGTAAATTCCTTCGGAGGTGGACAGTTATGAATCGCCGAGTACATCCTGCTTTTACCATTATTTTCGCTTTAGGTGTTTTGGGATTTGTGTACTTACTCACAACGAACCCAGGCAGACTTTTTACCATGCTGCTGTCAGTTGTGATCATTGGAGCGGTTTTGTTTTTCCTATTTAGATGGCTGATGAATCGAAGAACTGGAACAGAGGGCAATCTTTATCGTAAAGCAGTCAAACAATCAAAACGTCGCTACCAGCAGCCTAAACCAAAAACGAAAAGCCAGATGAAAAATCGGGTCACTCATTTGCGAAGCGTGCCGACTGACCACAAGTCTAAGCCCGTCCTTCTCAAAAAGAAAAGCCAAACACATTTGACTGTGATTGAAGGCAAGAAAAACAAAAAGAAGAATCGCGCCTTATTTTAAAATGTCCAGCTTTTTAAAAATTGCTCGGCCTTCTGTCTGCCTAGATCGACGAGCGCCTTTTTCTTTTCTGTCATGAGTTGAAAATCAGTGGCAATGACGTGTTCTACAGGAATAAAAATAATATGACGTTCGTGTTTTGTGGCGATATGTCTTTCGTCATGAGCACCACGCATCGTTTCAAAAAGAGCGCCAAACAGTTCAAACGCATTGCGGATGGAGTGTTGAGGGCGTTCTTTTTCGTTTGGCGTTAATGTGACACCGACGAACGGTCTTTTTTTCTCTTCAGCAAACAGCCAAATTGGAAAATTGCTCAGCACTCCTCCATCTACAATGGTACAAATGCCTTTTGATGACTTCAGTTTGACAGGTTCGAAAAAATACGGCAGGCTGCAGCTCATTCGAATGGCCCTCGCCACGGAAAACCGTTCTGGATTTAATCCATATGAAGGAAGGTCGTCTGGCAGAACAAGGATTTTTCCATTCGTTAAATCGGACGCAACGATTTTCAGTGAATCTTTTTTGAGGTCTCCAAACACGGTGACCCCTTTTCGTTTTAGCACATCGGTCAGCCATTTTTCCAGCCGGTCTCCTTTATAAAGACCGAGACGCCAGTAAATGGATACCCACCTGAGCATTTTAAAGGGGATGAATTGACATCTCCTATCAAGCAATTGATGCTCATCCATTTCATCTAAAAGCGTTCGAATTTCCTGGCTTGTAAAACCTGCTGCGATGAGTGAAGCAATGATTGCTCCAGCACTTGTACCAGCAAGACGGACAAATTGAAATCCTCTCGCTTCAAGCGCTTCATAGGCACCTGCAAGCGCTGCCCCCTTAATGCCTCCACCTGAGAACACACCATCTATCTTCATCAAGGAGCCCCCTTTGATTTCACGCTAATAATAGTGTAGGAGCTTTTGCTTTCAATTAGAACTTTAATCAAAAAGGACACCCATGCTGAGGGTGTCCTTTTTGATTAAGATTCTTGATTTGTTTGTTCGTTTTTCTTTTGAATCGCTTTCAGCTGAACAGATCGCTCATCGTTTTCTTCAAAAAATTGAACGAGATCGCCGATGCGGTCAATACTGTTCCAGCTGAGATGATGTTCAATGCCTTCTACATCATCATAAATTTTCTCTTCATCTACACCAATGATTCTTAAAAATTGCTCTAGCAGTTCATGTCTGTATACGAGACGTTTTCCAATTTTTTTGCCTTTCGGGGTTAAAATTAGACCACGATACTTCTCATAAATGAGGTATTCATCTTTATCTAGCTTCTGAACCATTTTTGTTACAGAGGAGGGATGGACAGCGAGTGCTTCTGCAATATCAGAGACTCTGGCATATCCTTTATCTTCTATCAGCATATAAATTTGTTCAATGTAATCTTCCATACTAGGTGTAGTCATAAAACCCCTCCATAATGCACCTTTACTTAATAATCAACCCAATTCTACACCATCGTTCATTAAAAAACAAGGAGTGTCCTTCGGCTTAACGCTTGTAATTCCAATCATCTGAGGCATATTTCGTTTTTGCGAGATGATGGACAAACGCTAATTCTTCATCTGTCAGCTCATAAGGTTCAAGCTCAATATTTAATCCTTTTTCAAACCCTCTTTTAAACGCAGCACGCGCATCGTCTATTGTACATGTTCGGTCTGAGATTTCATTGATGGCAACCGCTTTGTTTTTAAAGCTTCGCTGCATCCGCTCTCTCACCCGGTCGTTTGGATAAAGGAACAAATCGAACAATTTGTCCTCATCAAGGTCAATTAAAATAGATCCATGCTGGAGAATGACACCTTTTTGTCTCGTCTGAGCACTGCCCGCTACCTTTCTTCCTTCTACAACAAGCTCGTACCAAGAAGGGGCATCAAAGCATACAGATGATCTTGGGTTCTTTAAGCTTTCCTTTTCTTTATCTGTACGAGGAATGGCAAAATACGCATCGAGTCCCAGCTCTTTAAAGCCCTCTAAAATGCCTTCTGAAATAACGCGGTACGCCTCTGTCACCGTCGCTGGCATTTCTGGATGTTCCTCTGACACAATCACGCTGTAGGTCAGCTCCTGGTCATGAAGTACTCCCCGTCCTCCGGTTGGTCTGCGGACAAATCCAAGACCATATCGCTTGACGGCTTCTAGGTTGATTTCTTTTTCAACGTTCTGAAAATACCCAACAGATAATGTCGCCGGATTCCATCCATAAAAGCGGATAACAGGCGGAATGAGCTTCTCGCTATGCCAATAAAGCAAGGCTTCGTCCATTGCCATGTTAAAGGCAGGGTCTTGGTTTCCTGAATCAATGAAACACCATTTCTCTTTTTGCATATAAAATCCCTTCTCTTTTACGTAGTCAATGTTAGATGATGGTGGTGACCACCGGTTTTCTCTCTTCATCAGTCTATCAAATAGGGACGGAATTGAAAATAATTCTTACCATTTATGATGACAAGTTTCTTATGCTTTACTATAATAGTATTTGTCTAAAACGTACCATCAGACAGGCTACTGTGCTGATGCTCAAGAAGGAGTCGAGTTGTATTGTCAATATTCAACTATATCGTCCTCGCACTTTGTGGACTTTTCGTTCTTTATTCCATCGGCAGCTACATTTATCAGCAGCGCATTATGAAAACGCTGACGGAAGAAGAATTTATTAAAGGTTACCGCAAAGCCCAGCTCATTGATGTAAGAGAGCCAAATGAGTTTGAAGGCGGACATATTTTAGGGGCAAGAAATATCCCCCTTTCCCAACTAAAGCAGCGCAAAAATGAAATACGTCCTGACAAGCCTGTTTATCTCTATTGTCAAAATAATTTTAGAAGCGGAAAAGCAGCCCAAACTTTACGTAAAAACGGCTGCCGTGAGATTTATAATTTAAAAGGCGGCTTTAAAAAATGGGGCGGCCGCATTAAAACGAAGAACTAACTAAAAAGACTCTGGGAGCATGATTCCCCCTGAGTCTTTTTTCTTTATTTTCTTTCAAAAACGAGAACTGGATTCCGTGCGGCCTTTGTTTCGTCCATACGTTTCACGACCGTTGTATGCGGCGCTTCCTGCACCACTTCAGGATTCTCTTCTGCTTCTTTCGCAATTTGAATCATTGCTTCGATGAATGCATCAAGTGTTTCTTTTGATTCTGTTTCAGTCGGTTCAATCATAATACATTCCTCTACATTGAGCGGGAAGTAGATCGTTGGCGGATGGTAGCCGAAATCAAGTAATCGTTTGGCAATATCCAGTGTCCGCACACCTAATTTTTTCTGACGTTTACCTGATAGCACAAATTCATGCTTACAGTGACGATCAAACGGCAAATCATAATGAGCACTTAAGCGGCGCATCATATAGTTCGCATTTAACACGGCATTATCGGTTACAGCCTTTAAGCCGTCTGGCCCCATAGAGCGGATGTACGCATAAGCTCTGACGTTAATGCCAAAGTTGCCATAGAATGGCTTCACGCGCCCAATTGATTCTGGACGGTCATGATCAAAGTAAAAACGGCCTTCCTTCTTCACAAGCAACGGCTTTGGCAAATAAGGAATTAATTCCTTTTTAACGCCAACAGGACCTGAGCCAGGACCTCCGCCTCCGTGCGGGCCTGTAAAGGTTTTGTGAAGATTTAAGTGGACAACGTCAAATCCCATATCTCCTGGTCTTGCTCTGCTTAAAACAGCGTTCAAGTTGGCTCCGTCATAATAAAGCTTACCGCCAGCTTCATGAACGATTTCAGCCATTTCTAAAATATTCTCTTCAAAGAGGCCTAGTGTATTCGGGTTTGTAAGCATTAAAGCAGCTGTTTCTTCATTAACAACGCGGCGTAAATCTTCTAAATCAACAAGCCCATTTTCGTCAGATGCGACGGTAATGGTTTCAAATCCAGCGACTGTCGCAGATGCCGGGTTCGTTCCATGGGCAGAATCAGGCACAATGACTTTTGTACGCTGATGATCTCCCCTTGCTTCATGATACGCACGGATCATCATGAGTCCCGTCCACTCGCCGTGTGCTCCTGCCGCAGGCTGTAATGTCACAGCGTCCATTCCCGTAATTTCTTCAAGATGTTCACCTAGATCGTATAGTAATTCTAATGCACCTTGCACAGTGTCTGCCTCTTGTAGCGGATGAACCTGCGAGAACCCTGCAAGGCGTGCAACCTTTTCATTAATCTTTGGATTATATTTCATCGTGCATGAGCCAAGAGGATAAAATCCGGAATCAACCCCATGATTGCGTCTTGATAATGCTGTATAATGACGCATAATATCAAGCTCAGATACTTCAGGAAGCTCAGCATCCTCATCCCGGATGTACGTCTCATCAAATAAAGACGGGATCTCCTGTTCAGGTACATCTAAATCAGGCAGGCTGTACCCTATTCTTCCTTCTTTAGATAATTCAAAAATAAGCGGCTGATCTTGTTTATTCATGGCGATCCCCCAATTCCTTGATAAACGTATCAATTTCTTCTTTTGTTCTAAGCTCTGTCACGGCTACAAGCATGTGCTGCTGAAGCTCTGGGTAGTCTAGCCCCAAGTCGTAGCCGCCGATGATTCCTTTTTCAAGCAATCGTTTATTGGCTTCTTTCACAGGCTCCTGTAACTTGATCACAAATTCATTAAAATGAGCCCCTTCTACATCCGCCTGCAGTCCATATTTTTCTGCCTGTTTTTTGGCATAGTGGGCTTTTTGCACGTTTTGATAGGCGATATCTTTTATGCCTGTTTTCCCTAGTGCCGTCATGGCAACAGAAGCAGCTAATGCATTTAATGCTTGGTTTGAGCAAATATTTGACGTCGCTTTATCTCTTCGAATGTGCTGCTCACGCGCTTGAAGGGTCAGAACAAATCCACGAACACCATTTTCATCTTCTGTCTGCCCGACTAAACGACCTGGCACTTTTCTCATCAACTTTTTCGTCACAGCAAAATATCCGCAGTGAGGTCCGCCAAATGCAGCCGGGATGCCAAACGGCTGCGCATCACCAACGACAATATCTGCCCCGAGTTTTCCAGGCGGCGTCAATAGTCCGAGTGCGAGGGGATTGCTAGAGACAATGAATAGGCTTTTTCCTTTATGTGCAATGGGTTCAATGTCTTTTAACGGCTCGACTACACCAAAAAAGTTTGGATATTGCACGAGAACTGCTGCTGTATCATCGCAGACCGCTTTTTCCAATGCAGCTAGATCTGTCTGCCCTTTTTTCGCAGGCACTTCAATAACTTCAATGTTTTGTCCTTTGGCGTATGTTTTCAGCACCGCTCTTGATTCAGGGTGAACCGTTTCAGAAACAACCACTTTTTTCTTCTTTATGTGTCCCGCAGCGAGCATTGCCGCTTCAGCCAGTGCCGTCCCGCCATCATACATCGAGGAGTTGGCAAGATCCATACCAGTCAGCTCAGCAATCATTGTTTGAAATTCAAAGATCGCTTGCAATTCACCTTGCGAAATCTCCGGCTGATAAGGTGTATACGCTGTATAAAATTCAGAACGTGAGATCACATGATCGACAATGACAGGCTGGTAATGATCATATACACCTGCACCAAGAAACGATGCATAGGAAACTGTATCCTTATTCTTTGCAGCTAGTCGGGATAATTCCCTGACAAGCGCTGTTTCAGATGCGGCTTCTTTGATTTTGTATGCTCCTTTGAATCTAACTTTCTCTGGGATATCTGAAAAAAGCTCATCAATCGACTGAACACCGATGACATCCAGCATTTCTTTTTGATCTTGCTCTGTTTGCGGCAAATACCTGTGCTTCATCCTCTGTTCCCCCTCGTTATTTGGCTCTTTTATAAAATGGTGTTGCGACAATTTTGGCTTTTAGACGTTTTTTGCGAACTTGTACCTCCACCTCTGATCCAAGCTCCGCCTCTGAGGTTTCGATCAAAGCAAGCCCGACATTTTTCTTTAATGTTGGGGATTGAGTGCCCGTTGTGACAATCCCAACCTGCTTTTCTCCTGAAAAGACTGGATAATCTGTACGCGGAATCCCTTTATCAATCATTTCAATGCCGACAAGCTTTCGCTTCAGTCCCTCTTCTTTTTGTTTTTTAAGTGCAGCTTTTCCGATAAAATCAGCTTCTTTATCCATTTTGACAGCAAAACCAATTCCGCCTTCTAATGGAGAGATATCCTTTGTCAGCTCCTGGCCGTAAAGCGGAAGTCTTGCTTCAAATCTCAAGGTGTCACGTGCACCGAGTCCGCATGGAATGAGTCCTTTTGGCTGCCCCGCTTCTAATAAAGCGGACCAAAGGTGGACCGCATCTTCTGACTGGCAGTAGATTTCAAAGCCATCTTCCCCTGTGTAGCCTGTTCTGGAAACGAGCACTTCTTTATTTGCGACCTCAGCTTTTGATAAAAATGTAAATGGCTTAAGCGATGTCACCTCTTCACCCGCCACCTCTTTGATGATGTCAGCTGCAAGAGGTCCTTGAAGCGCTAGCAAGGCGATTTGATCAGACATATTTTTGATCAATACATCATCCTTCTCTTGGTGCTTCAAAAGCCAATCCACGTCTTTATCGATATTTGATGCATTGATGACAAGCAAATAGTGATTCTTTTCTTTTTGGTAGACGAGCAGGTCATCTACCGTTCCGCCATCTTCATAACACATGGCTGTATATAGTGCCTTACCGTCTGTCAGCTTAGACACATCATTGGTTAATAACCTTTGTAAAAATGGAAGGGCATCTTGACCTTTGACGTCCACCTCACCCATGTGAGACACATCAAAAAGCCCTGCTTTTGTTCGAACAGCTTCATGTTCTTCTTTAATGGAAGAAAATTGGACAGGTAATTCCCAGCCCCCGAAGTCAATGGTTTTTGCGCCAAACGTTTCATACGCATGAAAAAGCGGTGTTCGTTTCAACATCAATCGTTTCCCCCTTTTTTCTCACAGTGCAAATGCAAGCTGAATTTTCAGAAAAAAATCACAGCAAAAAAGGACAGAGCGCTCCCTTTTATCAAAAAGAAGTCTCTGTCCTTGCACCTGAAAGTTTACAGCACAATATCATTGTGCGTTTTCCCCTTTGGTGGTTTGCTAAAACCCTTAAGCAAACACTCTCCAGAGTTGCGTCCGGTAAGAGTACTTTTGCCTGAGAGATTCACTGAATCATTCAGCTTGCTCCTTCGGCGCCTGCCAGTGCAAAATAACCGCCAAGTCTCTCCCCATACCATCATCCGCTCATATTTTTCACATTTATTGGACATACTATCAAAATGGGTGACTTATTTTCTAGATCACTTATCAACATCCTACCATTAGAAATGGATGAAGAGCAACAGAAAAATCATTAACATTTTTAAAATAACCCTTCGATATCGTTCGCTTTTATTCATATATCTAGTCTTTTAGAGACCTCCAAAAAAATGAAGCGTTTAAAAACAGAACAATTTTATCAGATCCTACTAGAAAGAAAGGCAGGCGACCACATTGAATATTCAAACGATTTTTGATCAGGAATGGGCAAATGAATTTCAGCAGCGGCTTTCAGCAGACGGCCCCTGGGCGAACTGGGATATGTATCGTTTAGCGACGCAGGTTCAAAAAGTCACAGCCATTGATTCATTCGAGGGACTGCAAGCTCCCGCGCACCTGCCTGCATTCACACCTTTAAAGCACCAGCTCGAAGTAGCCAGAAGAGTCGTAGAAGAAATGAATGGGAAAGCCATTCTAGCAGATGAAGTGGGACTTGGAAAAACCGTAGAAGCAGGACTCATTATCAAAGAATACATGATTCGTGGACTTGCCAAAAAGATTCTCATTCTCGTCCCCGCCTCCCTTGTGTCTCAGTGGGTACAGGAGCTGCGGACGAAATTTTATATTGATGCTGTTGAACAAAAAAAGAGCTATGTGTGGGAACAGTGTGACGTTGTCGTTTCCTCTATTGACACAGCCAAAAGACAGCCGCATCGAGACACGATTTTATCGATTGCCTACGATATGGTCATTATCGATGAAGCACACAAACTGAAAAACAATAAAACGAAAAACTATGAATTTGTGAGAAACCTGAATAAGAAGCTCTGCCTGCTGCTGACAGCCACACCTATTCAAAACCGGATCGGAGAAATATTTAATCTTGTTTCCCTTCTGAAGCCAGGCCACCTAGGAAATGAACATCAATTTAAAGATATCTTTGCCAAAAAAGACTTGCAGCTTGAAGACCATGACCGATTAAAACAGCTCGTCAATAAAGTGATGATTCGAAACCGAAGACAAGACACAGGCATCGAGTGGACAAAACGGCATGTCAAAACGATTTCCATTGATTTCTCTCCGACAGAACAAGCCTTGTATGATGAAATCTGCAAGCTGAAAGAGAATCCGTCTTATACAAAGCATATGTTTTCCATTATGACCTTGGAACGAGAATGCTGTTCAAGCCGTGAAGCAGTTTATATGACGATTAAAAAAATGCAGGAAGAAGAAAAGCATATTCTCGGATCTTCTGCTATAACGCAAATCATGGAGAAAATCAATCAAGTGGAGCAAAACTCAAAGGCGCTTGAAGTGGTCAAACTCATTCAGCAGTTAAATGAGAAGGTCATTATTTTCACCGAATACCGCGCCACACAAATTTATTTACAATGGTTTCTACAGCAAAATGGCATCAGCTCCGTGCCATTTCGGGGCGGCTTTAAGCGGGGCAAAAAAGATTGGATGAAAGATTTATTCAGAGAACGGGCGCAAGTGTTAATTGCGACAGAAGCTGGCGGCGAAGGGATCAACCTTCAGTTTTGTAACCAAATCATTAACTACGACCTCCCGTGGAACCCGATGCGTTTAGAACAGAGAATTGGACGTATCCACCGCCTTGGCCAAGAGCGAGATGTCCACATTTACAATATGGCAACGAGCGGAACAGTTGAAGAGCATATTTTAAAGCTTTTATATGAAAAAATTCAGCTGTTTGAAAACGTCATAGGCGATTTAGATGATATTTTAACAAGAATTGATATTAAAGATGTCGAAACAGAATTGCATCAAATCCTCTTCCAGCATGAACCAGGCGGAGACATGAAAAAGAAATTAACCCAGTTTGCTTCTTATTTAACTGAAGCACAAACACCACTTTTAGAAAAAAGACAGCAAGGCTCATAAAGGAGAGTTGATCAATGGAGCAGCATGACATTCACACCTTTCTTCTCCGTTTTTTCAAGGCGAATCAATGCAGCATATTAGAAGAAAGTGCAGGACATATGACCGTACAGCTGACAATTGAAATGGATAAATTGATTATGAACCGTCCTTTTTATTGGCACTGGCTTGAAAAAACTGGCGGTGTACCTGAACCGCGGCAATTGACTTTGATCACAGATCAAAAAAAAGCGGGTGATACGATCAGTGGTGAATTTATCCATTTCGGCTCCCCCCGGTTATTTCAAATATTTGAGGCGGTCAAAGAGCAGGGCCGTTTTATCCGGCTTTATGAACGAGTCAGCCCGCTCACGAACAACCAGATCGCCCTTGAGCCATGGCTTGGTCTCAATGTAAAAATTTCTTACCTTGCAGACCGGAAGAAGGATAAGCTTTTATCATTAGGCCTTCATCTCATTCGCGGAGAAGTCATTGAACAATTTCAAGAGAAGCTGGAAGCTCGTGAGCTGTCGTCTCAAATTCCCGATTATTGCTTTACGATGAGCACAATGATTAAGCCAGAGAGCGGAATCAAACGGCTCTACAGCCTTATGGAGCATTATGCCCATGAGGAGCCGGACGACTGGGCAGTGCGCGCCGTTCAAAAATGGAAGGAAGACTTCGAACTTTTAAACCAATTTTATGAAGGGACTTCAGACACATCTGTAGAATATGAAATAGAAAGACAAGCACTCAAAACTTTATACGAACCAAAAATCAGTCTTACGATTGAAAATGGCGGACTTTTTTACTTACAGCAAAAAAGAGGAGGTTGACTCATGGTCCCCTCCCTTTTATGTGACATACAATTTTCGATCAGTCTAAAGCTAAGTTTGTCTGTTTGTATTGGGCGGAAACATGACGCAAGCAAACTATGAGGTCTTACCACCTATGTCTTTCCATTTCATGCGTTAAGTGCCTGAAATACATGATTCAGTATTTTAGGAGGGTATTTGTATGGAAAAGAAAACGAACAAATTAGACAGTGAATGGGTTCAATTATTACGCGAAGCTCGCAAGGCAGGACTAACAGTTGAAGAAGTCCGTCATTTCCTCAAATCAAATGAAAAGTCCTCTGAGTCTCCCCCTCTGGTAAGAAGTCATTCTATCAAACCTTTCTGAATGTGCTATAATATCGAAAGGAAGGTGATGACATTGATTGGCCAGCGTATTAAACAATACCGCAATGAAAAAGGCTACTCACTATCAGAACTGGCCGAAAAGGCTGGGGTAGCGAAGTCTTATTTAAGCTCAATAGAAAGAAACTTGCAAACAAACCCCTCCATTCAATTTCTTGAAAAAGTCTCCGCTGTTCTGGACGTCTCGGTTCATACACTTTTAAACGAAAAAGATGAAACCGAATACGATGGTCAATTAGATAGTGAATGGGAAAAACTAGTTCGAGATGCAATGACATCAGGGGTTTCGAAAAAGCAATTTCGTGAATTTTTAGATTATCAAATCTGGAGAAAAAAGCAAGAAGAGGAGTAAAGCGCACGTTTTAGCGCATACTCCTCCAATTGCTATGCAGACCTTGATATCAGCCTAAAGACTGGCTTTATTTTTTATCTTCGCTGTGTGCTTTTTCGTTTTCTTTCACGTAGCCTTTTTCATCCGTATGCTTTTTTGGATTGATCGTTAAACCATTCCACTGAGTCGCTTCGAAGGAAAGATCAATTTGAATCGCATCGCCTTGGTATTTATTTTGGATATAGTGACCAGCTTTATCCTTCGTCTGGTCATTGATAAATTCAATGATCATTTCCATTTTATCGTAATCAAACGGATTCTTTGGAATGCCGTCATACTCTGGAGCCACTGTTCCATCAACAGTTGCTACATTAATTTTCCCACTTTCATGTAAAAACTTCTCATCGACGGCATGACGAAGCTTTTCAAATGCGGTCTGATCCTGTTTTGACGTTAATTGATGCAAGTCAAGCAGGTTTGCATGGTCTAAAATAATATTTTTCGGATAACCATTTCCACCTTCGGCTCCAACCGTAAGAACACTCACCTGAAACTGGCTGAGAAATTCTTCAGCTGTATTTTTACTGCCATTCTTCGCGGAAGATCCATCTGTAAACTGGCTGTAATCAAGACTCATCAGCACTTGGTTTATCGCTAGTGATCCCTTATTATCAAAATGAAATTCTTTCTTGATCCGATCACCAGGTTTTAAGTTCGAAAGGTTGATGGCGCCGGAGTTCTCTTTAGCAGATAAATCCAGCTCTCCTGTCGAGTAGACCGCGTTTGCCTTTTCAATATCATTAAACGCCGCCCATGTTCCCCCGCCAATTAATGCAAGACCTAAAGCCCCTGATAATACACCTAAACGAATTGATTTCTTCATTGCCATGAATAAACCCCCTAATATATTGTTTTATTGAAACCTGATTAGGTTACAAACGATTTAAGCTTGTTCCTCTGAGATATGTACATCAGCCGTGTGTCTACGATGTTTTGCTGCGCCCACAAAATGAATGGTTGAATAAACGAGCAGCATGACACCTGGTATAATAAGGAGCAAAGCAGTTCCAGCTGATGTCCCTGCATACGAAAGAAGCTTTCCTGCATAAGGAATGTTCACTCCCATATACTGCGCAGTTACCTGATCCGCTTTTACCAGCGTACCGTCCTGATACATATTATTGTCACCCTTCGTCTCAAACGCTTTATTTGCACCCTTTCCCTTCACCCCAACAATTCGGTGGGTCACAAAGGACTGATCCTGCTTTGTTTGAAACGTAATAATATCTCCTTTTTTGAGCGTCTCAGGTGAGGCGACCTGTTTTACAACAATCAGTGACCCAGCTGAAAATTCTGGTTCCATCGAACCTGATAATACTTGCTTCAATTGATAACCGAAAATCTGAGGTTCTCCTCCTGTTGTTCTTGATGACAACACGACAATAATAGAGGCTATCATCACCGTGAACACCATCACATAAAGAATACTCCCAGACATTTTCATCCATTTTTTCATAACCCCTTCTCCTTTCGCCTATCATTTTTTCACTTTAAAAGACAGCTCCATTTAGGACGCCTTTTCTTGACACTTTGAGAGCACCATCGGTTTAGACCAAAAGTACGCCTGATCAGATGCGCCAAACCCTTTAGGATAATAGATTTTAAATGCATAGCTTCCATTTGTTTTTGCTTTATCTGTCGTGACAGTCGCTGTTTCTTGCGACAACAGGGACTTTATGGAGCCCTTTTCAAGAATATGACCATCTTGTAATGGCTTCTGACCATTTCCTATTTTATGTAATTCCCACTTCCATTCAGAGTACGCAATAGGCTGTCCACTATTTTTTAGTGTCATGCTCAGCTTTTGAGGTGCGCAGACTGTTCCTTCGATCATTGTTTGATCGATAAGCTCCAATTGACTTTCATCCCATTTTTTAGGCTGACAATGCTGATCTGTCTGTTCAAAATTTTCACATGTTCTCATGACAAAGTTTTTGTACTCAACATCGTTAAAAGAAGCATTCGTTGGTGTCATGAGGGAAGACGTCAAAATCAAACAAATGGCACAAAAGAGTACAAAGAGCGACTGTTTCATTCATTCCTTCAACTCCTTGAACAAATGTTCTTTAAAAAGAACGATTATATACAGTATAAGGAAATACCTATAAAACCCAAAACGTCAAATTAGTCCATTTTGTTCTTAAACAAGAACCATTACGAGAAAATTCTCCCATTTTCTCATTTTTTCACCATATTCAATATTTTTTTGTGTGACATTTGTACTTCTTAAAACTTACATAAAAATGTAGGATTTGGTCAGGATATGAAGAGGTGAGGTGATGTTAAGTGAAATATGGAAAAATCATAATCATGCTCAGTTTACTGCTGAGTTCTATGATTCTAGAGGTCAAACCCGTTGATGCGAGAGGTTTGACTGCCGCCGCAGATCAATGGGAAACGCGGGCAGTCAAAGAAGCAAAAAAAAGATACCCGCTAACGCAAGTATTATTTAAACAAAAAGTATGGGACCGGCACCGGGATAAGGAATCTGTGAAACAGTATCATATTACGTTAAAAGACCATACAAAGGAATTTGGGGTATTCGTCACCATTTCCTATAACCCTTACTCAAACAAGGTGAATAAAGTGATTGTTGTGGAGGAATACAGCTAAAGTGGCATAAAAAAACCGCCTGCTGGGCGGCTTTTTACTTTCGTCGATGGCGCTGGCGTTCTTTAAGCATCATGGATAAGCCAAACGGCAGAACCCCAAATAAACGCTGTGAAAACGGCGGTTTCGTTTCTATTTTTTCTTGTTTGTGTTCCTTCCGTTCGTCACGTGGTGTATTCATATATTTAATGATTTCCTGCGTCATATATTTTACATAGTCATTTGTTTTCAAGCACATTCACCTCTTCTTCCTTCAAGTCTTACCAGGAAGAGGATGATTTTATACACTGGCTAATCAGGATTTGCCCATCTCATGATTTCACCGGTCTTCCAATCCAGCATCAGTTCACGCTCATCGGATAAACCATCTTTTGTTTTCACCTTCACCAAAACAAGGACAAGTTTTTTCTTAAGATCGCATTTCATCCGCTTCAGTGTCACACGGCCTTCTTCAGTATCAATATGGGTTTTCTGTTTCGCACAAATACGTTCTACTGTGCTGGCAGCTTCACTCACACCCACCCTAAAAAGCTGCTGTTTTTTATAAAAGGAAATCGTCAGCTCTGCACTTTTCAGTTCTTTTTGAAACCCCATCGTTATCGCCCCTAGGATCAAGAGAAAAAATAAAATCGCCGCAAGTACATGCGGATAGATAAAACCTTCCTCTCTTTTCACGATTTACGAACCACTCCTTTATATGTGAAAAAAACGGCTTCATACACTTTACCAGATCCATCTGTGACTTTCAGGATGGCTCTATGCTGACTCGTTCTCACGTGAAATTGTTTCACCTTATGCAATAAAGGAAGGTGGCCAGCTTGATCCATTCGTTTTCGAAGCATCTCTTGATATGGCTCAATCGTTACCACTCGCCCTTGATCAGAAATATACTCTAACGCTTTTCCATCTTTCACTGATTTCACAGCATCGGCACGACTTAATTCCTCATCTAATTGCAGGACAGTCTGTTTCCACTCCATTTGGGAAAATCCGTTGATGTCTTCAAATGGACGAGCTTTCTCAGCTGCTGAAAAGATCAGTCCACAGCCAAAAGAAAGAAATAGAAATAACTGCAACTGCCACAAAGCTTGTAAAAGGGTAAAAGCTTTGTCATCGCTCCACATGCTGAAAGCATATGGTCTCTTTTTTTTGTACTTTGTATGAAACACATCCCTTCTGTTTACGCCAATTGAAAACATATGTGATCTCGCCTCTCTTCTTTTTGATGGAAGATGTTGTCCCATTTATGAACGCTTCATTCATCTGTTCATGTAAAACCTGATAAGCTTCAAGCTTGGCTCTCACTTCCTTTTTCCCCATCATGAGTTTTTCATAGGCTGGCATGAGCACTAGGGCAGCAAATAGAAAGAGATGACAGGCAAACAGCGTTTCAAACGTACTAAATCCTCTATTGTTTTTGAACATGGATTCGCCCGCTTCCTAAATAAATCGTCAGTTTATACGATTGACTGCCAAATTCGACAATGAAAGATCCACCGCTACTTGGATGTCCGCTTGCATTAAAATAGATACCTTGCGAGAATGTAGAAGTTTTGATGCTGCCCTTTTTATGTTGATATGAAGCAATAACTTCGTTACTCTTTTGATCTATTACCTGATAAGATACATGCGGCGGATGGATCCCAACATGTACACGTGTTTTTTTGATAAATGCAGTATATGATGCCAATTGAAGATCTTGTTTCATGATGTTTACTTGTCTTTTGGCTTCAGCGTTTTCTATTATTTTTGGGATTTTCCCTCCCATGATCGACAATACAATCGATAAAACAAGTAAGATCATCAGCTGTTCAATCAGGGTAAAACCCTTCTCATGTAAAAATAATTTATTCATGCTTCACGTTGCCGTTTTGAATGACAATCGCTTTTCCATTAGGACAAGTTAATCCCTTTTTGACATAACCTTCTTTTTCTAATTCAGCTAAAGATGGCGTCTTCCCATCATGCTCCAATTCATATGCCATCACTTGTGTGCTGACCATTGATTTAAGCCCTTCACAGCCCTTTGCCTGAATCGCTTGGTGATGACGTGTGATATTCGGTATGGTAATGAGTAAAAGAATGGATATTACGAGCATGACTATTAACATTTCTAACAGGGTAAATCCTTTATCATTCATGTCTCTGTCCTCCTTCTTACACTTGCTCCATTAGTTGATACATTGGTAAAAGAATAGATAAATACACGATGAGTATAAGAAGTGCTGTTACCCCATAAATAACTGGCTGCAGCCAAGAAATCCATTTTTCAATTTTTAGCTCTGCATTCTCTAATAGAAATTGGCTGTACGTGTACATTTCTCTCGCAAGCATTCCGCTGGCTTCACCATGCTTGATAATGGCCGCAAAATGTTTTTCGAAAAAAGGAGACACGCTTACTTGATGGGCCATGCTTTCTCCTTTTCTTAACTCTTCCATCATTTGTTCACCTATTTCTTGAAGAAAAGGCAGGTAGCTTTGCTGTTTAAAAGCTTGCAAACCTTCGTACATCGATAATCCAGCTTGAAGCAGTCCGCTGAGCTGAAGAGAAAAAAGGTACGTATGCATCAGCTGCATCCCTTTATATAAAAAAGGCAGCTTACTCATCACCCTCAATTTCTCAAGGGTCGACTTTTTCCTAAAAAAAACAGCATAATATCCAATAAGACAGATACACAGACAACTAGTGATGAGAAGAAAAGCATGAAGGAATTGAAATAGTCCAAACATCCCTTGAATCAGCCAAGACATGCGGGTATCCATCGATGAGTACAAAACAGAAAATTGAGGAATGATCATTTGCTGAACGAGTACCAGCACGACCAAAACCGTGAAGATGAGGAAAAGCGGGTAACGTAACATACGTTTAAACGTGTCTAACTGTTTGATTTTTTTCTCTAAAAAACGGGCGCTTTGTTCTAAAGCACGGGCTAGACTGCCATGCTTCTCAGAAAAACATAGTATAGCGATGACTTCCCGCTGAAAATGGAGTCTCTCCAGCACTACATAAAAAGGCTCGCCTTCGTGAAGCCACTGAATACCTAGTTTTAATTGCTGCCGCTGTTGTTTTGATAACTGGATATTCACTATCACTAATGCCTCAATCAATGTATATCCAGCCTGAATCAACTGAGCTAGTTTTGATAGGCATTCAGCTTGGTCCTTTTTAGACCATACTTTAGAGACTCGCTTCTTCATAAACCCAGCGATGATAAGTGTTTTTTGATAAATAGCCGAGTGCCACTCCTTTACGAATTAATCTTTGCAGTGTTTCATATGACGAGTGAGCATATTCTCCTTTAGCCTCCTTGATACACTCACCAAGCTCTTTTCCGAACAGCAGTTCAAATACATTTGTTCGTCTGATCGGTCGATTTAATTTACAGTAAAGCTGACATCTTTCTCCGCAAAAAGGACAGGTGAGCTCGATTAATCGCTGCGCAGCAATCGCAACCATCGTTTGCTCAAGTTCATTCATCGTGACACCAAATTCAAGCATGCGGTAAAGGGCTCCTTTTGCATTTTTTGCATGGAGCGTACTCAATACTAAATGGCCTGTCAGCGCTGCTCTAATCGCCGTTCTGGCCGTTTCAGCATCTCTTATTTCTCCTAGCACAATCACATCTGGATCATGTCTTAAAATAGCGCGTAATCCTGCGGCATATGTGATGCCGGCTTTTTCATTTACTTGAACCTGTAATACTTCTTCATTCCTTGTTTCGACAGGATCTTCAAGGGTAATAATATTTCGGTTAAAATTCTTTTTTGCAAACTGGATCAGTGAATAGAGGGTTGTTGTTTTCCCCGAATTGGTTGGCCCAGTAAATAAAATGAGTCCATGCGAGTGGTTTAAAAAGGATAATAATCTGGCTGAGGCTTTCGGAAATAATGACAGATGTTTTATTTTCGGAACATGATCCTGCGGCAATATTCTAATCACTAAGCTCTCATCATTCACTGTCGGCAAGGTAGACATTCGAATAAATACTTGACCTTTTCTTAGCATCACAGCTAGTGAGCCATTTTGCGGCCTCCTTTTTTCCCCGATATCCATAGAAGATAAAAACTTAAAATGTGCAATAAGCCGCTCTCCGCTTTTTTTATCAATCGTTCGCTGCTGGATTAAATCTGAGTCAACACGAAATGAGACCGAAGCTTCCTTTTCTTTTGGCACAATATGCACATCAGAAGCCCTCATGCGGCATGCTTCTTCTAGCAGCTCTTGCCTTAAATATTCAATCCCATACAAGTGGATCACTACTCCTTTCTGTGATCACATTGTAGAATGGTGGAACGTGAATGACAAAAGAGTAATTTATGATTTTCATGACTAATAAATGATGAAAACCCTCAACTCACGATGCATTACATCATTTTTTAGAAAAGAGCATATAAAAAAACCTGACTTTTACAAGTACAGGTTTTTTGGTCATGATGTGGCTTCTTGCGGCTGCTCTTCAAAGATACGAAATCCTCTTTTTTCTAACGCTTTTGCAAGGCTGTGTTCTGTATTTACTTTTGAGAAATCAATGCCGAGTTTCACTACAGTTTGAGCGATCTCTGGGCGGATGCCTGAAATAATCGTCTCAATTCCTAGCAGCTTCGCACTATCGACCACTTTAAACAGCTGATAGGCCACCATCGTATCAACAACGGGAACACCAGAAATATCAATAAATAAATGCGTTAGACGCAGTCTTGAAGCCTGTTCTAGTACGGATTCCAGAATGATTTTAGCCCGGTACGTATCGATCTCACCAATCAGCGGCAAAATCCCAATTTCCTTTGATACTGGAATAACTGGGGCACTTAGTTCTTGAATCATCTCTCTTTGTGCATTCAGCTGACTAAGTGTCACGCGGTCATATTCTTCTGATAAACGCTCAATCATGTCATCAAATGTAGCGTGAAAGTGCTGATTCCACTGACACACATCTTGCAGCGTCACTTCAAGCTCTGTTTCTTGGGTGAATGTCTCAATTCTCGAACAGAAAATGTGGCGGAAAATCTTAAACTGTCCAATGATTTCATATAACGGCACCTCGTGCACTGCTCGATCACGTGCAATATCAACAGACCACTTTTTCAAATGGTTTTCTACTTTGTCAGACAGTGTCACAAGCGTGGCTGCAATGGTTTGAATAAACGCTGTGTTCTGTTCCTTCAGCTTCTTTTCCGTTTCCTCTGAAGCATGTTTAGAATATAATGAGCCTTCTTCTGTTCTTGTTTTTAGCCATTCTTCGGTCATGACAGGGGCTTCTTTTAGGATAAACTCGTATAATTGCTTTGATTTTTCATTTTTCATTTATTTCTTTCGCTCCTTTTTCACTAAAACTCGTGACATACAACTTTTATGTATAAATGACCGCAGATGGTGAACAATAACATTACACATTTGATAGTGGGCTATAGCCAAGTGGTAAGGCAATGGACTTTGACTCCGTGATCGTTGGTTCGAACCCAGCTAGCCCAGTTCAGCACAAAAACGAAGACGGCTGAAGCTTGTTTCAGCTGATCTTCGTTTTTTATTAGGAAACCGATTGATGAATCGCTTTCTTCTTTGATATTTTCATGAGTTCTCCTGGATTATAGCCGACCACTAATTTATTCCCATCAATGATGATTGGTCTCCGGAGCAGCTTTGGTTTTTCAATGAGAAGCTGTAAGACCTCGTTTACCTTTAAGTCATTAATATTTAAATTTAAGCTTTTAAAAGCCTGACTTCGTGTGGCTAAAATTTCATCCATTCCTTCTGTTGTTAAAGAAAGAATCTTTTTTAATTCATCTAGTGTTGGCGTTTCTCTGAAAAGGTGACGCTCTTTAAAATCAATTTGATTCGCCTTTAACCAATGTTTTGTTTTGCGGCAAGACGTGCAGCTCGGGTATGAATAAAAAGTAATGTCACTCATTAGTCTTCCTCCTTAGGTCGTTAACCTTTTCTCTTATGGAGTAAGTACCCTCATGCTTTTCAGCATAAACACTTTTTCATCATTTTTTCAAAAAAATTTTTTCTACATTCAAAATAAATTGTTCACATGATGTCAAAAATGTAAATGTTTACATAACAAGTGATGATCAGCTATAATATGAATCAAAGGGGTTTTTAAGGGGAGGGAAAGAAATGAATCGCATGTTCCGCGTGCTTGGCTTTTGGACGGGTATTTTTGCTGTCATGTTCTATTTAGGACATATGAAAGATGCATCGCTGCTGTTCTTCGGTCAAACCGTTCTTTTTGTATTTTTATCCTACTTGAATTTATCCGAAAGAATGTATATTTACATTTTCGGAGCGTACTTGACGATTTTCTTTGCCGGATTTACATATTATTCGATTTTCATCATGGTTCCCGGTACCGGACATTAATTGAAAAAAGCATCTCTTTTAAAGAGATGCTTTTTTCATGCCTGCAATTAAAGAGAAAAACCATTAATAAACGGATTTTGCTCCTGCTCCGTCAGCACAGTCGTTTCCCCGCCATGTCCGCTTAAAACAAGAGTTGATTCTGGCAATGACAATAATTTTTGATGGATTGATTGTAGCAGCACTTCCTGACTGCCGCCTACTAAATCTGTTCTCCCGATGCCGCCTTCAAATAGCGTGTCACCAGAAATAACAAAGCCCTCTTCCGCCGAATAGTAAGACACACTGCCTGGTGAATGCCCTGGTGTATGGAACATTTCTAATGTAAACGATCCAATTTGAAGCGTTCCTTCTGACGTAATCAATTTTTCAGCTTCTTTGACCGTAATTCCATTCCCAATCAATCGAGCTGAACCGTTTAATTCAGCGTTCGTGAGCCATTCTTTTTCATTTTCGTGTACATACAGCGGCACTCCCCACTCTTCGCGCACCTCATCTGCCGCGCCAATATGATCAAAATGAGCATGTGTCAATAAGACAGCAAGTGGTGTAAGCTGTTTTTCTTTTACATAAGCAATCAGCTTTTGCGCTTCACCGCCTGGATCAAAAATTAAGCATTCTCCCTGCTCATTTTTCCAAATATATGCGTTCGCTTGTACATAGCCTAGTGGCATTCTTCTCCAATTCATTTTCATCACCTACTTTATTCATTCTTTTTTATTATGAAGGCTATTCAATAAAAATTCAAACAATCGTCAACTGGAATCTACTCGACAAGCTATATGAAAACGGTTAAAATGAAAAGAAAGGAAATCAAGGGGATTGATGACAAAGGGGGACTTTCACATGATGCTCGTCATTATTTTTGGTCTAGTCACGATTTTAGCTGCGCTCGGCATCTATCGCTCACTAAAAAAAGTGAACGTACTTGCCATCGCTTTTGCAGGCGCTACATTTTTGGTTTTTGGATGGTTCACTGTCATGACCATCATCTATAGCGGTTATCCAACTGCACATTAAAAAGCCTGCATTTAGCAGGCTTTTTTTATTGATTTAAATGCTTATTCACGCTTTCTAATTTGCTTGTAAGTGTTGTGGTTTGATCCCGTCTGTCATCGATGCGAATATTGGTCGCTACTCGGTGCAATCCCTTTTCAAAAGGGGCTTCATGAATGCGCTGAATGACCTCAAATAAAACGGATAATTCGCCTTCAATTAACGTATTCATCGGTGTTAATTGATATTTGATTTTTCCTTCTTGTTGAAAGCCTTCTAAAATTCTTTGTACATCTGCTACATAAGCACTGACACTTGGTGTTTCAGTGCCTATCGGAATGATGGTGACGTCTGCTATAGCCATCGTTTTTCCCCTTTCCATTAAATTCTCATGTTTTCTCGTCCTCATTGTAACCTATCCTCATTCAATCATGCCATGCTTACGTTGCGTTTACGGCAGATTTGTCTCGTTCTATCGTCAACTCCGCTCTCTCTACCTTCCCGATCTTTGTAAACAGAAGCAGGCATATACCTGAAACAGCTTCAATGATGCCGCCAGCCGCAATGACATACCCAGATCCAAACAGGGTTGCCATATAACCGCCAATGAGGGCGCCTAACGGAATCATCAAGTAGGAAATCATGTTGATGATCGCATACACTTGCGGCTGATCCTCTGCCTTTACTGACAATTGAATCATCGTATGTTCGGGTACGTTAACTGCACTAATGGCTGCTCCTAAAGCAAAAGCTGATATAAACACAAGTGGTAACAATGCGTTCATACCTGTGATGAAGAAGGCGATTCCATCAACAATCCCAGCACCTATAAACAGCAATCCATACCGATTCACTTTTATCTTTGTCAAAACAAACCCCATCAAAAATGCGCCTAGTGCGGTTGTGACTTTGATGAATGAATAGACGACAGGTCCACTATGTAAGTCTTCCGTTAAATAAATAACAGACAATGCTTCCCATGGTGCCGCAGCAAAGTTTGAACAGACACAAAAAATCGCTAATGGAAACAAAATATGATGGCTTCTCACAAGTGAAAAACCTCGAATTAATCTTTTGCCGTAAGATAACCCTTTTTTGGCTTTATCGATGATGACTTCTGTTTGATATGAAATCATGACCACCAATAAAGCGGACAAAAGGTAAAGAGGAATGATCACAAGCATTGTATAACCTACGCCTACAAATGCAATCATGACACCACAAATCGTGACCGTCACAAGTCTTACTACATGACTTGCTGATTGGATCGTTGCATTCGCTTTTTGTATGAGGTCCTCATGAACAAGCTTTGGGATAATCGATACAGATGCCGGTTCATAGGAGCCTCCTGTCGCCGAATGCAGCAGCATACAGCCAATGATGAGGACTAATGGTGTGAAACCATAAAAGTAACTAACCACGATCACAAGGATAATCGCTCCTCGTGTTAAATCAGCAAAACACATCCAAAATTTCAATTGATGCGGCTTCATCATAGGCGTAATAAATGGTCCAACAATCGCTTGAGGAACAAAGCTGACTGCAATAAAAAAAGCTGTCCCTATGGCCCCTTTCCCTCCTAGTACTAAAAGCCACAAGATGGTGTTGAAAGATAAACTATCAGCCGTAATTTTGCACATTTTAGAAACAAATAAATAAGTAAAATTTCTTTTCCACAGGCTTTGAGCACTCAATAGTCGACATCTCCCTAAATCATATCCTTTTTTTTACATCCATATCTTTCACAATAGCTTACTAGGAAGCCTTCGTCAATTGCTTCAACATTGTTTTTATTGACCATAAGCAATTGATTTTCTCAAAATATGAAAAAGCACCAGACAGGTGCTTTTAACATTTACACGCTTCCCACAAAAGCCGCTTTGTTTTTTCATAGATCGAATCAAATTGATCCATGGAAAGAGGATTTTTCCCTAGACCAAGCTCGACTGTATAGCCCTCACTATGAAATTGATAAATAAACCAATCACGATAGCCTGCATAGCTGTCGAGATATTGGATCGGTTTGTAGCCGCTCACTAGTTCGAAGCGTTTGACCGTTTCTTTTGAGATGGCTGGCTCATGGCCAAGAAACCCCCAATAGATCTCTTCTCCTTGTGTATGAAGGGCGATCAGCCGGTCAAATCGTTTTCGCAACGCAAGATTGGCCATCGCTTTCGCTTCTGGTTCTGTTAATGGCTCGCGCCCAGGATAATCCCGGTAGGACGGTGCCTTCGACTGATGACGATAGTACTCGATCTCCCAATAAGCAGGGAATTGATTGTTTAAATCCACCCCTCGAATATTTGCTTTCCATTCCCGGTAATCGGAATATCCCTCGTTTAGCAGTGTGAATTCTTCACGATGAAGACCTAGTGACTCCGGTCCATTACGAACCAAATCCACTCCATCTGGATTGACCATTGGCACGATGGATAAAGCGGTGGTCTGCAGGATATGAACCGCTTCATAATGTCTTGCCTGAACCGGATCTGACGCTGCTAAGCAAAGCGATTTCAACCATTTTAATAAAACAGACGTCGTGATCCATTCATTTGCATGAAAAGAGGCATTGAGATGAATAGAATGTAAATGCTGAACAGGCTCTGTTCGGATCTCATAAATAGGTGTATCAAGCACTGAATGGCCAATAACACTGATATGAAGAAAAGGAAATACGGCTTTCAAGCGGCTCAGCTCTTCTTCTAATCGAGCGCTATCATATTCAAATGTTCCATTAATCCAATCATCTGATTGCTGCAGTCTGTAAGGTGCAATAAATCTCTGCACATCACCTATCGATTCAAATACATGGACTCCTTCTGGAAGTCTATATCCCGGTAAAAGAAGGTTATCAGTGCTTGATTGATTAGATAAATGAAAAGCTGCTTTGCCAATACCAAGCTGCTTTGCCACAGCATCCCTCCCTGCTTCATCCAGCTGCCATTCAATTTTTCCAAACGACGTTGTCTTCATTTACATCCCTCCTCTCATACTATATGAGCCGTCAGACAAAAAAAGAAAACCTCTGCTTCTAAAATAGCAGAGGTTTTTTCATCTATTAGGACGCCTTTTTCAGCTCCGTTTCACCTTCTTTTTTGGATGGTGAATGGTCCGGGCTGTTTCGATCATAAAATCTAAGGAGATCTCCGTAGATGATTTGATCAGAGAATTGAAGCTCCTGCTTCGCTTTCTCTTCATAAGACTGACACACATTTTTATCATCTGCTGGCTCGCCTGTCTCTTTATTGTAGCAAACACCATCTGTAAAAATGCTGTCCTTCGTAATAAAGCTTCCATCACGGAGTACTGTAAAGTCATTCGTATCTTTTGATAAAAGGTCATGACCAAATTGAATTTGTTTACTTGTATCAATCCCTAGAAGATTGAGTACAGTTGGACGGATATCGACCTGACCGCCTACCGTATCAATTTCTTTTGGATGTTGATCCGTTACCCCTGGAATGTGTACAACAAACGGGACTTTTTGAAGCTGCACTTCTTCAAATGGCGTAATCTCTTTATTTAAGAATTGTCCCATGGCTTCGTTATGGTTTTCAGAAATTCCGTAGTGATCCCCATACAAAACAAAAATGGAGTTATCGTATAACCCAGCTTCCTTCATCTTTTTAAAGAAAAGCTTAAGGGCTTCATCTTGATAACGCACTGTAGGGAAGTACTTGTTCAGTGTTTTGCTCTTTGAATCATATTCATCAATGAGCTTATCTTCCTCATCTAAATCAAAAGGGAAATGGTTCGTTAATGTAATCAATCTCGTATAGAAAGGCTGCGGGATCGATTTCATTAATTCAGCGGACTGCTCAAAGAACGGACCATCTTTCAATCCCCAGCCAACTGAGTTTTCTTCATTCACATCAAATGATTTAATATCAAAGAACTTATCGTAGCCAAAGCTATCGTAGATAAGGTCACGGTTCCAGAAGCTTTTGTTATTCGCATGAATAACAGAAGAGTGGTAGCCCTCATCCTTTAACAGCTCAGGTGTCGCTGTAAACTCATTACTTGGATTTGTGAAGAACACAGCCCCTCTTCCAAGTGGATAAAGAGAATTATCTACAATAAACTCTGAATCAGATGTTTTCCCTTGACCTGTTTGGTGATAAAAATTAGTAAAGTTATAGCTCTTCTTGATCAATTTGTTTAAAAACGGAGTAATTTCTTTCCCGTTTAATTTTTCATTGATCACGAAACTCTGTGTCGATTCAAGTGATACAAGAATGACATTTCGTCCTTTTGCTTGACCAAATGTCTTTTCATTTCGGTCCGTTTGATTTGCGCTTACATAGTTTTCAATTTCAGTTAAGCTATTGCTGTCAGCAAGAGCTCGCTGGGCGGACTGCTTCGATTGCAATACCCCATCATAAATATGGAAGTTATATAAGCTGATATTTTTCACCAGCATCTCACGGTCAAATGAGCGAGTAAGCAGTTCTGGTCTTTCTGTTTCAGCTAAACCAAGGTTAAAGAAAAATGTAGCTGCCACAAATAAGTAATATGCTGCTCGTTCTTTTCGTGAAACGGTGACATCTGTTCTAAAGGAAGGCTGTTTTTTATAGAGCCAAATTAAAATGATGATATCAACAAACATCAGTAAATCGACTGGTTCAATTAAAGAGGTAATACTGGAACCGAGGTCACCCATATTGTTTGTTTGAAATAGGACGGGGATGGTTAGAAAATCACTATAGAATCGATAAAACACAATGTTGGCTAACAAAACGAATGTTAGGATAAAGCTTGTCACGATGATATATCGATTGCGATTTTTTTCTTTGAAAAATAAACCGATACCGAAGATAAACAAGAGAAAGCTAAGCGGATTAATAAACAGGATAAACTCCTGCATGAAATTTTCAATTTTAATATTGAAGCTAGATTTATAGATAACATAGGTTTTGACCCACATCAGCAATGTCGCAATCAGTAAAAATGAAATCGCCTTTAATCTATTCTTTCGCATTGTAACCTCCTTATGCTAAGCGCGCACCCAGGCTCTAGATACACCCTAATTATTGGTGCTTCTAGAAAAATAACTAAAGTATATCTTATCCTGTATATGATGGAAAATCAATGTCTTTTTCCTCATGACAAACTTATGAATATGCTAAACATCCAATTTCATGCCTATCTATCGCTTTTTTTAATAAAAATGACATCATTATGACTTTTTTGTTCAAGACAGCCATTTGGTTTTAGCCATCCATGCACCGCCGATAACACCCGCATCGTTTCCGAGTGATGCAATTACCACTTCAACATCGTCAGCGCAAGGCGGGAAAGCATGTTGTTTCACAATGCGCTCTACTTTACTGCGAAGAAGCTCACCTGCTTTTGAAACACCGCCGCCAATTACAATTTTTGTTGGGTTTAAAGCACTAGCAAGATTCGCTAGGACAAGTCCAAGATGTGTCGTCACTTCTTCTACGACACGCATTGCAAGATCATCTCCGTTTTCTGCCGCTTCAAATACATTCTTTGCCGATAGCGAAGCGAGCTTGGCAAGTGAAGATGTATGCTGCTCGGTTTCTAATTTATCCTTTGCAATCCGGACGATGCCAGTTGCAGATGCGATCGTTTCAATACAGCCTGTTCTTCCGCAGTTACACGGTGCTCCTTGAAATGGAACGGCACAAATATGGCCAATTTCTCCGCCAGCACCTGTCTCACCTTGAACAACTTCACCATTGACGATGATGCCGCCGCCAACCCCTGTTCCAAGTGTGACCATCAGGATATTTTTTGCGCCATCGCCTGCACCCTTCCACATTTCACCGAGTGCAGCAATATTCGCATCATTTTCAATGACAGATGGAAGTCCCGTCTCTGCCTCTAGGTGATCTTTCAAGGGGTAGTTTGTCCAGCCCAGATTCGTTGTTTTATAGACGATGCCAGATACTTTATCTACAGGTCCAGGTGCACCCATTCCGATCCCAATAAGTGCTGATTTCGGCATACTGATCTCAACCAGTTTATGGTCAATTGATTTGGCAATATCGACTGTGATCGTCTGCCCGGATTTATCCGTAGGAATCTCCCACTTATGCTGAATTTCACCATATAGATTAATGAACGCAAGCTTAATTGTCGTACCGCCAAGATCAATACCTACAAACCAATCCCCTGTCATATGCCCTCCACCTTCACATTGTTTTTCGATTTAATTTGGCTAGCTCCATTTGAAGAATCGTCATTGCGTTTGACCATTCGGTCCGGTCAATGATGCCCGATGTATACATTTCCTTCAATTCGTCTGCCATAAATTCTAATTCTACTTCACGATCTCCGAAATACACATAATTTCCAAATCTCATGAGCAGCTGCTGTACATCATATAACGTTTTCATTGTTTCCACCATTTCTTTTCATCAACAGATAGGATAAGCGTATTCATAAATGCGCTTTCAGTCAAGTCATTCAACGTGTTTGACTATTTTCGATATATTGTTTCAGCTTTAAAAATTGATCATTTTGAGGATCTTGTTTTAACGCTTTCGCTAATAGATCCTCTGCTTTCGCTGTCTCTCCTTTTTCTACGTATAAAAGCGATAAATGATACAGTTTATTTGGATCATCTGGATCTTTTTCAAGCGACTTTTGTAAAAATTGAATAGCCTTATCAAGTTGGCCCTGCTGCGCTTCCGATAGTGCATAGATATGAAGTGCCTCAGCTGATGCATCTTTATCGTGCACATATTCCTCTAGTCGTTCACTTGCTTCGCTATACTTTTTCTCATCAAATAAACTTGCTGCCTCACTTGCTGCCGCTGCTTGCTTTTGATCGTCAGAATGAAACCCTGTATACAATCCAAAACCGCCAATAAAGAGCAAAGCAGCACTCGCAAGAAGCATTTTGACAGGCTGGATCTGTTTAGGCAGACGGACAGCTAATGCGGTGAAAAAACCGCCAACCAGGCCGCCAAGATGCCCTGCATTATCAATACCTGATACAGTGAAGCCTATTCCTAGGTTAATGAGGATAATGACAATAATATTTGTCCCCATCGTCCGAAAGAAAAGCTTTCGGTTTGAGATGGCTAAATATAACAGTGCGCCTAAGCAGCCAAAGATCGCGCCAGATGCGCCTGCTGCAATTGCCGTATTAAACACAAAGCTCGCTATAGAACCAAAAATGCCGGAAATCAAATAGATGAGCAAAAATCTTCCCGACCCATAAATTCTCTCAACAGCCGCTCCAACGGACCAAAGAGCAAAAGTATTAAAGAGTAAGTGCGTCAAGCCAATATGTAAAAACATTGGTGTCATCAGGCGCCACCATTCACCCTCTAAAATCAGCACATTATTTTTAGCACCAAATGCTGTTAAAGTTGCGGTATTGGTACTTCCGCCTGACAGCTCAAGTAAAAGAAACATCACCACTTGGACAGCAATCAGCAAGTAGGTAAAAATGGGTCTCCCATTTTGAAACACGGCCCGTTCTCGTTCTCTCTGCTTTTCCTGATCATCAAATGCCTGAAGCACGTTCCTTTTCAGCTGCATTGCATTCTCAGCTGTATCTTCCTTCGCTTCTTCTACATCTACTGCAAGCGATGTATTCAGCCATTTTTGCAGTTCGTTTACATCGTTTTGAAGCGTGTCTGCATTGAGTAATACAGGAGTAACTGTCACCTTATTCTCTTTTTGCGGCTGACCGTTTAGGTCTTCCCAATCATCTACTGGAACATCAGTTGTAAATTGCAGCTGCAGGAGATGAAGAGATCGTTTACGCATAGCTTCTCTCAGCTGATTGATCCGATATGTTTGCTCCTCGATATCTCGAACGATCTCCTGCCTGAAATTCACATCTTTTCTATATAGACGGATAAGATCATAACCTGAGTTTCGTGGTGCTTCAAAAAATATTTCATCTTCTGGGTACGGACTTTGAATCATCTCGTATCCTTTTTGTCTAAGTTCTTCAACAACTCGCCAAAATAAACTATCTATGACATTCATACATTCGCGCTCCATTTTTTACATTATTATAGCAAGAATCGTTCTTATCCGCATTTCTAAACAAAAAAATCCCGGCTTTTGCGGGATTAGAATGCTTGGCGAATAAATTTCGTCCGAAAATATGGGATTTTCATCAGCCATTTAATCAAAAAGTGCCGGACTTGATTTTGCCCTAAAACCAAATTCATGAGCCGATAACGATTTTGCACGAGAACGAATGCAAACAGTGTGAACACAATGCTCCAAATCATTTTATTCATCATATTCCCTCCTATGTTCGTATCGTGGCTTAAATAGGATTTGTTTATGCATGAACCATCGTTTTTATCGCTTAAAAGGTTCATTTCATATCCGCACTCTGATTGATCATAAGAAACGTCAAATTGAGAAGGTCGATTAAATCCTTGAAAGTATAAGGCAGCCTACAATTTCGCTCTAACTCCTCCACCTTGTGCGGGAAGTAACTGTCGTATGGATTTGGTGTATGAACATATACAGCGTCTAAACCAGGGTCATGTTCGTGAATACAAATCCAAGTTTGGTATGGCTTTTCAAGGCTTTCAAGCTGTTTTAGCCGCCTATGATATAAAGCGATATGAGCTTTGATATGCTCTCTTCTTATTTTTAAGCTATTTTCCCCGACTCCAAAAAATCAAGGTGCGTATGCCAAAAATCAAACCATGAATCACGATCAAGTTTTAAGTCACAAGTATTCACTTCCTCCTACATATTACGGAAGTATCTTTTCTTTCCACGAAATTTTTTCAAAACATATCCCTCGTCAGCTAAAATGCCTTTTAATGAAGAATGTTGATCGCTATCGTGTATGTGACTTTTGATCATAAGCGAGCACCTTCGCTCAACACAAAAAGCCCGTTCATCTGTATAAGCAGCGGGCTTTATTTTGGAAATATGGTACCTTTCTCACTGACCATGATTGAGACCGGGATGTCGTGCGTTTCAGCCGGAATATGCTCGGTTTGCTGTACTGTCAAACAAAGGGCAAGCGTTTCGCCGTGATAGTCAGCTAAGTAGCGGTCATAATAGCCGCCCCCATATCCGATACGGTATCCTTTTCGATCGAAGCACACACCAGGCACAATGATTAAATCGATTGATTCTTTAGATGCAGCGGCCGATGTCAGAGGATCTGGCTCCAATAGCCCAAAGTAGTGGGAGATCATTTTCGTTTCTGGTGTATATTCATAAAACGTCATCTCTTTTGTTTCCGGAAAACAGGTGGGTAAACATACTGTTTTCCCCTCCCGCCATGCTTTTTCAATGAGAGGCATTGTCGGTACCTCTTTTCCTCTAGACATGGTAAGTGCAACCGTATTCGCTTGTTTCCATGCTGGCAGTTGAAACAAGCGCTCATGAAGTAAAGCGGTGCTTCGCTTGAATTCTTCGGCACTCATCTGGTCCAGTTTGGCTAATGTTTGAAGGCGAAGTTCCTTTTTCACAAAGATCATCTCCCATCATAAAAAAACAGCAGGAAAATTCCCTGCTGCTTACTTTGTTTCACGATGTAAAGTTTGTTTTTTATCACGTGAGCAATACTTTTTGAATTCAACGCGATCTGGATTGTTTCGCTTATTCTTTTTAGTAATATAGTTACGCTCACCGCATTCAGTGCAAGCTAGAGTAATATTTACGCGCATGTTTTTCCCTCCAAACTAAAATCAATTCACATTCAGACCTAACTATAATACCACTTCTAGCTTAGGAATGCTAGAATGTTTTTTCACCAATTTGATTTTCAGTGCAATCCATCCGCGTTCTGATCCATATCGCACGGTCATTTCATGAAAAATAGCCTGCTCCCCTATAAAACCTCACTCTTTGTCGTACTGTATACATGAGAAGCCCTCTTTTATTTTGACAGCGAGCAAGATTTTCATACTCGTTTTTCATATAAAAAGAAAAAAGATGAAAAAAAGGTGATTTTTTCAGCAATTCCTTTTGAAACTAGCTTTTTTATGGTATAAAAAAGAAGGGTCGAAAACTGTCTGAAACAATCATGAAAGCCTTTTATGGCTTTCAGCATTAAAATATGAATAAAAGGTGATGAAACATGGAAATTGCAATTATCGGATTGCTTGTTGTCAGTATCGTACTGATCGCATTCTCATATTTTCAAAGAGAGCCGATTAAAGAAGTCGAGCAGGAACTTGAAACACTTCAACTATCTGCAATGCAAGAAATCTATAAACTGAAAAAGAAAATGAAGGTTCTTGAAGAAGAATTGCTTGAAACAAACATTGTCGTCCGCAAACATTCAGAAATTGATCCATCTATCGCAAGACAAATCATTTCAAAGCATCAAAATGGCATGTCTCCTGAGGCCATTGCGCGCGCTGAGCATGTATCTGTAGATGAGGTCAACATGATCATTAAAGACAATGAGAAGGTGCTTGTATGACGAAAAAAAGCATCCAAACGTTTGCGGCAGGTATGATTCTTGCAACTGGTGTTCTGGCGATCGTTTTTTTCCTCACTGGAAAAGATGAAGCGGCGGCTGATACAACCACAAAAGAAACGCTCGCAGCGAAAGTAACAGACACCGATGTGAAAAACTATTTAGACTCTAAAAAAGAAGTCTCTGTCAGCCGTGAAACATATCAGCAGCTTCTTGATTATAAAGAAAAAGCACTGAAAGCAAATGAAGACGGCGATTCTAAAAATGATAAAGAAACATCGGACAAGCCTAAAGGCAAATCGGTCAAATTTGTTATTAAAAACGGGATGAGCACAAGTGATGTTTCAGACATGCTTGAAAAGGACGGAATCATCAACTCGTCTAAAGATTTTAATGATTACGTGATTGACGCCGGCTACCATAAAGAAATTCGTGCAGGCAAGTTCAATTTAAAAACAGGGATGACGTTCAAACAAATCGTCAAAGCCTTAACAAAATAACAACAATACCCCCTGGCGGCGCTGACCTCCAGGGGGTTTTATTATCCAAATCGACCAGATATATAATCATTTGTTCTTTGATCATTTGGCTCTGAGAACATCACATTCGTATCATTGACCTCAACAAGCTCTCCCATTAAAAAGAAGGCTGTTCTATCTGATACCCTCGCCGCTTGCTGCATGTTATGCGTCACAATGGCAATCGTGTATTTCTCTTTTAATTTCATAATCAATTCTTCAATCTTTAATGTTGAGACAGGATCAAGTGCTGATGTTGGTTCATCCATTAGTAAAATGTCTGGGCTCGTAGCAATAGCTCTTGCGATACAAAGACGCTGCTGCTGACCGCCGGAAAGACCTAATGCTGGTGCATTTAATCGATCTTTCACTTCATCCCAAAGGGCAACATCACGAAGCGCTTTTTCAGCGATTTCTTTCAATTGCTGCTTGCTCTTCACGCCATGAATTCTTGGTCCGTAGACGACATTATCAAAGATAGACTGAGGGAATGGGTTTCCTTTTTGAAAGACCATCCCGACGTTTTTACGCAGTTCCACTAGATCAACGCGGCCTTTTAAAATATTGTCGCCGTTATACATCATATCCCCGGTGATTTTCACACCTGGCACTGTTTTGACCATAAGATTTAAGGTCTTGATAAACGTTGACTTTCCGCAGCCTGACGGACCGATAATTGCTGTGACTTCATGCTCTTTAATGTCTAAATCAATATGCTTCAGTGCGTGATGCTGTCCGTACCAAAGGTTCATATCATTCACACGAAACACTTCTTTTTTTGCTGTTTCAGTTGCTACTGCATTCATCAAAATCCACCCGCCTTATCCAAATCGACCATTGATATAGTCTTCTGTTTTTTGTTGCGCAGGACGTGTAAAGATACGTTCAGTGGCATCATATTCTACTAGATCACCGTTCAGGAAAAAGGCCGTATGATCAGATACACGTAACGCTTGCTGCATGTTGTGTGTCACAATGACGATCGAATAATCATTTTTCAAATCTGATAATAACTCTTCAATTTTTGCATTTGAGATCGGGTCTAGGGCAGATGCTGGTTCATCTAATAAAAGAACGCTGGGCTTCATCGCAAGTGTACGCGCAATACAAAGGCGCTGCTGCTGACCGCCGGATAGTGACAAAGCCGAGCGGTGCAGACGATCTTTGACTTCATCCCACAGCGCTGCTTTTGTTAAGCTTTCCTCTACTGCATCATCAAGTACTGATTTTCTTTTTTCACCCGCATACTTTAACGCATGGGTAATGTTATTGTAGATCGATTTAGGAAATGGGTTTGGTTTTTGGAAAACCATGCCGATTTCTCTTCTTAAATTCACCACATTAATGCGGTCATCCAAAATATTGAGTCCTTCGTACATGATCGCACCTTCACTTCTCGCACCTGGGATCAAGTCGTTCATGCGGTTAATGCTGCGTAAAAAGGTTGATTTCCCGCAGCCCGATGGGCCGATTAATGCGGTAATTGCGTTCTTCTCAATTTCAAATGAAATGTGATTGACCGCTCTTTTTTCACCATAATAAATGCTTAAATCCTGCACCTGTAAAATCTGTTCCGCTTGAAGTGGAGCCTTTTTTGCTGCAATCTCTTTTTTTTCTGCTAGCATTTGAACCATATCCCCTTCACACCTCTCTCACATTATTTTGACGTAAGCTTTTTATGAATAAATGAACCAAGCCATCTAGCTGCTAAGTTAAATACTAAAACTGAAAGCACAAGTACGGCTGATGCACCATTTGCAATGGCCTCTGCATCTGGAATGATTCCTTGTGTATTGACGTTCCATATATGAACGGCTAATGTTTCTGCCGGTCTAAAAATATTCAGTGGTGACGTATCAGAAAATGGACTCCAGTTTGTAAAATCAAGACGCGGTGTGGTGAGACCTGCTGTGAAAAGAAGCGCTGCTGCCTCCCCAAAGACTCTTCCTGATGCTAAAATCGCACCGGTAATAATAGAAGGAATCGCACCAGGAATCAGGACTGTCTTCACTGTATGCCATTTCGTCACACCAAGCGCAAGTGATGCTTCCTTTTGATCCTTCGGTACAGAGCGAAGCGCGTCTTCTGTCACCCTGACCATCACTGGCAAGTTAAACACCGTGAGCGCAAGAGCTCCTCCGATGATCGTATAGCCCCAGCCTGTTAAATTGACAAACATGAGTAAACCAAACATACCAATGACAATAGAAGGAAGTGAAGACAACACTTCGATACATGTGCGAATAAAATCAGTGACTTTGTTTTGAGGCGCATATTCAGCCATGTACACTCCACCGCCGACACCAAGTGGTACTGTGATCAGCATTGTTATAAACAAAATGTAAAACGAGTTAAACAGCTGATCCCTAATACCGCCGCCAGAGCCAATTGCACTTGAGCGGGTTGTCAAAAAGTCAAAATTTAATTCTTTTGCACCGTTGAAGATGATATAAGAAAACAAACCAACTAGGATCGCCGTAATAATGGCGGCACATAATCCAAAAACAAACGTGGCAAAACGATCGGTCATTTTGCTATTCATTAAATCTTCCTCCTAGACGACAAGTATCTGATAATGAGTATGAACATAAACGATACAACTAGAAGGACAAGACCCATTGACCAAAGTGTATTGTTTTCAACACTTCCATACGTTGTGTGACCCATGTTTAACGTAATAATGGTTGTTAATGTACCAGCTGTATCCATAATGCTCTCTGGTAAATTACGCGTGTTTCCAATGACCATCTGAACGGCAAGGGCTTCACCAAATGCTCTTGCCATTCCAAGAACGACTGCTGTCATTAATGTTGGAAGAGCTGCCGGTACAAGCACACGTCTAATCGTTTGCCATCTTGTAGCGCCAAGTGCATAGGATCCCTCACGTAAGCTTTTTGGAAGGGAAGCCATTGCATCAGTTGCAATAGATGTAACGGTTGGCAGAATCATAATAGACAGGACAATCGTTCCTGCTAACACGCTATGCCCTGAGCCGCTTGACTTGAAATGTCCGATAAACGGCACCAATACTGTAAGACCTATGAATCCGTAAACAACGGATGGAATCCCTACAAGCAATTCAATGACTGGCTGGAGAATTTTCCGGCCCCATGCAGGTGCAATTTCTGTCATAAAGATCGCTCCTGCGATGCCTAGCGGCGCTGCAATAAGTGCCGATAGAAGCGTGACGGCGATCGATCCAAAGATAAAAGGAAATGCGCCGTACTCCGGGTTTTCTGCTGTTGGGTTCCAATTGATACTGGTTAAGAACTCAATTGGGCTTACACCATTTACGATGAAAGATTGTAAACCCTTAATGCCAAGGAATATTGTGATGGCGATGGATACTGCAATCATTAAGAATGCGCAGAATTTCACCAAAATACTTCCTCTTACTTCATCCATTTGCCTATTTTTCTTCGAGCTGATCAGCCGATCGCTCGCTTCTGTATGTTCTATCTGCTTCATCTTTTTCTACACTCCTATGAATGTCATAAAAGGAAAAGTGAAATGCTCCACTTTTCCTTCATCAGCAATTCAAGACCTCTTACTTATCCGATTGTTTGCCTGTTGCGTCTCTTTCTACTTTCATATTAGAGACTGAGATGTAGCCTTGGTCTTTGACGATTTCTTTTTGTACTTCGTCACTCATAAGGTAATCTAAGAATTGTTTTGCTAGACCTTCCGGCTCACCTTTTGTATAAGAGTGCTCGTATGCCCAAATTGTATATTTACCGCTTTCTACATTGCTTTCTTCTGGTTTCACACCATCAATGCTAAGCGGTGTAATTTTGTCATCTGTTAAATAAGAGAATGCTAGGTATCCAATCGCACCTGGTGTTTCTGCAATCAGCTTTTTCACTGTGTTTGAAGAATCTTCTGTGATTCCTTCTGCAGGTGTTGCACCATCAAGTGCATATTTCACAAATGTTGCACGTGTTCCTGAAGAATCAGGTCTGTTAACAAGCGTGATTTTTTGGTCTTTCCCGCCAAGCTCTTTCCAGTTTTTGATTTTACCAGTGAAGATTTTTTTCAATTCGTCCTTTGTGATGTCTTTGACACCCACTTCAGGGTTTACAGCTGCGGCCATTCCAACAACTGCTACTTTGTGGTCTTTTAAAGCTTTTGCGTCGACTCCGTCTTTCTCTTCAGCGAATACATCTGAGTTACCAATCTGTACAGATCCTTCTGAAACTTGAGAAAGTCCTGTTCCTGAACCGCCGGCTTGTACTTGAATATCGGCTTTTGGATGTTTATCCATGAATTTTTCTGCTGCCGCAAGAACTAAAGGCTGCATCGCAGATGATCCTGAGATGGTAATGGAACCTGATGCCTCATCTTTGTTTGAAGCATTTCCTTTACTGTCTTTTGAATCTCCGCTTGAGCTGCTGTTTCCGCATGCTGTGACGAATGCTAACAATGCGATAGTAAGGAAAGTAAGCAGCCATAATTTGTTCTTTTTCATTTCAAGAATACCCCCTGAATAATTTGTCCTACGAGTAATACATTAAAGGTTCTTTATTAATTTCGTTTAAATGGAATGTTAAGGTTTTGTAAATGTCGAAGTTTTGTAGAGAAATTGCGGCGTTTTTTATGAATTTTGTCAATTTATATCGGAATTTTTGAAGAAAACGTAAAAAAAACGCCCACAAAAAGTGAGCGTTTTTACCTATGAAAGGTCTAGTTATTTGTTTCTGCTTCATTTTCAATTTTGTTTTTGTTTTTCGCCTGTGTATCATTGCTTTCCTGTTTTGATTTCAGTTCAAAGTACTTATCTAATACTTGTTCACCAATATCATTTGTAATTGGATAGCGCTGGTTGTAGTCTTGATACACCCATGGCACGACAACGGAAATAGCCACTTCTGGATTATCAGCAGGCGCATACGCAACAAGAGTTGTGTTATAAGTCGGTGTACCGCGCTTGCTTTTAATTGGACCGTCATAGAATGATTGAGCGGTTCCTGTTTTGCCAGCTGGATTATACTTTTTGTTGCCAAAGTTTGAATAGGCTGTCCCTCTTGGGTTCTGCATCACAAGCTTGAAGCCTTGCTGGACACGCTTGATTTCATCACTTGTCATGTCTAGCTTATTCAATACATCCGGTTTGACGGATTCCGTCACAGCTCCAATACCGCGCTGCGGGTCTGGCTCTCTCACTTCTTTGACAAGCTGCGGACGTAAACGATATCCGCCGTTTGCAATGGTTGAAACGTATTGCGCCATTTGCAGCGGTGTAAACGTATCATACTGTCCAATCGCATAGTCAAGTAAGAGCCCCGATTGTGTAGACGTTCCTCTGTAGCCCGTTGCTTCGTTTGGCAGGTCAATACCTGTTTTGACGCCAAGACCAAATTTACTGAAATTGTAGCGGAACGTATCAAATGCTTTCGGATCAATTGGGAGCGCCTGATTCTTACGATATTCGCTTTTCCCAATGGCGATTGCGGTTTTGAACATATATACGTTTGATGAACGCTCTAGTGCAGTTAAATCATTAATGAGTCCCATATTTTGATAGGATTTCTTTGGCGGCGACTGGGCGATATAGAGAGGTTCATCGTATTGGGTACTTCCAATATGAATAGCGCCTGTTTTATATCCAGTCAATACCGTTGCCCCTTTTACGGCTGATCCCATCGCATATGAGGATGTCATCGTTCCTAATGCGTAGTCATCGAATTTGTATTTTCCGTTTTTGTTTGAAATCTGCTTACCCGCAACAGAGAGAACCTCTCCATTTCTCGGGTCCATCATGACAACAAATGCGCGGTCAAGAAGCTCAGTTCCCCCTCTTTGTTTCGCACTTCTCAAGTTCTTTTCAATAATTTTTTCAACCGCTTTTTGCAGCTGAATATCAATTGTCAGCACAAGGTCTTTCCCGCTCTTACCTTCTGTTAACACTTTAGAGCTTGTGACATTGCCCTGTTTATCAGTTGTACTCTGTTCTTTTTCCTTTTGGCCCTGCAGGACATCTTCATATTGATATTCGAGATAGCTTTTTCCTACACGGTCATTTCGGCTGTAGCCGAGTGATAGATAATGCTCAAGAAGTGACTGCGGAAGACCTTCATCACTCGAAGACACACTGCCGAGCATACTGCGGAGCAGTCCTTTATACGGATAGCTGCGTGACCAGTCTGTCGTCACATCAACACCTGGAAGCTCGTCCAAATGCTCAGAGACGTAAGCAATTTCGCTTGGCTTTACATCTTCATTTTTAATAAATTGAGGCGTAAGTGCATAGCCTCCATCCATCTGCCTTTTAATGGCAAGCACTTGTAAATCTTTTTTCGTCAGTTGATTTAATTCCTTGTCTGTGATGCGTTTTAGCTGAAGCTCATATAGTTTATCATCAGAGACCTTATCGTCACCCTTTAATTCTGATTCCTTTTGAACAAGCTTTTTCGCTTCATTCGGATGCGTTAAGATCCAGAAATCTTTTTTGTCACGATCTGTGATTTTTTTCGTACTCACATGAATCATATCCGCTAATTTTGATGCCACTTTGAGCCGCTCTTCTTGTGAAGTCGTCGAGGTTCTCGTATATGTAATGGCATTCAGCGCTTTATTGCTGACAATCGTATTGTAGTTTCGATCATAAATTTTTCCGCGCGGAGCAGATGAGCTGACATTCACATCCTCTTGTTTTTCTGCCTGCTTTTTATAATCTTCTCCATTGACAATTTGCACAAATCCGAGTCTAACGACAACGCCGGTAAAAATAATAAAGGCAGCTAAAAATAATAAATTCAGCCGGATCGGAAGTGTTTTGCGCCCTTCCTTCGCGTCTTTTTTGTTTTTCTTGTTTCTCATCACATCACCTTTTCTATCAAGAAAGAAATGGCACCCCTTTTTGTGTATAAAAGGTGCCATCATCATTTTAGCGGTTTTTCTATCATTTATCTAGAAATTTGATGTTCCATAGGTAAGAAATTTTACCTTTCTCCCTTAATAAGGTTCGTTTGAGAAACTGGCTTTTGACCGTCAGCCTCTTTCATATCAGCTGTTTTTTCTTTCAAATGAATATCTTTTACAAAGTAATAAATGAGGGTGTGCCCCGCTCCGAGCACAACAAGTGATGCAGGGATTCCGAGCTCATCACCTAGTAAGGTGACAGACAGCAGGAACAAAACAATCGAACAAATACGGCCGGCATTTAAAAATAGCTCTCTGACCACAATATATTCAATTCGGGCCTTTCTGGCGTACCTTGCATGACCAATGACATCATATGTTAAGGATACATAAGGAACAAGCAGGAGTGGATATCCTATTGCAATGGCTACCGCATACATCAGAAGTGATACATAGGACAAGTGGAAAACGATTAAAAACAAGGCGCCGTATAAAATCAGCCCGCCAAGCATGATGGCCTTCTTCCGCCACTTTTTCTTAATCAAACGTGTAGCGAAGAAATAAGCAAAAAAGGCAACACCTGAATTCACTAAACCAAACGTCCCAAGAGCAAGCTCACTGTTTGTTGCAATAAACACAAAGACACTGATTAAGAAGACAAAGACCCCTTCACGAAGCCCTTGAAAAAAGTGAGCTGTTGTAATCCTACGCCAATTCTCGTCTGCATGACGTTCTTTCCAAATTTGTTTGATCATAAATTTGCCTTTAGACTGCCTTCTTTTGAGGAAAAAGCTCATCACAACCGCTAGTGAAAACAAAAAAAGCGATAATGTGAAAATGACTGTGTAGCCTGTATCATCCGTTAACTGAGAAATGACAATCCCCGCAATGAGAGGACCGATCATGCCGGCAGTTGAGGAAAGCACACCGAGAAATCCATTAAAGAAGTCTCTTGTTTCAGGCTCGGTGATCTCAAAGGTGAGTACGTTAAAAGCAAGCCAGTAAAAACCATAGCCGATCCCAAGGACACTTCCCAATAAAACTAGCCGTGCGGCCGCTTGTTCTCCTGCCATTAAGACAATTAAATAAAAAGCGGCTAAAAAGATGACACCGAAACGAAGGACAAACGCCCGGTCTATTTTTTTTGCAAGCCGGCCAGCGAATAAAAACGTAATGGGCTGAAGCACCACAATGGCCAAGTTATAAATCGCAAGATCCGTGAATTTCCCAGACTGTTTCCATAAGTACACATTTACAAACGTATTCGAAAGCGCAATGGCAAGTGCGTATAACCCGCCAATCGTGAGGAGGAGCAATAAATCTTTTGTAACATCCATGTCCCCGAACATTTTCTTTAATCTGCTCATACCATTCATTCTCCTTTTCTACACAATAGTCTGTCTCATCAAAAGGCAGATATGTAAAAAAAAAAAGGAGGGAAAATATAAAAAGACCTGCTTCTCTTGAAAGCAGGTCTTTTCAAATCAAATCATTATTTTGCTTCGCTGTAAAGGCGAGCTACTTCATCCCAGTTCACAACATTCCAGAATGCTGAAATGTAATCAGGACGACGGTTTTGGTAGTTTAGGTAGTAAGCATGCTCCCAAACGTCTAGTCCTAGAATTGGCGTTTTTCCTTCAGTTAAAGGAGAATCTTGGTTTGGCGTGCTTGTGATTTCAAGTTTTCCATTGTTCACAACAAGCCATGCCCAACCAGAACCAAAGCGTCCTGCAGCTGCTGCAGCGAAATCAGATTTGAATTTTTCAAATCCACCTAGTTCTTTTTCGATCGCATCTGCAAGTTCACCAGTTGGTGCGCCGCCACCGTTTGGTGAAAGAAGCGTCCAGAATAATGAGTGGTTCGCATGTCCTCCGCCATTGTTACGTACAGCTGTACGAATGTTTTCAGGCACTGAGTTTAAGTTAGCCACTAGCTCTTCAATTGATTGATCTTCAAGAGCTGATACACCTTCGATTGCTTTGTTTAAGTTTGTTACATATGTGTTGTGGTGTTTTGTGTGGTGAATCGTCATTGTTTCCTTGTCGATATGTGGTTCTAATGCATCGTAAGCATATGGTAATTCTGGAAGTTTAAAAGCCATGGTTAAATTCCTCCTTAAAATGTATGTACTGAAATGCTTCCTCTGTAAGTCAGCAATTCACCCTACTCAAAGAGTATCAAAAGAAACAGCTTGTTTCAACGTTATTGCTCATGTTCTGAAACATTTCAGTGTTTATTTTGTATTTAGCCCTTTTGAAAAAGTTTTAAACACCCTTTTTCACTTAGCGAAGGACATAAAATAAAAAGATCCCCAGCATCAGCGCTTGAATCAATCCTTTTGCAAAAACACCTGATACAAATCCAATTAATGAGCCTAATCCGACTTTCACACTCGTCTTCAGATCTTTTTGATGAACAAGGAGCTCTGCAATGACACTCCCAAGAAATGGACCAATAATAATTCCTGCAATGGGTATCACAAAAGGACCAGCTAATAACCCAATGGTGCTTCCCCAAATAGCTGCCTTGCTGCCGCCAAAGCGCTTTACCCCAATAAGGTTTGAGACATAATCTGCCGCAAATAAGACGGCAGTAAACATGGCTTGAATGAGCCAGAACGTCAGGGTAAGCGGCTCGAAGCTAAAGAAGAAGCCATATAGAATAAATCCGAGAACCATAAAGACCACACTCGGGATAATTGGATAAACCAGTCCAACAAACGCAATGATAAATGCACAGCCAATCAGTATCCAATACAGAATGTCCAAGACCGTGCCGCCTCCTTTTTATATGCTGTATACATTATGCCTCATTCCCTCTATCTTAACCAGTGATGAAGGCCATACTTGTACTTGATGGATAGACATTGATACAATATGAGAAATAGAAAAGAATGTAGGAAGTGAATGGGTATTGAACGTATTTAATCTATTGTTAAAAGGAATTTATTCACCAAAAGATATTGCTAAAGCACGGTTTACAGGGATCGGTAAAGCGATTTTATTCATTTTTATCCTCTCAATTATCGCAGCAGTTCCTCAGGGGTATCATATGAGCCAAGAGATCTCGAATGCGATGTCAGGATTTCAGCATGTGATCAAAAAAGATTTACCCGACTTTTCAATCGAAAAAGGAAAGCTTCAAGCGGATCAAAGTGAACCAATAGAAAAAGAAGAAAACGGCATCACGATTATCTTTGATCCTGCTGAAAAAATAAAAGCAAGTGAGCTTGAATCAAAGCAAGCGGCCATCGCTTTGTTAAAGGAAAAAGCAGTGATTGCCATTGATGGACAAATGACAGATATTCCATACCAGCTCCTTGGTGGAACGCTGACAAAAGATGAACTCGCCCGCGTCACAAATCAGAACCAAGCGATTATCATCCCTGTCATCTGTGTACTGCTATATCTATCAACTGCGGCTCTCATGTTTATCAGCGCAACATTCCTTGCGATGCTTGGTACATTTATTAAACGAATGCAGCAAAAAGAGCTGTCCTTCCAAATGCTTTGGAAGCTCTCCGCTTATTCACTCACATTAACAACGGTCTTTTTCGCCATTATGAGTGCATTAAACACGCCTGTTGCAAACTCATTTTTATTAAATTGGGTCATTAACTTTATCTTTTTATATCTTGTTGTGAAAGAAATCCCTGCCAAAAAAAGCAAATGATCCATCCAACAAGGATTTGTCTATACAATGAAAGCTCCCCCGGCTCGGAGGAGCTTTTTATGTCTATTCATGCTAGGACTCATCTGGATGGATGATCGCAAACAAATAGTGATCCTCCCACACTCCATTAATCTTTACTTTTTTACGATTTAGTCCCTCATTTTCAAAACCTGTCTTTTCAAGTACACGAATGGAACCCTTATTACTTGGCTTTACTCCAGCCTCAATACGATGGAGATTCAACTCAAAAAAGGCAAAGTCAATGATTAAACGAATGGCTTCTGTCATATATCCATTTCCGCCCTGCCTTTGATCGAGTACATACCCGAGCCAAGCTCCTTCTATCGGACCTCTTACGACAGAGCTTAATGAGATCGTCCCAATTAAAGCACCTGTTTCATTTAAGAAAATACCATGCATGTAAGATTCATCTTGTGCAATTCTTTGCCTACTCCGCTGAATTCGTTCAATTTGACGAGGTAACGTGAAGAAATCATCTTTGACCAAAGGTGTAAATTCCTGAAAATATGAGCGATTCTCAAGCTCTAATGTTAACAGTGATTCTGCATCATTTTCTGTTAGTGTTCTCACATATATATGCTGACTAACTTTCTTCATTAAATCTCCCCCTTTTTTATTTTATCATAAATCGTCATATGAGCTTGCTCTCCTATTTACACCACCGATCCAAGCAGTTTTATTACAAGTCATACTAGAACGGACTAGAGCCATCCTTTCCAGCTTTTCTCCTCTTTTTGGTTCTATCATTTCAAGACATGCATAGACTGAAGTAAACTCTTAAAAGCGGTGAGTAAAATGCGGCGAATTCTTTTTTTACTAATCAGTTTGTTTGTCCTCTTTATTATCTTTTTTGATTTGAAAAATGGAACCATCCCTGTTGAGGAAAACCCAGCTGTCCCAGCAAGTGCGCTTCAAACAGCTGAGAAAAAGACTTATAAGAATGTCACTGTTAAACAAGGTGACACTGTCCTCTCCATCGTACATACAAGCAAGCCACTTGATGATGTCATTAAAGATTTCGAGGAGCTGAATCAAGGTGTCAAGGCGAACGAAATCAGGGCAGGCAGCACATATAAGTTTCCTGTCTATAAGAGATAAAACGTTAATTCCTTGTCATTCATACAAAGAGACTGTTACAATATGAACTGTAAAACACGACGTACACGGCAAATGATTGCTTGTACACTAAGGAGCGATTGACAAGTGAGTGAAGTCACACATCGTACTAAAACGCGTCCCGTCAAAGTGGGACCTTTAACTATAGGTGGAAATAATGAGGTTGTCATTCAAAGTATGGCAACAACCAAAACACATGATGTCGAAGCGACAGTCGCTGAAATTAAACGTTTAGAAGAGGCAGGCTGTCAAATCGTGCGTGTCGCATGTCCAGATGAGCGTGCAGCAAATGCAATTGCGGACATAAAAAAACAAATTAACATCCCGCTTGTTGTGGATATTCATTTTGACTACAAGCTTGCACTGAAAGCGATTGAAGCAGGCGCAGACAAAATCCGAATCAATCCAGGAAACATCGGAAGAAGAGAAAAAGTCGAAGCTGTTGTCAAAGCAGCAAAAGAAAAAGGCATTCCCATTCGTATTGGCGTAAACGCTGGTTCATTAGAGAAAAAAATTCTTGATAAATACGGCTATCCAACAGCAGATGGTATGGTCGAAAGTGCACTGCATCACATTAAAATTCTAGAAGACCTAGACTTTCATGACATCATCGTCAGTATGAAAGCATCTGATGTAAACCTTGCAATTGAAGCATACGAAAAAGCGGCTAAAGCCTTTGATTATCCTCTTCACCTTGGGATTACAGAATCAGGTACGTTATTTGCAGGTACAGTCAAAAGTGCAGCTGGACTAGGCGCTATTTTGAATATGGGGATTGGGAACACACTCCGTATCTCATTAAGCGCTGACCCAGTTGAGGAAGTAAAAGTAGCACGTGAATTGTTGAAATCATTTGGTCTTGCATCAAATGCAGCAACACTGATCTCCTGCCCAACTTGTGGACGAATTGAAATTGACCTCATCAGCATTGCAAATGAAGTCGAAGAATATATTTCTAAAATCAAAGCACCAATTAAAGTAGCTGTTCTCGGGTGTGCTGTTAACGGTCCAGGTGAAGCACGTGAAGCGGATATCGGTATCGCAGGCGCTAGAGGCGAAGGCTTATTGTTCCGTAAAGGTGAAATTGTTCGTAAAGTACCGGAAGAAACAATGGTCGAAGAACTGAAAAAAGAAATCGATAAAATTGCTGAAGAACATTATGCGAAAATGGAAGCTGAAAAAGAAAAACAAGCGAATGCCTAACAAAAAACGCCTGACGTCATAGTCAGGCGTTTTTCTGTTCTTGTTAAAAGAACGGGGTGATAAATATGCCTAGGATGACGGAAACAATTCCGATCCCAATTGACCACGCGCCAAGCGCATGTGCTCCTTTTCTTCTTGCAATATAACCAACGACGATTGCCGCTACCCCTAATAGCACCGGCAAGACAAATAATGAGATAATCGCAATCGCGAGTGCTGTATAGCCTATCCCTTTACTGCCTGATTCGTCACCTGCTTGGTCACGTCCTCGTCTATCTTCTCGATCTCTTGAAGCTTGATATGGCTCTGCAATTTCAGCAGCTGTTTCCTCTAAATAGCCATCATCATTACTAAAGTGTGTGTCGATTTCACGATCATTTCTTCTGAAATCCTCGTCTCTTTCCATGATCAATTCCCCCTTTTGGTTAATAGAAAGGAGCTTTTTTAGTATGAGCAAAAATGTCTGTTTCATGATTGCTAAAACTTGCTGGAATTGTGAATTGATTATGTTACACTTTAAGAGTATAAAAATGAGGAGTGTGGGCATGTTACGTTTAGGAATTGATATTGATGGTACAGTGACGGCACAGGACACCTTTGTCCCCTACTTAAATGAGTCGTTCCAATGTGCCATGACACTAGATGATATGACAGAGTATGATTTGACGAAGCTTTTAAAGATTTCTCAAGAAGAATTTTGGGGCTGGATGGATCAGCACGAGCCTCTTATTTATAAACAGGCAATGCCTGCTGAGGGTGCAAAAGAGATCCTCGACGAAATGAAGCTACAGCACAGACTGATTTATATTACCGCAAGAAGGCAGCAGCATTCGGATATCACCTACAAGTGGTTTCAAGAACATGATGTGCACTATGATGCTATTGAGCTGGTTGGCGGTCATTATAAGCTGGAAGCCGTTCAAAAGCACAAAATTGATGTATTTTTTGAAGACCATCATGGCAATGCCACAATGATTGCAAAAGAGGCTGACATCCCGGTTATACTTTTCAACTCCCCTTATAACCAGATGCCAATTGACGACAGAATTATACGCGTAAACAACTGGCAGGAAGCATCTAAGTGGATCAAACAATACGAGCAGCGTCTGCAAACTGCTTATTAATGTAACTGAGCGAGCACCGAAGCGGAACAAACCCGAGGAATAGTCTACACGCTGAAGCCGATACATTTAATGTATCGGCTTTTTCGATGGAGCAAGCTGCCCTTCTTTCATGAGGAAATGGTACAGTGCCCCCTTCATGCCTGCCTGATTCAAGTAGTAGCAAGTTTCCAGCTTCACCTGAATGTTCTTCCACGCATGCAGTGTATGTAAATGTTTTTCAATGTTTTGTAATAAATCTGGTCTTGCACTTACGCCTCCGCCAATGAGGATTTTCTCCGGGTTAAGAACAGTCGCTACATTGTAAACGCCAATGGCGATTCGCTTGTACCATTGATCCACCAGCTTCTCAATGGCCGGATCATACTTCGCCTTTTCAAAAATTTCTTGACCGTCTATTTGAGCACTTTGCGGAATTCCTTGCTTTTCTTTATAGCTCCGAATTAATCCAGCCGTTGAAGCGCTGCTGTTAAGAGTTGTAAACTGGCCATTTTCCGTTTCTGTCAGCATCATGCCAAATTCACCACCGCGGAAGGATGCACCCCGCACAAGCTGACCATTAGCAAAAATACCCCCGCCGACACCCGTGCCAATTGTCATACAAATAAAGCTGTCACAATCTTTTGCATGACCGCTGTATTTTTCTGCGAGAGCTGCACAGTTCGCATCATTTTCCACTTCTACACGAATAGACGTTTTCTTTTCTAAAAGTGTTTTTACATTTTGGCCATTTAAGGCGATGATGGCGCCTGCAAATTCTGTATAACCTGATTCACTGTCCACAAAACCTGGAAGACTGATGGCAATACCGCTGACATCCTGTATCCTTTGATATTGCCTGACCACATCCGCCATGGCTTCTAAAAACGGTTCAAGCTGCCGGCAGTTCGTTTCATAGTCACCACTTGTGACAAGCTCCCCATCCTGATCCATTAATCCATGTTTTGTTCTCGTCCCGCCTACATCAAACACGACGTAATAGGCCACTTTTAACCCTCCCTTTACTTTAAAAAGTAGTACCTTGATCTCATTTTAATGAAACAGCCTCCCTTTGTAAAACGTTTTCAAAAGACAAAACAAAAAAGCCAGCTCCATGGCTGACTTTTTCATGAGTGAACTTCCTTCGGTTCGCAAGAAGGACACGTTCCATATATTTCAAATTTATGTCCGCTAATATGATAATCCTCTAAATCGGCGTCGAGCTTGTCCATAGGGCAGGCATCGATCTCTTTTGTTTTCCCGCATGTAAGACAAATAAAGTGGTGGTGATGATGGGAAAATGAACATTTAAAACGGAATAATTTCTCCCCTGACAATTCCGTTGTTTCTAATATTCCAAGGTCTTCATATAGTGACAAGTTTCGATAAATCGTATCAAAGCTGAGACCCGGGTAATCTTCACTTAGTGCCGTCAGCACATTTTTAGCAGTCAAGTATTTATCAGAATCAGAAAACAATTGAAGCATATCTTCACGTTTGCTTGTATATTTGTAGCCTTTTTCCTTTAATAAATCAAGCGCTTCTTGTACGTTCATGTTGATTCCCCCTTCTGAATTTCCCAATACTAATACACCCGATTAAAATCAAGATCGACAGCATCACAATGGTTCCGCCTGGCGCTAAATCAAGATAATAGCTTAAAATCAATCCGGCCAATACAGACAATTCACCAAACAAGATCGAAAGGAAAATCGCCTGTTTGAATCCTTTGGCAATGCGGATACTTGCTGCAACAGGAAGCGTCATGAGCGCCGACACAAGCAGTGTACCGACGATCCGCATCGATGCCGCAATGACAAGTGCAACGACTAAGATAAAAATAAAATGAATCCATTTTGCTGAAATACCAGAAGCCTTTGCATGCTCTTCATCAAAAGAAAGCAGAAACAATTCTTTATATAAAAGCACAACAACTAACACAACAACGAGTGAGATCCCTACAATAAGCCAAAGATCAAGTCTTGAAACCGCACTGACACTTCCGAATAAATAACTAAACAAATCTGTATTAAAGCCATTCGCTAGTGAAATGAAGATGACGGAAATCCCAATACCACCTGATAAGATGATGGGAATGGCAAGCTCCTGATAATGCTTATACACAGAGCGCAGGCGCTCAATAAACAATGAACCGGCAACAGAAAAAGCCATCCCTAAGTAGAGCGGGCTTACCCCTGTCAAAAGACCAAACTTTTTATCAAGAAATAGACTTGCGGCAATACCGGCAAGTGATACGTGACTGAGGGCATCTGCAATAAGCGAAAGCCTTCTTACGACAATAAATACACCAAGTAAGGGCGCAATAAAACCAATCAGTAACCCTGCGATAAACGCATTTTGTAAAAATTCATAATGAAAAAATGGAAATAGCATTATTCATGTCCCCCATGATGGTGATGATGATCGTGATGAATCACTTGAATGTCATGCCCGTAAAATTGGGATAGCGCCTGATCATCCATTGAATCAAACGCTTCTGCATCCCCGTGGAAATGCAGTGTCTGATTTAAACAAGCCACATGGGTGACTTTATCAGAAACAGTGCCAACGTCGTGTGTGACGAGAATTAAAGACATTCCTTTTTCTTTGTTCAATGTTTCGAGCAGCTGATAAAAGCCTTCTACTGTCCGCTGGTCAACCCCAACCGTAGGCTCATCCAAAATGAGCAGCTTCGGCTGACTGACAAGCGCACGGGCAATAAATGCACGCTGCTGCTGGCCGCCAGAAAGCTCACCGATGTTTTGATGCTTTAAATCCTGTATGCCAACTGAGCGAATAGCATCTTCCACTTGCCATTTATCCTGTTTGCTCATTCGTTTAAACAAACCAATTTTTGCGGTCAGTCCGCTTGCGACGACCTCATATACAGAAGCAGGGAAACCTGTATTAAAGCTATTCGCCTTTTGAGAAACAAATCCAATTTGATCCCAGTCTCTAAATTTTGAGACAGGCGTGCCAAATAGCTTTAATTCACCCTGCTGCGGTTTAATGAGCCCAAGCAGGCATTTTAATAAGGTTGTTTTACCAGAACCATTCGGTCCAACAAGTGCTAGGAAGTTTCCTTCCTCTACTGTTAAATGAATGTGATCAATGACATTTCGCTGTCCATACGAGTACGAAATGTCCTTCATTTCAATAATTGGCTTTGCCATGAATCTTTCCACCTTTAATCAATATAAAAAGAATGATTACGATTTATACAACAAAAAGAAAATGGCTTTTGCCATTTTCTCTGTCCATACATACATTTCATTATATAAAAGAAAGATAAAAAAGTAAAATAAAAGCTAATGAATGGCTGTTTTGAACTTACCGCCTTTTGTTTCATGCGTATCCATAATCGTGATAAATGCTTGGTCATCAATTTCAAATACAATGGATTTCAGCTTTGTAATTTCAAGCCTTGTGACAACGGCGTAGATGACATCTTTTTCTTCATCTGTATAGCCGCCTTTTCCTCTCAGCTTTGTCGTTCCCCTGCCGAGTCGATGCAGAATCGCATCTGAAATTTCATCATAATAGTCTGAGACGATAATGACAGCTTTTGTTTCATCAAGCCCTTGAATAACAGCATCAATTGTTTTCATTGCCAAATAATATGTCATGACAGAATACATAGCCTGCTCTGGTCCGAAAACAAAGCCCGCCCAAATAAAAATGAACACATTGACGATCATGACAAACTCACCGACGGAGAAAGGAATTTTTTTCGTCAGAAGAATTCCCAAGATCTCTGTTCCATCCATTGAACCTCCATTACGGATGACAAGTCCAACACCAAATCCAAGTAATAGTCCGCCAAATACAGTGGCTAAGATCGGCTGTGTTGTAAATGCCTCCACATGATGAAGTGAAGATTCAATCACGGCTAAGCTGACAATCCCAATCACAGTGGAAATGAGAAAGGTTTTCCCAATATGCTTGTATCCTGATATCATAAATGGAATATTTAAAATGACAACAATCGTCGCGAAATTAATAAACGGGTTATCTGTAAAGAGATAATCCAAAATAAGCGAAATGCCGATGATGCCCCCATCAATAATATTGTTTGGCACTAAAAATAATTCAATGCTGACTGCTGCACATGCAGCTCCTACTAGAATCAGAAAAATTCTCAAAATAAAATGAGGCACCGATTCCTTTCTATGCTGTTTACTATTTGCCATACGTTCTCCCTTCTACACATGTTAAATTTTCAATGAACATTTTATCCACTTTACTATTTTATCATTTCACAGAATAAAATAAAATTTTTTGCACATTTTCCGTTTTCGCCCATACATTGTTACAGAGGGGAGGAATGGAATTGATTTTAATTCAAAAAATTGTCCTGCAGCGGCTCAATCAGATCACAGCAAGCGATCTGTTAAGGTATGCGAAACAGTATGGCGTCAGTTTAACGTCTCATCAAGCTGCTGAGGTGGCCAAACTCATGAACGGGAAAAACATCAATATTTTTAATGACTCAGAGCGTAACCGGCTTCTTAAGCAAGTGGAAGCGATTACTTCTAAACAGACAGCACAGACTGTGAATAATTTATTTAACCAGTTTACAAGTTAAGCAAAAAAGGGCCGCATTTAGCGGCACCTCAACATGTTGCATCCTTTTTTACTGACCCGTAATTTTATCTAGTAAGCCTTCATCAAATTGCTTTTCTTTCAGCATGGCAATTTCGAATTTGTAAGGTGGTTTTTTGTTCTTTTTATCTTCACCTACATAAGGCGTTTCTAGAATTTTCGGCACATCTTGAAGCTGCGGATGATGCACAATATAGCTCAGTGCATCGAAACCAATTTCACCAAAACCGATATTTTCATGTCGGTCTTTTCTTGCGCCTTGCACGTTTTTACTGTCATTAATATGAAGAACTTTGATTCGGTCAATACCAACGATTCGATCAAATTCTTCTAATACACCATCAAAGTCACTCACAATCGGATAACCAGCATCGTGCGTGTGACACGTATCAAAGCAGACAGAAAGAGCTTCGTTATGTGTCACTCCGTCAATAATTTGGGCAAGCTCTTCAAAGCTTCTTCCGCATTCTGATCCTTTTCCCGCCATTGTTTCAAGTGCAATTTGAACCTCTTGACCTTTCACAATGACTTCGTTTAAACCTTCAATGATTTTTTGAATCCCTGCCTCTGCCCCTGCTCCGACATGCGCACCCGGATGGAGAACAATTTGTCTTGCTCCCAGCGCTTCCGTACGCTCAATCTCAGAGCGAAGGAAGTCTACACCAAGCTCAAATGTCGCTGGATTCACTGTATTTCCAATATTGATAATATACGGAGCATGCACGACGATATCCGTCATGCCATGCTCTTTCATATGCGCTTGTCCAGCTTCAATATTGAGGTCTTCAATTTTTTTTCGGCGCGTATTTTGCGGTGCACCTGTATAAATCATAAACGTATTCGAACCATAAGAGGCAGCTTCCTCACTCGCTGCAAGAAGCATATGTTTTCCGCTCATGGATACATGTGAACCAATCTTTAACAATGTTTCCCCCTACTTTCCATTACGCTTTGACTTTCTACGTTCCTGTCTTTTGATTTTATCCATCTCACGTGTCATTTTCTTTTTATATCCAGGTTTGACGGCTTTCGGTTTTCTCACAAGACGTTTTGCTTTTTCTTCAATTTCATTTGGGGCTTTTTTACGTCTTTGACGCTTCAGACGGTCATCTGCATCTCGCCATTCGCCATGAACAATGGTTTTGTTTTCAAACACAACGCCCATTTTCTCAATTTGAATGAGTGCATCCTCATCAGCCAGCTCATAAATGGTCATGGCAATTCCAGATGAACCCGCACGAGCTGTTCTTCCAACGCGGTGCACATAAAAATCAAGATCAGATGGAAGTTCATAGTTAATCACGTGGCTGACGCCTTTAATGTCAATCCCGCGAGCTGCAAGATCAGATGCCACAATATAAGTGAACTCCAAATCTTCAATTTGTTTCATCACTTTTTTACGTTCGCGCGGCGTCAATCCACCATGGAGCACACCGATTTTCATTCCTTTTTCTTGTAGGAACGATGCGATTTCATCAACAGTTGTTTTTGTATTGGCAAAAATGATCCCTAAATATGGCTGTACATTCGTCACCATTTCATGGAGCAATTTTAATTTATCACGCTGTTTAGACGGAACTAAAATATGCTGAATGTTTTCAGCTGTAATCCGTCTTGGTTCAACATGCGCATACTTTGGATTGTCCATATATTTTTTCAGGAAAGGCTTTAGTTTTTCTGGGATGGTTGCAGAGAACACAAGCATTTGCAGCTGTTCTGGCATTTGTGCACCAATACGGTCCACATCTTCTAAAAATCCCATATCCAGCATTAAATCAGCTTCATCAATAACAAGAGATGTCGCTTTGTAAACATTCAGCGCCTGCTCATGAATGAGGTCAGCAATACGTCCAGGTGTACCGACAACCAAATGCGGCTGGTTTTTTAGCTTTTGAATTGATTTCTGCTTGTCCGTTCCGCCAATGTAAAGCTTTGCTTTGATCTCTTCTTCTGGAGAAGCATTCTTTAAAATCGTTTGAGCTTCTTTGAAAATTTGATTGGCTAATTCTCTTGTAGGTGCAGTAATCACTACTTGTACCTGTTCTTTGCTTGGATCAATTGAATGAATCAGCGGCAGTAAGTAGGCATGAGTTTTTCCTGTTCCGGTTTGTGACTGGCCAATCACGCTTTCTCCTTTTAAAACAGCAGGGATGATTCTTTTTTGAATATCAGTCGGCTCATAAAAGCCTAGTTCATGAATAGCATCTATAATAAAAGGCTTTAATTCATATATCGTAAATTTCGTTTCTTTCATGTTTTCACTCCTTAAGGCAATGCCTTTTTGCTCATCTCCTCATTATAGCTGATTTTCAGTAAAAAAACCATGTCCGCTTTTCCTACAGGAAACCAATTGGTGCTTCCTTGCATAACCTATGAAGAGAAAGAGAATGCAGTAAGGGAGGTACAAGTATGTTAGGGCAAAGGCCTATGGGCGATTTTCAGCCGCGCCGTCCCTCACGCCGGCACCTTGGAAATGGCGGACAGCCCGGAATATTTCAAAGAGGGCAGCAGCCTCCTATCCAACAGCCTTTTCAAGGGCAAGGCAATCCATTTCAGCAAATGATGCCTCGCTCCCCGTCTGTACAGGGAGGCGGTTTACCCGGGATGGGCGGAATTCCAGGAGGTGAGAGCCGTGCACTAGGCGGCGGAGCAGGAATTAAAGGCATGCTCTCTAAATTTCTTCCTGGCGCAGGAGGAGCTGGAGTCTCTGGAGGTGGTGCGGGATTACAAGGAATCCAGAGCTTCACAAATCCTGCGACCCTCTCAAGCATGTTAGGAAATGTTCAAAAAGTGCTCGGGATGGCGCAGCAATTTACGCCAATGATTCAGCAATACGGTCCTTTAGTGAGAAATTTGCCGGCGATGATTAAACTGTACAGCCAGCTTGGCAGTGCGGATGATGATGAAGAAAGTGCAAATGATGCTGATGCAGAATCAACGGAGACCAGCGCGGAAACAGAAGTGCACGAGGAAGAAGCACAAACTGACGAAATAGAAAAAAATAAAGAACCAGAAGACATCCTCGTCAAAAAAACAGCACCTCACACATCACCTGCTCCTGAAGCAAAACCGAAAAAAAGATCTGGCAGCTCTGTTCCAAAACTATATGTCTAGTGATCTTTTAACGGCGAAGTGTTCACTGCGTATAACAATCTTTGATATATACGCTTACTTTGGCTATAATGGAAGCAAGAGAATGATAAAAAGCCGTTTTTTACGGCTTTTTATATTGTTCTTCTCTAGCAGCACTTCCCTACAGGAGGACGAATAAATGAATGTAATTAAAATATCGCCGCGTGGCTATTGCTATGGCGTTGTGGATGCAATGGTCATTGCTAAAAATGCCGCACTTGATAAGAACTTGCCACGCCCAATTTATATATTAGGTATGATTGTGCACAACAAACATGTCACTGATGCCTTCGAAGAAGATGGCATTTACACACTGGACGGTCCAAACCGCTTAGACATTTTAAAGCAGGTTGAAAGTGGAACAGTCATTTTCACAGCTCACGGCGTTTCTCCTGAGGTTCGTCAAATCGCAGAAGAAAAAGGCCTTGTCGCCATTGATGCGACCTGTCCCGATGTAACGAAAACACACGAACTCATTTCAGAGAAAACAGCCGATGGCTATGACATTATTTATATTGGGAAAAAGGGTCATCCTGAGCCAGAAGGAGCTGTCGGAGTAGCCCCTGACAAGGTACATCTTGTCGAAACAGAAGCTGACATTGAGGCACTCGATTTAACATCAGAAAAACTGCTCATCACGAACCAAACGACGATGTCTCAATGGGATGTCCACGACCTGATGGAGCTGATTAAAGAGAAATACCCTCACGTCGAGTATCATCAAGAAATTTGCCTTGCGACACAGGTGCGTCAGGAAGCTGTATCGCAGCAAGCTGGCCAAGCCGATTTAACCATTGTTGTCGGCGATCCAAAAAGTAATAACTCTAACCGTCTCGCACAAGTGTCAATGGAGATTGCCGGAACGCAGGCTTACCGTATTGGCGACTTAAGTGAACTCAAGCTGGAATGGCTGCAGGGTGTCAAAACCGTTGCCGTTACTGCTGGTGCTTCAACACCAACGCCTATTACAAAGGAAGTCATTCGTTTCTTAGAAAACTATGAACCAGATGATGAAACAACTTGGAAGATTGAACGAACCGTCCCTCTTTCTAAAATTTTACCTCGCGTCAAAACAAAGAAATAAGAAAACGTCAGAGCGGATCTGCTCTGACGTTTTTTGTTTACATAAATTGAAAAGGGTTTGTGTTCGATTCAGAAACAAAGAGCTGTACGTCATATTTTTTATCCGCACATAGCGATTGAAGCTTCGCCTTTACGCCCTCTTTCATAATCTTTTCAGCATAATGTCCTGGGTCCACAACGTTCAGCCCTAGCATCATGGCATCGTGCGCAACATGGAAATAAAGGTCTCCTGTCACATACACATCTGCACCCATTCTTTTCGCTTGATGGATGTATTTATTTCCGTCTCCGCCAAGCACCGCCACTTTTTTCACAACAGCGTTTTGGTCTCCTACAAAACGAGCACCATTCACATCTAGCTTCGTTTTCACAAATTGTGTGAAATCTCTCAGTGTCATTGGCTCATTTAGCTCTCCAATACGGCCAAGACCTTTTTGAATAGGAGGAAGGTCTGTCGTGTGTACACTATAGGCGACTTCTTCATAAGGATGTGCTTTGATCATTTCGCGAATCACTTGTTTTTCTATACTTGCTGGGAAAATGGTTTCAATCCGCACTTCTTTCACAAATTCTAATTGACCCGATTCACCAATAAACGGCTCAGCTTCTTCTGATGGCAAAAAGCTGCCTGTCCCTTCATTTGAAAACGCACAATGGCTGTAGTTGCCAATATGGCCGGCGCCCGCATTTCCTAAAGCTGTCCGGATGGCCTCTTCAAATTCCTCTGGGACATACAGAGCAAGCTGTTTGATTGGATCTTCGTATGTCGGCACTAACACTCTTGTTTCTTCAAGCTCTAAGGCCTCAGCAAGCAGGTCGTTGACTCCGCCATCAGCTACGTCTAAATTCGTATGTGCCACATATACCGCAATATCATGTTTGATGCATTTTTCAATGATCCGTCCAGACGGCTGATCCGTCGCTACATGTTTTAATGGTCGAAAAATCGGCGGATGGTGAGCAATAATAAGATCCACTTTTCGCTCGATCGCCTCATCTACTACATTCTCTAATACATCCAAGGTGATCATCACATTGGTTACTTTTTTATTTAAAGTCCCAATCTGAAGACCAATTTTATCCCCTTCCATGGCGTATGCCTTTGGTGAGAATTGTTCAAATAATTGGATGATTTCATGCCCGTTTACTGTTTTAGCCAACAGTCAAAACCTCCTTTAGCATCTTTATTTTCGCATTCAGCTCTTCAAGGCGTTCTTTATTTTCTTCTGTCCGCGCCGCCTGCTGAATTTGACTTTCTATCTTCTCCATATGCTGAAGCTCTTGCATCCACTTGCGCTGGAAAACGTCATTTTGCTCTTTCGCAAGAAACGGACCAACCAGCATGCCTGTTTCAAGTGACATTCCTTTATAGGCTTTATCTTTATCGCCTTTTTCTGCGATGATGATTTCGTATATTTTGCCGTCCTCTTCTAAAATGACTTCATCTATCAATTCATACCCCTCTTGATAAAGCCATAAACGAATATGGTGGGCATGGATATTCGGCTGAAGAATGAGCCGCTCATGGCCTGCGAGCTTATGCCTTCCTTCATTTAGAATGCTTGCGATGAGCGCCCCGCCCATACCTGCAATTGTCACTGCATTCACTTCGCCTTTTTCAATGACTTCAAGGCCATTTCCTTTTCTGACCGATATCTGTTCATCTAATTCAAGTCTATGTACTTGCTGCTGCGCCGATTGAAGCGGTCCATCGGTAATTTCACCAGCAATGGCTTTCACTGCTTTTCGATGCAGAATCGCATAGCATGGCAAATAGGCATGGTCTGAGCCGATATCAGCGAAGACTGCCTCATCTGGTAAAAAGTCCGCGACTTTTTTTAATCGTTTCGATAAATTCATTTCATTCATACGTATCACTACTTTTCTTTAATGTTCATACTTGTCTATCTTATATAAATTATGGACTTTTTAAAAGTCGTTTTCAAATGAAAAAAGCTCTTCTTTTGAAAAAGAGCTTTTTGTGTAAGATTATTTAATTTTAGACACCCATTCCGCCATTTCATCGAGCTTTTCATTTGGAATCAGCCCGCCTGGCATCCCGTTGCCGCCTTCTTGAATTTTCTTCTTGATGTCAGCTACTTCAAGCTTGTCTCCAACACCTTTTAATGCAGGACCTGCGCCGCCTTCATAGTTTTCCCCGTGACAGCTTATGCAGTTCTGCTTATACAATTCTTCCGGCGTTGCATTTGCTGTCTCTTCTTGCTTTTGCTCTTTGCCCCCAGAGGCAATTTTTTCTTCATCTTTCAGCCCCTTCATTGATAAGAAAAAAGTGAGTCCAATACCTAAAATGGCAATCAATAAAAATGGTATAAGTGGATTCCGTTTCATTTCTTTCATCCTCCCCTTTGTGAAAACCCCTTTGAGACTATGCAAACAATTCTAATTCTACTTTAATTTTACAAAAAGTAAACGAATTATGATACAAAACTTTGGTCAAGTTCACAGATTAGACAAAAATGATTCTAGATGAGAAATGAAGTCTTCAGCACATTTAGATGTATTTTTTATACATCTTTTTTCTAAGAACGTTGCAAATTCATTTGTTATTCAGTAAAATATAATCAGATTGAAAAAAGCGTTTTCATTTTTGATAAGAAAGAACGGATCTCTTTCAAGATCCGTCCGGTTTCTACTCTAAGAAGTCTTTTAATCGTTTACTTCTGCTTGGGTGTCTTAATTTACGAAGAGCTTTCGCTTCAATTTGTCTGATACGCTCTCTTGTTACGCCGAACACCTTTCCAACCTCTTCTAACGTGCGAGTTCTTCCGTCGTCTAGTCCGAAACGTAGTCTTAGCACATTTTCTTCACGGTCCGTCAGCGTGTCTAATACATCTTCAAGCTGCTCTTTTAAGAGTTCGTACGCAGCGTGGTCAGATGGAGATGTCGCCTCTTGGTCTTCGATAAAATCACCAAGATGCGAGTCATCTTCTTCACCAATAGGTGTTTCTAAAGATACAGGCTCTTGCGCAATTTTAAGAATCTCTCTTACCTTTTCTGGAGTTAAATCCATGTCTTCAGCAATTTCCTCAGGCGTTGGTTCTCTGCCTAGGTCTTGCAGAAGCTGTCTTTGAACACGGATCAATTTATTAATCGTTTCCACCATATGAACCGGGATCCGGATTGTTCTCGCCTGATCGGCAATCGCACGTGTGATCGCCTGTCTAATCCACCAAGTCGCATATGTTGAGAATTTATATCCTTTGCGGTAATCAAACTTCTCAACCGCCTTCATCAGACCCATGTTTCCTTCTTGAATCAAGTCAAGGAACAGCATACCACGACCGACATAGCGTTTCGCAATGCTGACAACGAGACGAAGGTTCGCTTCCGCTAATCTTCTTTTTGATTCCTCATCGCCCTCTTCGATCTTTTGAGCATACGTAATTTCTTCTTTAGCAGATAACAAATTGACGCGTCCGATTTCTTTTAAGTACATACGAACAGGATCATTAATTTTGACACCTGGTGGTACGCTTAAATCATTCAGGTCAAATTCTTCTTCTGCTTTAGCCAGCTGCTGAACATTTGGGTCTTCTGTCTCTTCGTTTTCACTAATGAGCTCTACACCCTGTTCGCCTAAGTATTCATAGTATTCATCCATTTGGTCTGATTCAATTTCAAAGCTAGACATACGCTCTGCAATTTCTTCGTATGTTAAAACGCCCCGTTTTTTACCCGTTTCAGTGAGCTTATCTCTCACCTGTTCAAAGGTTAATTCAGTTTCGGTTTCGTGGGCTTGTTTATCAGCCATTATGGATCCCTCCTTCCAAAGCTTGCAACGAATTCTAAAGTAACTTGCGATTTACTTCCGCCCTGCTTTTCTCTCTCTATCAAACAGATGACGAAGCAAATAGGAAATAAAATAAATAATGATGAAGGCAAGATGCTTGCGGTCTTATGCTCCTCCCGTAAAGGATTCATTGCCAGCCGTAAGTCCTGTCATTAATAATAGACGTATTACTTCAGCGAACGGTTCAACTGAATAATTTCTTTTGCAAGTGTTGCCGCTTTGAAGAAATCTTTTTGCCTCTCCGCTTCTGCACGTTCTAGTTCTTTTTCCTTTATCATTGACAAATTCCGATGATTCAACACTTTTTTTACATAATCACTTAATTCAGCTTCACTTAGTTCGTCTCCGACTTGAATCATCAATATATCCGTCAACAGCTGATTCATGACATCATCTTCTATCCGGTTCATCAGGTGCTGCGGCGTTGGTTCTTTGCCTTCTTCATACAAGGCATAAATGTACGTTGCCAGCGCCCTGTGCGAATCTATATTAAATTCAATCCCGATTCTGTCAAGTACTTTGCGGATCACGTCATCGCTTTTTAACATATGAGCAAGCAGCATTCGCTCTGCATTTTCATATGCCGGCCGCAGACGCTTTCTTCTCACTTGTGTTGACAGATGTGCACGCCGTTTTTCAAGCCCGTTTTCTTCCTGCGTGCTTTTGGTTTCTTGCCGCTGCTGTTTTTCAAACAGCTCCAGTTGTTCTTTTAATGAATCAAGTGAGATCGAAAACTCCCCAGCAAGCTGTTTCATGTAAATCTCTTGCTCCAAAGAGCCGTTTAACCGGCTGATTTCTCGGAGAACCTGCTTCATATAAGTAAGACGGTCTCCTTCGTCTGATAAGTTTTTTCCTCTTCGGAAAAAATTCATCTTAAACGTCATTAATGTCACACTTGCATCTATGATGTCATTCCTAAATTTCTCGCCGCCATATTTACGAATGTAATCATCTGGATCAAGTCCATCTGGTATCATGGCAACGCGAACTTTACATCCTCTTTTTCCAAGCAAATCTGATGCTTTCATGGTCGCTTCGTATCCGGCCGTATCAGAGTCATAGCAAAGGATGATCTCTTCTACGTTCCGCCTGAGAAGCTTTACGTGCTCTTCTGTAAGAGACGTACCCATTGTTGCAACACTTTCACCGACACCTGATGTAACAGCTGAGATGACGTCTGCAAATCCTTCAAAAAGAACCGCCCGTTCGCGTTTGCGAATATGCATACGTGCGTCGTGAAAGTGATAAAGCAGCTTACTTTTATGAAAAAGCGGCGTTTCAGGACTATTCATATATTTAGGCTGCTGATCACCAAGCGATCTTCCGGAAAAAGCGATGACCGTTCCATGATGATCATGAATAGGAAACATGACACGATCTCTAAAGCGGTCAAAAAAGCCTGTGCCGTTTTCACGTTGAATCAAAAGACCAGCCTTCTCCATCATCACAGGATCAAATCCTCGTTTTTCTAAAAACTTGGTCACGAAATCCCAAGAATCAAGAGCATACCCGATCTCAAACTTGGCAATTGTTTCATCCGTAAAGCCTCTGGACCGTAAATAATCGAGTGCGTTTTGACCTTCCTTTGTATTTACCAGCAAATGGTGGTAAAATTTCTTAAGAAGCTCATGGGCCTCAATCATTTTATGATCTGCAGTGTCCTCTTGCTGAGAGGAACTCATCTGAGCATTCGCCACCTGATCAGGCAGATCAATATGGTACTTATCAGCCACATGTGAAACGGCTTCAATAAATGAGTAGCCTTCCATTTGTCTGAGGAACGAAAACACATTGCCTCCTGCACCACAGCCAAAACAATGGAAGATTTGCTTATCTGCTGAAACAGAGAATGAAGGAGTATTTTCACCATGGAATGGACAAAGACCGAAGTAATTTCGACCTTGCTTTCTAAGCTGTACGTATTCTCCAATCACTTCGACAATGTCTGCGTTTTTTTGGATCTGCTCCAAAAGTTCATCTGGTATACGTTTGCTCATCCTAATAACACTCCGTCGTACATTATTCGCCTTTTAATTTAAAAATCCTTCATGATTCGACAGGATTTTTTGTAGTTGCGCCATAAATCGCTTCTTATCCTCTTCTAAAAGCTTTTTGGGACCTTTTCCGTATACACCTTTTCTTCGCTGTTTGCTGGAAACATGCCTGCGTTCCAAATCAAAATCAATTGTTTCGTTTGTGTACATTCGTCCTCTTTCAGACAGAACAATGACCTGTCTCGGAAGCAGTAAGGAGGCAAGACCAATATCTTGGGTGACGACAATATCATGTGCGGCAGCTGAGTTTGCAATGACTAAATCCGCTGCTTCCTTATGTGTATCTACAAACCGCCAATCTTCAAGTGGAGATCTTTTGGTTTGAAAATGCTCATATGAAGCAATGAACGTCACTGGTACTTGAAATTGAGATGCGACAGAAAGGATTTCGTCTTTTACAGGACAAGCATCTGCATCGACATAAATCGTCCTCTCTTTTTTACGTTCATTCAGGTGACTAATTCTCCATCCCTCCACCTTATTCCTGCTTTAGAGAAGCAAAAAGACCATACTTTTCCCCTATAAAGCAATCAACAGTAAAACTCATTTTGTCGAAAAGTTATGTTCAGAATCACTTGACTTCTGCCAATATTAGTTTATTCGTTCTTGACTTAACTTAAACCTAAAATCAATCATTTTATCACAATTTTTTATTATAATACAAATGCAGCAAATATGCCATTGTTTTTGTTTACCCGTTTCCCACCATAGGAAAAACCCAGGAGGAGCATCCTGAGTTTATTCGGAACCTCTTTTGGTCAGCATTTGATGAATGACATTTGCCGTTTCCTCAACTGCTTTATTCGATACATCAACGACTTGACAGTTAATGCGGTCAACCACTTTTTCAAAATACTCTAGTTCCTCTTTAATCCGCTCAATGTTCGCATAAATAGCGCGATCATTTAAACCAAGAGATTTCAAACGCTCTTTGCGAATATGATTTAGTTTGTCTGGACTAATTTTCAAACCGATACATTTCTTCGGATCAACTGAAAATAACTCTTCTGGCGGATCAACTTCAGGTACAATTGGAACGTTCGCTACCTTCAGCCGTTTATGTGCCAAATATTGAGATAATGGTGTCTTAGACGTGCGTGATACACCAATGAGTACAATATCAGCCTTTAGAATACCTCTAGGGTCTCTGCCGTCATCGTATTTCACAGCGAACTCGATGGCTTCTACCTTTTTAAAATAGTCCTCATCTAATTGACGTACACGACCCGGCTCATGTTTCGCTTCATTTCCATATGCCGTCTCCATTTTATCAATGAGCGGACCGATGATGTCATAATAAACGACACCGTTGGCTTCTGCTTCCTCGATTAAGAATTGGCGCATTTCTGGCACAACAAGAGTAAAGCAGACGATCCCATTATCTGCTTTCGCCAGTGAAATGACTTCTTTAATCGTACCAACATCCTCTACATACGGGATTCTTCTAATATTTGAATGGTCTGATGAGCCGCCATCAAATTGGCTAAGTGCCGCTTTGACCACGAGCTCTGCCGTTTCTCCAACTGAATCTGATACCACAAAAATTACGCGATTACTCATAACATCCCCTCGCAGTCTTCTGTCATTAGATTATTTCGTTCTCCGATAAGCTGACAAGTATTTTCGTCATGTTTGTTTTCGTAATTCTTCCGACCACTTCAAAACCTTTATCCGTATCTTTTATCACAGGAAGTGCATCTATTTGCTTTTCAATCAAGTGCTTCGCCACATCCATAATGAAATCTTCCTTGCGGCAAACGGTGATGTTCGGCATTCTTGTCATAATAATATGGACAGGGATAGATGGAAGCTCCTGTTTCCCTATACTTGCACGAAGGAGGTCTTTTCTTGATAACACGCCTGTTAAAATAGAGTGATCGTCCACAACGAATAATGTGCCCACATCCTCTAAAAACATCGTACAAATCGCATCATAAACCGAAACATTCTCATGTATCACCACTGGAATGGATTGAAAGTCTTTCACTTGAAGTTTTTTCAGCTTATCTGCGAGAAGCTGCGTGCCTGTTTTTCCTGTGAAAAAGTAGCCGACCCTTGGTCTTGCTTCTAAAAAGCCTGACATTGTTAAAATGGCTAAATCCGGTCTGAGGGTCGCCCTTGTTAAGTTCAGCCGATCGGCGATATGCTCTCCAGTGATCGGACCATTCTCTTTGACAATCTGTAAAATCTGCTCTTGCCGTTTATTTAACTCGATTGTACTCACCACCTTTAAATAGAGAGAGCGAAATCTTTATTTTATGTATATCATTTTCATAACTCATCATATTATAGCGCATCTTTGTCCGAATGAAACAAAAATCCACTCAAAAACCGTGAATTAAATGAGTAAAAAACGATTGCCCTTCGGAAAAGGCAACCGTTCTTAGGTATTTATTTTACAATTAAATTGTTCATATTCGCAAATGATTGAATGACTTTGGCTAGTTTGACCATTTGTGCCAAACGATTTCGCTTCAGTTTCTCATCATCCGCATGAACCATTGTATGATCGAAATAATGAACAATCGGTGTTTTTAACGTATCAAGTGCCTCAAGTGCCAAGCTGTATTGCCCTGCTGCTACATGTTCCTTTACAGCTTTCTCTACTTGCTGATACGCCTCAAACAGCTTTTGCTCATGTTCATTTTCAAACAGTTCAGGCTGAATCTCTGCGTCTTCCCCTTTTTTACTGATTGAAATGACGCGACCCAATGCTTCAGCCGTTTCTTTGAAGCTTTCTTGTTTCACACTCTCTTCAAGAACAGCTGCTTTTTTGACGACTGCATATGGCTCAATATTTTCAACATCCAGCACTGCATCAACAACATCATGGCGGATATGCTCTGCTTGAAGAACATATTTTAAACGATGCGTTAAAAATTCAATCAGAGCAGCTTCATGTTCTGCCTTTACTTGAGCAAGTGCTAACAGCTCTTTAAATGAAATATTCCAATGACGGTCGAGCAGGATTTGAACGATACCGCTCGCTTGTCTTCTAAGTCCATAAGGGTCTTGAGAACCCGTTGGGATCACATCAATTGAGAAGAATGAACAAATAGAATCAAGCTTATCTGCTACTGCCACAATGGCACCAATCAAAGTGGATGGCGCCTCGTCACCAGCAAAGCGCGGCATATAGTGCTCGTTGATGCTTCTTGCTACTTCTTCATGTTCACCAAGAGCTCTTGCATATTTCTCACCCATGATTCCTTGTAATTCTGGGAATTCATAGACCATTTGAGTCACAAGGTCAAACTTCGAAATACTTGCTGCTCTCGCCACACGTTTAGTGGTTTCGTCATCTGCTCCGACATGCGCCGCTAGACGAGTTGCAATGTCTGTCACTCTCTTCAGCTTGTCGCCGATTGTTCCAAGTTTCTCATGGAATACCACTTTATCAAGCTTTTTAATATTGTCTTCAATCACTAGTTTTTCGTCTTCTTTATAGAAGAATGCAGCGTCTGATAAACGCGCACGAAGTACTTTTTCGTTCCCTCTTGCGACATTTTCCAGCGCCTCACTGTTTCCATTTCTGACTGTAATAAAGTGCGGCAATAATTCCCCTTGCTCATTTTTCACAGGGAAGTAGCGCTGATGCTCTTTCATTGTCGTCACCAATACTTCTTCCGGCAATGCAAGAAACTCTTCTTCAAAGGAACCAGACAGCACAGTTGGATATTCTACAAGGTCGTTCACTTCTTCTAAAAGTTCAGGATCAACAGGAATGACCCAGCCTTTTTCTGTAGATAGCGCATCTAGCTGTTCAGTAATGAATTGTTTTCTTTTCTCTGAGTCTGCAATCACAAATTGATCGCGCAATGTTTGTTCATAGGAAGCAGGTGTGTCAATGCTGGCTGTCGTTCCAAGGAAACGGTGTCCTCTAGTCTCACGGCCGCTTTTCACCCCAGCAATTTCAACAGGTACAATCTCTTCTCCAAATAAACAAACAATCCATTTAATCGGACGGATATAGCGTAAATCCTCGCTTCCCCATCTCATGTTCTTTGGAAAGCTTAATGAAGCAGCGATTTCACCTAACGCTGGCAGAAGGTCTTTGACTTGCTTTCCTTCTTGAAACTTTTGGACATGGACATAATCCACTCCTTTGATCTCTTTGAAATAGAGATCATCTGTTGAAGCACCTTGTCCTCTGGCAAAGCCTTCAGCTGCTTTTGTCCAATTGCCTTCAGCATCTTGGGCAATTTTTTTAGCCGGGCCTTTTGCTTCTTCTTTGATGTCTTCTTGTTTTTCTGCGACACCTTTCACAAGTACAGCAAGACGTCTAGGTGAGTTGAATAAAGCAGTCTCTTCAAATGAAATATTTTGCGTTTCAAACCATGCTTTTACTTTTTCACCCAGCTGTTTTGTGCTCTCTGGCATGAAACGAGCCGGCATCTCTTCTAAGCCGATTTCAAGTAATACATCTTGTTTATTCATGAGAAGCCGCCTCCTCTTTTAGCATCGGGAATCCCAGTTTTTCGCGTTCTTCATAATAGGTTTTGGCTACTTTTCTTGCTAACTGACGCACTCTTCCGATATAGCCAGTTCGCTCAGTCACAGAAATAGCACCCTTTGCATCGAGCAGGTTAAACGTATGAGAGCATTTGAGGACATAGTCGTATGCCGGGTGAACAAGCCCTTTGTCCATTTGGCTATGTGCTTCTTTCTCATAGGTTGTAAATAGCTCGAACAGCATGTCAGTATTAGATGTTTCAAATGTATAAACAGAGTGCTCGTATTCAGCCATTAAGAATAAATCTCTGACCGTAAATCCGTCTGTCCATTCAAGATCGAAGACATTTTCTTTGTCCTGGATGTAAGAAGCAAGACGTTCAATACCGTATGTGATTTCAACAGAAACGGGCTTACATTCTAAGCCGCCGACTTGTTGGAAATAAGTGAACTGCGTAATTTCCATGCCATCAAGCCATACTTCCCAGCCAAGTCCTGCACAGCCAAGAGATGGATTTTCCCAGTTGTCTTCCACAAAACGAATATCATGTTTCAGCGGGTCAATGCCAAGTGCCTTCAATGATTCAAGATATAGCTCTTGAATATTGTCAGGTGATGGCTTAATGATCACTTGAAATTGGTGATGCTGATACAATCTATTTGGGTTTTCTCCATATCTGCCATCAGCCGGGCGTCTTGAAGGCTCTACATATGCTACCTTCCACGGCTCTGGGCCAATGCTTCTAAGGAACGTGTATGGACTCATCGTTCCGGCACCTTTTTCTGTGTCATACGCCTGCATTAATACGCAGCCTTCATTTGACCAATGCTTTTGCAGCGTCAAAATCATGTCTTGAATATTCAATGATCGCACCTCCATCTTTTCTAGACCAACCGCTATGTATGGCGGGTGGGATTAGAACCTTGTAAGAGAACACAAAAACTCCCGTCTCTATGCTCGCAAGGTTCTTGCAAACATAGGGACGAGAGTTTTTTCCCGCGGTTCCACCCTATTTGCTGGTGTCGTAGCACCCAGCCGCTTTGTTTTACGTTGCTCAAGAATGCCTTTCGTTACGCCTCCATCCTTAGCTCACACCGCCCTAAGGTCGCTTTTATGGATTTTACGTAAGTACTTCTTTCTGTCAATGCAACATATTTTATCTTAGATGATCTTACAAAAAGTCATGGGAGATGTCAACTTTTGTTTTCGTCACCCATTAGCTTTTTCATGGATTCCATCTGATTCATGAATTTTTTTGATTTTAAATAGAGGCCGGAATATTCGTCATAGTAGTGATCAAGCACTTGACGAATTTCTTGTTTCGTCTGCTGTTTCACATCAACCTGACCAAGCCTTGATAAATCAAAATAATGAAACAAACGGAGCAGCCTTGCAGCTGCGGGGGATAAGGGCAGTTTATATGGATCTTTCGAAAAACAATTTTGGCAAATGAAGCCGTTATCTCTTATCGAGAAATGGAACTGCCCTTCTTTTTGACCACAGTGGACACATTGATCAAGTTCAGGCTTCATCCCCATCACTGATAACATTTTGACCTCTACGATAAATAAAATAATATCAGCATCTGTGCCTTCGTTGAGATGACGCAGAGATTGAAGCAGAAGCTCAAACAAATAAGGGTTTGGCTTTTTTTCTTCTGTCCCTTTATCCATTAATTCCGTCATATATGCGGCATATGCGGTCAGAAATAAGTCTTCCCGAATGGCCCGCATACTTTCAATCATTTCGCCTTGCTGGAGCGTTCCAAGTCCTGTTGATGATTGGATGAGAAAGGCGCCGTATAAAAACGGCTGGCTTATGGCTGACAGGCGGCTGTTTGATTTTTTAGCGCCTCTGGCCATCACGCCAATTTTTCCATGTTCTCTAGTGAGCAGCGTGACAATTTTGTTTGTTTCGCCATAATCTGTTGTTCTAAGGACGATTCCTTCACTTTTAATGAGCATTTGTCTACACTCCGAGCGCTGGAGGGGGTCAAGAATTATAAGATTGGAAAATCAAATCGTGCTATTTCTTCTTCAAGTACATCGGGTCTTTCCAGGTTCTCCTTTTCTAACTCTTTGAAAAGCAGATACGTGTCAACGCTTCCTGTTTGTGAAAATACGTTCCATGTAAAATTCAACATAAAAACCCCACCTTTCTTTATTAGAAGCAGCAACGCTACATCCAACATATTAATTTTATCTTGACCAGGCTACCTCCATTTCATGATAAACAATTTTTACTAATCGAGCCGCACCATTGTCAGATTTGCTGACAAATGCAGCGATTTTTTAATATTCGTCTTCTCTAAATCCGAAGTCACGCAGGTGAGTGGATTTATTACGCCAGTCCTTCTGAACTTTGACCCAAAGCTCTAAATACACTTTTGAGCCTAGAAGTGCTTCAATGTCTCTGCGCGCTTTTTGTCCCACTTCTTTTAACAAGCTGCCTCGTTTACCAATGACGATCCCTTTTTGCGAATCTCGTTCTACGACAATGGTCGCCGCGACATGGATCTTGCCATTTTCATCTGGCTTAATCGATTCAATCGCAACCGCAATACTGTGCGGAATCTCTTCTCTCGTTAAATGCAGCACTTTTTCACGAATTAATTCAGAAATAATAAACCGTTCTGGATGATCTGTTACTTGATCTGCCGGATAAAATTGAGGGCCCTCTGGAAGATAACCTTCAATCTGCTGAAGAAGCGTGTCGATATTGTTTCCTTCAAGAGCTGAAATGGGCACAATTTCCTTGAATGGATAACGTGTGCGGTATTCATCAATTAAAAGGAACAGTTCATCGGGATGAATTTGGTCAATTTTATTGACGACTAGGAACACCGGTGTAGACGTTTGCTTTAGTCGTTCAATGATGAATTCATCACCTTTGCCATAGCCTTCCTGTGCGTTGATCATAAACAAGATCAGGTCGACTTCCTTCAGTGTATTTTGAGCCACCCTCATCATAAAATCACCAAGCTTATGCTTAGGTTTATGAATCCCCGGTGTATCGATAAAGATCGTTTGTGATGTGTTTGTTGTCAGAACACCTTGCACTTTGTTTCGCGTCGTTTGGGGCTTATCGCTCATGATGGCGATCTTTTGTCCAATGACACGATTAAGAAAAGTTGATTTCCCTACATTTGGTCTTCCAATAATTGATACAAATCCTGATTTGAAGCTTTCGTTAGTCATTTAAATCCTCCGGTGAAAATGCGCCTGGCAATAGTTCGTTTACTGTTGTTTCGTATATATGTCCTTTTAAGTTCGTTAGAATCACTGGCATATCAGGTGCACATAGCTCTGAAATGACCTGTCTGCATGCGCCGCACGGCGAAACAGGCCGGTCTGTATCAGCCACCACTGCTAACATTTGAAAAGATGTAATGCCTTCTGAATAGGCTTTAAAAAGTGCTGTTCTTTCCGCACAATTACACATACCATATGCTGCATTTTCAATGTTGCAGCCGCCATACACTTTTCCATCATTCGACAGTAATGCTGCACCGACTTTGAATTTAGAATAGGGTACATATGCAAAATCTCTTGCTTTGATTGCTTCTGAAATCAACTCTTGTTTGTTCATTCCTAGTTCCCACTTTCAGAAGAAATGGTACCACTGTCACATTTATATTTTACATAATTCACGTGACATTTTCACGCCCATTTCTAAAAATGTTAATAAATAGTAATATTGTTCTATTGCATGATCTTCGGTAAGAAGATGATCAACCCAATCATAACCGAAATCGCGGCGTAAACGCAAACAGCGCCTGCCGCAGCGTCCTTCGCTCTCTCTGCAAGCGGGTGTCTTTCTTCTGTCATCAGATCCACTGTATGTTCAATGGCTGTATTGACAAGTTCAAGCGCAAACATCCCCCCGCAAAGAAGAAGAACGATCAGCCATTCAAATGGGTCAATGCGGAACCAAAAGCCGCAGATCACCACGATGATGGCTGCGACTGTGTGAAATCGAAAATTCCGTTCATTCAAGAAAGTTCGCCATATTCCTCTAAATGCATAGTAAAAACTCCGAAAAAAACGGGCGAGCGGCCTTCTTTTCTTACGATGATCTCGAAAGGCCATAATCATCCAAGATTTTTGTCTGTTTGGCGAACATTTCTTTTTCATCTTCCTCTGTCATATGATCGTACCCGAGCAAATGGAGGAAGCCATGAATCGTTAAGAATCCAAGCTCTCTCATAAAGGAATGTCCATATTCCTCTGCCTGCTCTTTCGTTCGATCCACACTAATGATAATGTCACCAAGTACAGGCGGGATATCATCCGCTCCTATGATTTCAATCTCCCCTTCTCCTTCTTCCTCAAGTGCAAAGGAGATCACATCCGTTGGTGCGTCTTTTCCGCGGTATTCTTTATTGATTTGATGAATCTCTTCATTCGAAACGATCGTCACTGATACTTCCGCTTGATCCTTGACCTCAAGTTCGTCCGCAGCAAACTGAAGAAGCTTTTCCACTTCTTCAAGCTGCTCTTTTGATACTTGTCCTGTTTCATCTATTAAATCGATTAACAATGTCATTTACTTCACCTTCTGCTTCGGGGCATCTGGATATTCAATCCGAGAATGGAAAATCCCCTTTAATGTTGTACAAATCGTTTGGCTGATAATATTTAATTCTTTAAATGTGAGGTCACACTCACTAAATTGCCCGTCCTGCATTTTATCTGAAATAATGCCTTTGACAAGCTTTTCAATCCGCTCTGGATTTGGATTATGCATGGAACGAACCGCCGCTTCAACGCTGTCAGCCACAGAAATAATCGCTGCTTCTTTTGACTGCGGCTTTGGACCAGGGTAACGGAATTCTTCTTCTGTCACCTGATCATCACGCTCTTTCGCCTTATAGTAAAAGAACTTTAAAAGAGACTTCCCGTGATGCTGTTCGGCAATGTCGACAAGTTCTTCAGGAAACTTCTTTTCTCTCAGCATATCAGCGCCATCTGTCGTATGGGCAATAATAATATTTTTACTCAGCTGAGGAGAAAGCTTGTCATGCGGATTATCAATGTTCATTTGGTTTTCGATAAAGTATTGCGGTCTTTTCGTTTTCCCAATGTCATGATAATAAGCGCCGACCCTTGCTAAAAGACCATTTGCGCCGACTGCTTCACATGCAGCATCCGCTAAATTCGCCACCATGACACTATGATGATATGTACCTGGTGTCTCGGTTAAAATCTTTTTGAGCAGCGGATGATTTGGATTGGATAATTCAATCAGTTTCATTGTGGAAAGAATACCAAACATGCTCTCAAAAACAGGCATTAACCCAATGACCAAGATAGATGATGCAAACCCTGACACAATCGCCATCATGAGGTTCACACCGATTTCAAGCCCTGATGGTGAAGAGTTTTGGATCAGTGTAATAGATAAAACCACAAGTACATTCACCAAAGCCACCAAAAGCCCGGCCTGCAATATTTTTGATCTTGCATTATGTTTTCTTAAAAATAAAATACCAGCCATCCCGCTCACAAGATAATAAGCGCAGATCACATAGTTAAAGACGCCGGTTACTCCTTGATTAAACATCATACTGCCGCAAAGAGCAAATACAAGGCCGGAGAAGATCGCTAACCGCTCATTAATGAGCAGCTTGATCAGCATCGTGCCAAGTGCCACTGGCACGACATAGCCTATCGTCGTATACTTCGTTTCCTGGAAGAGGCTGAACACTTCCATGATAATTAATATAATCGTGAAAATAAGCGAGTAAAGCAGTAATGACTTATTCTTATGGACAAGCGATTTTTTCCTCGATTCAAGGGAATGAATAATCGCTGCTAAAAAAAGTCCAATTAATATGAGAAGACCACTTACAGGCTTAAATAAATTTGAGCTGTTTAACAGACCCGTCAGTTCTAATTTGCGATAAACTTCCCGGTCGATGAGCTCTCCTTCTTCAACTAAGATTTGCCCCTGCTTAATTTGCACAGGCTGAATATTATCAGCCGCTTCCTGTCTTTTCTTTTCTGTTGCCACTGGGTCAAATACATAGTTTGGAATGATCGCAAATTCACCGATTTCTGTCGCTGCATTTAAGTATTTTGATGGAATTGAATTGTTTTTAAGCTCTGTTTTGACTTGTTTTTTCTCATCTTGTAATTTCGCTGCTGTGATTTCTTTACTCATCAGTGAATTCACCACTGTGATGATGGAATCCTTAGTAAATGAGAGATTTTCATCACTTGCCTGGAGCAGTGCTTTGATGGATTGATCCGAAACAGCCTCCTGCATATCTGTTGTGAGCTTTTCTTTGACACGCTTGACCATTTCTTGATCTGATGGCGCGTTCTCTTTATCATCAGCTGCTTTCTTCTCTTCTTTAATGGCTTCAAAGAGGGATGAGATGAGGTCTACGCGATTATCAGAATACGCTTTTTTGAGCGTATATTGATCTTCTACCTGATCTGTTGCTTCTTGTTTCTTTTCTTCTGTCGCTTCTTGATCATCAACGGTTGACGGAGAATAGATGGTCTGTTCGCTCACTGAAAATAAATCTAAGTCGAGCGATTCAGGCTTTACATGGAAGAAGAGCACCACGAATAAAATGGCTGCTAAACCAGCGTACAGCAAAACATTTAAATAACGTGAGCGCTCCATTTTCTGAGGTTCTTTTTTAGACAGCATTCTTTTGCGCTTACTGCCTTTTTGATTCTTTCTCAAGGAAAGTACCTCCTTTTTTACTTTAAACCACGATCGAAACAAAATGACCCGATGAAGACGATCGGGTCACTCAGTTCATTTTTGCTTTTCGTATGCGCCAATGATCTTCGCCACAAGCGGGTGTCTGACCACATCTGTCTGGTCTAATTCAATAAATGAGATGCCCTTGATCTCTGCAAGCATGTCCTTTGCAGCCGCAAGACCTGACTGCATGCCCTTTGGCAGATCGATCTGTGTAATATCTCCTGTAATGACCATTTTAGAGCCAAACCCAAGTCTCGTCAAAAACATTTTCATTTGGGCAGGTGTTGTATTCTGCGCTTCATCTAAAATCACAAATGCATCATCAAGCGTCCGGCCTCTCATATAGGCAAGGGGCGCTATTTCAATCACGCCGCGCTCGATTAAACGTTCCGTATGATCACTGCCAAGCACATCATGCAGGGCATCATATAGTGGTCTTAAATAAGGATCTACTTTTTCCTTTAGATCACCTGGTAAAAAGCCAAGGCTCTCTCCTGCTTCAACAGCTGGTCTTGTCAGGATAATCCGTTTTACATGTCCATTTTTCAGTGAATGGACCGCATTGACGACTGCCAAATACGTCTTCCCTGTACCAGCGGGTCCAATTCCAAAGACCAGGTCATCTTTTTTCATCGCCGCAGCATATTCCCGCTGGCCGATTGTTTTCACCCTGATCGATTTTCCTTTGGCATTTTTCGTAATTTCATCTTCATACATATTTTCAAAATAATTCAGCTTGTTTTTTTGCGCCATTTTAATGGCATAAACGACATCCCGTTCAGATATCTCAATTCCTTTACGGATGAGATGTAAAAGAGATGTGATCAAACGGCTTACTGTATCTCTTGATGCTTCCTCACCAGAAACATACACTTTTTCTCCACGCGTAATAATGGAGACGTTCAGCTCGTTTTCCATTAGTTTCAGATAAGCATCTTGATTGCCAAATAAAGCAATCGCTTCGTTTGGGCTATCCAATTTTTGTTGAATCTCAAGTAAATGTTCTGTCATTCTCTAGTCTCCCTGAACAATAGGTGTTGGTTGAACAATATCTTCTATTACTTGGTAAAGGATGATTAACTTAACTTTACCATTCCCTGTTGTCTCGTGCAAAACTTTTTCACTTTTCACCTCTCCTGTTTGACCTAGCTTCTCTTCTAATTCTTTTTTACCCATTTTAATCCCTGCTTGAACCGCTTCTTTATTTGTGTATTCTCGATTTATTTTCTCACTTTCGCGTGTAATTTCCTTTTCATAAGAGAATGGGAGCTGCATGTTTAAAAAATGAAGCGGATGAACTTCTGTTTCTGTTTTTGGCTGCTTAAAATCATCCTTTTTAAAAGAAAAGCCCCAAAATGGCAGTGAGCCTCCAAATGCGGAGAGCTTGTGCTTTGTCTTCATTTTACCCGTAAAGACGTCAAAAGATGTTCGAAGAGGGACAGAAACTTCAGAACGATACCACGTTTCACCATAGATTTTCGCTTTGGCTCCTACCGTTTTTTGCTGATCTTCGCTGCCAATGAGTCCAGAGACAAGCATCTGTCCTTTCTTTACATGTTCATCAACCGCGGCGAGCGGCTCCCCTTTTTCTACATACATTCTCGTGATGACCGCCTTTTTCTTGGCAACGATATGCTGAGGACTCGTGTATTTCTCTTTTTCAGGTTCATTTTTTTCTACAACTTTCATTTGAAAGGTTGTGCCGTTTAGTTCTACACCGACCCATGTGATGCTTGGAATATTGGTTGTCAGGGATTTTTGAATTTTTTCAGGTGTTCCCATTAGAAACTGAAAACGTCCTTTTTGCACCCCGATGTCGTCTAAATGCTTTCTCATTTGATGTTCAGTTTCTGGATTGGCTCCTTTAATATCAATTTTCCATACCATGTTTGAAAGTGCCAATATCGTCACTAGAAAGCATACAATCCCAAGGGTAAATCCGATATTCTTCCTTGACCATAGGAGTAGAAATGGAAAGCCCTTTTTTTGATGAAATGAACATGTCACGTCATGATGTCTGCGTACCTTTCTGAAGGCATGTACATCTGATAAGCGAATAAATAAGCGCACGCTGTCTTGACGGCGGCTCACTTGAAACATTGTGATCCCCTGCCTCGTGCACTCATTAATGAGCCGCTCAATGCCATTTCCTTTGATCTCCACTTCCACTCTGCCAATAAAATAGGCGAACCATTTATTCTTCACGCTTCTCCCCTCCGTCAGTTAAGAATCAATATAACGGACCTCATCGATTTTCCCTTCCAATAAAATCTCTTCTGGCAAAATCGTTTTAATCACAAAATCTTTCCCTGAAATAATGCACTGTCCCTGTTTGAGCATCAGCCTTACCTCTTGATCACTGAAAAGCAAAAGCCCTTTATGGTTCTCTATGTAAATGTGGAGTCTGCCAACCATCGTAATACGGGGAAGATCCATCATCACGTCTGGAGGGATTTCAAGTGTTCTTGTCAGCCATGCTTTAAGTCGATTTTTTCTTTTTCCCATTCAATAAGAACCCCTTCCCACCTCATGTGTATGAGATCAAACTGAAAGATGGTGAGACTGATGAGAAAGCCTCTATATCATCCTATTCCTCAGGGGTTCATATCATGCTAATGAATCCCGTAAAATAGCCTTTTCAGCATTTTCTTTAAGAAAAATCGTCATCAGGCAAAAAAAGCCCCCTTTATGAAAAAGGGGGCTTTCTTCTTTATCTTTTATATGGCCGTTTCATCGTTCTGTGCGGCTTTTTCGCGCGCGGCTCTCCAAATACTTCTCCAAGGATCATTCCTTGAACAATTGTATCTTGGTTCAGCTTCTCAATGAATTTTGGCCTCATTTCAGCAGATGCAGCCTTTGGCCTTGTCAGCTCTCTTTCAAGCGATTGGAACTCTTTGTTCAGCTCGTTTTTTCTTTCTTCCATTTCGGCAAGTGTAGCCGTATAGCGATCTTGTAAGGACTGAGAAGTTTTTTTCTTCATCCCGCCATGATCATGTACATCGCCGAAATCGTCCAGCTGATCGGTCACGACTGGATCTGGACTTGTTTGCTTTGTTTGCTTTTGGGGCACCTGCTTACGCTGAGGAGCGGGCTTCTTTTGCTGATTCTGCTCTTCGTTCTCCTCTTGTTTGCCGATCTTCCCAAAGACGGCAGAGATGATACCGATGATAATCGCAATTAGTAGCGGATTTTCAAATAAAATGTCCAATGGGCTCCCTCCTTAAAGCGTGAGAGGATGCTTATTTGTTTTCATTATCAGATGGACCTTTTGTCATTTTGCCAAATGAATCTCTCATATCCGTATCAGCATCGATATTCTTAATGTTCATGTAGTCCATGACACCAATATTGCCTTCACGTAATGCTTCAGCCATTGCAAGTGGTACTTCAGCCTCTGCTTCAACGACTTTCGCGCGCATTTCTTCAACTTTCGCACGCATCTCTTGTTCTTGTGCAACAGCCATTGCGCGGCGTTCTTCTGCTTTCGCCTGTGCAATGTTTTTGTCTGCTTCTGCTTGGTCTGTTTGCAGAATTGCCCCGATGTTCTTACCGATATCAACATCTGCGATATCAATCGAGAGAATTTCAAATGCAGTACCTGAATCTAATCCTTTACCAAGAACCGTTTGAGAAATCATATCAGGATTCTCAAGAACCTTTTTATGATTATCTGATGAACCGATTGTAGAGACAATCCCTTCACCTACACGGGCAATAATTGTTTCTTCCCCTGCACCACCGACAAGTCGGTCGATGTTTGCACGAACTGTAATACGTGCTTTTGCTTTGACCTCAATCCCGTCCATCGCAACACCAGAGATAAATGGTGTTTCAATAACTTTAGGGTTTACACTCATTTGAACTGCTTCTAGTACATCACGGCCTGCTAGGTCGATGGCTGCACAGCGGGCAAAGTTCAATTCGATATTCGCGCGTTGAGCTGCAATTAATGCGTTCACAACTCTGTCCACGTTACCACCTGCAAGATAGTGGCTCTCCAGCTGGTTAATCGTCACATCAAGACCTGCTTTATGTGCTTTGATGAGCGGGTTGACCACTCGGTTTGGAATCACTCGGCGCAGTCTCATTCCGACAAGTGTAAAAATGCTCACTTTTACGCCAGCCGCTAGGGCAGAAATCCACAGCATCACCGGTACAAAGGTGAAAAAGATCGATAGAACAATCAAACCTGCTGCGATAATCACAAATAATAGTAAAGTAGATGGATCCATTTTATTCCTCCTCTAAAATCAGTATATCTATACTTTCCTCACGACAATGCGTGAGCCTTCCGCTTTCACAATTTTTACTTGTTCATCTTTATCGATAAATGCACCTTCTGACACCACATCAATGCGCTCATCTCCGAGTACGATTGTACCAGATGGACGAAGTGCAGTGGCTGTCACTGCGATTTGCCCAACAAGATCCTCTCTTGTTTCATTTGAGACATAACCGCTTTCCTTATTGGTTGAATCGGTTAAAATGAACTTTTTAAAGAATTTCATACGTTTCCCCAACACCTTTGTCAATAAAATAACTGCTATGATTGAAACAGCAGTGGCAATCAAGATGGAAATCGCCATTTCTGTAAAGCTTCCAGCTGCTAAAAATAAGCTGACAACGACACAGATCAGTCCAATGACACCTACGATTCCCCCTGGCAAAAACAATTCCAGAATGATGAGTGCAATCCCTGCTAAAAACAGGAACAACGTCTCATATCCTGCAAAACCTGCCACGAGATGACCATAAAAGAATAGAAGAAGCGCTGTCACTCCCATGGTGCCCGGGACCCCAAAGCCAGGAGAATAGAGCTCAACAACTAACCCTAAACTTGCAATGGATAAAAGGATTGGAATGACAATTGGGTGCGTAAGAAAACGCGCAACCTTTTCAGCAAAGCTCACTTCATCGTATTGAACAGAAGCATCTTTTAATTTCAGCTTCTGAAGCAAGTCATCCATATTTTTTGCTTCTCCTTCTGCATAACCGAATTGCAGCGCCCGGTCTGTGTTGAAGGTGAGCAATTCTCCTTTTGGTGCACCGGCTTCTTTTGCGTCTATATCTATATCCGCCATGGCAAGAGCATACTTTGGATCACGCCCCTGCTTTTCGGCAGCATCACTCATTTCAGCAAGCCATAGAGATTCAGATTTTTGATCGGCAGCATTGCCTTCTCCATCGATGATCGCAGCAGCCCCCATCTTTCCATTCGGGGTCATATAAATTTGATCGGCATTTAGCGCGATGAAGGCCCCGGCTGAAAGCGCTCTATGATTGACAAACGCTGTCACTGGGATATCAGAAGCACGAATCGTATCTGCGATCTCAAGCGCTGCATCGACTGCACCACCTGGTGTATTGATGTCGAGAATAATATGCTTCGCCCGCTCCGACTTTGCCTGCTCAAACGATCGTTCAATGAATTTAGAAAGTCCTTTTTCTACTGTATCTTCAATTGGGATAACATGAACTTTCTGATCTGCTGATTTCGCGGTCAATTGAACCCCTAATAACAAGCATATTATAAAACAACTGAAGAGAGCAATAGAAATTTTTATTTTTTTCATCTATTTGGTGATCCCTCCTCTCTTTCTTCCATTTTACCGTTCCTTTACATACGTTACAAATGTATCATAGGTTTCATTTTTATATGACAGAATCACGAGGGCATAAAAAAAGTACCCTTCTAACAATAGAAGGATACTTTTTTTATTGAGACAGCTGCTCGCTGACAAGTCTGTTAATGACAGCTCCATCAGCTTTACCTTTTACTTTTGGCATAATAGCGCTCATGACTTTACCCATATCAGCCTTCGAGGAAGCACCTGTTTCAGTAATCGTTTCTTTCACGATCGTTTGCAGTTCTTCTTCAGAAAGCTGTTCAGGTAAATAAACGTCTAATATGTCAATCTCTTTTTGAACTTTATCTACTAAATCTAAGCGATTAGCTTTCGAAAATTCATGGAGGGAGTCTTTACGTTGCTTAATCTCGCGGGAAAGGACGGTTAGTTCCTCATCGCCGGTCAAACTGTCTTTCTTAAGCTTAATTGCTTCATTTTGCAGCGAAGCCTTTACCATACGAATGACAACAAGCTTGTCTTTCTCACGGTTTTTCATCATAAGCTTCATATCAGAATTTAATTGCTCAAGAAGACTCATAAAATCCACCCTCTTTAGAATTTACGTTTTCTAGCAGCTTCAGACTTTTTCTTGCGCTTTACGCTAGGCTTTTCATAAAATTCACGCTTTCTTGCTTCTTGCAATGTTCCAGTTTTGGATACACTGCGTTTAAAGCGACGAAGAGCATCTTCAAGCGATTCGTTTTTTCTAACGACCGTTTTTGACATTCTCTTTCCCTCCCTCCGAATACACCAATCGACTGCATTAAAAAAAGATATACATGCAAAACATGTACCTAGACATTATAATATAAGCCTAGTGTGAGGTCAACTAAGTGATTTGGAAATATATTTTCGTCATGAGCAGGTAGACAAGTCCATATATTCATTGGTAAGAGGAGGACTTTTCTATGATGGCGATCATTTATTTTTGTGCACTTATTTTCATTTTTTTATGGTCAATGGGCTTGCTGAGAAAAGGATTAATGGCGCTTGCGTCGTCTCGTATTGAGAAATCACTTCTTCTCTTTACAGATCACCCGGTCAAAGCATTCTTGGTCAGCATTGTGTTTACAGGGGTTCTACAAAGCAGTTCGGCGTTTATGGTTATCGTCATTGGCTTTGTCAGTACTGGCATTCTCTCTTTTAAAAAATCGATCCCAATGATTCTTGGAACCAATATCGGCTCCACGTTTACGACAGAATTTATCGCCATTAAAATGGACGTGTTCATGTGGGTTTTGATCATAGCCGGTCTTGTATTTATCCTTTTTGGCAGGACATCTTTTAGACATGCAGGAAAAAGTTTATTTGGGCTCGGGATGATCTTTTTTTGCATACAAGGCTTTTCAAAAATTGCAGGGATGATGACAAGCCAGCCTGAGACATTGCGTTTTCTTGAAATAATGCAGCATTCAGACTGGACAGCGCTGCTTTCGGGTACCATTTTCACAGCAATAGTTCATTCGAGCTCAGTCTGTATCGGTATTTTAATGGGATTTATGAATGAGGGAACTGTGGCACTTCAGGAAGGTATCAGCTTTGTGTTGGGGTCCAATATTGGGACATGTATTACGGCTGTGATGGCTGCGATATCCGGCGGCTACGCAGCACGTCAAACGGCTTATGCACACGTCGTGTTTAATGTGCTTGGGGTTCTTTTATGCCTGCCGTTTCTCGCCCTGATCACAGAGGTTGTCGCCCTTCTCACAAGCTCTCCTGCCCAGCAGATTGCGCATTTCAGCCTGCTGTTTAATGTGGCAAGCTCTCTCCTCTTCTTTCCGTTCATTCGCCCTTTTCACGGATTGATCTTGTGTCTCATGCCGAATCAGTCGAAATAAAAGAAACCGGCTTGCCCTTTTGGCTGCCGGTTTTTTATCTATTATGAGGTCATTCTCACTTTGTCTGGCTGCACATCATCGCTGATGCGAACGAATTGTCCTTCGTTATAAGGATAGCCCGCTTTCGTAATTTTCACTTTGACCAGACGGCCGATCATGTCCTCCGTCCCTTCAAAAACAACTTTCATGTAGTTATCGGTATAACCAACATAAAGATTGTGGTTTCCTTCTTGTTCTTTGAAGGATTCTTCCGGAATAATTTCTAGCACATCACCTTCGTATGCTGATGCATACTCTTTCGCAAGCTGGTCAGAAAGAGCGATCAAACGGTGGACACGTTCGTTTTTCACATTTTCATCCACTTGATCTTCCATTCTTGCAGCCGGGGTACCTGTACGTTTGCTGTAAGGGAATACGTGCAGCTCAGAGAATTGATGGTCTTTGACAAAATTGTACGTTTCCAAGAACTCTTCTTCTGTTTCCCCAGGGAATCCAACGATTACATCAGAGGTGACAGCAAGTCCTGGCAATGCTTTTTTCAGCTTTGTTAAACGCTCTGCAAAGAATTCCATCGTATATTTACGGCGCATTCTTTTCAGCACAGTATTTGAGCCAGATTGAAGCGGGATGTGTAAGTGTCTGACAATTTTATCTGACTGATCAAGCACTTCAATCACTTCATCTGTAATTTGACTTGCTTCAATAGATGAAATACGGATTCGTTTCAAGCCAATAACACGTTTATCTAATTCTTTTAAAAGCTTTGCAAAGTTATAATCCTTTAAGTCTTCTCCGTATCCGCCTGTGTGAATACCTGTAAGCACAATTTCTTTATAGCCCGCATCAACAAGCTGCTGCGCTTGATTGATGACCTCTTCTGGATCACGAGAACGAAGAAGGCCGCGCGCCCAAGGAATAATGCAGAATGTACAGAAATTGTTACAGCCTTCTTGGATTTTTAATGAAGCGCGCGTTCTGTCTGTGAAGGCAGGAACATCAAGTTCTTCAAACACACGTGCTTTCATAATATTGCCAACCCCGTTGATCGGCTGTCTTTCTCTGCGGTATTCTTCAATATAGCCTAGTAATTTATGTCGGTCCTGTGTTCCAACCACAATATCAACACCAGGAATCGCCATGATTTCTGCTGGTGATGTTTGCGCATAGCAGCCTGTTACACAAATAACACCATCCGGGTTATGGCGAATGGCTCTTCTAATGACTTGGCGGCTTTTCTTATCTCCTGTATTCGTGACCGTACATGTATTAATGACATATACGTCTGCTTTTGATTCATACTCTTTTCTTTCATAGCCAGCTTCTTTAAACAGCTGCCAGATCGCCTCTGTTTCATAGTGGTTGACCTTACAGCCAAGTGTATGGAACGCTACTGTTCCCATCATGATTCACCTCTTAATAACTCTGTTTGATAAGATATAGCAGAAAGCGCATATAAAGGAGCAGTTTCTGTTCTTAAAATGCGTGGTCCAAGCCCGCAAATGACTGCACCAAGCGTTTCAAGCTCTTCAATCTCCTTTTCTGCCAAACCGCCTTCAGGGCCAAAAACCACTAGCAAGGTTTGTCCGCCTTTCATCTGTTGAAGCACAGTTTGAAAACGGCTTTGCTCTCCTTCTTTCGATGATTCTTCGTATGCAACGACACATTTATCGAATTCACCAGCTAATTGCGTCAGCTCTTTAAACGTTGATACTGAATAAACACGGGGAATGATATTCCGGTAGGACTGCTCGGCTGCTTCTTTCGCAATTTTCTCCCAGCGCTCTCGTTTTTTATGTGACTTTTTTTGGTCAAGCTTTGTAATAGAACGAGCCGCTTGAAACGGGATAAAAGCACTTGCGCCAAGCTCTGTGCCTTTTTGGATAATGAGCTCAAGCTTATCTCCTTTTGGAAGACCGCTTGCAATCGTCACCCTAATCGGAAGTTCTCTGTCCTGATTTGTCCAGCTTTCAAGGTGGCAAATCACTTCTTCCTTTGTTATTGTATCAATTTTACTGAGCGCTTCAAAGCCGTCTGTCGTTAAACAAAGGATTTCCTGCCCTTCTTTCATCCGCATGACATTGGAAAGATGATGCACATCTTCACCTTTTATAACGATGGCTCCCTTTAACGTCACTTCTTCTTTCGTGAGGTCGATAAAATATCGTTGCATACGTGTCCTGACACCTACTCGCTTTATTTTTTCGCTATAATGCTGACCCAATCTTCCATTGACAGCACTTCAACAATGTCAAAACCTGCTTCTTCTAATGCTGTTTTGACCTGTAATTTCTTTTGTCCAATGATGCCTGATGTAATGAAATAGCCATCTTTCTTCAATAGGTCATAGGCTTGATCTGTAAAGCGCAAAATCACTTCTGCCAGAATGTTGGCGACAATCACATCACGCTCACCTGAAATTCCATCAAGCAAATTGTTTTGTTTGACCGTCACTTGGTCACTTACACCATTTAGTTCGATGTTTTGCTTCGCACTTTCTACCGCAACGGTGTCGAGATCAAAGGCTTGAATGTCCTTTGCACCAAGCATTGCTGCTGCCACACTTAAAATTCCAGAGCCTGTTCCAACATCAATCACCGTATCGTTTTCCTTCACGTAGCGCTCAAGCGCCTGAATGCAAAGGACGGTTGTTGGATGCGTACCTGTTCCAAATGCCATTCCAGGATCCATTTCAATAATCAGTTCATCAGAATGAACCGGTGTATATTCTTCCCACGTTGGAACGATGGTGAATTTTTCAGAGATTTTCACAGGATGATAGTATTTCTTCCAGGCGGTGGCCCATTCTTCTTCATTTACTTCACAAATTGACAGTGTATTGCGTCCAAGGTCAATATCGTATAGAAGAAGATTGTTGATGGCTTCTTTGATCTCATCTACCGTTTCCATCAAAAAGCTGTTCATTGGAAGATAGGCTTTCACAATGACACCTTCATCCGGATAGTCATTCGGATCGAGCTGGTAGATCTCACCGTATACATTTTCACGTTCCTTGACTAAATCAAGCGGGTCCTCAATCACGACACCACTTGCACCTGCTTCATGCAAAATATTGGTGATCGGTTCCACCGCTTCATTTGTTGTATGGACGCTAATTTCTGACCACTTCAATACTACCAACTCCTTATCCGTCTTACTCGCCTTTAAATGCGCGTTTTACCTTATCGAAAAAGCTCATTTCTTGTTCGTCTGGTTTATTTCCGCTCACTTCAGCAAATTTTCTAATGATATCTTTTTGATTGTCTGTTAAATTTGTCGGTGTGACAACACGTACAACGATATGCTGATCGCCTTGGCCGTAGCCGCGTACATTTTTCACACCTTTTCCTTTGAGTCTAAACTTCGTGCCAGTTTGAGTGCCAGCAGGAACTTTTAATTTTACTTTTCCGTGTAATGTCGGCACTTCAATTTCGTCACCTAGTGCAGCTTGGGCAAAGGTGAGCGGCATCTCGCAGTAAATGTCATCTCCATCACGTTCGAAGAATTCATGCGCACGCACATGGAACACAACAAATAGATCGCCTGGAGGTCCGCCATTTACACCTGGTTCACCTTGGCCAGACACTCTGAGCTGCTGGCCATCATCAACACCTGCAGGAATCGTCACGTTAATTTTCTTACGCTTACGCACTTTGCCAGAGCCGCCGCATGTTGAACATTTATGGTCGATTTGTTTCCCTGTTCCGCTGCAGTAGTTACATACTCTGCGGTTGACCACTTTACCAAATGGAGTCGATTGCTCAACATTTAATTGACCAGAGCCGCCGCAATGTGAACAGGTTTTTGCCTGCGTACCAGGCTTTGCACCTGATCCATGACATGTTTCACAAGTTTCTTCACGAGGGATTTCAATGGTTGCTTCTTTTCCAAATGCCGCTTCTTCAAACGAAAGCGTCATTGTATATTGCAGGTCCGCTCCTTGGCGCGGTGCATTTGGATCTCTTCTTCTGGCTCCGCCGCCAAAAATACTAGAGAAGATGTCATCAAAGCCGCCGAAGCCGCCAAAGTCTCCTCCCCCGCCAAAACCGCCGCCGCCAAAGCCTTGGTTAGGATCGGTATGACCGAACTGGTCATAATGCGAACGTTTTTGATCATCAGAAAGGGTTTCATAGGCTTCTTTTACTTCTTTGAATTTCTCATCTGAGCCAGCTTCTTTATTAATATCAGGGTGATACTTTTTTGAAAGCTTGCGGTATGCCTTTTTGATTTCGTCCTTTGAGGCGCTCTTACTTACGCCAAGCACTTCATAGTAATCACGCTTACTCATCTCTTCACACTCCCGATTTTCTCACATAAATACGATTGTATCATTTTGATTTAACCTTTTTCAATTCCTTTCATCGTTGAAAAGAAAAAAAGTCAAAGCCAAGAGATCCTGACTTTGACTTTCTGACGAGTACGTTTCAGCAGTCTTTTTCAAAAGTAAAGGTGATTATTTTTTCTCTTGATCGTCGTTTACTTCTTCGTATTCTGCATCCACTACATTGTCATCTGCTTTTTGAGCACCTTCAGCGCCTTCTTGCTGAGCTTGTGCTTGTTTTGCAGCTTCTTCATAGAGCTTTGTCGTTAATTCTTGAACGATTGTTTGCAGCTCATCTTTTTTCGCTTTGATGTCTTCAAACTCGCCTTTTTCGATCGCAGCTTTTAGCGCATCTTTCGCGTCATTTGCTTTTTTCACTTGCTCTTCATCGATTTTGCCTTCTAGATCTTTTAATGTTTTTTCAGTTGTAAACACTAATTGATCTGCTTCGTTGCGCACTTCGATTTCTTCTTTTTTCTTCGCATCTGCTTCAGCATTTTCTTCTGCTTCTTTTACCATTTTTTCGATCTCATCATCAGAAAGACCTGAAGAAGATTTGATTGTGATGTTTTGCTCTTTGCCTGTACCCATATCTTTCGCACGTACGTTGACAATACCGTTTTTATCGATATCAAAAGATACTTCGATTTGCGGTACGCCGCGTGGTGCTGGCGGGATATCAGTCAATTGGAAGCGGCCTAATGTTTTGTTATCTGCAGCCATTGGGCGCTCACCTTGCAGGACATGGATATCTACAGCAGTTTGGTTGTCAGCAGCTGTTGAGAATACTTGAGATTTACTTGTTGGAATTGTTGTATTGCGTTCAATCAGCTTTGTGAATACGCCGCCCATTGTTTCAATTCCTAAAGAAAGTGGTGTTACGTCAAGAAGAACAACGTCTTTGACATCCCCTGTGATCACTCCACCTTGGATCGCTGCACCAAGTGCAACTACTTCATCAGGGTTTACACCTTTATGAGGCTCTTTGCCTGTTTCTTTTTTGATTGCTTCTTGTACTGCAGGAATACGAGTTGATCCACCAACAAGGATGACTTTATCAATCTCGCTAGCAGATAAACCAGCATCTTTCAGTGCTTGACGTACAGGTGTCATTGTACGCTCTACAAGATCTGCAGAAAGCTCTTCGAATTTAGCACGTGTTAACGTTAATTCAAGGTGAAGAGGTCCTGCTTCTCCAGCTGTGATAAATGGCAGTGAGATTTGTGTAGAAGATACACCAGAAAGATCTTTTTTCGCTTTTTCAGCAGCATCTTTTAAACGCTGAAGCGCCATTTTATCTTTAGAAAGGTCAATGCCATTTTCTTTTTTGAATTCAGCCACTAGGTGATCAATGATAACTTGGTCAAAATCGTCTCCACCTAGACGGTTGTCCCCAGCAGTTGAGCGCACTTCAAAGACGCCGTCTCCAAGCTCAAGGATCGATACGTCAAATGTACCGCCGCCAAGGTCGTATACAAGAATCGTTTGATCTTCTTCTGTTTTATCTAAACCATACGCAAGTGCAGCTGCTGTTGGTTCGTTGATGATACGTTCTACTTCAAGACCAGCAATTTTACCAGCATCTTTCGTTGCTTGACGTTCTGCATCGTTGAAGTAAGCAGGAACTGTGATAACAGCTTTTGTTACTTCTTCGCCAAGATAGCCTTCAGCGTAAGATTTAAGGTGCTGAAGAATAATTGCAGAGATTTCCTGCGGTGTATAGTTCTTACCTTCAACTTCTACTTTATAATCAGTACCCATATGTCTTTTAACAGACATGATCGTGTTCGGGTTTGTAATTGATTGACGTTTTGCTACTTCACCCACTTGGCGCTCTCCGTTTTTAAAAGCGACAACAGATGGTGTTGTACGTGCTCCTTCAGCGTTAGCAATGACTTTTGGCTCGCCGCCTTCAAGTACTGCAACACATGAGTTTGTTGTTCCTAAGTCAATCCCAATGATTTTACTCATATTCGATGACCTCCCATTATGTAGTTATTGATTTACTTTTACCATTGATGGACGAATAACTCGGTCTTTGAGTTTATAGCCCTTTTGCAATTCTTCTACAACGATATTTGAATCGTAGTTTTCATCTTCAACTTGCATGACGGCTTGATGAAGGTTTGGATCGAACTCTTTGCCGACAGCTTCAATTGGTTCAACGCCTTCATTTTTCAACGCTTCTACCAGCTGGCGGTAAACCATTTGCATTCCTTCTAACAAACTTTTCGTCTGCTCATTGTCTGGATCAATTCCAAGCGCTCTTTCAAAGTTATCAAGAGCTGGGAGAAGATCACTGACAACATGTTGAGAACGATATTTTTGCACGGTCTCCACTTCAGTTCGAGCACGGCGTTTATAGTTTTCAAAATCTGCTTGAACACGCAGAATTTTGTTTTCTTTTTCATCAAGAAGCTGCTGCAATTCATCGATTTTTTCTTGGAAGGCAGACTGTTCATCATTTGTTACTTCCTCAGTATCTGCTTGAACTGCTTCTTCTTGTGCTTCAACCTCTGCTTCTTGCTCAGGTGTCTGTTTTTCTTCTGACATTGTGTTCACCTCCCTCAAAAGATTCAAAAATACGAAGGGGCTGTGCCCCTATCTTTTATCACCCTACTCATCATACAAATTGGAAAGTGCGTTTGACAAGTCTTTTGATACATGATGCAAGAGACTGACAACCCTGCCATAATCCATACGGGTTGGACCAATGACGGCAATGGAGCCGAGTGATTTTTGATCAATCGAATAAGTAGCTGTGATTAAGCTACAGTTCTCCATCGCTTCCAAATTGTTTTCTGAACCGATTTTAATGGTGATTCCTTGCTGATTTGGATGAAACAGCTGCATGACATCATTCTTTTGCTCAATAAGCATCATGAGTGAACGGATGCGGTCAATGTCATGAAACTCCGGCTGATTCAACATATTAATCTTCCCGCCAAAGAAAAGTTTTGATTCATTTTGAGTCGATGTAAATGTATTGCCGAGCGCATCTAAAATATGATCATAATCTTTTAAATGCGTACGAAGAAGCATCACAACTTCTTTATACATTCTGTCCTTCAGCTGATCCATCGGGACTCCGGCTAGGCGGCTGTTTAAAATATTCATCAGCTTCTCAATATCGGAGACATCGAGATGCTCAGAGAAGGTAATGGTTTTGTTTTCAACATGTCCGCTGTCTGTAATCATGATCGCCACTGCTTTGTTTGGCTGAACAGGGACAAGCTGAATTTGCTTTAATCGATTTTCACTTAGCTTCGGACCAAGCACAATCGATGTATAGTTTGTGAGATCTGATAAAATTTCCGCCGATTTTTGAACTGTCTTTTCCAGCTCAAAAATTTTCTCCTGAAAGGCCGACTGGATGAGCACAAGCTCTTTAGACGACAGTTTTCGCGGAGAGAGCAAATGATCTACATAATAACGATATCCTTTTTCGGAAGGAATTCTTCCTGATGAAGAATGGGTCTTTTCAATAAAACCAAGTTCCTCCAAATCAGCCATTTCGTTTCTAATCGTCGCAGAGCTGAATGTAATGTCTTCTTTTTTAGAAAGAGTCCTTGATCCAACTGGCTGCGCCGAACGAATAAAGTCATTAATGATGACTTGCAGAATCAAAAGCTGACGATTTGTTAACATCATCATCACCCCTGTTAGCACTCTCTTTCAACGAGTGCTAATTGTATAAACAAAATTACCAAACTCAAATTAAAATGTCAATTATAACTCACCGAGAAACGCTTGAAATACTTCATTGCCTAACAATTTTCCTTTTCTTGTTAAACGTATCCCCTTGTCATCTTTTACAATGAGGCCTTTTTCTTCTAAATCTTCAAGAACAGTGGAAAAAAGTGCTTCTGGTGCAGCACCATATTTTGCTTGGAAATCAGCGCTTTTCACCCCTTCGATTTTTCGAAGACCTAAAAACATTTCTTCTTCTATTTGCTCTGCTTTTGTGACCTGATGTGTTTCCTTATACGGGAACCCTGTTTGGTCAATCAGCTCCAAATAATGTTTCACCGGCCCTGCGTTCACATTTCGGATGCCATCTACATACCCGTGTGCGCCTGCACCAAAACCGAAGTAATCTTCATTGCTCCAATAGGTCAGGTTATGCTGGCTTTCAAAGCCAGGTTTGGCGTAATTGCTAATTTCGTACTGCTTTAATCCATGGCGCTCCATTTCATCCATCACAAGCTCATACATTTCAGCCTCACGTTCTTGCGGCGGTAAATGAAGTTTTCCTTTTTGCATTAAGTTATAAAAAACGGTTTTCGGCTCGACGATGAGTGAGTAAACCGAATAATGCTCTGCCCCCAGCGAGAAAGCCGTCTCAAGTGAATTCATCACATGATGCTTTTCTTGATGCGGCAAGCCAAACATGAGATCGAGGCTAATATTGTCAAATCCAACCGCTCTAGCTCGCTCAAAGGATGTAAGGACATCCTTCTTTTGATGAACTCGTCCAATTTTCTTGAGCAAATCGTCTTCAAAGGTTTGAACGCCAAAGCTCAGCCGATTCACGCCGGCTGCTTTAAGCACATGCAGTTTCTCAAGCGATAATTCATCTGGGTTTGCTTCTACTGCAAATTCAATCAGATTTTTTGTCGGCTTTAATACGCTGTGAATGCTGTTCATGAGCTTGTCTAGCTGACTGACAGTCAGTGATGTCGGGGTTCCCCCGCCAATAAAAATTGTCTTTAGTTCCTGCTCGCCTTTTTGCTCGATCGTGTGCTGCATCTCTTTCTCAAGAGCCGCTAAGTATTCGTCGACTGGCTGCGTTTTGATGAAAAATTTATTGAAATCACAATAGTGGCAAATATGCTCACAAAATGGAATGTGAATGTATGCTGCTTTCATTAGATGACACCTTCTTTACAGGTAAAGAGCCGCAGTTTATCGCTGCGGCGTCTTTGTTTGTTATCGACTATAAACGTCAAGGCAGACATTGTAAAGCAGGTAGCCTTGATGATGTTATTTTTTTGGTGTGCTGTCGTCCATCTTCAGCACAGCCATAAATGCTTCTTGCGGGACTTCAACAGAGCCCACTTGCTTCATGCGCTTTTTCCCTTCTTTTTGCTTCTCAAGAAGCTTTCTTTTCCGGGAAATGTCTCCACCATAACATTTAGCAAGTACGTTTTTACGCATCGCTTTAATGGTGGAACGTGCAACGATTTTTTGACCGATTGCTGCTTGAACCGGCACTTCAAAGTGCTGGCGTGGAATCAATTCTTTTAGCTTTTCTACGATGATCTTGCCTCGTTCATATGCATAATCGCGGTGAACAATAAAGGAAAGGGCATCGATTTTTTCGCCATTCAGCATAATATCCATCTTCACCAGCGTCGAAGGACGATAGCCAATCAGCTCATAATCAAAGGACGCATAGCCTTTTGTGTTGGACTTTAGCTGATCAAAGAATTCGTATACGATCTCTGCCAAAGGAATTTCGTACACAATGCTCACGCGGTTCGCATCAAGATACTGCATATCAATGAAATTCCCGCGCTTTCCTTGGCAAAGCTCCATCACAGAGCCTACATAGTCATTCGGCACCATCATTGTTGCTTTTACATACGGTTCTTCAATTCGCTCAATCTTTTGCGGATCAGGCAGATTGGACGGGTTATCTACGACAATTTTTTCTCCATCTGTCATATATACATCATAAATAACACTTGGCGCTGTCGTAATCAGATCAATTTTAAATTCACGTTCAATCCGTTCCTGGATGATTTCCATATGAAGCATTCCAAGGAAGCCGCAGCGGAAACCGAAGCCAAGTGCTTGGGATGTCTCTGCCTCATATTGAAGTGAAGAATCATTTAATTCAAGCTTTTCTAACGCTTCACGTAAGTCGTTGTATTTCGCTGTATCAATTGGATAAAGTCCGCAGTATACCATTGGGTTTAGCTTTCTGTATCCTGGAAGTGCTTCTTTCGCAGGGTTTTCCGCGCTTGTGATCGTATCCCCTACACGTGTATCACCGACATTTTTAATCGCAGCGGTTAAGTAGCCAACATCTCCAACGGTGAGTTCGTCTGTTGGCATGGCTTTTGGTGTGAAAACGCCAACTTCAAGTACTTCAAATTCTTTCCCCGTCGCCATCATTTTAATTTTCTGACCCGGTCTGACGGTTCCTTCGACAATTCGTATGTACGCAATAACGCCGCGATACGCATCGTAAAGAGAATCAAAAATAAGGGCTTGAAGTGGTGCTTCTGGATCTCCAGCGGGAGCCGGCACCTTTTCAACGATTTGTTCTAAAATATCCTCGATTCCAATACCCGCCTTAGCAGAGGTGAGAACAGCTTCAGACGCATCCAACCCGATGACATCTTCAATTTCTTCTCTTACACGCTCAGGCTCTGCACTTGGCAGATCGATTTTGTTGATAATCGGAAGAATTTCTAAGTTGTTATCAAGAGCTAAATAAACGTTCGCAAGTGTCTGTGCTTCAATTCCTTGTGCTGCATCTACTACAAGAATCGCACCCTCACAGGCAGCTAGGCTTCGAGATACCTCATAGGTGAAGTCGACATGCCCTGGTGTATCAATCAGGTGCATGATATATTCTTCCCCATCCTTCGCCTTATACTTCAGCTGGACAGAGTTTAATTTAATCGTTATGCCGCGTTCACGCTCTAAATCCATGGAATCAAGCAATTGTTCTTTCATTTCCCGTTGAGTAATCGCCGCTGTTTTTTCCAAAATACGGTCTGCCAATGTGGATTTCCCATGGTCAATATGGGCGATAATGGAGAAATTTCGAATTCTTGATTGCCGCTCTAATCGTTTTTCTTTATCTGTCACAATCTATCACTCCTACTATAAAACGCGGGTTGCGCTAGGTTAGATTATATCAATAGGGCTGTAAAGATTCAATCGAAATCAAGAAAAGCCGCTTATCGGTCAGCGGCTTTGTTCAAAAGGGTGATATCTCATGAAATTCGTTTATTTCCCATTCACCCAATCATAAAGAGAACGGGCTGCATGTGTCATGCCATCAGACAGGGCTTTTCCTGCCTTGGAAAAGGCATTAAAGCCCTCTATTTCCTCCAGCTGTTTTTGTTTTTCGGCAAGATCCTTTTCTGTAACAGCCGTTCCTAAGATAGAAGCTTCCTTCTCTTCATTGTCGTTCATTTGAATGGAGAAAGCTCCTTTTAATTGCGGATCATGGTAGCCCTTCATTTGCAGCATGCCATTATTCGCTTGCTGCATTCCTAAAAAGACACCAAACAGCAAGACCAATCCTAAAATAATGGTTTTTCCAATAAATGAGCCCATCCCCGTCACCACCTTAAGAGCGTTTTTTCTCATCCTTTGCTTTGCCGTCCACCTTTTCCGCGTCCCAGAAAATGTCGCTGAATACATCAGCTGCCGCATTGGATGCATTTCTTAATTCTTCCATATTATTATCTACTCCACCAAATTCTAAAAGAAGGGCTTTGTCGGATAAATCTTGATTATAGATTCCATTATCGCCAATTTCTCCTTTGGCAAACACACCGACACTAAGACCTTTATATTTTTTCTCCATCAAATGGTGGAATTCTGTCGCAAGCTTTAAGTTTTTCTCATAGCTTTGATTCTTCTTCCCAACAACAAACGCAATTCTCGCATATTTCTTCCCTTTGATTTCGACAGTCGTATCTTTCTTTCTTCTTGAGTCCCGGTGAATATCAATTAAATAATCGAGGTCATCATTTTTCGCTAAGGCTTCTTTCACGACCAATCTTGATTCATTATAAGACTGCGGATATTTTAATCCTTTTTTCACCAGTCTTTTTTCAATTTCCGTTTTGTCGACTGTATTGCCGATTCCTTGCTGATCAAGCGCCTTTCCAAACATGTCGCCGACAAGGGTGACATTCACTTTTGAGTGCCGTGCATTATTTGGATTCGTTTCTCCTTTTAAAAATGGTAAATATGATTCCGTATTATGTGTGTGGTAAATGTACACAGCTTTTCGTTTTCCTGTTGACCGGTCCGGTTCTTTGGCAGGCTTTTTCGGCGTATCATCATCGAGCTTGTCCAGCTCCGCCAAATTTGCTTCTTTTTCATCTTGGATCACTTCACTAGGCGGCGGCGATTCCATCGGCATATTGGTATAGTCTGTTCCTTCACCCGCTAAGATGATTTTTGTATCAAAATGTTCAAAGCCTGGGAGCTCTCTTCCTAGGAAACTGCGCGGGTCTTCTAAATTAATACTGGTTGCAAGCTTCAGTGACAGCCCAGAGAAATGAAATCCTTTTTGATCTTCTGGAACTGCTGAGGCGAAATATTGGTTTTCCATGCCCATTAATGTGGCAAAAAATGCGCCAGAGAGCTCATCTGCTACACCATATAACGAGGCTTGTGGCCTCAGCTCGGGTTTTAAAGAGGTCAAAGCCCCTGACATCACAAACACCACAACAAGAGAGGCAATAAATAAGAAGATGCTTTTTACTACTTTCGTTCCATTAATCGCAACGACCAACTGTCGAGGACGGCGGGGTCTTTTTTTCATGATTTACTCCCTCCAGCACGCTTTCTAGTAATTACACTATGAGCGAGCTAGAGAAAGTAGAACCGATTAATGATTATATGAACCCATATTATCTTGAGTGATTTTTTGATGAAGCGCTGTATTTAATCCGTTGGCAAGTACGTTTGCCATATCATCAATGAATGTATCGACTTCCTTAGGCGTGACCATTAAATTTTGCCCCAGGGGCGCAAGCACTTCGTGGATCAGCTGCCTTTTTTCTTCTTCAGGAAGGGTTCCTACGATGCCTAAGAATGACTGACGCGTTTCTTCATCTGGCAAGTCTTCTTCGTTAAGTACTTTTTTCTTCCCGAATGTCAAACCAGCCGGCACAAGAGAGCGGGATGGTCTATCATCTTTTAGTTCTCTACCAAAATGCTTTAAGACATAATCAATTGTGTCACTAGCAATCGTTACTGCATCCACCACTGTCGGAACGCCAATCGCAATCACTGGAATGCCCAATGTTTCTTTGCTTAATTCTTTTCGCTTATTCCCTACACCAGAGCCGGGATGGATACCTGTATCAGAAATTTGAATGGTTGTATTCACTCGTTCTACTGCTCGAGCAGCAAGGGCATCGACCGCAATGACAAAATCAGGCTTAGACCGCTCGATCACGCCTTGGATAATGTCACTTGTTTCAATACCGGTCAGTCCCATCACCCCTGGAGACAAAGAGGAAACCGGGCGATAGCCTTCCTGAACATTTTCCGGCTGCAATTCAAAGAGATGGCGGGTTACAAGCAGGTTTTCAACTGTGAGAGGACCTAATGCATCTGGCGTAACATTCCAGTTTCCCAGCCCTACTACAAGGCAGCTTGCATCAGCCTGAATGCCTCTGTCTTTTAGAAACTGAGCAAAATGATGGGCAAAGACTTCAACGACTTTTTCTTGCATCTCAGAGTCTTTCTCCCGAATGCCTTGTGCCTCAAACGTCAAGTATGTCCCTGCCTTTTTGCCGGTCAGCTCCTCCCCTTCTTTCGTGATTTCCACAGTACGTATGCGGATGCCTTGCTCTTCTTTTTCCTTTTCGACAATCCCTTGGATCCCGTCCTTTTTGACGACTTTCGGATCGTTCTCTTGTTCTAGTATCTCTTTTGTTTCAACAGCGAGGTCTGTCCGGATTTGATAAATGCTTAAATCGAGTTTCTGTTTCTCCATAAAAAGACTCCTTCCACCAAGTAATTAACAGTAGTCTTTCCATCTCTTGAAAGAAACATTCGAGCACGTCATCAATGAAAAATACTTTACATTTATATTGCATTCTAAAGGTGTGTTTGATAGAATACAATTTGTTCTATTGTGAAGATTTAACCTTAAGACAATTGTGTTTAGGTTGTATCTTAGGAGGTGAAACACATGCCAAATATTAAATCAGCGATCAAACGTACAAAAACGAATAACGAACGCCGTGCACATAACGTAACAATCAAGTCTGCGATGCGTACTGCGATTAAACAAGTTGAAGTTTCTGTAGCTAACAACGATGCTGAGCAAGCAAAAGCTGCTCTTGCTTCTGCTGCAAAACGCATTGACAAAGCCGTTAAAACTGGTCTTGTACACAAAAACGCAGCTGCGCGTTACAAATCAAGACTTGCTAAACAAGTAAACGGACTTTCTGCATAATGCTTGCAACGCCTCAGTGATGAGGCACCTGTTTAACTGTACGTCCGTCCTGACCGGCCGAGCCTTAAGGACAGACTGGCAATTATACATCTAAACAAAAACGACCCTCTTTTTAGAAGGTCGTTTTTTTATATTCAAGCGCCTAACAAACGAAGCAGGAACAATTCTAACAGCAGCTGCTTGTCCTTTTTACCCGTTTTCATTTCGTAATCAATCGTTGAAAGCTCTTTGACGATCTGCTTGAGCTCTTCTTCTGAAAACAGTCTTGCCTGATCCATCGCAAGTTTGACCCGGAATGGATGGACTTTTAGATTTGAAGCAATTTGTTTTTGTCCATAGCCTTGCTGAGCGAAGTACTTCGTCTGCAAAATCAATCGAAATTGAGTTGAAATGAGTGCTAATATTTTAATGGGTTCCTCATTTTGCTTCAGCAGATCATAAAACATCTGCATGGCCTCAGAACGGCGTCTGTTTACAATTTGATTAATCAGCTCGAAAATATTTTGCTCTAAGCTTCTTGCAACGAGCTGATTGACATCCGCTAACTCAATTTCCTCCCGCTCTCCAATATATGTACTTAGCTTCCGAACCTCTTGGAATAGAGAGGAGAGACTCCCGCCGCATAGCATCACAAGCTGCTCAGCCGCTTTAGATGTAATCGTCTTCCCTTCTGTCTTCACCAGTGTGATGGTGAAATCAGTTGTTTCTTTTGGGTTTAACTCTTTCGCCTCAACGACAGCAGCTTTCTTTTTTAGCAATTTGGTGATTTTTTTACGCTCATCCAGCTTTTCATATGGTGCCAATAACACGAGAATGGTATAGGGCGCTGGCTTTTCTAAATAAGCTTCTAATACAGAAAGCTCATGCTCAATCTTTTCCTTTTTCTTTTCTGCTGTAAGAAAATAAGGATTCTTGATCACGACGAGACGTCTTTCTCCCATAAATGGAAATGTTTCTGCATCCGTTACAGCCTGTTCAAGCGGCACTTCTTCCATATCGAAGACGGAGTAATTAAAATCCTTCGTTTCTTCGTCTACTACAGCTTGTCTCAATTTAGCAGCGGTTTCTTGCAGTAAATATGTTTCTTTCCCATATAAGCAATAAACGGGATGGATATCCCCTCGTTTTAAATTGTTCCATACATCAAAGACCATCAATTGAATCCCTCTCTTTCACTTCCTCCTCTATCCTAAAGTGTGTGAAGACATTAGTAAAGAGGAAGCTGAAAGTGCCGCCTCCTCATTTATAGTAAACGTCCGGCGCAAGCTCCCGGGTCAGCCTGCTGTCAGACGATATTCATAAAATGATCATAAAATGGAAAACGGTTACTTTACCTTCTAGCAATTCCAAATGAGTTCAAGTATACTAAAATTAGCCAGGAGGGATGAAAATGAATGAATTTGAAAAAAATGTTCAAAGCAAGCGGAATGATGTGACCGACTCAGCCGTTGGTTTTATCGTCACATTCGGATTTTTCGCCTCAATGTTTATTTTGGCAACCATTATACACCTCGTTGGATCTTAACTTCATGAAGGTTACATGACTGCCGTTTTGGCAGTTTTTTTATTGAGTTTGTAAGATATCATATGGAGGGTGTGTGTAAAACGTTCCTTCCTCATCGAGAAATTCATACGTCACGCTCCCGTCGGTATCTGTACGATACACCTTCATTTGCTGGTCCTTTAATTTCTTCAAAACTTCCTGATGTGGGTGCTGATAACGATTGCGTTCACCTGCTGAAATGAGTGCATGTGAGGGCTTGAGATGCTGAAGCCATTCTTCGCTTGTTGATCCTTTACTCCCGTGATGTCCAACCTTTAAGATATCTGCCTGCAGATCAGGATAGGCTTCTATAATGTCTCGCTCCCCTTCTTGTTCAAGATCTCCAGTGAGCATAAACCGCTTCCCGCCTAGAGTAAATGTCAAAACGAGTGAATCATTATTCTTAGTTGTTACCCGATCACGCGATGGATGAAGGACCTTAAATATTTGCTCTCCAATCTGAAGCTGATCTCCTCTCTCTAATTCATCAATCATGATCCCTTGATCAGCTGCTTCTTTTAACAGCTCCGCATCCTCTGGACTCCGTGCAAAGCCTTTGGGAATAGCCAGCCGCTTTACTTTATTTCGTTTGATTAAACGAGCTGCTTCTCCCATATGGTCTTGATCCGCATGTGTAAGAATAAGAACATCAAGTTTTGCTATACCTTTAGAATGCAGAAATGGGATCAGCGTTTGATCACCGATCGAAGACACTTTACGCCTTTTTTTCCACGGTTCTTCTTCAAAAGAAAGTCTGCCTCCTGTATCCACAAGCAGGTGCCCCTTTCGATAGGGCAGCTGAATAAACAAACTATCCCCCTGTCCTACATCCAGCATCGTCACTTCCCCTTTTTCGAAAAAATTCGGGGTGAAATAGTGTGCACTCAAGACACCAATAAGAAAAAGGATCGGCAGTGCATAGGATTTCACAGAAGTTTTGCACTCCATCACAAATAACAGAACAATTAAGGCGCTCACCTCAAGAACAATATGCCACCAAGCAGACTTCACAAAAATCAAGTTAAATTCATCAAAAACAGCCATATAGGCTGACAATTGATGACTAAGCTGAATCACCGAATCAAGCAGCTGAAACAATGTTTGTCCAAGCGGAAGATAAATAGTAGTGAGAATAAAAAAGAGTAAGGATAGCGGCATAACGACCGTCGTATATAAAGGAACAAATATCATGTTCAAAGGTACGCTCAGTAAAGAGAATTGGTGAAAATGATATAAAAGAACAGGAAGTGAAGCAAGCTGTGCAATAAAGGAAATCAGGAATAATTGCATGACTGAACTTTTTGCTTTTGATAAAATCCTAGTCGATAACAAAATAAAAAACGTGACCGCGAATGAAAGCTGAAATCCAATATCAAATAAATAAAGAGGATGAATTGCTAATAAGAGTAAAAACGTTGCACTTAATACTACAGCAGAAGGCTGTTTCATTTCTTTTGGCAGACTAGTCATCACTAAATAGATTCCTGCCATGAGGCAAGCTCTTAAAACAGATGGTGCAGCACCTGTCAAACAAGCATAAATAGGAAGAAAGCATAATAGAAGAATACGTGCTGTCTCTCTTGTCACGCCCGCACGAAGGAGACACCAAAATAAACATGCAAGAAGCGTTTGTACATGCAATCCTGAGATCGCTAGTAAATGAATAATGCCAAGCATTTGATAATCTCTTAATGTGTCAGGGTCTATCAACTCACGATCGCCAAAAATAAGTGCCTGTACAATGCCAACAGAGTGTTTAGGCACATGATCTTCTAAAAATTTCAACCCCTTTTGCCTTATCACTTGAAGATAATAGGAAGAACTGTCTTTTTTTGTACAGTTTTTGATCGACTGTAGCAGAAAAATGGCGTCAATGCCTTTTGATTTTAAAAATTGATCGTATTGAAACCCGTTAGGAATGGTTGCGTGCTTTGCTGGACGAACATCACCTGTCATGTGACAGCTCATACCAGGTTCTATCTCTTTTAATGCCTCTTTTTCACGCTCTGTTTGAATTGTATAAAAAGTGGCTAGTTGTTCATGTTCTGTTGAAACAGTCGCTGAAAAACGATTGCCATCTGTTTTCGGAATACTTTCAATCACAACGGAACCAGATAGGAATTTTTCTAGTACGGGTTGATCCGTTTCAAGAGACTCATGAATCATAAAAATGAGTATATAGACAGCACCGCATAGGCTGACCATTAAAAAGAGCTGAGGCATTTTTTTCAGTAGGCTGAGAAGTAATATGATGAGAAGAAAGAGAAGGAAATACATATGAAGATGATATGCAGCCAGAGCAATTCCAACAGCTGCTGAAATTGCCCCAAACGGCAAATATTTAAACATAGGAAGTAAATAATTGATTCGCCTTCTCATGCATATCGCGAATTTCTGTTTCGCTAAGTCCTGATTCACTCAGCTTCCCAATTAAATCTGCAACAAAGGCCAATTTTTCTTGATTTTTTAAGTCGATGATCATTTCATCTAATTCAACTTGCTCTGTTTGAACACCCGCCTGCTCGAATAAATCAATCGCATATGGATGATTTTTATAATCCTTTGCATAGTACACTGTTCGTATGCCCGCTTGAATGATGGCTTTACAGCACTGTAAACAGGGAAAATGTGTGACATATATTTCAGCATCAGCTGTAGGTGCACCAAATTTGGCACATTGTAAAATAGCATTCATTTCCGCATGGATGGTGCGAACACAGTGATGATCAATGACATAGCATCCTACATCCGCACAATGAACATCACCGGCAATGGAGCCATTATACCCCCCTGCAATGATGCGCTTGTCCCTTACGATGGTCGCCCCAACAGCTAACCGCTCACAGGTGCTTCGTAAAGCAAGCAAATGGCTTTGTGCCATAAAATATTGATTCCATGAAATTCTTTCCACGAGCTGATCCCTCCAGAATGATGGTTGATATTAAGTGTACATGCCTTTCTTCTCTACCGTCAATTCTACTTCACGGTCAATTGACTTTTCAGCCGTTCAATCGTCTTTTCCCCAAAACCTGAAATATTCCGCAAGTCTTCAATTTGTTGAAATTCTCCGTGTTCCTCTCTATACGTAATGATAGCTTCGGCTTTAGCTGGTCCTATGCCGTTAATGGTTTGCAATTCGGCTGCATCGGCCTGATTGACATTTACACCTTCACTCTTTTCAACGCCCGCTGATGCGTCAGCTGATGCTGTTTGCGTCTCTCTTTCCGCTTCCCCCTGCTTCCGAACATAAATCATCATACTATCCTCTAATTTAGCTGCTTGGTTGATTTCAATCGAGTCTGCTTTGCTGGTAAAGCCTCCTGCCCTTTGAATCGCTTCCTCTACCCGAGCATCGGATTGAAACGTATAAACACCCGGCTTCCTTACAGCTCCTTTGACCTCTACAAAAATCGTCGATGGCTCTTTTTTTGTCTTTTCTTGTTTGTCTTCTAATGTGACTTGTATGTCTTTATTTTCCTTCAATACACTTGGCTCTCTGCTGCCCTCTCCTTTTCCAGTGAAAAAGAAGAAACTGAAGATGATCACGACTATGAGTCCAGCGGCGATATAAAGACTGTATTTTTTTAATGAAATGAGTCGTTTCACTTACTCACGCTTCTTTCAATCATATTTTTCTACTGCTCAACATACTGTTTAGAAGATAACAGATCCTATGCGTCTAAGGAGGGAGAACGTTTGAATATAGGGTTAATCGGTACAGGAAACATGGGTACCATACTTACTGAGGCATTTATTGAATCAAAGGCAGTCAATCCCTCATCGATTACCATTACAAACCGAACCATTGAAAAAGCGTTCAATATAAAAAAGAACCATCCAGAGCTTGAAGTAACGAAACAGCTTTCAGGGGCTGTCACGAATAAAGATTTCATTTTTGTTTGTGTCAAGCCACTTGATATTTATCCACTTTTAAAAGAGCTGAGCCCTCTTTTAACGGAGCAGCAAACCATTATCATCATTACAAGTCCGGTTCATCCTGAACAGCTTCAGGATATCGTTCCTTGTCAAACAGCCAGGCTGATCCCAAGCATTACAAACCGCGCTTTATCAGGCGCATCACTTTTAACTTTTGGTTCATCATGCAATGCCGCGACGAAAACTGCGTTAAGACAGTTAGCTTCGTGTATTTCAACACCTATCGAGATCCATCATTCAATTACTAGAGCGGCTTCCGATATTGTCAGCTGCGGACCTGCTTTTATCAGTTTTCTCGTTCAGAAAATGATTGAAGCAGCCGTAGAAGAAACGGATATTTCCAAAGAAGAAGCCACCACCTTATCAGAGGATATGCTTGTTGGTCTTGGCCGTTTGATTGAAAAAAGAGTCTATACCCTTCCGACACTGCAAGACAAAGTATGTGTGAAAGGCGGCGTCACTGGTGAAGGCATTAAAGCACTTGAAGCAGGTGTGCAAGATATGTTTCACCGTCTCTTTCAAAACACCCATGAAAAATTCGATGAAGATCTAGAAGCGGTTGCGCATCAATATCCGCCAAGTGTGTTCACTGATGATCGCAGAAATTAATCATCTTTGCAACAAGCGAAAAAAGGGTTTTAAAAAACCATCGTTCTATTAAACGATGGTTTTTGGTTTCTTAGCTGAGATGAAATATCTTTCGGCGAATTCACCGGGGGCTTCATTTGTAAAATCAGCAGTCACTTCTATTTGTTCAAAGCCAGCGGACTCAAGGAACGCTGCATATGTTTCAAATGGAAATGTGCGCTGTTCATGTGTCTCATCATAACGCTGATACATGTCTCCGTCTTTTACAAAAAAGCTTAAATCATGTATGACCGAATACATGTCATCCCCTTTATCACTCTGCCAAATATAGCTGATCTCTTCATCTTGATCTGCATAAGTCGAACCTGGGAATACCTCTTCCATTTTATAAGGCGTATGAACATCAAAAAGTAAAACCCCATCTGCCTCTAAAAGCTGAAACATGTTTTTAAAGGTTTTTTTGACGTCATTTTCGTTTTTTAAGTAATTCAAGGAATCACAGCAAATAACGGCTGCCTGGAAGGCTTGCTCAAAGCCCGTAATCTCTCTCATATCTTGATGTAAAAATTGAATCGACTGCTTTTTCGCCTGCGCTTTTTGCTGCGCAAAGGCCAGCATTTCTTCACTGAGGTCAATTCCTGTGACCTTGTGGCCCTTTTCAGCTAACCGAAGAGAAATCTCTCCAGTTCCACAGCCTACATCGATGATGGCAGCATTCGGCTTCATATACTGCTGGATCCACTGAACCCATTCATCATAAGGTGCATGTGTCATGAGCTCGTCATACACACCTGCAAACCCTTGATAAATCATGAGTTAATGCCAAGTGAAAGCGTTTCTCTCGGCGCATCTCCCCATAGCTTTTCTAGATTGTAGTATCCTCTTTCTTCTTTGTGGAACACATGGGCAATGACATCACCTAGGTCAATCAATACCCATCTTGCTTCATCAAAGCCTTCCATCTTCTTCACTTCGATTCCGCTTTCCTCTGCAAGATGTTTTACTTCTCTTGCAATGGCTTGCACTTGTTTATCAGAATTCCCGTGACAAATGAGAAAATAATCCGCAACAAGTGAGATTCCTTGCATATTAAGGGCAATAATATCCTCAGCCCGTTTATCATCGCATGCTCCTGCTGCGACGTTTAAAATTGATGATGAAACCATCCAAAATTCCTCCTTAGTTGTTCTTATGCACAAGCGAATTGTAAGTAGCAAGCGTATCTGGAAAGACTGGCTGATTCTTTTTCATTAGAAAACTGATGGTGTTTTTTAATGATTGGATCAGTGCACGATCTAGATCATTTTCTGCTAATTCCCTTACTTCTTCGACACCAGGGAAATGACGTCCTGGTTCAATATAATCTGCGACATAAATGACTTTTTCAAGTAAGGTCATGTCTGGTCTGCCGGAAGTATGAAATTCAATAGCTGTTAACACATCTTGATCGTCAATTCCAGCTTCTTTTTTGACCAAATAGGCACCAACCGGGGCGTGCCAAAGCTCGGGCGAATATTCAAGCAATAAAGGGTTCATCTGTTCTTTTTGGATAATCCCTTTCATTTCTTCTTTTGGTCTAAATTTCGCATAATCATGAAAAATAGCGGCGATCTCTGCTTTTTTCACATCTGCACCAAACCGTTCCGCTAATGAAATGGCTGTCTCCATGACCCCGAGTGTATGTGTATATCTATGCTCTGTTAACTGCTCTTTGACACAGTTCAATGCTTCTTCACGATTCATATAAATGATGCTCCTTTATATAACGCTCAACAGCTTTCGGAATCAAATAATCGACAGGGTTCCCCTGCTCTATTCGCTGCCTAATCAATGTCGATGATACATCAAAAGCTGGAACATCTGCAAATAAAAGAGGATATGCCGTACTTCCAACGTAACCCGGCCTTTTCATCCCAATAAAGGTGATCATTTGAAGCAAATCATTGATCCGATGCCATTTTGGCAAATACTCGACCATGTCCGCTCCTATCATAAAAAAGAACTGATCTTCTGGATGACGCTTCTTTAACAGATTCACTGTATCTACCGTATAAGACGGACCCTCCCGCTCCATTTCAATAAGCTCGAGCCGAAAATATGGATTTGATTGAATCGCTGCCTCCACCATTTTTATGCGGTGATGACTATCTGCTCGTTTCCGTCCAGTTTTATGAGGAGGCATATGGTTTGGGATAAACCAAATTTCATCAAGCCCCACTTGAATCCGTACCTCACTTGCCATCAGCAAATGCCCGTTATGGGGAGGATCAAACGTACCGCCGAACAACCCTATTTTTTTCATATCGCATCCACCTTTACGGCAGCTTAATTTGTTTATTTTCCTTAGATTCTTTGTAAAGGACAATCACATTTCCGATCGTTTGAACGAGCTCAGCCTTTGCACCTTTTACAAGTGCTTTCGCAACTTCTGTTTTGTCCTCGTCACAATTTTGCAATACGCTGACCTTTAACAGTTCTCTTGCTTCAAGCGCCTCGGAAATTTGCTTGACCATATTGTCATTTACCCCGCCTTTTCCAACTTGAAAAATAGGTGATAAATGATGTGCTTGTGCACGTAAAAAACGTTTTTGCTTACCTTTTAACATGGTGTTCCTCCTAATTTCTCTATGACAATTGACTTCATTTTTCCGGCGTCAGGCGTAATGCCTGTCCACAGTTCAAAGGCTTTTACTGCTTGTCCGACAAACATGCCAACCCCATCCACTGTTTTCAAGCCTAAACCTGCTGCTTCCCTAAGCAGTTTTGTTTCTATTGGATTATACACAATATCACAAACGACCGCTGTTTTTTTTGCGTTCGCTAAAGAAATCGGGGTTTCTTCAACATTCGGATACATGCCGATCGAGGTCGTATGGATGATGACATCATATTCCCCAAGCCGCTCTTCTGCTGCATTTAATGTGATTGCTTGAGATGTGATTTTTCCCTCTGCAGTTTCAATTAAAGCTTCAGCTTTTTCAATGGTGCGGTTCGTAATATCAAAGCTCTTCGGTGCATACTGAGCAATTGTCGTATAAATCGCTCTTGCGGCTCCGCCAGCACCAATCAAGAGAAATGACAGCTCTGATAACGGCTGATCCAAGGCTTCAAGCAATGAATGAAGAAAGCCTTCTCCATCTGTATTGTACCCAACGAGCTGATCCCCTTCGAGCCGCACCGTATTGACGGCACCGAGGCGTTCAGCTGTCACATCAATTTTGTCAAGGTACTTCATGATTTCTACCTTGTGAGGAACAGTGACGTTAATGCCGCTGATTCCTAACGCCTTCATGCCGCTAATCGCATCTTTCAGATCATCATTTTCTACTTGAAAGCCATGATAATGTCCATCAATTCCAGCGTCCTTTAGTGCTGCATTATGAATATCCGGAGACATTGAGTGGCCAACAGGGTTACCGATTACTCCGTATAAAGGTTTCAAGGTCTCTCCCCCTTTGAACATTTAAATTAACGAACGTCTCATAAACACATGAACGCCTTTTGGCGCATAAACTTTGATTTGCTTGCCCGCATCATTTGCAGTAACCCAGCCTAAACCTGAAAAGACGATGTCCATTTTTGGCTGATCAATGATAAAGGTATGCGGAACGAGCGGCGGGAAATCTTCCATTCCCTCTTTTGATGGCGGTGACAGCAGTTCCCCTGCATGTTTTTCATATAAATCATCTGCGTTCTCCAGCTTTGTCCGGTGAATGTTCAGCTCATTTGGCATATAGCAGACAAATGATGTTCTGCCGCCTTTTACGTAATCAAATCGAGCCAGTCCGCCAAAATAAAGCGTTTGTGCTTCATTTAATTGGAAAGTTCTCGGTTTCAATTCTTTTTTCGGCGTTAAAATCTTTAAGTCATTTTTGCTGACATAGTGCGCCATTTGATGGCGGTTGATGATGCCCGGCGTATCGAATAAAGCAGACCCGTCATCAAGCGGGATTTCAATCGCATCAAGTGTAGTACCTGGATATTGGGATGTAGTAATGACGTTCTCTTCGCCAGATACTTCTTTGATGATTCGATTGATAAATGTTGATTTTCCAACATTCGTACAGCCGACAACATAGACATTTCTTCCCTCTCGGTAATGATCGATCGCTTCCATCACCTCAGGCACACCCTGGCCTCTGCTTGCACTGATCAAGAAAACATCGATAGGGTTTAATCCGTTTTCCTTTGCTTCCCGTTTCATCCAATGAATCAGACGATCTTTTTTCACGGATTTCGGTAAAATATCCACTTTGTTGCCGACAAGTAAAATCGGATTACCGCCGACAATACGGTTCAGCCCATTGATCCAGCTTCCGTTAAAGTCAAAAATATCAACGACCTTGACAATGAGAGAATCTGTCTCTCCAATGCTGTGCAATATATTTAAAAAGTCGTCCTCTGTTAAAGAAACATCCTGAATCTCATTGTAGTTCTTTAACCTAAAACAGCGCTGACAGATCACATCTTCTTTCAATAGAGATGCTGCCGGCGCATATCCTAATTGATCTTTATCTTCCGTCTGAATGGCTACACCGCAGCCAATACAAACAACCTTTTCCATTATTACTCTTCCTCCCACTGAATGTGGCCCTTACGCTTTAAGGCTCCTAAAATTCTGCGTTCAATCTGCCTGTTAAACTTTGTGAAAAATCCGTCCGAGGCAGCAACAGGAACGACCAAAATCGTATGGAAGCCATGACGATTCCCGCCAAGAACATCTGTCATGAGCTGATCCCCAATGACAACCACATCTTCTTTTTTCAACTGCATATCAGCGACTGCCTTATTAAAGGCTCTTCCCATAGGCTTTCTCGCTTTATAAATAAACGGGATATGAACCGGTTCAGAAAAAAGCTTGACCCTTTTTTCATTATTGTTTGATACAATCGTCACTTGTATCCCGTGATCTTTCATTTCTTGAAACCATTCAATTAAGCGCGGTGTCGCACTTGGACGGTCCCATTCTACTAGTGTGTTATCTAGATCGGTAATAATTCCTTTTACATTTCGTTCTTTTAATTTTTGCGGCGAAATGTGGAAAATACTTTTCACAAATTCATCCGGTAAGAAATACTTCTTTAGCACAATTTGCACCCTTTCTTCCATTGGTTTTCAGCGATTGTGTCGAATCAAATCACAATTTGTCTGTCTATCGAATACAATGAAAAAGTTTTCGACATATGATGAGGACCTTCAACAGGTGTGGATAATTTTACACACATTATCCACCTATATTTCATCATGCTTTCATTCAATTATAAACACTCTACCCACAAGTTATCCACTTAACCATGTGGATAACAGAACGATTGTTCTTGTTTCCCATTCATGGTAGATTAAAGGTACTTCAAAGACAGTCGATCAACCTATGATGATATGTCTTTTCCTCAAATTTTATGCCAACTTTTTCAGGGGAGGTGTTTTTCCCATCATATGGGTTTCTAGTATGAAAAAGCTGTCAGATGATTTACTTATAGAATCGTATTATAAAGCAAATGAAATGAACTTAAATCGCGACTTCATTGAATTAATTGAGACAGAAATGAAAAGACGTTCGCTCGGGCATATGCTCTCTGTTTCCTCTTAATTCCATATCACAGGAACCATGCCTCCCGAGCACTCTCCTTTTTTAAACTCAGGTGACTGATATTATATCACTTGCGCTATCGGCTTACTACTATTTTCCGTAAAAAACACCCCTTCTGATGAAAGAAGAGGTGTCTTAATTGCAAGGCTGTTCATTCCAAAACCATAACCCTCCGCCTACGACTAAAATGACCACAAGGAACACAACAAGAAAAGCGTAACCGATTCCTGCTCCTTGTGCTGGATAAGGCGAACACGCAGGGTAAGGATAAGGACATCCCCACATATCAGTTACCTCCTTCTAGGAAGATATACTGTTAGACTATGCTGGATGGATGGTCTTGTTTAGGCAGATGGCCATCATTTAAAAATGTTTGATGACATCACGCTCTTTGATTTCGTTATAAATAATTCTCGCCCCTTTTGGTGTCATATGATTGCCAGAAGGGTCGATCAAGCCTGACTGAATCAGGGCATGATCACTATCTTCTCCAGCTTCTCGGATAAAAGCTTTCCAGTTGTCGACAAGCGGTACCTGCTCATCCTTCGCTACTTCTCTTGTGATGTCATTATAAGAGTTTTGCCAAGCTCTTGCCCCGCCTCTCCCGGCAAAATAAGATGACTTATATCTGGAGTAATAATACAAGCCCTTTTTCCCGCCTTCTACAACAGGCACACAGGTCATGAGAATCGGGGTAATGCCTTCTTTTCTACTTTCAGAAATGAAGTAGGTTAAATTTTCTTTAAACCGTTTTTTCGTCACTCGGGGATGTTTCCCGTCTAAAATCGCCGCATCATTCGTACCGAACATGATGAGGACGTAAGTTGGTTTCTGTTTTAAAATATCCTGCTCAAAGCGCAGTTTCGCGTCTTCAGTCGTCTGCCCGCCAATGCCTGCATTCTTCACTTGAATTTGGCCGCGCTCGACGTTTTTCATGAGATTCACCCATTTTTCAGATGTTGGATAATCTCGAAAGTCCCAGTTTGATCCTCTTGTATTGCTGTCACCAAATGCAATGACGCTTTCTTGTACTGGCTTAGAGCACCCAGCAGCAACACATAATAGGATGAAAAGGAAAACATATTTCTTCACAACATTCACCTCCAAAAGCCCTCTTCATATAGTAAACGACAAGACTTTTGGTTTCAATGAATGAATGTTTTTGACGAATGCTGCCTATTGCATCTGAACAGGCATATATGCTTTGTCGTGGTGCAGCAGTTCACTTACTTTTACAAATTCATAGCCCCTCTTCTTCAACTCAGGAATCACTTGTTTCAATGCTTCTACCGTTTGCTTGCGATTTCCCCCGCCATCATGTAAAAGGATAATATCGCCGCCTTGAATATGATCAATAATTCGGCTTGCAATTTTACGTGCGCCTGGTCTTGACCAGTCCTTCGGATCTTGCGTAAAGGACCACATGACCACATCGTACCCTTGCTTTGACAGAATGCGGAATGATTTCATTGTTAAGCGTCCACCAGGAGGGCGAAATAATAAGGGACCGCCAGGCTGGAGTGAAGCGATATGAGCCGCTGATTCTTTTAATTCCCGCTTGATCTCCTTTGACGACAAAAGGTCAAAATACGTATGATTCATCGTATGATTGCCGAGTTCATTCCCTTCGTCCACAATCCGTTCTGCGATCATTGGATAAGCATGGATTCTGCTCCCTATCACAAAAAAGCTTGCATTCACTTGATGCTCCTTCAGCACATCTAATATTTGATTTGTATACACTGGATGAGGTCCATCATCAAAGGTGATCGCAATCTTTTTCCGTTCCGCTCTCATGTCCCAAAAGGCACGTCCCGTTTTTTCAAGATCGACTCGTTTTAATGTATGTGCCTCTACTTCATTAGGAACAAAAGCACATAGCAGCCATATACACATCAAGATATGCAGCCCTCTCATTCGACCGCCTCCTCCACCGAACATCATTACCGATAAATTGCCCGCTTTCGCATCAATTCATGCAAGCTTCATGGTGATATCTGCTTCTTTTTCAAATAAAAAAAGCCGGCCATATCGGCCCGCTCTTTGTTTCACGTTTGGTTTCTCTCTTCAACTGTCGAACGTTGCTTAGAATTCATACAGACACTCTCCTTCTTGGATTTGATTTTGAGCCCATAATAATTTCTGATAATATTGGTTGGACTTTTTGTATTGTTGAGAGGCTTCTAAGGCTGTCGCAATTTCTAGTGAGATATCCTCTATATAAGAGTATAGGCTAAGTTTTTCCAAATAATCAATGGTTTTTTGCAGTTGGTCTTCATTGATTTCCTGAACATATAAAGCATCCAGATACTCAAACATATGACAGAACAGCTGGTCTTCATGCTTCTTTGCAGCCAATTTCCCATCTTCTAATATGCGCAGGGCATCCGCCTGTTCATTCTGTCTAAAAAGCAGCTTCGCCAGCGTATAGAGCGTATGCGGAAGCGTTGGGAGCAGCTCTTTGCGGGCAAGATCAGCGGATTCCGTTAAATATCGTTCCGCTTCTTCTCTATAGCCAAGCTCGCCATAACATTTCCCTAAATTATAGAGCGCTGAACTGTATATGCGCGGGTGATCAATTTGAGATGCGAGCTGTTTTGCCTTTTTTAAATGAGGCAGCGCCCGATCTTTTCGTTTTAAATCTTGATAATTTCCTGAGATGACAAAGAGACATTGAATGATGCGAATCGTATACGCATCATGCTGATCGTATATTTCCAGCGCCTTTAAAATATGGTGCATGGAGACATGTGTTTGTTTCATTATATAGTAGGCTTCTGCCACTTTAAAATGAAACTCTGCCTGCTCAATATCATCAAAAACCATGGACAGCTGCTTTTCTGCGACTCGATAATATTTGACGGCTTCTAAATATTCTTTTTGACTAAATTCATGCATGCCACGAAAAAATGCATGGTAATAATGCAGCATATCAGATAACTCATGATTGGAGTTTTCGATTTTATCGACTAGATTAGATACTGAGAAAGGTTGATATTTTGAAGGGTGTATATAGTCAAGCATGATTTGGTGCCGAAAACACATGAGCTGATAATAAATCAGTAAATGCTGGTCCTCTTCCATCTGTTCAATTTCCGCTTCAACTTCCGCTTTCAAGATTTCCGCATCTGGAACACTGAACTGCCGTATCATTCGATACCATTCATTAATTTTCATACCTACATGTGAAGATAGAACCTTCCCCATGTTCCGAAATTACCCCTTCCTTTTCGGTCTAATATTACATATTTTAGCACGCTTCTTGACCGCCAAGCACCGCAAAGAAACCGCAAACATAAAAAAGAGACGAACTGAAGCACGATTTTTTTGAAAAAGATGATTTTTTCATCGTACAGACACAGACAATCCCTCCTTCACATACATTTGAGGATATAGGCAGCGGCCTAAACATGGTGGAGGTGAAAATCGTGGCAGGAGTATTTACAGCGATGGGATTGATGGTCAAAGAATTGGTGTTTTTAGTGTCCTATGTCAAAAACAATGCCTTTCCACAGCCCCTTTCGGGAGATGATGAAAAAAAATACTTAGCCCTCATGGCACAGGGCGATGAACACGCAAGAAACATGCTGATTGAACATAACCTTCGGCTCGTCGCCCATATCGTAAAGAAATTTGAAAATACCGGGGAAGACGCTGAAGACCTCATCTCCATCGGGACGATCGGACTCATTAAAGCCATCGAAAGCTATTCCTCTGGAAAAGGAACAAAGCTGGCAACGTATGCGGCGCGGTGTATTGAAAATGAAATTCTCATGCACTTACGCGCGCTCAAAAAAACGAAAAAAGACGTCTCCTTGCATGACCCCATCGGTCAGGATAAAGAAGGCAACGAAATTTCATTAATTGATGTCTTAAAATCTGAAAATGAAGATGTAATTGATACCATTCAGCTCAACATGGAGCTTGAAAAAGTAAAGGAGTATATCGACATTCTCGACGGCCGAGAAAAAGAAGTGATCGTCGGCCGGTTCGGACTTGATTTAAAGAAAGAAAAAACGCAGCGGGAAATAGCCAAAGAGCTCGGGATATCGCGGAGCTATGTGTCACGTATTGAGAAGCGAGCGTTGATGAAAATGTTTCATGAGTTTTACCGGGCGGAGAAGGAAAAACGGAAACGGGAGAAGGGGAAGTAATGCGTAGAAGCCGGTCTAAAATTCCGGCTTCTTTTCATTGCTTGGCTGCCCATTAAACTTTTATAAAACGATGAATGAGCATTTTTACTTTCCTCAAAGTCACTACTTTTTCATTTCCAAAACCTATTTTTAACCACGGTATAACTTATAGTTATATCCTTATGAAAAATCATTATTTTTTTTATAAGATTCTTGTGTTTATAATTTTATGAAGATGGTTTTTCTAAATGATGGTACACAAGTTCAAGATTATGCCTGCTATTCGCATAAAGATATAATTTTCTCATCAATTCTTTATTCTTAATATTAACAAACTCCAAATTGCGGTAGGAGTAATGCTGGACAAGAAGAGACGGTAAATAAGTGATGCCGTAACCTTTCATAACATAATCGATGATTGCCTGATATGGGACAGAAATGACTTTATCATTAAGACTGCCTGACTCTTTTAATTTAGAAAGAATATTGTTGTATAGACGGCTTTCCTTTGGCGGTAAGACTTGTGGGTATTGCAAACACTCTCTTAATTCAACTGTTTCTTTTTCTGTTAAGGGATGCCCTTTTGGTGCAACTAACTGAAATTCTTCTTCATAAAGAAACCTTGAAAACAGATTTCGATGGTCAGAGCAATCTTGAACGATAGCTGAGTCAATTTCACCTAATTCCAGCATTTGAATAAAATCAAAACATTCCTCCCTTGTTACAGTAAGCTCTATCTTTATATTCGGTCCTTCTAATTCAGGAAGATAATACGTTGCCAAAAAAGGCGAAACACCAAAACGGATCATATTTGTTTTGATGTGCTCACTCATTTTACGTTTTAAAGCATACAAAAGTGGCTGGATATCTACCAATAAGTTTTTTCCTTTTTCCGTAAGGATCATACCGTTTGATGACCGAATAAACAACTTATGACCAATCTCTAATTCAAATAACTTTATTTGTTTACTTAGAGCTGGTTGGGTTACATAGAGATGATTAGCAGCCTGAGTAAGTGAACCATATTCCGCAACAGCAATAAAGTATTCAATAGATTTTAAATTCAATTATAGACACATCCTTACGAAGGAGTAATATTATGACTTATTATATTTTACTATTGTTATCCATACTATTAGAAGTGATTGGTGTTTTTTGTTTAAATGACTCAGATGGTTTTACTAACTTTGTACCGACAATCCTAGCCATTCTATTTTATTGTTCTTCTATAGCGATATATATATCATTAACAGCTCATCGAGAAGTTGGAACTGTTAATGCTGTTTTTGCAGGGACCGGTACTGTTTTAGTCACCATCATTGGAATCATTTTTTTCAATGAAGCAATCTCAACATTAAAGCTAATAGGAATTAGTCTTATTATAATCGGGTCCATTTCAATAAACTTACGGTTTGAAAACAGTAGAAACATGTGTAAGGAGAGTTAAATATGGGATATCTCTTTCTTTTATTCAGTATTATATTTGGTGTTTCCGGTCAGATATGCGTAAAGCTGTCAAAAGGATTTAAAATCAAGGTTCCAACTGTATTGGCATTCATATTGTTTATTACTTGTATATATTTTGTCTCTTTAGCAACAAGCTACTTCGAAGTTGCAATTGTATTTGCCATATGGTCTGGGTTAACAATCGTCTTAACAACAACATTAGGAATCATCTTGTTCAAAGAATCCAAAAGCAAATTAAAATTGATCTCTATTGTATCTATCCTATTAGGAACCATTTTATTAGAATTAATCCCTTGACCGTGCTTCGTCTATTTTCATGAAGATAACAGTAAACAAACAATTTAACTTTGGAGTGATCATAATGATTAAGTTTTTTGAGTACAACTGGCAGGTTAGAGACGAATGGGTTAACTGGTGTAATCAACTAACGACAGAAGAGTTGTTACAAGACCGCATAGGTGGAGCAGGGAGTATTTTATACACTCTTTTTCACATTATTGATGTTGAATATAGTTGGATTCGTGGTATTCAGGGTAAAGAAGACATGGTATTAGATTTTGATGATTACAAGACTCTGGCGAAAGTAAAAACACTCTCAATGACTTTACGACATGAAATAGTTGAATTTTTAAAATCTCATTTAGATGAAAAACAAGATCGAATGGTAATAGTTCCTTGGGATGAAGATGAATACACTAAAAATGAAATATTACATCATATAATTGCCCACGAAATTCACCATATCGGTCAACTTTCTGTTTGGGCAAGAGAAAAACAATTAACACCTGTATCTGCTAATTTTATCGGTAGAAAGTTAAAATCAGTACATTCTTATGAAAAGTAAGGTCTGTTAAAGATCCATTCATTTATCCCACTATGTTGTTTTCTTTTAAAAAATGCTCAAATAATTGCTGACCTTTCTCTTCGATTTGAGCATCTTCAATTGAATATTCCCCAATGAATAAGCCTAAATGATTGTATTCCTCATAACTCTTTAAGAGATTCAACCCGTAACTTTTTTGATCAAAAAACAATAACCATCTTCCTGTTTCTAAACTCTTAAAAAACACGCCTTCATAATCACAGCCATGTTCATAATATCCTACATGTAAATGCATACTCTCATCTAAACTATGTATCCTTTCTTCTGTACACACTTTCACCTTACTCCCCTACCTTTTCACATCATGCTGAAAATGAATATTCCTCAACTCGACCCATTCAACAAGATCAGATACCTTTTTTGTCGTCACAAAATGTTGAACGATTTCATACGCCTGATTGCGGTCGACATAGCTGCACGATGGCACATACAATGGTGATCCTGCTATGAAATGCTCGATCGTTTCAATCTTTTCTACCTTTTGAAAAGGGACTAAAAGATCTGGATATCTGATGATAAAGAATCCATACGGTTCAGTATAAAAGAAAACTAGACTTTCACTTTCACAATCTTCCCCTATCTCAATGGAAGATTCTCCGTTTCCTTGTTTCCAATACTCTTCACCCTCCTGAAAGAAGATCCTTTTCATGAATTCTTCCCCCGGATTTTCTACTGGAGCTCCTGTAGGCCCGTAGTATAAAAACATCAATATCGCTCCTTCATGCCTATATCAATTTGGATTTAACCAATTGTTCTATCTCCCTCAAAATCATAAAAGGCTTGTGTTTGTTGGTTTAATTTTAGCATGTGATATAGCTTTGGGTTTAGCTTTTGAAAGGTTTGAGTGCTGACCCATTTTACTTCTTCAATATCCTGATCCGGATCTAGAATGTTCATCTCTCCCCCGATCATTTCCGCAAAGAACGTAATGATCAGCGCATGATGTTTTTTATCTTGAAAGAACGCTTCTCGAACCGAATGAAGTTCATTTACTTTGACAACATACCCTGTCTCTTCTTTCACTTCGCGGATGACAGCCTGCTGCAGGTGTTCACCTTTTTCCACAGCACCGCCTGGAAGTTCCCAATATCCCTTTACATTCTTGACCGTTAAAAGATTTTCTTCCTCGTCATAAATAATAGCTGAAACTACGTCTACTCGTTTCAAATAAATCCCCCTCAACATTCTCCATTCACATCAATTGCCCGATATATGACACGAACTGTTCATTTTATCATTCTTATTATACTGGTTGTGCTCGTGGGATTTACAGGAAATATCGTTTCTCTTTTGAGACAAACCAAAGCGTCCAACGAGAAAATCATCCAACTGTTAGAACAGTAAAAACCGAAAAAATAAAACCTCTCGCATCTAGCAGGAGGTTTTTGCCATAGGAGAAATCTTCCCCTTACTCATCAAATAACATATTTCTGATTCGCCGAATATAATGAAGCGCAATATGAGCAAGACATAAAATGAGCCCAATCATTGCAAGAATATAGATGGGCAGCATCAAACCAGGTACATAGTTTATAACAAATCCCAAACTAAACGCTGTCAGCATATATATGCTGATCAACCTCATCAACACCATTCGAAGCCCTCCCCTTCTACAATCACTTTAACATATTTTCCCTTCATTCTCATAATTGGCTTTAAAAAAGATGCGAATCCATTAAGACTCGCATCTTTTTTACGTATTCAATTCACCTTTTTCGCCCGTGCTTCCTTCCACTGCTCAAGCTCCGAGACTGTTAGTAATTGATATCCTTGTTTGGTCAATTCCTTGATGATCGTGACAGCCGCGTTGGCAGAGGTGTCATAGATGTCGTGCATTAAGACGGTTTCTCCGCTAGACGCATGTGTGAGAATGTAGTTGACGACGTATTGGCTGTTTCGATATTTCCAGTCTTCAGGATCAACGTCCCAAAGCGTGACTTTCATGTTGACAGCCGAGTTGATCTGTCCGTTTGTTCCACCATATGGCGGTCTAAAGTGAGTCGGTGTGAACCCGCCTGCTTTTTCAATGATTTGCTGCGTATCTTCTACTTGTTTGATGGCTTGTTTTAATGGCAGTCTTGTGAGTAAAGGGTGGTTATAGGAATGATTTCCGATTTCATTTCCACCTTTTCTGATTTCACCTAGCATATCGGGATAATATTGAACCCTGCTTCCTAACACAAAAAATGTTGCATGTCCTTTGTTTTCTTTTAAAGCTGTTAAGATTTTTGATGTCGTTGATGGATTTGGTCCATCATCAAATGTAAGGGCAATGGCTTTTTGATTTGGGTTGAATCCTCCCTGTTTTGGCAGTTTTACGATCTTTCTTTTTGCGATCGGTTCTTTTTTCTCGTTTTTGTTCTTTTCTTTATTGATGTATTCTGGCTTTAACATTCCTTTAAGCAGTGTTTTCTTAATCGCCAGCACTTGAGGACCTTTTTTGTCTGGTGCAATTTGCCCTGCTGGGAAGTAGAATTCAATAAAACGATCTTTGATGGCAAAATACTGATAATGCTCTGCCTTAGGAGATGTTCCTTGTTTAAGCAAATGCTCATTTTCCGCAAGAGAGCGATCTTTTTTCAACTCCTCAAATGTCATTTGAGACAGTTTTTGCAGACTTTCTTTTTTTGATAAAAATAGATCATCTATTGATAAAAAATGCTGTTTCTTGAAATCAAAATTGAATATCTTCGTTTCATGTGCGCCTTTTACTCCGCCTTTCCATTCATATGTATTGAATTTGATCGCAGCAGTTTGTTTGGCATAATGAGTAATCTCATAATCTATGTTTAATTCGTATCGATGATCTTCATCGACATCACTTGCTTCACTAAACGATGTTTTGAATTTGTCCAGCGCTGTTTCTGCAAATCTTTTCATCTCTTGATCTAGCTTTTTTTGATGAAACACAGGATAGTTCACAGCATATCTCAAGTATCTCCCGTCATTCACGAGGGTCACAATTTCAACTTCTTTATAGCTCGCATCTGGTTCTACCTTCTTCTTCTCTGTCCCGCTTGCCTGCTGATTATGATAAAACGCAGCGATTCCGATGATCATCGCAAGTCCGCATAGGACGAGACTGACTTTCCATTTAATTGACACAATGATTCTCCTCTCGTGATGCCGCCATGCCTGAATGACGTGTGTTTGTAGGATAGACTTTGCATGCCCCCATTTTAGTTTGCAAATCACACATTTGTCACATTTCCGACACATTTTTGGAGAGGAATAAAAAAAGGACTTGATTTCTCAGTCCTTTGATTACTTTTGCATATATAATTGAAATAATTTCGTTTCTTCATCAATGGAACGCGCTCGATCAAATGCCGCTCTGACTGTCTTTGTATTGTTCATGAGCTCGTACAGCATGGTCAGCACAAAGATAAATGCTGCATTCCCATCGATGTAATCGTCCGGTGCTGAATAAGATGCAGCCCCTGCCTCTAAGAAAGCATCTGCTAGATTTTTCTCTCCTAGTGTGCAGCCTGTAGAGATGACATGAACTCCTTCTAATGAGGCATACCGCTTGATTTCTTCCGCTCCAAAGGCAGTATCTCTAGGCTCCTCATCTTCGTAAACATCTTCCCCTAATTCAGGCATGATAAATGCTCCTTCTTCACCGTGAAACGATAAAAGAAGGTAATCTATTTCTCTTCTATTTCTACCAGATAACACATGAATCAGGTCATTCGGTCTTCCAATCCAATGCATATCGACTTTCGCGCCGAAGTTTTCAAGTGCTGCACGCAGTGCAAAAGATTCCAGCTCACTATTGGGTCCTGCTGCTAATATGATACGCATGGCCTGTTGATCCACTTCTATCTCCTCCAGACTATGATAAAAATAAAACCATTTTTTCCTCATCCGCATATGTATCAGTCCATTTTAGCGCTTTTTCTTCGACAGCGTACGACTCAAATCCAGCGGAGCGATAGAGGCGCTTGGCTGAGTGATTAGTTGTCACCACTGATAAATACATTTGCTCGATATCCTGCCGTTCTCGCGCAAAGAAAAGAACTTTTGTCATCAAGGCCTGGCCTGTTCCTTCTCCGCGGGCACTAGGTGTTACATACATCGCTGTCAGATTCGCTCGGTGTTTTAATTTCTGCAAGGTTTCTTGGATAAGCGTGACTGTCCCCACAAGATGTCCTTGATGAAAGGCGCCAAAAGTCCACATAGATTTCGCCGAAGCAAAACGCACTTTATATTTATCCTCTATATTGATTCGCTCTTCCTCATAGCTCATCGCAAAACCCTCTGGATTTAATTGCAGTGCTTCTAGTCTGAGTGCTGCATATTCTTCAGCATCATCTGGTGTTAACAATCGAATATTCAGAAAATCGCCTCCAAAAGAATGATGGATACTTCTAATTTTATCTTGAAAGGAGATTTTGATCAAAGGATATTGGCCCCTCTGCACATATCTCTTTACCTATATGCAAATTAGAGTCGCTTCCCCAACTGTAAAAAAAGGTATTTCCGATCATTTTCACGTGTTATATTCTAGCAAAAACGATTCTTTTCTCACTTATCTTTTCACTTTATTTATATTAATCTATAACTAATTCATGAAAAAAATGAAAAAAAAGGATTGCGATGAACTAAAAGATAGCTTAAGATATAATAGTAATAAAAATACAAAAAAGGGAGGAATTTGATATGACAGAAACAAAAAACGAAATCAAACTACATGTTCTTTTTGGTGCTTTAGCAGTAGGATTCCTTATGCTAGCTCTTTTTTCCTTCTCGCTACAAATACTGCCCGTTGCTGATCTAGCAAAAGAATTTGGTATTCCAGGCAGTGTTGCAGCAGTTGTTCTGAACGTGGTTGAAGCGGGCGGGGCTGTTACAACAATTATCTCCATTTTAACTGCTGTAGGATCAGGTGGTCTTTCTCTCATTGCAGCGGCTGGTAAAGAGACAATTCGCCAGTACCTTAAAAACGAAATTAAGAAAAAAGGCCGTAAAGCTGTTATTGCTTGGTAATTCAATTTTATGACCCAATAGAAGGAGACTTTGTTCTCCTTCTATTTAAATTTTTATGCAGGTGAGAAGATGTTATATCCATTATTATCACTACTTCTATCAATTAGAATGAAACAACAATATTCAAATCTAGCTCAGTTTATAATACGCAGGGTTCCATTTTTCAAATCGTTTTCTTCTAAACAATACATATTATTTTCTTGCATCCTTGATATTTTATTCGGATGCCTGATTGTATTCGTTATTTCTTCATATCTTTACTCCCCGGTCTATCAAATAGAATGGGAAAGTGCTTTTGTGATATTTTTGTTCCTTTTCTCTATTGTCAAAGGAATTGAATCTTATAGAAGAACACATATTCTTCCTTTTGAAGAGTTGATACAGCTTGCACCTATATCCGCGAGACACCTTTTTCAAACGCTTTTGTTTTCTGAGTTGGTATGGCTTCTATTTACGAGCTTGAGTACTTATTTGATCTATTTTCTCTTTCAATATTTCATTGCTCAAACACATGACTGGATATTCTGGTTGAAGCATCTCAATGTTATATTGACAGGCTTCTTACTTTTTATCGTCAGCAATAAGATATTTGGTGCTTACATCTATAACATTGTCGTAAAAAAAATTGGGATCATCCGTGTTCTTTTTTTCACAAGCATCTCTTTACTTTTTTTCTTATGTGGAAGAGTTCTAATATCAAACATTGTTTTCCCTTTTTATTACACTTTCCGACAACTTTTTCAATCAATTTCTTCGCTTGCAGAAGATGCGTTTTGGATTACACTTTCAAACAACTTGATGTCTTTATATCAGAATAATCTTCAACAAATCCATCATGCTTTATTTTCACAGGATTCGGTATTTCTACAATTTCTAGAGCTTTTTACTTCACCCGTCACATTTTTCGTGGTGATATTAGCGGCAACACTCGTCATGAAGACCCCTGTTCGCTGGATTCCGACTGGAAAAGAGCATGATCAAAACTCAAAACATTTTAAAGATTTATTTTATTGGTACTTTCAAGCACTTGATAAAATTCAGGGCTCGCTGTTTCAAAAGAATATGTTGATTCAAAAAGACCTTAAGGTGTTAAAAGAAAAAAGATGGCTGCTGTCTAAAGAGTTTTTTAATTATATGTTCATGTCATATGAAGCCTTCTTCTATGTCGGGATTATGACCGGCTTGATCTCGCTTATTGATCATCAAGCCTTGCAAATTCAGCTATTATTCACATTAAATGTGATGATTTTAGCTAATCAAACATATGAAATGAGAATGCTGACCCCTTCTATATTTTCTTTGAGTGCTGAAAAAAAGAATATTTGGCTCTATGAGCTTTCTCAAACATCTCTTATGCAGTTTTTCTTATCAAAAATCCAGTTATTTTATTGTTTATTTTCCATACCGTCACTCTTTCTACTGTTCATTAATCTATCAATCATGAGTGTATATCACCTTTTTGATGTTCAGATGCTCATTCAATTGGTAGCATTGGGAATTGGCTTTTTCATTTTCCCATTGATTCAGCTGTATTTGTTTCCATTCACAACGAAATTCAATTTTATTCACGAGCATGAAATAGGGACAACCAATGAAGAAATAGAAATTATCGATAAAGGACAGGCTTTTGCAAGGAATTTTCTCGTGTTGCCTTTCATGTACTATATGATCTTGACCTCTTTTCTACCTATTTTGCAGCATTCTACAAGTCTCATAAGCGTTCTGTTTGCTTTATATTTTGTGATCGTTTCAGTAATTTGCTGGGTGTTATGCCGAAAGACCATCTATAAAGGGATTGAATATGTTGAAAAAAATAAGATGTTTTATATCGGAGAATAGACTGATTCTACGCCTCGGTTACCTCTACGCTGCTATCTTTATCGCAGCTGTGCTAATCGGAAGCCTTCTTCCTTATGATCAGATTCCTTATCTTAAAAAGGATGAAGAGATGTTTTTTCTATCTATTTTCTTAAACAATTTACAAGTTGGAATGGCAATATTAGGAATTGGAGCTTTTACAGGCGGCATCATGTCTGCAGGCATTCTTTTTTACAACGGCTACATTATCGGCAAACTCGTTCAGTATTTAATTGTCAATCACGAAGCGCAGCAGCTATTTACAGGGTTACTGCCTCATGCTTTTGTAGAAGTTCTTGGATTAATTCTGTTCTCAATCGTCAGCTCTTATCCTTTTATTTATCTTTATCGATTTATAAAAGGAGAAACGATTGAATTAAAAAAACTGACCCTAACTGTGCTTCAATTGATTTTTGCAGCAGCCGTTCTTTTATTCATAGCATCTCTTTTAGAGCAATACGTTAGCCATGTACATCTACCATAGAAGAAAGGAGAATGTGGTTCCATGGAGCTACTTCTACGACCTAAGCAATTTTTCAATCAAAATCAATCGATTAAAACCATTGTAGGCCTCGTCTTACTATCATTATTTATGTCGACTGTCTTTTTAACATTTTTTATTATTGATTTGTTAGTAGATAAACCTTTATCCACTGGGAAACAACTTGCCAGCATTATTTTTATCTTTTTGCTGACAATCCCGCTTTATTTCATTTTAAATTTTCTCAGTACTGTTCTAACTTCTATTTATATGTATTTTTTTCATAAAGCTTTTATTTTACGCAAAATGTATCTTGTTATTTTGGTTTATAATGCATTTCTTTTATTAGTGAATAGTGCAGCGATCTATTGTGTGATGGTGTTACAATTAGATAACTATTTTCTCTTGATTCAAATAGTTTCCTTCTTATTCAACTTATATCTTTTACGCATCCTTTATGATGGAATTATTTACTATGCTGAAGGATCAAAAAAAGCTGCCTTAGCAACTGTGATCTTGTATATGCTTGTGACGACTGCATTTGTTATTGGAGGATTCATCAATGGCTAAACTTCAAGTGTCTCAGCTATCTTTTCGCTATGAAACAACAGAAGAGACTTCTCCCCTTCTCGATCATGTGTCATTTGATCTGAAAGAAAGTGATCGAGCTTGTATTATTGGAAAGAACGGCAGCGGTAAATCGACACTTTTAAAGATCATCGCAGGTCTGCTTCCTTCAGCATCAGAAACGATTTTACTTAACGAGCAGCATCACCCTGGAATGGCTCAATATAAAAATCTAGTAGCGTACATTCCAGATAAACCTTTAGTTTATGATGCGCTCACTGGTTTCGAGCATATGGAGCTTATCCAGTCTTTATGGAAAATGAAAAAGTCGGAAAAGGTTTTATACAAAGAGACCTTTCTATCGCTTTGTGATGCATTTGATTTAACTCATGCCCTAAAGATGCCTGTCAAACAGTATTCTTTGGGCATGAGATATAAACTTTTTTTAAATTGTATGCTGGCAAGATCTCCAGAGCTGATTATTCTTGATGAGCCTTTTACCTCTCTTGATGAAGCCTCTCAAATACAATCGATTTCTTTATTAAAAAAAGAATTCTCACATCGATGTGTTTTATTTACAAGCCATCAGCGCTACCTTTATTCAGAATTAGGAAATCGTTTCTTTCAGCTGGATCAAGGACAATTAAATGAAATGGAGCATTAGACATACAAAAGGCATCCTTTAAAAGGATGCCCCCTTCATTACCACTTACAGCGCTTCACCGGACGGCAACAAGGGTTTTTGATATCACTGCCGCAATCGTATTCTTCTACAATATACTCGTTGTGAGTCGATTCAGTGACCGGATAGTAGTTTTCGATTCTTTTGATGTTTTTATTGATGTTTTTAATATGCGTTGGATGAATTTTTCTGATCGTTTGTTCATTCGTTCTTGTGTTGACAATTTGACGTGTGGGGAAAACAACCGTTTCGTCTCCTCCTTGGTTTCCTCTGCGAGGTCCAAAGAAGAAATCATCTAATCGATTTCGGCTCATCTTAACACCCCTTCAAGTTGTCTTTCACTTACACTCTATCGTATGTCAGAGGCACCTTTCGTGATTAGATGCATGTCTATTTTTTAAAAAATCCACTTTCTATCTAGTTTTCTCTTTCTTTACAAAAGGACAATTTTAACATATTATACAAATGATATCTTACGAAGACAGGTCATCCATGAAAATAAAATATCAGCTCTTTTTATTCAATGCATTTTTTCCACTCATTATCAAATAAGAGGTGAACGATATGATCAACACGACACAGCCATTCGAACGAAACAAGCTAGACATTGCACTTGAACTAACTCAATTACATCTGAATCAATATCAAACAAACCATCCTGATCAACTGAGTGAAATCTATGCGAAATATTACGCGCTGCTTGAAGTGCTGGATTTGTCTTCCTATGATCAATTGATTGATTTACTGCCAAATGAGCTCAAACAGACGCTTGAGTAAAAAAACCATCTACCCACATGGGATAGATGGTTTTCTTTATTTATACACGTGCTGCCATATCGGTTTCGATTTGCTCTAAGCTTCTTCCCTTTGTCTCGACTAGCACAAAACGGGTAAATAACAGCCCGATTAAGCAGATGACTCCGAATGAGGAGAAAATGACCCCAAAGCTGAATTGATCAGCCAGAATAGGGAAAACGAGTCCAACTGCTAACGATCCGGTCCAGTTAAAGGCAGAAGAGATACCTGCTCCAATGCCTCTGACAGAAAGCGGGAAGATTTCGCCGATGATGATCCAGGTGATCGGTGCCCACGAGAAGGCATAGCACAAAATAAAGCAGCAAAGTGAAATCAATGTTACCCAGTTTAAAATTCCTTCACTGACGCCAAGTGCCCCTAATGCGGCGGGAGCAAAGAAAGAAAGAGCCATGCCCGACCCTCCTACGGTGAGAATCGTTCGGCGGTCGAAGCGGTCAACAAATTGTAAAAAGATCACGGTCGTGACGACAAAAATGACACCGACAATGACTGTAAAACCTGCGGCAACCTGAGGTGCAAGCCCTACATTCCGAGCGATACTCGTTGCATAATAGACAATGGAGTTCGCGCCTTGAATTTGCTGAAGGGTTGCCATTCCAACCCCAATGAAAAGAGCCATTCTGAATTTCTTTTGAAACAATTGACGAATCCCCGAGCGTTCTTCTTTGGCGACTTCTAAAATTTCCTGCATTTCTGATTCGATTTCTTCACGGGAAGAACGCAGTGATCCTAATACTTCCCGTGCTTTATGAGCCATTCCGTGTTTAATCAAATATCTCGGAGATTCAGGAAGCTTCAGCATACCAATATAAAGCACTATCGCAAATAAAGCGGCACTTCCCAGCATCCAGCGCCAGCTGTCCGGGATGGGCTCAAACACAAACGCAACAATATAGCTGAGCAATAGACCAGTTACAATCATGAGCTGATTGAGCCCAGATAATTTCCCGCGGATTTTAGCAGGAGCGATTTCAGACATGTAAGCCGGAACCAAAGATGAAGCTGTTCCTACTGCTGTCCCTAAAAAGATGCGAGCGATGGTGAGTGAAATCTCTTCTGGTGCGACAGCTGATCCGATCGCCCCGACAAAAAAGATCACGGATGAGACCAAAATGAGTTTTCTGCGGCCAAATTTATCCCCTAAAAGACCGCTTAAGATGGAGCCAATGATGGCCCCGCCCATTAATGAAGAGACAACGATTCCAAGCCATAATGGGCTGAGCTGAAATTCTTCCTGAATATGTCCTTCCGCCCCTGCAATAATACCAATATCATATCCAAATAAGATGCCTGCAAAGGACCCGAAAAAGAAGATAAATTTGCTTGACACTTTTTTCTCCAAGTGGATGACCCCCTCACTTAATTAACCGCTTTCATTTCACCCAGTGCTTCTACTGTAACCAGCAGAAGACCTTTCCCCATTCTATAAAACCACATATTCTGCATCGACAAGCTTTGCAAAATGAACAATTTGATCCACCGTTAAATTGAGAGACACGACTGTATGGTGGCCTCCGCCTTCTTTAATCCATGCTTTGACGCCATCCTGAAAATTCGGTTTGATTTTCCACAATACACGCGCAACTGGTAAATGAGGTGCTGCTTCCTCTGGCTCAAAGGCTTCGACTTCTTGTATGAGCCATTTAAAATGTGTTCCAAAATCCGCAATGGAGACAACGACACCATCGCCTGCTTTTCCATCAAACACAAGACGTGCTGGATCTTCCCGGTTTCCGATCCCAAGTGGAGACACGACAATGACAGGTTTTGTATGGGCAAGCGCTGGATCTACTTCCAGCATATGAGATTGCAGCACCGCTTCCTCTCCAGACGTCATTTCATACGTATAGTCCTCCATAAATCCAGTTGATTGATGATGACTCATCACCTTTAATAAGCGGTCCAGTGCGGCCGTTTTCCAATCACCTTCCCCAGCAAAGCCGTATCCCTTTGCCATCAGCCGCTGTACCGCAAGTCCAGGCAGCTGCTTCATCCCATGTAAGTCTTCAAAGTTTGTTGTAAAGGCATTATAGCCGCCTTCATCTAAGAAACGTTTGATGGCGATCTCATATCGCGCCTGCACCTTGACACTTTTCTCCCACTCTTCAACTGAATACGTTCCATAATTCACATCATATTGCGTTAAATACTCAGCAAATAATGCATCTACCTCTTCGTCTTCTACTGCATTTACATATTCGACGAGATCGCCTATTCCAAAGTAGTCAACGGTCCATCCTAATTGAATCTGCGCTTCGATTTTATCGCCTTCTGTCACAGCCACATGCCGCATGTTGTCACCAAACCGGGCTACTTTGATGTGAAAGCTCTCATGATAGGCAGCCGCAACGTCCATCCAATCAGCAATTTGCTGCTGCACTTCCGGCTTAGACCAATGACCGGTCACAATTTGGTTTTGTTTATTTAAACGTGCATTGATATAGCCATATTCTCTGTCTCCATGTGCGGATTGATGGAGATTCATATAGTCCATGTCGATCGTGTCCCACGGAATCTTTTCATAATATTGTGTAACAAGATGTAAAAGAGGCTTTTGCAAAAGACTGGTGCCGCGTATCCACATTTTTGCTGGAGAAAATGTATGCATCCACGTCATCACACCGACAACTTCATCGCGATAATTGACCTCTTTCATAAGCTTTGTGATTTGATCGGCACTGACAGCCAGTTCCTGCAAGATCACTGGATAAGGAAGTAAACCGCTCTCATTTAAAGCATCCGTCATCTTTTGTGCATCTGCTTTTACTTTTTGCAGTGCTTCATCACCATATAAGTGCTGTGACCCCACGATAAACCAAAACTCTTTTTTCATGCTTGTTAACATAGATATCCCTCTTTTCTTTATGTTGAAGGTTTTTGTCCGTAATACGCATGCTTTCCATGTTTTCTTAAGTAATGTTTATCTAAAATTCGCTGCGGCAATGGCTCAGCAAATTCGTTCAATTGCTTGGCAAAAAGATTCATTTTGGCGACTTCATCTAAAATCACACTGTTTGTGACCGCACTTTTTGCATCTTTCCCCCACGTAAATGGACCATGCCCTTGAAGCAATACACCCGGCACCGCCATCACATCTAGGTTTCTTTTCTCAAACGTTTCGATGATCAGCTTGCCCGTTTCTACCTCATAACCCCGATTGACTTCTTCTTCTGTTAGAAAACGAGCGCACGGAACGGCGCCGTAAAATGTATCGGCATGTGTTGTGCCCATTGCTGGTAAATCAAGTCCTGCCTGCGCCCAAACGGTAGCCCACATGGAATGGCTATGTGAAATACCGCCAATTTCCTCAAAGTGTTTATAAAGAACTGCATGTGTAGCTGTATCTGACGAAGGACTGAATTCCCCTTCCACCACTTCACCATCAAAGTTCACCACGACCATATCTTTTGCTGATAGTTGGTCATACGCTATGCCGCTCGGCTTAATCACAAACAAACCACTGTCACGATCACATGCACTGACATTACCCCATGTAAATTTCACAAGTCCGTATTTTGGCAAATCTAAATTTGCTTGATACACTTCTTCTTTTAAGCGATCTAGCATACCGTCGTCACTCCTTTCGTTGGCATGAGATGTGCTACCGCCGCTTCTTCAATCGCAAGCCCATTTTGATAGCGCTTTAAAAATTCGTTAAAGCCTTTGACATCGAGTGGATCGGGCTCCATGAGCTCTTCTGATGTATGGGCAAATACGCGATGGGTGAGAAATTCAGCCAATGTTTGCTGCTGATGATGGACCATATATGAAGCAAGGACAGCCATCCCAAACGCACCGCCTTCTCCCGCTGTTGAAACAACTGATACAGGTGTATTCAGCGCTGCGGCAACCATTTTTTGTCCAACGAGCGGTGTTTTAAATAATCCCCCATGCCCTAGTAAGCGGTCAATCACTACATGTTCCTGTTCCTTTAATCGGTCCATGCCTATTTTCATAGCACCAAAAGCAGAGAACAAATGGGTGCGCATGAAATTAGCAAGGTTAAAGCGGCTTTCAGGAGACCTGACAAAAAGAGGTCTTCCTTCTGGCAGTCTCGTAATATTTTCACCAGAGTAATAGCCATAGCTTAAGAGTCCGCCGCCATCTCGATCTGCTTCTAAAGCTTGCTGCAATAAGGATTCGTATAACCTTTCTGACTCCACTTGCAGGCCAAGTGCTTCAAATGCCTCTTTGAATATATTCATCCAAGCGTTTAGGTCACTTGTACAGTTATTCGCATGAACCATGGCAACTGGCAGTCCATCCGGCGTCGTAACCATATCCACTTCTGGATACACACCTTTTAGATCCTGCTCCAGCACAATCATGGCAAAAACCGACGTCCCAACAGAAATATTTCCGGTCCGTCTTTCTACACTGTTTGTCGCCACCATGCCCGTTCCAGCGTCACCTTCCGGCGGACAAAATGGAATGCCTGGCTGCAAATGTTTTCCTTGATCCAAAATGGCTGCCCCTGCTGCCGTTAACACGCCAGCCTCTTCGCCTGCTAAATAGACACGCGGCAGAAGGTGGCGAAGCTTCCACGGATAGCCTTTTTCTGCAATCAATGCTTCAAATTGCTGGAGCATTTCTTCATTGTAGTCCTTCGTTTGTTCATCAATCGGAAACATCCCTGACGCATCGCCAATACCAATGGCCTGCTTTCCGGTTAACAGCCAGTGAATATATCCTGACAAAGTGGTCATATATTCTAATCGGGATAGATGTTTTTCATCTTCTAATACCGCTTGATACAAATGGGCAATGCTCCATCTTTCTGGAATATGAAATTGAAATACGTCTGTCAGCTTTTGACTCGCCTCGATGGTCGTTGCATTCCGCCATGTTCGGAACGGAACGAGAACCTCTCCTGTATGATCACATGCCACATAGCCATGCATCATCGCTGATACCCCGATTGAGCCAATGGTATGAATGGTCACACCATACTTTTGCTCGGCCTGTTCTTTCATCTCTCGATACGCCACTTGCAGACCTGTAATGATATCAATTAAGTTGTACGTCCATATTCCATCCTGGAGAAAACTTTCCCATTCATATGCACCTTGTGCAATTGGCTGAAATTCCTCATCTATTAAAATTGCTTTAATTCGTGTTGAACCAAATTCAATGCCTAAAGATGTCCGTCCTTCTTTCAAGGCTTTGGCCGTCTCTTTGTGATCCACTCTACGTTCACCCCCATTTTTGATAGCGGTTTCAATTTTCTTTTTCTAGATTCATTGAATTCTCTGGTACAATCACAATATAATATTTGTACGTACATATGTCAATAATAAATATAGTTGTACATACATAATGCGACAAAAACTTTCATTTTTTCTGAAGGGGTCATAACAGAAAAGGGAAGCGCCTGTTTTTGATCCAACAACCATGTTAAAATATGTCCATACAATTTCTTCTCAATCCGAGTAGATGATCAACTGAGAAAGAAGTGAAACGATGAAAAAGAAGTACCAGATCATTATTGATGATATAAAAAGCAAAATACTCACAGGGGATTATCGGATCGGGGAGCGTATTCCAACCGAATCAAGCCTGCAAGACATGTATCAAGTAAGCAGACATACAGTTCGAAAAGCCATTTTGGAATTGTCCAGCGAAGGATTTTTGCGCAGCGAAAAAGGTTCAGGCACATTTGTGACCAATCAATATCAAACAAAACCTGCGGGACATGCACATATGAAAACGATTGGTGTCATTACAACATACATATCCGATTACATTTTTCCTTCTATCATTCGAGGCATTGAAAGCCGTTTAAACGAAGAGAACTATTCCTTGTTACTGGCAAGTACAAATAACGATGTTGAGCAGGAGAAAAAAGCGCTGGAAATGATGCTGTCCTTTGGGGTGGACGGACTTATTGTCGAGCCGACGAAAAGCAATTTATATAATCCAAACATTTCGTACTACTTATCCTTTAAAGAACAGGATGTACCGCTCATTATGATCAATGCCTATTATGAGCAGCTAGAAGTTCCTTTTCTCTGTTTGGATGATGTAAAATCCAGCTATTTAGCCACAAAAGAGCTGATCACCTCAGGCCATCAACAAATTGGACTTATTTCAAAAACAGATGATTTACAGGGAAAATATCGGATGAAGGGCTATATTCAAGCGCTAGGTGAAGCTAAGCTTAATTTCCTGCCTGAGCATGTGCTCTTTTTCGATACAGAATCGAAGCAGCATTTAGGGGAACAAATTAACACATTTCTGATGGCGCACCAGCATGAGCTGACTGCCCTTGTTTGCTATAACGATGAGGTGGGTTTAGAAGTAGCCAATGTATGCAGCGAAATCGGGCTGTCCATTCCAGATGATCTCTCGATTATTGGACAGGATAATTCGTATATCGCCCAGAAAAATGCCCATGTGAAGCTGACAACACTGACCCATCCTCAGGAGCAAATGGGCCGTGATGCAGCAGACTGGATGATTAAAAAAGTACAAGGAAAAAAGAATCTCCCTGATCAAACGTTTTACGAGCCTGAATTGGTTCCAGGTGAAACGATCAAACGAATAAAATGAGCCCTTACTCCAAGTGGCTCATTTTATTTTAGAATTCCAGCATAAGGCGTGAATAGGTCGGATCCCTGAAATGAAAGACATGGGTTTCCCCTCATCCTTAAACAATAAAAAATCCCCATCTTATAAAAAGATAGGGAACATATCTATTACGCCTCTTCTTTAGGGGAAGGCACCGCACATACGCCATCTGCACATGCCGCTTCAAACGCATTGTCAGCAGCTTTCTCTGCCTGAGCTGCTTCCTCTTTCCAAGCTGTTTCAAGTGCACCCAGGAACGTATCGGCTGGCTGCGCACCTGCAACTGAATACTTGTCATTGATCAAGAAAAACGGAACAGCATTGATCCCAAGCTGTCTCGCTTCTTGTTCATCTTTTCGGACATGATCGGCAAATGCTTCGCTGCCCAAAACTTGCTGTACTTCCTTCTCATCAAGACCAGCTTTTTCTGCAATGTCTAAAAGAGTTTGACGGTCACCAACATGCTTTCCATCTGTAAAATATGCTTGAAACAGCTCTCCCATAACGAAATCGCCTTTCCCCATTTGACCAGCATATTGCGCCAATCGATGGGCATCAAAGGTGTTGGTCAACACGAGCGGATCAAATTGAAAATCGATCCCTTTCTCTTTGCCGGCCTGCTTCACCTGCTCATTCATCGCCATGGCCTGGCTGCGGCTCATGCCATATTTTTTGACGAGCATATCATGAACGTCATGATCGACATCAACAGGTGCGTGGGGATCAAGCTCAAAGCTTTTAAACTCTATCTCTACCTGATCCTTCTCTGGGAATTGTTCTAGCGCTGTTTCCAGCTGTTTTTTTCCTATATAACAAAAAGGACAGGCGATATCTGACCAAATTTGTACTTTCATGTTCATCTTCCTTCCGTGCTGCACTTTTTCTTTAACGATGTAACAATTATAGTTACATCAAATAGATGATGTCAAGATTCTGTTCTTGATAATTGAAAAAGCCTCTCCTTTTAAGAAAGGAAAGGCTTTGAAAATATCTACTCTAAATTTGCATGGTGACCGTACATTGTATGTGTGTCGAGCTCTTTTATTTCCATTAACCTTAAAATGACCGCATCGTATGTCAGAAGAAGCGACTGCTCAAATAGTGAGCCCATTGGCTGAATGGTATGATGGTTTCCATCCTGTTGATCCTTCGGTGCACCTGACAATAAGATGACTTCATCCGATAGATCAGCTAAAGGTGACTCAGGAGAAAGCGTGAACGCTGCTACTTTTCCGCCAATTGCTTTTGCCTTTTTTGCAAGGACAAGCAAAGACTCTGTACGGCCAGATCCGCTCCCGACAATCAAAAGATCCTCTTCTGTAAAGGAAGGCGTATTCGTTTCACCAATGACATAAGCCTTGACGCCAATATGCGTAAGTCTCATCGCAAACGATTTTCCCATCAAACCAGACCTGCCTGCACCTGCCACAAAGACTTTTTGTGCGGATAAAATACTTGTAACCAGGTACTCTGCTTGTTCATCTTGAATGGCTGACAAATGCTCAGAAAGTTCATTTAAAATGACTTTCACATAGTCGCTGGTCTTCATGATTGTGCGATCAGCTGCTTCATTTGTGCCGCTACTTCTGCTTTATTGTCCTGACTTGCGATACCGCCGCCGACAATGATTAAATCAGGGTTTAATTTTACGACTTCAGGTAACGTATCAAGCTTAATTCCACCTGCAATCGCTGTTTTCGCCTGCTTGACAACTTGTTTAATCGTCATAAGATCAGCAAATGAATTTTGACCAACTGCTTGCAGGTCATAGCCTGTATGCACACAAATATAATCGACTCCAAGCGCATCCAGCTCTTTTGCACGGCCTGCGATATCTTTGATGCCAATCATATCAACTAAAATTTGTTTTCCTCTTGCTTTTGCTTCTTTCACCGCTCCTTGAATAGACATATCTTCTGCCGCTGCAAGAATGGTGACGATATCTGCTCCTGCTTCGGAGGCCTGCTGCACTTCATAGCCGGCAGCATCCATAATTTTCAGATCAGCGAGTACACGTAAATTCGGAAAAGCCTGCTTGACTTCTTTTACAGCACGAAGCCCTTCGTTAATCACAACAGGTGTCCCAATTTCGACCACATCAATGGATGCTTCTACTTCTTTGATCAGCTCAATCGCCTCTGGTATATTCACTAAATCTAATGCTAATTGTAATTTCATCAACTTTCACTCCCGTTTATCATCTCATCTTCAAGAGCTCCGCGGATGATGCATCTTGAACGATGAAATGAGTATAACAACAGGAATAACGCAATCCAAGTACGCACTTTTTTTTTACATACTATACTTTTCCGCATATGGTTACAAAAAAGATACTGTCTTTTGGCCAGTATCTCAGTGTGAATGAAAAGAAGACAAAGGGCTAAAATAAGTAATTTTAGCCCTTTGTCTACAACCGGTAATATGACTATTTATCGTCCTTTAAAAAATTGCTGTCGAGATATTGCTTTCCCCAATCATACATCGCCTCTAAAATCGGCATTAAGCTTTCTCCTAATTCTGTGAGAGAATACTCAACCTTTGGCGGAACGACAGGATAAACCTCCCGGTGCACAATGTGATCTTCCTCTAATTCTCTTAGCTGATTGACAAGCATTCTTTGCGTAATCCCAGGCATTAACGACTTTAACTCACCAAAACGTTTTGTCCCTTCTCTGCCAAGGTGCCATAAAATCAGCATTTTCCACTTACCGCCGATAATATTCAGCGTCAGCTCTTTTTCGCAATTGAACACTTTATTTTCCATTCGTGATGACAACAACATACACTCCTTTAATTTCAAACCACTTTATCATTATACTGCGGCAAAAAGAATTGCCCGAGCATACGGTCTTCATTATTGATTTTGTTTTTTAACAAAAGCCATCACAGCCTCTGTCATTTTTTGTGCTTCTTTTGGCGCTCTGTCTGATCCAAACCATTTGTTCAGGTCACTATGGCTTAGCGTATGCACCCGAAAAACAAACCGAGAGCCTTTGTCGTGATTCAGTTTTTCAGCAAATCGGTACACCTCAGGATTTTCCCAGCCCGTCACCAAATAGACAGGTGGTAAATTCTTTTGATTCATATAAGTGACAGGTGATGCCTTTGTCCAGTTCTTCTCTTGTTTGCCAAAGACTTTTTTGTACGATGGGATAGCTTGTATAAATTGATTGAGGTTTAACGGCCCATCTAAAATCACGATGGAATTGATCGCTTTTGGCGACAGCCCCACACGTTTTAAGTAGGTCGAATCTGTGGCAACCAGCGCCGTCAAATGACCGCCCGCTGAGTGACCCATGACATTGATTTTTGATGAATCAATTTGATATTCATCCGCATGATCCTTCACCCATTTAATGGCGTTTGCTGTATCATCTGCCATCTGCTCGTAATTAGCATCAGGGTGAAGCCTGTAATTCATCGAAACAAACACATATCCTTGACCTGTAAAATAATCAGCCTTTGAAGCGACTCTATTCTTATCGCCGCCTGTCCAGCCTCCGCCATGGAGATAGATCATCACAGGATGCTTCTTCTTTTTGTCTTCATCTTTGCCCTTTGGCATATACATATCGAGTGTTTGCTGTTTATTTTGTGTGTCTGCATAATGGATATTGGTTGTCGGCTTAGGCTGGTTGAAACGGAACACAAAGAATGCACATACCAATAAACCAGCGATGACCGCCGCAAATAAGAGCCATTTCATGATTCGATTCAATGTCATTGCACCTTTCTATGTTGGGATGGGGAAGTATGAGTAGCAGATATGTAGAGAAACTAGCACGATTCATTCGATACTAAATTCATATGGGATGTGCAGAGCAATACAAGTGATCAAGTCGTAATATTCATTATACCCCTTAAAGTGGTGAAATTCATTGATTTGCTCTAGAGGGTTGACATCGAAAACAGGAATTAGATTCTGGATTTTTCATCTAAAAACCAATGTCATAGCTTATCTCCTAGAGGTTATTTTATAAATGCAATGATTCGTTTTCTTGTTTCTTCATGGTACTGGATATAGGAATGTAATAAAGGATACGATTCAAGGACGTGTTGAAATGATTTGATTTGAGGGTATTGCTCTTCAAATGACTGACGCAGCACGTTTAACTGTTTTTTGGGAATTCGTTTATGATCGATCACATAACTTAAGCTGCCTGTCACAAGAGTGAAAAATTCATAAAAACCATCGGACCACATACCAGTTTCCTCCTCAAAAGATAGGATCTCTTCAGGGTAATCTGAATGAAAACAATATTGATAGCGCTGCTTCAAATCATTGATTAACTCTTGTTTATCTTGGCTGGTATTCATAGATCCACTACACCTTCTCTCAATGCTTTTAAGTAGGTTAAAATTTAAAAAGATTATAGTCCTTATTAATCAATATTTGTGTAATTTTGAATGAATTCATTTCTAAAATCTTCTGGAAGTTTCTGATTTGGAAATACAACTGAAATCCAATCTAATACAATCTCATCTAAAGTTCTCCACGTTTTTAACAATTGTTTATTCATTTGTTCTAGTTGATGAACCGCTAGTACTCCTATCTCATAACCTCTTTCGCCATAAATGATCCATTTCGCAGAAGGGGAAACCCATATCACACGTGAAGCAATATTCATCATGCTATCGTTTAAACTATGTATCGGGTAATCCGTTAAGATATCAAGATAATCACTTGGTGTTATATTTAAAGGAATTTTCACCCAAGGATAATAACCAAATTCCCGATAAAAATCATTCATACATCTCGAATCATCTAAAGCAGCCATTAGTATGTTTTCATCTCTGTGTTTCATAGCTAAACCTTTTAACATCTCCCAGCTATCATCTGATAACAACCAATGAAATTCTTCAAATAAATAATGAGGTTTTTTTGTTTTAAACACTTGATCAGGGAATGTTTTTGTATTGTGAACGAGCGAATGAATAAACGATTGAACCTGTTCAAGTTCTTTTGGATCGGATATAAATAAATTTTTCACTTTATGCTCCTTTCATATCTTCGGGTAAATTTATCATCAGTCATTGATACTCCATTTCACCGCTTGTAACTAACATGACGCATAATGAGAAAGCATTTGAGTGTAATAGTCATTGAATTTTTTTTGATCCTTCAATAATCCTTCAAACCAATTTGCTAAAACAGGGTGATCCATTGGTTTCCACCCTTCTTTTAATAACCTATTTTTCACAGAATCTTTTGTTGACACCATACCTATGATACAAATTTCCATATCTCTATCTCCCCAAATCGCCCACTGTAAAGAATGAGATAACCAGACCACTATGTTCGAATTCGTGATTATATCATCCGCTATGTAACCTTTTGGGTGCGTCCATAGTGCATTTACATAGTCCTCATCTGAAATGTTCACACTCGTTTTCAGCCAATTATAATAACCAAATTCCTTCAAATAGTATTCGGTTGGATCTGGTTGAAGGACTGCAGTCAAAAATTCTCTATCTTGTGTAACATTTGATAACTCTTTTATTGTTGGTAAAATATCATCACTCAATGCCCAATCAAATTCTTGAAACAAAAAACAATCAAAATTCTTACGGAAGACTTGTTGTGGCAGCATTTTATTTTGGTCAAACACATTGTCCACTAAATTCTGATAGGATTTGAATTCTTCTTCTGAACGAATAAATAAGTCTTCAAGCTGTTTCAAACAAATGCCTCCACTCGTGTCAATCTAGTAGTTTTTTAATTCTTCCTCTATATCTTCTTTTAATGTTTGAATTTCAATTGACACCGAATCATTTCGATTATAGAAAATCGACGGATTGATTCCATCTGCTATCATCCCCGGTATCCACTCTTCTATAAAATCGTCTAAATCAATCATTTATGGCACTGTTTTTTCCCATTGATCGATTGCGCAATAAGCGGCATGATCCTTTGTCGCCCAAAAATGAAGCTTCGGTACACCACGTTCATCCTCTGACATCACCCATCCCCTCTCGTTGCTTAATGACCAAACCTCTTCAAAATCAGCAATCTTTTTGATGAAATAGTCATAACGCTTTTTCGCAGATAACTGGACGGTGGTTTCTAATTCTTTTGGATGCATGGACATTGCGTCACTCCTTTTATTTATAAATGGGCTTAACCATAAGAATTTAGCAAGCTCATATATAGGAACTATTTGTATTCTTCTAACCAGTCATTCAAATCATCTACAGGATGTAAGTAAGAATTAGGTGAATCTTTCAAATCAATTCCACTTAAAAGAATCAACATATCCCAAACTTGATCATCGTCTATTTCTGGATCGTCTGAAGAAACGTAAATTTCAGCCCAATCAGATACTTGTTCTCTTGTGATCATCCCCTTCAAGACTTGTCTTATTTTATTTAAACAGTCTAGCATTTTGGGTGCATCCATTCATTACACCATTCCTTTCTCAAAACTCACTTCACGTTGTAAACTGCCTATATTTCATATTTGATAATATCCTCCATTGACATCCCTTTAAAATATAAAGAAAGAATGTTTATAATAGTGTATTCGCCATAAATACCAATCGGGTTAAATATAATTTTAGCGATTTTTGGATCAGCAACCTCTAGGTCCATAACAGGTGCAATGGAACCTTCTTTCCCCTCGCTTACGTAATAATTTCCACCTCGGTATTCCACGAATTTCAGATTTTGAAGATCCTCTTCTTTTATAAAATCTTTATTTATTTTTGTGATGACTTTCCATGAACCACTTAAAAAGCCTGTCAGGCCTGTACTTGCAACAAATAACCCATTTTCTTTTTTAATCAATTGTTTTAACTCATTTTTTTCTATTTTTTCATCAACAAATAAATCATAGTATTGGATTAAAATATCATCATATTGATTTTTTCCCTCACCCGAAATGATCAAAGCATAGCTCAATTTCCCAACTTCTTCTAATGGGAATTCAATAATAGTTCCTGGTTCAATGTCACTTAAATTTTTTGCTTTTTTAGTTGTTATTTTAATGTCCGTTACTTCTTTGTCGTTTAAATCATCAAAATAGTGTCTACCTCCATTGTTTAAAGCCATCATAATTGTCAAAAGCATCTCATCAATTGTTGGCTTTCTCTCCAAATGTTCCTCAGTCATTTCATAAAATTGTTCGATCGCTTCTTCAAAAATATCTAATCCGTCATCACCGATCATGATGGTCTTTTTCTTATGTTCTTCTTCCCAAAAACCCATTTTGAATACACTCCTTATATATTGCGTTCTTTATTTCATCAAGAGTTATGTATGCTATTCTCATTTTGCTTTATCACGATAAACGTATACTTGTATAAGCTGTTTTATTTGCACGTTTGAAAAGTGCGACCTCATTATCCGTTAACCATTTAAGCTCTCTCATATGATACGAAATCTCTTCTAAGTAGGTATCGGTTTCAGCAATTAATTTTTTATCTAAGATATTTCTTTTTTTGTCTTCAACTACAAGATAAAGAGTAAACTGCTTTAAATCTAATTCGATAAGTGGGTAAGCTTTCTTTTTTTTATCGGGACTTAGTTTTGTTTTCCCTTTAATCTCCGCTTTATATTCTTTCTCTTTCATTTTCTTAAATGTAGCTTTGACTAGCTGACTATCCCATTTTTTTAATTCACACAGATATAGCAACGCTTTTTCCAAAGTATCAGCTAAGATTTTTTTCTTATTGGTTGCATTTTCAAATTCACTATAACTGAAGGGTACTTCCAGTTCGTACGTATTTTTTAAAAATAAGAAGTCAGGTTCATCTTTTGAAGTACTAATTAATTTGTAGTCTTTAAAAGATCCACAAATCAAAACAATAGCCTCACAATCTTTCGTTTGAAATTTCATTTCTAATTCGTATAAAAACATTTCAGTCATACAAAGGGATTGGCTAGCTAAAATTCCACGATCATCATCTGACATTAATTGTAAATTTTTCAAATGCACTTCTTAAAATCCACCTTTCTAGAATCACTATCTCCACCACATTCAAACTAAGGAACCTTCATTTCTATTTAGAGGAAATTATTCTTTTTAAAGATTTTTCTAATAAATCATGTGGTATATGGTCTTGACTAATAAAGTGAAATATTGCTATTCCATTTTCCAATGAAAGAATTGTCCATGCCATTTCCTCAGATGAAAGAGTAGATGTAAGGTTCTCTTTATTTATTAACTTCTCAATGGATTGAGAGATTTGTTTTACCGATTGTAAGATCATATTTGACCACTGACGCCTTGCTTCCTCATTTCTCATTGAATACAAAAGAAATTCCATATTTAGCAGGCTCCACGTCCGATTTTCTTCACGTCTTTGAATAGACTGTTGATTCATTTTTTCAGGAAAGTGCAAAAGAGAAGGCTGTTCTGTTAATAAAGCATTGATTTTTTCTACATGTAATTGCATTTGTTGTTCCAATAGAGCCAAAAAGATCTCTTCCTTTGAATGAAAATGCGCATAAAAGGCCCCTTTGCTAAATCCCGCATATTCTGCCAATTTATCAATGGAGACCCCATGAAAACCATACTTGGCGAAATTCTCAACTGCAGAATTTATGAGTAATTTCCGTGTTTCATCTTTCCTTTCACTTTGCGTTTTCCTTTGTCTAATCATTCCTTAACCTCCTTATATTGACAATCACACCATATAGAATTAATATACCAATTAGTATATAAGTTCAACAAGGTATATATCTTGCTGTACAGCATAAATAATTAATCGCTATTAAAAAGGAGCAAAACAATGCGAAAGATGGGGAAAAAAATTCACAAAACCAAAATGGACATAATAGCTCAAACAGTTAAATCAGGAATTATTAAATCAAATTTAATCCCAATGTGTGCTGGCTTAACCTTGGCATTATACACTTATCAAATTGACATCCTTAATAAATCTATTGAGATACTATTAGCATTTGCAGGTTCAATTTTATTAATTGGTGCTGCTGGAGCTTTAAACAATTTGTATGATAGGGACATAGATTCCGTGATGAATAGAACAAAAAACAGACCTACTGTAACAGGAGAAGTCAATCCTAAAAAAGTTCTATGGCTGAGTATCTTAATGTCTATTTTAGGATTGGCTTTTTTAGCATTTACAACCTATCTAGCAGCTATTATAGGATTGATTGGTTTACTTTTTTATATTTTCCCTTATACAATGTGGAGTAAAAGAAAAACCGTTTACAACACGGAAATTGGTAGTATTTCTGGGGCAATGCCGCCTCTCATTGGTTGGGCGGCTATTTCATCAGACATCTCACACCCGGCTATTTTGGGGTTGTTTTTCATTACGATTATTTGGCAAATGCCACATTTTTATTCAATAGCTATTAGAAAGCAAAATGAATACAAGGCAGCAAACATTCCCATGTTACCTGTTGTAAAAGGAATGAAAAGAACATACTTGCAAACGAATCTTTATATCTTAGCAATTACCTTAAGCAGTTTTCTTTTCCGTTCTTTAAGCATAGGGCTTGTGATTGTGTCTTTTTTCTTAGGCCTTATATGGATTTGTTTAAGTATTATTGGTTACAAGCGAATGAATTCCGAGAAGTGGGCATCATTTATGTTTGTCTATTCACTAATTTATATGACAACTCTTTATTCAACTATCATTATCTATACTCTTACTCGTCAATTTTTTTGATTTATGAATACCTTAGTTGTGTAGGTAACCATAAAAATTCATATAAAAAAGCATCCTAAACGGATGCTTCAATCAAATGATATTTTTTCAAAATACGATAGGTCATTTCTTTTGCTTCTAGCCCGGTGCCTTCGATATTTGTGGCGAAGATGTAGGTTTTGTTTTCATGTTTGATGAAGCCTGCGTACCAGCCGATGCCTGAGCCGGAGCCTGTTTTTCCGTATAGGGTGGCATGTTTCTCTTCTTCTTGGATCATCATTCGTTTGACCTTTCTCATGACAGATAGGTCAAATGGAAGACTTTCTTCATATAGCTGTTTAAGGAAATGGACTTGTTCTATTGGAGAAATTTTCAATGTACTGCTTAACCAAAATTGATCGATTCCGCCTGATATGTCTTCATTCCCATAATGAATGGCTTTCACCCAATGACTCATGCGTTCTTCTCCGATGTCACGCGCCATGGCTTGATAGTACCAGACAACTGAATCTCTCATGCCTGAGCCCAGTGTATGATCCTTATTCCAGTTATCAATCTCTCTTTTCACTCCGTCCCAATATTTGATGTCGTATTCATCTCTCACTGCGCCTGTTTGGAGTCCGATGAGGGCATTTGCCACTTTAAATGTCGATTGTGGTGCAAAGCGCTTGTTCGCTCTTTTTTTGTTATACACCCATGGCGATTTTTCTTTTACTTCTTGGATAACAAATGTGCCTTCCCGGTCTTTCATGAATTCATCTACTGACCACGCTGGTGATGTTCCCTCACTTGATGAAGGCTGGCCGATACAAAGTGCCATCATCATGAAGCCTGAAAACAGCCATTTCATATGCTTTTTCTTCAAAAAAACCGCTCCTTTTCCTATGATTTGTATCGATTGTAGCATGCCTGAGCGATGAGACATAAGGGACGCTTGTCCTCTTTTCTGCCAAATAAAAAAAGCCGGTTTCATCCGGCTTTTTGATCAGATTAGCTTTCTTTTTTCTCTTCAATGGCCTGCTTCGCGATTTTTGAAATCGTCATATCATCCATTGGCGGGTTATGGAGCCCAGCACGAATATCTCGATAGTAACGCTGCAGCGGACAGCCTAGGCTCAAGCTTTTTGCACCGACTAAACGCATGGCTTTATCAACCACTTGCAGACTATGATTAACGACTGTATGCTTCACAGCACCGAATTCATTGATTAACAGCTCTCTTTTCTCAGGCTTTTCATACAATGTTGTCGTTGAATAGATGACGTGGCGTGCTTGCTTTAATAGTAAATCAATTTCGCCAATCAATGTTTGGACATTCGGCAGTTCGCTAATCGTTCCGCTGATACTGTTCGGTGAATGTGTGATGGCATACTGAACTGCATAATCTCTTGCCGCTTGCGCAATCCCCAAATAACAGGAAGGAATATGTGCGATCCAAGGGTTTAACGTACCGCCCCGAGGTCCTTTTTGCACTTCAACAAGCATGTCATCTGAAACCACAACCTGATCTAAGATTAAATCATGGCTTTCTGTTCCTCTCATACCGACAACATCCCAAGTTTCTTCTATAGAAACACCTTCTGTATCACGGTGAATTAAGAAAAATCCCATGGCTTCTTTTTCTTCGATCCATACGCCGACTAAAAAGTATGTGAGAGCTGGTGACATCGTAGTGAAAATTTTACGTCCGTTGATCACCCAGCGATCACCTGATTTCATCGCTGTTGTCCCAGGCTTGCCGCCTCTTGTTGGACTGCCTGTCTGCGCTTCACTTACAGCGCGGTTGACAAGGGCGCCCTTCTTCACTTCTTCCGCAAAGAATTGCAGCTGCTTCTCATTCCATAGTTTCTTTTCATAAATTTCACCAACAACTCCTTGGTGCCAGCCAATCGATAAGGCAGTTGCTCCGTCCATGCTGCCTAGGGTTTCTTGAAATAGAACCATATCCGTTACAGATTGACCCCCGCCTCCATATTCAGCGGGAAGAGACAGGGCTGTATATCCCATGTTTACTAATGATTCGATATTCTGTTTAGGAAAATAAGCGCCTTCATCATGTTTTTTTGCGTTTTGTTCGATCGTTTCACGAAGAGATTCCAGCTGATTGAGCCATGTTTTTTGAAAATCGGTATCGACAAATAATGCTTTAGACAAAACGTATCCAACTCCTCTGTTTCTTACAATCTATGATATCTCATTTTTCCAATTGGAATGAATAAAACACACTTTACTTATAGGATTTAATGTGTTAAATTTTATCAATATTAAGTACATCTGTCAAAGGAACGTGATGCTTTTATGATCTCAGCTACTAATCTACATAAATCTTATGGGCAGACCCATGTGTTAAAAGGCATTGATTTCACCGTACAAGAAGGTGAAGTGGTCGCAATTATTGGACCGAGCGGATCAGGAAAAACAACACTTCTCCGCAGTTTAAACAGCCTCGATATTCCAGACAAAGGAGAGCTGACTGTTGGAGAAGCCACGATTCAATTTGAACGATATCATAAAAAAGATCTTTTAAAACTAAGGCAGCAATCTTCCATGGTATTTCAGCATTATCACTTGTTTCAAAATAAACGCGCACTTGAAAATATTACAGAGGGATTGATTGTGTCCCAAAACATGTCTAAAAAAGAAGCAGAAAAGGTTGGAGAGCAATTTTTAGCGCGGATTGGACTGCTTCATAAAAAGGATGCATTTCCAAGTGAATTATCTGGCGGTCAGCAGCAGCGGATTGGAATTGCCCGCGCTCTTGCGATGAATCCTGCGGTGCTTTTGTTTGATGAACCAACGTCCGCATTGGACCCAGAGATGGTCGGAGAAATCCTTGAAATGATCAAAGATATTGCGAGCCAAGGGATGACGATGGTCATTGTGACGCATGAAATTTCGTTTGCAAAGGACGTAGCGGATACGGTGATCTTTATGGCAGATGGGGAAATCGTTGAAAAAGGCTCACCAGAAGACGTCCTCATGAAGCCTCAGCATGAACGAACAAAACAATTTTTATCCAGGATTCATCGCGGAATGTGGCAAGGATCGGAGGAAGACATATGAAGCAAAAGACAGCATTCATGACAGCTGGTGTCCTTCTGATTCTCCTCTCTCTGATTGGCTGCAGCAGTGTGAAAACAACAACAGATGATGGAAAACAAATTGTGAAAGTCGCACTGAGTGCAGAGGTCAATCCACCCTTTTTAGCCACAAATGACCGAAACGAACCGATTGGCTATAACATTGATTATTTAAATGAAGTGGAAAAAAGACTTCCACACATACATTTTGATTACATATTTGGCGAGGAAGAATCCAATTTAATTGGTGTTGGCGCGGGGAAGTTTGAAATGGCAGCTAATTGGTTTTTCAGTAACCCTGAACGTGAAAAACGGTTTCTTTACCCTAAAGTTCCGTACGGCTATTCGATGACAGGATTAATTGTGAATGAATCAAACCGGGATATTCAATCGCTTGACGATATGACATCAAAAAAGCTCGCTCCTGTCAGTCCCAGCGGCGGATTGCGTTCAATATTAAATCAATATAATGAAGAACATGATCCAGATATTTCGCTGACAACCATTGAAAGCCCTTCAAATGAACTCAACTTAAAGCGTGTTGAAAGCGGAAGGTCCGATGCGGCCTTTATGAATATTTCGACCTTCGATACCATTCAAAAGCATCTGAATCTGAAGGTCAAAGTGGGCGGGATCGTGTCAAAAGAGCCGATCTATCTTGTCTTACAGCCAAGTGAGAAGCAGCTTGCAGCAGACTTGGACCAAGTCACACAAGAGATGATTGATGATGGAACACTGCCTAAGCTTGCGAAAAAGTGGTTTGGGGTTGATTTCTTTCAAGATATTGACTACATCTCAGAGCAAGGCTATCAATATGAAGAAAGGAAGGAAGCGTCATGACGTTTACAGCTGGAGATTGGCTGCGAATTTTTTTACAGGTGCTTGAACGCCTGCCACTCACTTTTCTCATTATTGCGGTGTCATTGTTTTTCGCCATCATAATAGGGCTCTTATTTGCATGCATTCGTATAAAACAAATCCCAGTGCTGAAGCAATTGGCTGTTATCTATTTATCTTTTACACGAAGTACGCCATTAATTGTTCAGTTATTCTTAATTTATTTTGGGCTTCCTCAGCTTTTACTTGTGGCAGGAATTCAAATCAATCATTGGGATCGTGTGTTATTTGTGATGATGACGTTCTCTTTACATACGGGGGCTTATTTATCTGAAGTTTTTCGCAGTGCGTATTCGTCTGTTGGGAAGGATCAGCTGGAAGCCGCCTACATTGTTGGGATGACAGATACACAGGCCTTGATCAGGATCATTATCCCGCAGGCCTTTCTCATTGCCCTGCCAAACCTCGGAAATTACACCATTGATCTTGTGAAAGACACGGCGATTGCCTTTACGATCGGGCTCATCGATATTATGGGACAGGTGAAGATCATCTTAGGAAATAACTATGGAATCGGCATGTTTGAAGTGTATGTGATCATCGCGCTTGTGTACTGGCTCATTTGTATGAGCATTGAACTAGTCACCATGCTGCTTGAAAAGAAATTCGTAAAAGGCCGTACCAGTCTGTCACGTTAAGGAGGCGATTTGATGCAAACCATTGATATTCCATTTGCGATTGACCAAGTACCACATATTCTAAAAGGTGTTCCTTTCACCTTATTAATTGCTCTTGTTTCCATGGCTGTGAGTCTTGTGATCGGATCTGTTTTTGCTTTCATTCGCCTCTTTCGCATCCCTGTACTCAGACAGCTCGTTACGCTCTACGTCTCCTTTTTTAGAGGAACGCCGCTTATTGTTCAACTGTTCGCTTTCTTTTATGGGCTCCCTTTTCTTCTAACCAGTATGAACGGCACATTCGGACTGACCTTTCATCCGGATATGGTCTCCCCTTTAGCTGTGGCTCTTATTACCTTCAGCCTGCATTCAGCCGCTCATTTAACAGAGGTGGTCCGAAGTGCACTTCTGGCAGTAGACAAAGGGCAGCTTGAAGCGGCAAAAATTGTAGGCATGACCACACGTCAGGCGATGATACGCATTATTTTGCCGCAGGCATTTGTTGTGGCCTTACCAAACCTAGGCAATCAGCTCGTTCAGTTATTAAAAGCGACATCTCTTGCGTTTACAATTGGGGTACTCGAAATCATGGGTATTTCCCGGATCATTGCAAATGACGGCTATCAGTTTTTAGAAACTTATCTCGTCTCTGCTTTGATCTATTGGCTGCTGAGCATTGTCTTTGAATTAGCCTTTGCATTATTAGAGAAACGTGTCAGCGTATACGGAAGAACTCTCGGACGTTAAAAAGTCGATCAGGCACAAAAACCTGATCGACTTTTTTATTCACCCTTTTTTGGTGTGTTAAACAGTTCTTTTGGTGCGGGTTTGAGCTTTGGTGCAGAGCCGAACACGACAGGTGCAGAAATATATCTGAACTCTCCTTTCCCATCCATGCTGCGGCCATGTGCCCATCTGCCTTGCTTACTTTCTTCCCCTCTTGAGAAGTTAAACAAGTCATAAGATACTTGCTGTTTCTCTAATGAACGAGGGAAGGTGGTTGGTACGACGACATCCCCTTCTCGCTCTTCTAATTCTTTAATTGCAGCAAGCCACATATTTTGATGGTATGTATCACGAGCAATGAGGAAGGAGAGCATATCTTTGACGCCGCGGTCATCTGTCATTTCGTAAAGTCTTGTGACCTGAAGACGGCCCTGGGCCTCTGCATTTAAATTGGCTCTGAAATCCGCCATTAAATTTCCGCTTGAAATGATGTATTTGGCATTCCACGGGTATCCTTGACTATCCGCTGCCATTGCCCCTAAACCGGCAACAATTGCATGCTGCGGGTTCATTCCGCCCATAACAGCCGCAAGTGCTGGATCACTTTGATACGCCTGTTCTTGGTCTTTGACGGGTGCATTATCTAATAAACGTGCGATCATCGTTGCCAGCATTTCGACATGACCAATTTCCTCGGTTCCAACATCAAATAACAGATCTCTATATTTTTGGTCTGCCCGGCAATTAAAGCCTTGAAATAAATATTGCATCATTACACTGATTTCGCCATATTGACCGCCTAATACTTCTTGTAATTTCTTTGCATACACCGGATCAGGCTTTGAGGGCTTTGCTTCATATTGCAATTCTTTGATGTGATAAAACATGATGTCATCTCCCTTATCAAAAACATCTTTTCACTTATCACTATTCGACCGCAGCTCCCTTTATGAAAAAGATCTGAATACATAAAAAAAGAGAACGGCTTATGCCATCCTCTTTGTTATCTTACTTATTCAGCACTGACTAAAATTTTCACTTGATCTTTTTCATTGATTAATGCATGGAAGCCATCCTCGATCACATCGTCCAGCTTGATTTTTTTCGTGACGAGTGTGTCTGCAGAGAAATAGCCTTTTCTCATTAAGTTTAATACAGATGGGAATACGTCTCTGTAGCCGATAATTCCTTTTACTGTACGTTCTTTAATGACAATGTCATTCGGCATAATTTCTGCGCCTTTTTCCCAAATGCTTACAATGACTGTTTCGCCTGAAATTCTAGTTGATTGGATTGCTTGCTTCAATACAACAGGTACACCTGTCACTTCAAAAGAAACATCGACGCCACCGTTTGTGCGGCTAGCAATTTCTTGAACAACATCTTCATACTGAGAAGGATCTACAATGATCGCTCCAAGCTCTTTTGCTTTCTCTTGACGTTCTTTTGATAATTCAACTGCATAAATATCAGTAGCACCAGCTGCTTTTAATGCTTCAATGACAAGTAAACCAATTGGTCCGCAGCCAAACACAGCCGCTGTATCCCCAGCTTGTACTTTACTAGAACGAACCGCATATAAAGCAACCGCAGAAGGCTCGACAAGCGCGCCTTGCTCATATGAGATTTCGTCTGGTAATAAATGAAGTAATTCTTCATCGACTGATACATATTCAGAGAATCCACCGCCGCCTCCGGCAAGCCCTAAAAAGCCCATGTTTTCATCTAAGTTATAAGCACCTTGATGGCCGTGAGTTGCAAAAATAGGTTCAACAACCACTCGGTCGCCTACTTTGTAATTGCTCACGCCTTTTCCTACTTCAACAACTTCACCAGAGAACTCGTGTCCCAGTGTAATTGGTGCTTTTTCTTTTGTAAGTGGATGAGGTTCATTCACAGGAATGAAGATCGGTCCGCCTAAATATTCATGTAAATCACTACCGCAAATGCCGCACCATTTTACTTTCAGTTTCACTTTTCCTGGAGCAACTGTTGGTTCATCAATTTCCTCTAGTCGAATGTCCTTTTGATCGTGCCAGCGTAGTGCTTTCATTTGTAAGACTCCTTTTCTCATCAATTTAATTAACTTACTTAAATAATGATAACATAATTTTTTTAATTTTCTAAGTAGGATGCACTATTTTTTTGACAGTCAATGGACGAAAGATGACAAAACATAACAATAGACAGATTAGAAGCATACATATACACCCAATGATGACGGAGATTCTGATCGATAAAATATGAGCGAGTCCGCCAAATATTCCTGTCATGGTCATCGTCAGAATGGCTTCAACCAAAGCATAAAAGCTGGCTACCCTTCCCATCACCTCTACAGGAATATTCGTTTGATAGAACGTCATAAAGCCTGTGTTCGCAAATGCTAAAAAGAAGGCTAAAACAAAAAATCCAACGGCGGCTGCAACTAGGCTGCTGGAAAATGCATAAATAAGATAGCCAAACGCCACAAACAAACTGCCGATTCCAAGCATCAGCGAAACTGACAGCCTTTCTACAATGACCGAATTAAGACTTGCTCCTGCAATAATACCCGCTCCAGCTATACTGACAAGAAGGCCATATTGTGTATCAGTCAGCATCAATACTTCTTTTGCAAAGGCTGTTTCAAGTGAGTCTATAGCCGTAGGAAGGACCGTTATCGCCGCACTAAATAATAAATATACCGTCATGATCTGGCGTGACGTCAGACTAAATCGCAGAACAAGCTTTGCATCCTCTTTTAACATTGAAAGGGAAAACCGCTTTTGGGCAGCATCTGTTTTGAGCAAATTCGGTAAACACATCGTTAACAGAGCAGATATCAACAGGCAGATGGCATTTACATAAATTGAAAGAACAGGAGTCCCAATGAGAAAGAGCAGACCTGCTGCTGCGGGCCCAAGTAAAAATCCACCAGATTGTAATAAAGAGCGAATGGCATTAAACCGTTTTCGGTTATCCGCCGGGATTAGTCCTGTCATATACACCATCGACGCTGGATGAAACATCGCTTGTGCCATCTGTATGAAAAACACCATGACATACAGAATGAGCAGATGTCCTGAAAATAAGGCAAAAGGGATGCATGCAATGAGCAGAGCACGGGTAATATCTAAACTGATCATCACATTCCGCTGATTCAGCCTGTCAACCAAACTGCCGGACCAGCTATTGGTCAAAAGAGCAGCAGCCGGTCTTAGCAAATAAACTGCTGTTACAGCAAGTACAGAGCCCGTTTCTTGAAAAATAAGCAGATGGAGGGCAATCATATAAATCCATTCTCCTATGTTCGCAATCCCGATGGCTCCAAGTAAAATACTCATATCCCGCCAATGTTTTTTCATCATTGTCCCCCCTATTTGTCATAAAAAAAATCCCGCCCCCAAGACTTGTCTGTCTTGAGGACGGGATTTACTCCGCGTTGCCACCTCAGTTCATTCATCTGTTGCCAGATGAACCTTAGCGGGTGATCATTCACCCTTCTCTGTAACGGGAGAAATTCGCTGCACCACCATCCGAAGGAATCCGGTGCAGAGCTAAGAGGCTTGGTTCCATCATGCTTCCCAGCTCCTTCTCAGCTTCACGGAGTTCTCTGTGTGGGGCAGCTATGATGTACTCTTCTCTATTTGCGCTGTATCTTTTTTTCATCACGATCTTCAGCTGAATTGTTACATATTGTACTGCGCCCCGATCAAAGCGTCAATGTTTTTTTCATGTTAATCCGCATAAATCATTTTCCTAGTCATGCCGCCATCAATAACCAAATCTGTGCCGTTCACAAATTGATTGTCTTCATCTGTTAAATAAAAACAGGCTTTCACAATATCCTTTGGCGTGCCGACTCGATTGGAAGGATGCTGCTGATGGTCAATTTCTCGAAGACTTTTCTCATCTTTCGTTTCAATCCATCCAGGGGAAATGCTATTTACCGTAATGTGATCCTGACTAAAAGAAACTGCCAAAGCATGAGTAAGCGCGGAAATCCCGCCTTTTGATGCAGCATATGCTTCTGTATGAGGCTCTGACATGGTCGCACGGGTAGATGAAATGTTCACAATGGAACCGCCGTTTGGATTCTCTTTGATATAACGTGCTGCTTCTCTAGCGCATAAAAAAGTCCCTCTTACATTTGTATGCAGCACATGATCCCACTCATCGACCGTTAACTCATAAGGCGATGCTGTGCACATGACGCCGGCATTATTAATAAGAATATCAATTGTTTTGCAGTGCTCCACCGCAAATGACATTAAGCGCTGAATATCCTTCTCCTGTTTCACATCTGTTTTAATGAAATAAACTTCAAAGGACTCCTTTCTCAGCTGCTCCTCCAAACGCTTCCCCTTCTCTTCATCTATATCCGCAAGCACCACACGCGCCCCTTCTTTTGCATAACCGCAGGCGACCGCTTCACCAATACCATTGGCTGCGCCTGTGATGATGACGGTTTTATGTTGAAAATTCATCATTCATCCAATCCTTTCTCCATGAGATGTTGTCGTCTATCATATCATTTTGAGGAATCTCGGCACAAAGGGAATTTGTATGACTAGATCAACTGGTCAAAGAGGATCACCTGTTTCGTAAAATTGAGCAGTAATTGATTTTTCATTTATCATTGAATATATAAAATAATTAAGATTTAGGAAGTAGGATGTTGTTCTGTCCCATTTCCATTTCATTCGTATTTTTAACGTCTTTACTTTCAAAGAATACATGAAAGCAACTGACTCGAAACATTTTTGTATTTCATCGTCTAATCTTCAGTTAAACGACCATTTTGCCAAAGCTGTTGATAATACGGATGTGTTTTTTGTAATTCTTCATGTGTGCCTTGACCTGACAAGCGTCCATCTTCAAAGACAAGGATTTGGTCTGCACTTGTAATCGTGGATAACCGATGGGCGATGATGATCGTCATCCGGTTTTTCGTTAACGCTTGAAGAGCAAGCTGCACTTCACGCTCTGATTCGTTATCTAAGTTCGATGTCGCCTCATCAAGTAATAAGATTCTCGGATTTCGTAAAATCGCACGAGCAATCGCAATACGCTGTTTTTGACCACCTGAAAGCTTAATACCTCCTTCACCAACCTCTGTATCGAGGCGTTTATCCAGCTGCATGACAAAATCATAGGCATAGGCTGCTTTTAATGCGGCAAGTACCTCTTGTTCACTTGCTCCATTCGTCCCGTACATGACGTTGTCACGAATCGTTCCGTTTAATAACGGTGCATTTTGACTTACATAGCCAAACAGCCCACGCCACTCTGTTAAGTTAAATTGCTCAATGTTTTCTTTGCCATACAGGATCGCACCTGATGACACGTCATAAAAACGTTCAATAAGGGAGAACATGGTCGTTTTCCCGCCACCACTTCGGCTGACAAAGGCCGTTGTTTCATTTGGCTTTAACGTAAACGTCATATCTTTTAATACGTACTTTTCGTTGTACTTAAACGACACATTTTCAAAATGAATCGGCTGTGACGCCGCAGTTACCGGTTTACCGTCTTGGACTTCACGCTTCTCATCTAAAGCCTCGACAATACGCTCTGTTGCGCCAAGTGTTTTTTGTAAATCAGTAAAGAATGTCGCCATTTGTGTAAATGGCATAATAATTTGTACTAAATAAATCATGATTGCCACAAGCTCGCCAGAACTAATGGCACCTGAAGCAACCTGTGAACCGCCATACCCAAAAATCGCAATGATCACAACCATCATGAGCAGCGTCATAAGTGGTGAAAGAATTGCAACAATTTTTGCTTCTTTTAAACCATACTTGTACAGCTGCTGAATTTGCTTTTCTCCGCCTGCTAGCTCTTGCTGCTCTGTTTGTGAAGCTTTCACAAGGCGAATGTTTGTTAAAATTCTCCCTAATCGCCCGCCAAATCCTGCCAACTCATCTTGATTGGCTTTCGAAATCGCGTACATTTTTTCCCCTAGCGGATACGTCACAAAAATTGTGAGTGGTACGGCGATCAGTAGCAGCAGCGTCATTTTCCAGTCAATCCACAATAAAACAACGATTGCACCAAGTATCGCAAAAAGCCCTGATACAAACGATACGAGCTTTTCCGTTACAAACTCCTTTACGACGTTTGTATCCTGCGTAATTCGACTCATCGTTTCGCCAGATTCATGTGCATCGTAATATGTTAATCGTAAATGCAGCATATGCTCCCATACTTCTGTTCGTAAATTCGCGACAACTCCTTCACCTAAACGACGCATCATATAAAATGTAACAGCACTAAGCATCGCCTGTACAATTAAAACAACAATGACTGGTAAGAGTGATGTTAATGCAAAACCAGTATCTGAAATTTGGTTAATAAGCTTCATTGTGAGTAGTGGCACAGCAAGTCCAGCTGCCACCTCTACGATACTTATAAAAAATAAAAGAACTAATTGACTATTCGCCATTTGACTGCGCTTCATCAAAATCCAAAGCTGTGAGATTTTCCCTTGCATTATGATTCACTGCTCACTTTCGTCATGACCTTTTCAAAACGGAAAAACTCATACTCTTCATCCGATTCCAGCTCCTTGCCTTCAACATTAGGTCCTGGGTTGCCTTGGTGATAAAACTCAACAATTTTAAAGCCGCATTTATTCACGTAAAAATGAATATTACGCTTTTCAAAATATGGTGTGTGCAGCTCCCAAACCTTCGTCTCTGGGAACGCTGCTTCTATCGCTTCCCACATTTTAGTGCCAAGACCTTTGCCATGTGCATTTGCCCTTGTATACAGGAAATCCACTTCGTTTCGCTGGGTTTCGTTATTCATTTTCAATACGACACCACCAATTCTTTCGGCGTTTAATAAAAGTTGACGTACAACCGATTCTTTAGCAGTAAGTGAATGATTGAAATCTTCCTCAGATGGGATTGGTCCCATTTCTGCCGGATCTTCCGCATCTGTAAAACGATCTTGTAATCCTTTCATAAATGCCTCTTGTAATTCTGCCTTAAATGCTGCTAGCTCGTCCTGCGGTACAGGTGCTAATGTCATTTGTTGATTTAGTTTTGTCATTTCTAAAAAACCCTTTCTTTTAAACTGATTAAAATATTCGACCGACTGTTAAAAATAGCTGACTATAATGGCCTAGACTCCGTATTTTCGAATCCAACCTTCCCCTTATTACTCCATTTCATTGAGAAACCCCACCATTTACCAAGCCAAGTTAGTAGTGGTCGAATGTTAGGTCATGTTAAGTTCACAAGAAATAGTGTAAAGTATGGAGTAACTCTAGAGTAAAGAAAGAAAGGAAAATATATTCGAAGAAATCATTATCAGCTAAACCTCTTATGTAAAGCGACGAGAAAATAGGTTGGTCGGTACCAACGGAGAAACTTTACGAGCAATCTACGCCATTTTTTAAAAAAACTTGGGATTAAAATACGGTATTGTGTATGCAAAAAGAGGTGACTTAAATGAGGAGTCTGGAGATGTGAGCTGCCTATTTGTCGCCTATATGACCGTCAGCAAGAATGAAACAAGCTGGGTTCTATGAGATTATTTATCATCAAGGATCTTATGAAGAAACCTTAGAAAGTATCTCTTTCGTTGATATGTATTGTATATTCAATGTGAATTCCACAATAAAGAGCCGACCCATTTATGGAGCGGCTCTTTATTGTTAAACATTTATCGAGAAACCAATACCATTGGCTGCGCCTATGATGATGACGGTTTTCCCTTTAAAATGTAGCATATGATTAATTCCTTTCAATGACTCGTATGAATGATTTACTTTTACCCTTTCCTGAAAAGAGCAATCCAGTCATCCACCTCTATTGATTCTATTTGATCCTCTGTCATGTTCAATCTATAATATTGCTTTATTTTCTCGTTAGCATCTAGCATATATTTTGTAACGATCTCTTCTTCCTTTAAAGTTTTCGTTGTTCGCTTGACCCATTCTTGAAAAGGGTAACGTTTTTTTCGTTCCATTGATCTTACTTCTTTTATTCCCTCTTTATAAAACAATTCCCGCCATTGTTCTGTAGATAGACAGATCACATGACTTGGGTCTCTCAATCTTTCCAGCTCATTGATAAATAGTGCAAGCTCTTCATCATTTGGCGAAACATTATCAATAAAGAAAAACAGACCATTTGACTTTAATACGCGAGATGCCTCTTTGGCAAACTGTTCAGGGTGCGGGAAATGGTGTGCTGCAATTCGGCATGTGACCATATCAAATGTGCCATCTAAAAAAGGAAGGCTTTCTGCATCCGCTACTACATAAAAAATTTGTGGATACGCTTTTAAATGAAGTGATGTATGCGAAAGCATCTCTTTCGTTAAATCCGTCGCAAATACTTGATTCACATATGGAGCCAATGCTTTTGCGGTATGCCCGCCACCAGTTGCTATATCGAGGACGGTCCAGCTTTCTTCTGGAGCTGTCCATTCAACGATTAGATCCAGGTCTGCTCCCTTTGCATGAGTTTGACTCGTCACATACTTTTCTGCATTTCTCCCAAATTGTTCTACAACCCTTCTTTTGGCTTGATCTGAATTCATCTAATTCCTCCCCCTTGAAATGGATTTGTATATTCTATGTGATTTTCCACAATAAAGAGCCGTCCCATTTTATTGAGCGGCTCCTTTCATGTTAAAAATTATCGAGAAAGCATCCCGTGCGGGTCAATGACAAATTTCTTCGCCACACCCGAATCAAAGTCACTATATCCTTTAGGGGCTTGATCAAGGTCAATGACGGTCGCATTGACGGCTTTAGCGATCTGTGCTCTGCCGCTTAAAATGGATTTCATTAGACTGCGATGATATTGCATAACAGGGGTTTGACCTGTCACAAAGGTATGAGCTTTCGCCCAGCCAAGTCCAATTCGCACTTTCAGAGAACCGACTTTTGCATCGGCATCCACTGCTCCTGGATCTTCTGTGACATAAAGCCCTGGAATTCCAAGCTTGCCGCCAACTTTAGTAATATCCATAATCGTATTTAAAACAGTTGCTGGTGCTTCTCCCTGGTCTCCATGACCCGAAGCTTCAAAGCCGACACAATCGACGGCACAATCAACTTCTGGCTCCCCTAAAATATTCGTAATTTGTTCGCCGATTCGATCATGTTTTCGTAGATTGATCGTCTCACAGCCGAAGCTTCTTGCCTGTTCCAGTCTTTGCTCATTCAGATCTCCAACAATCACAGCAGATGCGCCAAGAAGCTGAGCCGAATGTGCTGCTGCAAGACCTACTGGCCCAGCACCTGCAATATATACGGTCGAACCAGGCTTTACTCCAGCCGTATAAGCACCATGAAAACCTGTCGGGAAAATATCGGAAAGCATCGTGAGATCAAGTATTTTTTCCATCGCTTGATCTTTGTCTGGAAATTTGAGCAGTTGAAAATCTGCATATGGAACCATGACATACTCAGATTGGCCGCCAACCCATCCGCCCATATCTACATATCCATAGGCAGAGCCTGGGCGGTCCGGGTTTACATTTAAGCACACATGGGTTTTTTGTTCCTTACACATGACGCAGCGTCCGCATGCAATATTAAACGGAACGGACACGAGATCTCCTTTTTGAATAAACTCCACATCTCGCCCAACTTCCACGACTTCACCTGTAATTTCATGACCAAGGACAAGTCCTTCAGGTGCAGTCGTACGCCCTCTCACCATGTGCTGATCACTTCCGCAAATATTCGTCGTCACTACTTTTAAAATGACGCCATGCTCACATTTGCGCCCCACATTGGCTTTAGGTACACCCGGGCCGTCTTTTAAGACCAAATCAGGGTATCCAATATCCTCAACTGCTACTTTTCCTGCCCCTTTATAAACGACACCTTTGTTTCCCGACATGATTTCATTCCTCCCTTTTGTTTAAAAATGAAGTCTCTACAATTTTCTCTATTTCTTAAGCAATTTCCTTCTTCAAACAGCACATTATGTGAAAAAGAGGGAGGCACATGTCTATGTGAGAAAGAAAAATGTGTCTTTCAGCGAAATAAAAAAGAAAATATTGAAAAAAAAGCTAAACTTTTGCAGAACGGTGTCGATATAAGAAATAAGCCAGACAGGTATCCTTAATCGACAAACAAATTCCTTATATATACTATCATTCCTTACACACCTGGCTGGCGCCTATATCACATACAAAAGGCTCTTCTGATGAAGAGCCTTTATTTATTGCAGGCAAAGAGGCTCCTCTGACAAAGAGCCTCTTTTTTGAGTGCTTGTTCATTACCTGGGAAATATTTTCATCATTTTAAGGCTTTGATACAGATGTATGTATCATAGTGATAAACCGAGACTTCTCTAAAGTGATATGCTGAAAACAGACGGCTGATCTCTTCTTCACTGTACGATGAAAAAGATGTTGACCGTTTTTGTTCGTTGATCAGCTCCTGCTTTTGGAAAGATAAAAATACTTCTCCATCCACTTGAAGGACGCGGTACACTTCCTTCATGACTTGCTCAATATCCTTCAAGTAATAGATCGTCTGCACCGTAAATAATTTATTGAATGATCTGTCTTCAAAAGGTAATTGCTCAGCCTTACCAAGTGTAATGACGGCTTTGTCCTGTTCCGCAAGCTTCTTATGTTTTCTTTTTGCATATTTAATCATATGGCGAGAGGCATCCACTCCATATACTTTTCCGCGGTCAAGTTTTTCAGCTACCTTTGATAAGGTGATGCCTCTTCCAGTCCCAATTTCTAAAATTCGGTCATTTTCTTGTATATTTAAGAGTTGAATCGTCCATTCATTGATATTATGATGATTTTTTTCCATATAGCGGGCAACCCATTTTGAGAACAAGCCTTTTGGTTCCCTCATTTGTTTTCCAATCCAGCTTTGAATCAATGTTAACACCTGCTTTTCACCAGTAAATAAAACTATTTACAAATTTTCTTACTTTTCATATCGGCTCTCACCTAACAAAAATTAAGACCTAGTCCTAATTTATTTGTCCTTTATAAGACGCTTCTTTTCAGAAAATGTTTCGCAGAAAGTGAAAATTTTTTTAACCTGAATAGGCGTTTTCATTATTTGTGCTCAGATTGATTTCGTTTTCTGCATGAGCTGCATAATTTATAAATGTATCTTGATTAGATAAAGGTGGTGCTAGATTATGGGCTTTGGCGGTTATTCTGGAGGCTACTGCGGTGGCTACGGTGGCGGTTTTGCAGGCGGATTCGCATTGCTTGTTGTACTGTTCATTTTGTTGATCATCATTGGTGCAAGCTGGATTTGCTAATGTAAAAGGAGCAGGAAACGTCATGGTTTCCTGCTCCTTTTCTTTAATACCAATAAGTCCGGTACTGATACATATAACGTCTGAGCATTTCCTCTTGCTCTCTTTGCATGCGGTATGGATTGCCGTATCCGTGCTTTAAGGAATGCGGAATAGATGCATACCCGTGCCCCACAGACGGAAATCTCATATATGGTGACATCGACATTCATTGATCACCTCACAATCACCTTTTACGGTATCATATGTGCAGGTGATCAATGTGGAGCGTGTCTAAACCTGGTCCTTCTCCATCGTATAACAATCAAGCATGGCAAGCATCATAAACATGTCAATCTCCTCCTTTTCACATTTTTCATTTCCTGTTTTAGTTCATATACTTTAGTTGTTTCTGTTTCATTTCTTCATAAATTGTTTCGACTTCTTGTTCGTAAAGAACGGTCTCAATGTCCTTGTATTTCCGCTTAATCGTCAAAGTAATAAAAAATAAATGGATTGTCATATACGCTCACCTCCCTTCAGTTCGCAGCACGCGAAATAGCCCGCAGATCTTCTTTATCAGTTGACCTGCGGGCACACAAAAATGCAGATCAAAAGACAGTGTCTTCCAACCTGCAATGGATGATACGTGTGAAATCCTCGTTTACTTAAACAGTTTTGAAGCGTGCACCGTATAAGGCAAAGGAAGGACACGAACTCTTCCACAGGCTGATGACATGATGAAATTGTTGGTTGAATTGATCACAAGTAGATACGAATAACATATTCTTCAGCCTCCTTTACGTTTTTTTTAATTACTTTGTAAGTATATCCAGCAAGCACCATTTTGTAAACCTGTTTTTAGTAATATAGATGAATTTTGTGTTTTTGACTAAATTTCTACAGTTATTCTTGTCCATTTATCCAATACAATAAAAAAAGCCTCCTCAGGCAAATGAGGAGGCTTTCGAATTAATCTTCATCTAATTCTTGCAGTTTCTTTTGAAAGAAAATCGCGCGTTTAACACAAATAAAAGCTGCTAATAAGAAAACACAATCTATTCCCATCATCAGCATTTTTGGAGATGCTTCGATGTGCTGGTTCGGTAAGATCGTACCAATATATAAAAAGGTGCTGACAGCAAGCAAAATAAAAGCGTACTGCTTGTAATCTGTCACTAAATCACTCCACTTTTTCTTCACTTGTTTCACCTTCCAGTTATCAATGTCTATTCATAGCTTAACATAGTGAGAGAAAGCGAGGAGCATGTAAATCTATCCATTCGCCAGTGCGCTTAGTCCTTGCTTGATATCATGTAGTAAATCATCCACATCTTCAATTCCGACGGAAATACGAATTAAACCATCTGTGATGCCAAGCTCCTCCCGGCGGTCTTTTGGAATGGACGCATGGGTCATCCGGGCAGGGACAGAAATTAAGCTTTCAACCGCTCCAAGGCTTTCTGCGATTGTAAACAACTTAAGCTGGCTCAAAAATACATCGACATGTTCTTCTTTTCCAATATCAAAAGAGATCATGCCGCCGAAGCCGGATACTTGTGTTTTCGCAAGTTCATGTCCAGGGTGAGTATCGAGACCTGGATAATAAACACGTGTGACGGCTGCATGTTGCTTTAAAAACTCAGCGATTTTCTGTGCATTTTGTTGATGTGCTTCCATTCGTAGTCCAAGCGTTTTCATCCCTCTCATGAGAAGCCATGAATCCTGCGGTCCAAGAATTCCGCCTGTCGAGTTTTGAACAAAGTGCAGTTCTTCTCCAAGCTCTTTCGTCGCTGTGACGACAAGCCCGCCTACAACATCACTATGGCCGCCTAAATACTTAGTCGCACTGTGCAAGACAATGTCTGCGCCATATTCAATCGGCTTTTGGAAATACGGTGTGAAAAATGTATTGTCGACAATCATCAAGATGTTGGCTTCCTTTGTCAATTCGCCGATGGCTTTTAGATCTGTCATTTTGAGTAAAGGATTGGTTGGCGATTCAATGTAAACGGCTTTTGTTTCAGGTAAAATGGCTTTTTTCACTGCTTCAGGATCACTTGTGTCAACAAAGGTTGCAGTAATGCCAATGCGGTTTAGCACCTTTGTGATGACGCGGTAGGTTCCGCCGTACACGTCATCTGTCAGCACAATATGATCTCCGCTGTTAAACAGCATCATCACAGCCGTAATGGCTGCCATCCCTGAACCAAATGCGTAGCCGCTTGCTCCTCCTTCAAGATCACGAATGACTGTTTCCAGGGCAGTTCTTGTTGGATTTGCTGTTCTGGAGTATTCATACCCCGTATGTTCGCCTGCTTTCGGCTGCTTATAAGTACTTACTTGGTAAATCGGCACAGACACGGCGCCTGTTCTTTCATCACCCGTTGTTCCGCTGTGAATCATCATTGTTTTTGGTTTCATGCTATTTTCCTCCCTCATAAATTCCTTTACTTAAATATCGCTCACTGCTGTCAGGAAAAATGGTGACAATGACTGTCCCAGGTGCTGCTTTCTTTGCTTCCTCTAAAGCGGCATATAAAGCGGAACCAGAAGAGCTGCCGATGAGAATACCTTCTTTTTCAGCTGCTTCTTTCACCATTTGAAACGCATCATCATCACTGACAGTGTAAATCTCATCAAATAAAGCCTGCTCCATATAATCTGGGATAAATTCAAGGCCAATTCCTTCCGTTCTATGCGGACCCGGGTCCCCTCCATTTAAAATTGATCCTTCAGGCTCCACAACCACTGTTTTTAACGACTGATTCTGCTCTTTTAAATAGGCGGCACAACCTTGAAAAGTTCCGCCAGATCCTGCTCCCGCCACGAATACATCGATATTCCCTTTTAAGTCGGACCATAATTCGGGACCGAGCGTTCTGTAGTAAGTCAATGGATTTACTTGGTTTTTAAATTGTAAAACACAATAGGCATTGTCAAGGCTTGCCTCTAATTCAAGGGCTCGATCAATCGCACCTTTCATGCCTTCTTTTCTCGGCGTATGAATAATCTCTGCACCGAGCGCCTTCATCAGTTGTTGTTTTTCTTGACTAAAATGTTCTGGTACACAAAAAATGGTCTGCAATTGATGCTTTCTTGCACTTAGGGCAAGCCCAATTCCTGTGTTTCCAGCAGTTGCTTCAATAATAGTTCCGCCTGGACGCAGTTTGCCAGATGCTAATGCTTCTCTGATGAGCATGTCACCTAAACGATCCTTAATACTTCCACCTGGATTCATCATCTCAAGCTTTGCATACACCTCAACGCCTTCTGGGACGCCAATCCCTGACAGCTTTAAAAGCGGTGTGCGGCCAATTAATTCAGTAATATCCTTTATGACAGCCATATGATTCCCTTCCTTTGCATGGAAAAGAAGGGGGAAACCCCTTCTTTTATTGTGTTTGCTTTATCATACGCAAGACAAGGTCGGTTGAGTGAATCGCTGCTTGCTCAAGGAATTGATCAAAGGAGATGTTGGATTCTTTCCCTGCTATATCTGATAGCGCACGAACGACAACAAATGGCGTACCAAAGAGCTGGCAGACCTGTGCAACGGCTGCGGCTTCCATTTCCACCGCATATAGCTCTGGAAACTTCTCTCTCACAAACGCTACACGATCCGGATCATTCATAAACGAATCTCCTGTTGCAATCGTTCCTTTTGCCACTTGAATATGATCAATTTCTAAAGCAGATTCTTCTGCCAGCTTCACAAGCTTTTCATCTGCAATGAAAGCAGCTGGAAGTCCCGGCACTTGTCCATATTCGTAATCAAAGATGGTCACATCTACATCATGATGTCTCACATCAGTAGAGATGACAATATCACCTACATTTAATGAGTGGTGAAAACCGCCAGCAGATCCTGTATTGATCACATAATCTGGCTGAAAGCGGTCAAGCAGTAATGTTGTGCTGACCGCTGCATTTACTTTTCCAATCCCTGATTTTAATAAAATCACTTCTTTATCTTCATAAACACCTGTTGTAAATTCACACCCAGCGATGTTTTCTTGTGTAGCATTTTTTAGTTGATCTCTTAAAATCGTCACTTCTTCTTCCATTGCACCTATAACTGCGATTTTCAAATCAAAAACATCCTTTCATTCCCTTTTCTTCGCTTCTACGATCCAAACAAAATCATTCATTTGATGAAAGGACGTGCTAAAACCTTCTTCTTCGAAGATTTGCTTTAGCACATCAATGGATGGATAATATTCCGTTTCTAAATCCTCTGCAAGCTGATCGAACCCTGCGGCTCTCGCTTTGTCGATCTGAGCTTGATGTGCTGCTTGATTTTGAAACATTGTATCAGCAAAAACTATTTTACCATCTGAGTGAAGGATGTTGCTATAGGTGTGAATGGCTTGTTTTTTTTCTTCATCCGTTAAATGATGGAATGCATATGAACTGACGATCGTATCTGGCTCAAAAGGCGGCGCTGGGAATGATAAAAAATCCCCATCATGAAATAGATCTGGCAGTCCTTTTTGAAGAGCCGCTTTCTTCATGGCATCTGATGGTTCAACACCAAACACGTTTTTATCAGCTGCAAGGAGCAGCGCTGTTAGATTCCCCGTACCGCTTCCAAACTCAAGAACGTCTTGGCCTGAAAGGCGGACAATCTCTTTTAAAATAGCCGGATACCGGCGAAACACTTCTTTATACTGCTCGTCATGACCACTTACCGTGTCGTCATAAGAGTCAGCCCAATGATCAAATAAAGAAAGAAATTCACGTCCCATTTTCTTTCCCTCCACTTTATCTATTTATTCCTATGCGTATAGTATGTTTTATTCCGTCGAACAGTTCCTATCCTACCACAACTTCTGTTTCTTTCCTACTAAAAAATACTGGGAGAGACCGAAAAACATTTGCCCTTCTGAGGGAGAGAGATTAAGATGAATGAAGAGTATAGAGAGGTGAATCAAATGGATTTTCAGCTGGATTTTTTAAAGGATAAAATAGAATTTTTTGAAGCAACATCTTTAAAAGAACTTGAACAAAAGATCCAAAAACAAATTGAACATAATCAAGCGATTCTGCTGACTGTTCATTCTGTCAGTCATCAAACGACTGTGATCGATGAGCGGATTTTGTATACAGCAGTTGTTCATTTTAAAGCGAATGTCTAAACAAAAAAGATAGCATATCTGCTATCTCAGCGTGTAGACAAACCCTCGCATTCGTTGTCAGTTCTGCGTGCCGGTGCTCACGAATGTCAAATTCGCTCCGCTCCAGTACTCGTCCTTCCTAGACTGCAAAGGTTTTCTATCACGCTGAAAAGAAGACAAAGGGCTAAAATAAACATCATTTTAGCCCTTTGTCAACAATCTGCTATCTTTTTTTCATGTTTATCTTAATTTTTCAACCTTCACAGGTTTCCAGCCTTTTTCATCTACCCACGTAATTTCCACGCGGTAGCGTTCACCTGTTGATTTATCACGGATGGTTCCTTTTGCATCTTGAGGACCTCCGTTATTTCCTAACCAAAGAACGGTCATTTGATCTTCTGAAATTCCTGTCGCATAGGACATGGCTTTGATCATTTCTTTCCAGTCTTTTGAGCTGGAATCATAGGTTGCTGTATGTGAACCGGATTGCTCTGTTCCTACAGGCTCCCAGTCATCATTTTCGTATGTTTTGTCTACATCACTCGTTTTGCCGCCATCTGTTTCTTTGGCGTCTTTTAACGCATCTTTATTAGGTTTTTCTTCATCATCTGTCTTCTTCGTTTCGTCGTCTTGATCAGATGAATCATCTTTTTTTGCATCTGAATCATCGGATGTGTCTTTCTTTGGATCTTTCACATCTTCTTGTGAGTTTTGTTTATTTTCACTTGTTGCAGGTGCCGTTTTTGATGGTTCTTTCGCTACATCTGTATCTTTCGGCTTATTAAAAATTAACAAACTCGATGCGACAACCAAAATAAGCACCACAACGATACCAATTAATATGTTAAGCACCATATTTGCCTTTCTGCGCTTATCACGATGTTCAAATCGAGAATTTCTACTCAAAATCTCTGCACTCCTTTGCCTCTGTTCCCTAAGTCGTTACTATTCTAACATGTCATGAAGGGATGTTCTATGTCTGTTTCTTTTCAATTTCATTGACCTTTTTTACAATATCATAAAACGCATCATTTGTCTTAGCCCGGCCACTTGTCTCATCAAGGTGAACAACAACAAGGGCGTATTTTGGTTTTTCTACCGGAAAGTATCCAGCAAACCACTTATGATAAAGCGGATTCCCCTTTTTGTCTTGACTGCCGGTTTGGGCAGTACCTGATTTTCCCGCTACATCGTATGGCAAATCTTGAAACCTTCTTCCAGTTCCCTTGTCAGAGGTCACCACCTGCCTTAAGAATTTTTGCAGCTTTTGAGCTGTATAGCGGTCTATGCTGCCCCCTTCAGGCCGTTTGTTTTGAAAGGACAGCATCGTTGTTCCGTTTTGATACAGCACTTTTTCTGCGATTTTCACTTCTTTTCGTTCTCCTCCTCTTGCGATCGTAGCCATCATATTCGCGATTTGCAGAGGCGTCGTTTTCACATTTTTTTGTCCTATTGCGGTTTGTGCAATGGCTTTTTTGACATGCTTGTCTCTTTTATCTCCCCACACACTGCCTGTTTCTTCACGATCAAACTGTTTGAAGTGCTGCTTATGATAGACATCCCCTTCCCAGCCAGCTCGATCTATGAGTCCAAGCTTTGCAGCCGTCTTTTCGATGATTTGATCATCTGTTTGAATGAGCCTTTCAGCAAGTGTCGCAAAGGTATAATTGCAGCTCTCTGAGAAACTGTCCGTTAGATTCAGCACTTCCTGTTTTCCTTCAGGCTCTCCATATAAATTCTTTCGACAGTCATACATGGTTTGTGGCTGGTCAAGGTTTTTTTCGATAGCTGCGGCAAGCACAGCCGTTTTAAAGACTGAGCCTGGAGCAATCGCTGTCAGCATGTAATTTCTTGCCTCATGCCGGTTTTTACTTGTGACATTTGGGGTACTCGCCATCGCGAGTACACTGCTTTTTTCAATGTCGAGCAGAACGGCACCGCCTTTTTCAACGCCTTGTTCTTTGAGCACCTTCTCCATTTCAGCCTGCATGTCTTCATCTATTGTTGTCTGTACCTGAAGTGGATAAAAGGAATGAGCTTCTGCTGTATATTTGACGTCCATACCGAACAAAGGGTTTCCCCTTCCGTCCACATGATATAACAATTTTGTGTCTTGCTCGGGTAATAGAAATTCGTCAAAGGTGCTTTCCAGCCCAAATGTGCCGATTTCAGTACGAATAGAAAGCTCTTTTTTGTCAGGATAACGCTTTCTCAATAGTTCTGGATTCTCGCTTGTGAAACCTAATGTGTGGAGGGCAAGTCTTTTTTTGTCCTTCTCTTTCATATATACGCCGTACACACCTGAATATTTCATATCATTGATGTCTTTCAGCTTTTTTTTCGTGATGTCATCTTTTAAAATGAGAGGTTTTTTCGTTTCTGTTAACTGTTTTTTGAGTTCATCTTCTTCCATCTCAAGAATAGAGGCGGTTTGCTGTAAGCGTGGAAGATCATATTGCAGGAAAGGAAATAAGATAACCGCAGGCTGTTCTTTTGTAAGAAGTGCTTGGCCGTTTCGATCTAAAAACTCACCGCGCCCGTCTGAAATAACGACTTCTTCTGTTCGCTGTTTGACACTTTCTTGTATTAAATTGATATCAAGCTTTGAAAACGATTCTGTGAAGAACAGCTGAATTTCTGCCAGTCTCATCAGAAGACCGAGCAATAGTATAAAAATAATCGCACCTGTCCATTGAATTCTTCTTTTTTTGCGCATAAAAACACCTCGTCCCTATTGTGGACGAGGTGTTTACCTGATAAACGTGATTATGAAATCTTTACAATTTGGACGAACATTTCTCCACCAGGTGTTTGAACGGTTACTTTGTCGTCTACTTGTTTACCTAAAAGGCTTTTTGCAATAGGTGAATCGTTTGAAATCTTGCCTTCGAACGGGTCAGCTTCTGCACTTCCAACAATTGTGTAAGACTCTTCTTCCCCGTCTGGTAATTCAACGAATGTCACCGTTTTACCAAGTGAAACCACATTTGAGTTTCCTTCATCTTCGATAATTTTAGCATTACGAATCATATTATCAAGCGTTGTAATACGGCCTTCTACAAACGCCTGCTCTTCTTTAGCAGAATCATACTCCGAGTTTTCAGAGAGGTCTCCAAAACTTCTAGCGATTTTAATACGCTCTACAACCTCTTTACGTTTAACCGTTTTCAAATATTCAAGCTCTTCTTCTAATTTACGTTTTCCTTCTTCTGTCATTGGAAATACTTTCTCTTGTGCCATGAATCATTCACTCCTTCTATTAATCCTCATCATACAAACTTTCTGCACGTGAGTGACGACTGAAATATACAAGAATGAGGACATGTTCAGGCCCTCATTCCTTCTGTACCATATTCGTAAAAGTCCATCTTACATGGCGTCCCTTTTAGATGCAACTATTATGCCTTTTATTAGACAGGACCACTCGCAGCGGTCTAAAATCGCACAAACTGTGGAAAGGCACAGGAAGCTCCTGTACCTCGTTCGGCCATTTCGATCATATGTAGAAGAATAGCTTATCCATTCTCCATCTTCCAATACATAATATGGTCAGTGTACGATATGTCTATGCTATATTATTACAAAATTGCATTTTGATCAAGAATTGTTTGAAAATTTGCGATGATTTGTTTGTCGTTTTTTTAATATACTTTTTCAACTTCATTCTTTCGCTATGTGGTAGTGGTTTCTCCATCTCTTCTTTTCTTCATTGTTTTCTTATCATATCAAACCCTTAAGATTTTTTCCGAGAATGCTGCTTTTATAAATGTTCACATATTATTAACAAATATTGACAAGGTAATATTTGGTTTTTGTTGAATTCTATCAATGCAAGACCAAATACATGCTAGGGAGTGTTTTAAATGAACATGAAGAAAACAATTGTTTCTGTTCTATCCATCTCTACATTATCTTTTTCACTAATGGGCATGGCTTCAGCCAAAGAAACAGCGGATTTCACAGTCAATAACAATATATGCACTTCTGGATTGAAAACATTAGATGTGATTTCAATTCAAAATTACGATTTACCTATGAAAGTTGGTCAGGAGTGCTCAGTCTATAATGCTGCAGCAACACGTTATTGGACAGACAACCAGAGAGTTGCATCTGTTAACTCTTTTGGAATAGTGACCGCTCATTCACGTGGCGATGCCACTATCACTCTTTTTAAAGGAACGTCTGTCTTAGGACAAGTTTTTGTGAGAGTTTGGTAAGATGATGCTGAAAAGACCTTTACACTGTAAAGGTCTTTTTCTTCTCCACCATTTACTCTGCTCGGTTTTGAAGAATCGTTTGAATTTTTGTCACCATTAAGTCGATCGCCACATGGTTTTGGCCGCCTTCTGGGATGATGATATCGGCGTATCGTTTCGTCGGTTCAATGAATTGATTATGCATCGGTCTGACAACAGATACATATTGTTCAATCACAGAATCGATCGACCGGCCTCTTTCCTTCGTATCGCGTAAAATGCGGCGGATGATGCGAAGGTCTGCATCTGTATCAACATATAGTTTAATATCCATTAAGTCTCTCAAACGTTCGTCTTCGAGCGCAAAGATACCTTCAACGATAATGACATCCTTCGGCTCAACATGAACCGTCTCTTCTGAACGTGTGTTTAGTTTAAAATCGTATATTGGTTTTTCAATGGATTCGTATCTTAGGAGCTGTTCCAAATGCTCAAACATCAGGTCATTGTCGAATGCAAGCGGATGATCATAGTTCGTGAGCAGGCGCTCTTCAAATGGCATATGACTTTGATTTTTGTAATATAAGTCTTGCTGAAGCATGAGGATGGAATGTCCTTTAAATTTTTCATAGATTGAATTGGTGACGCTCGTTTTACCCGAACCCGAGCCGCCAGCAATACCAATGACAACTGGTTTACTCCTCATGTGGCTGTTATTTCCCCTTTCTCATCATGTTGCTAGGGTATACTTTTTGATCAAGCTTGAATTTGACGATTTGCAGCGGATGACGAGCGGCATCTAGTTCATTTCCTTTTTCATCCCAAATCGTCTCAATTTTGCATGTGAAATTCTCAATTTCTGGTCCGAAGAATTCGACTTCGTCGCCTTGCTTAAAGAAGTTACGCTGCTGCAATGTCACGATTTGTTCTTTTTCATCATAATGAAGAACAAGACCTGCGAAATCAAATGTCGTTTTCTTCCCATGGATGCCAAACATTTGTTCATCCGTTCCTGGTATGCCTTCGAAAAAGGCTGGTGCTGTGTCACGGTTTGCGCATTTATCTAATTCATCTAACCATTCCTGCTGAATGACAAAATTGTCTGGGTCAGCACAATACGCATCAATGACTTTGCGATATACACTTACAACAGTGGCAACATAATGAATGGATTTCATCCGTCCTTCGATTTTTAAGCTGTCAATTCCCATTTCGATCATTTGAGGAATGGATTCAACAAGCTTCAAATCTTTTGGACTCATTGCAAATGGCGCATCTTCCTCACCAAATAAAGGCGCTTCCTCAGAACCTTCTAGTTTATAAAGATCATAATCCCAGCGGCAGGACTGACAGCAGCCTCCGCGGTTAGAATCTCTTGCCGTCATATGGTTACTGAGCACGCAGCGGCCAGAGTATGCGATACACATCGCACCGTGAATGAATGTTTCGATTTCAATATCGACCTTTTCTTTCATTTCTCTAATTTCTAGCGCACTAGTTTCACGTGCGAGCACCACACGCTCAAGCCCTTCTTCCTTCCAAAACTGAACAGCTTTCCAATTTGAAAGAGACTGCTGTGTGCTTAAATGTACTTCAAGTTTCGGTGCAACACGTTTACATGTTTCAATGATCAGTGGATCAGCTACGATAATGCCTGCTACTCCAGCGCCTTCGATCCCTTGAAGGTATTCCTCCAGCCCGTCCATGTTTTCATTGTGGGCGAAGATATTTGTTGTCACATAAATGCGTGCGCCATATTTGTTTGCAAATGCGACACCTTCTGCCATTTCTTCAATTGAAAAGTTATCTGCATTTGAGCGAAGTCCAAATTCTTTCCCGCCAATAAAAACAGCGTCAGCTCCGTAATGTACAGCAATTTTCAGTTTTTCCAAGTTTCCTGCGGGTGCAAGCAGTTCTGGTTTTTTTGTAATGACACGTTTCCCATCAATCATTTCAGAAATACCATCTTTCAATAATGCCATTTCCTCTGCCTCCTCTTATCTTAATAAACCGTTTCTTTAAAGAAGAACCCTGTATCAATCGAACGATTCACTGGCTGAATCTCTTCAATCCGCTTCACCCAGTCCTCTTTCTGATCTTCATACGCGTCTTTGTCAGTCGTTAGTAAATCAATTGCTTTTCTATAAAGTGATGTCACCTCTGTCATATAAGAAAGTGACTTTAAAATTCCGTCAATTTTAAATGAGTCAATGCCTGCGTCAACAAACTCTTCTAATTCGTCAATCATACACACATCATTTGGACTCATAATATGTGTTCCGTTTGCATCCTCGAAAATAGGATATTTGTTTTGACGCTCTTGGTCATGCAGGAATAGCCCTTCCTCCATATTTCTGCCTTCGACGTCCATTTGTTTGCCCTGGTATTCAAAGTAGTTGCCGATGAGCGTACGTTTCGATTGAAACATACATGTCATGCCATGGACTTGAATTTCAATCTCCACTTCAGCATTTTCTTTGATGTCGATCACACTGTCCATATTCAGCTCTTTTGCAAGAACAGCACGCGATGCGCCTTTTCTGCCCCAGTAGTTACAAGTGTAATAGTTTGTCCCAGTCGTTTCTGTACTCCAGTGAAGATTCAGGTTCACTCCTGTTTCCTTTGCGGCCATGATCACGGCTGGGTCTCCAAAGACGACGCCGTCCACGCTTAATGAATCGAGAAAGGTTAAATAATCTCCAAGCAGCTGCACGCGGTCATTATGAAAAATCGCATTCATCGCTACATACACTTTTTTGTGATGGGCGTGTGCAAGCAGAGCCGTTTGTTTCACATCTTCTCTTGAAAACTCACCTGCAAGACGAATACCGTATGTTTGTTCGCCTATTAAGAATGCATCAGCTCCTGCCTCAATTAATGGCAGTACGTCTGACACGCTGCTTGGCGTCACAAGCAATTCTGGTTTCTTCATGATTGGTCACCTCTTTTTGTACTAATGGCGATCCCGTCTCCAACTGGAATAATGCACGTTTGGAAATCAGGGTTTGACATGAGCCATTGATTGTATCGATCAATTTTTCCAATTAATTGTTTTTTTCGTTTATCTTCAATTTCTTCTTCATAATTCGTTGCCACTAAGCCTTTGAATAAGACATTGTCTGTGATAATCATTCCGTCGTGAGCGAGCATCGGTTCAAACAATTCAAAGAAACGCTTGTACTGCCCTTTTGCGGCATCAATAAAGATCACATCATAGGGCGCCATCGTTTGGACCGTTTTAGCCGATTCCATCGCATCACCAAAAAACACGTGTATTCTTTCTTTTAACTTTAATTCCTCAATGTTCCGTGTTGCTTCTTCATAGCGCTTTGCATTTCGCTCAATCGTATAAATCTCAGCGTCTGGAAGAGCTGTTGCCATTCGAATAGCGGAATAGCCAATCGCTGTCCCAACCTCAAGAATTTTCTTCGGCTGTTTCATTGAAAGCAGCTGCAATAAAAGCTCGATGCTCACCTTTTCCATAATTGGCACATGATGCTCTTTTGCATAGATCTCTAATTGAGCGATTGCATCAGGACTTGGGTGAATTAAATGTTCAATATAATCATTTATTCGATCATCTTCGATAGTCATTATCTGTCTAGCTCCTTCATGACCTGAAAAAGAAGAGTCCTGCCTATTGCAGCTCTCTTTCTCGTCAATCTTTCGTTCATCTAAGTAAAAACAACCCGATATATTTTACCACAAAGAAGGGGCAATTGCGAACCTATAAAATGGAGATTCCAACGAAAAAAACTGCAGGCAAACTCGTATTGTCTACAGTCTTTTTCGATTCACTTGTCCATTAATCGCTGCCTGTGATGTATTTCGCTTTTGCTTTATTATGCTCATTTAACGTTTTCGTAAATACGACTTCTCCATTTTTCTTCGCAAGGAAGTAAACGTAATCCGTTTTCTCTGGATGCAGTGCGGCTTTCCAAGAGGATTCACCCGCATTTGCAATAGGTCCAGGCGGCAGCCCTTTGTTGTTATACGTGTTATAAGGAGATTTCACTTTTAGGTCTTTGTAATACACACGGGATTTATGCTCACCAAGTGCATAAAGAACGGTTGGATCAGTTTGAAGCGGCATGTCTTTTTTCAACCGGTTATAGAATACACTTGAGATTTTTGCCCGATCTGTCTTTTCTGTTGCTTCCATTTCAATCAGTGAAGCCATCGTTAACACATCATGTATGGACATGTTTCTCTTTTTCATGTCTTTTTCATACGTTTTCACGTATTGATCTGTTTGTTTAATCATCGTTTCAATGATCGTTTCGAGCGATTCATCCTCACGATAAAATGGATACGTAGCAGGGAATAAATAACCCTCCAACGGATGTTTCACCTGTTTTCCATTCACCTGTGATGTCACGGTTTTCGGATATTTTTTCATTAACGTTTGAATAAAAGCAGGATCATCCAGCTTCGCTTCAACTTCCTTCGCTGAAAAATTCGTCTGATTTGCAATAATGGCTGCGATATCAGACAGCTGTCTTCCCTCTGGAATCACAAGCTGAAAGGCGTAATCTGTCCCGCCAGATGTCAGCTTTTTGATCAGCGTGTCTGCGTCCATTGTTTGTTTTAAATGGAAATATCCCGCTTTAAAGCCGGACGCCTTTTTGTATTTTGCATAATAAGTGAAAATCGTGTCATTCGAAATGAGCCCATTTTCTTTTAAAATGCCCGCAATTTCGCGGACAGATGTCCCATTTGGAATATGAATATTAATGGTTTGTTTGCTTTTTTGATCGACCGGTCCGAGTGCTGATTTAACATATAAAAAGCCTGATAATGCTGCAATGATGATGACAGCAAGGACAGATAACAGGACGATCCCCATTTTTCTCTTGAAGAATGGTCGTTTCTTTTGTTCTGAAAACATGCATGGCCCTCCTCACATCTAGCTTTTATAGTACATGATTCGACGGAGTTCGGCAATTCCTTGCTTATGCATGTCATGACAGAACTTGACATAACACGGCTAAACCAATGCCGCCACCACTTCCAATAGCAGCCATGACATAGCTTCCATTTGGTAAGGCGCGCCCTTCATAAAATAATCTCACCATCATAGCAGCTCCTGACGCGCTGTAAGGATGCCCAAGGCAAAGTGCACCGCCTCTTCTATTGATCCGGTCATATGGTATCCCCAGCGTCCGGGCAATAAGTGCAGCTTTCAGCGCAAACGCTTCATTGATTTCAAATAGCGCCACTTCCTCTGCCTTGATGTTCTCTTGATGTAAAAGCTTCTTGATCGCATCAATTGGTGAAGCAGCTGGAAAATGAGGATGTATCGCTGTCACAGCACTTCCGGCATACCGTAGCATTGCCTTATATCCACTTGCTTCCGCTAGCGATCTTTCCATCACAGCGACAGCGGCTGCTCCGTCCGCTTCCTTACAGCTATTGGCGGCAGTCACAGTTCCTTTTCCCGGTAAAAATACAGGCTTTGCCCGCTTGATCAGCTTTGCCATCGGTCTTATTTTAGCAGCCGCTTCATCTATGTTCATCCCGTCAATCGAAACGATTTCTTCTGAATATGTACCATGTGTGAATGCCGCTAAACTTCTTTCCCAGCTTAAAAGTGCATAGTCATCTTGTTCTTTTCTCGTGACAGAAAATGCCGACGTGGTCAGCTCTGCTGCTTCTCCCATATGCGGATCTCCTATCCGCTCCGGTGAAAAGCGCGCTCTCTCTTTCATTGGTGAGCTGGAAATGCTCTCAGTCCCGCCAGCGATATACATCGTGCCCTCCCCCGATTGAACCATGACGCAAGCTGTTCGGATCGCTTCAAGACCAGAGGCACACTGCCTGTCAATTGTCATACCAGGAACGTGTAAAGGAAGACCTGCTTCTAATGAGGACAGACGGGCCATATTTCCACCGCCTCCGACGACATTGCCTAATATGACGTCATCCGGTGTCATGATCTGAGACAAATGCCGAATAAGGGGAGCGGCTAATTGCTCTGGGCGATAATTTTTCAGCATCCCATTTTTGTCACCGAAGGGTGTTCGTTTTGCTTCTACGATCACTGCTTGCATGACAATTGCTCCTCCGCCCACTTTTTCATGCTCGCGCGGGCTATTTTTCCGCCGGATGTTTCAATCATTTGATCAATCACAAGCCATTTTTTTGGTACCTTGTAGGCCGCCAGCTTTTCTTTAACAGCTTGTCGAACCGCCTTTATTTGCGGCACTTGCTCCAGTATGGCAACAGGGATTTCACCCCAATATGGGTCAGGAACACCAACTACAATCGACCTTTTTACCTCTGGCTGTTCATTTAGCACGCGCTCGATTTCCTCAGGAAAAATATTCAGTCCCCCATAAACAATCATGCCATTTTCGCGGCCGCTCATATACAGATAACCGTCTTCATCCAGCCATCCCATGTCGTAAACTGTCAGCCACTCCTGCGGCGGTTTCTCCTCATGTAAGTAGCCTGAAAAAGTCATTGGACTTTTCACATAAATCCTCCCTGTTTCATTTGGCTGACAGACAGATTGATCGGGGTGCCTTACTTCTACTTGAATGGAGGAGAAAGGCCGTCCAACAGAAGAAGGTTTTTGCATAAAGTCATGTGAAGACAAATAAGAGACAAAACTTAACTCTGATGTGCCATAAAAATCAAAAAAAGTAACATGTGGATAGTTGGTGACGAGCTGTTCTTTTGAAGAGATACTCCAATCTGCTCCCGATGACATGACAAGAAGCGGATGGTTCCCTCTAAAAGCATCGATTTGCAGTAACGTTTCTGTCATTGTTGGGACAGTATACATCACGGTGATATCACCTGTCTCTAAGGCTTTCTTTGCTTTTCCTGGCACAAATTTTTCTAAAAGCGTCACTGTGCCGCCAAAGTATAATGTACTGATGGCACCATATAAAAAGTGAGAGGATAAGAGTGTACCTAATATAAGAGCATGATCTTGATGAGTGATTCCAAATGAAGCGGTGGTCATTCGAAAGCTCTCGATCCAAGACTGCTGACGCCTAATAAAGGCTTTTGGTGAGCCTGTTGATCCTGACGTAAATCCCATATAAAAGACAGGATCCTTCTCGGTATCGCAGCTGTTATCTGGACTGTCTGTGAGAAGGCTCATTCTTTCCTTCCATTCAGATAAAGAAATAATCGGTATGTCTACGCTGCTTTGTTCAAATCTTTTCATCAATCGATCCTCTATAATGGCGAGATCCGCCTCACTTAACAAGAGCTTTTCAACACATTCTTCATGACTCCATCTCGGATCAAGCGGAACGGCTGTCCACCCTGCACAAGCGGCGCCCGCAAATATTTGCAAAAAAGAAGCACCATTTGATAATAAAAAAGCGATTCTTTTTTGCTGATGAGCCGTTCCTTGTAACCACTGCGCTGATCTCTGTACACGTTCGTACCAATCTTGATATGTAATGCTTTCTTGCTCATCTATGATGGCAATCTGATCTGGTTTCATTTCTGCATGTACTGCATAGCTTTCCGTTATTCTGATCAAACCGCACGCCTCCCTTTATGCAGATCCCTTTTTCGATATGACATGGCCTGTATGATTTTAACCGTAAAGACAGCACACATTCCTGCTTTGATGAGATCACCTGGAAGATAAATCAAACTAAGGAAAGCGGCCTGCGACACCTTAATATGCATCATCATGGCTTGAAAGGGGATGCCGCACATATACAAAATCACAATACTGCAAACCGCATAGATCACAAAAAGACGCAGTGCGGTTACTTTTTTCAGCCGGTTCACCCATAAGCTGATCATGAAGGCAGCAACAGGATAAGCAAGAAGAAAACCACCGCTTGGACCAAAGAAGACCCCTATCCCGCCTCTCCCGCCTGACAAAAGAGGTGCGCCTGCTGCCACAACCAAAAGAAAAAGACATAAACTGATCAGTGCTTGTTTTGGCTTTAACAGCCCCCCAGCAAGCAAAAGACCTGCGGTTTGCAATGTAATCGGTACAGGTGTAAATGTAAGTAAAATCGGCGGGATCAAGCCTAACATCCCGATGACCGCTGTCATTAACGCTATTTGCATCATATCTTGTATTTTCAATCTCCATGCCCCTCACTCAATTTATTGTTAAAAACAGAGTAAAAGGTACAATTCATTATGTCAACATAAAATAAAATTAAGTTAACATAGTGATCGTAAAAAAAGACCTGTGAAGAAAGATCAAGAAGATCTGTTCACAGGCCTTTTATTTGTTCTATTCTTCGTCTTCTTGATCTAAGAACGTATTTAACGTTTCTTCAATCATGTCCCATTCTTCATCCGTTTCAATCGGCTCTAGCTCGCCATCTTCACCGTCTTCGTTCGGTGTAAAGCTTGATGCATGAATTTCAATTTCCTCATTGTCTTGTTCAGAAATTGGGTAGTAAAGGACATAAGATTTGTTAAAATGGTCGCTTTCAAAAGTAAATAGTACTTCGCAAAGCTGTTCATTTCCATTATCATCAACGATTGTAATTTGCTTTTCTCCGTGTTCCATTTGATTCACCTCATTTTAATTTAAGCTGTCTAAATATCCTTGCAGGATCATGACAGCCGCCATTTTATCAATGACTTTTTTACGCTTTTGTCTGCTCACATCTGCAGAGATGAGCATTTTTTCCGCTGCCATTGTTGACAGACGCTCGTCCCAAAGCACAACAGGAACATTGTACGTGTTTTCTAGCACTTTCGCAAATGATTGGCTGGCTTCGCCTCTAGGACCGACCGTACCGTTCATATTTTTTGGAAAGCCAAGTACAATTTTATCCGCTCCGTATTCCGCTATGATCTCAGACAGGCGGCTGAGACCAAAGTCTCCGCCTGCTTCATCAATTTTAATTGTTTCAATCCCTTGCGCTGTCCATCCCATTTCATCACTGATCGCAACACCAAGGGTTTTCGTGCCTAAATCTAAGCCCAAAATTCTCATGTTTTACGCCTCTTTATGTGTCTCTAAGTACGATTTAACCAATTCCTCAATTAATTCGTCTCGTTCTAGTTTACGAATTAGGTTGCGTGCATCCTGATGTCTTGGAATATAAGCAGGGTCGCCTGACAGCAAGTATCCGACAATTTGATTGATCGGGTTGTATCCTTTTTCTTGGAGTGCGTCATGAACTGTAATGAGCACTTCATTCACATTGGTTTCAGCTGAATCATCAGAGAAGTTAAACTTCATTGTCTTATCAAATGAACTCACTGCTTCTTGCACCTCTCTTCCAACATTCTACTAGCAAGCTTTTTTCTAACCGCTCATCTAATACCATTATTCTACACTACATTGCCTGATTATAAAACGGATTTGACAGATTCTTCGACAGTTGCCAGTGCTTCTTCAAGCTTTTCTGGTTGTTTTCCGCCTGCTTGTGCCATGTCTGGACGTCCGCCTCCGCCTCCGCCGCAGATTTCAGCTGCCTGCTTCACAAGTTTCCCTGCATGCAGACCTTTTTCGATCACGTCTTTTGTTACTCCTGCTGAAATGTTTACTTTTCCGTTTTGAACGGCTCCCAGGACGATGACAGCTGATCCTAATTTAGCTTTTAAGTCATCAACCATTGTTCTTAAATGGTTCATGTCTTTAGCATTTACTTTTTCAGTTAATACTTTCACTCCGCCAACTTCTGTCACTTTCTCTAAAATAGAGCCAGCTTCTGCTTGGCTTAATTTCGCAAGGAGAGATTCGTTTTCTCTTTGAGCCTCTTTTAAATCTGCCTGTAATGAAGCAATCCGTTTTGGTACATCCTTCGTATTTGACTTCAGCTCACTTGCTGCCTGTTCTAAAATCGCCAGCTGGTCATTTAATTCTTCATAAGCGCCTTTACCAGTCACAGCTTCAATACGGCGTGTTCCAGCACCAATACCCGACTCAGATGCAATTTTAAACAAACCGATTTCCGCAGTGTTTTGCACGTGACAGCCGCCGCATAGCTCGATGCTGTAATCGCCCACTTGGACAACACGGACAATATCGCCATACTTCTCGCCAAAGAGCGCCATTGCACCCATTTCTTTTGCTTCAGCAATTGGTTTCAGGTCAATGGCAACAGAGATGCCTTCCCAAATTTTTTCGTTGACGATTTTTTCAATTTGAGACAATTCTTCTTTCGTCACTTGTCCAAAGTGAGAGAAATCAAAGCGAAGTCTGTTTTCATTTACCAATGAACCTGCTTGGTTTACGTGGCTTCCTAATACATCTTTGAGCGCCTGATGCAGAAGGTGTGTCGCTGTATGGTTTTTGACAATCCCTTTTCGAAGAGCTGATTCCACTTCTGCAGTGACCTCGAGACCTTTTTGAGCCATACCGCTTACGACGACTCCTTCATGGACATGCTGACCGTTTGGCGCTTTTTTCACATCTTTGATCTCAATGATGGCTTCTGCACTTTTTAGTGTTCCTTTATCCGCTACTTGTCCGCCGCTTTCCGCATAGAAAGGCGTTTCATCTAACAAGATTTGCACCGTGTCTCCTTCATGTGCTTCAGAGACAAGTTCACCATTTTGAAGCAATTCGATAATGCGAGTTTCCGCAGTTAAATTTTCGTAGCCAACAAAGGTACTTTCCACTTTAATATCGCCTAAAGCGCCGCCTTGAACCTGCATACTGCCGACATCTTGTCTCGCATTTCTTGCCCGTTCACGCTGCTTCTCCATTTCCGCTTGGAAGCCTTCTCGATCAACTGTCATGTTTTCATCTTCTGCGTATTCTTCTGTCAGCTCGACAGGGAATCCATACGTGTCATACAGCTTAAATACATCTTCACCTGAAATCTGTGAGCTTCCTTTGTCTCTTTCTTTTTTGATCACTTCTGACAAAATAGCTAACCCTTCGTTCAATGTTTCGTGGAAACGTTCCTCTTCGTTTTTGATGACTTTCGCAATAAATTCTTCTTTTGCTTGTACATCTGGGTAGAAATCCTTCATGATCTCAGCAACAACTGGCACTAGATCATACATAAACGGACGGTGGATATGGATCGTTTTTGCATAACGCACAGCGCGGCGCAGCAAACGTCTTAATACATATCCGCGGCCTTCATTGGAAGGAAGTGCTCCGTCACTTACAGCAAAGGCAACTGTCCGGATATGGTCAGCAATGACTTTAAATGCTGTATCTTTTTCCTTCGCCAAACCATAGCTTTCTCCAGAAATGGTCTCAACTGCACGAATAATTGGCATAAATAGGTCTGTATCGAAGTTCGTCGGCACATTTTGAATGACAGATACCATTCGTTCAAGGCCCATCCCTGTATCAATGTTTTTCTTCGGCAGTGGAGTGTATGATCCATCTGGATTATGGTTGAATTCAGAGAACACGAGATTCCATACTTCTAGATAACGCTCGTTTTCTCCGCCTGGATATAATTCTGGATCGTTCATGTCGTCACCGTATGATTCACCGCGGTCATAGAAAATTTCTGTATTCGGTCCGCTTGGGCCCTCGCCAATATCCCAGAAGTTGCCTTCAAGACGAATAATACGTTCTTCAGGCACACCAATTTTATCTCTCCAAAGGATATATGCTTCTTCGTCCTCTGGGTGGACTGTCACAGATAACAAATTCGGATCAAAGCCAATCCACTCTTCACTTGTGAGGAATTCCCATGCCCATTCAATGGCCTCTTCTTTAAAATAATCACCAATAGAGAAGTTGCCAAGCATTTCAAAGAACGTGTGATGACGTGCTGTCTTCCCTACATTTTCAATATCATTCGTACGAATCGATTTTTGCGCGTTGCAAATACGCGGATTGTCAGGTACAACGCGGCCATCAAAGTATTTTTTTAATGTTGCCACCCCACTGTTGATCCATAAAAGTGTCGGATCGTCATGCGGTACAAGTGACGCACTCGGTTCTACAGCATGTCCTTTTTCTTTAAAAAAGTCTAAAAACATTTGACGTACTTGAGCTGAAGTTAAAGTTTTCATTCAAAAATCCTCCCTTATCATTCATCAATCTCCACACAAACGAAAAAACATCCCGCCCTATGCAAGCACAAAACGACTTACACAGGGACGAGATGTTCTCGCGGTACCACCCTGATTATAGACACATTCGTCTATCACCTTCACATCCGATAACGCCGGAAGAGAGCGGCAGTGTTTATCTGCACTCGGGACTAGCTTCCGTTAAAGGTCTGATAAGGCTTTTCTCAGCAAATAAAGCCTCTCTCTGCAACAGCTTTTTAACGTACTCGGGTCCGTCATTGAATTTCAATATGTATGAATCGAAATTATTATAGACAACTCGGCTCGTCTTGTCAATGAACGCTTCGTCTCATCAGGATATATTGCACAATGATCACCCTGATAATCGCAGCTGCTGGTACAGCTAAAATCATCCCAATTAAGCCAAACAGCTCCCCTCCTGCAAGCAAGACAAGCATAATGACGACAGGATGCATATGAAGACTTCGCCCTACAATGATAGGGCTGAGGACATTGCTCTCTAAAAATTGCAGCACCGCTACTGTGATCAATACGATGATGACCGATTTCACTGAGATGGTAAACGCAATAAAGATGGCAGGCACTGCGCCAATTATCGGTCCAAAATACGGAATCACGTTCGTTGCTCCTATCAGCATGCCAAGAACGAGCGGATACGGGATATGAAAAAGCCAAAGCACAATGGCTGCTGCACCCCCGATTAAAGAACAGACAAGCAGCTGCCCTCGAATATAATCACCAAGCGATTCATCCACTGCTTTCACAAAGGCATGCCCCCTCTTCCTAAATGACGGCGGCGTTAAATACCATGCCGCCCGTTTCATCGTATTCATGTCTTTTACCATATAAAAAACAAGAAAAGGAATAAGTGCTGCAACTAATGCGTAATCAAATAAAACTTTACAGCTAAGAATCATCCGCTCAGCGCTATTGGCTGCATATGTCTCCGATTGAACAATGAAGCGGTCCAAACGGTCATGAAGTCCGTCAGGCCAGTGGCTCGTATGATGATGAATATGTGATAATGCGCCATTATACGTTTCAGCGATGACAGGAATTTGTTCTGACAGCTCATTTAACTGTGCGATCATAACAGGCGCTCCTTTATATACCGCAAAACCAATCCCGCCAAAAAACAGGACATAGATGAGTAAGAGACTGACTGTTCTCGGCAGCCCTCGTGCATGCAGTCTTTCAACAATCGGATAAAGCAGATAAGAAATAAAAATAGCGATGAGAAGCGGAATGAGAACCGCCTTCAGCAATAAAAAAACAGGCATCCATAACTCGTCGAGCTGCAGTAAAATGAGCAAGGATGCAAGGACAAGCAGGACCCCTGCAGCATATATTAGAAATTGGATCGGACGTTTCTTCACCTTTTTCACCTCTTTTCTTATTGTTTAACCATCTTCTGCAATTATCCACGTAAATAAAATTTGTCCTAACTTTGTTAAAAATGAATACACATGAAACATACAGCTCCATCCAAAGTCACTGTTTGCTGTAAAATCTCGTCAGAAAATATTCCATCATTTACTTCTTTTTACACAAGTTGTGCTAGAATCCACTTTAGCTTTAGCCAATGAAACACAAGAGGAGGTTCTTCATGATCACATTCGAAGAAGTCAACAAGCATTATGGCCAGTTCCATGTACTTAAGGACATTAACCTACATATTCAAAAAGGGGAGGTTGTTGTGATCATCGGTCCTTCAGGGTCTGGTAAAAGCACGATGCTCAGGTGTATCAATCGTCTTGAAAGCATTGATGCGGGAAAAGTTCTCGTCAACCAAGTCTCTGTTCAGCATCCGAAGACCAACATCAATCTTGTCAGGCAAAATATCGGAATGGTCTTTCAGCATTTTCACCTCTATCCGCATAAGACGGTGCTTGAAAACATTATGCTTGCGCCGATGAAGGTCAAAAAAGTGAGCAAGGAAGAAGCAAAGGAAACAGCTGAATTTTATTTAAATAAAGTCGGCATTCCTGAAAAGGCAGACACCTACCCTTCACGACTCTCGGGCGGACAGCAGCAGCGCGTTGCCATTGCAAGAGGGCTTGCGATGAAGCCGGAGGTGATGCTTTTCGACGAACCGACATCTGCACTTGATCCAGAGATGATCGGCGAGGTATTAGATGTGATGAAGCAGCTGGCTCGTGAAGGCATGACCATGGTTGTCGTCACACATGAGATGGGCTTTGCCCGCGAAGTGGCTGACCGTATTGTCTTTATTGATGAAGGCAGAATTCTTGAAGAATCAACACCGGCTGCATTTTATGAAAAACCGCAAGAGAAACGTGCTCAATTATTTTTAAGCCGTATATTAAATCACTAGGGGGAATGGTTTGATGAAAAAAATGAAACGCTTTGGCCTGCTGCTCTTTATGACTTGCTGCATCGCCGCTTTGGCTGCTTGTGGATCTACTGAAAAAGGGTCAACTGATGCAAAACAAGGAAGTTCTTTAGAAGCCATTAAGAAAGACAAAAAAATCATTTTCGGTGTAAAAAATGACACACGTTTATTCGGTCTAAAAAATCCGAGCAGCGGTGATATTGAAGGATTTGATATTGACATTGCAAAAGCCATCACAAAGGAAATACTCGGCGATGAAGGAAAAGCAGAATTTAAGGAAGTGACATCTAAAACAAGAATTCCTTTGCTTCAAAAAGGGGATATCCATGCAATTGTTGCGACTATGACAATCACAGAAGAGCGTAAAAAAGAAGTCAATTTCTCAGATGTTTACTTTGAAGCAGGACAATCACTGCTTGTGAAAAAAGGAAGCGACATTCAATCCATTGATGATCTTAAAAAAGGAACGAAGGTGCTGGCCGTGAAAGGATCTACTTCTTCTCAAAATATCCGCGAGAAAGCACCTGAAGCATCCGTATTAGAATTTGAGAACTATCAGGAGGCTTTTACAGCATTAAAATCAAACCAAGGGCAAGTGCTGACAACTGATAATGCGATCTTATTTGGTATGGCAGATGAAGATTCAAATTATGAAGTGGTCGGCGGCACCTTTACAGATGAGCCCTATGGCATTGCTGTGAAAAAAGGGGATCAAGAATTAACAGATGCGATCAATAAAGCCTTAAAAACGTTAAAAGACAATGGAGAGTATGACAAGATTCTTAAAAAATGGATCAAAGAATAGCATTTGATTCGTCAAGATCAATGCCTCAGGTGAGCCTCTCAAAGGCTCCCCTGTTGATCAGGAAGGAAGTGAACTGATTGCTGGGGTTTTCCATTCTCACTGAAAATGTTCATCTTTATTTAGAAGGCTTTAAATATACCATTGGTGCAAGTGTCATTGCTCTGATTGGAAGCTTTTTGATCGGTACACTCATTGCCATTATGAGAATTGCGCCATTTAGGCCGCTCAACTGGTTCGGAACGGCTTATGTTGAATTTATTCGGAATATTCCGTTATTATTGATCACCTTTGTTTTCTTCTTTGGTTTACCCGTGTTAGGTATTGTAGCAGATGGCTTTACTGCTGGTACGATTGCTCTTGCCATTTATACCTCTGCCTTTATTGCTGAAGCCATTCGTGCAGGGATACAAGCTGTGCCCCTTGGACAAATGGAAGCAGCCCGCGCCTCAGGTCTATCATATGGCGGGACGATGCGGTATATCATTTTGCCGCAGGCAATTAAAATCGTCATTCCTCCTCTTGGGAATCAATTTATAAACCTTGTTAAAAACTCCTCTATTTTAGGTGTCATTGCAGGGTTTGATCTCATGTATCAAGGAGACCTTATTGCATCTAGAACATTTGTGACGTTTGATGTCTACATCTTTGTTGCGATGTTCTATCTGCTATTAACCATTCCGCTCAGTCTAGGTGTTGGTTATTTAGAAAGAAGATTAGCAAGAAGCCACTAGAAAGGAGGAAACATCATGGATTTTATAGGTGCCTACCAGCCTGATCATCTCGCCTTTTTACTTGAAGGATTTGCTGTCACCTTAAAAGTGGCTTTTATCTCCATCATTTTGAGCTTTATCATTGGATTAGTCGTTGGCACATTACGGTTCGCTCAAATTCCGGTTTTATCAAAGGTGCTTGCGGTTGTTGTAGAAACCATTCGGAACCTGCCGCTTTTGCTGATCATTTTTTTCACGTATTTTGCATTGCCTGAGATCGGCATCAAGCTGAGTATCACAGCCTCTGCTATTGCGGCTTTAACCGTGTTTGAATCCGCGATGCTGTCAGAAATTATTCGGAGCGGTCTTAAATCAATTGATAAGGGGCAGATCGAAGCAGCCAGGTCTTCTGGTTTAACCTATATTCAAACATTAAAAATGATTATTATGCCGCAGGCTCTGCGCCGAATGGTGCCGCCAATTGTCAGTCAATTCATATCCCTTTTAAAAGATACGTCGCTTGCCGTAGTCATTGCGCTTCCAGAATTATTACATCACGCACAAATATTAAACGGGCAGAGCCAATCCTATTTACTGCCGATTTTCCTATTGGCAGCTATGATGTATTTTGTCGTCAATTTCAGCTTATCCATTCTTGCAAGACGATTAGAATACAGGCAGGCATAAAAAGAACATCCGCTCTTGGCGAATGCCAGCGTATAGACCGGCTGGCTATCACGCAAAACAAAGGGCTAAAATGAAGATCATTTTAGCCCTTTTTGTTTACATCATTCTCATAACACGTTTTCTTAGCTTTTTCATATCCCGCTTTGATGGCATATCATATCGGCTTGCAAAGTGATATGCGAGTGCACCTGCACCAAGCGTTAATAGTGAAGAAGTCATTTTGCCCATTCGAAATTCCCCCTTAACACTTATAGTTGAATTGAACGTTCATCGTCACTAAACAGATCATCTAAGCTGCTTAGTGTCCCGTCTTCCTCCACTTGGTGTGTAGATATTTTGCCTTTTGACAGCGTCAATTCAATAAAACAGCCCCAGCAATAATATTGATTGACCCCAATTTTTCCGATGTCTTTACATTTGCAATTTGGGCAAATGAGCATAATAAGCACCTCTTTACGTTCGGTTTAGAACCAGTGCTTCCTTTTGAACGTTCATCAAGGTTCCGGCAGCCTGCAGCTGTTTCCGAATCCCTGATAGCTCTGTAAAGAAGCCGTCCGAGAGTTCATATGCTACGATTGTGCCCGAATTTGAGCAAAAGTATACATCTTCCAAAATGCCTAAATTTTCACCATCAGGGGACTGCATCATTTTCTTCTTTAATTTCGAAAATAACAAGAATGGAGCAGAGGAATCCATGCCCACTCCCTCCTGGCAGCTCACATACAAACCTTTGTCTGTCAGCTGATCAAAAGCAGAAAATGGAACGAGTGCACAGTCTTTCTTTTTCCCCTCTAACACATATCCTCCGCAGCTGCCTCCGGCTAAAAAGCAAATATCTTTTATGGAACCAAGCGATTGGGACAGCTCATCTGTATAGATCGTCATTCCTTCAAGTTCTCGGCATGTTCTCAAAATGTGCTCAACCACCTTTTGCGGAACAGTCTTATCGTATGCGTTTGCTTCATGACTCATACGAAGAAATGGCTTCCATGAACGGAATGAGTGAAATTCTTTTCACGCTGAAAAGAAGACAAAAGGCTAAAATAAAAATCATTTTAGCCCTTTGTCAACAATCTGAACCTTCTACTCATGCATAAAGTCAAACGGAGTGATTCCCTCCATGCCAATATTTGCGTCATGTACGCTAAACGGAAGCTCTTTTTGGAGGGCTTCAAGTTCTGCATCCATGATTTGTTCGGTTTGTACCAGCCGCATCGTTAAGGACGTTTGTCTGAGGGAATCCTCATTGTTTTTCACGCCCCACTCCAGCGCTGATTCCTCGCCGCACAGTATTAAAAACTTTTTACTGCGTGTAATGGCTGTGTACAGCAGATTCCGCCGAAGCATTCGGTAGTAGCTCCTGACGACTGGCAGCACAACAATCGGGAATTCACTTCCTTGTGATTTGTGAATGGAGCAGCAATAAGCATGTGTAAATTGATGAAAATCTTTTTTTGTAAAGGTGATTTCATTTCCATCAAAAGAGATCACAGCCATGTCTTCTTTTTCTGTATTTTCTTTTGCATAAAAAATCGAGACAATTTCACCGATATCGCCGTTAAAAATGTTGTTCTCCGGCTGATTCACAAGCTGAAGCACCTTATCACCTGTCCGGTACACCACATCACCAAACGGGATTTCCCTGCCCTTTGGTTTTTTAGGATTCAAAATGTGCTGCAGCATTTTGTTGAGCTCATTGATGCCCGCTTTTCCTTTATACATCGGTGCCAGCACTTGAATATCCTTTGCCGAAAACCCTTTTTGAGCAGCATTGCTGACAACTTTCTCAATGACTTCTTTCATTTGATCAGCTGAACACTGAATGAAGGACCGATCCTTTGAGCGTGCAGTGATATCCTTTGGCAGCACACCATTTTTCATATCATGTGCAAGTTCAACAATGGTTGAGCCGTCTGCCTGCCGGTAAATATCTGTCAGGGTAACAGCCGGCACGGCTTTTGAGGCAAGCAAATCCCGTAAAACTTGGCCTGGTCCGACAGATGGCAGCTGATGTTCATCCCCTACCATAATCACTTGGATATGATCAGGAATGGCTTTAAACAAATGATTCGCCAGCCAAATATCCAGCATACTTGATTCATCAATGATGACAAGCTTTCCTTCAATCGGCTGTTCCTCATCATGAGAGAAGCCCTCCGAACCATTCCAGCCTAGCAGCCGGTGAATGGTCACAGCTGGAAGCCCTGTTGATTCTGTCATCCGTTTAGCCGCCCGTCCAGTTGGTGCCGCAAGCACAAATGGGAAGGATTCATCTTTTTTATAATCACTCGGATCAAGAGAAACACCGTGAAGATCACTGTAAAGCTCGACAATTCCTTTAATGACCGTCGTCTTCCCTGTTCCAGGCCCGCCTGTTAAAAGCAGCATCGGGGACATGAGTGCCTTTTGAATCGCTTCCTTTTGTGTCGGTGCATATTGGACGCCTAACCGCTCCTCCAGCTCGCCAAGTGCCAGCAGGAATTCTGATTCAGGAAATTGATCTGCATATTCTGTTTGGGAGACGATTTTTTGAATGCGTTTGGCGACACTTTGCTCCGCATAAAATAAGGATGGATGATAGCAGCGGTCATCTTCAATGATCATTTCTTTTCCTTCGCCAAGTGCAATGATCTGATTGGCAACATCCATTTCAGTCACTTTGTAATCATTGCCGGTTTGGTTGAGCAGCTTGCGGGTTTCGACGATCAAATCTTTCGTTTGTATGTACGTATGACCGTCCTGTAGACTGGCTGTCTCCACTGTATATAGCAAGGCTGCGCGAATCCGTTCTGGGTCATTTCCTGAGATGCCTGTTCTAGCCCCAAGCTCATCCGCCTTAATAAATCCGATTCCCTCAACATCCTTAACGAGCTGATAGGGATTTTCCTCGATTTTCTGCAGCGTTTCACTCTCGTACACTTGGTAAATCTTCATGCTGAGCTGCGGACCAAAGCCATACTGATTCAGGCTGATCATGATTTGTTCCAGCCCTTGATGCTCCTGAAGCGCTGCGGCAAGCTTATCCGCCTTCTTTTTTGATAAGCGCGGTACATCATACAAAACCGCTGGGTCACGCATAATCTTATGAAGCGTCTGATTGCCAAGCTGCCCCACGATTTCTTCAGCCGTCTTTTTTCCTATCCCCTCAAATAAATCACTTGAGAGATAATGTATGATGCCTTGCTTCGTTGTCGGCACTTCCTTTTGAAAATGAGTGGCCTGAAACTGTTCACCAAATTTCGGATGGCTTGTCACTTTGCCATAAAAGGTGTAGGTTTCCTCCTCATGAAGTGCTGGGAAGTAGCCTGTGACAGATGCAGTTTTTTCCTCTAAGTTTTCCGATGTTTCAATGACTTTTACCTTTAACACCGAGTATAAATTACTTTCATTATGGAAAATAACGGCTTGAATGGTCCCCTTTAAAAACGGTTCGTCCTCAAGCTTCATTTGATCTGGATGTTCCTGCACAGGTCTTCCCTCCTTCCATCTATTCTGCCTCTTGAATCAGCTTTTGTGCATGTAGTGCCAGCATATGGTCAGGCTGCACGTCAATGGCTTTACCCAGCATCTCAAGTGCTTCGTCTTTTTTCTCTAAGTACGCATATGCAACCCCTAAATTATAAAAAGCATCTGCATGCTGCGGATCACGCGTAATGACTTCAGTAAAAGTTGTCACCGCTTCTTCCAGCATGTGTTCATTGGCTAAACACATGCCAAATTGAAACCTTGCTTCATTATCCTCTTCGTTTAGTTCAACGGCACGCTGAAGATATGGCATCGCAAGCTTTGGCTGCTCTAATTTGATGAGCGTCTGCCCAAGCATATAAAACAAATCACTATTTTCCATGCCGGCTTTTAGTGCTTGTTCAAAATAGTCTTTCGCTTTCATAAAGTCTTCTTTTAATGTATATACATTTCCTGCTCCATAATAGGCTGCAGCTGCGGTATGATCAAGTTCAATTGCTTTTTGAAAAAAGTTTAAAGCACGTTCAAATTCATTGATACTTGAAAGTAAGTTCGCAAAGTTAATATATGGAACCGGGTCCTTCGGGCTTTCTTCGATCGCTTTTGTAAAAGCTTCAGCTGCTTTTTCGATATTCCCTTGATTCAAGGCTTCTATGCCGATTTCGTTATGATTCATTCGCTCTCTCATCCTTTCATTAAAAAACCTCAACAGCGACGTTGAGGTTTTGAAACATGCTACACATACGACAGCTTTTGACCATCTTTGAAGACATCGTCAATTGTACCGCCGCCAAGACATTCGTCGCCATCATAAAAAACAACCGCTTGTCCCGGGGTAACAGCACGAACAGGTTCATCAAAAATAACCATCGCTTCTTGCTCACCTGTCATTTTGACCTTCACATGGTGATCTTCTTGACGGTATCTGAATTTTGCTGTGCAGGTTAATTCACCGTTTTCTCCGACAATATGAGGACGAGTCCAGCTGATATTAACGGCTGAAATGCTTTCAGAGTATAAAAGTGGATTGTGGAAGCCTTGTTCAACAAACAAGATGTTTTTCTCCAAGTCTTTTCCAACGACAAACCAAGGATCACCGCTGCCGCCAATGCCAAGTCCTTGGCGCTGACCGATCGTGTAATACATCAGTCCATCGTGCTCCCCTTTTACTTCTCCGTCCATTGTCTGCATCACACCAGGCTGTGCAGGCAAATATTGACTAAGGAACGTTTTAAAGTTTCTTTCTCCGATAAAGCAGATACCAGTTGAATCTTTTTTCGCTGCTGTTGCGAGCTCTGCTTCTTTAGCTAATTCACGAACCCTTTTTTTCTCTAAATCACCGATTGGGAACATGACTTTATCAAGTTGTTCCTGAGTCAGCTGATTTAAGAAATACGTTTGGTCTTTGTTTGCATCAAGACCTCGCAGCATTTTGACTTCATCGCCTGTTCTGTCAACACGGGCATAGTGTCCTGTTGCCAAGTAATCCGCACCAAGTGAAAGTGCATGCTCAAGGAAAGCCTTGAACTTAATTTCTTTGTTACACATGACATCTGGGTTTGGCGTTCTGCCCGCTTTATATTCATCAAGAAAATATTGAAACACTTTGTCCCAATATTGCTTCTCGAAATTCACTGCATAATAAGGGATTCCAATTTGGTTACATACGCGGATGACATCCTCATAGTCTTCCGTTGCTGTGCAAACACCATTTTCATCAGTGTCATCCCAGTTTTTCATAAATATGCCGATGACATCATAGCCTTGCTCCTTTAACATAAGAGCGGCAACTGATGAATCGACTCCTCCGGACATACCGACCACAACTCTTGTATCTTCTGGTCTTTTTGTCATCTTCATCAACTCCAATTTCAATGAAACAACATGCGCGTTTCGTTCTTCAGGTGCTTCGCTGTTTCATTTTTCACACACGAACAAAAGGAAGTATTTATTTGGCTAGGCGTTTGACAACAGCCGCTATCTTACGTGCCGCCTGCTTCACATGATCCTCTTCATTCCCAAGACCGAAGCTTATTCTGACTGAGGACGTCAGCTCTTTTGCTTCTTCGCCATACATGGCGCTTAACACGTGCGAAGGAAGGACAGATCCAGCCGTACATGCCGATCCGCTTGAAACAGCAATTCCTTCCATATCTAAATTCACAAGCAGCGATTCAATGGAGACGCCCGGGAAATGAACATTTAAAATGTGCGGCAATGTCTCTTTCGGATGTCCATTGATAGAGAAATTGAGAGATTCCTCTTCGAATACTTGCAGCATGGTTTCTTTGAGCTTACCATAATGCATCGCTTTTTCTCTTCTATTTTGCTTCGTTAATTGAACAGCTTCTGCAAGCCCAACAATTCCTGCCACATTTTCAGTGCCAGCACGGCGCTTTCTTTCTTGTTCGCCTCCGAATATTTGCGGAGAAAGTTTCACGCCTTCGTTTACATATAAAAAACCTGTTCCCATCGGACCATTCAGCTTATGGCCAGAAGCAGATAAAAGATCAATATGGAGATCTGCTGCATCAATAGGCACTGTGCCAAACGCCTGCACTGCGTCTGTATGAAAATGAGCCGTGTGATCACGCAGAAGTTCGCCAATGGCTTTGATTGGCTGAATCACACCTGTTTCATTATTGCCGTACATGACGGTCACAAGAATCGTATCTTCTCTCAATGCTTGTTTTAATTGATCAAGATGAATCAATCCTGTTTCGTCCACATCTAAATATGTCACTTCAAATCCTAGTTTTTCTAGGCGTTCACATGTATGCAGCACCGCATGATGCTCTGTTTTCACTGTGATGATATGTTTTCCTTCATGCTGTCTTGCCATGGCAACACCTGTAATTGCCAGGTTGTCCGCCTCGGTTCCACCGCTTGTGAGGATGATCTCCTGCGGTTTACAGTGTAATTCTCCTGCAATGACTTCTCTTGCTTCATCGAGCCACTTTCTTGCCTCGCGCCCATATGAATGAATACTAGAGGGATTGCCAAATATCTCTGTAAAGTACGGCATCATCTTGTCCACAATACGCTGATCCATCGGCGTTGTGGCCGCATGATCTAAATAGATTCGTTCCATTTCCGGTACACCTCTGATCTAAATATAGAACATATACGAGTCTTGATCCCCGTCATCTGTGTAGCTTGCCAAGTCTTCAAGAGTTGTATTGTCTAGTACGTCTTTTACTGCATCACGAATACGAATCCATAGTTCACGCTTTGCTGGTTCTTCGTTTTCGATGACTTCAACAGGACTAATGGGTCCTTCTAATACACGAATAATATCACCTGCTGTGATCTCGTTTGGTTCATGTGCAAGAACATAGCCGCCATACGCTCCGCGGATACTTTTTACAAGACGGGCATTGCGGAGTGGTGATACAAGCTGCTCTAAATAATGCTCAGACAAATCATTGTTTTGAGCGATTGATTTTAATGATGTAGGGCCTTCGCCATGTTTTTTGGCTAATTCGATCATGATCGTCAGACCGTATCTGCCTTTAGTTGATATTTTCAAGTTAAACACCTCTGCGTTTTCTATTCTATGTCATCAATTATTTTTCTGATTTCATATACGCTGATATATAGACCAAAAGCAATTATATCATACTTTCAGCCAACTTTCATTTACGGGTTCTGAGCATGATAGAAGGACGAATCCCTTTTCTATTTGAAGAAATTTCGGTACTCTATACAAACAAGACATTGCTATAGGAGAGATAATTATGAAACCTTTAGCGTACCGGATGCGCCCAAGTCATATTGAAGACATTATTGGGCAGGAGCATCTTGTTGGAGAAGGTCAAATTATTAGGCGAATGGTCGAGGCAAAACATTTATCCTCGATGATTTTATATGGACCGCCGGGCATCGGCAAAACATCGATTGCAACCGCGATTGCTGGCAGTACAAGCATTGCTTTTCGAACGCTGAATGCGGTCATTCATAACAAAAAGGATATGGAAGCTGTTGCCGCTGAAGCAAAAATGAGCGGCCAGGTGATCCTTATTTTAGACGAAGTCCACCGGCTTGATAAAGGAAAGCAGGATTTTCTTCTTCCTTATTTAGAAAATGGCATGATCATTTTAATTGGGGCAACAACGGCTAATCCCTATCATGCGATCAATCCTGCCATTCGAAGCCGGACACAAATATTCGAGCTGAAGCCGCTTGAAACAGAGCAAATCAAAGCTGCGTTAACAAGAGCCTTACAGGATGAGCATCGCGGGCTTGGCGGCTATGAGGTGACAGTGGACGATGAAGCGATGAATCATTTTGCCAATGGATGCGGAGGAGACGTGCGTTCTGCTTTAAATGCACTCGAGCTCGCTGTCTTATCGACAAAAGCTGATGAGACAGGGCATATCACAATTACTCTTGCCGCAGCAGAAGAATGCTTACAAAAAAAGAGCTTCTCACATGACAAGAATGGTGATGCTCATTATGATGTCCTCTCGGCTTTTCAAAAATCCATTAGAGGATCTGATACAGATGCGGCGCTGCATTACCTTGCCAGACTGATCGAAGCAGGAGACCTTGAAAGCATTACAAGGAGATTACTCGTGATGGCTTACGAGGACATTGGCTTAGCCAGTCCGCAGGCAGGCCCCCGCGTGTTAAGCGCAGTACAAACAGCAGAAAGAATCGGTTTCCCAGAAGCACGAATTCCGCTGGCGAACGCAGTGATTGAGCTGTGTCTTTCTCCTAAGTCTAATTCGGCATATAAGGCGATTGATGCGGCACTTGGTGACATTCGTACAGGGAAAATTGGAGAAGTTCCAGTTCATTTAAAGGATGCTCACTACAAAGGCGCCACAGCACTCGGAAGAGGCGTCGATTACTTATACCCACATGATTACGAAAACGGCTGGGTGAAGCAGCAATATTTACCTGATCCGCTGAAAAACAAGCAATACTATGTACCGAAACAAACCGGAAAATTTGAAGGTGCATTGAAACAGGTCTATGAAAATTTAAAACGCCAGAAATAAAAAAGCCCCCTGCATGTCAGCAGGCGGGCTGTTTATTTATCCTTCACACGTGTAATCGGAATATCTTTTAAAAGCTTCATAATGACATGACCACCCATGATCAGTCCGGCAACAGACGGAACGAACGCATTAGATGATGGCGGCATTTGCGCCTTGCGAATCTTCGCTTCATCATTTCCAACTTCTTTTCTGACATCTTCGCGAATGACAATTGGACTTTCATCAGAGAAAATGACTTCAATTCCTTTACGAATCCCTTCCTTACGCAGACGTGTTCTCACAACTTTTGCAATAGGATCGGTATGTGTTTTTGAAATATCATCAATTTTGAAGCGTGTCGGATCTGTTTTGTTCGCAGCTCCCATACTTGAAATGATGTTCACACCTCGTTTCAGACACTCTTTCATTAAATGAATTTTATAGTGAATGGTATCTGAGGCATCAATGACATAATCAAGCGGATACTCAAAAAATTGCTCGTATGTTTCCTCTGTATAAAACATCTTCAGCGCAACAACTTCACATTCTGGATTAATATCAGCGATTCTCGCCTGCATTAAGTCAACCTTTGGCTGGCCCACTGTTGATAGCAATGCTGGAAGCTGACGGTTTACATTTGTAATATCAATATCATCTTTATCAACAAGAACAATACGGCCAACGCCTGAACGCGCGAGTGCCTCTACTGCGAATGAACCAACACCGCCCACACCAAGCACTGCAACTGTACTGTTTTTTAGTATATTTAAGCCTTCCTTGCCAATGGCAAGCTCGTTTCTTGAAAACTGATGTAACAAGTGCCTCACTCCACCTTTATTTAAAATGAATCGAAAGAATCATATCATATTCAGACTTCTCCGTCATCCTTCTCTAAAAGAAAAAAACACAAAAAAGTCCCGATGACGCCGCCAGCATTTCCTTCGTTTTGAACCCCGCACCATGCAGGTGGGTGCTTTCTTCCTGACTTTATAAGTCCTCTAAAGAGGCATTTATGCAGAAAGGAAAGGCAAGCTCCCGTATAAAAAAATGTTCGGTCAAAACTAGGTAACCACCGTACGTATCAGGACTTTATTTATTGATTGATGAAAGCATATCATAGGCATATTTCTTTTTCAAGCGTTTACATACCTATAAACATGCGCCTATTTTACTGTTTTACTTTTGTTTTAATCGCTAAACTCAGCTCATCAAGCTGCGCCTCGCTTACATGGCCAGGGGCATCTGTAAGAACGCAGCTCGCACTTGCCGTTTTAGGGAATGCAATCGTATCTCTTAAGTTAGAGCGGCCTGCAAGCAGCATCACTAAACGGTCAAGCCCAAGCGCGATTCCGCCATGCGGAGGAACACCATGCTCAAACGCATCCAGCAGGAAGCCAAATTGTTCGTAAGCCTCTTCTTTTGAAAAACCAAGTAAGCCAAACATCTTTTCTTGAATGTCCTTTTCGAAAATACGAATAGAACCTCCGCCAAGCTCGTAGCCATTCAGCACAAGATCGTAAGCCTGGGCCTTCATGTCTTCTGGGCTTGTTTCAATTAATTCAAGATCATCGCGAACCGGCATTGTGAATGGATGATGGGCAGCATAGAAGCGGCCTTCTTCTTCATCCTTTTCAAGCAGCGGCCAATCGACAACCCATAAGAAATTGAATACAGACTCATCAATCAGTTCAAGCTCTTTACCAAGTTTTAAGCGAAGTGCACCAAGCGCATCATGGACAACAGACGTCTTGTCTGCAACAAAGAGTAAAAGGTCGCCTTCTTCAACTTGCAGCTGTTCTTTTAATTCAGCTTGCTTTGCTTCATCAAAGAATTTAGCGATTGGACCTTTTAATTCAGTCCCTTCTGCTTTTAGCCAAGCTAGACCTTTTGCACCGTAGTTCGCTGCAAATGCACCAAGTGCATCAATGTCTTTTCTTGAGTAGTTCGCTGCAGCCCCTTTGACATTGATGGCTTTCACAGCTCCACCATTTTTCACAGCTCCGCTAAACACTTTGAAATCGGAGTCTTTTACCGTGTCTGAAATGTTCACCAGCTTCATCTCAAAACGTGTATCCGGCTTATCAGATCCATAGGAATTCATCGCTTCATCATATGTCATACGAGGTAATGGCAATGTAAGGTCTACGCCTTTGACATCTTTCATCACCTTCGCCATCATCTCTTCAGCAAGCGTCATGATATCCTCTTGACTCATGAAGGACATTTCAATATCGACTTGTGTAAATTCCGGCTGACGGTCAGCACGCAAATCTTCATCTCTAAAACAGCGGGCAATTTGATAATAACGGTCCATCCCAGAAACCATCAGCAATTGTTTAAATAATTGCGGAGACTGAGGCAGTGCATAAAATTCTCCCTCGTGTACACGGCTTGGAACAAGATAGTCACGCGCACCTTCTGGCGTACTTTTCGTTAAAATTGGCGTTTCAATGTCTAGAAAGCCGTTGTCGTCTAAGAAATGGCGGAATGCTTTTGTGACTTCATGTCGCATTTTCATTGTTTCAAACATTGCAGGGCGGCGAAGATCCAGGTAACGATATTTTAAACGAACATCTTCTGATACCTCGTCTGCTTGATCTGAAATCACAAATGGAGGAGTCTTCGCTTCATTTAAAACGGTGACCGTTTCGACTTGAATTTCAATTTTGCCCGTTTTTAAATTTGGATTGATCGTTGCTTCTTCTCTTGCGACAACCGTTCCTTTAATATCAAGGACATATTCATTACGAATTGATTCTGCTGTCTCAAGCGCCTCTTTTGATAAGTCTGGATTGAAGACAACTTGTACAATCCCTGTACGGTCGCGCAAATCAATAAAGATTAATCCGCCTAGGTCACGCCTTTTTTGAACCCATCCTTTTAATACAACTGACTGACCAATTTGGTCTTCTGTTACTTCTCCACAATAAAAAGTTCTACCAAACACAAACATTCCACTCCTTCTTTACGCTTTCTGGTGGGCCTTCAACATTTGAATCAGCTCATCAAGCTTCACTTCAATTTGTTCACCCGTTGTCGTATCTTTCACATTCACAATTTGCTGCGCTAGCTCATCTTCACCAAGAACTGCAATAAATTTGGCTTTTAATCGATCAGCCGCTTTAAATTGTCCTTTTAATTTCTTCCCTGTATAGTCCATTTCACTTGAGATACCTTCTTTTCTCAGACGGTTTAATAATGAAACAGAATAATCCTTCGCTTCATCTCCAAGTGCAGCAATGTATAGATCAATACCATCTTGGAGAGGAAGCTCAATTCCTTCAGCATCGATCGCAGATAAGAAACGTTCAATACTCATCGCAAATCCGATCCCTGGTGATTCAGGACCGCCAATTCCTTCAACGAGTCCATCATAACGGCCGCCGCCGGCTAATGTTGTAATCGCACCAAAGCCTTCTGCATTACTCATGATCTCAAATGCTGTGTGATTGTAGTAATCAAGACCGCGTACTAAATTTGGATCGACGACATACTCAATGCCTATATCTGATAAGTATTTTTTGACCTTTTCAAAATACGTCCGTGATTCTTCATTTAAGTAATCTTGAATGGATGGAGCGGTTGTCATCAGTTCATGATCACGATCCTTTTTACAATCAAGAATGCGCAGAGGATTTTGATGCAAACGCGTTTGACAGTCGTGACAGAATTCCTCAATTCTTGGCTCAAAGTGCTTGACCAATGCTGTGCGGTAGTCTGCACGGCTCTCTTTGTCACCAAGGCTGTTAATGACGAGTTTTAAGTTTGAAAGGCCTGCTTTCTCATACACACTCATCGCAAGTGAAATGACCTCTGCATCAATGGCAGGATCTTTGGAACCAATCGCTTCGATTCCAAATTGATAAAATTGACGATATCTTCCGGTTTGCGGACGTTCATAGCGGAACATTGGTCCGATGTAATAAAGCTTTGTTGGCTGAGCCGGCTGTGCGAACAATTTATTTTCAACATAAGAGCGTACAGTTGAAGCTGTTCCCTCTGGACGAAGTGTGATGCTGCGTCCTTTTTTGTCTTCAAATGTGTACATCTCTTTTTGAACGATATCAGTTGATTCGCCTACTCCCCGTGCAAACAGCTCAGTATGCTCAAAAATCGGTGTGCGGATTTCTTTGTATTGAAAGGCTGCACATGTATCTCTTGCAATTTGTTCAACATACTGCCAGCGTTCTGACTCTCCAGGTAAAATATCCTGTGTGCCTCTTGGAATATTAAAACTCATTTTTCGTCCTCCTACGACCATCATTCATTTTTTATGTGGACATATAAAAAACCCCCGCCTCTACTATGTGTATAGTAGGGACGAGAGTTATACCCGTGGTGCCACCCTAGTTGGAACATGAATAAGCATGTTCCCGCTCAAATCCTTAACGCAGATTCACGTTCTCCGCCTATTGACTCATTTTCAGAGCGTTCAGCAGGAAACCTACAGAGTGTTCTTTCGTGATAAATGCCATGCGGATTCGCTTTCAGCCTAAGGCGAGTCCTCTCTGCTCACGCAATTTACCCTACTATTCTCTATCATCAGTTCCACATTTTAAATTTTCAAGTGTGTTGATTTATATTATAATAAGGTCGGTGCTGCCACTCTGTCAACCCTTGCCGTGCCTCTTTTTCTTTTCCAGCTCTTCTTTTGACGTACATCCGTATTCAGATGCGGTCTCTTCAAGGAAGCCTGGCTGATCCATTTCATCGTGCTGCCAGCGGTCGATATCACGATGTCCATTATATTGCACTCGTCCTAATTTTCTGCTTAATCTCATGTTTGTACATCCTTTTATCACATTTTTATTTAGTATAAACAGATTGATTCATTTTTATTAGGGAAACTGCAAGGAATTCATCCACTACATAACGAATTAACATTCATCGGTTTTACAAGGGAGGGGAAAACACCGTTTTGAATCTGAAAAAACACAATCAAATGATGATGCTGCTTACTTGTTTTGTTCTCATCGCGAGTTCTTTGCCTATGACACATGCTACAGCACAAACAGATCAAGCTGTTGTCGCAACAGATGAAATCAATGTGAGAACGGGCCCTGGTTTAAGCTATGGAATTGCAGCTGTTGTGAAACGCGGCGAAAGTTATCCTATTCTCACTGAACAAGGAGAATGGGTGCAGATCCAATTATCAAACGGACAAAAAGGCTGGGTCGTCTCATGGCTGATTACCACATCATCCGGCGCTCAAAAATCCGCGAAGCCAAAGGCGCAAGGTCAAAGCACGGCTGGAGGCAGTACAATTACATCGACAGCTTCCGATCTTCGCATCCGGACAGGCCCTGGGACTTCCTATCAAGTGATTGGTACTTTCCCGCAAGGCGCTACCGCTAAAAAGCTCGAGACAAGCGGCGAATGGACGAAAATTTCGTATAAACAAGCAGAAGGCTGGGTTCACTCTGATTATGTTTCAGGGGGGCAGAAAACTTCTCAATCAAGTTCCGGCGAGTCCTCTCGCTCTAACGAGACAGGCACAGTTGGCGTATCGAGCTTGAATGTACGACAATCGGCCGCACCAAATGCACAAGTCATCGCTTCTCTTGCCCGCAACACACAGATCACCATTTTGCGAGAGCAGAACGGCTGGTATGAAATTGAGGGGAAAGGCGTAAAAGGCTGGGTTGCAAGCTATTACATTGTCACAGGCAAAGGAGCAGGCTCTGCACCTGAAAAGAGTTCATCCTCTTCGGCTTCTGAGCAAAAAGCATACATTGTCTATGACGGCACCAACATTCGAAAAAGCGCTTCTACCTCTGCTGGGATTGCAGAAAGAGCAACAAAAGGAGCTGCCTATCACATTGTTCGGACGCAAGGTGACTGGTACGAGGTGACACTATCAAACGGCGGAACTGGCTACGTGGCGAGCTGGGTCGTTCAAACGAAGAAAAATAGCAGCGAAGCGCCAAGACCTCAGCAGGATTCATCGTCTGGAACTGGTTCTTTAAAAGGAAAAACGATTGTTCTTGATCCTGGTCATGGCGGAAAAGACAGCGGCACGATTGGCGCAGACGGTGCATTTGAAAAGAACATCACCATCAAAACCGCCAATTTACTGGCAGGCAAATTAAGGGCTTCTGGTGCAAATGTATATTTAACAAGAAGTGATGATACCTTTATCAGCCTTCAATCAAGGGTGGCAACCTCTCATTATCGAAATGCAGATGCATTTATTAGTCTTCATTATGATAGTTTTATGGACCAAAGTGTTAGAGGAAGTACTGCGTATTATTATCATGCAGCAAAAGATGAGCAGTTAGCGTCAAGCGTTCATTCCGAAGTCGCAAAACGCTCTCAAATCCCTGATAAGGGTGTCAAATTCGGAGATTACTTTGTTTTAAGAGAAAACAAACGCCCTTCCCTTTTATATGAACTCGGGTACTTAAGCAATCCACAGGAGGAAGCGATCATTTATAGCGCCTCTTACCAAGAACGAGTCACAGAAGGAATGACTGAAGGATTAAAACAATATTTCCGTTAAAAAGAAAGAGGCCTCTGCGCCTCTTTTTTGTTTGACCGCAAAAGAAAAAGACTCTAAACAAACTCCCGCATGAGTTCATCTACAGTCTAAAGAGAATCTATTCTTTGCTGTCCATCAAGATCGTGACCGGTCCTGAATTGGTCAATGACACGTCCATCATCGCACCAAAACGGCCAGTTTCGACATGGATGCCTTTTTCTCTAAGGGTTTTATTGAAACATTCGTAAAGCGAATTGGCTGCATCCGGCTTGGCGGCTTTCATAAAATTCGGCCGTCTGCCCTTTCTCGTATCACCATAAAGGGTAAATTGAGATACAGACAGAACGCTTCCTTTTATGTCCAATAATGAACGATTCATTTTCCCGTTTTCATCTTCAAAAATACGTAAATGTGCAAGCTTTTCAGCTAAGTAGAGCACATCTTCTTCTGTATCTTCGTGTGTGACACCAACAAGCACCATATAACCTTCGTTGATGGCACCTGTGATCTCTTCTTCTACTTTCACAGATGCATTTGTCACACGCTGCACAACAAGCCTCATAGACGATATACTTCCTTTCTAATTCATGAATCGGCGAACAGAGTAAATGTCTTTGATTTGCTTAATGCGTTCGACTACTTTGTGCAAATGGTTAATATTTTGGATAAAGATCGCCATATGGATCGTCGCCACTTTGTTACGGTCAGACTTCCCAGAAACAGAGGAGATGTTCGTTTTGGTTTCGTTGACTGCTTGAAGCACCTCATTGAGTAAGCCGCGTCTATCATATCCTAATATTTCAATTTCCACATTGTATTCTTTACGGTTTTGAGCAGGCTGCTCATGCTCCCACTCGACCGGAATTAACCGCTCCTGTGCTTCTCCTGTCTTTACGTTCGGACAGTCCTCGCGGTGAACAGATACACCTCGGCCCTTCGTAATAAAACCGACAATGCTATCACCCGGAACAGGATTACAGCACTTAGATAAGCGGACAAGCAGGTTATCAATCCCTTTGACCCTTACGCCAGCTTCCCGTTTTTTCCCGTGATACGTCTTTGGTTCCACCGTCACTTCTTGAACGGTTTTCTCTTGCTCTTCTTGGTCTCTTTGTTTTCTTTCTTTTTCCGTTAAACGATTGGCGACCTGCAATGCAGTAATGCCGTTATATCCAACAGCTGCATACATGTCCTCTTCGTTTGAAAAATTAAATTTGTCAGCCACTTTTTGCAGGTTTTCAGCGGTCAGAATGTCTTTCACATCAAACTCAAGGTTTTTGATTTCTTTTTCCACGAGCTCTCGGCCTTTTTCGACATTTTCTTCACGGCGCTGTTTTTTGAAAAACTGTCTGATCTTGTGCTTCGCTTGGGAGGTTTGGGCAAGCTTGACCCAATCCTGACTTGGCCCGTAGCTGTGCTTTGATGTCAGAATTTCAATAATGTCACCTGTTTTTAGTTTGTGATCGAGTGTGACCATCTTGCCATTGACCTTGGCACCGATCGTCTTATTCCCAATTTCCGAGTGAATCCGGTAAGAGAAATCAATCGGAACTGAGCCCGACGGCAGTTCAATGACGTCTCCTTTTGGCGTAAACACAAACACCATATCAGAGAAGAGATCGATCTTTAACGACTCCATAAATTCTTCTGCATCTGTGGATTCATTTTGGAATTCAAGAATTTCTCTAAACCAAGAAAGTTTCTTCTGGAAGACCGCTTCTTCCGTTGATTCTGCTGACTCTTTGCCTTCTTTGTATGCCCAGTGTGCCGCAATCCCGTATTCTGCAATTTCATGCATTTCCACTGTACGGATCTGAACTTCAAGCGGATCACCTTTTGGCCCAATCACCGTTGTATGAAGAGACTGGTACATGTTCGGCTTTGGCATCGCAATATAATCCTTAAATCTGCCCGGCATCGGCTTCCAGCATGTATGGATAATTCCGAGCACCGCATAACAGTCTTTAATGCTGTCGACCAAAATACGAACGGCAAGCAGATCATAAATTTCATTAAACTGCTTATTTTGCAAGACCATTTTGCGATAAATGCTATAAATATGTTTTGGTCTGCCAGAAAATTCAGCCTTGATGTTCACCTCAGACACGCGGTCTTTCACTTCATTGACAACCTCGTCCAAGTATTCCTCACGTTCCGCTCGTTTGCGCTTCATCAGATTCACAATCCGGTAATATTGCTGCGGATTTAAATAGCGGAGTGCTGTATCTTCAAGCTCCCACTTAATCTTTGAAATCCCTAATCTGTGCGCAAGCGGTGCAAAGATTTCAAGTGTTTCATTTGAAATTCTCCGCTGCTTTTCCTGCGGAAGGTGTTTGAGCGTTCTCATATTATGAAGACGGTCTGCCAGCTTAATCAAGATCACGCGAATATCCTGCGCCATTGCAACAAACATTTTTCGATGGTTTTCGGCCTGCTGTTCTTCTTGTGATTTATATTTAATCTTCCCGAGCTTTGTGACACCATCAACAAGCATTGCTACTTCTTCGTTAAAATGCTCTTTTAAATCCTGTAATGTCACATCTGTATCCTCAACTACATCGTGCAGGAAACCGCCTGCAATGGTTGATGGGTCCATTTCAAGGTCAACAAGAATACCCGCCACTTGAATTGGATGGATAATATAGGGCTCACCAGATTTCCGGTATTGCTCCTTGTGTGCATTTTCAGCATATTCATATGCTCGCTCTATAAATTGAATATGTTCAGCGGACAGGTATTCTCTTGCCTTGTCAATGACCTGCTGCGCCGTTAAAACTTGTTCGTTCGCCATGGAATCACCTTTTTAAATGAAAACTGTATTGTAGTTTATTATCAAGAAAAATTCGATAGATGTAAAGAGAAGAAGTCCGCTAAAAGATTTTTGATAGGAAAAAAGCACCCTTCTTACTGAGTGCTTTTTACGAAAAACTCCATTAGTATTGCATTAACGTCATGATGTCGTAGCCGTCAAGCTTCTTTCTGCCGTCCAGATACGTCAGCTCAATCAAAAATGCAATCCCTGCCACAACGCCGCCTAATTCCTCTACAAGCTTGATGGACGCTTCAATTGTTCCACCAGTTGCCAGTAAGTCATCAGTAATCAGGACACGCTGACCAGGACGAATCGCATCTTTATGAATCGTTAATACATCTTTACCATATTCCAAGCCGTAATCGACTTTAATGACTTCACGAGGAAGCTTTCCTTCTTTACGAACCGGTGCAAAACCTACACCAAGTGCGTATGCTACAGGGCAGCCAATAATGAATCCACGCGCTTCAGGTCCAACAATGAGATCAATGTCTCTTTCCTTCGCGTATTCAACGATTTGATCCGTTGCATAACGGTACACTTCGCCTTTATCCATTAACGTTGTAATATCTTTAAATTGTACACCTTCCTTTGGGTAGTCAGGTACAACTGTCACATATTGTTTTAAATCCATCTTTTCCTTTTCCTCCTCGTACGTCAAAGCACAGGTGAGACTTCGCTCATCATGCTATTCAGCCATTCCTTCAGCTCTTTAGCTGAGGAATATGTTAGTGTTTGATCGAGTTCCATCAATCGTTGTTTTGCTGTATAGGACGCTGACGCCGTTAAATCTTTTTTAGGGGCATCAAGTACTATTGACAGCACACCATTCTCTATTTTAACAAAACCGAGTTCAAAAAACACCTTTGTCATAAAAATGATTGTATCTTTTGTCCAGCCTCTATGTTTGGCAAGCTCCATTCCTTGTTCTTTGATAGGAAAACTTCCCCGTTTAAACAAGAACCCATAAAACCATTTGAATTGGTCACGGCTTGGGAAAGAGGACATAAAATGATCTTCTTTTCTTTGAAAAACCGTATAAATTCTCGCAGGCTTTTGATTTTCTAAAAGCTGCTTCAGCAATTGCTCATCTGCGGGAACATCTGTAAAGACCACATACTTTCCTTGTACATCAAATGTTGATACATTTTCTGCATGAACATGATGAATGGGGAGATCGACGTCCTGTTTTGTTGCTTCATCAAAACAGACAACCAATGATTTTTCTGAATCAAGTGTCGAAACTTTCTTCTCCCAATCCTTTTTCCCGCGCAGATCAAACAGCTGCCATTCATCAACTCGTGCATCTTTTAACATCAGCTGGGGCTTCTTCCGGTTATTCCATTCATTGACCGACATTTCTCCAATCACAGAAATGCGGCTTCCTGGAACAATCTCCTCTTTTAATTTCCCTTGGTGAAAGCCAACACAGTCAAGCAGTGTATCTTCGTCTTTCAGAGACATTTTAATATGGTTGTGATTTGCCCCAATCGTTCGGATATCTTCAAGCTTTGCATCTTCAATCATAATGAACGGTTTTGGGTTTGACATACCAAATGGTGACAGCATCCCCGCTTCTTCAATCGCTTGAACCGTCAATTCGTCTACCTTGCACACGGCATCGACCCGCTGAATTGGAATAAAATCTTCTTCCGTCAATGTTTCATTTGCATATTGATTTAATCTTTCCCTTAGTAAAGATACATCATCCGCTCGAAGTGTCATCCCTGCTGCCATCGGATGCCCGCCGAAATGCGGCAGGATGTCGCGGCATTTGCTTAGATGGAAAAATAGATCGAAGCCAGGAATACTCCGGGCTGATCCTTTTGCCATTTGCGTCTCTTCATCTATTCCAAGCACAATCGCCGGACGAGAAAAAGTATCCGTCAATTTAGAGGCAACAATTCCGACAACGCCCGGATTCCAGCCAGCTTTCGCTACAACAATCGCAGACTGGTCATCACCTGCCTCTTCCACCATTTGAATGGCTTCTTCTGTGATCGTACTGACAATCTTTTGTCGTTCTTTATTCAGTTCCTGTACAAAACGAGCGAGCTCTTCTGCTTCATCCTTATCCTCAGTCATCAGAAGATGAACGGCTGGATCTGCCTGTTCAATTCGCCCAACAGCATTCAGCCTTGGCGCAATTTGAAAGCCGACCGTTTCCTCGCTCGCTTCTTCTAGAGTGGCTCCCGCTTCTTTCAATAACGCTTTCAGCCCCGGTCTATTCGACTGCCGAAGCTGCATAAGGCCTTTTTTGGCGAGCCATCTATTCTCATCGTGAAGCGGTACGAGATCCGCGATTGTCCCGATTGCTGCAAGATCTAACAGCTGAACTGGTAGCTCTCCAAGAAGTGCATGCGCCACTTTAAACGCGACACCTACACCAGCAAGTTCTTTAAAGGGATATTCACAGCCAGGCTGCTTAGGATGGACAATGGCCAGTGCCTCAGGCAGCTCCTCACTTGGTTCATGGTGATCTGTAATGATCAGGTCTAACCCTATTTCTTTTGCAATACGTGCTTCATTTACAGCAGCAATGCCTGTATCGACCGTGATGACAAGCGATGCTCCTTGCTCCTTGATATATCGAAAAGCCTGTTCATTAGGTCCATAGCCTTCTTTAAATCGATCTGGAATATAAAAGTCTACTATCGCAGACCGCTCTTTTAATGTATGTAAAAGTACAGACGTACTTGTCACACCATCTGCATCATAGTCTCCGAAGATCACAATCGATTCCTGCTCTTCGATCGCTTTGTTGATGCGCTCTACTGCTTCTTTCATTCCTTTTAATAGGAATGGATCATGAAATTCGGCTTTTTGATCAAATAAAAAAGACCTCGCCTCTTCTACTTCTTCAAATCCTCTTTTTACGAGAAGCGATGCAGTCAGCGCTGAAATATTCAGATTTTCAGAGAGTGATTTCACTTTTTCTTCGCTTGGATGTTCATATTCCCAGCGCATTTTGGATAATAACATAAATTCACCCCTCAACCACACTATTATACTAGAGTGGCCTGAGGGGTTTCAATTTTTATTTTATGAAATTGTGCTGGAAGATTATTTTTCCTTTCGGTCAAATGATGCTGGCTGTTCTTTTAAAGGCGTGACATGAGATTTTTTTTGAAGATCTTTGTCTGCCTTTTTCGTCGAAGCAGCAGGTGCAGCGGCTGCACGCTCAGCTTTTAGTGCCTTTAGTTCACGTTTCAATTTCACAATTTGGAAGATCCCTGCAAATGCCACAATCAGTCCGCCCATTAAAACTGAACCGATAATGACAAGGATCAGCGGCCATTCAGCCGTTCCAAATAAGTAGTGTACCTCGACAGGCCGTACATTAATCACGGCAAATACTGAGACAATTAATACGAAAATAAATGCGAGTATGATGGTCCATTGTTGTTTATTCATCTACAAATCCCCCAAGCTTTTTCTTTTATTCTTCCCTTTTCACTGCCTTTTTTAAACACCGAAAGAAAGCAGTGGAAGAAAACCTATCAGCATGGGCATGATCAGCTGCTGAGTTTTTCTTTAATCAGATTCTTTAATTCTTTTCTTTCTCCAGAAATGACAAGGGTATCCCCTTCTTCGATGATGGTATCTGGTCCTGGATTTAAAATCTTCTCATGTGATTTTCTCACAATGGCGATGACTGTTACTTGATAGTTTTGGCGAACATTGAGGTCACCGATGCTTTTCTGAACAGCTGGTGCATTCTTTTCAATTTTAAACCATTCAATCACCAGTTCATCAATGGCTACCTCTACGGTTTCAAGCGCTTTCGGCTTATAGACCATGCCGCCTAAAATAGCCGCGATTTGTCTTGCTTCTTCATCGTTTAGCAGGATGCCAGAAATCGTTTCTTCGTGGTCGTCCTCCTGAAAATGATACATTTCTCTTCTGCCGTCATCATGTGTAATGATGGCAAGCTTCTCATTATTTCTTGTGATCATTTCGGCTTTATGACCGATACCTGGCAGTTCAGTTTCCCGAACCTTCATAACAGCCCCTCCAATGAATAAAGCCAAATGCCCTAAACAGACACTTGCTTTCTATACTGGTCTAAACGTAAGTCATTATAGCAAAAGACCATTTCAAGATCAATGAAACCCAAAATGTTTTTTCAAAGCGTCTACTTTTCGGGAAAAAACGATAGAAAAAGACTGCCGAAAAGGCAGTCTTTCTAGATTAAATATCTTGATCTGTATCTATCTTAGCTGGTTTTTTCAGCTCACGGCCTTTCCACATCAGCCAAATTTGTGCCGCGATGTAAAGGGATGAGTATACCCCTGTTAATAAGCCGACAAGTAAGGCGATGGAGAAGTTTGTAATCGACGCTGATCCGAAGATAAGCAGTGCGATAACAACGACAACTACAGTCAGCACCGTGTTGACAGATCGCGTAAAGGTTTGCTGTAAGCTTAAGTTCACAATGTACGATAGATCTTCAATGGTTTTCGGTTTACGTTTCTTCATTTGTTCACGAACCCTGTCGAAGGTAACGATCGTGTCGTTGATCGAGTATCCAATGACTGTGAGGATCGCGGCAATGAAGGTGACATCCACCTCTAAGCGCGTAATACTAAAGAAGGCGACAATAAAGAATGCATCGTACAGCAATGAGGCAATCGCCGCAATCGCCATTTTATATTCAAAGCGGATGGATACATATATAATGATCCCAATTGAAGCAATGATGACGGCATATAGCGCATTACGGGCAAGCTCTTTTCCGACAGTCGGTGATACTGTACTTACGTTCGGCTCAGTGCCGTATTTATCTTTGAAGTAATCTTTTACTTCAGCAATTTTTTCTTTATTCGGCACACCGACAAATCGAACCGCTGCCTGATTTTCATTTTGCCCCGATAGCACAACACTGTCTGCTTCAAGGTCAAGCTTTTTAAAGTCTTCCTCTACTTGTGCAGTTGTCAGCTTGTGATCGCTTTGAACATCAATTCTCGTTCCACTAGCAAAGTCAATACCAGCATTAAGCTTGAAGATCGAAAGGACGATGATTCCCGCAATGGTAACAGCTATTGAGAAAATCATAAAGCCTTTACGTTTGCTGACGAAATCCCATTTATCAAATGGCGTTTTCGGTTCGGTATTTTCTGTTGTTTCGTGGATATTCATGATGTCTTTTTTGCGGACACCAAACCAGCCTTTTTTGCGGTCAAGCGCGCGGCTCTCTACAAGCAGTCCAAGAAGGAATCTTGATAGGAAAACAGCTGTGATAAAGCTTGTTAAAATTGAGAGGATGAGCATCGTTGCAAATCCTTTTACAGAGCTTGTCCCGAAGAAGAACAGCACTCCGCCGGCAATAATACTTGTTAAGTTGGCATCAAAGATGGTCGCAAATGATCTGCGGTTCCCTGATCTAAAAGCAGACCGGACAGATTTGCCGAGTTTCAGCTCTTCTTTGATCCGCTCATAAGTAATAATGTTGGCATCGACAGCCATCGCTACCCCTAGAATCAGTGCAGCAATTCCAGGCAGTGTCATGACCGCACCCATCCAGTCAAACACTTGCAGCGTAATGTAGATATAAGCTGAGAGTGTGATGACTGCAATAAGACCAGGTAATCGGTAATAAAACAGCATGAATAAGAAGATAAATGCGATTCCTACTATTCCTGCGAACACTGTTTCGTTCAGTGCTTGTTCACCAAACTGTGCACTTACAGATGTGGAATATTTTTCTGTTAATTTTACTGGCAATGCACCAGCATTTAAAATACTTGCAAGGTCTTTTGCCTCTTGGACAGTAAATTTCCCTTCAATTTGTACGTCACTGCTGTTAATCTCTTGATTCACATTTGGTGCAGATACATACTTGTGGTTTGATTTTGAGACTTCTTTTTTGAAGGAATCTCCTTTGTCGTAATCAAGCCAAATGACAAGCTGATTATTTGGTGCCATCGCTGCTACTTTTCTTGTGACGTCACCAAATTTTTTCGCATCTTTTAGTTTAACCGTCACAATTGGCTCATTCGTTTGACTGAATGTTTGTTTTGCACTATTTTCGACTAGGTCAGCCCCGTTAAGGAGTTCTTTATCATTCGTATCTCTGAAGGATAGCTGCGCTTCAGTGGAAAGAATTTCCCTTGCTCTGTTTTGATCTTTTACCCCCGCAAGCTGCACGCGGATACGGTTGTTGCCTTCAATCGAGATGTTCGGCTCACTTACACCAAGCACGTTCGCTCTTCGGTTAAGAGCCTCCACTGTACTAACGAGAACACTATTTGTGATCTTGTCCTCTTTTTTCACTGGATGTACTTCATACAGGACTTCAAATCCACCCTGTAAATCCAGCCCTAGCGTCATATCTTTCGCAACAGGCTTTGTCAGTAAGCCCACGCCAGTTCCGATTAACAGAACCACTAAGAAAAACGCAAGAATGCGCCCTTTTTTCATTATGTATTTCCTCCTTAAACACCTAAATCCATTAAGATGGCTTATTTCAACAGTTCATCAAGCATATTCTTGCCATCTTCACTGTCCAAAAAAGCAGACGTTTTAAACGACTGAACGGTTGCATAGTTCATAAATTCGCCTATTTTCACAGATAAAATATCTGCAACCATTTCATGAATCGGATACTCTTGTTTTTTCTTCCACTTCTTATTCTCTAAGTATGACCATAATTCCTCTAAATCTACATCTTTATAGCCCAAAACGATGAATTCTTCAAGCTTACTGAACAGAAAAGGCTTTAAATGGTCTTTGTAAATAGCAGCTGGGTGTTGTGTCATTGCGTAGCTCCCCCTTTTCAGTTTTTTATCGAGAGACTTGTCATGCTTGGACGATATACACGCATATCTTATTGTATATGATTCTATGTCGTTTGAGAAGGCAGGTGATCTGTGATTTGACGAAGCAAACGTTTTTAAAGGGGACCATTATTTTAATTTTAGCAGGTTTTATCACGAGAATATTGGGTTTTGTCAATCGAATTGTCATTGCGAGGTTCATTGGCGAAGAAGGGGTCGGGCTTTATATGATGGCTGCACCAACCTTTTTTCTCGCCGTGACGCTCACACAATTCGGACTGCCTGTCGCCATTAGTAAGCTTGTCGCAGAAGCAGAAGCCCGGGGTGACAAACAGAAAACAAAACGTATTCTGGTCATGTCCCTTGCGATAACAGGAACACTCAGTCTGATTTTCACGCCGCTCTTTTTATGGTTTGCGCCCATCATGGCAGAAAATATGCTGACAGACCCTAGAACGGTCTATCCACTGCTGGCTATTACACCTGTCGTACCAGTCATCGCCATTTCCAGTGTGTTAAGAGGCTATTTCCAGGGCAGACAGCAAATGAGTCCGCTTGCGATGTCTCAAGTTCTGGAGCAGGTCGCAAGAATTTCGCTAGTGGCGGGATGTACAACGGCTTTCCTTCCTTACGGGATTGAATTTGCGGCAGCAGGTGCGATGGTGTCATCTGTGATTGGAGAGATGATTTCCCTTGCTTACTTACTGATCGCCTTTCGCTATAAAAAGACCATTCGTATTCGAAAACGATTTTTTAAAGCGATTCATGACGGGAAGGACACATTTAAACAGCTGATGAGCATTGCCCTGCCAACAACAGGCAGCCGTTTTATCGGGAATATTTCGTGGTTTTTAGAGCCGATTGTTGTCGCGCAAAGTCTTGCCATTGCTGGTTATGCGGCTGTAGAGGCGACAAGACAGTACGGGGAGTTGACCGGGCTTGCTCTGACCCTTTTGACACTGCCTAGTTTTATTACGTATTCACTCTCCACTGCATTAGTTCCGGCGATCAGTGAAGGAATGGAGCAGAACAAACGTAAAACGGTCGAATACCGCCTGAAGCAGGCGATGCGCCTATGTTTACTCAGCGGAGGCATTTCATGTATTATTCTTTTCGTTTACGCCGAAGATTTAACGCTCTTTATGTATGGTTCATCGCACGCGGCCATTTATGTGAAATTCATGGCGCCATTTTTCCTTCTATATTATTTTCAGGGGCCCCTTCAAGCCGTGCTTCAAGCACTCAATTTAGCTGGTGCGGCGATGACCAACAGCCTGATTGGCGCTATTGTAAAAACAGGGATGATTTTTGTTCTTGCTTCACAGCCAGGCTTTGGCATTATGGGCGCTGCACTTGCGATATTAATCGGTATCATCCTTGTCACACTGCTCCATGCGGCAACTGTTGGAAAGGTGCTGCCTATTCATTTACCATTAAAGGAATATGGACTATGCGTCCTTGTGATTATCAGTACAGGTGCTGTCAGCCTTTGGCTGAAATCTCAAGTAAATGGACTCTTTTCTGCTCCTATTGAACTTGTGACGCTCATTTTTGTTACGTGCACGCTGTATGTCATTCTATTAATCTGCCTAGGTCTAGTGAAACGAGAAGAGCTGCGCCGCATCCCGTTCATTGGGAAGCTGTTTTAGCTCATCTCTTTTTGATCACTTCATCTTTCAAATCAATATAAAATGTTTTTTGATTAAAGCTGCAGTAAGAGATTTGTTCGATATCATGATAGCCTCTTTTAGCAAGCTCATCTTTCAGCCACTGTTCATTTTGATTGATTTGCTTTAGGTGGTCATGCTGCACCACACCATCCGCAACAAGTGGAAGCTCAAGCGCTGCATGTTTGCGCTTGTTTTCTTTTTCGACGACGGCGAGCTTTCCAGACGGCTCTAAAATGGCGTAAGAGACATCCTGAATGCTGTCGATGTTATTTTCTCTTAATTGAATGAGCAGATCATCAAAATTGTATCGCTGTTTTCTCATTGCACCTTCGTCTATTTTCCCATTGATGATAAGCAGGGCCGGTTTTCCGTCAAGAAAGCGCCGGACACCTTGAAATTTTAATGAGAGGTAGGCAAGTGTGATTTGAATGAAGGTTAACAGCAGGATTGGCCATACCGTATGTAACATGTTATCCTCTACTTCTTCTATGGCGAGAACCGCAATTTCTGCGATCATCATAAAAATGACTAGATCTAAAATGCTCAGCTCGCCAATTTCCCTTTTGCCCATTAAGCGAAATATAAACCAAATAAGAAAATATAAGATGATGGTTCTCATGGAAATGATCAAGATGTCCTGCATGTGATGTAAACCCTCCTTCTCCAACATAGCTTGTGTCAAAACACTTTATTTATGTAGAAAAGAAACGTCTGAAACATGTCTATTTTTTCTTCACTGTGAATACATTTTAGTAAAAGACAAGCTTCGTTCAATTGGAGAGGAGACGAATCTACATGCAGGAAACGAAACAAATTGGAAAAGGCATTTTATCCGGCTTAATTGCCATTTTTATCGTGATGGTTGTCACCAGTTTACTTGTGTCGCTCATGCTTACATTCACAAGTATGCAGGAATCATCATTTAAATGGATGATTATGATTTTGTCCTTTGCTGCCCTTTTATTAGGAGGCATCATTTCTGGTGGGAAAGCAAAGGAGCGCGGCTGGCTGATTGGTGCGGTCACATCTATCATTTTTTCTCTCACTGTCTTTTTATTTCAATATTTGGGGTTTGGAAAAACGTTTTCACCAGAGCAGTTTATCTATCATGGAGCATTTTTAGGCATTTGTATGCTGGGGGGAATGATTGGCGTCAATCTTCGAGGCAAATAAAAAAAGAGCGGTCATATCGCTCTTTTTTTATGGCTATGTATCAGAGGATTAGCCTTTGTCAGCTAATTCTCTAATAGCACGACGATCGAAAGTTAAACGGTTGTTTTCGCTTGTTTTGATGACCACTTTTGATTCATCAATTGAGTCGATTTCACCGTGTAAACCACCGATTGTGACGATTTTATCGCCTTTTGATAAAGATTGCTGCATCTGACGCACAGCTTTCTGTTGCTTTTGCTGTGGACGGATTAACAAGAAGTAAAGCACAGCAAACATGACAACAATCATAATGATTGAACCCATACCACCATCCATTCTATTTCACCCCTTTCTAAAGCATTGTAAAGCCTTTCGTTTATGCGTTAAAAGTTTTTCGCATTCGGTTTGTTAAAGCCGTAACGCTCAAAAAACTCTTCTTTAAAATCACCTAAACGATCCTCACGGATAGCTTCTCTCACTTGCTCCATTAATTTTAACAGAAAATGAAGATTATGATAAGTTGTTAATCGAATTCCGAACGTTTCATTTGTTCGAATTAAATGTCTAATATAGGCGCGTGTATAGTTTTTACATGTATAGCAGTCGCAGTTTTCATCGATTGGTCTAAAGTCACGCTCATATTTTGCATTTTTCACAACAAGACGGCCTTCACTTGTCATTAAGGTACCGTTCCTTGCAATTCGCGTCGGCAGTACGCAATCAAACATATCTACACCGCGAATGGCGCCGTCAATTAAGGAATCTGGTGAGCCGACACCCATTAAGTACCTCGGTTTGTCTGCTGGTAAGAATGGTGTTGTAAATTCAAGTACACGATTCATCACATCTTTTGGTTCCCCTACAGATAAGCCTCCGATGGCGTAGCCTGGGAAATCAAGTGAAACAAGGTCTTTTGCACTTTGTTTTCGAAGCTCTTCGTATTCTCCGCCTTGGACAATCCCAAACAGCCCTTGATCTTCAGGACGCTGGTGCGCTGTTAGACAGCGCTCTGCCCACCTGCTTGTCCGCTCCACAGAACGTTTCATGTAATCGTACTCTGCAGGATACGGCGGGCATTCATCAAATGCCATCATAATATCAGAGCCAAGTGCATTTTGGATGTCCATCGCTTTTTCAGGAGATAGGAACAGCTTGTCTCCGTTTAAATGATTACGGAAGTGAACGCCTTCTTCTTCAATTTTTCTAAATTCACTCAATGAAAAAACTTGGAATCCGCCTGAATCAGTTAGAATGGCTCGATCCCAGTTCATAAATTTGTGCAGACCGCCTGCTTCTTTTACGATATCGTGACCTGGACGGAGCCATAAGTGGTACGTATTGCTTAAGATGATGCCTGCATCCATTGCCTTTAATTCTTCAGGCGCCATTGTCTTGACTGTAGCCAGTGTACCTACTGGCATAAATACAGGTGTTTCAAATGAGCCGTGCGGTGTATGAACGCGGCCAAGACGTGCACCTGTTTGTTTGCATGATTTAATGAACTCATAACGTATCGGTAATTGCGACAAAAATGAGCCCTCCTGTCTTCGTTGTATAATGTTATTGAATCAGCATGGCATCGCCAAAGCTGAAGAATCGGTATTCCTCTTTCACAGCCTCATTGTACGCTTTTAGTACGTGCTCTCGTCCAGCTAATGCGCTGACAAGCATAATTAACGAGGATTTTGGCAGATGGAAATTCGTGATCATGCCATCAATTGCCTTGAATGTGTAGCCAGGGTAAATAAAGATCGACGTCCAGCCGCTCGAGGCTTTGAACTCACCATCATGTGCACTTGCAATGGTTTCAAGCGTTCTTGTCGACGTTGTGCCGACTGAAATAATCCGTCCGCCTTCATTGCGAACGCGATTAAGCTCATCAGCTGTTTCTTCATTCATTTCATAAAACTCTGCGTGCATTTCGTGTTCTTCAATACGTTCTGCACTTACCGGACGAAACGTGCCAAGCCCTACGTGCAGCGTAATGAAAGCAATGTGTACACCTTTCGCTTTCAGCGCATCCAGCAGCTCGGTTGTAAAGTGGAGACCGGCAGTTGGCGCAGCAGCGGAGCCAACCTCTTTTGAATAAACGGTTTGATAGCGTTCACGGTCGTCAAGCTGCTCTTTAATATATGGAGGCAGCGGCATTTCACCAAGGGATTCAAGCACTTCATAAAAAATGCCTGTATATTGAAACTCGACTTTTCTTCCACCATGTTCCATTTCCTCTGTACATACAGCTTGGAGCCGTCCATCACCAAACGTGATAACCGTCCCTTTTTTCACCCGTTTGGCTGGTTTGACAAGTGTTTCCCATTTGTCTCCTTCTTCTTGTTTCAATAGAAGAAGTTCAACTTTGGCACCTGTATCCTCTTTCATCCCAAACAGACGTGCAGGCAGAACGCGCGTGTTGTTTAGAACGAGACAATCACCCTTTTGAAAATAATCGATGATTTGTGAGAATGTATCATGTGTAATCGCACCCGTTTGTTTGTTTAAGACCATCAGTCTTGATGCATCTCTTTTTTCAAGCGGCACTTGTGCAATTAATCTTTCTGGTAAATCAAAATCAAATAGTTCTAGCTTCATTTCCTTCACCTATTCTGTAGTTAACTAGTTAACGTTATTTCATCCGTCCAAAGATATTCAGTAATATGGTCAGTACGATACTAATGACGATGCAGGTAATGACAGGAAAAAAGAACGTTACATTCCCTTTTTTCACAAAAATATCACCTGGAAGCTTACCAACCAATTGAAACACTAATCCTGCGGCAAAAAGGACACCACCTAAAATCATTAATATTTTAGGGAATTCAGTCACGAATCGGAACCTCCATTTGAAAATGTTCATACGCTTCTCTTGTGACGACACGTCCTCTTGGCGTTCTTTGCAGGAAACCAATTTGCAGTAAGTACGGTTCGTACACATCTTCAATCGTATGTGATTCTTCTCCTATTGTCGCTGAGATCGTATCAAGCCCAACAGGACCGCCTCTAAATTTTTCGATCATACTTAAAAGGAGCTTATGGTCTATATGATCGAGGCCTAGCCTGTCGACTTGAAGACGCTCAAGGGCATCTTCCGCAATGTCCTGCGTAATGGCATGATTCCCAAGCACCTGCGCAAAATCTCTTACTCTTCTGAGCAAACGATTGGCAACCCTCGGTGTTCCCCGGGAACGTCTCGCAATCTCTTCGGCAGAGCGAATATCGATCCCAATCTCAAACAGCTCGGCTGTTCTTGCCACAATGTGAGCCAAATCTCTTTGCTCATAGTATTCCAATCTTGCATGTACCCCAAACCTATCACGAAGCGGCGCTGTTAACAGCCCGACACGAGTCGTTGCACCTACAAGCGTAAATGGCGGTAAATCAAGCCGTACAGAGCGTGCTGTATCTCCTTTTCCAATAACAATATCTAAACAAAAATCCTCCATTGCTGGGTACAGCACTTCTTCAATTGAGCGCTGCAAGCGGTGAATTTCATCAATAAACAATACATCACCTGGCTCTAGAGATGTTAAGATGGCTGCCAAATCACCAGGACGCTCAATCGCTGGTCCTGACGTTGTACGCAGCTGAACATTCATTTCATTGGCAATGATCGATGCAAGCGTTGTTTTCCCAAGTCCAGGAGGTCCATATAAAAGGACGTGATCAAGCGTTTCCTGCCGCATGCGGGCAGCTTCAATAAATACGCTGAGGTTATCCTTTACTTTTTGCTGACCGATATATTGGCTAAGTGTCTGTGGCCGCAGACTTTGCTCAATGGCTGATTCATGGTTGTCTGCTTCAGTTGAGACGAGCCGTTCATCCATGAGACATCACCCTATTTCAACATTTTTTGTAAAGCTTTTTTCACATATTGATCGGTTGTGAGATTCTTTTCTTCTTTTAATAATGGAAGAACCTTTTTGATTTCACGATCACCGTATCCAAGGACACTTAAGGCTTCAAGTGCTTCATCTAATGCAGTTTGCTGCGTTTCGACCTGAATGTGGTCCTCGTGATTAAATAAGTTGCCAATCATTTCTGGCACCACATCTGCCAGTTTTCCTTTTAGATCCAGAATGATTTGACGTGCTGTTTTTTTGCCCACACCAGGGAATTTAATCAGGAAGGCTTCATCTTCACGTTCTATCGCTGAAATGACAGCGCCAGGATCACCGGAAGCAAGAATCGCGAGTGCACCCTTTGGCCCAATTCCTGTGACATTTAACAGTTTTGTGAACAGCGCTTTTTCTTCTCGTGTTTGAAAACCGTATAACGAAAAGGCGTCTTCCTTTATGTAATGATACGTATAAATCGTTTCTTGTTTATTTACTCGATAGATAAACGGGTTTGGGGTATAGACTTGATATCCCACTCCGCCGTTTTCAATGACAACATATTGCGGGCACACATAATCAATGGTCCCTTTTACAAACTCTATCACCGTTTTCACCTCTTTGACTGTTCTTCATTGTAACATAAATCGAAGAGAAAACCGCAATAAAAGTTAACATACGTTCGCTCAGTACATTTTTATGATGAAACCACGAAAAACAGCTTGCGGTCTTCACACCAGCAAGCTGTTACACGCTTTAAAACGATATTTCATTTCGATAAGGCTTCATGACTTCAAGCACATGCTCAAATTCATCCTTTGTTCGAAAAGGAATGCCTTGCTCAAGCTGCTTTTCCACATGGCTTTCTAAACGGGACGTATCAATTTGAAAAAAGAGATGAATAGGCTCCGCCCAGCCGTCAGGCCTTCCATGAAACGTAGAAATCACACCGTCCTCTGATAATCCGATATATCCATTTGCTTTACTTAATGGAGAGATATCATCAATTTGCTTTCTAAAAAGGGCAAAATCCTCTTTTTGTTCTACCAGCGTCCAGCCTTTATACTGCGCCCAGAATGTGTCTTTGTCTTCTAATGATGCCCGGTGTCTTTCAATACTCACATCGCCGTCTAGATAGACTTTTTCAAGCTGGACGGTAATAGAGTTTGACTGCTTTTGCAAGTGTTCTTTTCCTTCCATATCCGCAGCGAAAAAAAGCACACTTGTCATGATAAGTCCTGTAACGAAACATTTCATCTTCACTTTCACTATTTACACCTCTTTAGAACATGAGATCGATGCATGACATATGTAGTTTGACCCATTTTTCTAAACATTAACCAAATCGATGATTCAAATGTATGTTAAGAGTCTTTCGTTGTATCCTTCATTCGTAAATGTTATGTTTTATACAATCCATTGCTTTATCGAATGACACGGTTTTTTCATCATTCGTTTTTCAGCCGCATAAACTGAAACCAAAGAAGGTGAAGTCAATGTCAGAGGTCAAAAGATTAGCCGAATCGATTCAGTATCATGAAGAGAAACGTTTTCATAAGCTTGCCTATAAACCGGCAGAGCTTGAACTGTGCGGCAAAGGAAGAAGTGCCTATGTCTTTTTATACAAAAAAGACGGCAAGAAAATGGCACTAAAAGTCTTTTTCCCTTCTTATCAGCATATTGCCCGCAAAGAGGCTGCCATTTACGAAAAACTTTCTGGTTCGTCTTACTACCCTGAGATTTATGAGTCTGGGGATCAGTATATTTTAATGGAATATATTAAAGGCTACACATTCTATGAATGCCTTACAAAAGGAATTCCTATTAAAAAACAAATGATTGAACAAGTCGATGATGCGCTGGAGGAAGCGCGCGAGAAAGGATTGAATCCTTCTGATATTCATCTGCGCAATCTGATCTTAACAAAAGAAGGGCGGATCAGGGTCATTGACGTTGCCAGATTCACGCAAACGAAAGCATGTCATCAATGGGATGATTTAAAAGCCGCTTATGCCTATTACCAAAAACCTTTTTTCCCTAAAAAAGCACCGCGTCTGTGGCTTGAAGTCATTGCTTATTTGTATAAAAAGAACTGGCTGTCCCGCGGGCAGCTTAATAATCGAAATGATTTTTCTGCATAATGAAAGCCGCTCTCTACGAGCGGCTTTCTGCGTTATTCTGTTTCTACATGGATACTATTGACGTTTAATAGGTTAATGATTTCATTATTCAGCTTAAACCAATGATTGGCTTCTTCAATTTTTTTATACACATCATAGGTAGCTGGACGTTTGAGCTCGAAATCAAGCACTTCCCCATTGTTCATATGAAATGTTACCTTAAATACTTTCATCATAAGATCACCTTCCACTCTTCTTGTTCGCTGGTCAAATAGATCAGCTCTTTTCATTCATTCTCTATTGAACTCGTTTCCCCTCCTTGTTTCCATTCAAACCCAAGAAGTTTAAATTTTGTTTAAATTCGCACAAACATCTATCTCTCAAATCTGCAAAGAAGTATATTAGTTAAAAAGGAGGCTGCCCTTGATGAAGCAGAAAAAGAAACGAACATCTCCAGAAAGAAAAACAGTCTTTTTTCATTTAACAGATGCCCTCATTCCGAGTGTGGACATGATGGCATATGCAGTAAAGGCATTTTTTCACCTTTTAAGAAAAGCCTTCTCAGCCGTTTGATAAAACCCCGCACAGCATCGTGCGAGGTTCTTTTTTTAGGGCTGATAAATTTGACTTCCCTGGCTGACAAACTCCTTCGCCTTCTTTTCCATCTCTCTTTTCACTTCTTCAGATTGATTGCGGATATCATGAGAAATTTTCATACTGCAAAACTTCGGTCCGCACATCGAGCAAAAGTGAGCGGTCTTAGCACCTTCGGCAGGCAATGTTTCATCATGGAACGCCAAGGCTCTTTCAGGATCAAGTGACAGGTTAAATTGGTCCCGCCACCTAAATTCAAATCTCGCTTTCGATAAAGCATCATCGCGCTTTTGAGCCGCAGGATGTCCTTTTGCTAGATCAGCGGCATGTGCGGCAATTTTATAGGCGATCACGCCTTCTCTCACATCTTCTTTATTCGGCAGACCTAAATGCTCTTTTGGCGTTACATAGCATAGCATGGCTGTTCCGTACCAGCCGATCATGGCCGCACCGATGGCGGATGTAATGTGATCATACCCCGGCGCAATATCTGTTGTAAGAGGCCCTAATGTATAAAATGGGGCTTCCTTGCAAATGTCCATTTGCTTGTCCACATTCTCTTTAATTTTATCCATTGGCACATGACCGGGCCCTTCAATCATCACCTGCACATCATGTTTCCAAGCGATCTCTGTTAACTCACCTAACGTTTCCAGCTCTGCAAACTGCGCCTTATCATTGGCATCAGCAATCGAACCTGGTCTAAGTCCATCTCCAAGTGAAAAGGCAATATCATACGTTTTCATAATTTCACAAATGTCTTCGAAGTGAGTGTAGAGGAAATTCTCTTGATGATGAGCAAGACACCATCTTGCCATAATTGCACCGCCTCTTGAAACAATTCCGGTCACCCGATCAACTGTTAGCGGAATATATCTTAACAGCACGCCCGCATGAATTGTAAAATAATCTACACCTTGTTCTGCTTGTTCAATTAATGTGTCTCTGTACACGTCCCACGTCAAATCTTCTGCGACTCCATTCACTTTTTCAAGGGCCTGATAGATAGGAACGGTTCCTACTGGAACTGGGCAATTCCGAATGATCCATTCTCTCGTTGTATGAATATCCTTTCCAGTAGACAGATCCATCATTGTGTCTGCCCCCCATTTGATCGCCCATGTCATCTTTTCTACCTCTTCATTAATGGATGACGTGACAGCTGAATTGCCAATATTCGCATTGATTTTGACATGAAAATTCCTTCCGATAATCATTGGTTCACTTTCTGGATGGTTAATATTCGAAGGAATAACGGCTCTTCCGCTCGCTACTTCCTCTCTAACAAACTCAGGGCTTAGCTCTTCTCTTATTGCGATAAACTCCATTTCAGGCGTAATGATACCTTTTTTGGCATAATGCATTTGCGTCACGCGCGCTCCTTGTTTCGCGCGGAGCGGCTTATGATGAAAATCAGTTTGGACAGAATGGAAGGACTCCTTCTCCCTTGACCGATATCCGTTATCTTCCGGTTTTACATGACGCCCTTCATAACTTTCTGTATCTCCTCTTTCTTCAATCCATGCTGCCCTAAGACGCTTTAATCCTTTTGTGACGTCAATATGAACGTTCTCATCAGTGTACGGTCCACTCGTATCGTATACACGGACTGGTTCATTTTTTATGTCGCCCGCCTCTGTCACAGTATGTGAGAGCGCAATCTCTCTTTTCGGCACTAAGATATCGGGCCTTGATCCTTTCTCATACACCTTTCGGCTGCCATCAAAGCTGGATAATAATGATTGGTTGGATGGGATACTTTTCTTTTCCTTCATTTGCTGTTCTCTCCTTTTCTTCTTGTCACCGGACAGGATGGAATCAGCACCAGCAAAAAACCAGGCTCTATTTAAAGAACCTGGTTTCGTCGTCGGAAATAAACATGCATATCATTGATAGGATACATGCATCATCTTTAACTTCCCCACGCTGGTACGAGCCAGATCAGGTCCAAAGGGTTAAGAAGTTTATGCTTCTCTCTCAGCCCATTTACGGGCACCCCTAGTCACTTTTATTGATTTCCACATCAGTGTAGCATAGAGACTTCATGAAGAAAAGAAGATTCAGGAAAATAGTTCCTTTCCCCTACAAGCGTTATGGATCATGTTGATATACAGTCTTCTATACATCATTTATCTCTATCATTTCAATCAAATCTGAAATAAACATTGATCCTTTTCTCCTATTATGTATAATTAATCTAAACGGAGAATTTTTATACAATTTAATCAAAGGAAGTTCTAGTCGATTGCAAACATTTCTCACATTTATCGTCGTAGGATTCTCAATTGCTCTGCCTGTTGGAGCAATCACGGTTGAAATGACAAAACAGGGACTCAAAAACGGATTCTTTCATGGTTTAACTGTCGGAGCAGGCGGTATGACCATAGACTTATTACTTATTTTGGCTTTATATGCTGGATTTGCTCAGTTTTTATCTTTGCCGTTTGTTCAAATCCCGCTCTGGCTGATCGGAGCTGTATTTTTAATGATTCTCGCATACGATTCCATTAAAAATGCGGATCAAGATATCCATTTAGCAGGAGAAAAGGTCAATAAATCATTCGCAAAAACATATCGAAACGGCTTGCTCGTGGCGGTATCTCCTGGAAATCTTGTGTTCTGGGTTTCTGTTTTTGGTGCTGTACTTGCGGATGCGTATACAAAAACAGATTCATCTGAATTTATGCTGGCTGCCGGCGGTATTTTGGCAGGGATTCTCCTTCATGACATCGGTCTTCACACACTTGTATCCTTAACAAGAAAAGTGATGAATCGAACGATGATCAAGTGGACATCCATTATTGCTGGTATTTTATTACTAGGGTTTGGCTGTTATTTCTTTTACGAATTTTATATAGGCATCAAGGTTTATTTTTAAGAAAAGGCTAAAGTTCGTAATGAACTTTAGCCTTTTTGTGTCAAACTATCGGGTCATGCCTGTTTGGCCCGTTTCAAATTGCGTTCTTCTCATGTCTCTAAAGCGTGTGAATGCACCTTCATCTTTTATGACTTGGACTGCTCTTCCATCCGCATAACGAGTCGCTGCTTCTTCTACTTGTGATACGCCTTCTGACGTCAGGCGGCCATCTGATTTAATGGCAATATACACATTCTCATCCGTCACCATGACTTGAGAGTCTGCCACGTGATTCATTTTATTGATGCGGTTGGCAATTTTTCTTGAACGCTGGATGTTCTCTTGTTTATCGTAGCCTGAGAACGACATTTGGTTATGATAGTTCATATCTCCATGACTGTAGCGTCCATCTCCACCTGTGAGAGGCATTCGATCATCAGCTTGAGGACGTGTACGGTAATCAACATTTGTTGTATTTCTCCCGTTCATTCCCTCCATGAGTTCAGAAACTGGTCCTTGATGATCTTGGTTGTTGTCTTCCGCTCGTTGATTCGAATGATAACCAACCGGCTGGCCTGATTGATTATGACGTGTATCGACACCTGCGTTATTATTTGCACCACATGCCGTTAAACCAATAGGAAGAAGCACTAATGCGATTGTTTTTTGCCATTTTTGTCTCAAACGAAAAACCCCCTGTACAAATTCAATCTCATGAGCGCGAAACAGGCTCTGTTTTAGCATGTACAGTTAGGAAAAAAATCAAGCTGTCAGTTATAAACAAAAAAAGGAACGATTGAGATCGTTCCTTCTGACTGGTGACAAATGCTAAAATGTTCTTGATTTTAGCCATTTGTCTTCTTTTCAGCGTAATAGAAAACCTTTGCAATCTAGGAGGCGAGCACCGGAACGGAGCGAATTTGACATTCGTGAGTACCGGCGCGCAGACCTGACACCGAATGCGAGGGTTTGTCTACACGCTGAAAGGAACGATTGAGATCGTTCCTTCTGTCATTAATCTTCTTCTTCTTCTTCCTCCGGCCTTGCAAAAACGGATTGACCTGGATATGGCTGCATGTAAGGCTGAGCTGGATAAGCCCCCATTTGGCCATAAGGAACAGGATTCGGATAATGTCCTGGCCAAGGCTGATGATGCTTCATGCCATCATCGCATCCGCAATCTTCCTTGCCATATGCTGCATTTGAAACGTTTGGAAAAAAGCCTTGATTTGCGTTGGCATTTGCATTGGCGTTTGGATGCGTATGGTGATGCCAGTGATGTCCGTCGTTTGCATGGTGCTCATGATTTTCTCCGTAGTAAGCAGGCGCTTGATACGCAGGATAATAAGGATGAGCCGGGTATGGATATGGCATCATATGATGGTGATAATATGGATGGATAGGATAACATAAGCCCGATCCCGGTAAAATTGGCGATGCCGGCACCATTTGCTGCGGATATGGATACATCGCCGGCATGTAATGACCATGACCATAACCAAAATAAGGATCATATGGTTCATGATGATGATGCTGGTGATGATGCTCGTTATTTTCAGCCACTCCCCCTACCGCTGCCCCTCCCACATTTGGCATTTGCGGGAAGTTAGGAAGGTTCGGATGATTGCCATGCTCCATGTCTTTTCCCTCCTCTTTTTGATGCGGAATATGAATAAACGGATCATACCCCTTTGCCACTTCATCTTTTAGATGACCTTTATTTTCATGATGAAAATGGTCCTTGTGATCTTTATGTTCCTTATTTTCATGATGGACATGACCCTTGTTATCTTTGTGGTCTTTATTTTCATGATGAAAATGATCCTTGTGATCCTTTTTGTCATGAACATGATCTTTCTTCTCATGAACGTGATCTTTTTTCTCGTGATGATCTTTTTTGGGAGGAGGTGTGAATGGCTGGTAGAGATTGGTCTGATAATAGTTCACATCCACTTGCGGAAAAACTGGCTGCTCGATTTTTGGCACTGGCGGTACATATGGCACCGGTTCATTTGGCTTTTCCTTCGGTTTCGTATCTTGCACTTGCACGACATCTTTTGGCTTTTCTTTCACATACGGATGTTCTTTCGTTTTTGGCATTTCTTTTGCTTTGTGATGATCTGTTTTTACAGGAACACCACTAGATGGAATTTTAATCTTCATACCCGGCATGATTAAATCAGGATTACTGAGCTGTGAATTTAGTTTTTTCAATTCTTGAAAGTCGACTCCGTATTTCTTTGAAATTTTCCAAAGGGAGTCTCCTTTTTGCACAATATGAATTTTCAACGTTTTCCCCTCCTATGCAAAACGTGAACGTAACGGTTATGTCAGAAGTACAATATGTTTCAACATAAATTTATGCCTATTTACAAGCCGATATGATAAAAACTTGTTTTCTGATAGGAGGGGCTGATTCATTATTTAATGGCGAGCATTTTCTCGAGTGCAAGCAAAGCGTCTTTCGTGATGTCTTCATTGACCTGTATCAACCCGGCCGGCTGACCCTTCTCAATGCTTTCCAGTGACCATAGCAAATGAGGCAGATCAATCCGGTTCATAGTCAAACATGGACACATATCTGGGTTAAGAGATTCAATTTGTTTATCTGGGTGCTGCGCTATGATCCGTTTGACTAAATTCATCTCTGTTCCAATCGCCCATTTGCTTCCTGCTGGCGCCTGTTTGATCGTATCAATAATAAATTTCGTTGAACCTGCTAGGTCAGAAGCCCTTACGACCTCATGCGTGCATTCAGGATGGACAAGAATTTGAATGTCAGGGTCTTTTTTTCTCATTTCTTCTATATTCCGAACGGTAAACTTCTCATGTACGGAACAATGGCCTTTCCATAAAATCATCTTGATCCGGGAAAGCGGCTGATCGGTGATAAGCTTTTCTTCTATCTGATCCCAGACAGCCATTTCTTCTAGCGGAATACCTAAATCAAAAGCCGTATTACGCCCTAGGTGCTGATCAGGGAGAAATAGAATCCGCTCTTTTTGTGTCAGCGCCCACTCGAGTACTTTTTTAGCATTTGATGAAGTCACTGTTGCCCCGCCATGTTTGCCAACAAATGCTTTAATGTCTGCTGTTGAATTGACATACGTAAGCGGAAGTATTGTATCCCCAAACAGATCAGTGAGCTGCTCCCATGCTCTGTCTGTTTGTTTCATGTTCGCCATATCTGCCATTGAACAGCCTGCCCTCATATCTGGCAATACAACGCTCTGATTCTTGTTTGACAGCATATCTGCCGTTTCTGCCATAAAATGAACACCGCAGAATACAATGTATTCAGCCTCATGATTGTCAGCCGCTATTTGTGCCAGCTGCAATGAATCTCCTGTTGCATCTGCAAATTCAATGACCTCATCCTTTTGATAATGGTGGCCTGGTATAAAAAGCTTTGAACCAAAAGCCCGCTTAATGTCTAACACTCGCTGCTTCATCTCATCATCAGAGCGGTGTTTATATTCATCTGGCATCATGACTGCATGTTGATTGGCTAATACATTAAGCATGGACATGAGTTGTTCCCCCTTTATGACTGAATTCCATATTCATACTAAAATCAAATGCTGGAGCAGAATGTGTCAGAAAGCCAAGTGAAATAAGGTCGACTCCTGTGCCCCTGTAGCTTGGCAATGTCTCTAGCGTGATGCCTCCTGAAGCCTCTGTCAGAATGGACTCTGGCGTCATTTGTTTAAAACGTTTTACTTCGTCCGGAGAGCAGTTATCAAACATAATGACATCCGCTTTTGCATCAATGGCTTCTATAAGCTGCGTTTCTGATTCAATTTCCACTTCAATTTTCACCATATGACCGGCATATGCTCTTGCTTTCTCTACAGCTTCACGGATAGAACCGCATGCCGCGATATGATTATCTTTAATCATCACCCCATCCGATAAGCCAAAGCGATGATTCTTTCCACCGCCTGTCTTTACTGCGTATTTTTCTAACATACGCAGGCCGGGTGTCGTTTTTCTCGTATCACAAATCGTAATAGACGGGTCAGCTAATCTGCGGACCGCCTCATGTGTTAAGGTGGCGATACCTGTCATTCGCTGCAAAAGATTTAAAATGACCCTCTCTCCCTTTAATAAGTCGTTGACTGGGCCCTTTATTTTCGCCAGTACAGCGCCTGAATGAATCCAATCACCTTCTTGAAAATACAGCTCCGTTTGAATCTGTTCATTCAACAGGCCGTACCCTAGATCAATCACTTGTGATCCTGCCAATACACCAGATTGTTTCGCAATGATAAAAGCTGTTCCCTTCTTGTCTCCAAAGATGGCATCTGCTGATACATCTCCAAAGCCAATATCTTCAGTAAAAAAATGAGTGAGCATTTGTTTTAACTGTAAACGTTCCATTTGGCACCGATCCTTTCATTTTTCATGATATGAATGTGACCTTTTTCATGAACAATCTGCCTGCCCTGCCACAACGCGTCGCTCCGCTCTGGATAATCCATTCGATAATGGCCGCCTCTGCTTTCTGTACGGAGTAATGCAGATTTGGCAAGGCAAACCGCCAATGCCCATTGATTGCTTAATTCGATCTGTTCATTTGTGATATCCTTCACATTAATTTGCTGAAAATTGACACGTTGTAACGAATGGAGTAAAGTCTGCAAGCCTTTTTCATCTCTCACAATGGCCGCAAATGTGGTCATCCATTGTCTCAGTTGAGATGTTGAAATCATTGGGACCATCCATATTTCTTGAATTGAAAAAGGTGGACTTGTTTCTTTCTGTTTAGGCAGTTGTTCAATTCTCTGTGCCGCTTTGCTGCCTAACACGAGACCTTCCAGAAGAGAATTACTCGCCAATCGATTCGCACCGTGTAAGCCAGTACAGGCCGCTTCTCCAATGGCAAATAGCGCTGGAACAGTCGTTTCTCCATATTCATTGACGCTGATGCCGCCCATTAAAAAGTGCATACCGGGGGAAATTGGCAGCCTGCCGCTTTCCATATCGACGCCTGCACGCTGGCACATCTGAGCTATGGCTGGAAAACGAGCTGAAAAATGCGGGATATCCTGGATGTTAAGATACAATTGATGACCTAATTGCTGCTCATGAAAAATAGCTCTAGCGACCACATCTCTAGGTGCTAAATCAGCTTGTGGGTGAATACCTTTCATGATCCGCCTGCCTGTTTCATCTTCTAAATAAGCTCCCTCTCCCCGTACTGCCTCTGAAATGAGGCCAACTGCTTTTCCAGCGATTGTTAAAAGAGTTGGATGGAATTGAACAAATTCGAGATCCACTAATTGTGCCCCGGCTCGATAGGCCATCATCAGTCCGTCTCCTGTTATAGAAGGATCATTTGTGTTTGTCTCATATAGGGAGCCGCAGCCGCCAGTTGATAAAACAACGGCATCTGCGGTCATCGTATGTACGTGTCCTGTCTCGTCTTTCCATACAACACCCGTACATGTCCCTTCATGAATCAATAGATCAATGACATGATGATATTCGTATAAATGAATATGTGAGCCGAGCTGACTTTTCAGAAACTGTACAAGAGTTTTACCTGATTGATCTCCTCCTGCATGCAAGATGCGATGAGTGGTATGTGCTCCCTCTTTGCCTAATTGCGGCTCTCCCGCCTCATCTTGATCAAATGGACAACCTTCTGCTACGAGCTGCTCCACAAGGTGTTTTCCAAGTCTCACGATTTCTTGTACGGTTCTTTCATCATTGTGATCACAGCCGGCAGCTAGTGTATCTTGCACATGCTGCTCAGCTGAATCATGTGCTGAAAAGGCAGCAGCGATTCCTCCTTGTGCCAGCATGGAATTACTAGATGAACATTGTTTTTTTGTCATCATGATGACCTGGCAGCTTTTCGAAATGGTTTTTGCAAAGGAAAGCGCTGCAATGCCTGATCCCACCACAATAACTTTTTTGATTGATGACACCATCGCCCCTCCTGTCATTTACACCTGTCTTGACACATATCATTACACAACACTAAAATAAATACAAGAAAAAATTTTCACACGGGAGATGGATGGGTTGGTTTATTTAGATTACGCAGCTTCTACACCTGTTTCAGAGGAAGCGCTGCATGTTTTTGAGCAGCTAAGCAAAAATTTCTACGGAAATGCAAGCAGCCTTCATGATGCTGGGGGAAAAGCAAATGACATATTGACTTACAGCAGACAATCACTCGCTGCCATGATCGAGGGTGAACCGGATGGGATCTATTTTACAAGCGGTGGAACTGAATCCAATCTCCTTGCGATTCAATCGATCATCAATGGACTGCCAGCACATCAACAGCATGTCATCACAACTTCAGTTGAGCATCCTTCTGTTCATTATGCAGTTAGCAGCTTAGAGCGTTTTGGCGTAAAAGTCACGATCATTGAACCGAATCAGGATGGAATCATAACAAAGGACATTCTCAAAAAAGCATTATTGCCTGAAACAGGACTAGTATCTATTCAGCATGCTAATTCAGAAACAGGGATTATCCAGCCGCTTGCTGAATTAGCGCCTCTTTTAAAAGAAAGGAACATTCTTTTTCATACAGATGCTGTGCAAACATTTGGAAAGATTCGTGTGTCCATCAAAGAACTTGGAGTCGATGCTGTGTCCATCTCAAGTCATAAAGTGTATGCTCCTAAAGGCGCTGGTGCCGTTTATATGGGTGCTCATGTTCCTTGGAAACCTTTATATACAGGAGCAGTTCAGGAAAATGGCTTACGTCCAGGGACAGTAAACGTTCCATGTATCGGTGCTTTTGCTGCCGCAAGTGAACAAGCGATGCTTAGGCTGGATGAACAGCAAAAATTAGATAAACAGCTGCGTGATTATTTTCTTCAGCAGTTAAAAATAAGACAGCTGCCAGTTCGTACGCTTCAGGACAATGACAATCGCCGCACGCTTCCTCATATTATTGGTTGTTTTTTTGAAGGGTTTGAAGGACAATATGTAATGTTAGCATGTAACCGGCATGGGATTTGTCTATCTACTGGAAGCGCATGTGCTTCCGGTTATCACCATCCTTCCCCTGCTGTGAAGGCATTGCGTGTATCAGATCGTGATGCCCTACAATTTATTCGACTATCATTTGGATATCAGTCATCAAAAGATGACATCGATCAGCTTTTGCATACATTTGAGCATTTGCAAAAGGAGAAGAAGGGAGCTTAGGACGTGGAGCAAGAGAGGAAACTCATTGGCGAAGAAAGAAGAAACGCCATTTTAGAGTGGCTGAAAGAAACAGACACACCGCTTACTGGAAGCTTTTTAGCTAAAAAGGCGGCTGTCTCTCGGCAAGTCATTGTACAAGATATTTCATTATTAAAAGCAAAAAACGAACCCATTATTGCCACAAGCCAAGGCTATGTGTATATGGCAGCGCAGCATGCGCCAGAAAGAGAAATTGAACAAATCATCGCCTGCAAACATGATCCTGCTCGTACAGAAGAGGAACTGACCTTGATTGTAGACTTTGGAGTGACGGTGAAAGATGTGATCATTGAGCACCCTGTTTATGGTGAACTAACGGCCTCTATTCGCGTCAGCACACGGAAACAAGTCGCTGATTTTGTCCATCGTATTTCTAACACCGGCGCGTCCTACTTGTCAGAACTAACAGACGGCGTGCATCTGCATACTCTCACTTCTTACAGCCAAAAACAGCTTGACCAAGCCATTCAAGCGCTGGATGATGCTGGGTTTTTAATAAAAGACTAAAAAAATAGTGTCCTGCACGGGACACTATTTTTCATTCGTTAATTCATATGTTTGATAGCTGCCAAGCAGCTTGACCTCACAGCCAATCGCTTCTAATTCTTGAATCGAACCAGGGACGAGGACATCATCCATTTCTTTTTCAATATCAATAATAAATAAATAATGTCCAAGGCCTGTTTTTGTCGGACGAGATTCAATTTTTGACAAGTTGAGATTCCGCCAAGAAAAAGCAGACAGCACGCGGTGCAATGCGCCTGATTGGTCATCCTTAGGCAGACTGACCACAATGGTCGTTTTTGGCTTTGATGAAAAACCAGAATTCATTGGGAACGATGCGTTAGGATCTTTATGTAAAATCACAAAGCGTGTATGGTTGTGCGGATAATCATGAATGTCTTTTTTTGCAATCGTCAAACCATACGTTTTTGCGGCAATTTCATTGGCAATAGCCCCGACAGCTTCATCTGGATGCTCACTGATGTATTTTGCTGCATAACCAGTTGACTCCACTGGCCGATGAGGAATATGAGGGTACTGCTTTTTCAGAAATTGATGACACTGGGCAATCGCGTGAGGATGCGATTGAATGACATCTAACGTCTCCCAGCTCTCCGCTCTTGATGGGTGGACAAGCAAATGCTGTCGAATTGGTGCTGTCATCTCCCCCACAATGGACAGCGCTTCTTCATGAATTAAATAATCAATCGTTAAGTTCACAGAGCCTTCGAGTGCATTTTCAAGTGGAACGACCGCCAAATCGACTTCGCCTTTTGACACAGCATCCATACATTGCGGAATCGTTGCATAGGCACGCTGCACCGCATCTTTTGGAAAACAAGAGCATACGGCCAAATGAGTAAATGTTGCCTCTGGTCCAAAATAACCTACAGTTAATTGCTTCATCTGCTATGATCTCTCCTTTTACGCCCCAGAACCGAGAATTTCGACTTTTTCGACAAATTCAAGCTTTCTTAATTGATTCATGACGGTGTTGATATCATCTGCCATACCAGCTGTACTAATTGATAAGGTGACATTCGCTCTTCCTTGCAGCGGAATCGTTTGGTGAATGGATAACACATTACAGCCAGAGTCAGCCACAATTTGAAGCAGTCTTGATAAAGCCCCAGACCGATCCTCAAGGTGGAAAAACAATGTGATGATCTGCTCTTTCACCATTGTATAAAATGGAAAAACAGCATCTCGGTATTTATAAAAAGCACTGCGGCTTAAATCCGCTTTTTGAACAGCATCGGCAACTGAATCCGCTTTTTTGCGATCGAGAAGCTTTTTGACTTCAAGCGTTTTTCGCATCGCATCTGGAAGTACATCCTCTCTTACTAAATAGAACGTTTCTTCTTTCACCTGTTTTCTCCCCTTTTAAAAACGGGAGAGCCCATGGTCTGGACCCTCCTTTTGATCAATCAATAAATTCGAATTCAAATTCAAGCAGACGAATGATGTCGCCATCTTTTGCTCCACGCTCACGCAAGGCATCATCGACACCCATTCCGCGCAGCTGTCTAGAGAATCGTTTAACAGATTCATCTCTTGAGAAGTCTGTCATCTTAAACAGACGCTCAAGTGCTTTACCCGTTAAGACAAATGTGCCATCAGGATCTCTAGAAATCTCAAATGGTGCATCGCCTTCATCAAACCTGTACATCACGCGGTTATCCGACAGCTCCTCTTCATTATAGAGCGGGAATTCCGGTGTTGTTTCAAGCTGATTGGCGATTTCAAATAAGAGCTCACGAAGCCCTTCTCTTGTGATCGCACTAATCGGGAACACTTTATAGTCATCCGTTAATTTTTCTTTAAATGCCTCTAGATTGTCAGCTGCATCTGGCATGTCCATTTTGTTCGCAACAATGATTTGCGGACGCTCTGTCAATCTCATATTGTACTGCTCAAGCTCTTCATTAATCGTCACGTAGTCTTCGTATGGGTCACGCCCTTCAAGTCCAGACATATCAATGACATGGACAATGACACGTGTACGCTCAATATGACGTAAAAATTGATGACCTAAGCCAACGCCTTCGTGCGCTCCTTCGATCAGTCCTGGCAGATCCGCCATAACAAAGCTTCGGTTATCGTCTGTTTCAACAACCCCGAGGTTCGGTACAAGCGTTGTAAAATGATAATCCGCAATTTTTGGTTTCGCAGAAGAGACAATCGAGAGCAGCGTTGACTTCCCGACACTTGGGAAACCAACAAGTCCAACATCTGCAAGTACTTTTAATTCTAAGATGACGTCACGTTCTTTACCTGGCTCACCGTTTTCAGACAGCTGTGGTGCAGGGTTTGCTGGTGTTGCGAAGCGTGAATTCCCACGTCCGCCACGTCCGCCTTTGGCAATTACAGCCCGCTGCCCATGCTCTGTCAAGTCAGCTAGTACTTGTTCCGTCTCTGCATCTGTCACAACCGTACCCGGCGGAACTTTGACAATCATTTCTTCCGCATTTCGGCCATGCTGGTTTTTACTCATTCCGTGCTCGCCGCGGTCAGCCTTGAAATGGCGCTTATAACGAAAGTCCATTAACGTTCTAAGTCCTTCGTCTACTTCAAATACAACATCTGCACCATTTCCGCCGTCGCCGCCTGCTGGGCCGCCCTTTGGTACATATTTTTCACGACGGAACGCCACCATACCGTTTCCGCCGTCACCGCCTTTAACATACACTTTAACCTGATCTACAAACATAACTTCCTCCGTTTCTCTGCATCACATATCTCGTTCTTGCCTCAAACAAAGCTCAATCATGGACTCATGAGGCGTCACATGAAATTGCGTTATACTCATACATGGATAGTTTGCGTCATGAAACGCATTTAACGCATCCAAACTTGTTAATTTTCCTTTGAAATCAAAATATAAGATCACATCATTTTCTTCATGATCTGTTTGGAAAGTGACCGTTAAATGATTTTCAGTTTTTTGGCAAACTGATTGATCGAATATCGAAAACAACTCCTGTGATACCGTTAGCAGCTGCGATTCATATGCTGATAAGTCTCGGGTTTCACCAAGCACTTCATATTCTAAGGTGATAAAATGCGACTCCCAATTAAATGTTAGAAAGTAATAGGCCAATTGGGGAATTTTTAAATTTGAGAGTTTGGATTCATGCTGTGCTTCAATGACCATTTCTTCTATAATTTCAAACACGCGGTCATATTTTTCTAATGTCAAGTTGCCTTTGATCAGCTGTAATTTATTCATCCAGTCGTGTCTTGAACGACTGAGCAGATAGATCAATTCATTTGTTAATGCAACGTGAGTTAATTTTTCATTTTCTTTACTTGGTATCTCTTCCATTATCGCACTCCCAATCGTTTGGTCTCTCTTTTAGGAGTCTTATCATCAATATGTCTCCCTGAATTATAACAGAGAAGACAGCATAGAAAAACACTAGTTATGTGAGGAAAGGTTGTTTTTTCTGATCGTATAGGAGAAAATGAGGCAAAGTCAGCAAACGTTCTTTGATATTTATGGAGTGCATCTTCTTTTATCATCTTCGGTACTGCTTGTAAAAAGTGAAAAAACTCCAGTCAATGACCGGAGTTTTTAGCAATTATTGTGCCGCAGGATATACGCTCACTTTTTTACGGTCACGACCGAAACGTTCGAATTTAACTGTTCCGTCGATTTTAGCGAAAAGAGTGTCGTCGCCTCCGCGTCCAACGTTTTCACCTGGATAGATTTTCGTTCCACGTTGACGATAAAGGATAGAACCACCAGTTACGAATTGACCATCAGCACGTTTAGCGCCTAAACGTTTAGACTCAGAGTCACGTCCGTTCTTTGTAGAACCTACCCCTTTTTTAGATGCGAAAAATTGAAGATCTAATCTAAGCATGAAGTTCACCTCCTATTTTTTTGTTGATATTCTCACATAATCGTGATAATCTCGTTCAATTGTCTCTAAGGAAACGACCATGCCTTCTAAAAGCAGCTGGGCTTTTTCAAAGGATACTGGATCTGTATCAGCCGGCAGTTCAAAAGAGAAGTAGCCGCCATCTTCACCAATATCAAGCAGTGGGTCCAATCCTGTCAGTGCAATAATTGAATTGACTGAGCCAAAAACAACAGCAGATACACCTGCACAAACGAGATCCTGACCTTTTTCAGCAAACTCGGCATGTCCAGTCATCTGAAAAGACGTAATGCTTTCATCTGCTGAAGACCGAGTAATGGTTGCTTTGATCATATCACTCACACGCCTTAAGCGTTGATTTTTTCGATAACAACTTTAGTGTAAGGTTGACGATGACCTTGTTTCTTGTGGTTGTTTTTCTTCGGTTTGTACTTGAACACAGTAATTTTCTTACCGCGACCTTGTTTTTCAACTTTAGCCGTTACTGTTGCTCCAGCAACTGAAGGGTTACCCACTTTGACAGTGTCTCCGCCGACAAACAATACGTTTTCGAAAGTTACTGTTTCACCTGCTTCAGCAGCTAGTTTTTCAACATAAACAGTTTGACCTTCTTCAACTTTTACTTGTTTACCACCAGTTTCGATAATTGCGTACATCTCTGCACCTCCTAATAAACTCAGACTCGCCGAATACAGGGGGCCATAGGCACTTTACACCTGCTCCGCGCGGTTGTAGCACGGGTGCTACATATCCATAACATTAAAAAATATATCAAACTAGACGCAGAATGTCAATGTATTTTCACTATTAGTACGGTAAAAGAAGCTCTTCCATTGAGGAGGTGGTTCTGCGATCTGAAAAATACGCATGGAGCAGTTCATTTTCATCAAGCTGGCTCATCTTCACGCCATCTCTTTCAATAATAATCGGATGCTTGCAGCCCCTTTGAAATCGTGCCATCACTTCGTATACTTTTTCCTCTGCACTTGCTCTCAGCGGAATCAGTTTTTCTACCTTCTGCTCTTTTTTACCGTAATACCGTTCTAGTAAGAAGCGAACCCTGACGTAATGCCGCTGCCTGTGTTCCATCACGAGTGAATAAGCTAAAAAAGTAAGCAGCACCCAGCCATTGAATTGCAGCGGTGCAAATAAAAGTAACCCTCCTGTCAATAGACCGAAAAAGACAAGTGAGCCTTTTATTGCTAGGGCATGTGCACGTTGGAAAGGGTAAAAAACAGATAAGAGCAAAAAGAATAATTTTCCGCCATCAAGCGGCCAAACGGGCAAAAGATTCACAAGGAAAATCGCCATATTATAAAAGGTAAACATCGTAAAGACGTCGTGCGAGATAAGAGAAGCCTCCATGAAAAGCCATGCCATGAGCTGGAGCGGTATATGCTGAAGCGGCCCGCACAAAATGACCGCCAGCTCTTCTTTTAACGGACGGTTCCCATGTTCCTCTACTTCCACCGTTCCGCCAAATGGCAGTAAAAAAATCCGCCGAATGCGCCAATGATAATAGCAGGCAGCCGCTGCATGTCCAAGTTCATGGACACAGACAATCACGAGCAGACAAAGCAGCGGCTTGATTTGACCTGACAGAATCGCAAACGCCATCACAATCCACAGCAGCGGATGGATGTGAATTTTCGTCAGCATGAGCAGCCATCTATTCAAAGGTCATCACCTGAATAGGATCGATAAATTGTTCATTTTGCTTAATGGCAAAGTAATACGTGCCCTTCCCTTGATCATCAAGTGAAATCTGGCCAATTTTTTCACCCTTATCGACAAAATCGTATAAGGCCACATCGGCTTTCTTTAATTGACCGTACCAGCTATAGCTGTTATCTGCATGCTGCACTACAACAGTAAGCCCTGTATCGCTTTGCTTTTTCACCTCGACCACGTAGCCTTCCTTCATACTATCAATGGCTTCAGCGGATGTCTCCACTTTGACACCTGCTCCATTTTGCGTAAAGGATTCCTGCACTTTACCAGAGGCAGGAACAGCTAGTTCTTGATTCGCTTGTACGTCCTTTTGGCCATCTTTTTTCTCTGTTAAAAAGGCCAGCGGATGTCCAACTGTTTTTTCAAACCAGCGGTTAGCAGCAGCAAATTGAAAATCTTGCTCAAAAGTCTGAGTAATCATCGGCTTCAGCTGCTGAAACGGACCTGTCTGACCTTTAAATGAAATGGCTGCAATCAAAACAAGGGACGCTGATAATAAGCATTTAAGCACAAAGGTATTCGGGTTAAATAAGGGATGACGATATTTCTTTGGCTGATGGGACGCCGGTTCATAGGAGGTCGAGCCAGAATGCTTTTCTTCCTCTGTCAGCATAACCCATGGCGGGATATCTTCTTTTTTCTTGAAAGCCGTCTTCTTAGGGGGAGCAGCTGGCTGCATCATTTTGCGGCGCTGCGCGATTTTCTTTCGGTACTCGTCCACTCTTTTCATGAGATCACCCTTTACATACAAACAGTTTGTACATTTTATGTGACAACCCCATCTGATATGCAACAAAAAGACCGATTCTCATCGAATCGGCCTCAGCGTGCAGACAAACCCTCGCATTCGGTGTCAGGTCTGCGCTCCGGTACTCACGAATGTCAAATTCGCTTCGCAAAGGTAGCCGTCTTTCCTAGACTGCAAAGGTTTTCTATCACGGTTCAGTGATTATGCTCTTACACCAAAAAATGCTTTGAGCTTTGCAAACATTCCCTTGTTTTCTTCTTCAAAAGATTGAAGCGGAACAGATTCGCCTAGTACCCGGCGGGCAATATTGCGATAGGCAATCGATACTTTATTTTTAGCATCCATAACAATCGGTTCACCATTGTTTGAAGCCTTAATCACATCATCATCATCTGCTACAATGCCAAGTAAATCAATTGATAAATGATGTACCACTTCATCTACATCCATTGAATCGCCATTTTTCGCCATGTGTGTACGAATACGATTGACAATCAAACGAGGCGGTTCGATATCTTCTTGTTCTAACAAACCGATGATTCGGTCCGCATCTCTTACAGCTGAGATTTCAGGCGTCGTCACGACAATGGCCTTGTCTGCACCGGATACAGCATTTTTAAAGCCTTGCTCAATTCCAGCAGGGCAGTCAATAACAACATAATCAAAGTCTTGTTTCAATGATTGAATTAATTCTTTGATCTGTTCCGGCTCTACAGCCGTTTTATCACTTGTTTGAGCAGCAGGTAAAAGATACAAAAGATCCTCGAAACGCTTATCTTTTACAAGCGCTTGATGAATTTTGCATCTTCCTTCTACTACATCGACTAGATCATAAATAATGCGGTTTTCTAGCCCCATCACGACATCCAGATTCCGAAGGCCGATATCGGTATCAACTAGACACACTTTTTTCCCTTGAATTGCTAGTGCTGTGCCTAAGTTTGCAGATGTTGTTGTTTTGCCAACGCCGCCTTTTCCTGAGGTAATCACAATAGCCTCGCCCAATTTCACATTCCTCCCTCAAGCCTTGTCAGATTAGGTCTTATATGAGCCAATTGCTGCAGGCGTTCAATGATCATATTGCCATCTATATCTAAATAAGCACATTCCATTTCATTTCCATCTTCTTTTTGGTCTGGCGCGCGGTTAAAAACTTGTGCGATGCGAAGCTGTGTTGGAATCATATGAGATGCCGCAATAACAGCCTGTTTGTTGCCATTACATCCAGCATGCGCCACACCTTTTAAAGCGCCAAGCACAAAAATATTTCCTCCTGCGCGAATCGTTCCGCCAGGATTGACATCTCCTATTAATAAAAGATCTCCTTCGACATGCAGCACTTGTCCAGAGCGCACAATTTTTGCTACAGAAGTAATTTCAGCCTCTGCTTTTAATCGTCTCGCCTCTTCAGTTGACATGACTTCACTTTCAATGGAGTGGATGACGAGATGTTCGTTTTCAGACACCGCTTCAGTCAAACGCGTCTCCTGATCCTCTGTTAAATACCGAAAACCAAGCTTAATATGCACATTGACCTTATGTCCTTCTCTTCCATCTGTATATTGCTCAAGTAATAGAACCTCTCGCAAGCCGGAAAGAAGGTCATCAAACGAACAGTCATCATTTAACTGTAATGTTAATCCGTTTTTTGTACCTTTTATCGTCACATATTGCTGTTTTTGAGTTTTCAAGATGCTCACCTCAACAACATACTCATTTCGCCGTAATTGGACAAACTCCTGCTTTTATTCGTCGATCAGTCCTTGTTTCACGTGGGTGAAAAAGAGCCTAAACGGCACAACAAGTATGAGAGACGCAGCAGTATTTAAAAGAATCGTTGGAATAAAGCGTTCGATGACATACGTATTAAACGGCATAATCCCTGGTTGAATTGTCGCTTGAACGCCGTATACATAAAACTCCATCACGGAAACAGCAATAATCGACAGAAAGACAACGACTAACATATTCGTTTGCAGAACTTTAAAGGCTTTTGCTAACAAATAGCAAAGCGCCCCAAAGCCAAACATATGAACACCAAGTATGCCTGTATATGAAATATCATATAAAAGTCCAAAGATAAATCCGTAAATCACACCATATTTTTGATTCAGAAAAGCAGTCATAAATACAAGTGCGAGTAAAATGAAATGAGGAGCTAAAATTTGATTCTCTGAAACAAATGGGAGCTTCACTAAATCAACAAAAATGCTGTCAAATACGAAGATAAACAACATGACGAAAGCAAGAAGGACACGTTTCACGAGCCTTCCTCCTTCGTCAATTCAGATGCATCTGCTGTACTTGTGCTGCGATTCACCACAATCACGCGGTCTAAATTGTTGAGTTCAGCCGCTGGTTCTACGTAAATGATCTTTGTCAGGCCGTAATGGTCTGGCTCGATTTCACTTACCTTACCAATCGTTAAGCCTTGCGGGAATACGCCCCCTGCTCCAGATGTTTCAACAAGATCTCCTTTTTTGACATCCCCATCTGCATCGGATTTCAGAATATTCATAGTCAGCATTTTTTTCTTGCTGTCATAACCGTTAATGATTCCATTGAGTTCTTCTTTGCCCTTTTTCGCAAAAATTTTCGTTGAAATTCTATTATTTTGGTCAGTAGAGCTTAGCAATCTTACAGTCGAAGTAAAATTGTTGAGCTTATCACTTTCAATCTTCCCAATTAATGCGCCACTTTCATTTGTGACTGCCATATCTTTTTCCACGCCTTGTTTTTTCCCTTTATCAATCATCACAAAGCTATCCCAAAGAGAAGGATTTCTTGCGATAACAGTTGATAGAATTGGCGTGTAGTCACGAATAGAGTTCACATAGCCAAGCTGTTTGCGAAGCTTTTTGTTCTCATCTTCTAGTTCTTGAAGTTTCGCCTCATATTGAGTTTGTCCATCAAGTTTTTTTCGAAGACGCTCGTTTTCATCATATGTGTTCTTTAAATCTTGTACGTTCCCATAAATACCGGCAATAAATTGTGATGGTTTATGAAAGACACCTTGAAAAAAGCCTGTCGTATCCCCCACTAATTTTTCCGGCCATGAAGCACCTCTGCCGCTTTTCACTGAAAAACCAATCATGGCCACCAGTACGATGACACAGACAAGGAGCAACATTAATCTTTTATTCATAAAAAACTGCGGCATGTCTTACACCTCTTTAATTACGCCCGATTATCGATTATCTTTTGATTTTCCTTTGAACAAATGAATATGTTCTAGTGCTTTCCCTGTCCCGATTGCCACACAGTCAAGCGGGTCTTCTGCAATAATGACTGGCATTTTCGTTTCATCGCTAATGACTTTGTCAAGATTACGCAGTAATGCACCGCCTCCTGTTAAAACAATTCCGCGGTCCATAATATCTGCTGCGAGCTCAGGAGGGGTTTTTTCAAGAGTCATTTTCACTGCATCGACAATTGTTTCCACCGTATCGCGAAGCGCTTTTGCAATCTCTTCTGCCGTAATAGAGATTGTTTTTGGCAGACCTGTTAAAAGGTCACGTCCGCGAATGTCCATCTCATCATGTACGTCAGGCTGCGCAGAACCGATTTCCATTTTAATCGCTTCTGATGTACGATCACCGATCATTAGGTTATACGTTTTACGGATGTAGCTGCTGATCGCATCATCCATCTCATCTCCTGCCACGCGGATTGATTGTGATGTCACAATGCCGCCAAGAGAAATAATCGCTACTTCTGTTGTACCGCCGCCAATATCCACAACCATACTTCCTGTTGGTTCCCATACAGGAAGGTTAGCACCGATTGCCGCAGCAAATGGCTCTTCAATCGGGTATGCGTCACGTGCACCAGCTTGTCTTGTTGCATCAATGACTGCACGCTCTTCTACAGCTGTAATACCAGATGGTACACATACCATGACGTAAGGTTTACGAGCAAAAAGCCCTTTGCCTTTTAATGCTTGATTAATGTAATATTTCATCATTGTTGCTGTCGTCTCGTAATCTGCAATGACTCCGTCTTTCATTGGGCGTAATGCCACAACATTACCAGGTGTACGGCCAATCATGTTTCTAGCATCATTTCCGACTGCCACTATAGACTTCGTATCAGTTTCCAAGGCTACGACCGAAGGTTCTCTCACAACAATGCCTTTTCCTTTAATAAAAACAAGCGTATTCGCTGTGCCAAGATCTATTCCAAGGTCTTTTGTACCAATTCCAAACATATGTATGTATCTTCCTTTCTTAAACCAAAATTCCCTTAGGGAAAAACTCATAAACTCTATTATATCGTAAAACATTGAAAAAAAAAGTGTTACAAATACCCTTTTTCCTTCAAACTCACAAATTTTTGATCACCTATGACAAGATGATCAAGCAGCTGTATTCCAATCAGCTTTCCACATTCAAAAAGTCGCTGTGTGACTTCAATATCTTCCCTGCTCGGCGTCGGATCTCCCGATGGATGGTTGTGCACACATATAAATGAAGCAGCGGACCGTTTAAAGGCCTCTTTGAAAATTTCACGCGGGTGAACGATGGATGAGTTCAAACTGCCAATAAACACGGTATGTTTATGAAGGACTTGATTTTTAGTATTGAGATAAAGACAAACGAAATTTTCCTGTTGTAAAAACCTCATATCTTCCATCACAAAGTTTGCCCCATCCTCTGGTGTGCGGATCACATAGCGGTTGTCCGTCGTTTGATGGTGTAATCTAGTGCCGAGTTCTAAAGCAGCTAAAAGAGAGACCGCCTTCGCCTTTCCAACTCCTCGAATCTTCGACATTTCTTCAATTGAGGCTTCTCTTATCGTGCGAAGACCGCCAAATGTTTGCAGAAGTCTTGCAGAAATTTGAAGAACTGATTCCTTTTTTGTGCCTGTCCTTAAAAGAATCGCAACAAGTTCATGGTTTGACAGACTGCCGGGACCATATTTGATCAATCGTTCTCTCGGCTTTTCATCTTGAGGAAAATGCTTTAGCAACATAGGGAAATCGTTCATGATGCCCACTCCTTTTAGATTCCTTCCTGTCATCAAAAAGGGGTGATTCCAAATGTTTCGAGCACTCTAACTGTTTTGGCAATAGGGAGACCTACAACGGAAAAATAATCACCATCTATTTTTTGAACAAACAGTGCGCCTTTTCCTTGAATGCCATAGCTTCCCGCTTTATCAAGCGGTTCTCCCGTTTCGATATAGCGGTCTATTTCATTTTGCGTAAGTGTCCAAAACGTCACTTCTGTCTGTTCATAAAATGTTTCTTTTCTATTCTCTGACTGAATCGTGACACCCGTCAAGACTTGATGTGTCTTTCCTGACAATAATTGAAGCATTGAGGCCGCTTCTTCCTTGTCTTTTGGTTTCCCAAGACATTTGCCGTCAATTGCAACAATCGTATCTGCACCAATAATCACAGCTTCGGGATATAATCTTTGAATATCACTTGCTTTTTGTTCTGCCAACCATTGGACGTTCTCTGCAGGAGAAAAGTTTCGATTTATTTCTTCTTTTAATTGACTTGCTTGAATGTCATAAGAAAACCCTGCTAGATCAAGCAATTCTTTTCTTCTAGGGGATTGAGATGCGAGAATCAATTGGTTCATGTTTGTTCATCCTTTCAGGGTTTAGCCTAAGAAGTAAGATACCCATTCATCCTATCAAATGTACATCTTACCGACAATTTACGAAAATTCATTTTTCATGTTCCTTCATCATTATGTTGGATGCAAAAGAAAAAAACTAGTCATTTTTTGACTAGTTTGGTTTCTTAAAATATGATTTTACGTATTTAATTGATCAAGCAGTGCCTGCTGAGATTTCCACCCGTTTTCAGCAGTAGGTTCATTTAACAGCTGCACCGCTTTCAGCAAACTGCTTTTAGCTGGTGCGTCCGTTGTTTTGGCACTTTCAAGCTCAGAGATCAGCTGCGCAACGTCCTTTTGATCCACATCATCCCCTGCAATGACCTTAGAGGATAAAACAGATGCCTTTTCTATTAAACTAGTCAGCTCCTCCGGTACTTGAAATGAGAGCTCCTTGCCTCCCCACGCCTCAAAGTGCTGATCAATCAGCTTCTTCCCAACAGCACTTGTCATGCCCTGTTCTGTCGCAAGCCCGGCAATGACATAATAGCCATCATCCATCGAGACCTTTTTCCCCGCATATCCTGCTTCTTTTAAACTGCCAACTAATTCATCTGCTCCTTTTTCAGAGGAAAACTTTCCAGCCTGTACGACATAGGTTGAAAAGCTGCCAGAGGCGCTTTTTTCATCCTTATTCTCTTTTGATTCATCAGCAGTATCTGCTGGCGGCGCATCCCCGCCTGCTTTCATTGATGATTGATTTCCGGACGCTGAAACGCTGATATCTCCCCCTGATGGATTCTGAGAACCATCTTGACTTAAGCTAAGTGCAAACACACCAAGGCCTGTCCCAAGAACCACTGCAAACACAATCGTTGTCATCACTCTCTTAAACGGGCCGCGGTTTTTACCGAACTTCTGGTCAAAGGAGCCTTTTTTCTTTTGATAAGGTGTGACGACCTTTGGGTCAGAATGATAAATATGATCAGCTGCGTCATCCCACTGGAAGTCTTCTTCTTTCGGTTTAGCCGGTTCTTCCTCGGAAGCAGCTGTCTCCTGTTCTGACTGCCTTTTTTCCTCCCAATTCGAAAACGTCACTTGACCATCCTCTTGCTGTTTTGGCGGCTGGTGGTCATCTTCATGAAGCATTTCTTCTTTGCCATTAATATTGACTTTTAACCCTTGTTTTTTTGCCTGCCTTTTTTTCACTGTCATTCCCCGCTTTCTGACATTGTTTGTAAGAAAGACCTTTTTGTCCAATGAATCAGCGCGAATGTAACCCGTCCTTCTTTCTGTTTCACACTTTAACATAGCGGATAAAAAAAAGAACAAGACTTTTGTCGGCACGGAAAAAAAGTGTTCGCCAATTTTTTCAACCGATCGACCCGGCGAACGGGAGCATGACATGAACTCCATAGAGATACAGCCAAAAAGAAAAAGAGATCGCAGGAACAAAGGGAAATGGCTCATCTAATCGAAAAGAAAAAACCTTCGCATAGACGATTCCAGCGATACACGAGAGAAAAAGAATGAGAAGGAATGGCTTGAATCCTAAGCAAAATGCAAGCACACCGAACAGCTTCATATCAGCTCCGCCCATGCTATTTGGCTTGAAACGATCTAAACTATAAAACAAGAGAAAGCAAAAAAGAAGCGAAGCCGCTCCTTCCCACCAAATAAGAAGAGGTTCAAGCGTGCGGTATATGACGAAAAGAGGGAAAAAGAAGAGAAACAGCTCGTTTGGCACCCTCATATAAAGGAGATCGCTCACGACAGCAATCACAAATAAACTACAAAGAATCACAAGAAAAAGACCTTCAAACGAAATACCAGCGATTCTATACATGAGCAAAAAAAGACTGCCTGACAGCAGCTCAATCAGTGGATATAGCATTGGCAGCCGAGTGCCGCAATGTTTACAAGTCCCCCTCAATAATGCATATGAAACTAGCGGAATCATCTCGCGCAAGGAAAGCGGCTGTTTACAGGCTGTGCAGTGAGAACGAGGAAAAAGAATAGACCGCTTCAGTGGCAGCCTTTCACCGACTAGATGAAAGAATGACCCCATGGTGACGCCCGCAAGAAACACAAAAATGCCTATCATATATCGTGACCCCTTCCGAAAATAGAATATCCCGGATTGTACCATAGCGATTCACCTTGAACACCTAATGCAAATGTGATTTCCCCTCTCATTTACATTTCAAAAGAAAAAAGACGCACATTGCATAGAAGAAATTGCGTCTTTTGCTTACCTTAAAATACGATTTCGGATATCTTGTATAAGCAATTATTTTTACGCTCGTTTTGTAAGAAGAGCACTAAAATTAACACCATATATTATCTCAACTACACTTCCATTACTATTAAATAATAATTTATTTAATAGTGTCTAGAATCTTTTTCCATTATTTTTATCCTTATCATTACCTTGATCGTCTTCGTTCTGTTCTTCATTTTGCTCTTCATGAAATTCAATACTGGTGTTTCCAGTAATATTGTCAAAGGGAGTATAGTAAACACCTATGCTTTTCCTTAAAATAATTCGTTTAAAAAGGATGACAACTATTAAAACAACTATTAATAACATAAAAGAAAGAAGTACTCCACTGATAATAAACAAGTTATTCCTCCTTTCAGGTGAAAATTGAGGGAAAGCGTTTTAAAAATTAAATTACAATCTGTTAATTTAGAAATTAATACTACGCGATGCACCTTTTTATCCATTGTACTATACAGTTACATTAAACCCAAAATAATCCATTCCAAAAAGCAGCAGTCATTACTTGAAGTGAAATTGATTAAAAATATCTCATAAACCATCATAGAGAGAATAAGAAAGGATGAGCATCGAATAAAATATGTTCACTCCATATAGAATTCCTTCCCGTCATCAACGCTGCAACTTGAGTACCTAGTAAACCCGCTCTTTTACATTTCAAAAGAAAAAGACGCACATTGCATAAAAGCAATTGCGTCTTTTGATTATCTTAAAATACGATTTCTTATATCTGAAATAAAATAAAGAGAGCCAGTCACAAGAATCACCGCTGAAGGATCATCACTTTTTTTCTGAATGAACTCAAGCACTGTACGAGGGTCATCATCATACGACTTTGCGTCTAAATGACTGCATACATAAAGCTTTTCAGCTGATTCGGCTCTTGGAAAATCAAATGAAACAAAATGGATAGAAGAACTTACAGCTTCAAGCTTTTGAATCATTTTCTTGTACGGCTTATCTTTTAAAGCACTAAAACAAATATGCACCTGTTTACTAGAAAAATGAGCTTGTACGGTTTCAATTAAACGGTCGATCCCTTCTTCATTATGTGCGCCGTCTAAATACACTGGAGGATGATCTTTGACCTTTTCAAACCTCCCCGCCCAAACTGCCTGCCGAATGCCTTCATATATTTGCTCTTCTGTCACGCTAATATAGCCTTCTTGCTCCAGCCATTCAATGAGTAAAACAGCAAGGGAAGCATTTTGCCTTTGATGCGTTCCAATTAATCCTGTTTCAAGCTGAGGATACTGCCTTTTTGATGTGCGTAACGTGAAACGTTCACCTGTTTCTGTCGGCTGCTGCTCATCAAAACTGCAAGTATCTTGTAAGGAAATACATTCGGCATTCTTTTCTTTTGCTGTGTTTTGAATGACAGCAAGAGCTTCAGGCTGGTGAACTGCCGTGATCATCGGAATACCCTCTTTGATAATGCCCGCTTTTTCAGCTGCAATTTGTTCAAGTGTGTCACCTAAAATGGCCATATGATCATGACCAATCGACGTAATCGCTGTTAAGATAGGCACAGCAATATTTGTAGAATCAAGCCTTCCGCCAAGCCCTGTTTCCAAGAGGACAAAGTCTACTTGGTGCACATGAGCAAAATAAGCAAATGCACATGCTGTAATGATTTCAAATTCTGTTGCTGCGCCAAGCTCTGTTTGATCTAATTCATCAACAAAAGGCTTGATTTCATTCACCAAACTCAGCCATTCTTCATCCTCTATAGGCACTCCGTTCACGCTGATTCTTTCATTGAACGTTAGTATAAATGGGGAGGTGAAAGTTCCAACTGAATAGCCGGCTGCCTGTAAAACAGAACGCGTAAACGCAATGGTTGATCCTTTACCATTTGTACCTGCAACATGTACTGCTTTTATGCTTTGTTCCGGATTTCCTAGTCTGTTCATCAGCCATTTCATCCGTTCTAGACCCGGTTTTACGCCAAAGGCCAGTCTGCTGTGAATCCACTCAATCGCTTCATGATAGGTTGTAAACAATGTCATCTCTCATTTCATACGAAATTTTCAAAAAAGACGACTCCATTTCATTAGGAGCCGTCTTTTTAATCTTATGCTTTCAGCTCTTCAATACGCTTTTGAACAGCTTCGCGTTTTGCGACATAATCACGTTCTTTCGCACGCTCTTCTTCTACGACACTTTCAGGCGCTTTTTTCATAAAGCCTTCATTGCCAAGCTTTTTCTGTACTCGTTCCACTTCTTTTGTCAGCTTATCAAGCTCTTTTTGCAGACGAGCAATTTCTTCATCTAAGTTGATTAAGCCTTCAAGCGGCAAAATGAGTTCTGCTCCAGAAATAACAGCCGTCATCGCTTTATCACTAGCTGGGACATCTGTGCCAATTTCAAGAACACTTGGGTTCGTGAAGCGCTCAATATATGAACGATTTTTCTCTAAACGTTCCTGAACATCAGACGTAGATGCTTTAATGTAAAGCTCCACTTGTTTGCTCATTGGCGTGTTCACTTCACTGCGAATGTTACGAACAGAACGAATGAGTTCAACAAGCAGCTTCATATCAGCAGAAGCTTGTTCGTTGGAAAGCTCCGGCTTCACTTCAGGCCATGCCGCTACAGTAATAGACTCACCTTCATGCGGTAGATGCTGCCAGATTTCTTCTGTTAAGAACGGCATAAACGGATGTAATAGTCTCATTGTTTGATCTAATACATACGCAAGGATCGAACGAGTCGTTTTCTTCGCTGCTTCGTCTTCACCATAAAGCGGAAGTTTCGCCATTTCAATGTACCAATCACAGAAATCATCCCAAATGAAGTTGTATAAATGTCTGCCCACTTCACCGAATTCATACTTGTCAGCAAGCTGTGTGACACTTTCAATTGTTTCATTTAAGCGTGTTAAAATCCATTGATCAGCAACTGATTTTTCTCCTGATAAATCAAGCTCATCGTACGTTAAACCATCCATATTCATTAAAGCAAAACGGGATGCGTTCCAAATTTTGTTCGCAAAGTTCCAAGTGGATTCAACCTTTTCAAAGCTAAAACGAAGATCCTGACCTGGTGAGCTTCCAGTCGCTAAGAAATATCTTAATGAATCCGCACCGTATTTGTCGATGACCTCCATTGGATCAATTCCGTTGCCGAGCGACTTACTCATTTTACGTCCTTGTTCGTCGCGGATGAGCCCATGAATGAGGACATCTTTGAACGGTTTTTCTCCTGTGAATTCAAGACCTTGGAAGATCATGCGGGATACCCAGAAGAAAATGATGTCATAGCCTGTTACAAGCAGATTGGTTGGGTAGTAGCGCTTGAAGTCTTCACTGTCTGCATCCGGCCAGCCCATTGTAGAAAACGGCCACAGCGCTGAACTAAACCATGTATCAAGTACATCGTTATCCTGTTCCCAGTTCTCAATATCTTCTGGCGCTTCAAGTCCAACGTATACTTCTTTCGTTTCTTTATGATACCAAGCTGGAATGCGGTGTCCCCACCATAGCTGACGAGAAATACACCAGTCACGGATATTTTCCATCCAATGTAAATATGTCTTTTCAAATCGGTCTGGAACAAATTGAACTTGGTCGTCCCCTTTTTGCAGATGAATGGCTTCGTCTGCCAGCGGCTGCATTTTCACAAACCATTGTGTCGATAAATACGGTTCAACGACAGCTCCACTTCGCTCACTATGACCAACTGAATGCATGTGGTCTTCAATTTTGAACAAAATGCCTTCCTCTTGTAAATCCTTGACAAGCTGTTTTCGGCATTCGAAGCGGTCCATTCCTTTGTATTGCAGGGCATTCGCATTCATTGTGCCATCTTCATTCATGACAAGAATACGCTCTAACCCATGGCGGTTTCCAAGCTCAAAGTCATTCGGGTCATGAGCAGGTGTAATTTTCACAGCACCTGAACCAAACTCCATATCAACATAGTCATCACCGACGATTGGGATCTCACGGCCTGTAATTGGTAAAACCACTGTTTTTCCAATCAAATGCTGATAGCGTTCGTCATCAGGGTGTACGGCTACGGCTGTATCTCCCAGCATTGTTTCAGGTCTTGTTGTTGCAATTTCAATTGAACCTGTTCCATCTGAAAGCGGATATCTCAAGTGATAAAACGCACCTTGAACATCCTTATAAATCACTTCAATATCAGAAAGTGCCGTTTTCGTTGCTGGATCCCAGTTAATGATGTACTCTCCGCGATAAATAAGCCCTTTTTCATACAATTGAACAAACACTTGGCGAACGGCTTTATTCAGACCTTCATCTAAAGTAAAACGTTCACGGGAGTAATCGAGGCCAAGTCCCATTTTCGCCCACTGGCTGCGAATAAAATCTGCATATTCTTCTTTCCACTTCCACGTTTCTTCCACAAATTTCTCCCGGCCAAGGTCATACCGGCTTACGCCTTCTTCGCGAAGCTTTGCCTCGACTTTTGCTTGAGTCGCAATACCGGCATGGTCCATACCTGGAAGCCAAAGAACGTCATAGCCCTGCATCCGTTTCATACGTGTCACGATGTCTTGGAGTGTAGAATCCCATGCATGCCCAAGGTGCAGTTTTCCTGTCACGTTTGGTGGAGGAATGACGACTGTATATGGATCTTTCGTTTTGTCATTTTGTGCTTCGAAGAATTTCCCTTCAAGCCAGTACGTATAGCGGTCTTTTTCAATCGCATTTGGATCGTACTTTGTTGGCATTTCTTGATTATTTGTTCCCATTTGTGTAACCTCCACATTTTTTCGGCTGATGAAACATAAAAAAAAGCCTTTCCATCCTTATAAAAGGACGAAAAAGCTTTTTCGCGGTACCACCTTTTTTCATGAGACACATACACGTGTCCCATACACTCTAAAGGATAACGGGGTTCTCCCGAATTTCTCTACTTGTTCATTCAAGAAATTAAGCTCACAGGCGACCTTCCAAACAAGTACATCCTAGGAAACCTTTCAGCTCTTGGCTTCCCTCTCTTTAGGGTCTTGCTCGTACTCTTCCTGATCCACGCTTATGATATATCACGTTCATCAGCACATACTCATCTTTTATTAATATTACTAAATGCCTTTTGTTTTCGTCAATCATCTTTTCCGCTTTTCTTCTTCTTTATACAAATTGGGCAGGCACCCTTCGCCCTTTTGCCCATATGATAATAACAAAATGAAGAAGGAGGGCGTTTGATTTGAAGAAGATCAATCCTTACACACTTCCCCCCTGGCTGAGACAAATTCGGGCAGTTGCTTCCCAAGTCGTTCTCCCGATTGCTATATTTCAAGGATTTCGTACGATCATTTTCCCTACGACATTTGACGTCCTCATTCTAGGTATTCTTATTTTTCTCGCCTGTGCCTTTCATCTTGATTGGTTTTAAAAACTCATCATTATGTACCTGCCCATATAAAGCCAACGCAGTATAACCTCGTCATTCCGCCGATGACGAGGCACTTTGTTCTTCTTCAAGCCGTCTAGCCTGCTCAATTTCGTGAATTTTCATGACGGTCGGCTCAGAATTTTTCATCTGCCAATACGCTCTTAACAGCTGCTGGCAGCTTTCCATTTCATCCTGCCCGCCTGCTTCATAGGCTTTTACTGTATCAAACAGCCCTTGCGGATAAGCGAGGTAGCTTAGGAACAAATGCAGTTCTTCCTCCCGAAGAGGATTTCCTTTTTGATACGTATAAAACAAAGAAGTACATTCAGGACAAGACGTAGGATAGGTTTTGAAAGTCCGAAAGTAAAAGGTCAGAAGATCATAAATGGGGGAGGCTTTTTTAGACCGCTCGAAATTGGTGAAATGTCCTGTCCCTACATCATTATACAAAAAGTGATGGATCGATAGCTGCCCATGATTTAGCACAACACGCGTTGTCTCTTTGTCTTTCATTTCTTCATGCCAATCTTCTAAACGTTCAAGCGCAAATTCACTGGCAGACATCGCCTCTGAAAAATACATAGCAGCGGCCAGCTCAAATGGCGACATATACCACGTTTGTTCTGCCCGCTCTATGAATCGTTCATACATGTCTTTCTCTGTTTCCCATTTGGTCTTGATTTGTGTGTAATGTGCTTCTATCTCTTGCTCTGTGATATCCATCATGACTTCAGTCCGCTTATGAAGTCTTGCAATCTCTTGAAATAAATATTCGTGCTTATCGTCCTGCTCTTCTCTCTTTTCATTCGTCAGCCACGGCATCAGATAGTATGCATACTGGCTTTCTCGATGACTTGAGAAAAAGGAACCGCTCGTTGTCCGATAAATCGGCACAAAGGAGCGATAGCCCTTTGATTCTAGTTCAAGCATTTGTTCTGTAAATTGCATATGCCGGCTGGCTTTTACTCGCTTTAGAGCAAATACACCCTGCTTTGTATATACCTTGATGACAGCAGGACTGACAGGTTCAATATATTCAGCCTCAAGTCCGTATTCATATAAGACAGATTGGATTTCATCCACGTTCACTCACCACATTTTCTCGGTCAGTCATCGCTTGCTATGCATTGCTTTTTTGATATTCAGGAATATAAAGAATCTGCCCTTCCTCAAGCTCCGCATCAATCGATAATGAGTTTGTGCGAAGAAGCTGCTGCACATTCAACTGATATCTCTCACAAATACGATCGACCGTATCTTCTTGCTGAACTATACATATTTTCATGCGGGAAAAATCTTCCTCCTCCTGCTTAGCGAACAGCTTTGTTAAATAAAGAGAGTTCTCACTGCCAGACGTTTCTCTCACGTCTTCTTCAAGCTCCTCTTCTTCTTGAGCTGACTCATATATTTTAGGTGCTTCCCGTTCATATAACCGCCCGAGCTGATATTCATCATCGTGCGCCTCATGCTCAGGCTCCACTTGATCAGCAGGTGATTCAAAAGCCGGATACGACTGTACCGTTTCTTCCTGCTCTTCAGCAGCTTCCGGATCCTTTCTTACTTCCACTTCAAAGAACGGCTCTTCCCGCTCCTCTTCTTCTAATAGCTTTGGCGGTTCAAAAAATGGTGGTTCCTGCACCTGAGCTTCAGGGATGGATCGATAACCAAGCGCCACAGCTTCTTCTTGATTATTCGGCTGTTCCGGCTGTTCTGGCTCTTCAGCTTCTTCTAATTCTTCAGGTTCGTCGGACGCTTCCTCTACTTCCCTGTTCACCAATTCTATCTCAATTTCTTCTTCCTCTTCTTCTTGTACTTCCTGCACTTCCTGTTCCTCTTGCTCCGCGCGCGTGTCATGTTGGAATACAGGCTGATTCTCATCATGCTCACGTTCTTCGTCTTGCAGCTCTTCTTGTTCTTCATGTTCCGGCTGCAACTGATAATCGTAGGCCATATCGCCATAATCCACTTCAGGACGATGGACAAATTCATACGGCTCCTCTACAGGCGCTTGAGGCGTTTCCTCGTCTAACAAGCCCTCAATGGCTAAATCAGCCTGAATGGTGAGCAAACGATTCTCTGTCAGCTGGTAATCAAACGCATCAATAAACACAAACACATCATTTAAATGACTAATTTTGTTCTTCGGAATGGTGATATCGACTGGAAATTGATGCAAAAGCTCCGCCGTTCCGTCTTCTCTGACCTTTACCTCATCTGCTTCCCTGTATGTTGGAAAGGAACTCAATTCACCCAATAGCTCCTCTTGATTTATGTTGTATTCTCCTGTTAGCTCGAGTGAACCTCTAATAGAAACATAATCATTCACTTCTTGAACGAGAATGTCAGGGTCGAGAGAAATTGACAGCAGCTCACTGACTTCCTGTCCGCTTTTGAAATAAATGGATTCTTCTACCGAAAACTGTAATCGATTGTTTTGAGACAAGTCGGTGTCCTCCTTTCATCTAATCCTTAAAAAATAAAATTAGATGTCAATACAGTTGTATGAGGGAGGAAGTGAAAATATGATTGGTTTTCTCTAATGCAAAAAAGCCGATATGTCTCCATATCGGCCTTTTGTTTTATCGACGTAGTTTTTGAAAAACCTTTTCCACTGTCTCAATCGTATATTCGATGTCTTCATCTGTATGAGCTGTTGACAGGAATAGTCCTTCAAATTGAGAAGGCGGGAGGAAGATGCCGTGATCGGCCATTTCCTTGTAAAATTCAGCGAATAAAGCAAGATCAGCTGTTTTCGCTTTGTCATAATTGATCACTTCTTCATTTGTAAAGAAGAATCCGATCATGGAACCCGCACGGTTAAATGTTAATGGAATTCCGTATGCTTTTGCCGCTTTCGAAATGCCTTCTTCTAAACGGTCACCTTTTCGTTTAAATTCTTCATAAGACTCAGGTGTCAGCTGTTTTAGGGTTTCTAAGCCTGCTGTCATCGCAAGAGGGTTACCAGATAACGTTCCTGCTTGATATATTGGACCGCTTGGCGCAATTTGTCTCATAATATCCGCTCTTCCGCCATAAGCACCGACCGGAAGACCGCCGCCAATCACTTTACCAAGGCACGTCAGATCAGGTGTGATGCCAAAATAGCCTTGCGCGCAGTGATAATCCACACGGAAGCCTGTCATGACCTCATCAAAAATAAGCAATGATCCGTATTGCTCCGTGATGTCTCTTAGTCCTTGCAAGAAACCTTCTTGCGGAGGGACAACCCCCATATTTCCTGCGACCGGCTCTACAATAACACCAGCGATATCATCTCCGAATTCTTGAAAAGCAACTTGAATACTTTCTAAATCATTGTACGGTACTGTGATTGTGTTACTTGCAGTCCCTTCAGGAACACCAGGACTATCCGGCAGTCCAAGCGTTGCTACTCCAGAACCAGCTTTAATGAGCAAAGAATCACCGTGGCCATGATAGCAGCCTTCAAATTTCACAATTTTATTTCTACCTGTAAAACCACGAGCTAGACGAAGTGCACTCATCGTCGCCTCTGTACCAGAGCTGACCATGCGAATAACTTCGATGGAAGGAACCCGTTCTGATACAAGTTTAGCTAATTCATTTTCAACTAACGTAGAAGCACCGAAGCTTGTCCCATTTTCCGCTACTCGCTGAATGCTTTCAACGACACGATCATTCGTATGTCCTAAAATAAGCGGTCCCCATGATAAGACATAATCGATGTATTCATTTCCATCAATATCATAGATCTTGGCGCCTTTGCCTCGTTCCATAAAAATCGGGTCTGTGTTGACTGATTTAAATGCACGCACAGGGCTGTTGACACCACCAGGCATTAATTGCTGTGCTTCTTCAAATGCTTGCTTTGATTTTTCATAGCTACGTCCCATTTCAACGTCCTCCTGTCTATCCGTTCTTTATTCTGAGAGCCATTTTGCTGCATCTTTTGCATGATACGTAATGATGAGTTCTGCTCCTGCACGTTTCATGCTTGTCAGCATTTCAAGAACAAGCTCTTTTTCAGAAATCCAGCCATTTTGAGCGGCGGCTTTCACCATCGCATACTCTCCGCTCACATTATAAGCAACAACAGGGAGTGTAAATTCATTTTTCACATCACGCATAATGTCTAAGTAAGAAAGAGATGGTTTGACAATCAAGAAGTCAGCTCCCTCTTCTACATCAGATTGCGCTTCTCTCAGAGCCTCTAAACGGTTTGCAGGGTCCATTTGATATGTTTTACGATCTCCAAACTGCGGTGTACTATGTGCCGCATCACGAAACGGACCGTAAAAAGCACTTGCATATTTCACCGCATATGACATGACAGGTACATGAATAAAGCCTGCTTCATCAAGTGCCTCACGAATGGCAACAACAAATCCGTCCATCATATTTGAAGGCGCGATGATATCTGCACCTGCACGCGCTTGGCTGACAGCAGTTTTCGCTAATAGCTGAAGAGATTCATCATTTAAAATTTCTCCATCTTCAACGATTCCGCAGTGTCCGTGATCTGTATATTGGCATAAGCAAGTGTCTGCAATGACCACGAGCTCTGGGAAATGCTTTTTGATTTCAAGCGTTGCTCTTTGAACAATGCCATGATCGTGATACGCCTCACTGCCTACATGATCTTTATGATCCGGCACACCAAATACAATGATCGATTTGATGCCAAGATCAACAAGCTCTTGGACTTCTTCTTTCACGAGGTCTACAGAAATGTGATATACACCAGGCATTGAAGAGACTTCTTTTCGGACATTTTCTCCCTCTACAAAAAAGATCGGGTAAATGAAATCAGATGGTCTTAAAAAGGTTTCTCTGACTAATTCTCTCATTCCTGCGCTTGTCCGCAATCTGCGGTGTCTGTTAAATTTCATCAATGGTTCAACTTCCTTTCAGATAAACGGCACATTAAATCAAGCATTCCGTCTATCGTATAAGTATCTGGGGTTTCAGAAGAAATCCCGTATTGAAGCAGTGCCTCTTTTGTCAGAGGACCGATCGTCACAAAACAGGTGTCAGATGCAGCAAGCTTCGCTGCGTCTTGTTCCATCACATGCATAAAAGAATGAACAGTGGATGAGCTAGTAAATGTAATAAAATCAAATGATTGCTTCGTCATTGCCGATTTAAGAGCAGCAATTCCTTCCTCATCCTTGACTGTTTCATATAAAATCCATTCTTTTACCTCTATGCCGAGCGGAATGAGGGTTTCTTTCACCACATCTCGTGACAGATGCCCTTTTGCTACAAACACACGCTCTCCTGGGCGTACATGGTCAAGTAATGCATCTGCCAGTTCCTCCGCTATAAATCGTTCTGGCACCACATCCACCTTCAAGCCGTGCTGCTCAAGATAGGCAGAAGTTTTCTCTCCTACAGCAGCCACTTTCAAATGGGTTAAGCTCTTATGTAAATGATGGTCTTTTATGTAATTCAGAAAAAAAGACGCACCATTCACACTCGTAAAAACAAGCCATTGGCTATTTTGTAAGTCCTTTAAAAAGGCCTGCGCTTTTTCTTTTGTGAGCGTAGCCTCAAACCGAATAAGAGAGGTTAAAACCGCATGACCGTTCAGCGCTTCGATCTTTTGCTGAAACACGCCCGCTTGACGTTCATTTCGAGTGACAAGCACCGTCTGTCCGTGAAGCGATTTGCCTATGCTCATTGAGACAGATCCTTTTTCACCTTGTCGATCAAATCCTTTGCTCCCTTATCGGCCATCTGCTTCGCACACGCTGTTCCAATGGCTTCAGGGTCAGTGCCTGTGACGGTTTCTCGAATAATCGTGTGCCCATCAGCAGATGCAACAAGACCTGTTAGTTCAATTTCATGATGCTCATTCATCGTTGCATAGCCAGCGATCGGCACCTGACAGCTTCCATCCATTTGTTTGAGGAAAGCTCTTTCTGCAAGGACCGTTTTCTTCGTATATTCATTCGTAAATTGAGCAAGAAGCTTAAGCAGTTCTTCATCATCCCCGCGGCACTCAATCGATAGCGCGCCTTGTCCAACGGCAGGAAGGCAAGTCTCAGGAGATAAAAATTCCGACACGACCTCTTTGCTCCATCCCATTCTGGACAGACCGGCAGCCGCTAGAATAATGGCATCATACTCTTCATTTTTCAGCTTTTCCAATCTCGTATCAATGTTTCCTCGAATCCATTTAATCTCAAGATCTGGTCTTTCCTGAAGAAGCTGGGCGCTGCGCCGTAAGCTGCTTGTTCCTACAATTGCGCCCTTAGGCAGTTCGCTGAGACTTAGATGATCCTTCGAAATAAGTGCATCCCGCACATCTTCACGCTCAGGAATACAGCCAATAACTAAACCTTCTGGAAGAGCAGCCGGCATATCCTTCATGCTGTGCACCGCCATATCGATATCATGATTCAGCATCGCCTGCTCGATCTCTTTAACAAACAGTCCTTTTCCGCCAACCTTAGATAAAGTCACATCTAAAATTTGATCACCCTTTGTCACAATTTCTTTTATTTCAAAAGAATAAGAAGGGTTTAGTTCAGACAGCTTTTGAATGACCCATTTTGTTTGTGTAATTGCCAGCTTACTTCGTCTAGAACCTACTTTAATTGTACGCAATACGTCTTCCTCCCGACAATGCCTTTAAGACTCATCATTATTGAAACCAATGAAAGGTTGATAAGCTACCAAGCAGAAAATAATTGATCATCAGCACAAGAAATGAAGCGACATTCCAAAATGCCACGATTTTGCCCTGCATATTTCTCACCAATCTGATATATAAGTAAAAGCCGTATAAAAACAGCATAATAAACGAACCAAGCACCTTTGCATCTGTCCAGTACAACGTATCATACGAAATATATGCCCATATGATGCCAAGAATTAAACTAAGCAAGAGCATAGGCACACCAATAATGTTTAATACGTACGCCATATGATCCAGCTTTGATAAGTCTTCAATTCTCAGAAGCCATTTTCCCCATTTTTTCTTTTTCAGCAAACGATATTGAAAGAGATAAAGCAGTGAAAACGCAAATGAAAGTGAAAAGGCACCGTAGGATAAAATCGCCATCGTAATATGAATCACGAGCAGTTCACTCGTCAGCTTCCCCGTTAGTTCTGCTGAATGGAGATCAGATGGTGTAAAGGTGTGAATCGCCATCATGGAAAAACCGATCACATTTGTAAAAAAGACAATAAATTCAACGCGCAATACCTTTGTGAGCACAAGAGACAGTGTCACAAGCACCCACGTATAAAAATATAACCCCTCTGCTACATTCAACACAGGGAATCGGTCTGTTTCCATCATAATATAGAACATGTAGACTGTTTGCAGCAGCCAGACAATAGAAAGCAACCAGAAAGCCATTTTTCCAGCCTTCCGGTTGTGTTGAAGAAAATCTATGAAATAGAACAAGACACTTAGTGCATAGATTAAGATCGTTGCTTCATTGAGTCTCGCTACAATGGATTCCATCATCGCTTAATCACTCACTGGCAACTGTAGCAAAGCCTTGCGCCATATTTGGTTTGAAAAGCTGAAATGATCCTTGCTCCACCTGCATCGGCTCAACCTTTTGCTCTTCATCTTCAACCTGTAAATCAAAGATTTCTTTAAAGAGTAAAAGCTTTTCCTCTGCATTCGGCTCCGCGGCAATTTCTTTTGCCTTTAAGATAGGATCTTTCAACATTTGGTTGATGATGCTTTTTGTATGTTTATTTAACAGCTTCATTTCACGGTTTGTGAGGTTTGGAAGCTTCCGCTCAATACTCTGCATCGTATCGGCTTGAATTGTGAGTGCTTTTTCTCTAAGTGCAGAAATAACCGGAACAACACCTAACGTATTCAGCCATTGCTTAAATTCCACAATTTCTGCTTCAATCAGAAGCTCAACCTGCTCAGCCACTGCACGGCGTTCTTTTAAGTTGGCAGCCACGATGCCTTCAAGGTCATCAATGTCATACAAAAAAGCACCTTCTACTTCAGAAATAGCTGGATCTAAATCACGGGGTACAGCAATATCCACCATAAATAGAGGTCTGCCCTTCCGCTTTTTATTCGCACTTTCGACCATTTCTTTTGTAATGACAAATTGTTTCGCTCCCGTTGAGCTGATTAAAATGTCCGCTTCGGATAATGTTTTTTCTAATTGGTTTAAGCTCTTAGGCTCTCCTGAAAAACGACCCGCCAATTCCTTTGCCTTCTCAAACGTTCGGTTAATGACCGTTACTTGGCCAATTCCTTGACCTTGAAGGTTTTGAGCCGCCAGTTCGCCCATTTTGCCCGCACCAAGAATCAGGACATGCTTATCAGAAAGACGTCCAAAGATTTTTTTGGCAAGCTCAACAGCTGCATAGCTGACAGATACGGCATTAGACGCAATATCCGTTTCCGCATGAGAGCGCTTTGCAACGGTTACCGCCTGTTTAAATAAATAATTGAAAACGGTACCAATGGTCTTCTCCTCTTGGGCTACTTTAAAGCTGGAACGTACTTGACCGAGTATTTGCGTTTCACCAATGACCATGGAATCAAGTCCACAAGCCACACGGAATAAATGCTCAACCGCTCCATCGTTTTCATAAAACTTCAAATATGGAGAGACATCTTCCTTTTCTAAACCGAACCAATCGGCTAAAAATCTTTTTATATAAAACCGTCCAGTATGAAGCTGATCTACTACTGCGTAGATCTCTGTTCGATTACATGTTGAGATGACGATATTCTCTAGAATGCTTTTTTCTTCTTTAAGCTTGGACATCGCTGTTCCGAGCTCACTCGGTTCAAAGCTCAGCTGTTCCCGTATCTCAACAGGGGCTGTTTTATAATCTAAACCCACAACAAGAATATGCATAACTTCAGCTTGCACCCCCAACGCCCTGTCTAATTTATAATAATTACAATATAGAATTTATTATTTATAATGATTATAACATATATTCATTTTTAACTGGATAAAAATTGTGAACAGATTTCAAAAATGTTGTGATATAGTAGAAAAATGTTCGACACCAATTATGCCATATCATCACTTCAAGCAATTTACCAGATTTGGCGCGTGCGGACAAATGATCTGCTTAAAAGAAGGTGACATCTTTGAAGAAGAAATCCATTTTGCTGCCGCTCACTTTATTGGCTGTAGCGCTATATGCCATTCTCTCAGGAGGTCAATTTGACATTTGGAAGGATCAAGAGAAATGGTATACACTTGTACTGCTTTTTGGCCTCGCGTTCTTATATCAAGGAAAAAAGGAGCAAGAAAGCGCTCATGTGTTTATCGGTATGCTCATGACAGGCCTTTCGCTACACTTTATTCTACAGCCTAAATTGGACCACTGGCCTGACACATTTACAATGATTGTGTTCATCGTAGGACTTGCACTCTTTGTGAAATCATCTCAGAAAAAAGAATATCGAATTGAAAGTGTTGTGCTGATCGCACTCGGTTTGTTCCTTTATTTCTTTCAGCAAATTACAAAACAGCTAAGTTCCCTTTCGATCCCTACTTCCGGCTTTGAATTGTACTGGCCTTATGTACTGATTGCTGTCAGTCTCCTCTTATTATTTTTAAAAAGGAAATAACTTATACTTATAAAACAACAAGCGGCTGTTTGTTAAATTTTTGAAACACACCTAAAGATAAGAAAAATATGCAGTATTATTAATGATAATCGACAATAACCGCCTTATCTGCAATTGCTTGTTTAGCACCATTTTTGCAGGTAAGACGGTTTTGTTTTCCTATCCATGTATCAATTTTCAACAAAATGATAGAAGTGTTGCTGTCAAATCTTTGTTTTCCTCTCAAGTTCATTTTCGTCAGGCAATCTAAAGCCAAATTCTTTTTCCCATAAGTCATTCCCACTATCAAATATTTCATTTAATATATCAACTTCATTAGCTTGATTCCCAAATCCAGCATCATGGGCTAAAATAATACCAAAATATGACATACAATCGTAGTAATAGTTTTGTGGTAATAGCATATGTAAATGCCAAACCTCATCAATTTCAGTATTTGGAGCAAAAGAACGATCGGGATATTTTTTAATCATGAACCAAAATTTTTTGTATTGATCTACTAAACGAGTAACATTTTCTTTATTCATTCCTTCAAAATAGTAACCAAACCTCAAACAGGCTTCTACTAAGTCCACTGAAAATTCAGGATAACTCAACTTATCCATTCATTGAACTCCCCTTTTTAAAATATTTTTTAGAATCAAAAATCGAATGACTCCAATACAAAGACATAACGGAATGATGTAATGAATATTGAAATATTTTGAGCTTTCCAGCATGAATGTAATAACTGTAATAATTAATATTGTTCCTAACTGATTTAATGTATTCATACCTGCGAGCGCTATACTTCTATAATTAGGATCAAAAAAAACTAAAAAAGAAGATTTGATTAAACTCATAAACAATGGATTAATGAGTGTCAAAATAAAAAAACCTATTAAAAACAATGAACTATTGGGAGCTAGGATCATCAAAATTAAACCAAATATGAGAAATATCATTATAAAATAGACTCTCGAATGTATTTTTTTTATATCAATTCTTCGGATCAATAGATTTCCTAGTAAAACTGATACCCCGCCAATTAGCCAAAATAATGACACAGTAAGATCGCTTGCAGAAAACGTTTCTTTCAGAATAATAAAGGAATAATTCATAACTATAGGTAAAAACATCCCATCAATAAACATGATGAACAAATAACTCTTTGGTGTTTTTTTGAATATTCCAACATTCTTTAAAGATATACTTTCAATTTTCAAGCGGGGAACAATCGGATATAAATACTCATACACCAACAAAGCAACAAAGAACATTAGAAAAAAAAGATACATTTCCTCCCCAATGAATATAAATAAAATGGGCCCACTAAAGAAACCAATTGTTTTAGCTGAAAGTAAAAACATATTACGATATGCAATATCTTTATGAGGCTGATTGGATAAATACATGTTAAAACCTGATTCCAAAATAAACGATAGGCCATTTATAAAAAATTGAAAAGCAAGCATTAAACAAAACATTAAATTAAATAATTGTTTGTTTAAAGCAAAAAACGAAACAATGGTTAAGATAGACAAAGTAAAGACAAAAAATTTTGCCGTGTATTTAGATAAGACTTTAAATAAATAATTACTCACAATATTACTTAAGATAAATGAAAAACCACCAATCAGATACATACTGCCTGCATAAAAATATGAGCCTGTCATTTCAAAAAAATAAAGAGGCAATCCAGTCCAAACTAATGCCCCTATGAAAACGATCATGGTATCCAAATAGACTAATGTATTCACTTTACTAATGTTCATATACACTATTCCTTATTTAAGTGTTGAGAAACAGAGATTTTAAAAATCTCTGTTTCTCATGAAAACTTCTCTTACTTTTTCTTTAATTCCTTTTGCATTTCTTTCATTTCATTTAGCGAGTAATTATAGCACGTTCTCGCCTTCAGTTTTGATTGTTTTTCCTTCATTTCATTTAGTGAGTAATTGTAACAAGTTCTTGCTTTTAGTTTCACTATTACCACTCCTATCTGAAATATTTTCAATTTCATATTAGCAAAATTGTTTTTATTTGTAAACAAAGTATTTATTTAACACAGAGTGCAGTTTTAATTAACTTTCCTCAACAAACAATTTAAGTGATTCTAGAAACAAAAAATTAATTTTAAATTCATCGTTTTCATTCATATTCTGCGTCTTCTGTCCGCATATGAAAAAAAGTTGTAAGAAAACATAAGTTTTCTTACAACTTTTTTATTGCTTCTTAGCCGTTTACCTTCGCAAGGATCGCATTCCAGGCTTCATCTTTCCCCTTTTTTGTTTCAGAAGAGAATAGGATGAGTTCATCTGAAGGGTCAATGTCGAGCGTCTGTTTGACGACTTTCGCATGTTTTTCCCATTTGCCTTTTGGAATTTTATCCGCTTTTGTTGCGATGACGATCACGGGAACTCCGTAATATTTAAGGAACTCATACATGTTCACATCATCTACTGATGGCTTATGGCGCAGATCCACAATTTGGACGACTGCTTTTAATTCTTCACGCATTGTAATATACGTTTCGATCATTCTACCCCAGGCTTCGCGCTCTGTTTTTGATACTTTGGCAAAACCGTAGCCCGGAACGTCCACAAAATGGAGCATATCATTAATAATGTAGAAATTAAGCGTCTGGGTCTTACCTGGTTTAGAAGACGTACGCGCTAAATTTTTACGATTAATCAATGAGTTGATGAACGAGGACTTTCCAACATTTGATCGTCCAGCAAGCGCGATTTCAGGCAGTCCGCCGCTCGGGTACTGCTCTGGTTTCACCGCACTAATGACGATATCTGATTTTGTTACTTTCATCTTCCCTCTCCTACCAATGCTTTCTCAAGCACCTCATCTAAATGTGAGACCGGAATAAAGGTTAGTCCTTCTCTCACACTTTCAGGAATATCATCAATATCCTTCTCATTGTCCTTTGGAAGAATAATGGTTTTCAATCCTGCACGATGTGCGCCTAATGCTTTTTCTTTTAGTCCGCCAATCGGAAGCACTCTTCCTCTTAACGTTATCTCTCCTGTCATACCAACCTCTTTTGACACAGGACGTCCTGTGAGTGCTGATACAAGAGCCGTCGCAATGGTGATACCAGCTGATGGCCCGTCCTTTGGAACCGCACCCTCTGGAACATGGATATGAATATCGTGCTTTTCATTAAAATTAGGATCAATGTTCAGTTCATCTGCTTTGGATCGAATATAACTGAATGCCGCCTGTGCAGATTCTCTCATGACATCACCAAGCTTACCTGTTAACAAGAGCTTGCCTTTACCAGGAGAAAGTGATACCTCAATTGATAAGGTGTCTCCTCCAACTGTCGTATACGCAAGTCCTGTGACAACCCCGACTTGGTCTGTCGTTTCAGCCTGACCATAACGGTAAAGTCTTTTTCCGAGAAATTCAGATAAGTTCTTTTCCGTCACTGTGATGCGTTTGCGGTCTTCAGCCACAATCGCTCTTGCCGCTTTTCGGCAAATGGCCGCAAGCTGACGCTCTAATCCACGAACTCCTGCTTCTCTTGTGTAATAGCGAATCATATCATAAATCGCTGCTTCACGAAGCTGCAAGTTCCCTTTCTTTAATCCGTGCTCCTTTAGCTGCTTCGGCAGAAGATGATCTTTCACAATCTCTGCTTTTTCAACCTCTGTATACCCTGCAATCGTGATAATCTCCATTCTATCACGAAGTGGACCTGGAATGGTTGCTAAATTGTTGGCAGTGGCAATAAATAACACCTGCGATAAATCAAATGTCTCTTCAATATAGTGATCGCTAAAGTTGTGATTTTGCTCTGGATCCAGCACTTCAAGCATCGCAGAAGACGGATCACCTCTAAAATCAGAGGACATCTTATCGATTTCATCTAAAAGAAACACTGGATTCATTGTGCCTGCCTTACTCATCCCGCGAATGATACGGCCTGGCATCGCCCCTACATACGTTCTTCTATGTCCGCGAATTTCAGATTCATCACGCACCCCGCCAAGAGAGATACGGATAAACTTTCGATCAAGTGATTTAGCAATCGATTTGGCAAGTGACGTTTTCCCTACCCCAGGAGGTCCTGCTAAGCAAAGAATCGGTCCTTTTAATGAATTGGTCAGCTTCTGTACAGCAAGGTATTCAAGCACACGTTCCTTGACTTTTTCCAGCCCATGATGCTCATCATCTAAAATTTCACTTGCAAGCTTTAAATCTAGACGATCTTCTGTATAGATGCCCCATGGAAGATTGATCAGCCAATCAATATAATTTCGAATGACAGAGCTCTCCGCAGAGCTTGAAGGAATTTTTTCATAACGGTTCAATTCTTTTAACGCCGTTTCACGAACAGACTCAGGCATGCTGGACTCTTCGATTTTAGACATTAATGAACTGACTTCGCCTGTTTTTCCTTCCTTGTCTCCAAGCTCCTTTTGAATGGCTTTCATTTGTTCACGCAAATAATATTCTTTTTGCGTTCGTTCCATTGAACGTTTGACACGCTGGCCAATTTTCTTTTCAATTTCCAGCACTTCTTTTTCATTGTGGATTAAGCTGATGACACGATTCAGACGTTTTTTGACATCCACTGTTTCCAGTACTTCTTGTTTGTCCTTTAATTTGAGCGGCAGGTGAGAAGCGACGATATCTGCCATTCTCCCCGGTTCCTCAATATCCGTCACCGTTGCATATGTTTCAGCTGAGATTTTTTTTGAAATTTTTATGTACTGATCAAAATGATCTAACAAAGTGCGCATGAGTGCTTCTGCTTCTGCGTCCTTTAACTCTTCTTCTGCCAATTCTTTAATATCGACGGACGTATAGTCCTCAAGCTCCACATATGACTCGATCTGCGCTCGATTTAAGCCTTCAACGAGTACACGAATCGTTCCATTCGGCAGCTTCAGCATTTGTTTGATTTTTGTGTAGGTGCCGACTTTGAAAATTTCCTCTTCACCTGGTTCATCTATTGAAATTTCCCGCTGTGTTGCTAGAAAAATCATATGATCGTTCATCATCGCCTGTTCTAAAGCTTGAACAGACTTCTCGCGTCCAACGTCCAAATGCAAGACCATTGTTGGATAAACAAGCAAGCCTCGCAATGGGAGGAGCGGAACATTCTTTTTGATTTCATCTGCCATGTTGATTGACACCTCCGTCACTAGTATGAATCATTATAATATACCTGTTTCAGTCTTGTACAATGTAAAAGACTTGAGAAATGATGATCTTACCGTAGTATACCCTTTCTTTTTATCTTGAAAAAGAAAAAAAGATCTATTTCACTAAAAAATCCCCATATGTGATGGGGATTAAACAGATTTTCTTTTCATTTCCTCTTCTAGTCCATCTTTCTTCTCGCCTGGCGGGTTGACCAAACAGTGATCCAGCACCTCTTGGAAGTGCTTCACAGGCACAATAGTGACGCCTTCAATCTCTTTTAAGATCGACTGCTGGTTGTCATAAGGAATAATCACGGTTGTGGCACCAGCTTGTTTCGCCGCCTTAATCTTCGGTATCACACCGCCGATCGGCTTCACCTGACCCTGCAATCCGATTTCACCTGTCATTGCTGTCAGATGATCAATCGGGATTTGATGAATGGCAGAGAAAATCGCCGCCGCCATGGCAATCCCAGCAGACGGTCCATCAATAGGGGCACCGCCTGGAAAATTAATATGGATGTCATATTCATTTGTCCGTATCCCTAAGTTTCTCAGCACTGTTAATACATTTTCAACAGATCCTTTTGCCATACTTTTTCGTCGAATAGATTTAGACTGACTGCCAATGCTTTCTTCTTCTGCAATGCCTGTAATGTTGATACTTCCTTTTTCGAGTGCCTTACATATATTCACTTCAATCTCGAGCAAGGCACCGCTGTTTGGTCCGTAGACTGCCAGACCATTCACTACACCGACTTTTGGCTTTTCCGGTACTTTTTGTTCATATCTTGGTGTCAGCTGGCTTGAGTGAATGACCCACTCGACATCGGCGATCGTGATGTCTTTTCTGTTTTCCGTGACGGCCATTCCAGCGGCGATCTGCACCATATTGACTGCTTCACGGCCATTTTTCACATAAGAGGTTAACAGGTTCAGCCCTTCATCACATAATTCCTTTTGGATTTTCTGGACAGCCTTAGCAGCGACAATTTTCAGTTCATGCTGGTCAAGGTCCTTAAAGAAAATTTCCAAACACCTCGATCGAATCGCTGGTGGAATTTCTTCAGGTGTTCTTGTCGTGGCGCCAATCAATCGAAAATCAGCCGGAAGTCCATTTTGAAAAATGTCATGAATGTGATTCGGAATTTGAGTGTTTTCCTCACTGTAGTAGGCGCTATCTAAAAATACTTTCCGATCTTCAAGGACTTTCAGCATTTTGTTCATTTGAATCGGATGCAGTTCCCCAATTTCATCGATAAACAGAACCCCGCCATGCGCATGCGTAACGGCTCCTTGTTTTGGCTGCGGAATGCCTGCCTGTCCCATCGCTCCCGCCCCTTGGTAAATTGGGTCATGCACAGAACCAATGAGCGGGTCTGCGATGCCCCGTTCATCGAATCTTGCGGTTGTGGCATCGAGCTCCACAAATACCGCATCTTTCTTAAACGGTGAATCAGCATGACGTTTCGCTTCTTCCATGACAAGACGGGCAGCGGCTGTTTTTCCAACCCCCGGTGGTCCATAGACAATGACATGCTGAGGATTCGGTCCGCACAGCGCTGCTTTTAGAGCACGAATGCCGTCTTCCTGCCCTACAATATCTTGAAACCCCTTTGGCCGGACTCTCTCTGATAAAGGCTCACTCAGCTTGATTGACCGCATCTTTCTGAGTGCTTCCATTTCTTTTTTTGATTCTTTGTCTATCGTCACCTTTTGTGTGCGCTGATTTCGCAGTAAGTTCCAAAAGTACAGCCCGATGACGATACCAAAGAACAGCTGTATAAATAATACGATTCCTGTCCAGCTCAATCGGTGCTCCCTCCTTCATCTATCGTATGTATTGGTTTCTGTCTGCTAGTATTTCCTAGAGCTGGACGGAATAAACACGTCTTCTACGATAAATAAAAAACTCCTGAATCAAAATGATTCAGGAGCGAGACTTCTCTTATGCAGATGTTTTAGTATCCTTGTTGACGACTGTGCCATCCTTTAACACAAGACGCGGCGGCTCACCATCAGCAACCGTTGCACCAGTGATGACACATTTTTCAATATCATCACGAGATGGAAGGTCAAACATGACATCAAGCATGATGCCTTCAATGATCGAGCGAAGACCACGAGCTCCTGTTTTACGCTCAATTGCCTTTTTCGCAATTTCGCTAAGAGCATCTTCTTCAAATTCAAGCTCTACATCGTCAAGCTCAAGCATTTTTGTATATTGCTTAACAAGCGCATTTTTAGGCTTCGTCAAGATTTCTACAAGTGCTTTTTCATCTAACGGCTCTAGGCTTGCAATAACCGGCAGACGACCGATGAATTCTGGAATTAAACCGAAGCGAAGCAAGTCTTCTGGCAGTACTTTTGATAGAAGGACTTCTTTTTCAAGATCTTCGACTTTATTTTCCGCACCGAATCCAATTACTTTTTGACCTAAGCGGCGTTTGATGATTTGCTCAATCCCGTCAAAGGCTCCTCCACAAATGAAGAGGATGTTCGTCGTATCAATTTGAATGAATTCTTGATGCGGATGCTTACGTCCACCTTGAGGCGGTACACTAGCGACTGTTCCTTCAAGAATTTTCAAAAGGGCTTGCTGGACGCCTTCCCCAGATACATCGCGAGTGATAGAAGGGTTTTCTGATTTTCTTGCTACTTTATCGATCTCATCGATGTAGATAATGCCTTTTTCCGCTTTTTCTACATCATAATCCGCTGCCTGGATCAGCTTTAGTAAAATATTCTCTACGTCTTCACCAACATAACCCGCTTCAGTTAATGATGTTGCATCTGCGATCGCAAATGGCACATTTAAAATACGTGCAAGTGTTTGAGCAAGTAATGTTTTACCGCTTCCTGTTGGTCCAATCATAGAAATATTACTTTTCGAAAGCTCAACATCATCAATCTTGCTGTTGGAATTGATCCGTTTGTAGTGGTTATACACCGCTACAGCTAAGGATTTTTTCGCATTGTCTTGTCCGATGACATATTCATCAAGAATCTCCCGAATTTCATGAGGCTTCGGAACATCCTTGAATTCAACTTCTTCCTCTGTGCCGAGCTCTTCTTCAACTATTTCCGTGCAAAGCTCGATACATTCATCACATATATATACGCCAGGTCCTGCGACCAGTTTACGCACTTGATCTTGCGTTTTTCCGCAAAACGAGCATTTTAATTGACCTTTTTCCTCGTTGAATTTAAACATTCTTTCACCCCTTATTCTTCTTCACTTGCCTGTAGCTAACAGTCAGCTACCTTTCTGGGTCCAGTATGTATGCATTTTACCATACTTTCCTAAAAGACGGTAACGATGTGTTTCTAACACTGCACATTGAGATATGTATGACAGAAAGATGCGACTTACACTATCGTTTCCAAAAGAAGCGATGATAAGTCAAAAATTGTACAAAACAAGGCACGAGTCACTCGCGCCCTGTTTTATTATTATGCACCATATTAACGGTTTTCTACAAGAAAATCAATTGCTTTACGAACTTTTAGATCTTCTTTCATTGCTTCAGTAGATCCGATCGCTTGTTTGATATTTTCAATTGGCATGTTGTATGCTTCAGCCATTTTTGAAAGTTCTTCTTCCACTTCTTCGTCAGACACTTGTAAGTTTTCTGCAGCAGCAATTGCTTCAAGTGTTAGGTTAGATTTTACGCGTTTAGCAGCATCTTCTTTCATTTGCTCTTTCAGCGCATCTTCATCTTGTCCAGAGAATTGGAAGTAAAGCTCAAGGTTCATTCCTTGCATTTGAAGACGTTGTTCGAATTCTTTCATCATGCGGTCTAGCTCAGTGTCAACCATCGCTTGTGGGATGTCAACTTCCGCATTTTCAGAAGCTTTCGCAACTAGCTCTTCACGAAGTTTTCCTTCTGCTTCGTTTTCTTTTGCTTCTTCAAGACGTTTCTTCGTTTTTTCAGTTAACTCAGCAAGCGTTTCTACTTCTTCATCAACATCTTTAGCGAACTCATCGTCAAGTGCTGGAAGTTCTTTTGCTTTGATTTCATGAATTTTCACTTTAAATACAGCTGGTTTACCTGCAAGGTCTTCAGCATGGTATTCTTCTGGGAATGTAACTTCTACGTCTTTTTCAGCGCCAGCTTCAAGACCAACTAATTGCTCTTCGAAACCAGGGATGAATGAACCAGAACCTACTTCAAGAGAGTAGTTCTCAGCTTTTCCGCCTTCGAATGCTTCTCCATCAACGAATCCTTCGAAATCAAGAACAACTGTATCGCCGTTTTCGATTGCGCCTTCTTCTTTGACAACAAGCTCAGCTTGACGGTTTTGCATGCCTTTAAGCTCTTCTTGTACATCTTCATCAGTAACAGCTGTGTCGTCTTTTTCTACGTTAAGACCTTTGTAGTCACCAAGTTTTACTTCAGGCTTCACTGTTACTTTTGCAGTGAAGATTAAGTTTTCGCCTTTTTCGATTTTCTCAACATCGATTTCAGGGCGGTCAACTGGCTCGATACCAGCTTCGTCGATTGCTTTTGGATATTCAACCGGAAGAAGAATATCTAATGCATCTTGATAAAGAGATTCTACACCAAAACGCTGCTCGAAAAGACCACGTGGTACTTTCCCTTTACGGAATCCAGGGATCGATACTTGCTTAACCACTTTCTTAAATGCATCATCAAGTGCTTTGTTAAATGTTTCAGCGTCAACTTCTACAGTTAGTACGCCTTCGTTACCTTCTTGTTTTTCCCATTTTACTGACATGTGTGTTTCCCTCCAAAAATCTATTCAGATTGTGCGTTGCTCCATTCTAAAGCATCATAAAGACTTCGTCCAATCAAAAACCACGCACTCCGCTAAGAAGCTTGCATTATGTATACAACATTTGACTTGATTATACATATCGTCTTTCAACCGTTGGAATCTGACAACTGCACTATATATGCACAAATACAACCATTATATTATAACATAACAAGTCCGTCTTTCAACTAAATCGACAAATTACAAATAAGAAATTTCTTCAATATCTTTCAGCATTGTGCAAGCTTCTCTCAGCTCTCGTTCGTTAAATTCATACAATAGATGCAATTCTTCGAGTTCAATCTCAATCCCATGCATTTCATAGCCGACTTTATGAAGTGCTGCTGCCCAAAGACTCGGATCTGTGTATTTAGGAAGAAATGGATACAGCACAAATAAGTGCCGGCGCCATAACTCTTCCACGGCTTGGTAAAGGGTCGGATTCTCATTGCCAAGCGTGTCATCAAGCATACGAAGGACTTGCTGAAGAAGCGGCATCTGCTCTGGCTTTACAGCCTCAGAAGGAATAAGGGTTAAAGAATCACCGAATTTTGTCACATGAACCGGTTTTGCCACATCATGCTCTGCCAGAAGCTGCAGGATCATTGATTTGACCAAAGGGTTCCCATCAGGATTTTGTAAGATGGTATTTAATAGACCCATATGCGGTGTAATATTCCGGTCTTTCAATGAATGAATGAACTGGACCTGTTCTTCCGGACGCTTCAGCATATCATCTATGTTGACCTCACTTCCGGCGTCCTCATCTTCATCTAAAATCTCTTCAGGTGATTCGATCATTTTTCTGCTAAATTCGAGCAGCTTGTAAAAATGCTCCGCGCTTTCTGCCGGAAGGTGGTTTTCCTCGAGCACAGCCTCAATCGTCTGTTTGACTTCTTCATATTCTTTCAGCTGAATGAGGATCGTCATATACACTTGGAGCACAGTGAAATAGTGGCCATATCCTTCATGCAGCATTTTTTCACAAACACGCTTTGCATCCTGCAGCTCACCCAGCTCCAGAAAACAAATGGCCATTCCAAGGTGAATATCGGATTCTTCATCGTCATCGTACGATTTAGCTTCTGAAAACAAGTGAAGCGCCTCTTGATACTGTTTATCTTTTAATGCTGCCATTCCTTTTTCAATCAGTCTTTCTTTCAGACCAGGAAACAAAATGACATTATCTTTCTTCTTGTCATGCTTCATGCTTACGTTCCTTTCGGGCGCATATTTTTTATCAGTTTACCAACGAAGATTAGTAAACACAAGTAACGAGAGGTTTTCATGCAAAAAAGAAGCCGTCACACCTCGGGCGGACAGCTTCTCGTTGCTTAAGCGCGCAGCCAGCTGCTGCGCTTTTCTTCAAATGCTTGAATGTCATCTTCTAGAAGTAATGTTAATGAAATCTCATCATAACCATTTAGGAGCATTTCTCTCCAGTGAGGGTCGACTTGAAAAGGGGTGATATTCCCTTCATGATCTTCTATCTGCTGTTTTTCAAGATCAACCGTCATCTCATACCCTTTGTTCTCATATGACGCAGCAAAGGTTTTCCACACATCATAATCAAGGCGAATCGGAAGCATACCATTTTTAAAGCAGTTTTGATGAAATATATCTGCGAATGATGGTGCGATGACAATTTTAAAGCCATAATCATCAAGCGCCCAAGGAGCATGTTCCCTAGATGATCCGCAGCCAAAGTTCTCCCCTGCGATCAAAATGGATGCTCCTTCATAGATCGGCTGATTTAGTTCAAAATCTGGATTTGGGCTGCCATCGGCTAAATAGCGCCAGTCGAAAAAGGCAAAGCGGCCATATCCTGTTCGTTCGATTCTTTTTAAAAATTGCTTCGGAATAATTTGATCTGTATCTACATTGATACGGTTAAGCACAGCGGCTTTTCCTTTATGAGTGACTAAAGGCTCCATCTATGACAACTCCTTACACGACTGTTTTCTCTTGATTAAACTTCCTGACATCGACAAAGCGGCCATGTATCGCAGCCATTGCAGCCATTGCCGGGCTGACAAGATGTGTTCTCGCACCCTTCCCTTGACGCCCTTCAAAGTTACGGTTTGATGTGGACGCGCAGCGTTCGCCCTCCGGTACCACATCGTTATTCATACTAAGGCACATACTGCAGCCTGATTCTCTCCATTCAAATCCTGCTTCAAGGAAGATTTCATGAAGACCTTCTTTTTCTGCTTGCAATTTGACACTTTGAGAGCCAGGCACCACAATCGCTCTGACATGATCTGCTACTTTTTGTCCTTCAATCATAGAAGCAGCTTGACGTAAATCAGTCATTCTTGAGTTCGTACATGAGCCGATAAAGACATGCTCAATCGTAATATCTTCTATACGCTGATGCGGGTGGACACCCATGTATTCGTAAGCACGAATCGCTTCTTTTTGATCATCTTCTTGTGCAAAGTCCTCAGGTCCTGGGATTGATGCATCCACAGGCAGTACCATTCCTGGGTTAATTCCCCACGTAACCATTGGTGAAATCTCATTTCCATCTAACACAATGGTTTTATCGTAGGTTGCACCTGGATCTGTTCTAAGTTCTTCCCATTCTTTAATAGCTGCTTCCAAGTCTTCACCCTGCGGTGCATATTTGCGGCCGCGGCAATATTCGAAGGTGACTTCATCAGGTGCAATCAATCCTGCTCTTGCGCCTGCTTCAATTGACATATTACAAACGGTCATCCGCTCATCCATCGTCATGTTTCTGAATACTTCCCCAGTGTATTCAATGACATAACCTGAGCCGAACTTCACGCCGTGCGCACCAATGACGGCTAAAATGACATCTTTGGCGGTTACCCCTTTTTGAAGCTTTCCGTCTACTCTAATTTCTAGCGTTTTCGGACGCTGCTGCCAAAGTGTTTGTGTAGAAAGTACATGTTCAACCTCACTAGTACCGATCCCAAAGGCAAGTGCACCAAACGCGCCGTGAGTTGATGTATGACTATCTCCACAAACGATTGTTTTCCCCGGAAGTGTCAATCCAAGCTCAGGTCCAACGACATGGACGATTCCTTGGTCAACACTGTGAAGGTCAGCAAGACGAACGCCAAATTCCGCACAGTTGCGCTCTAAGGCACTCACTTGCTTTTTAGCAATCTCATCTTTGATCACAAACCGATTCACAGTTGGGATGTTGTGATCCATCGTCGCAAACGTGTTTTGAGGTCTTCTCACCTTGCGCCCTTTTTGTCTTAATCCTTCAAATGCTTGAGGTGATGTCACTTCATGCACCAAGTGCAGATCAATATATAAAAGGTCTGGTTTTCCCTCGCCGCTTTTGACTACATGCTGATCCCATATTTTTTCGATGATTGTTCGAGGCATAACCCTTTTCCTCCCTCTACCTAATTCCACAAGATTCTATTTACACAATGGTTTGCACGCGCTGCTTGAGTGCGTCTACAACCGCATTAGTGATTTCTTCAGTCGTTTGATAAGTTCCCTCTTTTGCTGCTAAATCTTTTGTTCGTTTGCCAGAGGCAAGAACAGCTTCGACAGCTTCTTCTATTGCAGCCGCTTCTTCTTCTAATGCAAAGGATGTTCTAAGCAAGCTTGCTGCTGATAAAATGGTTGCCAGAGGGTTTGCAACGTTTTGCCCCGCAATATCGGGTGCTGAACCATGAATTGGCTCATATAAATGAAGGCCACTGCTTGATAAACTAGCAGATGGCAGCATGCCAAGTGATCCAGTAATCATAGAAGCTTCGTCACTTAAAATATCACCGAACATATTCTCCGTCACAATGACATCAAATTGAGCGGGCTTGTAAATCAGCTGCATGGCAGCATTGTCGACGAGCATATGCTCAAATTCAACTTCTGGATATTGAGCAGCAACTTCTTCTACTGCATCCCGCCATAGTTTACTAGAAGCAAGGACATTCGCTTTATCCACAGACGTCACTTTTTTCCGTCTTGTTAAGGCCATGTCGAACGCTTCTTTTAATACGCGGACAATTTCTTCCTTTGTATAAAGGAGCGTATCAACGGCAGCTTCTTTTCCTTCATCATCCGTATAGCGTTCGCTTGGTTCACCAAAATAGAGACCGCCTGTTAATTCACGAACGATGACGAAATCGACTCCGTTAATATGATCTTGTTTTAACGGAGATGCCTCGCTTAAGCTATCGAACACCTTTACAGGGCGGATGTTGGCAAATAAGTCCAGCTGTTTACGAATGGCGAGCAGGCCTTTTTCTGGACGGAGCTCTGGCGGGTTTTGATCCCACTTTGGTCCGCCGACTGCTCCTAATAAAATCGCATCAGCGTTTTTGCATACATCTACTGTTTCCTTTGGAAGCGGGTTGTTTTTTTCATCTATTGCGATACCGCCAATGAGCGCAGTTTCGAATTCAAATTCGTGCTTAAATTGCGCCGCCGTCTCTTGAAGGACAGCGACCGCAGATGTCACGACTTCCGGTCCGATTCCATCGCCGGGCAAAAGTGCAATTTTCTTTTTCATGAGAACCTTCCTCCTTTCCTATGAGATCGCGTGATGTTTCTCAATTTCAATCAGATTTGATTTGAAGATTAAATGTCTGTTCACTGCATTGACGTAAGCTTTTGCTGATGCTTCAAGTACATCTTGCGCTACACCGCGTCCTGCTGTTTCTTTTCCTTCTATTGAAACAGTGACATATACTTCTGCTAGTGCATCTCTGCCTTTTCCATTTGATTGAATGCGGTAGTCCAGCAAATGAATTCTTTCTTCCATACAGCGCTCAAGCGTGTTGTACACAGCCTCTACACTGCCTGCACCTGTAGCTGCTTCTTGAATGACTTCCTGTGTTTCTTGATTTTTCAGAGAAACTGTTGCTGTTGGCATTTGTTCTGTTCCATAGTGCACTTGCAGACTTTCAAATTCGTAGCCGATTTTTCGGTCTGCTACTTTTTCTTCTAATATAATAGAGATCAAGTCATCATCTGTAATTTCTTTCTTCTTCTCTGTCAAGTTCTTGAAAGTCTCAAAGAATTTATTGATTTCGTCTTCCGTTAGTTTAAAGCCTAGTGTTTTCATACGGTCTTTAAACGCGTGTCTTCCGGAGTGTTTTCCAAGGACAAGCACATCTGTTGTCACGCCGACAAGCTCTGGAGAAATAATTTCATAGGTTGTTTTTTCTTTGAGGAAACCATCTTGGTGAATACCTGATTCATGTGCAAATGCGTTGTTTCCAACGACTGCTTTATTACGCGGCACAATCATTCCTGAGTATTTGCTCACTACATCACTTGTACGCTTAATTTCATTCAATTGAATCGTTGATTCGACCTGGTAAAAGTCTTTTCGAATATGAAGAGCTACTGCAATTTCTTCTAAAGCGGCATTTCCAGCGCGCTCGCCAATTCCGTTGACAGCCGTTTCAATTTGATCTGCTCCATTTTCAATGGCAGCAAGTGAGTTTGCTACAGCCATTCCTAAATCATCGTGACAGTGAGCGGACAAGTTGACGCGGTCGATATTCGGAACGTGTTCCTTCATATATTTAAAGATGTTTCCGTACTCTTTTGGCGCTAGGTATCCAACTGTATCTGGCAAGTTAATGACACTCGCCCCAGCGTCAATGACCTTTTCTACAATTTCTGCTAAGAAAGCAAGATCTGTACGGCACGCATCTTCTGCTGACCATTGGACAACTGGAAAACGTTCTTTCGCATATTTCACCATTGCGACAGCCTGTTCTACGACTTCTTCACGTGTTTTCTTGAGTTTATGCTTCAGGTGAATGTCAGAAGTGGCAATAAAGACATGAAGCCTTGGCTCCACTCCATCTTTTAATGCTTCCCATGCAGCATCAATGTCACCTTTCACACATCGTGCAAGACCAGCAACAGAACAGTTTTTAATCGTTCTTGCAATTTCTTGTACGCCTAAGAAATCCCCTCGGGATGAAGCGGGAAATCCCGCTTCAATGATATTAACCCCAAGGCGCTCAAGCTGCTTTGCAATGATTAGCTTTTCTTGTGCATTTAAGTTCACTCCTGGTGATTGCTCTCCATCCCGAAGTGTTGTGTCAAAAAAATTAATTTTCCGCACCGACGCTCACCGCTTCCTTTTTCTTTCCTTGTTTAACGAAAGGCATCATTTCACGAAGCTTTCTACCAACGATTTCAATTTGGTGCTCATTTTCATTTGCATTGATCGCATTGAAACGTGGACGATTCACTTGGTTTTCAACAATCCATTCTTTTGCAAATGTTCCGTTTTGGATATCAGTCAAAACAGCTTTCATTGACTCTTTTACTTTTGCATCCACAACGCGTGGTCCTGATACGAAATCACCCCATTGTGCTGTATCAGAGATTGAATATCTCATGCCTTCTAATCCTTCTTCATACATAAGGTCAACGATCAATTTTAGTTCATGCAGACACTCGAAGTATGCAAGCTCTGGCTGATAACCAGCTTCTGTTAACGTTTCGAATCCTGCTTTTACTAGTGAAGTAAGACCTCCACAAAGAACTGCCTGCTCACCGAATAGATCCGTTTCTGTTTCTTCTTTAAATGTTGTTTCAAGAACACCCGCTCTTGCTCCGCCGATCGCTTTCGCATAAGCAAGTGCTTTGTCTTTCGCTTGGCCAGATACATCTTGATAGATAGCAAATAGGGCAGGTACACCAGCGCCTTGCTCATATGTTCTTCTCACAAGATGTCCTGGTCCTTTTGGAGCTACAAGATACACGTCTACGTCACTTGGAGGAACAATTTGATGGAAGTGAACGTTGAATCCGTGTGCGAATACAAGTGAGTTGCCAGCTTCTAATTGATCTTTGATTTCTTCATCATATACTTTCTTTTGCTGCTCATCTGGAAGTAGTACCATCACGACGTCTGCTTGTGCCGCTGCTTCTTTTACTGTGAATACTTGATGACCGTCTTCTTGTGCTTTTGTATAAGATCCGCCTTTTCTTACGCCGACGATCACATCTACGCCGCTTTCTTTTAAGTTCAATGCATGTGCATGACCTTGTGAACCGTAACCAATGATTGCTACCTTTTGACCATTTAATACGTTTTCTTGAATATCACCGTTATAATATACTTTTACCATTTGACTCTCTCCTTTTGTTTAGACAATTGAAATTGTTTTATTTGTTTGCGGCTTTTGCTGATTATCTCTCGCAAAGGCCGTAGTGCCAGTTCTGGCGACTTCTTTAATGCCGTATGGCTTAAGTAATTCAATGAGTGCTTCAATTTTTGAAGACTCACCTGTCACCTGAATGACGACACTCTCTCTGCTCACATCTACAATAGAAGCTCTAAACGGTTCAATGACCCCTGTGATCTCCATTCTAGATGCTGGTGCAGATACGACTTTTATCAAAGCCAGCTCTCGCTGAACGATTGATTGGTTTGTAATGTCTGTTACTTTCAGCACATCGATTTGTTTGTTCAGCTGTTTTGTCAGCTGCTCGATGTCTTTCTCCTGGTCTACATGGACGACGAACGTGATGCGTGATACATCTTGAATCTCAGAATGGCCGACCGTAATGCTTTCAATGTTGTAGTGTCTTTTAGTAAAGAGGCCTGTGATTCTGTTCAGTACGCCTGATCGATTTAATACAGTCAACACAATAATTCTTTTCAAGGTTTCACCCCCACCATCTCATGAAGTCCTTTCCCCGGTGCTACCATCGGGAATACTTTTTCATCTCGCGCTACATTGACATCGATGAAAACAGGCTCTCTAGAGGTTAAGGCTTCTTCAAGCTTTTCTTTCGCCTCTTCGTCTGATGAGATTCTGATTCCTTTAATGCCATAAGCTTCAGATAATTTGACGAAGTCTGGCTGCTCTGAAAATTTAGAATGTGAGTAGCGTTCTTCGTAGAAAATTTCTTGCCATTGTCTTACCATTCCAAGGCTGTGATTATTGAGTACAATCACTTTGACTGGAAGGTTCAGCTCACGGATAACGGCAAGTTCTTGCAGGGTCATTTGGAAACCTCCGTCTCCTAAAATCGCCACAACAGTTGCCTCTTGATCAGCCAGCTGAGCGCCGATGGCTGCTGGTAATCCGAAGCCCATTGTGCCAAGACCTCCAGATGTGACCCACTTATCTGCATTTTCAAATGGATAGAACTGCGCTGCCCACATTTGATGCTGTCCGACATCAGTTGCGACAATGGCTTCACCTTTTGTGAATTGATGAATGTATTCAATCAGCTTTTGAGGCTTAAAGCCTTCTGCTTCGTTTTCAACGTACCAGAGTGGATATTCTTCCTTCCACTGATCTAATTGATTTTTCCATTCGTCTGATTCCCCTTGCTTCCCGTCTTGCTTGATCAGTTCTTCAAGAACGAGCTTACTGTCTCCAACAACCGGGATATGGGTATGAATGTTCTTGCCGATTTCCGCTGGGTCGATGTCAATATGAGCGACCTTCGCATGTTTCGCAAAATGATTGAGGTTACCTGTTACCCTGTCATCAAATCTTGCTCCGATTGAAATGAGCAGATCACATTGATGAAGAGCCATGTTCGCTGCATATGTGCCATGCATCCCAGCCATCCCTAGGAAAAGAGGGTGCTTTGCCGGGAATCCGCCAAGTCCAAGCAGTGTATGAGCGACTGGGATTTGCTGCTGCTCTACATACTGTCTTAATTCTTCAGATGCTTTGCCATGAAGTACGCCGGCTCCTGCTAGAATGACTGGTTTTTTCGCTCTGCTGACAGCTTCTACTAATTTGCGAATTTGCAAATAGTTCGGCTCTACTTTTGGCTGATAACCAGGTAAATCAATTGGCTGATCATATTCAAAGGTTCCTTCAATGCCTGCGACATCTTTTGGAATATCAATCAAGACTGGACCAGGTCTGCCTGTTGTTGCGATATGGAATGCCTCTTTAATGACACCCGGTAATTCCTCTGGATTCCTTACCTGGTAGCTGTGCTTTGTAATTGGCATTGTGATGCCGAGTACATCTGCTTCTTGGAATGCATCCGATCCAATGACTGACGTTGCCACCTGCCCTGTGAATACAACAAGGGGAAGTGAATCAATCATCGCATCTGCAATTCCTGTCACAAGGTTTGTCGCTCCCGGCCCTGATGTGGCAATGACAACACCCGGTTTACCAGATACTCTTGCGTATCCTTCTGCTGCGTGAATCGCTCCCTGCTCATGTCTTGGCAGGACATGAAATAAACCAGAATCGTAAATTTTATCGTAGATTGGCAAAACTGCTCCGCCCGGATAGCCGAAAATGACTTCTACTTTTTCTCTTTTGAGTGCTTCAATTAACATGAGTGCACCGTTCATCGTTTGTGGTGCTTTTGATTTTTCCGTCTCCATTTGTACATTTGTCCCCATTTGATTTCCTCCTCTTTGTCTTGCTTCAGTCAAGTCCTTTCACCCTTTTCCATTCAAGATAGAGATATGAGACCATATAAAAAAGCCTTCTCACCCCACAATGACACTACTTTTCACTAGGTCAAAGGGGCGAAAAAGCTTTGTTTTTCGCGGTACCACCCTTGTTCACGGCAAACCCTGCTGCCGTCTCATGGACATCTTTCGTCCATTTTGGTAACGAGTGAGCAATGTCACTCGGTCTGCCCTACTATCATTTCAAGCAGACACTCAGAGGTGAGTTCACTTTAGAAAGTAACACCGGTTTCCAGCTAGCACCGGCTCTCTGTAGATACTGACTCTAAAGCTACTAGTCCTCTTCAACGTTTATCGATATCTATTTAACTTGCATGAATGTTTTCATCTGCAAAAACGACTTTTTCTCCCTCTTCAACTACTCGCTTACGGAATTGTTCAAGAAGTTTGTTTGTGTGGAACCCAGGTTTTCCTTCACCGATTGTACGGCCGTCAACTTTTACAACGGCGATGACTTCGGCTGCGGTTCCTGTTAGAAATACTTCTTCAGCTGTATACACATCATGTCTTGTGAATGGTTCTTCTTTCACTTCGTAGCCTAAGTCTTCTGCAATCTCCATGATGGCATTTCTTGTGATGCCTTCAAGTGCTCCGATATAACCTGGCGGTGTATAAAGCTTGCCTTTTTTATAAATAAACACGTTGTCTGCAGAACCTTCCGCCACGTACCCTTGATCGTTCAGCATCAGCGCTTCACTCACACCGGCCATATGGGCTTCGATTCGGACAAGAATGTTATTTAAATAATTTAATGATTTCACTTTTGGGCTAAGGACATCTGGACGATTTCGTCTTGTTGGAACCGTCACAATATCAATACCCGTTTCATATAGGTGCTTTGGAAAAATGGCCAGCGGCTCTACAATGATCACTGTGTTGGCTCTCCCGCAGTTGTTAGGATCTAAACCAAGATCACCCGCTCCTCTTGAGACGACAAGGCGAATATAGGCATCCTTTAGGCCGTTCCTTTCAACTGTATGAATCATTTTCTCCGTGAGTTCCTCAAGTGAATATGGAATGTTCAGCATAATGGATCTAGCGGAATCATACAGGCGGTCTAAATGTTCTTTCATTCGAAAGATATTTCCGTTATACACGCGAATCCCTTCGAAAACACCGTCGCCATATAAGAAGCCATGATCGTAAACTGAAATTTTCGCATCCTCTTTTTTCACGAGTTCATCGTTTAAAAAGATCCACTGTTCCTTTTGGTCTTCCATTTTCAGTGAGCACCCTCTCTTTCAAACAAAAAGTAGTTGAATTTTCAGACACTTTATATTGAAGTGTCTCTCGCTTGCACTGCGTGTTTGTTTAGCTTTTGTTGAACCCATCTTACGCCGCTTTCCATACAGTGTCAACAGCATTTTTAAAATTATTAGACAATTTAGACTAATCAAAATTAAATGTATACGCTTACACCTTTGCTAGACAAGGAATGAAAAAACTTAAAATTTTTTGTATTTTTTCTTCAATTTATTTACTTTACATGAACGGTTTTCTTTTGAGAAAACTTTTGTGATATTTTTTCACAACATTTTTGATGAATATTGTGAGATTTCATTGACTTTGTTTTTCTTTTAGCATGCCTTTCTAAAGCGTTTTCCTATGAATTTATGATAGAATGAGAGCATCTAATAGAAGGAGGGCAATACATGGCTAACATCAGAGGTTATATCGGTACGTATACAAAGGGAGACAGTAAAGGTGTTTATACGTTTACATTAAATACGGACAAGCAGCAGATTGAGCAAGTAGAAGTCGCTGCTGAGCTTGAAAATCCTACATATTTAACCGTGTCAGAGGATCAAAAGTTTGTTTATGCTGTTGTGAAAAAAGGATCACAGGGCGGCCTTGCTGCGTATCAAATTGATTCAACAACAGGCAGACTTCACTTCATCAACCAAGAGCTTGCCGATGGAGCTTCTCCTTGCCACGTCAGCGTGGACAGTCAAACGAAAACGGCGTATACAGCGAACTATCATAAAGGGACAGCAGAGATGTATGAAATCGATGCTGAAAACGGCTCAGTGATCCGCACGCTCTCACAGGCGCAGCATGAAGGAACTGGCCCTAACGAAGATCGTCAGGAAAAGCCGCACACTCACTTTATGGGTCTCACGCCAGATGAACAATTTGCAGTGGCTGTTGACCTTGGAACAGATGGAATTTATACGTATAAGAAAGAAGACGGCAAACTTGAGCTTGCTCATACATTTGAAACAAAGCCAGGCAGCGGACCTCGTCATATCACATTCCACCCAACGAAACCTGTGGCATATGTCATGACAGAGCTAAGCTCAGAGGTCATTGTGCTTCGTTACTTTGAAGATGGTCATTTTGAAGAGATCCAAACAATCGCGACCATTCCAAGCGATTTTACGGAGAACAATCAAGGAAGTGCCATTCATGTCTCTTCAGACGGACAATTTGTTTATGCAGGAAATCGCGGTCATGACAGCATTGCGATTTTTAAAACAGACGCTGACGGCCAATTAAGCCTTGTCGAGATTGCTTCTTCTGAAGGAAACTGGCCTAGAGATTTTGTGCTTGATCCAACAGAAGAATTCCTCGTCGGTTCAAACCAAGAATCTAGCAATCTTGTGTTATACAAACGCGACAAAGAAACAGGACGACTCACTGTCTTACAATCAGACATTACCGTCCCTCATCCAGTTTGCGTGAAATTTTTAGGGTAAAGAAAAAAGCCTCCAATAACGGAGGCTTTTCTTTATACAGACGGCATACCGCCATCCTCAAGCTTTTGATCAATTAAAGACGTATCGGTTTTTTCGCCGAACCATTTTGACAGCCTGTCTTTTGCTTTCCCTTTCACATCATCATCAATGTACATTGCTACTTGAAGCAAAGCAAATGTAATGGCTCCTAAATCATCTGTATAGCCGACACCAACCAATGTATCAGGAATGAGATCAAGTGGAAGGATAAAGTAGCCGAGTGCTCCAATAATCAAGGTCTTTGCTTTGACCGGCACTTCGGGTTTTTGCAATGTATAGTAAAGTAATAGCACAGCATAGACAAGAGAGACACCAGCTTTTTGTGCCGTCTTTTTTAACTTTTCCCAAAAGGCATGATCATTAAAATGCTTCTTCGAACGCTTTAATAGTTCTTTTTTCTCAGAACGATTCATCATATCGCCTCCATCTACAGCATAGCCCTTTTCCCTTAGTTATACAAGATATCCGCCGATTCGACAAACAAAAAGCAGCAGAAAGCTGCTGCATTCTACTGCTCTTTGTAAAACTTTTCAATTGCCTTATCGATGTACACCCATCCTTTATAAGACACATGAATCGTATCTTTAAAGAAATATGGATCGTACTCATGCTTAGTCAAATCCGCGACTTCATACCCATTATCTCGAATTTGACGATTGATTTTTTCATAATAACCTGTACGGCCTTCTTTCGGAAAACCGGTGTAGTCATACCACTTTCCGTTGACAGGAATCGTTACAAACAAAGGCTTTGCCCCTGCCTGTTTTAAAATATCAAGCATGATTTGAAAATCTTTGTATTCTGGTGATTCCGCATAAGAATGACCTTCACGGGAATCCTTCATCTTTTTCATGATCGGTTTCAGCTTGTGGTCAAACAGTTTTTGATTAATATAAAACGGGTTGTCCCCTGCTCTTTTCGCACCAAAAATGCTCGCTTCTTTTTCAAGCTCAGCCCATGTTTTTCCTTTGACTGAAGGAGACGGTTGAAGCTTGCGCTCATGCCCCGATCCAATCGTATAGTACATGTCTTTCTTTTGAAGCATGCCATAGTACATTTTCGCAATAGGAGAAATCGCGCCATAAGCGAACTTGTTCCCAGATAGCTCTGCTTTAAAAAGCTCTGTAATCACCATGTCGTTTTTGACTGCTTTAAACTTCATGATTCTTTTGATCAGCTCTTTTTTCACAGTTGGATCAATTTCTTTATTATAGGCGAGATTAAGCGCTTGAAGCGCTGAATAGTTAGGGGCAAAGTGATTCTCGTCAGATCCCCATTTCACAAACCACTGCGGGGACACGATAAATACAAGCTTCTTCCCTTTTAATTCATCCATATGCGCTGCAAAGTTCATCGCATGAATTAATGATTGCGATCCACCTTTTCCAATAAGATAAGGTGTAAACCCTTGAGGATTCTCATGAAAGAAATTCGAAGGGTGATATGGATCAAAACGTGATAGTTCAGAAGATCCATAGATCGGCAAATAAGTTGGATCTTTTAGCATTTCATCTTGTAAATAAAGCCCTTGAAACATCCCTGGATCTAATTCTGTGGCTGACTTTTGTAATTTGTCTTTTGGGATCAGGTGTGAGAGCCATGCATTTGGTACAAGAAGAACACCAATGAATAGAACAGCCGCTAAAATAAGCGGCCCAAAAAAACGCTTTTTCATTACTTCATCTCTGCCAGCTGCTCAGCAATATGATTCGGCGTATCCCACACATCACGATCGAATTCTGTAATCGGAACAGTGATTCCGAGTTGACTTTCAATTGCCATAAGCAGTTCTACTGTACCAAATGAATCAAGAAGACCTTCTTCAAAAATCGCAATCTCTGGATTTTCTTTCACAACGTCGTCCTGACAAACCTCTGCAATAATACCGTATACTTGATTTTTAAATTCCATAATTTTCTACTCCCTTAATCATTAATGATGAAATGGTTTTCCTGAAAAAATATAAAATCCGAAACAAATCACATGGAATGTAATAATGATCGACACAACCATTGTGACCTTATTATCCGGCCACCACTTGTGCTTTTTATTCCATTTCTCAAATAAATTGTAACCGGACATAACAACTGCATGATATAGTCCGTAAATAATATATTGAAGGGCAAGACCATGCCAAGCACCCATCAATAGAAAGAGGACAAAGTACCCGATATTTGATACAGCCATACGGTTCTTAATCCACTTCTTTTTGGTCATAAAGAACACAAATCTCATAAACACGTAGTCTCTGAACCAGAAGGACAGGGACATATGCCAGCGATTCCAGAAGTCTTTAATGTTTCGGCTGATAAACGGTTTATTAAAGTTCTCTGGCGACTTAATGCCCATAATATAACTCACACCTACAGCAAACATTGTATATCCAGCAAAGTCAAAGAACAAATACATGCTGTAAGCATACATATACGTTAACTGCTGAACAAAGTGACTGCTGCTAATATGATGGATATTCATCAGAATATATGTGTGAATTAGATACCCAATAATGAACTTATATAAGAAGCCAATAAAAATTTTATGAATACCGGCATATAGAAGATCACTGTATGCTTCCTTTTCAGGCGGCGTATCCATATCCTTTTCAAATCGGCGGTAACGGTCAATCGGACCTGATGAAATCGTCGGGAAAAAGACAATGAAATAGACCAAACGGTGAATCGGAATTTTCTTCTTAATCAAGCCGTCTCTTGTCTCGATAATTAACTGAACACCTTTAAATGTTAAGTACGAGATCCCCAAAAAGCTCAGCCAGTTCATTGGCGGCGGCTGGTGCGGCTGATGAGTTAAAAAGAACGGTAAAATCTTTGACAGCACAAGCGGCAAAATAGATGCCACCACTGCTGCATAGAAAACAGATGCCTGATTCGCCTTTAACCTGTACGCAAGGTACAGGCGGATGATGAAGATTTGCCACACCGTGAACAAGAAGAGCAGCAACGCGCCATGGGCATCCTTTGAGAAAATAAGTGCCAGCGCCACAACCGTTGCAAACATGTTGTAGCCCTGCATTCTTTTGCCGCGAAGACCAAGAATGATCGTCGGCAAAAGAAGAATACCAATTAGAATGAAGAAAAAGAATGAACTAAACGGAATCATAGAAGAACCTCTTTCGCGATTCTCTTACGGTCAACCTTCCCGTTTGGCGTCATGTACAGCTGCTCAAGATAGACAAACTTTCTTGGGATCATGTACGCTGGCAGTGAATCCGCCATTTCTTTCTTAATCGCGCTTGTCAGCTGATACTCTTTTTCAAATGAATGAGCTGCTGGAACAATCGCTGCAATCAAGTACTCGACATGACCGTTTGGCTGGAATGGCACAATCACACAAGCATTGACATAGGTTGTCTCGCTTACATGATATTCAATTTCTTCAAGCTCCATCCGGTATCCATGAAGCTTAATTTGATAGTCGAGACGGCCATGGCACGTAATTAAACCATCCTGCGCCACACCTGCGTCACCTGTACGGTAAGCAGGACGTCCTTCGTATTCAAAGAACACTTTATCTGTCAAGGCTTGTTCACCTAAGTAGCCTCTCGTGACGCTTGGCCCCACGATGACAATTTCTCCTTTTTCACCATCAAGAAGTGTCTTGCCTTCTTCATCTAAAATGACGATGTCTGTATCAGGTTTGGCATAGCCGACTGGTAAAGAATCGTGCTGATCAAGAATCTCCTGCGTGACTTCAATCGATGTGATTGCAACTGTTGCTTCAGTTGGACCATACGTATTAAAGACCTGCGCCTTTGGAAAACGCTCCAGAAGTGCACTTGCTACAGCTACAGGAAGCGCCTCACCGCAGAACAAGAAAACTTTCAGCTCAGGTAAAAGCTCCCCTGTAAAGGAAGGGTCCATTAAGCACATTTGCACAAAAGAAGGTGTTGATGTCCACACTTCAACGTCAGATTGACCAAGTGCTGCAAACATATCCTTTGGCTTGTTGACGAGATCTTTTACTAAACAGTAAAGCGTGCCGCCTGATTGAAGCGCTGGATAGAGATCCATCACTGATAAGTCAAAAGAAAATGGTGCTTGATTTAAGAATGTGCGTCCCTCACCAATTGGGAAGTCACGGCACATCCAATCTGTAAAGCTTTCTAAATTATTGGCAGTTACCTGAACGCCCTTCGGTTTTCCGGTACTGCCAGATGTATAAATAATGTAGAAAACATCATCTTGTTGAACCCACTGCGTGGATGGCGGTGCTTCTTTTTCAAGTGCTAAAAGCGATGCCGCACTCTTCACATCAATGTGTTCTTCTACATCTAATACATTCTGCTCATTTGCACAAATCAATAGACTGGCTTTTGAGCTTTCAATAATTGAGACGATACGCTCGACAGGTATTGAGATATCGACCGGAATATATGGTCTGCCTGATTTCACACTGCCTAAGAAAGAAATCAGCATCTCTGGCTCCATATGACCGTATACAATGACAGGTTCACTGCCAGCTGCGACTGCATCGATCGCACCAGCCATTTGGTCTGATAAATGCCAAAGTTCATCATATGTGATCGATGCATGTTGAGAAACAAATGCTGGCTGTGTTGGTTTTGTTTGCTGGTATTCATGAATCGTTTGTAATAGTTTCATAATTTAATCTCCAATTAAAAATCGTTGTAAATGAATGATCCCGTATTTGCTGTGTGGAATCCGTAAATAAAGAACAATAATAGCAAAATAAGTAAGTAAAAGCTTGTATATCCTATCCATTTTACAGACTTATTTTCTGATAGCTTTTTGAATAGCATATTGATAACCTCTTTTCTTTTGACACTTATAGAGACGCATGACTCATTCAAAGAGTTTCATATCAAACCATAAAAATTTTAAGAAATGCTAAAAAAATGTCGAACCTTGGAACGTCTCTTCTGAGCAAAGCTGTCTTATTGTAACAAAGATTTAATACATTTGAAATGAAATCCGATCTTAAATTTGCCTTAAAATTGCTGAAAGCTTTCGAGAAGCAGCATATTCTTCTTTAGATTTATTCATTAACAGCTAAACCATTAAATAGAGTTCCATATTCATCTGAATTAAGTTACATTAAGTCATATAATCATTAATCTTCTAAATGGGGGGCTCATCTATTGTCAAAAGGGCTTATTCATCACATTGAACTAAATGTTTCGAATTTAAAGAATTCGATTATTTTTTGGGGGTGGTTTTTAGAGGAGTTAGGCTACGAGCCGTATCAAACCTGGGAAAGCGGTCGAAGTTGGAAATTGGGAGAAACGTATATCGTTTTCGTACAAACGGAGGAACGATTTATGGACATACCCTATCATAGACGCAGGGCAGGTCTAAACCACCTGGCTTTTCATGCCAGTTCCCGGCAGCAAGTAGATGATATGACTGAAAAGTTAAAAAGCATGGGTGTTAAAATTCTTTATACCGATACACACCCCTTCGCAGGCGGCGATAAACACTACGCTGTTTATTTTGAAGATCCTGATAGAATGAAAGTCGAATTGGTGGCACCTTGATTTTAGTTTGACTAGAGAAATAAAAGAACCCATAATTTCATGGGTTTCTCGTCATTACATGATAAGGAAAATCCGTCACAAGACAAACTGGTTCTTCGTTTTCATCTTATACACCTTACTTTTTTTAGTGGGAGAAAGAATATTCTCTCTTTTGAACATTTACTGCTTTACAATGCCTCTTTCATTAGGAAGGTTAATAAAAAAACGCCCTTCCAATGGAGGGCGGTGCTATTAACTATTTTCTTTTGAGTATTTCTTAATCAATGCTTCGCTAATCCTGCTTACGATATAGATCGCAACCGCTATAATCAGCATCAACGGAAACATGCTTAAACGATCGTCTGCAACATATACAATGATCCCCACAATGCTAGCCACTACGATTGCCGTTAAAAGATGCTTCACCTCCATCTCACCCCTTTGTATAAATCATATACATTTTATTACACAAAAGGTTTAATTGAAATGATTTCCATAAAATCAGTAAGTTTCATTTGTCCGCTCTTAAAGTAGATTGCTATCCTCCTTATGTTGTTCGTACAATCTCCATATGTTAAAATCAACTAAAATATCTATTTAATGGATCAATCAGGAGGTCATTAAGTGTCACAGCAAAGCACGCCATCCAAAACGTTATTAATTACTTTACCCTGCGCTATTATTGCCCTTGTGATGATCTTAGGGAAAATTGATACACCTGTAACAAATGTTTTATTTTATCTTGTGGCTTATAGTGTGATGGGTTTAGTTGTTTCAAGCTTAGTAAAAGACTACAGAAAAAAGAAAAATTAACTCCTCAACTTGGGAGCTGTCGTTTATGCAGCTCCCTTTCTTTATGTGGACGCTTAATTGCTTCGAGTACTAACAGAAAGTAAAGGAGAACGGAATGAAAACCCTTGATGTCTTTGAGTTGAAGAATGGAATTGACCAAACGCTGAACAAGTTGAAGCAGCAATCACATAATGTTAAGTCCCTAGAAAAGCAAATCAACCAAATCATCTCCTTAGATGGTGCATTGAAGGGAGAAGCTGGACAAGCGATAAAAGATTTTTATATGGAGTGTCACATTCCCTTTTTGCAATTCTTTCAGATCGTCATTGAAGAATACAGTGGTGCACTAAAAAAGACAAAACAGGCACTTCATGCTTTTGAATCAAACCCGAATGGTTTTATCTCTCAATCATTCATTGAACACGAGCTTGACCAAGGGTTAAAAAAAGCCGAACGGACTATTTCTGATATTGTATCCGATGTGAATCAAGCGCTCAGCAGGGTCAGCCATATTGAGCATTTGCCTCATGTAGACGAATCTGCTTTTCAACAAAGCTATCAAAAAGCCTGGCTTGAGACGTCCAAAACCATTGGACTACTTCATGCATTTGACAGAGAACAAACAAGTGCTCTAAATGAAACAAAAAGTTCCCTTCACACAATGAAGCAATACATAGATACTTTAAGCAAGATGTTCACTGGCCCGAAAATTGAAATTACCAGTTATCAAAAAGGCTCTATTTTCAAAGGTGGAAAAGAAGAAAAAATCAGCAGCAACATCAGCGAATTGAATGAAAAAATAGACAACCCTAAAGAAAACCCAATGATGATCATGCTGAACAAGCTGAATGATAAAGAGCAATCGAATGTGGATACTCTTGTGAAGAAGAAACCGTCTAATAAAATCAATCAAAACGCCGTGTTCGTAAATGGAAAAGTATATAATACAAATGAAAAGATTGACTTCGCAAATGCCAAAACAGTTGAAGTTATTCGAGATGGAATGCTATATCGGTTACGAATATCGGATCAAAACAAAGTGAAGATTGAAAGCATCACAAAGATTTCTGACTTGAAACAAACCTCAAACATCTTAAATACAGCGGTTGAATTTACAGGAATAAATGATGCCATTCGAGTCATCACAGGAAGAGACCCTGTAACAGGTGACAAAGTCGCTGACATGGACCGTCTAGTATCAAGCTTGTACATGATACCCGGAGCTAAAATCGCTAAAGTAGGAAAATACGTATTTAAAATAATGAAAGGAGAGAAAGTAGCCAAGAAGATTGTCAAAACACCTTCCTTCGGCAAACATTCCGTACCAAAAGGTCCGTATCGTGAAGTAAATGGTTTCCCTGTAAAAGTAAAACCAGGCGCTCAAGAGAAACATATTCCTGATGCACCTAACTATAAGCAAGAAGTTGCGAATGGCCGTCCAAATAAAAGCATTTTTTATGGAGATAATAAAAAAGCACAAGAATTGCTGGATAAGTTCGCTGGGAAAGGTACAAAAATAGGAGAGCACAAAGAAAGAGTAGACTTTGGACAGATGATTGGAAAATACTACGATAAAGATACCGGTAAGTATGTGGAGACTACTAGAGGCTTAATACACTACAGTAAAAACGGCGCTCATATAGTACCATCAGAGCCTTTAAAACCATAAACTAAGGGGGATTCAAATGGGATATGACCCATTAATTTCAGCATTACGAAAATATAAAAATAACGATTTGATAATAGAATGGAAAAGTGGTTTAAAAGTTATTGGAGAACCTGACACACTTTATGAAACTGATAACGGATTGGAAGATGATGATGTCAATTATACAGAGTATGACGCAGTCGCATTTCAAGTAAATAACATCTTATCCCACCCCACTAATTACGACTGTGATATATATGATTGGTTAAAGCAAGAAAAAAGTTCCTTAATTGAAATTTCACTTTATAAAGATACACCAAGTGCAGTTTATTTAGCAGACGGTCAAAAATTATGGGAATTGGACAGCGATGAATAACAAAGAAAAGCCCCTCCAAATTGGAAGGGCTTTTCATTTACTTCTGCTTTACTTCACCATATTTTGAAGCGGCTGTAATATAATGGCCTGATTTCCGTTTTTGTATAGTAGGATGTGTACTCAGTTTTACATCTTGGACACACTAGCAGATTTAATGACTTTTTCATTTGGTTTCGCCTCTTTATTTCATTTATATTGGGATAATTTAAAAACACCAAGACACTTGTCCAAACTGGATAAGCATCCTGGTGCTTTTATAATTTAACTATTTTTATAAAAATCTTTTAAGAATTTATTTCTAAATTCTTCTACGTTCTCCGAAAAATATTTTTGATTTACATAACAGGGGAAAAGGATAAGTGAGATTATAAATATATTTATAAATACTAACGAATTATAACTTAACATATTCACAAGCATTAAAATATAATGGATTATATTTATTATTAACGATAATAATAACGAGAAACATAATGCACCTAAACTATGAGTAGTAGATAATAAATGTGCATAGCGCTTTGCAATATAATCGCGCCTACTGTCCTCTTTAACTTTTGATAGTCTATTTTGCCATTCAAATTCTAGATTGAAATATTCCTTAGCCCTCTTTTTTGATAATATATTACGTTCTCTGAATTTATACCATTTTGCCTTTTCAACTGGTTGGGGAGCATCAATTAACTCTGCTATTTCAGATGTAAGTATACTCCTTCTCCCAAAACCTAATATCCAGCTCCAAGCAAAATACATTTGATGTATGAGATACCCAATTACAATGCCTATAGCTGCTGTACTAAATATAACACTAATACTTTCCACTGGACTATCAGTCGGTAGATTAGCATGAAAAACCGCTACAGGCCATAAACTCATAAGCAAGAAAACCCAACCTGGTATTCCCCACCTTATAAGATATTTAGTCTCAAAGTTCATATCATTCCCTCCCACTTTTATATCGGAAAGAATTTAGCTTATTCAATCATTTAAAAACTTTGTCGAATAAAAAAGCGACCTCCGCAATGGAAGCCGCTCTCAATTTATCACCTAATACCATCATAACCGCTCTCAGACAAAATACTTTGCCAAGATCGTGCCAAAAGTGTGCCATTATCATCCCAATTTCAAGCGATCGTATATTCTCTCTATGTATTTCCCTATTAATTGACAACTTCTTGTGCGTAAATAATGCTCATCCTTATTAGCAGTATCATCAGCCGTATATTCTGAATCTACATCCACGTTAAGATCGACTGAAATATATCTATAAAATAATTGATTAGCTATTGCCTTCTCAAGTGTCATAAATAAGCTAGTTATATTTATATCTCCCTTATCTTTATTTGCAACTGATTGTGAACAATCTTGTTCCCAAATGAATTCTTGACATTTGAATGCAAAAATCTGTAATTATCATGTCATAAAAATGGACTAATGCATGTATAGAATTTAGCTGTTCATATGACAATTCCGTATTACTTTCAACATAAATCCCCCTCCAAATATTATGCACTTTTAGTTATCCACATTATCCCGCAATTCTCCATATCTAGTAATGTGCTTTTAAAAAAAGCGACCTCCTCAACGGAAGCCGCTCCTAAATTAATTACCTTTTGTAATAGCTTTAATCATTTCCCATACCCTCTTTCATCTTTTATATAATCTATATCGGTATTTCAATTGACACTTTTAGTAAAACTTCTGATCCTTCATTATAAGTTGGATCACAATTCTATTTATATCACTTTATATACATTATCCACCAATTCATCATATCTATATTGTGTCTAACTCAAGGAATCGCTGAATCCTTGGTTCCTCTTGCTCTTTTCTGCCATTTCCTCAAGACGAGTTGGACATTTTCTCACCTCAAAATCTGGCGTATAAATGGATCCCTTAACGCCTGTCCAATTTCTGTTTTTGTATATAGTCATCTTGATCCGATGTGTACCAGCAGTGTGATTGACGATATAAAATTATTTTGTTGGCTTGGCGGTCTTGAAAGATCTCCCTAGACTAAACTGCTAATCGATCATAGCATTTTCTTCGGTTTTCGCTTCGCTCAATGCGTAATATGGATCATGCACCTCATAAAATTTCATTTCCTCTTCTTTACTTTGTTCTTGATGATTTTGGACCAAAGTGTCTATCACATAGTCTTTGTCCATTTCGACTTCCGATAAATTGGTCTGCAACTTTTATTACTTCCCAGCCTTGATTACTGACACGTGTTCAAACACCTGTAAATTCCAACCTACTCATAAAAGCTTACTGCAACCCTTCAAATAACTCCTTCACAAGTTTATTCATTATTAATACTTGGATTAGCAGTAAACAACATAGATATTAAAAGGGAATAAGTACGTTTGGAGGGAATTCAATGACACAAGATTCTGATGAGAGTAATTTGCAACAAATAAAACAAATGCAACAGATGTTTTTAGAGAAAATGAAAACTCAACCTTATCCCATGTACCCTAATTACGGAAAAATCACACGCTATGAAGAAATCCCAATTAATTTACCTGAACAACGTCAACTTCGTCATCCTGGTGTAGAAGGTTTAATGGTACCACTTCCAATTATTGAAAATACAAATTACAAAGGGAGTGGTAAGTTAGCGGGAAAAGTTGCTCTTATTACAGGAGGGGATAGCGGTATTGGTGCAGCCGTAGCCATTGCCTTCGCAAAGGAAAGTGCTGACGTTGCGATTGCATACTTAGATGAACACGAAGATGCTAATAGAACAAAAGCAAGAATTGAAGAACTTGGGCAACGTTGTTTGTTGATGCCAGGAGACTTGCGAGATAAAAGGCAATGTATCACCATTGTAGAGAAAACAGTAAAAACCTTCGGACGTCTAGATGTTCTATGTAACCACGTTGGTATCCAATTTCAACAACCAAGCCTTCTTGACATTACAGACGAACAATTCGATGACACCTTTAAAGTCAACATATACTCACATTTTTACACAACCAGAGCAGCTCTTCCTTACTTAAAACCAGGCAGTTCTATTATCGGTACTTCTTCAGTCGTAACGTATGTAGGTGAGCAACAAATGATTGATTATACAGCCACAAAAGGGGCAATTGTTGGCTGGACACGTGCTTTGGCTAAAAATGTTGTAAAAAAAGGAATTCGTGTAAACGCCGTTGCTCCAGGTCGAATCTGGACGCCGCTCATTGCAGCAAGCTTCTCGTCAGATCAAGTGGCTGTATATGGAGCATTTAATCCAATGGAACGAGTTGCGCATCCATTTGAACTCGCACCAACATTTGTTTATCTAGCTTCTGATGATTCACGTTTTGTTACAGGTCAAGTGCTGCATGTTGACGGCGGGGAATCCACACATTCCTAATATAAGGAGGTCATTGGATTGAGATATCAATTTAATCCAGAAGTAGAGTTATTACTTGTGAATCATTCAATGGAAAAAGTCACCATGGTTTATCTGGAGCATTCATGGCTAATGCCTAAAATTGGACGTAGACCGCCTTATTATTGCTACCCAAATTACGAACTGAATGATCCAATCATATAAATAAATCGCAGTTATGCAGGAACGTTTAGGGCATACAAAAATGGATACAACTATGTCAATTTACGCTCATGTCATTGAAGAAGCTGATCAGAAATCAGCCACTCATTTTGATAGCTTCTTTGATACAAAAACAGGGAACGGAAATACTTAAAAATAAATCCGCTCCCAAAACCCTGTTTTTGAGCGAGTTACGAACTTATGTTCCAATGAACAAAAAAGCCTGAAATCCTTGATAATAAAGGGTTTCAGGCTTTTAATTTAGTACGTCCCAGGAGAGATTCGAACTCCCGACCGACGGCTTAGAAGGCCGTTGCTCTATCCTGCTGAGCTACTGGGACATGTTGTTATGTAGTGTGCTGCGGTGTATTACCTCAGCGACAAGATTTATTATATTACTATTGTTCTTTAAAGTCAACGGTTTTTCGAAAGTTTTTTCATAAGGGGCAAATGCTGCACCCTTATGAAATACCTTCCAATGTGACAGTGTTTTCGAGGTCTTGTATGGCCTGACCTTCGTCCGTGAAAAACTGTACGTTTGCTTCGCTTCCATCTAGTGTCAGTATAGCATAGCTGCGCTCTTTTCGCACTCTTGGCAAGTGCACGCTGCCTGGGTTAATGAGGAGTTTTCCTCTTAGCAGTTCACTGCCTGGAATGTGCGAGTGGCCAAAGCAGATAATGTCTGCGCCCAGCTCTTCTGCACGATAGTAGACTTGAAGCAAGGATTGTTTGATGCCATGCAGATGTCCGTGAGTGAGAAATAGTTTTCCGCCTCCATCAAGTGGGAGCAGGAGCTCTTCTTCAAAATCGCCCATAAAGTCACAATTTCCTTTGACGACTTTGTATCCTTCAAGTGCTGGGTGGTTCGTTTCGAGTTCTGAATCTCCGCAGTGAATCATCATGTCAACTTCAGCCGCATGCCGTTTGGCAATGGTTTGAAGTTCGTCTGTGAGTCCATGACTGTCACTAATGATGAGTATCTTCATGGCTTCATTCCCCCTTATTCATTTGCGTCTAGCAGTGATGAAAGCTTTTGAAGCGCGACCGCTCGATGGCTGATCTTGTTTTTCTCCTCTGGTGATAATTCGGCCATCGTCTGGTCTTTGTCTTTGACGATGAAAATTGGGTCGTATCCGAAGCCATTTTCGCCGATTGGTTTTTCTGCGATGAAGCCTTCTACTGATCCTTCTACCGTCTTTGTTTCTTTTCCCGGTATGCTGACAGCAAGGGCACATCTGAATCTGGCTGTTCGGTCTTCTTTTTCAATGCCTTGAAGTTCGCTCAGCACTTTTTCCACATTCTCCGCATCGTCTTTATGCTCACCTGCGTATCTCGCTGAATACACGCCAGGTTTTCCGCCCAGATAATCAATCGACAGACCGGAATCGTCTGCAATGACCATTTCACCTGCTTTGGCTTGAATGGCCTCCGCTTTGATGATGGCATTTTCTTCGAAGGTTTGTCCTGTTTCTTCAATTTCTTCAGTAAAGCCAATGTCTGCTAGTGTTTTGACCGTGAATCCTTTTGGCTCAAGAATGGCTTTGAATTCTTTCGCTTTGCCCGCATTGTGCGTTGCAATGATGGCTGTTTTCATCCTGATCAAACCCTTCTCTTTATTCGATGACTTCTCCTGTTACTGCTTTTTGCTTTTCGATTAATTCTTTGATGCCCTTTTCGGCTAAATCAAGCAGTCCGTTTAGCTGTTCTCTTGAGAATGTCGCTTCTTCGCCTGTTCCTTGAAGTTCAACAAAGCGACCAGCGCCTGTCATGATGACATTCATATCTACTTCAGCAGAAGAATCTTCTTCATAGTTTAAATCTAACAGAAGACCTTGCTGAGAATCAATTCCGACGGATATCGCCGCTAAATAATCAGTAATCGGGTTTTCTTTGATGACTCCTTCAGCTCGCAGCTTTTGAATCGCAAGTGTCATGGCAACAAAAGCACCTGTGATGGATGCTGTGCGTGTGCCGCCGTCTGCTTGAATAACATCACAATCAATCCAAATGGTGCGTTCGCCAAGCTTTTCTAAGTCAACGACTGCGCGGAGTGCTCGTCCAATTAAACGCTGAATCTCCATAGTACGCCCTGTGACTTTTCCTTTAGATGATTCTCTTATCGTTCTTTGTGCAGTTGCTCTTGGAAGCATGCTATATTCTGCTGTAATCCAGCCTTTTCCTTCTCCTCTTAAAAAAGGAGGTACGCGGTCTTCGATCGATGCGTTACAAATCACCTTCGTATTTCCCGCTGAGATTAAGACAGATCCTTCTGGATGCGTAATGTAGCCTGCCTCTATTTCAATTTTTCTCAATTCGTCATATTGTCTTTCATCTAATCTCATGTTTTACCTCCGTTACGATATACATTCCTCGCGAGTGCCAGCGGGGTTCTCCTACTAACTTTGACAACCTCAGCTCGTTCTAATCGCTTGGAATAAAAAAGAGGCAGCGAATATGCATGCCTCTTTTTCTCCATTATATCAATGTGTGACGTTAAAAACTACCTGTATTCACTTGTTCTGGTCGTGAAACCGGCTTTGTGAGCTCTGCTCCTTTTTCGTTCACAAGCTCAGCCTTGCCGTTCACCTTGACTGATACGCTTTTGACGTCCGGCAGCTCGGTTAATGTGAGCACAATGCTATCAAGAACTTTTTGTGAAATAACCTTTTTCTTTTCATCCGCACTGCCAAAAATAGATTCGTTGAAATCAAGTGTCACATGGCCATCTTTTACTTTTGGTACATCATTCAGCTTCACATCTTGATCAAAGTCTGTAAGCAGATGGCTTTTTTTGCTTGGTCCAGAGACGAGCTCATCAATTGCTGCTGTAATCGGATCATCCTCGTCTTTTGGCGCTCTTTTGGTCACCGGAACGTAGTACGTCTGTTCATCAGATTCAGCTAAATAGTAAACCGTCACTGGCTTTGTCGCTGTCATATCAGCAGCAGCCTCGTGCTGGATATTAATACCGTCTTCTCTGCTTAAATCATCTGAGATAGGTGTACCGTTCACTGGCATTTCTTTTAGTTCATGTCCATTCATCTTCAATTTGACTTTGGCTATGGAATCAAACTGAGTTAACGTCCAAGTGACAGATTGCAAAATGCGCTGCTCGTCTTCTTTTTTATAGTTTTTAAATTCATTTGAAAAATCGACAACCGCCGTTCCGTCTTTAATATCGACAGATACGCGCGTATCCGCTGGCAGCACTGCTCTGAAGCCATTCGGCATTAAGTTAGAAATAGGTCCCCCATCCACGAGATATTCAAGGGTTTGTTTGGCACTTCCTTCATTTTTCGGCAGTGGAATGGATTGAGAGACGACATACCCGTTTTTATCAATTAAATATAATTCTCTCATGACCGTATCTGCCTGCTTCTCTTCTTTTCCTTCTTTGGCTGTTTGTTTATCTTCTTTATTTTCTTTCACATATGTGACGTTTTGTGGTGGATCAATCTCTGTTTTCGCTTGGTCTGTTTGAAACAATCCGCATCCTGACAAAAGCATGGCTGACGCGATACACGTAACAGCTGCTGTAGATCCTTTTTTCAGCATACTTCACCCTCCTCTAGTAGTTTGTACTACTATGTATACGAGCTCCCCCAGAGGATTAGACCCTTTTCATAAAAAAATAACCCACTTCAAATAGAAGCGGGTTATTGCTGGTAGATGTGTTCAAGTGACACGGTTTCGACCTTCCCTGGCAGGTAGCCAAACCAGTCACGAGCGATGTTTTGAAAATTTTGCTGCTGCCCTGTTGTGTAAAATGTATGGACAGGCGTTTCTTTAGAGGTATTTAACAGCCCTTTATATGAAAGAATCGTACTTGCTTCTCTCGCGGTCTCATCTCCTGATGAAATAATGCTGACATCACTGCCCATAAAGCGCTGAATCGGCTCTTTTAAAATCGGATAGTGTGTGCAGCCAAGAATAAGAGTGTCAATTCCTGTTTCTTTCATCGGTTCAAGGGAATCTTTGACCACTGCCTCTGCTGTCTGATCTAAAAACGTACCGCTTTCCACAAATGGGACAAGGAGCGGACACGCCAAACTTTGAACCGTTAGACCTGCTTTTAGTGACAGCAGCGCTTCTTTGTATGCCTCGCTTTTGATCGTATTGATAGTGCCAATAACGCCAATATGCTGGTTGTTTGTCACCTTGATCGCTGTACGGGCACCAGGCTGAATGACGCCAATAACCGGAATATCAAGCGTTGCTTTAATTTCATCCAGTGCGATCGCCGTTGCTGTGTTGCATGCAATGACGAGCATTTTAATATGGTGGTGTTTTAGTAAGTAGTGTGCCATTTCCCACGTATATTGAAGAACTTCTTCTTCTTTCCGCGGGCCATATGGACATCGTTTTGTATCGCCTACATAAATGATTTTTTCTTTTGGCAGTTGTCTCATGATTTCCTTTGCAACGGTTAAACCGCCGACGCCGGAATCAATGACGCCGATTGGTTGATCCAACAAAATCGCCTCATTTTCTTTTCATTTGCTGCTGTAGTTTCGTTAAGGATTGGTTGAAAACGATGGCTTCTTCTTCTGAGAAAGCCCCTAGAAGTTCACTGACGTATTCTTGGCGTTTAGCAATCACTTCTTGAATGATCCGCTCGCCTTCAGGCAATAAATGAATGCGAACCACGCGGCGGTCAGATGGATCTTTCACCCGTTCGACAAGTTCACTTTTTTCCATTCTATCAATTAAATCAGTGGTTGTGCTGCAAGCCAAGTACATCTTTTGTGACAGCTCACCTATTGTCATATCTCCGAATTCATAAAGCCACTGAAGCCCGATGAATTGTGGAGGTGTAATCGTATATTGATTGAGGATTTCTCTGCCTTTTTGCTTAATAATTGCGGCAATGTGGCGTAATGATTTTTCAATCTCTGCAACATGGCCTGATTCATTCGTTTCCATTTTATTGATACCTCACTATAGCATCTCACTTTGATTAAAACGTATATGTCTATTTTCCTCGTTTTTTAAAGAAAATGCAAGAAGAGACTCATGGAAACCATATAGAAATAACCGGTTCCTCCCCAATATGGAAGGAAAACCGGCTGACTTTAGAGCTCTAGCTCACCCATACGCAGAAGCTCGACTACGGCCTGTGAACGGCCTTTGACTCCTAGCTTTTGCATGGCATTCGAAATATGATTTCGAACAGTCTTTTCGCTAATAAAAAGCTCGCTTGCAATTTCTTTTGTTGTTTTATCTTGGACGAGCAATTCGAATACTTCTCTTTCTCTTTTGGTTAATAGCGGCTTGGATTGAAACTCTTTCTCCTTCAAGTATTGTAACCCTCCTTGCTAAGGTGAGAGCTCTAGTCTCTATAGAATGGGATTCTGTATAGTCGAGATATCATATGCCGGGTGCCTGAGGTAGGTGACGTTAAAATCAAGAAATCCCGCATATCAGCGTCCAAATTCTGCGCTTTCATCCACGCAAAAAAGGACGAGTCTCCTCCCCGAGACATCGTCCTTTTTTGCGTGGTATTTAAAAGATTGAAATGGCGCCTGTTAACAATGCAATAAGTGTTGTAAAAAGGGCAGTTAACACGGTCCATAGCAGTGCATATTTTTGCAAATCACCAATATCTTTGTTCAGCATACTGACAAGCAGCAGTGTTGAAGCTACAAGCGGACTCAGTAAGTGAACAGGCTGCCCTATGATAGAGGCACGTGCAATTTCCACCGGATCAATCCCATAAGCTGCGCCGGCTTCAGCCAGGATTGGCAGCACTCCGAAATAGTAAGCATCGTTTGAGAGCACAAATGTAAATGGCATACTCGTCAAAGCAACAATCAGCGGGAAAAATGAGCTGTAGGAATCCGGAATCATGTAAATGACCAAATTGGCAATGGACTCAACCATTTTTGTTCCAGAAAAAATCCCTGTGAAAATCCCTGCGGCAAATACAAGTGTGATAACCGTTAATGCGTTTCCTGCATGAGATAAAATTCGCTCGCGCTGATCTTCAACCTTTGGATAGTTGATCATCAGAGCGATGACAAATCCAATTAAGAAGAGTACAGGAATTGGGATGATATCCATGACGAGTGTGACCATGACAGCAACTGTAAGGAAGAAGTTAATCCAAATCAGATTCGGTCTCTTGATATCGGCTACTCCATCTTCAATTGACGCAGCCAATTCAGGAGAAATAGACGGCTCTTCTTTGTACTGAATCTCTGCAATCCCAATCCGTTTTCTTTCTTTTTTCCCAAGTACATAAGCAGTAAAAAGTATAAAAAGACCGCCTCCAACCATCGTTGGGAGTAATGGAATGAAAAATTCGCCTGCATCTAATCCAAGCGCCGCGATTGCACGAGTAGCTGGACCGCCCCATGGCGTCATTCCGCTCATAATTCCTAATGATAATAATGAAATTGTTCCTAAAATTAATGGGTTCATCCCAATTCTTAAGAAAAGTGGCAGCATAGCTGATACGGTAATCATGTACGTTGTTGTTCCATCACCATCTAATGCAACAAGCATAGACAAAATCGCTACCCCAAAAGCAATTTTGACAGGATCACCTTTTACAATACGTAGAATGAGTTTAATCAGAGGATCAAACAATCCAGCATCCAGCATGACACCGAAGAATAAAATCGCAAATAACAATAAAGCAGCTGATGGTGCAACAGTTTTCAGTCCATCAAGCATCATGTCCCCTAACCCTTTGTTAAAGCCGCCGATCAATGCAAATATGATAGGTACAACGGTTAGAGCCACCACCGGATGCATACGTTTTGTCATAATGAGAAATGTAAATGTCAAGACCATCAAGATCCCTAAAATAGCTAGCACTTTATATCCCTCCATCCTCTTCTTTACATGATCTGCAAGCGCCCCCTTGCACTTGCGATCTATATGTTAGCGCTTTCTATTTCAAGGATATAATAGCTTTTTTTATAATGAAAATATTGATTTTTTCGTATATTCAATAAATTTCTTTTATAATCAACCTTGCTGATTTCTTAAAAACTCAATGAACGCTTTCACCACAGACAAATGAAGTGAGTCTGGCTGGTACATGAGCCATGTATCTCTTAAAACAGGCTGTCCATCTTTATACGAAAGTCCTTTTACAAATAACTCATCACTTGGTCTGAGGCAAATTTCTGGGACAATGGCATAGCCTAAACCATGCTTCACCATCTCTTTTGATGTATCCTGACGGTCTGTCTCCATCGTGACAAGCGGAGGCATTGTGAATGTTTCCTGCCACCATCTGTTAATCAGCCGTTTTAATGAACTGTCTGTATGATAGTCAATGAGCGGCAGATTCGGGAGATCCTTTAGCTGAATTTCTGATTTTGAAATAATGCAAAGACGCTCTTTATCGAGCAAAAAACGCTCTCCATTCCAGTCATAATCACCTCTTAAAATTCCTAAATGCACACTTGATGTTCCTAATAAATCCATTACCTTTGTGCTCCAGCCTGTGTTGACCATAAATTGAACATGTGGATACTGCTTAGAAAATTCTTTTAATATTTCTGGCAGTTTATACTGGGCAAAGTTACTTGAGACCCCTAACCGGATCGTTCCTTTGACCTTTTTTTGCATATTGAGCATGCCATCTTTCGTTTGCTGCAGCTGTTTGAGCATGTCATTTGCGTATTTAGCCAAGTATTCGCCCTCTGATGTAAATTCAATTCCTCGTTTTCTTTTAAAGAAAAGTTTCATATCAAACTCCTCTTCAAGCTGTTTCAATCGATAGCTTAAGGCAGGCTGAGAGACAAATAATTTTTCTGCCGCTTTTGTGATGTTCTTTTCTTCATAAAGTACCTTTAAAAACCGCCAATCTTTTTCATCCATTGTATGCCCTCCTTTTTTACTAATTATAAAATATTTTTATTGATTTCTCTTAAAATAATGTATTTAACTTATTTCTTATTATACTTTACCATTTTGGTTAGATAAACAGTTAATTAAAAATTGAGGGTGAGAGTCATGAGAAAAGTTCCAATCACAATCATGCGAGGCGGTACAAGCAAAGGAGTATTCATTCACGCTGACAATGCACCATATGAACACGATGAGCTCGAGGCATTTCTATTAGACATTATGGGCAGTCCTGACCGGCTGCAGGTCGATGGGATCGGCGGCGGTAATTCTTTAACAAGTAAAGTGGCCATTATCGATAAAGCCACACGCCCGGATGTGGATGTGAACTATACATTTGCACAGGTCAGTATTAATGAGAGATATGTCGACTTTAAAGGAAACTGCGGGAACATCTCATCAGCCGTTGGACCATATGCGATCATTAAAGGACTTGTTCAAGCAGTTGAGCCCATTACGACTGTACGTATCCTCAATACCAATACAAATAAAGTCATTACGGCAGAGGTCGAAGTTGAAAATGGGGAAGTAAAATTTGAAGGACAGGCAGAAATTCCAGGCGTAAAAGGAACTGGTTCTCCCATTTATTTATCCTTTGAGAAACCTGAAGGAGCTGTCACAGGTAAAACCTATCCGACTGGAAACAAAATTGATACGATTCAAACAAAGTTTGGGGAGATTCCAATCTCGATCGTTGACATTGCAAATCCAATTGCCTTTATTCGCGCGAAAGATATTCAATTAAAAGGAACTGAATTACCTGAAGAGTTTACAGACGAATTACTGGATGATTTAGAAGAAATTCGTTCTCTCGCTGCTGAAATGTGTCACTTTGCACCAAAAGAAATGGCCACATTACAGTCTCCAGCTGTTCCAAAGCTTGCGCTCATCAGCGAGCCTGCTGATTATGTAGATACAAATGGAATCTTGAGACGAGCAGAAGATATGGACATCATCGTTCGTATGCTATCGATGCAAAGGCCACACCAAGCACTTGCCATTACTGGTTCTGTCTGTGTAACGGCCAGCTGTTTCTTGGATGAAACGCTTCCTTCTCAGCTGTTCCAAGGTCAAGATGACACCCTTCGTATTGGGCATCCTGCCGGGATTATGCAAACGGAAATTGACATCTCTCAAAACAGAGTCAAAGTCATTCGAACTGCAAGAGAAATTCTAGACGGAGTTGTTTTCACAAAACAAGACTATGTGATTCAGCCTCATATTAAAAGAGAAGCTTAAAGCAGACGATGTTCTCGTCTGCTTTTTTTAATGCTGAAGCGGTGCATCGATATCTCCGGCAGAATGAGCTTTTATTTGCCCTTTCTCATCTTTGAGCTGGAGATGACCGTAGCGGTTGACTCCGCACCAAATGCCCTCTTCCCATGTTTGTTTTTCACGGTCTAACGAGATCCGCAGCGGTTTATGAAGACGATATAACCGTTTGTTATAGAGGGAAGTGAGTGCTTCAAACCCTTCATTCTTCCAGCGTGTATGATATTTTTCAAAAGCGGCGGCAAGTTCCTTCACAAGCTGATCGGCTTTTACCTCTGTAAGCTCTGATAGACAAATGGTTTTGTACGGAACGTGCTCCGGCTTTGTCTTCACATTGATGCCAACTCCGATATAAATGGCGTTACGGTCCGCTTCAATCAATGTGCCTGATACCTTTGCTTCATTGATGAGAATATCATTTGGCCATTTGATCGCCAGCTGATCCTCAGCCCTTATGAGAGGTTTGAGTACATCGTAGATTGCTAGTGCCGTCAGCGGAGCAATCGTTGACTGGGTGGAGAGTTCTTCTGGCGGCAAAACCGTCATGGTCAAAGCGACATTCCCTGCTGGCGTTTCCCACGGTCTGCCTAGCCTGCCTCTCCCTTCTGTCTGCTGATGTGCATAGACAGCAAATGAAGGTTTTACTCCTTGCTGAATGAGCCTTTTCGCTTCATTATTTGTACTATCAATGGTGTCATATTGAAAAATCTTCATGTGTTCTCCTTTTGTTCTTCTTAATATGGTCTTTTTATTATAACAAAATGAAGCTTACACGTTGCTGAGGCTGCATGCTACCCATTTCGCTGAGCTTGAAATGTCTCTTTTTCTTCCTCTGTAAATGGGACAGATGCGCCTGTTTCTTTATTAATTTGCACCATGGTGACTGAGCCTGTAAAGCATGGTTCCTGCTGCTCGTTTTCTCCTAAATAATGAAGGATAAGTGAGCTTGATCCGACTTTTTCCGGCTTTACATACACACGAAGCCGCTCCCCAATCTCCACCTGTTTGATGTAATCACATTGCAGGTTTGCCACGACTGTAATCGTCTCTTTCACACGTTTCATTCGTTTATCCACAATTCCTGTTTTTTGAAAAAAGGCAATCCGTGCTTCTTCAAAATACACAAAAGGGGTGACATTGTTCATATGGCCGAACATATCCGTTTCTGAAAAACGGACAGTCGTTTCGACATAAAATCGAAAGGATGCTCTCCATTCTTCAAATGGTTCCTCAATATATGATGGAAGTCTCACTTCATCATCTCCTTATTCATCAATAAACGCCTCTCCCATATTGGAAGAGGCGTTTATTTTGTGTTCCATCCAGCCTCTTGTAAACACTCATCATGATTGGCAAAGAGGACTGAATGTGATGTTATTCTGCGTGATCGCTTCCGAAGAAGTTACGGAAAGCTTGTAATGTTGTATCTCGGTTAAGTGCTGCAATTGACGTTGTCAGCGGGATTCCTTTCGGACAAGCCTGCACACAGTTTTGAGAGTTCCCGCAGTTCGCAAGACCGCCGTCTCCCATAATTTCTTCTAGACGGTCAGACTTATTCATCGCACCTGTCGGATGTGCGTTAAATAGACGAACTTGCGAAAGCGGAGCAGGGCCCATAAAGGAAGACTTATCATTTACGTTTGGACAAGCTTCAAGGCAGACACCACATGTCATACATTTAGAAAGCTCATACGCCCATTGACGTTTTTTCTCAGGCATTCTTGGTCCAGGTCCAAGATCATATGTGCCATCGATCGGCACCCATGCTTTTACTTTTTTCAAGGAGTTGAACATGCGGCTTCTATCAACCTGCAAGTCTCTCACGACCGGGAATGTCTTCATCGGCTGGAGACGAATCGGCTGATCTAATTGATCAATTAGTGCTGTACATGACTGGCGCGGTGTTCCATTAATAACCATGGAACAAGCTCCGCACACCTCTTCAAGACAGTTCATGTCCCAGTTGATCGCTGTTGTTTTTTCACCTTGTTTATTGACCGGGTTACGTCTAATTTCCATGAGTGCAGAAATGACGTTCATATTCGGACGGTAAGGGATTTCGAATTCCTCATCATAAGGCTTTCCATCTGCTGTATCTTGACGTGTGATAATGAATTGAATTGTGTTTTTTTCACTCATCTTATTTCTCCACCTTTTTCTTCGAGTAATCTCGTTTACGAGGTGCAATTAACGATACATCGACGTCCTCATAGTGGAATGCAGGCTTTTGATTTTTCCCTTTGAACGTAGCCATCGTTGTTTTAAGGAATTCTTCATCGTTTCTTTCTGGGAATTCCGGTTTATAGTGTGCGCCTCGGCTTTCATTCCGGTTATATGCCCCGATCGTAATGACTCTTGCCAGCTGAAGCATATTGTCAAGCTGACGCGTGAAGGCAGCGCCTTGGTTGCTCCATGATGCGGTATCATTGATGTTGATCTTCTTGTAGCGTTCCATTAGTTCTTCGATCTTCTGATCTGTTTTTAAGAGTTTGTCATTGTAACGAACCACTGTAACGTTATCCGTCATCCATTCTCCAAGCTCTTTATGAAGCACGTACGCATTTTCAGTACCATCCATGCTGAGGATGTTGTCCCATTTCTCCTGCTCTTTCTTCACGGCGCTGTCAAATAGTGCAGAAGAAAGGTCTTCCGCAGATTTTTCAAGACCGTTAATGTACTTCACCGCATTTGGTCCAGCGACCATTCCGCCGTAAATCGCAGAAAGAAGTGAGTTTGCACCAAGTCTGTTTCCGCCGTGCATTGAGTAATCACATTCTCCGGCAGCGAATAGACCTTTGATATTCGTCATTTGATCATAATCGACCCATAATCCGCCCATAGAGTAATGAACAGCCGGGAAGATTTTCATCGGCAGCTTACGCGGGTCGTCACCCATGAATTTTTCATAGATTTCAATGATTCCGCCAAGCTTAATATCAAGCTCTTTTGGATCTTTGTGAGAAAGATCAAGATATACCATGTTCTCTCCGTTGATGCCAAGCTTTTGCTCGACACATACGTCAAAGATTTCACGCGTTGCAATGTCACGTGGTACAAGGTTCCCGTATGCTGGGTATTTTTCTTCAAGGAAGTACCAAGGCTTCCCGTCTTTATATGTCCAAACACGTCCGCCCTCACCACGAGCTGATTCACTCATAAGACGAAGCTTGTCATCTCCTGGGATCGCTGTCGGGTGAATTTGAATAAATTCTCCATTTGCATAATGCGCACCTTGCTGATAGACGATAGATGCTGCAGATCCAGTGTTAATCATAGAGTTTGTTGATTTACCGAACACGATTCCAGGACCGCCTGTTGCCATGATAACTGCATCTGATCGGAAGGATTCAATTTCCATTGTCGTCAAGTTTTGCGCGACAATCCCGCGGCATACTTCCTCGTCATCTAAAACAGCGCCAAGGAATTCCCAGCCTTCATATTTCGTGACAAGTCCTGCTACTTCATAGCGGCGAACCTGCTCATCCAGTGCGTATAATAGCTGCTGGCCTGTTGTAGCTCCAGCAAACGCGGTACGGTGGTGCTGTGTTCCCCCGAAGCGGCGGAAGTCCAATAATCCCTCTGGTGTTCTATTAAACATAACACCCATACGATCAAGTAAGTGGATAATGGACGGCGCTGCTTCACACATTGCCTTTACTGGCGGCTGGTTGGCTAAGAAATCTCCGCCGTATACCGTGTCATCAAAATGCTCATAAGGTGAATCCCCTTCACCTTTTGTATTGACCGCTCCGTTGATTCCGCCCTGTGCACATACAGAATGCGAACGTTTCACAGGTACGATTGAAAATAGTTGAACAGCTGTTCCCGCTTCTGCTGCTTTAATAGTTGCCATGAGACCAGCTAAGCCGCCTCCGACAACGATGATGCTAGAATTACTCATTGTAGCCCCTCTCCCTCTTCTACTAATCTATTTCCTCTTAAACAAAAGCGAAAATTGCTCTTAGCCCTACATATGAAAGCGCTATAAATATACCTAATGTCACATATGTGGAGATTCGTTGTGAGCGTGGTGAAACAGTAATTCCCCAGCTGACAGCAAATGACCACAAGCCATTAGCAAAGTGGAAAATAGTAGATAAAACGCCGACAATATAGAAGCCTAGCATAAATGGAGAGCTTAAAATATTCGCCATCATGTCATAGTTGACTTCAGCTCCAAGCTGAGCTTGAATTCGTGTTTCCCATACGTGCCAAGAGACAAAAATCAATGTGATAATACCTGAAATTCTTTGCAATCTGAACAGCCAGTTTCTTAAGTAACTGAAGCGAGACGTGTTGTTTTGTGCCGTAAAGGCTATGTACACCCCATAAACAGCATGATAGATCAGTGGTAAGAAAATCACGAACAGCTCAAGTGCATATCTGAAAGGAAGCTGTTCCATAAAGTGTGCAGCTTTGTTAAACGCCTCTGGTCCATTTGTCGCAAAGTGGTTAACCACTAAGTGCTGTATTAAAAATAGACCGACCGGAATGACGCCAAGCAAAGAATGCAATCTCCGATAAAAAAATTCTTTGTTCCCCGACATTACTTTACCCCCTAGTAAAAAAAGTGCAATTGCTTGAAAATTGTCTTACCCCCGCTTCTTTCAATTGTAAGCACTTTATTCAAATTTATTGACAATTTCATTTTACTCCTATGTCAAAAAAGCGTCAAGAAACCGCGTACATAAATTAAAATTTTCCGAAATTTAAAAGTTTTAAATCAAAATTCGTTTTACTACAATAAGAATTTCTTAGACTTCAGGGAAAACTCTGTCATCATATGCCCACATAAGCTATAATAAATTGTTGAAAGAGGGGAGCCGTACAATGAATAAATTCGAATCTAACTTAGAACAGCTAAAAGAAATTGAAGTCAATGGATTTGCCTACGAGCTGATACGCGAAGTTCTGCTGCCTGATATTCTTGGTCAGGACCATTCATCTATGATGTATTTTGCGGGTAAACTGCTTGCTCGTAAATTTCCTCAAGAGTCATGGGAGAAGATCCCCGAATTTTTCCATGATGCCGGATGGGGGACTCTCACAATGGTCCATTCGAAAAAACAGGAAATTGAGTTTGAGCTCGAAGGTCCACTAGTATCAAATCGACTCACCTATCAAAAGGAGCCATGCTTTCAGATGGAAGCGGGTTTTATTGCTGAACAAATTCAGCTTCTAAATGAGCACGTGGCTGAATCCTACGAACAAGTGAAAAAGCGTGCTGAGAAAGTCATTTTAACCGTTAAATGGGATTTAAGAGACCCTAGCTAATACTCTTGATAAAAGGCGCGGACTTCAGGTCACGCCTTTTTTATATGTCTACATCTATCATAGCATACTTAATGAATGGGTTTACGCCCGTTTCAGCCGTTTCCATATAGAAAAAAGAGGCGACCCTCTTTCGTGAGATCACCTCTTTACCTTTTTAAGAGTGAGCAGCGGCGCTCACCTTTGATAAATCAAACGCGTCATGCAGCGCTTCAACCGCTTTGACCATATCATCACGGCCAACGAGCGTTGAGACTTTGATTTCAGACGTACTGACCATTTTCACTTGAATGTCTTTTTGCGCTAACACAGCAAACATTTCAGCAGCTACCCCTGGATTTGAGACCATTCCAGATCCCACGATGGATACTTTTGCTAATTTGCTTTCTGTCTCAATCTGTTCGTAGCCAAGCGCCCCTTTATATTCTTCTAATACTTCAACTGTTTTGGACAAATCATCCGTTTTGACAGAGAAAGAGATCGACGTCTGATTGGTGCTTGTGGCAGACTGAATGATGATATCGACATTGATATTCTGTTTCGCAAGCGTCGTAAAAATGGTCGATAATGTTGTTAAACCGCTTGAAAGCCCGCACACTGTCACACGTGTAATCTGATCTTCAAATGCGATGCCTCTGACGACTAAGTTTTGTTCCATGGATGATTCCTCCTCAATTAACGTACCCGATTCATTTTCAATACTAGAACGGACTTCTAGCGGGACTTGATAATTTTTCGCAAATTCAACAGCTCTTGGATGCAGAACCCCAGCTCCTAAATTAGCCAGCTCAAGCATCTCATCGTATGAAATGCCTGCAAGTTTCCGCGCAGATGATACATAACGCGGATCTGTCGTAAACACTCCTGGTACATCTGTGTATATATCACATTTATCAGCTTTTAGTGCGGCAGCCAGTGCCACAGCTGTTGTATCTGATCCGCCGCGGCCAAGAGTTGTGATATGTAAGTCATCTGCAATTCCTTGGAAGCCTGCCACAACAACGACTTTCCCCGCACTTAATTCCTCTTTTATTCTTGATTCATCAATGTCCACAATTCTTGCATTTCCGTGTACATGCTCTGTTTTCATACCAGCCTGCCAGCCTGTAAAGGAAATGGCATCATAACCTCTTGCTTGTAGCGCCATCGATAATAATGAAATGGTCACCTGCTCACCAGTTGCGAGCAGCATATCCATTTCTCTTTTGCTTGGATCGTCTGTGAGTTCTTTCGCTAGGTCTACTAGAACATCCGTTGATTTGCCCATCGCTGATACAACCACAACCACATCATGTCCTGCCTCGCGTTCATCGATCACTCTCTCTGCGGCATTGCGAATTTTTTCTGTCGACCCAACGGAAGTTCCGCCAAATTTTTGTACAATTAGTCCCATGTCTACCACCCTTTTTCAAAAGTTCACGTGTGAGAGAAGAGGCAGCTTTGGAGACTGTCCGCTCACTGCAAATAAAAAAGCAATGAGAGAACAAATCTCCCATTGCTTTAAAATCATCATTAAACGATGCAAACAATGAGATAGCCCTCCAAGAAATGAATTCTTGACAGCCCTACATTTCTTCAATGTACAGCCAGCGAATAAAATGAGTGGATTTTATTCACTTCGGCGACGCTCCCCTTTCAGCCCTCTTCTTAGATCCCATCGATCTCCGAAGGCTTACTCTTGAAGTTCGCACCTCTATCTTCAACAAACAACACGTTCATTTATTAAATTAGTCACATCTTAACAGACTTTTAATAAAAGTACAATCTATTTTTTTAATGCTTCCATTAAAAGTTCAGCCGTCTGTTTCGGAATGCCAGCCTCCTGAAAGTCTTGGATAGAGGCTTCCTTCATCTTTTTCACAGAGCCAAAATGTTTAAGGAGCTGCTTTTTACGCTTTTCTCCGATACCTGGTACATCGTCTAAAATAGACTGGAATGCATTTTTTCCGCGGAGCTGCCGGTGAAAGCTAATAGCGAAGCGGTGCACTTCATCTTGAATGCGCTGCAATAAGTAAAAGGCCTGGCTATTCCGCTCCAGCGCAACAATTTCAAGTGTATCTCCTATCATGAGATTCGATGTCCGGTGTTTTTCATCTTTTACAAGACCTGCGACTGGGACAGACAGATTCAATTCATTTTCAAGCACATCGATGGCTGCGTTGATCTGTCCTTTTCCTCCGTCAATTAAAATTAAATCTGGCAGCGGCAGTTCATCCTTTAACACACGGGTATATCGTCTTCTAATGACTTCACGCATGGATGCATAATCATCTGGCCCTGAGACGGTTTTTATTTTGTATTTTCGGTATTCCTTTTTATAGGGTTTCCCGTCCTGAAAGACGACCATGGCAGAAACCGGGTCTGCTCCTTGAATATTTGAGTTATCAAATGCCTCGATTCTGTATGGCATATAAATATTAAGCGCATCCCCGAGCTGCTTCACCGCACCAATTGTCCGCTCTTCATCACGCTCAATGAGCGAAAATTTTTCTTTTAAGGCGATTTTGGCATTTTGATGCGCAAGTAAAAGCAGATCCTTTTTCTTTCCTTTTTTCGGCTGGTGAACGTTCGTCTCAAGCAATTGCTCAATCATCTCTTGATCGACACTGTCCGGAACCAGAATTTCCTTCGGCAGAAAATGGTTGTTCTTTTCATAAAATTGCCCCATAAACGTGAGGAACTCCTCTTCAGGGTCCTGATACATTGGAAACAGGCTCACGTCACGTTCAATCAATTTCCCCTGTCTGATAAAGAAGACTTGGACACACATCCAGCCTTTATCATAGGCATAGGCAAAGACATCTCGATCTGATAAATCACTCATCGTCATTTTCTGTTTTTCCATCGTTGAGTCGATATAAGCGATTTGGTCTCTTAGTTCTTTTGCCCGTTCAAACTCTAAATTTTCAGCAGCTTCCTGCATCTTTTCGGTGAGTTCTTTTTTGATTTGCTGATGTCCCCCGTTTAGAAACCTTGTGATTTCGTCCACGAGCTGCTTATTCGTTTCCTCGGAAATGTCATACACACATGGCGCAAGACATTGTCCAAGATGATAATAAAGACAGACGCGGTCAGGAAGGGTGGCGCATTTTCTCAGTGGATATAAGCGGTCGAGCAGCTTTTTTGTTTCTCGAGCTGCTTGTACGTTTGGGTATGGACCGAAATATTTTCCTTTGTCCTTTTTTACATTGCGGGTGACGATCAGCTTAGGATGGCGTTCATTCGTAATTTTTATAAAAGGATACGTCTTGTCATCCTTGAGCATGACATTGTATTTTGGGTCATATTTTTTGATTAAATTCAGCTCTAAAATAAGCGCCTCGATATTAGAAGAGGTGACAATGTATTCAAAATCTTCAATTTCACTGACAAGCCGCTGCGTTTTGGCGTCATGTGATCCAGTGAAATAAGAGCGTACCCTGTTTTTTAAAACTTTTGCCTTACCTACATAAATGATCGTATTTTGTCTATCTTTCATTAAGTAACAGCCTGGTTGATCCGGCAGGACTGACAGCTTTTCTTTGATTAGTTTGTTCATATTTTCATCCGTCCTTGTTTTCCTCTTTCACTCCTTCTAGTGTATCACGAACATTTGTTTTATACCATGTTGAAAGAAAAGCGGCTCTCGTCTTTACGAGAACCGCTTCAATGATTATGCCGCTTGGACATAGATCGGTTTATAGATGTTTGTTGACAAGTTCAGCAAGTGCTTCTTTTGGTTTGAAACCAACAGAAGTTTCTACAACTTCACCGTCTTTTAAAACAAGAAGTGTTGGGATACTCATAACGCCGTATTTACCAGCAGTTTCTTGGTTATCGTCTACATCAATTTTTACGATTTTCATTTTGTCGCCCATTTCTTGATCAAGTTCTTCAAGAACTGGAGCAATCATTTTACAAGGTCCACACCATGGTGCCCAAAAGTCTGCAAGAACAACACCTTCTGCAGTTTCTTGTGAAAATGTTGCGTCAGTAGCTTTTACGATTGCCATTATTCATTCCTCCAATGTAAATTATGCTTTTTAGTATAGCATCTACCAATGTGACTTGCGAATGAAATGCTTACGAATCATTTTTTAGGAAATGAATTAAAAAACAAACCGTATAATCGCACCAATAACAACAATCGCACCGATGATCATTAGAATGGTTCTAAGCATATGACATGACACCCTTTCCGCTTCATTTACAATGTATGATGCCCCAACATTCTTCTCATCAAACATCGAAATATGCAATTAAGCGAGGTCGACAGTTATCATGACCACTGACATTGGCGGCAGCTCCACCGTTAATTCGCCGGACTTTACAGTCATTTGCTGAAAGTCTTTTGGCTGAACAGAATGAGGTTCATCGAATGTATTATGGGCATTCATGCGATCGGCCGTCAGCACACGTCCAGTGACTTTCGTTTGTTCATCAATACCTTCAATAGCAAGGGATATCTCTGTTTGTTCATGCGGATTCAAGTGACAGTAGCTAATATGCATCTTCACTGATGAACGCGAGGCTGACACACTGACCTGAGGAATTTTTTCACCTCTTCGTTCATACGGCGGTGAAACGATCTCCACTTCAAGCGCATCTTCCTCTTGATGCACTTGAAACATGTGAAATACATGATACGTAGGTGTCAGAAGCATCTTTTCGTCCTTTGTTAATACCATCGCTTGCAGCACATTGACCGTCTGAGCAATATTTGCCATATGAATCCGCTCGCAATGGCGATGAAAAATATGAAAATGGAGGGCGGCCACAAGGGCGTCTCTTAGCGTGTTTTGCTGATATAAAAACCCAGGATTTGTTCCTGGCTCTGGGTCATACCATGTCCCCCATTCATCAATAATCATCCCGATTCGCTTGTCTGGGTCATAACGATCCATGATTTCTCCATGGTCTTCGACAAGCCGTTCCATCTCATAGGCCTTTTTCAGCGTGATAAACCATTCATCTTCATCAAATTCAGTCGCTGACCCCTTTTTCTCCCATGTACCAGGTACGGTGTAATAATGTAAACTGAGCCCATCCATCCACGGTGCAGCCCGCTCCATCAATACTTTCGTCCAATTCACGTCATTAGAGTTCGCGCCGCAGGCGATTTTATAAATACGCTGGCCTGCAAATTCTCTTACGTACGTTTGATAGCGTTTATATAAATCTGCATAGTATTCAGGCGTCATATTCCCGCCGCAGCCCCAGCTTTCATTGCCTACACCAACATAGGTCAGCTTCCAAGGCTCTTGTTTTCCATTTTGAATGCGCCAGTCTGACATAGGTGTCCCATTTGGAAATGTCATGTATTCGACCCAATCTGCTAATTCTTGAACAGACCCGCTTCCCACATTGCCGCAAATGTAAGGCTCACATTCAAGCAGCTCACACAATGTCATAAATTCATGCGTACCAAATGCATTGGATTCAACCGTACCACCCCAATGGGTATTGACCATTGGCTTTCGTTCACTCAGATCACCTACACCATTTGCCCAGTGATACTCGTCTGCGAAACAGCCCCCCGGCCACCTCAGCACCGGAATATGTAATGCTTGAAGAGCCTTCAGCACATCGGTACGAATCCCTTCAATATGATCAATCTCTGAGTCTTTTCCTACCCAAATCCCGTCATAAATCCCTCTTCCTAAATGCTCCTGAAAGTGCCCATAAATGTGTTTAGAAATGCGTCCAATCACGTCATTGATTTTTACTGTCCCCTTCACTTGTCAACCGCTCCTTTTCTTCTTGATTACATACAAAAAAACCCAGAATACCTAGGCATTCTGAGTGTATGAGCGTTACGAGTGGATATTCATCTTTTTTAACTCTTCATTCAAAAGCTGTACCACTTCAAACAAGTCACCGACGATTCCGTAATCGGCGATTTTGAAGATTTCCGCTTCTGGGTCTTTGTTAATCGCCACAATGACTTTACTGTTAGACATTCCCGCTAAATGCTGAATCGCTCCTGATATCCCGCATGCAATATAAAGGTCAGGTGTGACGACTTTTCCCGTCTGCCCAATTTGCAGGGCATAATCACAATAGTCAGCGTCACAGGCGCCACGCGAGGCTCCGACTGCTGCCCCCAGCGTCTCAGCGAGTTCATTCAGCGGTTTAAAGCCTTCCTTGCTCTTAACCCCGCGCCCTCCAGCAACAATGACCTTTGCTTCCGATAAATCTACACCTTCTGACGTTTTTTTAATGACTTCCTTCACGATCGTCCGAAGGTTCTGAATATCGACAGAAACCGGTGTGACTTCTCCGCCTCGTGACGCATCCCGCTCAAGTGGTGCCACGTTGTTTGGCCGGATGGTTGCTAGAAGCAGGCGGTCTGTCGAAATGACTTTTTCAAAGGCTTTTCCAGAGTAAATCGGTCTAGTGAAAACAAGATGTTCACCGGTAACGCTTACATCGATCGCATCTGAAATCAAGCCAGTCTGGAGACGTGCAGCTATTTTCGGCGACAAGTCTTTTCCGATCGACGTATGGCCAAAGAGCACAGCATCCGGATCAACCTGATCTAATATGGATTGAAGTGCCTGCGCAAAACCATCTGACGTATAATACGAAAGGTGCGGATGCTCCACAATCATGACATGATCCGCTCCATAGTAAAGCAGTTCATCTGCTAGGTCTTTGACGTCATCCCCTATTAACACGCCAATGACCTCACCGCCATCTGCCACTTTGTGAGCGGCAGCAATGGCTTCAAATGTCACATTTCTTAACTTACCGTCACGACTTTCTCCAAGTACAACAACTTTTTTACTCATCTTCAAGCTCCCCCTTGTTCTCGTGATATCGTAAAGTGGATGTTTAGATGACTTTTGCTTCATTTCTGAGTAGATCTGTCAGTTCTTTGACTTGATCCTGAAGCTCGCCGCTCAGCACCTTGCCACCCTCTTTTTTCTCCGGTAAGAAACGTTCAATTGTTTTGATTTTATATGGTACATCGTCTTCATCCAGATCTAAATCATCAAGTTCCAATTCTTCTAAAGGCTTTTTCTTTGCCTTCATAATGCCTGGTAATGATGGATAGCGAGGCTCATTGAGTCCTTGCTGAGCTGTGACGACAAGCGGGAGTTCGGCAGAAATGACTTCCACATCCCCCTCTGCATCTCGTTCAATCGATACAGAGCCGCCATCAATTTGAATACTTGTTATCGTAGTCACATATGAAAAACCGAGTAATTCAGCAAGACGCGGGGCTACCTGTCCAGAGCCGCCGTCAATTGCTACATTCCCTGCTAAGATCAAGGAAGCTTCTTTGTCTTTTAAATAGTGATAAAGAATGGTAGAAGCTGAATATTGGTCCCACTCTTCTAAGTCATCCTCCACATTTAATAAGACGGCCCTGTCACAGCCCATAGCAAGCGCTGTTCTCAGCTGTTTCTCTGCATCCTCACCGCCAACTGTCACAACGGTCACTTCTCCCCCGTGCTCATCGCGAAGCTGAATGGCTTCTTCAATGGCATACTCGTCATAAGGATTAATAATGAACTCTGCTCCATCTTCTTGAATTGCACCAGACTGAATCGAAATTTTCTCTTCCGTGTCAAACGTACGCTTCATCAAAACAAATATATTCATTTATTTCTCCCCCTTGTGTCGTACTTATCCCTTATTCCCCTTTAAAGTTCGGTTTGCGCTTTTCGATAAAGGCCTGGATGCCTTCTTTGGCGTCATTTGATTGGAAAACTTCACCAAACTTTTTGGCTTCAAGCTTCATTCCGCCGTCATATGAATACAATTTTGTGGCGTTCAATAAATCAAGCACATATTCAAGTGATTTTGGGCTTTTCGCGGCAAATTTCCCCGCAAGTGTTTTGGCCGCTTCGAGCGCTTCTTCCTCTGTTTCTGCCAGCTTTGTAACAAGGCCGCACGTAAATGCTTCTTCACCTGTAATCGGTTCAGCTGTTCCCATCATTTCAAGCGCTTTAGCAGAACCAACGTAGCGCGGGAGGCGCTGCGTGCCGCCGAATCCTGGAATAATGCCAAGGTTTAGTTCTGGCAGTCCAAGCTTTGCATCTTTTGTTGCGATTCGGATATCACAAGACATAGCAAGCTCAAGGCCCCCGCCTAATGCTGCTCCGTGAATTGAGGCAATGACTGGCTTTGGACACTGTTCAATCCGTTCAAAGACTTGCTGTCCTCTATCAGCGAGGCTTGCATAATCAGACTCTTCCTGTAAAGTCGTAAATTCTTTAATATCAGCACCTGCTGAGAAGAATCTGCCTTCTCCGTGGATCACAATCGCTCTTACTTCTTCATTCTGTTCGAGCTTATCGAACATGTCATTAAGCTCAGTGAGCAGCTGAGAGGATAAGGCATTTGCAGGCGGGTTCTGAATCGTGATGAGCGCTGTCTGTCCTTCATGATGTAAGCTGAGTATTTTTTCCATGTCAATCATCCTTTTTCACATTGTCTTTAGGATTGATGTATTCCGTTTAACAGCAGATCATGTACACTTTCTGCGAGTGCAGGCAGATCATATTTTTGATCATTCATGACCCATGTTGTTGCGGTTTCATCAATCGTCCCAAATACCATTTGTCTTGCTAAGCGGACATCTAAATTTTGTCTGAATTCTCCTGTTTTCTTTCCTTCTGTTAAAATCGACTCGAGCATATTTAAATACCCTTTTAGCACCTCATTGATTTTTTGCCGCAGCTCAAGGTTTGACTGCCTGAGTTCAAGCTGTGTCACAAGAGCCAAATGATGATTTTGCGCCAGCATGCGAAAATGCTCCTCAATCAGCAGTAGTAGCTTTTCTTTTGCAGACGGCTTCTTTTGAATATCTGTCTCCATCCGTTCGATGAATTGTCCCATTTTTTCTTTGAACAATGAGATGAGAATATCCTCTTTGTTTTTGAAATAAAGATAAATGGTTCCGTCTGCCACCCCTGCTTGTTTCGCAATCTTTGAAACTTGTGATTGATGATAGCCGTTCTCCGCAATCACCACAACTGCAGCATCAATAATTTGCATGTACTTCGGTCTTTTCTGCTTCAATGTGCTTCGTCCCTTTCTAAATTGAATGAGCATTCATTCATAACTTTATGTTAAAAAGAAACGGGTGATTTGTCAAGTGATCTTCTTCTTTCTTTTCAACCTTTATCATACCAGAGCAGACTGTCAGCATTCAAATCATCCGGCCGCTCGACCGGATGATGAAGGCCGTTATTTCTTCAATTGATCGACAGGTGTCTCAGATGATGAAGCTTGCTTTCTTTTTTCTTCTTCAATTAATACTCTGCGCAAAATTTTTCCGACAGCCGTTTTAGGCAGTGATTCTTTAAATTCATACACGCGCGGTACTTTAAATGAAGCAATTCTCGTTCTGACAAAGCGATCGAGTTCATCCTCTGTTAAATAAGCATCCTTTTTCGGCACAACAAACGCTTTTACTGTTTCTCCTCTATAAGGATCTGGTATACCTGCGACAACGACTTCTTGTACAAGCTCATGCTCATATAGGGCTTCTTCGACCTCTCTTGGGTAAATATTATAACCGCTCGCAATAATGACATCTTTTTTCCGGTCAACGATATAGAAAAAACCGTCCTCATCCATATACCCAATATCTCCGGTGAAAAACCATCCATCCCTTAATACAGCTGCTGTCTCCTCTGGCTGATTCCAATAGCCTTTCATAATTTGCGGCCCTTTGACGATAATTTCTCCGTGCTCATACGGCTCTTTAAGGCCACCCGTTTCCTCACAATAAATGCCTGCGTCTGTCCCAGGCCACGGACAGCCAATGCTGCCTGTTTTGTTCGCTCCCCATAAAAAGTTAGAATGGGTCACTGGTGAAGTTTCTGAAAGACCATACCCCTCTACTAAACGCCCTCCTGTTAATTTCTCAAAGCTCTGTTTGACTTCAACAGGAAGAGCCGCCGAGCCGCTTAAACATGCAGTGATGGACGACAGGTCATATTTTTCAATGTTCGGATGATGCAGCAAGGCAATATACATGGTGGGTGCACCTGGAAAGAGCGTCGGTTTCTGTTTTTCAATCGTTTTGAGGGTATCAGCTGCGTCAAACCGCGGAAGGAGAATCATTGAATGCCCTTCTTTGACAGCAAGATTTAATACGGTCGTCATTCCGTATACATGAAAAAACGGAATGATGCCGAGGATTCGTTCTTTGCCTCTTGTCGTTTTATACATCCAAGAAGCGCACATTTCAGTATTCGCTAAAATATTTTCATGCGTCAGCATGACCCCTTTTGGTAAACCGGTCGTTCCGCCTGTATATTGCAAAACAGCGACATCCTCTTTCGGTTCAAAGGCAAGCGCCGGAATCTGTTCTTCTGACGATTCTTTCATGATTTGTGAGAAGTGATGAATGGTCTCACTTTTCTCTACTTGGATGACCATTTTATTTTTTCTTTTTTGGACGAGAGGAAACAGAATGTTTTTCGGAAATGGTAAATAATCCTGTAGTTTGGTGAAGATCAAGTGCTCCATACTTGTCAGCGCTTTCATTTTATAGGCCTTTGGATACAATAAATCCAGTGTAATCAGCACTTTTGAGCCACTGTCCTCCATTTGATATGCCAGTTCTTTCTCCGTATAAAGCGGGTTCGTTTGGACAACAATGCCGCCTGCAATTAAAACAGCATAATAAGAAATGACAGATTGAGGACAGTTTGGCAGCATGATCGCTACTCTGTCGCCTTTTTTCACGCCAATTTTCATCAGGTAACCAGCTAGTTTCAATGCTTCTTCCTGGAGCTGTTCATAGGTGATGTTTTTTCCTAGAAAATGAATGGCTGTATGCTCAGGTGCAGCCTCTGCGGAGCTGAATAAGTAAGATTGTAACGTCTCATTTGGGATGGTGAGTTCGTGGGGAATTTGATTCGGGTAATGCAGAAGCCAACGTTTATCTGACTGCATAAAAACCCTCCTTCCTGAACTTTCGTACTATTTTATTATAGCAAACTTTTCCTTAAGGCAGTTTGCTTTTTTCAAATAGAGCTTGGTTCCATGCCATCTTTATTTCTTCGCTGGGGTTTCGATCGATGCTCTTTTTCCTTCATGATGCCACTGTTCATATAATCCGCCAATTGCACGGAATGACTCATTTACTCTCTCCACGATCTGTTGATGGATACTCGGGTTATTAGGTAAATGCGTCTGGATATTGTCGACTTGATACTGCCTCATCATGTCTATGTAGACTGTAAGAAAGATCGTGTCTTCTAAAATCCAGTAAATGACTTCATCCGCCGCTTTTGTTCTTTTATGCAGCATTTGGATTCCTCGTTCATATTGAATGAGAATATAGCCGCTCGGATCGATTTGAATATAAGGGCTCAAATCATCAAAAAATCCAGTCGTTTGAAATGGACGTGCAATATACGGTTCATATATGTCTCTTGGCAGGGAAGTCATTTGGAGACAAGTATCAATACGCTTTATGAGTTCGTCTTTTTGCAGAATTTTCTTCATGTGATTCGCCGCCTTTGGGTGAGATAAAAGCTGCCAAGGAATTCCTGACAGCTTTCTCACTTTGTCTTCTTCATTTCACAGGAACATGTAAACGGCACCAATGACCGCAAAAGTGCAGGCAACTACGATTAATACTTTTGCTAGCTTTTCCATGTCGTCTCCTTAAATGCCGGCTGCTACTACGTAAGACAGCCCAACTGAAATAATGAGTGAAATAAACCCGACCGCTCTATTATCATTCTCAATCTCTTTGTCTACTTTAAATCGCGGTGTTAAAAATTCAAAAATGAAATAGCTGACAAGCAGCATCACAAAGCCGTATACGCCCCATCCAACCATTTGCAGAAGGGAATTGTGCTGTGCGATTGAATGCTGAAACACATTCGCAATCCCAAAAATCTTTCCACCTGTTGCCATGGCAACAGCTAAGTTCCCACGCTGGATCTCTTCCCAGTTTTTATAGGAGGTAACGAGTTCAAAAATGGTTAGAAATAAGACAAGACATAGGACGGCCACGCTGTAATAGGCGGCAATTTCCACAAGTTCATTTTCCCAAAAGGCTTTCATGCGTTTTCTCCTTTTTACTTTAATTCGACGATGGTAACGCCTGATCCTCCCTCGCCTTGTTCCCCAAAACGAGCATTTTTCACACTTCGGTGCTGTTTCAGTAATTCCTGAACCCCTTTTCTAAGGGCGCCAGTTCCTTTTCCGTGAATGATTGACACTCGCGGATAACCAGCTAAGACAGCATCATCTAAATATTTCTCGACTCTGCTTAAGGCATTTTCATAACGCTCGCCCCTTAAGTCAAGCTCAAGCGATACATGATAGTCTTTTCCTTTGACTGCCGTAATGGCTTTTTCCTGCTTAAATTCAGGTGCTGATTTGATAAATTCCATGTCTTTTTCTTTTACTTTCATTTTCAGAATGCCCATTTGGACACTCCATTCTTTGTCACCTGTTTGTTCAAGCAGCGTTCCTTTTTGCCCGAAGGTGAGCACTTTCACTTCGTCGCCTGATTTTAGCTGTCTTGCTGCTTTTTTCACCGGCTCTGGCTTTTTCTTCCGGTCAAACTCAGGAACTGCTTCTTCAAGACGCTTTCTCGCATCGATGAGTTCATGCTCTTTGAATGAGCGATGCTCATTTTTTATCGACCGAAGCTCTTGAATAATATCTTCTGCTTCTTTTGAGGCTTGTTCAATTTTTTCTGCCGCTTTTTGTTCAGCTTCTTCTAGCAGTTTGTCCTTTTGCTCATTCCATTCAAGAATTTGTCTCTGCAATTCTTTATGAAGCTTTTCTGCTTCTTTTCTATAGATTTCTGTCTCATGCAGCTCTTCTTCTGCTTGTTTCTTGCTGTCTTCTAATGAAGCAATCATTTGGTCTACTTCATTATGTTCGGCATGCATATCCGCTTTTGCCCGGTCAATGAGGTGATCTGGCAAACCAAGACGTTTAGAAATTTCAAATGCATTACTTCGTCCGGGCACACCGATGAGCAAGCGGTACGTTGGTGATAAGGTTTCAATGTCAAACTCCACACTCGCATTTGTGACACCTTCTCGGTTATATCCGTAAGCCTTCAGCTCAGGATAGTGAGTCGTTGCGATGACGCGTGCATTTGTTTGATGCACTTCATCTAAGATACTCATGGCCAGCGCGGCACCTTCAGCAGGGTCTGTTCCTGCCCCTAATTCATCAAATAACACGAGTGAGTTAGATGTCAAATTCTTTAAGATATCCACAATATTGACCATATGAGATGAGAACGTACTCAAGCTTTGCTCAATCGACTGTTCATCTCCAATATCAGCAAAGACTTGGTCAAACACCGCCACTTCCGATCCTTCTTCAACTGGAATATGAAGGCCTGACTGCGTCATCAGCGTGAGAAGACCAAGCGTTTTTAAGGTAACTGTCTTACCCCCTGTATTTGGGCCAGTAATGACGATGGTTGAAAAATCTTTGCCGAGCTCGATGTCATTTGCCACAACCTGATCCCTAGGCAATAGAGGATGTCTTGCCCGCTTTAAATAAATCTCCCCTTGATCGTTCACAGCAGGCTTTGTGGCTTTTTCTGCCTTTGCATATTTTGCTTTAGCAAAAATAAAATCTAACGTCTGAAGCTCCTTTACATTGTGAAGCAGTTCCTCAATGTGTTCTGACACACTCTCTGTCAGCATTTGCAGGATCTTTTCGACCTCTTGTTTTTCTTTTAAACGGGTTTGCTGCAAGGTGTTATTTAAATCCACGACCACTTGCGGCTCGATAAAAAGGGTTGCCCCAGATGATGACTGATCGTGAACAATTCCGCCATAATTCGAGCGGTACTCCTGCTTTACTGGAATCACAAACCGATCATTACGAATAGTGACAATCGTGTCTGACAGCATTTTCGAAGCAGATTGTGAGCGAATCATGGATTCTAATTTATCACGAACTTTTGATTCAAGTGAACGTAATTGTATGCGCAATGAACGAAGTGCCGGGGTGGCATGGTCGAGAACTTCTCCATTATCACCAATACAGCTTTCGATTTCTTTTCTGACTTCAGGCAGTAAAATCAGTGTCTCTGCATATGTATGAAGTCGTGGTATGTCTACACCATCTTCATACATAGACTTGAGAAAATGCTTCATATTCTTCACAGCATATAATAGTCCTGCAATTTCCATGAGCTCAGACGGGCTTAATGTACTGCCGATTTCTGCCCGTTTGACCCCGCGTCTAATATCCGTCAGCCCGCCAAATGGCGCCGATCCCTTTAAGCGGATAACATCCTGTGCTTCTGCTACCTCTTCCAGCAAATGCTGAATGGTTTCTATATCCGTCAGCGGCGTTAAATCCTGCGCTCTTTCTTTTCCTAATGAGGATGCGGTATAGGACATGACTTTTTCTTTTACTTTATGAAATTCTAATGATGCTAACACTTTTTGTTGCAGCATGGTCCAGCCTCCTAACGACTACCTGTCACGCGTTAAAAACTTTTTGATCTCGTTTAGAGAAAAAGTATTCACGACATTTGCTTTTGGTGTCCAGCCTTTTCTTGCAGCTGTTACACCAACTTCCATATGATCCAGCATGGCGATATTGTGTGCATCTGTATTGATCATGATGTTTACACCTGCTTCGTTTGCTTTCATTAAATGCTCTGTTCTCAAATCAAGTCTTGACGGGTTGCTGTTGAGCTCTAGTGCAGTTCCCGTTTTCTTCGCAAGCTCTATAAGCTGATCTATATTTAAGGCATAGCCGTCCCGTCTGCCGATCAAACGGCCTGTTGGATGTGCAATTAAATCCACATGCTGATTCCGCAGCGCATTTTCAAGGCGCTCCATGATGACTTCCTCTGGCTGAGAAAAGCTCGAATGGATAGACGCAATCACAAAATCCATGTCTGATAAAAAGTCATCATCATAATCTAATGATCCATCCGGGAGAATATCCATTTCGACCCCTTTGAAAATGTGAAAATGCTCAAATTCTTGATTCAGCTTGTCAATTTCTTTTGCTTGCAGACGTAAACGTTCTTTTGTTAAACCGTTTGCTACTTTTAAATATTGCGAGTGGTCTGTAATCGCCATGTATTCATAGCCTTTTGCGATACATGCCTCTGCCATTTCGCGAATAGAAAATGCGCCGTCACTCCAAGTCGAGTGCATATGAAGGTCGCCTTTAATATCTTTTAACTCTACAAATTGCATACTTTCTTTATACGTATCAATCTCCGCTCCGGTTTCACGAATTTCTGGCGGAATGAGCGGAAGTTCAAAATGCGCATAAAAAGCGGCCTCGTCTTCAAACGTTTTGACTTCTCCAGTTTCAATTGTTTCTAAACCATATTCACTAATACGCTCTCCGCGTTCCTTCGCCAGCTGGCGCATGCGAATATTGTGATCTTTTGAGCCGGTGAAATGATGCAGTGTTGTGGCAAATTGATCTGTTGTCACAAGCCGGAAGTCTACACTGATCTCAAAATCAAGGGCAAGAATGACAGATACCTTCGTATCACCGCTTGCGATAACGTCTTTGACATCATCGAGTGCAACGAGCTGCTCTCTGACTTGTTCAGGATCGCTGGTTGCAATGATATAATCTAGATCTTTGACAGTTTCCCGTGCACGTCTTAAACTGCCAGCTCTTGAAAAACGAAGAATACCCTTCATCTGTTCAAGCGCATGATCAATCCGCTCTGCCACATCTAATGCAAAGCCAATTGGCAGTCGTTCTGGCTGCTTACCGGCCTCCTCAAGAGCAGCGAGAATCTTTTCTTCTGTTTTTTTACCGAAGCCTGCAAGCGCTTGTACTTTTTCCGCTTCACATGCTTCCTTTAATGACTGTGCATCATGGACTTCAAGCTCTTGATAAAGCTTAGCAATCTTCTTCCCGCCAAGTCCTTGCAATTTCAAAAGAGGGACAAGTCCTTCAGGCACTTCCTTTTTTAATTGTTCGAGTGTTTCTGATTGTCCTTTTTCGATATACTCTGTGATCACAGCAAAGGTTCCTTTTCCAATGCCGGGTAATGCTAATAGATCATCTATTTGAGAAAGGCTGCGGTCGTCTTGTTCCAGTGCCGCTGCTGCTTTGCGAAAGGCAGAAATTTTAAAAGGATTATCTCCTTTTAGTTCCATATATACTGCAATTGTTTCAAGAAGTTTGATAATATCTTTTTTATTCATCTCTCATCCTCCAGCCGCTTTGGCATCTTCCTATATAAATATACAAACTTTCCCTTCATCCTACAACTTTCTGTCATGGAATGAGAAAAAACTTCTCCAGGAAAGGAGAAGTTTTTAAACTCCATACGTCGACCATAGGTCTTTGACAAGACCGGACAGGTAAGGGGTGTTGTTTACGATCACATCTGCTAACATTGATTTGCTCATCATTGTTTGCAGCGCATCTACTGGAAGTAATGCAGCGACAAACAATAGAATAAACACAAATAAATAGGTTTCAAGAAATCCTAAAACACCGCCAAGCAGTTTGTTCACCTGTTTAATCACAGGTATACTTGCAATGGTTGTGAGCAATCCGCCAATGATGGCGAGCAGGATTTTGGTCAAGATAAACAGAATGATAAACGCAATGGTATTATAATAAGCTGTTTCTAGATTCCCGCTAAAAAAAGCGAGCTGCGGTTGACCGCCGCTAAAATTAGGTGCAGGAATCCACGTAAGCTGTGGTGCCAGTGACTGATAAAACATGGACGCCACTAAGATAGAAACAACAAAGCTGATCAATTTAATAAATTGAAGAATAAACCCGCGTTTTAGACCGACAAGCGTTCCCATAAGAAGCAAAAACAAAATGATGATATCGATCACGGTAATTTCATTCCTTTTCTTTTAGCTGAATCTCTAATTTTTCGTATTGCTCTTTTAATTTCAAGTAGTCGTGGACGACATTGACTGCTGTCAGTACAGCTAATTTGTTTATATCAAGGTATGGATTTTTTTCATTTATTTCTCTCATTTTATCATCAACAATTGACGCAACATGCCGCATATGAATCTTCGTTTCTTGACCGATGATCGTATAGGACTGTCCGTATATCTCAACTGTTGTTTTCGTTTTACCGCCGTCAGACAACGTTTCTCCTCCATTCCACGAGAATCCTAGTCTCTATCATAACATGTTTAGACATTGAATGGAAAGACGAGCCCTTACCTGTTATGGTACACTTTAGAAATCAATGATATCAAGGTAAAAAGGAGTTATCCACTGTGCCCCAATCCGTTTTAAAAGCAACATCAGAAGACCTCAAAAAAATGAAGAGCGCGTATGCGCACCATTTAACAGACACTTTGCCGCCAGGCGCCCTCTTTCAAGCAAAAGTCCCTGGCTGTACGATTACAGCTTATCGATCTGGAAAAGTGCTCTTTCAAGGACAAAAGGCAGAAGCTGAAGCCAGTCAATTCAGCCATTTACAAGCAGCTGATACGAAAAGTCAAAAATCACCTGCTGTCACAAAATACAGTCCGCCGCCAGGCATTGCTTCCATGTCGGTCGTCGGTTCAGATGAAGTAGGTACAGGTGATTATTTTGGACCGATCACAGTCTGTGCGGCCTATGTTGATGCCAGCCAGCTTGCTTTAATGAAAGAGCTTGGCGTAAAAGACTCAAAAGGATTAAAGGATCCGCAAATTATCAACATTGCCAAGGATCTCATCAAAACCATTCCGTTCAGTCTTCTCGTTCTCCGAAATGAAAAGTACAATACAATGCAGGAAAAGGGCATGAGTCAAGGAAAAATGAAAGCACTGCTTCATAACCAAGTCATCACCTCTGTGCTAGAAAAACTCGATGGAAAGCAGCCAGAGGCCATTTTGATTGACCAATTTGCAGAACCAGGCATTTATTTCAAGCATCTTGCCGGGAAAAAAATTATTCGGGAGCGGACGTATTTTAGTACAAAAGCAGAAGGCATCCATTTGTCAGTCGCTGCAGCTTCCATTATCGCAAGGTACGCCTTTTTAATTGAAATGGACAAATTATCACAGGCTGCAGGTTTTGACATCCCAAAAGGGGCCGGTCCTCATGTAGATAAGGCCGCCGCCAAGCTCATCAAAATGCATGGTGAAGATGCTTTACGTCAATTTACAAAGCTGCATTTTGCCAACACACAAAAAGCGAAAAAAATGCTATAAAAAAAGCTAGGGCCCATGAGGCCATAGCTTTTTTTCTTTAACCGCGTAAGACGGCTTGATACGTATCTTCTAGTGCTTTCAATACTTTTGTATGAACAGCTGTGACTTCTTCCTCGGTCAACGTTTGTTCAGGGTTTAAATATTGAAGTGAGAATGCAACAGATTTTTTGCCTTCTTCCATATGTTCCCCTTCGTATACATCAAATACAGATAGGTCTGTGAGTAATTGACCGCCTGCTTCATAGATCACACGCTCCAGCTGTCCGCTTGAGATATGCTGATCGACAACAAGTGCAATATCTCTTGTCACAGCAGGGAATCTCGGAATCGCTGTATATTTCATATCCTTCGTTTCAGATGTCATCACATCTGTTAAATCAAACTCGAACACATACGTTTCTTTTAGATCCAATTCTTTTTCAACGACTGGATGCAGTGCGGCAACAAAGCCAATGACTTGACCATTTAAGTGAACATCTGCTGTTCGCCCTGGGTGAAGACCCTCACGTTCTGCTTGAACATATGTGATTTGGTCTGACACACCAAGCTTCTCGAACAATCCTTCAGCAATTCCTTTCGCTACATAAAAGTCGACAGCTTTTTTCTCGCCCTGCCAAAGATTCTTATGCCATAAGCCTGTCAGCGCACCAGCGACATGTTCTTTTTCCACTGGTTTTGCCCCTTCAGCTTCTGCTAAGAAAACAGAGCCCGTTTCATAAAATCCGAATGAATCAGCTTGTCTTGCCAAGTTATATGCTACAGAATCAAGTAAGTTTGGCAGAAGACTTTGTCTTAGCACACTGCGTTCCTCACTCATTGGCAGAGAAAGTCTCGTTTCATAAGCTGGATGCAGGGCAAAAGCTGTGGACTTATGCTGATTCGTCAATGAATACGTAATCGCTTGAGAAAGTCCTGCGCCCTCTAAGAAACGTCTTACCTTTCTGCGCTTTACTTGGTATGGCGTGAGACCGCCAACGGTGCCGGCTGTCGCAGGCAGTGTAGATGGAATATTATCGTAGCCGTATAATCTTGCGACTTCTTCAATGAGGTCTTCTTCAATCGTAATATCCATTCTGCGGGAAGGAACTGTTACGACAAGAACATCATTTGATTCGCCCACTGTAAAGCCTAATTTGTTGAAAATCTGAATCATATCTTCTTTTGAAATGCTCATTCCAAGCACCTTGTTGACACGCTCAGTTGAGACGTGAATGACATTCATACTTGCTTCAAGGTGATTTTCCTCAACTGTACCACTTAGCACTTCACCGCCTGCATACATACTGATCAATTGAGCTGCTCTTTCTGCTGCCGGCTTCGTACGCTGCGGATCGAGCCCTTTTTCAAATCGTGTGCTTGATTCACTGCGAAGCCCTAAGTCTCTAGATGCTTGACGGACTGTTTGACCGTTGAAATATGCCGCTTCTAAAAGAATCGTCGTTGTCTCATCACGCACCTCTGATTCAAAGCCGCCCATGACGCCAGCTACCGCGTGCGCTTTCGTTCCATTCGTGATGACAAGATGCTTTGATGACAATGTACGCTCTTGCTCATCGAGTGTTTGAATGATTTCGCTGTCAGACGCTTTACGTACAACCACCTGCTTTGAACCAAAGCGGTCATAATCAAAGGCATGAAGCGGCTGGCCGTATTCAAGCAGTACAAAGTTTGTAATATCTACGACGTTGTTAATTGGACGGATGCCTGCATTCATCAATCTTGTTTGCATCCAAAGCGGTGCTGGTCCAACCTTTACATTTTTAATGATCTTCGCTGCATAAAGTGGATTCGCCTCTTGATCCTCAATTTTAACAGAAATATAGTCTGCTGCTTTTTCGGAAGAAGTGTCATGTGCTGTATCAGGAAGCTTGATGTCTCTCCCTAAAATGGCGGCAACCTCATAAGCGACACCCAGCATATTCAGGGCATCGGCACGGTTTGGTGTTAAGCCAAGCTCAAGCACCGCATCATCTAATTGAAGTGCTTGAAGGGCATCATCTCCTGGTTTCACGTCATTCGGGAAAACAAAAATCCCTTCTGCATATTCCTTTGGTACGAGCTTGCTCTCTACGCCTAATTCTTGCAGAGAACAAATCATGCCATGAGACTCTTCACCGCGCAGTTTTGCTTTTTTAATTTTAAAGTTGCCAGGAAGGACTGCGCCCACCGTTGCGACGGCCACATACTGTCCTTTCTCCACATTCGGCGCCCCGCAAATAATTTGCACCGGTGCGTCTTCGCCGATATCAACAAGACATTTGTTTAATTTATCCGCATTCGGATGCTGTTCACGCTCAATAACGTGTCCAACGACAACTCCTTTGATGCCTTCGCCTTTATATTCAACGGCTTCCACTTCAATTCCGCTTCTTGTGATTTTTTCTGCTAATTCAGCCGGCTTGATGCCTTCTAAATCGACATAGTCTTCTAACCATTTATATGAAACAAACATGTTGATTTCCTCCTCTTAGTCCTGCTTGAATTGCTTTGTGAATCTAATGTCATTTGTGTAGAAATGGCGAATATCATCAATGCCGTATTTCAGCATTGCAATCCGTTCCACACCCATTCCAAAAGCAAAGCCTTGATAAGTTTCTGGATCAAATCCGCTCATTTTCAGGACATTCGGATGAACCATTCCTGCACCTAAAATCTCAATCCAGCCTGTTCCTTTACATACAGAGCAGCCCTTCCCGCCGCATTTAAAGCAAGACACATCGACTTCGACAGATGGTTCTGTGAATGGGAAAAAGCTTGGACGCAGTCTAATTTCACGATCTTCCCCAAACATTTTTCTTGCGACTGTCTCCAGCGTTCCTTTTAGATCACTCATGCTAATATTGTGATCGACGACAAGCCCTTCAATTTGCATAAATTGATGTGAATGAGTCGCGTCATCACTGTCACGTCTATATACTTTCCCAGGACAGATGATCTTCACAGGACCTTGTCCTTTATATTTCTCAAGTGTACGTGCTTGTACTGGTGATGTTTGTGTTCTCATCAGTGTATCTTCGGTAATATAGAAACTGTCCTGCATATCACGTGCCGGATGCTCCTTTGGAAGATTCAATGCTTCAAAGTTATAATAATCTGTTTCCACTTCAGGACCTTCCTCAACGGTATAGCCCATTCCGATAAATAAATCTTCAATATCTTCGACAACTATCGTTAATGGATGTCTTGCTCCCATTTTGATTGGACTTGCCGGCAAAGTAACATCGATCGTTTGAGAGGCAAGTTTTTTCTTCACTTCTTCTGCTTCCAGCTGTTCATTTTTTTCAGCAATGGCACTAGCAATCTGCTCTCTTACTTCGTTTGCGAGTGCCCCCATTTTCGGTCTTTCTTCTGCGGAAAGCTTGCCCATTCCGCGAAGTACTTCTGTAATCGGCCCTTTTTTCCCTAAGTATTGAACACGAATGTCATTAACCTCTTTGAGCGAGCTGGCTGCTTCAACCTTTGCTATCGCCTCTGTTTCAAGCTGTTTTAACGTTTCTTGCATGAGTGTGATCCTCCTTTTGATATACAAAACCGCTCGGATAAACGGCTGTTTGATCGTTTGAAGACAATAAAAAAAACTCGTTCCTCCATAAAAGAAGGGACGAGTTGTGGTCGCGGTACCACCCTTGTTAAGCACAAATGCATGTGCGAATAAGCTTCATTGACATAACGGAATCAAACGAATCCGGTTCACCTTTACGCAAAACCTGCGGTCCCGGTGACAACTCCAGAGGTGAATTCCTGTTTCAGCATTCCTTAAATGCACTTTCAGTCTACGATGCATTCTCCCTAAAAGGCCGCTCCTTGAAACAATCTTCCTCTATCATGGTTTTTAAAATATTAGTTTTATTATAGTGAAAATAAACGCATGTTGCAACATTATCCACGCAAATGATAAACAAGAACAGCGGCTGCAACAGCTACATTTAATGATTCTGCCTGCCCATACATTGGTACATATAAATTTTGATCTGTCATTTGCAGAATCTCTGGATCAATACCAGCTCCTTCATTTCCAACAATTAATGCAAACGGACCTTCTGCCGTTACGCTTTTATACTCTTTCGCATCTTTTAAGGCACTTCCGTATACAGGTATGCCTCGTTCTTTCAGCTCCGTGATCGCCTGTTGAAGGGTTTGCTTTAAGATAGGCAGGTGAAAATGAGACCCTTGTGCCGAACGGAGCGTTTTTCCGTTAAACGCATCAACTGTTCCTTCTCCTAAGATCACGGCATCAAGACCAGCGGCATCTGCTGTTCGAATGAGTGTGCCTAAATTCCCCGGGTCCTGCACTGCGTCTAATAAAAGAAGCCGTTCAACCTTCTTTTCTTCAAAAACAGGAACTGTACAGACTGCGGCAATGTGCTGGGGCGTTTCTGTTTCTGTCATGGCAGAAAAGGCCTCTTCGCTCAGTTCATAAAGCTCAATGTCAGGCTGGATATGAGAAGGAAGCATATCGGGCGAGGTGGCCATTAATTCCTTCACGATCCCGCTCTTTAATGCTTCTTCGACTAAATGTATTCCCTCCACGAGAAACAGCCCCGTTTTCGTTCGTTCTTTTTTCGTATGGAGCTTCTTCCACTGTTTAATGTTTGTGTTTTTAGCTGATTCTATATATTTCAAGCGACGTTAACTCCTTTAATTATCATGAATTTATTATATCTCATGCACACTACATAATAAACCTGTCTTTGAGACAGAATAGGGCTATTACCATCAAAAAAGGAGTGTGGGCAATGGATTTTAATTTAAGAGGCGCAGTCATTCAAAACATTACTGGCCATAATCAAGAACAGCTTGAACATACGATTTTAGATGCTATTCAAAGCGGCGAGGAAAAAATGCTGCCAGGCCTTGGCGTGTTGTTCGAAGTGCTATGGCAAGAAGCATCAGAAAACGAGAAAAATGAGATCCTTGAAACATTAGAACAAGGCTTAAAGCCTCAGCAGCAGCAATAAAAAGAAGCCGGTTTGCTTATAAAAGCAAGCCGGCCTTTTTCATTTAACCAGTGATAGGCGTTTCCATTCGAAGTGCTGGATCACGCCAGATTTCGACCCATTTTTTAATCGCAAACACAATAATCACAAAACCTAAGATTAGCATGATGATCGACAGCACCGCATTCAGCACGCTGTAACCGGATGCTTCAGGATTGAGATAGACATTTGCTACCATCCAATAGCCTGCATAATTCACCGTCACATATAAGTAAGCAAGCGGAATTAAACAAGTCAGCATATATCGCCTTTTATCTGCAATTTTTAATACAACGGTTGCCCCGATGATTAACCCAACCGAGGCCATTAACTGATTTGAAACCCCAAACAGCGCCCAAATAGACCCGATGTCCCCTGAGTAAAGTAAGTATCCCCACATAAAACAAGCAAGCGCACTTGCAAACACCGAACCAGGTACCCAGTCAGTTCGTTTAAGCGGTTTATATGCTTCACCTAAGAAGTCTTGAATCAAATAGCGTGCCACACGTGTCCCCGCATCAATAGCAGTTAAAATAAAGACAGCCTCAAACATAATGACGAACTGAAAGAAGTAAGAAGCCAAATGACTAAAGAACGGAATCCCCGTAAAGATATACGCCATCCCTACCGCTAATGTTACGGCACCACCCGTTCTTCCTTCTAAGTCGAGGCCGATTTCCTTACTCAGCTGCGGAAGGTTTTCGACACTCATACCGAGTGTACGGAACACTTCTGGCGTACTGTTTATCGCAAAATAATCTCCTGGATGCAGGGCAGTAGCCGCAATTAAAGCCATAATCCCAACTAAGCATTCCACAAGCATTGCGCCAAACGCAACAGGCTTCATATCACTCCATCGGTCCAGCATCTTAGGTGTTGTCCCTGAACCAACAAATGCGTGGAAACCAGAAATGGCACCGCAAGCAATGGTAATCGAAATAAATGGCCAGACAGGACCAGCTAATACAGGTCCTCCTCCATTCACAAACTCTGTAAACTCCGGGAATTGAATGGACGGATTCACGACAAAGATTCCGGCAATCAGCGCAATGAATACACCAATTTTCATAAAACTACTTAAATAGTCCCTCGGTGCAAGCAGCAGCCAAACTGGCAGAGCCGCAGCAAAAAAGGCATAGATCGGCAGGGCAAGAGCAAGCGTTTTTGTATCAAGTGTTAAAAAATCACCTAGTGCCGTTCCTTGAATATTTGGTCCAAGGAATACACCAAACATCAGCAAAATAAATCCCGCAGATGTCGCCAGCTTTAAATTGCCTGTTTTTTTATAATACAGACCAACCCCCATTGCAATCGGAATCGTGATTCCAACTGCAAATGTCCCCCAAGGGTTACGTTCTAAAGCATGAAGCACAACCATAGACAAACCTGCCATTGTGATGGTAATAATAAACAGCATCGCAAGCCCTGTACAAAACCCGGCAACAGGTCCCAGCTCTTCCTTCGCTACCTCTGATAATGATTTCCCCTTTTTTCGCATCGACGCAAATAAGACGACTAGATCATGTACAGCTCCGCCTATGACTGCACCAATTAAAAGCCAAAGGAGACCAGGTAAATATCCAAATTGAGCGGCTAAAATCGGACCCACTAACGGGCCAGCAGCTGCAATCGCAGCAAAGTGATGCCCAAATGTGACCCATTTATTTGTCGGCACATAATCTTTCCCGTCCTCTAGCGTGTGAGCCGGTGTAGGATGATCATCTGTGACCTTTAATACCTTGACCATCATAAATGTGCCATAAAGACGATAGGCAATCGCTAAAATACACATAGATCCTATTACAATTGTAACCGCATTCATTTAACCATCCCCTTTGCATGAACAATTTGTTACAAATATAACATAAATTGATTGATTTTTCTTTCTTTTAAAACCAAGTTGACAAATAAGAATAATGTGTTTATTCTTAAGGTAGCTTCACCTACTTCCATAAACTCTCTTTTGACAGGGCATTCTAGCTCTGTCCTTTTTATTGCTTTCATCTTACAAAAATAAACGCTCGATCACATGTGCCTTATTCACTAGGAAACACTCTCTTCTTTTACCAAAAACAGTTCTTTTGGCTCAACTTGAACACACCGTTCATTTCCTGGGAAATTCAATAAAAAAAGCCTTTCCCCTGTACTGAGGAAAGGCATTCTTACTTAAGAACCGTACGTAATCTGTTCAACGGTTTTTTGATCAAGTCTTTTGATCACTTCTGTTAAAAGCTTCACTGCATTTTCATAATCATCTCGATGAATCATTGCAGCATGGGTATGAATATATCTGCTCGGAATCCCGATAGATAGTGATGGAACTCCATGACCTGTTAAATGAATACCGCCAGCATCTGTCCCACCGCCAGGCATTGAGTCATATTGATAAGGAATGTTCAGCTCATCAGCTGTTTGGACAACAAAATCACGAAGTCCTTTATGAGAGACCATTGAAGCATCAAATACAACAATCGTTGGGCCTTTGCCAAGTTTGCTAGTTGCTTCTTTCTCAGTGATGCCTGGTGTATCTCCTGCTACACCTACATCAATGGCAAATCCAATATCGGGCTGAATTGTAGCCGCTGCTGTTTTGGCTCCGCGCAGGCCTACTTCCTCTTGGACAGTTGCGACGCTGTAAGCAATATTCTCATGCTGAGCATTGTGTAAGTTTTTCATGACATCAATGGCCACTGCACAGCCAATGCGGTTGTCCCATGCTTTTGCAAGGAGCATTTTTTCATCATTCATGACTGTAAACTCAAAGTAAGGAACGATTTGATCTCCAGGCAGCACGCCCCACTCCATTGCCTGTTCTTTGCTTGACGCCCCAATATCAATAAACATATCCGTAATCTCAATTGACTTTTTACGAGCTTCAGGTGACAAGACGTGTGGTGGCTTTGAACCAATTACCCCTGTGATCTCTCCCTTTTTCGTCACAATGGTGACACGCTGGGCGAGCATGACTTGTGACCACCAGCCGCCGACTGTTTGAAAACGAATGTAGCCTTTGTCATCAATTTTTGTCACCATGAATCCTACTTCATCTAAGTGACCAGCGAGCATAATTTTAGGTCCGTTAGCGTTTCCTTCCTTTTTAGCGATCAAGCTGCCAAGGCGGTCTGTAGAGACTTCATCTGCATATGATTCTATGTATGTCTGCATGACTTTTTTGACATCACGTTCATTTCCTGGAACCCCTTTTGCATCCGTTAGGTCTTTCAGCATAGTTAATGTTTGATCGAGCTTTGTCATTCCATTTATCCTCCTTTATCTTCATGGTGCATTCTTATTATACAAAACCTCTTTCGTTCAATACGATCTTTTTATGAATATTTTTTCGTTTTACGAAATATTTTTTTAAAAAAAGTTGAAACCTTTTGGCGTTTTCATTCGTAGTACATCAGATAACGGTATTGGAGGTGCATCCTGTCATGTTTGTAATCCTCATGAGACTAGCTCTTGTTGCACTGCTTGTCTACATCTTCTACATGGCGGTAAAATTCTTCTCAAATCCGAGAAGAAAGCTGAAACAAGCACAATTAAAAGAAGGCTTTTATTTTATGGACGAACAGCAAAATGCGCGCAAAAATTTTAATTTCGTCTATAAAGGTGTCTTGTTTGAAGGGGAGAAGCATGTTCCTTCTAAGGATCATCCTCTGTTTGTCCACTCCATTTACGTTTGGACGGAGTCACCTGAGAAGCTGAGTGAATTTACATTAGAAGACTTTGAAAAACTGGAGGAAAACATAATCGAGCGTTATCCTCAAACAAAAATTGATTGGGATCAGCCTATTAAAAAAATCAAACAAAAAAAAGGAGCAGACACGCCGTCCTAATGGCGTCTGCTCCTTTTTCAAATAACTTGGATATATCCTAATAGGATCAACTGCAAAATAATTAATACAGGCATGCCGATTTGAAAGGCAGGATGCTTTGTTTTATGCCGGAAATACTGCATTCCTAGATACGATCCGGCAGCGCCAAAAAGAACCGCAGCACTCCATAAATGCGCCTCTGAAATTCTCCATTTATGTGCTTTGGCCCGGCGTTTGTCCTCACCCATGAGAAAAAAGCCGTAGCCATTCACTAAAATAAGCAGCAGGATCAAAGCCATATTCATTCATTTCACCTCACATGATGAGAAAAAAAGATCACCCCTCGAAGGAATGATCTTTTATAAAACTTACTTGTCTAGTTGTGCTTTTGCAGCATCAGCAAGCTGATTGAATGCATTTAGGTCATTCACAGCAAGGTCAGCAAGCATTTTGCGGTTTACTTCGATACCAGAAAGCTTTAAGCCATGCATTAAACGGCTGTAAGAAAGACCGTTCATACGAGCTGCAGCGTTGATACGAGTGATCCATAGTTTACGGAAGTCACGTTTTTTCTGACGACGGTCACGGAAAGCGTAGTTTCCAGATTTCATCACCTGTTGGTTTGCTACTTTGTATAATCTATGTTTTGAACCGAAATAACCTTTTGCTAATTTAAGAACCTTTTTACGACGCTGACGCGACACAGTTCCGCCTTTTACTCTTGGCATTGTAATTCCCTCCTATGATTCCTATTCCAAATTACTTGATGTTTGCAAGTTGTTGTTTGATACGTTTGAAATCTCCAGCACTTACGATTGCGCTCTTACGCAATTTACGTTTTTGCTTTGTAGATTTGTTAGCGAACAAGTGACTTGTGTACGCATGAGAACGTTTAAGTTTACCAGAACCTGTTTTTTTGAAACGTTTAGCAGATCCGCGGTGAGTTTTCATTTTTGGCATTGGATGTTTCCTCCCTCTGTTACTTTACTTTTCGACTTTTGGTGCAAGCATGAGGAACATGCTGCGTCCGTCCATCTTAGGTTTTGTTTCTACTGTTGCTACTTCAGCGCAAGCTTCAGAGAAACGGTCTAACACGCGCTGTCCGATTTCTTTATGCGTAATCGCACGGCCTTTAAAGCGGATAGAAGCTTTCACTTTATCTCCCTTTTCAAGGAATTTGATTGCATTACGGAGCTTCGTGTTAAAATCATGTTCATCGATTGTCGGGCTCAACCGAACTTCTTTTAAGCTAATGATTTTTTGATTCTTACGTGCCTCTTTTTCCTTCTTCTGCTGTTCGAATCGGAACTTACCATAGTCCATGATTCGGCAAACAGGTGGTTTTGCATTTGCAGCAACTAACACAAGGTCAAGATTAGCTTTAGCAGCAATTTCCAGAGCTTCCTGGCGGGTTTTAATCCCAAGCTGATCGCCATTTTGTCCGATCAAACGAACTTCACGCGCACGAATACCTTCATTAACTAATTGATCTTTGCTAATAGTGAGCCACCTCCATGAGATTTTGAATTGAGTTCACAATTCATTTTGACCATTTCGTTGTATGTTTTACAGGCAAACAAAAAGTGTGGGCATATAAAACACCCACACTGCGAACATTTGCATGAAAAAATAAATGTACGGTCAACCTGTCAACTACAAACATGTGTCAATCAGGTGAGAAGCGGGTGCTTCTGCTTGTGATATCTATTCAATTCGTTAACTATTCTACACAATTTTCATTTGTCCGTCAAGTAACCGAACTCTTGAAACAACTTTTTCAGTTTAACACGATGAGACGAATTGGGCAAGACTTTTTCACACCATGACGGCATCAAAGAATCAACTGCATAAAGATTGGGATGACGATAACGGTCACAACTCCTACGACTACAACGGCGATACTTGCCATCGCTGCTTCTACTTCTCCCATCTCAATTCCAACAGAAACCCCAAGCGCATGTCCTGATGTACCAAGTGCAAGACCTTTTGCCACTGGGTTTTTAATGCGAAACAATTTTAAGAAGAAAGCACCTAGTGCATAGACAATGACTGCGTTAAATATGACCGCAAAGGCTGTGATATCTGCGATTCCGCCAATATCCTTTGCAATTGGAAGAGCAATCGCTGTTGTCGCTGCTTGTGGAAGCATGCTTTTCATCACAGCCGCATCTAAATGAATTCCTTTTGCTACGAGATATACGATCGTAATAGAACAAAGTGAACCTACAAAAATAGCAGATAAAATTTGCCACCAATATTTTTTAAGCAAGGCTCGCTGCTTATAAAGCGGGATAGCGAAAGCAATCGTTGCAGGCTCTAAGAAAAATTTGATAATCTTGCCGCCCTCATTATAATCTGCGTAGGAAAAACCGCCAACTTTCAAAAATAAAATGCCTAGTACCATCGCCACAAACAGCGGGGTGAACAAGAAGAAGCCTTTTGATTTTTTAAATAAGAATGTCCCTATTCCAAAAGCGACCAATGAGACGACAATGCCAAAATAAGGGCTCATCGTACTTGTACCCATTTTGCATCTCTCCTTTAATGCGTACTTGAAGCTGGTTTATTTGAATGAGAAGGAGCAGATTTACTCTCCTTTGTCTCTTTACGTTTCTGCGGTCTTTCTGATAATTGCATGAGAAGCTGCGAAAACAGCCCTGTCGCTGCAAGTAGCATAATGGTTGCAATGATAATGACACCGACGACTTGCACACCTACTTCTTGCATGACACCTAATGATTGAATAACTGAGATCCCAGAGGGAACAAATAGAAAGCTAATGAGTCCTGTCAATGATGTACCTAATTGCTCCACCTGCTCTAGTTTGACGATTTTCGTTGTTAACAAAACAAATAATAGAACCAAACCAATGACGGATGCGGGCATCGGAATCGGTAAATACATTGAAATGAGATTAGAAACGAACATTACGGTTGCAAAAATAAATGCTTGAGATAGAAATCCATATACTTTCGTGGCACTCATGCCCCTTCACCTCTTTCTTCGACTGCCCTCAGTATAGGGCATGAAATAAATGAATGAAGCGTTTACAATAAAACTCGCTGGATTCAATGACTGAAATGCAAAAAACGAGTATTGAAATACAAACAAAAAAAGCCCTCCTACTCTAGCAGGAGCGACTTCTTTAATTCTTTCGCATATGTACGGCTGACAGGAATGATGGACCCGTCTGTCATATGCAGATTATACGTCGAATTAAACCACGGCTGTACTTCTTTCATATGAGAGGTATTCACGATATAGCTGCGATGAACCCTCATAAAGTAAGCCTCAGGAAGTTTCTTTTCAATGACCACAAGCGGTTCTGAGACCTCATACATGTGATTTTTTGTTTTCACGACCTTTTTCCCCTCGATAAGTCCTACATACATGATCTCTTCAACTTGCAGGATCACAATTGAGTCATCGACTGAGATCGCTAATTTTTGCTGGCGGGGCGCTTTCTCATCTGACACCTGGTGCTCTTGCGTCTCAACAGATTTCCATTTTTTAAACTTCTGGATGGTCTGGAGCAGCCGCTCTTCATCAAATGGTTTTGTTAAGTAATCAAGCGCACTTACCTCAAACGCCTTCAGCGCATATTGATCAAAGGCTGTCGCAAATACAACCGCCGGCGGATCAGACATCCGGTTAAGCCTTTTGGCAATATCAAATCCGTTCTCACCAGATAAATCAATGTCTAAAAAGAGCAGATCCGGCTTATGGTCGACCATCCGGTCAAAAGCAGATTCTATATTTTCTGCTTCCTCTATTTGAACATCCTCTTTCGTTCTTCGTAATAAGTATTTTAATTCATCTCTTGCTAACACTTCATCATCTACGATTAATACTTTCATCAACGAGAATCATCCTTTTTTACATAGTCCATCGGAATGCGAAATGAGATGTCAGTGCCTTGGTCACTATGAATGGATAAAGCGGCTTGTCTGCCAAAAATTCCTCTTAACCGCTGATCTAAATTAAAAAGGGCTGTCCCTGTTCCTTCTAGTGATTTGACAGGCGCTTTTAATAGCTGAGCCATCTTATCATCTTCAATCCCCTGTCCATTATCTGTCACTTTCATATAAACATGCCCATCTTTCATCAAAGCGGATACGATGACTTCACAATTCGTTTGATGTTTAGGAAAAGCATGTCTCACTGCGTTTTCAACAAGCACCTGAAGCACAAAGGGCGGAATCATCACCTGCTCCAGCTCCTTTTCAATTTGAAAGGTCACATGGTACTTATTTGGAAACCTTGCTTGTTCGAGTGATAAATATGCCTCCACATGCTGAATCTCTTTATGCATTGGAATCAGCAGCTGGCGGGCACCTTGCATATTTGAACGAAAATAAATACTTAGCTGCAGCAGCAGCTTCCTTGCCATCTCCATATTGGTTCTGCATAAAACAGAGATGGTATTAATGGCGTTAAATAAAAAGTGCGGGTTCACTTGTGCTTGAAGTGCTTTGATCTCTGCATCTTTTAGCAGGCGGCTTTGGGTTTCCGCCTCCCCAAGCTCAAGCTGTGTGGAAAACAGCATCGCCAAACCTTCTGCAAGCTCCTCTTCCACCCTGCTTAATCCGACCGGAGAATTGAAATACATTTTTAACGTTCCAATCGTTTGACCGTTAGAAGTGAGCGGCAGCACGATTGCGGCTTCAAGAGGGCAATGGGCGACTGAACAATTGATTTCGTCCTTCGAATGTGCCTTCATAATCTTGCCGCTCATCAATACTTGTTTCGACAGCCCCGTAATCAAGCTTTTAGATGGAATATGATGATCTGCTCCATCTCCGACATGCGCTAAAATCTTTTCTGTGTCTGTTAAGGAGACCGCATCTGTTTCAGTCAATCGATGAATGATCTCCGCCACACTTTTACATGACTGTTCATTTAACCCTTGGCGGAAAAAAGGCAGTGTTTGATCGGCGATCGAAAATACTCGATGTGTCTGCATCGCTTTTGCCTGCTCTTCTTGCCGAATGACTGACTGTAAAATAGATAAAAAGATAAAGCTGCCGATTCCATTTACGAAGATCATCGGCAAAGCGATGATACTGACAAGCCCCCATGCATCCGCAAATGGCCTTGCAAACAGAAGGATAATGATCATCTGTAATGATTCCATCGCTACACCAAAAAGAGCTGCTTGGCGAGGTGTGACCATTCGATTTCTCCGCTTAAATCTGCTGCCGACATAGCCTGCAATGACACCCGCTAAAATGGAAGAAATCGCACAGCTGAGCGCGGTGCTTCCTCCTAGGGTATAGCGATGGATTCCAGCTAAAAGCCCTGCACCAATCCCTACAAACGGCCCCCCGATCAAGCCACCCATTTCGATCCCCATAATTCTCGTATTGGCGATAGAGCTGGACGAGCCAAGATGATAAGAAAACTCATGATTCATGACAATTTGCTGCTGGATTTCAATTCCTGTGTAATTGCTGATAATACTAAAAGAAGCAAAAATGAAGACTAGGATTGCCTTTTTCCTAAATCCTTGATTATGTAGCAATAGATTGCGAAAGCCCTTCACATGGGCAAGCACAAATCCTAAAATAACGATGATCCCCACACGCTCGATCATCATGATAATTAAATGAAGCAAACCGGCCACCTCAAATGATGTATGTCATATCTATTGTCTTTCTATTCTATCATGTGCGGTCAATGATCAAATATCTCTCAAATCTTTTCTTTATTGCCCTCTTCTTCTATTGTAAAATGAACATGAGCCTGTCACTTGCAATTGAAGGTAACACATACATAACAAGGGAGAAGATCATGAAAGCCGTATTTTTCGATTTAGATGATACTTTGCTTTGGGATGAAAAAAGCATTCATACAACTTTTCAAGAAACTTGCCGGGAAGCGGAAAAGAAATATGGACTTGATCCAGAATCGTTTGAACAGATTGTACGTGAAGAAGCAAGAAAGCTGTACTCTTCCTATGAAACATATGATTATACTGTCATGATCGGCATTAATCCTTTCGAAGGACTGTGGTCCAATTTTAGTGAACCGATTAGCGAAGGCTTTCAAAAGCTGAACGCCATTGCACCAGAGTATCGTAAAAACGCTTGGACCAACGGCTTAAAGACAGCGGGAATTGACGATGAGGCATTTGGACAATATTTGGCTGATTTCTTTGCAGCAGAACGCAGAAAACGCCCATATGTCTATGAAGAAACATACCCTGTTTTAAACCGCCTGAAAGGCAGCTACGAATTGCTCCTTTTAACAAACGGAGATCCTAGCCTTCAAAAGGAGAAACTGGCAGGTGTTCCTGAGCTTGCACCTTATTTTAACGAAATCGTGATTTCAGGAGATTACGGGAAAGGCAAACCTGACCCGGGTATCTTTGAGCACTGCCTTCAGCTGTTAAACTTAACAAAAGACGAAGTGATCATGGTTGGAGATAATCCGAAAACAGATATTCTCGGCGCATCTCGCGTTGGCATCCAAACCGTTTGGATCAATCGCCATGGCAAGAAAAATGAAACAGATGTGACGCCTGATTATGAAATCAAAGACTTACATGAATTGTTTGATATATTAAAATAGAACAAAAAAACACCCTTCTCCTGACGAGATTGGGTGTTTTTGTATTTTTAGAGCTATATGATTGCCGCTAGACTTTGCGCTTGCCGGTCTAAGCCGCGTGCTGCTTCTCCTACAACGATGAATTCCTCACTTGCCTGCTTTACAAGATCCCGGTTTGTAAACACGGTTGTCTTTGCCCGGCTTGTGCCGCTGCTGACTTTCTCTACTTCTGCATGGATCGCCTTCACATATTGATCTACCTTGACGATCGCTTCTTTTGAATTTGTCGCAAGCTTTCGAATCTCTGCTGCCACTACACTAAAGCCATTTCCATAGGAACCCGCATGTGCCGCTTCTATTGCTGCATTTAAGGCGAGCAGCTGGGTTTGTGAAGAAATGCTGTTGATGGTTGCCGCAATGGAGCTGATGGACTCTACCTGCTCCGTTAATCCTTTTAGCAAGCTCATATTTTGATCAGTTTCGTTTGCTATATGATCAAAGGAAGCATTGACACTTTGACTATGCTGAATGCCAACTTCTGCTCGTTCCATTAATTTCGCAGACATCTCCTTTAGGTCTTCTACGACTTGCTTCATTGTATGTTCTCTCTCCGTAATATCTGTTGCCACTTTCACAACACCCACTACAGTTCCTTCTTCATCTTGAACAGGTGAATATGTCGCTTCAAGCCATAAGCTGCTGCCGTTTTTTGTGATCCGCTGCACTTTTTCCTGAAAGACTTGACCTTCTCTCAAACGCTTCCAAAACATGTGATAGCTCGTGTGTTCTATAATATGCGGAGGACAGAACTGTCTATGTTTAAGACCGATCATCTCTTCTTTAGAATATCCCATGGCTTTTGCAAAAATATCGTTCACCCATAGAACTTCACCTGTCACATTAAATTCAATCATTGCCAGCGAGTGCTCTAATGCACGAAGAACAGCTGATTGCTCCAATACATGTGACAATAAATTGTTTGTTGTTTGCATCATCGCTTTCATTCCCCCAATTTGTCTCGAACCAATAGTACATACTTACCCTTACTTTTGTACTATCTAAACGTCTCTTTTTAGGAATTGGATCACTAGTGGAGGTGTTCTCCAAAAAGAAAAAGCCAGTGATCTAAAGAGAATCACTGGCTGTGCTTATTATTTCTTTGCTTCTGCTACTGCATGTTTCACAAAGGCTTCAAGATCCATTGTTTCTGAATCTTGTTCCCCGTATTTTCTTACATTGACAGCGCCATTTTCTGCTTCCTGATCTCCGACGACAAGCATGTACGGAATCTTTTGCATTTGCGCTTCTCTAATTTTGTACCCAATTTTTTCATCGCGGCTGTCAAGCTCTACACGAAGACCTTCAAGCTGCAAACGTTCTTGTACTTTTTTCGCATAGTCTAAATGAACAGACGGTGAAACTGGGATGACTTGGAATTGTACAGGTGCCAGCCATGTTGGAAGGGCTCCTTTGTATTCTTCAATTAAGAAGGCAACGAAGCGTTCCATTGTAGAAACAACGCCTCTATGAATCACGACTGGACGATGGTGCTTTCCATCTTCTCCGATATATGTGAGATCAAAGCGTTCTGGAAGTAAGAAATCAAGCTGTACAGTGGATAATGTCTCTTCTTTTCCAAGAGCTGTCTTCACTTGTACATCAAGCTTCGGCCCATAAAATGCCGCTTCGCCTTCTGCTTCATAGTAGTCGTGACCAAGCTCGTCCATTGCATCCTTCAGCATCGATTGTGCTTTATTCCACATCGCATCGTCATCGAAATACTTCTCAGTATCTTCTGGATCACGATAAGACAAGCGGAATGTGTAGTCATTCAAGCCAAAGTCTTGATACACTTCTTCAATTAAACGAACTGTACGGATGAACTCGTCTTTGATTTGATCTGGACGAACAAAGATGTGTGCATCGTTTAATGTCATACCGCGAACACGCTGAAGGCCGGATAAGGCACCTGACATTTCATAGCGGTGCATTGTACCAAGCTCTGCAATACGAATTGGCAATTCGCGATAGCTGTGCGGCTCGTTTTTGTAAATCATCATATGGTGCGGACAGTTCATCGGACGAAGAACAAGATCTTCGTTGTCCATTTCCATTACTGGGAACATGTCTTCTTGATAATGCGCCCAGTGTCCTGATGTTTTATACAATTCAACACTTGCAAGAACTGGTGTGTACACATGTTCATAGCCAAGACGCACTTCTTTATCGACAATGTAACGCTCAATGACGCGGCGGATTGTAGCGCCTTTTGGCAGCCAAAGCGGAAGTCCTTGACCAACCTTTTGGGAATTCGCAAACAGTTTCAGCTCTTTTCCAAGCTTACGGTGATCGCGTTCTTTCGCTTCTTCCAGCAGACGTAAGTGTTCATTTAAATCTTCTTTGCTGAAGAAAGCTGTTCCGTAAATACGCTGAAGCATTTGGTTGTTACTGTCACCTCTCCAGTATGCACCGGCAAGGCTTAACAGTTTAAATTCTTTGATTTTCCCTGTAGACGGCAAGTGAATCCCGCGGCAGAGGTCAAAGAATTCACCCTGCTCATAAATCGTCACAGCTTCACCTTCTGGAATCGCCTCTAACAGCTCAAGCTTCAATTCATCACCAATCGCTTCAAAGCGCTTTTTCGCTTCTTCTCTTGATACTTCAATTCGCTCAATTGGCAAATTGCTGTTAATGATTTTCTTCATTTCTTTTTCAATCTTTGGTAAGTCTTCAGGTGTGATGGCAACATCGATGTCTACATCGTAGTAGAAGCCATTTTCGATGACAGGACCTACGCCAAACTGAACGTGATGCTCTTTTCCATACAGACGTTTGATCGCCTGCGCTAGCAAATGAGCTGTGCTGTGGCGCATAATGTCGAGTGCTTCTTCACTTTTATCTGTGATGATCTCGATTGTTCCACTTTCTAATAGCGGCGTACGCAGATCTATTTCTTTACCGTTCAATTTACCGGCAAGTGCTTTTTTCTTTAGGCCCGGGCTAATTGATGCCGCGATGTCTTCTGTTGTAGCTGTTTTGTCAAACTCCTTGACTGCTCCATCTGGAAATGTAAGTTGAATTTGTTCTGACATCTCTGGTCACTCCTTTTTTTGGCAATATAAAAACCCCGCCCCCTGGAAAGGGACGAGGTTGAATAAACGGAATCGTGGTTCCACCCTTTTTTCCCGTATTTGCATCTTGCTTTTTCATAAGCAAATACGGCTTGCGGTTCGATAACGGGAATTCCCGTCAGCCATTACTAAAAAGTTCACAGCTGATGTTCAAAGGTGGTAAAGCAAATGGTCCTCTGCTAGGAAGCTTTCAGCCGCGGCTTCCCTCTCTTTAAGCGGGCGTTCATTTGTTCATGTCCTTATCAATACGGTCTCTGTATGAAGTTACACCGTATTATAAAACGTTTTTTCGTGAAAATCAAGAAAGCTTTTCACTTTTCTTGTTGAAATGAGCATGTACAAATTGAACATTCTGCTCTTGGAATGAATGAGACGGGAACACCTCGACCCTTTCTTGAAAGATATTTTGAATGGTTTGCACCATCGAGTGACCTGTATCATTTGTAAATAGGTCAATTTTTTGCGGTGCAATGGAGACAAGCGGTGCAATCAGCTGCGAATCAATATACATTGGATGCTCTCTTACAAATTGTCTGTCTATGTATTGTTTTTGATCACGCTCAGAAGCGTAGCGAAATTCCCAAATCACCAGGCGTTCCTGATGCACAACATGTACTTTTTCGAGCCTAGGCTCTCTTGCCATCACATAGTCTCGAAGCGATTGAATGAAATTTTGATACTCTTGCTCCATTTTGTATTCTTCAATGGACACTTCAACATAGTTCTTCAGCCTTCGGTCATACTCTGACAATCTAAATGTCATAAATGAACCAATTGAAAAAACGCCTTGCTGTAAAGAAATCGCCTCAAGCTCCTTTTTTAAAAGGGCTTCTCTTGACGGGTCTTGCTGAATGCCGGGAATATCATCTAAATCCCCGTTCATGATACTGTGTGCGATGGAAAGAATTTGGTGCTGCTCTTCAGGATCTTTAAACAAATAGGTGTTTTCAAGGATGCTGCGCATGCGCTCATTTTCTTTGCATTCCAAAAAAAAGTGAACCAATAATGGCCGCACAATGTGCTCAAGTGCTTCTTCTGATTCCTTCGCCTCTATGAGAAGCCGGTCTTTCCCTTGTTGAATTGACATGTGATGCCGACTGTCTAAGTGTTCAGCAAGATGTAAAAAAGCGGCGGTATCATATTCATCTTCAAAGATTATTTCAAGCATGTTTGTCCCCCCTAACGACATCTGTTACATATATATGGGGGGAACATAAAAAATAGACGCCTAAAATAAATCAGGCATCTTTCTTTTTAAAATGAGTGGAACAGAGATAAAGATCAAATAAATCAAACAAACAACCACTAAGGCGGCATAATTGCCGCTGACAAAGCTTGAGCCGAGAACATTTAACGCAATTGTCCCCGGTATTAAGCCTAAAAAGGTGGCTGTCACAAATGCACGATAATTTGCACGTGAAGCAGCTGCCGCATAGCTGACAAAATCAAAGTGAATCGGTGCAATACGCAATAACAAAATATAAAGAAATCCATGCTCCTGAATGCGGGACGTCACCGCTTTCAGCTTTCGGCTGTTTGATTCTGTTTCCTTCTTTTTTGCACGAAAGGTTGAAGCAATCATGAAAGAGCCTGTTGCCCCGGCTGTCGCTCCAATGAGGGCATAAATCGTCCCAAGGACACTGCCGAATGCCAAACCTGCCGCCAACGAAAAGACGGTAATCGGGACGAGAACAAACGGGCGAAAAAGAGATAAGAAAAGAAAAACAAAGGGAGCCAGCATCCCAAATTGAAGCACCCAATTCTTCACATCTTTCGGCGCCAGCTGAAGATGCTGTTTATTCAGCCACCACAGCGCAGCAGCAAAAATGCCAATCCCAAGAATAAGCAGCCATTTTCTTTTGTTCATTTCATTTGCTCCTCCTTCAGGTGACATACGTTTTTATAAATGACGGCGGTTTTCTCCTTCGAGCAACACTGGCTCTGCTAAATAGAGAATCCGTTCCATTAAACGAGCGGCTTTGACCTCTTCTTTTTCTCCCCGCTGTGAGTACGTAAAGTGATGCTTCAGCTCATTTGGTGAGAAATTAGAAGAGAAAAATGTCGGCAGCTGCTCTGCCATACGGTATTGTAAAATCGTACCGAGCAGTTCATCCCGCACCCAGCTTGTCATCGATTCTGCCCCAATATCATCAAGCATTAAAATAGGGGTGGACTTGACCATATTCAGCTTTTCTTCTAGCGTATGATCAGCTAATGAATTTTTTAACTCTCTTACAAATTCAGGCACGTAAACAAGGAGAGATGGGTATTCTTTCTCCGCTAGCTGCTGCGCAATAGCTGCCAGTATATACGTTTTTCCTACTCCAAACTTTCCGTGTAAATACAAGCCTTTTCCTTTTCCAGTCTCATCATAGTTTTTGAGGAATTGACCTACTTTTTGGATGACCTCTTGTCTTCCCACAACGTTCAGATCAGCGAACGTCGCTTGAAGGACATTTTGCGGAATATACATGCTTTTCATCAGCTCTTGCTGTTTCTTCTGCCTATCGAGCCGCAGCTTGACCAGGCAAGGGGAATATTCAATATCAATACTCTGACCTTTGATCACAAGCTTCGGGTGATACCCATCTAAAATCGCATTAACGTTTTCGTCATCTAAGCAGTAAGAGCAGCCCTTCGACTGCTGCACATATTCAAAGAGCCGGTTCAAGCTGCGATTGATCATGTCTTCATGTATCTCTTCTTGATGCTTCTGTAAAAAAGCCTTCACATCTTCATCAGATAACACACTTTCTTTAATCTGATTGTATCTCACGCGAAAATCTACTCGTCCTTTTAGCTGTTCAAATGAACGACCGATCGGTTTCATCCCATCTCACCTCACCTTAATGTGCATTGTACTTTTTCATATTTTTAAACTGATCTAACAGTTTTTCTTTTTCTCGTTCGAGGTCTTCTGTAGACAGATTGTCCGTTTGCTCTTTTGCCGGCTGTTCTTTTGTTTCAGTTTCTTTCATCCAGTCAGGCAGTTTCTCTTCCCGGACAACTTTTCCTGTACCATATGGGCTGCGCTGCTTTTTCTGCTGCGCCCACTCTGTCATTTGTCTGTTCTCTTCTTTGGCAATTTTCATGGCAGCTGCTACGGTTTTGATTTTCTTTCTCACCCAATGAGCGGCGATTTTTTGCATATATGTTTTTGACAGCTTCATATCTGTTTTGAGTAATGTATAGTAGATGAGAACATTCATGACACCTGGCTCTAGCTGCTGCTCGAGCATGATATCTTCGACAATTCTTAAGTCGGCATACGTTGGCTCAATGCCATCTGCCATGTCTTTTAGCAGCTCTCTAGGCGAAATATGATCCAGTTTTTCAATCAATTTTGCATCTGGAGTATCCGCTGCCGGCGTCTTTGAAGCATCTTGTCGCAAGTGTCTTGGCTGTTTTTGATCAATCAGCTTTGGCTGTTCGCCTCTGTATTCAATTTGGTACCAGTCTCTTGCTGCTTTTCTCAGCTCTTCTGTTGAGATCATTTGATCAGAACCGCATGCACCTGCTACAATATTTTGCATTTGAAGCGGGGTGATGCCGTATACAACAGCTAACTTCTTAATTGTTTCTTTTACCTGCTTTGTCAAAGCCTTCCTTGGAATCATCATGTCAGACATACCGGCTAATAATAGATCGAAATCAAAGGATTCGTCTGAGAGCGGTGCCGGCTGACTCGATCCAACGGTCACATATTCATAGCCTTGCTCAAGCGATGACGCCTGATGAATTTCTTCTGTCATCTTGCGCTCGCCTGGCTGCAATACGTGAAAGACTTCTTCAAACGACCGTGAAATGTTCTTTGCTTCTGCAGGAACACCCGGATAGGAGAAATAATCGCGAATCTGCATATATTTTGCTTTCTCTACACGATGGTACAGCAAAACATTCAACATACCATCTTGGAAAAATTCATCTGGTCTTAGCGGCGGTACAAGCTCATATGTAAACAGTCTGCCTTCTTCCGTTTCCTGTTCATATGTGCGGAGTAAGCCGATCGCTTCAAGCTTTAAACGTTCCTCAAAAATATCATTTAAATTCGTCTGCAGCATGACCATGAGCTGCCGATGAGGTGCAGGTTTCCCCCACATACGATTTTGTTCCAGCTCACCCCACAGCGTCATGTATAAGCTGAAAGCGGACATACCAATAAGCGGCTGATATAAAAGAGTGATGAGCTGTCTATCGATGTCACCGAGCAATGAAGCGCTTTTGACGACATACGGATCGACGGCTAGCACTTCCTTCCAATGCTCTGTCATATGCTGATCCTCCCCATGAATTGCGATTGTTTCCATTGTACACTCTTTTTACGTTTTACGCTTTACGCAGGAAAAAGAGCATGAAGAATCTCCAGCTCTTTTTAGCGTTCTTTCTTTAATAGATCTTTTAATTCATCAATAAAGACATTGATGTCTTTAAACTGCCGGTAAACCGAGGCAAACCTGACGTAAGACACTTCATCAATTTTCGCCAGCTCGTCCATGACCATTTCACCTACAAGCTCGCTTTTCACCTCTGACATGCCTTGATTGCGCAGTTCTTTTTCGATATTAAAGCAGACATCCTCCAGCTGCTTTAAAGCGACAGGACGCTTTTCACACGCTTTGATGAGTCCTCTCAGCATTTTTTCCCGGCTGAATTCTTCTCGAATCCCTTCTTTTTTCACCACAATCAGCGGTAATTCTTCTAATTTTTCAAACGTCGTAAAGCGATATTGGCAGCTTTCGCACTCTCTTCTACGACGGATGGATTTCCCTTCATCTACTGGTCTTGAATCAAGCACCCTTGTGCCAAGGTGCTGACATGTGGGACATTTCATTTCATCAGCTCCGATCTATTCTTGGAAGTTGTTTGTCTAGTTCATCATAAAGGGACAGAACGGTCTTTTGACTATAGCCGAAATCTGTTGGCAGGGCCGTTTCTGTTGTCACATTAAAATCGACAGCTGTTTCAAAAGGACGAATTGAAATGACAGTCGCCACGAGAAAGGCTTTTTTCGGCAATCGTATGTTTGCGCTGATTTCACCTCGTTCTGCTGAAACAGATGTCACTTGATAAGAATCGCTTCGGGAAAGAATGGTTTCCACCGCTTGAAAAACTTGTGCATTCGTCGATTTGTAGTAATGGCTTTTCAGTTCTGACACTGGATGCTCGTCAGATGTTTCTGTATGGTTTGACATGAATCGCTTAAACTTTTGTCTTAAAGTCATACACGTATCCCCTTTGCCATAATGCCTCTTTCTTTATTTTATAAAAAAAACCTTTGTTTTCCTAGAACAAAAGTATAGACAAGCTGGGGAATGTTGGATTTTTTATCAAAAAAATATAAAAAGGAGCATAACACAAAGGCATTCAATGCTTTTGGCCAGCTCCCATTGCAATCTTTTTTATGTTTACAGTGCTTTGGCTTGTGCCTGTTTTACTTGAACAGGTCCCATGCCTCGAGGAATTTCGATGTTTTCTCTTGTTTCAGCACCTAATTCATCTCCGATATGATCTGCTGCAATATTCGGATCTAGGTCACCGCAAGTATAAACATCTATGCTCGCATAACCATGTTCAGGAAAGCTGTGAATTGTCAGATGAGATTCAGAAATAATGACAACTCCACTTACTCCTTGAGGTGCAAATTTGTGAAAAGCAACCTCTCTTACCTCAGCTCCTGATTTCAAAGCTGCATTTACAAACGTTTTTTCAATAAAATCCATGTCGTTCAGTTTATCACAGTCGCATCCCCATAGCTCGGAGATAACGTGACGTCCGATTGTTTCCATCATGGACCCCCCTTTAAACAAGAATGAAAGAGTGAAGTTCTAAGCAGCCGGACCGGACATATACCACGGGGGAAAGTTAGTCCTAAGAGGTCCTAACCCTTTAAGTATACCCGAATGAGTCTGCGAACAAGAAGTTCACGAAAAATAGTATACTTTGTTTAGACCCATTTTGCAAGCTGTGTTTTTAGTGGGATTTTCTCTCATTTCTTGAAAAGGGACGATCGTCTTCTTCATTTCAAACAGCAGACAGCTCTTTCATCTGTGCGCCGACAAACTTTACAAGGTCAACCACTCGGCATGAATAACCCCATTCATTGTCATACCATGCAAGAACTTTCACTTTTCTCCCTTCCATTACCATCGTTGTCAGTCCATCAACGACTGCTGAATAAGGGTTTGTGTTAAAGTCCGTAGAGACAAGCGGCTCATCTGTGTAATCTAAAATACCGGCAAGAGATGTTTTAGATGCATTCGAGAAGGCTGCATTGACTTCTTCTGCTGTCACATCTTTTTTCAAGTCAACGACAAGATCAACCATCGACACATTGGAAACTGGTACGCGAAGTGCAAGTCCATGTAATTTCCCTTTCATGTGCGGAAGCACTAAAGAAAGCGCTTTAGCGGCACCCGTCGTAGTTGGAATAATGGACTGAGCACATGCTCTCGCCCGGCGCAGATCCTTATGCGGGTTATCGATATTTTTTTGATCATTTGTATAAGCATGAACCGTTGTCATTAAACCATTGTCGATGCCAAATTCATCATCTAACAGTTTCACAACTGGTGCTAAACAGTTTGTTGTACAAGATGCGTTTGAAATAATGACGTGCTTTTCAGGATCAAGATCATCCTCATTGACACCCATCACAATCGTAATGTCTTCATTTTTACCTGGAGCTGTTAGAACGACTTTTTTCGCTCCGGCATCTATATGGCCCATCGCTTGATCTTTTGAATTAAATTTACCTGTTGCTTCAATGACGATATCAATCCCAAGCTCTCCCCATGGAAGCTGCTTTGGGTCTCTATTATTAAGCAAAAGAACTCTTTTGCCATTCACAATCAAGGCGTCATCTTCTGCTGTCACATCACATTCGTAACGTCCATGATTTGTATCATATTTAATTAAATGTGCTAGCGTTTCGGCAGGATAGCTTGCGTTCACCGCTACAATTTGAATTTGATCATCAAGCATTGCTTTTCTGAAGACCATGCGTCCAATTCTGCCAAACCCATTGATCGCTGCTTTTACCTTCATGAACAGGTCACTCCTCTATTATGTGTTATACTCAATAAATTTATTTATGAAATTAGTATATCACATTAGAATGTAATTGCCAGTATATAAACGTATATTTTCTAAAAAGGGCTGTTCTTTTCAAAGGAAATCAGAATAAAGCATAAAAAAAGAAGAGTACGTGTATGTACTCTTACTTATCTGTATGTTCCCATTCATTTAATATGTTCTGCAATTGCTTTCTAATAAACGCGAGATCTTGTGTGTTCTCTATCACGCGGTCTGCTTTTTTACATTTCTCCTCAAGAGGCTGCTGAGAGTGAATACGATTCAGCGCTTCTTCCTCGCTAAGGTCATTTCGATTCATGAGCCGCGACAGCTGCAATTCGGGCGTTGTATACACCACAATGATGCGGTCGACGAGGCTTTCCAGCTGACTTTCAAATAAAAGCGGGATATCGAGGACAACGAAGGTTTCCTTCTGACTAACCCCTTCATCTCGCTGTTTGAGCATTTCTTTTCTCACTTCAGGATGAACAATCGCATTCAGCTGCTTTCTTTTCTCTTCATCAGAAAAAATGATGGCTCCAAGCTGCTGCCGGTTCAGCTCCCCATTTGGCAGGAGAACATCCTCACCAAAGGCTTGAACGATTTGTTGAAGAGCTGGTGTACCTTTAGCAACCGCTTCTTTTGCAATGACATCTGCGTCCACGACCCTGATGCCCTGCTCTTTTATCATTTGCGAGACGGTGCTTTTTCCACTAGCAATCCCGCCTGTTAATCCAATGACAAGCGTCAATTGATTTCCTCCTTTACAGCTTCCACACCCCAATTAAAATGAGCAGAAGCCCTGGTAAGCATGCAAGTTTATCGATCCAGCGCCAATTGGCCAAGTAATGACCGGCACGGAGCCCGATACACACAAAGAGTGAGCTCATCACGGCCACAGTGATACTCATGACAATTGGAGAAAAGCCTAGAATCGCAGCGCCAATCCCTGCGCCAAATGCATCAATGGATAAAGCAATCCCAAGAAGCACCGCTTCCATTCCATTGATCGTCCCAGAACGGTCAATATCTGCACTTGTCGGCTTTCGCAAAATTTGAATGACAAGACCAAGCGATTGCACTTCCACATTGAGCAATGTCTTTTCATGAAGAAGCAAATCACGCTCTTTCGCTGGTTTGTAAAATTGATAAAGGACCCAAAGTCCAATGGCGATCAAAATGCCTCCACCAAGTTTATCTGTCACTGAGACAGGGAGGAATGTCGTCAGCAGGCTGCCAATCAGCATGGAAATGAGCAGCACAATCCCTGAACAGCATGCAATAATGACAATCGCTTTAAATGGAATCTTCATTTTACGAAGGCCATACGTAAAGCCTACAGAAAAGCTGTCAATACTGACTGCAATAGCTAAAAACAGGAGCGAAATCGAAATCATACCTGAACTCTTCCTTTCTGTTCATGCAACGATGATCAAGAGTCTCTAGGCGTCCTTAGACTCTTCTTCACTATATGAAGAGCAGGTGGGCTGTGTGTCAGTCTACACCTTGCTGAAAAATGAATGTTTTTTATCGTATGCACAGCAAAAAGGAAGCATGCTGATGGCTGATTTTTATTGAGGACGTTTTTGACAGGTCACACAAAAATGAGTGCCGCGCCCTCCGACTACTTTTTTCTCAATGATGCTTCCGCATGTTTGACAAGGCTCTCCCCGCCGGTCATACACAAGAAGCTGCAACTGAAATGTTCCAATATCACCTTGTGAATTGATATATGATCGAATCGTGCTGCCTCCTGCATCTACCGCCACTTGAAGTGTATCGATAATATGCCTGTGAAGCACTTTACACGATTCAAGGCTGAGCTGATTCGCTTTTGTTTCTGGATGAATGCCTGCTTTAAACAAAACCTCATCTACATAAATATTACCTAGTCCCACGACAATCTTTTGATCAAGCAGCGCTGTTTTGACCACACGGGATGTTTTTTTCAATTGCTCCCATAAATATTCCGGAGTGAATTGATCATCAAAAGGCTCATATCCCAGCTGTGAGAGCGGGAGTTCCTTTTCTTCTTCACCCGGCTGAAATAAATGCATCGTGCCAAATTTACGCACATCATGATACCGAAGCTCAGTACCGTCTGTAAACGTAAAGACGACGTGGACATGTTTATCGTATGGCTCATGCGCTTCATGTACACGGTATTTCCCTTCCATCCTTAAATGGGAGACCATCACGTAATGGTCTAAATGAAAGAGCAGGAACTTCCCTCTTCTTTCAATGGTTTGTATTGTTTCTCCTACCATCCTTCTTGCGAACTCTTCCGGCTCCCCAGGACGTTTGATGATATTTGGCCATTTAATATCGACCGTTTCAATCGTTTTTCCTTCGACTAACCGCTTGAGTGTGCGCCGGACGGTTTCAACTTCTGGTAATTCCGGCATGCTCCCCGCTCCTTTTTCTCTCTCTATTATTTTGCGTCGTACCAAGATGGGCCTGAAGCAAAATCAACTTTTAGCGGCACATCTAGCTGAAGTGCATTTTCCATGACTTCAGGGACAATTTTTTCAAGTATGGCAATTTCTTCTTTCGGTGCTTCAAAGATCAATTCATCGTGCACCTGTAATAAAAGATTTGCCTGCAAGTTTTCTTCTTTTAACTTTCGCGCCATATCAATCATGGCTTTTTTAATAATATCAGCTGCACTTCCTTGGATCGGTGTGTTCATGGCTGTTCGTTCGGCAAAGCTTTTGATATTAAAATTACGGCTTGTGATATCCGGGATATACCTTCTGCGTTTGAGAAGCGTCGTGACATATCCTTTTTGTTTCGCTTCCTGCACGATCTCTTCCATATAGGTTTTCACGCCTTTAAAGCTTGTTAAATAGCGTTCGATAAAGGCAGCTGCTTCTTTTCTTGTGATCCCAAGATTTTGAGATAATCCATAGTCACTGATTCCATATACAATTCCGAAGTTGACTGCCTTGGCTTGTCTTCTCATAGAGGAAGTCACTTCTTCTTCTGAGACATGGAACACGTCCATCGCTGTCTTTGTGTGAATATCCATATCTTGCGTAAACGCTTCGATCAAATTCTCGTCCTGAGAAATATGAGCGAGTACACGCAGCTCAATTTGAGAATAGTCAGCAGCAAACATGAGCCAGCCTTCTTTTGAAGGGACGAATGCTTGACGAATCTTTCGTCCTTCCTCTAAACGAATCGGGATATTTTGCAAGTTGGGATCTGTTGAGCTTAATCTTCCTGTTTGCGTGAGCGCTTGATTAAATCGTGTATGCACTTTATGGGTATCCTTGCGCGTTACTTTCATTAAGCCTTCCACATAGGTCGATTGGAGCTTTCCAATTTGGCGGTAATGCAGAATGGACCGAATGATCTCGTGCTTATCTTCAAGCTTTTCAAGAACATCCGCAGATGTCGAATAGCCCGTCTTTGTCTTTTTAATAATCGGCAGGCCTAATTTTTCAAAAAGAATCACGCCAAGCTGTTTAGGAGAATTGATATTAAACGTTTCACCTGCTAAGCGGTGAATGGTTTCTTCATATTCTTTCAGCTTTTTCGTTAACTCTTCACCCATCTTTTCTAGGCGCTCAATATCTACCTTTACGCCAAGGGATTCCATTTCACCTAAGATGAGGGCAAGCGGCAGCTCTAAGTCTTCATATAGTTCATGCTGATCATTTTTTTCTAGCGCTTCAAGTGTTAAATCATGCAGAGCAGAGATCGCCGCTGCTTTTCGCCCAAGATGTTCCTTCAGTTCATCTTCAGGTGGAATCGCCTGCTTTGCTCCTTTTCCGTACACTTTTTCATCAGAAAGAGCGATGTTAAGACCGTATTCCTTCGCCACACTTGCGACGTCCTCATACGATTTCTGAGGGTTGACGACATAGGAAGCGAGCAGAACATCGTTATCGACACCTTTTAGATCGACATCATGCCATCTGAGGGCGACAACTGCTCTTTTTGAATCAAAGACCCATTTCTTCTTCGTTTCATCCTGTACCCATTGTTTAAATGCATCTGATTGAAGTGCATCTTCTTTCGTGATAAAAAACGCACCATTTTCATTATGGATCGCAAAACCAATCAAATCTGCTTCATGATAATTATCTCCAAGCTGTTCTACCACAAGGGCGGCATGATCTGTCAGCATCTCATCCGTTACTTCGGTCATTTTTTTCACTTCTAATGCTTCTACTTCGACCTGTTCACCTGTTTCTGGTGCTTCTCCTAGACGTTCTAGCAGCGTTTGAAAGCCTAGTTCTTTATAAAGAGAGATCACTTGATCCATATGAGGACCTTCATATGCGAGATCCTTGCTTGATACATCAATTGGCGCTTCTACAAGAATCGTTGCGAGTTTTTTACTCATCACTGCCTGCTCTTTATATTCTTCAAGCTTTTCTTTGAGTTTTTTCCCGCTGACTTCGTCAATATGTTCAAGCAGGTTTTCAACCGTTTCAAACTGCTTTAACAATTTAATCGCTGTTTTTTCACCTACACCTGGCACCCCTGGGATATTATCTGAGGAATCTCCCATCAAACCTTTCATATCGATGATTTGATCTGGGCGCAGGCCATATTTCTCTTCAATATGAGCCGGTGTGTAATATTCTACTTCTGTAATGCCTTTTTTCGTAATTGCTACCGTCGTATGGTCTGTTGAGAGCTGCGTTAAGTCCTTATCTCCTGAGAAAATTTTGACTTCAAAGCCGTCTTTTTCTGCCTCCACAGCCAATGTCCCAATAATATCGTCTGCCTCGTATTGAGGAAGCTCGTACCTTTTCACCTGATAGGCATCTAATAGTTCACGGATAAACGGCATTTGTTCTGATAGCTCTGGCGGCGTTTTTTGTCTTCCGCCTTTATATTCTTTAAATGTCTCGTGGCGGAACGTTGTTTTTCCCGCATCAAATGCGACAAGCATATGGGTTGGCTTCTCGTCCTCGAGCATCTTCATTAAGATCATCGCAAAGCCATAAATGGCATTTGTATGGACGCCTTTATCATTTGATAATAGCGGCAATGCAAAAAAGGCTCGATATGCGAGACTGTTTCCATCCACTAGTACTAATTTCTTTTTGTCTGTCATGTTTTAATCCTCCATCGGCTGAGCCATTTCAGCCGTCTCTTTCACACATTGTATCATCATTTTATCAAAGTTTATTTTGAAAAGAAAATAGTCGAACCTGCATAAAAAAAGGGACGAAAACAACAAGTGTTTTCGTCCTTACAAAATTGGCTCCTTGGATGAAGGGGTTCCTATTCATCCTACCAATGATTGTTTAACTAAACATGAATCCATTGTAAAGATCATGTAAATTTTAACGTGACTTTCCTTTTTTCCCTATTTTGATTTTAGGCTCACTGTAAAAGTCGTTCCTTTACCTTGTTTGCTATGGACCGAAATCGTCCCTTCATGCGCCTCCACAAGGTGTTTGACAATGGCAAGACCAAGTCCTGTACCGCCTGAATTTCTACTTCTATCTTTATCAATTCGATAAAATCTCTCAAATATTCTTGGAATCTCGCTTTTCTTCATGCCGATTCCTGTATCTGCTACATCAAATTCATAGGCGCCTTTCCGCGGTCTTGCCGAAATGGTGACACTCCCTCCCTCTGGTGTATAGGTAAGGGCATTGTTCACGAGATTGAGGAAGATTTGCTTTAACCTCAGCGGATCTGCCATCACATAGACAGGCTCTTTCGGGATTCGCACTTGTAATTGAATGCCTTTTTCTGCGGCCTTTTGTTTTAAAAGGACTTCAATCTCTTGAATGATTTCTGTCGCATTGGCGTCTTGAATATTCAGTTTGAAATGCTGCTGCTCGATTTTGGAAAGATCGAGTAAATCTTGAATGAGAGTTTCGAGACGGACACTCTCTTTTAGAATGATGGAAAGGAATTGTGTCAGCGCTTCTTTGTCATCAATCGCTCCATCAAGAAGAGTTTCGGAGAATCCTTTAATCGACGTAATTGGTGTCTTTAATTCGTGAGACACATTGGCGACAAAATCTTTTCGCATCTGCTCAAGCTGCTTTGTTTCTGTCACGTCATGAAATACAAGGACAATTCCTTTCCATTCATCGTCTGTACTTAAAATGGGAACACCATCCACCTGGAAGTAGCGCCGTTCAATGTCAACGGCCAGGCGTAAAAACTTCCGCACCTTCGTTTCTGTCATGAAAATTTCGTCAATCAGCTCAATAATTTCTTCATGAGTAAATGCTTCATGATACAGCTTGTGCATGTAAATGTGCTTTTGCACTTTAAACTGCTTGCGGAAGGTTCGATTGACTAGGTTGATATATCCCATCTTATCAATCAAAATAATTCCTGCTCCGATGTTTTCAATGACTGTTTGCAGACGGTCCCGCTGCATTTCCCCAGTGCTTGTCATTTCTTGAAGGCTTTCTGCCAGGCGCTTCATTGATGTATTAAGCTCACTTGTTTCGATGATGAGCTCTTCATAATGATTGGTATCATAGTTCCCGCGTTCCAGCTGTTTGGCTACCTTTGTGGCATAATCTATCGGTTTTACATATTTCATCGACATGCGGTATCCAAAGAAAACGATAATAATAATCGCCGAGCCAAGACAAACGGCTAATGCGAGCCAAAGCTGGCCGTCAATTTCATTTAAAGGCTGGAATGACGCATGGAGAAATAAATAGCCCACCGGTTTGTTTTGTTTCAGGATAGGGACGGCGTAATGAAACAGCGCATCCTTCTCATCCTCAATGACGACGCCTTTTGTTTGAAGGCGTTCATTGTTCAGTGTGTTTTGAATGATGCCCCTTTGCTCCGCTTGACCTGTTGTATGTATGATATTCCCCTTCAGGTCCACAATTGATGCATTCATATCAAGATGCTGCTTTGCCTGATTGAGGATCTCCTTGTTTTGCTTCGCCTGCAGATCATCACCATCCATGGAAGAAAGAAGAAAGCTCGATTCATTTTCCATTCGTTCCGTTAATTTTGTTTCATAAAAGACATGGAACATGTGATCCAAAAAAAGGCCAAGTGCAACAAACACAATAAAAAGGAGAAAAATAAGGCCCGAAAACAGACGGGTTCTAATTTTACTCATTTGGCTTTGGCTCCTCCAATTTGTAGCCTAAGCCGCGAATGGTTTTAATGTATGTTGGTTTTTTCGTATTCTTTTCAATTTTGTCCCGCAAGTGGCTGATATGTACATCCACAATACGAGTGTCACCTGCAAAGTCATAATTCCAAACGGCACTTAGCAGCAGATCACGTGTGAGGACACGTCCTTTATGCTTGGCCAAATAAAGCAGCAGTTCAAATTCCTTCGGCGTAAGCTCTAGGCGTTCTTCTTGGAAGTAGACTTCGTAGTGTTCTGGTAAAATGCGCAGTTCACCAATTTTGATTTGGTCTGCAATGATCTCTTCCTTCTCCTCTTGCGCGGGGACAGGCTGAGATTGCTGCGCTCTTCTCAAGATGGCTTTTACCCGAGCACCCACTTCTCTAGGACTAAATGGCTTTGTCATGTAATCATCGGCTCCAAGCTCAAGGCCGAGCACCTTATCAAATTCATCGTCCTTTGCTGTCAGCATTAAAATAGGGAACATCATTTTTTGAATTCTCAGTTGTTTGCACACTTCAATGCCGTCCATCTTCGGAAGCATTAAATCTAATACAATGAGATCAGGCTGTTCACTTGCTGCTTTTTCAAGCGCTTCTTCGCCATCTCTTGCTGTGACGACATCATAGCCCGCCCTTTCAAGGTTATAGCTTAGAAGTGTTACAATCGATTCTTCATCATCCACAACTAATATTTTTTTATTCATGTTGTGCCTCCAATTAGTGATTTCCCCTGCATCCGTTTTTTTGTATCTTATGTGAAAAGCGAGAAGTCATGCTTTCTCTTTCATTTTAACGAAAGCTTAACAAGAGGACAATTTAAAATTTCGACAAGATTTGTTTTGTAAACAAAAAGAAGGCCCCTCATAAGAGAAGCCTTCTTTTTTTCATATTAAGACAATACTTTCATGACGTTCTTAACAGATTCAACAGAACGGTCAAGCTGACTTCTTTCTTCTTCTGTCAACTCAAGCTCAATGATCTGCTCAAGGCCGTTTCCACCTACGATTGTTGGTACTCCAAGGTAAATGCCTTCGTAGCCATATTCACCTTCAAGGTATGCAATCGTTGGGATGACGCGGCGCTGATCTTTTAGAATCGCCTCAACCATTTCTACTAGTGAAGCAGCAGGTGCATAATAGGCACTACCGTTACCTAATAGGTTTACGATTTCGCCGCCGCCTTTTCTTGTTCTTTCAACAATCGCATCAATACGATCTTTTGGAATCAATGTTTCAAGCGGGATACCGCCTGCATAAGAGTAACGAACAAGCGGAACCATGTCATCGCCATGTCCACCAAGGACAAAGCCCGTCACATCTTTGACAGATAGGTTTAATTCTTGAGCAACAAACGTACGGAAACGTGCTGTATCAAGAATGCCCGATTGTCCAATGACTTTTTCTTTTGGTAATCCTGATTCTTTATAAACTGCATATGTCATTGCATCAACAGGGTTTGTTAACACAACAATAATGGCTTCTGGAGAATATTTAACGATTTCGCGTGTCACGCTGCGCATGATTTTTTCATTTGTGGACACGAGATCGTCACGGCTCATTCCCGGCTTTCTTGCAATTCCTGCCGTAATGACCACGACATCAGAACCGGCTGTATCTTCGTAGTTAGAAGTGCCTGTAATGTTCGCATCGAAGCCTTGAACAGGGCTTGCTTCCAGCATATCAAGAGCTTTCCCTTTTGTTGGGTTTTCAAGCTGCGGGATATCAACTAATACGACATCCGCTAATTCTTTTTGAGCCGTTAGAAATGCTGTAGTTGCTCCAGTAAAACCTGCTCCGATGACAGATACTTTTTTACGCTTGTTTGCCATTTCCTTTTTCCCCTTTAACTTTAAAGTTTAAGAATCAAGACAAGTTTTTGATGAGCTCGTCAGCAAACTCAGAACATTTCACTTCTGTTGCGCCATCCATTAATCTAGCAAAATCGTATGTGACGACTTTAGATGCAATTGTTTTTTCAACAGATTGAATCACTAGATCAGCTGCTTCCTGCCAGCCAAGGTGCTCAAGTAAAAGCACGCCCGATAGAAGAACAGAAGATGGATTCACTTTATCAAGACCAGCATATTTTGGTGCTGTTCCGTGAGTTGCTTCAAAAATAGCGTGTCCTGTTTCGTAGTTGATGTTCGCACCTGGTGCGATACCAATTCCACCAACTTGTGCTGCAAGTGCATCAGAGATGTAATCTCCATTTAAGTTCATTGTAGCCACAACATCAAACTCAGCTGGACGAGTTAGGATTTGTTGAAGGAAAATATCTGCAATGCTGTCTTTGACAATGATTTTGCCAGCAGCTTCTGCTTCACTTTGCGCTTTGTTTGCCGCATCTTTTCCATCTTGTTCTACAATACGATCATATTGTGCCCATGTAAAGACCTTGTCGCCAAACTCTTTTTCAGCCACTTCGTAGCCCCAGTTTTTGAAGGCACCTTCTGTAAATTTCATGATGTTTCCTTTGTGAACAAGCGTCACAGATTTACGGCCTTGGTCAATTGCATATTGGATAGCCGCTCTGACAAGACGGGATGTACCCTCTTCAGAAACTGGCTTGATTCCGATACCTGACGTTTCTGGGAAACGGATTTTGTTCACACCTAATTCGTTTTTCAAGAAGTCAATTAACTTCTTCACTTCGTCTGAACCTTTTGCATACTCGATACCTGCATAGATATCTTCTGTGTTCTCACGGAAGATCACCATATCTGTGTCTTCTGGACGTTTCACAGGAGAAGGTACGCCTTTGAACCAGCGAACAGGACGTAAGCATGTGAATAAATCAAGCTCTTGTCTAAGTGCCACGTTTAATGAACGGATTCCTCCGCCAATTGGAGTTGTTAGTGGTCCTTTAATCGCAATTAAGTATTCACGAATGTCTTCAAGCGTTTGCTCAGGAAGCCACTCTCCAGTTTTATTGTAAGCTTTCTCACCTGCATATACTTCTTTCCAAGTGATTTGCTTTTCACCTTTATATGCTTTTTCTACAGCTGCTTCAAGTACTCTTGATGCTGCTTTCCAAATGTCAGGACCGATTCCGTCCCCTTCGATAAACGGGATAATTGGATTATTTGGTACATTCAATACGCCGCCAGTAACTGTAATTTTTTCGCCTTGTGACAATGATATTACCTCCCAGGTTATGTAGTGAATATTTGAAACTTCTTGGCTTGATGTCTGCAAGCAAAAAAGTTTTTCACGTGATTCGTTTTTTGTTGATATAGAGGCTGATTGGCCTTTTGAAATCAGCCCCCGCTTATTCTATAAACATTAGTCTCTTTCACTGATCGGAACAAAGGTTTGAAGATCAGGTCCAATGTAATCAGCTCTTGGACGGATGAGTCGGTTGTTATCATATTGCTCTAGAATGTGAGCAATCCATCCAGAGAATCGGCTGATCACGAAAATTGGTGTAAACAAGTCATGATCAATGCCAAGACTGTGATATACAGATGCAGAATAAAAATCAACATTTGGTGGAAGATTTTTCTCTGATGTCACGATTTCCTCTGCGCGAACAGACATTTCATACCATTTCGGCTCGCCAGTGAGGTTTGTTAAACGCTGGCTCATTTCTTTTAGATGCTTTGCACGCGGGTCACCTTGGCGGTATACACGGTGGCCAAAGCCCATAATTTTTTCTTTCTTCTCTAGCTTACCATGAATATAGGAATCTACGTTTTCAACTTCGCCAATTTCTGAAAGCATCTTCATCACGCCTTCATTAGCGCCGCCATGAAGCGGTCCTTTCAGCGCACCGATCGCCGCTGTCACACCAGAGTAGATATCTGATAGTGTAGCAACACATACACGTGCTGTAAATGTCGATGCGTTTAATTCATGATCCGCATGTAGAATAAGTGCCTTATCAATGGCTTCAATTTCTACTGGTGACGGCTCTTCGCCATTTAGCATATACAAGAAGTTTGCAGCATAGCTGTATTCTTCTTTTGGCTGTACAGGCTCAAGTCCTTTGCGAATGCGTGAAAACGCAGCGACTAGTCCAGAAATTTTCGCCTGTAAGCGAATCGCCTTTCTGTAATTCGCTTCTTTGTCCATAATCTCTGATTCGTCATCGAGTAAACCTAGTAAAGATACTGCTGTACGAATCGCAGACATTGGATGAACCCCATCGAGCGAATAAGATTTAAAATGCTCAATGATTTCTTGCGGAATCTGAGCATTTTCATTGAGCTGCTGTTTTAATCCACTCAGCTCCTGCTCATTCGGCAGCTTTAAGTGCCATAACAGGTAGACAATTTCTTCGAATGTAGCTTTTTCAGTTAAATCATCGATATTGTACCCTACATAAGTAAGAGTATCATCAATAATTGAGCTTACGGATGAAGTTGTTGCCACGATACCTTCAAGACCTCTTGTTGCTGTCATGTTCAATCTCCCCTTTTTAAAAAGATTCCCCTTCGTTGCAGAATTCTCACTTTTTGAAAGCGCTATCCAATCCGAATAAGATAACAGGCTCAGAAAAGAAAATGCTTACATTTACCTATACGGTTAGAGCGCTTTTAGCCTCATATCTCTTGTGTGATCAATGAGTTCAAAATTAAGCCTATTCCCATTATAAACAATAATCAGACATTTGTTAAATGTTTAACTATAATTTTTTTTGATATTTTTTTTTCCAGTCTCCCATATCAGGCATGGAATAAAGGGATTTTGCTTCTTTTAATATATTTAATTATGTTTTTTTGCAAAAGCTCACGCAAGAAAAAATTTAAAAAAGAAAGTGGCAGGAACCACTCTCTTTTCACCCGCTGAAAAATTTCACAGCCTGCATCGCCAAATAAGCAATTCCTGCCCCGATAAGCGGCCCAACAGCCACTCCTTTAAATAAGCTGACTGCCAAAATGGTACCGAACACAAGCGCTGCCGTAATATGCGGATCATTTTCGAGTAGCACAATCCCGTTTTTTGCAATTAATGCTACTAATATACCCGCTCCAAGAGCTATCCAAGCATAGGAAGATTTCATCGCTTCTCCAAGCTGCTTAAATCCAATGTCACCTGTTGCAATCGGGACCAGCACAGCAATGGTAATAACAGTGACTCCCCAATTAATGCCTTTAGATTGGAGAACCGGGAAAATTTTTTGATCCAGGCCAATCAGCTTAATCGCGATCAACACAGATACCGCTACAATTAACGAATTGTTTTTTGCAATAAGTGCAATAACGAGTAAAAGTACCAAAAATAAATTTGCTTGAGTAAACATACGCCGCTCCTTTCTTTCTTTTTATTGCGACCTTTTCATATTACTAATCTTTTTGAATAAAATGAAGTATCGGACATGCTTGTTTTTTGGAGGGGATTGTGTGAATCACGCCTATGTGGCCATTTTTTTGCGAAGTTTGATGATGATCAGCATTGCTGTTTTTGCTGTTGTCTTTTTATATCAGTCTTTTCCGTTTTTATATCCTTTTTGGATTGCCCTTATTGTGTCTTGTTTGATTCATCCTGCCGTATGCAAAATCGAAGAGATCACCGGAATGCCGAGAGGATTTGTTGTGGTCATTGTGCTCTTGCTCTTTTTAGTCGCAGCTGCCGGGTTAATGACGCTTTTAGTTGCGGAAATCATTTCAGGAAGTGCTTATTTGGCAAAAGTGCTGCCTGGCCATCTTGATCAAATGATTGGTATTTTAGAGCAATTTTTCACAGACAAGATTCTGCCTTTATATCATGATATGACGGCCCAATTTAATACGCTTCAAGCAGGTCAAAAGGAATCGATTTTGGGACAAATTCAAGCACTCGGTGATGAAGCGGCCGCAAAAATCGGGACTTTTCTTTCGAAAACACTCGAGCTTATTCCAGCGTTTTTAGGTCTTTTGCCTGATGCAGCAGCCACTCTGTTATTTTCTGCTCTGGCAACTTTTTTTATCACGAAAGATTGGTTTACGTTAAAAACATATGGCTCACGTATCTTTCCCGCAAAATGGATGCAGCATACACGCGCCATTTTATCTGAAATCAAAAAAGCCATTACCGGCTTTATGAAAGCCCAGCTCCTACTTGTGGCCATGACGATTGGTATTGTATTGATTGGACTCATCATTTTAAAAGTTGAGCACTCCCTTGTGATTGCTTTATGTATTGGGCTCGTCGATTTACTTCCATATATCGGGAGCGGCACTGTTTTTCTACCGTGGATCATTTATTCTGCTATGACAGGAAATCTTTCCCTTGCCATTGGGCTGGGCATTTTGTATATTGTCGTCCTCATTCAAAGACAAATATCAGAGCCAAAAGTCTTAAGCAAATCCATCGGACTTAATCCTTTAGCAACGCTTGTGGCGCTATTTGTCGGGTTAAAATGGTTTGGTTTTCTTGGACTTGTGATTGGCCCTGCCTCACTTGTCGTGTGGCAGGCATTCCGTAATGCAGGAGTTTTCAGAGATATTTATGAGTACATTCGGTATGGCATGCAAAAATAAAAGAGACCTTCAGCCTGAAGGTCTCTTTAACGAATGATCGTGTAGCGGTTACGATTAGACATGTTTCTAAGCCAGCGTTCAAAGAGCGGCTTGATTCCCTTTCTAGTCACCGGAATGAGCAGCAAAGCCCCAATGAGATCCGATAAGAAGCCTGGAATGAGCAGCAGCAGACCGCCGATTAGAATGCAAAAACCATCGACAATCGCTCCCCCTGGCATCTTGCCATATTGCAAATCTCGCTGCACTTTTTGGAAGGCTTCTATCCCTTGTTTTCTTGCAAAATAAGCACCTAAGGCACTTGTCAGCACGATGAGCAGCATCGTTGGCAAAATGCCAATGATTTTACTTGAGATTAAAAATAAACTAATTTCCACCGCAGGGAACAGAATTAATAATAGTAGAAAATATTTCTTCAACCATATCACCTCATGGGGTATCTTTCATCGAAAGCTGTTTACTTTTTTTAGTGTAACATAAAAAAAGAGAGGAGTCAGACAACTCCCCTCTTGGATGAATTAAAGGACGCTCGCACGGCCTTTGTAGATCGCTCCGCGTGCTGGATCTACTGTAATCTCTTCGCCTTCTTTTAAAAGTGTCGTGGCGCTGTCAAGACCAACAATCACTGGAATACCAAGGCTTAGTCCAACAACTGCTGCATGGCTTGTTAAACCGCCCTCTTCTGTGATAAGGGCAGATGCTTTTTCTAAAGCTCCCATCATATCACGATCTGTGCAGTTTGCAACTAGGATCGCACCATCGTACATTTTTTCTTCTGCTTCTTTTCCGCTTTGTGCAATGACAACCGGTCCAAATGCAGATTTACGGCCAATCCCTTGACCTTTCGCAATGATGTCACCGACAACATATACTTTCATTAAGTTCGTCGTACCTGTTTCACCAACTGGCACACCTGCTGTAATGACAATTAAATCGCCGTGTCTTACATAGCCTGTTTCAATTGACTTTTCTACTGCATTCTCAAGCATTTCATCAGTAGATGTCGTTTTTGATCCGCTCTTTGCAAATACACCGAATACGAGTGAAAGCTTTCTCGCCACTGATTCGTTTGCAGTAACTGCTACGATTGGTGCTTTTGGTCTATATTTTGAAATCATTCTTGCTGTATGTCCGCTTTCCGTCGGGGTCACAATCGCTGCTACATCAAGCTTCATTGCTGTATGTGCAACAGATTGACCGATCGCGTCTGTAATGCTGACTTCTACTTCTTCGCTTCTGCGAGAAAGAATGGCTTTATAGTTTAGTGCTTCTTCTGAACGTGATGCAATGTTATGCATTGTTTGTACGGCTTCTACTGGATATGTTCCTGCTGCTGTTTCACCAGAAAGCATAATCGCATCTGTGCCGTCAAAAATAGCATTTGCCACGTCACTTGCTTCCGCACGGGTAGGACGTGGGTTACGCTGCATGCTGTCGAGCATTTGAGTCGCTGTAATGACAGGCTTGCCTAAACGATTGCATTTTTTGATCAGCATTTTTTGAACAAGCGGTACTTCTTCTGCCGGGATCTCTACACCAAGATCTCCACGCGCAACCATTAAACCGTCAGATACCTCAAGGATCTCGTCGATGTTATCAACACCCTCTTGGTTTTCAATCTTAGGGATGATTTGAATATCAGTCGCATTGTTCTTTTCAAGAAGCTCACGAATTTCAAGAACATCAGAAGCTCGTCTCACAAAAGAAGCTGCGATGAAATCGACGCCTTGTTCAATTCCAAACAGAATATCATTGGCATCCTTTTCTGTAATACCTGGCAGGTTCACACTGACGCCAGGTATGTTGACGCCTTTTTTGTTTTTGAGCGTGCCTGTATTCATGACTTTAGTGACGATTTCTTTGCGGTCCTTGTTAATTTCTTTTACTTCTAAACCAATCAGACCATCATCTAATAGAATCGTTGAACCTACTTCTACATCATGAATTAAATCTTCGTATGTCACACTAATTTTTTCCGTATTTCCAACAATGTCTTCCATACTCACGATAAGATCAGCACCAGCGACTAGCTCAATTGAGCCGTTTTCAACTGTACGTGTACGGATCTCTGGACCTTTTGTATCTAGAAGGATCGCAATGTCCTTGCCTAATGTTTTACCTGCTTTACGTATGTTTTCAATGCGTGCACCATGCTCTTCAAAATCTCCATGGGAGAAGTTTAGTCTGGCTACATTCATTCCTGCTTCAATCAATTCAGTCAGCTTTTCAATGCTTTCACTTGCTGGACCGATTGTACAAACGATTTTTGTCTTTCTCATTACTGTTCCTCCTAAGGTCTTCTCGTTTTATATAGAGAGCTCTTGTGAAAGTCGGTACATATTTTTATCGACTGTATGTTTTTTATCTAAGATTTCTAAAATATCGTGATGAACGAGTTCATTGCTTTGAATGCCTACACAGCGTCCGCCTTGTCCTTCAAGAAGAAGCTCGACTGCATATGCTCCTAAACGGCTTGCCAGTACACGGTCAAACGCACTCGGAGAACCTCCGCGCTGAATATGCCCTAAGACAGATACACGTGTTTCAAGGCTTGTCTCCTCTTCAATCCGCTTACCAAATTCAACACCGCTGCCTACGCCTTCTGCAACGATGATGATACTATGCTTCTTGCCGCGTTCGTGACCTCTTCTTAACCTAGCAATAATTTCGTCCATGTCATAGTCTGCTTCAGGAATCAAAATAGATTCGGCTCCGCCCGCAAGACCTGACCAAAGGGCAATATCACCAGCATGTCTTCCCATTACTTCCACTACGTATGTACGTTCATGAGATGTGGCTGTATCACGAATTTTATCAATGGCATCAATGACAGTATTCAGTGCTGTATCAAAGCCAATAGTAAAATCAGTACCTGGAATATCGTTGTCAATCGTGCCTGGAACACCTACACATGGAAAACCGAGCTCTGTTAATTTCTTTGCTCCCATAAATGACCCGTCTCCACCAATGACTACAAGTCCTTCAATACCGAATTTTTTTAAGTTTTCAATTCCCTTTTCACGACCTTCAACTGTCTTGAATTCAGGACATCTTGCCGTGTAAAGTTTTGTTCCTCCACGATGAATGATATCGCCTACTGAACCTATTTCGAGTTTCTCAATTTTACCGTTAATTAGACCTGAGTATCCATTATAAATACCGTAAACTTCAACATTATGGTAAATTGCTTTCCTTACAACTGCGCGCACAGCTGCATTCATTCCTGGGGAATCCCCACCGCTTGTTAAAACTCCTATACGCTTCATCTTTTTCACCTCAGAGACCATATATGAATTAAACATACCATTTCCACTGCTTGAAAACAATCATGAGCAAATTTGGATGTTTTCAATACGAATTTCTAAAACCGTACTTATTATACAATTAAATAAACCGTTTTTAAACAAAAGTTAAGAACGTATTGAAAGCAAATCTCTCTGAAATCTGTAAAGGCAAGTGCTATAAACCTTGTCATGTCAAGGTTTTCAGACGTTTCAAATTTTATGAAAACAAAAGAAAATTATTTTCAAATAGCGCTTACATGAAGACGGTTTTCATGAAAAAAGATGAAAAAAATAAACGCCAGCCAAAAAGGCTGTACGTTTATTTAGTTTACCCCAATATATTGATTTTCAATCGAGACTTTCCCGATTGCTTTGTATTTTTCATATCTTTGTTCGACTAGTTCTTCAGGCGTTAGTTTGAGCAAAGATGTAAGTGACTGTTTTAATGTTTTTTCCATGTAAGCTGCTTGTTGTTTCACGTCTCGATGTGCTCCACCTTGCACTTCTTTAATAACATCATCTATAATATCTAATTCTTTTAGGTCTGGAGCGGTAATTTTCATTGATTCTGCAGCTTTTTTCGCAAGTGATGAGTCCTTCCAGAGCAGTGCTGCTGCACCTTCAGGTGAAATCACTGAATATGTTGAGTTTTCTAGCATGAATAGGTGGTTTCCTACGCCTAAGCCTAGTGCGCCGCCGCTTCCGCCTTCTCCAATGACAATACAGACAACTGGTACACGAAGTCCTGCCATTTCGAATAGGTTTTTCGCAATTGCTTCACTTTGTCCGCGCTCTTCAGCTGCTTTACCAGGATAAGCTCCTTTTGTATCAATAAAGCAAATGATCGGGCGATTAAATTTATCTGCTTGTTTCATCAAGCGCAGCGCTTTACGGTAGCCTTCTGGATGAGGCATTCCGAAATTACGGCGCAAGTTTTCTTTTGTATCTTTACCGCGCTGATGGCCAATAACCGTGACAGGAAGCCCTTTAAACGTGGCAATTCCTCCAACGATCGCTTCATCATCACCATAAAAACGGTCACCGTGACATTCGAAAAAGTTGTCAAACAGCTCTTGAATGTAATCGAGAGTTGTTGGGCGCATCGCATGCCGAGCAATCTGCACTCTGTCCCACGGCTTTAAATTTGTATAAATGTCTGCTTCAAGCTTACTCAGACGTGTTTCAAGGCGCTCAATTTCTGCACTTAAATCCATTTCTGAGTTTTGTGTGAACTTTTTCAGTTCATCAATTTTCGCTCGAAGTTCAATGACAGGTTTTTCAAATTCTAGTTCTCCAGCCACTCTCGTTCACCTCCTGTGCTGTGTAGTGCTAAGATTCGGCCTAGTGTTTCTTTCATTTCTGCACGATGAATCACAGCATCAAGCTGTCCATGCTTCATTAAAAATTCAGCCGTCTGGAAGTCCTCTGGCAGGTCTTCACGAATCGTTTGTTCAATGATTCTGCGGCCTGCAAAACCAATTAAAGCACCAGGTTCTGCAAAATTGTAATCACCGAGAGACGCAAAACTAGCTGATACACCGCCAGTTGTTGGGTTCGTCATCACTGAGATAATCAAACCTTGATCCTCGCTGAACAGTTTTAATGCTGAACTTGTTTTTGCCATCTGCATGAGACTGAGAATTCCCTCTTGCATTCTCGCTCCGCCAGAAGCAGTAAAGATAATAAATGGCACCTTGTCCGCTTTTGCTTTCTCGATCGCCAGCGTGATCTTTTCACCAACAACGGATCCCATGCTGCCCATACGGAACGTGGCATCCATGACAGCAATCACAGCACTTTGGCCTTCAATTTCACCTTTACCTGTGACAATGGCTTCATTCAAAGATGTTTTTTCTCTGTCTTTCTCAAGCTTTTCTTCGTAGCCTGGGAAACCGAGCGGGTTTGATGAAATAAGGTGCCCGTTAAATTCTTCAAATGTGCCTTCATCTACAAGGCTTTCAATACGCTGTTTTGCATTCATTTGCAAATGTCTGCCGCAATTCATACAAACACGTAAATTTTTATCTAGTTCTTTGGTGAGCATTATTTTTTTACATTGCGGACATTTGGTCATGATGCCTTCAGGCACATCTTGACTTGCCTGTTCAGAGGGTACAGATGCATATTTTTTCTTTTTACTGAAAATATTCTTGATTGACAAATGACTACCTCCCTTTTTGAAGGGTTTTTTCTTTACACGCACATCCACTATTATAGGACATGTCATAACTGTACCGAAACTATTGTACTTTTTTTGTCAAACGCTGTCATCCTTCATTCAATTTTTTCAGTGGGGAATTGATGAGAAATGAGTATGTGATTGGGGCGCTGAGCAGTTGATATGTTTGAATTGTGAACGTCTACAAAAAAATCTCATTCCGGATGAAAAAATTTTCGCGTAAGAGAGGAAATGGTGCACGTTTTTCTCCAGTTTCAGAAAGAACGTGCACACTTTTCCAGTTGATTATTCGCCGATAATCGTTAATTTTCTTGTTTTTTCAGCGACAGCTTCTGGGTCGACCTTGATTCTTGCAACGCCAGTTTCCATTGCTGCTTTTGCCACCGCTTTTGCTACCGCTGGTGCTACGCGTGCATCAAATGGTGCAGGGATGACATATTCAGCTGACAATTCTTCATCTGAAACAAGAGACGCAATTGCTTCAACAGCTGCGATTTTCATTTCTTCGTTAATGTGAGTTGCACGTACATCTAATGCTCCGCGGAAAATTCCTGGGAATGCCAGTACGTTGTTCACTTGGTTCGGGAAGTCAGAACGGCCAGTTCCTACAACACTTGCTCCTGCTGCATGTGCATCTTCTGGCATGATCTCTGGATTTGGATTAGCCATAGCAAAGATGACAGGATCTTTTGCCATTTTTCCAACCATTTCTTTTGTTAAAGCGCCTGCTACAGAAACCCCGATAAAGACGTCTGCGCCTTCAATGACCTCTTCTAATGAACCTTCTTTACGGTCTTGGTTCGTGAATTTAGCTACTTCGTTTTTCACTGCATTCATACCGTTCGGGCGGCCTTCGTAAATAGCACCTTTCGTATCACACATAATGATATCACGTACACCGAAATGATAAAGAAGTTTGATAATCGCAATTCCTGCTGCTCCGGCGCCGTTTGCCACTACTTTAATTGAAGACATGGATTTTCCAGATAGCTTCAGTGCATTCACAAGTCCTGCTACTGTCACAATCGCTGTTCCGTGCTGATCATCGTGGAAAACTGGAATGTTTGTCTCTTTTTTCAAGCGCTCTTCGATGATAAAGCAGTTAGGCGCTGCAATATCTTCAAGGTTCACACCGCCAAAAGTCGGCTCAAGAAGCTTCACTGTTTCAACGATTTTGTCTACATCGTTTGTTGCAAGCGCGATTGGGAAGGCATCTACGCCTGCAAAACTTTTGAATAATACAGCTTTCCCTTCCATTACTGGAAGAGATGCTTCTGCACCGATATTTCCAAGTCCTAAAACAGCGCTTCCGTCTGTGACAACAGCGACCATATTGCCTTTCATTGTATAATCATACACTTTGCTTGTGTCGTCATAAATATCTTTACATGGTTCTGCAACACCAGGTGAATAAGCCAAGCTCAAGTCTTTCGCATTTTTCACTTGTACTTTTGATTTTGATTCGAGTTTGCCTTGATTCTCTTTGTGCATATGTAATGCTTCTTCTCTTAATGACATGTGATGAACACTCCTTCAAGTGGAAAATGATTTAATGATTTGCTAAGTTGATAAGCACATACTGGCAGTTTTAAATAAACAGAATCTTTAAAATGATAACACAATAGGTGAATTTGTAAAACATATTCAGGCGATTTGTCATCATTTAATCACAACGTTTTGTTCACCGAGCAGCTCTTTTAACTGGAAAATGACAGCATGATCTGCATGAACTTTGTATGCATCTGGAAGTCTCATCGTCTTTTTTTGCTTCTCATAATACAAATAGACATCTGCTTCTCCGCTGTGCATCGAAAGGATTCGTTTTACTTGCTCTAGCAACTCCTGCGTATGATTCTCTTCTTTCACACGAATGTAGACAGACTCTTTTCTTTTTGCACCCATCTCTTCCAGCAAAGCAGCTTCTTGCACGATGATTTGACTGCTGTCATTTCTGACCTCTACTCTGCCTTCAACATAAAGCATGTTGCCCTCCTCAAGTAAGGGGGACAGCTTTCTAAATTGCTCTGGAAAGACGACGCCTTCCATTTCTCCCGTTTCATCCCCAAATGTAACAAATGCCATCGATTGTCCATTTTTTGTCCGAATCGATTTCACTTTTGTCAAAAGACCACCCATTGAGATTCTACGCTTAATATAGGAAGAAAGTCTGATGATTTCCACTGCACCATTCTCTCTTAAGCGGTCTCGGTACGCTTGTACTGGATGATTTGATAAATATAACCCGAGTGCCTCTTTTTCAAATTGCAGGAGATCAACAAGCGGCATTTCTTCTATCTCCGCATATTTTGGCTTAATGGAGAAGGTTGTATCCCCAAGAAAGTCCAGCTGATCCTCTGGATTTAAAAATGACACGTGATCTAACGCGATATCTATCGATGCTAATAACGAAGCACGATTGGGATAAAATTCATCCATCGCCCCTGAAAAAATGAGCGCTTCAATCGTTTTTCGGTTGACACTCTTTGGTGATACTCTTGCGCAAAAATCAAATAAATCTTCAAACGGCTTTTCCTGTCTTGCTCTGTATATATCCTTTACAGCTGACACTCCGACATTTTTGATCGCTCTTAAGCTGTAGCGGATCTCCCCTTTTTCAACCGTAAATGGAAATTCACTCTTATTAATAGAAGGCTTCAACACAGATATCCCTTTTTCCTTCGCCTCATAGAAATATTGAGCAATTTTGTCTTCATTTCCAATTACACTCGTTAAAAGACCGCACATAAAATATAACGGATAATGCGCTTTTAAATAAGCAAGCTGAAAGCCAATCATGCTATATGCAACAGCATGGCTTCTATTAAAACCATAGTTTGCAAATTTGACGATTAAGTCATAAACGTCATTTGCAATGTTAACAGGATACTCCTTTTTTAGGCATCCTTCAACAAAATGGCTTCGCTCTTCATCAAGGACCTTTTTATCCTTCTTTGAAACAGCTCTTCTTAATAGATCTGCCTCGCCCAGCTGAAAACCAGCCATCTTCGCTGCAATCAGCATGATTTGCTCCTGATAGACGATGACCCCATATGTATCCTTTAATATGTCATACAAATCAGGATGAGGATAGGAGACCTTGACTCTGCCATGCTTTCGATCGATAAAAAGCGGGATATTTTCCATTGGACCTGGACGATAGAGGGCATTGACTGCCACGATATCTTCTAAACTAGATGGCTTCAGGCGTCTCAGCACCTGACGCATCCCCTGTGATTCAAGCTGGAATATTCCAGTTGTATCGCCCGCAGATAACAATTCAAACGTTTTCTGATCCTCATATGATATGTCACTAAAGTTAATGTGGACGTTTTCCTGTCTTTCAATCTGGTTTTTAATGGATTCAATTAATGTTAAGTTTCTGAGCCCTAAGAAATCCATCTTTAAAAGTCCGAGATCTTCTAAATAATTCATGGCATACTGCGTTAAATACACACCTTCATGGCCGTCTTGAATTGGAACGACCTCTGTCAGCGGCTCCTCGCTCAGCACAACGCCAGCTGCATGTGTCGAGGTGTGTCTCGGTAAGCCTTCTACCTTTAAAGCAGTTTGGAAGACCTTTCGAAGCTCTTCAGATTGCTGAAGCATCGCTTTTAATTCAGAAGATGCAGTCACCGCTTCTTTCAGCGTCGTTCCTGGCTTTGATGGAATCAGCTTGGCAAGACGGTCCGCTGCCTTTGAATCAATTCCCATCACACGACCAACGTCCCTTAAAGCAGCTTTTGCTGCCAGTGTTCCAAACGTGACAATTTGCGCCACATGCATATCTCCGTATTTGTCTTTTACATAAGAAATGATTTCATCTCTTCTCGTGTCGGGGAAATCAATATCAATATCTGGCATGCTGATCCGCTCTGGATTTAAGAAGCGCTCAAATAAAAGACCGTGACGGAGCGGATCGACATCTGTAATAAACAGAACATATGCAACAAGTGAACCCGCTGCTGATCCCCGTCCAGGGCCTGTGACAATCCCTTTGTCATGCGCATACTTCATAAAATCCCACACAATGAGAAAATAATCACTGAAATTCATTTTTTGGATAATGCTTAGCTCATATTCAAGCCTTTTGACGTACATGTCATTTGAAGCAATCTTTCTTTGCTTCATCCCTTCTGCACACACTCTGCGTAAAAACTGATCTGCTGTTGATTGATCAGGAGTTGGATAGGATGGGAGTTTTGTCTGACCAAGATTTAAATCGACTTCACAGCGGTCTGCAATCTCCACCGTTCTTGTCAGCAGCTCTCGATCATCTTTATACCATTCCAACATTTCTTCAAAGGATCTGAAATGCTTTTCTCCTCGGTCTTCCTCTATCTCTGAAAGCTGCTTACCTGCTTTAATCGCTTTTAAGCACGTATAAGCCATTTTGTCTTCTCGATTGATATAGTGAACATCACCCGTCGCAACAAGAGGAATGTCTGCACTTTGTGAGACGTCCCGCAGTTTGCCGGCGAGCGATTCGTCCTGCTGAAATGGCTGAAGTGCGATATACACATGTCCCTCGCCGAATATATGCTTCAATTGTTTAGCGGCTTCACGCGCTTCTTCTAACTGATCATGCTGCAAAAGCGTTTCAATATACCCAGATGCGCCTGGTGTGATGGCAATGAGCCCGCGGTGATAGCTTTTGAGCCATTTTTCTTTCAGTCCGGCTTTTGATTTTGATTTCAGCACACTGCTGATTTTGATTAGGTTTTGATAGCCTTCATTGTTTTTTGCAAGGAGTACCAAGGGATAAGCCTCTGTCTCTTGTTCATCTATGAAGACAGAAGCTGTTAAACCGATAACCGGCTTGATGCCATGTTTTTTACATTCCTTATAAAATTCAACCGTGCCATACATCACATGGTCATCGGTAAGAGCGAGCGCCTTGCAGCCAAGTTCTTTTGCTTTCAGCACAAACTCCTTTACTTTAGCTGCACTGCTTAACAAGCTGTATCCACTGTGGACCTGAAGATGAACATAAGACATGCTTAATCCACTCCTTTCGTCTAAAGTCATTCTTTCATTATAAAACGCGATGCGGTGAGAAACAAATGTTCTTTCTTTTCTGTCCGTTCATACTTGTCCAGCACACGCCATATATTGAATAGAGTGAGGTGGACAAAATGGATGTGAAGGAAGCTTTTATACCGAATTTTATCAGCTGTTATTTTATCGCCCTAGGGGTCATCTTGGGTGGTGCTATCATAGGCGGTGTTGGTGCTTATTTATCTGGTCAGCCGCCTTTATCCATTATTACTAGTCTTGCCAACCGTTTAAAGATTTGGGCGCTTGTCGCCGCTATCGGCGGAACATTTGATGCTGTTTATAGCTTTGAACGAGGCATTTTCGAAGGAAACACACGTGATATTTTCAAGCAGATTTTATTAATTATCTCTGCCATGGGCGGTGCACAAACGGGGTATCTCATTATTACGTGGCTTACCCAGGAGCATGTGTCATCATGAGGGTGCCGGAGCTGTATAAACGCCCAGGCTGGCAGCGTTTTTTTGCAGGAATGATGTTTGGTGCGATTGTAAGCTGGCTTATTTTTCTCTTTACATACGGAACCTTTCAGGAAAAGCAAGTGACACTGCTGAGAAGCCAGCAGCATCATATGGACAGTCTGAAAGAACAAATCACACTCTATCGGGAAGATTTGCATAAGTTAAATGAGGATAATAAGAAGCGGCTGCTGATCCAAAGCGTAGATGTTCATCTCGTGAATCGTGAGCAATATAAAATCCCAGAGCCAGATACGCTAAAGTTTGAAGATCAGGTCAAGGAGGATATCTCAGAAGTCATTACAAAAGATATTGAAAGTGTCTATAAAACAAAGGAATTACTAAAACGGACAGTGGAAAATAAAGAATATACCATTCGGGAAAAGGCATATCGCGCGAAAGTGACAGAGCTGACAATTTATACGAAGCTTTCACTTGAAGTACGTATTTCATTTGCTGAATAAAGAGGTTGTGGAATTTTTATGAATTTCTGCCCTCAATGATTTCTTTTCACGCTTCATTTTTATACACTAAAAGTAGAACGAGATCTTAAATAGAAAGAGGTGAGGACAATGGAGGTTTACAGCTATCGTCAAATGGCACGAGACAAAGCAAGCCGGATCAAAGACGGCATGTGTGCTTATGCTGAGACAGAAATGATGGCTCATTTAATTAAAAAAGAATTAAAGCATCAAAATCTCCAAGCCTATGAAGATTCAACAGACATCGGCTGCTGGTTTATTCCTGTATGCAAATAACCCTTTTCTCCATGACAAAAAAGAGAGAAGGGACTTCATATCCCTCCTCTCTTATGATGATGATTTACATACTTCCTCTAAATCACGCAAAATCTCATCTGCTACTGCCCAATCATAAATGGACGCACCGGCTGCAAGCGGGTGGCCGCCTCCATGATATTTTTTCGCAATGGTGTTAATGACGACGCCTTTAGAGCGGAATCTCACACGAATCTGATCGTTTTCTTCCACAAAAAAGACCCATGCCTTAATGCCTGCAATATTTCCTAGTGTCCCAACAAGCTGTGAGGCCTGCTGCGCTGTTGTTTGGAACGATTCCAAAATTTCGCGCTTAATGAAAACAGATGCAACCCCGTTCTCTGACAAAGAAATATGTTGAAAAATATAGCCATTTAATTTCACGACATTCAAATCTGTCTCATACAATTGATTGAAAAGATCTGAAGATGAAAATGGATATTCGATAAGCTCCCCTGCATATTTGAGTGTCTTTTTCGTTGTGTTTGGGAAAAGGAAGCGGCCTGTGTCTCCTACAATGCCGGCATAGATCAATTCAGCTGCCTTTGTATTCAGCTGATATCCTTCTTCTTTCCCCTCTAAGTACAATTCATAAATCATCTCGCTCACAGAGCTTGCCTCTGTATCCACCCAAAGCAAATCACCATAAGGATCTTCATTCGGATGATGGTCGATTTTCATTAGCTTATCGCCCATTAAATAGCGGTGATCATCGATTCTTGCTTGATTGGCCGTATCACAGACAATGACAAGGGCCCCTTTATACACGTCATCTGGTACCTCATCGAGTTCATATAAAAATGAAAGGGATGGCTCAGGCGTTCCTGTCGCATAAATATTTTTTTCTGGATAGGTGGCACGCAAGATTTCCGTAAGGCCGCACTGCGATCCATACGCATCAGGATCTGGTCTTACATGTCTATGGATGATGATGGTGTCATATAATGATATGGTTCTAATCAGTTCTTTTTTCATAAAAACTCCTTCTCATGCGATACTCTTTTTATTATTAAATCATAATCTATCGTGACGGAAAAGTGAGGAATAGACAATTTATTCTAGTAAGCAAGCCTATTTACGTTTAAAATAGGGTTGTAACCACTTACAATGGAGGCTTGGCACATGCTTGTTTTGATTGTGTTTATTATTTGTTCTGCCATGTTTTATTTATACTACAAAGCAAAAAATGTCCGTACGAACCGGCCAGTCGAGAAAAAATTCTGGTCGGCGAAATCCAGTATGGCCCTTGGCTGCTTTGTCCTGCTCTTCGGTGTGAATCAATTATTTTTAAACCGCTCGTCACTCGCATTTGTCATCGGATTTATTTTTGTTGCTGTTGGTATCGGCAGTACATGGGCTGGGTATAAAGCCTACAAGCATTACCTTCCGCTCTTTTTAAAGGAAGGCGAAAAAGATCACGCGTAATAAGGAAAGGGGCGACATGAGTTCGCCCTTTTTATCATTATCCTCTTTCCATCAGCTGCACCATCAGCATCGCTTTGCCTACGATATTCGATTGGTGATAAACCTCCACTTCCAGCTTTCCAAACTTGCGTCCTACTTCTAAAATATTCGGCTTAATCTGGATTGTGGATTCCATTTGGACCGGTTTTAAGAAATAGACAGAGAGACTCTCGACGATCAGTTCGCCCTTTTTATGAGATTTTAAGAAGCGGTTGGCAGATTCGATTAAAATTTGTGTGAACACCCCATATGAAATGTTTCCAAGCTGGTTCGTCATTTGCGGGGTAACCTCGTATTGATAAACCGCATCCGCTTTTGGTTTCTCTGTATCGGCTTCTTTAAATCCTCTTGAGACAACATCATCCAGCTTTTCTCCGACCTGCGGCTGCTTTTGAATCATTTGGAGCGCCTTGAGCACATCCTGACGGCTGATCATACCGATCAGCTTCGCATGATCATCCACAACTGGCAGCACCTCAATGCCTTCCCACACCATCATTTGTGCAGCTGAGGCGACAGATGTCTTGCCAATGACCGTCAGCGGATTTTTCGTCATCACTTTTTCAATCGGTGTGGAGCGGTCATGCCCCGCAATATCCTTTGAGGTGAGGATTCCGTGAATCTTCATTTGATCATCTGCGACCGGGAAACGGCCGTGGCCAGTTTCATAATTCTTTTCATACCATTTTTCAAGCTTATCCTCTGGTGATAAATACACGGTGCGTTCAATCGGCGTTAAAATATCTTCTACAAGCACAATTTCTTTTTTAATTAATTGGTCATAAATGGCTCTGTTAATGAGAGCTGCTACGGTAAATGTATCGTAGCTTGTTGATAAAATCGGCAGCTCCAGCTCATCTGCGAGCTGAATGATTTCATCATCTGTTGAGAATCCGCCTGTGACCAGCACAGCCGCCCCTGCCTCTAATGCCTGCCTATGGGCATTGATCCGGTTTCCGACGATGAGCAGGTTGCCAGCAGCCGTATAGCGCATCATTGCGTCCAGCTCCATCGCTCCGATAACAAATTTATTTAACGTTTTATGTAAGCCGGCGCGTCCTCCAAGGACCTGACCATCAATAACATTGACCACTTCTGCATATGTGAGTTTTTCAATATTTTCTTTTTTCTTTTGTTCAATTCGAATGGTGCCGACTCGTTCAATGGTACTGACGAATCCTTTATTTTCAGCATCTTTGATGGCCCGGTAAGCGGTACCTTCACTCACTTTCATTTCTTTCGCTATGCGCCGGACAGAAATTTTCTCTCCGACATCTAATGAATCAATATACGATAAAATTTGCTCATGCTTTGTCGCCAATCCCGTTCACCCTTTTTGTTTTCAGCGTTTTCATCTATGTTTCATTATAAGGGCAGGATGCTTTTAATAGCAATTTGTCTTTTCTTTCGGCAGATGAAGGCAAATAAAAAAAGCCGGCATTTGTGTGCCAGCTTTTTTCATATGAGGATTAAATGTCGATTGATTCCCCGCTGTTTAACACATGACCGACGCCGCCATGCAGGCTGTCTGCAAACGCATGCGGGTCCTGTTCAATTGGCGGGAATGTGCTGTAGTGAATCGGAACGACCTGTTTTGCCCGCAGCCATTCTGCTGCGATTCTTGCATCTTCCGGTCCCATTGTGAAGTTATCACCAATTGGAAGGAATGCGAGCTCAATATGATTCAGTTCACCGATCAGTTTCATATCTGAAAAGAGTGCAGTGTCTCCTGCATGATAAATTGTTTTACCCTCTGCGGTAAATAAAATACCTGATGGCATCCCTGTATACGTAATTGTCTGTGCCTCTTCATCAATGACAGCTGAACCATGAAACGCTTGCGTGAGCTTCACTTTACCAAATTCAAACTCACGTCCGCCGCCGATATGAAGCGGGTGCGTTTTCACCCCTTGCCAGCTTAAATAAACGGCAAGCTCATTTGGCGCAACGACGAGAGCGTCATTATTTTTAGCAATTTCAATAGTGTCACCAAGGTGATCTCCATGTCCATGTGTCAGTAAAATGACATCCGCTTTCACATCTTGCGGTTTGATCTCTGTGTGCTTATTTCCATTTAAAAATGGGTCAATCCAAATATGATATCCGTTTGTTTCAATGTGTACAACTGAATGTCCATGATATGTAGCTTTCATGTAGTATATCCACCTTTCAATTTTGATCTCATATCATTTATTCCCTCTATAAAAAGCTGAAAAACTTAATGCCTGTGAATCACGTTAAGACCACCTGTTGCTTCAATGACGGTCCCTGTAATGAGATCTGAACGGTCATCACATAGAAATGAAATGATGCGTCCTATATCCTCACCAGTGCCAGACCTGCCTATTGGCGTTTCTTCATCTTTGATTTGGCGGGCTTCCTCTATTGTCGATTCTTTCATGTCTCCAACGATTTTGCCTGGACACACCATATTGGCGGTAATGCCGTTTTCGGCTTCTTCAATCGCAATGGTTTTCGTCAATGACGCAAGGCCCACTTTTGCCGCTCCAAAGGCTGATCTGTGCATCCAGCCTGGCGCATGGTCTGCACCTTGGAAGCCATAAGTGATAATGCGGCCAAAGCCTTGTTTTCTCATCGTTGGGATGACCATTCGGAACAAATGGAATACTGCTGATAGGTTGCCTTCTATCATTTGATACCATTCATCTTCAGAGTAATCCGCCAGTTTTTTTCGTTCAAAAATATAAGGACCGGCATTGTTAATCAAGGCATCAATCCGTCCAAATCGCTCTGCTGCCAGCTCTACCATGTTTTTTAAATCTTCTTTTTTTGTCACATCACCTTGGACAAATTGAAGCTTATCTTCGTACTGGTATAATTCTTCTTTCATCTGCCGGACAGCTTCATCATCACTTCGATAATTCACTGTCACAGAATACCCCATATTCAGTAAAGACTCGGTAACTTTCCGGCCAAGTCCTTTAGAACCCGCTGTTATTAATGCGTGTCGCACACAATCTCCTCCTAAAGCAAAGGTTGCAAGTTCACGTGTTTCTTTTGTTATCTTTACTTTACTATAAACCGGCATCTGGCGCACTTATGAACCCTTTATCGATATGAGTCAAACAATATAGGGTGATTCATCCACTTTTTCAAATCCCATGAGCCATGGATATCGAGCAGCAGAGAAACAAAACGATAGCACTCTCTCACCTCATAAAGATCATGAGGAAGCGGGCAAATCTCTTCATAGCCCAACTGAACATTGCGGGCAGCTTTTTTCGTCAAAAGGTATTCCAATGCAATAAAATCAAACGCAGCTGGTCCATATACGACATATTCTGTATCAACTAAACTCGTCACTTGATCATCTTTTTCAATATATTGAGACGGATCTAAATCAATTAAAATGAGACTTGCTGAATTAGGGGGCTTTAGCTTTTCAATCTTTTGCAGCACAATTTCTGCATAACAGTGAAATTCATGCTGATCAGCGTAATAGCGGCCTATGAGTTTGGATACAGCCTTTTTTAACACAGCATGGAATTCTCTCAAATGCTTCTTTTCAGCTCCGTAGACTGCACCAAAAAAGTCAGTACGATATGAATGAAGATGTGCTAGTTTCCTCCCATAATCCTTATAAAAGTCTGATGAACGTCCCTCAAAAGATGTACAAGGTGTTCCTTCTACTTTTTCTATTACATAAAAATGTCTCCCTGCCTTCTTCACTTTACGAACAACTTTTGGAATATGAAAGGAATTCGTATGAGACAGCTTTTGATTGATTTGATCGATATGCTCTTCTACAGTACGGTCATCTACTCCATAGATCATCTTGATCCCAGAAACAAATTCACTTTCTTCTCTTGCAGTTTTAGGAGATTTGACTACATATTCCGTTTTATCTTGTAAGGAGATCAGCCACACATCATTAGCCCGTCCGTCATATTGTTCTCCTAACGTTTTCACTGATACGAGTGGTTGATGAAACAAAGCCTCAAGCGTTTTCTTCATGATCTGCTGTCACTCCCTCTTCTGCTTGACGCAGGTATGCTTTCATTTCTCCAATGATCATCAATCTCCTTTTTCCATGACAAAAAAACCATCCGTATAAACGAATGGTTATGATAAGTTATGCCAGGCAGGCTTTTGCTTTTTCTAAAGCGAGCTGAATTTGTTTGAATCCAGTTCCGCCTGCACTTGTTCTTTTTTCAACCGCAACATATGGATCAAGAACAGTGTAAATGTCTTGTTCAAAAAGATCGCTTGCTTCTGTGAATGTTTCAAAAGAAAGATCACTTAGATAGATGCCTTTTTGAATACATGTATACACAAGCTTTCCAACGATTTCGTGTGCTTCACGGAATGGCATGCCTTTTTTCGCAAGGTAGTCAGCCACTTCTGTCGCATTTGAGAAATCTTCTTTTGTTGCCTTTTTCATGACATCTTCGTTCACTGTCATCGTTTGAATCATGCCTGTGAAGATTTGCAGGCTGCCAGCGATGGTTTTCACTGTATCAAACATGCCTTCTTTATCTTCTTGCAGATCTTTGTTATACGTAAGCGGCAAGCCTTTCATAATCGTGAGAAGCCCCATCAGGTTGCCATACACACGGCCTGTTTTCCCGCGGATTAATTCAGCCATATCCGGGTTTTTCTTCTGCGGCATCATGCTGCTGCCTGTTGCATACGTGTCATCAAGTTCAATGAATTTAAATTCTTGCGAGCACCATAAAATGATTTCCTCACAAAAACGTGACAGATGCATCATCACAAGGCTGCTATTAGACAAAAACTCTAAAATGAAGTCCCGGTCACTCACACCATCGAGGCTGTTTTCGTAAATGTGGGCAAAGCCAAGCTGCTCTGCTGTATATTCACGATCAATCGGGAATGTCGTTCCTGCTAACGCTCCGCATCCAAGCGGCGACACGTTAATTCGCTTTAATGAATCTTGGAAACGCGCTTTGTCACGCTCAAGCATCCAGAAATAGGCGAGCATATGATGGGCAAACGAAATAGGCTGTGCACGCTGCAGGTGTGTATATCCTGGAAAAATTGTTTTAACGTGCTGTTCTGCCTTTTCTACAAGCACCGTTTGAAAGGAAGAGATCAATTCAATGATATGCTCGACTTGGTTATTCAAATATAAGTGCATATCAGTTGCGACCTGATCATTCCGGCTTCTCGCTGTGTGCAATTTGCCGCCAAGCGGACCAATCTCATCAATGAGCATTTTCTCAAGGTTTAAATGAATGTCCTCATAATCGACTGAGAATTCCAGCTCATCCGCCTCTGCCTTTTTCATGAGCGTATTTAGTCCGTCTTTGATGGCAGCGGCCTCCTCATCGCCGAGGATACCGCATTTATTCAGCATACTTGCATGAGCAAGGGAGCCGGTCAGATCTTCTTTGACTAATTGTTTGTCGAAATGAATGGACGCGCCAAACTCATCGACCCATTTTTCTGGTGTTTTTTGAAATCGGCCTCCCCAAAGCTTTTTCATGCTTTAACCTGCTCCTTTTTATTCACGATGCTGTTTACTTTTGTCGGTAAGCCCCAAAGATTAATAAATCCTACAGCTGCATCATGATCGAATTCATCTGCTTTTGTATATGTTGCTAGATTTTCATCATAAAGTGAATATGGTGATTTACGTCCTTCTACAATGGCATGACCTTTAAATAGTTTCACACGTACAACACCTGTTACGTTCTGCTGTGTTTCTTGTAAGAATGCATCTAGTGCTTCTTTAAGCGGTGAGAACCATAAGCCGTTGTATATTAATTCAGCCATTTTTTGTTCAACGATTGGTTTAAAGTGAGCGACTTCTTTGACTAGCGTTAAGTCTTCAAGCTCTTTATGCGCTTTTAGAAGTGTGACAGCACCTGGGCATTCGTACACTTCACGAGATTTGATGCCGACAAGACGGTTTTCAACGTGATCGATTCTGCCAACACCATGCTGTCCAGCGACTTCATTTAAATGAAGGATGAGATCAGATAATGAATACTGGATACCGTCAATGGCTGTCGGTTTTCCTTTTTCAAACGTGATTTCAATGATTTCAGGTGTGTCAGGCGTTTTTTCAAGTGGATTTGTCAGATCGTATGCACCTTCTGGCGGCGCAGCCCAAGGATCTTCTAAAATGCCACATTCGTTGCTTCTGCCCCAAAGGTTTTGGTCGATTGAATATGGGCTGTCTAAGTTAATCGGAATTGGAATACCGTGTTTTTGTGCATAATCGATTTCTTCATCACGAGACCATTTCCATTCACGCACTGGTGCAAGAACTTCTAGGTCTGGATTCAATGCTTTAATGGATACTTCAAAACGAACTTGGTCGTTCCCTTTTCCAGTACATCCATGAGCAACTGCTACTGCATTTTCTTTTTCTGCTACTTCCACTAATTTTTTTGCAATAAGCGGACGCGATAGTGCAGATACTAGTGGATATTTTCCTTCATACATTGTGTGTGCTTGTAATGCAGTGAGTGCAAACTCTTCAGCAAATTCTTCTTTTGCGTCAATCATGTATGATTGAATCGCTCCGACTTGAAGTGCTTTTTGTTGAACGAATGCTAAATCTTTTCCTTCACCTACGTCCAGGCAGCAAGCAACGACTTCGTATCCTTGCTCTTGTAACCATTTAACTGCAACAGAGGTATCAAGACCTCCGGAATATGCTAATACGACTTTTTTATTTTGTGACATGATTGAAAAGCTCCTCTCGCTTGTTTTGATTCTGTGAATGTTTTTTGCATAAAAATAAGTTTTAATTTATAAACATGCATTTAGTATGTATACACTGTAACAAGGAAAAATTGTTTTTTCAACCCCTTTATGAAAAAAACTCTGCCAAATTTTCTTGGCAGAGTCATTTTGGGCTATTTTTGATCCTTTTCAAGCTCTCGTAAGACATGAGGAAGCTCTGGAATCACGAGTTTGGTCATGGCTAAACGAACGGCTCCGGTAGATCCCGGCGTGGCAAAGACAGCCTTTTGATTGACGACCCCTGCCGTTGCCCTGGATAAAATAGCAGCTGAACCTATGTCTTCTGTATAACTGAGCATGCGGAAGATTTCACCAAAGCCAGGCAGTTCCTTGGAAAAAAGAGGAGTGATCGCTTCAATGGTCACATCCCTTGCGGCAATCCCTGTTCCGCCATTTAACAAGACGGCATCTATTTTCGGTTCGCTTGTTCCTTCGAGCACAGCGTCTTGAATCGATCCTATATCATCTTTTACAATATCGTATGCAAGAACAAGATGTCCCTGTTCTTTGACCAAATCAATCATCAGACGGCCGCTTTTATCTGTATCTTTCGTTCTTGTATCACTGACCGTAATGACTTTCACATAAAGCCTTTCTTTCGCCTCACGTTTATGTTCTGTCACGCTCATCTTTCGCACCGCTCCCTTTTGCTTCATATTGGACAACATTATAGCATGCTGCTTTTAACAGAAAAAAGCTCTTTTCCTTATTGGAAAAGAGCCTTTCAAACTTGATTACGCTAAACGCATAACGTCTCTTGCAATCATTACTTCTTCGTTTGTAGGGATGACAATCACTTTTACAGGAGAGTGCGGGTAGCTGATGAATGCTTCTTCGCCTCTCATGTTGTTTAAAGAAGGATCCCAGTAAACGCCCATGAATTCTAGACCACGAAGTACACGTGCTCTTACTTCTGAACTGTTTTCACCGATTCCAGCTGTGAAGATGATCGCATCTACGCCATTCATTCTTGCTGCATAAGAACCGATATATTTATGAATACGGCTCGCAAAAATATCAAGAGCAACTTCTGCACGGTCGTTTCCTTCTTCTGTTGCTTCTTCGATATCACGAAGGTCACTTGACAGACCAGACACACCTAAAAGACCACTCTTCTTATTCAAAGTAGAAAGCACTTCTTCAGCAGTATGTCCTGTTTTTTCCATAATAAATGGAATAAGGGCAGGGTCAATGTTACCAGAACGTGTACCCATTGCAACACCTGCAAGTGGTGTAAAGCCCATAGATGTATCGATTGATTTTCCGCCTTCGACTGCTGCAATACTCGCACCATTTCCAAGGTGGCAAGAAATCAGACGAAGCTCTTCTAGCGGACGGCCTAATAGCTCTGCTGCACGCTCTGTAACGAACTTGTGGCTTGTCCCGTGGAATCCGTATTTACGAATACCAAAGTTTTTGTAGTAGTCGTACGGAAGGCTGTATAGGTAAGACTGCTCTGGCATAGTTTGGTGGAATGCTGTATCGAACACAGCAACCGCTGGTACGTCAGGCAGAATTTGTTTGAATGCTTTGATTCCTACAACGTTTGCAGGGTTGTGAAGTGGTGCAAGCTCTGAAAGCTGATCAATGTCATTGATCACTTCATCAGTTAAAAGAACAGAATCGCTGAATTTCTCTCCGCCGTGAACAACGCGGTGTCCTACGCCATCAATTTCATTAAAGTCTTTGATGATGTGAAATTCAGTTAGTTTTTCAAGCAGCATTTTGACCGCTACTGCGTGATCTGGAATATCTGTCACTTCTGTTTTCTTTTCTCCATCTACAGAAATCGTGAAGATACTGTTGTCCATTCCGATTCTTTCAACAAGCCCTTTTGTTAAAACGGTTTCTTCTGGCATGTCGAACAATTGGAATTTAAGAGATGAGCTTCCTGCGTTGATTGCAATAATTTTGGACATTACTGTCGCTCCTTTTACTCAGTTGTTATATAAGGTTTCACGTTTTTTCCGGTGCTATATTCAACCTGTTTGACGGGTCTTTTATAGTTTAACGATAAGTCCGAAAAATATCTGACTTTTTCATTTAAACATTGAAAACTTTGCATTTCAAGTGCACCTTCAAACTGTTATCGCTTACATCAATAAGTCGTTATTTTCTGAATAGTAAAATATCCAGATTATTGACAAAGAGCTAAAATGATTTTTATTTTAGCTCTTTGTTTTCTTTTCAGCATGATAGAAAACCTTTGCAGATCTAGGAAGGGCGAGCACCGGAGCAGAGCGAATTTGGGATTCGTGAGCACCGGAGCGCAGAACTGCGGGCGAATGCGAGGGTTTGTCTACACGCTGAAATAGCCAGAAATCACTCTGGCTATTCTTTCGTTTCTTTTTCTTCTATAAACCACTGGTCTAATTTTCTCATCACACCGACCATTGCTTCCTTCTGTGAGAAAGATGGAAGATTGGCAAACAGCATTCGTTTTGGTGCTTTCAGCCCTTCTTTTTTCTTTTGCATCACAAATAAGCTTTTGGCGTGTTTTTTATCCTTAAACATGGACACTGGCAGCTGAATTAACGCATTCATATACGCATGATCTTTGATGAAATCCTTTAATTGTACGCTCTCTTTTCCTTCAAACAAATCATTTGGAATGATGAAGAATAAGAAGCCGCCTTCTTTTGTGTAGCGAAGGCTTTGTTCAATGAATAAATAATGGGCAAAGGCATGTCCTTCTTTTGCCTTTAATTCAAAGTCTGCTGCACGCTCATCATTTGGATAATAGCCCACTGGGAGACTGCATACAGTGACATCTGCCGGTGAGATCAGAAGCGGCTCAAGACTGTCCTGGTGGAAAAGCTCAACTTCTTTCTCCTCTAAATTCGCCTGGGCCCAAGCAATTTTAATGAGCACATCATCAATTTCAGATGCAAAGCCGCGTTTTGTTTCTGCAGTGAGATTATTTAAAACAGCAAGAAGTAAGTTTCCTGTTCCCGCTGCTGGATCAAAGACTACAAGCTCTTTTTGACCGTCTAAAAATTTATTCACCAAATAGCTGACAAACAGTCCAATCGTATCTGGTGTCATCTGACGATTTGGGTGAGAAATATCCTTTTGACCTTTCAATACGGCGAGCTGAAACGCTTTACGAATCTGCTCATGATCATAAGAAGCAAAATCTGCTTTCTCTATTAAATCCTTTAATAAACCGTTTCGATCATTTGCTTGGAAAAAGGCTTCTCCTGCTTCTGCCAATGCTTCAATATAGGAAATGCCCTGTTCCTTTTTTAATCGAATAGAAGCTGTATCGAGCAGTTCAAAAATAGTACTTACTTGATCTTTCTGCAATGCTTTTCTCTCCTCGCTTTGTTAAAAGCTATATGTTCTCATTGAAAAGAGCCCCAGGTTGAAGCCGGAGCTCTTGTCGATGCTGCTTTTATAACAGTGATTTTGCAGCTTCAATGGCTTTTTCATAATTTGGATGATTCGTTGCTTCACTTACGTATTCAGTGTAAACCACTTTTCCGTTAGGGTCTAATACAAAGACTGCGCGCGCCAATAAACGCAATTCTTTCATATACACTCCGAATGCTTCACCAAATGACATATCTCTGTGATCAGATAATGTTTCGACATTTTCAATTCCGTTTGCTCCGCACCAGCGTGCTTGTGCAAATGGAAGGTCTGCACTAATCGTATAAATATTGACCGGACCTAAACCCGCTGCCTCTTCATTGAAACGTCTTGTTTGTGCGTCACACACACCTGTATCAATAGAAGGAATCACTGAGATGATCGTCACTTTTCCTGCTAAATCAGAAAGTGAAACTTCTCCAAGTGAGTTCGTTAATACCGTAAAATCAGGAGCCTGCTCGCCTACTTTTACTTCATTTCCTACAAGCGTGACAGGACTTCCTTTAAATGTGATCGATGCCAAAACAATTCCTCCCTTTTCAAATGTATGGTTCTATCATAGTAGAGAAAGCAAAAAACTGCAAAGCCTAATCGTCCCTTTTGCAAAAAAAGTTAACTGCAGCGCAGCTAACTTTTTAAAGGTCTATGTCATCTAGTTTTCGTTCTTTGTGACGGTGCTCCCGCTCATCCTTCTTAAACATGTGCTGAAGACGTTCAATTGCTTGAGGAGCAGAATCCAATATTTTATCGAGCAGATGTGTGTGTTCATCCAAATGAAGCATTCGAACTCCGTTTGTTCCTACAATTAAGAAGGCGATTGGTGTAATCGACACCCCGCCGCCGCTTCCGCCGCCAAATGGGAGTCTCGGCTCTTTTCGTTCCTGTTCATCAGAACGTTTCTCTTTCTTTTGGTTCCCGTTAAATTCACTGCCGCCGGCTGCAAATCCAAAACCAACCTTTGACACAGTGAGAATGACACTGCCGTCAGGGGTTTCGACTGGATCGCCGATGATTGTATTCACATCTATCATTTCTTTTAAGTTTTCCATCGCTGTCTTCATGAGACCTTGGATTGGATGATCTGCCATTTTCGGGTTCCTCCTTAAACAGATGATTCATTCTTCGTTGCTTGAAGAGAGGCACTTTTTCTCGCCTTTCTTCCTTTTAACCAATGGACAAGTAAACGAATGGCTGCAAGCATAGCATGTCCAATACGAAAATATGCTATACATGTAAACTGAGTCTGTGACACATTGTGCTGAAAGGCTGGAATGACTTCATACACCGGTTTATGCTTAAAGGTGAGATGCTCCTGCATAAAGGCAAGCAGTGCTCCTTTCACTGACCACACACCGCCAGCTGCTACACCTGTTAAAGCGGCGTCATGAAAGCCGATCCATGTCGACCAATGAAATGAGACAACCCTTATGTGAATGAAGATTTTGCGCATGATCCGGTTTAAATCGACAATCTCTTTTGTGATGCGCTCCATTTGATGAAGGATTTGCTTCATATCACGCTTTCCTACTTTTTTATGCATCGATTCTTTTTCGTGATCAGGGTTTTTAGCGCTTCCCATTTTCTTTTCACGAATATCAATCGTTTGGTCTTCTGGATTGACCCTCACCATCGGAATATCTTTTTTGAGTCTGACCAATCCATATAAGGTGATGACCTTCAGTGCAATGTGGTCATTGTCGTTTGTATGCGAATAGTCCAGCGAAATGGTTACTTTCATGAAAATCAACAAGATCACAAGAAACAAAAACGCTGCGATCCAAACGTAAAGCACTGTGCTCACTTCCTCCATAACAAATGATGCTTCCCCTACGATTATGGCTCTCATTCTGGATTTTATACCCAATCAACAAAAAAGAGTTTGACCGGTACCCGGCCAAACTCCTCTGATTATACGTTTGATTCTGTTTTTTCATATAAATGTTCATGGACGACCACCGTATCGGCAAAGTAATCATGAACCCCTTGCTTTTTCGGTGAGAACCCAACGATAGCATAGAGAATAAAGATCGTATTAATGTAGCGCCCCACAATCTCTCTAAAGAAAATAACATCCCATGCCAGCTTCTTCTCAGGCTGAAGTGAGACCACTTTAATTCCAAACACCATCTTGCCAAGTGTTTGTTGAAAGATTTTCGTCATGATGGCGAAATAAAGGAGGAATACAATCGTCGTTGTGACGGAAAATGGAGAAAACCATCCCCCTCCTTTGGACCAGCCAAACAGACTAAAGATTGGAGAAACCGTCAAATGGTTTACACCCCAGACGACGAGCCAATCAAGAATAAATGCCCAAAATCTAATCCAAAAACCTGCAAACGCCTGTGCTTCAATTGAAGCGCGCTTCACAAAGGCCGGCTTCGATTCTTCCTCTTGGCTGCGGCTTTCGCTTACTTCATCGAATGTAGAATCCATCTATGATCCCTCCTTTATTTTGAATAGAGATACATCGGTTTAGACCCATTTGAGCCAGCCAGTGTTTCTTTTAAATTCAGAAAATCAATTTCGCTTTTAAAGAGCTTGCTTGCACTCATGTTGAAGAGAGAGTTCCAGCCAAAGCTTTGAGAATAGCTGACCACTGTTGCTCCTTTTAAGCCTTTTTCATTTTTCTTCATCGCTTTTAATGCATCTTCATAATACCCAAGCTCATCGACTAATCCGTTCGATTTTGCCTGTGTCCCGTCATATACCCGGCCGTCGGCAATTTTCTTGACTTCCTGTTTTGACATGCCGCGTCCTTCCGAGATTACTTTGACAAATCCTTCATAAGAGTTATCGACCATGCTTTGCATGATGTTGCGCTCATCTTTTGTCATATCACGGTTTGGAGACATGATATCTTTGAATTTCCCGCTCTTAATCGTTTCATATTTAATACCTAGATTATCTGCGAGCTTAGAATAATTTAAGCTTTGCATGATGACCCCTAACGACCCTGTTAATGTTTCAGGTGAAGCAAAGATTTTCTTCGCTGGAGTTGACACGTAGTAGCCGCCAGAAGCTGCCATTGAACCCATAGATACGTAAATCGGCTTCTTCGCTTTTTTCACTTCTTCTAATTTTTTATGTATTTCAGCACTTTCATAGACACCGCCGCCAGGAGAGTTTACGCGCAGAAGTACACCTTTTACAGAAGCATCCTCTTTCGCTTTATCTAGTTCCTTGAGGAATGCACGATGATCATAACCTTCTCCGCCTAATAGGCTCGATGCGCCGCCATTATCTTGAATGGTTCCATTAATCTCAAGAACAGCAATCTTGCCTGCACCGCTGCCATTCTCTAGTACCTTCTCTTCTATTTCATCCCCGAATTGATAGCTCATTTTATTGTCATTGAAGCTATCGAACAAGGCCATCGTGACACTAATCACAATTGAAAATCCGAAAACACCAAGTGCAATAATTAGCGCTACCCATCTTTTCGCATTCATCTTTTTCTCCTCCTTTTTATCTCACTTCATTCATACGAATGCCCACATGAAATGTTTCACAGGAATTGTGGTTTTTTTACATTTCATGTAGGCATATGATAGCACCTCTCTTAAATAACGATCAACTTTACATCGTCTACTTAGACATGCGCATGACGAAAAATTGGCTTTTTTATCCTCTCCCTGCACCTAATAGGCTATATCTTCACCGCAACGAAACACCTAAACCATTCTTTCATGAGAAAACGACTATTCAATTATGCTCAGGATTCAGTCATTTCAAATCACTCACATCGACTCATTTCTCATAAAGCATTCCGGTCATCAGACGGTTCTTTCTAAAGTTTTTACTTTCATATGAAAAAAGTGTAAAATGTGAGCAAGGGTTTTCATGTAAGCCCTTTATCATTGAAAATTATTTTTGACAGCAAAGGGGAGAACGTCAATGACAGACAATCGTCGCAATGTATTTTTCTTTTACAAAAAAGATCATGAATTGGATGGACACATTTCTTCTCTCGAGAAGCTCGCTACCGATCAGGGCTTTCACGTCGTCAAGCGTGCAGAGGATGCCCATATTATTGCTTCAATTGGCGGGGATGGCACATTTCTTCAAGCAGTACGTAAAACAAACTTCCGGGATGACTGCTTGTATGTAGGGGTATCAAAATCTGAAAATACGCACTTATACTGCGATTTCTCGTTAGAGCATTTTGATAAAATGATTGATGCCATGAACACTGAACAGCTTGAAGTGAGAAAATATCCGATCATCGATGTAAGCGTTGACAGCACAAACCAGTTCCATTGCTTAAATGAACTGTCGATCCGCTCCAGCATTATTAAAACATTTGTGATCGATGTGTATATAGATGATTTCCACTTTGAAACTTTTAGAGGCGACGGCATGATTATTTCCACTCCGACTGGTTCAACGGCTTACAATAAATCCGTGAGCGGCGCCGTGGTTGATCCGATGCTTCCTTGTATGCAAGTCACAGAGCTTGCATCGCTGAATAACAACTCGTACCGTACATTAGGCGCTCCTTTCCTCTTGAGCAGTGACCGCAAGCTAACGCTCAAGGTAGTGCAAGATGGAAACGATCATCCAATTATCGGGCTTGATAACGAAGCGCTCGGCACAAAACACGTCAAACAAATTGACATAGGCCTTTCAGGAAAAGTCATTAAAACGGTGAAATTAAAAGACAACTCTTACTGGGAAAAAGTAAAACGCAGATTCCTTTGAGAATTTGTCCGCACGCTGAAAGCTCCTTTACGGGGCTTTTTTTTATGTCTTTTCATTCACGGCCATGGTTATGGTATGATGTCACAAGTATGAATGTACGAAAAGGAGAACACGATGACATTACAACATTTTGATCAATATCCATTAAGTGATGAATTGAAACAAGCGTTAGAAGCGCTTCACTTCCATACACCTACACCCGTTCAGCACGAGACATTATCCGTTGCTTTTTCAAAGCAGGATTTAATCGTCAAATCTCAGACTGGCAGCGGCAAGACTGCAGCTTATGGTCTGCCGATTTGTGAAATGGTTGATTGGGCTGAAAATAAACCTCAAGCCCTCATCCTCGTTCCGACACGAGAACTCGCCATGCAGGTCAAACAAGACCTCACAAGCCTTGGGCGATTCAAACGAATCAAAGCCGCAGCCATTTATGGAAAAGCCTCTTTTCAAGCGCAGAAAGTAGAGCTTTCACAGAAAAACCATATTGTGTGCGGGACACCAGGCCGCATTTTGGATCACCTTGAGAAAGGCACCCTTTCTTTAGAAAATCTCAAATTTTTCGTGTTAGATGAAGCGGATGAGATGCTGAACATGGGATTTATCGATCAAGTCTCTTCTATTATTCAGTATCTGCCGCCAAAGCGCATGTCGATGCTGTTTTCAGCGACAATGTCTGATGATATGAAGAAATTGAGCGAACAGTTTTTACAATCTCCAAAAGTCATTGAGATTGCACGTGAAGAAACGTCTGTACAGCAAATCACCCACACCGTCATTGAAACGGAAGAAGAATCGAAATTCTCCCTTCTTCAGCGTACGATCGTCATTGAAAATCCAGATAGCTGCATTATTTTCTGTAATACACAAGACAGGGTGAATGAACTCACGCTGAAGCTGGACGAATGGGATGTGCCCTGTGACAAAATTCATGGCGGTATGAGACAGGAAGACCGCTTTGATGTGATGGATGAATTTAAAAAAGGTGAATTCCGTTATCTGATCGCAACAGATATAGCAGCCCGGGGAATTGATGTCAGTGATATGACACATGTCATTCATTATGATCTTCCTTATGAAAAAGAGCGCTATATTCACCGGACTGGCAGAACAGGCAGAGCGGGAAAAAGCGGGAAAACGATTGCGTTTATGACAAAGAATGCAAAACCGCTCATTGATGAATTAAAGCAGGATGCCGGCATAGACTTTCAAACTCAGCCTTATCCGACAAAGGAAGAAGCAGAAAAGCATGTAGAAAGCTTTGAAGAAAAGATTGAAACGCCTATTCAAAAGGAAAATAAACAGGCAGGCGTTGAGAAGGATATTATGAAGCTTTATTTTAACGGCGGAAAGAAAAAGAAGCTGCGGGCTGTTGATTTTGTTGGGACCATTGCCAAAATAGAAGGCGTTGCATTCGATGACATTGGGATTATTACGATCCAAGACACAAAAACATATGTAGATATTTTAAACGGCAAAGGCCCTCTTGTGCTGAATGCCATGCGCCACACAACCATTAAAGGCAAGCAGTTAAAAGTACATGAAGCACGTTCATAAAAAGTGAGGGCCCAGCGCCTTTACTTTTTTTTATTTATATTGAAATAAGCTCAAAACCGTATCCCATCAGCCTTTTTGATGACAAACATGACAAATGTCATATTGAATACATGATGGGTGCTACTATGAGCATGACACCTTTCCTTCTATACTTTGAAGTAGAAAGAAACGGAAAGGACTTGAACGTTCATGACGACTTCAACAAACACACAGCAGCAAGCTACTTTAAGAAAACAAGTGGGGCAATTCTCTGGTGCTGATTCGAAAAAAAGTATCATTCAACTCTTTAATACATTCATCCCATTTTTAGGGCTTTGGTTTCTTGCCTATTATAGCCTGAATATCTCCTACCTTTTAACCCTCTTTTTTGCGGTTATTGCAGCTGGTTTTTTAGTGCGTGTCTTTATTATTTTTCACGACTGCTGCCATCAATCCTTTTTTAAACAGAAGCCGCTAAATCACCTGTTCGGTTTTTTAACGGGCGTACTCACCCTTTTCCCTTATCTTCAATGGCAACGAGATCATTCAATTCACCATGCCACAAGCAGTAATTTAGACAAACGAGGTACTGGCGACATTTGGCTCCTAACAGTCAAAGAATATCAAGAAGCATCAGCATGGACGAAATTTCGCTACAGATTTTATCGTAACCCTTTTGTGATGTTTATTTTAGGACCGATCTTTGTTTTTCTCTTAAAAAACCGTTTCAACGTCAAAAATGCTCGTAAAAAGGAGCGTTGGAACACGTATTTCACAAACGTGAGCATCATTGCGTTAGCAGCCGCAACATGTCTTCTTTTTGGCTGGCAGGAATTCCTGCTTGTTCAAGGTCCGATCTTCCTGATCTCAGGATCTATCGGTGTATGGTTGTTTTATGTACAGCATACGTTTGAGGACTCTTATTTTGAAGCAGATGAACATTGGAACTATGTGCAGGCAGCTGTTGAAGGAAGCTCCTTTTACAAATTGCCAAAGCTTCTTCAATGGTTAACAGGTAATATCGGCTACCATCATGTCCATCATTTAAGCCCAAGAGTACCGAACTATCTTTTAGAGCATGCCCATGACCAAAGTGAGCCGCTGCAAAATGTCCCGACCATCACGTTGAAAACAAGCCTTGAGTCGATGAAATTTAGACTGTGGGATGAAGAAACGAAAGCATTTGTGACGTTTAGAGAAGCACGGCAATCTAAGAAGATGAACGTTCCTGTTATCAAAGGAGACATTCTCAAGAAAAATGCATAATCGGCGCAGGCTCTTTCTTACACGAGAAGGGGCTTGTTGTCATTTACAGGATGCACCAATAGGCTGAATTTGATAAAGTAAGGAAAAACAATGAAAAACGAAAAAAGGTGGCACACGGATGAAAAAACAGTTTAAACTTCAAAAATTGCATGGGATTTCCCCCTATATATGGGCCATTTTTTTCATCCTGCCCTTCTATTTTATCCTTAAGACACCTTCGACTTTAGGTATTGTGATCGGCATTATTTTGAACGTCGTCTTTTTCGCTGTGTATCGTTTTGCCTTTGTTGCAAAAGGCTGGTCATTATATGTCTTTGGCCTATTATTGATCGGTATTTCAACTGGTTATGTGATGCTCTACAGCTATATTTATTTCGCTTTTTGCATCGCCTATTTTAACGGACATATTAAACGAAAAGTTCCCTTTTATATCTTGTACTATATCCATCTGGCGAGCGCCGCCGTGGCAGTGAACTTTAGTTTGATCTTAAAAAAGGGCTGGTTTCTCACACAAATTCCTTTTGTCGTCATCACTCTGATTAGTGCCATTCTTCTTCCTCTCAGCATTCGGAGCAGGAAGGAACGTGAACGGCTTGAGGAGAAATTAGAATATGCCAATGAACGGATTGCAGATCTTGTGAAGCTTGAAGAAAGGCAGCGCATTGCACGCGACCTGCATGACACCCTTGGACAAAAGCTTTCTTTGATCGGTTTAAAAAGTGATCTTGCCCGTAAACTCGTGTATAAAGACCCTGAACAGGCTCGTGCCGAACTCAAAAGCGTCCAGCAGACCGCCAGAACGTCTCTCAATGAAGTGCGGAAGATTGTTTCCTCCATGAAAGGCATCCGAATCAAAGAGGAAATGTCGAACATCGAGCAAATTCTCGAAGCAGCTGGAATTGAATTGATTTATGATGAAAAGGAAGCACCGAAACACATCTCACTTCTGAACGAAAACATTGTGAGCATGTGTATCAAAGAGGCGGTGACGAATGTCGTCAAACATAGTGATGCAACGGTTTGTAAAATCACCATTCACCAAAAGTCAAAGGAAGCCATCATCACCGTTGAGGACGACGGAACATTTAAAGGCGACTATCCATCCTCTCAAACGAAGGGTCACGGTCTTTTAGGAATAAGAGAAAGATTGGAATTTGCAAATGGCCGCCTGCGGATTGAAACAAAGGACGGGACAAAGCTCATTATGAGCATTCCAAATGATTCAGCAGCAAAAGAAAAGGAGGGTATGAAATGATCAATATCTTTATCGCAGAAGATCAGCAAATGCTGCTTGGTGCACTCGGTTCACTTCTCGATTTAGAAGACGATATGACGGTTGTTGGGAAAGGTACAAATGGCCAAGATGCCATCGATTTTGCCAAAACACACCCTGTTGATATTTGCTTAATGGATATTGAAATGCCGGGAAAATCCGGACTTGATGCAGCGGAAGAGCTCAAAGGATCAGATGTGAAAATCATTATTTTAACGACCTTTGCCCGCTCCGGTTATTTCCAAAGGGCGCTAAAAGCGGGCGTCAGCGGCTACATGCTGAAAGACAGTCCAAGCGAGGAGCTGGCAAGTGCGATTCGCAGTGTGATGAAAGGGAAAAAGGTGTATGCCCCTGAATTGATGGAAGACTTATATAGTGATGAAAATCCTTTAACGGAGCGAGAGAAATCGGTCCTTGAACTCGTCGCAGACGGTAAAAACACAAAAGAAATTGCAAAAGAACTCAGCATCAAAAGCGGCACTGTCCGGAACTACATTTCCATTATTTTAGATAAGCTGGAAGTGAAAAACCGCATCGAAGCCATTACACGCTCAAAAGAAAAAGGCTGGTTTAAATAAGAAAAAAGATCAGGACACATGCTGCCTTGATCTTTTTTTATTGAAAATCCCCCCTTTATTTTTTATTACCAGCTATCAAAATGTCATTGACAACAGCCTACATTCCTATGATATGATATCCAAGTGATAATAATTATCATTATCACTAATACAACCAATATCCGGCTTATGCGCCGATTTCAAAGGAGTCTACATTCATGAAGAAAATATTGTTCCCTCTGATGCTCATCTTTGTACTTGCATTGAGCGCATGTGGCAATAGCAGCAGCTCTTCCTCAAATAAAGGAAACCAATCAGCATCATCAGACAAAATTACATATCAATCTGAAAATGGACCTGTGAAGCTGCCAGCGCATCCAAAACGTGTTGTTGTGCTCGGTTCTTACACAGGGAATGTCATGTCACTTGGTGTGAACCTTGTCGGCGTTGACTCTTGGTCCAAAAAGAATCCGCGTTTCCAAAAGAAATTAAAAAATGTGGAAGAAGTATCTGATGCAAATGTAGAGAAAATCATGAAGCTAAAGCCTGATGTCATCATTGGCTTAAGCAATACTAAAAATGTAGAAAAACTCAAAAAAATCGCACCAACCGTTTTGTTTACGTATAACAAAGTGGATTACCTTCAGCAGCACATTGAAATCGGAAAAGTTTTAAACAAAGAAAAAGAAGCAAAAGCTTGGGTAAAAGATTTCAAAAAACGCGCAGCTGAAGCTGGAAAAGAAATCAAAGCAAAAATCGGTAAAGATGCAACAGTTTCTGTCTTTGAAAGCGGCACAAAAGATCTTTACGTTTTTGGAGATGCATGGGGCCGCGGAACAGAAATTCTCTATCAAGCAATGAAACTGAAAATGCCTGAGAAAGTGAAAGAAAAAGCATTAAAAGCCGGCTACTACGCAGTTTCACAGGAAGTCATTCCTGAATTTGCAGGAGACTATATGATCATTAGTAAAAACAGCGAAATGGACAATTCCTATCAAAATAGTGAAATTTACAAGTCCATCCCAGCTGTCAAAAAACATCGTGTGTATGAAGCCAATGCAGAGGAATTCTATTTTAATGACCCACTCACACTTGAATTCCAACTATCATTCTTTAAAAAGCACTTTTTAGGTAAATAAGCTGAAGCAAGGGATCTCTTCCCTTGCTTTTTTCATGTCTGCTTCTAGCGGCAGGACCTTTTTTCCGCTACAATGACAACAAGCGAATACAAAAAGTGTGGTGCTGATTTTGTTTAAGATTTTACTAATTGAAGATGATACAACCCTCTTCCAGGAAATCAAAGAACGTCTAGTCAACTGGTCCTATGATGTCTATGGGATTCAAGATTTCCATCAGGTGTTTCAGGAATTCACGTCTGTCCAGCCTGATCTCGTCATTATAGATATACAGCTGCCAAAGTACGATGGCTTTCACTGGTGCCGGATGATTCGGCATCATTCAAATGTTCCAATCATCTTCCTCTCCTCAAGAGACCATCCAGCTGATATGGTCATGTCAATGCAGCTCGGTGCCGATGATTTTGTGCAAAAGCCCTTCCATTTTGACGTGCTCATTGCCAAAATAAGTGCTGTTCTTCGCCGCGTGCATGATTATAATGCAGAACCGGCCAGCCTAAAGGTATGGTGCGGCGCTGCGATTGACCTAGAAAAAAATACCGTAACAAATGATCATGGTGAGGTTGAATTAACAAAAAATGAGTTATTTATTCTCAAGGAACTGATTCAGCATAAAAATCATATCGTCAGCCGTGAATCACTCATTCAAGCATTGTGGGAGGATGAACGTTTTGTCAGTGACAATACACTGACTGTAAACGTCAACCGCCTCAGAAAAAAACTAGACGAGATCTCCCTTGGCGCCTTCATTGAGACAAAAGTGGGTCAAGGCTATCTTGCAAAGGAAAAGGATGATCAATGATGCTGCAAGCATTTTTAAAAGAACGAAGAAGCTGGATTCTTTTTTTTCTTAGTTTGCAGCTCCTCATTCTGTTTGTTGCTTATTTGGATACGACCATTCCAATCGCTTCTCTTTTTTATATTGTGCTATTGTCTACGTTTCTCATGATTGTCTTTCTCTTTCTCCGATACCGAAAAGAAACGGCTTATTATGAGAGGTTGAAAGAATGGGATGATGACATTGAACATCAAATACGGCTAACCCCCTCTTCCCCATTTGAGCAGCTCATCCATGATGCAACGTCAGAGCAAATCGCACGCTACCGGCAGATGGCAGCAGAGCAGAAAATCGCTCTCGAAGAAGAAAAAGATGAATTGCTCTCTTGGATACATGAGGTCAAAACACCGCTTACAGCGATGCGCTTAATGATTGACCGCTTAACAGATCAGCAGCTGAAATCCAATATGACGTATGAGTGGCTCAGAATACATTTATTACTTGATGCCCAGCTGCACCAAAGCAGAGTACGTCATATCGAAAATGATTTATTCATTGAAAAGCTGGACCTGCAAAGCATCATAGCGAAAGAAATCAAAGCGCTCCAATCATGGTGTATGCAAAAAGGAATCGGCTTTGAGCTGGCGCTGGAGGAACGCACCGTATTAAGTGATATAAAATGGTTATCCTTTATGATCAGACAGGTACTCACAAATGCAGTCAAATACAGCCATTCTTCCGATATTGTCATTGAAAGCAAGCAAATAAATGACCAAGTCATGCTGACGATCACAGATCAAGGCAGAGGAATTGATCCAAGAGACATCTCTCGTATTTTTGAAAAAGGCTTTACCTCAACTAGACATCACAATGACACCGCCTCAACAGGAATGGGGCTCTATTTAACGAAAAAAGGAGCAGACGCTCTTCATATCACGATCGAGGTCAACTCCACGATAGATCAAGGGACAACCTTCACCTTCATCTTTCCGAAAAAGAATGATTTTGTTCATATTGCGAGCATGTGAAAAGCAATCACAATCTCTTCGCGGCCGTCAAAACTTGCGCGAAGAGATTGAGGTGGCTTACTTAGGAAATACTCCCTGCTTCTTGGCGAAAAACATCTCCCATCTGTCTCCGTCTATAAATACTTAGGATCAGCCCAACAGCCATCATTTCTAGAAGAATATGTGAACCTCCATAGCTCATAAAAGGCATAGACACTCCAGATAAAGGCAGCAAGCCAAAGTTTGTGAAAATGCTTAAGAGACATTTTGCTGCAAACACAGACGCTAAACCTGTCATGACCATTTTGCCATAAGCCATTTTCACTCGTTTTGCTGTATGAAATACTCTGTGAATAAAGATGACAAACAACAGGAGCGCAATGAGCCCTGCCAACCAGCCAAATGAATAAATGATATATGTAAACATCCAATCCGTGTGAACTTCAGACATGGCATAAGGTGTGATCTGAAGCCCGTTTGAGCTGAATTCATGAATTCTATAAAAGAAAAGGTGCCCATCTGCTTGAGAAAGAGAAAATAATTCAACCATCACATATAAAATGCTTGCTGCTGTCAGCATAATGATTTGCCATAAACTTGCGCTAGACACATACATCACGGTTATGCACATGACCAGACAAATAACGGTCGCAGGAAGAAAACCAATCGTACTGATTAAAATAATCGGTAAAGCCATCATCCCTACTCCAAGCCAAGCTCTGTACGCATTCTCCCAATTCCAATTGTGAAAGATACCTGCTAAAGAAATAGCTAGAAGAAAAGGCATAATCTCAGTCAAATTAATAGATACATCATTTATTCTTAAAAAAAGAACACCGTTCACTCTTGACCCGAACATCATTGAAAAAATAAGTGTTCCGAGTGTCCCAATGTATAAATGCCAAGAGTATTTCAATAAGCGCCGATAATCGAATGAAAACAAACCAAACATAAGCACTAGACCAACTAGATAAAAGGCAAGACTTTTATAAAAAATGTTCATGTTTTGAAAATTTATAAAATCTGAATGAAACTGCAAAAAGTACATCACAAGCAGCCCGCAAGAACAAGTGGCTAACACAAGAAGAATCATTTTAAAATCGATTTGGGTTTTATGTGTTTCATGGAGCTGCATTCCGAGAATTTCCGCATCACCAATTTGATTCAACGCTTGATCTACCGCCTCTTCTTCAGACTTCCCTGCATTCATCGCTTCCTCTTTTAGCGTGTATAGATGATCCATCAGTTCAAGCTTTACACTCGAATGAACATCTTTATTTTTAATTCGTTTACATACACTTTTGACATACTTCTCGAACTTTTTATCTAATCCCATGCGATTTTCTCTCCGTTCAAAACGCCATCAACTGCATGTTTGAATATGTTCCATTCTTCTTTCTTTTCCTGTATCAATGCTTTCCCTTGTTCATTGATTTTGTAATACTTTCTTTTCCGGTTGCCACTCCCTTCGCCCCAGTAAGAGATAATGAATTCTTTCGCCTCCAAATTGTGCAGAATAGGATAGATTGTCCCTTCTTTAAAACTGAAAATCCCTTCCGACTTCGTCTCTAATTCTTTAATCATTTCATATCCATACATCGGTCTTTCATTTAATAAGCTTAAAATAAGGGTAGCTGTACTTCCCTTTAGAAGCTCTTTACTCACTTTCATTCTTAGTTACCTCCAATACATAGATTTACTATGCATATATTTAATATGCATATCATACATGAATAAAATCGCCATGTAAAGCTTCAAAACACTATCATGACATAAAAAATCAGAGAAGATTGATCCATAAGAGTGAAAAACAGATAAAATAAATGGGGAAAGAAAACTCACCCTGAAAAGAAACTGGTTTACATACAATTTGTTTAAAAAACAAGCATGTGACAACAATGTCACATGCTCGTCTGTTTTGTTCGCCAAATCGAAGGACGTTTGGCAGGCTTCTTTTTATACTAGAGTTATCAATTAAAAGAAAAAGGGGTTCAGCAAATGAACATTTTAGAAGCTCGCAAAATTTATAAAAGCTATGGAAATAAATTCAACAAACAAGAGGTGCTCAGCGGCATTGATTTGACCATTGAAGCCGGGGAATTTGTTAGTATCATGGGGCCATCAGGCTCGGGGAAAACAACCCTTCTGAACGTATTGTCCTCTATCGATCATGTGTCCAGCGGATCCATTCGTATTGCAGATGCTGAGATGACACAAATGAAGGATCAGCAGCTTGCGGAATTTAGAAAAAAGCAGCTTGGCTTTGTTTTTCAAGATTATAATTTACTTGATACACTCACAGTCAAAGAAAATATTCTTTTGCCTTTATCCATATCCAAAACACCAAAAAAAGAAGCTTTTGAACGTTTTCAGCAGCTCGCAGAAGACATGAGGATTTATGAACTAAGAGACAAATACCCGAACGAACTCTCTGGCGGACAAAAGCAGCGGACATCGGCGGTTCGTGCCTTCATTCATGAGCCAAGTCTTATTTTCGCTGATGAACCTACAGGGGCACTTGATTCCAAATCGGCATCTGACCTGCTCAACAAGCTGCAAGATTTCAATCGCAAACGAAAAGCGACCATTGTGATGGTGACACATGATCCTGTCGCAGCCAGCTATTCAAGCCGCGTCATTTTTATCAAGGATGGACAGATTTATACACAGTTGAATAAAGGCGCTTTAGAAAGAAAAATGTTTTTCGAGGATATTATGAAAACGCAAGGTGTCTTAGGCGGTGTGAAGCATGAACATTAATCAGCTCATCTTCCGTAACTTGAAGAAAAATTTGAAGAATTACTATTTATATGTGTTTGCTCTCGTGTTTAGTGTCGCGCTCTATTTTTCCTTTGTCACCTTGCAGTACTCGCCAGCACTTGATGGTGTAAAAGGCTCCATTAAAGGCGGCGCTTCAATTAAAGCCGCTTCGGTGCTACTCATTGCGATCGTCGGTATTTTCCTGCTATATGCGAATAGCATTTTTATTAAACGCAGAGGAAAAGAAATAGGTCTCTTACAGCTCATTGGTATGACGAAACAAAAAATTGCCAGACTGCTCAATGCAGAAAACTTTATCCTGTACGTGACAGCCATGGTTATCGGCATCATTGCCGGCTTTATCGGTTCAAAGCTGATGCTGATGGTGCTATTTAAAGTAACCGGCGTGAACGCCATCGCCAATCTGCATTTTTCAGGCATGGCCCTTCTGCAAACACTTATTGTCTTTTTCATTATCTATGGATTGATTATGCTGAGAAATAGGCGTTTTATTAAAAAACAGACGATTTTATCTTTGTTTAGAACAACATCTTCGACAGAACAGCGTGTGAAAAAGATCTCTGTGTTTGAAATCATCATTGGGGTTTTCGGTATTGTCTTGATCAGCTCAGGCTATTATATTTCTTCTAAGCTTTTTACCGGCTCATATACGTCGATGCTTGAGTTACTTTTAGCCATGATTTATATTCTAGCCTCTGTCATCATCGGTACCTTTCTTTTTTACAAAGGCTCTGTTTCTTTCATTGCCAATATCGTACGTAAAAGAAAAAATGGCTATCTCGCCATTCATGAAGTGTTATCATTGTCATCCATTATGTTCCGGTTAAAATCAAATGCACTGCTTTTAACGATTATTACAACCGTATCTGCACTTGCCATCGGTTTGCTGGCTCTTAGCTACATTTCCTATTACTCAGCGGAAAAAACCGCTGAGCAGCAAATTCCAGCTCATTTCGTCATGGGCTCAGAAAAAGAAGCAGCAACCTTCACTCGTGCACTTTCTGACAAACATATTGCTTATGATCAAAAGCAGGTCAAAGTGATTCAAGCGAAATTTGATGCGAAAAAAATCATGGATTCAGAATTGAAAAATATGAAAAATGATCCAGGCGTATTGACACTGCCTGTGATCAGTGAGAAAAACGCACCAAATATTCATGTAGAGAACAACGAAGTTATTTTAAGCGGCTACAGTGATCTATTAAAGAAATTCATGCCGATTCAAAGCTCAGGCGATGTGAAGCTTCTCATCAAGGAGCCTGTTGATTTGAAAGTCATGGATATGAAGAAAGATTATCTCATTTCATACAACTTCACTTTTGGCGGTCTGCCTGTTGCCGTCGTGAGTCAACATGTTTTTGAGCAGCTCGACAAACAGAAAGATCCAAAGCTGCAGCTTGAGAATAGCCAATATAACGCAGTCGATATAAAAGATGATAAAAATCTTGAACAAGCAAATCGCGTGTTTACATCTTTAAAACTAAGTGACAAAAGCATGTCTCAATTAGCTTCAGCTCAGCAGCAAAAACAAACAATAGGACTAATGATGTTTGTGGTCGGATTTTTAGGTCTCAGCTTCCTTGTCACATCAGGCTGTATTTTATACTTTAAACAAATGAATGAAAGTGAAGAGGAACAAAGCTCCTACACGATCTTGCGTAAGCTTGGTTTTACTGAGAAGGATCTATTAAAAGGCATCCGGCTTAAACAGCTGTTTAACTTTGGGATTCCGCTCATCATCGGATTGCTGCACAGCTACTTTGCTGTACAATCAGGCTGGTTTTTGTTCGGCGGAGAATTGTGGACTCCAATGCTTATCGTCATGTCGATTTACACTGCCCTCTATTCTGTCTTCGGATTCCTGTCTGTCCAATATTATAAAAAGGTCATCAAAGAATCCTTGTAAACAATTCCCCATAGGCATCGCCTATGGGGTTATTTTATTTACGAAGGTGTCGATTCAAACTTGTGTGATAAAATATGGTCTCTTGCTGCATAAGCTTTTCGTTTGACCTCTTCTAGGTTCACATCAACAAGCTTTCCGTTTCGTTTCACTGCTTTTCCAGCCACATAAACAGAATCAACATTTGAAGGATGTGCCGTTTGGACAACCGCTCCAGCTGGATCTGACATTGGAAGAAGATTCATGCTTGTCCGGTCGATTAGGATGAAATCAGCTTCTTTCCCAGGTGTAAGCGACCCAATTTTATGATCGAGCTGTAATGCACGAGCCCCATTGATCGTCGCAGCCTCAAGCATTTGATGAGCAGACAGCCCAAGTTCAGGCCCCGGCATGATCCCATCCATTAACAACGATTGATTTTGGACCGCGCGCTCTGCTTGAAGTCCGAATTTCATTTGGGCAAACAAATCTCCCCCTGTCGCTGTCACTACGTCTACACCGAGCGTTGGAAGAACACCTTGTTCAATCGCAAGTCCTGTGACAGGATAACCGTGACCCATCATCATTTCAATTTCAGGGGTAATGGATATGGAGCTTCCGCTGTCTGCCAGCATCTTCATTTGATCCGCATCAATTGCATTAATATGCACCATGTTCAAATCTGGTCCGAGTAACCCTGCTTTATGAAGCCGCTCAATCGATCGATCTTCCGCTCCCCAATTCCCAAAGCCGATGTGCATACTGCATAGAGCATCTAGAGACCGGGCTGTTTCAATTTCAAATACCGACGTCTCCCATGATGAAAACTCTGGACCACGAATCGCAAGTCCCATTGTTAAAAGCTGATCTGATGATTGAAAATGTGCTTTTTTCACACGTGCTGCGTCCTCCATATTAGTGAGCGTACTCTCTCTATCCCAATATTCAGCATCTCCAGAGGACCCAAAAGCAAAAACAGCTCGTATGCCCGCATCTTTTAATCCTTCAATGAGCTCTTCTGTATGATCCATTGAATTGATCATCGTCCAGTCTAAAAATGTGGTCACACCTGCATCTAAAGCCTCTAATGCCCCTAAATAATTGGCGATTCGATCGTCGGATGGGCGTCTCATCGCTCCATAGTTGCCATAATAGATTTTGCTCAAATATGTCTGCAAAGACCAATCCGTCCCTATGCCCCGGATGACAGACTGCCACACATGCCGATGTGTATCTACAAGACCTAGCATGATGACCATATCAGATGCATCAACGATGTCTGCATCACTTACTTCAATTGAAGGCCTAACTTCTAAAATATGTTTCCCTTCAATTAACAAATCTCCCTTTTCAAGAAAACCTAAAGATGGATCCAGTGTTAAGAGAGCTGCATCTTTAAACAATGTTTTCTTCATCCATATCCCCCTTTTCAAATGACGAGGATAAATGCCCCCGCCTCAATGACATTTTAAAACAGAACAGGATCGAATTAGAAGAAAAGTGACTTATCTCAATATATGAAGAGCAGGCGTTTCTGAAATAGTTCTTTCGATCATCCCAAACTCAAAGAATTTCATAGGTTTGATTCCGATATATTGTAAGGCTGCTACACTTCCAACATAAAAAAAGCGCAGGATCATTACGTCCAAACGCTTCTTTGTTTGATTCTCTATGTACCTTACACAATCAATTGATACCCAATGTATAACGCAACCAGCCAGATCATGACCGCCGAAGCCTTATTGATACGGTTCATCCATTTGCCGTTTGTATCTAACTTTCCTAACATCTTCCCTAAAAGGGCGAGCCCCATAAACCATAACCAGGACACGATGATACAGGCAAGTGTGAACGCCAGCTTTTCTGCTCCGCTATATTGCAGCGAATTCGTACCAATGACACCTATCGTATCGAGAATCGCATGGGGATTTAAAAGAGAAACTGAACAGGCAAATACAATTTGTTTTCTTGCAGGCATTAATTTCTGCTTCTCTTCATCACCTGATGATGAGCTTGTGTTCCATACAGACCATCCCATATACACTAAAAAACAGAAACCAATGATATAAAGGCCGATTTGCAGCACAGGAATGGTAAACACCACAACAGAAACACCTATGACAGCTAAAGCAATTAAAAGTGTGTCACAAAGAGCAGCCGTGATGACGACAGGCATTGCTCGATATAATCGAGGCTGCAGCGCTCCTTGTTGAAATACAAATACATTTTGTGCGCCCAAAGGTAAAATGAGACCAAAGGCAAGCACAATTCCATGAATGATCGCAATGGACATCTACTAACATTCTCCTTTTTCAGAAATTCCTACATATTTTAACACAAAGCCCCCTGCCTGCTTTCAACGAATTTCATTTTCCGTACAAAAAAAGCGCCGGATGCTTCCATCCGAACGCTTCTCGCTTCTTTATTATTGACCTTTTCGTGCAAGCTCTCTTTCTCTCAGCTCTACACGGCGAATTTTCGCTGACGGAGTTTTTGGCAGCTCGTCAATGAATTCGATTTCTCTTGGGTATTTGTACGGTGCTGTTGTGTTTTTCACATGTGTTTGCAGCTCTTTGATCAGTTCATCACTTTGATCAGTTCCATCACGAAGGACGACATATGCTTTGACGATTGATCCTCTGATTTCATCTGGGCTCGCCACAACTGCACATTCCTTCACTGCTGGATGCTTGATCAGTGCATCTTCTACTTCAAACGGTCCAATTGTATAGCCTGAGCTGACAATGATGTCATCTCTGCGGCTTTCAAACCAGAAGTACCCATCTTCGTCTTTTTTCGCGCGGTCACCCGTAATAAAGTAATTGCCGCGGCGCTGCGCTTTTGTACGCTCTTCGTCTTTATAGTATTCCTTAAACAAAGCCGGCGTTTCAAGATGCACCGCAATGTCACCAATTTCTCCAGGTGCGCAGACGTTTCCATCCTCATCAATGATATCTACTTCGTTGCCAGGGGTTGGTTTTCCCATACTGCCTGGCTTGATGTCCATTCCTTTTAATACCCCTACGAGCAGTGTGCTTTCAGTTTGGCCATAGCCGTCTCGTACTTCTATATCGAAATGCTTTTTGAATGTATCAATGACTTCACGGTTCAGCGGCTCTCCCGCAGAAACAGCACTATGCAGCTTCGGCAGCTCGTACTGACTCAAATCATCTACTTTTGCCATAAAGCGGTATTCTGTCGGTGTACAGCATAGGACATTGATTTCATTATTTTGAAGCAGCTCTAAGTATGTATTGGGATTGAATTTCCCTCCATATACAAAGCCTTCTGCTCCACTTCCTAACACAGATAAGAGGGGGCTCCACACCCATTTTTGCCAGCCTGGACCTGCTGTTGCCCATACTTTATCTCCTTCATTAATGGAGAGCCATGCTTTGGCAGCTGTGCGTAAATGTGCATACGCCCATCCGTGTGTATGAACAACCCCTTTAGGGTTCCCTGTTGTACCTGATGTATAGGATAAAAACGCCATGTCTGTGCGCTTTGTATCTGCCAACTCAAGTTCGTTTGATTGCTCTTCCTTTTGCGCTAGAATGTTTGTCCAGCCATGATCATTTTCACCGATTGAAAATGTTTTAAAATCGTTTGGCTGTTTGGTTCCGTCGAACGATTGAATGAATGAAGAGTAGACGATCGCTCCTTTTGCTTCTGCGTGTTCAATTCGGTAATCTAAATCTTTCGCACGCAGCATTTCAGAACAAGGAATCACAACCATTCCTGTTTTCAAAATTGCTAAATAAATGCTGTATGCCTCGAGCATGCGCGGCACCATCACAATGATTTTATCGCCTTTTTTGAAGCCTGCTTTTAATAAAACATGTCCAATTTTATTTGCCTCTTCCACTAATGCTGCATACGTCACATGTGCTTCGTGGCCATTGCCGTCCTGCCAGTGCAGGGCCATTTTCTCCTTGTCATGACTGAACGCTTCAATCTCACTGACTAAGTTATATTGTTCTGGTGCAATTAAGTCTTCTCTTTTCATGGTACAGCTCCTTTTAGCCTCTTTCTTATGAAACGAAACATGTTTCAATTTACCTATTCTAACACTCATAACTGAAAAATGCTTGAATTAGGACCTACTCCTAGTATTATGCCATAATTTTTTAAATCCGTCTTCTTTTTTAAAAATATTCTAACTATTTATATGTACAAAAAGAAAAGAGCGGGAAGGATCCCGCTCATAAGCCATAGCTTTTAAATTGTGTGTCTTAGAAAGATCCGCCACCCATATGTTGTTGAGCGTAAGATACAAGACGCTTAGTGATTTCTCCACCAACTGATCCGTTAGCGCGAGATGTAGTTTCTGCACCAAGGTTTACACCAAATTCAGAAGCGATTTCGTACTTCATTTGGTCGATAGCTTGTGCAGCGCCTGGTACTAGTAATTGGTTAGAACTGCTTTGTCTGTTTTGTTGAGCCATGTGTTCTCACCTCCTTGTGAATATAGAATGTGTAGAAACACATGACTTCATGCGATTGATTTTATGGTAATTATTATGAAATTTTCGTTTTAGAATAGATCAGCGAATTCGTCTGCCGCTTTCTTTTCATTTGTCACAATAATTGTTTCAATTTGCTCTACTGCCTCGTCCAGCATCGGCTCGAAATCAGCAAAGCTTTCGTAGCGTTCTACCTTCTCAAGCTTTGGCTTTGTTTTAGGAGACGGCGGCGTAAAAATCGTACAGCAATCCTCGAAAGGCTGAATGCTTGTATCGTATGTGCCAATTCGTCTCGCTTCATCAATAATGTCATTTTTATCGACAGCAATAAGCGGGCGGATGATTGGTGTATTGGTCACATGGTTAATAGCATACATGCTTTCAAGTGTCTGGCTTGCCACTTGACCAAGGCTTTCTCCGGTAATAATCGCAAGGGCATCACGCTTTTCTCTTATTTTGTCAGCTATTTTCAGCATCATTCTTCTTGTTGATGTCATTGTATAGTTTTCAGGTACTTGTTTATGGATCAGCTCTTGAATTTTTGTAAAAGGTACGATGTGAAGCTTCACTTCGCCTCCATATGCTGCCAGGCATTCTGCAAGATCAATGACCTTTTGTTTGGCACGTTCACTTGTATACGGCGGGCTAAAGAAATGCACAGCTTCGATTTCAATTCCGCGTTTCATTGCTTGATAGCCGGCAACTGGGCTGTCAAAGCCGCCTGAAAGCATGAGCATCGCTCTTCCGCTAGAACCAACCGGCAGGCCGCCTGCACCTTTGACATCTTTAAATGTAATGTACGTTGCTTGCTCTCTGATTTCAATGCGTAAATGCACATCCGGCTGTTTCACATTGACCGTTAAGTTTTCCGTATTCTTTAGAACATGTCCGCCAATTTCACGGTTCATTTCATTTGAATCAAGTTCAAATTGTTTATAAGAGCGTTTCGTTGAGACTTTAAATGTATTTCCTTGTTCATACACTTCCTGTACTGCTGTTAGTGCCGCTTCTTTAATCGCATCTAGATTCGTCTCGCATTTAACCGCAAGACTAAAGCTCTGAATACCAAATACACTTTTGAGCTGTTCTGAAATCGGTTCAGGGTCTTCTCCGTTCAGCATAATCGTGATGCGGTCTCTATCAGATGCAACCTTTAATGCTTCAAAATCCTTTAAGACGAACCGAATGTGCTTTCTTAGTTTTTCAATAAATTTCTTTCTATTCTTCCCTTTTGTTGAGATCTCACCAAAACGGACTAAAATATGATCATATTTCATGCTGTTATCTCATTCCTTTTAATTTTTTCACACTTTGTGCGATCGATGTGATGATTTGCGGCGTTAGCTCTGGTCCTTGTCCATACGTCAAGCTGATTCTCATACTGCTTTTGGCTACTTCCTCTGGTTTTCCCATTGCCAGCAGTACACGGCTTGGCTCTTTTTTCTTGGCTGAACAGGCAGAGGTTGTAGAAACATATATGCCTTCTTTTTCAAGCGTATGGAGGAGGACCTCAATTTGAATACCCGGTACTGAAAAATTCACAATGTGCGGCGCACTTTGCTCCCTCGGTGTATTCATCACAATACCTTCTATCTCTCCAAGCTGTTTTTGCAGCTGCGTTTTTAAGTTCAGCATCTCATTATGATACTTGTCAAGCTGTTCAAATGATTGTTTCATGGCTTTTGCTAAGCTGACAGCTCCAGCAGGGTTTTCAGTACCCGAACGAAGTCCTAATTCCTGCTCTCCCCCAGTAATGAAAGGGGCGAGAGTGACATCTTTCTTTAAAAAGAGTGCTCCTGTGCCTTTTAATCCATGAATTTTATGGCCTGACATCGTCAAAAGGTCTACATCCAGCTGTTTATTGAGTGCGACCTTGCACATTCCCTGCACCCCGTCGACATGAAAAAGTGCGTTTTCGGCATGCTCACGAATGATGCCAGCAGCTTCTTCAATCGGCTGGATAGCACCGGTTTCGTTATTGACGTGCATCATGCTGACAAGCACTGTATCAGGGCGAAGCACTTCTTTTAAATGAGTCATATCTGCATGGCCATGCTCATTTACTTGAATATAGGAGATGTCAAAGCCAAATAACGCCTTCAGCTGTTCAAACGATTCAATAACAGAAGGATGCTCTATTTCTGTGGTCACAATATGCTTGCCCCGGTTCATTTTGGCAAGTGCTGCTCCTTTAATGGCGATGTTATTCGCTTCTGTTGCACCAGAAGTAAAAATAATCTCATATTGTTTCAAGCCCGTGTAGTGAAGCATTTGTTTTCTCGTTTCATTTAACAGCCGGCTTGCATCTATCCCGAGCTGATGAAGCGAAGATGGATTTCCAAAATAACGTTCACTCACTTGCTGATATACTTGTAAAACCTCAGGGTACGGTTTTGTGGTTGCACTATTATCAAGATACATCATTGCGAAACTCCTTATCCTCTTGCGTTTAACTAATATGATCCGAATTCCTTTTATTTCAATATAAAGCGGTATATTGACAACCTCATCAATTCACTATATCATGCATAGTGCCATTGTCATATTTTTTCCTAAATTAACAGAATATTTAAACATGGCGGAAAAATAAAATAATAGGGGGATAACCTTATGAAAAATAAGTTAAGTCAAACAGACACATTAGCCATCGGCTTAATGTTGTTTGCACTCTTTTTCGGCGCAGGCAATATGATATTCCCTCCTGTACTTGGACAGTACGCAGGTGAAAACGTATGGCTTGCGATCGGTGGATTTTTACTGACCGGAGTTGGGCTTCCACTCTTAGGTGTCATCGCCGTTGCCCTGACAGGAACTGGTGCAAAGGGGCTTGCTGACAAAGCTCATCCTACATTCGGTACCATTTTCACTGTCATTTTATATTTATCCATTGGGCCTTTCTTTGCGATCCCTCGTACTGGAACGGTTTCTTATGAAATTGGGCTGGCGCCGTTTCTGTCTGAAGCGCAGTCTGAATCATGGATTCCATTATTCTTGTTTTCGATTGCTTTTTTCGGCATTACCTATGCTCTTGCTTTAAATCCATCGAAGCTTGTTGACCGAATCGGTAAAATTTTAACACCAATTTTACTCGCTGTCATTGCTTTAATTGTGATCAAAGCGATCGCGACACCAATGGGTGGAATTGGGAGTCCGCATCCAACTTATGAAGGAAGCCCGCTGTTTACCGGCTTTTTAGAAGGCTACAAAACGATGGATGCTCTTGCTTCAATCGTTTTCGGAATTGTCGTTGTCACGGCTGTGAAAGAGCGCGGTATGACAGAACGTAAATCGATTGCCGCAGCCTGTATTAAAGCTGGGCTTGTCGCAGCTGCTGGACTAGCTCTTGTGTACATATCACTCGCTTATGTCGGAGCATCAAGTCCTGAGGCAACAGGTATGGTCGGGGCAAATGAAGGTGGAAAACTCCTTTCGCTTTCGGCGAAATTTTTATTTGGTTCTGCTGGTAATATTGTGCTAGGGGCTGCGATTTTATTTGCCTGTTTGACCACAAGTATTGGCCTGGTTTCATCCTGCGGGGAATATTTTTCTTCACTATTTCCACGCTTTTCTTATCGCACTGTTGTTTTAGTTGTATCTTTATTCAGTACATTTGTGGCAAACCTTGGACTGGCACAAATTATTTCGCTCTCTGTTCCGGTTCTTGTTGCGATTTATCCGTTAGCCATCGTGATCATTCTCTTATCTTTTCTTGATCGCTGGATCAACGGAAGACGGATTATTTATATCGCTTCACTCATTTTTACAGGTATCTTTGCCGTCATCGACGGGTTAGTGGCAGCAAAGATTCCTCTTGGCGGTTTAAATGAAATTTTAGAAGCTACTGTTCCTTTATACAAACTTGGGATCGGCTGGGCTATCCCTGCCGTACTTGGAGCCATTATTGGTCTTCTTATTTCTTTGTTTACGAGCCCACCTAAACAGCCTGCTTAATCAAGCATCAAATCAAAAAACATCCCCTTCATAGGAGAAGGGGATGTTTTTGATTGTTCTTCATATACTAAAATAGAAAAATTCATGACTTTTGTATGAAAACACATGTTGACATCAGGCGTACATCCTTTATAATTAGTGAATGTTAATGAAGAACCGTTTTAGCAGCTAATTAACAGAATATTTCAACATAATATTGGAGGCTTTATATTCAATGAAGGCAACATTGTCGACGAAAGATACGATTATTATAGGTTTTATGTTATTTGCTTTATTCTTCGGCGCCGGAAATATGATTTATCCGCCAGAGCTTGGGCAATATGCCGGAACAAATGTCTGGAAAGCAATGGGCGGATTTTTATTAACAGGTGTCGGTTTACCTCTACTCGGGATTATTGCGATTGCTTTAACAGGGCGTGATGCAAAAGGACTTGCAGATAAGGCTCACCCAGTGTTTGGAACAGCATTCACCGTCATTTTATATTTATCCATTGGGCCGCTTTTCGCTATTCCGCGTACAGGAACAGTTTCGTATGAGATTGGAGCATTACCATTTTTATCAAGTGTGCCAGCTTGGCTGTCCCTTCTTTTATTTACACTTGTCTTTTTCGGTATTACGTATTACCTTGCTTTAAATCCAACGAAAATCGTGGATCGTGTAGGGAAAATATTAACACCGATTAAATTTACGATCATTTTTATTATCATTGTCAAAGCCATTTTGACACCGATGGGCGTCATTGGTACACCAGATGTATCTTATAGCAACGGATCGTTTTTCAAAGGATTTTTAGAGGGCTATAAAACGATGGATGCTCTTGCTTCTATTGTATTTGGAATTGTTGTCATCAACGCGATTAAAGGACGCGGTGTGACAAGTAAAAAGGCACTGGCTTCTGCTTGTATCAAAGCGGGTTTGATTGCAGCTGCTGGATTAACCTTCGTTTACCTGTCACTTGCATATCTAGGTGCTTCTAGTACACATGCCATTGGATTCGTTGGAGATGGAAGCACAATCTTAGCTCAGTCTTCTCAGTTCCTTTTCGGCAGTCTAGGAAATATTGTGTTAGGAGCTGCCATCACAGTCGCTTGTTTAACAACAAGTATCGGTCTTGTCACATCATGCGGAGAGTATTTCTCAAAGTTACTTCCTAAGCTTTCTTATAAAATGGTCGTGACACTTGTTACATTGTTTAGTTTCATTATTTCTAACTTTGGACTTGCTCATATTGTTGCTTTCTCTGTTCCAGTCTTAACAGCGATTTATCCGCTGGCGATTGTGATCATCGTTCTATCACTTGCTGATAAATGGCTTGGACATAGAAGACCTGTATATGTCCTCTCGTTAATTTTAACAGGGTGCGTGAGCTTATTTGACGGCTTAGCAGCAGCAAAGCTTCCAATCGGTCCAGTAAAAGACATTTTCCAAACCGTGCTGCCTTTTTATGACCTTGGCATTGGCTGGCTTGTCCCTGCGATACTTGGAGTCGCTATTGGGTTCGTGATCTCCCTTTTCACTTCTTCTGCTTCAGAAAAACGTCAGAAGCAGGCATCATAATACAAAAAAAGCTGAAGTCCTATCAATGGACTTCAGCTTTTTTATTGATGCTGATATTCTTTTTCGTGCTGAGCTAATAGCTTCTGAACGGCTCCAGGTGATGCTTTTTCAACAGCTGATGCTGCTACATCAAATGAACCGTTATAATCATACGCATAAAATCTTCGCTCTGCCTCTTTTAATTGTTCTGAAAGAATATGATTTTGGCTTCTAAAACGATTGCCATATTGAATGATTCGTTCAATTTGATCCACCTTAGTGAGCATTTCTTCCGTCTCATTCACAACATGTCTCACTGTGTCAGAGGCTTCTTTTAATTGCTCATTCACGGCTGGCATGTTGAGCGGCAGGTTCTCCAGCTGCTCGTGCACTTGCTGAATCATCTCCTGCGCTTTTTCAGCCTGCTCTTTCATGTCAGCAGGTACACCTGGAATATTGCTTTTTTGCAGCTGACGCACTGTATCTGTCAGCATCGTTTTGAGCTCAGCCAGTGTTTCTCTCGCTTGCAGCTCTTCTTTTCTTAATGATTGAAGATGATCCTTAAATGTATCATGCAATGCTTTTGCATCATCGATAAAGGTCTCAAGCTGATTGATTTCATTCATTAATAGGGAATATGCGACATGATCACGATCAAGCTTCTCGCGAATTTGTTTCATGAGCTTTTCAATTTCTTCTAAGCGTTTTTCGAACGCCTTCTGTTGATCAAGCTCTCCGGCTGTCAGTTTGTAGCTTTCTTTTACAAGAGCTGTTTCTGCCTTTGTTTGGGTGTGATCCTGCTCTAGCTTTTCAAACGCTTCCGTCAGCTCAGGCATTTTGCTTTTGATTTCCTGACCTGCTTCTACTTCCGCTTCCAGCTGATCATACAGCGTCTGAATGGCATCATCAATCATTTGGAGAATGCTTGATGCCTCATCCAGATTGAGTTCATCAATAAGCAGTTTTTCCGCACGGGTCAGCTGTTTGTTTAAATTCTCAAGCTCTTTAGTGATCTGGATGTGCTCGAGCTTGTAGCCTTTGTCTGTCATTTCTTTATATCCGTCTTTCAGCTTCGTCAGCTGGCCTGGTACGGTTTGTTTGCAGTCTGCAATGAGCTTCGGTACATCATTGATATACAGCTGAAGCTGATCGAGTCTGCGGTCTTGCTCAAGCAAAATCTTTCTTGCTTTCATATAGTTGCCGTTTTCTGTCTCTTCCTCGTACTGCTTGATTCCTTCCCAGGCTTCATCTAAGTCCTGCTCCATTTTGTCATAAAGGGTGCCGTATAAATGGCTGTACGCAAGCAGATTTTTTCGAACTGTTTGATATTGTTCTTTGACCTTTTCAATGTCCTTGCGATTTTGCTCCTCGCTTGTGACAAGGTCTGCAATCTCTTTTAAAATGTCTTCAATGTTCGAATCAGCAGCACTCAGCAAGTCCTCAATGTGCGTAAGAACCTGCTTGGCTTTGGAGAATCGATATTTATCAGAATACTCTTCTGCATCATATAATAGCTCCTCTACCTTTGGAAGATGGGCTGTGACGATATCGTCCCACTCTGCACGCCATCTTTCAAAAAATTGCTCTGTTTCTCCGGTCATTTTTAAATGTTTGATCTTTGAAATTTCTTCTACAATTGATCTGTTTAAAATTTCAATTTTCCATGCTTCCAATCGGTCAATCTCTTTATATATATTTTTTCGCAGGAAATAACCGACTGAAAACAAAGCAAGCAAAATGACAATTAAACCGATGATTAACTCCATAATGAGCCCCCTTGTTGTGATCTAAGTGATGTCAGGGTAAAAGTGTCCCGAGTAGACCTGAGAACCCTTTCGTGTCCGCTTTGCATTTGTTTTTTATAAGCAGGATCGTATGTTTTCCAATACCATCCATTCACGGTTTTATGTATGTTTTTTCAAGAAAGTATTTGTGCGCTTTCTATCATTTGATCACACGTATCAATGTGACCTGCTTTTATGTATGCGGAAGCTGTCGTTTTCATTGTTATTATGATACCATGTAACCAGCATTTTTGGTCATGATTTTTCATTATTTTCGCTGATAAACATCACGTTTTTCAAAATATCGACAAGAGGTGACGACATGCTGAAACAAGATGCACATCTACATACACCGTTTTGCCCGCACGGTTCGCTTGATTCTTTTCATTCTTATATTGAAAAAGCCATCAAAAAGGGATTTGATTCCATAACCTTTACCGAGCATGCCCCGCTGCCTCCATCGTTTCAAGATCCAACACCTGAGCAAGATAGTGCCATGAGGCTCCAAGACCTTGAAGCGTATATAACGAAACTGGCTCAGCTGAAACAAGAATACAAAGGACAATTAATAGTAAAAACTGGGCTTGAGGTTGACTTTATCAAAGAGTATGAAGAGGAAACAAGAACCTTTTTAGACTGCTACGGTCCAGAACTAGACGACGCCATTTTATCTGTTCACTTTCTTCCTGCTGGCGATGATTATATTTGCCTTGATTTTGACGAGCATGCCTTCCAGCAGCTAATAAGCATCTATGGCAGCATCGAACAGGTCTATCAAAGCTACTATGACCAAATTCATTCTTCTATTCTATCATCTTTAGGCCAATATAAGCCAAAGAGAATCGGTCATATCACCCTTGTCCAGAAATTCAAACAGCTTTTTCCATATGAAATGTCACCTGAACTTTGTCAAAAGGTCACCCTTTGCCTTGAAGAAACGGCAAAAAAAGGCATGTCCTTAGATTTTAATACATCAGGTCTTCGTAAAACATATGCCAGAAGTATCTATTTAGATCAATGGATGATTGACCTTGCAAAAAAGAAAAAAATTCCGCTCATATTCGGCTCTGATGCCCATCAAGCGGAAGATCTCGGATATGCGTATGATCAATTCGAGGACATCATGAGGTTTAGATGAGAATCTAGTGCCGGCTCTTTTGGTTCTAACAGATAATGAAGCGAGCGGCTCAGCTCCTTAAAGTACATTTGATAGAAATACGGCTCACTTGGGTTCAAATAAAGCACCTCTGTTAAATATTGCGGCTGTAAATATGGCATCATGAGAAGTGATTTTAGCTGAATCATAAAGGATGCGAGTGAAAGCTGCTCACAAATAACATGGGTGCTTTTTCCTTTTTCAATGATAAGCTGAAACAAATACTTTTCTTTTGTTAAATATGTCGACATGATTTCTCTGATGAGTGTCGAATCAATCGTCACCTCCCGATAAACGAAACGGGTTAATTGACGGTGCTTGTGCTGATAAGATAAAATATCAAAAACCACATGTAGTAAGCATTCTTTTGCATGACGGGTTTCCATGTGATGGAGATGTGATTCAATCATGTGAATGTAGCCTTCATAAAAATCGGATACGAGCTGCTCAAGCAGCCCTCCTTTTCCTTGAAAGTAATAAGAAATGTGGGCAACGTTGACGTTTGCTTCCTTCGCAATCTCACGGACAGAGGTTCCAGAAAATCCTTTTTGGTTAAAAAGTCTGATGGCAGCATCCATAATACGATCTTTTGTTTGCACGGTTGTTGATGTTTTCATCCGCTCACCCCTCTTCATGTGTACATACTTCAAGATGAAGGCGGAAGTTCCTTTTACAATTGCTCGACAAATCCCACATGCGAAACGCAAGTTATGTATTTTTAAGATAGAAAGTAGGAGATTTTCATGTTTCATGTCGAAAAACAGTCTGGCGATCCTTCAAAAGACTATCAATTGCTTGTCAAACAGGTAGAAGCCATTACAGATGGTGAACCTGATCTGATTGCCAACTTGGCAAATGCAGCTGCGCTACTCTATCACTCACTTCCTGAAGTCAATTGGGCAGGGTTTTATTTAGCAAAGGGCGGCGAGCTTGTGCTTGGACCATTTAACGGACTGCCTGCATGTGTGCGCATCCCTTCTGGAAAAGGTGTTTGCGGTACAGCCTTTGCGACAGGTGAAGTGCAGCGTATCGCTGATGTCCATGCATTCCCTGGACATATTGCCTGTGATGCCGCATCGCAATCTGAAATAGTCATTCCGCTCAAGGTCAATGGACAAATCATTGGGGTACTCGATATTGACAGCCCTGTGAAAGACCGCTTCAGTGAAATAGATGAGACCTACCTTACTCAATTTACAGAAATTCTCCAACAGGCGTTATCCGTCTCTACGGATGCGTAATCATGCAGAAAAAGCAGGCACATTGTCTGCTTTTTTATGTTTCTTTGTATAATGGAGAACGTCACCTCTGCCTCTAAATAGGTTGACTTCTCCTACCCAGCGTCATATAATAGAGTTTGTGTGAAATATGGCAGCCTTTTTGTTCGGCTTTTTTGTATCATTTTGTTCCTTCTATATTATGAAGGTGTATCTTGTAACTCCCTGCTGCTGGAGCGAGGATGCATGAAAACATAATGACGAAAAAGAGGAAGAACAGACGGTTTTTATTTTTCACAAATAAAAACAATAAGGAGGAGTCACATTATGGCTCGCTATACAGGTCCAAGTTGGAAGATTTCCCGCCGTTTAGGCATTTCATTAAGCGGAACAGGTAAGGAACTTGAAAAACGCCCTTACGCTCCAGGCCCACATGGTCCAGGACAACGCAAAAAACTATCTGAATACGGTTTACAATTACAAGAGAAGCAAAAGCTTCGTCACATGTACGGTGTCAACGAACGTCAATTCCGTACACTATATGACAAAGCTGCTAAACTTCCTGGTAAACAAGGTGAAAACTTCATGATCCTTCTTGAAACTCGCCTTGACAACCTAGTATACCGTCTTGGCCTTGCTCGTACTCGCCGCCAAGCTCGTCAGCTAGTAAACCATGGTCACATCCTTGTTGATGGAAGCCGTGTAGACATCCCATCTTTCTCTGTGAAACCAGGTCAAACGATTGCTCTTCGTGAGAAATCTCAAAACCTTGCAGTAGTGAAAGAATCAGTTGAAGTAAACAACTTCGTTCCTGAATACCTTTCTTTTGATGCTGAAAAGCTTGAAGGAACTTTCACTCGTCTTCCAGAGCGTTCTGAATTAGCGCCTGAAATCAGCGAACAACTAATCGTTGAGTTCTACTCTCGTTAATTTCATTACTTCTCTAAGAGAGAGCAAACAAACCCTAGATCCCTTGATTGTTCAAGGATTTCTAGGGTTTTTTGTTTCAGGTTTTAATGCTTGAAAAGTTGACATAGGCGTCACCCCTTTTCAAGGGGATTTAGCCAAGACCACCTTTGAGTAAGCCGTACATTTGTACATAAGATCATTGGAAGAAACCTCCCATTTCCAATCACCTCTTTTCCTCGACCGTCCCCTGTATTCTTACTTCAACTAAACCTGTCTCATTTTTATATACAAATATAGGAAATATTTCATTGAAGTGCCTTTTTTCTATTGGTACAATCATGATAGATGACATATCAGTCGTATGGTCTTCTATAGTCCTTAGATGGGGGAGTTCCATGTATAGTATCACGATCATTCTATTCTTACTTTTAACCTTATCAGTGATTGCCTATTCTCTTCTAAGAAAAAAACAGATTATCGATGAGCCGCCCAATAGATTTGCTGCAAGTCTGTTTATCTTCCTGCTCTTTTTTTCTATCTGCTTTGTGATCGCGGTTCCATGTGTATTGCTATACATCACTGTTTTAGGCGTGAATTTTCTTTTTGGAGAAACCATCACGTATGATTCGTTTCTTTCTTTGATCTCTTTCTCTTTGTTCGTGAGTGTTATCGTCGTTTTTTGGTCACCTGTTCTTCTATTCATAGGAAAAGGACTGGCTTATCTCCTTAAACTTCCTGTATGGCTCACTTATGCTTTGGAATGGGTGAGTTCTTGGATCGTTTTACATCTCTCCATCAAGTATGTCCTTTACTTAAACTTTATGAATGTATCGATAGGGGATGACGGCGTATTGATTTTATCATTCTTTGTCAGTTTTTTATTTATTGAGATTGATCTCGTTTACTCACGTAAGAAACAACGAAAACAATCACTTAATACGCAAAAAAGCTCCTAGATATCTTTCTAGGAGCTTTCAAACTTTTATTCTGGACTTGTCCATTTTTTGATGAGCTGCTCTGTTGTCATGACAGTCGCAAATTCATCATGCAGGGTTGCAAGTGAGAGCCGGTGGATCGTATCTGGGTCAAAATATGTACCGTTTTGATCTGTTAGTCCAAAGGCGGCTGTTGCATCTGAGATCAGATACGTATCAAAGCCAAGATTTCCGCTCATTCTTGTGGTTGTTGATACGCAGTGAGGTGTTGTTAATCCTGCAATGACGACCGTGTCAATCTGATTTGACCTTAGTTGTTCCTCCAAGCTTGTCCCTATAAAGCTGCTGTTGACTTTCTTTTGTATCACTGTTTCTTCCTCTAGCGGTTTAGCCATATCTTTGAAAAGGTGCCCTTCATTTGCTGGATGAAATACAGAGTCCGGATTGTTGGATGTATGCTGAATATGAATCACTTTCCAGCCCTTCTCTCTCCAAAACGTCAATAGCCGGCTAATATTCTCCTCTGCCTCTAGATTATTGCGTTCTCCCCATTTTTCATGCTCGAACGCTTTTTGTACATCTACAATGATGAAAGCCTTTTGATTCGTTTTCACAAACGTCCACCTCCGAAGATTCTTATTCACTACATGTAGTGTAAGGAATGGTGGACGTTTTGTACATGTTTTTTATTCGGCTATGTACGATGGTCTGTTTCTGTATCATCGTTTTGCCACCCTTTTCAATATCTCTAGCTGCCATATGCCAGTTGACATCAAAAAAGACAGCATATGCCGCTGTCTTTTCGTTTTTTTAATTCGTATTCTGTCCTCCGCCGTTCAGTCCTTCTTTAATGTAGCCTTTCACTTGGCTTGAGGTTAATAGACCGATATGGCCAACGCCATGGATCAGAACGTTTCTTGCGCCAATTAAACGAGAGAGGCTGTTGACGACGATGAGATCAGCTGAGCTGTAGACAGATGTGTAAAGAATTTTTTGATTTGGATCTGTGCCTGGTAATGCTCTGCTTGAAACGAGTCCGTTTGCTCCACCAATTGTGACAACGTTTTCAATTTTATCGCCGCCATCTAGATTCTTAATATAGTATAATGTGTTCGCTCCGCCCATACTATGAGCCACAATATCTACTTTTTTGGCACCCGTTTTGTCTAACACATCTTTGACGAATCTGGATAGACGAGGACCATTGTTGCGGTTATTTCCTGTTTTGTCTATGAAATCGATAGCATATAATTGGTTTCGATCCCAGCCTTGTGTGGCCAAATAACTTTTAATAGAAAAAAAGTTATAAGAGGCACCGCCAATACCGTGTACCATCACAACCGGATTATGCTCAGCCGCCTTCACCTCTTTCGGCTGGATAAAAGCCATTGAACCAATCACCAATGCAAGCGCAATGAGAATTTGCAAACTCCTTTTCTTAACAAACATCACTTTCATTCCCCCTTATTCATCTTATACGACTCTATTTTATACAAGAAAAATATGTCAGAAAAGTGAACAAGGTAATGTTTATGAGATGATTTTACAAAAATATAAATAATCAAAAAGCACCTTGGACTTTTTTAAATTAAAACAAAAAGACTACGAGACCTTCTTTCTTTCATATATAATATCAATAGACTAAGGAGGTTCTACTAGATGCTATTTACTCAAACACCTGCACCACCCTACTATGCCGCGATTTTCACATCAAAACGAACAAATGTCGAGCAAAAAGAATACGCTGCAGCTGCTCAAAAAATGGAAGAATTAGCGAAAGATCTAGATGGGTTTCTTGGAATAGAAAGTGTACGAGATGAACATGGTGTTGGAATCACTGTCTCTTACTGGGATTCATTAGAAGCCATCAAAGAATGGAAAGCACATACAGCACATCAGCGTGTTCAAAAAAAGGGGAAAAAAGATTGGTATGAATCCTACACAACCCGAATTTGTAAGGTAGAACATGCTTATACAAACAAAGATTCACTCCTTGAACAAGAAGCAGACGAATGAGCTACTTCTATATAAAAAAGAAAAACACCTCAATGTATACGAACATTTTGAGGTGCTTTTCCATGATGTTTACTGTTTCATAAAGATTTATTTATACGTTACGAGGAAGTATTTCTTTTTCCCTCTTCTTAAAACGGTAAATTGGTTTTCAATTCGGTCGTCAGCGGAAAGAACATAATCTTTATCTGTTTGTCTTTCTCCGTTGATGGAGACAGCACCATTTGTGATATCTTCACGTGCTTGACGCTTTGATGGAGACAGCTTTGATTCCACAAGGATATCGACTAGTGTTAATTCTTCTGTGCTGCTTTTCTCCATTGATGGAACATCCTTAAAGCCTACTTTCACTTCTTCAGCTGTAAGAGATTTGATCTCACCTTTAAATAGCGCATTTGAGATGTTAACAGCCTGTTCTAGTGATTCACGGCCATGTACAAGTGTTGTCACTTCCTCTGCTAGACGGCGCTGCGCTTCACGCTTTTCAGGTGCTGTTTGCACTTTTTCTTCGTACGATGCGATCTCTTCTTTTGATAAGAACGTAAAGTATTTTAAGTATTTCACGACATCACGGTCATCTGTGTTAATCCAGAATTGGTAGAACTCGTATGGAGACGTTTTTTCTTTATCTAACCAGATAGCGCCGCCTTCTGTTTTACCAAACTTTGTGCCGTCTGCTTTTGTGACAAGCGGCATTGTCAGACCAAATGCTTTTGCCCCTTCTGCTTCAGACTTACGGATCAGCTCAAGTCCAGATGTGATATTTCCCCACTGGTCACTTCCGCCGATTTGCAGCTTACAATTTTCATTTCTGTAAAGATTTAAGAAGTCTAAAGACTGAAGGATAACGTAGCTGAATTCTGTGTAAGAAATCCCTGTTTCGATACGTGAGCTCACGATATCTTTTGCCAGCATGAAGTTTACACCGAAGTTCTTTCCAATATCACGAAGGAACGTGATGACATTCATTTGGCTGATCCAGTCGTAGTTATTCACGATAACGGCTGGATTCTCCCCTGCTTCAAAATCAAGAAATTGAGACAGCTGTCCTTTGATTTTTTCTGACCATTGTTCGACGATTTCTGCTGGATTGAGTGAACGTTCCGCTTTTTTGAAGCTAGGGTCGCCGATTAGTCCAGTTGCGCCGCCAACAAGAGCAATCGGATGATGACCTGCTTCTTGGAATCTGCGTAATGTTAAAATTGGCAATAGATGACCAATGTGTAAGCTGTCAGCTGTCGGATCAAAGCCGGAGTATAGTTTGATTTTTTCTTCTGCTAATAATTTTGTTAAACCTTCTTCATCTGTTTGCTGCTGAATTAATCCTCTGAACGATAGCTCTTCCATCAATTGACTCATTTCCAAATCTCCTTTTTTTACAATTCAACAAAAAAACGCCCCTTCGAATGAACGAAGGGACGATATATATCGCGGTACCACCCTGCTTAAAAGACAAAAAATCTCGTCTTTTCACTTACACTGATAACGGACAGATCCGTTCTTTCACTAATCAGGGCATGCTCCTTTTCGTAAAAGCGGTTCGTGAGGGTAATTCGAATATCTCTTTGTACTGACTCGCACCAGCCGTCAGCTCTCTTCAACAGGGAAAGATCATTCTACTGAATCTCAGTCAAAACCTTTTCATATTCAACTAATGTCATTTTTAACACACTTTTGATATCAAGTCAACTGATGAAAAAATTTAATCTTCCATTGTCGAAAGGTCGCCAGCAGGTAAATTCAGCTCCCACGCCTTTAGCACACGTCTCATAATTTTTCCGCTTCTCGTTTTCGGCAGTTTGTCTTTGAACTCAATTTCTCGCGGTGCCGCATGTGCTGCGAGTCCTTTTTTCACAAATGTACGAATCTCTTCTTTCAGCTCATCTGTCGGCTCATATCCGCTTCTAAGCGCTATAAATGCTTTAATAATTTCACCGCGGACCGGATCTGGCTTTCCAATGACACCAGCCTCCGCAATAGCTGGATGTTCGACCAGTTTACTTTCCACCTCAAATGGACCGACCCGCTCTCCTGACGTCATGATGACATCATCGACACGTCCCTGGAACCAAAAGTATCCGTCTTCGTCCATATAAGCTGAATCTCCTGAAACATACCAATCTCCCGGCATAAAGTAAGATTCATATTTTTCAGGATTGTTCCAGATCGTATGCATCATAGAAGGCCAGCCTTTTTTAATCGCAAGGTTGCCCATCCGGTATGGCGGAAGTTCATTTCCTGCATTATCAACAATAGCAGCTTCTACGCCTGGAATCGGTTTTCCCATCGAGCCTGGCTTGATGTCCATGCATGGATAATTACAAATCAGCTGTGCACCCGTTTCTGTCATCCACCAAGTGTCGTGAATTCTCTTGCCAAAAACAGCATCTCCCCAGCGGATGACTTCTGGATTAAGCGGCTCTCCCACACTTAAAACATGGCGGAGCGAGCTGAGGTCATATTTTTGAATGAGATCATCCCCTGCCCCCATGAGCATTCTAAAGGCGGTCGGGGCACTGTACCAAACAGTTACACCGAGTGATTCAATGGTTTCATACCACGTATCAGGATTAAACCGGCCGCCTAAAATCACATTCGTCGCCCCATTTAACCACGGTGAAAAAATACCGTACACTGTGCCTGTAACCCAGCCTGGATCAGCTGTACACCAGTAAACGTCATCCTCTTTCAAGTCAAGCACCCATTTACCAGTCTGGCCTTGCTGGACCATTGCACCATGGACATGAAGCACTCCTTTTGGCGTACCAGTAGATCCTGATGTGTAATGAAGCAGGAAGCCGTCTTTTTCATCCATCCATTCAATCTCAAGCTCCTTTGCTGCCTCCTCAAACGCCTTTTCATAGTGAATTGTCCGCACACCATCGACGTCTTCGTTTTCACCGCCGACAATGACGACAGATTCAAGCTTCGGAAGCTCTGCAAATGGAATTCGCTCAAGCAGATCAGGTGTTGTCACGATCACCTTTGCCTCGCTATTCTCTAAACGGTCTTTGACAGCACCTTCCATAAATGCCTCAAATAACGGGCCAACGATCGCTCCAATTTTAACTGCACCAAGCAGAAGAAAATAGAGCTCAGGTGATCTTGGCATAAAGATAAACACGCGATCCCCTTTTTCTACATGTGCCTTTTCTCTGAATAGATTTCCCGCTTTATTTGTGTTAATTTTCATATCCCTGAACGTATACTTTTCATCCCGCTGTGAATCTTTGTAGTGAAGCGCCACCTTGTTCTGACGAAACGAGTCCGCATGTCTGTCAATCGCTTCATAGGCTGCATTTATTTTTCCTGTTTCATACCAGGAGAAGTTTTTTCTAGCTTCCTCCCATGAAAAATCTTTGTATGCCTGCTCATAATCATTTAAATGATAATCCCCTTTTACTGATGGTAACGTTTCCAATTTCATCAAACAGTCCCCCTTTGCATACGTTTACAATGACCATTATAGTATAGATGACTTTTTTTCTCAATTTTTAAAAAACTTCTGATGAAACCGTTTTAATTATTGCAAGATTTAAGATAGAATAGAGACGACTCACTAGAATTAGGGGCGGTGGATACGTGGAGCATCCTAAAACTTATTATTCAAAAACCATTGAGCGAGAAACAGGTTCCATCCTGATTGAAGGACCGGTACCTGCATCAGAGCTTGCGAACTATACGTTTCATGAAGGACTAACGGCATTTCGCACGCCTGAGGAACAGAAACAAGCACTTGTTGAAATAGCAGATCTTCCAGAAGGACGTATTATCATTGCAAGAGCGAATGAGCTCGTCGTAGGCTATGTCACGTATTTGTATCCTGATCCACTTGAGCGCTGGTCAGAGGGCAAAATGGATAATTTAATTGAGCTTGGCGCGATTGAGGTCGCTCCTCCATTTAGAGGATGCTCACTTGGCAAGCATTTGCTTGATGTGAGCATGATGGATGAGCAAATGGAGAATTACATCATCATTACAACTGAATATTACTGGCATTGGGATTTAAAGGGGACAAAGAAAAACGTTTGGGAGTACCGCAAAATGATGGAGAAAATGATGAACGCAGGCGGTCTTGTCTGGTTTGCAACAGACGAGCCAGAGATTAGCTCACATCCAGCCAATTGTTTAATGGCCAGAATTGGGAAACATGTGAGTCCTGATTCGATCGAGCGTTTCGATCGTCTTCGCTTCCATCAGCGCTTTATGTATTAACGTTCAATTCGTTTTTTTGGCAAAGGGGATTGGTAAACAATGATGATTGAACAAATTATGGAGCGTGATGTGATCACGCTGCGAAAAACCGATACGATTGAAGAGGCCATTCAAAAAATGAGTGCACACCACATCCGGCATATTCCGATCGTATCTGATCAAGGATCTGTCATTGGGATGGTGACTGATCGGGATATTAAAAATGCCAGTCCAAGTATTTTTGAAACAGAGAAAAGGAAGCTCTTTATTCAGCGGCCGGTAGAAGAGATCATGGTATTAGAGACGATCACGGCTCACCCGCTTGATTTCGTTGAAGAGATATCAAGTGTCTTTTTTGAGCACGGAATTGGCTGTCTTCCAGTGGTGAGACGCGGCAAGCTTGTAGGCATTATCACAAAAACAGATCTGCTTCGTACGTTTGTAAGACTGACAGGTGCAGATCAGCCTGGGTCGCACTTAGAGGTTGAAGTCGAGCAGATGACAGAAGGCCTCGCAGACATTACGGCCATTTTAAAGGAGCAGCATATTCAATTGCTGAGTGTGCTTGTGTACCCGCATGCCAATGAGGCATCTAAAGTGCTCGTCTTCCGCCTTCAAACCATTCATGCAGATCATGTGACGAAGCTGATTCGCGCAAAAGGCTATAAAGTGCTCTGGCCTATGGAGCAGACGATCAAATGAAGGAAGCGACCTTTGTTTTTTCACCATCTTTTCAAACGTACCAATTTAACCAAGATCATCCCTTCAATCAGCTTCGGGTTTACTTAACTTATGATCTTCTTCAAAAAATGAAGGCGTTAACAGAGGATGAAATCGTCGCACCGCGTATGGCTACTCTGGAGGAATTAAAGCTCGTCCATACAGCAGATTATATCCAGGCTGTGCAGCGGGCAAGTGAAGGAAAACTGTCTACAGCAGAGGGTGAACGCTACGGTCTTGGCACTGAGGATACACCGATGTTCGCAGGCATGCATGAGGCGGCATCTCTCCTTGTTGGCGGAACATTAACAGCGGTTGACCAAGTGATGCTCGGTCATTCGCAGCATGCCCTCAATCTTGGCGGCGGGCTTCACCACGGATTCAAAGGGCGTGCATCTGGCTTTTGTATTTATAATGACAGCTCTGTGGCGATTCAATATATTCAAAAGACATATGGCGCTAGAATTTTATATATTGATACGGATGCTCATCACGGCGATGGTGTCCAGTTCAGCTTCTATGACGACCCAGAGGTATGTACAGTCTCCATTCATGAAACGGGACGCTACTTGTTCCCTGGAACCGGACAAGTACAGGAAAGAGGCCACGATAAAGGCTATGGCTACGCGTATAATATTCCGCTAGATGCATTTACGGAAGATGAATCGTTTCTCGAAGCATACCGAACAGCAGTGACTGAAATTGCTGCTTTTTTTAAACCAGATGTGATTTTGACGCAAAACGGGGCAGATGCACATTACTATGATCCGTTAACTCATTTATCTGCCACCATGAAAATATATGAAGAAATTCCTAGACTTGCTCATGAGCTTGCGCATCAATATTGTGACGGTAAATGGATCGCTGTTGGCGGAGGGGGATATGATATTTGGCGCGTCGTTCCAAGAGCGTGGAGCCGCATTTGGCTTGAAATGAAAGCCATTACACCGCCAGATGAGCTACCTCAGGACTGGATTCAGGCATGGAATAAGCAATCGCCTGTTACCCTTCCACCTACATGGAAAGATCCTGACGATTTATATCCACCGATCCCAAGAAAAGCAGAAATCACAGAAAAAAATGCTCAAACAGTAGAAAAAGCACTCATGCCTGTTAGAAGAGAAAAGAAAAAGGCATAAGAAAAGCAGGCTTTCCCTCATAAGGTAAGCCTGCTTTTTTTGTTTTATTTTGTTGATTGTCTTTCTTCAATTCTGTGCGGAAGCTCAACAATTTGATCGTCCACTTGTTCTTTGTTCATCAGTTTTGTGAGCAGTCTCATGGCAACAGCACCAATATCATATGTCGGCTGAACAACTGTTGTCAGCTGAGGACGCACCATGAGTGAAAGTCTTGTATTATCAAAGCCAATCACTTCTAAATCTTCAGGAATGGAGACCCCTCTGTCTTGTGCTCCGTGAATGACACCTAGCGCCATTTCATCTGTAGCTGCGATAACAGCTGTCGGTTTGTCAGACTGCTCAAGCAGATGAGCAAGTGCTTCAATTCCAGAGTCATAAGAGTAATCGCCTTCAGCAACAAGTGCATCGTCAAACGCGATACCCGCTTCTTCAAGCGCACGCTTATAACCTGCAAGCTTTCTCACGGAATTAATTGGCTCTGACATTGGACCAGAAACAAACGCAATTCGTTTATGTCCTTTTTCAACTAACAGCTGAACGGAATCATAAATTGCCTGCTCATAGTTGATGTTAACAGATGGTGTTTGAGCCTGTTCTTCAACAGATGCTGCAAGCACAATCGGTACAGGAGAGCGCTTAAATTCTTCCACATGCACATCTGTGATGTTTCCGCCCATAAAGACAATTCCGTCTACTTGTTTGCCCAGCATCGTATTTAACAAATGAAGCTCTTTATCCGTATTTTGATCTGAGTTACTTAAAATGATGTTGTATTTATACATCGTGGCGATATCTTCAATACCGCGTGCTAATTCTGAATAGAAGATACTAGAAATATCAGGGATGATGACCCCAACTGTCGTTGTTTTTTTACTTGCAAGGCCTCGTGCCACTGCATTTGGACGATAGCCAAGGCGATCAATCGCTTCAAGCACCTTTTTTCTTGTTGTTGGTTTTACGTTTGGATTACCATTTACTACGCGTGATACCGTTGCCATACTTACATTTGCTTCTCTTGCTACATCATATATTGTAACATTATTCACATAAATCACTCCTTCAAATACACTTCATATCTATAGCATTCACCAATTGGATAGAGACATGTCAGATACGAGGAAAATAATATCCTATTTGTCATTAAAACGATGAAAAGAGACACATAATTTTTCAATCTACATCAAAATGACATTCTTTTATGAAATTATACACGTTTTTTTGTCATATGAAAACGTTCCCTTTCTTTTTATAACTAAATTAAACAAACTTTAATCAGCTTGTTACCTGTAATTTGAATCATATTTCATAAAAAAGCATCGAGAACGCCAGCTATGACAATGATCTTAGCAGATTCTATCGAATTTTAAAAATGAAAACATTGTGAACAAGCACTTTTTGGGCTTGCAATGTGCTTTCTTCCTTTCATTCCCAAACCTCATGGTATTTTTTCCATAAAAAAACCGCCGGGCAGTCATCCGGCGGCTATTTCTATCTATGATTACGCGTGAATGTTGACAAGTGGTCTTAACGCATCTAACCATTTTTCGAATTGTGGAATGTCCATTTGCTGCGCTGAATCAGATAGAGCAACAGATGGATCTGGATGTACTTCTGCCATGACACCGTCTGCTCCAATCGCAAGAGCTGCTTTTGCTGTTGGAAGGAGAAGATCTCTACGTCCAGTTGAATGCGTCACATCAACGAAGACTGGTAAATGTGTCTCTTGTTTCAAGATTGGCACTGCCGAGATATCTAATGTATTTCTTGTCGCTGTTTCGTATGTGCGGATACCGCGCTCGCAAAGGATGATTTGATCATTTCCTTGGGCGATGATGTATTCAGCTGCATTGATGAATTCTGAGATGGTCGCTGCAAGACCGCGTTTTAAAAGAACTGGTTTATTCACGGAACCGGCTTCTTTTAATAGTTCGAAGTTTTGCATGTTACGTGCCCCAATTTGGATGACATCGATATGCTCAATCGCTTCTTCAATATGAGCAGGATTAACAATTTCACTAATAACAGCAAGACCGTATTCATCCGCTACACGCTTTAGAATCTTTAGACCGTCTACACCAAGTCCTTGGAAATCATATGGACTTGTGCGAGGTTTAAAGGCGCCACCGCGAAGTAGTTTTAATCCCTGCTGTTTCGCTGCTGCCGCTACTTCTGCGACTTGCTCGTAGCTTTCAACGGCACATGGTCCAACGATGAAACGCTGCTTTCCATCACCGATCGCTTCCCCATTGATATTCACGATTGTGTTTTCTGGTTTTTTCTTACGAGAAACAAGAAGTGCTTTGCTGTGGTCATCTTCTTGAAGCTCTAGACCTGCTTTGAAAATCTCTTTGAAAATATGTTGAATCGTTGAATTTTCAAATGGCCCATCATTTTCTTCAAGAATTTGGTTCAGCATTGTGCGCTCTCTGACAGGATCATAACGGTTGACACCTTGCGCTTCTTTCGCTTTTCCAATTTCTTTGACAATGTTTCCTCTGTCATTGATCAGTTTTAAGATTTGAAGATTTAGTTCATCTGCTTGCTGCCTCAATTTTTCTAATTCATTGTTGCTCATTTTTGTCATCCTTTCCTCTGCCTGCTCTCGCTTTTTATTTTTTCATTCTTGCATGATAGGGTTTATTATAAACAAAGATTTCGGAATTGTCACGAAAATTTTCTTTATTACCCAAACGCTTTTAAGCGGTAAAGTATCGTATGTAAGATTATAGCATACTTTTTGTTCAAGTAAACCTTTTTTATAAAAAAAACGTCAGCCGCTGCTGACGTTTCTTTCTTTTACAGATTATGTTCAAGCGCTTCTTTTGTAATGCTTGAGTGAGAAGCATGCCATTTTACTTTTCCACCGCTAAAGATGAGTGCCTGCGGACTTTCATGCTTTACTCCAGACTTTTCCGTCACATAGGATGAAAGCTCTCTCGTGTTTTGAATTTGTAAGAAATACGCAGGTACATCTTCATGTGCAGACGCAAATGCTTCAAACTCTTGAAAAGCCGCTTGGCTGATCGGACATGTCAAACTGTGCTTAAAAAAGACAAAGGTCCCATCTTGATTCGTTAGTTGATCAAACTGTTCTTCTGTTTCAATGAGTTGTTTTGACATGATGTTCTCCTTCTTCACTTCTTAGCAGTGAGCGTTAGCCTTTAGTCGATTGTTCTACTTTTTCTTTGACATCTTTGATGCCGTCTTCAATTTCTGACTTTGCTTCTTGTGCTCGTACTTTTGCTTCATCTGCTACATCAGATGCTTCGCTTGCCAAATCCGCTGCCGCATCTTCTGCTTCACTTTTCACTTTATTAGCTTTTCCAGCTGCTCGCTCTTTTATGTCTTTCACTTTGTCTAAAATCTGGTTTGACTGCTCTGCTACAAGCTGAGACAATTCAGACGTTTTATCTTTCGCAATCGTCACATATTCAGTGCCTCTTTCTTTTGCATCTGTTGTGAGCCGGTCTGTTTTTTCTTTTAACGCATTCGCTTGGGTGTTCAAATCATCGCGAAGCTCTTTCCCTGACTTCGGTGCTAAAAATAATGCTGTTGTTGCACCAACAATTCCACCAATAAGTGTTCCGATCAAAAAGTCTTTGCTATTGATTCCGTCTTTGCTCATGATTATTCCTCCTATGCGAATATGGTTTATTTTTGGTGTTTACGCTGTTTCCATTTTTTATAAATTTCAAGTGCTGCGTTACTCCAGCTAACCACATCCGTCACTTTTTCTTGATTTCTTTCAACGGATGAAGAAACCGCACCAGCTGCCTGCTTTATGCTTGTATTAAATTGGTTGATCGAGCCGCCAATTCCCTGCACCGCATCCACTACTGTATTGAGTTTTGCTGATTTGTCTTGAATATCTTCAGCAAGCTGATTCGTCTTATGTAGCAACTGTGCTGTCTCTGTGGTGATGCCTTGCATCTGACCTTCAAGACCTTCTAAAGTTGATGCAACATTCTTTAATGTCAGCTGTAAGGATTTTAATGTTTTGGACAAATAGATGACAAGAATGAGGAAAGCAATTGCGATCAGTGCAACGCTTAGATATAGAATAATAATCATCTGATACCTCCTTTGCTGCGGGCATATTCAATTCATTACCCTCTCGTTGTATCATTCAAACATCGCCTAGAATGACCGATTGAATAATAATTCTACACTTATTCGCTAATTCCTGTCCACAGCGAACGAAAAAAAGCGGCACATGTTGACACATTTAGCCCTTTTGTCACATTTTATTCAAAATAAAAAAAGTGCCGTGTGAAACGGCACTTTTTTAAGCATTTATACAGCGACTTTTTCATAAGCACGCAAATATTTCTGAATGTCTCCTGCTCCCATAAAGATCAGAATCGCATCTTCGTGCGTTTTCAGCACAGATGTATCTTCTTCCTCAATTAATTGGGCCTGCGGGATTTTTTCTTGTAAATCTTCAATGCTCAGCTTCCCAATGTTTTCACGGGCTGAACCGAAAATATCACAAAGGTAGACATAGTCGGCTTTCTTTAGACTGTCAGCAAATTCACTTAAGAATTGCTGTGTACGTGTGAACGTATGCGGCTGGAAGACAGCCACAATATCACGGTCCGGATATTTTTGGCGAGCTGCTTCAATCGTGACTTCAATTTCAGTTGGATGATGTGCATAATCGTCAATTAAGACCTGCTCACCGACCACTTTTTCATTAAAGCGTCGTTTCACACCGCCAAATGTCGTTAATGCGCCTTTGATAAGTTCTACATCAATGGACTCATAGTGACATAATGCAATGACAGCTAACGAGTTGAGGACATTATGATTTCCGTAGGCAGGAATGTAGAAGGTATCATAAAACGTATTGCGTACAAATACATCAAATGTGGTACCTTCCGTATTTTTCACAACATTGCGTGCTTGGAAATCATTTTCTTCGTTGAAACCGTAGTACACAACAGGTACCTTCGCTTGAATCTTTGGCAGATGCTCATCATCACCACAGGCAATAATGGCTTTTTTTACTTGAAGCGCCATGTTTTGAAATGCATCAAACACGTCATCAATATCCGAGAAATAATCAGGGTGATCAAAATCAATATTGGTCATGATCGCATAGTCTGGATGATAGCTGAGGAAGTGTCTGCGGTATTCGCATGCTTCAAAGACAAAATACTCGCTGTTTTCTTTCCCCATTCCAGATCCATCACCGATTAAGTACGAAGTAGGTTTGGCTGCCTGCATGACGTGAGCAAGCAGTCCTGTTGTCGATGTTTTTCCATGAGCACCAGTAATCGCAACGTTTGTGAATGAATCCATGTATTCTCCAAGGAATTTATGGTAGCGAATGACAGGAATCCCTTCAGAAAGGGCACGTTCAATCTCAGGGTGTGTATCAGGGAATGCATTTCCTGCGATGACCGTCATCCCTGGCTGAATATTGTCTGGGTCAAATGGTAGAATTTTAATATTTCGTTCTTCTAATGCTTTTTGTGTAAAGATATGTTTTTCGATATCCGATCCTTGGACAGTATACCCAGTATCATGAAGAATTTGGGCCAGTGGACTCATACCTGTCCCTTTTATTCCAACAAAATGATAAACAGTCATAATTGTACCTCCAACAAACGTCTATCTGACTTACAGTATATGACGCTCATTTCAATTTGCAACTTGTGATTTTTGCCTCTAGCTGATCACAGATCGCAGCTCCAAATAAAGATTTTTTTCCGATCTTCCTATTCTAATCAATATTAACTATGATTAGTATCCGACAACTTTCCCATTTCTAACACCTGTTTCCGCTTATTTTACATAAAAAAGCGTTCTGGCAGACATGCGAAAAGCGTCCAATTACAAAATTGCACCTATGTGCTATCATACCATGTTTACGAAAAAAATGAAGTGGTTTGTTTAGATCAACTGTTCTAAGTCACTCAGTGTCATGAGTACTTCTCTTGGCTTACTGCCTTTCGCACCAGAAATCATGCCCTCGCGCTCCATCATGTCAATCAATCTGGCTGCACGATTGTAGCCAATTCTAAATCTTCGCTGCAAACTTGATGTACTAGCGCTATTCTGCTCAATGGCAAAACGGCAGGCATCCATAAACAATTCATCTTCGTCTGTAATCGCAGAGCCTTGCAGCATTAGTTCCTCCTGTTCAAAAAGGAACACGGGCTTACGCTGCTTTCTCACATGTGCCACCACTTGATCAATCTCACGGTCTGATACAAAGTTCCCTTGCAGCCTTGTCGGCTTGCCGGAGCCATTTTCTAAGAAGAGCATGTCTCCTTTTCCGAGAAGCTTTTCTGCACCTGCCATGTCAATGATCGTTCTTGAATCCACCTGACTTGAAACAGAAAACGCAATTCTTGTTGGGATATTGGCTTTAATGAGACCTGTAATGACATCAACAGAAGGTCTTTGTGTCGCAATCAATAAGTGAATGCCGCATGCTCTTGCTTTCTGTGCAATTCGGCAGATGCTTTCTTCGACTTCATTTGGTGCGACCATCATTAAATCAGCCAGCTCATCGATCACCACGACGAGATAAGGCAGTTTTTCACCCATTTGTTTTTCTTTCACAAGCTCATTGAATCGTTTAATTTCTCTCACGCCAGAGTGTGCAAATAGTTCATAGCGTCTTTCCATTTCATCCACTACCCATTTCAGAGCCGCTGTTGCTGTCTTGGCATCGGTAATGACGGGACTCACAAGATGCGGAATGTGATTATACGGCGCTAATTCAACCATTTTAGGGTCAATTAAGAGCATTTTCACTTCATCTGGTGATGCTTTAAACATTAAGCTCACTAAAATCGTATTAATGCAGACGCTTTTTCCTGAACCAGTGGCTCCGGCAATTAAGCCATGGGGCATTTTTTGCAGATCAACCACGACAGGCTGGCCTGAAATATCTAATCCGAGTGCCGCTGTTAAAGGAGATGGATTGTCTCTAAACGCACTGCTTCTGATCATTTCTCTTAAGAACACCATTTTACTGTGCAGGTTTGGCACTTCGATCCCGATTGTGTTCTTTCCTGGAATCGGGGCTTCAATTCGAATATCCTTTGCGGACAAACTAAGTTTAATATCATCTGACAGGTTCGTGATTTTGTTCACTTTGACACCTGGTTCTGGATGTACTTCAAACCTTGTCACAGAAGGGCCCTGTGTGACATGAACCACACTTGCTCTTACGTTGAAATTTTTAAGTGTTGCATTGAGCAGCTCAGCCCGCTCTTTCACCCATGTCCCGTCCTCTTCTTTTTGAGCTGGCGGTACGTCTAAAAGGGCGAGACTTGGAAAAACATATCCTTGTGTATCGGCTGCTTTCTTTTGCCCTTGCACGCGCTGATCGCTTTTTAACATCATGACATTAAACGGAACCGTAGAGGTTTGCCCGCTTGTGCGTTGTGGCTGCGGAGATGTCTGTTTTGGTTCTTCTTTCTTGACTTCCTGCGTTTGTTCTTGCTGCTCTATAACCGTTTCTGCCGGTTCAGATGCAGTTTGTTCCTCTCTTACTTGTTCTACTGGCACCGCTTGATCTTCTTCAATTTCAGCTTCTTGAACCAGCTGATCTTCCTGCAGGTCATGTTTGACTGGCTCAGCTTCTTCAAATGCTGCCGCTGGCGCTTCTTCTTGTTTGTTTTCTATTGGATCAGCTTCTACTTCTTCCACCGGTTCTGCTGAAATGTTTTCTGTTAACGCCGCTTCTTCTGCTGGAATGTCTACTTCCATTTCAATCGCTGGCTGCGAAGGTTCCGGTGTTTCGAAGGTCAACATCTCTATTTCCTCAGTATGCTCTTCAAACTGATGGACAGGCTCGTCCTTTATTTCTTCTTCATCACTGGAAACAGTCTGTTCCGGCTCAGACTCTGCCGGCTGCTTCTGATAGACTTCGGCTTGCTGCTTATGTAAATCAGCTTCATGATGATCTTCTGGCTCGATGAAAGGCTCGTCAGTTAAACGTTCCATCGTCGATTGAACATGATCTTGATAAGCGAGTTCCTCTTGCAATGTATGCGGGGTTACTGCTGGCTCCTTATCTGCTCTCTCTTCTGCTGACGCTGAAACCATTTCCTCGATACGTTTTTCTTTCTGTATTGACGGGATGTTCATTTGCTGTCTGACATTCCGTTCACGCTCTGCCTCTTCTGATAACAGTGTGACACGCTGCGCCGTTTCTTCTGCTGCTTTCCTTTGAACTGAAGCTGTTTCTTCTTTTGCATCTGCCCGTTTTGGACGCATATCCTGATGATAGCCATAGATCGGTGATGGAATTTGTTCTGGCTTGAATGGCTTTTTATTCATATCAGGCTGAAGCGTTTGTTTAGGCTGATAGGTTGTCTGTCTGGTCTTTGACTGGCTTGGTTTGGCGCGTCTTCTCTCCGGCTTCACTCCATCGCGCTGAGGTTCATCTGGAACGAGCGGAAAGCGAAAGTTCCCTTTTGGATATTCATAATACACTTTCGTATCTTCGATTTTTTTATATTCTTTATGCGGTTCAAAAGCTGGCTGCTTTGGTGCAGCTAGATCTTCTTCAGGTCTTGCAGCTTTTTCTTCTTTCTTTTCTTCTCCTAAAAATACACTAAAAAATTTATCTAACCAACTCATCATTTATCACTCACTTTAACTCCCCTTACGTTTTCTTGGGCGATTTTTAGTATACCATTGCTTTTTCATGCAGAAAAGCGAGAAAAGTGCCGCTTTTTGCTGTTCATGCTGTCTGTAGATGAAAAAAAGTCACTAAGTACGTACTTAGTGACTTTTGGTATAACACATTCTTCGCTCCTATGTGCCCGTTTATGGGAGGTTACGCTTTAAAGGGTTCGCCAGCTTGATGGCTTCCATCTAAAACAAGAATCCCTTTTTCAGCAGGTGCGTCTGGAAGATCTAACTCTTTCGCTGAACAGATCATGCCGCTTGATGGAACGCCTCTAAGCTCAGCATCTTTGATGACCATACCGCTTGGCATCACTGCACCGACCTTCGCTACCACGACATATTGGCCTTGGTCAACGTTTGGTGCACCGCACACGATTTGTAAGGTTTCATCGCCCACATCCACTTGGCAAATGTTTAATTTATCTGCGTTCGGATGCTTTTCTTTTTCCTTCACATAGCCGACAACAAATTTTGGTGATAGATCCACAGTCAACGTTTCATTGACACCGTTACGGTTTAAAATTTCATTGATATCTTGAACAATGGTTTCAGAAAGCGGGACAGATCCGTTTTCTTCAATTTTCATGTAAGTGGATGCATTGAAGATATTAAAGCCTGTTGTTTCTTTTGTTTCTTGATTGAAGATTCGTACAACATCTCCAAACGTCTCATGACCTACTTCTTCTCTCGTCACATCTTTCAATGAAATAAGGAGTGTGTCGCCTACACCTTCTGCATTATAAAAAACGTTCATTCTTCAAAATTCCCTTCTACTGCTGTTTTGGTCTGCTTTTTGCAAGTATAAAGATCGGTTCAAGCTTCCCCTCATCATATAAAAATGATAATGCGGTAATCGGAACCGTGCCGCTGGCGAAGAAGCTCATCGACATCTGTCCTAAAATATCATAGCCTGAATCATTGCGAACATCAGCAATGATGAATACATCTTGATGGGGAACAGAAATCGCCATTTGTCCTTCTATTTTTTGCGCGTATTCTTGTAATAACGATTCATTTAAAAGTCTGCTGGCGTCATATCCGTCATTTGCACGGAAGAAATAAAACCGGTTGCCTGCCACTTCATCCATTTTCACTACAGTTTCTAGCGAACGGACGTTGAAGCTGGCGGTTTCTCTGATTCGCTCTTTTGTCCAGTTTTCCTTTTGAAGCATCTTTTCATCAATTAATCGATAGGTGCTTCCAAGATCAAGTGCATAGTAGATTCTCGTTTCTGCTGTATGCTCATCAAACACGAGGGGAATTCCATCACTTGATGCCTCAGGAAAGGAAGTGGAACGAATGACTGGATAGATCTGCTTTTCTTTTCCTGAAATGTGCTGCGCTTCGCCTTTCATCGCACTCAGCGCTTCTTTCACATAATAAACGATCTCATCGATGGTTTCATCAGGCTTTACTTCCCACTTTGCAATAATTGGCGGGAGCTCTAGTGTGATGCCTTTGCCTGTTTGTTTATCTTCAATACGAAGCGTATCTTTTTCCCGGTCAAACTGGTGTGACCAGCTGTCGTTCGTCAGACGGCTTTTGAGTTCATTCGCAAGCTGTCTTGATGTCATTTTTGCCATCGTTTTAGACTCTCCTTTCGTTATTTAGAAAGAGAATCTGTTAAAAATGCTTCAATCTCTTCCTTTGTCTTACGATCTTTGCTGACAAAGCGGTTAATCTCTTGTCCGTTTTTAAAGACTAAAAAGCTTGGAATGCCGTAAATTTCCCACTCTGCGCAAGTATCAATGAACTTGTCTCTATCAACATAGAAGTACTCAAATTCTGGGTAGTTTGCTTCAAGCTCTGGCAAGAATGGCTCAATAAATGTGCAGTCCGGGCACCAGTCAGCTGAAAATAGCAATACCGTTAAGTCTTCTTGAATCACTTTTTGTAATTCTTCGTTTGATTCAATTTTTTTCATGTTTCATTCCTCCAGTTTGTATGGTTAAATCTCCGAATTGTATATAGCCTTTCTTTCTCATCCATTCTGATACTACCAAACTAATCACTGCCGGGCCAACGATATGCAAGAGAGCTATCGCCAAAAATACAGATGGATGAAACCCCATGACGGTCAGGGTCATGAGCTGTCCAACAAGGCCGCTCGTTCCCATTCCCGCTCCTGCCGCATTATTGACCATCCCAAAGCCAATAATACCAATTGGCGCGAGAATCAGACCAGCAATCGTCGGCGGAATCAGAATGAGGGGATTTTTCACAATGTTCGAAAGCTGCAATTTTGACGTTCCAATGCCGACAGCCGCAAGACCGCCAAAGCGATTTTCTCTAAAGCCTGCAGCAGCAAAGCCAACCATTTGAGCACAGCAGCCAATCGTTGCAGCACCAGCAGCTGTTCCGCTTAAGTCAAGCATAAGCGCAAGTGCAGCACTTGAGATTGGAGAACTGAGGGCAAGTCCAACAATGGTCGCTACTAGCATGCCCATGATCAGCGGGCTTTGGTCTGTCCCCCACATGATGAGCCTGCCGAGCCCTGTCATCATGGCTTCAATCCCAGGTCCGATGAAAGCAGCGGTGAAAAAGCCAGTGATAATGGTGACAAGCGGCGTTAAAATAATATCAATTCTTGTCTCACCACTGACTAGCTTGCCGAGTTCCACACCAATTAATGCTGCGGCAAAGCTTCCAGCAGGCCCCCCAAGCTCTGCTCCAGCGGCACCTGAGACAACACTTGCAAAAATGATTAATGGAGAAGCATTTAATCGATAAGCAACTGCTACGCCAATTGCCGGTCCCATCAGACCCATAGCAAGCGTACCCATTTTCACAATGAGAGAAAGTGATAACAGACCGCCTGCTGTTTTTAAAATCAGACCTACCACTAATGTAGCAAATAGACCTAAAGCCATATAAGAAAGTGCATCAATGAAATACACCTTTGGCGAAAGGGAGATCCCCTTTCTTTTCAAATAAGTCATCAACGTCGTCTTCCTGCTTTCTCATAGGAAAGACGAAGAGGCCTGTCCTTCCCATTATATGTAGTATTCTTACGATGAAAAATAGTCTCTACCATGAATATCATAATCATATTTTTTTTGCTTTATCAAGCACTTCTTGTGTAACATGAAAAGAAACAGGACAAACCTTTACTAAGTTTGTACAAAAGGAGGAGATCGTTATGCAATTAACTGTCTATTTAGCTGGAGAAATTCATAGCCAGTGGCGTGATGAAATCAAGGAGAAAAGCCAATCTTTGAAGCTGCCAGTGACATTTGTCGGTCCAATGGAGAAGCATGACCGCTCAGATAATATCGGTGAGGATATTTTAGGTGAGCAGCCGAATGCCATTTTCAAAGATGATGCAGCTTCTGATTTGAACAATTTTCGTACTGAAATAAAGCAGATGTCGTCATTGCACGCTTTGGTGAGAAATATAAACAGTGGAACACAGCCATGGATGCATCTGCTGCGATTGCAAAAGGGAAACCTCTTATTTTAATCCGTCCAAAAGAGCTGCACCATCCGTTAAAGGAACTCTCAAACAAAGCAAATATCACTGTGGAAACCGTAAACCAAGCGATCAAGGCGTTATCTTATGTGTTTGAACAGCAATAAGAAAAAAGGCTGCTCTCATTGAAGAAGCAGCCTCAGATTGTTGACAAAGGGCTAAAATGATGTTTATTTTAGCCCTTTGTCTTCTTTTCAGCGTGATAGAAAACCTTTGCAGTCTAGGAAGGACGAGCACTGGCGCGGAGCGAATTGAACATTCGTGAGCACCAGCGCACAGGACTGACAAAGAATGCGAGGGTTTGTCTACGCGCTGAAGCTGCTCTCATTGAAGAAGCAGCCTTTTTCTATTCTATTTATACTTGTTGATAAATAGAATCCACTGTACTTTGATCACAATTTTTGACAAGGCGGACAATTAACTCTTTAGCCGCTGCGTAATCATCCACATGCAAAACAGAATGACTTGTATGAATGTAGCGTGCGCAAACCCCAATGACGGCAGAAGGCACACCTTGGTTTGAAATATGAACACGTCCAGCGTCCGTACCACCCGGTGATACGAAATATTGATATGGAATGTTGTTTGTCTCAGCAGTATCAAGCACAAAGTCTCTCATTCCGCGGTGCGTAATCATTGTCCGATCAAAAATACGCAGAAGTGCACCTTTTCCAAGCTGGCCGAACTGTGTTTTGTCACCTGTCACATCGTTTGCAGGACTCGCATCTAAAGCGAAGAAAAGATCTGGCTGAATCATATTCGCAGCTACCTCAGCCCCTCTAAGCCCAACTTCCTCTTGAACAGTTGCTCCTGAGTACAGCTGACATGAAAGTGTTTCGTCTTTTAATTCTTTTAATAATTCAATTGCAAGGCCGCAGCCATAGCGGTTATCCCAAGCCTTCGCTAAAATCTTTTTTGGATTCGCCATTGGCGTAAAAACCGTTGCAGGAACGATTTGCTGTCCTGGACGAACGCCAAGCTCTTTTGCCTCTTCTTCACTGTCTGCACCAATATCAATGAGCATATCTGACGGCTTCACAGGTTTGCTTTTTTGTTCTGGCGTCAGAAGGTGAGGAGGTGTACTAGAGACGACACCAGGAATTGGCCCGTGATCGGTATGGACGTCCACACGCTGCGCCAGCATGACTTGACTCCACCAGCCGCCAAGTGTTTGAAAACGAATCATCCCGTTTTTCGTAATCGATGAGACCATGAATCCGACTTCATCCATATGACCCGCTACCATAATTTTCGGTGCGTTTTCCTGCCCCTTGCGTACGCCAAACACTCCGCCAAGACGGTCTTGAATGAGTTCATCAGAATATTTCTCAAGTTCCTTTTTCATAAAAGCACGCACATGGTGCTCATTTCCTGGAGTTCCCTGTAATTCTGTTAAATTTCGGAAAAGCGACAATGTTTCTTCGTTCATTCTACAGTTTACCTCGTTTCTATGTAATGACCATATATATTCCTATAAAAATAACACTCACTTTATACTATAAGAATTCTTTCGGTTTTCCAAGTATCTCTCCAGAAATTTTGAATATGCTTTCAAGTATTCGGATTCCTTAACATCAATGGACAAGTTTTGTATAATGGAAAAAACAGCAATACGGAGGTGCAGCACGTTGAAGTTAAAACATGTTCTGATTGGTGCGAGTATTGGCGTAGCCGCTGCAATTGTTGCAAAGAAAGTATTTTTCCCTACGTATATCTCATCTGAAAAAGCATTAAAAATTGTGAAATCTGCTTTTAAACAGCGCGGCCCTATTGATGGCTCTTGGATTTATACTGTACCAGAACCGTATACCGTAAATGGTGAAACGATTGATGTGTACAAATCTGGCATCACCCGCTCTGCCTTTGGCGAGCTTGAACAGTATGAAGTGATGATTGATGCCAAAACTGGCATGATCGTGGATGTCATTGATTCTGTTGCTTGATCAAGAAAGCTTCGCAAAGACGTGTCCTTGCGAAGCTTTTTTTATATGGCTTTGATTTTTTTGTACACAGGATGCCACATCGCGTCCTGCACAGCCTGAATAAGATCATCAGGCGTTTCTTCTGCTATTCCTTCATCAATTGCTGCCTGCGCCACACGGACGGCCACTGTCGCTGAAACGGTTCGAAGCTGATCGACACTTGGCAGCATCGCTGCACCCGGCTTCCCAACATTGACCATGCTTGCAATGGCTTCAGCACTCGCAACAAACATACTGTCTGTCATCAACCTGGCTTTTGACACAATTGTGCCTAGACCAAGTCCTGGGAAGACAAGGGCATTATTCGCTTGTCCAATTTCATATGTGACACCGCCATACTCGACAGGATCAAATGGACTTCCCGTTGTCACAAGGGCACGTCCTTCAGTCCACTCGATCAGATCTTGCGGCTTTGCTTCTGAAAGAGGGGTCGGATTCGACATCGGTAAAATCGCAGGGCGCTCCACGTGTGACGCCATTTCTTTTACAATTTCCTCTGTAAAAGCGCCTCCGACAGTCGAGGTGCCAATTAAGATCGTTGGTTTCGCCTGCTTGACGACCTCTAATAGATCAATCGAATGCTTTGGACCATTACGGGCATAATCCTTTACTTCGTCAGAACGTCTTGCATACGGCTTTTGAAATGGCTGAATGTCAGGTGAATCATCTGTGAGCAGCCCCGTTTTATCAATACACCAGAAATGATCGTAGGACTCCTCTTCTTTGACTCCGTCTCTGACGATCGCATCACGGATTTGCTCGGCTATGCCAATACCTGCCGTACCCGCTCCAAAAATAACAATACGGTGATTTTTCAGCGGAACTTTCGAAGCTTTTGCACATGCTAGCACTGCAGCAAGTGAAACGGCGCCAGTCCCTTGAATGTCATCGTTAAATGTACAAATACGATCCTTATATTTTTCCAATATCGCACGGGCATTCTTTGTCCCAAAGTCTTCCCAGTGAAGGAGGGCGTTTGGGAAAGTAGCGCGGGCAAGCTCGACATATTGATCAATGAACTGATCATAGCGCTCTCCTCGAACGCGGGAGTGCTGATTTCCAACATAAAGCGGATCATTCAATAGACTTTCCTGGTTCGTTCCGGCATCAAGCACTACTGCCAGCACGCGGCTGGGATCAATGCCTGCTGCAGCTGTATAAACAGCAAGTTTCCCAACTGAAATGGCAATCCCGCCAACGCCCCAGTCTCCAATACCTAAAATGCCTTCTGCATCAGTTGCAACGATTAAGTCGATTGATTCATCGACACCATAAGAGGCAAAAATCTCCTCCATGCCTTCCAGATCATCAATCGATAAATAGAGCCCTCTTGGCTTTCGATACTCATGGCTATAACGCTGAATAGCCGTTCCTACAGTCGGCGTGTAGACAATCGGAAGCATTTCCGCCAAGTGCTCATTAAGTAATTTGTAAAAAAGCACTTCATTTCTATCATGAAGTGATGTTAAATACACATTTTTCCCTAGATCATCCGGCTGTGCCTTGAACTGCTCATATGCACGCTTTGCCTGATCCTCTAAGGTTAAGACCTTAGGCGGAAGAAATCCCTTTAACCCGAGCTCCTCCCGCTCTTCCTTTGTAAATGCAACCCCTTTATTTAAATAAGGGACTGACATGACTTCCATCCCTCTTAATGGTGTTTCGATCACATCACCATGTACACGATAAAATTGGTTCACCTGCACTCTTCCTTTCACAAGTTCATTTTGTCGTTATTTTGTGTGAAAGGCGAAAAAAACATACAGATGATCTTTTATCTTCCTGTTTCTCTTTTGATTTCGTGTGTGATCTGCCCGTCTTCGTCCCATTTTACAGCACGATAAATGGCATCATGATAAAACAAGTACCACGCATTTTTTTCTTCTGCAAATGCCTGCCACTTTTGCTTGGCTGGAATCGAGGTCATTGGGTAATCATCATATGCCAAAACCCAAAGTGGATTTTTATGAGCATGTGTTGGCATGATATCAGCTAAATGAATCGCTGTTTCACCTTCACTTGTGAGCGTTAAAATGCTATGACCATTGCTGTGTCCGCCTGTATGATGCAGCTCGATGCCTTCTGTCACTTCGATGCTTTCTTCAAATGTGACCACTTGGTCTGCTACAGGCTCCCAGTTTTCTTTCCAATATGTATTTCTTGAGCGAATGTTCGGCGCTCTCATTTCATCCCATTCGATTTTCGATGTGATGATTTTTGCCTGCTGAAAAACAGAGACGAGCTTATCGTCCTCACGTTTTGTTAATCCGCTGGCATGATCAAAGTGCAGATGTGTCATCAATACGTAATCAATATCTGATGGACGCAAGCCAAGCGCCGCTAGAGATTCTTCCAATTTGGTTTCCTCTGTGACGCCGTAATTGCGTTTTTGTTTATCTGTCAGCTTCCCTGATCCGATGCCGGAATCCACTAACAGATGAAGACCGTTCCACCGAATAAGAATTGGATCACATCGTAATTCAATTTGATTTCGGTCATTTACCGGGTATTTTTTTGACCATAATGGCTTTGGCACGACACCGAACATCGCTCCGCCGTCCATGTGCGTATCTCCCCCATTTAACCAAAACAGTTCCATTTCACCTATTTTCATTGTCTCCATTGCTGTCATCCCTCCTTTTTCTATCGTAGCAAATACAGCCAAAAATCGCATGCACCAATCTTTTCATAAAAAAAGCTGGCTGCCATTTTTCTTTGCAGCCAGCTTGATGTCACTTGTTATTCTGGGAATTTGACTTCTGATCGATAGATCGGTTGTCCCATAGACGAGAATTTCTCTTCATATTCAGTCATCACGTTTCCTTCTAAGCCGTCCTCATGTAAATCTAGGCTGACATACGTTAAAAGAAGACCATATGCAGAAAAACTTTTTAAGGAATATTCAAATAACCCGCGGTTATCTGTTTTGAAATGTAACTCACCGCCTGGACGGAGAATATGTTCATATCGCTCTAAAAAGGTTTTAAACGTCAATCTGCGCTTTTCGTGTCTTGCTTTTGGCCACGGATCAGAGAAATTCAAATATACCCGGTCAATCTCATTTTCCGCAAACACATCTGTCAGCGTCTCAGCATTGATGTTCAAAAGCTTTACATTTTCAACATCTGTCTCTTTGATTTTATCTACTGCTGTCACAATGACACTTTTAAATAATTCAATGCCAATATAGTTGATATCAGGATGAAGCTTGCCCATTCCGGCAATAAAGCTCCCTTTTCCTGTCCCAACTTCGATATGGATTGGATGATCATTTCCAAACAGCTCATGCCATTTCCCTTTATATTGCTCGGGACTTGCTAAAGCAATATGAGCATTCTCAGCTAAGTAATCATCAGCCCATGGTTTATGTCGCATTCTCAATTTGATACACCTCTATTTTCTTTACATTTTATCAAGATACCATGAAACATAAAGACCCGCAAGACAGCATCTTCTATGTCCATATAAAAAGACCAGCCCTTCGCTTGAGCTGGTCTGCCGCATGTATAAATTGGGCGCTGAATGCACAGTTTAACCTCATAAATGACACGCAGGAAAGGAGCATTTGTATGGGTTTAAACCGTCAACATCAGCTTCAATTAATTAAAGATATTTTAACCGATCACCAGCTGGATTGCTGCGGGACTGTTGCAGAATATGAACAGGTGGGACGCGTGATTCAATTAATGCTGGCAAAAGAAGATCTGGATGCTGACATTCGTCAGCTGTTAACAGATATTTATGATTACAGCCAAAAGGGCACCTCTGTCAGTTCAATTGATGCACATATTGAGGAGCATCAATCACATCTGTCTGAGTGGGTCGAGAACATTCCACTGTCTTAATGGATGTTTAACCGTTTTAAGAGTGCATTTAGCTCCGCTTGCACTTCTTTTTGCGCTTTTTCATTCCCTTTTCGTTTATGCCAAACGACAAACGATACGGTTTCAGCGAGCACGTACCACGCCATGCGCTTTCGCAAATTGTCCGTCAGCGGGGCGCCGTACATAGAGAGCCAGCTTTCCCAGTTCTCTTCCTCAACATAATGGTATAAAAGCGGTCCAAGATCAATCGCTGGGTCTGCAATCATCGCCCCATCCCAATCGATCAAATAGAGCTGGTTTTCATCTGTCAGCAGCCAATTATTATGATTGAGATCGCAATGACAGACGACCTTGTCCTCAAAATGGACAGCCTCCACATGCTTCTCTAAATACTGGATGGCACGCGAAATGTCTTGTGAATCAAGTTGCTCGTTTAATATGGACTGTTTCAGATGCATCAGAATGGATTCTGGGTCTAGAGAGTGCTTCTCTAATCGTTTCAGCATATCGAGCAATTCTTTTGATGTATGAATTTTTCTTAGCTGCTCTGCTACAGGACGATCATTCATGTCCTTTGGCTTCAGCTCTCTGCCGCTCAGCCAGTGCTGTGCAGTAATCACATCTCCATTTTCCATCCGTTTTGTCCAGACAAGCTTCGGCACAATGCCTTCAGCTGACAAAACCGCAAGAAACGGTGACGTATTGCGTTTTAAAAATAGCTTTTGGTCATTGTGTGTTGCGAAGTACGCATCTCCCGTAGCGCCTCCAGCCGGAGAGATGTGCCATTCGCTACCTAATATTTGTCCCAACCAGTTCATATCAATTTTCAACCCATCATTTCTTAAAATATTTTAAATCTTGCTTTTTTAGTCGACAAAATTCAGCCGATTGAGGATCAATTGGCTGTTTCTTTTTTTATTTATATGATCATAAAAACAAAAAGGACAGCTATTGAGAATGAGATGCTAAACAATAGCCGTCCTATAGATTTTATCGTTACCTTCTTATACTCGTCAAGCAAAACTAAAAAATCAGGACAAGAACCTTACGAAAAAGAAGGCTTTTTTCACGGTTCTTTGCCTGCGGATATACCGCAAGTTATTTAAGCACGTAATTTTAAGGATCGTTCACTGGCCTTTACAAAGACAGGCGTTGCGCCGATCACTTCTCCATCTGCGTGAAATAAGATTTTTTCATCTGCTTCTAAGTACGCTTCCTCATGCTGAAACAGGGTAACCCCCTTCATCCCAAGGTGCTTTCGAAACACCATTGCACTTAGAAACAAGAGGACTTTGAATGGATTCAAATCTGTGACAACCATCGTTTGAAAACCTGGCTGCCTTGCACTCACTTCCGGCGCTGCTTCCAGCCCTCCCCCATAATACGGGTGATTACATACGATCACAAACCACACTTGGCGAAAGACTTTCTTCTCATTTTCAATAAATAGCGCAAGATCAAAGGGCTTAAACGACCATAAAGAATGGAGAAATGACAGAGGATAGATGATAAAGCCAAGCCCCAGCCGTTTCAGCCACTTTTTCCCTCTAAAATGCACCGTTTTCCTCAGTACATGTGCGTCAAACCCCACACCGATATGATTGAGAAAGAGAACAGATTGCGGACTTTCGGCATGATCTTGAAAGGAGCCGAGAGAAAATGTTTTGGTGAGCATTCTCTTTTGCTTTCTCACTTCTTTTAGGACATCATGACGATGGATACCGAGACCCTTCGCAGCATCATTCCAATGACCAGCAGGGACAAAACTAAGCTGCACATGATCGACTTCCTTTAAGCCATTCAGTACTTCATGAATGGTGCCGTCACCGCCAATAACAATCAAGCGCTTCAGCCTGTCATCCTGCATGGCACTGATTTGTCTTGCCAAAACTTCGGCATGGCCTTCATGCTGGGTGAGAAATGATCGATAAGAGACCTCCACCTTTTGTAATTCTTTCTCTATGCTCCTCCATGTGCGGAGTCCTTTTCCATGTCCTGCTTCTGGATTAACGATAAAGTACCATTCATTCATATATTAGCTCCACTCAGGTCTCATTTTTCGTGACCTTCCATCATGCCTTTAATCGAGCCATTCCTGTCTTCTTTTGCTGTCTGATTCACCATAAGCAAGCAATGCCTTTGTCGCCTTAAATTGCTGATGCTTTGTCGGCGCCGTATTTTTCCGCTGCTTTTCAAACCACTCTTCTGCCTTCTTCTTATCGATAACCTCCATCCCATATGGAACTTCAGGTAAATCAATATAAGAGGTTCGGCTGATGAGGATTTTTTTCACAGGAAGGTCTACACCACTCTGCTGTAAGATCTTTGACACGACGGTGCCAGAGCGCAAAAGGCTTGCACAAGGATTCAAGACGGACTGAACAGCTTTCCCAGTCGCCCGTTTTTCCCAAAAACGTTCCTTCGTTCCAATATAGACGCTGTCTGGCTCGGCCTCTAAGAAGGATAAACAGATCACTTCGAGCGGCGTGATGAGTATCGGACATAATTCCATCTCAGCTTTTTGAATGAGCAGCACCGGCTTGTACATCACAAAATAAGAATCCGGAAGCTGCCTTGCAAGCATCCGCAGCTTTTCATCATACCGAATATGATGGGAAACGGTTGAAATATGTGAAATCGTCGAACTCGCCCATTTTAATTGCACTTCAAAGAGATGATCCTTAAAAAAGTGAATCAGCTTCGTTTCATCGGTAGGAACGTTTCTGAAAACCCCTTGCTCTATATCTGTCGGCTCGTTAAAAAGACTCAGGTCCCGTTCCTTTTTCATATCGGCTTCTTTTTGCTTTCTCTTTAAGGAGAATTTCTTTCTCTTTTCTTCCTCTTGTTCTGGCGCTTGTTGAGGAATTTGATCTAACGGTTGCTGCACCTCCTCTTTTGAAGCCTTTTTTAACTCGTCCCATCTTTGTTTTTTCAACCGATTGAATTGATTGATATAGTGATGCGGGTCTTGTTCATATCGTGATATATAATCTTGAATTTTGATAATTTGCGCCATCTGCTGCTCACTCCAACTTCTAGAATCATTTATGTAGTGTAAATTGTCTGATTGCGTGATAACGAAGGGTTTCCTTCGGACGTATTTCAAATAAAGTGATACGAGAAACCTCCATCACATATGGCTCTTTGCGTAAAGGTGCTTGCTTTTTATAAGGGTCATCCGCATTCCATTTGCGCGCAATCGTCATATGCGGATGAAATGGTCTCTTTTCAACAGGGTGTCCTGCTGACAAGACGGCTTCTTTCACCTTTTCTCTTAAATGCATGAGCGGCTCACTTTCCTGAGGCTTTGCAAAAAAGACTCTTGGGCGTTCCTTCGCACCAAACTGCCCTACCTCATTCAGCTCTAGTGGAAATGCAGACGCTTCATTTGAAAGGATGTCAAGCAGGTGGATGATCTTTTTTAAACGCTCTTCTGGAATGGCGCCTAAAAAGATAAGGGTCACATGATAATCATGTGGTACTGTCCATTTTTGAAAGAACAGTCCGCTCCTTTGATCAATGTCTTGTTTGATTTGATGCGCAAGTTGTTCAGGGATGTGAATCCCTATAAAATAATGACGGTTTTCTGACACAATATCACCTGTCCTTTTTTAACAAACTTTACGAATCCCCATTGATGATAGTATAACTAAAGAAATGCGGAATGAGAAGAAAGGGTGTCATCTGATGAAAGTTGCACAAAATATAGCTGAGCTGATTGGCGATACACCGCTTGTCAAATTACAGCGGCTCCAGCCAGAAAATGCGGCGGCTGTTTACTTAAAGCTGGAATCATTTAATCCTAGCGGAAGTGTAAAAGACCGCGCGGCTTACAATATGATCATTGAAGCAGAAAAACAAGGGAAACTCACAAAAGAAGCAACCATTATTGAGCCTACGAGCGGGAATACAGGGATTGGTTTAGCCATGAATGCCGCCGCAAGAGGCTACAAAGCCATCCTTGTCATGCCTGATACGATGACAAAGGAAAGAATCAATATTTTGAAGGCATACGGGGCGCAGGTCGTCTTAACCCCAGGAGAAGAAAAAATGCCAGGCTGCATCCGCAAGGCTGAGGAACTGGCTGCTCAAATTCCTCATAGCTTTATTCCCATGCAGTTTGACAATAGAGCGAACCCAGATGCACATAGAGGCACAACAGCAGTCGAAATTATGGAAGCTGTGAAACAACTTGGACAGCCCCTTGGAGCCTTTGTCGCAACAGCTGGAACTGGCGGTACTATTACAGGAACTGGAGAGGAATTAAAAAAGGCATTCCCTCATTTAACCATCCGTGTGGCAGAGCCTAAGGGTTCCCCTGTCTTATCTGGCGGGAAGCCTGGGAAGCATAAACTTGTTGGCACAAGCCCAGGATTTATCCCCCATATTTTAAACGAGCACATCTATGATGACATCGTGCAAGTAAGTGACGAAGATGCTTATCACATCACACGGCAGCTCGCTAAGCTTGAAGGAATTTTAGTAGGCCCATCCTCTGGGGCGGCTTGCTATGCAGCCATTGAAACAGCCAAGCAATTGCCGGCAGATCAAATTGTGATCTGTATGACAGCAGATACGGGCGAACGATACTTATCAAGTGATGTTTTTCAAGATTAAAAAAGGAACAGGGCGATGAATCCCTGTTCCTTTTTCTTCATTTCACAGTTAAGATATTTTGACTGATTTCACCTCAGCCTGTTCCCCTCTGATAAGTAAAGCCTGTTCATCAGTAAGCGGACATAAATCGAGCGTCTGCTGATACTTCTCTGTGATTTGCTGCGCAGCCTCGCCTAAATAGGCATTATGCAAATGCGGTACTGGATAGCAGCTTATTTCATTGACACCTTGAAATGATGAAAGCTCCGGCGCCTTCTTTTGTTCATCCATCAGGGAGATATATTCAATGCTTGGCGCCATGATGATACTCCCCGCAGATTCTCCGATGTACAGCTTGCCGTTGTTGATTTCTTCTTTCAACACGTCATCGAGACGATGCTTTCTTAACTCCTGCAATAAATAAAAAGTGTTGCCTCCTGAAACGTAGATCACATCATTTTGTTTGATCATCTGTGCGATCTCTCCAGCGGACTGTTCATCTATCTGCACAGTCTCAATCTGCATCCCTAATTGCTGAAAGGCTTCCTTCGCTGCCTCTACATAGTGCGTGACTTCTTCTACAGCACTTGCCGTTGGAAAGAAAGTCACGCGCTTTCCTTTTAAAGATTCACCCGCAAAGTCAGATAAGAGAGAATAGCTGTCTTTGAATGAAGAGCATAAGAACATTTTTTTCACTGTGAATCCCCTCTTCTCTTTTCCAATTTCTATTTTGCTAATTCATACATGGCTTGTGCATAAAGAGCTGTTGCTCTCAGTAAGTCATCAATTTCAATATATTCATCCTTTTGATGGGCGCAGTCTGGTCTGCCAGGAAATAGAGGTCCGAAGGCAACGCCTGCTTCTAAAGATCTCGCATACGTTCCTCCCCCAATGGCAATAAGGTTTGCAGGATCTCCCGTTTGTTCCTCATATACCCGCTGCAAGGTTTTCACAAGCGGATGATCTTTTGAGACGTGATGCGGAGGACTGTCTTCGAATTTTAGAAGAGCCGCCCCTTTGATGCTTTCAATTCCTTTTTTGACGTCCTTGCCGTCTGCTGTCACTGGATAGCGGACATTTAACCCTAGCTTTGCTTCCTCATTCTGTTTATAGCGGATTGTCCCAACATTCAACGTCAAATCTCCACTAATCTCATCTTTGCAAGCAATTCCCAGCTTTTGTCCTCTTGTATCCTGATCAAATAAAGCGTTGATTTGGGAAGTAAAGGAAAGTCCCTGCTCATCTAATTCGTGTCCGCATAAGAAATTCGCCATATGAATGCCCGCATTTATCCCATGCGCCGGCTCCATGGCATGAACAGATACCCCTTTTAATGTAAAATGCAGTCCATCCGCTGCACTTTTTACCTCACCAGATAATTGATGATCAGCAAGATAGGCTTCGAAAGCTGTTTTTATTAATTCAGCATCGTGTGCCTGTGCAGCAGTCACAATAGCAGCTGCCTCATCTGGCACCATATTGAGCCTCATACCCGATGTAAATTGCTTCAGCGTATAGAGCTGATGATTCGCTGTTTGTTGATATGTAAATGACAGGGTGGCATCAATAATCCCTTTTTCCGCATGAATAATCGGAAAATCGGCGTCTGGTGCAAATCCGATTTGCGGCATCGCCTCATGCTTGAAATAATGGTCCACACAGCGCCAATCGCTTTCTTCATCTGTTCCAATGATCATTCTAATTTTTTTCGACAGCTGCAAACCAGTATCTTTTAAGATCTTCAGCGCATAAAATGCCGCCATGGTTGGGCCTTTGTCATCAATAGCCCCGCGTGCAAAGATTTTATTTTCTCTGATGTCAGCTGAAAATGGCGGGGTTGTCCAGCCGTCGCCAGCAGGCACCACGTCCACATGACAGAGCACACCTACAATGTCTTCGCCTTCTCCATATTCAATATGACCTGCATAGCCGTCGACATTCTTGACTGTGAAGCCTTCGTCTTCCCCTTTTTTCAGCATATACTGCAGGGCATCATCGACTTTTTCACCAAATGGCTTTCCTTCTTTGCCGCCTTCTTCATCAAGGACACTTTCAATTTGTAAAAAAGATTGTGTGTCCTGAATTAAGTCGTCTTTTTTTCGTATTACTTCAGCTTCCCAATTCATTTTTCCATTCCTCCTTGAAAAAAGGTTGCAATCCACCCTTAAAACGAATATTATATTAATTGTTTTGTAATAATGTTCGTAAATGGAGGATTTTATGTTTCAGTTAAAAGAAAATCAAACCAACATAAAGAAAGAAATAATCGCTGGTATGACGACATTCTTTACTATGGTCTATATTGTTGCCGTCAACCCAGGAATTCTTTCAAAAGCAGGTATTCCTTTTGACCAAGTCTTTACTGCAACAATCATCGCTGCTGTTGTCGGTACGCTCTGGATGGCACTATTTGCAAATTATCCGATTGCCATTGCACCAGGCATGGGGCTGAATGTCTATTTCACCTTTACCGTTGTCGGCGGTGGCGACATCAGCTATCAAACAGCGTTTAGTGCGGTATTTGTTGCTGGTATACTCTTTATTATTTTATCGTTAACATCCCTTAGAAAACAACTGATTCAAGCCATTCCAGATAATTTAAAGTACGGTATTACAGCAGGAATCGGGCTTTTCATTGCATTTATCGGCCTTCGTCAGTCTGGGATCATCGCTGCTGATCCAGAAAACCTTGTGAAGCTTGGCAATTTAAGCTCGCCTGTTGTCATTTTAACGCTTGTCGGCTTAATGATTTCGGTTATTTTAATGGTGCTTCAAATAAATGGTGCACTGTTTATCGGCATGTTAGCGACCACATTGATTGCGCTCGCAACCGGCCAGCTTCATTTCCCTAAAACACTGATGGACATCCCTGCACTGCCTGAAGGCATGCTGATTACAAATCCAATCGCTGCCTTTGGTGACGTGTTCTCTCATCATTTGTATGCTGTCGTCTTCTCCTTCTTACTGGTGACGATTTTTGATACAACAGGCACGATGATCGGCGTTGCAGAACAAGCGGGACTAGTGAAAAATGGCCAGCTGCCAAAAGTGCGCAGAGCCCTGCTCGCTGACTCTGCTGCAACAACGGTTGGTTCTATGTTTGGTACAAGCCCAACCACTGCTTATATTGAATCATCATCAGGAGTAGCTGCTGGCGGAAGAACTGGGCTGACGTCTTTAACGGTCGCTGCACTGTTTATTGTGGCATTATTTTTCGGCCCGCTCGTTCAAGCTATTTCTTCTTTACCATCGATCACATCACCTGTTTTAATCATTGTTGGCTGCTTGATGATGAACTCGGTGTCACGCATTCGCTGGAACGAACTAGACGAGGCATTCCCTGCTTTCCTTGTTATTCTTTCGATGCCGCTGACTTCTAGTATCTCTACAGGAATTTCACTTGGATTTATTTCATATCCGCTTGTGAAATTGGCAAAAGGGAAATGGAGAGAAGTACATGTGCTTGTTCTCATCTTTGCGGTCTTATTTTTCATTCAGCTCTTTTTCTTAGAAGGATAACAGAAACAAAAAAGGCACATCCTCATATGGAATGTGCCTTTTTGCCTTCACTGAATTTTTTATTTTGTAAATTTTCTGTGATTATTTTGCGGAATTTAAAAATGTCAGCTTCAATCGCATCCCTTATCATTATTGGGTTGTAACCGGATTCAAATCATGATATATACCATATTTTATTTCATGAAGACAAGTTTAAAAACACGTAAAGTTGACTTTTTGGTGGAACTAGATGCATAATAACGTGTATAATAGAATAAAACATTAAGAAACACGAACATTTACCATTGTTGCTTGTCCTTATTTCGCAGTTTTAGTGTAGTAAGTTGTGGTTAGTCAAGTCCATCCGATCTTATTGATAGGGAGTGGTTTTTTGAAACCTTCAACAAACCGTATGATGACTCGAATCAAATCAGTCTATATGTTCATTCAAGAGAAAGGTCTTGTGACGACACAAGAGCTGGTTGATGAATTCGGGATCACACCTAGAACCATTCAAAGAGACTTAAACGTGCTTGCCTATAACGATCTTGTTCATAGTCCAAGCAGAGGCAAATGGGAAACAACGAGAAAAAAAGTAAAAATATCATCTTAAGCGTATAATGAATTGTCCATATAACAAAAAGAACCGGCGATATGCCGGTTCTTTTCTTTTGTTCTTACGTTATTCACGATTCATTAAGCTGTCTAATTCTTCATCCGTCAATTCACGGTACTCTCCGGGTGCTAGATCTTCATCTAAAGAGACTGCCCCCATCGAGAGCCTTTTTAAAAAGATCACTTCATTTCCCACCGCTTGCGCCATCAGCTTCACTTGATGGTACTTCCCTTCAGTAATCGTCAAACGGATGCGTGTATCTTCCTCTTCATTTGCATCTACTTCCACCTTCGCCGGCTTCGTGTGATAATCATCTAAAATGACAACGCCCTCTTCAAGACACTTAATGTCTTGATCTCCTAAAGGATTTTTCAAATGAACCTCATACGTTTTTGGCACATGCTTTTTTGGGGAAAGTAATTGATGAGCAAGCTGTCCATCATTTGTGAGGAGAAGGAGACCGACCGTATCCTTATCCAGTCTCCCCACAGGGAATGGCTCCCTTGCGATATCCTCCGGCTCAAGTAAATCAACAACCGTTTCATCCCGCAGATCTTCAGTTGCCGAGATCACCCCGTCTGGCTTGTTCATCATTAAGTAAATGAATTCTTTATATTCTACACGCTCTCCGTGTACGAGTACTTCATCATTTGATGGATCAACATGATCTTTCACCTGCTTTGCCACTTCTCCATTCACTGTGACCGCCCGGGCTTTGACAAGCTTTTTCACATCTTTTCTTGAACCAAAGCCGCTGTTAGCAAGTAATTTATCAAGCCTCATGAATATCTACCTCTTCTTAACTCTTTTTTCTTAAAAATTTCGGCATACGGCTGCCCAGTACACGCTCTAGTAATCCCACCTTATAAGACAAGTACATATACACACCGCCACCAGTGATCATGGAAATCAAAATGACGATACCCGCTTGTAAAATTCCGTCTTCATAAGAAATTACTTGGTTCACAAGCTGACTTGTCAAATATGCCACGACAGCCATGATCGCCGTTAAAATACCAATGAGAATAAAACGTTTGAAAATTCTGCGGAACGAATAGCCGGCATGGCGTTTAATCATGATAAACATATACAAGATGGACGCACTGTAGCCTAATGCTGTTGCCAATACAGAACCATTTCCTTGCAGCCAGCTGATTAGCGGGATGTTCAGAACCGTTTTAATAATGATCCCTAACAAAAGACTGACGATCGCAAATTTTTGTTTGTTGATCCCTTGCAGAATCGCTGCATTAATGGTGAATAAAGAAAACAATAATGCAACAGGTGCATACCAGAACAAAATGGAAATCCCAATCTCAGGATGAACAGACGGATAGAAAAACCAATAAGCCGGTCCAGCCAATGCCGAGATACCAAATGATGCAGGCAGCACGAAAAATAGAACGCCTTGCATCGTTTGATCAATTTGTCGATTTAATAATTTATAATTTCGTGATGTAAAAGATTCTGTGATAGTTGGAATTAATGTTAAACCAAATGCGGTCGCTAATGATACTGGAATCATTACAAGCTTAGGTAAATATAAAGTAACTATAGAAAGTACTGCAGTACTTATATCTTTAAAACCAGCATTAATCATTGCTTTATTAATAGTATTAGTATCAATGTAAGAGTATAGAGGAATAGCTAGTCCAACAAAAACATATGGAGCAGCATAACTAAATAACTCAACAAATATTTTTTTATATCCAAGACCTAAATTTGGTCCAGAATTAGGCTGCATCGCAAGTAATTTATCTTTCCGCTTGATCCAATATACATATAACGTGAATAAACCTCCAAAAGAACCAATCAGAGCAGCAAAAGTAGCATATCCTACTGCGATGACAAGCCCCCCGTTAAGCACCTTTAAAATGACATAAGTTGCCGTCAACAAGAAGATAATTCGGACTATCTGTTCAACAACTTGAGAAACTGCTGTTGGTCCCATCATTTGATGCCCTTGGAAAAACCCACGTATAAGACCCATAATCGGGACAACTAAGAGAGCCAAACTCACCATTCTAATTACATATGTCACTTGGTCAACCGTTAGTCCACCAGTTTCGGTTGATCCGCCGAGCTGTATCTCAGCAAAAATCGGGGCTGATAAATATAAAATACTAAAAGCAATGATACCTGAAACAAGCATGACAGACATGCCGGCTCTAAACATTTTTCTTGTTGTCTCAAAGTCACCAATCGCATTATATTTTGAAACAAATTTAGACACTGCTGCTGGAAAACCCAGAGTAGCAATGCTAATGAAAATCGTAAACTGATTGTATCCATATTGGAATAGCGCACCACCAGTAGCTCCAACCATTGCGCTAAATGGAATTAAATAAATCATACCAAGAATACGAGAGAGATACGTCCCTATCGTTAAAACCAACGTACCACGAAGCAGTTTATTAGACATGCGCTTAACCACCATTTTTCTAATGAATATTCAACTTAACTATTTTACCACATCAATTCAATACACAGGTAACAAATCCAATACGGAAGTCACAAAACCAATCAATTCATATTTCAGCCTTCCCTAATCTTCGTTATAATAGAAAAATGACTGAAAGTAGAAAGAGGAATGTAACATGAAACATTATGATGTCATTGTCATTGGCGGCGGACCTTCTGGGCTGATGGCCGCGATTGCATCAGCAGAGCACGGTGCGACTGTTCTGTTAATTGACAAAGGAAACAAACTTGGCAGAAAGCTGGCCATTTCTGGCGGCGGACGCTGTAACGTCACCAATCGCCTTCCAGTAGAAGAAATCATCAAACATATTCCCGGAAACGGCCGTTTTCTATATAGTGCATTTTCTGAGTTCAACAACGAGGATATTATTTCGTTTTTTGAAAACCTTGGCATTGAACTAAAAGAAGAAGACCATGGACGTATGTTCCCTGTCTCAAACAAAGCACAATCTGTTGTGGATGCCCTTCTAGACAGGCTCCGAGCCCTCAATGTCACCATTCGAACGAACGAAAAAATTAAAACAGTTCTGTATCAAGACGGACAAGCAGCTGGAATTGTTACAAATAATGATGAAAAAATTTCAAGTAAGTCTGTCGTCATTGCTGTCGGCGGAAAAAGTGTGCCGCATACCGGCTCTACTGGTGACGGCTATGCATGGGCAGAAGCAGCCGGTCATACCATTACAGAGCTCTTCCCAACAGAGGTACCGGTCACATCCGATGAACGATTTATTAAAGAAAAAGTGCTTCAAGGTCTTTCTTTAAGAAGTGTGGCTGTCAGTGTTTTAAATAAAAAAGGAAAACCCGTCGTCACACATGTCATGGATATGATTTTTACTCACTTTGGTTTATCAGGTCCAGCTGTTCTTAGATGCAGCGGATTTGTTGTGAAGGAATTGAAAAAACAGCCGACAGTCCGCCTGCAAATAGACTTATATCCGAAGCTGAATGACGAGGAGCTGTTCCAGAAGCTTCATCGTGACCTTAAAGATGAACCGAAGAAAGCCATTAAAAATGTCCTCAAGTCTTGGATGCAAGAACGCTATTTATTGTTTCTGTTAGAACGGAACGGGATTGATCCACAAGACACATTCTCTGGTCTAGCCAAGGATAAACTGCGTGCATTTGCCCATGATTGTAAACATTTTATTGTGCATGCAAATGGTACGCTATCCTTGGACAAAGCGTTTGTGACAGGAGGCGGCGTTTCTGTGAAGGAAATTGAACCGAAGAAAATGGCGTCTAAAAAAATGCCCGGTCTTTATTTCTGTGGAGAAATTTTAGACATCCATGGCTACACAGGCGGCTACAATATCACATCAGCACTTGTGACAGGCAGGCTTGCCGGCATGAATGCTGCACTAGAAGCAAAGGAGAGAGATCAATGATCAGACGTGCATTACCGATTGTTCTTGCGGTCGTTATCAGTTTGACAGCCGCTGTTTTCTTGAAGCTGTCCATTACCCCGTTAAAAGTCGCCATTGTTTTGGCGTTTACCATTTTCGCCGTATGTTTAAAAGAATATGTCTACCGTCTTCGCAAACGGATTGAGGAAAAATCGTCTTCCCATATCGATAGTTGATAAATGGAAGCAAAACATGTTACGGTAAAGTAGAGGTCGAGTGAGAAGCTCGCCTCTTTTTGTTTGAAATAAGTTGAGTTAGGGGATATTAAGCGAAGTCCTCTGCTTAAACGTGTAGAACAACAGGAGAGTGAGATGGTGTGAAAAACGTATCAAGTGTATTTTGGATTGTGATTGCGATCACATTTGTTGCCGTGATGTGGGGAGCGTTTTCTCCAGACACATTGCAAAATGTCACAGATCAAATTCAAACATACATTACAAATGACTTTGGCTGGTATTACTTGTTAGTGGTATCACTGCTTGTCGGCTTTTGTCTATTCTTTATCTTTAGCCCAATCGGTAAGATTACGCTAGGAAAACCGGGGGAAGAGCCTGAATTTGGTTTATTTTCTTGGTTTGCTATGCTATTTAGTGCCGGTATGGGAATTGGTCTTGTTTTTTACGGAGCAGCTGAACCGATCAGCCACTATGCTATTCAGTCACCAACAGGGGAGACTGAAACTGCGCAGGCCTTCCGCGATTCCCTTCGCTATACATTTTTCCACTGGGGGCTTCATGCATGGGCTATTTATGCCATTGTTGCACTTTGCATTGCTTACTTTAAATTTAGAAAAGATGCACCTGGTTTAATCAGTGCAACACTGCAGCCTGTTTTAGGAAATAAAATTCACGGATGGATCGGTAAAACCATCGATTGTATTGCGGTATTTGCAACTGTGGTTGGTGTTGCAACAAGCCTAGGATTAGGTGCGGCACAAATAAATGGTGGATTGAATTATCTTTTTCATATTCCAATTGCCTTTAGCACACAATTGATCATTATTATCATTGTGACGGTGCTTTTCCTTGCATCTGCTTTAAGCGGGATTGGAAAAGGCATTAAATACTTAAGTAATATCAATATGGTATTAGCAGCTGTTCTGATGTTTTTCTTACTTTTGGTAGGTCCAACTGTTTTTATCTTAAATTCATTTACTGACTCGATTGGACAATACTTATCCAATATCGTTCAAATGAGCTTCCGTCTATCTCCAAATGATCCTGAAAAGAGAGAATGGATTAATGGATGGACGATCTTTTATTGGGCATGGTGGATCTCTTGGGCTCCATTTGTCGGGATCTTTATCGCTAGAGTGTCACGCGGGCGAACAATTCGCGAATTTTTATTGGGTGTCTTAGTCGCTCCTTCCATCCTAGTCTTCCTATGGTTCTCGATTTTCGGTGTATCTGCAATGGACTTACAGCAAAAGAATATTGTCGATGTTGCAGGTCTTTCAACTGAAACGATGCTCTTCGGTGTACTGAATGAATATCCGCTGGCGATGATTACATCGATACTGGCACTCATTTTAATCGCCGTATTCTTTATTACATCGGCTGATTCAGCTACATTTGTGCTTGGAATGCAGACAACCTACGGATCATTGAACCCTTCTGGCAGTGTCAAAGTCAGCTGGGGCATTATCCAATCGGCTGTTGCTGCTGTGCTTTTATTTTCAGGGGGACTTGAAGCCCTGCAAAATACAGCCAAGCTCGCAGCCTTGCCTTTCTCCGTTGTCATTATATTGATGATTGTCTCGCTGTATAAATCACTAAATGATGAACGAAGAATCATCAAACAAACCAATCAAGTCAATAAACCAAGAAGTCCAAGAGTAAAAAAAGCATAATCGCAAGCGAGAAAAAGCCGTTCCTTATCCGAACGGCTTTTTTCTATATATACAATTTAAGATTGTCGCGAGCTTGAGGATTCCTTTAAAATAGTGATGAATCATCACTTTCTACATAATGGAGGTTTATATGACGTTACCTACGTTCAAGTACAACCCAGATCCAGTTTCGTTAAACGTGATCAAAAAAGAGCATACGACATGTCCTGTTTGTGAGAAAGAAAGAGATTATGTGTACCATGGCCCTTTTTATACTGTTGAAGATGTAGAGGGAATTTGTCCTTGGTGCATTAAAGATGGATCAGCGGCGAAAAAATACAATGGAACCTTTCAAGACGATGCAAGCTGTGATGACGTCGATCAAGAGGAATATATCGATGAGCTGATCTTCAGAACGCCAGGCTATCGCGGATGGCAGCAGGAATATTGGTTAAGTCATTGCGGAGATTTTTGCGCAATCGTCCAGTATGTCGGCTGGAAAGAGATTGAACATCTAGAGGAAGAACTCGCCGAGGATATCGAAGACATTTGCAGCGGCGAAGGATTAACGAAAGAGAACCTAAAGCAATGGCTCGTCAACGGAGGAGACTTACAAGGCTATCTTTTTCAATGTGTTCACTGCAACAAGCACCGGTTATATATTGACGCCAGCTAATCAAAGAAATAGGACCCTTCAAGCAGGTCCTTTTTTGATGCCGTCTATTTTTTATATAAAATGAGTGCAGAAAAACAGTAGAGCTGTTCCCCTCCCTGCTCACAGATCACCGCTACATTGTACTTGATGTCAATGATTTGGTCGTCATCCATTCCTTTTAAAAAATGATTAATTTCGCTCTGCAAATCTTTCTCATGCTCTTCATCAAATACAGCTACCTTTAGCACCTATGCCACTCTCCCTTCTCTCGCTACTCTATCTTTATGCACATAGAGAGAGGCATATGAACAAAAAAACCTTTCATCGTTAAGATGAAAGGCCTTCTAATTACAGCTTCGGTTTTGTTTCTCCTGTCCAAGCAAGCATCCCGCCAACGACATTTGTTGCTTGGTAGCCTTGATCTTCTAGGTAATAGCAGACATTTTCACTACGTTTACCAGAGCGGCAAATAATATAATATTCCTGCGTTTGATCGAATGCATCCAGCTTCTCAGGGATATCGCCCATTCGAATGTGGATCGCTTCCGGGATCATCCCTTCTGCTACCTCTTCATCCTCACGTACATCGACAAGCTGAATGGCATCTTCCTGCTCCAGCTTTTGTTTTAATTCTTCTATTGAAATTTCTTTCACTGACACGACTCTCATCTCTCCTTTTCATTACGGTGACACCATTATAGCAAATGATTCACTTCACTGCGTATTCACCCGCTTCGATTGAAGGAAAGACGGCAGCCGCTTTTTCACTTCTGCTGTCTCGTGCTTAATTTCAAACTCTACCTTTTTAAAGACTTGATAGGCCAGCCACATATGACCGTAGGCGAGTATGCTCACACTAAAAAACGGCACGATTCCCGGTAAATAAGCAAACAGAACAAACAGCACAGCCGAGAAAACAAGCATAGAGAGTGTATATTGCAAGTATGAGATACCAAGCAGAAGAGAGAATTTCAGATAGAGACGTTTTTTCCAATCGTAATGAGCAAGCAGCGGAAAAATATAAAATAAGCTCACAATAAACAGAAAACCGAAAATATATATAGCAAAGCGAAGCACATGTAAAAGCCAGCTCGTCGGATAAATATAAGCAAGGTCGACATAAATAATCGTTCCAATGATGAATAGCACCACTCCAATGATGTTAGAGCGTACAAACTCCTCCCTGAATACCTTCCAAAAAGTGCGGAATACATTGACTTGCTCATGACCTTGAATCCACTTTCTCATCACGGAAAATAACGCAGTGGTCGCGGGCATCAAGCCAAAAACGCCAAGCCCTAGAATGGTGAACAAAAGCCATAACAAATTCGTATAGGCGAGTCTCATCACCCACTCACACATCCTCAGCATTCTGCTCATTGAACCATCATGATCCATCTCTTTCCCCTCCTCTCTTTCTCTTTACACCGTCTCTTTATGAAACAATTCATCGATTTCAATTGGGCGATTTTCTGTAACAGAGCGCCACATGCCTTCCCCAAGAGCAATCGAATAAGCTCCAGCCTCTGCTCCTGCTAAGATGTCATAGTGAATCAAGGGATCTTTTCCTATAAATAAATCAGCCAATAGCAGAGGATCTCCGCCGCCATGTCCACCTGGCTGCTTCACGACTTCAATCGTCTCCTTTGATCCAAACATCGGGTAATAAGAAATTGTTTGTTCTGGGAATTGAAAAGGAATTCTTGATGGCACATGAAACTCATTTGTTTCAATACGCCCCTTCGTCCCATTAATGGCCAGACGGTAGCCTTCATATGGGGCTGAGAATTGAATCGAATAGCTGAGCAGAGCCCCTTGATCATAAGCGACTGACGCCACATATGTATCCTCAATATCAATTTCCTGATCAAAAATGCACGCATCCGGGCGATAGTTTGAGTACTGCTGCGTTTGCTCCTGACCGGATTCAATATGGTCGTCCTCCACCTTCGAGCGCTCAACCCGCGGATTCCACCTTGCTTCATAGTGACATATATCCTTCACATGACATGTTCCGCAAAATCTATTTTCCTCCCCTTGCAAGGGATTCCAAGGGCTTTCACTGCCGTAATAGTTCAGCGCCCCGTAGGCAAATACTTGCTTCGGCTTTTGATCAATCCACCAGTTGACCAGATCAAAATGATGTGTCGACTTATGAATGGACAGTCCGCCAGAAAATTGACGTGTACGGTTCCACCTTTTGAAATAACTAGCACCATGATACGTATCAATAAGCCAGCTCAGTTCAACAGAAGTGACCCTTCCAATTTTCCCGTCTAGAATCAGTTCTTTTACCTTTCGATGGAAAGGATTGTAGCGATAATTAAAGGTGACCGTGACCTTCCCTTTACTTTCCGCTTCTTTTTCCATCACTTTTTTGGCGTCTTTTGCTGTTGTCACCATCGGCTTTTCGGTGATGACATCTAGATCATGGTCAAGTGCCTGCATGATATATGTGACATGTGTGTCATCCCTGCCTGCCACAATGACGATATCTGGTTTTGTTTCTTTGACCATCTGATCAAATGCATCTTCATGAAAAAACGAAACGCCCCGGAGTGACGGAAAACGCTCCTGACAAAGTATATACCGCTGATGATCTATATCGAGGAGGCCTGTAATCCGATAATGCTCATTGAAATCCTCTGTGAGCGGTTGAATAAACATATTGAACGCACGATGGCTCAGCCCGCAAATCACGACCCGTTTCACATTCCCCACCCCATTTTCTATTGGTTTTCACGAAGCTGCTTCATAAGAGACAGTGCCTCTTCCGACTTATCAGCATACACGGGAATGAAGGCGACCATACCTCGGTGTAATTGAAAGGTATAGCCGTTGAGTTTTTTCTTTCCTTTATTAATTTGAACTGCATAATCGACCGTTTTCCCTGTCTTTTTGTCCTCGACCGTATATGGTCCTGCTGCTTGATCGCCTATTTTCATCTCTTCCAGCAGCTGAAAGCTTTCAGGATCATCATACGTTCTAAACATTTCTTCTGGAACAAGCATCACGTCCCCCTCTTTTGAGGTAATTTCAACAAGAAGCTTTTCAGGAATCGCCGGAAAGATGTGGACGCTATAAGTCTCTTGTTCCGGTTGAAAAGCCTTCTCCACTAATTGATCTTTCATTCCCTTTGACATATCAGAAAAAATCAGGACATCGATCCCGTTTGTTTTCCCCTGACAGGCAGATAAACAAATGGCAGCGATGAAACTGATGAGCCATACGACGGCTCTTTTTTGCCTCCTCATGCCTTTTGAAAAACAGACAGCTTTTCTAGCTCAGTTAACGCCATAATAAAAGCGCCTGCCCCGTGCAAGTCATTTGTGCTCCGCTCTCTTCCAACGTAGTAATCATAAAATCCCGCAGATGTTCCGATACAAATATCATTGATGGTAAAATCACCATTTTCTTTCTCAGCCGTCTTATGCTGAATCAAGCCTTGATATGCTCTGACCACATGATCAACATAACGGAGGCTCACATACCCTTCATTCATGGCCTTTGCCATGGCGTACATGAATAAACACGACCCTGAGCTTTCAAGCCAATTGTCACTGTGATTTCCTTTATCAATGATTTGATGCCAGAGACCTGTCTTTTGATCCTGGTACTTTGCCACACTTTCCAGCATGTCTGTCAGCGTTTCCTTCCACACCTTCCGCCTCTCATGATGCTCGGGCAGATCCTCGATCATATCTGCTAATGCAAGGACATACCAGCCAAACGATCTTGCCCAAAACTCTGGGGAACAGCCGGTCTTTTGATCAGCCCATGGCATCGTTTTTCGTTCATCCCACGCGTGATAATACAGACCTGTTTGTTCATCTTTCGTATGCTTTCTCATGAGATGCTCTTGATGGATGACCATCTCCACTAGTGACTCTTCACCTTTAAGCTGAGCATACTTTAAGGCAAAAGGACCGCCCATGTAGAGACCATCGAGCCACATTTGATAAGCATAATTGTCTTTATGCCAAAATCCGCCCTCAGACGTGCGGTTTAGCGTACGATAAAGTCCGCGCAGCTTCTCGGCCGCCAGCACATACCGCTTCTCTCTCGTTCGTTCGTAAAGAGGGAATAAAATGAGTCCTGCTTGAATGGCATCAAGCTCATCCCTGCGAAATAATAAATTTCCGAACTCATCAATGAGTGAGTCCGCATAGTTTTTCACATAATCGAAATACGCCTCGTTCCCTGTTGCCTCATATAGTTTCATGACGCCGCAAAGGAAAACCCCTTGATGATAATGCCATCTTCCAGCTGGCGGCAGCTCAATTGGTGTATACGCTTTCATAAGGGTTTGTGCTAATTTCTCTGCATGCTCAAGCGGTGATCCCTTTTCAATCGATAAAGTCATTCTTCCTCATCTCCTTTTTTAATAAATACCTTCTTCCCCGAATTTCTTCGCTAAACGGTTTGCCAGCATGACCAAAATAAGTCCAACGGCTGCTTTAAATAAACCAACAGCAGTACTATAGCTGAATTGTCCTTGCTTAAGACCTGCTGTATAAACGTACGTATCAAAAATCTCTGCTACTTCCCGGTTCGTTGCGTTCAGTAATAGATAGACATGCTCAAAGCCAAGCTCAAGCGTATCACCGATTTTTAAAATAAGCAGAACCACAATAACACTTTTAATGGCAGGAAGTGTGATGTGCCACATTTGTCTCAGTCTCCCGGCCCCATCCATTTTTGCTGCTTCATATAGCTGCGGATCTACCGCTGTAATCGCCGCAAGGTAAATGATTGTTGACCATCCTGCTTCCCGCCAGATTACCTGTAAAATGTACATCGGTCTAAACCATTCCTGACTAAGAAGGAAGTTAATCTTTTCTCCTCCAAAGAAAGCAATCAATTCATTCATTAACCCGCCATCTACTGTTAACAAAACAAAAGATAAGGACACGACAATCACCCATGACATGAAGTGAGGGATATAAATCATCGTCTGTACAAATTTCTTAAACAATGCCAATCTCACTTCATTTAAAAGAAGGGCTAATAAGATCGGAATTGGAAAGAAAATCACGACATTCATGGCAAATAAAATCAGTGTATTTTTTAATAAGATGAAAAATGTTGGTTCTGTAAACAATCGAATAAAGTGTTTGAATCCAACCCACTCACTGCCAAGAATGCCGAGAAACGGCTGGTAATCTTGAAAGGCAATGATGAGCCCCCACATTGGCACATATTTAAAAACAATAAAATAAATGAGCCCCGGCAAAATCATTAAATACAAAAACTTTTGACTAAGCAATTGATTAAGTAAGCGCTTTCTTTTTTCGCTTTTCAAAGCTGCCGCAGGCACACCCTTGGCAGTGACATCCTCTGTTTTCATTGATAAAGCCTCCCCTCATGCTCATGCATGTGTTAACTGTATCTTAAGGATGAAAAATCCGTCTACAATCATATCAACAGATCATATTTTCATAGGTGATGCTACTCAAAACGTTACATAAAACATAAGAAAATGATCCTAATCTCAGAAAATGATTATTGACAAACCTACCAGATTTTTGGATTAATAAATTAAGGGGAAAAGATTGTTTTGTTTGAAATGGGGGGTTTTATGAAAAGAAGGCAGTACAAATTTTATTACAAGCTAGTGACGTTTTTTTTCATACTTAGTACGATTCCTGTTATCATTGTCGGCATTTTTTCTTATCAGCATTCACAAAAAACAGCACTTGAAAATATCTCAAATGAAAAGCTCGACAGCGTTAAACAAACGCAATCCAATATTGAGCATATTTTAAAAACTGTTGATCATTCTCTCACTCACTATGTCAGTTCGCCGCCTCTCCTTCAAACACTGGCAGAACCTTTAAATCCAGACCAATTCCAGCTTTATAATCAAGTACAGCAGGAACTGAACTACCTGCAAACCTTTGACACCGATCTTTCCAATATTACACTCGTCAGTAAAATGGAAGACTGGTACATGAACAATTCGGGGCTTTATCATGTCACAAGCGAAGACCAAGAAAAAGCGCTGACCTCTTACCTCAATATACCAAGTCACTCCAGCTGGGCACTTGAAGAGAATAATCCACTTGTTGCGACAAAAGAAGGAAAAGCATCCTTTTGTAAGTACAATGTGAATTTAATCAAACAACTGCCTATGAACAGCGTTCAAAAAAAGGGAATTGCTGTCGCCAGCATTCCAAGCTGCGTCATTGCTGATAACATGCCTGACTTCTCTCAATCGGATAGTATGTTTGTGATCGATACAAACGGAAAAGTGCTGCTACATAATCGCAAAGAACAAATTGGTGAATCGCTGAAACATCAAGATATCGTCAAACATGTGCTCTCACTTGAAAAACGATCAGGCCAATTTGATATGAAGATCGACGAACTCAACTATCAAATCACATTTCAAAAATCAGATTATAATGAATGGACGTACCTATCCTTTGTTTCTATTCCAGAACTTAAGCAGCAAACGAAATCAATTGGGTGGATTACCTTTATTATCTGCACTATTTTGTTAGCGCTTTCATTGCTATTTTCATGGTTCGGTTCTAGACACTTTTATAAACCAATCCGCTTATTATACGAGTCATTTGCACGCAATGAATCATTTTTGCAAAAACAGCCTTTTCAAAATGAATTTGAGTTGATTGAATCGAGTATTAAACAAATGAAAGATCAAAACAATGATTTAGAGGAACGGATTGAGCAGCAAGTGACACACTTACAGCAATACTTTATGGTACGGCTGCTGCTTGGAAAGCTGACAGATGAAGAAGTTAACAACCGGTTCCAAAGCTTAGGCTTTCCTCAGGGCTGGTCTCATTTGTCCATGCTTGTGACCCAAATCGATACATTAAAAGGAACACCTTATGAAAAAAAAGATGCTGACTTGCTTTTATTTGCGATCAATGGACTGATCGAGCAGATTATTCCGCAAGAGGAGCACCTTCAGCCAACCGTTGTCAATCAGCATCAAACAACGATTATCCTCAACCACTCAAAGTCAGATGAAGAGTTTACTGAATATTTAAATCAATTAGCAGAAAGCATTCAGCAGCGTATCGAAGAAGAGCTTGGTTTATCGATCAGCATTGGAATCAGCCGCCAGTTTAAAGAACTCACGATGGCAAAACATGCTTACATTGAAGGAAAAGAAGCCTTAAAATACAGACTTAAAGCAGAGAAAAAGTCCATTATCTTATATGAGCATATTCAGCAAGGAAAGACGTTCAAAACCCATTTTCCAAAGCAGCTGCAGCATGATTTATTTGATGCGATGAAAGCTGGCGATCAAGGCAAAGCGGATCACTATTTACATGTACTCCTGCAATCCATTTTCTCTAAAAATGCAGGACCGCACGAATACCATATCGCCCTCGCTCGTTTTTTAAACAATTTAATCGAGCTGATGCATTTGCTGGGCATTGAATTATTTGAGGTCGAAGATAACAAAATGCTCTATGATACGATTTTTGAATTTAAAACCTTTGAAGATACGGAAGCATGGCTGAAACATGAAATCATTCGGCCAATTATTGACCAGCTTGCTGCACGTGAAGACTCACAATACAAAAACATCTCAGAAAAAATCATTCATATTATTCATCAAGAATTCGACTCAGATCTCACATTGGATGAAATCGCCACACGCCTGCATTACAATCCAAATTATTTAAGCAGTATTTTCAGAAAGGAAATGGATATCTCCTTTAGTGAATATCTCTCTTCCTACAGACACCATGTCGCTAAAAATTGGCTTGTAGAAACCGATATGTCCGTCAAAGAAATTTCGGAAAAACTGAAATATAAAAACCCGCAAAATTTCATCCGGTCCTTCAAAAAGCTGGAAGGTACAACTCCTGGGAAATACCGCGACCAGAAAAAAGGCTCGTAAGACAAAGAGTCCCGCTCTCACAAGAAAGCGGGACTCTTTTATTTAAACTGTTCATTTAAGATGCTGTCTTCCAGCACGGAAAGCGGCTCTCCATACACACGTTCAATATGAGCTGCTCCCCAATCGCATAGCGCATTGAGGATTCTTTCGAGCGACTGTCCGTATTCACTTAATTCATATTCCACTTTAGGCGGCACCTGTTCATAGACAATCCGATTAATGACCCCGTCACTTTCAAGCTCTCTCAGCTGCTGCGTCAGCATTTTTTGTGTGATGTTTGGCATGAGCCGCTTCAATTCGCTCGTCCGTTTTTTCCCGTGTGTCAAATGACATAAAATCACACACTTCCACTTCCCGCCTATGACCTCAAGCGTTGCTTCCACAGAGATATTATATTTTTTCTTTTCCATCGAATGTTCACTCCTCTTTGTACGAACAGGCACTTTTTAGTACCTATATTACAAAAAAGTACGTACTTTTTTTTTCGTCATCTATGTTAGATAATAACTCTTGCCGATCGGCTTCGTCTATCAAAATGTCATCACAGAAGGATGTGAACTTACTTATGAAGAAAAAGCAAAACCATTTTGCTCTTCTCGCACTAGCGATTAGTGCTTTTGCTATAGGAACAACTGAGTTCATTAGTGTCGGTCTTTTGCCAATGATCTCAGAGGACTTTGGAGTGAGCGTCAGTCAGGCGGGCTGGACTGTCTCTTTATATGCACTTGGTGTGACATTTGGCGCGCCTATATTGACTTCTCTTACTTCCACGATGAAAAGAAAGACATTGCTTTTGCTCATTATGCTCGTCTTTTTGATTGGTAATACACTTGCCACCATTGCCCCGACTTTTTCAGTGCTGTTAATCGGCCGGGTGATTTCAGCTTTATCCCATGGAATCTTCATGTCCATCGGTTCTACGATTGCTGCAAGCCTTGTCGTGAAAGAAAAACGGGCAAGCGCGATTGCCTTTATGTTCACTGGTTTAACAGTAGCGACTGTGACAGGTGTGCCATTCGGGACATTTCTTGGTCATGAGCTCGGCTGGCGGACATCATTTGGTGTGATTGTGATCATTGGTCTAATCGCACTGATATCCAACTATTTTCTTGTGCCGTCTCAATTAAAGCAGGGTGTGAAAACATCTTTTAAAGATCAAGCTGTCCTATTAAAAACAAAAAGAATTTTGCTTTTATTTGTCATTACAGCCACAGGGTATGGAGGAACCTTTGTCGTCTTCACGTATTTATCTCCTCTCTTGCAGCATGTGACAGGGCTTGCGCCTGGGGCTGTGGCCTTGATCCTGCTTTTATACGGAATCACGATCGCAGCCGGAAATGTCATTGGCGGAAAAGCTGCTAATGAACAGCCAATGAAAGCACTGATCTATATGTTTATTATCCAAAGCATCATCTTGTTTATCCTTAGCTTCACTGCAGGATTCACAGTGTTAGGCATTGGAACCGTCATGCTGATGGGGCTGTTTGCTTTCATGAATGTGCCTGGGTTGCAAGTAGCCGTCGTTGATTTTGCAGAAAGATACACACCTGGAGCGGTCGACGTCGCATCTGCTATGAATATCGCTGCCTTTAATGCCGGTATTGCCATTGGCTCATTTTTAGGAGGCATCGTGACAGATACACTTGGTCTTGTGCATACAGGATGGGTCGGCGGCATCATGGTCCTCATCGCAGCCATTCTTACGATGATCAGCTATCAAATGGAACAAAAAGAACAAACACAAACCATTTAAAGGAGTTTTTATGATGGAACATTTACAAAGTACAAAAACATTAAACAATGGGGTCCTCATGCCAGGCTTTGGCCTTGGTGTATTCAAGGTGGAAGATGGAGCTGAATTAGTTGATGCTGTCAAAACAGCCATTCAATTAGGCTATCGCAGTATTGATACAGCGGCTATTTACGGAAATGAAGAAGGTGTTGGACGAGGCATACAGCTTGGTTTAGCAGAAACAGGACTGCGTCGTGAGGACATCTTTGTCACCTCAAAAGTGTGGAATGCCGATTTAGGATATGAATCTACTCTAAATGCATACGAAGAAAGCTTAAAAAAGCTTCAGCTTGACTACCTTGATCTGTATTTAATCCATTGGCCGGTTGAAGGAAAATACAAAGAAGCTTGGCGTGCACTGGAAACCTTGTATCGTGAAGGAAAGGTCAGAGCCATCGGAGTGAGCAACTTCCAGCCGCATCACCTAGACGAGTTATTAAAAGATGCAGACATCAAACCAGCGATCAACCAAGTAGAATTTCATCCAAAACTAACGCAGGAAACACTCTCTACGTATTTGAACTCTCATGGCATTCAAATGGAAGCTTGGTCACCGCTGATGCAGGGTGAACTGCTGCATCACCCGCTGATCACAGAGCTCGCAGACACATACGGTAAAACACCTGCTCAAATTATTTTGCGCTGGGATGTACAAAAAGGTGTCATCACCATTCCAAAATCAACGAAAGCACATCGTTTAAAGGAAAACGCTGATATATTTGATTTTGTCTTATCTGATGAAGATATGAAACGTCTTTCTGACTTAAATGAAAACAAACGTATCGGTCCAGATCCAGATAACTTCGACTTTTAATCAAAACACCCCCGCCTTTTTGCTTTGCGGGGGTGTTCTTTTTGATCATTTTGATTTTTTAAAGGAAGCTTCATATTCTTCTATGATTTTATTCCCACCATTGGATTTCCACTTCTCTACATCTTTCTGAAATTGATCTTCACTGATGTCACCAAGAATGAACTTATACGTCGCATCATCGATGATTTTCTTCAATTCGTTTCCACGCTCTGATGCTGTTTCTGAATACAGGCTTTCAGCAGGATTGGCAACGATGATGTTTTGATTGTCTTCTTCTAGCTCTTCATATTTAGAACGAACTGCATCCCCTTTATTTTTTAAGTAACGTTTATCAATTCCTACAAGACTGACAAGCGGCTGTACATCTGTCTGCCAGCCTTTCACTTGGCTTTCTTCCCTGACAAATGTATTTCCTTCTTCTTTCTTATAATGCTTGCCATCTATACCGTACGTCATGAGACCATATACATCTTCTTCGGCAATACGGTCAAAGAAAGCCAAAATCCGCTTTAATTCCGCCTCTGATTTCACGCTTGTTTTAGGGAATGCGAAGATGCCATTATGCCCCCCTGATGCCCACACACGTTCTTTGCCATCTGGGCCTTTGATTCGGTTGATAATATCAACTTTCATGTTTTTATCTGTCGCATCATCTCTCAGGTTCACGGCATCTACCATATTTCCAACATAGATACCTGCTTTTCCTTGTGAAAATAATTCCTGCTGCTGTGTTTTGCTTGTCACTGGGAAGTCTTTGTTGATATAGCCATTGTCGCGCAGCTTTTTCATGTATTTCATTGTATTCATGTACTCATCTGTCATAAAGTCCGGCGTGAATTTCCCGTTTTCTTCTTTCCAGTCTGTCGGCATTCCTTCATATGAACCAAGCGTTTTAAATGCGCCATAAATTAAATCGTTCCGATCCGTAAAGCCAATTGTATCGGCTTTTCCGTTTTGATTCGGGTCTTTTTCAGTAAAGGCTTTGGCTACTTCATACAGATCATCCAATGTTTTTGGTGTATCCAAATTTAAATTTTCAAGCCAATCCTTTCGAATGACAATCCCTTGTCTTGAAAGTGGTCTTTCTCTATAGATGCCATAAAGCTTGCCGTCTATAGAAGCGTTTTTATTAATCAGTTCGTTCATCTTACTTAAATTTGGATAATCCTTTAAATAAGGACCGACTTCCCAGAACATGCCTGATCTGAACGCATTAATCGCAGACGAATTTTTAATGTCTTGAATCGTCACAATTTGTGGCAAATTCCCTGCTGCAAGAGCGGAATTTAAACGATCTTCCTTCACAGCATCAGGCACCCATGTAATATCAAGCTCTGTATTTGTGAGCTTCTCAATCTCTTTTAAAACAGAATCCTTCGGCGGCTGCTGATGATATAAAATCGCCATCCATGTCAGCTTTACCTTTTTGTCTAAATCAACCTTCTCATCTGATGAGTTTGCCCCTTTACTTGAACATGCTGACAGAAGACCGCTTGCTGCAAATAACAGAACAAACGCAATCAGCCATAATTTCTTTCTCCCCATATGATCCCTCCGTTGTTCCATCTTTTTAACCCTTTACAGAACCTAGTAATGCTCCTTTGTTGAAATGCTTTTGAATAAATGGATAGACAAGCAGAACCGGAATGGTTGCCACAACAATTACAGCCATTTTAATCGTCTGGTCTGGCGGTGGGGTGGATGAGCCCATATCCGACATATCTCCCTGCATTCCGCTTGAGACAATGACAATCTGTCTCAGCAGTACTTGAATCGGCCACTTCACTGAATCATTTAAATACAGAATGGCAGTCATATACGTATTCCAATACGTCACGGCATAAAAAAGTGAAATAGTAGCAATGGCTGGCAAAGAAAGTGGGAGCACAATTTTAAAGAAAATCCCTAAATCGTTACAGCCGTCCATCTTCGCTGATTCCTCAAGGCTCGCCGGTATGTTTTGAAAGAAGTTTTTCAAAATGATTAAGTTGAACGCATTGATTGCAACCGGGAGAATAAGTGACCAATAGGTATCAAGCAGACCAAGTGTTTTCACCACAATAAACGTCGGAATCATACCTCCGCTAAACAGCATCGTGAAAACAACGAGAAACATCAGTGTTCTCCGGCCTTTTAGCTCCTGACGAGACAGCCCGTATGCCATAAGTGAGGACAAAAACATGCTGACAGCTGTTCCAACGAACGTCACAAGAATGGACACAATGAGACTGCGATACACAATATCTGTAGAAAAAATATATCGATATGCCTCTAGAGAAAACGTCGTCGGGAACAAAATAAACTTCTTCGTGATGACCTCTTCTACTGTTGCAAAAGAGGCGGCAATGACATGGATGAACGGAAGCACACATATTAATGCGAACATGAGTAGAAAAGAGTAATTAAATAAATTGAACAATCGGCCTTTAATAGAACGATCTATGTTCATCACGCCCTTTCTTTGAAAGCGTTATCATTTCATCTGAAAGTAAGCTGCAGCCTGTGACGATATCGTGATTAAAATGTAACAAACGGGGGAAGAAAGCGTCTATAATCATTTTGACAGACCAACTGGATAGATCATGTCAGCCGTGCTTTTATGCTCATGAAACAAAAGAATAAGATCATTAGCTCATGACATGATTATGCCTTATGCTCGATCATTTTCTTCGAGGATTTCTGTCGTATTGACATCTGGTTCATAGCCTAACTCCAGCTTCGTTTTCTCAGTAGACCACGGCTTTTCTTCATTTTCTGATACAGCATAATAGGTCCCAAAGGGAATATCCGATTCAACCGCTGCCTTTATCATACCTGTAAGATCCTCATGTGACAGCAGAGTTCTTTTAGTTCTTTGCTTTTTGTGCAATGCCTTCATCTCATCTGTTACAACTGTTCCAATTCTTAAATTGATGACAGACATTCCCGATTGATCGTGGAACAAACGTCCCAGCTGTTCGGAAGCAAACTTTAATATGCCATAGACATTTTTAGTCGCAGGCACATCGTCAGTTGTAATCTGCCGTCCAAGTAAGGAGCGTCCATCCTCTTCATAACGATCCGTCACATGGTTGCTGCTTGCAAAAATGACTTTTCGTATGCCATGCCGCGCGGCTGAACGAAACATATAATAGGTACTCCTCCAAAAAATATCAGTCATTTTTGCAAATTCTTCATGATCCATCACATCATGCGTCATGTCCATGTTTAGAAGATGCAAGATGACATCTGTATCCCGCGGAATTGCCTCATATAGATTCTGTTCATTCGCTGCATCGGCTAAAATGACTCCTTCTACACAGCTTGTTAGATCAATAATCGTGACGCTGTACTCAGCAGAGAGCGCTTTTGTTAAAAGACGTCCAATCACACCGCATCCGCCAATGATGGTGATTTTTTTCATCTGTCTCCTCCTTTCTTTTGACGTAGTATGTCCAAGCGTTTCTTGATTACAGCCACTTTTTCAAAAATCGTGTCGCCTCGTGACGCATAGCGGCTGTTTCAAAATGACCTGCATGAAGACGGGTAAGCTGATATCGTTCTTTCAATGAAGCAGCTTCATAGGTTTGACTCAATACCTTTTGAATCCTTCCAACGCCTTCAGCAGGCGTGAGCTGATCAAGCTTTCCAACTAAGCTTAAATGTGGTCTTGGAAAAATCATTTCTTGAATGTCCGCTGCTGTAAAATGCTTCGCCAAGCTCGGTACATAGTAATAATAGCCATGTCTGTCCAAATTGTTCGTTTCAATTAATGTATGATGGTCCACCTGTGCACAAAGATCAATACACACACTGACCCTCTCATCAAGTGCAGCCGTCCACCAGGAAAGAAGACCGCCCATTGACATCCCAAAGACAGCTAACCTGTCCGCCAGCACATCAGATCGAGACAGCAAATAATCAATCGCACACATACTTTCATACAGCATCATGCCCCACATCACTTTTCCTGTTAAAAGCATTTCCTTAAAAATTTCACTTTCTGTTCTCCCTCTTCTCTCACCAAACCCTGCATGATCAATGGCCAGTACACTATATCCTTTAGACGTAAACTCTTTTGCATATGAAGGCGTTTGCAAATAATGAGCACCTTTTAACAACTCTTCCTTGCCATTCACGTAATTCCCGCCATGTGAATGCTGGAACAGCACAACGGGTCTTTTTTTCACCGTATCCTTCGGTTTCACAAAATAAGCAGGGACTTCCTCTACACCATTCATAGAGAGAATGAGAGTTTCCACTACATATGATTCACGTTCTTCCATTTTTAACGTATAAGCCTCCACGCGATGACGTTCTGGCATTTCTCCTAACAGACTGAGCAGTTGTTCACGTTTGCTTTCCTTTTCCATTGACGTCACTCCTCATTTTCTTGATCACCTGTTAAAATACGAGACCGATGCGGGAATCACCTTGTTTTCGACAAAATTATGTCCCGGGAAATAAAGAACACCCACCGGTTCATACCGATGGGTGTCATCATTAGTTCGCAACAATATTGACAAGCTTCCCAGGAACTGCAATCACTTTACGAATGGTTTTCCCTTCAAGCTGTTCTTTTACACGTGCATCATTTTTCGCAAGCTCTTCTAACTGCTCCCTTGTTGCATCAGCAGGAACGGTTAATTTTGCTTTTACTTTACCGTTAAGCTGTACAACAATTTCTACTTCATCGTCGACAAGCTTTGACTCATCATATTGAGGCCATGCTTCATAAGAAATAGATCCTTCATGACCAAGTTTATTCCAAAGCTCTTCTGCTAAATGCGGTGCAATTGGAGAAAGAAGCTTCACAAAGCCTTCTGCATATTCTTTCGGCAGTGTATCCGCCTTATAGGCATCGTTGATAAACACCATTAATTGTGAAATTCCTGTATTGAAACGCAAGCCTTCATAATGATCCGTTACCTTCATAACTGTTTCATGATAGCTGCGTTCTAATGCGCCGCCAGATTGCTCTGTCACTTTATCACTGAGTGAACCATCTTCATTTGTAAAGAGACGCCATACACGATCAAGGAAACGACGAGCGCCATCAAGTCCTGTTTCAGACCAAGCAATTGATGCATCTAAAGGTCCCATGAACATTTCATAAAGTCGTAATGTATCCGCACCATGAGATTCTACGATATCATCTGGGTTGACCACATTTCCTTTTGACTTACTCATTTTTTCATTGTTTTCCCCAAGAATCATACCTTGGTTGAACAATTTCATGAAAGGTTCTTTTGTTGGAACAACACCGATATCATACAAGAACTTATGCCAGAAGCGTGCATATAGAAGATGCAGTACAGCGTGTTCTGCTCCGCCGATATACACATCAACTGGAAGCCATTTCTTCAGCTTCTCAGGAGAGGCAAGCTCTTCTGTGTTATGAGGATCAATATAACGTAAGAAATACCAGCAGCTGCCTGCCCATTGCGGCATTGTATTCGTTTCGCGGCGGCCTTTTTTACCTGTAACAGGATCTACAACCTCAACCCAGTCTTTAATATTGGCTAATGGTGATTCACCTGTACCACTTGGCTTAATCTCTGTCGTCTTAGGCAAGATCAGTGGAAGCTCTTCTTCTGAAACAGCTGAAGATGTTCCGTCCTCCCAATGAATGATTGGAATCGGCTCACCCCAGTAGCGCTGACGGCTGAACAGCCAGTCTCTTAAACGATATGTGACTTTCTTTTCACCTTTTTGATGTTCTTCAAGCCATGCAATCGCTTTTTCAATCGCTTCTTCTTTTCCTAACCCATTTAGGAAATCAGAGTTAATGTGCTTTCCATCACCTGTGTAGGCTTCTTTTTCAATGTCTCCGCCTTCTACAACTTCTTTAATTGGAAGATCAAAGGTTTTGGCGAATTCATAGTCACGTTCATCATGGGCAGGAACCGCCATAATGGCTCCAGTTCCATAAGTCGCCAGCACGTAATCGGCAATCCAGATCGGCATCTTTTCACCATTTAAAGGATTGATGGCATACGCTCCTGTGAAAATACCCGTTTTCGTTTTAGCAAGATCTGTCCGCTCTAAGTCACTCTTTGATTGAATCTCTTTGATATACGCTTTAACAGCTTCTTTTTGAGCATCTGATGTAATTTTTTCAACAAGTGCATGCTCTGGTGCAAGCACTGCATATGTTGCGCCAAATAGTGTATCAGGACGCGTTGTGAAAACCGTAAACTGTTCGTCATGTCCTTCTACTTCAAAATGAACGTGCGCTCCTTCAGAGCGTCCGATCCAGTTACGCTGCATATCTTTGATGCTTTCAGGCCAATCAATGTCCTCTAAATCTTCTAACAGCCTGTCCGCATATGCTGTAATCTTTAGCATCCACTGCTTCATAGGACGTCTTTCAACAGGATGGCCTCCGCGTTCACTTTTTCCATCAATGACTTCTTCATTTGCAAGCACTGTGCCAAGCGCTGGGCACCAGTTCACTGGTACTTCATCGATATAGGCCAATCCTTTTTCGTACAATTTTAAGAAAATCCATTGTGTCCATTTGTAGTAATTCGGATCTGTCGTGTTGATTTCTCGATCCCAATCATACGAGAATCCTAGTGATTGAATTTGGCGGCGGAAGTTATTGATGTTCTCTTCTGTAAAGGCCGCCGGGTCATTTCCTGTATCAAGTGCATACTGTTCTGCCGGGAGACCAAATGCGTCCCATCCCATTGGATGAAGAACATCATATCCCTGCATACGTTTCATGCGTGATAGAATATCCGTTGCTGTATAGCCCTCAGGGTGCCCGACATGAAGCCCTGCTCCTGATGGATATGGAAACATATCAAGTGCATAAAACTTCGGTTTATCTTCCGAGTCAGATGTGGCGAATGTTTTATGTGTCAGCCAATAATCCTGCCACTTCTTTTCAATTTCCCGATGCTGAAAACTCAATGTGAAAACCTCCTTTAATATGTACGGCTTTATCTGCTTAGATGACCACTGCAAGAATTCAGATTTTTCTAAAATCAACAAAAAACCCTCATCCCTGGAAAGGGACGAGAGATTTTTTGGTTCCCGCGGTACCACCCTTGTTAGCGTAACATGCTGTTCGTACGCTCACTTAATATCTTTAACGCAGACATGCGACAGAAGCTTTAACGCAACTGCAACTCTGAGGCGAGTTCAGAAGCAGATTTGATTGACTTTCACCAGCCGTCAATTCTCTAAAGACAAATACTGCTTTCCTACTACTCCTCTTCACTGTTCTTATCGTAACCGTCATCTAAGTAGTATTTTATAGAATTATGATCATAAGTGCAAGCAGGTTTGTATACAATGGGAATGTACCCTAGACTAGGGTAAAGTAGAGGATATTATTCGTGTGGAGATCGGTTATGACGGTTGGAGCCTGCATCCTGTGAACGTTCTTCTCTCACAAAATCGAAGCTTCGCAGAACTGCTTCTCCTCCGTAACCTGAAATAATGGATAAGATGATCAAGTGCAGACTAGATTCGGGATTTGAGGATAAGACAAGCAGTGTAGCGGCAATCATCCCAACGAGCCAATCTTCAATAAACCCTAAGTAAATAAACTTTTTTGTCATTCTGGGCTTCTCTAGCCTGCCTTTTTTCTTTACGTGACCGAGAATGCCCATGACCCCTCCAATGGCGCAAGCAATAATGACTTGTTGCAGCATTTTCATCACCTTCCTAAAGCCCTTAGAATAGTAAAGCGACTTCAGGCTGTCCAGCCCCCTGTAATGCCATTCTGCTGTTCCGTCATAATCCATGTAAAAGGTCTATTCTCTCTAACGAAGAAAAAAAGCTTGTTTCTTCCATTATATGTGAATGACCTAAAAACAATCTTGATGCATTGGAATCATTTTCACCTAATCCATATTAACTATTTTTGTCATTTTATGAATGATGAGTAATTGATTCCTTCTTTTTCTAATGAAAAGTCTCCTTACTTACTCTATTCTAATGGAGGACAAACTATGATGACAAATTTAACAAAGCGTTTGCAATCGTTGAAACAGAACATATGTTATGTTACGTTTAAAAGGATTCATTTGGTTGAAAAGACAACCATTTGATATGTCTTATAGCAGCAAAGGAGGGTAATATGGTCAGCTCGAACATTTTCGGCTTGCAAAAACAGCTTGAACTCATCAAAAAAGCGCTGGATCATGCGCGGATCGGTGTTGTCATTACAGACCCTTCCTTAGAGGATAACCCTATCGTTTATGTGAATCACGGCTTTACACAAATGACTGGATACAAACCAGATGAGATTCTTGGTCGTAATTGTCGATTCCTTCAAGGAAAAGACACGGATCAAAAGCAGCTTGCTTTAATTCGCCATGGAATTCAAAACAAAATACCTATTACCACACAGCTAAAAAATTATAAAAAAGACGGCACTTTTTTTTGGAATGAACTCAATATAGATCCTCTATACATTGAACAAGATGACAAAACATTTTTCATTGGTTTTCAAAAGGATATTACGAAACAGAAAGAATATGAACAGCTCCTAGAAGATTCCTTACAGGAAGTCACCTCTCTTTCGACGCCAATCGTCCCAATCAAAAATGGTGTATCTGCTCTTCCGCTTATCGGAAAATTATCTGAAGAACGCTTTGATGCCATTGTCGCTAAGTTAACCTGTATATTAGATGATTCAAAGGATGATTATTTAATTGTCGACCTTTCTGGTTTAATCGAGGTCGATGATTCCGTCGCAGCACGTATTTTCAAACTGCATCATCTTCTCAATCTAACTGGAACCGAACTGATCATCACTGGGATTAAGCCGCAGCTTGCGCTGAAAATGAAAGACCTCGATACAGATTTCCAGAATACGATCACTTATTTGACAGTAAAAGAAGCCATAAAAGGATTACCATTAGCTGAAAACCCTGTGTAAACAGGGTTTTTCAGATTGTTGACAAAGGGCTAAAATGATCTTTATTTTAGCTCTTTGTCTTCTATTCAGCGTGATAGAAAACCTTTGCAGTCTAGGAAGGGCGAGCACCGGAGCGCAGACCTGACAACCAATGCGAGGGTTTGTCTACACGCTGGAAAACCCTGTGTAAACAGGTTTTTTTTAATTGAACCGCTCCCCAAAATGGAAAAATGAGGTATGATAGGTGTAAATAGCAATTTAGGGGGGCTGTTAGATATGTTTTTACTCATATTAGGTCTTTTATGTGTTTGTTTTGCCATCGGGTATGCTGTCAATTTCTTCTTACTCAAACGCAAGAACGAGCTGATTTTTTCAAAGAAACTTTTTTATCCTTTTTTGATCATTGGTCTCTTCTTTTCCATTATGTCATTACCGCTTACTGCTGGAAATGCGCCAAAGGCACAAGCCGATCCATCTTCCGAACAGCTGTTAAAGGATCAAAAGGAACTCTCATCTGACATTTCGCGCTTAAAAGCTGATAAAGAGTCGCTTACCTCCTCTTTAGAAGATGCGGAGAAGGAAAAAGAAAAGCTGGAAAAAAAGCTAGAAACCATCACCTCAGAAAAAGAAACGGTCAAACAGCAAGAGAAGACCATTCAATCGCTTGAAGAGAAAATAGACAAGCTCACCTCCAGCAATGAAACACTCAAACAAGAAATCAAGAATAGCAGCAGCGATACGAAGTCTTCCACCGTCCAGCGCTCCGCACCTAAAGATGAAGGAAAAAGCACAGGCGGTCATGAATCACAAAAGGAAACAAAAAAAGAATCGGCTGCCTGTAACATTAAAGGGAGTGTCAACGGTATTTACCACACACCAAGCAGCAGATACTACTCTAGAACAAAGAATGTAACCAAAATGTTCTGCTCAGTAGAAGAAGCAGAGCGTGCCGGATACAGGGCACCTAAGCAATAGCGATGTTTAATTAAGATAAAAAAGAACCTCCTGAGCGCCCAATCGGGTTTACAGGAGGTTCTTTTTTAGATTTCTCTTCTTAAAGCTGCTAATACATTCGTTTTTGTTGCCTTACGTGCCGGGTTAAGCCCTGAAATGATCGCTACCCCTGCGCTGATCACTGTCGCTGTAATGACAAGGCTGAGTGGAATATAGGAAAAAGTAATCGAGAATTGATCACTTGATCCTCCCTCAGACATGGACGACAAAATGGCTGGGATGATTAAATTAACGGCGAAACTAATCAAATATGAGATGATAATACCGATGATTGATCCGATGACTCCAATATAAGCACTTTCCATTAGGAACATCCGCTTGATAATGGATGGATTTGCGCCAATAGCTTTCATAATACCAATCTCTTGTGTTCGCTCTGTTACCGCCATGGTCATCGTATTGAAAATACCGATGGCAGAAATAATGACTGCAATACATCCGACAAAAATGAGTCCAATTTTGAAGACCGTAAAGAACATATCCATTCCTTCAAGCTGGTTCGTTACAGAGATGACTTGATAGCCCTCATCTGTCAGTTTATTCGTGAGCGTACCGACATTGTCGAATTTATCTGCATAAACAGAAGTCATTTTTTCGACATTTCCAGCTTCAGGAGACAGGTCGAGTATTTGACCAAATTCTTTTTCATAAGCATTCGGAATCAGAATTTTATGATCCTCCTGCCACTCCAAATTCGGCTTTTTCAAAACACCTACTACACGGAAATCAAATGTTTTTTCTTTAACGACTTCCCCTTCTTCATTTAGTTTTGGCACTTTGATTTGAATCACTTTATTTAAAATATCCTTCGTGTAGCCTTTTGGCTCCTTCGGTGTTTCTTCCCCATTTGACGTCTGGTTTAATTCTTTTTCATAGGCTTCGCGTTCTTTTTTTGTCCACAGTTGCTGCGCCATATGATATCCAACCACAATTTCGTTCGCTGATGTTGGGACTTTTCCTCGGTCTAGCTCAAGCCCTGCTTCTTTTTCTTCTTTCATATCAGTCAAAGCAGCCTGCGTTTCACTTGAACGGTTATCGAGCTCGACGTTAACCGATGGATTGATTGCCGTTCTTGAGACGACAGATTTCACATGATCATATTTCTTTAAATCATCAATCTTAACGTCTCCTTTTTCTTTTCCTAACACTTTAATTTCAGTGATGATTTGCTGTTTCATAATTTCATCTTGAGCTGATTTTTGCAAACCAAAACCGACAGACGCTAGAACGATTAAGAAAGAGCATGCCATTGTCGTCGCAAGAATGGTCATAAACACACGCAATCTATTTTTCTTCATATTTCTTCTAATGAATTTGACCTGATCTCTAAATTTCAATGGATTGTTCCCCTTTCTTTAATACACCGTCGTGAAGCTGGAACGTTGTGTCTGCGATTGAAGCGACTTCATCGTCATGTGTAATGATGACAAATGTAATTCCTTTTTCGCGATTGAGCTGCTGGATAAAGGCTAAAATTTCTCCTTCAGTTTCTGAATCCAGACTACCTGTTGGTTCATCCGCTAAAATAATAGATGGATTTAAAATCAAGGCTCTTGCAATACTCACACGCTGCTGCTGTCCGCCTGACAGCTCATTTGGGTAATGTCCTGCATGATGTTCGAGTCCTACTCGTTTCAGCATTTCTTTTACTTTCACTTTTCGTTCAGACGGCTTCACCCCTTTTAAAGTGAGCGGAAGTTCAACATTCTCATACGTTGTTAAGCTCCCGATCAACTGAAAGCTTTGAAAGATAAAGCCAAAGTGATCTAAGCGAAAGTCTGCCCATTCTTTTTCATTAAAGCCGGTCACATCGGTGCCATCAATGACAATTTTTCCGCTCGTTGGCGTAATATAGCCTGATATTAAGTTCAATAAAGTCGATTTCCCCGAACCACTTCGTCCAACAATACAAGCAATATCGCCTCTTTTGATGGACAGGTCAATCCCTTTCAGCACAGGAATTTCATTTTCCCTGCCCTTTTTACCAATTTTAAATACATGATCTAATGCTTGAATCTGAATCATCTCTACTCCCCTGCTCTCTGTTTATCTTTTTCTATAGATTAAGAAATAACTCGTTAAGGCGCCTACGACTCCACCGATGAGCATACCAACGATATAACCAAATATGGAATTATCTGAAGAAAAACCAAACCATCCAAACCCTAGAACACCGAAGACAATGACCATAATCTGAATAGGTCTATCCATACTTGAGTAAAGGAAGAAGCGGCCATTTCTTTCAATTGGATGTTTTATAAAGCTAATTAAGCCAATTAGATAAAACAGAACCACCATGACAATAGGTATAATGATTTTTTCGCCTGAGAACCAAAGAGGATAATCAGATCGGAAAGGTTCATCTATAATATAGTTGATTGGAGATATAGGCGATATCAAATAAGCGAAGCTCTTATCTAACCAACTCCCACTTGTCTTGATAATAAAATCTACATGAACAAGCGGTAATCCGATCACTAAAAAGGGTAAAATAGCTGTGCTGAACCCAACGATTGCTTGCGCAATGGAACTTCCGGTTAAAGTACCCGCTGCAAAAAATAAACTATAAAACATCAAGGAGGACACAAGCGAAATGATATAAACGCTATGAAAGCCAGGTGTTTCTAGTGGGTTAAGTCCTAAAATAAGTAAATAAGTAAGAACATAAGAAACGGCATGAGCGACTGCAATGATTCCAGCACCTAAGAAAAACTTTGTGTGATAGATTGTACTCCTGCTAAATGGTAAGGATAAGGTAAAATCCATCTGCCCTTTATTTCTCTCAAATCCAAGCTGCATGACAGCAAAGAAAATTCCCATTAGCCATGAAAGAGAGAGGAAAGGATCCGTCTTAAAGATATAAGAAAAACGTGGTGCATCCGTAATACACTCTGTATCGTTTAGACACGTTTGAAAAGACGAATATTCCATTAAGAATGCGAAGGGCGTCGCAAACACCGCAACAAGCATCACTAAAATGAATGTCAGCTCAGATTGCTTCCACTCCTTATATAATAATTGCCGCTTTACCATCTGCGTTTCCCTCCAAACTTCGCAATGAATACTTCTTCTAAATTCACAGGCAGTTCATGCCATACTTTTGGTTTCAGTGACTTCAAGTACTCTTTAGCTTCTTCGTCGGTTTTTAGAACAAGCGCTGTATAGAAAACGCCCGCTTGATCCAAAATCGCCACGCCATTTTTTCGAATACTTAAGTTCATATCTTCTTCAAAGGCCATTTGGATTTTGACATAGTCATTCTTTAATTCATCTAAATCCATGACACTTGTGAGTTCATTTCCTTCTAAAAATCCAATTCGATTACACATGCGCTCAATGTCCTCTAAGCGGTGAGATGTAATTAAAATCGTTGTTTGTCGTTCTGCCACCTCGTCAATCATCAGCTGAAGAACGTCATTTCTTGTGACGGCGTCAATTCCATCAGTCGGCTCATCTAATAAAATGACCGCTGGTTTGATGGCAAAGCTTAAAATTAATGACAGCTGTTTCTTTAACCCTGTCGACAACTCACGATACTTCACTTTTTCCGGAATTTCATAGCGGTTCACAAGCTCATTGGCATAGGTCACGTCAAACTTTGGATATATATGCTTTAACAGCTGGACAAGCTGTCCGTAATTGTATCTATCAAAGTAAGGATTCACGACTGGCATGAATACAATATTTTGCTTTACTAAAGGGTGGTCTTTCACCAGCACATCTTTAAAATAAATCTCTCCTTCATCCGGAAGAAGAATTTGCTGAATTAATCTGAGAAGTGTTGTTTTCCCAGAGCCATTCCGGCCAAGCAGACCGAAGATCTCACCTTCGCCTATTTTGAAGGAAACGTCGCTGAGTACTTCGCGTCCATTTAATTTCTTCGATACATTTCTGACCTCAATCAACTTGTTTTCCTCCTTTTAGACTTGAGCCGATCTCTTCCAGCCATTCCTTGAGCTGATGAATATCAATACCAGCATAATGAGCTTCTATGATGAGTTGTCTTAACTGTTCTTTCATCTCGAGCACCTTCCCTTCATTCAGCTTTAACTGAGCACCTTCTGTTACATACGTACCGCGGCCCCGCAGAGTTTCAATAATCCCTTCCCGCTCCAGCTCTTTATAGGCTTTACTGACGGTGTTTGGGTTGGCAATGATAATGGTGGCGAGCTCTCTGACAGAGGGCAGTTTGTCACCTGGCTTCATCACGCCTTTTAAACATAAAATTTTGAGCTGCTCAATGATTTGTTCATATATTGGCGCAGCGCTTCTTGGATCTATTTGAATCATGATGACTCCCTCTTTCCTCATTCATGCTTTTGCAGTCCTATCGCTTGATCATGTCCTTGCATTAAAGGAACTGAATTGGGTATCAAATCTTTTTGAACTTCAAAACCAATGAAAACAAGAACGAAAAAAAATGTACATGCTAACGCAACAGCCAGCACCATCCACTTCAAATTGATTGGTTTTTTTTCTTTTTTCATGGTTGAACACCTTTCTTCACTTTTTAAGTGTCTGTAGTGTATTAGTTGATGTAGTACACTTAATACAATATAGACACCCAGCATAAAAGTCAATCACTTATTAAAAAAAATAAAAAACAGACCCTTAAAAGAAGGATCTGTTCATCATTCATTATCGTAGGAAATCCCTAAAATCATTTGATTTTGCAAGCTCTGAATTTGAACTCGCGCCCTGTCTAAACGTTCTCTTTGCTGGTCATTGGCGACATCTTTTAATTTTTCTAATTCATTGACCGTATTCTCAAGCATGAGCTGTGCTTTTGAAAACTCTTCCTCATTATAATGTTCCTGACGTGAGCTCAAATCAAATTGTTCATTTGCAAACTCAAGGGTTTCCGTACTTTTTTGGATAAATTCATCGATCGACTGCCTTGTTGCCATCTTACATTCCCTCCATTTCATCATCGCTCCCGCCTATTTTGCCCATGTAACGCTTTTTCACTAAAGAAAATGTTGGACAGATTCAATTGTCCTCCTTCGTGATTTTTGTTAAACTTTAAGGATGCCTATTATTATGCAAGGAGGTTACTGACTTGGATCAGCATAACCCTTTTTTATATTCAAACAGCGAAAAACGTTATCACACGTGGAACTACCATTTGCGTGAACACTTTGGTCATAAAGTATTTAAAGTAGCCTTAGACGGCGGCTTTGACTGCCCAAACCGTGATGGTACTGTAGCCCACGGCGGCTGTACATTTTGCAGTGCCGCTGGATCTGGTGATTTTGCAGGAAACCGGGCTGATGATCTCATCACTCAATTTAACGAAATCAAAGACCGGATGCATACAAAATGGAAAGACGGAAAATACATGGCGTATTTCCAGGCGTATACAAACACACATGCACCGCTTCCTGTCCTAAAAGAAAAATATGAAACCGTCATGAATCTGGATGGTGTCGTAGGTCTATCCATTGCAACAAGACCTGACTGTCTGCCGGATGACGTAGTCGAGTATTTAGCCGAATTAAACGAACGCACTTACCTATGGGTAGAGCTTGGTCTTCAAACGGTACACGAACGGACAGCTATGCTCATCAACCGTGCTCATGATTATGAATGCTACGTTGAAGGTGTAGAAAAACTGAGAAAACACGGAATTCGTGTCTGCTCACATATCATCAATGGACTGCCTCTTGAAAACCGGGACATGATGATGGAAACAGCAAAAGCTGTTGCGGATTTAGATGTGCAAGGAATTAAAATTCATTTGCTTCACCTTTTAAAAGGGACTCCAATGGTCAAGCAATATGAAAAAGGAAAGCTTGAGTTTTTAAGCCAGGAGGAATATGTTCAGCTTGTTTGTGATCAACTGGAGATTCTGCCGCCAGAAATGATTATTCACCGTATTACAGGCGACGGCCCAATTGAATTAATGGTTGGTCCAATGTGGAGTGTAAATAAGTGGGAAGTACTCAATGCCATTAATGCTGAGCTCGAAAGACGTAACAGCTACCAAGGGAAACGTTTCGTCAGATTGGAAGAAGCAGCTAAATGATTTTGAAACGCATGCTTCCTTTTAGTAAAGAGCTGTTAGAACGCGCTTGTCAAAAAGGCGACATCGTTATAGATGCAACAATGGGCAACGGCCACGATACACTCTATTTAGCTGACCTTGTAGGAACTGATGGACAAGTGTTTGCATTCGACGTGCAAGAGGAAGCCTTGCAGCAGACAAGCAAAAGACTTGGCGATCAATATCCTTACGTTCACCTCATCCATGATGGACATGAAAAACTGGCGGATCATCTTCCGAAGGATGCTTATGGACAAATAGCCGGTGCAGTGTTTAACCTTGGGTATCTGCCCGGAGGCGATAAAGCCGTCACCACTCAGGCTCATACAACCATTGAAGCCATCAAGCAGCTCCTCGAATGGCTCAAACCCGGAGGTCTGATCGTCCTTGTGATCTACCACGGACATCCCGAAGGAAAAAGAGAAAAAGAAGTGCTTCTCGACTATTGCAGATCACTGCCTCATGAAGAGGTACAAGTTTTATCATATCAATACATGAATATTCAAAACGACCCGCCGTTTGTGGTCGCCATTGAAAAAAAGCTAAAATGATGTGCATTTTAGCTTTTTTTCTTCTTTTCAGCGTGATAGAAAACCTTTGCAGTCTAGGAACGGGCAAGCACCGGAACGGAGCGAATTTGACATTCGTGAGTACCGGCGCGCAGACCTGACACCGAATGCGAGGGTTTGTCTACACGCTGAAGCTCAAATCCTAATGGATTTGAGCTTTTTATGATGATTTCATCCAAGGCATTTTCTGATAGGTCCGATAGGCTCTTCCGTTAATATAGAAAAAGAACGATGTTTTCCCGCTTGATTTGATCAGCCGCTTTGCCAGCTTGTTCATCTCTTTTTGGGCTGTCACTTTTTCATCGGACAAATAGACCGCCAGTAATCCTCTGTTAATCAATTTGTGAAAGTTTTCATGCGGAATACCTTTCAGCTGCTCATCCGCTTTTTCGATAAAATGCTGAAGTCTATCCATCATCTCATGATGAGAATCATAGTATGAGCAAAAATTCAGATCTCCCCCAAGCCGGTCCTCTTCTTGGTCAATTAAATAATCGAGTAAAATGTGCAGACCTTGAATATAAGGGAAATAGCTTTCATAAATTTGCTTCGCCTGCTTTTCTGTAAAATCAGGCTGCAGCGCATACGCCACAAGACAGAATATTCCTAACGTTGATCCCGCACAAGCTGAAAACTCATACCATTCCATCTTCGGCAAATCTTTTTCATATTGGCGAAACCATGACTCTAGCCGTGGTACACGCTCATGAGGAACGACGTGCTTATGTACTTGAAGGTCACTATAGTAATCACACAGCGTGTGTAAATATGGCTGAATGATCGAATAATGCCGAACGCGCGTAAGCACGTCTTGACATGTGCGGACAAGCGCATGTAAATATCCATGATCCTCTTGATCATCACGGAATTGATAGTATGGCTTGAGCTCAGCATGAATATCAAGCGCATCTCTCATCGCTTGATGCAGCATATGAAAATCCTTAGGATCAAGCGACGTGCTGCGGTCACATAGGTTATCTAAGTAGTCACTGATGGTTTGATACGCCACAATGAATTCAATGCACGTTTCTTTCTCATCGCCTGCTAGAAGAGATAAAATGCCTCCGCCTTCACAGTGAAACGTTTTACTCGATATGCTCGCTAGTGCCTGCGTTCTCAGTTCTTCATTTTCAATCATTTCGGCATGAGCCCGCCACTTTTTCAGCTCCTGATGAACAAGCGGAAAAATATCTTTATACACCTTTGTCATCAGTGCAAAAGGACGCTCTGGTACTGACAAATCACTCCACCCCCAACTTAAAGCTCACAATCAAATATATTGATCTGTAAAGGCTCTTGCCGCCTTAAACACATCTTCTCTTTCTGGTTCATTAAAAATTTCGTGATACAGCTCTTCCCATTCACGGTATGATTTATTGGTTGATTCTATGCCATTGAACCATTTAATCACCCTCGTTTTATCGACGATCTTATCATCTCCCGCCTGCATTAAAAGGAGCGGGATCGATTTAAAGACATTTGTCGGCTGCATCGCCGCATCGATATTTTTGATCAGCTCTCGATACCAGCGAACCGACACCTTTGTCACGTAAAGAGAATCATTTGAGTCTGCCTCAATGACCGCCTGATTTCGTGTCGCTAGTTCAATCGACAGACCTGACTCCACTTTAAAAGACGGTGCCAGCACATTTAGACCTTTTGACGCAAAATCCATCAGCTTCTTCGGTTTAAATTGCAGACCTAAACAAGGTGATGATAAAATAAGGCCATTCAACTTCGTATGGGTATACTGCTTCATCCACTCAATTGAAATGAGTCCACCCATACTGTGTCCAAGTAAAAAAGTAGGAAGTCTGAATGATTTCGCATGTTCGATCCATTCATCGACTGTATCAATGTATTCTTGAAACGAACGAATGTGGCCTCGCGCACGTGTCGATGTGCCTTGTCCAGGCAAGTCACCCATGACGACGTGATAGCCTGCATTCCGCCACATTTCAATCAGCCATTTATATCGGCCGTGATATTCACTCGCACCATGTACAATGACAATTGTACCAACTGGTCTTTCAGCATGCCAAGTCCACAAAGTAAACACCTCACAAATGTTGTATTAAGAAAGGAAGTCGAAAAAGTGATTTATCCATATCATCAGTTTACACCTGAGATTCATGAATCGGTCTTTGTCGCAGATAACGCCACCATTACCGGTGATGTCACAATCGGAGAATATTCGAGCGTGTGGTTTCAAACCGTCATCAGAGGCGATGTTGCACCTGTGAGAATTGGAAAGAACGTCAACATTCAAGATTTATCGTGCCTGCATCAAAGTCCTGGAAAAACACTTCTTATTGAAGATGGTGCTACTATTGGACACCAAGTCACATTACATAGCTCAATCATTCGAAAAAATGCCCTCATTGGCATGGGGTCTATTATTCTCGATGGTGCGGAGATTGGCGAAGGCGCCTTTATCGGTGCAGGAAGTCTTGTCCCTCAAGGAAAGGTCATCCCAAAAGGATCACTCGCTTTTGGCCGTCCAGCCAAAGTCGTTCGGCTGTTAACAGATGAAGATATCCAAGACATGGACCGAATCCGCAGAGAATATGTAGAAAAAGGACAATACTATCGTTCCCTTTTATCTCGTTAACATCATACGTGTATCTTCACTTTATCATGTTTTTTTCAGGATATTAAGCAATAACTATGAACCGCTTGTTATTTTACCCTTTTCCACCCCTTTCTATCATGACAAAAAAGGTTTTCAGCACAAAGCTGAAAACCTTTTTTCATTAACTGAAGATGACTTCTTTCGGTTGATGATTCAATTGCTCTGGATCAATACTGCGCTCGACATAAATGCTGTGCCAAATCATAAAGATCAGGACAGTCCAAATCTTACGGCTATGATCTGCTTTACCAGCACAATGTTCATTTAATAAATCAAGCACATACGCTTTGTTAATATATTCGTCAGTTTGACTGTTTTTAATGATGTCTTTCGCCCAAGCGTTCATCTCATTTTTCAGCCAATGACGAATTGGAACAGGGAAGCCCAGCTTCTTGCGGTTTAACACATGGTCAGGCACAATGCCTTCTGCTGCTTTACGCAATAAATATTTCGTTGTGCCATCTTTTGTTTTCAGCTCTTCTGGAATTTTAGAAGCTGCTTCAAATACGACCTTATCAAGGAAAGGAACACGAAGCTCAAGAGAATTCGCCATTGTCATCTTATCTGCTTTCAGTAAGATGTCCCCGCGCATCCACGTATGAATATCAACATATTGCATTTTGTTAATATCACTGTAGCCTGCACTTTCCTCGAAGTATGTCTTCGTCACATCACGATACGTAATGTTCGGATCATACTGCTTTAAGAGGTTTTTCTTTACTGGCTCTTCAAAGATTTTCGCATTACCGATATAACGTTCCTCTAATGGTGTACAGCCGCGGACGATAAAGCTTTTTCCTTTCATTCCTTCTGGCATTAAGCGCGCCAGACGAAGAAGAAGCTTTTTCAGCATAGATGGTACAGATTCAAATGGTTTAAGAGAAAGCGGCTCACGGTAAATATTATATCCACCGAACAGCTCGTCTGCTCCCTCACCAGAAAGAACAACCGTCACTTGTTTCTTTGCTTCCTTTGCCACGAAGTACAATGGAATCGCCGCCGGATCAGCTAAAGGATCATCTAAATGCCAAACAATTTTCGGAAGCTCATTCATATATTCCTCAGGAGAAATCACCGCGCTGAAGTTTTGTAAGCCAAGCTTATCAGCCGTTTCCTTCGCTACATCAACTTCACTAAAGCCATCCTGCTGGAAGCCAACAGAAAACGTCTTCAGCTCAGGATGAAATTCCTTTGCGACAGATACGATGAAAGAAGAATCGATACCACCTGATAGGAATGAACCAACAGGTACATCACTTCTCATATGAATTTTCACAGAATCATAGATTGCATCGCGGACTTCTTCAATCAGCTTTTGTTCTTGTGTTTGCTCAGGCTTGAATTGAACCTTCCAGTAAGTCTTAAATTCAATCTCCTGTCCTGGGCGTAAAGTAAACTGATGACCTGGCTCTACTTTGTGCACCTTTTGATCAAGTGTATTTGGCTCAGGTACGAACTGGAATGACATATATTGCTGTAAGGATGTCTCATCAAATAAAATGTTCTCGTTCACTGCCATCAAGCTTTTGCGTTCAGACGCAAAGTACACTTGCTCATCCATTTGTGTAAAATAAAGCGGTTTGATGCCAAAAGGATCTCTTGCGCCATATAATAATTGCGCTTCTTTATCCCAAATTAAAAATGCAAACATGCCGCGAAGCTTTGAAGCCGCTTCTTCTTTATAATGACGGTATGTGGCAAGAAGTACTTCCGTATCAGAATCTGTGCTGAACGTATAGCCTTTTTTCACAAGCTCTTCCTTCAGCTCCACATAGTTATAAATTTCTCCGTTGAAAATAATCCAATACTTTTCATCTTCATAAGAAAGCGGCTGCTTTCCGTGCTCAACATCTATAATACTTAAACGTCTAAATCCAAATCCTACATGCTCATCATGAAAGTAACCCTCATCATCCGGACCACGATGAACGATGAGACGGTTCATTTGTTTAATTAGCTCTTCCTGTTCAGTAGTTTCGGACAATGGACGGTGATTAAATACACCAACAAACCCACACATATTATTGCCTCCACGTTATGTTATTTCTTAAAAGTAGACCTATAATTAGACAGTATTTTGTCCGATTTTGTTTCACATTTTTTCGCTTTTTGCAGATTTTTTTTTAATCAAAAGGAAAACCGCTTAAAATAAGCGGTTTTTTATGTTGTTATTGTCCCAATGCTTCTTTGCGAAGTGTATCGGCTTTATCCGTTTTTTCCCACGGAAGATCTAAGTCGTGACGGCCGAAATGCCCGTATGCAGCTGTTTGTTTGTAGATCGGACGGCGCAGGTCAAGCATTTTAATAATGCCAGCTGGACGAAGATCAAAGTTTGCACGAACCACTTCAATTAATTTTTCTTCTGAAGCTTTTCCTGTTCCGAATGTATCAATTGAAATCGATACAGGCTGTGCAACCCCAATTGCATAAGCAAGCTGTACTTCACAAGAATCTGCAAGGCCGGCAGCTACGATGTTTTTCGCTACGTAACGTGCAGCGTATGCCGCAGAACGGTCAACCTTCGTTGCATCCTTACCTGAGAAAGCACCGCCGCCATGACGAGCGTATCCGCCATACGTATCAACGATGATTTTACGTCCAGTTAAACCAGCATCCCCTTGAGGTCCACCGATCACGAAACGGCCAGTTGGGTTAATAAAGTATTTTGTCTGTTCATCAATCAGTTCACTTGGAACGACAGGACTGATGACATGCTCTTTTAAGTCACTTTGAATTTGTTCAAGAGTCACTTCTGGTGCATGCTGCGTAGAAATAACCACTGTGTCAATACGAACTGGTTTGTTTTGCTCATCATATTCAACTGTAACTTGTGTTTTTCCGTCTGGACGAAGGTATGCAAGTGTTTCATTCTTGCGTACTTCTGTTAAACGGCGAGATAATTTATGCGCTAGTGAAATTGGCAGCGGCATGAGCTCTTCGGTTTCGTTGTTGGCAAAACCAAACATCAATCCTTGGTCACCTGCACCAATCGCATCAATTTCTTCTTCAGTCATTGTTCCTTCACGTGCTTCAAGCGCTTTGTCTACACCTTGCGCAATATCAGCAGACTGTTCATCAATTGATGTAAGTACCGCACATGTTTCCGCATCAAAACCATATTTCGCACGTGTGTAGCCAATTTCCTTAATTGTGTCACGCACCGTCTTTGGAATATCGACATAAGTAGACGTTGTAATTTCACCGCTTACTAATACGAGACCGGTTGTAACAGAAGTTTCACAGGCAACACGTGCATTTGGATCTTTCTTTAAAATTTCATCCAAAATGCTGTCTGAAATTTGATCACAGATTTTATCCGGATGTCCTTCTGTCACTGATTCTGAAGTAAATAAACGACGATTTTGACTCATAATGGCTATTTCCTCCTGTACAAGACCACATCATCCCAAGATGAGGCCTCCAATATGATACGGAACTCGTTCCCTCTTATATTTGAAAACGTTTATATTAGAGATGTTATTGGCAATTTGTTCATATGATATCCCAAAAATAAAAAAACCATTTCCTTCATTGCGAGGAAAGGGTCTGAGATCGCATGCCTTTCACTCTTATCGCTCAAGGTGTTCTTGTACCTTGCATCAGGTTAGCACCTTGGTTTCTCAGCATTTTCATGCCTTTTTCATAAGAAACCGGTTGCTGGGCTTCATCGGGCCTGTCCCTCCACCAACTCGGGATAAGAGTATCCGTTCAATAAGATATCTTATCTTAAACCCTTGCGTCATGTCAATGCTTCATAAGAATTATCTCCCTCTTTTTTCTCCTCACCATTAGCATCACCAAAAAGCATATTTTCATAGCAGAAATGAAAAAACACACACAAAAATTTTTAAATAGTATAGACTATTATTATTAATGTGTTATACTAATCGAAACAAACAAATTCAACGGTAAAGGAAGGGTTTTTTTATGAACTCAGTGGATTTAAAAGAAGATTTGCAGTCATTGCTCTCATTAGAAAATACGCACCAAAATTTATCTGTTCCGAAACTTGTTGAAAAGATTTTGGCACGTAATGAAGGCGTTTTAACATCAACTGGAGCCGTCCGCGCTACAACTGGAGCCTATACAGGACGTTCGCCTAAAGATAAATTTATCGTCAAAGAAGAAAGCTCTGAACATAAAATCGATTGGGGTCAAGTAAACCAGCCGATCTCCAAAGAAGCATTTGACCGTTTATATACAAAGGTTGTGTCATACTTAAAAGAACGTGATGAACTATTCGTCTTTGAAGGGTTTGCAGGCGCTGATGAAAGATATCGTATGCCGATTACAGTTGTAAACGAATTCGCATGGCACAATCTTTTTGCCAAGCAGCTATTTATCAGACCTGACGGATCAACACCTTCTTCAAACGAAAAACCTTTCACCATCTTATCTGCACCGCACTTTAAAGCAGATCCTGCAACAGATGGCACAAACTCTGAAACGTTTATCATCGTTTCTTTTGAAAAACGCACGATTCTTATCGGTGGAACAGAATATGCAGGAGAAATGAAAAAGTCCATTTTCTCTGTGATGAACTACCTGCTTCCTGAGCAAGACATTTTATCCATGCACTGCTCAGCAAACGTAGGTCAAGAAGGCGATGTGGCCCTATTCTTCGGACTTTCAGGTACGGGGAAAACGACGCTTTCTGCAAGCGCAAGCCGCAAGCTGATCGGAGACGATGAACACGGCTGGTCTGGCACAGGGGTCTTCAATATCGAGGGCGGATGCTATGCGAAATGTGTGAACTTAAGTGAAGAAAAAGAACCGCAGATCTACAAAGCGATCAGCTTCGGATCAGTTCTTGAGAACGTTGTGCTTGATGAAGAAACACGTGAAGCGGATTACGATGATACCTTCTTTACTGAAAATACACGCGCTGCTTACCCAATCGAAATGATTGATAACATCGTGAAACCTAGTATCGCAGGACACCCATCTGCCATTGTCTTCTTAACAGCTGATGCGTTTGGCGTCTTACCTCCAATCAGCCGTTTAACAAAAGAGCAGGCAATGTACCATTTCTTGAGCGGGTACACAAGTAAATTAGCTGGAACTGAGCGCGGTGTCACATCACCAGAAACGACATTCTCTACTTGCTTCGGTTCACCATTCCTTCCGCTTCCAGCTCACGTCTATGCTGAAATGCTTGGCAAAAAGATTGATGAGCACGGTGCAAAAGTATTCCTTGTGAATACAGGCTGGACTGGCGGAGGCTACGGTACAGGCAAACGAATGAATCTCGCTCATACAAGAGCAATGGTGCAGGCAGCAATCGAAGGTGACCTTGACAATGCCGAGATGATTACTGATGACATCTTTGGCTTACACATCCCGCTTCATATTCCTGGTGTACCAGATGAAGTGCTTCAACCTGCTAAAACATGGGATGACCAAGAGGCTTATCAAGAAAAAGCACACTTCCTTGCCAATGAATTTAAAAAGAACTTCCAAAAATTCAGCCACGCGGCAAGTGACATTGAAGCCAAAGGCGGACCACTCGTATAACCAAATGAAAAAAGCTGAGGAAATTCAATCCCTCAGCTTTTTTAGTTGGTTGAATGCAATGACACAAGACGGTACGTCACCTTCGTGACATTGTCTGTCAGCTCCAGCTTTTCAACATGTGCTGTCCCAGTTTTTTCTCCGTCTTTCGTTTTGCGCACCTCAAGTGGAATATTTAATGGATAAATGCGGTATCCATCCTTCATGAGTTCAAATACATTTTCTTCAATTCTTGTCTCTTTTCCCTTTGTGACAATCATTGTATTAAATTCAACAGGCATTCCCATAATGAAAATCCCCCTACTTTCTATATTTCGTTATACTGCTTATTTTACCACATTTCCGCTTTTTCGGCTGTGCATCCATGTGGTCAGTCTTCTCACAATTTCTCGATTATGCTGCGGCGGGAAGTAGTGATTGTATCCGTGGAAATACCATGTCTCCACGGACTTTCCGTGCTGGCGCAGCGCATCTTCTAACAAATACGCATGCTCAATCGATACATTTTGATCTTCTTCTCCGTGGATGATGAGGACAGGTGCTTCAATTTTATCCACATCATTTAAAGGGGTTCTGTTCTCATATGCCTCTGGCACCTTATGCGGCGGTCCGCCAATCACACGCTTCATCATCCGTCTCATATCCACCCGCTCTTCATAAGTCAGTTTCATGTCACTGACGCCTCCCCATGTGACAAAGGAAGCCGCCTCTTGTTTCATTTCAACAGCGGTCCAAATGCCCATAATACCGCCTCGCGAAAAACCAAAGATATGAATGCGATCCTTCTTCACTTTTTTGTGCTGTTTTAACAGCTGAAAGGCAGCGAACGCATCTTTTCGATCTTCTCCGGCAAAATCTTCGTTCCCTTCGCCTCCTTGGTTTCCTCGGTAAAAGGGAGCAAAGACGACAAAACCCTGCGCGGCAAATTGCACAATCCGGCCTGGTCTGACCATCCCCACATTTTTAATGCCGCCTCGTAAATACAAAAAGCCGTCGTAGAAACCTTCTCCGGCCGGTTCAGCGAGCAGCCCTTTCATCCGAAGTCCATCTGCCTCATAGGTCACTGTATATAAGTGAATATGCGGATGGGGCGACGGAAACCTTCTTTTTTCCACAATCACTCGATTTCTCTCCTTTTCATCTTTGATTACGTCCATTGCTTCAGCATCGCTTCTGCGACAAGCTGGCCTGATTTTGTCACCATCGGCGTGCCGCCGCCTGGATGACTTGTTCCTCCAACAAACCAAAGTCCTTCAATATCTTTTGACTGATTATTGATGCGAAAAAACGCCTGTTTGAACGAGTTTGAAGACATGCCATAAATGGCTCCACGATATGCCCCCGTTTTCTGCTGCAGATCGAGCGGGGTTTGAACCGCTTCATATTCAATAAGCTCATCCAAATCAAAAAGACCTTTTTCCATTAATTTGTTTTTTACATGCTGACGATATGTCTCCTTTAGCATGTCCCAATCTTGCTCTTTTGTCACATAAGGTGCATTGGCCAGTACAAACAGGTTGCTTCTTCCCGGTCCTCCGCTTAAAGCTGGTTCTGAATGGCCTGAATAGCATATGTAAAGTGTCGGGTCTTGAGGCATTTGTTTTTTCTGGAAAATATCCTTGAATTCTTGCTCATAATCCTCAGGGAAAAACACATTGTGATGGACCAGCTGTTCATAGACTTTAGGTACCCCTAATAAGAGAACAAAGCCCGACAACGACGGTTCAATGCCAGACAGTTTTTGATTTAAAAAACGAGGACGGTCTTTTTCATCTATGAGATGACGGTATACAGTCAGCGCATCTGCTCCTGCAATGACTTGATCTGCCTCATACATCTGCTGATCCGTCTCCACTCCTTTGATGCGCCGATCCTTCACATGAATCTTGTTCACTTGTTCATTGAGGTAAATCTGAACGCCTAATTCTTTTGCCAGCGTCTCAAATGCCTCAACTAAACGATATGTACCGCCCTGTATTCCATAAATCCCTTTCTCTCCTTCTAAATACGCCATCATATTAAAAATAGCCGGCGCCTCGTAGGGAGAAGAGCCAATATAAGTGGCATACCGTCCAAACATCGCCAATGTATGGGGATGACGGAAATATTGACGCAGCAGGCGCTGAACCGATGTGAATGGTTTGACAGCAAGAAGTGCTTTCATCAGCTTTACATCCGCCTTATCCTTCCAGCTCAATAACAAACGATTTAAAAACTGCTCCTCTGCCTTTTGAAAAAGCGTCTTTGATTCCTGTAAAAATGCGCGGTATTGCTTCGCATCTTCAGGACTGAATGCAGCAATTTGTGATTCCATTTGCTCAATATTCGGCGTAAACTCGACCGTATGTCCATCTGGAAAAATATTTTTGGTCAGCGGAGAAATCGGATAAAAGGTCACATAATCCTCCATCCGTCTATGACAGGATGTAAACACTTCTTCAAAATAGGCCTTCATTGTAATGGTGCTCGGTCCTAAATCAAAAGAGTAGCCTGCCTCGTGATGGCGCTGCAATTTCCCCCCTAAAGCCGCTTCTTTTTCTAAAATGGTGACCTGAACCCCGTGTGACTGTAGACGGATCGCGGCTGATAATCCGCCAAGTCCACCGCCGATGATGATCACTTTTTTCATTCGTACCTTCTCCCTTTCCATTCATACCCTTCTTTTTTCAGACCGATTTTCATAGAAGCAAAGCCAATGGCGATCAGGCTTAAAATACTGACCGGCAATAAAAAAGCCATCGCAGATGTCCGCCCATTTTCAGTATCTATTGCCGCTTTAATCGATACACCCAGCCCATAGCAAAGAATGGCTAAGCATATGCTCAAAACATTCAGCTGAAACAATGCGATCATGAAACAAATGACAGGAACCAAATAAAGGAGGGTGTATAAACAAAAGACACTGCTTAATAAAGCAATGCTTCGATTCACACCTGGGAATAAATTTTTCCGGTAACCTTCCCAAACCTCTTGTCCACTTTCATACATTCTCATATACACAAATGGATGAATGCTTGCAAGTGTGAACGGAAAGCCTTTTTCCTTCACCCGTCTAGCCAAGGCCATATCATCAACGAGTGAATCCTTGATCGCTTCATGCCCGCCAATGTCGTGATAACAATTCTTTTCAATGGCAATAAAACCGCCATGTGCTGCGGCAAAAGCGGGGTTCTTAGATTTTCTTACCCATTTCACTGGCAGATGACAGCCAATGGTAAACATCATCATAGGAACGACAAGATGCTCAAAAAATGTACCTGTTTTTTGTTCTGGAAAACCTGACAGCATGCCCGTTTTTTGCATACATAACTGCTTGTATACTGATTCAACTGCCCCTCTTTTTAACCGGACATCCGCATCTAAAAATAGCAGCCAGTCAGAAACTGCTGCCTCAGCGAGCTGAGAGCAGGCATATGATTTACCAAGCCAGCCCCGCTTTAATGGCTGACCTGACTGGACACGGATCCACGGGTATTTTTCTGCGAACCGCTCCACCATCGCTCTTGTCTGATCTGTCGAATGGTCATCAAGGATGATGAGCTCTTTCGGGTAAAGACGTTGATCAACGATCGACTGAAGACAGGCTTCTATTCGTTTTTCCTCATTTCTCGCTGGAATCAGAATTGATAATGAAATAAGTTCATCAGGCGAAATGGATGCTGGCTTTAAAACAGGAAGCTGCTTCATATTCCATATGGTGAAAATAAACTGACAGAGCAAGAGTACACTGATTACGGTTAAGAAGACCGCCATGTTTTCACCCACTTTTTAAAGGAATCAAACGCATCACTTGTTGACTGACTTGTCCTCGTCATCTGTCTAAATTCTTGATTAGTTGTAAAATCAGGATCTGCGATGACCTGTGCTTGATGAGCGTTTAACTGCGTTTCAAGCAGATCTCTAAGCAGATGCGTCACGTCCTTGCTTCGAAGTTCTCCGCCAGATACTAAGGTATCTTCACCAAACAAAGCAGATACTGTCGGCTTTTGAAATTGATTAAATGTATAAAGCAAGGTCACAGGCTTCACGACAACTTGCTCAAATTGTCTCACTAAAAATGAAGCCCCGCCCTCCAATTCAAGCGGCCGCATATCCTGATGCATGATTTTCCCCTGTGGAAAAAGCCATACAGCCCCGCCAGCCTGCATGTTCTCTTTTGCCGTCATTAATGCTTGCTTCACACTTTTCAGAGGCTTTTTCTGAACCGGAAAGGCACCAAGCTTTCGGAAAAAGGCATATTGCTTCAGCTGTTTCTCTTCCATCATCATATAGTGATCGAGTTCGGACGCTTTTTCTGTTAAAAGAAAGATGATCAGTCCATCCCACCATGAGCTATGATTGGCGATATAAAGAACAGGCAGCTTCTCGTTTGGGTCCACAGTGCCTTTCATCATCACAGAGCGGAAATGTTTATGAAGTAAATACCGCTCAAGATAAAAAGAAAATATACGTCTAAACGATCGGCTTTTGTCGCTTTCTTTCAAATTGAACCCTTCCTTCACACAAAATAACAATGATCAGTGCTAAATAAAAAATGACATCGAGCCCGCCCTTTAATGCCAGCACACCAAAAAAGAACACCATTGCCTGATAAATACGGCTCGTCCAGCTCAGAGCCTTTTGATCAATCTGAACAAGCGGGAAGAGAAAGGAAAGTCCTGCTCCAATCATACCCCAGCTCACAAAATTCTCAAAAGGAATACCATAAAAACCACCGCCGTCATACCACACCCAAAATTTCCGTTCAGCCGCTACTGGGTCTAATATGAGGTCAAGCAAGACAATCCATATCCCCGTTTCGACAGCTCGTTTCCATTTCGACTGCTGATTGGCTAAAAAAAGGCTGTTTAAAAACACACCAACCCATGCAAAAGCAATGGTTAAAGGCACCCCTGCCACTAGAAAACCTAACGTCGGATAATAGTCATAGGCCCCGAAAGGAAAACCGGTTGTGATCCCTATCCATTCAACCGTAAATGTCAGCACCCCGACAATAGCTGCCCTTTTGATCACAAACCCCCATGAACCATAAATATTTCGCCCAATTTCTATCACACAGCAGGCATACAGCACAAGGAAAATGCCATTTGCAAACTGAAGCCATGCTGGCACTTCAAAAGAGACCATTAATATGAGTCCTACTAAATACCATCCAAGAAATACCCAACTCACTCTATACACGAAACCGCCCCTTTGTTTCTGCCAAATTCAAGAAAGTATTCATGCTTCTAGTATAGAAAAAAAGACATGTTCTATAAATAAACAATGCGCTTCTTATTTTCATCTAGGCACTCACCAAAAATCCCTTTTGACATACTTTAATTAGTGATCTAGAACAAAGGAGGCGAATTACTCTTGAATCGTTCCATCAAAGTCAGACTGGCATTCATCGTCGTTGTCCTGCTCTTTATTCCATTTGTCGCCTGTAAAAAAGAACAAGAGCAGACCGTACAAGTAGCCGAGGTGACCCATTCGGTTTTTTATGCTCCGCTATATGTTGCCTTATCTGAGGATTTCTTCAAAGAAGAAGGGCTAGAGGTTGAATTAAAAACGACTTGGGGCGGTGATAAAACGATGACAGCTCTCTTATCCGGCGGTGCAGATATCGCCCTGACCGGATCTGAATCCTCTATCTATGTAGAGGCTCAAGACACAAAAGACTCTGTCATCAACTTTGCACAGCTGACACAAACAGACGGTACATTTCTTGTTTCAAGGGAGAAAGTGAGCGAATTCTCTTGGGATCAATTAAAAGGAAAAGACTTTCTTGGACAGCGGAAAGGCGGCATGCCGCAAATGGTCGGTGAATATGTCCTGAAAAAGGAAGGCATTGATGTAAAAAAGGATCTCCGCATGATTCAAAATATTGATTTTGCCAACATTTCAGGTGCTTTCTCCTCTGGAACTGGCGATTTTGTGCAGTTATTCGAACCGACAGCATCCTTAATTGAAAAAGAAGGCAAAGGGTACATTACCGCCTCCTTTGGAGAGGCTTCCGGAAAGGTGCCGTATACCACCTTCATGGCAAAGAAGAGTTACTTAGAGGAAAACAAAGAAACAGCTGAAGCCTTCACTCGCGCCATTTATAAAGCGCAGAAATGGGTAGAAGCCAAGCAGCCGGAGGAGATTGCCAAAACCATTCAATCTCATTTTCCTGACACAGAACTTGATGTTTTATCAACTGCCATTAAACGCTACAAACAGCAGGACTCCTACGCAACAGATCCCCTTCTGAATGAAGAGGAATGGAACAAATTGCAGGAAATCATGAAGGAGAGCGATGAATTGCCGAAATTTATCCCGTACAAACAACTTGTCAATTCATCCATTGCAAAGAAGGTCACAGAACACAAATAGAATAGGAGGTAGCACATGTCTTTCCTTCAAATTGACCATGTGACCCACACGTACTTCTCTTTAAAAGAAAAAACAACGGCCATACAGCACATCAATATGGAGATAGACCAAGGAGAATTTATCTCATTTATTGGTCCCAGCGGCTGCGGAAAAACCACCCTGCTGTCTATCATTGCAGGAATAACGCCGCCCTCTGAAGGCCGAATTTTAATCGAAGGAAAAGAACCGAATCAAAAAGAGCATCAAATCGGCTACATGCTCCAGCAAGATTATTTGTTTCCTTGGAAAACCATCAAGGAAAATATCATTCTCGGGTTAAAAATTACCAAACAAGATTCACATGAAGCCACCTCCGCCGCTCTTGGCTTACTGCCTAAGCTTGGCCTTCATGATGTAGAGGAAAAATACCCGAAGGAGCTGTCAGGCGGTATGAGGCAGCGTGCGGCTCTCGCCCGAACGCTTGCAGTGAATCCCGGTCTGCTTTTACTAGATGAACCCTTTTCAGCTCTAGACTATCAAACCAAACTCACTTTAGAGGATCTCGTCTTTCATACACTCAAAAACTATCAAAAAACAGCGGTCCTTGTGACACATGACATTGGCGAAGCCATTGCGATGAGTGACCGCATTTTCTTATTCTCTAAGCATCCTGGCTCAATCAAGAGGATTTTTACCGTTCCAGATGAACTGAGGACTCTTTCTCCTTTCGATGCAAGACAGACCCAGAGTTTCCAAGAGCTCTTTCAAACGATTTGGAAGGAGCTGAAAACAGTTGAAACACAGTGATCTTTTACATGAAGCCTATCGCAAAAAATACCGAATGGAAAAACGCATGACCCGAATCTATCAGTTCATTATTTTCGCCAGCTTCTTTTCGCTTTGGGAGCTTGCCAGTCATTTTCGTCTTATCGATCCACTGATATTTAGTTCACCATCAGCAGTCTGCCAATTGTTTGTACAAAAAATATCCGATGGATCTTTAATGAATCATATGAGTATTACATTATTTGAAACAGTGCTCGGATTTCTACTTGGTACCTTTTGCGGCATTTTGCTCGCTGCCGCCTTATGGTGGTCCACCCGCCTGGCAAACGTTCTTGATCCTTATTTAGTCATTTTAAATGCCATGCCAAAAGTTGCCCTCGCCCCGATTTTAATTGTTGCCCTTGGGCCTGGCATGATCAGCATCGTTGCCATGGGCGCAATCATTAGTGTAATCATTACGACGATCGTCATATATACAGCCTTTCAAGAGGTCGATGAGAATTATTTAAAGGTGATGAAAACCTTTGGTGCGAAAAAAAGCGTCGTCTTTCGCGAGGTCATTTTGCCAGCTAGTATTCCAACGATGATTTCTGCCATCAAGGTCAATGTCGGCCTTTCTTGGGTTGGGGTTATTGTAGGGGAATTTCTTGTTTCCTCAAAAGGGCTCGGCTACATGATCATTTACGGCTTTCAAGTCTTCAACTTTACACTCGTGTTCTTAAGTCTTTTCATTATTGCCGTGTTTGCGACCATCATGTACCAGCTTGTGGAATGGCTCGAACGCCGTTTTCTTCAAAAATAAAAAAGCACAGGGATTGTCGCCCCTGCGCTTTTTTTAACGAATCAAACCGTTCTTTTCTAAATAAGCAAGACTTTGTCTTAACACATCATCTTTCATAATAAAACTGAAATTCTTATTTTTGGCGATGGATCTTGGCAAGTCTGCGAAAAGAACGGGTCCTTTCGTTTCAAAATACGTGTCTTGCTTCACTAGCTTTTCAATATCAGCGAAATAAATATTTTTGACAATGACCTTTTCTCTGCCCAGCACCTGATATTGACCAATATACGTTAATTCACGAACAACAGCACCCGTCTCTTCTTGAATCTCCCGTATAGCGGCTTGGTCTGCTTCTTCATCCGGCTCAACTTTCCCTCCTGGAAACTCATAGCCCCGATCCTCATGTTCAGTGAGCAGCCATTTCCCTTGGTAGCGGCAGATGGCCCAAACATGCTTAGGATGACTTGAAAAAGGCTTCTCCTCAAAAGAGAGCTTGACCGTATTATGATAATAGTCTTTAAATACATGCATGTGAAATCCCTCATATCCTGTCCTTGCTTCTTGTAAAACATCATACCACAGATCACATTTATCTGAAGAATTTTTATCAAAAGTGAAACAAACGAGTGGTTCCAACTCGTCTGTATCTAAAATAAGGTATTGTTGCTAAAACCTTTTTATCATCTCCAACTTCACCCAATTTTAATCATGAAACCTTTTATCCCTATATAACGTAAATGAATCAGTGTTTGTCCTATGACAACGAGGAGGAAATCAGCATGAGTATAAAAAATGGGTCAAAACAAGACGCACCCCATGAGGTGATCAAGAAACACCTCGTGAAAGGGCAAAAGTTAGATTTAACAAAAGACAATCCAGCGGTCGACCAAATTCATATCGGGCTTGGCTGGGACCTCGCTGGTCAGCCAATTGATTTAGATACGCAAGTCTTTCTTTTAAATGAAGAGGACAAGCTGTTGTCTCCTAAGCATCTGATCTATTATCACCAGCAGCAAAGCTTAGATGGAGCTGTTCGTCATCTTGGTGATCATCAATTTGGCGGAGGGTATCGAGACAATGAAATGATTATTATGCAATTAAGCAGAGTCTCACCTGATATTCATAAAATTGTCGTCACAGCCACAATACATGATGCACACGAACGCCAGCATCATTTTGGACTAGTCACCAATGCCTACGTGCGACTTACGGATCAAATCTCGCAGCAAGAGATTTGTACCTTTCAGTTAACAGAGGATTATTCGTATTGTACATCCATTATATGCGCTGAACTCACGAGAGATCAGGAGGAATGGAAAATCACGGCGACCGGGCAAGGGACTACTCTAGATTTAAATGATTTATGCCGCATCTACGGATTTACATCTTGACGCAGGAAAGGAGCCGGCACCTATGGGATTTCATTTCAACACGATAGAAGAGCTTACCTTACAAGCAGAAGGCAGCGGAATCTTTTTTGCCAAAAAAGGCGCCATGATTGCTGATCAAGGAAGTTTCCAATACCGCAAGCGATTACTTGGAACGAATAAAGGAAATATGGTCAGCCAAGTATTTAACCATATCAGCAGGAAATTCACAGGTGAAAACCTTGAGATGATGGAAGTGAGTGGACAAGGTACTTGCTACTTGGCGGATGCAAGCGAACATGTAACAGTGATTAACCTTGAGCCAAGCGGTCCTTGGCAGCATGTAAGTGTAGAAAGTGAAGATTTACTTGCCTTTACTGAGGAATGCCATTACGGCGTCACACCAGTAGGCGTTGGTATTTTATCACAGAAAGGACTGTTTACATCAAAACTCTCTTATCAAGGGCACGGAGCGCAAGTCGCCATTAAAACGAATGGAAATCCGCTTATTTTAAAAGCCCCCTGCCGTGTAGACCCTGACGCAATTGTTGCTTGGACAGGCAAAGCACCGAAGGTCAAACTAGATGTGAACTGGAAAACTTTCATTGGACAAACATCTGGCGAATCCTACTTATTTGAGTTCCAGGAACAAGATCAAATCGTCATTATCCAGCCATCTGAGCGCACATCTGGCTTACGGGTGGGGTTAGATGATAATCGCTACAAACCTCAAAGCCAGAGCTCCTCTCATGAATTCACCAATTCACAGCAAGAAAATAGAGGCGGCGGGATCAGTGATTTGATCGGAGGCATTTTACAACCGCGAAAATAAAGCATGTAGAGATTCTCTACATGCTTTTTCAATTCATCAAACCATTTGTCTCAATAAAGCTCCTTGTTTCTTCATTGCCGAGCTCATAAATCATTGTGTAAATCTCTTTTCTTTTTCTATCCATTTCATCATTTGGACTATCATAATGATATTCAAGAAACGGAACATGCGCCCGAAAGAAGCCTTTCCAATCTGTCATATACTGTTCATCGAAGTAGTCTCTCAGCTGCAAAATTTGATCATCATCTGCTTCTATTTGAAATTGCCAAGCCGCTGCATCTCTATGCTGCGATATCGATCCATCTTGTACGGATACATAGTATGTGTGTCTCGCCATCCGAATCATCCTTTTTCCTTTAGTATGACCAGATATGAGGAAATTACGGCTTTTTGCGCAATTTATTTTTTAACATGTCCAATACATCAATAAACAACTGTGGAATGGGAACTCCAAGGGCTCTGGCTGTCGAGACGATTTGGTAAGATTCATAAATAATATAAAAGATGATCGCTAAATCCTTAATCGTCCCATTTGTCTTCAGCATGACATCGAAGAAATGTGCCATAGATATTAAGGAGACTGTCACGACCTTTCGAACAAGCCGCGTTAAAAACCGCTTCATTGTGAGCTGCCCAGTCAAAGATTCTCTTAGGCTTGAACAAATTAATTCAATAGCCATCAACGTCACTAAAATCATCAGTAAATATCCTGCTCCACCAAACAGAAAGCCCATCGCCGACAAACTCACTGTAACCAACGAAAAGATGCCTAAATCCTTGCTCACTTGGCATCAACATCCTTTCAAAGTGGAACTCCTTACCTCAATAGTATATGCCGAATTCTCGCAATAGCTTGGACGACAAAAAATAAAGGCGCTGTTATGTATTCAGGGAAACGAACGAGACCAAAAAAAGCCGCCCCATAAGGCGGCTTCTCTTTTTAGACTCTGACATCAATAAATGAAGCATCTGAATCCTTTGGCTGAACAGCTTGAGGCTGCTGCTGCACTTGATCCAGCATCACCATAGCTTGTGCTGTATTCGTAGCAAGCTGTGAATTCAACAAACTAATATTGAGTGTCTTTTGAATGCTCGCTACTTGCTGACTCATCATTCCTGCAATAGAAGACATCTTCTTCCCTCCCTTCTCTTTTCTCTTCGGCTGAAAGCCCTATGATTTCAATGGGCTGTCTGTCCCTATTCCAATAAAAAAAGAATGTCGGTCTATTGATGACCGACATTCTTTTCACATACGTGTATTATCCTAAATATGCTTTAAGCATCCAGTTGTGTTTTTCAATGGATTGATGAATCGCAAGCAGCATATCACCTGTAGTTTCATCGCCAACCTCTGCAGCCAGCTCCATTCCTTGCTTTAATTCCTCAGCGATATTGGAGAAATCATCATATAGATTTTTCACCATTTGCTCCGCTGATTCTTTGCCTTCTGCTTCTTGAATGCTGGAAATTTCTAAGCACTCTTTCATTGTCGCAACAGGCTGTCCATTTAAAGCAAGCATACGCTCAGCCAAATCATCAATATATGTAGCTGTTTCTGTATATAGTTCCTCAAATTTCTCATGGAGTGTAAAGAAATCTTTTCCCTTTACATACCAATGATAGTTATGTAATTTCACGTAAAGCACAGTCCAATCAGCTACTTGTTTATTAACGACGTTTAATAATTGTTCAGACATATTTATTCCTCCTTATGTAATTGCGTTTAGTATGAGAATACCCTTTTCTTATTATACTGAAACCTGCCGTCAATTTCTTCTATTTTGACTGCATGAAATATATGTTAATATGGAAATAAGGAGGGAGTTAGATGCTGTTACTTGGGATTATCAGCTTTATTATTATCTCAATCGTTGTCTTTTTATCATTGTGGACGACATCGAAGGCTTATGAATATAAGCATAAAGTCGATTCACCACAGGATGCAGAACCAAATCAACGTCCTAATCCAAAATAAATCCGCTTTTAATGATGTGAGGTTTCTTCTTCTGCAGTAGTTGAACTCTCTTTTTTCACCTCACCTACGTGGATGTTCGTTTTCGGCATATTATGCTGCTGTTTAGCTGTCACATGGACTTGTATGATATAAAGGCCATCTTTTTTGAAGGCTGTGTGCAATTCGTATACACCTTTGTTTTCTTTCTTTGGCTGAATCATCTTGCTGTTATCCTTGTCGCCATCTTTCCACACTTCAAATTGAACATCATCTGCATCATCAACAGGCGTATCACCGTATGTGACAGCTGCTTTTACTATAACGCTTTCATTTTTCTCCACTTGCTCAGGTCCTGTGAGCTTTACTTCTAACAGCTCAGGCACTTCCCCTTTGCCGCTATTTGCTGCAGAGTTTCCACATGCACTCAATAACGTGAGTATCAGAATCATTCCCAACATTTTTCGCATCCTGCGTTTCCCCCTTCTTTTACTGACATGTCCATTTTAACAAATATCCCCTATTTTGACATCTCTGTTTGAATTCAAATAAAAAACCGGACATCTAAATGTCCGGTTCATCATTCTATTAACCAAATACTTTTAAAAGCTCTTCTTGATCCTGAGAAAGCCAGAAACGCATTAAACGTTTTGCCCCTTCAAGATCATGAAGCTTCGCTTGGCCGCATTGCTCTTCGTTTGCAGCAGGAATTTCTGTTACTTCAACCGCATCCTTGAATGTTGCATCAAGAAGTTCAACGATCTCTTTTGGAGTTGGTGCACCACTGACAACTAAATAGTAGCCTGTCTGGCAGCCCATTGGAGAAATATCAATGATATCAAAATGATCATATTTCTCTGAGTGTGTTCTAATATTAAACGCAAGCAAATGCTCTAATGTATGAATCGTATCAGGTTTCATCGCCTGCTTGTTGGGCTGACAAAAACGAATATCGAATTTATTTACTTCCCCATCTGATCCCACTTTATGAACGCCGCAATGACGAACATATGGCGCTTTTACAGCATTATGATCAAGTTCAAAGCTTTCGACTGAAGGCATAATCACCACTCCTATAATTGCAATTTCCTATATTATAACATATTTCTCCGACCAGTTTAGTTTATAAAACTTTCCTTCCTTGTTCTTTTTTCTTATACTGTGGAAGACAGACAAGGAGGAACCTCTATGAAACAAATTTTTATCGGCATAATACGCTTTTATCAAAAATGTATTTCCCCTCTGACACCGCCAAGCTGCCGGTTTTATCCAACATGCTCAAACTATGGACTAGAGGCAATCAAAACGCATGGCGCGATCAAGGGCGGCTGGCTCACCATAAAACGGATTTTGAAATGTCATCCGCTTCACCCTGGCGGCATCGATCCTGTCCCGCCTAAAAAGGAAAAGTAACTTACTTTTCTTCATATCCGTTGACAACTAAGTCAAGCTTCCCTGTTCCAGGGTCAATGACAAGCCCGTGTACAGGTACATCTGATGGAAGAAGCGGGTGATTTTTTACTACAGACACACTGTCCTTCACGCTCTCTTCAACTGAACTAAAGCTTTTGAGCCACTGTTTAAAATCAATTCCTGAGTATTCCAGTACTTCAATACGTTTTTCTGGAATACCGCGCTCAACGGCTTTATTTAAAAGTGTTTGGCTGTCTATTTTACTCATCCCGCAATCATGGTGCCCAATGACATATACCTCGTCAGCATTTAATTCGTAAACAGCAACTAAAATGCTTCGCATAATACTTCCAAATGGATGAGAAACAAGCGCCCCAGCACTTTTGACAATCTTAATATCACCATTTTTCATGTTCATGGCACGCGGAAGCAGTTCAACAAGTCTTGTATCCATACACGATAGAATGACAGCTTTTTTCTGTGGAAACTTTGTTGTTGTAAATTCTTCGTATTTCTTTTCTTCAATAAATTGTTGATTATATTCGATGATTTCATCTAAAAGTTTCATACGTTTGTCCATTCCTTTATCTTTTTTTAAAAATAAATATAGCACAATGCAAGAAATTTCGTCACGCTTTGCAGCTTATTTTTTTTAGAGGAAACATCTGCTGATGAAAATTTTTTATTTTCCTCTTTTCAAATCGTAATTATTACGATACAATAACTCAGGACATTAAATCGTAATCATTTCTATCTATTAGATTGAGAGGAGACATTTTCTACATGAAAAAAATCTTTTTTATTTTAACAGCTGCTTTATTCGCGATCGGTCTTGCCGCTTGCTCAAGCAGTGCGGGCACTAATGCTTCAAAAGGAAAAGCAGACGGGAAACTAATCATTTACACCACGATCTTCCCAATCCAAGATTTCACTGAAAAAATTGGCGGCTCTCACGTTCATGCTCAAAGCGTGTATCCTGCAAATGCAGATGCACACACCTTTGAACCAAGTTCAAAAACAATGGTTGAAATGGCTGAAGGTGATGCCTTTATCTACAGCGGCACAGGGGCTGAAGCATTCGCAGCCAAAACAGCTGCCACTTTAAAAGACCAAGGTGTGAAAACAGTCAAAGCAGCCGAAGGCATCAAATTGTTATCGACAAATGAAGAACATGCACATGAAGAAGGCGAAGAACATGACCATGAAGGTGAAGACCATGATCATGACGGGCACGATCACGGAGATAAAGACCCTCATGCATGGTTAGACCCGGTTTATGCACAGCAAATGGCGAAAAACATTAAAGACACACTCGTCTCTTTAGATCCAGATCATAAAGACGAATACACAAAAAACTATGAACATCTAAAAAAAGATTTGCAATCGTTAGATCAAGAATTTAAAACAACGTTATCTAAAGCGAAACATAAAGAAATTCTTGTTTCTCACGCAGCTTATGGTTATTGGGAAAAGCGCTATGGCATTGAGCAAATCAGTGTTTTAGGGTTATCCGCTTCTGAGGAGCCATCACAAAAACAGCTCGAAAACATTGTACAAAAAGCAGAAAAGCATCACATTCAATACGTTATTTTTGAAAACAACGTCAGCAGCAAAGTATCAGATACAATCCGCAGTGAAATTGGGGCAAAAAGCTTGACCCTTAAAAATCTAGAATCCATTACTGAGGATGATGTCAAAAATGGCGAAAGCTACGTCAGCTTAATGAAACAAAACTTAAAGACCTTAAAAACTGCATTAAATGATTAATGCTTTGAACCCCGGGTGATCAACCGGGGTTTTTTGCTGTAAAAAAAAGCACACCGTTATCAGGCGTGCTTTTTTGATTACATTTGATATTTTTTCTTAAACTGCTCAGCTCTTCCGCCTTTTTCTCCGAATTTTTGACGTCCTGTATAAAAAGGATGCGTATCAGAGCTTGTTTCTACTTTAATGACAGGATACGTTTTCCCATCTTCCCACTCTACTGTCTCATTTGATGTCTTTGTTGATCTACTCAAGAAGCGGTAACCGCTGTTTACGTCCATAAATATAACTTCATGTGAGGTTGGATGAATATCTCTTTTCAATGTCAAAACTCCTTTCGTTAATAAAACGTAATGGTTACGTTTTATATTTATATTCTACTCCCTCTTTTACAACTTGTCAAAAAACAAGCTTTCTTAGTCAGGAAGAATAATCTAAAAATGGTGGAGAATAATAAGCATCATGAAAAAGAGAAGCGATAAGAAAGGCGGAGAAAAAATTGACTGATCTCGTTTTAGCTAGAAGCCTGTTCGGCACAACCATGGGCTTTCATATTATTTATGCCTCGCTTGGCGTTGGCATCCCGCTAATGATTTTGTTAGCTGAACTCATCTTTCAAAAAACGAAGGACCCGCATTATGCCATCATGGCCAAGCGGTGGACAAAAGCACAGGCTGTTCTGTTAGGGGTCGCCATTCCAACAGGTACTATTGCTGGTACGCAGCTTGCCCTTTTATGGCCAGGTTTTATGGAGGTCATCGGAAAGGTCATGTCACTGCCATTCCAGATTGAAATCTATGCGTTCTTTATAGAAGCATTATTTATGTCTATTTATGTATACGCAGCGGATCGCCTATCAAATGCAATGCGCATCATTACGGTTATTTTTATCGTCATTGGTGCAGCTGCATCAGCGATTCTAATTACAAACGTACATGCTTTTGAAGGGACACCTGCTGGCTTTCAGATGGTGAATGGAGAAATCACAAATATCGAGCCTTGGAAGGCCTTTTTCAATCCAAGCTTTGCTGTAACTGCTACACATGTTGTGCTGTCTGCTTTTACAACAGGTGCTTTTGTGATTGCTTCAGTTGCAGCTTTTAAAATGCTCAAAACGAGAAAAAATGAGAAGCTCTATACATTTCATCGAAAAGCCCTTTTTCTTGGACTCATTGTAGGAGGACTTTTCTCTTTTCTAACAGCCTTAAATGGCCACGAATCCGCTCAGCTTCTGTATGAATATCAGCCTGAAAAGCTGGCTGGAGCTGAAGGTTTATTTGAAACGCAATCACATGCGCCTCTTGCAATAGGTGGTTTTACGGATGCTGATTCGCAGGAAATTAAAGGTGCGATCGAAATTCCTTGGGCGCTCAGTTTTCTGGCAGGAAATAGCTTCGATACAGTGGTCAAAGGCTTAAATGATTTTCCTCGTGACGAGTGGCCGCCTTTATTTATACACACATTATTTAACGGCATGGTCATTATTGGATCGGTGCTCATTCTTTTTGCGGTATTAGCGCTGCTTTACCGTAAAATTTTAAAACGGGACAAATTTCCGAAGTGGCTCCTTTTTCTTTACTTATTCGGCGGGCCTCTTAGTCTTTTAGCTATTGAATTTGGCTGGATTTTTGCTTGTACAGGCCGCCAGCCATGGGTTATTTATCGAATGCTCAAAACCTCAGAGGTTGTCACATCATCAGGCTCGATCGGGACACTTTTTATCCTTTTTGCCATTGTCTATCTCATCTTAGGCATAGCAACCGTTATTGTGCTGACGTACTACTTTAGAAAACATTCGATTGAAGAAGACCTACGGTTAACAGAATCTTAAAAAGGGAGCGATCTTGATGCAAATGGATGTTACAACTGATGCGCTCATTGCAATCACCATCTTATGGGGATTCGTTTTTATCTATGCAGTGATGGCATCAATGGATTTCGGCGCAGGATTTTGGTCGATGATTTATATGAATAGAGAGCAAACAAAGGCCGCTAATATCGCAAATAAGTACCTTTCTCCGACATGGGAAGTGACAAACGTCTTTATTGTCGCCATCGTTGTCGCATTGTTCAGCCTGTTTCCAGGTGCGACCTTTGTACTTGGTACCGTTTTATTAATACCCGGCAGCATCATATTATTGCTTCTTGCACTGCGAAGCGGGTTTCTCGTGTTTTCTCATTCACTGCCTAAGAAATATCGAAAAGCGGTGACGTATATTTCAGGGATCAGCGGCTTTATCATTCCGTCCATCCTGATCATGGTTCTCCCAATCACCCATGGTGGATTTATCTTTCAGGAGAACAACGTCTACTCATTAGATCTAGGACTGGTCTTTACAAGTGCAAATGTTTATTCTTTTGTCGGCTTTGCCATCTTCAGCACCCTTTTTCTTTCGTCCTTGCTTTTAGCTGATTTCTCTAATGTAGCTAATGAAGATGAAGCTTACAGCATTTATAGAAGAGGGGCGCTCATTACAGGTCCACTTTCACTCATGATGGCCTTTTTTATCATGCTGACATTACGAAGCGAGGCCAATTGGCTGTTCACAAAAATGATGCAGAACATTCCTATTCTTCTTGTATCTCTCCTAATGTTTCTGCTCGCAGGACTGGCTCTATTTTTACCAAACAGCCGGTTTAAGCATCGGAAAGGGAGACCACGCCTTGCCGTCATTGCGATTACCATTCAATATTTCTTAGCAAGCTATGTGTATGGGCGTGCCCATTTGCCTTACATGGCTTATCCAGATATTACAATCATGTCTGGATTTACAGACCCTGTCACATTTAGGGCATTATTTATCACCTATATTGTAGGGTTTATCATCTTGTTTCCCGGATTTTATTTCTTCTGGAAATTATTTATGAAGGATAAGCGCTATATTCGTCAGGAAGATTAACATGAATGGACAAGCATCATTTCGGTTACATTATAGATGAAAGACATACTCAAAAGGAGGTCATCTGTATGAGTCAAAAAATCCTTTGTGAAGTCAATAACTGTTCCTATTGGAATGCTGGAAACCGCTGTGGTGCAGATGCAATCTATGTCGTCAGCCACACAGGAAATACGGCTGAGAAAAGTGAAGAAACGGATTGTAAAACGTTTAAACCACAAGACCTTTAAGTCTCATTAAAGGAGGCGCTTCAATTTGAAACACGATCGGCTGCTTCAAACGTTTTTTGACGAAATTCATGACGCGGATGAAGCCGCATTCCACCAAGCCGCTCACTCCTTTTTAAATCTTTGGGATTATGAATATGGACATGCATCAAACATGCCAAGTGAAATTCATCAGTATATCGGACAGCTTGCTTATGACAGCGAGTGGGTTGAAGAGTAAGAAAGAGCGGATCACCGCTCTTTCTTTTTTGTTAAGACAGGAAGGAAAAACTTTCTCTCACTATATCTAGATTCTATTTGGGATGCAAAAGGTGATTCCTTCGTTTTTATCTCACAAAATCATGTTTTGTAAACACGTCGATTTTATCTGAAAACGAACGGAGCGCTTGGTAATCAATCTCCACGCCCATTCCTGGGGAGCGAGGCACCTCAATAAACCCATTTTCAACCTTAATTTCAGGAAAAATGATATCCTGATCCCAAAATTTTGACGAAGCTGAAATATCACCGGGAATCGTAAATTGAGGAAGCGAAGCAAGTGCTACGTTCTGCGCTCGGGAAATACCTGTTTCAATCATCCCTCCGCACCATAACGGAATTTGATGCTCCTTACTGAACGTATGAATTTTAAGAGCCTCTGTCAATCCGCCAACTCGTGAAGGCTTCACATTAATAATTTGACAGCTGCCCAGCTCTACAGCTTTTCTAGCATCATCTAAAGAACAAATACTTTCATCTAAACAAATCGGCGTTTTTAAATGCTTTTGCAAATGGCGGTGGTCCACAATATCATCTGCTGCTAAAGGCTGTTCAATCATTAATAAACGAATATCGTCCAGCTGCTTAAGCTTGCTAATATCTTTTAATTCATATGCAGAGTTTGCATCTGCCATTAATGGCAGATCAGGAAAAGACTCTCTGATCTTTTGAAGAAGTCCAATATCTTGTCCTGGTTTAATTTTCACCTTCACCCGCTGATATCCTTGGTCAACAAATTGCTGAATTTGCTCAAGCATATCGTCAATAGGGCCTAACCCCGCCACAACGCCAGATGGTATTTTATCTTTTGTACCGCCTAATACATCGCGTAAAGACTTATTCTCACGCTTCGCATAAATATCCCAAACAGCCGCTTCAATGCCTGCTTTCGCCATCCTATTGCCTTTAAAATGATACAGACTGTCAGGGATTTCTGAAGGATGTGTAAAGGTGCGCGTCAGCACGTTCGGGATAAAGAAAGCCCTCAGCATATGATAGCAAGTCTCAATTGTTTCTTCTGTATACCACGGAGAAGAAAAAGCAGAGACTTCTCCCCATCCAGTCAATCCTGTCTGATCTTTGACTTCAACAATAATAAACTCACGCTCTGAAATGGTTCCAAGACTTGTTGTAAATGGCTGTTTAAGCTTCATCGTGACATGATATAAAATTACTCGTTCAATTTGAATCATTTGAAAACCCCTTTGATCTGAGTCTGTGCCTTTGCAATTTATTCGACGCATTTCTTGGCAGCTCGTCCACAAAGTGAAAAGCGGCGGGCCATTTATATTTGGCTAAATGCGACTCACATAAAGCATAGAGCTCATTCTCCGGTATCTTATCATCTGTTACAAGGAAAGCAGCAGGTACCTCTCCCCATCTATCATCATACATACCCGTTACTCCGGCTTCCTTGACATGCGGATGTGTTAGCAGAACCGCTTCAATTTCCGCAGGATAAATATTTTCTCCGCCAGAAATAATTAAATCTGAACGGCGGTCAAGCACAAATAAGAACCCTTCCTCATCCACATAGCCAATATCACCCGTTTTCAGCCAGCCCTCATCAAAGGCAGCCGCGGTCGCTTCTTCACGGTAAAGGTAACCTTTCATCACATTTGCACCTTTCACCATAATTTCGCCATGCTCAAAAGGACGGCAAATGCGATCACCATCTTGAATTTTCAGCTCACACCCAAAAAGAGGTTTTCCCGCTGATCCAAGCTTCTCTACACTAAATTCGGGCGCAAGGGTCACAATTTGTGAACAGGTTTCCGTCATCCCGTACGATTGAAAGACAGGAAAGCCCTTCTCTTTGCTTTCTTGAAGCATCGCATAAGGCGCAGGTCCTCCGCCTAATAAAAGACAGCGCAAAGAAGACGGACATTCTGCCAATCTGCTTAACAAACGAGATAACATCGTCTGCACAACAGAAATCATCGTTACACGATGCCGTTCAATAGAATCCTTTACTTCATCGACGTCAAACTTCTGATGAAGCACGACTGTCATTCCATATATCACAGACTTAAATAAAGCAGATAAGCCGCTAATATGAAAAAGAGGCAGGGCAATGAGCCAGCGGTCATCCTCTCTGAGACCCAGATTCAGTGCAGAGGAAACAGCACTATGGAAATGATTACCAAACGTTTGCTCTACCCCTTTTGGACGTCCTGTTGTCCCAGATGTATACATGATGGTCGCTGTTTCATTCAAATCAAATTCACTCTCGATCTTGTTGACATGGCCTTGCCCTGGTTCAGGTAAAGTTTCCATTGTATAAACGGGTAAATCACCCTCATGATCGCTTGCATAACTAGATTCTGTTAATAACGCCGCGGCTTTTGCATCTTCTAGCTGATAGCGCCTTTCAGCTTTTGTCAGCTTATTATTCAATAGCACAATTTTTAACCCTAATAAAAAACAGGCATGTACAAGCATCACCATTTGAGGATGATTGTTCATCAAAAGCGCAACCGTTTCCCCTTTTTTCAATGATGCCTGAGTAAGTCTATTTGACAGCTCTTCCGCTTCTTGAGCTAATTCGTGAAATGTCCACTCTTTCTCTTGATAAATGAGTGCGACTCGATCTGGCGTTAAATAGGCACGGTGCAGCAGCCAATTAGGTTGCTTCATCATGACACCTCCTTTTCGTAAAAGAAAACAGCTTAGTCTGATGCACTAAGCTGTTGTTCATTGATATCATTGAATCAAGGGAAACGCGGGAACTGGCCGAAGTCCGGCTTGCGTTTTTCCTTAAAGGAATCGCGTCCTTCTTTTGCTTCATCTGTTGTGTAATAAAGAAGTGTCGCATCTCCTGCAAATTGCTGAATTCCAGCTAATCCATCCGTATCTGCGTTAAAAGCAGCCTTCAAGAATCGTAAAGCAGTCGGGCTCTTTTCTAGCATCTCCTCACACCACTTCACCGTTTCTTCTTCAAGCTGATCTAATGGAACAACTGTGTTAACAAGTCCCATATCAAGCGCTTCTTGTGCATTGTATTGACGGCATAAGTACCAGATTTCTCTTGCTTTCTTATGACCAACAATACGTGCAAGGTAGCCTGAACCATAACCAGCATCAAAGCTGCCTACTTTTGGACCTGTTTGTCCAAAAATCGCATTATCTGCTGCAATCGTCAGGTCACACACAACGTGAAGAACGTGGCCTCCGCCAATCGCGTAACCTGCTACCATTGCGATAACTGGTTTTGGAATGACACGGATCAAACGCTGCAAGTCTAATACATTTAGACGTGGAATTTGATCGTCTCCTACATAACCGCCATGGCCGCGAACTTTTTGGTCTCCACCAGAACAGAATGCTTTTCCGCCAGCACCTGCAAGTACGATCACACCAACTTCTGAATTATCACGAGCCCGTGAAAATGCATCAATTAATTCACTAACAGTCTTCGGGGTAAACGCGTTATGTACGTGCGGACGATTAATCGTAATCTTTGCGATCCCATTGTACGTTTCATATAAAATTTCGTCATACTGACGCTCAGTTTGCCATTCAATAGCCATCAATATTTCCTCCTCTAATCTTGCGCTAAAATAAACTCACTTACTATTTTACCAAAAAAATGTGGTTGTTCCACATGAACTGTATGCCCAGCATGCTCAGCCAAAATGAATTGACTTCCTTTCAGCTCCTGCTGCATACGTTTGCCGATATGGCAGAACTTTTCATCAAGCGTTCCGCAAATGAACAAAGCAGGCAAATGAATATGCTTTAACGCCTTCCAAACAGACGGCTGTGAACCTGTTCCAATTCCTTCTAAGCTGCGAGCCAGTCCAAGAGGATTGGCTTTTAGTCTTCCCTCTCTCAGCTCAGTCTGCCTTTCCGCTGATAAAGTTTTCTGCGACGCAAACAAAGGAATGCTTTCCCAAAAATCCACAAACTTCACTAAGCCTTCATGTCTAATCTTTTGAGCAAGCTGATGATCATGCTTTAGTCTTGCCATCCGCTCTTTAAAAGTGCGAAGCCCAGGAGATGTACTCTCAAGAATCAATTTATTGACACGATCTGGATAACGAGCGGCAAATGATAAAGCAATACGTCCTCCCATAGAATATCCGAGAATATTCACTTTGTGAAGCTTTAATTGGTTTAAAATCTCTACAAGATCTGCCAGCTGCTGAGACATGGCATATCTTCTCACACTTTCTGGCGAGTCCGTATGCCCATGTCCAAGCAAGCTGACCTGAATCAGTCTTGTATTCTTCAAATAAGCATTCAAGAACGTCCAAGACGCTGCACTTCCAGTGAAGCCGTGTAAGCATAATGTGGCATTTGCTGCCGAAGGGTTCTGGTCCACCACTTCGTACGCTACCCCATCACGCATTCTTATGATGAGCGAAGGCATTCTTTTTTCACTTCTTCCAATATGTCATCCATCATTTGACGGTGCTTGTCTACACGGGAATGACGATCTGTTTCAATTTCAATTAAATGAAGCCCAGGTTCATCGATATGCGCCATGTACACATCATGTAACTCTTGTTTCGTTGCCGGTTTCGAATAGGTTCCCCCATATAACTTCGATGCATACTCAAAATTCAGTCCTGTCGGCGTACCGAAGAGCTTTTCATAATAAGGTTTATCAGACGCCTGCGGAAGGAAAGAAAAGATACCTCCCCCATCATTGTTTATCAAAACAACTGTCAGCGGAATGTCCATCAGCTTAGCTGCAAGCAGACCGTTCATATCATGGTAAAATGATAAATCTCCAATGACTAAAGTGACTGGCTGCTTCAATGCTGCATACGTGCCAAGTGCTGTGGACACAACGCCGTCAATGCCATTTGCTCCGCGATTCGCCATCATTCGAAAAGGCTTGGACTGAGTTTCAAAAAATGTATCTACATCACGAATCGGCATACTATTTCCGATAAAAAGGACACTCTCCTTTGGCAAGAGGTGCTGAAGCTGACGGTACACATTCCCTTCAAAGGACAAATCCTCATCTGAATAGCGGGCTGCATGCGTTCTGAATGAAGAATTAGCATTCTGCCAGCAGTTTAAGAAACTTGTCTCTTTACGCTGTACTGCTTGATTTAATGCTGCTTCTACAAAAGCAGAGACAGTACTTTCAATGACGTATGAAGCACTTAACCCTGGATCACGAAAACCTCCGGCAGCATCTACAACAATCTGCTGCACTTCCGCATGTTTTTCCAGCCACTTGAATAAGGGCTTAGACACAGGCATCGGGCCAAAACGAATGATCATATCCGGTAATAGATGCTGCTGCAATGCTTCATCTTTCAATAAAGAATCATAAGCGTCGATAATTAGCTCTTTATTCTCATGCCCGTTGCGCAAAAGAGAAAGCGGGTCAGCTAAAATAGGTAAATGCAGAGCTTTCGAAAGGCGTAAAACTGCCTCTTTTTCTTCCTGTGTATGAAGTTCACCAGCCACAATCAGTCCCTTTTTGGATTGATTCATGACGGTTACGATTTCAGACATCACTCGATCATTTGGGAAAGCATGACCTGATGCTAATACCTTTTTCGTGTCTGATTCTTCTCGCGCGAAAGGGTCAATAGACAGATCAGGAAGCAATGGTTCTCTCAGAGGTACATTGATCTGAACAGGCCCTTTTGGTTCCTGCATCGACATGTGATTTGCTCTCGCAGCTGCTGTCTGAACATAACGCAGCATCGTTTGACTTTCCTCTGGCAATGCTAAGTCTGTGAACCATTTAACAAACTTACCGAATAAGAATTGCTGATCAATCGCTTGAGGTGCCCCAACTTCCCTCAATTCGTGCGGCCGATCAGCAGTTAAAACAATAAGAGGTACACGAGAATAATGCGCCTCTACAATGGCTGGATAAAAGTTAGCAGCTGCTGTACCTGATGTACAAATGAGCAGCACTGGTGATTGACTTGCTTTTGCAAGACCAAGCGCATAAAAAGCAGCAGACCGTTCGTCCACTAAAACATGGACATGGATGTCTTGATGAGCAAGGGCCAGCATCGCAAGCGGAGTTGAACGAGAACCAGGACAGACAACTGCCTCTTTCACACCACCTTGGACGAATTCATCCATCAATCTGCCTATATATGTTGTCATGATGTGATTATTCAATAGGATGACCTCCAAGAGCAGACAGCATTGGTCTTAACTTCACTTGTGTTTCCTCATACTCCTGCTTTGCAAGGGAATCCTCTACAATTCCGCAGCCAGCGAACAAACGAACACGATCTTCCTCAATAAGACCTGACCGAATGGCTACAGCAAATTCTCCATTATCCTGAGAATCAATCCAGCCTACCGGCGCTGCATACCAGCCGCGCTTAAGCGGTTCGATTTCACGAATCACTTCAACCGCCTTTTCCTTAGGATATCCGCCTAATGCTGGCGTCGGATGAAGCTGCTCAATTAATGAAAAGAGGGAACAGCTGCTTTTGATTTCTCCCACAATCGGTGTAAACAAATGCTGAATGTTTTTTGTTTTATAAAGACTTGGTTGATTTGGTTTATGCACATGAAGGCAATTCGCTTTAAATGCTTGCTCAATCATATTGACGACAATTTGATGTTCAATCAAATTCTTCTCATCATGCAGCAGTTCCTCGCCTAATGCGTGATCCTCCGCTTCATCTTTTCCGCGAACAATGGAACCTGCTAAACAGGATGAAAAGACCTCTCCACCGCTTTTTTTCACTAAGCGTTCCGGCGTGGCTCCGACAAATGCTTGTCTTCCCTGTTCAACCGCAAATACATAACTCGTTGTTTGGTGCTTTAATAATTCTGCTAATAGTGGAGCTAGTTCAATTTGATTTTTATAGTGAAGCAAGACTTCTCTTGCTAAAACAACCTTTTCATATTCGTTTACACGAATGTGGTCTGTCGCTTCTTGGATCGCCTTCATCCATTCGTTCACATCCAGCTCTTCCATATGAACAAGTTCAGCTTGTCCACCAGTCCGTACTGGCAATGCCTCGAAACGGGAGGCTTTTTGTTCTAATTCTTGAATAAGCTGATGAACATTCCCGTCCACCTGCTTCCACTCATTGATCGTAAGAAAACTGCCTTCTTTTGAGACAGTCAGCATGATCGATGGCACAAAAAAATGAGCCTCGCCAAATGCTTCCCAATGACGCGCCTTCTCTTCGTGCGGATCAAACGAGAATCCTCCAAATAAAAGCGGACCAACAGCCGCTTGCTTTAACTCCTTCTCATCATGAAAATGGAACATGTGCTGCTTTAGCTGTTCCCATTCTTGATGGACTATATCGAATCGTTCCTTGCCTTGCTCAGATGATTTAATGACGGCCGCTCTGCCAAGTCCAGAAAATATCATTTGGCTTTCTGGATCAGACCAAAAAAACCGCTCGCCTAAAAAATCCGCTTCGCCGCTTTGGAAAAAGGCAAGAGGATCCAGATCGTCAACTCTTCTGGAGTAGCTTATCAAAACAGCATGGTTGACGTTATTCGCTTCTTCTAATGTCGCGAGCGCTTCCTGCCGGAAAGTACTTTGCACTGTTGTCACCATGATACATTCCTCCAAAATCCATGAAATAACATAAAAAATAAAACCATAACAAAAAAATACATGAACATTCGAATATGTCGAATGACCTGCTTTTCTATTATAAACCTTAACAGATGAACTTAGTAAAGAAAACAGCTTTTAAAACCTCGAATCCTTATTATATCACGCTTTCAAGATTTTTTCGCTCCTGCTTATTGAAACGAGAGCATCAAAGGTAAAATGGCAGGACATGTACTAAAAATCAAGCTTTCCTTCGATATGGCAACGATTAGCAAACATCTTTTTCCCGATTCATCGCATCAATATATTGACACCTTTTTGAACTTTGCTAAACTGGAATTTGGACGTGTACGTATTTTTTTATTTAAAGGAGTATATTTTATGCAGCATCAATCGATATCAGATCAGCTTTCACCAATAAAGCCTGATAAAAACTGGCGAATTTGGTGGAATTTACTACGACCGCATACACTAACAGCGGCATTTATTCCCGTTACTTTAGGAACTGTTTTAGCACTTCCAAGTGGTCAAATACATGTTGGGTTGTTTTTAGCCATGCTGTTTGCATCTATGTTTATCCAAATCGCAACAAACATGTTTAATGAGTACTTTGATTATGTTCGCGGGCTTGACAACGAGAAATCTGTCGGCATCGGCGGAGCCATTGTAAGAAACGGTGTGAAGCCAAAGACAGTCCTCAGCCTCGCTTATGCACTATTTGCGCTTTCTTTATTACTTGGGGTATATATTTGCATGATGTCTAGCTGGTGGATTGCACTAATAGGACTTATTTGTATGGCAGCAGGCTATTTCTATACTGGCGGCCCTGTACCAATTGCATATACACCGTTTGGAGAACTTGTTTCAGGTGCTTTTATGGGATTAGGAATCATCCTGATTAGTTTCTATATCCAAACAGGCACACTGACGTCTAAAGCGGTTCTCATCTCACTACCAATTTCTATTTTAGTTGGTGCCATCTTACTATCGAACAATATCCGTGATTTAGACGGGGATAAGGAAAATGGACGAAGAACACTTGCCATTCTTGCTGGACGCAAAGCTGCAGTGAACATTTTACTTTCCATGTTTTTGGTATCATATGTACTCATTTTTGTTTATATCTTCACAGATATCGTCGGTCTTTGGAGTCTTCTTGTTTTACTGAGTGTGCCAAAAGCCTATACAGCCATTAAAGAGTTTAAGCAAAAAGAAAAACCGATTGAATTAATGAATGCCATGAAATCTACAGCTCAAACGAATACATTTTTTGGTTTTCTGCTGACGATCGCTTTAATCATACAATACTATATCGCGTAACAAAGAACGCCTGCAGCCGCAGGCGTTTTTTTAATAAGGAATTGCTTCAAATTGGAACTAGTCTTACATACAAAATTGCTCATACTAACAATATGTTTGATATGAAAGGATGATCGCTTTGTTGTCTAAAGACGAATTACATCATTTGAAGCAGCGCCTTCTTGATGAAAAGAAAGAACTTGAAGCCAAAAGCCATGACGATGAACAGAAAGTATCCTTTCCTTACGATTCGATCGGTGAATTGTCTGCCTATGATAACCACCCGGGTGATCAAGGGACAGAGCTGTTCGAGCGGGGGAAAGATATTGCTTTAAACAGCTTGGAACATGAACATATGTTAGACATCAATGAAGCACTCCAAGCCATTGCAGACGGCTCTTATGGTCTGTGCAAGGTCTGTAAAGCCCCTATTCCAAAGGAACGCTTAGAAGCCTTGCCTACTGCCGTCACATGCACAGAGCATTCAAAAGAACAGACCGTTTCACAAAACCGTCCGATTGAAGAGGATTTATTAAGTCCTCCCGCGGGACAATTTGAAAATGAAGAAAGTGCTGCGTACGATGGAGAAGATGCCTACCAAGACGTAGAACGCTACGGAAACTCTGAGACCCCGTCTGATATGGAATTCCCTCCTCTAACATACGATGATGTATATACACAATCAGAAGATGAAGATTATGTGGAGGACTACGAAGGATTCGCAGCTGCTGATATTGAAGGAAAAGCAAGCAAGGTGTATCCGACCAAAGCACACGAGGCCTATGAAGAAGCACTAGACGAAGAAGGTGTCATGACGGTATTTGGTGACTTGAAACCGTACGAGGAAGAACCTTATACAGAAGAAAATCATTAGTCCCCTCATATTGGGGGCTTTATGTTTATATCATGTAATTATTGGGAAATCATTTTAAGAGTGAATTTGATTGGAGGAGATTCTTGATGGCTAGAAAAAGTATCATTTGGGCGATTGTTGTCTTCTTTATTACATACGCACTATTCTCTATTGCCGGATTCTTGTTCCCCATCGACAGAGAATGGTATGACGCATTGAATAAACCAGAATGGACGCCTGGTGGCGGTGTGATTGGTGCTGTGTGGGCTGTCTTATTTGCACTCATCTCATTGTCCGCAGCGATCATTTATGGAAAATATGGATTCCAAAAAATCACTTTACCATTTTGGATTCTTTTCCTTTTAAATTATGTTTTCAATCAAGCCTTTAGCTTTTTTCAATTTACACAAAAGGATTTGTTTGTAGCTACAATCGACTGCCTTCTCGTCGCACTGACAGCACTTGCACTTGTCATCGTCTCACGTAAACTAAGCAAAGTCGTTCCAATTTTACTGATTCCTTATGTCTTATGGGGCTTCTTTGCCACATACTTGTCTTATACGATCTATTCCATGAATATGTAAAAAAAGACCGCCATGATGCGGTCTTTCGTTTTGGAGAAAATAAAAAAGAGATCTTTGACAAGATCTCTTTTAAAAATGACCCGTACGGGATTCGAACCCGTGTTACCGCCGTGAAAGGGCGGTGTCTTAACCGCTTGACCAACGGGCCAGATCAATGGCGGAGAAGGAGGGATTTGAACCCTCGCGCCGCTTACGCGACCTACACCCTTAGCAGGGGCGCCTCTTCAGCCACTTGAGTACTTCTCCATTTGGCTCCGCAGGTAGGATTCGAACCTACGACCGATCGGTTAACAGCCGATAGCTCTACCACTGAGCTACTGCGGAAGATCATGGTGGGCCTGAGTGGACTCGAACCACCGACCTCACGCTTATCAGGCGTGCGCTCTAACCAGCTGAGCTACAGGCCCATGAACAGATATACAAATGGAGCGGGTGATGGGAATCGAACCCACGACATCAGCTTGGAAGGCTGAGGTTTTACCACTAAACTACACCCGCAAAAATATGTATGGGGCGATTGATGGGAATCGAACCCACGAGTGCCAGAGCCACAATCTGGTGCGTTAACCACTTCGCCACAACCGCCATACTATGAATATTTTTATAAAAGTGGCTCGGGACGGAATCGAACCGCCGACACACGGATTTTCAGTCCGTTGCTCTACCAACTGAGCTACCGAGCCAAGTATTCTTTTGAAAAATGGCGGTCCGGACGGGACTCGAACCCGCGACCTCCTGCGTGACAGGCAGGCATTCTAACCAACTGAACTACCGGACCATTTTGGTTGCGGGGGCAGGATTTGAACCTGCGACCTTCGGGTTATGAGCCCGACGAGCTACCGAACTGCTCCACCCCGCGATGATATGGGTTTTAAAAAATATGGCGGAGGAAGAGGGATTCGAACCCCCGCGGGCTTTGACACCCCTGTCGGTTTTCAAGACCGATCCCTTCAGCCGGACTTGGGTATTCCTCCGTATAGATGGTGGACCTTGTAGGACTCGAACCTACGACCGGACGGTTATGAGCCGTCTGCTCTAACCAACTGAGCTAAAGGTCCTTTATAGCGGCGGAGGGGATCGAACCCCCGACCTCACGGGTATGAACCGTACGCTCTAGCCAGCTGAGCTACACCGCCATGATCAAAATAATCTTTTAAAAAGTGGAGCCTAGCGGGATCGAACCGCTGACCTCCTGCGTGCAAGGCAGGCGCTCTCCCAGCTGAGCTAAGGCCCCATAAAAGATGGTCGGGAAGACAGGATTCGAACCTGCGACCCCTTGGTCCCAAACCAAGTGCTCTACCAAGCTGAGCTACTTCCCGATCTTAATGGCGCGCCCGAGAGGAGTCGAACCCCTAACCTTTTGATCCGTAGTCAAACGCTCTATCCAATTGAGCTACGGGCGCTTATTTATAATGCCGAGGGCCGGACTTGAACCGGCACGGTAGTCACCTACCGCAGGATTTTAAGTCCTGTGTGTCTGCCAATTCCACCACCCCGGCGTGGATGGTATAAGCGGAAGACGGGATTCGAACCCGCGACCCCCACCTTGGCAAGGTGGTGTTCTACCACTGAACTACTTCCGCATTACAGGATTTCTTTATTTTATTTGGCAATGCGGGTGAAGGGACTTGAACCCCCACGTCATAAAGACACTAGATCCTAAGTCTAGCGCGTCTGCCAATTCCGCCACACCCGCATGAAACATGGTGAGCCATGAAGGACTCGAACCTTCGACCCTCTGATTAAAAGTCAGATGCTCTACCAACTGAGCTAATGGCTCGCTTTAAAAGCGACTTGTCTATCTTACCATATGAAAGTGGTGCCGGCAAGAGGACTTGAACCCCCAACCTACTGATTACAAGTCAGTTGCTCTACCAGTTGAGCTACACCGGCTTTATCTATCCTAACATTATGTAAGAATAAATATGGTGGAGGATGACGGGCTCGAACCGCCGACCCTCTGCTTGTAAGGCAGATGCTCTCCCAGCTGAGCTAATCCTCCACTATGTAGGAATCTCTCGATCCGACAAAGATTATTATATACAGGTTTTAATCATTTGTAAAGGCTATATTAAAAAAATTTTATTTCAATTTTCATTGCGTATTTCTTTTAACAAATGATCGTCATTTCACCTATTCAAACAGCTGCTGTTCCACGTTCAGCAGCTGAACTTCTCTCTTCTATATTCTCTTTTAAAACGTTCGATTCCTTCAGAAATATTAGCAGTCCCTCATTTTTATACTTTAATGATATATGTAATCTCTTTAGCCGTAAGCATTTATAAAAATCATATAGGCTTACACATCTTTAATTTCCCTATATAAGCTGATACTCTATCTCTCTATTGTTTTATGTTTTATGCGATAGGCTTATTTTCTCTTTATATCCAAGTATTTTACACGCTGCTTGTGGACATAAAATGAAGCCACGTTCTTTTATCAAACAAGTGAATGTATGTACCCTCAACTTGCACAAAAAAGACCAGTTCCGACTGGAACTGATCCTTATAGAAGCTTGGCGGCGTCCTACTCTCACAGGGGGAAACCCCCAACTACCATCGGCGCTGAAGAGCTTAACTTCCGTGTTCGGTATGGGAACGGGTGTGACCTCTTCGCTATCGCCACCAAACCTGATGGAGAGAATGTTCTCTCAAAACTAGATAACAATGTTCATGCTTCACATTAGAATATAGGTTAAGTCCTCGATCTATTAGTATCTGTCAGCTCCACGTGTCACCACGCTTCCACCTCAGACCTATCAACCTGATCATCTTTCAGGGATCTTACTTCCTTGCGGAATGGGAAATCTCATCTTGAGGGGGGCTTCATGCTTAGATGCTTTCAGCACTTATCCCGTCCGCACATAGCTACCCAGCGATGCCCTTGGCAGAACAACTGGTACACCAGCGGTGCGTCCATCCCGGTCCTCTCGTACTAAGGACAGCTCCTCTCAAATTTCCTGCGCCCGCGACGGATAGGGACCGAACTGTCTCACGACGTTCTGAACCCAGCTCGCGTACCGCTTTAATGGGCGAACAGCCCAACCCTTGGGACCGACTACAGCCCCAGGATGCGATGAGCCGACATCGAGGTGCCAAACCTCCCCGTCGATGTGGACTCTTGGGGGAGATAAGCCTGTTATCCCCGGGGTAGCTTTTATCCGTTGAGCGATGGCCCTTCCATGCGGAACCACCGGATCACTAAGCCCGACTTTCGTCCCTGCTCGACTTGTAGGTCTCGCAGTCAAGCTCCCTTGTGCCTTTACACTCTGCGAATGATTTCCAACCATTCTGAGGGAACCTTTGGGCGCCTCCGTTACATTTTAGGAGGCGACCGCCCCAGTCAAACTGCCCACCTGACACTGTCTCCCTGCCCGATAAGGGCAGCGGGTTAGAAGGTCAATACAGCCAGGGTAGTATCCCACCGATGCCTCCACCGAAGCTAGCGCTCCGGTTTCCAAGGCTCCTACCTATCCTGTACAAGCTGTACCAACATTCAATATCAGGCTGCAGTAAAGCTCCACGGGGTCTTTCCGTCCTGTCGCGGGTAACCTGCATCTTCACAGGTACTATAATTTCACCGAGTCTCTCGTTGAGACAGTGCCCAGATCGTTGCGCCTTTCGTGCGGGTCGGAACTTACCCGACAAGGAATTTCGCTACCTTAGGACCGTTATAGTTACGGCCGCCGTTTACTGGGGCTTCAATTCGCACCTTCGCTTACGCTAAGCGCTCCTCTTAACCTTCCAGCACCGGGCAGGCGTCAGCCCCTATACTTCGCCTTACGGCTTCGCAGAGACCTGTGTTTTTGCTAAACAGTCGCCTGGGCCTATTCACTGCGGCTTCTCGGGGCTTTAACACCCTAAGAAGCACCCCTTCTCCCGAAGTTACGGGGTCATTTTGCCGAGTTCCTTAACGAGAGTTCTCTCGATCACCTTAGGATTCTCTCCTCGCCTACCTGTGTCGGTTTGCGGTACGGGCACCTCTCACCTCGCTAGAGGCTTTTCTTGGCAGTGTGGAATCAGGAACTTCGCTACTAAATTTCGCTCGCCATCACAGCTCAGCCTTCACGGGAAACGGATTTGCCTATTTCCCAGCCTAACTGCTTGGACGCGGATATCCAATACCGCGCTTACCCTATCCTCCTGCGTCCCCCCATTGCTCAAATGGTGAGGAGGTGGTACAGGAATATCAACCTGTTGTCCATCGCCTACGCCTTTCGGCCTCGGCTTAGGTCCCGACTAACCCTGAGCGGACGAGCCTTCCTCAGGAAACCTTAGGCATTCGGTGGACGGGATTCTCACCCGTCTTTCGCTACTCATACCGGCATTCTCACTTCTAAGCGCTCCACCAGTCCTTCCGGTCTGGCTTCACAGCCCTTAGAACGCTCTCCTACCACTGTTCGTAAGAACAGTCCGCAGCTTCGGTGATACGTTTAGCCCCGGTACATTTTCGGCGCAGAGTCACTCGACCAGTGAGCTATTACGCACTCTTTAAATGGTGGCTGCTTCTAAGCCAACATCCTGGTTGTCTAAGCAACTCCACATCCTTTTCCACTTAACGTATACTTTGGGACCTTAGCTGGCGGTCTGGGCTGTTTCCCTTTCGACTACGGATCTTATCACTCGCAGTCTGACTCCCAAGGATAAGTCATCGGCATTCGGAGTTTGACTGAATTCGGTAACCCGGTAGGGGCCCCTAGTCCAATCAGTGCTCTACCTCCGAGACTCTTACCTTGAGGCTAGCCCTAAAGCTATTTCGGAGAGAACCAGCTATCTCCAGGTTCGATTGGCATTTCACCCCTACCCACACCTCATCCCCGCACTTTTCAACGTGCGTGGGTTCGGGCCTCCATTCAGTGTTACCTGAACTTCACCCTGGACATGGGTAGATCACCTGGTTTCGGGTCTACGACCACGTACTCATGCGCCCTATTCAGACTCGCTTTCGCTGCGGCTCCGCATCTTCTGCTTAACCTTGCACGGGATCGTAACTCGCCGGTTCATTCTACAAAAGGCACGCCATCACCCGTTAACGGGCTCTGACTACTTGTAGGCACACGGTTTCAGGATCTATTTCACTCCCCTTCCGGGGTGCTTTTCACCTTTCCCTCACGGTACTGGTTCACTATCGGTCACTAGGGAGTATTTAGCCTTGGGAGATGGTCCTCCCGGATTCCGACGGAATTTCACGTGTTCCGCCGTACTCAGGATCCACTCTGGAGAGAATAACATTTCAGTTACAGGGCTGTTACCTTCTTTGGCGGGCCTTTCCAGACCTCTTCGCTTATATCATTCCTTTGTAACTCCGTATAGAGTGTCCTACAACCCCAAGAGGCAAGCCTCTTGGTTTGGGCTGTTCCCGTTTCGCTCGCCGCTACTCAGGGAATCGCATTTGCTTTCTCTTCCTCCGGGTACTTAGATGTTTCAGTTCCCCGGGTATGCCTTCTCATACTCTATGTATTCAAGTATGGATACTACTCCATTACGAGCAGTGGGTTTCCCCATTCGGAAATCTCCGGATCAAAGCTTGCTTACAGCTCCCCGAAGCATATCGGTGTTCGTCCCGTCCTTCATCGGCTCCTAGTGCCAAGGCATCCACCGTGCGCCCTTTCTAACTTAACCATTTCTTACTTTAGAAAGAATCACTATGTGTGATGAACTTTGCATTGCATTCAATGTGAATGTATTACTTATTGTTATCTAGTTTTCAAAGAACAATCCTGTCTCGCTAGAGACATGTTTTGAAGGAATGATCCTTCAAAACTAAACAAGACGAAAACGTACGCTGCTCCATATATCCTTAGAAAGGAGGTGATCCAGCCGCACCTTCCGATACGGCTACCTTGTTACGACTTCACCCCAATCATCTGCCCCACCTTCGGCGGCTGGCTCCATAAAGGTTACCTCACCGACTTCGGGTGTTGCAAACTCTCGTGGTGTGACGGGCGGTGTGTACAAGGCCCGGGAACGTATTCACCGCGGCATGCTGATCCGCGATTACTAGCGATTCCAGCTTCACGCAGTCGAGTTGCAGACTGCGATCCGAACTGAGAACAGATTTATGGGATTGGCTAAACCTTGCGGTCTTGCAGCCCTTTGTTCTGTCCATTGTAGCACGTGTGTAGCCCAGGTCATAAGGGGCATGATGATTTGACGTCATCCCCACCTTCCTCCGGTTTGTCACCGGCAGTCACCTTAGAGTGCCCAACTGAATGCTGGCAACTAAGATCAAGGGTTGCGCTCGTTGCGGGACTTAACCCAACATCTCACGACACGAGCTGACGACAACCATGCACCACCTGTCACTCTGTCCCCGAAGGGAAAGCCCTATCTCTAGGGTTGTCAGAGGATGTCAAGACCTGGTAAGGTTCTTCGCGTTGCTTCGAATTAAACCACATGCTCCACCGCTTGTGCGGGCCCCCGTCAATTCCTTTGAGTTTCAGTCTTGCGACCGTACTCCCCAGGCGGAGTGCTTAATGCGTTAGCTGCAGCACTAAGGGGCGGAAACCCCCTAACACTTAGCACTCATCGTTTACGGCGTGGACTACCAGGGTATCTAATCCTGTTCGCTCCCCACGCTTTCGCTCCTCAGCGTCAGTTACAGACCAGAGAGTCGCCTTCGCCACTGGTGTTCCTCCACATCTCTACGCATTTCACCGCTACACGTGGAATTCCACTCTCCTCTTCTGCACTCAAGTTTCCCAGTTTCCAATGACCCTCCCCGGTTGAGCCGGGGGCTTTCACATCAGACTTAAGAAACCGCCTGCGAGCCCTTTACGCCCAATAATTCCGGACAACGCTTGCCACCTACGTATTACCGCGGCTGCTGGCACGTAGTTAGCCGTGGCTTTCTGGTTAGGTACCGTCAAGGTGCGAGCAGTTACTCTCGCACTTGTTCTTCCCTAACAACAGAGCTTTACGATCCGAAAACCTTCATCACTCACGCGGCGTTGCTCCGTCAGACTTTCGTCCATTGCGGAAGATTCCCTACTGCTGCCTCCCGTAGGAGTCTGGGCCGTGTCTCAGTCCCAGTGTGGCCGATCACCCTCTCAGGTCGGCTACGCATCGTCGCCTTGGTGAGCCATTACCCCACCAACTAGCTAATGCGCCGCGGGTCCATCTGTAAGTGACAGCCGAAACCGTCTTTCATCCTTGAACCATGCGGTTCAAGGAACTATCCGGTATTAGCTCCGGTTTCCCGGAGTTATCCCAGTCTTACAGGCAGGTTACCCACGTGTTACTCACCCGTCCGCCGCTAACATCTGGGAGCAAGCTCCCTTCTGTCCGCTCGACTTGCATGTATTAGGCACGCCGCCAGCGTTCGTCCTGAGCCAGGATCAAACTCTCCGAGGTATGCAGGATGCATATCACACATGCGTTGCTACACGATGTAGCGAACTTAGCATGTGATCATTTCCTGCCTCGCCAGTTTGACTGACTACCTATGAAGTATCATAGGATTTTTTTATAAAAACTCGAATTAACAGGTACGTTTTGTCTTGTTTAGTTTTCAAAGATCATCTTCGCCGTCTCTCAGAGGCGACTTTATTAATATAACATTCTATCAAGATAAAGTCAACAACTTTTTTCTTAATGTTATTTATCAACCGCGCTGTTTCAGCGGCGAATACAAATATAACACCTTTTGAAAGAAGAAACAAGTATTTTTTCTAAATAATTTATTTTTCCTTATCTCTTCCTATATATTGATACAAATGCTGCTTATCTCGGGAATTGTCTATTGTTGATCCTGCAGGTCTTTAGTATATTTATAATAGATTGAAACTAAATAACCGCAGGGGGAGCTTTGTGCTGAGAGTGAACATTCGTTGTTCTGACCCTTTGAACCTGTCAGTTAATACTGAAGTAGGAATGTGGAATCACTTGAATACATACGGTGTATTCAAATCGATATGTTTTTCTATGAATAACATACTCATCCTTACACGGTCTCTCCTTGCTCAATTCATGAAAAAGGAGATTTTTTTATGCAGCAATCAAATCAATTGGTACGACTGATGGAAATCGCAATTATGACTTCACTTGCACTTGTATTAGATTACTTATCAGGTCTCTTTTTAAGAATGCCCAATGGCGGTTCTCTTGCGCTGATTATGATTCCCGTCATTCTCATGTCTATTAGATGGGGAATATCTACCGGATTTATCATCGGTGTGTTAATCGCAGGTCTTCAGCTGATGAATAGCCCGATCATCGCTACACCTGTTCAAGGATTCCTCGATTACTTCGTTGCATCTGTTGTCATTTCTTTAAGCGGCCTGTTTTCTGGACTGATCAAAAAAGCCATTCAGGATCAAAAGCGAAAACAGCAATTCTTCTATATTACCCTAGCTGTTTTTATTGCTAGTTTCTTCAGGCTGCTGACGTTCTTTATTTCTGGCGTCGTTTTCTTTTCTCAATATGCACCGAAAGGAACACCAGGATGGGTCTACTCTTTAATTTATAACAGCACATATATGGTTCCTTCATTTATTATTTGCAGTATTGTTCTTTGTATACTTATCCCAAGTGCATCCCGTTTGGTTTTTCCTCGTCAAAAATAACCGGCTGATTTCAGCTGGTTATTTTTTTATGCATAATTTGCTGCTCTATGGAATCTATTAATAGTAGAAGATTTCATGCTGGAGGTACGACAATGAGCCCTTACTCCATTATGCTGTGCTGTTATATTCTCAGTCTTGCTTATTTTTTGGCAGGCTTCTATGAAGCTTTAAAAATAGCAGGCGTGAAAGGAAAAGTAGAAGCTTCACCGTTTATTTCTTACATGTTGCTTGCTGTGCTCTTCACTTTTTTCTCTCATTATTACTGGAAGCTGACGATTTAATTCGCTGTACATGGTTATTCAATATAGACAGCTCCCATCCATACCCTATTTCATTATGGTTCTCGCCAGCCAGCTCGAACTGGCTGGTAACGACAAAACTAGGTTGAAGTTTTTGATAAAATTGTTTTGCCGAATTTTGTTCAAACACCCATAGCATCAACTTCTGATACCCTTTTTCTATTAAATAATCGACACCTTTAGCAATTAAGGCAATACCCGCACCTGATTTCTGTTTCTGTTGTAATAAATAGATGGCATATAGCTCTCCATCATATGTAGAATAACGTTCGTCACGTTGTTTTCCGAAAGAAGCAAAACCAAATACGCCATCCGCATCTTCTGCGACAAACGTCCCTTCAAGTGACCTTCTTCTCCAGCTCTCTTTCCGATCTTCAATGTTTAAATCATCTAAATACTCCTGCGAAATAATCCCCTGATAAGTCGTCTGCCAGCTTTTCACATGAATCTCAGCGATTTTTGGAATATCTTGATGTACCGCATGTCTCACCTTCATCCGCGCCACTCCTACTCACTGTTTTTATCCTATTTATATTATGATAAATTCTTATTTTTTAAAATTCAATCAATAAAGGATATCCGTTGACATTTTGTCAACACACCTTTATATTGGGTACGACTTCTTCTATAGAAGAGTTGATACATAATGAAAAGGATGGCGTAGAAAATGGATATTAAGACAACAGAGCTTGGGCAAATTTTAAAGGGAAAATTGCAGCAACGCTCTTTATCTTTAAGAGAGCTCAGCACATACACAGGAATCGATAAAGCGACACTGTCCAGAATCATGAATGGAAAAAGAAAACCCACTTTGAATCATCTGCAGCGGCTTTCAGAATCTCTGAACATATCATTAGATCAACTATTGACTGCTTCAGGGTATCCAATTAAAAACGAAAAGGCGCACGGTGATACGTTCATTCAAGCGGTAGAAGAGATTGAAAAAACCCTAAAAGATCAAGAGGTCTACGACGGTACGTTTAGTCAGACCAAATTGGAACAAAAGTTAAACGAATACGAAGCCTACAGCCAAACAGCTGAAGGAAAAGAAACGATTACGGCAAAGTTTGAAAAAAAGATGAAGACGCTAAGCGGCGTCGGACCATTTCTTGAGCAGTTGAAAAACATGTACAGTTTATTCATAAATGGACGAGGAACTCCTCGAGAATTGATGCTGATGGGAGGCGCACTGCTTTATTTCATTATGCCTGTTGATTTAATACCAGATTATATTTTTCCGATCGGTTATATTGATGACGCTGCCGCCGTGCAAGTCATATTAAACCAACTGACAAATAGGGCATAGCAGGAAAAGAAGCCATGAAAAAACAGTACAGCATTGACTTCGCACTTTTACTCACTGTTATTTGTTTATTTGTCATCAGCCTACTAGCTGTTTATAGCGGATCGGGACAGTATGAAACGCAAGATATGCTTTATTTCGTCAAAAGGCAAATTTTCTGGTATATCGTCGGTTTCGCTCTCATGGCAGCAGTTGCCTACTTTGATTATGAGCTGCTTGAGCGTTTATCTTTTCGGTTCTTTGCAGGTGGTATTTTTCTCATTATTCTTGTGCATTTTTTCGGAACGAGTCAAAATGGTTCCCAAAGGTGGATCAGCTTCGGTTCAATCAAAATTCAGCCATCAGAGTTCATGAAAATTTTTGTGATCCTGCTGCTTGCGGCTGTCTTGAACCAATACAAGCATCAGCGATTTTCTTTTCAAGAAAGCATCATTCCTACAACTAAAGTCATTTGCTGGACTATCGTCCCTTTTTTCCTCATCTTAATTCAGCCAGATTTAGGAACAGCGCTCGTGATCTTATCCATCGCCTTTACACTGATGCTTGTATCAGGGATTTCGAGCAAGATGACGGCTGCATTAATGGCTGCTTTTCTTGCACTTCTTGCCTTTTTGATCTATCTGCACAATCATCATTTTGAGCATTTTACGAAAATCATTAAGCCTCATCAGCTTGATCGCATTTATGGGTGGCTCTCTCCTGATGAATTTGATTCAACATACGGGTATCAGCTGAAACAATCGATACTCGGCATTGGATCAGGTCAATTATCAGGAAGCGGTTTTACAAAGGGGCAACAAGTACAAGGTGGCAATATCCCTGAAGCCCATACGGATTTTATATTTGCCGTCATTGGTGAGGAGTTTGGTTTTATTGGCGCCTCTCTTTTGATGTGTCTGTACTTAATGATGATTTACCGAATCATTCACGTGGCTATGCACGCTAATACACTCTATGGATTATACATATGTGCAGGTGTCGTTGGGCTGATCATGTTTCAAGTTTTCCAAAACGTAGGGATGACAATCGGTTTAATGCCTGTGACGGGACTTGCACTTCCTTTTATCAGCTATGGAGGCAGTGCGCTATTGACCAACATGATCGCCATTGGTCTCGGTGTCAATCTTAGATCATCATCCTATATGTTTGGTCGCAATTGGGGTTGAAGATGATGACATTCCTTTTATCCCATCTCAAAAGAATCGACCGCATTCTTGTTGGTACGATTGTGTTTCTCTGCTTATTTGGTTTACTGATGGTCTACAGTGCAAGTTATCCTTTAGGAGAAGTGAAGTATGAACAGGGCAGCTATTTCTTTATCAAACAATGGCAATGGCTCGTGATGGGGGGATTCTTTTTCTTCATTGCCGCTCTTCTCCCTTATCAGATTTATCGCAAATGGATGAAGTGGCTTGTTTTACTGTCATTGCTATGTCTCATCCTTGTCCTGCTTCCTGGAATTGGTGTTGTCAAAAATAATTCACAGCGGTGGATTCATCTAGGTTCTCTCATGCTCCAGCCTTCAGAAGCTGTGAAACTAGTGATGGTGATCTATTTTGCCTATGTGTATGCGAAAAAACAAGCGTACATTACATCTTTTAAAAAAGGTGTAATGCCGCCACTCATTCTTTTAGGGATTGCTTTTTTATTGATCTTAAAGCAGCCAGATTTAGGCACAGCTGTGTCTATTTTATTAAGTTGCGGCATTATTTTATTATGCGCTGGACTGAAAACGCGCCATCTTATTTTGCTGGGATGGACTGCCGCAGCGGGAATCACTTTTTTTGCTGTGACAGCTCCTTACCGTTTAAAACGGCTGACTTCTTTTCGTAATCCTTTTCAGTATGAAAATGGGGATGGATATCAGCTGATTCATTCGTATTTCGCGATGAATTCAGGCGGGCTGACGGGAAATGGCTTAGGCGGAAGCATTCAAAAACTGGGCTTTCTTCCTGAAGCCCATACGGATTTTATCATGGCCATCATCAGTGAAGAACTGGGAATCATGGGGATTTTGCTTGTGATTGGTGCATATCTCCTCATCATGTATCGAGCCATGCGAATTGTGCAAGCTTTACACGACCCATTTGGAAAACTGTTAACGATCGGGCTCACGTTTCAAATCATGCTCCAAGCAGCCTTTAATCTAGGAGCTGTCTTCGGGCTTCTCCCCATTACAGGCATACCTCTTCCCTTTATTAGCTATGGCGGCTCCTCCTTAATGTTTATGATGATATCGGCTGGTATTCTCGTGAATCTTTCTTCATATGTAAAAAAGAATCCATATCGGGCGCATGCCAAATAGACACCTTCTGCTGGAAGGTGTCTTTTGATTTTATTCTTCTATTTGAGTATCAGCGATCTCTTTTTTTCTTGGTTGTTTGATCTCGTTTGTCAGCTCTTGAATGCTTTGCTTCACATTGCCTTTGCCAGAAAAATTCTCAATAATTTCTTTCACATCTATTCCAGAGGATGCTTTCAGACTTTCTTGCAGACTGGACATGAGGTTTGTGGCATAGCCAGTGACTTTATTAGCACCGCTGCCTTCCCCGTTACCGCCCGTATCCACAACAGTAATTTTATCAATGTTAGAAAGTGGTGCAGATACTTGCTTCGCATATTCAGGTAGCATTTTCACAATCATATCAAGAATGGCTGCCTGACCATACTGTTCGAACGCTTCCGCAATTTTCTCTTTCGCTTCCGCTTCCGCAAGTCCTTTTAGTCTAATGACTTCTGCTTCTGTTTCCCCTTTTGCACGATCCGCTTCCGCTTTGGCAAGCCCGTCAATACGGACTTTCTCAGCTTCTGCTTTGGCCATTGCTTCAATGCTGTATTTCTTCGCATCTGCTTCAGCGAGGCGTTTCGCTTTTTCCGCAGCAGCCGACTGCTCAACAGCATAACGGTCCGCATCTGCTTTCTTTTTCACTTCAGAATCGTATTGACGTTCACGACGCTGAATCTCTTTTTCTTCTAATTCAATTTGTTTCTGACGCTCAATGATTTTGACTTGCATTTCTTGTTCAGTTACGTGCTGACGGTTACGAGCTGTTTCTAGATCGTACGCTTGGTCAGCACTTGCTTTCGCCGTATCCTGTTCGCGTCTAAATTCTGCTCTTTTCAGCTCATTAATCTTTTCTGCTTCAGCGATTTCAGTAGCACGCTCAAGCTCAGATTTCTTCGCATCTTTATCTGCTTCGGCACGTTTGATACGTGTTTCTTTATCTGCTTCAGCTGTTGCAATATCTGCATCGCGTTTTACTTGGGCAATTCTTGGTTTACCTAGAGATTCTAAATAGCCATTTTTATCACGAACATCTTTGATCGTAAACGATACAATGACAAGACCCATTTTCGCTAAATCTTGAGAAGCGACACGTTGTACTTCTTGTGAGAATTTCTCTCTGTTTTTATAAATCTCTTCAACTGTCATTGATCCTAAGATGGAACGAAGGTGGCCTTCTAATACTTCTCTTGCTTCGTTTTCGCGGTCTTCTTTTGTTTTCCCTAAAAACTGCTCTGCAGCAGTCGCGATTTCTTCAATCGATCCGCCAATTTTAATGATGGCTGTTCCATCCGCCATGACTGGTACACCTTGTTCGGTATAGACTTCAGGTGTTGAAACGTCTAGCTTGCTAGATAGTAAGCTGAGCGGCTCTGCTTGTTGAAAGACTGGAAGTACAAAGGTACCGCCGCCTCTCACAATCTTAATCTTGTTTCCACCTTCATCCACGTGGACATTTTTACTTCCTAGGTAACTTCCTGTGACGATTAATGCTTCATCTGGACCTGCTGTCCGGTATTTAGAAACAAATACACCAATAAGTGCAATAAGAATCACAAGCACAATTCCAATGATCACTAAAATCGTTGTTCCTGGCATAGCATTCCCTCCTAGATTTCTTCATTTGGTATAACAGATAAGACGCCTTTGTTCACTTCGACAACTAGCACACGGGTTCCATATGGAATCTCCTCTTGGTCGAAACTGACAGCTGGCTTTGAGATTTTCCCGCTATTACTGATTAACAGCACTTCTCCAAATCCGTCTTTTGGAACAGATACAATGATCTCCCCAGTTCTTCCTTTTAAATCGGCCTCCGTATAAGAGAGAGATTCTTCAGCAGAGGAAAGCGGGACTAATACAAATACATTCAAACAGGTCACAAGGATCACTGCGAGGATGGCAGATAATACTGCGCCAAGTCCACTTCCTACAATTGCTGTTTTTTCAGAGATAAACCCTCCAGCCGAGAAAAAGGTAAGAAATGCGAGGATCAATGTTGGTTGAAGGAATGGAACAGGGATCGCTTCAAACAATCCATCAAATACATCGCCGAAAAAGACGAAAACAAGTGTCAGGATTCCTGATATCATTAATATGTATAAATACAGCGTCTGAAGAGGCAGCCCGAACACATCCATCTTCCTCACCCTTTCTTCATGAAATGAACATCTTTTGTTTCATTTAGACCACACTCACCTCCAATGTATTCCTTCTAACAGGTAATACGAACCACTTTTGTAAAGGTTTCATATTTCATCACAATTCTTCAAAGGGATTTTCGGATAGCTCAAGAATGATTGTCATGTACCATTATGTTAAAATTTGATCTTGAGGTGATGAAGAAAATGAGTTTATTACATGAAGCAAGACAAGAATTGTGGCACGAGCTGCAAGGTTTGAACGAAGAACAATTGAACCAAAAATTATCTGATGATACTTGGAGTATTCAAGAGGTAGCAGATCATTTAAAGAAAATGGACCTAGTTGCAGCAAAACATCTAGCTGCTGAGGGGAAAAAAGCACCGATCAAAGAATATGAACCAAAGCCGGTGGAAATGGCAGAGGACCGTTCAAAAAAAGCCACTGCGCCTAGTATTGTTGCGCCTGACCGCAAGCATGTGACACCTACACATTTAAAGGATGAGCTGGATACAGCTCGTGAGCAGCTCAATCAAATTTTATCAACATTTACTGAGGAAGATTTCAAACGCGTCATTGCACACCCTGTGTTTAAAGAGCTATCCCTTAAGCAATATCTTGATTTTATCGGCGCACACGAAAAACGCCATATTCATCAAATCAAAGAAATTAAAGAACAACTATAAAACATAAAAAGGACTCCCTTTAGGGAGCCTTTTTTCATTGTTACACTGTTTTAGGTGTTAACTCAAAGCAGCGAGCATAAATCCATTTGTACGCTTTTTCGTTTAAATCTCTTGGGTTTCCAACTGTTTGCGGATCTTTCATCGCTTCTTTAGATAAACGATCAATCATATCTTTTGATACACCTTGTTCTTCTAATGAAGGAACTTCTAAATCCTCCACTAAATCATACATCCAGTTCACAGCTGCTTTGGCTGCTTCCTCTGTTGTCATTCTGCTTGTATCAATCCCAAACGCTTGCGCAATTCGAGCGAATTTTTCCGGATACCCTTTCCAGTTATACTCCATCACTGGTCCCATCATCGCTGCAACACACTGACCGTGAGCGACAGGAATAATACCTCCAAGTGTTTGACTCATCGCATGTGCAGCTCCAGCTGATTCACTTCCATAAGAAAGCCCGGCAAGCATCGCAGCTTGTGCCATTCCATATCTGGCTTCTAAGTCCTCGCCATCAGCAAAGGCACGGCGAATATAATGAGCAGCATATTCAATTGCCATGAGCGCTACCGCATCTGTAATCGGCTGAGCAAATTTCATCGTATAGCATTCAATCGCGTGAGCAAGCGCATCAATTCCAGTCATTGCTGTCACATGAGGCGGCATGGACACATGAAGCTCTGGATCAATTACTGTTAGATGAGCTGCAATGAGAGGTCCACCAGTATTGAATTTGAATTCTCTTTCTTCATCAGTAATGACCGCCCACTGCGTTACCTCTGAACCTGTACCAGCTGTTGTCGGAATAGTGGTTAAAGGAGGGATTCTGTTTTCTAGCGGTTTTTTTCCCTCTGCCGCTTCGTAATCAAGGACTGAGCCTTCATGAGTCGCCTCTACTCCGATTGCCTTTGCTGTATCCATTGAACTGCCGCCGCCTACTGCGACTAATCCATTACAGCCTTCTTTTTCATATAAAGCAGATCCTTCGTTCACTAGACGGACTGGCGGATTTGGCTCTACTTTATCAAATAGAACGACATCGATTTGTGCTTCTTTTAATGAAGCAATTACTGGGTCCACCACGCCGGCTTGATAAATACCAGGGTCTGTTACAAGCAATACTTTTGAAACGCCGTATGCTTTTACTTCTTCCCCAACATGTTTCACTGCACCAATGCCGTGTTTGATAACAGTCGGAATTTCAAATGTATGGAATTTCTGCATGCTTTCAATTTTCATATTTAGTGTCATATAGAATCTCCTCCAAATGCGTAATTTTTATTTAAACCAATGAACTGCTTCAGGTTTTGTATTTCGATATAAATGCTTCAGCTCGGTATATTCTTCAAGTCCCGTGCGTCCTAATTCGCGCCCAATGCCTGATTGCTTGTAGCCACCCCAAGGTGCTTGAGCAAAATAAGGATGGAAGTCATTGATCCAAACCGTGCCCAATCTTAATTGTCGAGCCACTCTTTCGGCCTTGCTGATATCAGAAGACCACACAGCTCCTGCTAATCCATAAATCGTATCATTTGCCAGCTTGATGACTTCTTCCTCTGTACGGAAGGTTTCGACTGTCAGGACAGGTCCAAAGACTTCTTCCTGCACAATCCGCATATCTGACGTGCAGCCTGAGAATATGGTCGGCAAGTAGAAGAACCCATTTTGCAGCTCCTCTGCGTCAGGTCTTTTTCCGCCTGTCTCTAACTTAGCGCCTTCTTCTAAACCGATGCTGACGTATTTTTCTACTTTTTCTCGATGCTCAGCTGAGATGAGCGGCCCGCTCTGGGTGTCTTCATCAAAGCCGTTGCCTAGCTTGATTTTTTTCGTACGCTTCACCAGTTCTTCTAAAAATTCATCATGAATAGATTCTTCCACCAGCAAACGTGAACCTGCTGAACACACTTGCCCTGCATGGAAAAATACAGCATTCATTGCCTGGTCAACCGCTACGTCTAAATCAGCATCTTGAAACACAATATTCGGATTCTTTCCGCCAAGCTCAAGGGCTATTTTTTTCACATTCCCGCTGGCTCCCTGCATAATTTTCTTCCCTGTTTCAATACCGCCTGTAAATGAAATCAAATCTACTTGATCATTTACAGCAAGCTCATCACCAACGGTTGCCCCAGGTCCAAGCACTAGGTTTGCAACGCCTGCTGGAACGCCCGCTTCTTCCATGAGTTTAAATATTTTTATTGTGGTGAGTGGTGTGATTTCACTTGGCTTTAGAACGATTGTATTTCCCGCCGCAAGTGCAGGAGCGATTTTCCAGCTTGCTTGAAGCAATGGATAGTTCCAAGGAGTGATTTGTCCGCATACACCGACAGGCTCTCTGACTAATTCACTTTTCGAGTTTGGAATTGGTGATGCAATGATTTCCCCGCCATCTTTATCAGCCAGACCTGCGTAATATTGGAACACGTTCGCAATATCGTCCATATCTGCCTTGCTTTCCTCTAATGTTTTGCCTGTATCAAGCGATTCCAATTTGGCTAGTTCATCAAGATCACGTCTAATCAATTCAGCTATCTTAAACACAATATTTCCTCTTTCAAGTCCAGGCAGGTTTGCCCAGTCCCCTTGATCGAAGGCTTTTCTCGCTGCTTTAATGGCTAGCTGCGCGTCATTTCTAGATCCTTCGCTGACTGTCGCGATCACTTCTTGATTGAACGGATTGATGATATCCCGTGTGTCGCTACTTTTAGCGCCAACCCATTGTCCGTCTATAAATAGCGTTTGACTCATAGAAGGAACCTCCTCTGATTCTCTTTGGTAAGTTTGTTAAATAAAAATTTAACGTTTTGAACATAATTAACTTATCATGTTCAAATTTTTCTGTCAAAGGGAGATATGCTTCATTTATTTTGACATTTTGTATTCTTTCGTTAACATATAGTCCATAAAGATTTTTTTGAACGGATTGAATTTTCTTAATAGAAAGCAGGGACAAAATGAAAAAGCAGGAAAAACCGCAAGCAGAAGATCGTATTTTAGCTGCTAAAGATCTAGTCATTGATTCCATAGCTGAAACGATGGATCTCTACGGCATTACAAGAAGTGCAGGTATTCTATATGGAACGATGTATTTAAATGAGGAAATGACACTGGATGAAATGCGTGAAGAGCTGCAAATGAGTAAGCCGAGTATGAGCACGGGTGTGAAAAAGCTGCAAGACATGAATATTGTCAAAAAGACGTTTCACCGGGGCCGAAGAAAACACAGCTTTGTTGCGGAAAAAGACTTTTTTAAGTTTTTCACGAACTTCTTTCCGCAAAAATGGGAACGTGAGGTCGAGGTCAATTTAGCGGCAATTGAAGAAGCGCAAGAGCGGCTTCAAGAGGTGTCGCGTGATGATCAGCTGGAGGAACATGTAAAAGAAGAAGCGCAGCAGCTCATTGAGCAGCTTGAAAGCTCAAAAGCCTATTATGACTGGCTGAGACGATTAGCCCACTCTGTTCATTCTGGTGAAATTTTTGACTATATTCCGATTGAACAGAAAGAAAAATAGACGATGTGTTTACGTTTTACAGCTTGAATTTCATAGGAGGATTGATTATAATAAATTATGTCGTCATACCTCGGGGCATTAGCTCAGCTGGGAGAGCGCTACGCTGGCAGCGTAGAGGTCAGCGGTTCGATCCCGCTATGCTCCATACGAAAAACCATTCTTGTAAAATCAAGGATGGTTTTTTTTTTATGTACATATCTGTTACAGTTCTGTTTGTTTTTTGTTTTTTCTTCATAACTTTATGATGCGGTATGTGATCACAGAAAGATAAGTTAGGATGAGAATGATTGTGTAGGACACAGGGAAATCGCTCGTCATTCCTTCCGTGATAAATGAAATAGATGAGCAGCACTGACAGCATGATGATCTGGAACAGTTCTTTTTTCTCTCCTCTCATAATAGTGATTTGGCCGATTATATCACAAATGAAGTCAATTTTAGTTAGCTATCAGCAAGGAAGTTTCCTCACTTGCTGATAGCTCTTTTTATCAAATCATTACTTCTTCAGCAGTTGTTCGATTTTGTTCTTCGTCTTCGGTCCGTAAATTCCGTCTGCAGCTAAGCCGTTCATGAGCTGGAACCGCTTGACCGCATTCGCCGTTTTCGGTCCATAATAGCCGTCAATCCCGTTGTTTTTTGCCCCTTTGTCTGGGTAAAAATAGAGAGAAGATAAGGCTTTTTGCACAGCTGTGACTTGAGGGCCTTTTGTTAAGGGCTTGGAGACTTTTAAAATGCCAGATGGCAGATTTGACGATTTCTGTTTTGAAACGGGTGCTTTGTGGTTCAAGTTTTCTGCCTGAACTGTTTTTCTTGTACTTTTGCTGCCGGTATGCGCTGTGGCTATTCCAGCTTTAAACTGATCCCACCGTCCGAGAAGTTTCCTTGGACATTCTTTCCCGCTCCAATGTTTATGAGGCACTACATTTGATAAAGGAATTCCGAAATCTCCTATCAGCTTGCGAATGAGCCATTGGGCATTTTCGACTGCTTGTTCAAAATTACCGTCTGCATTTTCACAAATTTCAATTCCAATTGACTTCATATTGCCGGTGCCTCTGCCATCCCCTGCGTGCCAGCCGTTTTCGTTTAACGGTAAATGCTGATAAATCACCTGATCATCAACAGTGTAATGCCAGCTGACACCGGTACTTGAACGTGCAACAAACGCTGCATGACTGGCCGCATTAGCACCTTTTGCACTGTTAGATGTATTATGCACTGTAATATAGAGCGGCTTCATCGTGTTTCCTGGTCTGTTGCGATGTTGTTTTGGAATCAATGCTTGAATGATTTTTACCATGTCGTTTCTCCTTCAAGTATTATTTTGTTAGCCCTCTTTGTTTCAGAGCATCTTTTTGTAATTTGCCTTTGTAGGTCACATAATTGTTTTTAAACCAAGCTATTACCGCTGTGACCATAGTGAAAATTGTAGAACCTGCCACATATAGTGCCTCACCTGCGGTTTGTACTTGCTCCTCACTAATCGGCAGCACCGTCTGTCCAAACATGATAAGAGTTTGATTGATCAGAGCAATAAAAAGAAGCACTGTGCGAATCACAGTGCCTTTGTCGAATGTTTTCATGAGTTTTCCTCCTATTTTAAATTTCGTTCTATTTTGTCGAGTTTGTCGATCACGACGTCATACTTTTCACTAAACTTGGCTAGCACATCATTTTGCGCCTCGATTTGCTCATTGAGTTTGTTTTCTCGTTCTTTTGTTGTGTTGAGAACATAGAACAGAATCCAGCAAAAGAGAACGGCAAATGGGCCTTGGGTCATTAAGTTTTGAACAACATCTACTTCCATTGGAATCACCTTCTTTCCGGCAAAAAAATAAAGCCATTAGGCTTCGTATTTGTCTCCTGTTATGTCTTGGTAGTGATCTGTGAGTATCCATATTAACTACACAAAAAAGCTTTAGTAGTTTCATTATATGATGACTACCATAGTGGAATTTCCTCATTAATTTCAATACGCGTTACCTTTGACGGATCGTTTGCAATTAATCCATCAAATTTTAGACTACCATCTTTAGATAAAGACATCCTTGCAGACCCGTATGAACCAACCGTCGCACAAGTGAAAACAGTTAAAGAGGAAGGTTCATGCGTTAAACGTGCAATTTCTGTTTCATTAGCCGAAACTATTTCAAATGATCCTCTCAAATATAAAATATTTTGTCTGACAGAATATTTCAATGGATTGGCTGAATATTGTTTTATATTACTATTGAGATTTACATTATACCAGGCAGCATTTAAATCAGAAGACGTGAGATGTTTTTCCCATTCAGTCCATGTATAATCAGTCTTCCTAATTCTATAAAAAGAGTTCAGACCATTCACTGCATCATATATAGTTTGTAACAGGGTATTCCCATAACTGATAACAATCATAAATGCCCTTTTGATCTCTTTTGGACCATTAAGGCCCGCATTATAAATGAGATACATTCCTGTTTCTATAATTTCGTTATAGTCGGTGGTCTCACCTATACTTTTATAAAAGGGTTGACCGTTATCCCTTGTTATTTTATGAATCTGACTGTTATTCCACTTATCTTTTTCAGCTGCTGTCGGAAGCTGCGTCCAAGTGATAGATATGTGACTAGAATAATAGTAGAAGTAATATGCATTTCCGAATGTATCTATTGCAAAACCTGTTCCAATATTATTTTGTCCCACTGTCTGTATCCCTCTAATGGCATATTGTGAAGGGCTATCCTCTATTCCACTGGGAGCATAGAATGTACATGTCCCTTTGTCTTTAATTGAGTCATAAATTTTTGAATCGACCGGAATATTTATAAGATGTACTCCGTCATCACCTGTAATTTTATACAGCTGCGACTCATTCCATTTCTTTTTTTCTACTTCTGAAGAGTGCTGTCTCGAATCATCGATATGATTAGTTAATTGTTCTGATATACCAGTGTCGTTATGAATCAGTATTTTCAACATATCGTTGAATAGATCAGCATGAGCTTTATCACTCGTTTCAAAAGAACGAGGAGTTTTTATATCCAATGTGTTCTCTCCTTTCTACAACTCCATAAATTGTTTCAATGAGATTGAGGATAATTTATGACTTAATGGTTGATTAACCTAAGCCGCCGTAATCACCTTTTTACGGTAAAAAAAATAAAGCCATTAGGCTTCGTATTTGTCTCCTGTTATGTCTTGATAGTCATCTGCCGAGATCCAGCCGATGCTTACATAAAATGCAATGTCCTCTGGGCCGTAACATTGCCAGTCCCAAAATTGTTTGATATCTGCTACAGTTGGAAACATCATTCTAAAGTCCCCCCTGTCTGCATAGCCAATAGCTGCGTTAATTGTTTAGATAATAAAGCATTTTGTTTCTTTAAAAGTTCTATATCACTTGGCGGGAGAGGGGCTGGTTTTAGGCTATCTATATACTCCTGTGTCGCTGATTCATACCATTGTTGTTTTTCCACATCAAAAGCTGCTTTATAAAAAGAGGGATTATTGGGTGGGGCAATTGTTGTGCATTGATCTGGAATGACATAATTACCTTCCTCATCCCTTTCGAACACTTCTATAGGTCTGACCAATTCATTTTGATGGTTGTACTCATAAACTTGTATCATATTATCACTTCCTTAATTTAATGGGACGACTGTGTCTAAATAGTAGCCAGTTACCCCACTGTTATTCACTGCATGTAAACCAGTTAGTTTTAGCTCTCCTGTCTTATATATATATAGTTTACTATGACCCGTTGTGCCTGATACTGGGACTGATACTACTATGCCTTTATCGGGTAGGCCTGTATTTGGAATACTTCCACAGATCACTTCTCTATTTGCTATCAGATGGCCCCTCAACAATAATAAGTTTCCCCATTTAACATATTGAACCGGTCTGTCTCCAATAGAGGAACCATTGGCTAATGTGACATCTAGCCACTTGACACTTTCAAAATCGGCATCAGTTACTATTTTTTTCCACCCTTTGAAAACACCGTCAGTATGAACAGTACCAAACCAATGAGTGTTGTCATAACTTCTAATAATATGAATGGTCTTTCTACCATTTACAGTTTCTAAAATATCGATATTAAACCAAGAAGAATCATTATCGACAGGCATATTTAAAACATTAGATCCAACAGCAAAGTAAAATCCGGATGGCAGCGTTAAAATATCAGTACCTATTGGCATTGAAAGTCTTAATCCCTTTGAGTTTAATAGGTTATGGTCATTGAGACGTTTCCAACCGCTCCACTCTTGTTGGGTACCAGTTACATCAGTTGTTGAACGGTTAATATAGACATCTCCTGTATTGTTTGCACCGATGACCCAGCCGTAGGTATTTTCACTAAAAACAGACAAAGCCCTCATGGAACTTCTTGTCGGAAGATCTGGATGTGCTTCATGGATGTACCATGAGTGAACTCCCGGCAATTTTATCAGCTTATCTAAAATGCTAGGATCATCTGCATTAATTCTTTCAAAAGCCTTTCCATCATCAGCAGTGATTTTAGACAATTGTCCTGCATCCCATTTGTTTTTTTCATTTTGAGTCGGCATCTGCACCCAGTTGATTCCAATGTCTTTTACATAATAGGAAAAATAAAATGCATTGCCTAATGTGTCAATTGCGATTCCTACACCAATATTGTTTTGGCCTACAAGCTGGAAGCCTCTTAATGCAGCGTTCCCAACAGCAGGAGAATCAACTACTCCAGATCCTCCTGGGGCATAGAATGAGCAGGAACCTAGCGCTTTAATTCCTTCATAAATACTGCCGCCGGCAGGGATATTGATCAAATGGGACCCGTTATCATTTGTCAGTTTATATAGCTGTGATTCATTCCATTTCTTCTTTTCTGAATCAGAGACGTGAGGGTTTGTATCTCCCGTATGAAGATTGAATTGTTCTAATAGTTCCTGGTCATTTTCAATCAAAATCTTCACTAGATTGTTAAAGAGATCTGCATGAGCCTTATCGCTCGTACTAAAAGGTTGAGGTGTTTTTATGATCTTTTTCTCCTTTCAAAAAACCATTATTATTAGGCGATGTTAGCATTGAACTTATGTTCTCGTTCCTTTGTTATATTAAGCACATAAAACGGAAAAAGTGAAAGACAGCTACCTCCGATTTGCTCACACACTTTCTTTTTCAAATAATCCTATCTTAGCTGTGACAAGGTAACATAAGCTCTATTTACCGTAATGGTTCTCCCAGTGTTTTTGGGTGTAATATAAAATGTTAATTTATCTCCTGCTTTAAACTTTTGTTGAAGGTATAATACACATACACTTGATGAGACCACAGGATTCCAGTTACCTAATCGTTGAAATTCTGTACCATTCACATAACATGACAAAATGCTATCTGATCCAACAGGAATGTTATTGCTATTAAGATAAAGCCTAATTAAATACAGACCATTGTTTTTCAGTGTAATTTCAGCGCGCGAACGATTATACTCTCCTAAATCGTCTGATCTTGTATCACCAAAATTCAGTTTTGTTGGAACGTTTTCAACGGCTGATACAGAAGAATTATCGAGATCATACGTATCAACAAAAGAAGTATTATCCATATCCTCCTTTGTTAAAACACGTTTCCAGCCTTGCCACCCCAAATTTAAATCAAGATAGTTTGTATACATGTAATTGTTATAATCTATTGCTATGACCCATCCAAATGTCCCTTTTCCATTACTATCTTGAGAAGTAAAATGATACATACCACGACACGATCTTGTTGTTGGGCTGTTTAATACTTTACCTGTGGCATAAAATGTACCATGCTTCGGGCCTAAAGAAACAACCTTTTCAAGTAAATCTTCACCATCAGAAACAGATAGAATCACCCCTCCATTATCTGAAGTAATCTTAGACAATTGTCCATCATTCCATTTATTTCTTTCAGCATTTGACGGGAGCTTTGTCCAGTTAATAGCAGTATGTGCAGCATTATAGTAAAAACTATAAGCATTACCAGCAATATCTACAGCAAAGCCAGTACCAATGTTATCTTCACCTACTGTCTGTAATCCTCTCAATGATATATTTACTGGAGAATCTTCGACTCCAGAAGCTGCATAAAAAGTACACGTTCCTTTCCCTTTTATCGCATCAAAAATTCTAGCATCTGCTGCCACATTAATTAACTGACTTCCATTATCCGCTGTAATTTTATAGCTCTGAGAATCGTTCCATTTTTTCTTTTCTGTTTCAGATGCGTGTACTCCGCCATCATTTGTATGTTTTAAGAGATGCTCTAATAATCCAGTATCATTTTCAAGTAATACTCTGACCATGTCATTAAACAGATCTGCATGCGCTTTATCATTCACGTTAAATGGTTTTGGTTCTTTTATTTCCATTCGGCTTTCACTCCCTTGCCTTGAAATTTGGTTCAATCTCTTGCAGCTGCTCTAAAGTGAGTATCCTTTGCTCGGACCCTAAATTTAGATCTTCCATTGAACAAACACCTAGTTCTTTGTTTGATGGATCAAAGTACTATGTCCACTTCTTCCCCCCTCCATCAATAAATATCATCAATCTCAAAAACAAATTCGATGTCGCCGTCTTTTTGTTTGTCTGTCATGGTGCGGATGGCGGTGAATTTACCGTCTTCGTCGACAAGTGCTAGTTCGTTGATCACTTCTCCTGCCAGTTCTCCTTCCGCGATCGTGCAGGTGTAGCGGATTTTTGCTGGTTCCATGAAAGTAAACGAATCAATATTTTTTTGAACTAGTTCTTTTTTGAGTTTTTGTTCAGTGCCGTCTAGAGAGATCGGTTTTCCATCCTTCGTTCCCCCATTTCCAAAGGCCATTTTGACGACTTTTGTGAGTTTTGTTCCTTCGGCTCTTGCCTTTGCCATTTGTTGACGTGCATACAGTGTTGTTACGGTTAATTGATCAGCCATTGTGATCCTCCTTATAAATCTATTTTTTTAGAAGTTGCTGCTAGCATTTTTGATCCGTCCAGTGGAACAGATCCATCGAGAATCCAGTAATGATCCTTGATCAGTAAGCTTCCATCCTGCTCAGTTTGGACATGTACTGGCAGACGGAACGTCATCTTCTTCTTGGTTTGATGCTGGAGATGATTTTTTGTGCGTAAAGTCAATGCCGCTCCTTGCTTCGTTTCATGTACCGCTCCATTCATGACATAGTTCATGCGATATGCTGTGTCTGACTGATGTTGAAGCGGCATTCTCATGTTTAATGAGTGCTGAAAACGAGCAGGCACATCCGTTGTCCCCCTTGTTCCGCTGAGATAAAACGTACCATTTAAGACAAATTCACCATTGAGTAAAATGGGGATATGATCGAAAAAACCCACTCTGCTGCGCAGTGTGAGCCTCCCGTGATGATCATTTTTTTCATGTATGTCGGTATGATGCAAAGCCGTGAACGTATAAGCCAAGTGTGCAGGTTTTAACGTTTCAAGTATTTCTACAATATATCTCGTGTTTTGCAGATCATCTAGGTTCACACGTAAGGCGAAATGATAACGATTGGTTGTGAGACGGATGACAGCACTTGGATTCTTGAGAAAGCGATTGACTGATTTCTCTAATGAAAGGTACGTGATTGGGGGAATATTTGACATCATATTGAGTAAGCGTGCCCTGCGCAGTTCAATTGAATCATCTGATTCCCGCTGCACCTTCAGCATTCTTTCCCATCTATTCAATCCCCATGTCGCTGTTAAAGGAAAGAACTGATCCGTTAAGTCAAAAATAGATTCGTCCAATCCCTCAAATTCCGGTGCCTCTGTCTTGAGCAGGTGATCAACTTCATAAATCTCTGTAAAATATGGCGGCAGGTAGTTTTTCATTTCATCCTGTTTGCTCAATAACCTTCACCTGCCTAAGACGCGGAATCTCAATGTCCTGTAATACTAAGTTTTTCGACTCCCCATTCAATAACACATCTGCATAATCTGACACACTTTCTGAATGGTACAGAATATCATTTAAGGCGGACATTCGAATGGTACTCTTTTCAAATGCGATTGATTTCAACAGTGTCTTGACCTTTTCTTCTATTTCTTTCTGAGCGCCTTCAAGGGTCCAGTCCATTTGAAGTTCGACAGCCACTTCTATGTCGATATCCAGCCATTTGGCGCTTTCAACGGTTGCTTTCGAGCCTATAGGCGCTTGTCCTTCTCCTTCACCTGGCACTGGGTCGATATATTCCTGTACCCTTTTGACAAGAAGGTCTGATGCAACATCTAGATTGCCATCTGTGATGACAATTTTGACTGTCCCTTCTCCGTTCCAAAGCGGGAACACTTTCGCTCTGCCAACACCGGGCACTTCCTCAGCCCATTTTTTATAATGCGCCCTGTTGGCACTGACAGCCTCCCGCCTCGCACGTATTAAATATCGATCATATAAAGAAGCGTCATCTTCCTCCTCTTGACCTGGTATCACCAGTTCTTTCATCTTAATCGATTCAAGTCCTGGAATTGTATCAAGTGACAGCAGCGGCTGATCTGTTAATTGAACATTGCCAGCTTTACCAGGTGTCTCGCATTCTAGCGTGCCATCCTTCGAATATTGGAAATAAACGTCTTCAATAAAAAAACGTGAGCCAGCTGGAATGTTGATATTTTCTGGCTGAATGGCCGCAGACCAAACCGCTTTAGTGGCTGGTTTTCTTTCGATCCCTACTTCAGCAGCCCGCCGATCTAGAAACTCTCCTTGTGCTGTGTCTGCAAAGACCAGCTCAAACACTTGGTCAAGCCAAATATAAGACTGGGCCAGTTCAGCGGCAGCAGGTGCCAAGGCATTCCAAATGACGCTGTTTTCTCTTTTATCTATATCATCTGGCAGTCTGTCCAGCATTCTTTCCATTAATGCTTCGTACGTCTGTTCCTCAAACATCGCCCTCCATCACCTCCTCAATTTCTAATGTGCCCTCATCTGTGACAATCGCTAGTTTGACATGAAACGAGTCATTTTGTTTTGTGACCTCTAACTCTTCAATATGATCAATCCGTTCGTCAACGAGCAGTGCTTCCTCTAGCAGCCTTGGAATCTCCATTTCTTTGTATTCATCCGTAGCTTCTGTATCCGTCAACAGCTCCTGAATTTCAGTGCCAATGTCGTGACTGTAGATAGGATGTGCATACCGCTCTGTCCTAAATGTCATATAAATGAATTGCCGGATTGCCTCAATACCTGAAATGGTTTCGCCTGTCAGTCTGCCAGTTTCAAAATCTATTCGATACGTCGTTGAGGTTTCGACTTCTTCATCTTCTTCTATTTCCTCGATTTCTTCCTCTGGTGAAAGTGCCACGTTCATCACCTCCCTTACAATTTGTCGATGATGTAAAAGGACTGGCCTCCTGCCATTGCAAGCACCATAATACTGTCTCCCCTTATCAGCTCATCATCCTCACCCTTATTTAAGCGCTTTGGCCAAATCAGTAATTCTTCTGGAATGATCAGCTTATGATTTTCATTTAATCGGATGCTCAGAGGGGAAACTGCCGTGACTTCTCCGATAACAAGGTCAATTGGCGCTTCTGCGTCTACTGCATTCACTGCTAATCGTTTAATCGCTTCACTTAATCTCACGCTTGATCACCCTTTGGCATGGAATTTTTCTCAACAACATCAATGGTCATGGTGTGTTTCACCCCACTGAATTCATGTTTGTCTTGATCGATCCAGTAAGTTTTTTTTACGTTGATTTCAGGAATTTTCAAATAGATCGGGAGACCGCTTTGCAGCTCAGGAATTCCTAGGGCTTGGATGCTTTTGACTTCTTGTTTGACGCCTTTTTTCTCTGCCAGCCGTACTTTGGCTCTTTTTTGCAGCTGCGGCTGGTTGATTTGCCCAGTGACTGTCTCAACATGCTGTAAAATACCGTATTTATTCTGACCTGCTTTATCCTGTTCGATCACCACAATCTCGGATTTACTGCCTTTTTTCTTATTCTTCCCTTGTTCATCAGCAGACTTACGCATCTTGACACGAGTGGCTGTCTCTTCAATCGAGGTGCTGTATTGATAGCTGATGAGATTAACGCCTGATTCAATGACCCATACGTCCTCTGGATCAGGCCAGGCTCTCAGCCCCATCTTGCCTTTAGCAGAATAGATTTGATAGTTTCTTCCTGTTTGCCGCTTCGTTTCTTTCAATGCTTTCAATATCATGTCATACAAGCTTGTATCATTTTTAAACACTAGTGATTTTATGACATGTCCTGTATTGGCGATGGAGGTCATTGGAATTTGAAAGTCAGCTCCAATCCGCCTTAAGATTTGATCTGCTCTTTGATTTGAAAAAACATAGACATCTTGGTTTTTCACCAAATATTGGAGCATATCGTATGCAGTAAACGTCAGCTTTCCTTCAACAGGCGTCCGGGAAAAAACAATGCCTCTAAACAGCTCTTTTCCTTTCCATTTAAAAAGAACCGTGTCCCCTTCCGAGACACGGTAATATGTTTGACTGCCTTGCTTTGTGATAATATTTGCCTGAATTGAGCGAGGGGCTTGATACCTTTGCCCCTGAAGTGTCACACTCTCTGTGACAAGCTCATACATGGTGCCGCTTCTGATGGCAAAAAGCTCAATCAATGCCAGCCCCCCTATTGTGGTATTTTTAACCTTTGTCCAGGGAAAATCCAATGCCCCGGCTGCTTAATATTGCGTCTGCTACGTTTAATCATCGCTGCTTTATTGGCATTCCAAATACGCCGCCATTTTGTACTGTCACCATAAAATCGGCCTGAAATGGCCCATAGCGTGTCCCCTTTTTTGACGGTGTACATTTTTGGTGGTGTTTTTGAAGGCCGCTTCTTTTTCGTTTGTTTTGCTTTTTTCTTTCGTTTGATTTTCCTAGGCGATGCGGTTTTATATTCCTTTAACTCGATCGTAAATTCACGATCTCCAATATCATATGACCCTTCCTTGTGGGTAAAGCTTTCAATGCTGCACGTCATATTGATTTTTGTCCCAGTTACAATCAACCGAACAGATTTCTTTGAACGCATCATTCGTTCAATTTTCGCGATCGCATTCTCTGGTGATGGAATGCTTTTATATTCAGCAATCGGCGAATATTTCTTAGGAAATAATGAGGTGAATGATACTTGTTTCGCCGATGGTACGTCAATAAAGGTCAGTTCTCCAAAAGAGGCGACCTTTACCGTTTCATTTTGTACGTTATTTGTGATTTCGAGTTCGGATGGAAGGACAGGGAATCGCAACTTGTCCTTTCCTTGGGAAATCCACAATTGATACACTGATTTACCCATCAATTACGACCCCCTTCGTTCCTGTATGAATCTCTACTTCTAGTTCATCTACAAGCATTTGTTTAATTTTTTCGACTAGCGATTGCTGATCTTGTCCATTATGGAAATGCTGATCTCCATTGAACTGAATCGTAATCTGTTTATTACCTGACGAAGTTGTACTGCCAGTAGTCTGAGCTGAGGTGACTTGCTGCATCTGTGCTTCTGGTAAAGGAGCAGATGCATTTGATGGATCATATACTTGCATCCCAAGTGCCTTGGCTGCCTGCGTCAATAAATACCTTCCGCGAATGCCTCTTTCTTCAGGAATAATCCATTCGCGTTTATTTCCTTCACCGACTCTAGCAACCTGCTCTTGAGTAATCAATCCGCCATTTGCGTAGCCTTTATAAGGTCCGCCTCTTCTCATACTTCGTAATCCCGGCGTGTTGAAGACTGTTCCATATCTGCCCTTAATGTAGTTAATGGCTGCTACGGCATTATGAATTGGATTCCAAATGTCATTCATGCCCTTGCCTTTATTAGCATTAAACGTCGTTCCTATGGTTTGCATTAAGCCTTTAGAAGGTGTTCCCTTTTTGGCGTTGGAATCCCATAAGTTGATCGCTCTCGGATTTCCACGTGACTCATGCTGCGCGATGGTCATCAGACCTGGAAGCCAGCTCATTGATGTGCCAGTTGCCATGAGAGCTGCCATCAGCCATTGCTGAACACTAAGACCTGAAGCTCCCATACCGCTGAAGGCACCGATTAATGAACCGGCCTGATTTTCAGCAAATTTTTTCACATCAACTGAGTCGAGCCCTTTGACAACACCGATTGATGCAAATTTCCCAAGACTCATCATGACGCGTGAAGGGGAATGAATGTCTAATTCCTCTCTAAACGCCTGTTCTACTTTCTTCGCCATTTCTTTGGCCGCTTGCGTGACTTCGCTTCCTTTGGAACGCATGCCGCTGTTAAAGGCGTCAATCATTCCAGAACCCCAGCCTGGTGATTCTTGTTTTGCTTGCAGGAATGGTTGTTTGATGTTTTGATCTACGTATTGGCTCGTGCCAATTGATGTGGCATTTTGGCCTGCTGCAAAACCACTAACCGTTCCAGAACCCCAAGTGGGTGATGCTGTCATCACTTGTTGGTAGGGTGCTTTTACACGACTTTGTAAAAAGCTATCTGTTCCAGTTGGTGTCATCTGCTGACCGTTTGCAAAGGCAGAAACCGTTTGCTGACCATACTTTCCTGAGTCTGATGTCAATTGACCAAAAGGCTGCTGAATATTCTTTTGTTTCCATTGATCAAGAGAGATGACTTTACGATTTAATCCTTGTTCAAAATCGTTATTAAATTGCTCGCCAATGCTAGAGGCTTGAATGTTCGCATTCAATGAGACTGATCCGCTTCCGCTCATTGAACCTACAGAAGATGATGGAGTTGTAGGTGCTGGGGAGCTTGACACTGGATTTCCTGCCGCTCCGCTTGGTACAACAGACATTCCAAGTTGAGAAGCTGCCTGTGCCAGCAGCATTTTTCCGCGTCCTCGGTTATTTTGAGTTGGAATAACAAATTCGTTACCAGCTTCACCGACCCATGATAAGGTTGGCTGGGTGATATAACCGCCTGTGGCGTTATTATCAGCACCTCCAAAGACATGTTTCAATACAAAATCAACCCCACCGCCAGCCTTATCAAAAATCTTTTTGACCCAGCCAAACGCTTTAGAAAACCCATCACCAATAGCTTCTGCTACTTTTACAATTGGCTTTTGAATGTTTTCCTCAAACCATTTGGATAATCCATCCCATATATCTGTCACAACTTTATACGCTTCTTCAAACTTTTTACCGAAACTGTCTTTAATGGTTCCTACCGTATCTACAAGTGGATTCCACACATTTTCCATAAACCATGTCGATACAACTCCAAAGATTGATTGTATCTTTTTCCATGCATTTGATAATGCTGTCCAAATTCCTGTAGCGACTGTAACAACTGTGCTGCTTAGCGGCGTCCAGACGTTCTCGATAAACCAGCCTGCGACTGCGCTGAACGTTTCTTGAATCCATGTCCATGCATTGACTAGACTTGACCAAATGGTCGTGGCTACTGTAACGACTGTACCGCTTAACGGCGTCCAGACGTTCTCGATAAACCAGCCTGCGACTGTACTGAATGTTTCTTGGATCCATGTCCAGGCGTTGACTAGGCTTGACCAGATGGTCGTGGCTACCGTAACGACTGTACCGCTTAACGGTGTCCAGACGTTTTCGATAAACCAGCCTGCAACTGTACTGAATGTTTCTTGGATCCATGTCCAGGCATTGACTAGATTTGACCAGATGGATGATGCTACTGTGACAACCGTACTGCTTAATGGTGTCCAGACATTTTCTGTGAACCAAGTCGCAACTGTTGACCAAACTTCAACAATTTGGTCTTTGATTTCAATGGCTTTTTGGCCAATCTTTTCAAATCCGCCGCCATCAAACCATTTTCCGATCGTTTCACCGATAGATTCGCCGCCCATACTTCCAGCGATGCCGCCTACTAGACCACCGATGGCTGTACCTACTCCTGGCACTACGCTTCCAATAGCTGCACCTGCTGCTGCACCTGCCATCCCGCCGGCGATACCGCCTCCAGTTGTACCGATCTTTTCACCAGCATTCTCTTTTTTCATACCGATTAAATTTGTTGCACTAAGTAAACCACCTAGAATAGGTACTTTCTTTAATAATTTACCGCTCCCTTTACCGATATTTTTCATCGCATCCCCTAGTCCACTTAACCCCTTGCCACCTTTCATTAGACCCGTAAACCCGCCAACTGAAGCTGCGATACCCGCACCTTTCTTTAGTCCACTAGGGATTTTTCCAAATAATTTACCTGCATTTGTTTTCAGTTTCCCTAATTTACTTGGAGGCCTTCTATTCATTTCGGTTCTTGATGTGGCATTTGGATTTGTTGATCCTCTCGGTGAACGGCCATTTTTCGCTTTAGTAGATCCTCGGCTGCTTATACCTCTTGCACAACAAGGGCAACAACTACTGCGAAACAAACCTTTTCCACCTCGCGGCTTAGGCTGCGTTTTAGGAGCTGAATTAGATGGTGCCGTTGTTGGTGCCGTTGTTGGTGCCGTCGTTGGTGCTGTTGTTGGCGCCGGAGTCGTACTGTTGTTTTCACTTGATTGATCACTTGTACCAAAGAGGCGATCTAATCCAGTCTTCACCCATTGATCTAGTTTTTCTTCAGGATTAAATTTAATCTTCTCTTTAATTCTTCCGATCACATCTTGTTTGTACTCTTCTATTTTATTTTCAACCCAAGGAAGTGCTTTTTCATCCCAAAACTTTCTAGGACTCAATTTTTCCTTCACTTTGTCTGCAACGTCACCTGCATATTTTTGAATTTCATTTAATCCTTTATTGGCAAAGTTCTGTAGCAAACTCTGTTTAGGTTCATCCGTTTTAGCTGACGGACTAGCAGCCTCAGGCTCTTTTTTTATGGTTTTTTCTTTCACAACAGACTCTGCCTGATCTCGTTTTTTCAACTTACTTTTTGCATTGTCTTGAACAGACACTCTGATTTCGTGTTTGGACATTGTCAAGCTTTTGAGTGTCTTTTTGATTCGTTGAATTGCAGCGGTGGCTTGGTCAACCATGTTTAATCTCATATAGTACGTTCTGTTGATGAGCTGAAGGATTGATTTTTTAATCGATGACATTTTCGCTGACAATTGATCGTTTAGTTTAAACGTCAGCATAATGGGACTTGTCCCCATTTGTTTCAAACGATCTATGTTGGATTTAATGACATTCAGCCCCTTCGCTTGAAAGGATATGACCAGATGATTTGGAATCATATTTAACTGATTGTTCAATGCTTTTAGATCCCGATAGATTCCTTGATCCAGCCTCATAGAAAATACTGAAACTTTCCGCAGCGATAAAGTGAGGTTTCTTAATTTCTTTTCATCCATTTCCAGACTTATTTTCACTGGTTTTCTAAATGGTTTGAGCTGCTTCTCAAACGTTTGAAAACGTTTTTGAATGCGTAATAACTTCTTCGACACCCGGTCTTCTAATTCAAATCGTGCTGTAAGTTTCGCCAATTATTTACCTCCTTTCTTTGCTTCTTTTTCTAGCATGTCTAGCTTGTAGCTGATGAGTCCGAAAAGGAATGCTTTGAACGGTCTTGGTGATTCGTATAATTCCAGGAGTTCAGATGGGGAGTAGTGAAGCTCGTGCATCGCGTAATATAAAAACACCGCTTCTTTATCCCCATCTTTTATTAGTTTTTTGCTGCTTCTTCTAAATCTTCAATTTCATCTTCGAATCCGTTGATTTCGATCGCTTTGTTTAACCAGTTCGCATATTCACCGCCGACTGACAGGACACGTTTTGCTACTTCAACTGGATCTTGTGTGCTGTAGGCTTCTCTTAATTCCTTTGAGCGGAAATCTGGATAAATCGTCGATTCAATCGCAATACGTGCGTAGAAGCGCTGGCTGTCTAAGTCTTTCACACGTCCTCTGCCTTTGACATTTTTGAAGGTTGTGTTTTCTTTTTCCAATTCATCAATACGTTCAGTTGTAATAGCTTTAAAGACAAAAGGAATGACATTTCCTTTTTTATCAACAAAACGCTTAGAAATCGGTACTTTGACTTCTTCCGCTTCTACTGTTTGTCCTGGCATAAAAAATGAAAGATCAAATGTTTGTTTTTCACTCATGTTTAAAAACTCCCTTTGTTATGTTTTTTTGAATGCAAAAAAGCACATCCATTTTTGAATGTGCTTTCCAATCTTTTCATGTATAATTTAAATTGTACAATTGAACGGCTTGCTCAAGGGCGTCTGACTCATCCCCGATAGGAAGGGGGTGATGCATATGTCAACATTTGAAGCGATTTCCCTTATGCTTTTATTCGGGATGTTTATCTTTACTTTGTTGACGTATATAGACAAAAAATAGACTCCCCCTTGAGCTGTGGAAGGTTAAAGGGAAGTCTACCTAAAGAACCTATTCGATAAGCCAGCCCCTTGAAGGGCCTCATTGTACATTGCCGGGATGTTAGAGCATCCTGGCTTCTTTTTATTTTATGCAAATTGCTTTGCAAGTAAACATATTTTAATGAATCGAATACAAGACGTTACCAGACGAAATGAAGACGGCATCAAGACGGTTGTATTACAACTGCATTATAGCATATTCAGCTGTTATTTAGCTAATTAATCAGCTAATTTCCTCCACTTTTCTTAGAATGTATTCTTCAGTTTTTCAGGCAGGTCAAAGTCCTCGAATGTGAAAGGAACTTCTTCTTCAAGTGCCTCTGAATCAACATCCAATCCAGCGATTTTAGCAGAATCAAAGTTGACATCAAATAATGTCACACGCTCAGTGCCACGGCCTGATGATTTATCGTCAATTACCGCTTGAAGAGTGAAATATGGATCTTCTCCTTTTTTCACATAATTGAGCATTAATTGAACGAAACGGGACGTAACTTTATAGAATGTTGCCGTTCCTGTTCCATTTGCTCCCGTTGTTTTATGGCCAGTCATTCGGCGGCCCATGACGTTGACTTCTGATTTGTTTTTCTCCACGTTTGCTTCGAAGGTTTTGATAAATGCAAGTTCCTCACCTTCTAAGAAAAGACGACCTTCTTTACCTGAAATTGTATTTTGCGCTTTAAAAGCCATCTTACTTCACCTCCACATTGAAATAGAATTTTTCTGCTGCATCTACTGGCTGAACCGCTAAATCGATGATAAATCCATCACGATCTTCATTGAGACCGATCACGATATCTGTTTCTGAATTAAAGCCTGTAATACCGCTGCCATCTTGAAGCTGTGTGAGATACTGGGTAATCAGTGTTTTCACAAGCTGCACACCATCATCTGATGCTGGAATGTCATTGCCATTGGCTTTACGTAATTTAATCAGATTTTTTAATTCGAATGTTAAATCATTGTTGATCGCATCAAGCACACGAATGATTTTGTTTTTCGCCATTTGCTGGTTCTTTTCAGCTGTGAAGCTTGTCAAGGAGTTAATATCTTTTTCAACACTCACCGTGCGATCTCGCGCATCAAAGGTGAAAAGGAACTCCCCTTGAGATAATCGGTATTCGACTTGATCATTGTCAAGGCGTTCTAATGTATCGACCGCTCCTTCGTATTCAACAAAGGTCAATGACTGATTGAAATTTGCTCCGGCACTTGCACCTGCGACCCATGCTGTTGTTTGAGCAGGTGTTAGTTCTGTTCCATCTTCGAGGACAACGCCGCTTGTCACATTGATGATTCCTTCTTGGTCCGCTGCATAATTCGCCACAACTCCTTGCACCTTACGTCCTTGCTTATCACGTAAACGTTCGATAAATGAAGCGAAGGTTGCTTTTAATTGCTCACTATTATCGACTGGAAGGGCAATGACATCAAAGTATTCTGTTTCTGCTGCTTCTAGGAAAGCTGTATAATCTGCGACACTTGCCACGCCATTTTTCCCGCCGCTTAGTGCCACACCAGCTGTGATGACAGCTTCACCTTCACCAGAAAATTGAACGTATTTGTTTTTCACAAGATCTTTCACATCAGTGACAACCTGTTTATCCACAATGTCTGTTCCAAGATAAGTGATCACATCGCGTTTTGTGCTATCAAGTACATTTTCGGCGACTTGTACTGTGATCTCATTTCCTTTTTGGCCGCCATAATTTGCTGTGACTACAAAATTTTCAGCAATTTCGGCTTTGGCCGGCTCTCCTTCATTGAGACGGTAAAGCAAGACCGTTTGCGCTTTTTTCTTTGCTTCACGGAAAAGAAGAAGTGACTTATCATCAATGTTGAGTCCAACCTTTTTATTTAAATCTTCCATATTTGAAACGGAAATAAAGGTTTTTGGTTCTCCCCAGCTCATCACAAGGGGAAGTGCCACCGTACCTCGATCGCCTAAAGTAATTCGCTGCTCTGCTGTTGTTTTAAAATTAAAGTAAATGCCAGGACGCTTTTTCTCTGTACCCGGTGTAAAAGTGCCTCCGTTCATCCTTTAAACCTCCTTGGACAAAAAAGCATCAATGTGCTTTTTCGCTTCTGTTTTTGTAATTGGTTGATGTTTGATATAAAAAAGAGCCCCTTCAAGGATTTCTGGTTTGACCCCAAAAAGATCCTTACTGTGCTCCTTCAAGGCTTCAAATGAAAAGCCAAATTCTTTTTCTTCGCCGGCTGTTTGAGCAGGCTGAGCATGTTTAGTCTTGCTCACGTTTGATCACCCCATCTGAAAAGTTGATGTCTTCAAGGCTTGCCTCTTTGTCGCGGTTATACCAATAGCTGCTATCCCACGTCAGGACAATCGCTGCTACACCTTGATCTATCATTCTTGTTTCCACTCTTTTTATGCGGACATAATCATCAAGCACCTCTCCGTCTTCACTCATCATCTGAATGATTTGACGATCAGCAAGCAATGCATCAACGATTGTTTCTGCCGCATCATGTGCTTTTTCTGTATCAATATGAAAGACTTTCACTTGCAGCGAATAAGATTTCATAAAGGTAGAGACCGTATCTGGACCACTGATCACTGTCACAGGCGGCACATAAACGGATGGCACTTGAAAGCGTTCTGGCAAAAGACGATCATACATTGTCACAGGAAAGTGTGTGTAGATATAATGCATGATTGCCCCGACTTCTTGATTCATTCCATCACCTCCCAAAATGTCGATCGAACCAGCTTTGCAGCTTTCGATCCAGCGACTGTTCAAACATTTGCTCATAGAGCATGACGGCATGATCCCAGTAGCCATTGCCATCAATCCATTGAGAGGCAAGCATCATTCCTGTACTTGCATTCGGATCATATTCAAAGCGGCTGCCAGTCCATCTGCCAGGCACCCATCTTCGCTCTCCACTTGAAGAAGTGGCATGTCCGTCATTGACATAGGAGGCATATTCAAGCTGCGTTCCCACTTCAAGTGTGAGACCGCCTTTTGAAATGAGAAAATGATTCTCCTTATCGCCTTGTGTAAAGGATCTAAGAAGCCGGCCTGTATCGACAGCATTCTCCTTGATTAATTCATCCTGAATGATGTCTAAAAACTGCAGGCCCATGTCCTCCAGCCAATCTTGATATTCTGCCTTTAAGCCGCCATCACCCGCTGTCTGCAGCTGTGAAATCAGCCGGTCAAGTCCAGCAATTTTCATAGATTTTCCTTCCTGACTGCTATCACTTCGATGTGATGATTTTTCACTTTTTTAGGCTGCTGTAATTTGAGTGACACGCCATTCCACACCATTTTGTCATGCAAGCGAATATCACTTGCTAAAGGAAAATGGACAAGATAGGATTGATAAATGACTGTATTCGGCTCTTCTTGCACAAGTGACTGGTTTTTTTCTATGACATAACAAGCAAGATCGGTCAGGCTGGGAGCATCGGGATAGGAAAGTGTTATTTGTAAATCATCAGCTGGAATTCCAAATTTCCCGCGGGCGGAATCCTGCTGTTCAAGGTGAAAAAGATCACAGCGGTCTGTTAATAGAGATTGATAGCTCATAATGACCTCACCTTTAACTTGGCACTGCCGCCGGTCAATGTTGGTTCAATGTAATCTACAAGCAGGGCATATACATAGGGTCTGCCTTTGACTTGATCAGCTGCCTTCGCATATGAATAATCGCCCATTTTCTCTGACGTAAAGCCTTTCATCATAGATTCATCATCATTCAGCATGGCAAAATATTGGGCCATTTTTAATAATGCGATTCTTGCTTTTTCAGGGAGGGGCTGATATTTTTCGCTTGAGAAATCGTGACCTACGATCTGAAATACCGCAGCTTCTGCTTCGATAATATCTGCTGTCAGTCTTTCCACAGATCGATTTTTCACACGATCAAAGACAGAATAGGCTTGCAGTTCTTCAGCAGAAATGATCATGGCCTGCCGTCACCTACTCTTTCACTTTCATCACTTTTGCTACAGCATCCTCTTCCTCAAATTTGCTGTCTAGCTTCGCTGTGAGGACAATAATAAATTTACGGCTGCGAATATCTTTTTCTACTTCAATTCGAATATGACGAGAGAAACCTACGATAATATTTTTAGGGTGTGTCAGCAAAATATCTGATACGTCTGTTCCCGCTTCGTCATATGGCTGCATATTGGCAAGGCCTTTGACCGGCACACCGAATGCAGAAGAAAGTCCGCCTTGAATGGCCGCATCTCCGAGGCCTGTCTGACGGTTTGCTACTTGATCCTTCCACTCAACTTCTAAACTTGGGGATGTGTAGAAACGGAAATCCTGAGGTACACGTAAATATTTTGACGGCATCGCTTTATAGGCTTGCTTAAACATTTGGCGGCTGATTTCCGCTCCGTTTGCATCTACGATATGAGAAACTGCTTGTTTTCTCACGCCATCCATTTGAGCTAAAAATGGATCTGCTGAAGTCGTATCGCCATTGACGATGAGCTCTTCAATGTCAACGGCTGCTCGTTCAGCGAGCATTTGCATAATCGTCTGCTGAATTCCGTCTTTCTCAATATTGTTTTCAATGCTGTCATAGGTCATATGAATCTCTGCGATGACCTCTTTCGCATTTAGCTGGACAGTGCTTGTCGCTGGGACAACACGGTCTTTCGCATCAAGTGCTTTGCCTTCTTCTGCTGGGCGCAAAATACGCTGGCCAAAGCCGATTTTTTCGATTTTTTGTGAATCACTTTCCATTGGAATGATACGTGCATCATTTAAAACGGTTGGTGTATTTTGCATCATTCTAATGAATGTGTTGGATTGGGTTGCGTTCATGAGACCGCCGGTTTTTAAGCTGGCAAGTGTCATTTCGGCCTTGCGAATCAACTCTTGATTTCTCACACTGTTTCCTCCTTATTTAGGCTTATAGTAAGCCATCCCATATGGGCTTTGTACTGTCGTTTTGTGTATCGTGGATTGTTTGTTTTGACATGCCGCGCGCTTTTTCAAGCATGTGAATCCGCTCTGAAATAGGCAAAAGCTGCTGCTGAAGCACTTGTTCAAGCGCTGCTTTTTCTCTGCTGGCTGATTTCTCTAAGGAAGAAAGCTGATGACGAATCGGTGCAACGACTTGCTCAAGCACCTTTTGGACAGGTTCTTCCCCTGTTTGATCTGTTTTCTGCTGTTCTGCCTGCTGTAAGACGTTTTCAATGGCCATTTTTGCTTTTTCAAGCTCTTGTACTTGCTCCGTTGTCAGAGCGGCATCTTGTTTTTGTACGGAGGCTGGCCTTTCACCAATCGTTTGAAGCACATCTTCTGTCTTCAAAATGTCCTGCACGATTGGCAGCAATTGCTCAAGCGCTGATCTTACACCCGCCTCATCACCATCACTTGACTGTAAGGCTTCCAGCAGATGGTCTAAAACGCTCCAAAATTGTTGTGACATGTTTGCACCTTCCTCTTTCAAAAAGAAATTTTTCAGCAAAGAAAAAAGCCCTCTCTCATTTGTGCTTTGAGATAGGAGCTGATCTTGTTCTTCTATTGCTACGATGTCCGCCGTTCCAGCCATTGAATAGCCTGTAATGTGGCCTTTCTGAATTTGATCCCAAATCTCTTGGGAAGCCTTTGTTACGAGCACCCAAGATCCTTTTCGAATCAGCTCACCGCCTACCTCAAAATCAGCGGGGGCAATGTACGATTCAACAACCTCGCCCACACCATGTTGAAAATCATGCTGCTTGTCAATGTGGCGAGCATCCTTCATAAAACCATGTGCCGCTCTTTCAATTTCTTTTGCAGACATAAAGTCTTGGTGTGCATCAGGTGTATTCGGTTCATACACGACACCATACACAAGACGATGAGCATCTTCTGCCTTTGTCAGCACACTAACCTCCTTTTGAAAGTCAGGCTGGCTTTTCTTTGCCTTCATCAAAAAGAATTTCTTTTTGTTTGCGGCTCTGTCCACATAGGAAACATGCGTAATTTTTGCGTTTTTTAATTCTCTTGGCATATGTTCACCCCCTTTCAAAAAAGCGCATGCGCTTCGGTTTATTTCTTCAGCTGATTGGCCTCTCGTTGAGGCTGTTGTTCGGCTGATGTCATGCGGCTTTCTAAAGGTCTGTGATAGAGATCCTCCGGCCATTCCTCTAACGTTTTCCCAAGGATACGTCCTGCTAGATCTCGCAAATCGTTTGGTGACACTGCCCCAGCCTGAATAAACGGTGTCAGAACCTTGGCAATCTCTAATGGATCTCTAAAGTCAGGACCATTTAATAGGAAACGAACATGCCAAATATCAAGATCCGGCAAGAAAAGGGTATTGAGCTTTCCTGTGATGAGATGCCGTTCAGGCTGAAATACCTGTTCTTCTGTTGTTTTCCGCGCCGTATCGGCTGTCGCTTTGTTATAGTCTTGAGACTCACCTGTGTAAATAGGCGGCAGGCGAAAAGCAGAGCGGATTTTGTTTCTTGTTTTTTCATCATATTCTAAAAAGAGTGCATCTTCTTGCAAGATCTCTGCTAGGGATTTGAAGTTCACTTTGACATTTGAGACATCTTCTTCTCCAGTTAACCCTTTTTCCGTCGGGAGACCTTCGACTTCAAGCAATAGAAATTTATGTGCATGATCAGAGCCTTCAATATCGTCCATATAATCCTGAAGCTGCTGATAGGAAGACTCAGACAGCATTCCATTTTCGACAATGATGGCACCAGGTACATGCCGCCCTTGTTTAAAATAAAGATAGTTCAATTCTTCTGCCTTGCGTGCCCCATACATATTGACGATGTTGCCAATCCAGCGGGGAATCCCATACGTTCCACTGCCTATTTTAAAATGAATCACTTCTGTTGCGCGCAGCGGCTCTGGGGTGGTGTCATCGTATTTGCCTGTCTCACAATGTAAAATGCGCGGATCACCATACTCCTTGAAGAAGACTTTCTTTTCATTGATCACCTGCACATATTTACGGAATCGTTTCTTTCGATTCATTGTTTTCAATTCGCCGTTTTCTGTATACCGGAATTCAACGTCAACTGGCTCACTAAGCTTGCAAATACGGATATGGAGCGCATCTAAATACTCGATTCCTGCCGGCTTTCCCTGACCATCTCGGAGAACCTCTAAAAAACCATTCCCCGTTTTCTCCCGGTCTTCGATGACATAGCCAAGCACCACATCAGCAGACTCATCATAGTTCATGTATTTCGTAAACTCTTCAAGTCTTGTCCATTCCTTCTCTGCTGCTTTCTTTTTTGCCGGTTTCACACCTTCTGCATTAAAGTCAAAGGCATATTCTACACCAAAACCAAAGCCTAAAATATTGGTCTTATACGCATCAATACATTGCTGAAGAATGGTTGAATATTCTGCCATGCTTTTTAATTCATTGATATTGTAAGGCGGGGGAACAATGTCATCTTTTTCGTAGGAAAATTCATCTGCATACATTTGTTTTGTATGATCAGACATGTTTGCCTTCATAATGGTTGCTTTCAATTGTTTCATTGTATGGACCTCCTCTCTCTGTTTGGACGGACACGCTCTGAGGCGGTCTGTTTCAAATCTGTCACTTCATAATCATCCAGCGCATACCAGATGGCTGATAAAGTGTGCGGATCGATTTGAAATTCATCTTCCTCTAGACGTCCATCCTTATCTGCCTTATAGGTTAGTGATTGAAGTTCATAGATGGTATATGGACAAGCATCAGAACAAATAATTTTCTTAAACCGTTTGATTTTTTTTGTATACTGCAAACGTGAGCCTTGGAATTTATGTGCCGCTACCATTTGAAAGCCGCGCTGCCGAAAATAGTGAATGGTTTTAGGTTCGGCTGCGTCGGCTTTAATCAGTTCCTTTGATTCAATGAACTCTTTCAAGTCAGTGGCTGTTTCATCATCTGTTTTCCCGCGATCGTAATATTCCCAATAAATATATAAGTACTTTTTTTCATGATCGACAGCTAACCGAATGAGCGCATTGTATGATTCAACAAATCCAAAATCCATCCCTGCTCGTTTCAGCGGTCTGTCAATCTGCTGAATGGCTTCTAATACATCAGAATGGCTTCTCACCTCAAATTGAGGAAAAACCTTTGTGCCATTAATGCCGAAATACCCCTTCCTCGCAATACGATAGAGATCTGGATCATACTCTTTCAGCTCATCCAGCTGCTTCACGTAGCTTTTAGGAAGGAATAGGTTATCTTCCGCCGTGGAGTGATGATAGTACGTATCCTTGATGACAACAGTTCGCTTTTTGTATAAGGTTTCGTCATCTAAAACAAATCGCTTCAGCTGTTCATCTCGAAAAAAATGTCTGTACGTCCAATTATCCTGACCAACAGGATTCGTCGATAACATCATATAAAGCGGTAAGGATGGATGCCTCAGCCTTCCAAGCAGCTCTTTAAAACCTTCATAAGAAACCTCTGAACATTCCTCAATCCAAATGATCGAGATGTTGTTGATCGATTTCAATTTTTCAGGCTTGTCCAGTCCTTTAAATAGGATGCTGCTGCCGTTTCGAAATGTTAGTGCAAGCGGCGAACTTCGGCACTTCACCACGTGGTCGATGCCGAGGTCGCTAACGATTTCTTGTAATAAAGAAAAGGTTGATTCGCGGTGCGTATCATACACTTCTCGAATGACAAGTGCTGTCCGCTTTTCTTCCAACAGCTTTAAGACAAGCTTTAAAGCAATGTGATAGCTTTTAGAGGAGCCATAGCCCCCTACTAAAAATTGAAACTTTTGATTCCAATCGAATAGAAAATGTTCAAAATGAGGATTGACTTCTTTTTCAATCAATGGCGTCATGAGTCGTCCTCTTTTCGCTTGATCATAATTTGAAGATCTTCCTCTTTTTCTTCACGCACTGCTTTTTTCGTTTTTTCGATCGTCAGTTCAATTTGCTTCAGCCTTAATCTTCGTTCATCCTTCGCATGTGCGAGCTCTTCAAACTGTTTTATTAGACGTCTGAGTTCACCCATTGCACGGGATTGTGCATTTAAAAACGTGGCATGCCGATCCCATGAAAATTGAAACGAGTATTCTTCTGAGGTGATGTCTAGTTCTGGCTGAATGCCTTCGCCTGTTTCTTCTAATGAAGATGGCATGTATGCCGCCTTTTTCAGCTCTTTAATCATGTCCTCTTGATCTGCTACATACATGATTCGCTGCGCACGAATAATGGCTGCATATTGAATTTGAATTTGATCCCAGATTAAATCAAGCGATGTGCGTCCATCCATTTTCTCCATGATTTCAATCGTTTCATCTGAAAGAAATTGATTGAAAATCGAGTGTGCTTGCTTTGACGAAGTTTTTTGTCTTTGCCATCCGTATCGCCTTTTCCACGATTTGACGGTATGGATCGAGACATTGTAATGATCAGCAATTTGCTGGTACGTCATCCCCTTCATATAATCCTGCTTGGCCTCTATCCGTTTATCTTTCATTTACATTCACCTGCCGCCTCCTTTTAATTCGAATGATTCCCTCTGAAGGAATCATTTGTGTAGGGCTAGCAAACATTCGTTTGGTCTTTCTAACTATAGGTGGCAACTGTAAGACAAGCTTTAGCTGTTTTATTTTTGAACAGAAAAAACACCTATTCAGCAGCTCTGAATAGGCGTTCTTGTACTTTTTTGGACATCTTCGTCCGCGCTCTTTCCATATGTTTTTGGACAGTTCCTTTTTTGACATCCAGCATAACCGCAATCTCGCTAAACGATAACCCTTGTGTTGTGTGCATAAAGAATACGTCCTTTTCTCGATCTGTTAAAACAGACAAAGCTTCATCAATTCGTCTTTTGTCTCTCTCACTGACTTCTCTTTCTTTCTCTTGAATAAGGGTATATTCATGTGATAAAGCCTCTAACACTTCTGGATTTGCGAGAATGGTACGCTGATAGACTGAACGTCTGTCTAATCCTCTGCGCGCACCTGGCTCTCTTCCGATTTGAAGCCATTCTACTACGTATTCCAGATCGCTTACCATACTGGCGATCATTTTTTTATCATGCTTGTCTTGAACGGACAGCTGATGTTCTTCTTTTTCTTTAAATGGTTCATATTGTTTTCTAGCATTCTTTAAAGCTCTTTTATATTCAATGAGTAAATCTTGCATATTGGCTCTCTCCCTTTTTTAAGAAAATAAAAAACGGACACCAATCAAGCCCCCTTTTAGCAGGGTCTTGATCAGTGTCCGCAGGCTTTCCGTCTTGGACATAATATTGTGCTTTGATGTGTTCAGTCAGTTAGCTGATTTTAAAACCAATCTCGTGATCTACTCTTGCAAAATGACCTTTTGCCGTTTGAATAATGGTTTTTCCATGTTCAGGTACATCCATTTTATAAGCCGTTCCTACATTCCCATCTAACACGATGACTTGAATTTTTCCTTTTTCCATCTCACCGACAAATGTTTGGTTTTCTTGAATGAATAGTTGTTTTGGCTCGTTCATATGCTTGTCTCCTTTTTTGGTGATGGCCTCGTGCCACCACCTACCGTATTGATAATGATTTCAACTCTTGGACACATACTATAAAACTGGGAAACTCTTAAATCGACCATCTGCAGAGGGACTTCATCAGCTATAGAATGAAGTGCTTCTTGAATATGCTGTAGATTCGGCTGAAAGATGCTGACGTGTACTGGGCGTATCAACCCTTTTTCTGCGTATGTACGCTTTTTTTGGCAGTCAGCTATGTCAAACGGCATGTGATCAAATAAACGAATTTCAAGTGATAGTGCGCCTTTTAATTTTTGCGGGCATTGCCCTTTTGCAGCTGATCGTATTCTTTTCATCAATGTCTCTTTTGTTAACAAATGCTCATGTTCAATAATTAAATGGATGACCATGTTATGATCTCCCGTCATCCTTTGACCACTGGCGGATGTCTTGTTCGTTTTTACTCGCTTTGAGCAAGCATTTCAAAAATGTCATGATTTGCTTCCATCGTTTCACGTTGCCCTGATTCCTCCTTTTTTGTATCATCGACCTTAGCCTCCAGGAGGGTCATATATGTCTCTTTCTCTTCTGCTGTGGCAAAAACAAACATCGGTTTCTGACGATGAAAGGCGATCCAGCCGCCAGCTTGGTCTAAACAAAGCTGCGCTTCTTTTCTAGCATCAAACGTCAGCTGATGTCTCATCTTCTTCAGCTCCCTCCAAGCTGTCCTCAATTTCTGTTTGGTATCCATATCGTTTCATGTCATATAACCAATAGCTTTTTGGATAACCAAAGTCACTCATCTGAGTCACCATTGGATGTTCAATATTCATTCTGCTCGTCTCCCCTTTTCTAAGAACCGATCTTCTCTTAAAGAATTACTCTTTTCGTGTAACTTTTGGCCAAAAAAAAGCTCTTGAACCCCGGTATTCAGCAGATCTGCAATATGCTTTGCTATTTCTAAGCTAGGCTTCGTTCTGCCCATTTCGATATTCGCATAGCCACTTGTGTACTTATATCCCAATTTTTTCGCCATATAGGTTTGTGTTTTACCTTGCAATATGCGCTCTTCTCGTAAATTTTCAAGTTTCATCTGTCCACCTCTTACTCAATATGTGTAAGTTATATTCATTATGATAATATACACGTAAAGAGTAAGTCAATCACATTTTTATTCTTTTTGTGTATTTATTTATCTTTTCCGTGTAATTCATGATAAAATTTACTCATAACATGAAAAAAGGTGTTTCTGATGGATAATTTGACTGGGAAGATTCTAACTGAATTAAGAGAGAAGCATGGATGGAGCAAGTCAACAGTTGCTAAAAAACTCGGATTAAAGGCAATGTCCACTTATGCAAACTGGGAATACGGCTTGAGAAAACCCGACGGTGAAATGATTGTGAAAATTGCCGAGTTATATGGGGTCTCAACCGATTATCTTCTCACAGGTAAGGACAAAGGCAGGCCCGATGACGATCTTGCAGACGATCCTGATTTGCAAATTGCGTTTAAAGCAGCCTCAGATTTTTCCGAAGAAGCACGAAGACAAACCATCGATTTTATTAACTACATTAGAGAAAAAGAGAAGCAAAAAGGTCGTCAGCCAAAAAAGCGTGACGACAATTGATCATCTCTTTTCATCTGCTTTACGCTGGGACGCACCCAGCTTTTTTTTATACCTCTTTTTCCCTTAAAAAAGAAATAGCATATGAATAAAAAATCATATTTTTTCCAACAAATATGTGACAATTTTCGCCATAATTACTCTTTTTTTCATATATTTTAATTGACAAATAATTCTATTATTATTAATATATGTATATACCAAAAAAAAGGAGTGTTACCGATGAAAAAATTCATGAAAATCTGTACATTGTCTTTAGCTGCTGTAGGTGCTCTTACGTTCTCTCAAACTGAAGGTGCTCATGCAGCTGCACAGCCAAAAGAACCAGTCATAGCAAAAGCTCCTATTATGAATAAAGTAATTACGGTGAACCGTACACTTTCTGTAGGTTCTTCAATCGCCGTCTCTCTTCCAGCAAGCCAAATTTCTGTGTCGGGTGCAACGTATGCAATTCAATTAGATCAAACAGCTCCAAACTTCACTTGGATTCGCGCTGTACAACGCGGTTCTGTAACAGTTTCCTACTATAATTCACTAGGCGAGCTTGTGATTAACTATATTACTGTTCGATAAACAATCTAGCTTTACATATCTAAAGGCGATGACATGAAGTCATCGCCTTTTGGTGTTTAGAGTCGGTTTCATCTGAATCATGATTGCCAACATCCGCCCAATATGTTAACTTTTAATAAAAATAAGTTAACATATTAAGGGGGCATTCATGATGAGAGAGCAGCTGTCTTTGTCTTGGGAAGCAATAGCGGAGAAGGCGATGAAAAATGAACCGATCACGGTGCAAGAGGGTCTAGACATTCTTGAAGCTGACGATAGAGAATTGTTATCTATTATGCAAGCAGCCTATCAGGTACGATTTCATTTTTTTCAAAAAAAGGTGAAATTAAATATGATTTTTAACGCGAAAAGTGGATATTGCCCTGAGAACTGTGGATATTGTTCACAGTCGATGATTTCAAAAGCACCAGTTGAAAGATATACAATGCTTGATCAAAAGACCATTGTAGATGGTGCGCGTGAAGCTCTTAAAAGAAAAGCCGGGACTTATTGTATTGTGGCAAGCGGGAGAGCGCCTTCTCATAGGGAATTAGATGAAGTCACAGCAGCAGTCAAGGAGATCACTGAAACGATGCCTTTGAAGGTGTGTGCCTGTCTTGGGTTATTAAATGAAGAAAAAGCGAAGCGGCTGAAGGAAGCGGGTGTTCATCGGTATAATCACAATATCAATACACATCATGATCATCATGCTCAAATTACGACAACTCATACATACGATGACCGCGTGTCGACCATTGAGCAGGTCAAACAGTCTGGCATGTCACCTTGCTCAGGGGTCATTATTGGAATGGGTGAAACCAATCAGCAGATCGTTGAAATGGCTTTTGCGCTTAGAGCACTTGATGCGGATTCAATTCCAGTCAACTTTCTTCATGCCATCGAAGGAACACCGCTTGAGCATCAAAAACGAACACACCCAATCAAAGCATTGAAAGTGCTGGCAATGATGAGATTTGTCAACCCAACAAAAGAAATTCGGGTATCCGGAGGCAGAGAGTTTAATTTACGGACACTCCAGCCGCTCGCACTTTATGCCGCAAATTCCATTTTTGTTGGTGATTATTTAACAACTAAAGGCCAGCAAGTCCAAACGGATCATCACATCATTGAAGATTTAGGGTTTGAAATAGAAGAATGTGCGTTATAAAAAAAGTCTGCCGATTCTCCGGCAGACTTTTAAGATTAGAATCTTTTATGAAAATCGACAGTTCCGCTTCCATCTTCTCGGTCAAAGCTGCCAACAAACGTCCAGTTAATATATCCACCGTCGCCATTATTGACAAACGTACCATCTTCAAATACCCAAATACCAAACGTAATACCGTCATATTCAACACTATCATAGTAAACAACATTGTTCAGACCGCTAAAGTCGTGGTCTTGGCTTAAGTTTTGGACAACTACGTTGTAGTTTTGACCTGCTTCATAGAACGCACTGTATGCTGCATTTTTTACGAATCCATCACGATTTTGAGATGACTTTACTGCTTGTTCAATTTTATCGGCAATGGCTACTGGATCAATAGAGACACTTCCATCAACCCCTGTTGTTGTAGCAGCTTCAGCCGTTTGACCAAAAGTCGTAAGAGATAGAGGGGCAGCAATCATTGATGTAGCGATGACAGAACCAACAAACATTTTGCTTGTTTTTCTCATTATTTCTAACTCCTCCTTTAATTGGTATGTTTATGTACTACCCCTTTATCTGTCTCTTAAACACTAATTTATGAAAAAAATTCTTATTCTACCAATTAAGAGGGTGTTTTTACTGTTTAATTAGGCGAAATAACAAAAAAACTACTCTTATAAAAGAGTAGTTTCAGATTGTTGACAAAGGGCTAAAATGATCTTGATTTTAGCCCTTTGTCTTCTTTTCAGCGTGATAGAAAACCTTTGCAGTCTAGGAAGGACGAGCACCGGAGCGAATTCGACATTCGTGAGCACTGGAGCGCAGACCTGACACCGAATGCGAGGGTTTGTCTACACGCTGAAATTACTCTTTATAAAAGAGTAGTTTACAGTATTACATGAACAGGATAAATAAAATCACACCTAGGATAATTCGGTATATCGCAAAAGGCACCAGTTTGATTTTATTGATCAGTTTTAGGAAGAATCGAACAACAAAGAGAGCCACAACGAACGCACTCACAAAGCCGACGATAAAGAATGGCAGCATGTCCGGTGTTAAATATTCGGCATTTTTCACAAGGGTTAACAAGCTTGCTCCTGCCATAATCGGCATCGCCATGATAAATGTAAAGTCTGCCGCAGCACGGTGATTCAAACCAAGAATAACCCCGCCTGCGATCGTCGAACCTGAGCGCGAAAAGCCTGGCCATAATGCTAAACATTGAAACAGTCCAATATAAAGCGCTTGTCTGTACGTCATGTTATCGACAGAGCTTGTTTCTGTTTTTCGTTTATTGATCCAGTCAGCGACAAGCATCAGCACTGCCCCTAAAATCAAACCGACAGCGACTGTTCTGACGTCAAATAAGTATTTATCAATATAATCTTCAAATAAGAATCCTAAAATGACGGCTGGAACAAGTCCAACTGCAATTTGGGCGATGGTCAGTTTATGCCCGCTGCGCTTTTGCTCTTCGGTGATATTCTTCTTTAAGCCCAATAAGTTTAAAATACGATCTTTAAACACGATCATAACAGCTAAAATTGAGCCTAACTGAATCACGACTTTAAATGTGTTGGCCGCTTCTGGCGTAATAATTTCCTTTGATTTTAACCAAAGATCATCGACAATGATCATGTGACCTGTAGATGAAACAGGTGCGTACTCTGTTAATCCTTCGACAATTCCTAAAACCAGTGCCACGAATAAATCCCATAGATTCATGATTTTCTTTCCTTTCAATTCTGATCTTTTGAACACGCCAAACATCTATGTCCACATAAAGACAAGCTTCCTTCATCGAAAGCTCGTCTTTATGATACTATATTTTTTTCAAAAAAAGATTATGACATCAAACCTTTTCTTCTTTATACAAATTGGACCGCATTTTGAACCAATCAAATAAGTGAGTCGTGATGACCTTCAGAACGGCATACGTCGGAATAGCGACAATGATGCCGACCACGTTAAACAATTTCCCAGCTGTTAATATAACAAAAATAATTGTAATGGGATGAATATGAAGGTTTTTCCCCATCACCTGAGGAGAAATGAATTTCCCTTCAACTAGCTGAACCACTGTCCAGACTATAATGAGTTTTAACAGCATTACTGGTGACGTCACAAGTGCAATCACAATCGCTGGTGTAATCGCAATTGTTGGACCAAGGTAAGGCACTATGCTTGTACATGCAGCAATGATAGCGAGCAGCAGCGCATAGTCAAGTCCAATGATCATATAACCGATTAACAGAAGAACACCGATACAGAAGCTGACAATGATCTGTCCGCGAATATACGAGCTCAGACGGTGGTTCATTTCGTGAAGCATGATATGTGTATGTTCCCTCATTTTACTTGGGAAAAATTTCAATAGATAGTCAGGCAGCTTTTTGCCGTCTTTTAATAGATAAAACAGAATAAACGGCACAGTCACGATCGAGATGATGACTTCTGTGAGCGCCCCTAAGAATGTTCCTACACCGGTAAAGGTGCTTTCCAAAATCTTCGTCGCTTGACTGGATGCTTTACTTACTAATTCAGACACGTTAAAGTTCATCGAGTTTTGCACTTGATTAATAAAGTTACTTCCTGTTAATTGTCTAATTTGATCTTCTACCGTATCGACGTATTTCGGAAGATTATGAAATAGACTCATGGTTTGAGCTTGTAAAAAAGGAATAATGGACACGATGGTCACTGTAATAATCCCAATAATGACAATATATAAAAGCAAAATGGAATAGATCCGCTTAATTCTTGCTTTCTCTAACAAGTTGACAATTGGATTTAATAAATAATACACGACCCCCGTTAAAATAATCGGTAAGGCAATGGTTTTGACGAGTACAATGAGCGGTGTGAAAATAAATGATGTTTTCATGAAAACAAGGATATTCAATCCAATTAATAACAGGACGAGTAAAAAGAGAACAAACTTGTTATCAAGAAAAAATTTTCTAAATCGACTGCTCCACATTTGCATAGAGTTCATATCGTTCCTCCAAACACGGGCTATTTTTATGAGTAAATTGTACACTACTTGATCATGATATGGTGGTCATTGTTTCAGCTTTTTTTCCCATTTTGCAATAGACATCACCCATACAATGAGAATCGGCTGTCCAATAAGCCTTATCCATAGCAAGGCTTGTTCTGTATTTTCTTGACCTGGAAATGGTATTCCCTCACGAGCAGCAAATAAGTTTGCAGGGAAAATGAGTACAAGATAGACAGCAATGGATTTTGCCGCTGTAATCCTGACATTTGGCAAAAGCAGCAGCACGGCAAGCAGCCATTCAAAACATGCAGTCGCATAGACCATTACATATGGAAATGGCCAGCCTGGCATCATGCGGGCAAAGCCGCTCGGCTCTATCACATGAAAAATACCAGCCGCTATGAATAAAAGCGCAAAGGTGTATGTACTTCCTATATGCAGGACGCGCTTCATGTTTTCTCCTCTCCCTTCTATCTTGAGTATTACCCGAAGAAGGAAGAAACTACCCACTTTTCGTACATTTATATCCTTTATATAAGACGTTTCAGCCTATATAAAGGTTTCATCCGCTTGTCAATAAAAAGAATATTCTTTCATACAAACGCTTTCAAAGCATGTATAATCAGAGAAAAGCAGAAGGAGGGAATCACATGATTCGATTTGCTGTCATCGGAACGAACTGGATTACAGATCGGTTCTTACAAGCTGGTGAAGAACTAGCTGATTTTACATGTACAGCCGTCTATTCACGGTCCGCTGAAAAAGGACAGGCCTTTGCCGAAAAATATGGGATTGATACGTTTTTTACGAACTTACAACAAATGGCGGAAAGTGATACGTTTGATGCCGTGTATATTGCGAGTCCAAATGCCCTTCATAAAGAGCAAGCCATGTTGATGATGGAGCATCAAAAGCATGTTTTATGCGAAAAACCATTCGCCTCTCATCGAAAAGAAGTGGAAGAAATGATTGCCGCAGCGAAAAAACATCACGTTTGTTTGATGGAAGCGATGAAAACGACATTTCTGCCTAACTTCCTTCAAATCAAACAGCATCTTGATCAGCTTGGACCTATCAGGCAAGTGGTCGCGCATTACTGTAAATATTCTTCAAGATACGATGCCTATCGAAGCGGCGAGCTTCCAAATGCCTTTAAGCCTGAGCTATCCAATGGTTCTTTAATGGATATCGGGGTGTACCTCGTTTACCCAGTCATATCCTTATTTGGTCTGCCGAATCAAATCACCGCGAGAGGCTATAAGCTTTCTTCTGGTGTGGATGGGAACGGTTCAGTCCTTTTACAGTATGACGGGCATCAAGCACTTCTTTTTCATTCTAAGATTTCAACGTCTCATTTATCGGCTGAAATTCAAGGCGAGGATGCTACAATGGTGATTGATCAATTCCACCGTCCTTCACAAATTACGATATATGACCGTGACGGACATCAAACTGACATCTCTCTCAAAGATGATCAGCCAGCTATGTCTTATGAAATGAATCATTTTATTGAGTGTATTCAGCAGGGAATGGGGCAGTCTCCGGTCAATACATTTGCCTTATCTGTTCAAACCATGTCCGTCATGGACGAAGCGAGAAGACAAATGGGCGTGATGTATCCTGCCGACAGACAAAATGTATAGGGCATGAAATGATGAACAAAGAGCGAATGATTGATTTGTTCGCCCTTTGTTTTTTACGTTTCGTGTCAGTCATTTATTTTGCCGCTAACACATCCGCAAATGCTTTCACATACGGCGGAAGGTCAGGCGGGCGTCTGCTGGAGATGAGGTGGCCATCTGTGACAACTGCCTCATCGAACCAGTCCGCACCAGCATTTGTCATATCATCTTTAATACCAGGTGTACTTGTCACTTGTCTGCCTTTCAGGATTCCTGCTGATATCAGCACCCAGCCGGCATGACAAATCTGACCGATTGGTTTTGCCTTCGCATCAAATGTACGGACGATGTCTAATACTTCTGGATAGCGGCGCAGTTTATCAGGCGCCCATCCACCAGGGACAAGCACAGCATCATAATCATCAGCTTGAATGGAATAAAAATCTGCATCGGATACCGCCGGCACACCATATTTCCCGATGTACTCATGATTTGCTTTTTCACCTACAAGATGGACAGTTGCTCCCTCTTCTCTTAATCGTAGAACCGGATACCACAGCTCTAAATCTTCAAAATCATCGCTGACAAACGCAATGACCTTCTTATCTGATAAACGCATACTATCTCTCCTCTTCTTTCGATTTCCTCTATTGTACGAGATGTCCTGTTAAAAAGAAAAGCGGTTCCCCTTGAGGAGAACCACTTAACCTTATTCACTAATCTTGAATTTTTTAATTAAATCACGTAATTCTTCCGCCATTTGGGAAAGAGTCGTAGATGAAGAACTAATCTCTTCCATAGAAGCAAGCTGCTCTTCAGCAGATGCTGCGATATCTTGGATGCTTGCTGAACTCTCTCTCGATACATCTGCAATTTCATTCACTGCTTTAGAAATTTGCTCAGATCCTTTCGACAGCTCACGCACCGTTGTATTCATTTCATTCATTCTTGCTGCGATTTCCGCTGTTTGTTCATTTATTTGTGAGAAGCTTTCTTTCGTTTGATCTGTAATTGTAAGACCATTCTTCACTTCTTCATTCACTGCTTTGAACATATTTTGAGATGTTTCAATTTCAGTGACGATTTCATTTACAAGCTTTTCAATCTCTTTTGCTGAATCCGATGATTGAACCGCTAGTTTACGCACTTCTTCGGCAACAACAGAGAATCCTCTGCCTGACTCGCCTGCGCGTGCTGCTTCAATGGCGGCATTTAGTGCAAGTAAATTCGTTTGATCCGCAATACCGTTAATCACGCCTAAGATGTTTGTGATATCTTTTGATTTATGCTCTAGCCCGTTGATCACGCCTTCAGCTTCTTTCACTGAATGGTCAATCGTCTTCATTTGGCCAACAGTTTGCTCCACAAGCTGTCCGCCTGTTTCCGCAACTGTTTTTGATTGAATAGATGACGATGTGATGACATCAGACGTTTCGGCAACTTCGTTCAGACCCTCATTCATTTGTTTTAAATGAGCCGCGCTTTGCTCCACCATTTCGCTTTGATTTTCGTTGCCGTTTGAGAATGTTTCAATAGATGATGTAATATGTTCGGTTGCTTTTGTTGTTTGACCTGCGCTCGCCGTCAGTTCTTCAGATGATGAAGCGACATTCTCAACAGATGTTTGTACAGCTTGAATGACATCTCTTAGGGACTCACTCATTTCATTAAAGCTTGTGCCAAGCTGTCCAATTTCATCTTTTGAGCGGACATCAATTTTTTCTGTCAAATCTCCCTGACTGATCTTCTTCGAAGAAGAGACAAGAGTGGAAAGTGGTTTTGTAATGGAACGGATGATAAAGAAGATTAGAATCCCGCCAATGATAAGCGCGCCTGTTAAAATAATAGCGGCCATGTTAAAGACTGGCTGTGCAGCTTCTTCTACTTCACTGACAAACATCGTCCCGACAATCTTCCAGCCAGTCGCCTTGTTTGTGGTGAACTCCATTTGCTTTTCTTTTCCTTCAAACATGTAGCTCATAGCTCCGTTATCTTGTGAATACAGTTTTTCTAACCATTCACCGGATAATTTTGTTCCTGCTTTTTTCTTTGGATGTGCCACATATGTACGATCTGGACTTCCAATAAAGGCATAGCCTTGTTTCCCAATGTTAATGCTATTGGATTCTTTAACTAGATTCGCAATGTCTAGGTTCATCGCGATGACGCCTGATCCATCCTCTAATTTTTTAGAGATGGTCACCACAAGTGTACCGGTTGAAGCCGTTGCATATGGTGCTGAAACAGACAGCTCACCGTTTTTCGCCCAGCCGTCTTTATACCAATCACGCTCAGTTGCGACATAATCGGCAGGCATTTTTTGATTAGGATATCTTGAAAACACTTTACCGTCACTTGAAGCGACAAAAATGCCTTCTGTGTCATCATTCATGCTCATGAACTGCTCAAAGCGTCCTTGAATATCGGTCGTTCCTTTTTGCTTGAGCTTTTTCTCCGTGATCCATTTGCTAAAGAAATCGGCTGCGTCTGTTTTCACTTTTACAACCTTCGTAATATTTTTATCTAGCTGCTCTACGTTTTCCTTTGCACTTTGCATAATTTGATCATTTAAGGAGGTGCTTGCCGTATGGTATGAAGAGAATGCCAATACGATGATTGGGCATAAAAGAATAAATAAGAAAGAGAATACGAGCTTTTTTGAAATAGATGGCTTTCTGAAATACTGTATGAATTTCATAAAAAAGAAAACTCCTTTTAGTAAGATAGTATATATATCGGAAGTACTACTAGGTTCTTTACTTTTTTAACTTATTAAAGTCTAAATAAGTCCAAATTACCCAATTTATATGCATCGAATGGAAAAACACCTGACGTTTTGACGTCAGGTGTTTCGCTACTCTCCTCTTACATTTTAAATTGTTTAATGAGCTCCCTTAGTTCTTCTGCCATCTGAGATAAAGTGGCAGAGGATGAGCTGATCTCTTCCATAGATGCAAGCTGTTCTTCTGCTGATGCCGCGATATCTTGGAAGCCTGCTGAGCTTTCTCTTGAGAGCTCTTTGATTTGATTCACCGCATGAGAAATATCATTTGAGCCATGCGATAGCTCTTTGGCTGATCCGTTCATTTGTTTCATTTGTTCTGTCATTTCTGATGTTTTATCAGTGATTTTCTCAAAACTCACTTTCGTTTCATCTGTAATGTTTAATCCAGATTGTACTTCACCTGCTACTTGTTTAAACATTTTCTGCGATTTTTCTATTTCCTCCACAATTTCGTTCGTCAGGCTTTCAATTTCTTTTGAAGAGCTTCCTGACTGCTCTGCCAATTTGCGGACTTCTTCTGCGACAACAGAGAAGCCTCTGCCTGCTTCACCTGCTCGTGCGGCTTCTATCGCAGCGTTTAAAGCAAGGAGATTCGTTTGATCCGCAATACCGTTGATGACCCCAAGAATGTTTGTAATATCCTTTGATTTCTGCTCCAAGCCTGCAATGACAAGCTCTGCTTCTTTTACTGCCTGCTCAATCGTTTGCATCTGGCCTGCTGTTTTTTGAACGAGTTCTCCTCCAGCCTGAGCGGTTCTGCTCGATTCGATCGACGATTCCATCATATGAGAGGTTGTGTCGACCATATGCGATAAGCTCCGATCCATTTCGTTTAACTGGACTGAGCTTTTTTCGATCATATCATTTTGATGTTCAGTGCTGTTTGAGAACTGTTCAATAGATGATGTGATATGCTCAGTCGCTTGAGCTGTCTGTCCTGCACTTGCCGTTAACTCTTCAGACGAAGCAGCCACATTTTCAATGGAATTTTGGACAGCTTGAATGACTTGCTTCAGCTTTGCTGACATGTCGTTAAAGCTCTGCGCTAGCTTACCAATTTCATCGTGCGTACGAACTTCAATATGCTGGGTCAAATCACCTTGACTGATTTTCTCAGCCGATTCAGAGAGCTCTATCAGTGGCTTTCGAATCGATTTAATAATAAAATAAATCGCGATTCCGCCAATGGCAATCGCAGCCGCAAGGATAATCATTGTTAAGTCGAGCACTGGCTGTGCGGCTTCTTTTACTTCATTCACATACATCGTTCCAGCTAGCTTCCAGCCGGTTGCTTCATTTGTGGCAAAAAACATTTGCTTCGGCTGGCCATTGTATTCATATTCAAAGCTGCCTTCTTTTTTATCATATAGTTTTGAGATGAAGTCACCAGTCAGCTTTGTCCCCGCCTTATCGGTTTTATGGGCCACATAACGCTGATCTGATGTGGCGATAAACGCATAGCCTTCTTGGCCAATTTTGATGCTGTTTGTATCTTTAACAACCGTATTTAATCGTACATTCACCCCAATCACACCAGATCCATCTGCTAACTGCTCAGATATTGTGATGAGCAGGTCATCTGATGACTTGTCGGTGAAAGGATCTGAAATGATGAGTTTCTTCTCTCCCATCGATTGCTGAAACCATGGTTCATTTTTTGCGCTCTTTGCATTACCTTTGTGAATCTCGGAATATTCAGTTAGTTTACCATTTTGATCTGCAACAAATACTTCTACTACATCATCATCTGTTTCCGATAATTGCTCTAATTTCACTTTGAGTAAATCTTTGTTTTTAGCAGTCAATTCTTCCTTTTTGACCGATCTGGATAAATATGAAACAATGTCAATTTTAGGCTGTATATCTTTATTAATGAGTTCGTTTAATTGTTGAACACCATTTGCAGCGCTAGACATAATCTCATCATTGAGAGACTTTGATGCCACTTCATAAGAAAATGCGGCCAATACGAGAATTGGCACTAGGAGAATCGCTAAGAATGCAGTAATTAATTTCTTCGACATCGTAAAGTGCTTAAAAAAGTTGAATTTTTTCATGACTCTACTCCTTTTGATTTATGATTTGTGGTCTTTCTCTTCTATTCTTAGGTAATATGAATTATTTTTCAAGGAATAATGTTCAATAAAAACAAAAAATAAGTATAATTACCCATTTCTTTTGGTTTATCCAATAAAAAAGAGCCTCTAGCTGGAGGCTCTTTTCTTCATGTCTATTCAACCTTAAATTTGCTAATTAAATCGCGTAATTCTTCTGCCATCGAAGAGAGTGTGGCAGAGGACGAGCTGATTTCTTCCATTGATGCCAGCTGTTCTTCAGCTGAAGCAGCAATGTCTTGAATATTTGCCGAGCTTTCACGTGATACGTCTGCAATCTCACGAACAGCCTCTGACACATGTGCAGAGCCTTTTGAAAGTTGGACAACGGTTTGATTCATTGTTTGAAGCTGGTTAGAAATTTCTTTTGTCATGTCAAAAATATTGTGGAAGCTCACTTTCGTTTGTTCAGTGAAGCTTAGGCCTGATTGAACTTCTCGATTCACCGCAGTGAATACTTCCTGTGATACGTCGATGTCTTGCACGATTTCTTTGATCAAATTCTCAATTTCTTTTGCCGAGTTCGCAGATTGAACCGCCAGTTTTCTTACTTCTTCTGCTACAACGGAGAAGCCTCTGCCAGATTCACCAGCTCTTGCTGCTTCAATCGCTGCATTTAGCGCAAGTAAATTCGTTTGATCGGCAATTCCATTGATGACACCGAGAATTTGGGTAATGTCTTTCGATTTATTTTCAAGCGCACTAATGACGTTCTCTGCTTTTTTCACGGACTGATCAATGACATTCATTTGAGAAGCGGTTTTTTCAACAAGCTGTCCGCCTTCCCCTGCGATATCTGTTGATTTAATCGATGAAGCCGTAATAGATTCAGCCGATTGATTCATATGTTGAAGACCACGATTCATTTCATCTAACTCGACTGAGCTCAATTCGACTTTATCATTTTGGCTTTCATTTCCGCTGGAGAATTGTTCAATGGCTAGTGTAATATGCTCTGTTGCTTTACTTGTCTGTCCTGCGCTGGCAGTCAGTTCTTCTGATGAAGATGCGACATTTTCAACTGAAGTTTGAACGGCTCCAATAAGGGATCGCAATGAATCAATCATTGTATTAAAGCCTTTACCAACTTGTCCAATTTCGTCATCTGACTGGATCTGAAGCTTATCGCGTAAATCACCTTCGCTGACTTTTTTCGAGAAGCGGGCAAGATTGGATAATCTTTTTGAAATAGAGCGGACGATAAAGAAAATGAGGGTGCCTGCTACAATGAGTGTGACACTGAATACGATAATGGCAGTATTGAAAACGGGCTTTGCTGCTTCTTCTACTTCAGATACGAGCATCGTTCCACCAATTTTCCAGCCGGTTAATTCATTGGTGACATATGCAACCTTTTTATCTGTTCCGTTGAGGGTATAGCTGCCGCTTCCTTCTTTGTTTTTATAAATAATACTGGCCAGATTTTCATTGACCTGACTTCCTGACTTTTGGGTTGGATCTGCTAAAACCGTTTTATCTTTCTCCATCATGAAAGCATAGCCTTTTTGCCCAATTTTGATTTCTTTTAGTTTTTGGAGCAGGCTGTCAATTTCCATATCAAGACCAATGACACCTGAACCATCTTTCGTTTTTTGGGCAATTGTGATCACCATTTTGCCTGTAGATGCTGCTACATATGGTTTTGTGATGACTTGTTTGCCGTTTTCTGCTTTCAATGCCTCTTGATACCATGGACGTTCTCTTGGATCGTAGCCGTCTGGCATCTTTTGAACTGGGTATTGCATAAACAATCCCTTTTCAGAGCCTGCATAGATCGCAGAAACATCTTTTTCATTAATTTTTCCAAATTGCTGTAATTCTTTAATGGTCGCATTTCTATTTTTTTCTTGAAGATTAGACGCTTTGAGCGAGTCTGAAAACAGTGTCACAGCATCTGATTTGTTGCCAATATTCTCATTGATTAAGGTATCAAATGCATTGACCTGACTCATCGCACTGCGCATAATCTGTTTGTCTAGTTCTGTCTTTGATGTAAAAAACGCACTAATTGTCAGTGCCACAGTCGGCAGGATAAGAACTACCAAGAAGGCAATGATTAATTTCTTTGAAATGGATGGTTTTTTGAACCATTGGATCATTTTTCCCATTTTAACTTTCCCCCTTTACTTCTCTAAAGTTATTATCGGATGAAAGGTGTATTTTTAGAGGCAGGAAATGACGTTTAAAAATAAAAAAAATACCCAGACAATTCTGGATACTTTTTCATCATTATTTAATTAATTTTAAATTGACTTGTGAGCTCTTTTAGTTCCTCTGCCATGTTGGCAAGTGTCACAGAAGAAGATGTGATTTCTTCCATAGATGCTAGCTGCTCTTCTGCGGAAGCCGCAATGTCCTGAATGTTTGCTGCGCTGTCTCTTGAGACTTGGCGCATCTCCTGCATCGCTTGTGAAACAAGCTTTGAACCGCTTGATAGGTCAATGGCTGTATCGTTTAATTGCGACAGTTTTTTCGACATTCCTTCTGCCGCCTCATAAATGTGCTGGAAGCTTTCTTTTGCTTCTTCTGTCATACCAAGTCCTGCGTTTACTTCTCGATTAACTGCTTTGAACATATCTTGAGATTTAGCAATTTCTAACACAATTTCTTGGATAAGCTTCTCAATTTCTTTCGCTGAATCTGCGGATTGGACAGCTAGTTTTCTCACTTCTTCTGCAACGACGGAGAAGCCGCGCCCTGATTCACCTGCTCTTGCTGCTTCAATTGCTGCATTAAGCGCAAGTAAGTTTGTTTGATCCGCGATGCCGTTAATGACATTTAAAATACTCGTAATATCTTTAGACTTGTATTCTAATTCTTTCATGACCTGTTCTGCTTCTTGTACAGATGTATCAATATGTTTCATTTGGCTTGCTGTGCTTTCAACAATTCGGCCGCCTTGACCAGCCGCCTCTGTTGATTGAAGTGAGACAGCAGCCACTTCAGATGAGGTTTGTGACATATCTTGTAATCCTTCGTTCATTGCCACAAGCTGATTCGTACTGGATTCGACTTTCTCGTTTTGTGCTTCATTTCCATTTGAAAATTGTTCAATTGACATCGTGATATGCTCTGTTGCTTGACTCGTTTGGCTGGCACTTGCCGTCAGCTCCTCTGAAGCCGAAGCCACGTTGTCGACAGATTGCTGTACAGCGCGAATGACGTCACGAAGAGATTCACTCATCTTGCTGAAGCTTCTTGTGAGGTCTCCTATTTCATCCTTCGATTTGGTTTCAAGGGTTTCTGTTAAATCCCCTTCACTCACCTTTTCTGAGAAATCAACAAGCCTTCTCAGTCCAATCGTGATCGAGCGAACGATGAAGAAGATAGCGACACCGCCAAGGATAAATGAAGTAATTAAAAGAATAATGGCAGAATTCCAAACTGGCTGTGCTGCTTCTTCTGTTTCTGATACAAACATCGTTCCAGCAATTTTCCAACCTGTTAAATCATTTGTGACAAAAACGATACGTTTTTGTTCTCCTTTATTCTCATAAGTTGATGTTCCTTCTTTGCCGCTATAAAGGATTGATGAAATATTTCCTGTGACTTCAGATCCTGATTTTTCTTCTGGATGGGCTACAATTTGTTTGCTTTTATTTGCAATAATTGGATATCCTTCTCGTCCAATTTTAATTTCTTTGATTTTATCAACAATGTCTTGCACATCAATGTCGATTCCGATCGCTCCCGACCCGTCCTTCAGGCGCTGGGCAATCGTGACCACCATGCCGTTTGTTGTAGCAGAAATGTATGGATTGGTGACAACTGGCTCACCTTTTTCATCCTGCATCGCTTGCTGATACCAATCGCGTGTTGTTGGGTCATAGCCTTTTGGCATGTCTACTTTAGGAAACTGAATGAAATCACGATTTTTACTTGCTGCATAAAATCCAACTACATCATCTTCGTTGATTTTGCTGTATATTTCAAAATGCTCATACAGTTCGTCCTGGTTTTTCTTTTTAAAGTCTGCAGCAGTAGTTGTTTGAGTAAAAAGTTTCACCGCGTTTTCTTTATTCAAAAGCTTTTGCTCGATCATGTCATTCATATCATTGACTCTTGCTTTTGCTCCGTACATGATTTCATGATCTAATTCTTCTTTGGCAATCTGATATGAAATTGTACTAAGTGTAATGATTGGCAAGACGAGAACAAGTGTGAATGAAATAATCAGTCTCTTGGAAATCGATGGTTTTTTCAACCATTTTATTGCACTTTTCATGTTTTTCCTCCTTTTAAACGATATGTTTTATATCGGACATCTTCATAGTATTTTCATGTTTTTCAAATAAAAAGGATGCTATTTTGTTTATTTTCACAAATTGATTCCTTGCCCAAGCACCCTGCATACGCTAATACAAAAGGGGGCGCTTTTCATATGATTATCCTTTCAGGACAGCCAGTGACAAATGAGCAGCTGGCATCGTTTCAGCTAGAGGGACAAAAGCGGAGCATTTTGATGCAGTTACAAGCCTCAAATGATACGTTTCGCTATAGGCAAGCATCTGATTTGCTATTTGAGGTCACTTTAAGATCGAACATTATGAATGCTGCAAGAGATTTGAATAAAAGCGGTGCCTCATTTGCCATCTTTCAAAGATCGCGTGCAAATGATGCGTTTTGGCGAGTATCGGAAGCAGGAGCACTAGAGCTGCGCTATCAAGTGGAGCCATCTAGAGGCATTAAAGACATTTTTGAAAATGGTTCAAAATATGCATTTGAATGTGCAACGGCAATTGTCATTGTGTTTTATATGGGGGTCTTGCAAACAGTAGGAGAGGAGAAGTTTAATCGGAGACTTCGCAGTTTAACACTGTATGACTGGCACTATGATACTTTGTCGATTTATACAGAGCGCGGGAATGATTTTATCTATGGGGATTGTCTATATTTCGAAAATCCAGAGTTTAGCTATCAGCAGTCGCAATGGCGCGGAGAAAATGTGATTTACTTAGGAGAAGATCAATATTACGGTCACGGGCTTGGAATTTTAACAGCGGCAGAAATTATCGACAAACTAAATAAGAGAAGACGGCCAGGTGCAGTTCAATCCGCTTATTTATTACCGCAGACTACACGGATGGATGTCATTTATCTCAGGCAAATGTTTGGCAGCTAAAAAAAGCCTCTTGTCTCTTGGTTATGACAAGGGGCTTTTGTATGCCTTGCGTTTACGATAATTTTGGAGTGTGCCAAGCATCGTGTTCGCAAGGACCTCCATTTCTTCTAAATCTTTTCTTGTAACCGGCGAGTCGTGCCGGCTCCATTTCACGTAGCGAACAAAATAGTAATGACGAATGGGCGTAAGGACAGCAGGAGAATGAGGGAAATCATCAAACCAAAATTCAATCTGGCCTTTTTTTCGGTAGGAATGTTTTAAGATGTCCATCCTGTCACACCACCCATCATGATTTTATGTCTGCGTCAGTTCGTGCATGATGTCTTCAACGCTTAAAATCGAGTGAATACGTCCAACCCCCTGTCCTGCCCACAGAGCCATTTGATCAGGGTTACCGCCGGCAGCAGCTGCTTTTCGCATCGGTGTTGTGCATACATGCTGAACTGGATAAGGAAGAACCCGATCTTCATGCAGGCTTTCATCCTCCATCCACTGATTCACAATACCTCTCGCTCTTTTCCCAGAAAAAAGTCTGGTCACCTTTGTTTCACTGCCTTCTGCCTGTAAAATAGCCTTCTTATATACTTCTGCCGCAGCACTTTCCTTGCTGGCTAAAAACCGTGTACCGATTTGAACCGCATCTGCTCCAAGCGCCAGCGCTGCTTTGACACCTGATCGGTCCGTGATGCCTCCTGCGGCAATCAAAGGCACGCGGCAGACCCGTTTGACATCTGAGATCAGGCTGATGAGTCCCAGCAGAGCGTCTCCTTTTGCACGTAAAAATGTGCCGCGGTGCCCTCCTGCTTCACATCCTTGCAGAACAATGGCATCCATTCCCTTTTCCTCTAAAAGCAGTGCTTCCTCTTTTGTTGTGGCCGTTCCGATTAAAAAGATCCCCTTTTGTTTTAGGCGGTGAATCGTTTGTTCTTTTGGACAGGCAAATGTAAAGGAAACAATCGGAACGTCTTCTTCCAGAAGAATGTTGATTTTCTGTTCAAAATCATCCCACAATTCTTCTTCGCTTGGCATCCTATGAGCTTCGGGCCATACAGGCAGTTTCCTCTCCCAAAATGCCACATCCTCTTTTTTCACATCAGGAATTGGCTCTGGTACAAACACATTGACCTGAAACAGGCGAGATGTCAGCTGTTTGACCTGTCTAATCTGCTGTCTCAAATCGTCAGGCTGCACATATCCACTTGCCAGGCTGCCAAGCCCTCCGTAATTTGAAACAGCGGCTGCCAGCTGCGGTGTCACAGCTCCTCCTGCCATTGGCGCTTGGATGATTCCATGTTCGATTTGCAACTTTTTGATATCCCCCATTTATTTCCCCCATCTCTTACTCGTTTGACATCACTTGTACATAAAAATGACGCTGCCTCGGCCCGTCAAACTCACAAAAATAGATTCCCTGCCACGTGCCTAGCACAAGATCTCCATCATGAATGAGAACATGCTGAGACGCCCCCATATAACTCGCTTTCATATGCGCTGCCGTATTTCCTTCCATATGGCGATCCTTTGGATGTTTCCACGGAAAGACTTCATCCAGCCGGCGAAGCATATCCCGTTTCACATCTGGATCCGCATTTTCATTAATGGTGATCCCAGCTGTCGTATGTGGACAATAGACGATGACAGTTCCGTTTTGTATGCCTGTTTCCCTGACATATTGGAGAACCTCGTGTGTGACGTCGAGCATGTCATCGCGTCTGTCTGTTTGTACATTGATTTTTTTCATATGAGCTGCTCCTTTTTGACGTTTCTATAAAAACCATACCCTTTTTATGTGAAACAAATCTTCTTATCTAAAGTTTACCAAGCAAAAAAACCTCGTCAAGCAATGCGAGGTTTTTAAGAAAAGTGAACCTTTTTGACTTCAATGGTTCGAATATGGTGGTCTTCAGCATCAATGATCGTAAATTCACAGCCTTCTGCTTCAATCGTATCTCCAATGTCAAAATCAAATTTATGCGTCATCATCCAGCCTGCAATTGTATCAACATCATCATTTTCAATGGCTAAATCCAATAAATCATTTACTTCATCAATCAATGCTTTCCCATCCATCACATAATGAAAATCACCTTTTTTAACGATATGAGGTGTTTCATCCTGATCATATTCGTCTCGAATCTCTCCGACAATTTCCTCTAATATGTCCTCTACTGTGACAAGTCCCGCTGTACCTCCGTATTCGTCTACGAGCACTGACATATGGATTCGTTCCTTTTGCATCAAAATGAGCAATTCTTGAACAGGGGTGCTTTCAATCACTCGTATCACCGGACGCATTAAGTCTTCAATAGAAACATCTTGATTTAGGAAGCTGGCCTTAAATACATCTTTACTATTAATAACACCAATCACATGATCTTTGTCTTCTTTAATAACAGGGTAGCGTGTGTACCTTTCGTTCAGCATATAATGGGTCACGTCTTCTAAGGTCTGTTCAATCTCTATGGCTGAAATTTCTGTACGCGGGATCATGATCTCTCTCGCCACTCGGTTATCAAATTCAAAGATTTTATTCACATATTTGTACTCAGATTGGTTAATCTCACCCTTCTCATAGCTTTCAGATAAAATGAGTCGCAATTCCTCCTCACTGATCGCCACTTCATGTTCTTTGACAGAATGATAACCAAATAATTTCACGATGCTTCGTGCAGCCCCATTTAATGCCTTAATAAACGGGTACATGACTTTATAGAAAAAGATGAGTGGTTTTGCTGTCACAAGGCTGACGGCCTCTGCCTTTTGAATGGCAATTGTTTTAGGCGCGAGTTCTCCCACCACGACATGTAAAAACGTAATGATCACAAATGCGATGATAAACGAAAGGATGTCAGTCAATGCAGAATGAAGCCCGATTTTTTCAAACAGCGGATGCAGAAAATGCTCCACCGTCGGTTCACCCAGCCACCCTAGACCTAAGGCCGTGATGGTAATGCCAAGTTGGCAGGCGGATAAATATTCATCGAGATTTGATATCAGCTTTTGAACATGGATGGCTCTCTTATCACCGCTTTCGATCAGCTGGTTGATTTTAGAGCCTCTAATTTTCACAATCGCAAATTCAGTGACAACAAAAAATGCTGTCGCAGCAATGAGTAATATGACTAAAAATACGTTTAAAATATACAAAAAAACCCTTACCTAACACTGGTAAGGGCTCACCTCCTCTGGCATCAATTAATCATTACGGCCATTTAGGAAGATCATTACAAAACGGAGCAATTCAAACAGGGAGACAAGGGCCGCTGCTACGTACGTCAGAGCTGCAGCATTTAACACCTTGTTCACGCCTCTTTCTTCACTGCTTCTAATGATTCCTTCTGAAACAATGATATCTTTTGCACGAGAACTTGCATTAAACTCGACAGGCAATGTCACAAGCTGAAAGAATACAGCTGCTGAGAACAAAATGATCCCAAGCCCGATTAAGTTAAGGCTGCTGAGCAAAATTCCACCAAGGAAAAGAAGCGGAGCAACACCAGATGCAAAGTTCACGACAGGAAAGATCTTATGTCTCAAAACAAGCGCACCATAGGATTCCTGATGCTGCAAGGCATGTCCAACCTCGTGTGATGCGACTGAAATGGCCGAAATGGAATGGCCGTAGTACACAGGTTCAGATAAACGAACCACACGCTGCGTCGGGTCGTAATGATCAGTCAAAGTTCCTCTTACCGGTTCAACAGGCACGTCGTATAACCCGTTGCGATCTAAAATATATCGAGCGGTTTCAGCACCTGTTTTCATACTGGATGCTTCCACCTTTGAATACTTTTCAAAATTATTCTTCACTTTAAATTGTGCCCAAAATGATAATCCCAATGCGGCAAATGTTAAAAAATAAAAAAACAGCATGCTCATCAGCTTCCTTTTATTTTATATATTTATTTACAATTTTAATGACTTTTATGTACCGTGTACAGCAAAAAGCACTAGGTCTTTTTCAGGGGGATAACCGCACCAATGAAAAAGAAGAACACACCTAAGCAAGCTGTATAAAAGGTTCCCGTACCATAAAGGTCTTGAAAAAAGTGCAGCCATGAAAAATCATTCATAAAATGATTCACAGCATTTAAATCAAACACGAGTAAGATGACAGCTGATGATAAAAAGTGCACACCAATAAAAAGAAGTACGGTCTTTTGAACAAACGACATTCGAATTCCCTCCTTCTTCTCCCTATTTTAAGATATGGGTTCTATTTCAATACATGACAAAGATGAAAAAATGTGTTCCCAATCGGGCATACTGACATTAGCAGTCTCCTGAAAGGAAGAGTCCGATGAAATCAAACCGTATCTTTATTGCTTGGCTAAGGTGGCCGCTTTATCTTCGAATTGCCATCATCATCTGTTTCTTGCTTCTCTTTTTTGGACAATTAATCGTTTTACTTGAACCGAAGCAGTATCATACGATCTTTGATGGGATCTGGTGGGCGCTTATTACAGTCTCTACTGTTGGTTACGGAGATTTTGTGCCGCAAACCATGCCAGGACAGGTGGCTGGTATGGCGCTCATCTTTATCGGAGCCAGCTTTGTCACCGCTTATTTCGCCACACTTGCCGCCGCTGTGTTCAGCAAGCAGCACCATTATGTTGAGGGCAAGGTAGCCTTTAAGGGAAAAGGACATCTCATTATCGTCGGCTGGAATGAGAAGACGAACAAACTGCTTCAGTCGTTTCAAACGATTGATCCAGCTATGCCGATTGTGCTGATTGATGATTCCTTGAAAGAGGGGCCTCTTTTAGAGAATGTTCATTTTATTAAAGGACACGGGACCGAAGATGGCACACTGCGCAAAGCCAACATTACCAGTGCAGATGCACTCATGATTACCGCGGATCAGCATGAAAATGAAGTGACAGCCGATATGCAGAGTGTTTTGACCTTACTTGCAGCAAAAGGATTAAATCCTTCGCTGTATTGTTTAATTGAAATCTTAACAGATCGTTACGTGAAGAATGCCGAGCGTGCTGGTGCCAACCAAGTCATTCATACCTCTGATGCTGTCAATCATTTAATGGTTGAACATTTTCTAATAAAGGAACAACTCACGGCGTTTAAGAAAAAACGACATATGACGCTGCATAAACACGTCACCATCATACCTGTACCAGCTTCATTAGCCGGAGAAACATTCTTAACAGCGCTCCATCATTTTTTAGAGCATCATGTGATCATCGTCGGCGTACAAAAAAAAGAAGGACCCATGATGAATCCTCCCTTTGGCTATGAGCTTCATCCAGAGGATGAACTGATCAGCCTTTAAAGCAGTGCGTCTTCTAATTCCTTGACGAGCGAAAAGCCAATCTCAGCATAAGCCTTTGATACATCCCCATCTTTCTCTTTTGGTTCTTGGAATTGGTTAAAGGATGCGCCCACATTTCCAACCATCGCATGATCATCTAACTTGTCTTGATAGACATGCTTTAAGAGAAATGGATGTCCCATTTTCACCACAACACCTGGCTGATCGAGCTGGCCTTTCTCGGCTGTAAAAGGAACTCTGAGAAAGGTATAGCCATCACGGTTATCAATTTTATAATCAAAATACCCGTGATCATAATCCCAGTTCCCATTAATGACATAACCGAGCGGCTTCATCGTTTCTTCTAAATGGTAAAGTGAAAAGCTTTCACCAGGCAGCCTGGATGGTACATGAATCATACGAAACCCTCCTTTTTGTATAGGGTTCGTTAAAGAGAGGAATTCATACATTTCCTCTCGCGATTTGGACATTGTTTGTAAACGCGGCATCAAATGAGCTTTGATTGGTTGATTGATTCGTCTCGTTATCACTGCCGGAACCTGCTGTTTCCTTCGTAGCACTCTTAGAACAAATGCGTCCGACATTGCCAAAGTTCACGATTGCCTGGCCAGAAATATCATGAATATAAATATGATTCGTCCTCATTTTTCACCCTCCTCCATTCATTATTCTATGTACAGAACATAGGAAAGCTTGCACAGGAATCTGAAGAAAACAAAAAAGGCACACCCTTATGAAAAGGTGTGCTTTTTCATTCTTATGATTGTTTCAGGCGGCTTTCAAGCTCTGCTTTTTTCTCTTCGAAGCCTGGTTTTCCTAGTAAAGCAAACATATTCACTTTATAAGCTTCTACTCCAGGCTGATCAAATGGATTGACGCCTAGTAAATATCCAGACATCGCACATGCTTTCTCAAAGAAGTACACGAGGTATCCGAATGTATAAGCATCCATCTCAGGAATTGTCACGATAAGGTTCGGTACTTTTCCATCTGTATGGGCAAGCATCGTTCCTTCAAATGCTTTTTTATTGACGAAATCAACCGTTTTTCCTGCTAGATAGTTCAAGCCATCAAGGTCTTGTTCTTCTGCTTCAATTACAAGCTCATGTCGAGGCTTCTCTACATTGACGATTGTTTCAAACAAGTCTCTTCTTCCTTCTTGAACATATTGGCCAAGTGAATGAAGATCTGTTGAGAAGTTAGCAGATGAAGGATAGATTCCTTTTTCATCTTTCCCTTCACTTTCACCAAATAATTGCTTCCACCATTCTGCGAAATATTGCAGGCCTGGCTCATAGTTAATCAGCATTTCAATCGTTCTGCCTTTATTGTAAAGGACATTGCGGACGACAGCATATTGGTAAGCCGCATTTTCAGTAAGCTCAGATGAAGCGAAGTCTTCGCTTGCTTTTGCCGCACCTTCCATCATCTGATCAATGTCTGCACCGCTCACAGCGATTGGCAAAAGGCCGACTGCTGTTAATACAGAATAGCGTCCACCAACATCATCAGGGATGATAAATGATTCGTAGCCTTCTTCAGTTGCTAATGTTTTAAGTGCACCGCGTGCCTTGTCAGTTGTCGCATAAATACGTTTTTTCGCTTCTTCAGCACCGTATTTTTCAATGAGGAGCTTTTTAAAGATGCGGAACGCAATGGCTGGCTCTGTTGTTGTACCAGATTTTGAAATCACATTAATGGAGAAATCTGCATCTTCCAATAGATCCATCACATCTGTTAAATAAGAAGAACTGATGTTGTTTCCAATAAAAATGATTTGCGGTGTCTTGCGCTTGCCTTTTGGCAAAGTGTTATAGAAAGAATGGTTCAAAAATTCAATCGCCGCACGTGCACCTAGATATGACCCGCCGATTCCGACAACGAGCAGGACGTCAGAGTCAGACTTAATTTTGTCTGCACTTTTTTTAATGCGGGCAAACTCTTCGCGGTCGTATTGCTTCGGCAAGTCCACCCAGCCTAAATAGTCACTGCCTGCACCCGTTTGTTCATGAATATTATGATGGGCTACCTTCACAAAATCTTTTAAATATGTAAGCTCATGTTCTTGAAAGAAAGGTAACGCTTTCGAGTAGTCAAATTGAATATGTGTCATCGCTTGTAAGCCCTCCATTACGTTAGTTCTGTCCCTTTCACTTTAGCGGAACTAGCTATTGAAATCAAGTGATCGTCACTGGCATAGCAAAAAGCCGCTTTTCTGGATGAAAAGCGGCAATCTGGATTATAAAGAAGCTTTCAAAATCGCTAGAATATCATCACGGTTAAGTTTCATAAAGTTTCCAAAACCACCGTATTCCATTTCTTTTGCTGCAATGTCGGCAATTTTGTCCAGCTGATCCTCACCAATGTCATAATCAGCTAAACGGCTTGGTGCACCAAGGCTTGTCCAGAAAGCTGACAGTTTGTCGATTCCTTCTAATGCGATGTCACGATCTGATTTTCCTTCTGTTTCGATGTCAAACATGTTCAGCATAAGGTTTTTAAAGCGTTCCACATTATGATCGAGCGTGTGGCGCATCCAGTTTGGGAAGAGAATAGCAAGCCCGCCTGCATGCGGAATGTCATAGACAGCCGATACAGCATGCTCAATCGTGTGGGACGCCCAGTCGCCAAAGTAACCCATTTGCAGCGTGCCATTTAAAGCAATCGTTCCTGCATAGAGAATCGTTTCACGATGCTCATAGTTTTGTAAGTCCTCCAGCAGTTTTGGTGCTGTCTCGATGACCGTTTGAAGAACAGCAAAACACATCCGGTCCTGTAAAGGCGTGTTTTTTACATTATGGAAGTATTGCTCAAAAACGTGGCTCATCATATCGACCATACCATACACCGTCTGGTTTTCTGGCACAGAATACGTATGCTCAGGGTCTAGAATTGAAAAAGCAGGGTGAGTGACAGAGCTGCCCCACACATATTTTTCATTCGTTTCCCAGTTTGTGATGACAGAGTCCGGGTTCATTTCTGAACCAGTTGCTGCAAGTGTCAGCACTGTGCCAAACGGCAGCGCTTTTTGAGCGGTTGTTTTCTTTGAAATAATATCCCACACATCACCGTCATACTCTGCTCCGGCTGCTATCGCTTTTGTACAGTCGATCACACTGCCGCCGCCAACGGCTAATAAGAAATCAATGTTCTCCTTTTGGCAGATATCAATTCCCTTTTTCACTGTTGTGAGGCGCGGGTTTGGTTCAACGCCAGACAGCTCAAATACTTCAGCATCTGCTTCTTTTAACGCACTGATGACTTTGTCATAAAGACCATTTTTCTTAATGCTGCCGCCACCATATACAAGTAACACTCGTTTTCCATAACGAGCGAGTTCGCTTTTGAGTCCTTCTAACTGTCCTTTTCCAAACATCAATTTTGTTGGATTATAGTAAATAAAATTCTCCATCTGTTGAAACATCTCCTTACAACGAATATATCCAAAAACATGAAAGACTACTGTAACATATGTACACGATGAACTCAAAAAAAGATAACTGCCCGCAAGCAGCTATCCCTTTGTTGTTCAATTATAAAGAAGCGTTCAAAATGGCTAAAACATCTTCTTTGTTCAGCTTTTTAAATTGACCAAATTCACCGCGTGCCATTGCACGGTCTGCAATTAAATCAATTTTCTCATCGTTGATGTCATAATCCGCCAAACGGCTTGGTGCACCAAGACTTGTCCAGAAAGCTGACAGCTTGTCGATTCCTTCTAAGCCAACTTCTTCGTCTGTTTTGCCCGCAGGATCTACATCGAATACACGCACCGCTAATTGTTTAAAACGGCCTGGGTTTTCTTGAATCACATGTTTCATCCAGTTCGGGAACAAGATCGCAAGACCGCCTGCATGAGGAATATCATAGACAGCAGATACTGCATGCTCAATGTTATGAGATGCCCAGTCACCACGTGCCCCCATTGAAAGCATGCCATTAAGTGCAATTGTGCCAGTGAATAAAATCGTTTCACGCAGCTCGTAGTTCTCTAGATCGTTGATCAATTTCGGTGCCGTTTCAATGACAGTGCGAAGAAGTCCTTCACACATACGATCTTGATAAGGTGTATTTTCTGTGTGATGGAAATATTGTTCGAACACATGTGACATCATGTCAACCATGCCATAAATCGTATGGTTTTTAGGCACAGTGAATGTGTTAACTGGATCAAGAATAGAGAATTTCGGGAAAACTGCTGGACTTCCCCAGCCATACTTCTCATTTGTTTCCCAGTTTGTGATAACTGATCCTGAGTTCATTTCAGAGCCTGTTGCCGCAAGTGTTAACACTGTACCGAACGGAATAGCTTCCATTGGGACGTGTTTGCGTGTCACGATATCCCAAGCATCTCCATCGTACTTCGCACCAGCTGCGATTGCTTTTGTGGCATCAATGACACTGCCGCCGCCAACTGCCAAAATAAAATCAATGTTGTTCTCTTTGCAAAGCTCTACCCCTTTTCTTACTGTTGTTAAGCGCGGGTTAGGCTCTACACCAGCAAGTTCAGTGATTGCAGCTCCTGATTCTTTTAGGATGCTGACAACTTGGTCATAAAGGCCGTTTCGTTTAATACTGCCTCCACCATATACAAGTAATACGTTTTTTCCGTAGTGTTTGAGTTCATCTGAAAGGGCTGATACTTCTCCCTTTCCAAAAATTAATTTCGTTGGGTTCCAATAAGTAAATCGATCCATGTGATCTCCTCCTCGCGCTACATTATGCGCCTCATTCATTCCAAAAGTAAAGTAATTTGCTTTCATCCATTTTCTTACGCATAGTTTGGCTAAAAATCTGCAAAATATAAATGTATTGATGCTGTAGCGAAAGGAGGAATCACGATGAGTGCTATTCAGCGTATTGCCCTCGTGCTCACGATTATCGGTGCTATTAACTGGGGACTAATCGGCTTTTTTCAATTTGACTTAGTAGCAGCGATCTTCGGCGGACAAGGTTCTGCATTATCACGTATTATTTATGGTCTTGTTGGAATTGCAGGTCTTGTCAACCTTGGTCTGTTGTTCAAACCAAGCGAAGAAGCTGTTCGCCGTGACGAGCCGAACCCAGAAGTTCGTTAAATAAAAGGACATAAAAAAGGCTGCCTACATGAGGCAGCCTCAGCGTGTAGACAAACCCTCGCATTCTTTGTCAGGTCTGCGCGCTGGTGCTCACGAATTCTAAATTCGCTCCGCAAAAGTAGCAGCCATTCCTAGACTTCAAAGGTTTTCTATCACGCTGAAAAAAAAGACAAAGGGCTAAAATCAAGATCATTTTAGCCCTTTGTCTACAATCTAAGGCACCGTTTGAAGCGGTGCTTTTTTATTATTTCTTGATAAGGTCTTTACGGTTTGATTGCTCAATCCACTCTTCAAGTTTATCTTTAAGCGTATTGAAACCTTGTGGTGCAGCAGCTTCTTCTTTCACTTGCTGTGGTCTTTGTTTCTTTGGTTTGCTTTCTTTTCTTTCAGGTGCTTCTTGTGTCGCACGGATAGAAAGGCTGATTTTACCTGCATTTTCATCAACAGAAAGAACTTTTACTTGTACTTCGTCACCAATTGAAAGGTGCTCGTTGATGTCTTTTACAAAGCCATGTGTTACTTCAGAAATATGCACAAGTCCTTGAGTTTCTTCATCTAATGCAACAAACGCACCATACGCTTGTAATCCTGTTACTTTACCAGTGTAAACACTGCCTACTTCAAACTTTGTCGCCATGATAACAACTCCTAAATAAATGTTTTAATATTCGTTTATACGCAATTAAAAACTATATCACAGAACGGGCAGTTACGCAAAATATTTTTTAAATGGGTTTAGATGAGAACAAAAGGGGGAATACCTGAAAACAAGAATGCTTTCTAGTATTCCCCCCTAATTTGTGAGGCATGAGTCCATTTGGATTGATGCCTTTTTTTATTTTAAAATGGCTGATGCTTCTTCCTTCACTTGTCGAGCCTGCAAAAATCGCTGAATTCTTGAAAGTGATTCCTGAAGATGATCAAGTGACGAAGCATATGAACAGCGGATATGACCCTCACCGCTCGGTCCGAATACATTCCCAGGCACAACAGCGACTTTTTCACTAAGGAGCAGCTCCTCAGCAAATTGTTCTGATGTCATGCCTGTGCTTTTAATCGATGGGAACGCGTAAAACGCTCCGTTTGGCTGATGGCATGTCAGTCCTAGTTCATTTAAGGAGCCGACAAACAAATTACGACGTCTTCTGTAGCTTTTCTTCATTTTCTCTACATCTTCAAGCCCATTTTTTAATGCTTCTTCTGCCGCATATTGTGCCATCGCCGGTGCGCACATCATAGAATATTGATGTATTTTCAGCATGGCATCCCGCAGTACAGGTGGTGCTGCCACATATCCTAAACGCCAGCCCGTCATGGCAAACCCTTTAGAAAAGCCTGAAATCAAGATCGTTCTTTCCTTCATATCTTGAATAGCTGCGACGCTTGTAAAAGCTTCATCGTACGTCAGCTCTGCATAAATCTCATCCGTAATAATAAGCAGGTCATGCTCTTTCGCAAATTGAGCAATATCTTCAAGCTCTTCCTTTGAATAAACAGACCCAGTCGGATTTGACGGCGAGCAAAGCAAAATGGCTTTTGTCTTCGGCGTCAGCTTTGTGCGAAGATCAGCAGAATCTGCTTTGAAATCTTTTTCAGCGGTTGTACTTAAATAGACAGGCACTCCGCCTGCTAGTGTCGTAAGTGCCCCGTATGCTACGAAACAAGGCTCTGGAATAATTACTTCATCCCCGCTGTTTAAAATCGCACGAAAGGCCAAATCAAGTGCCTGGCTTCCGCCAACTGTGATAATGAGTTCTTCTTCTGGACTGTAATCAATGTGAAACCGCTTATATAAATAGTGGCTCAGTTCTTTTCGCAAAGAAATTAAACCGGCATTCGCCGTATAAGAGGTCAGTCCCTGTTCTAATGACATAATACTTGCTTCTCTGACATTCCAAGCTGTCACGAAATCCGGCTCACCGACACCAAGGGAGATAACCCCTTCCATGGTGGCTGCCAAATCAAAAAATTTCCGAATACCTGACGGCTGAATGCTTTGTACCGTTTCAGATAAATAAGACTTTTTCATTTAAGGAGACACCACGATTCTTTTGTCATCGTCTCCTGTTTCAAACACTTTCCCATCATGTTTATATCTTTTCAAAATAAAGTGGGTAGTTGTTGAAACAACGGAATCAAGTGTCGATAATTTTTCAGATACGAAGCGGGCAATATCAGACATTGATCTTCCGCGGATCACAACGGAAAGATCGTAAACACCTGACATGAGATAGACAGACTCCACTTCCTGAAACCGATAAATCCGTTCAGCAATTTCATCAAATCCGACGCCTCTTTTTGGTGTCACTTTTACATCAATCATTGCTGTAACGCCTTCATGACCATCCACTTTTCGCCAGTCAATCATGGTTGAATAATCAATAATAACTTTTTGATCTTCAAGTTTTTGAATGATGGCTTCGGCTTCTTCTGTTGTCACGCCTGCCATTTTTGCAATTGTATTTAAATCGGCGCGGCTGTTTTCATCTAAAATCTCTAATATTTCAGTTTCTTTTTCTGTTAGTTTCATTTGATTTCACACCTCAGATTATAAAAGCTAGTTTTAAAAAATCTTCTGAACATTATAGCACGTTTTTCCCATTATGCTAAGCAGGGAAAAGATTCTAATGATAGCTTAAAATCCACTTTTTAGGGTACAATACAGTCACCTAACAGAGAGAGTATCAAGTATCGGAGTGAAGAATGTGGACATTGTGCAGCCAGCTTATATGAAAAGTACATTCGGTTTAGATATCTATTACGAGCACTATCCAAATGAAGGCAAGAAAACATTGATCTTAATTCACGGTCTCTTCTCTTCTACCTTCAGCTATCGAAAGCTCATCCCGCTTCTGAAACAGGACTTCAATTTAATTGCGATTGATCTACCGCCATTTGGACAGTCCGAGAAGTCGAATACGTTTATTTACAGCTATCGCAACATGGGAAAAATTATTATAGAGCTAGCTGGTTATTTACAGATTCAGCATGCAATTCTAGTGGGCCATTCAATGGGCGGACAAATCGCCTTATACGCTGCTACTGAACGGCCGGATCTATTTGAAAAGGCGGTTCTATTGTGCAGCTCAGGCTACTTGAATAAGTCAAAAAGATCACTTGTTTACAGCACATATATTCCTTATTTTTATCTGTATCTAAAAAGAAAACTTTTAAAGCAGGGCATTATGAAAAATTTAACGGCTGTTGTACATGATCATTCCATCATTGATCAAGAGATGGTCGACGGATATTTAAAGCCATTTTCAGATGATCAAATCTTTCGGGGGATCTTTCGTTTGATTCGGCACCGGGAAGGAGATTTAACCTCGGACATTTTGAAGAAAATGGAAACACCCGTGCTGCTCATTTGGGGCGAGGAAGATCGAATCGTTCCCATTCAAATAGGCGAAAGACTGCACAAAGATCTGCCAAATTCGACCTTACATGCATTAAAAAAAACCGGGCACCTCATCCCTGAGGAAAATCCGGTCTTTGTGTCTGATCAAATCGGACATTTCAGCCTGTCTTAGCGTGAACAGGAGCTGCTGTCTCGTATGACAAAAAGCTGATTCGCTATATGCTGACAGCTCTCTATCGGAAGAAGCTGTTCAAATGAGTGATGGTAGATGGCTTGAATCTCTTTTGCTAAAGATAACGGGTCTTCTGCGTCGTATAATGCACTGATGACGTCAGCAGGCTCCGTTTCATAAAAATCCTCTCCATAATGAAAAGGGTCCCATGCCTTAATGAATTGAATCATCTCTTCTACAGCTTGACTATCTTTCATCGGTATCACCGCTTATAATAAATTTTGTGATGTTTATTTTAGCACAACCAAGAATGGTTGAAAAACAGCTAGAGGTGGGTTTCATGAATTTCGACGAACAGATCATACGTAAAGGTTCAAAATCAGTGAAATGGGATCAGGCAGAGTCTTTGTTCCTGACAACAGATGCCCTTCCGATGTGGGTGGCCGATATGGATTTTAAAGCACCGCAGGTCGTCCTTGATGCATTGAAAGAGCGATTAGATCACGGTGTATTTGGCTATGCATTTCAGGATCAGGATACGCAGCAGGCAGTCGCTGGCTGGCTCAAAAGAAGACATGGATGGACAATCCAGACAGATGCCGTCACCTTCACACCAGGAATCGTAACGGCACTTAGTTTTGCTGTTCAAGCCTTTACAGCACCGCACGACGAAGTAGTTATACAGTCACCAGTGTATACACCTTTTTATCAAATGATTGAGCGAAATGGACGTACAGTCTCAACCAATCCTTTAAAAATAGAAAACAACCGCTATATGATGGATTTTGATGATTTAGAGAAAAAACTGAGCAGACCACAAGCAAAGCTCATGTTCCTTTGCCATCCGCATAATCCGTCCGGAAGAGCATGGTCAAAAGAGGAATTAAAGCGAGTCGGAGACCTATGTGTAAAGCATGGAGTCACAGTCGTTTCAGATGAGATTCACTCGGATTTAATGCTTTACGGGAAGCAGCATGTGCCCTTCGCCAGCCTTTCTGACGACATTGCACATATCACGGTAACGTGTATTGCGCCGAGTAAAACCTTTAATCTAGCGGGGCTTCAGGCATCTGCTATTATCATTTCAGATAAAGAAAAAAGAACTCTTTTCAACAATGAAGTGCAAAGAAACGGACTGTCCAAACTGAATGCCTTTGCGATTCCAGCGATGGAAGCAGCATACCGACACGGGGATGAGTGGCTTGATGCCCTTGTTCTTTATCTCGAAGGCAATATGAAGACGGCGATGGACTATATCGATGAAAATCTTCCAAATATGCGTTATATGAAACCAGATGCTTCTTATTTATTGTGGCTGGACATTCGGGATTATCAATTCAGTCAAGCGGAATTGAAACGGAATCTGCTGAAAAAAGGGAAAGTGATCCTAGAGCTTGGCCACGTGTACGGACACGAAGGAGACGGCTTTATTCGGATGAATCTCGGCTGTCCTGCTGCAACAGTCAGAGAAGGACTGAAACGTCTCCACCAAGCGTTCACGCTATCAGTTGAATAAGACCTATACGATAGAAAGAACATCCTAACGGGTGTTCTTTTTAAAGAAAAAAACCCTCCTTTTATCATATCTACTTTGTACATGAAATGATATAATGAGAGGAATTACAATTATTTACGAGGAGAGCATTTAAATGGAAATGTTCAAGGATTTTCTGCTCCATGTATCTTTTATTCTATTTCCAATCTTTTTATATCATGCGCTATGGTTAAGCCGGACCCCTGCTCATTTCCCAAAAACGAATAAACTGCTCATCACAGTATTCGCATCCATCTCTTCAGCACTATGTATTATGTATCCAGTTGGTTCGATTTTAGATTTGCAGACTGGGCTTCAATCCATTCCCCTTGTACTTGCTATTTTATACGGAGGATATATGGCGGGGATCGTTGCCATCTTGATAAGCATCATTGTCAAATTCGTGATGTACGGCTCTTTCTTATGGATTGGACTTATCGTTGTCCCAATTTACTTTTTTATCCCATTCCTGTTCTACCGAAAATGGCATCAATATTCGAAGCCAAATAAGCTGTTTTACGGAGTGCTTATCGGTTTATCCAAAGGATTCTTTATTTACATTGGACTTTTTGTGGTCAGCTTAATGGCATACAGCCCAGCTTTTATTATGCAGCAAAAGCTCCTTGAGTTATTTTTCTCAACTCTTTACTACATATTCTTTCTTGTGCTCAGTATCTATTCCATTGAATTCGTTAAGGAAAATGCGGAAATGAGATCACAGCTTGTCCAGTCAGAAAAACTGACCATTGTAAGTGAACTTGCTGCAAGCGTTGCCCATGAAGTACGCAATCCGCTGACAGTTGTGAGAGGCTTTATTCAATTGCTCTTTTCGAGTGATAATACAAAAGAGCCACCTGCCAATAAAGATTATAAAAATCTTGTTCTGTCCGAGTTAGACCGGGCGCAGGACATTATCACGAGCTATCTTGACATTGCAAAACAAAACTATTATCAAATTGAATCTCTTAATCTCTCTAAATTACTTGAGGAATGTGCATCACTGATGACATCCTATGCAAATTTTAAATCGGTCACGATTCATCAATCCATTGAACCTGACTTATACATTCAAGGTGACGTAACGAAGATCAAGCAAGTCATGATTAATTTAATCAAAAATGCAATTGAAGCAGCTCCTGAACATGAAGGGAAAATTGAACTTTTTGCTTCAAAAGAAAATCATAAAATCTGCCTTTATTTCGTTGATAACGGTGTAGGTATGACAGAAAGTCAGATGAAAAAACTTGGCGAACCCTATTACACCTTGAAAAATAAAGGGACTGGACTTGGGCTGACAGTGACTTTTTCAATTATTGAAAATCACCATGGAACGATTCGTTTCAAAAGTTCGCTGCAGTCTGGAACAACCGTCACCGTGAAATTTCCTGAAGATACAAGAAGAAAATGATTAATCCATTTTTTTTGTTCTTTTTTCATCTATCCGCTCCTGCTTCTTAGACGCACGAACGATGAGACGAAAACAAATAAACGCAGCAATAAAGAAAATCACCGTGGTGATAGCCGCTGGGATGTACTCCCTTTTATCTTCAGGAAAATATAGTAGAAAAAGTACGATGAATGACATCTCGCCATTCCCCCTTTTGCTCGTTTACTTCACTATATTGGCTAAAAGAAATGAAATACCTTCCTATGAGAAGGAAATGGAGGAATTTCACATGACAGACATTCAAATTGGACAAGTTGTGAAAGGTTTTTATAAAACAGGTGTATACGTTGGGGAAGTGACAGCAGTGAAACCATCGACCTATCTCGTTCAAGTAAAAGCCGTTCTGACACATCCCACTCAAGGCGACCTGCATCATCCGAAAGAAGCAGACGTGCCTTTTTTCCAAGAGAGGCGGGCTTTGGCCTATAGAGAACAGACAAATATCCCTCATCATATGGTGAAGCCTTATGATGGCGATATCCCTGATTATGAAGAGTCACTGAAAGAAGCTGTAGATAAATTGAAACAAGCACTCCGTGCGGATGATTCCAAATGGGCTGAAAAATCAAGAGCGTGCCTATCTTCTCTTGAGAAAGATTATTTTCCAGAAGACGTCCGCTAATCAGCCGAATCAAAAAAATGTGAGAAATCGATCAGCTCACCAATTTTGGTTGTTTGCGGATTTTCCACATAGGCTCTGTCTTTTTCAAAAAGGGTTAACAGCTGATAAGTCGTCATGGCATCATCGAGTGCTTTATGATGCTTACCAGCTCCTTCACTGCCGTATTCCTTTGCTGCTTTTCGAAGCCCTGTCAGTGTGCGGTCACCAAAAAAGGTTTTATATTCAAAGGCAAGGTCCCTCAGCTTCCCCTTAAAAGGAAAGGCAATGTGATTGAGCATACAATTTTGCTTCAATACCTTCATGTCCATGTTGCCCCACGTAATAATTTCACAATTCTCTCCCCCATCAAGTGACACGAGCTTCTCGATAAATTCCTCAAATGAAATTCCGCTCTCTACATCCTCCTGCGTAATTCCGAGGAAAGATTTACAGCGCTTCGTCAGCTTCGGGAACTTTTTCGGTTTGACGTAGCTAGAGAATGTGTCTATGATCGTTTCATCTGCTGCTTTCACTACCCCAGCTTCAATAATTTCAGGAAAAAAATTTTGCGGATGATATTTTCCATCAGGCATCGTAAATTCAAAATCGACCACAAGCACCGTCTTCTGTTCCACCAGTTTCACCTCACTTTTTCGTCAGCTTTTCATTCTCATACCATTATATTAAGACGGACCTTGAAATCACTTCATTTTCGTGAAAATAATGCAGATTCACTATGCCCAACCTATTCATCTGATGAAAGATCGTTTATTTTCCTTTATAATTATTAAGGAACACGAAATAAATAAAGAAGGTGGTCTCTATCACAAACAGGAAGAAAAACTTGTACATCATGTGGTTTGTGAACTTTTTTGTATCTGCGAGCATTACAATGATCGTCCCTTTTTTATCACTTTACATAGAATCTCTTGATAGCAGCTATTCAAATGAATTTGTTCAAAGATGGAGCGGCTATGTCTTTGGAGTCACGTTTTTAACGGCCTTCCTGATTTCTCCGATTTGGGGGCGGATTGGCGACCGGCATGGCTATAAAAAGATTTTATTAATTAACGGAATTGGCATCGCCACAAGTATTCTATTAATGGGGCTTGTGCACACCGTGTATCAGCTATTCGCACTAAGGCTCTTCATGGGGCTTGTCACAGGCTTTATCTCGACTTCAATGGCACTGATTTCTGCACAGACCGAAAAGGCAACTGCCGGTAAAACCCTTGGAACGATGCAGATGAGTAATGTTGCCGGAGGATTGTTTGGTCCATTAATGGGTGGATTCATGGCAGACAGCGTTGGATTTATTTATACGTTTTTCCTGACAGCGGCTGTCATTTATGTGTCAGCTATTGTGATTATCTTCGGAGTGAAGGAACAGCCGATCCGGTCAAAAGAAGCAAAGCGTGTTTCTTACTCACGGAAGGATGTACTCTTTCACATTTTCAAGCAGCCTTTGCTTGTCGTCACGATGCTTTTAACGTTTATTACACAAGTAGGGAACTTTAGCATTCAGCCGCTTTTGGCTTTATACATTCATGATTTACATGGTCCTGTCAATCTCGCTTTTTATGCGGGGCTTGCTTTTTCTGCAACTGGACTTGGCAATTTGCTGTTTACGCGAAAATGGGGAGATCTCGGAGATCGAATTGGTCATGACAAGGTGCTGCTTGCCCTTCTCATCCTCTCCTCTATTTTATTCATCCCGCAAGCGATGGCGGATTCGTACGTCATGTTAGTCATTTTCCGTTTCCTATACGGGATGGCACTTGGCGGAATTATTCCGTGTACGACGGCGTATATCCGGATTAAAGCACCTGCTTCTATGCAAGGAGAAGTGCTCGGATACAATGTCAGCTTCCGCTTTCTTGGGAATGTCGTCGGTCCGGTAATCGGCGGCATTGTGGCGAGTCATTACGGGATTCCAGCTGTCTTTTATGTCACTGCCGGCATTTTTCTGTTTGGCGCGTTATTTTTATGGGCGGTCCGCTCACATGCGAAAACAAAGGAAAGGAGTGTCTGATCATCTTCAGATACTCTTTTTTCTTGCGGAAAAGCCTTATTCACTAGACTTCACGCCCTTTCTTTTCTAAAAATAACCTTCTCGTATCCGCAAAAGAATGGTACGATATGGCTAGAAAATTGAAGAAAGTGAGTGACCTCATGTTTCGTGCAATCATTGGTTGGTTATTACTTGCTGCCCTCATCCCATTATTTGCTCTGACTTTTTATCTATCAAAGGAAGAAGCTGCAAGTGTAAAGCCTGTTAACGAAGTGCTTGATCAAAAAATCAAGCTGGAAAAGATAGATTTTTCCCAAAACAGTTATATGTATGACCGGGATGGTTCTCTTATCTCCGAAATCGTCTCAAACGATGAGAACCGAGTGTTCGTGAAATACGATAACATTCCTGAACCTGTGAAGGAGCTGTTCCTTCGTTCAGAGGACCGCAACTTTTATGACCATAAGGGAATTGACTTTATGGGGGTTGTTCGTGCCCTTGCTGCAAATGTCAAAAACCATGGCATCAGCCAAGGAGCGAGTACGATCACACAGCAGCTGTCCCGCAACTTATATTTAAGCCATGAACGTTCGTTCAGCCGAAAGTTTACGGAGCTGCTCTATTCCTATGAACTTGAGCGGAAATTCTCGAAGGATGAAATTCTCGAAAGCTATTTAAATACGATTTATTTCAGTAATGGTGTTTACGGTGTCGGTTCTGCGGCTAATTACTATTTTGATAAGCCGCTTAGTTCTTTAACACTTGCCCAAATGGCATTTATCTCTGCTATTCCAAACAACCCAACACTGTATGACCCATTAAAACAGTTCAAACACACAAAGAAACGCCAAGAACGACTGCTTGGTATTTTGAAGAAAGATGGCGTCATCACCAAAAAACAATACAAAAAAGCCGTCAAAGAAAAAATCAGCCTTTCTTTAAGTGAAAAGAAAAACCTATACCCTGACTATGTGACATATGCCAATGAAGAGTTTACAGATCTTGTGTCTGATCAGGAGGGCTTTACAAAACGATTGAAGAAAGCCAAAACAGCTGAAGCGAAAAAGGCGATTCAAAAGGAATTATCTGAAAAGGTCAGTGCCCTACTCCAGGATGGTGTGAAAATTTATACAGCGCTTGATCCTTCCTTACAGCAAAGAGCCGTCTATCAGCTCAATGCTCAATTGCCTTACCAAGGTGTGGAAGGCGGATCAGCCGTCATTAATCATGAAACGCATCAAATTGTTGCACTTGCTGGCGGGAAAAACTATAAGAAATTTGATTTTAACTACGCTTATCAAGCGCAAAGACAGCCTGGGTCTGCGATTAAGCCGCTTTTAGACTATGCGCCTTATATTGATCAAACCGGTGCAACGGCTTCAAGCACCATCAGTGCCGGCAAGTTTTGCAGCAGCGGATACTGTCCGCAGAACTATAATCATAAAACGTATGGAACAGTCACACTTGAAACAGCCTTTAAAAATTCTTACAATACCCCTGCGATCCGAATGCTGGATACAGTGGGTGTCAAAAAAGGCTTCAGCTATTTAGAGAAATTCTCATTCGAACATATTGTAGCGGAAGATTACCGTCTTCCTTCTGCACTTGGCGGATTTACAAAAGGCTTCTCACCGCTAGAAATAACAGATGCATATACCGTCTTTGGCAACCAAGGAGCCTACACACAAAGTCATTCGATCACAAAAGTGACAGACTTAAACGGTAAGACCCTTTACAAGTGGAAAGAGTCGCCAAAGCAAGTATATTCTCAGCGTACAAATGAAACGATGCGTAAGCTGCTTACCTCTGTTGTGAAGAGTGGGACAGGGAAAAAAGCGAATTTCAACGCCCCTTACATCGGTGGTAAAACAGGGACATCCAATGACTACAAAGATATTTGGTTTGTGGGACTGACAGATCAGTACACAATGGGTGTCTGGGTTGGAAGAGATAGAGGAACGGTGGAATCGATTTATCATTCAAGCCCGCACTTGCGTATTTGGAAAAATACGATGCAATACGCCAGATAAACAGGAGGTTTGATTGCGATGCATTCAACACATCCACCCCATTTAATCTTATTTGACGGTGTCTGCAACGTGTGCAGCGGCGCTGTTCAGTTTGTGATTAAGCGCGATCCGAATGAACGGATGATGTTCGCTTCCTTACAATCAGATACAGGGCAGCGTATTTTAAAGGAAAACGGTTTGCCTTTAGATGAGTTCAATTCATTCATTTATATTGAAAAAGGGACCCTTTATACGAAGTCGACAGGCATCTTAAAAGCCGCGCGGCATTTAAAAGGGATATACAGATGGAGCTTTTTACTCCTTGCCATACCTCGCCCAATCCGTGATTGGTTTTATCAGTTGATAGCAAAAAATCGCTACAAATGGTTTGGTCAAAAAACATCTTGTATGATGCCTACACCCGATATTCAAAAACGGTTTCTTTCATAAAAAAAAGCATCCTCCATTATTGGAGGATGCTCAGATTGTTGAAAAAGAGCTAAAATGATCTTTATTTTAGCTCTTTTTCTTCTTTTCAGCGTGACCTGAAAACCTTTGCAGTCTAGGAAGGACGAGCACCGAAGCGGAGCGAATTTAACATTCGTGAGCATCGGCGCGCAGAACTGACAACGAATGCAAGGGTTTGTCTAAACGCTGAAAGCATCCTCCGTTATTGGAGGATGCTTTCTTTGTCTGCTTATGAAGGCAGACTTGCCATCACACTGTTATAAAGCTTAATAAATAAGTACAAAATACCGATCAAAAACGTCGCCCAAAACAGCAGAATAAACATCATAAATCCAATCAAATTCAGCATAGAAAGCGATTGATAAATGCGAACCACAACCCAGATAAAATAGACAAGACTTGCTAATGCAAAAAGTCCGACTAGCAGAATGAGCTGCTGCGTCAACAGAAATGCTAGCAAGCTGGCAAATAAATAAACAACGGATGCAATCCGAATTTTCTTTAAGTTCTCCCCTTCAGGGTCCTTAGCGAAAAAGAGTAACGCCAGCTCTAATACCGTATCTGCAATCAGTTTTAAGGCAGATAAGATCATAAAATAAACAAGTGCAAAAGCAGCAAAGAGAGCAAGACGAATGCCCTGTTCAGAGAAAAATTCAAGCATTCCTTTTAAAATGCCTGCTTGAGTCAAGAAATCAGTTGTGACACCTACTGTGAAAATCGAAAAAGCAGAGCTGAATAGTAAAATTGAAATCAGCGGAAAATATCCAGTCAAATATGTATTTTTCATAAATAGATCCTTTCTCATAAGCTCACATTTATTATGGCTCACTTAAAACGGATTGACAAGATGCTTTCAAAGTAAACCGACAGCAAAATCAAATTTATGATTTTGCACGTACATTCCTTCACAAACTTACATTTTCCCGTTAAAGTATTACTGTTACGAAAAAATCGTGCGTTAGGGGTATACTCGTGAAAAAAACTTTAAGACTGCAAACACGGCTGACGATCTTTGTGTGCATCGTTGTCCTGATCTCCCTTTGTATCACATTCTTTACGATATGGTCGGAAACAGCCAAGAACATCCATCAGCAGGAACGTGACATTGCTCTTTCTACTGCCAAAATGGTCGCAGAGGCACCGATCACAGCACAATCATTAGAAGATCATTCATATTCCGCATTACGAAAATATACAACAAGTGTTCAGCAAATCACCAAAACCGAATTCGTTGTCGTCATGGATATGAACGGTATCCGCAAAACACACCCGAATCCGCAGAAAATTGGAAAGCGGTTTGCCGGCGGTGATGAAAAAGCAGCATTACAGGGAAAAGAACATATTAGTACGGCTTCTGGAACACTCGGCAGATCCATGCGTGCTTTTGTTCCTGTTTATGATCAAAATGGAAAGCAGCTTGGGGCTGTGGCCGTAGGGATTACGTTAAAGGAAATTGACTTGATTATTCATCAAAGCTTACTTCCACTCTACTTCGTCACATCACTCAGCCTTCTATCTGGCATCATCGGAGCACTCATTGTGGCAAGAAAAGTGAAGAAGATTATGTTTGGACTTGAGCCGGATGAGATCGCCACATTGTTAAAAGAACGAAGTGCCATGCTAGAATCAACAAAAGAAGGGATTCTGGCCGTCGATCAGCACGGTAAAATCAAACTGGCCAATGCAGAGGCCAAACGGCTCTTTCATAATATGGGCATTATGGTTGATCCTAGAGAACAAGATGTTCAAACTCTCCTCCCTTCAAGCGGCTTAAAACAGGTCATTGAAACACGCAAGCCGCTGCTTGATCGTGACGTGAGAATGAATGGACTGGAGCTCGTCTTTAATGAAGTGCCAATTACGGTAAAAGGTGAAATTGTCGGAGCCATCGCCACCTTCCGTGACAAAACAGAAGTGAAACATCTGGCTGAGCAGCTTAGCGGGGTCAAAATGTATGCGAATGCGCTCCGTGCCCAGTCCCATGAATTTATGAACAAGCTTCATGTCATTTTAGGTTTGGTCCAGCTCAAAAACTACGATGATCTTGGCACCTATATCAAAGATATTGCGATCTATCAGCAAACGGAAACAAATGAAATCATCAACCATGTGAAAAACTCCGTTTTAGCAGGATTTTTACTAGGAAAACAAAGCTATATCAGGGAACAAGGCGCTGCCTTAGAGGTTATTTGCAGCACACAAGTGCCAAATACGGAGGACCCTGCAGTGACGCATGATCTCATTACCGTGATTGGCAACCTGTTAAATAATGCACTTGATGCTGTTTCTCATACTGAGACGAAAAACATCTCGATCTCCTTCAGATATGTTCAAGAACAGCTTCACATCGAAATCACGGACACAGGTGTTGGTCTCACAAAAGAAGAACAAGACATCATGTTTGATCAAGGCTTTTCAACTAAAGGAGAAGACAGAGGGTTCGGACTCTACTTCGTTGACCAAAGCATCAAGAAATTGAACGGTCATATGATTGTCACGAGTGAAAAAGGAGAAGGAACGACCTTTAGTCTCCGCATTCCGTATAAACAAAAGGAGGATTCACATGATTAATGTGTTAATAGTAGAAGATGATCCAATGGTTGGGGAGCTGAACAAACGCTACCTGACCCAAATCGACGGCTTTGAGTTAAAGGGGATTGCCACCTCCTTTCAGCAGGCACTTGAAGTGTTAAAAACAGAAGTCATACACCTCGTACTGCTCGATATTTATATGCCTGGACAAAATGGGCTGGCATTACTAACAGAAATTCGCCAGCAAAATCATGCCGTTGATGTCATTGTCATTTCGGCTGCAAATGAAGTCGATGTTGTACAGCAAACGATGCGAAACGGAGCAGTTGATTATTTAATTAAGCCGTTTGAGTTCGAACGATTCCAATCAGCACTGGCAGAGTATAAACGGAAACACGCCCTGTATCAATCCATGAACAGCATTTCGCAAAATGATTTAGATGCGAAGCTTTTTCATAAAAAAGCAGAGGCGGAAAAAGTCCTCTTGCCAAAAGGACTGACCAAAAGCACACTTAAACTCATCTGGACAAGCATTCAATCATTTGGCCAGCAGGCTTTCACAACCGAAGACCTAGCCAATCATACAGAAATCTCTCAAGTCTCCATTAGAAAATACTTGAAATTCCTTGAGGATATCGAAGTGGTGGATGTTGAAATGGCATATGGGACAATAGGACGTCCTGTTTTCCAATATAAACTGAACACGAGCAATATGAATTTGATTCAGCAATATCTTTAAAATACTACATCTGACCTTTCACAAAGGCCAGATGTTTTTTTATGGCATACGATGTAACAAACCCCTTGATATCAGTGGTTCTGCTGTAGCGGAGCACATCACAAAAGCGGCATTATATCATATTTCAGCAGATAAAAAGACATCAAATAAAGCCATTTAACATTTTTTTAAAAATAAAACAAATTTCTATTTATTTATTCGATCGGAAATGATAAATTATGATTGATTAGTTCAACGAGATATAAGTCTGATGTCTTACATCTTCTCTCCTGCTCTCCATAAGTTTCATGAGAAAGCAGGATAAAATACCCTCTTCAGAAGGGTGAGAAGAGATAGATCGGTCTTTTTTCGCGAGACTTTTCTGAAACTTTTAAATTTTATAGGGGGTTATGTTTTGAAGAAGCGCAAAATTGGACTAGCATTGTCCTTAGTCGTAGCAGCAGGAACCATCCTTGGAGCATGCGGCAACTCTGGCTCAAACAGCGGTGAAAGCAAAAAAGATAAAGATCAATTCACTGTTGCAATGGTAACTGATGTCGGTGGTGTCGATGACAAATCGTTTAACCAATCAGCTTGGGAAGGTTTACAAGCATTTGGGAAAGACAACAATCTAAAAAAAGGTAAAAACGGCTTTGATTACTTACAATCTAAATCAGATGCTGACTATACAACAAACTTAAACACACTTGCTCGTGAGAAATTCGACTTGATTTACGGAATTGGTTTCTTAATGGAAGATGCTATTTCTGAAATTGCGGATCAACGTAAGAAAAACCACTTTGCGATCGTTGATGCAGTCGTGAAAAAAGACAACGTGGCCAGCATTGTGTTTAACGAAAACGAAGGATCATTCCTTGTGGGTGTTGCGGCTGCTCTTTCTACAAAATCAAACAAAATTGGATTCGTAGGCGGCGTTGATTCTGAATTAGTCAGAAAATTCGAAGTTGGCTTCCGCGCAGGTGTTGAAGCAGCTAACCCGAAAGCAAAAGTTGAAGTGAAATATGCCGGTGCATTCGATAAGGCTGACATCGGGAAAGCAACAGCTGAAAGCATGTACAAATCTGGCGTCGACATCATCTATCATGCTGCTGGCGGCACTGGAACTGGTGTCTTCACTGAAGCGAAAAACCTGAAAAAAGCAGATCCTAACCGTAAAGTTTGGGTTATCGGTGTAGATAAAGACCAGTATGACGAAGGAAAAGTACCTGGAACAAAACAAAGTGTTACCCTTACTTCTATGGTTAAGAAAGTAGACACAGCGGTACAAGACTTAACAACGAAAGCAAAAGAAGGTAAGTTCCCTGGCGGCGAAGTGATCACATACGGTCTGAAAGAAGGCGCTCTTGACATCTCTCCATCTAAGGAAAACCTTGATAAAGATGTATTAAAGAAAGTTGAAGAATGGAAACAAAAAATCATCAAGGGTGAAGTGAAAATCCCTGCAACACGTGATGAACTAAAAGATTTTAAAGCTTAATTTGAGCAGCGGGATAAGCGCGCCTTATCCCCTGCCTCTCCTTTACCTCCTCTTTATTCGTAAAAGGTGGTAAAAGAAAAGCTGCAGCCTCGTTTTGCAGCTTTTCTTTTGCTAGTTTTTATCTTCATCAGCACCCTAAAAAAGGAGCGGTTAAACCTGTGGATTATGTCATTGAAATGTTGAATATACGCAAAGAATTCCCTGGCATTGTAGCAAACGACAACATTACGCTGCAGCTAAAAAAGGGCGAAATTCATGCGCTGCTTGGTGAAAACGGCGCTGGAAAATCAACGCTCATGAACGTGCTTTTCGGACTGTACCAGCCTGAAAAAGGTGAAATCAAGGTACACGGAAAACCTGTGACCATCTCTAGTCCAAATGATGCTAGTGATTTAGGCATCGGAATGGTGCATCAGCACTTTATGCTGGTCGATACCTTCACTGTCGCTGAAAACATCATTTTAGGTAAAGAGCCCAAGAAGTTTGGAAAGATTGACAAAGAACAAGCCATACAGCAAGTACAAGAGCTTTCTGACCGCTATGGTTTGAAAATAGATCCTGCCGCAAAAGTATCTGACATCTCTGTCGGCATGCAGCAGCGTGCAGAAATCTTAAAAACACTTTACCGCGGCGCTGACATTTTGATCTTCGACGAACCAACGGCCGTTTTAACACCTCAAGAAATCAAAGAACTCATACAAATTATGAAAAACTTAATCAATGAAGGAAAATCCATTATTTTAATCACCCATAAGCTGAAAGAAATTATGGATGCCTGTCATCGCGTGACCATTATCCGAAAAGGCCAAGGCATTCGTACACTTGATGTGGCAAGCACAAATAAAGATGAACTTGCAAGCCTCATGGTTGGTCGTGAAGTGTCATTTAAAACAGATAAAAAAGCTGCTTCTCCAGCTGAGGAAGTTCTTCAAATTCAAGACCTCACAGTAAAAGACGCCAGAGGAATTGAAGCGGTCAAACAGTTGAACCTCTCAGTGAAGGCTGGCGAAATTGTCGGAATTGCTGGGGTAGATGGCAATGGCCAGTCTGAATTAATTGAAGCCATTACCGGTCTAAAGAAATCAGAATCTGGCACAATCATGCTAAACGGGAAAGCCATTCAAAATCTCCCGCCTCGTAAAGTGACCGAATCTGGGATTGGACATATTCCTCAGGATCGTCATAAACATGGACTTGTACTCGATTTTTCAATTGGAGAAAACATTTCCTTACAAACGTATTATCAGCGTCCTTATTCAAAATTCGGCTTATTGAATATGAAAAATATTTATCAAAAAGCAAAACGAATCATTGCGGAATATGACGTCAGAACACCGAGTGAATATACAGAAGCGCGCGCTCTGTCAGGCGGTAACCAGCAAAAAGCCATTATCGGCCGTGAAGTTGACCGCAATCCTGATTTATTAATTGCCGCTCAGCCGACACGAGGACTTGATGTTGGTGCGATTGAATTTGTTCATAAACGTCTAATCGAGCAAAGAGACGCAGGCAAAGCCGTTTTGCTCATCTCCTTTGAGCTTGATGAAATTATCAATGTCAGTGATAAGATCGCTGTTATTTTCGAAGGCAGCATTGTCGCCATTGTTGATCCAAAAGAAACAACAGAGCAAGAGCTTGGTCTATTAATGGCTGGAAGTACGCAACAGGAAGTGGGGAAAGAAGCAAATGTCTAATCGCTTAACAAATCTGCTGATTCCGCTTATAGCCATTGTACTTGGTCTTTTGGTTGGGGCCATTATTATGCTGGCAAGCGGTTATAGTGTCATCGAAGGCTATAGCGCCCTTTGGAATGGCGTTTTCGGTGAAACTTATTATATGGGAGAAACCATCAGGCAAGTGACGCCTTATATATTATCAGGTCTTGCTGTTGCCTTTGCATTTCGGACAGGCCTGTTTAATATCGGTGTAGAAGGTCAAATGCTTGTTGGCTGGGTAGCTGCTGTATGGATTGGAACAACTGTCCATGCTCCTATGTATATTCATCTGCCGCTTGCACTCATCACCGCAGCTGCTGCAGGTGCTTTATGGGGCTTTATTCCTGGTTTTTTAAAAGCTCGTTTTTATGTGCATGAGGTCATCGTTACTATCATGATGAACTACATTGCCCTTCATGTCACAAACTATTTAATCTCAAATGTCTTAACAGATAATAAAGATAAAACAGATAAAATCGATGCCACTGCCTCGCTCCGCTCTGGATTTTTTGAACAGATCACTGATTTTTCCCGAATGCATAACGGTATTTTTGTTGCCATTATTGCTGCGGTCGTGATGTGGATCATTATTCAAAAAACGTCTAAAGGGTTTGAATTACGAGCAGTTGGAATGAACCAGCAGGCATCACATTATGCTGGTATGAACGTTCGCCGCAATATCATTTATGCGATGCTTATTTCAGGTGCTTTTGCAGGTCTTGCAGGCGCTATGGAAGGTCTTGGTACATTTGAATATGCCTCTATTAAAGGCTCGTTTACAGGCGTAGGTTTTGATGGAATTGCCGTCGCTTTATTAGGTGGAAATACGGCTGTTGGTGTTGTCCTTGCTGCATTATTGCTTGGTGGATTGAAGGTCGGTGCATTAAATATGCCGCTTGAATCAGGCGTACCGACTGAGGTTGTTGATATTGTCATTGCGATCATCATTCTTTTCGTCGCCTCAAGCTATATTATCCGTCTTGTGATTCAACAAATGAAGAAAAAGGGGGGAAAATAAGTGGGATTTCTGCAAATACTTGAAATCATCGTCCCAGCTACACTTGTTTATGCTGCACCACTTATTTTAACCGCTCTTGGAGGCGTCTTTTCAGAAAGATCAGGTGTTGTCAATATCGGTCTTGAAGGGTTGATGGTCGTCGGAGCATTTTCCAGTATTATCTTTAACTTATTTTTTGCTGATACGTTTGGAGCCTTGACCCCGTGGCTTGGGCTTCTCGTCGGAATGGCCGTTGGCGGATTGTTCTCACTGATTCATGCAGTGGCGACCATTACCTTCCGAGCTGATCAAACGGTCAGTGGTGTGGCGATTAACATGCTGGCACTTGGCGCTACATTGTTTGTCGTCAAACTGATTTATGGGAAAGCACAAACTGATAAAATTACAGAGCCTTTCTATAAAGGAGATATCCCCCTTTTAAGTGACATTCCGATCATTGGTGATATTTTCTTTAAAGATGTTTATTATACGTCTATACTCGCCTTAGCTCTTGCGGTTGTTGCTTGGTTTGTTTTATTTAAAATGCCGTTTGGTCTTCGTCTTCGTGCAGTCGGAGAGCATCCAATGGCAGCTGATACAATGGGTATCAAAGTGTACCGGATGCGTTACATTGCTGTTTTCATTAGTGGACTGTTTGGCGGTCTTGGCGGAGCTGTTTATGCCTCAACGATCGCGCTTGATTTCTCACATGCCACCATTACTGGACAAGGCTTCATCGCACTAGCTGCGCTTGTATTCGGTAAATGGCATCCATTTGGCGCAATGGGCGCTGCTTTATTCTTTGGATTTGCTCAAAGTTTAAGCATCATTGGCTCTCTCCTGCCGCTGTTCCAAGATATACCGAATGTGTATATGCTCATAGCACCATATGTGCTCACCATTTTAGCACTTACTGGCTTCATCGGACGTGCCGATGCACCGAAAGCACTTGGTACGCCTTATCTAAAAGGAAAACGATAAATACGATGTATGATCAATCCCCTGAAGGACAAACTACTTTCAGGGGATTTTTGTATGATAAAAAACTCAAAAACTCCTGTTTATTTTACTTTTATTACACTTATTTTAGTTTAATAAATAGATGAGTGTCACAGAATCTTCTACAATTGAGACAAATAGCATTTGGGGGTGTTTATGTGGCTAATGCACAACAATTGAAATCGATTACAGACGATTCTGACAATAATAAAAGCGTTTTCCGTAAGATCATGTCTTGGAAAATTGGTGTTATTGATCTACCTGTGTATTTAGTACTTGCAGCGATTATTTTAACTGCCGCTTATTTTAATAAAATTCCAGCAAATATGCTTGGTGGTTTCGCTGTTATTATGATTTTGGGGATTTTCCTTGGAGATGTAGGACAACGTATTCCAATCTTAAAAGATATTGGTGGACCGGCGATTCTTTCTTTATTCGTACCATCGTTCCTGGTCTTTTTTAATGTTCTGAATCCGAACTCATTGGAAGCGGTTACGTCTCTTATGAAAACGTCGAACTTCCTTTACTTCTATATCTCTGCTCTTGTAGTAGGTAGTATTCTAGGGATGCAGCGAACTGTTTTAGTACAAGGCCTTATTCGTATGTTTGTTCCTCTCGTTGCAGGTACAATTGCAGCTGTGAGTGCTGGTATCCTTGTTGGCCTTTTAGTTGGCTTCACACCGCATCATTCATTCTTCTTTATTATTGTACCGATTATTGCCGGTGGTGTTGGAGAAGGGATTCTGCCATTATCTATCGCTTATTCACAAATTCTTGATGTATCAGCAGAGTCATTAATTTCTCAATTAATTCCTGCGGCTGTCATCGGGAACGTCATTGCCATTATCTGTGCTGGCGCATTGAAGAAGCTTGGTGAAAAACGTCCAGAACTAAACGGGAATGGCCGTCTTGTGAAATCTAAAGAAGCAAACGAAATTTTCGAGCAGCCAGATTTGGATGCAAAAGTTGATTTCGGGTTAATGGGTGCTGGTGTACTCGTTGCTTGTACAACCTTCATCTTTGGTGGTTTGTTAGAAAGCTTTGTTCATATTCCAGGTCCAATCTTAATGATTGTTCTTGCCGCTTTAATCAAATACTTAAACGTGATGCCTCAGCATCTTCAAAACGGCTCACAGCAGTTCTACAAGTTTGTATCTAAAAGCTTTACATGGCCGCTGATGGTTGGTCTTGGTATTCTATACATTCCACTTGATGATGTAGCAACTGTCATCTCCATTCCATTCGTATGCGTATGTATCGCTGTTGTACTCGCAATGGTTGGTTCTGGTTACTTCGTTGGAAAACTAATGAACATGTATCCAGTAGAATCTGCTATTGTCACTGGCTGTCACAGCGGACTTGGCGGTACTGGCGACGTTGCGATTCTTTCAGCTTCTGGAAGAATGGGTCTTATGCCTTTCGCACAAGTATCTACACGACTTGGCGGAGCAGCAACTGTTATCTGTGCAACGATCTTACTCAGAGTGTTTAGTTAAACTGCCACACATAAAAAGCATGGGCTCTCACATGGGCCCATGCTTTTTTTATATTTCTTTTCTCCTATAGGATCTTATTCATCAGCTAATACAATTCGTAAATATTCCCTGGGCTGAAAAGGATACAGCTTGGTTTCTTGATAGCTCATGTGAAGAAGATGCTCAGAAAACAGCGGCCATTCACTCCCGGCCTGCCACCTTTTTTGATCATTTCGGTCAATCAAGAATGCTCCTCCTAAAATCGTGCAGAATAGGCTTAAGCTGATGACGATCTTTCGTTTCATTTGATCAGCTCCTTTAAGAAAAGCATGTACGAAAAACAAAACAATATACAATGAGTATCATTTTTGATAAAATTATTTTTGTGGTCAAAAGAACCTAAAACAAATACAGTTTGCTTGAAATCGTTTCAAACCAATGCACTATGGCTGTATTTACGCTATAATTTTAATTACCAGTTCTTTAGAACGTGAATTTATATTGATCAAAGGAGGTTCATTTTCTTGCAGCTTATTCACTTCGCCATCCTATCACCTTTTTTACTCGCTTTTGTTGTACCTTTCCTTTACAAATATGTGAGGCGTATACATACAGGATGGTTTGTTCTCATCTTGCCGATTCTTTTATTTACCTATTTCATCCAAATGTTACACATCACTTCGAATGGACGAACGCTTTTCTCACAGGCTGAATGGATTCCATCTTTAGGGATGAATTTCACTGTGTATGTTGATGGTCTCAGCCTGTTATTTGCTTTATTAATTACAGGTATCGGCTCACTAGTGGTGCTGTACAGTATTTTCTACTTATCAAAGGAAAAAGAACAGCTTGGCTCTTTCTACACGTATTTGCTCATGTTTATGACCGCGATGCTGGGTGTCGTTCTTTCTGACAACATGGTGGTTTTATACTTGTTTTGGGAGTTAACGAGTATCTCTTCCTTCCTCTTAATTGGGTATTGGTATAAGCGGGAGCGCTCTAGATATGGAGCAACAAAATCACTGCTTATTACTGTTTTTGGCGGATTAGCTATGCTTGGTGGCTTCATCCTCATTTACCTGATTACTGATTCATTCAGTATTCGTGAAGCAGTCAATCAACTTCAGCTCATTATGGCATCACCTTACTTTATCCCTGCCATGATCCTAATCTTACTAGGTGCGTTTACGAAATCAGCGCAGTTCCCATTCTATATCTGGCTGCCTGATGCAATGGAAGCACCGACCCCTGTGAGCAGTTATCTGCATTCTGCTACGATGGTGAAAGCCGGTATTTATCTTGTTGCCCGCTTCAGTCCAATCTTTGCTATATCAGAGGTATGGTTCTGGACCATTTCCATCGTGGGACTTGTCACATTATTCTGGGGATCATTCCACGCCGTCCGGCAAAACGATTTGAAAGCCATTCTGGCCTATTCGACAGTGAGTCAGCTCGGCATGATTATGCTCATGCTTGGCGTCGGCGCAGCTGCGATTCATGAAAACAATCCTGCCTTTTTTGGCGCAGCCGTTCTTGCAGCTATTTTTCACCTCATTAACCATGCTACGTTTAAAGGCAGTCTCTTTATGGCAGCTGGTATTATCGATCATGAAACAGGAACTCGTGACATTCGGAAATTAGGCGGATTAATGACGATCATGCCGATTACCTTCACAATTACGTTAATCGGTACATTTTCAATGGCCGGATTACCGCCATTTAACGGTTTCTTAAGTAAAGAGCTATTTTTCACAAGTATGATACGGATTTCTGATATCAGCTTTACGGACGTTTCAACATGGGGTGCCATCTTCCCAGCACTCGCTTGGCTCGCTAGTGTCTTTACGTTCATTTATAGTATGATGCTCCTCTTTAAGACTTTTAGAGGCCGTCTGAATATAGACCAATTGGAGAAAAAACCACATGAAGCACCGATCGGCATGCTCATTCCGCCCATCATTCTAGCTGCACTTGTGGTCACCTTCTTCTTTTTCCCTAATATTCTTGCCTATTCTGTCATTGAACCTGCAATTGCGGCGATCATTCCTGAAGCGATTGAAACAGGAAGCCGTTTTTCTGTGAAAATTGAAGCATGGCATGGCTTCCAGCCAGAACTCTATATGACAATAGGTGTTGTTGTACTCGGCACAATCGGCTACTTGACGCTTGCAAAATGGCGTCCAATGTACAACATCTTTAAGGAAAAGTGGTCATTTAATGCTTTATACGACCGCTCTCTTATCGGTTTAGAAAAAGGTTCATACCGCCTGACAAACAGTTATATGACTGGTTTTCTTCGTGACTATCTTGTCTATGTGTTTGGGTTCATGATTATCGTTATTGGCGGCGTGATGTTTTATCAGCAGGCCTTTTCATTTCAAACTGATCAGGCTGCCTCAATTGGCACGTATGAGGTGATTCTTTCACTTGTGATGGTGGCGGCGACGATTGCCACAGTATTCGCAAGTTCACGATTAACAGCTATTATTGCACTAGGTGTCATGGGCTACACGCTGTCATTATTCTTCGTGATTTTCAGAGCACCTGACCTTGCGCTGACGCAGCTGATTATTGAAACGATTTCTGTTGCACTGTTTTTGCTTTGCTTCTATCATTTGCCGAAGCTGAGCTTAAAGCAAAAAACAAGAAGATTCAAAATGACCAATTTCATCATTTCATTAGGCGTTGGGGTTGTTGTCACTTGTCTAGCTTTCGCTTCCACAAGTCAGCAGTCACTTGACACCATCTCAACTTACTTTATTGAAAACAGCTACAAACTTGCTGGCGGTGACAATATTGTCAATGTCATTCTAGTAGATTTCAGGGGCTTTGATACCCTTTTTGAAATTACCGTGCTCGCCATTGCGGCACTTGGTATTTATGGATTATTAAAAACGCAAACAAAACGGAAGAGAGGTGTGCGGCGATGAGAAAGATTGATACGAATGATATGCTTTTGCAAGTCACAACAAAAATCACAGCATTTATCATCTTGCTTTTCTCCCTTCACCTATTTCTTGCGGGACATAACAATCCTGGCGGCGGATTCATTGGCGGCCTGATGAGTGCTGCGGCTGTCGTTCTTCTACTTTTAGCCTATGATCTGAAGACAGTAAGACGCATTTTGCCATTTGACTTTATTTATGTAACTGGAGCCGGTTTGCTCGTTTCGATCCTGACAGGTATGGGATCCTTTCTATTCGGTGCACCTTTTCTATCCCATGCATTTGATTATTTCCAATTACCGTTTTTAGGGAAAACAGAACTGGCGACAGCTGTCCTGTTTGATATCGGTGTGTATTTGGTTGTTGTCGGTGTCACCATGACCATTATTCAAATGATTGGAGAGAAGGAATAATGGAATTTCTAATGTCTATTATCGTCGGAATTATTTTTATGGCGGCGACCTATTTGATGCTGTCAAAGAGCCTTCTGCGGGTCATCGTCGGTACTGCTGTTTTGAGTCACGGCGTCCACTTGCTTCTTTTAACAATGGGCGGTTTAAAAAAAGGAGCGCCTCCCGTTCTAAAAGAGGGGCTCACATCCTATGTGGATCCATTGCCACAAGCATTAATTTTAACAGCCATTGTCATTGCTTTTGGTGTGACATCCTTATTACTTGTCATGGCCTTCCGTGCCTTCCAAGAGCTGCGAACAGATGACATGGATCAAATGAGAGGAAATGATCAGCATGAATAATCTCGTGATCCTGCCTATATTAATTCCATTACTAGCTGCTACACTATTGATCTTTATGAATAAAAACATCATGCTGTCAAGAGTCTTTAGTGTCTTGGCATCTCTTTCAGCCATTATATGCAATGCATATTTGGTTCAAACGATTTTCACAAATGGGATACAAACCCTTTATTTGGGCGGCTGGCAAGCGCCATTTGGGATTGCCCTTGTGGCCGATCAATTTGCTGCACTCCTTGTGCTGACCGCTTCCGTTGTCGGGCTTGTGACAGTCCTCTTCTCCTTTCAAACGATTGGGAAAGAAAGAGAGCGGCTCTTCTATTATTCTGGCGTACAGTTTTTGTTAGCTGGCGTGAGCGGAGCCTTTTTAACGGGAGATATTTTCAACCTGTTTGTATTCTTTGAGTTACTGCTGATGGCATCTTATATGCTTATTGTATTAGGCGGATCAAAGCCTCAGCTGCGTGAATCACTCAAATATATTGTGTTTAATATCATCTCGTCGGCATTATTTATTGTCGGAGTCGCCTGTTTATATGCAGTGACGGGTACGCTCAATATGGCTGATTTAAGTGTGAAAATAGCTGAATCAGGGCAAACAGGGCTAATCACTGTTATTTCCATCCTGTTCCTCATTGTATTCGGCTTAAAAGCTGGGATCTTCCCGCTTTATTTCTGGCTGCCAGGATCGTATCATGCGCCGCCAGCAGCGATTTCAGCTCTATTTGGGGCTTTGCTGACAAAGGTTGGCTTATATGCGATTGCAAGAGTCTTTACATTAATTTTTATACACGATACAGGCTTCACCCATACACTCATGGCGTGGCTTGCCGCACTGACGGTGATATTCGGTGTGATAGGCTCGATCGCCTATTCTGATGTGCAGAAGATCGTGATTTATAACATTGTCACAGCTGTTGGGGTCATTTTGTTTGGATTTGCAGCCAACACACCTGCATCACTCCAAGGGGCCATTTATTATCTCATTCACGACATGGTGATCAAAGGGGCTTTATTTATGCTGGCAGGTGCCCTCTTTGTGTATGCTGGTACAAATCAACTGAAAAAAATGGGCGGACTGATTCAATCCCAGCCTCTATTAGGATGGATGTTTTTCATATCGGCTTTATCGCTTGCAGGAATTCCGCCACTGAGTGGCTTTGTTGGAAAACTAAAAATTGTGGAAGGTGGATTTTCTGCTGGACACATGACGTTTTCTATCCTGGTCTTACTGTCCAGTCTTCTTGTCCTCTACTCTATTATGAAGATTTTCATGTCCGCATTTTGGGGCGAGGAACAGGATATGCGAAGAAGAAAGCCGTCAATTAAAGGAATGGTGTACCCTGGCGTACTGCTTGTCGTCCTATCGCTTTCCATTGGGTTAGGGACAGAGTTCATTGCCCCTTATATCAATCAAGCAGCGGAAATGCTCTCTACACCAGAAAAATATATTCAAGCTGTGCTGAAGGAGTAGATGAACATGGCCTTTCAAATATTACTAAACGCACTCCTCGCCTTTACATGGATGTTTATGAATGATACATACAGAGCCGCAGACTTTGTATCAGGTTTTGCATTAGGGATGATCGCCATTTTCATGCTGCGTCGATTTTTCCCGCAGCGTTTTTACGGCTATGCCCTTTATGCGATTTTCAAGCTGATCATCATTTTTATTCGCGAGCTGCTTCTTGCCAATTTAAGTGTATTAAAGACCGTATTATCTCCAAAGCTCACGATTAAGCCCGGTATTTTCGCCTTTCGTACGGACTTGAAAACAGATTGGGAAATCACCATACTGGCAAATATGATTACATTGACACCAGGTACACTAGTGATTGATATTTCCGATGATCGGTCCATTTTATACATTCATGCGATGGATATTGAAGATGCTGAAAAAGCCATTCACGATATCCGGGTTTCATTTGAAAAAGCGATTCAGGAGGTGAGCGGTAAGTAATGGAACTCATTTTGCAAATGTCACTTGGCATTCTGGCACTGTCTACTTTGCTTTTTGTGATACGAGTGATCAAAGGTCCCTCTATTCCTGATCGTGTAAGTGCACTTGATGCGATAGGAATCAATTTAATTGGGATGACAGCCATCGTTTCAATTTTACTGAAAACCACTGCATTCTTTGAGATTATTTTACTGCTCGGCATCCTTGCCTTTATTGGTACTGTCGCTTTTTCCAAATTCCTTGAGAAAGGGGAAGTGATTGAAAATGATCGTCATCGCTAAAGCCATCGTGATTTTCTTTATCCTGCTAGGCGCTATCCTCTGTTTGATTTCAGCCATTGGTGTCCTTCGCCTGCCGGATGTTTACACCCGTATGCATGCTGCATCAAAAGCATCGACCCTTGGCGTTGTTCTGATTTTAGTAGGTGTGTTTTTTCACGAATGGTTTCTTGCAGGCGTTATTTCTGCAAAAATCCTTCTCGGCATCGTATTTATCTTCCTGACAGCACCAGTCGGCGCACACTTAATCGGAAGAGCCGCCTACAATACTGGTGTTAAGCTCGACAAACGCAGCGTTCAAGATGATTATGGCGGTTTCCGTAACTTTGTGATTAAGCGAAAAGAAGATTCTTATTTATAAAAAGCAAAAAAGAATGGCCTGCCATGTTGGGCCATTCTTTTTTTACCGCACAACAGCATACAAAAAAAGCTTCCGCTGCACCGGGAGCTTTTTTATATGCGATCAATGACAGCAAGTGTGCATCTTGACGTACAGATGTGCCGGTCTCGATCATCTTTTATATCGATTTGAAATACCATTGTACGCCGCCCCACATGTACAGGAACCGCTGTCGCTGTCACCACTCCATCGCGTACAGATTTTAAATGATTGGCATTGATTTCAATACCTGAGCAAACTTGCTGCGTTAAGTCTAAATGAGCCGCAGCCCCCATGCTCGCCACTGTTTCTGCTAGAGCAGCAGATGCTCCTCCGTGCAGCAGTCCAAATGGCTGTTTTGTTCTGTGATCGACTGGCATTGTTGCAACGCATCGTGATTTATTGCACTCTACAATTTCAATGCCTAGTGCCTCAAGCAGTGTATTTGATCCGCTCACATCCATTAAGGCCCTCTCCCTTCACACGTTTACAGCACACTTTCAGACTTGGCAATTAACACCGCTTCTGTACGAGATCCAACATTCAGCTTATTAAAGATGGATGTCAAACTGTACTCAATTGACCGTTTGCTCAAATGAAGCACATCGGCAATCTCCTGGTTCGTGTATCCTTTTTCTACTTCTCTAAGGATCAAACACTCCCGTTCGGTTAAGAGATCGTGATCAGTCTGCTGCGCCTGTTCTGGCTTTTCTTGCTGCTGTGAAATTAATTTCTTTAAATAGGACAGCTGAATGACAACTTCCCCTTGCAATGTCCGGTGTATGTATTCAATAATTTTGTCTTTCGTCTCTGTTTTGCTGATTGCACCGTGTAATCCAGCCCGAATAGCCTCTTCAAAATAATCATCTACTTCATACCCTGTATAAATGATAATTTTCACTTGATGGTTGGTTTCTAAAATTTGTTTCGCAATGTCCATTCCATTGATATCCCCGAGATTTAAATCCATTAAAATCACATCATAGATGGAAAAGTCATGCGTCTTTAAAAAGGCGGCTTCTGCATCAGGACTTAAACAATCGACTGATAGCTGCTGGTCTGATTCTAATATGCTTTTTGTCCCTTCCATGACAGCCGGATGATCATCAATGACCAATATCTTCTTCATGTCTTCCTCCCTTTAAATCACTCACTTCCATTTTATATAAAAGACTTGGCTGATGCCAAGTCTTAATCCTTAATAAATCGTTACAATTCCATTTCAATTTTCACCTTAAGCCCTTTTTCCGGGGCTGTGTGAATTTGAAGCTTTCCATTTAACGCTTTCACTCGTTCTCTAATTCCCGATAGCCCCATGCTCATTGTGTGCTGATCAAGATGACTTGCATCAAAACCGACTCCATCATCCTCATAGTGAAGAACAACCTGATCTTTAATACAAATCAGCATCACTAACACTTGAGTGGCTTTCGAATGCTTCAGGGCATTGGATAACAGCTCCTGAACAATTCGGTAAATATTCAGCTGTGAATCAATATCAATGTCCAATTCTTTATCAAAGCGTGTCGTATTCAGCCTAATATGAAACGGCGCTTCCTCCTGAATTTGAGAAGTCAGCTTCGATATCGCCTTTACTAAACCTAAATCATACAGCAGCTGCGGGCGAAGCTCATGACACGTTTCTCTCGTCGTTTGAATCACTTTGGACATTTGATCATTCCATGAGATAAGCGAATTTTCAATAGATGTAGGGCATTGGTTGTTTTGGAAATTCGTTAAAAACATCTCCGACTGCCTTTTTAGTGATATCAAGTCCTGCAGCACGGAATCATGAAGATCTCTCGCTAAATCTGAACGCTGCTTCTCTTCCATAGCAAACATGATTTTCTTCAGCCAGGCAGGATTGGCCTCACGCTGTTTCAAATCGTCAAGATGCTCCATCAACTCTTCGATTTTGACAACATTTTCTAAACTGACACTTGTATAAAAGGCCAATGTTTTCAACCAAGAAATCTCATCACGCGACAATTTCGGTGTCCGTAAATTAGATAAACAACAAATCACAAAAGAGTGACCGCCCCGCTCACCAATTTTCATCATGAATCCTTTATCAAGCGCAATAATTTTTCCAACTTCACCTAATAATTCCTGAAATTGGTCTACATACTTTTTCCATAGCTTACTGTCCTCTGTCGATTCATCAATCTCTTCAACCTGTCCATCTGCCTTCACTTCAAGCACAAAGGCTTTGTTCACAACAAGTACTTCTAAAATGGTGTATTTTAAATGATAGAACACTTGGTGAAGTGATGACGCCTCACGAATGAGCTGCGTGAATTTAAACACGCTATCTTGATAATTATGCTTCTCTGAAAAACGCTTCAATCGAAAACGGAAGTCGATGATTTCTTTAAAATAGAAGACAGTGAGCATAAGAATATACGTGATAATCGTAAATTTCATTGTATAAAAGTTAGCACTTGGCTTCTGAATGAAATCAAATATAACGACTACCGCTATAGTAGGTGTGATGGCTAAAAGACTATAATATTTGATTCTCCCCAAAAAGAAATCAACATTATATAATTTATTTGTCATAAATTGATAGACTAAGAAAAACGGAATCAATAAAGCGAACGATGCTAGGATATAAGGTGAAATAAAATATTTATGAAATAAATAAGGAATAATAAAAAATAGCATAAATGGACTGAATGATGAGATCAAGATAAGTGCAAAGGCACTAAGGACATTTCCGATTTCAGTCCCTTTCAACTTTTTAGCAGCCCTTAATGTGATAATAATCGTAATAAATGCAAGTGCAAAGAATGAAAGTAAGTTAAAAGCAGCTAAAACCATATTTTTAAACAGAATTTCTAATACAATATTTATAAAAGGGACGGCATACAAACAAAGAAGTACACGCCAACTAATAATTACCGTTCCTAATTCCTTTAAATATTGATACATAAAGTGCATATATAACGACGGTACACTAGTCATCGTAAAAATTACGACAAAGCTGCTAATATATTCCCCTTTACCAGAGCCGCCAGAGCTTACATAGGCTACAGCAACAGCTAGCAAAAAGAGAGCTAGAATATATGCAGACTCTTTTTTCCTAGATTTATTGATTTTTAAAATCATAAATATACAGAATAGACAGATCGAATAAAAAATGATAGGTATTATATAAATAAACAGATTTTCTTGACTTAATAAGCTTACATTCTCTATTTCAATTTCATCACCATGTCTATCAACAACTAAACTCTTGACATTCGCTAAATAACCTCGTCTTACTTCTTCGGTTGGTTCTTTGTTACCGTTCACTTCAAGGATGATATCGCCTTTCCTAACACCAGCATAATAGCTGTCTGTAAAATCAACAACATCCTCTATTTCAAGTTGGCCGTCACTATTCACCGAAACGACTGCTCCTACAAAAATATTAAACACATTGATGTAGGAAATATAAATCACATAAATAAAGCTAAGGATCATTAATATAACAGTTAATTTCGAGTAAAATTTTTGCATAGACCCTCTATACTCACCCAGCATCTTTCCATTTTTTTGATCTAATGGTGTCTTCTTTTTGAAAACCTTCAACAATAATGCTTGCAGTCACTTGATCAACGTGAAGCAACGATGCATTTCCATTTGCAACTTGCTTTAATGCCGAGGGATTCTCCACTAGATAACTAACTAGTTTCTGAATGTTCATCTTCTCCATCTCCAATTAAAAAAAGTATCAGCTTTTCCTTTTTAGAAGCCTCTAAATGTAGTATTTCGAATGCTTCTTTAAACTTATTTCTGAGAAGGTTTCTCATAATAAATACATATTGTTGAACGCCAGATTCTTTTAATTTATCCTTTAATTCTTCAGAGCCAATGCTCTTATCCTCTGATTGATAATAACTGAGCAAGTCAGAACTGGATGGATTAAATTCATTTTTTAAATATACTAGCGGTAATGTTTGCATTCTTTTAAAATCAATATTTTTTTTATTAAAAAGAGCCACATAGTCATTTTCAAGCTGCTCTGCCATGCCTAGATAATAAGCATATTTTTCTACATTTTTTTCAAATGAACCTGTTGCCAAGATAACCCCTAACATACAGGGTAACACAAACAGTGATCCTGCCTTTAACTTCATGATATTTAAACAATCCTGCTCATTCTCCGGCTCCAGATTCATATCCAAATGCTGTCCTTGCATTGACTGAATGGAATAGGAGTATACACTGTTTAAAAGCTCCGGTGCATGATCAAGCTTTGAAAAGACTTCAAAGCTCAATACAAAAAGAACATTTGCTGCATTCATCGCAATTCCGCTCTGACACTTCATCCAAGGATAAGAATCTTTGTCTTGATCTTCAATATCATCTAATATATCGGCTGATAAGATGAGAAGTTCAATCCCTGCTGCCAGTTTTGTAATCGCTTGCTTGTCTTGACCGCCAAATGCCACATAATGCTGGTAAGCCAATTGTCCAAAAGGGAATTCATTCTTTATATCTGTAAATTTCAGAAGCAGCTTTTGTAAATCATTCTGCCTGACTGCATGTTGAATAAAATCAGACATATTCTGCTTGATTTTTGTATTCTCTAGATAGTTTAGCATACTCGATCTTGTACCTCACCCTTTCGTCTTTTATTTTACTAAAAAGACATGAGCAAATGTCCACTGACATCACTATTTAACAATTATATAATAATATATCCTTTTTTTGTATGTATTTGGATAAAAAAAAGACTTGATGATTATCAAGTCTTTAAGAAATTTTCACATATTCATATTTGTCGTATTGATCAATGCTTTTGTTAATGTTATGAAGAGAAGCCGTTGTTTCTCTGATTTCGTTTTCAAGTTTCCATAATAATTGTTTAAGTTCTTCGATTTCATACTTTTCCATCGATTCCACTCTCCTTTTTTGGAAGATCAATGTATTTGTGTATGGTGATTGGGTCATAAGTATTTGATCTGTTACTAACAGTGTAAATGTAATTGAGTATTTTTTCACCGAAAAGTATGCACAAAACGTGTGCGTGATACCGCAAAATTCAATAGGTCTTTTTTCATCATTTTCTGACTTTTCAAATCATACTTTTATCTCAATTTCAAAGGAATTGCGTCATTTTTGCGACAGGAATAGGCATCATTCGTCACACTTCTCTCCCGATAGAACGTACGATCCCCTCTGTATCTTCGGTTTTGCGTGTCATAGGCCAGACGACAGACGCTATTGTGGACACCGCAATTTTTTGGCGACATTCACCGAAATTGACCGCAAAAGTACCTATTTTTATGCTGGAATTACAAAGATAGAAAGATCATTTTGATTCTTTATTCTGATTTTCTACATACATTTAGAACAGATATCCGTCCAATTTCACGTCAATGAGAGAAGAGGTGACCATGTGTTTTACTATGTTCCTTATCCTGCTTTGCAGGTTCCCGCAATGAGCCACGCATACCCGCCGCGCACGCCAATGACTTTTCCTCCAGTAGATGCCCACTCATTTCAACGAGCCGCAAAGGAATCGGCCCGTCTCGTTGCTGATGCTTCACTCATCACGCAGCAAATTTCAAGCTCCCTTCCGTTTGCGCAGCGCATCATGGAAGCTGCTGAGCGCTCTGATTCCACAAGTGTGAGCCGCATGCTGAAGCAAATTGGTGTGAAAAGCGGCATTGATATCCGCTTTAGTCCAGAAGGCATTCGAATCTACTTGTCTCTTGCCTCCAGCAGACTTTTTCTTCTTTTAAAGTGGGCATGACAAAGAAAAAGCCGCTCTCACACGAGCGGCTTTTCTTAAGATTCAAACATTTTATGGCACCATTCAATGGCTTCTATATAACACCCATAGGCTTCCTGTTTCGGGAGATTTCCATCTAACATTTCATCATCCCATTCATTTCGTTCAATACGTTTGGCCATACCTAGCACAAAAGAATAATCATTTTCATAGCCAAGCAGTGCCTCTCCAACTTCATCAGAAAGCGGCAGTTCCTTCACAAGTTCTGTGATATCTGCCCTGACAAGCGTATCAATAAGAGAAAACATACCTGTCAGCATATAAGAGGCGGGGTGCTCTCGTTCAGTACGAGAAGCAATCAGTTCACACGTTTTGGCACGAATGAATGACATTTTGATAATTTCTTTTTGGCTTGAGTTAGCTTGAACATTCAGTTCTTTAAATGAAAGGATAAAGATCCAGCGCCGAATTTCATTAAATCCAAGCAGGATAATCGCCTGCCGGATACTTTTAATTTGATAAAGACGTCTCATGCCGCCTGAATTCAGCATTTTTAATAATTGATATGATAGCGAAAGGTCACTTTCAATAAAATGGGTGACGGTCTGGATATTCGGCTGGTCCTTGCTTAACTCATTTAAAAGCTGATGGTACGCATGGAAGCTGGTCGATAATGCTCGTCCCGATATCACATGCGGCTCACTAAAGAAATACCCTTGAAACAAGTGGAAGCCCGCTTCTAGTGCCTCTTCATATTCTCTTCTCGTTTCTACCTTTTCTGCTAGGAATCGAAGGCGATACTTTTTATACGAATGCAGAATATCTCTTCGTTCTTGCGTTGTGGTTTTCAGAAAGTCAATTTTTAAAATATCTATGCAATAGAGGAGTTCCTCAAGCAGCTTGTCACTAAAATGTGTTCCGTTTAGGAAGAAATCATCGAGTGCAATCGTATATCCCCATTTTTTTAACTGCTTACATCTCATAATAAGTGCCGGGGTAATCGGTACATTTTCTAATATCTCGATCACAAGCTGATGCGGATCAAAATAGGTGAGCAGATCAGATGAAAGCAAGCTTTCGGTGAAATTAATATAGCATCGTTTTCCTTCTGTCAGTGTTTCGATGCCGATATTTAGAAAACTATTGATAATGAGGTCCGTTGTCGCTTGATCACCGTCTTCAGCGCTATATGTATTGGTTTCACTATCTCTATAAAGCAGCTCATATGATACGACTTGTTCTTTTCTGTTAAAAATAGGCTGTCTCGCAACAAACACCCTCAACTGCTCCAATCCTCCTTTATGCCATGACAAACAAGATGTGCTTTCAGTATACCAAATGATTGCGCTTTTAGTTCAATTTCAATCGGTCAAAATAAAAAAAAGAGACCACCTGGCTTGATGGTCTCCCTTTCTTCAGATCATTCGCTTTCATAAAGCTCTTTTTTGATTTTATTTTTCACATCATGGATAAACTGCATTTTATTATCCCAGCATTTTTGACTCAAATCGACTGGATATTCTTCTGGTTTGCTGATTCGTTTGTATTCCTCCCAGAAGAGTCCAAGACTCTCCTGCACGTAGGCTTGAATCGTTTGAATATCTGGATTGTCATAGACAAGTTTTCCTTGCTCAAAAATCGGGACGTGAAGATCTTTCGCCACAAAGTTTGTCACGAATTTACTAATAAATGTATGCACAGGATGGAACATTTTTAGTTTATCCTCACTATGAACATCTTCCTCTTCAAGCGCAATGTAGTCACCCTCAGAATGATGATTCAATTGATTGATAATGCGGTACACACGTTTACGGCCTGGTGTTGTCACTTTCTCTGGGTTGGATGAAATTTTGATGGTATCATTCATTTTGCCGTTTTCTTCAATGGACACCAGTTTATACACTGCACCGAGGGCTGGCTGATCGAATGCTGTGATCAGTTTTGTTCCAACACCCCACACATCAATTTTGGCGCCCTGTGCCTTTAAGTTCATAATGGTGTGTTCATCAAGATCGCTTGATGCAATGACTTTGGCATCATGGAATCCTGCTTCATCCAGCATTGTTCTAGCTTTTTTAGACAAGTATGCAAGGTCTCCGCTATCAAGTCTGACACCAATGAAGTTGATTTTGTCTCCAAATTCTTTCGCTACCTTAATCGCATTCGGAATACCTGATCTGACAGTATCATACGTATCGACTAAAAAGACACAGTCTGTATGTGTTTCAGCATATTTTTTAAATGCTGTATATTCATCGCGGTATGCTTGTACAAGTGCGTGAGCATGTGTTCCTGATACTGGAATGTTGAAGCGTTTCCCAGCACGAACATTACTTGTCGCCTGAAAGCCCCCGATGAGTGCCGCTCTTGCTCCCCACATCGCCGCATCCATTTCATGCGCACGTCTTGTTCCAAATTCTAATGCTGTCTCATCTTCAATGATTCCTTTAATCCGAGCCGCTTTTGTTGCAATCAGCGTCTGGAAATTCACGATATTGAGCAATGCCGTTTCGATTAACTGAGCTTCAACAAGCGTTGCCTCGATGCGCATAATCGGTTCATTCGCAAAGACAATTTCCCCTTCTCGCATTGAATGAAGTGTACCTGTAAAGGACAATCCGCTTAAATAGTCAATGAAATCGCTTTTATAACCGAGTTCATCTTTTAAATACGCCAGATCGCTTTCGGTGAAGGAAAAGTCCGATAAATATTCAATCGCTTTCTCTAAGCCAGCAAATACAGCGAAGCCATTGTCAAATGGAAGCTTTCTAAAGAAGAGTTCAAAGACTGCCTTCTTCTCATGAATGCCGTCTCTCCAATACGTTTCTGCCATGTTAATTTGATAAAGATCTGTATGTAGTGATAAACTGTCGTCATTAAACCGATGCTCCAACTTCCATTCTCCTTCCCTTACTTAACCACTTTCGCACCAAGCGACTGCTCAAAGTGAGAAAGTGCCCACTCGTGCCCCGCTTCATTAAAACTCGCCACAGCATTTTGGTGAATCACAAGTTCGAAGCCTTTATTGTACGCATCAACAGCTGTATGAAGTACACAAATATCGGTACATACGCCGGCTAAGTGAAGTTCCGTGATGCCGCGCTCGCGCAGTTTCATTTCTAATTGAGTGCCTGCAAAAGCAGAGTATCTTGTTTTTTCCATATAGTAGACATGTTTTAAATGTTTTGACGTGTGAAATAGTGAACTTAGTTGTCCATAAAGTTCAATACCCTCTGTTCCGCGAATATTATGGGGCGGAAATAACTTTGTCTCTGGATGATAAGGGTCCTCTTCTTCATGATGATCGACAGCAAAGACGACAAAGTGGCCTTCATCAATAAATGAAGAAGTGATCTCTGTGATCTTAGACTCAATCGCCTGTCCAGGCTTTCCGCATGTCAGTTTTCCATCGTCTGCAACAAAATCAACTGTATAATCAATACAAATCAACGCTTTGCCCATCCGCATCTCTCCCATATGCTCTTTTGAATCATTATAGCTTATTCATTTCACTAGGGAAACCTATTCAACAGATTCATGAGAAAAAGCTTTTTGAAACAGCTCATCCTCTATATAGATATGCTCCTGATTGACCGCACCAGGCATCTCGATGACAAGACCAAAAGGAGAGTGTGCTTCGTGATGATTCACCACTTTAAAGGAACATCCAGCGGCATTTGCCATTTTCACATATTGAGAATAAGATGCATAAGACAGTTCACCATTTAAAAGAAGGGAGGCCTGTCGATTGGCCTTCAATACTTGTTCCACCTCTTGATACGGTTTATTTCTTGATACCTGTCCCTTTGTCAGGGCGAGAAGCGCTCGTTCCCTTAATGAACCAAGAAACATCCTTCGTTCATCAGGTTTTGTTTCAGCATGTCCAAATATCCCTTGCTGCAAATAAAAGTCTACGGATTCTTCTTTCATCGCTGTTTTCACTCCTGGTTTCTAAATTTACATTTCTGTGACCCAGTGCACAATTTTGAGTGCGAGGTCACGGGCTTCGTCTGTTTCTACTCTTTCCATTAAGGATTGTTCAAGCGTATGGATGAGCTGCTCCTTTTCGTCCTCATACGCAATGGAAATACTCCATTCAATGTCAGGTACGGCTACAAGCGTTTTATATTCTTTTTTATTTTCATGTAAATATACATTGTAGGTCTTTGGTTGTCCGCTTGTGATGTGTGCTCTTCTAATTTTCATTTGACTCAATTCACACCTCTTTTTTCTTCTTACATCCATATCTATTGTACCATAAAAAAAGACAGCTTCTGAAAAGGAATTCCCTTTCAAAGCTGGCTATGCATTAAAGCTCTTTTGCTGGCTGATCAGGTCTATATCCCACATAAACGTAACGTTTGGACTGCTAAAAAATTGGACAAAGTCCCCTGCATTATAGGTACCTGATCCACCGGCGGAGTGATCGACACTTTTTGGCGAAATGGCAAAAACATCACCGAAATGTGCAGAACCATTTCCAATCACACGATCAATATGAATAGGCCCAACAATCGCTGGCATCTTTCCACCACCTTTTCTCCCCACATCATATGCCCAGCTCAAAAATACGTGTATGAAAAATAAAAAAGACAGCTGATCTGTGAGTATCAGCTGCCTTCCTATGCATTAAATGATTGAGGCTGGCCAAACAAAGTAAAGTCCCAAAGCATCGTGGCATTCGGATCACTTGTAAGTGACATATAATCACCTGAATTAAAGGCTCCCGCACCGCCAGTAGAGTGGTCTACAGCCAAAGGGGCAATGGCCAGGACATCACCGAAAGTAGCTGCACCGTTTCCTCCTAACGACTCGATATGAATAGGTCCAACGATTGCAGGCATCAGAATCTCCCCCTATCTGCTTATCTCAATCATCTTATGCAAGTAGGGAAAAGGTGTGCATCTGTCCTAGACGTTTAAATGCTGTTCTTTGCGAGATCGCTGACGCAGCTGCACCAATCTGACAATATTCAAGGTGATGGCTTTGAGCAGTGCATAGACAGGGACCGCAAAGATCATGCCAAGGATTCCGCCAAAGCTTCCTGCCCCAATTAATAGCAGGATAATGGTCAAAGGATGTGTGTTGAGGCGTTTTCCAATGATCAATGGAGAAATGACATTTCCGTCAATTTGCTGAACGACAAGAATGACAATGACTGTCACCACCGCTTTTCCAGGCGAATCAAGAAACGCAATAAGCACAGCTGGTGCCGCGCCAAGATATGGCCCAAGGTACGGAATCACATTTGTGACCGCAATGATAATGCCGAGAATGAGCGCATATTTCACACCGATTAATAAGTATCCGATAAAACAAGCCACTCCAACAAATAAACAGACAACAATCTGCCCTTGTATGTAAGCCGCAAGTGTATCGTTTAATTCTTTAAAGATTTTCAACCCTTCCTTACGGTAAGGCATTGGCAAAAATTGAACGAGCTTGTCCGGAAACTTATGTCCGTCTTTCAACATATAAAACAAAATGAACGGAACTGTGATCACAGCTAAAGCAATATTGGCAATCACGCCAAACACAGCAGACATGCTTGAAGCAATATTTTCCGGCAAACCTTTTAATGTTGAAACAATTGTCTGTTCAAACTTCGAGACGGAGACATAATCTTGGTTCATCATCCAAGTGAATGTTTTAGAATGCGAGAAGTCGTTGATAAATTTCTGCATATCCGTCACATAACCAGGGAAGCTTTTGACAAGTCCACCGACCTGCGTGACAATAACCGGTCCCGCAGCATTCACAATGAACGTGATGAGTCCGATGAACAAAAGATAAATAATCAGGATAGCAAGTGTCCTAGGAATTTTCTTGGACAAAAATCGAACAATTGGATTAAAGATGAAAAAGAGAATCCCAGCCAGCAAGATGGGAACAAACAAGGTGGATGCAAATAAAATAATCGGCTGAAATAAAAACGAAACCTTTGTTGATACATAAACAATGAGTAAAACAAGTAATATTTGGAATGTCCAAAAATGAACTTTAGATTTTAACAAAGATGCTCCTCCTGTTACGTATTGATCTTATTAAAAAACTACTATTCAACCCACCTTCTGTCAACTGCTTCTTGTTTTAGAACCTCATTTTTTGTAAAAAAAAGAACAATTGGTATATCATGCACTTTTTCCAGATATACATTCTATAAGCGTGAAAAAAGCAGACACCTTTGCGTCTGCTTGTTACACTCTTTCACTGTGATCAGGCATCACCGATACAATTTGCTGGATCCGCACATAAAAAACTGATTTTGCCCCCGCCTCAATCACAATATGATCCGGCATGACTTCCTTCAATTTTCCGCGCACTGTATCTTTCACTGTTTGAACAATTAATCTCATACCGATCACTTTCTGCAATGTTTGATAAACATATGGATCAACTAATGAAACAAGCTGCGGACTTCCTTGTTGTGCCATCCTACCTGCCCCTTTACTTGTGTATTTACCCACAGCGTATGCAATGACCCATGTGAATGTCACTCAGGGCAAACCTACAACCTAAATACCATATTTTAACATTTTATATAATTTTACATCTTTTGGAATTATAATAGATTGGTGCTGCCAACAACTTAAAACATTTGAAGAGGTGAATGATCTTGAAAAAACTCATCTGTCTCGCTGCTGTCATGCTCTTTTTTTCCTTTGCAAGTTATGCGTATGCAGGATCAATTGGGGATGAGCCTGGGACACCAGGGAAATGGTTTAAAGGAGAAGAGCCGGTTCAAAAAGACGAGTCAAAACCGCCACTTGTTTTTGTTCACGGCATTAACAGCTCCTCCTCCACATGGTTCGACCGAAACGACATGGCAAAGCAAGCTGTTCTGAACGGATACGAAAGCGCATTCATAGATTTGTATCCAGATCAGGATACGAAAAAGAATGGCAAACTATTAGCAGAAAAGTTAAAAGAAATCTATGATGTGTTCGGTCGAAAACTCATTGTGATTGGTCATAGTAAAGGCGGGGTGGATACACAGTCCGCACTCGTGTATCACAATGCCCATCCATATGTAGAGAAGGTCATCACACTCGGCTCCCCTCATTACGGGACGCCGCTGGCAGATTTAGCGTATAGCAAGGGCGGAAGCTGGCTCGCGGAAATTCTTGGACAAAAAAGCGACGCGCTCTATTCTTTGCAAACGGGGCTCATGGCGGCTTTTCGAAGTGAAACCGACAAGCTGGAGAAGTTTCCTCATAAATACATCACGTATTCGGGATCGGAATGGGGAACATTTGGCGGGGTGCTTTACTTAGGAGGCATGTATTTAAAGAGCTTTGGCGCAAACGATGGCGCCGTCACGGTAAGCAGCACAAGACTATCATATGCAAACAATATTTTAACAGGGAAATGGGATCACAACTCAATTAAAAACGGCACAAGCATGTTCCCTGTGTTTCAGCATCAGCTGCTGGCAAATGCCGCAAGCGCTGAAAAAGAAAATATAGAGAGCCCGAACTCTACTGAGCTGAATACAGATGTTTATGTGAAAGGCGGTGAAAGTGAAAAGGAGAAAACAGAAGCGTTCTATGTAGAGGAAGGAACGAATGGCTTATCGATTCAGTGGTTAAATGAAAGTCAAGAGGCGCGGCCGGAAATCATCGCCCCAAATGGAGACGTCTTAACAAATCTGAAGACATCGGAAGCATCTTTCCCATATGAAGGCGCATTTTCGCACCATGTACAAATCAATAAACCCGTTCCTGGAAAATGGACGATTCGATCAAATTCAGGAAAAAAGGCTCCTTATTTGCTGCTCGTATCCTTTGATTCACCATTAAATGACGAAATCAAAGCAGAGGCAGCGAAATCAGGGGATGATGCATCGACCCATTCAAGCGGTCTGATTAAACGATTAAGCAAGAAAGTAGAAACCTTTTACTTTAAGGATGCCCAAAAAGATCATCCTCTCAAAACAACTGCTTCATCAGCTGATCAATTGAAAAAAGAAGGTGCTTATTCTGTCACGGTTCATTACACCGGACTCACTGCATCAGGTACATCTGCATTTAACCGTACCGTTATTCGCACATTGTATGTCGATCAGGATGGAAATATTCATGGAGACATTCCATACTAAACAGAACGTTTCATGGGCTGAAGTGCCTGCTGCACTTTCTGATCCAATTCCGTGATTTTTTTCATTGCAAGTGATTCGTCTATTTGTCTGTAATGGTGATGTCCGCCAGGCTCTTCATCCATTTCATCTGCTTTCTTGACAATTTGCTGAAGTGTGTCCTTATGAAGGTCGCCCTCTGGCAAATATGAATCTGTATGAAGCAAAATCGCAAGCGCAATATCTTTAGCTGCCTTTGGTTCCTCACCGAGGCGTATGAGCAGTTTGTGAGCCCGCTCTGCGCCTTTAATGGCATGAATATCATTCCGTCTATATGTCTCGTAATCCCATTCTCCGCCAGCTGTATACCATTCATAGTGGCCGATGTCATGCAAGAGGGCTGCTTTCACAGCGAGATCTGGATTAATCCCAGCCTGCACCGCCAGTTTGAATGCGTGATAAGCACAAGCAATCGCATGGGCTTTTCCTGAACGATTTAAATATTTTTGAGCGACTGGATGGGTGTAAACATCCATTAATGTAACCTTTCTCATGGAAACCCCTCCTTATCTATATTTTTAGCATCCTAACATATTCTGAAAAGAAACTCAAATGTTCTGTTATATTTTCTATGAGTCTCAAGAATAGCTTATGTCAAATGAGCTGTTTTTGCTTGTACAATACGAAAAAAGCAGTCGCTATGACTGCTTTTTTTCTCTTTTTCAGCGTGATATGAAAACCCCTGAAGTCTAGGAAGGCCGAGTACTGGCGCGAAGCGAATTTGAGATTCGTGAGCACCGGCACGCAGGCCTGACACCGAATGCGAGTGTTTGTCTTCACGCTGCAGCCGTCGTTATGACTGCTTTTTCCCATACTCACGTGCATCGTAGACACATCCGCCAGCTGGATCACCCGCTAAAAGATCGAGCAAAATACGTGCGACTTCATCTGGGCTCTTTAACGTGCCTGTTTCATATAATTGCTGAAAACGGTCTATTTGTTCAAAGTCTTGTTTTGATGATTTCCGAATTTCCCCCTGCATATCTGTATCGATCGTGCCGGGTGAAAAGGAAAACGTGTTGATCGGATGCACCTCGTCCTGTTGTTCCTCATGAAAAGTCCTCATAAACATATCGAGTCCTGCCTTTGAACTGCAATACGCACTCCAGCCTTTGTATGGGTTTTTCGCCGCTCCAGAAGAGAGATGAACGATCGTTTTCTTTCCGTTAAATGATTGAGTCTGCTTGGCAAACACATGGCTGAGCAAAACAGGAATGACAAGATTCAGCTTGTAATGCTGATGAAGTGTATCCTGTCCGCCTTGTCCAACGCGCTTGATAGGTGTGACCATTCCTGCATTGTTGACAAGTAAGATGTCATCAGCATCTGCCAGAGTTTGCGGCGTAAGACTATGTTGAAGCCATTTGGCCGCTGCTTCTTCATCGGTCAGATCAACCTGGGTATGTGTGAGCTTCGGATGGGATATCGGCGATGCACTTCTTGCTGCCGTGTACACATGATCCCCGCGTGAAAGCAGCCTGTTCACAAGTGCTAAGCCAAAACCTTTTGATCCGCCTGTAACGATTGAAATTCGAATGACAATCTCCTCCCTTGATATCACTATTTTACGTAGTGAAACGGTATGACAGCAAGCAATCTGCATAAAGAAAAGCCTGCCTCTATTAAAAGAGACAGACTATTTCTTTTCAGCCTTCACATTCACCTTTGGAATCAGGATGATCATCACAACGAGACCAAGGGCTATCAAGAAACCAAAGATAATCGGAAGCAGTGCCGATGTCTGCTTCTCATGTTCATCCTCAGAAGGTGCTGATACAGCCGAATCACTAAAAGAGATATTCATTTCTTTCATCATACGAGCTGGTGTTTTGGGCGGGTTCTCCTTTAGATCACTAAATAGCTGCGGAGAAAGAGATCCCCCCGGGGCTTTAGGCGGTTTAGCAAAATGAATGTCTGTTTTGATTTTTGATGTCGTTTTGCTTTGTTCGTATTTCGTTTGATCCCTCAATATACTCGAGTTAATATTGAGTTCCTTTTCCTGATATTCATTCGGCTTGACATTCGTATCCGTATCTTCACCAGCAGCGAAAGCAGCAGGGATGAGGAGAAAAAGGGAAACGGCAGCGAGTGCCGTCCCTTTCACGAATAGATTAAGCTTCATGAGTCACATCACGTTCCTCTGTTTTATCTTTCCATAGCTTTTTCACAAGCGGTACGACCATGAAAAGAACAGTTAAAATCACTAACCCTGTGACGCCCATTCCAAAGGTGTCTCCATTTCCATATTGAATCGACAGGTACACGTCTGTCACTGGATTGGTAAAGTGGAAATTCGGCATCACCAAATCAATTAACGGTGCGACAAAGAAGAAAATCAGCGCTGTTGCTGCCATCCACCCGGCAATAGAACCGAATAGGAAAGCCGTGCGAATAAAGGCAGAGCACGCCACTAATAACAAAATGGTGAAGATCGACCATTGAATGGCTTGATCATCTGCAAGTTTGTAAATGTTCAGTCCAAACAAGCTGATCATGAGTCCGACTAATAGATTCAAGATGCCAAACAGCGCACCTTTGACCAGCATCGGAGCTGACGCATAATACGAGCTGAAAAAGCCAATTAACAAACTGCTGATCATCACAATGACCAAAATGACGACCGGCGGTACGGTCTGCGTTTTTTCTTCCGGCACATCGCCGCTGATTTTCAGCGGATTGGCTAAATGGTTATACACATAGTTACTGTTGCCTTGATCACTTAATGTATTTCCTAAAATACCCTTTAAATCTTGCTGAACAAGCTTTGTAGAGTCGACATTCTTGCTCCAGTTTTCATTCAGCGTATCTGCTTTTTCTTGAACTGTTGTGACACTCTCTTCAATGTTATTCGTATAATCCGCCACCCCTTTTTGGCGGTCGGTTAACGAACTCATATTTTCAGAAAGACGAAGCACTTCCTGACCAATTGAATCCTGTGCACTGACAACAATTGAACTGCCTGCAAGGTCTGCTGTATACACCGCATCTCCTTGATCAGCCATTTGCTTAGCTACATTGTCCGCACTTTCAGAAATTGTCTGTAATTCCTGTTCCATGCTTGCCTGCTGAGTCGTAATGTACTCCGCATAACCATCTGAAAACTTCTGCATCTCATCAATAAAAGTAGACACATCATCGTTTGATGTCAGCATCTGGTTTTTGAGCTTATCCCAGTTTTCTGTTTCTTCTTTTTTGATGGAGAGGATGGATTGGATTTCATCTGGTTTGGTGTCGACCAAAGAAGAAGGATCCTTCTCTTGATAGAAGCTGTTAAGTAATGCTTCATAATGTACTAATTCATTTGAATACTTTAATAATTCTGATGCATTTTCTGATTTTGTATTAAAATCCCTAAGTTTATCCATTTTCGATGTATATTGATTTAATGGAGATTGAGTTGTTTCTATTCGTTCTAATTTTCTTGTAATAGCAGATTCTTGTTTGATGATGGATTTCTTTATATCACTTATGTTTTTATTGTTGCTAGTTTCTATTCTTATTATTTTTTCTTCTAGTTTATCTATTTTATCTGTTAAAGATTTTAATACTTTACTCAAAAGATCGACTTTTCCTTGTAATTGATCATTATGAGCTGTGGTTTTCTCCTCGATATTCTTTTTCACTTCTTCTAATTTTAGGGACAGTGCTTTTAGTTGCTCTTTTGATTGAACTGACGTTGATTTGGTTTCCCCAGTTTGTTCTGGATTTTCTTCACCATTTTCTGGAGTAGGTGGCGTTTCTTCATTTCCAGACAAATCATCTGCCACTTGATTTATTTCTGTTGAGATTTCAGTTAATTTCTTCGTCTCTTCTTCAAGATCGATTTTCAAATCGTCTGTCGAGTCTTGCGGATCTTCATCTTGATTATTCGAATCCTCATTCGGATCCTCTTTCGGTTTCTCTGCTTCAAGCAATGCCTTTCTTGAAGTTTTCAATTGCTCTTGCAACGGAGTAATTTTATCCCCTATGTATGCAAGATATTGAGCTTCATAATTTCTAATCAGTTCTTCCTGAGACGTCTTCACAAGTTCCTTTAACCCCGTGGATTGCTTAGGAATAACGTCTTCTCTCGACTTTTGAACAGATTGGATGGCGCTGTCCGTTGTTTTCAGCTGACTTTGTACCCCGTTGATGTCTGTTTTGAGTCCGCCCATTTGATCACTAAAGCTGCGGGCATTTTGGTTTTGAATGTCAGCGAGTTGTTTGAGCCCTTGCTGGATTTGCTTTTGGCTTGTTGATTGCGCTTTGATCAAGAGATCCTTTTGTTTATCTTGATACTGCTGGTATTGATCGACTGCTTTCACAAAGTCCTTTAATTGGTTCTTTGCTTCTTCTGTTGTACTCAAGCCGTCTTTATATTGTTTCTGTGAATCGGCCATCGCATTTTTTAATTCTTCTATTTGTTTCTTCTGCTGCTGGACGGCATCTGATAGTTTGTTTGAGTTCGGTTTATAGAAGTTGTACATCGTGTTTTGGAATTCGACTTCTTTGCCGACAATATGCTCAAATTCTTCTCTCACATTGCCGATTTCCTGTGATACAAAACTCCAGTATAGCGTCGACATCTGTTCATTCATTTTCTTTTGGGCATTTTCCAGCTCTCTTTGCACTTTCTCTTTATTGACTGCATTGAGCTGATCTTGAATTGAAAATTGAATGGACGCCTTTTCAGGATGGTCTTTATCATAGCTCAGCACATTTTTAGAGAAATCAGACGGAATATAAAGGACAGCGTCATATTTTCTGTTTTTCAGTCCATTTTCCGCCGCACTGCGATTCACTACAGTCCATGTATAATCAGGACGTTCTGACAATGCTGCCACAACATCCTGTCCGAAACGAGCCGTGTTTTCACTCTCGCTCGCTCCCATATCCTCATTGACCACCGCAATATTTCGTGTCGCATTCTTCTTCTGTTTTGCCGGGTCATCTCCAATCAGGTGGAAAAATAAAACCGGCAGCACAAGAATCAATATCATGGTGGAGATGATTTTGATGGAGCTTTTTTGCTGCTCTGTCATTGAACACTCTTCCTTTCTACCGCACATAAAGGAACCTGGATTTTCTTCTCTTTTCCGTTTTCAACCAAATACCCGAAGCCTGGCTGAATCTCTGGTTCCTGTCTTGCATACGGAAGCGGTATGATGTTTTGCTCTGATTTTTTCATGAGTAACATAGCATGACGAACTTGTTTGATTTCGTTTGTGAGTGCATCATAGCCCTTACTGAACTCGGTATGATTCCCTGATGCAATCAGGCTGAAGCCTAAGTGTGCATATGACTTCATGAAATCAGCTAATTGATCTTGAAGACGCGGATCGATCGTCTGCTGAAAACGCGTAATGCCATCAATCACAAGCACAATTTGAGGAAATGACAGCTGATCGGTCTCCCCTTGGCGCACAGCTTCGACATACATTTCTTCCCGCACCTTAAATATGCGGTCCATTTCTTCTGCCCATTCGGTGATATCATCTTTTGTTTCAAGGTAATCAATGTTCTCTTCTTTTGCATAATGGGATAGACCTCGATCAATTGAATCAAAGACAGCCAGCTTTTCAGGCTTTGCCACTAAAAGCTGATCGAGCATCAGTTTTGTCACATTTGTTTTCCCGCGCTGCGTTTGACCGATAATGAGGCAATGTTTATTCTTTTTCAAGTCAAAATAAACAGGTGCCACAGATTCCTCATCTAATCCGACTGGAATGTCATAAGGCGGTTTTTGTTCATCTAAACGACTCTCAAGCTCCCAAACTGTCAGCTTATCAGGAAGCATTGGCACAGGCTTTGGTTTTTCGGATGCTTCAAAGCGGTCATGAAGAAGCTGTATCTCCTGTTTCAAATGCTCAAACAATTCGAGATCGTTCTCTCCTTCAACTGGCAGGAACATTTGCGCAAAATAAAGCTCTTCTTTGTTAATAATGACTCGGCCTGGGATCGGCTCTAAGCTGAATTTCGGTCTGCCAATAATCGAGTACGCCTCTCCTTGATCCATTAAGTAATGGACAATCTTCGTTTTCAGATTGTTCATCAGCGATTGACGCACTGCATTTACCCGGGTTGCTGTAATCAAGAAGTATATACCTAGTGATTGTCCGTCACGGCTCAGCTGAATAAATTCAGATTCGAGCTCATGCATTTCGTCTTTGACAATGTCAAAGTTGTCAATCACGATAAAAATGAATGGAAGCTTTTTCTCATTTAAGGCATTGTACATTTTGATATGACTCATTTCTTGCTGTCTGAATAAGCGCTTGCGATATTCAACCTCTTCCCGCAGACGCTTCATTGATTTTTGAATCTTTCTCATCTGATCCATTAAGAAATAATCCGCCGTATGCGGCAGTTTAGCTAACGGAAGCAATGTTCCGTTTCCGAAATCATAAATATATGCGTGCCATTCTTCAGGTGAATACCTCTCCGCAAAGCTCATCAGCAGTGTTGTGGCAGCAAGTGATTTGCCGTAGCCGGAGGAACCGAAGATGCCAATGTTCCCATCTTCCATCATTTGATAAGAAAGTGGATGCTGGCTTTGCTGATCTGGTTCATCGACAAGCGCAAAATGGAAGACATGCTCTTCACTCGACGCATAACGTGTTTTTGGAATACGTTCCTCAAGCGGTGGAAGCCATGGACTTGGCAGCTTCTCGATTCCAAGCTCTTGCTGCATACGTTCAATTTCATCCACAACAGCGGAAATCTCCGTCACTGTCTCTTTTTTCACTGCTGGCTCTGTGCTTACTCCTGATAACGGAATAAGACCAGTATCTGTCACAATGGCAATGTCATCTTCTGAGCCGTAGCCATCTTCCATATATGGTGCACCGCTCCAAGCCGATTGGAACAATTCATAAATTTCATTGTTGCCCACTTGTAAATAACCGCGGCCTGTGACGGTAATGGACGCTGCATCACTATTTTTCAAAATTTCCTTACTGTCTGACGCATCTTGTACTTTTAGTGCGACCTTAAAACGGGAGTTACTCCAAATCTGATCATCAATGACCCCGCCTGGCTTTTGGGTAGCCAAAATGAGATGGACCCCGAGGCTTCGGCCAATACGTGCAGCGCTGACAAGCTCCCTAATAAAGTCTGGCTCTTCACTTTTTAATTCAGCAAACTCATCAGAGATTAAGAACAAGTGAGGCATTGCCTGCTCAGCCTTTTTCTCCTTGTAGAGCTTCGTATAATCATTGATATGATTCACATGATACTGATCAAACAGCCGCTGCCTTTTCTTCAATTCACTTTTAATTGAGGCAAGCGCTCTTTCACTAAAGTTCTTGCTGCCTTCAATATTGGTGATCGTTCCAAGTAAATGAGGAATATTTCGAAACGGCTGCGCCATTCCGCCGCCTTTATAGTCAATCAACAGAAAAGCAACTTCATGCGGGTGAAAATGTACAGCGAGCGATAAAATATACGTCTGTAAAAATTCACTTTTCCCTGATCCCGTTGTTCCCGCCAACAGTCCGTGCGGGCCGTGCGCTTTTTCATGCAGGTTCAGATCGACAATGTCGTTTTTCCCTTTATAACCAATTGGCACAGATAATGATTTGGCCGTTTCTGAAGTCAGCCATTTTTCACGAATGCCAATGTCATCTACCTGTTTGGCATGGAAAAGATCAAGGAATGAGACCGTCTCAGGAATCGAATTGGTCATACCGACTTGATGATCTAATGTTCTCAGTGTTCTGGCAAACAGTTCATTGTCCCCGCGCTGATGTGTATCAAGCTGAAACGGAATTCGTACTGCCTTCTTGTGCTGAATGAGAATATCTCCTTCTTCTTCGTTAATATAACGGACAAGCGTCGAAATATTTTCAGCTAAGCTTTCCTTTGTTTCTGCTGCAAAGATGATGGAGATACCAAGGTCTGTCCGGCTGCCTTCTAAGTATTCTAAAATCACATGCTCGGCAATGAGCTCATGATTTGTCACGATAAACACAAAATGAGGCGTAAAGATTTTCTTCTCTTTTTCTTCTTCTAAATCACGCTCACGTAAAATTTCATAAATAGAGGACAACAGCTGATCGCGTGTTTGTTCGTTGTAAATAAACCCTTTGCCATATGTATGAGGCAGCTGGAAGTGTGGAAGCCATTTCATCCATTCCCAATTCTCATACTCCTGCTCATGAAAGATAAAGACAAATCTCAAATCGTGATAGCTGTGCGAGAAAGCAAGCTGTCCAACTAGCTGATGAAGCTCATTTTTCACAATCGCAGGCTTCCCTATTAATCCTGTTGGACCATCCGCAAGACCGAATGTAATCGGGACATTCTTCACTTCACGATATACTTTTTGCATGTGCTGCGTTTGTTCCATTAAGTCATCAACATCCCGGTTGGCCATATCGCCGCCGCTCATCGATAATTCATAGCTTGATGGGACTGCGCCTGTTCCAAGACGCAGGTGCAAGAAGTCGTCACTCACAAGCGTCTTTTCCCAAATGCGTCCGCTGATTTCTGATGTTAAATACTTCATTTTTTCAAATGACGGATAATGATACGTCAAAATATATTGCTGGCGGTCATACAGCTCCTGCAGCTCTTTCCGTTTATTTTCTAAATAAAGAGAATAGACACGCTGCCGCTTCTCTTCTCGTCTTTTGCGCTGTGATTTTTCCTTAAAGTATTGAACGGACGATGTAATTAACGTCATGATAAACATCGCCATTGACACGATAATAAAGATTCCGCGCGGCTGGATAAGGGCAACAATCCCCATCACAAGGAGCATCACAAGCGGCGGAAGGACAACAAGCCAAAGCCCTCTGCTGTTATTTTCACTCTCCTGCGAAGGAAAGCTAAAGGATACCCGGTCATCTGGCAAATCATAAATCAAACGCGGTGTACGTCTGTATGAAGGGTATTTTTGTTTTGTTTCTGTACTTGGCGGTCTTGTTTTTTCCAAACGTGTATGAAAGGGTTCGTAAGCTGTCACCTGTAATAAATCATCATCTTTAAATGTCACCGTTAGAAAGTTCCAGAACAGCTCATCTCCTGCATAAATCTTCTCTGGACCATGGATTTTCTTTCCGTTCACGTAAATCATCTCGTCCTGAGGCATGACATACCATGTTCCTTCGATTTTCTCTAAAGTGAACTGGCTGGCATCTTGAAACATGGAATGAGCTTGTTCTTTCCACACATCAATCTCATCTTTCTCTTCACGTGAAAAAGACAGCTCCACTCTATTTCCTAGGTAATAAATATATTGATCGTGATGTGCATCCATTAAAATAAGTGTGAGTGAACCAAGCTGATATGGTTCATGTGGAAGTAATTTGCCTTTCTTCTCATCTCCCTGATAAATAGTAAAACCATCATTCGGTTCATCAGGAGATAAACGAATGACCCCTTCATCAAACGAAAGTGAAGGGATTGTCACCGTATGCTCTATTTCAGGTCCAATCAGAGCTTCTCGATTGAACTGCTCATCTAAACGGACAGTTTGATAATCCTCCTCATAAAAAACCCAAAGAAGACTCAAACGCTCCACCTCCTCATGGGACAGCACCAACTGTCAGTTGTATCGAAAGAATTATTTTTTCTCATCTTTTTTTGTCTGAGAGGTTTTCTTTTTCGCTTCAGATTCTTTCTCTTTTTTCTCTTGATCGGCTTTTGACTGCTCTTTTTGTTCAGCTGTTTCATCTGTTTGGCTTGCGTCTGAGGAGTCACTTGTGCTTGTCTCGGTTGTTTCTTTTTCTTCATATTTCGCCATTTCCTTAATGATCGGATCTAGCTGTTTTTGTTTTTCTTCAGCAGAAAGGCTGTCATCGTTTTGAATTTCATTGCGGTAGGCGACGAGTGCCGTAAATATGTACCTGTCGTCTCCAAGCACCCGTGCAATATCAAGTGCTTCCTTGCTATTGCCTTGTCCAATATGAATCCAGAATAGAAAGTATTGCGGATCTGTCTGCAATGTGTACGTTTCTGTGATTTCTTTTTTATGCTGATCAAGCAACAAACTGCCTTGGTTCGTTTGTACATACGAAATGGCCAGTTCATATTGTAGAGAGACTGGCATTTTATTGGCTGGATATTTCTCTAACGTATCCACCACTTGACTGTACTGTTTGTTGAGATAATATTTGTTTGCCTCGACGTACGCTTCTTGTTTTGGCATGGCAAAAAAGAAGGTGTAAATGGTGTACACCAATGCAGGGATTAACAGGACAAGCAGACCTAATCCGATGTATCGCTCGATCTTCCATTTCTTTTTAGGAATGGTTAAGAGCGTTTTTTCTTTCGCATCGATTGCTTTGATCTTTTGCTCAATCAAAGCTGACAATTCTTCCAGCGACTTCGTTTCACTAATTTCTTTTGCCAGCTCCGATAATTTCAACGTTTCATTGTAAGCCACATATTCTTGAAATTGATATTCATGGTCAACCACTCGAAGAACGACAGCCTTGACCTCTTTTAACAGGCGATGCTCATCGGTTTCATATGGCGGGATGCTTTCTTTGACTCCATAATGCAAAAATGCAGGAGCTAAGCCTTGATGAAAAACAATGTTTTCAGGAGAAACAATAGGATGCAGCCGCTTCACGTCGTGTTTAAGAACTGCATCGACAAGCTGGTATGAAAAAATCCATTTGCTTTTTTCATCCTTTGCATGGATGAAACGAAATTCCTGATAGGCAGGAGGCGGTTGTATAGAAATGATGACCTCATCTTCAGTTAATTGGATCTCTTTCTGAAATGAAGGATTGATGTCTTTGATCGGTGCCGCTTCTAAACCGTCTAAGAGTTTAATCGTCTCTTTTTGAAAAATAAAGGTATAGGTGCCTCCCTCTTTTTTCATGACTGCTTCTAATTGTTCTTCTAAATAGGAACTCTTTTTATCTGCCATTTTACAAAAGTCCTTTCATAGTATTTCCAGCCTGTCTCCTGTGGTAATTCCACAGTCTGACAGCTTATATTCGCCTGAAAACACAGCTTTCTTATTGACTACCCGCACCCATCCGCCTTCTCGCTTTGGAAGTGAGATTTGTTTTGCCTGCCAGGCGATATGGATGACTTGTTTAATATGTAAATAATTTGATAGTCTCAAATCAAACACACTGCCATCATAATTTTTTAAGTCGATGGTAATATCGATATACACAAATTTCCACCTCACAAAATAGAAAGAGCGCCGGCATCCATTGACAGACTCGGCGCTGTTTCTGCTTTTCACACTTAGAAAGGAAATCCCTTTGATTAGCCGCGGATTTGGCTTGCGATGTCTTGGTCAGTGCTTTCAAGTGTATTTGCCGTTTGATCAAGCTGATTGCTGACATCTGTTAATAGATCAGACATTTTGATAAATGAAGGCTTAAGCTGTTCGTATTGATCAGCAAATGCTTCACTAGAAGCACCTTCCCACATTCCTTTTAAATCAGAGATCATTCTATTTAGACGATCAACTTGGTTTAACACTTCTTGACTTTCAACACCATATTGCTTAGCGGTCGCTCTTAGTTCTTCTGGGGTTACGCGAATAATTCCTGACATATTCCTCATTACCTCCCGTGCATAGCCGCCATATAATGGGCTAATCCACTTATTTTTTGACGTTATTATTATAAAAACAGAAATGATACACAGTCAAACAAATCTGTTTTTATTTTACAAAATGAGTCTATAGAATTACTGTTTTTTCGCTTTTTATCTATTATTTAACAGTTTTTTGGTCATATATTCATAATAAGTATCCACCTGCTTCGGTGGATCTTTCCGCCTATTGATTTTTTACTATGTTATTATTGTACTATTTCTTTTTCAGCGTGCTTCAACATGCATTTACTTGCTTCTCACACTTTTTGTTTTTTTAAGTTTATGGCAGTTTTTTGTTGATTTACGTACCTCATTCTCTTCATAATGTAAGTACGTGAAATATTCGAAAAAGCAGGGGTTTTTTATGACAAAAAAGACAGATCCGTTTAAGTATAGTCTTGATCGTTTAGAGGATGTGGCAGACCAAATTAGTGATGTGCTCAATTGCCCTATTACTATAGAAGATACTCATCATCGATTATTGGCATATAGCACACACAATGATTTTACTGATCCCGCCAGAACTTCAACCATTATCTCCCGCCGGGTACCGGAAAAAGTCATTAATCGGCTTTGGAAGGACGGCATCATTCCTACCCTCCTTAAAACAGACGAACCGCTTCGTGTCCCTCAAATTGCAGAGGTGGGTTTATCTAGCAGGGTCGCCATTTCGATCTGGAAGGACAAAGAAGTGCTCGGATTTATTTGGGCGATTGAATCCGCACAGCCTTTTTCAGAAGAAGAAATGGACCTTCTCAAAATGGCAGCGCATGCCGTGAAAAACAAATTACTCAATTTACAAATTCGAAAAACGAAAACAGAAGAACGTAATCAGGAGCTTTTCTGGAAGATGCTCACAGGTCATATTCATGAAAAGGATGAGATGCTTGACCTATTTTTAAGGCTTGGCATCAGATGTCCAGACACATATGCCATCATCATCTTCCGTCTTCGTGACGAACTCACAGAGGAGACAGAAAAAAAGCTGTCCTATCTGCTTGAAACAACACAGCAAGTACAGGTACTGTTAACGACTGTTGATTTTCACGAATTCATTATTCTTGTCTCACCAAAAACAGAACATCCGCTTCAAGATATTAAGCAATTCACAAGCGGCATGCTGCAGCAACTTGCGGACCGGTATCATATTCAGCATGTTCAGGCAGCAATTGGAGGAATTTACGATAACATCTCTCAAATTCAGCCTTCCTATAAAGAAGCACTGGCTGTATTAAAGACGAAAGAACGCTTTCCAGTTGAAACTGAACGTTTAAACAGCTTTTCTGAACTAGGCATTTATCAATATCTTGATGTGCTTGCTGAGAAGCGAAAGGGCTCTTCTTACTCCAGTTACTCTTTATCAAAGCTGGAGGATTACGACCTGAGGCATCATTCCAACCTTGTCGAAACCCTTGAGCGGTTTATTGACTGTGACAGCAATGCCAATATTGCCGCAAAGCAATTAAACATCCACATCAATACCTTAAATTATCGATTAAAACGGATTACAGACATCGCAGAAATTGATTTAAAAAACATGAATGAGAAAATGACCATCTACCTTGATATGAAGCTAAAAAACGTCCATTTGTGAAATTTCACAAAGAGGCGTTTTTTTATTTTTTATTTCAACCGAAGAATTTTCTAAACTTTCCGGATACACTAGACATACAATATCAATAGATAAGCATAGGAGGAATAAACATGATCATCGGCATTCCGAAAGAAATTAAGAACAATGAAAACCGAGTGGCTTTAACACCAGGAGCAGCTTCTCAATTGCTTTCAGCTGGACATCAGATTTTAATTGAAACAAACGCTGGTTTTGGAAGCGGATTCACTGATGACGATTATGTATCTGTTGGTGCAGAGATTCTTGATCAGGCGAAAGATGTATGGGCATCTTCTGATATGATCATGAAAGTAAAAGAACCATTACCTGAGGAATATCCTTATTTCAGAGAAGGACTCATCTTATTTACGTACCTGCATCTAGCCGCAGAGCCCTCCTTGGCTGAAGCATTAAAACAAAAAGGCGTTACAGCCATTGCTTACGAAACAGTAACGGACGGAAAAACACTCCCTCTTCTCACACCAATGTCTGAAGTAGCAGGCAGAATGGCCGCTCAAATTGGGGCTCAATTTTTAGAAAAGCCAAAAGGCGGAAAGGGTATTTTACTTGCAGGTGTACCAGGGGTATCAAGAGGAAAGGTCACCATTATTGGGGGCGGTGTTGTTGGAACAAACGCAGCGAAAATGGCGATCGGACTTGGCGCAGATGTCACCCTAATTGATGTAAACGCAGAACGCCTGCGTCAGCTGGACGACCAATTTGGCCATCAAATGAAAACGTTAATGTCCAATCCTGTCAACATTGCAGATTCAGTCAGTGAGGCAGACCTTCTCATTTGTGCGGTGCTGATTCCTGGTGCCAAAGCACCGACGCTTGTGACAGAAGAAATGGTGAAACAAATGAAGCCTGGTTCTGTCATTGTGGATGTAGCGATTGATCAAGGCGGCATTGTCGAAACCATTGATCACATCACAACCCATGATCAGCCTACTTATGAAAAACACGGCATTTTACATTATGCTGTCGCTAATATGCCAGGCGCGGTTCCGCGGACATCAACTGTTGCTCTAACGAATGTCACTGTTCCATATGCGCTGCAAATTGCGAATAAAGGCGCTGCAAAAGCTATTAGAGAAAACAATGCCATCGCAGAAGGTGTCAATGTGATGAACGGACATATCACGTACGAAGCGGTCGCTCGTGATCTCGGCTATGATTACGTACCTGTCAGCAAAGCCATCGATGCCTCTTTTATGACCGAAGCTTAATCAGCTACCCGCCCTATTGATGGGCGGGTTTTATTGTTAACCTAAAATAAAAACAAGTTGACAAAAATCCTTCTTCCCCTTAATCTATTTGTACAGATAAGACAGGGGGAAACATCATGCAAAAGAAGACAAGAACTGTTGACTTTGTGCTAGTGGGAATGTTTGCTGCACTCATGGCTATCGGAGCCAATATCACATCCATTGTGCCATTTTTACAGGTCGGCGGAATTCCACTTACGATGCAGCCGTTTTTTTGTGTGCTTGCTGGTCTCTTACTCGGCAGACGGCTTGGCGCATTAGCTATGATTGTCTATGCCTTGGTTGGAATTGCTGGTGCACCTGTATTCGCCCAGTTCTCTGCGGGCTTTGGGGTCATTTTAGGCAAAAGCGGCGGCTTTGTATTATCATACATCCCTGCTGCCTGGCTTGCCGGATTCATTCTAGAAAAAAGAAAAAACCCTGGCTTTGGCCGCTTTTTGCTTGCAGCCATTGCTGGTACGACCGTGATGTATGTGATCGGAACGACCTATACATACCTCGCATTAAATGTATGGCTCAATGCACCGATTTCCTATCAAACCACATGGTTCTTTATGATCTGGTTTATGGTAAAAGACTACGCATTGACTATATTACTTGCGATGCTGGCACCTAAAATTTATCGCTCTGTATCCAAAGCCACATCCTTTCGAAAACAAGAAGCTGTATCATAGAAAAAAGAGCCTGTCTTCATTCAGGCTCTTTTTCATCATTACTCAGCGTATTGATCTATGATTTCTTCCAGCATTCCTTCAAGCACTTCTACATTTTCAAGATCTGATGGACTGAAGCGGTAGCGTACAAGCTGTTCCCCATCATTATACATCTCCTCAAGCCAGCCTCTCAGGCCTCTTGCTCTACGGTCGACTTCGAAAACAATGTCTAATCCGCCTTCATCTATCAGAAAAATCAGCTCTAACTCATCAAGCATATAGCGATAGTAGTCTGATGTCGGAATGAACTCGAATTCTTGGACGAATGGCAGGCGCCGCTGGAAGTAAGGTGCTTGCTCACAGTCTGCTTCGTTCAGGTGGAAGCCTAGATTTCTAGTGGCCTCCAGTACATTTCTCACCCAAGGGTGTGCTTCAACGAAAATGCGGTCATAGTCAGATTTATCGATTCCGCCTTGGATATCAAGGTCTGTCTCCACTGCAATTTCAACTTTTCCGATCGTCATCGGGGTATCGATAGGAAGAATAAAAGAAAACGGAAATTCATGCTTTTCTCCAGGCTGGATGGTAAAAGAATCCGCCACCCGTACAGAATGGATGTTTGCATATTTTCTACGCTCTTCATCATCTTTTACAATCACATACTGTGTTTCAATTTTAACATTGATATGGCGGATTTCCTGAGCAATTTTTCCGCCCTTTACATGGACAGTTCCCTTTACTTCTTGTCCTGGATAATAAGCATTTTTCTCTAAAATGGTATCTACTTTTGCCGCACCAATTCCTGCACTTGCCGCTAGCTTTTTAAAAAATGACATGTCCCATCTTCCCCTTTTCATTTTTATCAGCATATATACGTAAGATAGAGAAAGAAAGATTCATTTAATTCATACTTTTGTCCTAATTATTTTTTCATCTGCGAACAACAAAAAAGCTTATAGAAAAAACATCATTGTTTTCTCTACAAGCTTTTCATTTTACAGAATAATCGCCGCCAGCCAGCCGAACAGAACAAGCGGAATATTATAATAGATAAAAGTCGGGACACAAGTTCCCCAAATGTGGTGATGCTGTCCATCCATATTCAATCCAGATGTTGGTCCAAGCGTACTGTCACTTGCAGGTGAACCTGCATCTCCAACAGCCGCAGCAGAGCCAATAATGGCAATGGTAGCCATTGGACTAAAACCTAAGTGTAAGCAAAGTGGAACAAAGATGGTTGTTATAATCGGAATCGTTGCAAATGATGATCCGATTCCCATTGTCACAAGCAGACCAACGAGCAGCATTAAAATCGCCGCAAGACTCTGGCTGTTTCCGATAAATTGGGAAGATGCTTTGACAAGAGATTCAATGTCTCCTGTTTTTGTTAAAACATTGGCAAACCCAGCCGCAACAAGCATGACAAAACCGATAAATGCCATCATATTCATTCCAGATGTAATCAGTTCATCTGCTTCATCCCGTTTCATCATTCCAGTCACAAACAAGACAAGCAGTCCTGCGAGTGCACCGAAGATCATTCCTTCCACACCAAGGCTTTGTGATAGATAAAGCTGGACAATCAACGAAACGAGAATAGCAAGACCGGCAAAGAATAAGCTTTTTTTCGTATAAGCCGATTTCTCTACATCTGTAATTTCACGATTCTCATATACCTTCGGCTTTCGATATACAAAAATGGAAACGATCAAGCCAAGAACCATCCCTGCTACAGGAATCAGCATCGCATACGGAATATCTGCTAAGTTTACAGTCAGACCCGCTTCCTTCATATTGTCACGAAGCATTCCGTGGAAAATCTGTCCAAAACCGACTGGAAGTAATATATATGGTGCAGTGAGTCCGAAGGTAATGACACACGCTAGCAGTCTGCGGTCAATCTGAAGCTCGTTAAACACCTTTAATAACGGCGGAATGAGGACTGGGATAAAGGCAATGTGAACAGGAACGACGTTCTGTGAAAAACAGGACACGATCAAAATGACAAGAACGATGAGCACTTTTGATAGTGTTTTCCGTCTTGAATCGCCTTCTTTTCCTAGAAGCTTTACTGCTCCTTCAACCATAGCATCTGGAAGACCTGTTTTCGTCAGTGCCGCAGCAAATGCTCCTAATAACGCATAACTAATCGCCACTGTTGCATTTCCTCCGAGTCCGTCCGTAAAGGCGTCCACTGTTCCTCCCAAGCCTAATCCACCTGCAAGTCCGCCAGCTAAAGCGCCTATGGCCAGCGCAATCACGACATTGACCCGCAGCAAGCTTAATATCAACATTAAAACAACCGCTAAAACAACTGCATTCATGGTGAAACCCCCGAAATCCTTTAGTTTACTAATGTAGTAGATAATTAAAGTACCAACGTATGTTACCATAGAAAAAAAACTTCGTCAAATGGCGTATGTCCTACATAAAAAAGCTCTGCCACTTGGCAGAGCCCAGCGTGTAGACAAACCCTCGCATTCTTTGTCAGTCCTGCGTGCTGGTGCTCACGAATGTCAAATTCGCTCCGCTCCAGTACTCGTCCTTCCTAGACTTCAAAGGTTTTCTATCACGCTGAAAAGAAAAAGACAAAGAGCTAAAATAAAGTTCATTTTAGCTCTTTGTCAACAATCTGAAGCCCTGCCACTCGGCAGAGCCTTCTCCTTTATTTTGTTCCTTCAAATCGTTCCACAAATGTTGCGAGTGATCTCACCATCACACCTGTTGCCCCTGTTGGTCCAAAGCATGAAGGTTTTTCTGTTGTTGCAGTTCCTGCAATATCTAAGTGAACCCAAGGCGTCTCCTCTGCGAATTCGCCAATGAAAGCACCTGCCATGATCGCATGACCATCACGGCCTGGTGAGTTATTGAGATCCGCCATTTTGCTGTTTCGTACTCGTTTCTTATCTTTTTCCGTGATTGGCAGCTGCCAGATCATTTCACCGCATTCTTCTGATGCTTCTTTAAACTGAGCGTACAGCTCATCGTTATTGGTCATCGCGCCTGTTGTCTCATTTCCAAGCGCCACAATGACACCGCCTGTTAATGTGGCCACATCTACAAGGACAGAGGCACCATGCTGCTTCGCATATGTCACCCCATCTGCTAAAACAAGACGGCCTTCTGCATCCGTATTGAGCACTTCGATTGTTTTACCGCTTAGTGACACAATCACGTCGTCCGGCTTCATAGCGTCTGCCGAGATCATATTATCGGTTGAGGCGATGACCGCAATGACATTTTGCTCTGGGCGAAGTTCGCCAATGATTTCCATTGCGCCTAGAACAGAGGCTGAGCCGCCCATATCTGTTTTCATGCCAACCATACTCGCTCTTGGCTTTAAAGAATAGCCGCCGGTATCATACGTGATGCCTTTACCGACAAGGCCGATGACGTCTGTCCATTCTTCCTTGCCTTGATATTTCAATACGATGAGTTTTGGCGGTTCTGTTGAGCCTCTATTGACGGCTAAAATACCGCCCATTCCGAGCTCTTCCATTTGTTCTTTATCTAAAATTTCAATCTCAAATTCATATTTATATGCAAGCTCTGCCGCATACGAAGCCAGATCAGAGGATGTGAGCATGTTTGGCGGCATATTCACAAGGGTACGGGCCGAATTGACTGACTGTCCGTACACTTCGCCGACTTTCAAACTCGCCTGAATTTCAGCTTGATCATGCTCTGTCGTTGCATAAACAAACTCGATAAAACGATCCGGTTCATTTGTTTTATGTTTAAAATCCTGTAATTCATATGTAGCTAAAAGGCAGCTTTCAGAAAGGGCATGGGCTGCATCTTGAGCAGGCAGATCCTTTCCAATAAACGTATCCAGCAAGACAGAAACCGCTTGCTTTTTATCTTGATGAAGCTTTTTGAATAAATGGGCAAACACTTCTTTTGCCTCTTCAAACGTGTAATCTGATTCCTTCCCAAGCCCGACAAAATAAATGCGTTTGATGCCTGTTTCAGGGGATGGGAAAAATTTCGAAAGCTGATTTCGTTTGGATGAAATGTCGCCTTCTTTTAATAATTCAGTGATTCTTCCTTCAAGTAATTCATCCATTTCTTTTGCTTTTCCTGATAATTGGCTCTTTTGAAAAAGTCCGATCGCCAGTGTATCTTTATGCTGCAATTCATTTGTCGAGAAAAACATATTTATCACACGCTCCTTAATGAACTCCATTTTTCACATTGGAACTTCTATTATATCAAAATTTGCGTGCCTATACGATCATTGCCAGTCTGTCTTTACTTGATGAACATTTATATTTTCACACGCGGAAGGGCATCATGAAAAAGCGGCGAAAACCTGTGCAGCCTGTCCTTGTTCTCCTCGTTCCACATCTACTTTCTTTAATGTTATAATGAACATGGACTTGGCAGCATTTTTTACTGCTATCATTTTTTCATCATACTAGGATTTTTAGTCCATCATTTCGCACGATATTTTTTCTTAAAGAGAGGATGTTTCTTGTTCATGAGCGTACTGACGAATTTTCCGCTGCTTGCCAGCCTTGCAGCCATCTTTTTTGCTCAATTTGTAAAAGTACCGATTCAATTTATCATTTCTAGACGACTAGATTGGTCGCTCATTACAAGCACAGGCGGAATGCCAAGTTCACACTCCGCAGCAGTAACAGCACTCTCAACAGCAGTGGCTTTAGAGCACGGGCTAGATACATCTATCTTTGCCATTTCCGCCATCTTTGCCATTATTACGATGTTTGATGCAACAGGCGTTCGCAGACAGGCAGGAGAACAGGCGACTGTTCTCAACAAGCTCGTAACAGATTTTAACCGATTTGTTTCCGAAGCAAAGAATTTCCCTAATGCGGAAGAAAAAGAAAAGCAAAAGAAATTAAAAGAGCTTCTTGGTCATAAGCCGATTGAAGTCTTCTTCGGCGGCTTAACAGGGATCTTGCTGACACTCATCTTAGATTATTACTTCATGTAGAAGCGAAAAAGCTTTGGACCTTAAACGGCCCAAAGCTTTTTTATTCTTTATTGGCTTGAAACTGCTGACGGAATACTTGCATCGATTCTGCTTCATTAAGCTGATTTAAGTCTTTTTCCGTTAACGTCCCTTCACCCTTTTTGATGATATACACATCGAGCACTTTTTTACCCCATTCTCTATACACATCATCAACGGTTTCATAGTATAAATCAAGCTTATGACCTTTAATGGCTTTCCCGGTATCTGCAACCACACCGTAGCCATAGTTTGGGATAAACAGCACCGTTCCAATCGGAAAAACAGATGGGTCGGCTGCCACTGTTGAGTATAAATCACGTTTCACTTTGACGCCTGAATATGTAATGCCATATGCATGATGTTCCTTCGTTTTGCCTGTTGATTCCACACCTGCTGTATAGCCGGTTGCAACAACTTTCTGTTTCGGGTAATCGTTCCAATTAAACGCTTCTTCGAGAGAAACAGCCCGCGAATCTTCACTTTTGAGTGCGATCGTTTCCCTTTTTTGCTGCTGAAAAAAAGAAGATACTTGCTTGCCCGCATCGGTTTTTTTCACCCATACAGCTAAATCACTTGGTTCGACTCCAGATATGCCCGTAAAGCTTGTCAAAAGTGCAAGCATGAATAGGGCGGTCATGAACAATCGTTTCATCCATGTTTTCATCTCTATTTGTCACTCCTCTACCCATCTATTTGTTTCCAAACAAAATGGAAACTATGCAAAGGAGAAACAAAAAAACCCACTTGCGTGTCCACAAGTGAGTTAAAACATTTGATACCCTCTTTTTCGAAGTGCATTAATGACAAAACCTGATGTGATTGCACCGATCAGGCCGCTTAATAAGATGATGATATCTGCCGCAGCGAGTGAGACGATCCGGTCTCCTATTCCTGAAAAAGCAGTGCCAGGCTCTCTTACATAAGCGATCATCTTTTGATTGTTAATAATGAAAAGGCATACAATTGGATATAAAATAGCCATAATCCATGACATTCTCAGTAGCATATTGAGCAAAAAGCCAATGCCGAAGAATAACACGAAAAATAAAATAACTGAAATGATAACGACTGGTAAACTGATCACTTCATCTCCACCCCCAAATATCCCATCATTAGTTTAACTTGGAAATAGAGATGAAGTCAATCAATGGAAAAAGCAGATCGATTAACGCTTCTTTCCTGTCCCTTTACATTCCTCACACGTTTCAGATCCGCCGAGCAATAGCTGAAAATACCCTTTTCCTGAACAATATTGACAGATTGATGTTTTTTCCTTTGTTTGTGCATTCATATTGCTCACTCCTTAATCTAAATTTTCTGATAATTCATCATAACATATTTTGCCGTCAATGACCAAGTGAGAAAATATACCACAACTTATAAAAAAACGTGTATCACGAGGATACACGTTTTTGTCTATGATGGTTTAGAAGAACTTGAATTTTCCTTTTTTCAGAACAAGTCCTGGTCCGCCAACCATGAATAAAGAACGGTTGTCGATGATTTTCTTCATTGCAGAAGCTTTTGTTCCTTGAAGTTTTTTACCAAACGCAACACCTACAGCGTCGTGTTCACCAAGAGAAGCAACTGTTCCTTTGATGTCTGGCTTAAAGCTTTCAAGAGAACCGCCTTTTACTAGTGCTGCAAGGTTTTTCGCTACTGTTTCACCTTGCTGCATAGCGATTTGTGCAGTTGGTGGGTATGGACGGTTGATTTCTTCATTGATAATCAATGAACAGTCACCAATGATGAAGACATCATCATTTTCTGGTACACGAAGATCTGGAGAAACTTTTACGCGGCCGCGCATGTTTTCAAAACCAGCTTCTTCAACGATTGGGTTACCGCGTACACCTGCTGCCCAAACAACAGTTGCAGCTTTGATTTCTTCTGTATCATCGTCTTTTCCAACAATGATCCCCTCAGGCGTACATTCTTTGATCGCTGTACCGATTTTGAACTCAACACCTTTACCTTGAAGGTAGTTCATCGCATAGTCGATCAATTCTGGATCGAATCCAGGAAGAGCTGTTGGCGCAGCTTCTACACAGATGATACGCACGTCTTTTTGATCAATGTCATACTCTTTGCAAAGCTCAGGCACACGGTTTCCAAGCTCACCAAGGAACTCAATACCTGTGAATCCTGCGCCGCCGACAACGATTGTCAAACGCTCTGGACGTTTTTCAGCATCCGTATTATACGTCGCAAATTGAAGCTCAATGTGCTCACGAAGCTGACGAGCAGAGTTGATGTTAGAGATTGAGAATGCGTATTCTTTCAGTCCTGCAATACCAAATGTTTCAGGAACAGCACCAAGTGCAACAACAAGGTAGTCATAAGAAAGTTCGCCATCTGATGTCACAACTTTCTTCGCTTCCTTATCAATGCTTTCAACTGTTGCTTGTACAAAGTTGACACGGGAACTGTTAATCACATCTTTGATTTGATAACGACAGCGGTCATGATGAAGAGTACCTGCACTTGCTTCATGAAGCCATGTTGTTTCGTAATGATAATTATGCTTGTTCACAAGAGTAATGTCCGCATCATTTGTGCCAAGCTGTTTTGTTAATCTTGTTACAGTCATTAATCCGCCATAACCTGCACCTAATACAACGATTTTCGGTTTATTCACTGGAATCACATCCACCTTTTTTAAATTTGCTGTAAAACGGATAAAGAATTACATATCGTTATTCTCAACCGCTTTGCGGCATTTTATGAAATTTAAACAAAAAAATAAGTATGTGAAAATCTGAACTTTCACCTACATAAAACGAAAGCATTTGACCGTATCCGACAAAAATTCATAAAAAATTAATATTTAGTTCCCTTAACAATAATAGCGAGTTCTGCTCCAATTTTCAAGGCTTTAAACTGAAAATCCTTATGATAAACGGTCTTTCTCACTTTTTCCTCCTTTCCAAAGCTTCGGCATCAAAAAACGACAAGTTTTTCAAAACAAGTCAAACGACGATATGTGGTATGATATGATATAGTGATAACAATTTTCATTTGGGAGGATTAAAGGAATGCAAGAAGATTCTAAGGTATATGACATTACCGTTATCGGGGGCGGCCCCGTTGGATTGTTTACTGCGTTTTACGGAGGCATGAGACAGGCAAGTGTGAAAATCATTGAAAGCCTTCCTCAGCTCGGCGGTCAACTATCCGCTCTTTACCCTGAAAAATATATTTATGATGTGGCTGGATTTCCAAAAATCCGCGCACAAGAATTAGTTGATAACTTAAAGGAACAAATGGATAAATTTGATCAAACCATTTGCTTAGAGCAGGCAGTTGAAACGGTTGAAAAGCAGGCAGATGGGATCTTTAAACTTGTGACAAATCAAGAGATTCATTATTCTAAAACAATTATCATCACAGCTGGTAACGGTGCATTCCAACCGAGAAAGCTTGAACTTGATTCAGCAGAATCATTTGAAGGAAGCAACCTGCATTACTTCATTAATGACTTGAACCAATTTGCCGGCAGACGTGTTGCCGTTCTTGGGGGCGGAGACTCTGCGGTGGACTGGGCACTTATGCTTGAACCAATCGCAAAAGAAGTATCCATTATTCACCGCCGCGATAAATTCCGCGCACATGAGCACAGTGTAGAAAACCTGCACAACTCGAAAGTCAATGTACTAACACCATATGTACCAACTGAGCTCATTGGTGAAGACCGCATTGAACAAATCGTGCTCGAAGAAGTCAAAGGCGACAAAAAACAAGTGCTTGATGTGGACGACGTGATCGTCAACTTCGGTTTTGTTTCCTCCCTTGGACCAATCAAACAATGGGGCCTTGAAATCGAAAAGAACTCCATCGTGGTGAAATCTACAATGGAAACAAACATTGAAGGCTTCTATGCGGCAGGAGACATCTGTACGTATGAAGGAAAAGTCAAATTGATTGCAAGCGGATTTGGTGAAGCACCAACTGCTGTCAACAATGCGAAAGCTTACATGGACCCGAAAGCCCGTGTACAGCCTCTCCATTCCACAAGCTTATTTGAAAACAAATAAGATCGGATCAAAAAAGGAGTTCCCACTCGCGGAACTCCTTTTTCGTTTATTTAAAAATCCCAATATAGGCATTTGCCATTCCAAGTACCATTGCAGCAAGCAGCACCACAACAATCCCTGCCACAACCAAAATCACCCGATCCTTCACACGTTCCTTTTTCGGAAGCGGCTTCTCAATCCCGCAAGATGGACACGTTTTGGAACGATAAGGAATCAGTTCATGACAGTTCCTGCAATTGATTTGTTCACTCAAACCTCAGCAACCTCTTTTCTCACTACAGTTTATGTTTGGTTCTCATGATACTCTTTTCGAGTGGAAATAGCCAGTTGTTCGGGCCAGCTGTAACAAAATTGAGCGATTTACGAAAAAAACATAGCTCCTTGAATCCGCTGCGTCAAACAAGATCAACAATGATATAAATTTTTAAAAAGATGATTGACCCTAACGCAACGTCATATTTTATAGTGGATATCAAGAGAGGTGAATTGAAATGAAAGTAAAAGAAGTAGCTGAATTATTTGGTATTAGCATTCGTACACTTCATCATTACGACAAGATTGGTTTATTGACCCCAAGTGAAGTCACGGATAATCGTTATCGGCTCTATTCAGAAGAAAACCTTGAAACATTGCAGCAAATATTATTTTTCAGGGAACTTGGATTTCCATTGAAGGAAATCCAAAAGATGATGCACAATCCTTCATTTAATAAGAAAGAAGCATTTATGCTACAAAGAAAAATGTTAGTAGAGAAACGAAATAATCTCGATAAAATGATCGGAAATATTGATAAGACGCTACAGCATTTAACGGGAGAAACTCAATACACCTATAAAGAAAGGTTTGAGAATATGAATATGAATTTTAGCCAATATGAAGAAGAAGCTCGTCACCGTTGGGGAAATCAAGCTGTTGATGAAGTCAGCTCAAAACTAAATCATTTGTCTAAAGATGAACAAATTGAATTATCTGATAGCTGGGATAGCATATTGAATAAACTAGCCTCTCTTCGCAGCCAATCCCCTAAATCCAAAGAGGTGCAAATCGTCATCAAACAATGGTACGACTTTTTAAACGAAAACTTTCGTTATTACTCTCTTGATGCTTTTTACGGTTTAGGCCAACTCTATATTCAAGATGAACGTTTCACAAAGAATATAGATCGTTATGGTGAGGGCTTGGCATCATTTATGAGCGAAGCGATGAAAGTCTTTACTACTCTTCATAAAAGAGGGAACAGCTTTGAAAATGATGATTGAGAATACAATCGATTAATACGAAATGTTATTCTCAACGAAACACAACAAAGAACATTTTTTCCGACACACCATGATGAAACCTTTTGAAAAGATGTGGAAGATGAACAGAGGAAATACTAAGAAACTGCGAGCTTTTTTCTAATTAAATATCTTTATAAAGAGGACGTGCTGAGTGATTGAAGTCATGTCCTTTTTATGCATCTTCAAAAACAACACAAAAAACCTCCTCAAGAAAATGATTAATATGAGGAGGTCTTCATTATACAAATGGTTTTACAGAATGAATCGTTTTAACCCTTAACACTCTTCCGGCGTACCGGTATTCGTCGCGGTTCTGAACGAAGAACCGCACCCGCATGACGCGATGGCGTTTGGATTGTCAATCGTGAAACCGCCGCCCATGAGTGATTGTTTGAAATCAATGATGGTTCCGTTCATGATATCAAGGCTTTCGGAATCGACAAGGACATTGATGCCGTGCTGCTTGAACTGCGTGTCTTTCTCTGAGACTTCATGGTCAAAGCCCATGCCGTATGAGAGACCGCTGCAGCCGCCGCCTTTTACGCCCACTCGAAGGAACGCATTTTCTTCTTCATGTTCTTTCATCATATCTTTAATCTGCAGTGCAGCAGCTTCTGTAATGGTTACTGGTGTACTCATGATCATCCCTCCTTTTGACTGGATGTTTCTTTTCAATTATAAACGTGATGATGCCTTTTCTCAAATAAATGGTTTAGAGATAAAATGTGCCGTCACAAATCGTTTCAGCAGGTCCTGTCATGAGCACGTGGTCATTGTCTTTCCAACGAATGATGAGGTCTCCGCCTGCTAAATGAACGGTCATGTCTGTTTCTTTTTTTGCCTGACCATTCACAATTGTAGATACAGCCGCAGCACAGGCCCCAGTTCCGCAGGCCTGGGTAATTCCTGAACCTCTTTCCCACACGCGAAAATGAAGTTCTGTTTCACTGACAACTTCAACAAATTCTACATTGACGCCTTCAGGGAACATGTCGTGTTTTTCGATGATCGGCCCAAGTGTATGAAGCGGCGCTTTTTCAATGTCCTCTAAATAAAAAACGATGTGCGGGTTTCCCATCGAAACGGCCGTTCCATTTAATTTCGCAGTGCCAAAATCAAGCAGCTCATTAACCGTTGTGCTAGCCGGTTCACCAAGCATCGGCATTGCTTCTTTTTCAAAACGTGGTTTTCCCATATCTACTGTGACTAGCTGAACGTGACCATCCTGAGCGTGAACGGTCGCTTCAACGAGTCCTGACAATGTCTCAATCTGGAACGTTGTGTCCGTCACAATTTGATGCTCATACACATACTTTGCAACGCAGCGCAGCCCATTACCGCAGTTCTTGCCCTCTGATCCATCATTGTTGAAAATGCGCATCTTCACAGGTGCAACATCTGATGGGCAAATCAGGATCATCCCGTCAGAACCGATTCCTGTATAAACAGAAGAAACGCGGATCGCTATCTCTGATAGCTGCTCTTCTGGAAGCTGTTCCTTCATCTGATTGACGTAAATATAATTATTTCCTAATCCGTGCATTTTCGTGAATTGAAATGATGTCATGAGCTTCCTCCAAAAATGTTGTTTCTTTATAGTATAAAAGGAGTCGATTCAGGAGACAATCTTATCATCCCCCGTTTTTCATACATAGAAGCTCTTTGCTGCCATGGCAAAGGGCTTTTATTATGCATATGCCTCTTTTTCTCTCGTGTGATATTTCATATTGATGATATTTTATTAGCATAACATATTGGATGCGCTTTCTATTAATTCTCCTTAAAAATGGAAGATGAAAATGTGAAAAAAATGCACCTCATGACCCATGTGGTGCATTTAAAACATGTCGTTTTCCTCTATAAAAGCATAAATACGCTCGACTAGCTGCTCTGCATTTTCTCCTGAAACAAATTCTCCATTCACAAGTGCAAATGGGGAGTCCATACATTTGCCGCAATAGCTTAAACAGCCGTATTCCATTACGTCTAGGTTTGGGTCTTTTTCAAGCTTCTCTTTTGCTTCTTGAGACCCTTGTGCAAGATTACTTACACAAAATTCGATCAGTGGAAACACTGTGCTTCACCTCACATTGCCTTACCATCCTACCGAAATTCCTTGTATTAGTCAAAATATGAGCTTCGCCTGTATCGTTACGCCTATTCCTCTTAAAATGTTTTACTATTTAGGACTAACTGATGAATATGTAGGTTATTTTGAAACAATTATTGTGGTTTCACAGTAAATTCGATATAATTTTATTTGGTATTTTAACTTAAAGTTTTTTAGTATAAGTGTTTTTCAATGTCTACGGGGAAAAGGAGAATCGTCATGAAAAATTTAGTCTTGATCGGCGGAGGTTACGGGAATATGCGGGTTCTCCACCGCTTATTGCCAAATCAATTACCTGATGATGTCACTATCACATTAATTGATCGAAATCCTTACCACTGTTTAAAAACAGAATATTATGCACTTGCTGCTGGAACGATCTCTGATCATCACATTCGAGTATCTTTTCCAGAGCATCCGAAGCTGGATATTCAATACGGGGAAGTAGAAAAAATTGATATTGAAAACAAACAGATCTTATTCAGCGACCGTGAACCGATTCCGTATGATGATACGGTGATTGGACTCGGCTGTGAGGACAAGTATCATAATGTCCCTGGTGCGAAAGAACATACATACAGCATTCAAACCATTGATCAGTCAAGACATGCGTATAACAAATTAAACAATTTGAGCGCAGGTGCAACGGTTGGCATCGTCGGTGCTGGACTTAGCGGGGTAGAGCTGGCCAGTGAATTAAGAGAAAGCCGTGCTGATTTAAAAATTATTCTTTTTGACCGCGGAGAGCTGATTCTATCAAGCTTCCCAAAAAGATTAAGTTTGTATGTGCAAAAGTGGTTTGAAGAAAATGACGTAAAGATTATTAACTGTGCCAATATTACAAAGGTTGAAGAAGGTCTTGTTTATAACCATGATGACGCGATTGAAGCTGATGTCATCGTGTGGACAGCAGGAATACAGCCAAGCAAAGTGGTACGAGAGATGGATGTTGAAAAAGACGCACAAGGCCGTGTCGTATTAACTCCTCATCACAATCTCCCAGGGGATGAGCATGTATATGTCGTAGGTGACTGCGCAAGTCTGCCGCATGCCCCAAGTGCACAGCTTGCTGAGGCGCAGGCAGAACAAATTGTCCAATCTCTGCAAAAACGCTGGAAAAATGAGCCGCTTCCTGAGGCTTATCCACAGTTTAAGCTAAAAGGTGTTTTAGGTTCATTAGGGAAAAAAGCCGGATTTGGCTTAGTGGCAGATCGTCCACTTGTTGGCAGGGTGCCAAGACTTCTGAAATCTGGACTGCTTTGGATGTACAAGCATCACAACGGCTAAAATTATGTGAATTTTTTCTCAAAGCTCCTTCGTGACGAGGGAGCTTTTTTCTATGAAACGGCATGTGCCGATGAGTTGGTCCATTTGATCGGAGCAAGGGCAAGAATGCAGTCTTTACGAAAGGTTCTCATCGTTTTCTTCGATAAACAATACGCTTGGATAAACTGATCCGTCTCACGGTGGACAATGATTTTTCTCTTCGTGCACTCTCCATTTTTCTTCATATAAATCATCTCAATCGGTATTTGCTGATGAAGAGATTGTTTCAGTAAATAATTCATGATGCTCACGCTCCTTTCATTTCATTATAAACGAACAAACGTTCTTTTTCAACCTAAAATAGGAACATTTGTTCGTTTATATTTCTCAAAAAAAGAACAGCTTATTCACTGCTCTCCCTGTACCCGTATTTCTCCATTTCTTGATAAATGTCTTTTAATTTTGGATTGCCCTCTCCAACGATTTGATCCTCTACTAAGACAAGCGGATAAAAGAATTCATCATCAAGAATTCGTTCAGACAATTCCTTTTGCTGTTCATTTTCTGGCGGGTGCTCAATATCAATATATGTGATGCGAAAAGGCTGATTCGGATATTTTCGTTTTAATGCTGCATCTAACCATTCAAACGTATCTTTTGAAGAAGGCAGATTCACGCAGCTAGCGCACAAGACATCTCTTCCATATACATAAAGATCGACGGTTTTGTTCATTTGACAAGCCCCCTATTCTTTCTTCATTTTAGCTGAATTTTCTGGATGAAAAAAGTCAAAATCACTTTTTGTTTCAAGATGAGATTGTGCTATAATGAGAAGGAAACTTTGAAACCAATCAATAGATTTTTATCGTCCAGATGAATATAATGGTGATATGTTGTGAAAGGAGCGATTATATCTAATGACTGAAGTCGAAATGAAAGACCAAGTACAGGAAGTACTGGACAAACTTCGTCCATTTCTATTACGTGATGGTGGAGACTGTGAGCTTGTAGACATTGAAGATGGCATTGTGAAATTACGTCTTCTTGGTGCATGCGGCAGCTGCCCAAGTTCAACCATTACATTGAAAGCCGGTATTGAGCGCGCATTATTAGAAGAAGTGCCTGGCGTTGTAGAAGTTGAACAGGTTTTCTAATTCATATATGACATGAAAACGACCCAATCAGGGTCGTTTTTTTCATGATTGACAAAGGCTTTAGCCCTTTGTCTTCTTTTCAGCGTGATATGAAAACCCTTGAAGTCTAGGAAGGACGAGTACTGGCGCGGAGCGAATTTTCTATTCGTGAGCACCAGCACGCTGAACTGACACCGAATGCGAGAGTTTGTCAGCACGCTGAAGGGTCGTTTTTTATTAGGCTAGCTTTTCTCTAAACCATTCCTTTATAAAAGTCAGTCTTTGAATACGCTGCCCCGGGTGGCCGCTTCTGGATAAATCATGAGATGCCTTCGGGAATTTGACCAATCTTGTGTCTTTCCCAAGCTCCTTCAATGCCACAAAAAGCTGCTCTGCTTGATCAACTGGGCAGCGATAATCTTCATCACTGTGCAAGATGAGCAGCGGCGTGTTCATCTGCTTCACATATTTTAGCGGCGAACGATCCCATAGCTTATCGACAGAATCATAAATATCCCCATCAATCTGCCACCTTGTAAAGAAATAACCGATATCACTGATGCCATAAAAGCTAATCCAGTTTGAAATGGAACGCTGTGTGACAGCTGCACGGAAGCGGTCGGTTTGACCAACAATCCAGTTGGTCATAAAACCGCCATAGCTGCCGCCTGTCACGCCAAGCCTTGTTTCATCAAGGAAATCATAGGCTTTAAGCACATGATCAACAGCCTGCATGACATCGTCATAATCAACGTCACCATAGTTTCCTCTCACACGGTCAGTAAACATCTGTCCATACCCATGACTGCCATGCGGGTTGATATACACGATGGCGTAGCCTTCAGAAGCGAGCATTTGAAATTCATGAAAATACGTATGACCATACATCGCATGCGGTCCGCCATGAACCTCTAGAATGAGCGGATATTTCTTTCCCTCTTCCATCTTGGAAGGCTTCATAAACCAGCCATGCACCTCGTCTCCATCTTTTGACTGAAAAGAAAATGGTTCAGGTTCGGATACGATATGCTCCTTTAGAAAATCATGATGCTCGAATGTGATTTGCTTTAGTTCTGTCTCCCCTAATGTCATCTCATACAGCTCACTTGGTGAGACAGGTGAAAGCCGGCTGAGCAGCAGTTTGGATTCATCTGGATGAAGGCTGAAATTGGTGATATGTTCCGCCTCTAGTCGAACAGGATAGGCTAAACCTTCAATAGAGAAATAATAAATCCCTGTACTGCCTTGATCAGAAACAAGCGCATAAAACCCTTGGCTGTCCTTTGTCCACTGCGGAAGCTGATAGACCTCTCCCATCACGCTATCTCCTGCCATACAGTTCCCAACATACATATCGAGCATTTCTGACAGTTGAACCGTCTTTTCTTCCTTCAGATCATACAGCCATATTGATGGGAAGGTGGCATTTTGAAATTCGCGCTCATGTCCAATATACAAAAGACTCTCTCCATTTGGAGAAAAAGATACGGTGGAATAAGCGCCGTTTGCTTGTGTGATCTTTTTTGTCTGACCATCTTCTAATGACAGAAGACACACGTCACTTATGTAAGGTATCTGTGGATTTAATTGAATAAAGGCAAGCCATTTGCCGCAAGGAGAAATCGTATGATTCATATGATGAACCTGCTCGCTCGTGACAGGCTCTATCTCTCCTGAATCGATATCCACCTTCACGATCTGCGTGACACGCCCATCTAAAAAGCCTCTTCCATCTGCTTTATAGGTCAAATCATCATATACCGCTGGAGCAAAGTCATCTTGCTCTTCCTTTTTTTCATCATGAACAGATTCTGATTGTTTCAATGACACAGCCGCATAAAGAAAAGCACCATCTGGAGAAAAGACAGGATGAGATACTCCGTAAGAAATCGTCGTTAAGGTTCGCACGCCGCCTCCTTCGCTCTTCATGAGCGCCAGCTGAGGGACTTCCTTTGGCTTTTGTAAAATAAAAGCAAGCTGCCTGCCGTCTTTTGACCAAACTGGCTGATGATGCTTTCCATCCTCAAATGTCCATTGGGCCAGCTCCTCTGTCTCTTCATCTCGAACCCATAAGTGGATGTTGTAATCGTCTTTTTTCTCATTCACAGTGACTTTTGTAAAGACTGCCTTTTTTCCATCTGGTGAATAAACCGGATGGGAAACAGAAACAATCTTCGTTAAATCTTCTGCCGTCATCAATTTCTTCATGAACGTATCTCCCCCTTTTATGCTTAAAAAATAGTTCGATCCTCTAAATAATAATCCCTGCTTCTTCCCATAAAAACAAGCATAAAAAAAGAACGTGCAGATTCACAGCACGTTCTCAGATTGCTGAAAAAGGGCTAAAATGATCTTTATTTTAGCTCTTTTTCTTCTTTTCAGCGTGATTGAAAACCCTTGAAGTCTAGGAAGAACGAGCACTGGCGCGGAGCGAATTGAACATTCGTGAGCACCAGCGCGCAGGACTGACAAAGAATGCGAGGGTTTGTCTACACGCTGGGAACGTGCAGATTCACAGCACGTTCTTTACTTGATTAACAGGATAATGCTGCACGACAACCCCTTCTACTGGCACCGTCAGCAAATCGACTTCGCAATGCGGGAAGTTTTGGGCAAGCTGCTCTTTCAGCGCTTCTCCCTTCCCTTTTTCCACTAAGGTGAGGATCGTCGGTCCAGCACCGCTCAAAGCCGTTCCATACGCTCCTTTGAGCGAAGCGACATGCTCTACCTTCGACAGCTCTGGCACGAGCATTGTGCGGTAAGGCTGATGAAATAAATCCTTATTCATCATTTCTCCAACAAGCGGCCAGTTTTGCGTCATTAAGGCGGCTACAAGGACGTTGCTCACAGCACTCGCACTGACAGCATGTTTATAGGAGAAATCCTCTGGCAGGACATCACGGGCATCCTTTGTGAGCACTTCATAAAAAGGAATCACCACGACGACATCTACATCCACATGCTGCACTTTAACGGCATGGGTTTTGTCTTCTTCATGAAGACCGATCAGTAAACCACCGAATAAAGAGGCACCCGCATTATCTGGATGACCTTCTACCTCACTTGCATAAAAGAGCTTCTGATCATCTGTCATGTTTAATTCAAGAAGCTGATTGGCAAGTTCAATGGCGGCCACGATGGCAGCAGCACTGCTGCCAAGCCCCCGTGCCAATGGAATATCACTCCACACTTTGACATGAACAGGCGGGAGTGTTTTTCCAAAGTCATCTGCGACCTTTTTGGCTGTTTGATAAATTAGGTTGTCGGTGCCTGATGGAATCCCAGACACGACATCTGTTTCTGCTTCAAACAGCCAGCTATCATGGTCATAGACCGATAGCTTTAAATAGCGGCTGAGTGCCATTCCAACTGAATCAAAGCCTGGTCCTAAATTGGCAGTGCTTCCCGGTACTGTGATTGAAAAAAGCATGGAGGCTTCACTCATACGCGTGCGGCCTTTTCTAAGTGTTCAAGAATTTGATCTTCATCTGCATCGAGTGTGACCGGCTTGATTTGTGAAATATCGATAGCCGTATTTGGATCTTTCAGTCCGTTGCCTGTTAGTACCGCAACAACTTTACTGCCTGGCTTGATTTCTCCAGATTTCACCTGCTTTAACACGCCCGCAATCGACGCACAAGAACCCGGCTCTGCAAACACACCTTCTTCACGTGCAATCAATTGATACGCATGAAGAATTTCCTCATCTGTTACTTCATCAATCTTTCCATTTGATTCATCTGCGGCTGCCACAGCTTGTTTCCAGCTCGCTGGATTTCCGATACGGATAGCCGTTGCCACTGTTTCTGGCTGCTCAATCACTTTATTTCGAACGATTGCCGCTGCACCTTCTGCTTCAAAACCACGCATGACAGGCAGTCCAGTTCCTTTTTTCTCGTGATATTCCTTGAAGCCTTTCCAGTAGGCCGTGATGTTCCCGGCATTACCAACAGGAATCGCCAGTACGTCCGGGGCAGAGCCTAGCTGCTCACAGATTTCAAATGCTGCTGTCTTTTGTCCTTCAATTCGATAAGGATTGACCGAGTTAACAAGAGCAATCGGTGCTTTTTCACAGATGCTGCGGACGATTTTCAGTGCATCATCAAAGTTGCCGTCAATGGCAATGATCTCTGCTCCGTACATGACGGCCTGTGCAAGCTTACCGAAGGCAATTTTCCCGTCTGGAATGATGACAATACATTTCATATCAGCACGGGCTGCATAAGCCGCTGCTGCTGCAGAGGTATTCCCTGTTGAAGCGCACATGATTGTATCATTGCCTTCTTCTTTTGCCTTTGCAACAGCCATGACCATTCCTCGATCCTTGAAAGAGCCTGTTGGATTGACGCCTTCTGTTTTCACATGAAGCTCGATCCCCAGCTTTTCTGAAAGCTTGGCGAGATGGATCAGCGGTGTATTCCCTTCATTTAATGTTAGTTTAGGTGTAGATTCGTTTACTGGTAAGAATTCTTGAAATTCTTCAATGAGTCCATTCCATTTCATCAGCTTAAACCGTTCCCTTCTACTCGGTACGTGCTCTTCACTTGAACCACCACGTCGAGGTCGTTTAATTTTTGCAGGATATTTGAGAAATCTTCTTCTGAAGTCTGATGTGTAATAATCACAATTTCAGCCAGCTCATCATGTCCTTTCACAGGAAGCTGAAGGATCTTTTCAAAACTGATCCCTCTTTCAGAAAAAATAGATGTAATGCGGGAGAATGCCCCGACTTGATCTCTAACATGAATTCTTAAAAATTGCTGAGCAAATATTTCTGATGACGATTTGATCTTCTTCTCAAACTGCGGTGCGATAAATCCGCTTCCGTTCACGCCAAGGCGCATGTTTTTCATCACTGCCACTAAGTCTGATACAACAGCTGTTGCTGTCGGCAGACTTCCTGCTCCAGGTCCGTAAAACATCGTTTCTCCTACAGCACTTCCGTAGACATACACCGCATTAAATTCATTGTTGACGGATGATAATGGATGATGATCAGGAAGTAAAGTTGGCTGAACGCTGACCTCCACTTTCTCTCCATCCCTCTGAGCAATGCCGATCAGCTTCATTGTATAGCCAAACCGCTTACTGAAATTAATATCCTCATCAGAGATATCAGAAATACCTTTCACCTTTACATCCTCTAAATCTACATTCATGGAAAAGCCTAGTCTTGCAAGAATCGCCATTTTCCTTGCTGCATCCAGTCCTTCTACATCAGCTGTCGGGTCTGCTTCTGCAAAGCCTAGATCCTGTGCTTCTTTTAAGACATCCTCATATGCGCTTTTATCGACATTCATTTTCGTTAAAATAAAATTCGTTGTACCGTTCACAATCCCCATCATCTTAGTGATTCGGTCAGAGGCGAGCCCTTCCTCCAGTGTGCGCAGAATCGGAATTCCTCCGGCAACACTTGCTTCATAATAAAGATCACAGCTATTTTCTTTCGCTACATGTAAAAGCTCCGTACCGTAAAGCGCCATTAAATCTTTATTGGCTGTAATGACATGCTTCTTCTCATTTAACGCATCTATTAAATATTGTTTTGTCTCTTCAATGCCGCCCATCACTTCAATGATAACATCGACCTCTGGATCTCTAATCACATCGTATACTTCAGTTGTGAAGACCTCTCTTGCGACATCCACATCTCTTTTTTTATCGGGATTGCTCACAAGCACTTTTTGTATTAATACCGGACAGCCGATTTGGTGCATTAATTTATCCTGATGGTCTTGGATAATTTTTACGACACCGCTTCCCACTGTTCCTAATCCTAATAGCCCAACTCGAATTGCCTTCACCTGAAATTCCACCTTTCTCCGTAAATGTCCTCTCTAAAAAGACATTTGTTAACCTTACACAGACATTCAATGTACACACATTATAAAGGGGTATCCTCATTTTGACAAGGTAATAAAATAAGAGATTGTCAGAATGAAACCGCTTAACAGCTATTTATATCAAGATTCTATATTTTCAAAATATTTTTGTTAGAAAAGCTCCCGAACACCGGGAAGCCTTATATTATAAACGAACCGGCGTTTTGGCTGGCTCGTCTTGTAAGACAAGCGCAATATTTTCAGCACATAAACGCATCATCGTTTTTCTCGTTTCAACACTAGCACTTCCAATATGAGGAAGGACTGTGACGTTAGGTAATGTCGTTAACGGATGAGACGGGCTGACAGGTTCCTGTCTAAATACATCCAGACCAGCGCCGGCAATTTTTCCTGTTGTGACAGCCTCGTATAAAGCATCCTCATTTACAGTCTGTCCTCTTGATACGTTAATGAAATAAGCAGAGTTCTTCATCAGGTCAAATGCTTTTTCATTAAACATGTCTTTCGTTTCCGGGGTTAACGGCGTCAGACAGACGATGAAATCAGACTGCTTGAGCAGTTCCTCAAAAGCCGCATAGGTCACGCCAAGCTGCGCTTCTGCCTCGGGTTTTCTTGAACGATTATGATAAAGGACATTCATATTAAAGCCTTTGGCCCGCTTGGCAAGTGCTGTTCCAATGCTGCCCATTCCGACAATCCCGAGTGTTTTGTGATGAACATCAGCACCGGCAAGAAGAAGCGGCCCCCAGCCTGTCCAGTTTCCATCCTTAATCCAATCACTCGCCTCGACAATGCGTCTAGCTGACGCCATCAGAAGAGCAAAGGCTAAATCCGCCGTCGATTCTGTTAAGACGTCTGGTGTATGACATACGGTGATTCCGTGCTTTTTGGCTGCTTCAAGATCAATATTGTCATAGCCAACAGCAAGGTTTGCAACCACCTTGATATTCGGAGCCTTTGATAAAAGCGGCTCATCTATTTGATCTGACAGCATGGTGAGAAGCGCATCCGCTTTAGCAGCTTGTGTTTCTAACTCTTCTCTTGGACACGGCTCATCCTCGCTTGGCCACATCTCAACATGAGCGACTTCTTTTAATGGTGTAAGTGATGCTTCATCCAGTTTTCTTGTGATATAGACGTAAGGTTTCGTCAAGAAGAACACTCCTTTTATCGATTTCTTTAAGCATAACGAAAAACGCCTCAAGAGAAAAGAGACGTTTCGTCTGTTCACTGAAACTTCAAATCAGCTGCAGGCTGAATCCAGCCAATAGCCGGAATGGGGCTCCCGCCGCTTCGCATGGCACTCATTTCTTGAAAGACCTTCAGAAAGTATTCATAACGATTGGCATCATTTAAGACGTAATCTAACCGCTCTTCATAATATGCTTTTTCATTTTCTCCCGACATGTAGTAGCCTTCCACAATTTCAAAATAATGAAGCGGGAACAGCAGGCGGCTGTATAACAAACGCTTTGAAAAGGAGGAAAGAGGTGTCACCTGTTCATATTGCTGAAGAAAGGAAAAGCCCTCTTCAATTAAATCTTCCTTATGCTGTACAAAGGTCTCTCTTAAGTATTCGGCAATATCACGGGTTGGATGATCAAAGACCCAATCCACAGGTAAACGAAGCGGCTGCTCATGCGGCCATGTCATACGTGAAAAGCGCTGATGACAGACAGTGCCTGAGTCGCCTTCTTTCGGTTCATCATCAAGCTCAGTATCGACTAAATATTGAATGGCATTCTCCGTTAATCCAAGATAATACGGAAACGATTCAATGAATTTTTGTTCAAACCGTTCCAGCGGTTTTTGATGCATTTGCTGCATCCAAAAGCCTTCGAGCTGATCTAATCGTTTTGCCCATAATTCCTTCCAGGCACCGACACGTTTTGTTTCGGATACTTCATATGGAAATCCTCTTCCTCTGACATGGAAGGATGCCAGCTCTGACGCTTGCTGAAACGAGCGGCTTGAGAGCGGAGGCGCTGCTTTTAATAAAGCATACTGCTCCTTCCCATGAGTAAAGGTGGGTTTCTCTTCATTTGTTAATTCAAACACAGCGACGTATGGGTCTCCAGCATTCAGTAAATACTGACTGATATGATACAACTCCGAGAGTTCTTCTTCTCGCAAATGAGACACAGGAACAATGAGGAAGAGAGCCTCCGCCGTTTGAAAGCTCTGATAACTGCCATATGGCGTAAATTGACGAACATCAATACCAAATGTGTGATAAATGGTTTCTTTCATGTTTTCACCTGCATTCCTATGATCAATCTCTTATCATATCGTAGTCGCAGGTTGAGGGATTTATGAATACTATTTACTATCCGAAGCTTTTTACACGTCGTGGACAAATTACGAGGATTGGGTGAGGAATACATGCCGCATCATCATGAGATGAACGAAGTAGAAAAAACAGCAAGACGCCGTTTACAAGAACGAGGCGTAACCATTCAAGATATAGCAGACCTTGTCTACTTTTTACAGGAAAAATATCATCCTGGCTTAGACATGACAGAGTGCATCCACAATGTGGAGCGTGTCATCGCAAAACGTGAAGTCCAAAATGCGATATTAACGGGCGTTGAGCTAGACGTACTCGCCGAACAAAAAAAGCTGACTGAGCCGCTTCAATCAATACTTGAAACGGACGAGAGCCTGTATGGCGTTGATGAAATTTTATCCTTTGCTATCGTCAATATTTATGGTTCGATCGGCTTTACGAATTACGGATATATCGATAAAGAAAAACCAGGAATTCTCGGGAAACTCAACGATAAATCCACGGGCGAATGCCACACCTTTTTAGATGACATTGTCGGCGCTATTGCTGCCGCCGCATCAAGCAGGCTGGCACATAGTGCAAGAAATGCGGAATAAAGAAAAAGAGGACGCGCGCGTAACGCTTGTCCTCTTTTTTTATGATAATCGCTCAATCCACTCGGATAATGAATCAATGACATAGGTTGGCTGCTTTTCGTACTTCTGAAGCAGCTCTTTTGTTGTCACACCTGTATGGACGAGTAATGTGTCCATTCCTGCATTCATTCCTGCCATAATATCCGTATCATAGTTATCCCCCACCATGAGCGTTTCAGACACATCTGTCCCAAGTACACGCATTGCTTGTTCCATAATAATGGATTCCGGCTTTCCGATAAATGTCGGCTGAACCGTTGTCGTCACGGTCAGTACAGATGTTAACGAGCCGTTCCCTGGCAAAAGCCCTCTTTCTGTTGGAATGGCAATATCCCCATTTGTTGAGACAAATTGTGCGCCTTGACGGATGGCAATCGCACCTACTGCTAATTTTTCATATGTAATGCCCCGATCAATTCCAACAACAACGAAATCTGCGTCTTCCTGACCAAACGTCAGCCCTTTTTCTTCAATGGCCTGCTTGATTCCTTCTTCACCGATCACATAAACTGATGCATCTTTCTTTTGCTCAGCAATATAATTGGCCGTCGCCATACTTGTTGTAAAAACTTGTTCTTCTGTTGCTGGGATATCAAATGAAACGAGTTTTTCCGCTACCTGCTTTGGCGTACGTGATGAGTTATTCGTGACAAACAAGTAAGGGATGTCCAACTCATTTAACTTTTGAACAAATTGACCTGCTTCTTCGATCTTTTCTGTTCCTTTATACATTGTCCCGTCTAAATCAATTAAATAGCCTTTGTATTTCATGATGCTCACAACTCCAATGGTTTATTTAAACGCTGATACTGGGCCAAGCTCCTGTTCCAAGTAGGTACGGATGCGGCTTGGAAAGACCTCTAGCGCCTGCTCTACTTCGCTGATCACCTGCAATAAGTCATGATGATTTACTTCCTGATATTGCTGCACAAGTGTTTTGCGGGATGAGACAAGCTTTTTCAGCTGACTCCCTTCTCCTTCTGGTACAACCTTTTCATCAACAAGTATATCCATGATGTCATCATAGCTTCCTGGGTCACGCATAATAAAGCCATCAATCATGTCATTACCGGTATCAAGAATACATTCGACGAGCAAATGAACAATTCGTTCCAGCGCTTTTTTCTCTAGAGGACTTGTCCATGTTTGATGACTCTGCATCAACTCATATTGCTCCTCGAAAAAACGTAATGTCTCTTCAATCTTTTTTCTGTCTACGAAATACATTATGACGCTCCCCTTTGCGTTATTTTCTAATTCGCTTTAAGACAAAATAGGCACAGCCAAAATTACAGTATTCATAAATGTATTCATCGAGTGTGCTGATTTTAGTATCAAATGTGGCCTTTTGGTTTTGGTCATCAAAGAACCCTTTCAGCCTGAGCTGATTATAGCCCCAGTCCCCCACAATATAATCATACTTATTTAAAATATCTGAGTACCTTGCTTTAAACGCTTCTTCATTAAAGCCGTCTTTGATATCTCTTACAAGATCAAAGGTAGCATTCTGAACGACGATCATCTTCTCACCTCTTTTTAAACGATCCATCTTTAATGATAATTCATTGGAAGAACTCCATCAATTGCTAAAGCATGTTTTTTCCGATTTAGCCGAAGCTAAAGGAAAAAGGAGGTCACATTTATGAAGAAACAACTGACTGCCGCGATTCTCCTCAGCATGCTTTTAGGCGGGTGCGGCTTTCAATCAGGTATGAACCGGCAAGTGGATGAAGATTCTTCAAGTAAAACCATCCGTCTGTCGGATCGTCATGAAGGAAATAATTCCAATATGCCAGAAGCAGATACAAACAGAGCAGGATATGTTCGTTATCAGCGCCAGCAAGTAACGGATCAGAAAGAAAGAACCCCTGCTTTAAATCGTGAGCATCTTGCCCACGTGATTACAAGTCTAACGGTGCAGCTGCCAAACATCAAAGATGCAGCCACACTTGTAACAGATGAGGATGCACTCATCGTGTATCGAACAGGAAACAAAAACCGTGATGAATCTGCCGATCAAGTAAAGAAAACGGCAGTTTCTGTTCTCCCTCGTTATTATCATGTATACGTCTCTGATAATCCAGAGCACTTTCAATCCATTGCCAATTTTTCACGTCTTCAAACCAATTCACGTGATTTTGACCAAATTTTAACCAAAACGATTCAGCAAATGAAGTATTCCCCTCAAGGCGGGAACATATCGAATCAAGAAGATGCAAATGGGATGACGAATTCCGACCGTACGATGAGAAGAAACGTCCCTTACGGCCAAAATTAATACGAGAAAAAACGCCAGAGAGCTCTGGCGTTTTCTTTGTTACGCTTGCGCCTGACGCTTTTTAGACGCTTCGTTTACTTGTTCATCTGCATGGTAGGAAGAGCGCACAAGCGGCCCAGCTTCACAGTGGCTAAAGCCTTTTGACATCGCAATTTCCTTCAGCTCTGCAAACTCATCCGGATGGTAGTATTTTTGAACTTTCAAATGCTTTTTCGAAGGCTGTAAGTACTGGCCAATCGCCATAATATCCACGTTATTGGCAAGAAGATCATCCATGACTTCAATGATTTCTTCCTTCGTTTCACCAAGTCCAATCATAATGCTTGATTTTGTTGGAATATCGGGCTGCATTTCTTTTGCACGACGCAAGAATTCTAATGAACGATCATATGTAGCACGCGCACGAACTCTTGGCGTTAATCTGCGAACTGTTTCAATGTTGTGATTTAAAATGTCAGGACGAGTGTCCATTAACGTCTTCAAGTTATCATAATTACCGCCCATGTCTGAAGGGAGAACTTCAATGGTCGTGAATGGGCTTTTTCTTCTAATCGCACGAACGGTTTCAGCGAACACACCTGCGCCGCCATCCTTTTGGTCATCCCTTGCAACCGCTGTTATAACAGCGTGCTTTAAGTTCATTAAGGCTACTGAATCTGCCACGCGTTCTGGCTCTTGCAGGTCAAGCTCAGTTGGAAGTCCAGTTTTCACCGCACAGAAACGGCATGCGCGCGTACAAACAGATCCAAGGATCATAAATGTAGCGGTTCTTCTCACTGCCCAGCATTCATGAATATTCGGACATTTTGCTTCCTCACAAACGGTATGCAGGTTGTTTTCCCGCATCATTTTCTTCAAACCGGTATAGTTTTCATTCGTATTCAGCTTAATTTTAAGCCAGTCCGGTTTTCTTACGTGCTCTTCCTTCTTTGCCAATTCCATCATCTCCATATGAATTCGTTAAAGGTGCATCTACAAAAATCTTCCTGCTATATACGATGGATGCAGCTAAGAAGCTGCAAAAAATTAAATCTTCGGCCTAAAGCCTTTTCTTTAGACACTTTAACATAGTACAGATTGAACAACAAGGGAATGAGCTGCAAAAATACCCAAAAGCCTCCTAAAAAAACAGAAGAAAATTACTAACATTTTCTTCTTATGAAATAGAGTGTTCTAACCACACTAAACGGTAGAAGATGATGCTCGATGAAAGGAGATGGACGTTTGTGAAAGTGGTTTTAGCCATCATGATTGCTCTTTCAATGCTCCCTTTACCTGTTCATGCAAAAGGGACGGGCAAGCAGCCAGATGAATTGAAGCAAAGAATGGCCCTATATGAAAAAGTCTCCATCACAACACAGGTTCCATGGTATGTACTTGCTGCAGTTGATCAGTATGAACACAATATTCGAAAAAGCAGAAGAGATTTACCGAAACAAAAAGGCGTCATTGGCATCTACATTCCCCGGGAAATGTGGATTGGACCAGAAAACCCGAATAAACAGGATACCTCTCCTTTAAGCATTAAAGTGTTTGATGGAATTGGTCTTGATGGGAATGGGGATGGCAAAGCAAGCAGCAATGACGATGAGGATGTATTATTCACTTTTGCACAATACTTGCTTCACTACGGCAGCAGCATTGATCAATTAAAAATTGGCTTATGGGACTATTATGGACGTGATCAAACCGTTGGAATCATTTCATCTTTTATGAAGCTATATAAGCACTACGGCCATCTTGATCTTGGAAAACATGCTTTTCCTCTTCCGGTTGGAGCTGACTACAGCTACCGAAGTACATGGGGAGATGCGAGAGGGTTTGGAGGAAGGAGAATTCATGAGGGAACCGATTTATTTGCCCATTATGGACTTCCCGTTCGTGCGACATCGTATGGCGTGATTGAAATGAAAGGCTGGAACCGCTTTGGCGGCTGGCGGATAGGCATTCGAGATATTCATAATCATTATCATTACTTTGCTCACTTAAATGGCTTTGCGAAAGGACTCAAGACAGGTCAAATTGTTGAACCTGGCCAGGTGATTGGATCTGTCGGAAGCTCCGGTTACGGTCCTCCAGGCACCGCAGGAAAGTTTCCGCCGCATCTTCATTATGGCATGTACAAAGATAACGGCAGAACCGAATGGTCATTTGACCCATACCCTCATTTGAGGGCGTGGGAAAGAGCTGAACGGAAACGAAAGTAAATAACAGCCCAATCATTGTTGGGCTGTTATTCCTTTTTCTTCTTTTTTTCTGGAAGAACAATTGATGGAGCACCTGAGTTTGTTCCGCTGCCATTATAATAATCTGGCACGTCTCCTTGAACGGCTTGTATGGAGACAGGAACAGAGTTTTTCACTACGATTGTTTCAGAAGCAAATGGGATAATGACTCTTACCTTGACCTCGATCAGAACACTAATATCAATCAAGGCATTGTTGATGCCATAAGGCTTAATATTTTTTTCAACGTCCGTATGCGGATCACCAATCACACTAAAGCGTACAGGCACTTTGGGTCCGAGGTTGGCAATGAGTGCATTTCCGGATGCTTGCCCAAGCGGAATGTTATATATAATGCCGTCATGTCCATCTGTTTGATCCTTTAATGCTTCTTTTGCCTCTTTTTGAAAGTTCCCCTTTTCAATGTCCTCTAAATTTTTTTGAAGATGACGCGAGAGGTCAGCCATTGCTTTCGATGTTGCTTGCGCATTAAAATCGATGGTCGTCACTTTTCCGTTCTCACTTGTATTCATGACCACCATATCCTTCATATTCTCCTGATCGTCTGCAAAGTCTTGAACTGAATATTGTATGAGGTGATTGGCGATGCGCTCTGTTTCTAGTTCAGCAATATGAATAAGGGTTGGTTTAATGGATCGGTTGATAAAAAATAAACTAATTACGGTTGAGAGCACAAAGAATAAAATCGCAAGCAGCATGACGTAACGAAATGGCAAAGGGCCCTTCTTGTAGGGGCGATAACGGCGGTTCATTCTCAATAAAAAATCCCCCCTTCTCCATTACATGTGTATGCAGACAGGCGGGGGGATAGGAATCATCTCTCTATTTTATTTCACCATTTTTAATAATGCATCTCTTCCAATTGTTCCAGCTGAGATGCCCAGCGCTTCTGCGGCGTATGTCACAGATTCTAAAGGAGCATCGAGCAATTGCTCAATGGTTCTTACACCAACTGCTCTTCCTGCAATAATTCCTCTATCTGCAAGTTTTTCATTCAAGAGCCCGACATCCAGTGCACCGCACATGATATACCCGTGTTCATTTGTTACTGCCATGAAATTTGTCTTCGGCAGCTTGACGGTGACCGCTGTAAAGGAATGGCCATCAATTGTAATAGGTGTTAAATTCACCAAATCCCTTCACTCCTCTCATCACAATCTATGTGAAAAGAGGGCGCGTGTTGTTAGGCTGAAGCGGATTTCATGTTGCTTCCTTCAAGCGCCATGTCAAAACATCACGTAAAAATTCAGGCATAAAATATTCAATGTGTTCGTGATCACGGATATGAGGAAAAAGAGAGCCTAATGTATACATATCGACTGTGCCAACAGTATAGGAGGCGTCTTTTTTGATCAATTGACCATGTACATAGACATCCTTCACCCGTTTGGCCTCGCCTTCTTCTAATGTATAGCTGAGGCCGCTATATAGCATTTTCCCCATCAGCTCACCTCTAAAGCCGAAGCCCTTGATGCGCAGCTGTTCCATTTTTTCTTCACAGCCCCTCTGAACCGTTTCGATAAGCTGTTGACCGGTAAGCGTCACCCGAATGGGATTAATGGGATGCGGACATATCCGGTGGATTTCTTCTCTTGTGACGATCCCTGCCTCTAATGAATCAAGCACCATACCTGCATTCATCATGCCAATATCTGCTCCGCACCAATCTTTAATGGCATCTGTTAAGAGCTGCGGAAGCGGAGAATCATCGAACCACTTCGTTTCTAGCTTCGACTCAATCGTTGTCACTTTTTCCTGCATGAGTGCTTTCGCTCTTCTTTCTGCCTGCTGCAAAGTAGTGATGGCTTCATCTGATTCACTGATGAGCTGATCCACTGACTGTACTGTCGCTTTTTTCTCTATCAGCTCTTTGCGCGCTGTATCGATCGTCAGCTCAACGCAGCCAATATAATGCCCGTACTTTTCAGCGCATGCAAGCAGCACACCATTGTCCATTTCACCTTCTTCTAACAGATGATGCGTGTGTGAACCTAGGATGATGTCGATTTCAGGGAAATCACGGGCGACCTCTCGATCATGGATGATACCGAGATGAGATAAAAGCACAATGACATCTGCCTGTCCCTTCACTTCCTGCAGCATGTCCCGTATGCTGTCAAACGGATCAGTAATGTTCCAGCCAAGCTTTTCATATACAGGTGTATACGCAATGGTCACGCCTAAGAGACAGAGCTTCAGTCCGTTTTCCATTGTGATCATATGATAGGGCTTTGCCCACGAAGGCCTTTTGCCTTTCTCAAATAAATTAGACAGGACCACTGGAAATTGTGCATTCTCATACAAGTGATCCAGCTGATCATGGGGCAGCGTAATGCCTTCATTATTCCCGATCGTGACTCCATCATAGCCAAGCTGATTGAGGAGCTTGACATTTACCTTTCCATAATCCGCTTCGGATACGAGGTTCACTCGATCCATATGGTCGCCAATATCAAACAAGAGCATCTGATCGTGAACTTGACGCTTTTCTTCAATATAAGCTGCAATTTTTGGCCAGTTCTCAAAGTGGCTGTGCAAGTCGTTTGTATGATATAACCATAGCTTCTGCAGCATGTTGATCTCTCCCTCAAGTTGTCACTGACCGTCTCATTCAGATTGAAAGCTTCAGTCAGCTCTCGGTTAACTAAATAAATCTAACTGCTTCGGAGACAGGTTTGAATAGGTGATATCCAGCAAATCAATCATCTGCTGGCCATTTGCCGCTGCATCTCCGCCGGAGTTATTATTAAACACGACATAGACATCTTTCGATTGCTGATGCAGGATGTCGAGATTCTTTTTCCACTCTTTTAATTCAGCTTCATTATATAAATATAAGTATCTCACTTCACGCCAATTCTCATGGTCTGCCGGGTGAAGCCAGCCCTGTTTATTCCTTCCATGAAACCGGACCAATGTTTTATCACGGTGTGTAGCTTGTATGACCGGCGGAATGGAGCCTTCTCCGACTTGCGGTTCATCACAGACGGAATGAATCCATCCTTCCTTTTCCATAAAGGACAAAGTCTGCTCATAAAATTCATCTGAAAACCATGTACGGTTTCGGAATTCGAGGGCACATGGAATGTCCCCCATCTTCTCCTTACACCATCTTAAATAGTGGACGTGCTCTTTTTTGCAATCAAACCAAGGTGGAAATTGAAAGAGCACCATGGCTAGTTTCCCTTCACGAATAAGCGGAGTCAGCGAAAGAATAAATGCATCAAACATTTCTTCCTTTGAAGCAAACGGAATCTCGCCCCTTTGATGTCCAGTCATTCCTTGGTATGCTTTCACAACAAATTGAAAGTCATCTGGCGTATCCTTTATCCACTTTTCATGATTACGCTCAGGCTGAACCGCATAAAAGCTGGCATCCAGTTCCACAATCGGAAACGTTGACGCGTAGTGAAACAGCTTTTGCGCGCTGCCGATTCTCGGCGGATAAAGACTGTCATGATCTCCCCAGCCAGTTAATCCGATATAAATCATGTTTCTCACCTCTTGCCACTCTCATGTATAGACGGCTTCCTCATTCGAAGCCTTTGTTTCTTGTGATACCCATATTTTCTGAAAGAAATTCTTCTGTCTACAACATATCATATTTGCTCGTAATTCTGAATGAAGATGACTGGCGGCACGTGATTTTGTCCTGGCGCTCTGTTTGTTTGTTATATTAATTGACAACTTTCTATCTAAAATGATTTTAGCTGATAACATAAAATGCATATCAGAGATGCTGACAGTGATTGTCCATTTTTTTATTCATCTTCACCAATAAAGGAGATTGAGTGGATATGAACATAGACGATAACCAGTTTGAAATTTTACAAAAAATGGCCAAAAAGATTCACAAGCCCATCTATTTGTTTAACCAGCATGGACGTATTCTCTATACCTCGCACCCCATGATCACAAGCTCAGAATGGATGCACATTCTCCCCTTTTTTCAAAGCAGGACAACTCATTCTTTTTCAATGATACATGCAAAACAAACCTTTTCCATCTTTCCAATTGATCTAAACGAACAAACATGTGATTATCTGGTCATCCTTTCTTTCATTCACCCGCAGAATAAAACTTTTCATGGGATCATTGCAAAAGCAGTAAACGAAATGTTGATTGCACGCATGAGACAATATGCCGCCCTGCAAACGGCCAAGTGTGCTAGAAATGAGGGCTTTCGCAAATGGATAGAGAGGGCATCGTCTTCCCAGCAAGATCCCTTACATTTCGCTAAGGCGTTTGGATTAAACGCCGAATGCCGCTATCTATGTATGATCTGTCAGCTTGACGAGCGCAGTGATACCACATGTTTTATGAAGCAGCAAATGGTTTTGGATCGAGTGGTTGATCTGCTCGAAAGTGCACTTCCAAGCTGCCCATTTCCTGCCTTTCTGTTTTTTAAAGGTGATATGGGTGTTGTATTGATGGAGGAGACTGGCAGTTGGCCGGAGGTTAGCGACAGGCTCAGCTCTTTTTTAAAACAGTTGCAGATGCTTGTTAAACTGCAAGTGAATCATACTATTTCTTTTGGGGTGAGCTTGACGGGCTGCCACATCTCCCATCTGTCTGAAGGCTACAATGAAGCATTAGAGGCTCTTCAAACCGGACATCTCTCATCGCGGACTGAATATATTCAATTTTATCAAGCAAAGGATGTGCCAGATTTACTAAAGCTCATTCCAAGAAAGGATATGATCACGTTTCACCAGCTGCACCTTCACCCGTTATCTGAATCATCACAAGTCGATCAAAGCCTTCTTCACACCTTATCTGTCTATTTAGAAACCCATTGCCACATTTCAGAAACAGCCAAACGATTGTCCATTCATCGCAACACGGTCATTTATCGCCTCGAGAAGTGTGAAGAATTGCTTCGAATCAGCTTAAAAGATTCTGACGCAACATTGCGGCTGCGCTTAGCCTTCCGTATTCAAATGTTTCTCTCATCCCATCCTGATTGAATTTTTTCTTCTGAAACCTCATATAGTTTGGAGGAGAAAAATGAGACTCAAGGAGGGATGACAAATGGATGATGAGCTCCGTCACATCCCGCAGCCCATTCGAAAGGATGGGGCGGGTGCCACCGACTTAGGCCCGCGCGATGTCCTTCGAGATATAGAGAACCCAGATATGCTCGTTCCCCCTAAAACCGATGCCGGGACCATCCCAAATTTAAAATTTTCATTTTCTGATACACACATGCATTTGAATCACGGCGGCTGGTCGAGGGAAATTACAAAGCGGGAGCTGCCTGTTTCAACAACGATTGCAGGTGTCAACATGCGGCTCACACGCGGAGGTGTTCGTGAGCTTCATTGGCATAAGCAGGCGGAATGGGCGTATATGATTTTAGGCAAAGCCCGCATCACATCTGTAGATGCAGAAGGGCGAAATATGATTGCTGATCTAGAAGAAGGCGATTTGTGGTATTTTCCACCTGGTATCCCGCACTCCATTCAAGGACTTGAGGATGGTTGTGAGTTCCTTCTTGTATTTGATGATGGCGATTTTTCTGAATTTGATACATTCACGATCACAGACTGGTTTGCCCATACACCGAAAGAGATTCTCTCCGCCAATTTTGGTGTTCCGAGGAAATTGTTTGACCATATTCCGAATAAGCAGCGCTATATGTTTCAAGGCTCACCGCCGTCATCCTTAGAAAGCCAAACGGTATCTGATCCATACGGGAGCATTAAGCCGTCATTTACGCACCAGCTCCTTCGTCAAAACCCGATAACGACCTCTGGCGGAACCGTCCGAATTGTCGATTCACGGAATTTCCCAATTTCATAAACGATTGCGGCTGCACTTGTTGAAGTAAAACCTGGCGGCATGAGAGAAATGCACTGGCACCCTAATAATGATGAGTGGCAATACTATTTAGCAGGTACAGCTAAAATGACGGTCTTTGGAGCAGGGGGTACTGCCCGCACCTTTAATTACAGAGCAGGTGATGTTGGATATGTTCCTTTTGGCATGGGGCATTACATCCAAAATATCGGCCAAACGAGCCTTTGGTTTTTAGAGATTTTTAAAAGTGACCGGTTTGCAGATATTTCGTTGAATCAGTGGATGGCCTTAACCCCGCCTCAATTAGTGAAAGAGCATTTAAACGTAGATGAAGCGATGATTCGTGCGCTTCATAAAGAAAAATCACCTGTCGTGAAATATGAGAGATGATGCCCATCATAAAAAAACCGATCAATTCGTCCTGATCGGTTTTTTATCAGCAAAATTTAAGAAGCTGCCGAAGCATGCTGCACTTTTTTCCCCCACACGATGGATGCAGCGAAGCTTACGCCAAGCACCAGTGTTCCAAACATAAAAGGATACTCAATATTCACATCAAATAATATACCCGCAAGACTCGGTCCGACGATATTGGCAAGGCTCATAAAGGATGTATTGAGACCGCCTGCTACCCCTTGCTGATTGCCTGCCATCTTGGACAGCAATGTATTGAGGGCTGGTCGGACAAATGACGTAGCCGATAAAAATAAAATCGAACCCGTAAAAATCAACCAAAAGGACGGCGCAAAACGGCAGGCGATCAGCATGAAAGCCGCACCTAACAGCGCATAACGGACGACTCTCATCTCTCCAAATCGTTTCACACAGGCATTCACTAACGCCCCTTGAACAAGCACCCCGGCAAGACCCGCAACCGTAATCACAAAGGCAATATCTTTCGGTGAAAATCCGTGTTTTTGGTCTACATATAAGCCGAAAATCGATTCAAAATGAATGATTCCGAAATTGAGGACAAAGGCCAATATAAACAAAAAGCCGTAAGATGTCCTTAGAGCCTCGATCATTTGTACAAAAGGATTGAAATGAATATCCTTGTTGAGCCGCGCCTCTTCCTGTTTTTCCTTTGTTAATGTTTCAGGTAAGAAGAGGATGGATAACAAAGTAGAAAGAGCAGCAAAGGAACCTGCAATCAGAAATGGAAATGCGATCCCGTACTCAACCAAATAGCCTCCTACGCCCGGCCCAATGACAAAACCTAGTGTCATCGCTGCACTGAATAGACCCATTCCTTTCCCTCGGTCCTTTTCACTTGTGATATCAGCGATGTATGCAAACATGGCCGGCATAAGCAAAGCTCCGGCAGCACCGCCTAAAAATCGAGACACGAACAGCATCCAAAGCTGATCAGCAAAAGCAAAAATAAACTGAGCAATCGTAAAACCCGCAATCCCGGCAATGATCAATTTTCTTCGTCCAAATCGATCGGTCAGTGCCCCAGCAACCGGAGATAACGCAAATTGTGTAAAACCTGTTGCAGCGACAAGAAAACCGAGTGTTTTTCCTGTTGCACCAAATGCTTCGATGTAACTCGGCATAACAGGTACAATGAGGCCAAAGCCAAGCATGGCAATAAAAATATTGAGCATCAAAATGTATAATATTCCCATCTTCTTCATATAAAAACCTCTTTCTTCAAATAAATGAAAATGATGACAAAAATGATAAGAACTTCTCCAGTATAGCGATAACCTCATCTATAAGTCTAGTTTTTCAAAAATTAGTGTTCTTTTCCAAATAAAAAATACCCGCCAATGGCGAGTATTTTGGAGCTCGTTATTCAGCTTGTTCATAGATAGAAAGAGCCGCCTGAAGCCCTGCTCCGCAATGGATAGCCGCACCGTGTTTGATGAGAATCGCTTCCAGCCCTGCTAACACAAACAGCACATTTTCCTTTCGGCAGCTGTAGCCCATTGTCCCAATTCTCCATATACGGCCGGCAAGCGGTCCAAAGGAGCTTGCAATCTCAATCCCAAAATGATGGAGCAGATCGGCACGGACCGCTTCTCCGTCAATACCACTTGGAATGACAATACAGGTTACAACCGGCATTTTACAATCTGGATCACCAAACAATTCAAGCCCCATTGCTTCAAGACCTTTCATCAAGGCTTTCTCATGATACGTGTGCCTTTGAAAACGTTCAGACAGCCCTTCCTCCAGCACAAGACGAACCCCTTCTCGCAGTGCATAGAGCATCGTTGTCGCTTCTGTATGATGATTTAATCGTCTTGGGCTCCAATAATCCTGAAGCTGGCTTAAATCAAAATAATTGCTTTTGATTGGAGAAATGTCGATTTGTTTTTGTAATTCATCCTGTGTCGCAATGCCTTTTTCTACTTTCTTTCTCGATTCAATGACAGCTGCGACTCGGTCATTATACGTAATAGGTGACATGCCTGATGGAACAGATAAACATTTCTGCGTGCCGCCAATCGCCGCATCAATTTTCCATTCATCCACTTTTACCTCGACACCGCCAATGGTCGCCACAGCGTCTACAATGAACAGCACATCAAGAGCCCGGCATGCTTCACCGATTTGATTGAGCGGCTGTAATCGTCCGGTGGATGTTTCACCATGAACCATGGCAACGATTTTAGGCTTGACCCGCTTTATTTCTTTGATGATGTCGTCAGGATTAAAAACCGTCCCCCATTCACATTCCATTGTATGTACCTCAGCTCCGTAGCGCTGCCCTATTTCAATGAGCAGGTGACCGAAGCGGCCAAAGACAGGCACAAGCATTGAATCTCCCGGCTCAATCACACTGGCGAGCACAGCTTCAAGCCCTGAACGGGACGTACCATCGATTGGATAAGCCCATTTGTTTTCTGTTTGAAAAAGTGACCGCAATAAGGTCATTGTTTCATTCATAATGTGTGTAAATGCTGGATCAAATTGACCGAGAATTGGCGTGCTCATCACACGGAGCACTCTCGGATCTACTTCAACGGGTCCCGGTGTCATAATCGTTCTTGAAGGTGTTTGCAGTTCTTTCACGTGATCCATCCTCTCCCTTGCTGTCCATCCTTATAAGCCCACTTATACAGGAATACGCCTAAAATAGCAATCTCTTTTCCTATGAACTTATTACATAAAATTTACGAGAAATCCATTTATTTCTTCATGGCAATATGATAGAAATAAAGAGAATACATTCCCTATCAAGGAGGAAATCGAATGAAAAGAACTTTATTTGGAACTGTGGCCGCCGGAATCATGATATTCGGCACATTCGCCGCCCCGCTGCCTCCAGCTGCAAATGCTCAAGGTTTCAATCTGAGTGAACCTAGTCAAACGATCACCTTTTCCCCGTTACAGCTTCAAAACGAAACATCTGCACAACAAACGCAAACTGCCGCCACAAGTCAAATCGATTCCTATTACCAATCTGCTGCTGGCAAATCAGGACCCGCTCTTAAGAAGGCTTTACACGATATCATCGATGATCATACGCAGCTATCCTACAGCCAGGTGTGGGATGCCTTAAAGAAAACAGATGAAGACCCCAATAACCCAAACAATGTGCTGCTGCTTTATAGTGGTGTCTCCCGTTCAAAGCAGTCGAATGGCGGAAATGTGGGCCAGTGGAACCGGGAGCATGTCTGGGCCAAGTCTCACGGCAATTTCGGGACAAGCCAAGGGCCTGGGACAGATCTCCACCACCTTCGTGCGGCAGATGTGCAAACGAACAGCACACGCGGAAATTTAGATTTTGACGTGGGTGGTAATGAATACAAAGGAGCGCCGGGCAATTTCTACGACAGCGACTCATTCGAACCTCACAGCCGGGTCAAAGGAGATGTTGCGAGAATGCTCTTTTATATGGCGGTTCGCTACGAAGGAGATGACCGCTTTCCAGATTTAGAATTGAACGACAAAGTAAATAATGGAAGCTCTCCTCTTCACGGCAAAATGTCTGTACTTCTCAAATGGCACAAGCAGGACCCAGTCGATCAAATCGAACGGAACCGCAATGAGATCATATATCAAACGTATCAGCACAATCGCAACCCTTTTATTGATCACCCTGAATGGGCAAGTGAGATTTGGGAATAAAAAAAGGGCACTGCTACGAGCAAGCAGTGCCTTTCTTTTTTTCAAGCGGACAAACAAGACAATAATCGAGACTCTCCGATTTTTTCTCTAGCTTATAATACATACAGCAGGTCTTCCGGTTGGATGTTTCAAGTAAACTGTCGTCTAGGTTTAGGCTGTGCTGAAATGGATTTTGATGAGCTCCAAAAACATCTCCAGCCGCCTGCTTCAGATACAGATAATCCTCCCGCACGCGCTGCTTCACCGCAGGCTCTTCCGCTTCCCGCATCATGCTTCGATAAAGAGAGTTGATTCGAACCGCTACATTTTCCCATAAAATACGATAAGAGAGTTTTGATGTGCGGTTCAGCACGTCTAAAAGAGGCGTGACACACTCCGTAAACAATTCACGCACGACCTTCTCTCTCCATTCATGCCGCTCTCCTTCTAGTGGAACAAACGAACACGACGCCTCATCTATTTCAATTTTTCGATCCTCTCTAAATGCACATGCTGCTGGTGGAAACTGATAGACACCGTCATACAGCGTCATCAAGTATAAAGAGGAACTGACAGCTAAGTAGCCGTACCGCTTTGAAAACATAGAGGCTGCTACCGCAAGATTCGGTGCATGCATCGCTTCCTTTTCAGCTTCTAATAAACGTATGACGGCTGCTTCTGAAAAAAGCGCAGCAAGTGTGCGATCAGATGTCATAGGTCCATTTGTGATGTGTACCCCGAAATCAAGTAATTCTCTCTCAACCCACTCTGGCCTCATATCAAAACCCCCATCTTCTGTTTATCGATTACGCTGTTGATATAACAAATAAATAAAGAACGGTGCACCAATAGCTGCCGTAAATACACCTGCTGGAACATCTAACGGTAGAAATGCGGTTCTAGCCACAAGATCAGCCAGCATCACGAGAATACTTCCAACTAGCGCAGATGCTGGGACAAGCGCTATGAATGAACGTCCAATGATCATCCGTGCAACGTGCGGCGCCATGAGTCCAACAAATTCTATGCCGCCTGCAAATGCGACTGCAACACCAGCCAATGTCACACTCATCAGGAGAAAGAATAATCGTTTCGCCTGCACTTTTACCCCGAGACCTGTTGCAAGATCATCGCCAAGTTCTTTTACATTCATCGTTCTTGCTAACACCATGACAATCGGTAAAATGATCATCACCCAAGGAAGCATCGCAGTGACGTCTTTCATCGTAGAACCATATAAGCTCCCCGTCAGCCAGATGTAAGACTTGGTCGTTGTCATCGTATCACTAAGAACAAGCGTAAACGTCACACATGCCTTCATAATGGCAGAAATCCCAATTCCCATTAGAACAAGTGTGATCGGCTTGACCCCTTTTTTCCATGAAAGCAAATAGATCAGACTCGATACCGCAAAAGCACCTGCAATCGCCCATAAGGATTGATAAGCAATAGGCACAGTGCCCATCCAAAAGACGATGAACATAATCGCACCAAACGAAGCACCACTTGTAATTCCAATGATATCAGGAGATGCCAGCGGGTTGCGGATCAACCCTTGCAAAATAAGCCCTGATACCGCAAGTGCGGATCCAACTAAGACAGCCAGCAGCGTTCGTGGAATCCTCAGTGTATTTAACACAAAGGAATTCCCCTCTCCCTGACCGATTAAATGAAGCAACACATCGACCGGCTGAATGAACCGGCTTCCCATACTGAGACTGAGAATAAATAAGCCAAAGGCAATGGCCGTCAATAAAAGTAAAATCAAAAACGTCCGCTTTGAAAATTGAAATGAAATGCGCCCGCCTTTAGAACGCACTGTATATGTTTTAGCCACCTGTCTTCAACCCCTTGCGCACGAGATAAACAAATAGAGGCGCTCCTGCTACCGCCGTCATGACACCAATCGGCACTTCCTGCGGCATGATCAGAAAACGAGCCGCCAAATCCGCGGCAAGTAAAAGAGACGCCCCCACAACGGCACAATACGGCAGTACCCAGCGGTGGTCAGGCCCGACGAGCTTTTTCACAATATGCGGCACAAGAAAACCAACAAAACCAATTGAACCAGCAACAGCGACGGAACCACCTGCTAAAAAGACAACGAGGACACCCATCGTGATTTTCAGCAGCAGTGTACGCTGGCCAAGTCCTTTGGCAATATCATCTCCCGACAAAAGAACATTAATAGAACGTCCAAGAAGCAGCGCCACTACAGTCGCACCTAAAATATAAGGCAAAACAGGGATTAACATATCAATGCTTCTTCCAGACACTGACCCAGCCATCCAGAACAAAATGCTTTGAATCGACTGTTCATTCACGATTAAAAGACCTTGTGTAAAAGACGCAAACAGTGCAGATATCGCCGCACCTGCAAGGACTATTTTGACCGGCGTCAATCCATCTCTTCCAATAGAACCTAATAGAAAAACGAGCATCCCTGCAATCGCTGCGCCTAGAAAGGCTGTCCACATATAGCTTGTTAACGACTCTGTTGAAAAGAAAACAATCGAAATCACGATAAAAAATAGTCCACCTGCATTAATTCCTAATAAATCAGGCGCCGCAAGCGGATTTCTCGTCAATGCCTGCATGAGTGCACCTGAAATCGCCAGGCTTGAGCCAACGACCGTTGCAATTAAAGCTCTTGATAATCTGGATGTCATGACAATGACACTGTTTGGATCCGATTCATCAAATTGAAGAAAAGCATGGATGGTGGCTTTGAGGGAAATTGAGGTTTGCCCAAGGGAAATACTGAGCATAAAAAAGACCAACATCAACACAATGAATCCAGCAAAAAGCAGTGCCTTGCTTGAATCCTTTTTTATTAAACTTCTCATCTGATTCCCGCTTTCAATCTGTTATGGAAAAAAGGAGAAAATGGTATATTCACATTTTCTCCTCTGTTACGACTTATTTATCAATTCCTAAACGATCGTAAATATCATCAAGCATCATGTTTGCAGCGATAATACCGCCGCCCATGTTCCAAGTGATTTCATCTACTTTATGCACCTGTTTCGCTTTCACTGCGTCAAGCTGCTTCCATAAAGGATGACTTGTCCACTCTTTATATGCTTTTTCAACCGCTTTATCCTTTTCATCCATAAAGTAATAGATCACATCTGCATCCATTTGCGGAATGCTCTCTTTGTCTGTCAGTGTAATGATGTCTTGCTTTTTATCTTTGACATTCTTAGGTCCTTCAAAGCCCAGCTCTGTTAAAATGGACCCTGCGAAACCAGTTTGATAGATTCTAGCATGATCTGCACGGAAGTTCACCACAGATACACTCATTGGCCAGTTTTTGATGTCTTTTTTCGCTTTTTCTTTGAAATCAGCGACGCGGTCATCCCACTTTGTCAGCAATTCTTTTGATTTGTCTTCCTGGTTTAACGCTTCACCCATCAACTTCACTGTATCTTTAAATGTGAACACAGTTTCAGTTGCAACAGTTGGAGCGATTTCTTTCAGCTGATCAAAAATTTGCTCGTGACGGATTTTCGATGCAATGATCAAATCAGGCTTGAGCTTTTCAATTTCCTCTAAGTTTGGCTGTGTTTCCTGCCCAACAATTTTAACATCCTTTAAGTCATTTCTTAAATATTTATATGTAGGTGCTTCAAGCCATGATTCAACAACACCTACTGGTTTAATGCCCATAGCGACTGCTGCATCCGTTGCTCCTTGGTACAGTGTCACCACACGTTTAGGCGATCCTTTAATTTCAGTTGAACCGATAGCGCTTTCAACGGTTCTTGTTTTCTCTTTACTATCTGACTTGCCGTTACTGCTATTGCTGCCGCAAGCTGCAAGTAAAACGATGGAGAGCACAACTAATAGCGACCAAAAAGATTTCTTGAACATGTACCTCACCTATCCATTCTATATGTAGTCATATCGTTTGATAACGATTCTCATTATCACACTATGATTTTATCATAGAAAAGGATGGTGTCAATGTAAATTTTTAAGAAATTGGGAGAGTATTGACTAGTTATTCATACTAAATAGAAGGATTCCACATCTGGATGGTCCTGCCAATCTGTTTTCCTGCTTCTAGTAAAACTGACAAATGGGTATGTCCTTCAAGCACTTGATAGACTGATTGTTTTTTGATCGGTTCCTTTGGCAGTTCATGATAAGGGAGAAATGTCTCGACGTCATACAGCTCATCCTTGCTGCCTACAAACATGCCATACGGCCGATCCATCTTCGCAAATTGGTTTTTAGGTGCAGATGGGGTTAAGGCAAGAGATAGATTGACAGTGATGGTCGTCAATAGAAGTGGATCCTGCTCGACCACCCATGCAGGATAGTGAAAACGTACGGCTTCAGAATGACTCATCAGCACCCCTTTTGTCATCGCAGACAGAACGAACTTCCATACTTGAACAGTGGCAAAAGGGATTTGATCAGCCCTTGCAGTGCCTGACTTATAGCCAAATTCAGGTGCAATAAAAAAGTAACCATCTACTTCTCTTTTTTTTGGCCAAGACAAGTAGTTAAGCAGCAGGCCCGCTCCCGAAGAATGACCACAAAGGTAGATGGCACCTTTCTGATCCTGTTTAATGGCATCCACAACCTGCGAGACATCCTGCCATACATCCGTGACACGAGGTGTATCACCCTTTTTTCCTTGAGAATGGCCATGGCCTCTTAGATCAAGTAAAAATACATTTACGTGAAAATCATGTTGCAGTGTGTAAGCGATATGCTCATAACCAGCCAAACTATGAGCACCACCGCCATGGATCAAGATCACATTGGCCTGGGTCTTCTTTTCTGATAAAAATGGATAATACGCAAGGCTTGTACCATCATGTGATGAAATGAATTGTCTTTCTGGAATATGTCCAGGGGCTGCCTGCTGCATACTTGTAAACGAGAATGGTTCGTTCTTGATATCTGTCAATTTTTTTGCTCCTTCAAACAGAAACGAGAATGGCCAGCCGCGCTAGTCATCCTCATTCCTATATCTTATTCATTGAATTCTTTCAAAGGGAAGGTATTACTTTCAATAATTGCGACAATTTGATTTAACGCTTTTTTTGCTTCTGGTATAGGGAAGACAGGAAACACGTGATTCATTTTAGGATATTCTATATAGTTTATTGGAACCCCCTGCTTATCTGCCATCTCTTTGAATTTACGAGCATCTGGGAGAAAGAATTCGTGAGTGCCTATAAAAACAGAAATTCGTCCCAATGATTTGATCTCTCCATAAATTGGACTGACTAAGTGGTGTGTTTCATCCATTTCACCCGCATATCTTTTTCCTGCTTCAATTAATAAGGCTAGATTGAGCATTGGTTCTTTTGGAACCATAGCAGCGATATCTGGGTTGCTTAATGTGACATCTAGCCATGGTGATAAAAGAATGATATTTCCTGGCTGCGGCAAGCCCTTTTTTGCCAAGTATTGAGCAAAAGCTAACGATAAACCGCCGCCAGCAGAATCGCCCATGATGACGATATTTTCAGGTGTTCCTTTCTCTAAAAGACCTTGGTACACAGGGAGGACACTCTCGATCGCATCCATATACTGATGGTTCGGTGCTTTTGGATACACCGGCACATACACCGTACTATTTAATTGCTTCGTTAATCGATCTAAAAAACGCCAGTGCCAAGTTAAAGGCTGTTCGATATAGCCACCACCTGGTATAAACAACACCTGATGGTCATCTGGCTGGTCATTTGATTTCAGCATATACGTATCGACTGGAAACGAGTCATTTTTAGTAATTTTGTACTTATTCTTGATTTTTTCAGGTAATTCATAAGGTAGTTGATTTGCCTTTCTTCGTTCTTCTAGATAATCATTTACATTGAGTTTCTTTTTCGTCAAAGCAAGTAGCTGTTCTACTAAAAAACTTTGAATACTTCGCATATGAACAACCCCTGTTCATAGAATCATGATGATCGATTTCGATGGAAAGATAAGGCTTCTAAAGCATACCATATGAAGACGTACATCAGGAAAAAACCTTTTTATCCAGCTGATCACTCACCACAACAAACACCTATCCATTAATGAACAACTGTTTATTTACTGTTACTCATATTCTACTTTTTAGATGCATGACAATCAATTGTCAATATGACCCTAACCGTTCATTAATAGACAGATATCGACTAAGTGTTCATTTCGTCAATGTCCAGACATGAAAAAAGACGAACGGTCATCGTTCGTCTTTTGGATTGATTACGATTAAGGCTGCAAACTTAGGATTTTTTGAATCGTATGCATGACCCCGCTCTCTTCATTTGAGAGCGTAATAAAATGCGCAGCATCTTTTACCTCTTGGACGGCATTTCTTACAGCAAAGCTGTATTGAGCGGATTCCATCAGTTCTAGATCATTACGTCCATCACCAAATACCATCGTTTCCTCTTCTGTTACCCCCAAAATGTTCTGCAGCTGCTTCACGGTGGTTCCTTTATGAACACCAATATTGGAAATGTCAATCCACGTATCTTCTGAAGCGACAACATATACTTGTTCAAAGAATTCACTTAACATTTCTCTCGTCTGTACGCAATTTGCCTCAGGATCATGAACGGTGATTTTCACAAAGTCATCTTGTATGTCTGCAAAGTTTGAAACCTTGAGGACATTTGTATAAGAGCCCGTCACAAATCTCATTTCACTCTCAGATAAATGCTCATTGACCACTGCACCATCTTTCGTACATGCAATGATCGTCTGCACTTTACTTATCTCCTCCAGCTTATGGATGATCGATAAACCCAGATCATTTTTTATTAAAGATTCATAAACAAATTGTCCATTCTTTTTAATCCGCGTTGCGCTATCCCCTAAAATCCAAAAATCCTTTGCATACTCACCAAACAATGCCTCCACTCGTTCACACTGCTTTCCCGTACAAGGAGCGAACGCTACATTTTTCTCTTCCATTAATGCTTTTATTTTCTGAAATAAAGCTTGATCAAATGATCCTTGGCGATTTAAAAAAGTGCCGTCTAAATCCGTAATAATTAATTTAATCATGTTCTTCCTCCAATTCCTTAGCTGAACAAACACTATGAAAATTGTATATGTGTAAATGCCAGAAAGTAAATAAGCCAGGAACATGTTGTTTTTCATCACACATAAAGGCACTTGTTACAGGTACGTCACAAGGCGTTTCATTAATCAACATATAAAAAAATAGACGAACGGTCATCGTTCGTCTTCTTCCCTCACTTCACTTCTTCATGCTCCTGAACCGCATGTCGTTTACTAGCGATAAAGAGTGCAACCGTCATGGCTAAGATAGTCAACGCCCACCAGAACGTCGATACAGCCTCCTTATGATCGATAATAATCAAACGGATGACGGCCGTGATGCCAATATAAATAAAATAGCGAAGCGGAAAATGAAAGTTTGATTTAAAGTACTTAATAATTAAGGCAATAAACTCAAAGTACATAAAGAAGATCAGCAACTCACCAAGCATTTCATAATAACTGTCTTCTTTGCTGAGCAAATTCTTGTAAACGAATTGGACAATATACCAAGTTTCACTAATTAAGAGGACGCTTAAAGCAATGGCCAGAAAGAATAAACAAATATTCAGAAGGCCTTGCAAGAGATCGGGTACCTTTTGGAAGTTGTTGAATCGTTTCATTAGATTGTCTCTCCATTCCATGTTATTCATTTGCCACCTATATTTTGATGTGCCAGAATCGCAGCACGATGTAGTAAACGCCGTTCTTTTCCATCCTTTCAAACTGCCCGTGCATGCGGGACATCATTCGTTTTATGCTTCGTTCACCAAGTCCAGTGCTTTCCTGCGTGTCATTTGTCTCGTTTATCGCATTGCTGATATGGATCTCAAAGATTTCTTGGTCGGATAGAAACGTGAGATTGATATCTTTTTTCGGGTCAGCGTATTTCAGTATGTTCGACATCAGATTATCAAACACTCGGCCAAGCTCCTCGACATTCACATTGATATAGCTGTCTGGCAGCTCTCCTAAAAGATGAACCTTAAATGTCTCTTGCTGCAAAATCGCCACCTGATCTGATAAGAGATCGTAAATGACCTCTTTGACTGCAACTGTCTCAAGCTCAGGTTCATGTTCTTTATCAAGTAGAAAATAGGCGAACAGATTATCAGATAGATTTTTCAATTGCAGTGCTTTTTCATAAGCACTTGCTATATATTGATCCTTACGGGTATCCGCTCCAGCCTCCTCTTTTTTCGCAAACTCCAAATTCATCATCAGCGACGTCAGCGGTGTTCTCATATCGTGTGACATTTCAGTAACCAAGCTGCGGCTCTCTTCTTGCAGCTCATCAATGGCTTGAAGCTTGTCCAAAAAAGCTTTACGAAGGTCCTCAATACTTTTGGCAATCATCGCTAATTCGTCATGCCCTTTCACCGTCATCTCATAGTCCAGCTCTCCGCCTTCAAGAATATGTATCTCTTGGTGAATCGTTTGCAGGTAGCGCAGACTTTTGCGAATCCCGAGAAGAACCATGAGGAGAAAAATAAGCGTTGCTCCGAGCAGCTCGAGTGTAAAGGCAAGATCGTGGTAGCGAGATGAATAGAACCCGTCCACCATGACGCGGCCTTTACCGTCGCTAAACTGAACCGGATACGAATGTTGCTCAGCGTACTGAGTCATCCTTTCTTTTCCGTACGCCGATTCATCCGCAGCCGAATAGATGGAGTCATATTGCAGCACCTCATCCTTGAAGATAGTCAAATTAATGTAATTCTCTTTTTTCACCCACTCACCAAACGCTTGTCGATCCGTTGAAGACAGCTCATTCTCAGACACATAGCGGCTGAATTTTTGAATGTACTTGGCTGACTCCTGATCGTAATACTCGTCCGAACTCAAATATCCATCGATCAAATCATTGGTGATCTTTTGCAGCGTCAAAAAGACAATACCACTCACAATTGCAGCCGCCAAAATCAGCAGTGCAAGCTTTTTGGCCAGTGTATATTTACGATGTGGATGTGCCAAATCGATATCCTCTTCCCCATTCAGTTTTGATATATACAGGACGCGCAGGATCATCCTCAATTTTGGCACGCAGCTTTCGAATATGCACCATCACCGTATTGTTGGAACAATAGAAATAAGGCTGTCCCCACACGCTTTCATAAATATTTTGGGCTGAAAAGATTTTGTTTCGCCTGCTCATAAGCAGTTTTAACATCCGATATTCTAGATCAGACAGCTTAATTTGCTGGTTTTCTTTCCATACTTCATTAAATTCTTCACTTACCTTCAGTTTGCCCCCAACAAGAAAGGTCTCTTCCTGTTCCTTCTTTTCCTGATAGACAGTATACCTGCGTAATTGTGCAATCACTCTAGCATGAAGCTCCTCTTGTGAAAAAGGTTTTGTCATATAATCATCCCCGCCGGCAAGTAAGCCTTCGGTTTTATCGAATGTACTTGATTTGGCTGTTAGAAATAGAATCGGGACATTGGAAGAGGCTCTTATCTGCTGGCACGTTTCGATGCCTGAGAGCCCCGGCATCATCACATCCAAAATCACCAAATCGAGCGAATCGTCCACAAACTTCAATGCTTGCTCGCCATTCATCGCTCTTAGCACCTCATATCCTGCACGTGAAAGGGATTCCTGCAGAAGGTCACCAATATCCTGATCATCTTCTACGACTAATATTCGATGGGTCATGTCTCTCACCTCATGTAATGTGTTGCTCTTTCTTTTATGTCTTTACTATATATCATCTAGTTATGTGAAAAGATACAGCATAAACCTTAACAGTTTATGAATTTGGCCATCTGCCATCAATTTGTCACATTTATTTTCAAAAAATTGGATCTTCATAAATTGTTAAGAATTGGGCCGTATATTGATTCATTGTAAGGATCGATGAATTGATCCGAATCACAAACAAGAAAAGGAGCATGGATATGAATGCAAACAAAGTAGCACACGGACAACCGATGAGTCTGCGGGAACGGGTTCATTTCTTGGACATTGTACGAGGGTTCGCCTTAATGGGGATTATTCTAGTTAATTACTTTTTGATCGTGGATTCGGCCAGGGGATTTGACATGCAGTCAAATGATGTCTTTCACAATGTGGTGAATTGGTTTGCCTCAGGGAAATTCATTACGTTGTTCTCCTTCCTATTCGGCGTTGGTTTTATGATTTTTATGGATCGAGCTGCTCAGAAGGTGGACAGTCCGAACAAACTGTTTGCCCGCAGATTAACCATTCTCTTAGGATTTGGCCTTCTGCATTTGACCTTTGTTTGGATTGGTGACATTTTGGCCTATTATGCAGTCGCTGGCTTTTTATTGCTTTTCTTTTACAAACGTACAGCCAAAACCATCCTTTACTGGCTCATCACACTTTTTGTGATTCAATTGCTCACGCCTTTTTTCACGATGCTGCTCAATACCGTCAGTTCAGGATCATCAGGCAAGCCGGACCTTGCTGATTTTGAATTAATCAGCCACAACAGTCTGACTTATTTAGCATCTATTGGTGACCGGTGGACAGATATGGTGACAATGGCTTCAAGTTCTTTTTCCACCGTCTATTCTATGTTTTTCATGTTTTTACTTGGTGTGTATTTTGTGAAAATGGAGTTTTTCAAAAACATGGAGGCGAAAAAAACGATTTGGAATCGCATTTGGATCATTTTTGCCATCGCTTTTCTCATCACCCAAGGCAGTACGATCATAGCAGCGGTCAATCCTTTTGAAAATACACTGTGGGTGAACATTGCCTCTGCCCTTGAACAAAACGGCGGATTAACAGGTAGTATGTTTTATATGAGTACACTTGCGATGCTGTTTCTTCACGTCCCTCAGCTGCGAGGTGCTTTGATGGTCTTTACCAAAGTCGGACGCATGTCACTGACCTGTTATTTGCTACACTCGATCATTGGAACTCTGCTATTTCTAAAGTATGGAGCGGGGCTTGTCGATCATCTCCAGCCGGCTGGTACGTTTTTCATGGCTATTGGCGTGTATGTCTTCCTTGTGCTTTTCAGTACGTTTTGGTTAAAGCGGTTTAAGTATGGACCGATGGAATTTATTTGGCGGCAGCTGACGTATGGAAAGGTCGATGATAAATCGAAAACAAACACAATGGATGTGGCGAAGTAACTGACATCATAGTAGTTAAAGAGAAAAAGGCGAACCACTAAAGTTCGCCTTTTCTGTAGTATATTAATTTTTTTGATTCAATACTTGTCAATCACTTCTCGTAATTGATTCAAATAACTTTCTTTCAATTCCTCTGGGTATTCAATTTTCACATGTTTCCCAAATGACATCAAATAATGAGTCATATACGATAATTCTTCTTGGTTGTATCCACCCACAATATAAGGGATCTGATCAATGATCTCCAATCTCATATTTGGGTAATGATGCTTTAAAAACTTTTCTTTTCCTTGTTCCGTTAATCGACATTTAAATGAGATATCATGATAAGTTTTTTCGTACTCGAGTTGCATTGCTTTTAATTCTTCCTTCGTATAGGTGCCTCTGCCTTCTTCTTCAATGATCAAGTCCTTCATAAAGTCACATCTATAGATGCCCCACTTTTTATTTTGAACATCATATGCTTTTGTGAACCAAATCCCATTTCGATAAAATAACTCAAGAAATTGCAGCCTGATCCTTTTATTTTCATATTGAGTGTACGTCATCTTCACGATTTGATCTTCCATCATCGCCTGTAAAATCAATTCCAAATGATTTTGTTCACTAACTGGTGCGACATTATAGTAATGAATCACTTCCAAAGTCTCCGTAATCATTTGCTTTTTCTCATCAGACATTGTGGCAAACAACTTTTGCCGAATTTGTGAGTAGGATTTTTTAAATGGTGTTGCTGACACCAGGTCTAGCGCTTTAAGAGCGAAAAAAACAGCTTGGACTTCTTCTATATTGAAATAAATAGGAACCAATGGAGATTGATTCACCAGTCGATATCCTCCATGTCTGCCATTTTCAACGTAAAAAGCTAAACCCATTGACTCTAGCTCTTCTATATCTCTTAAAGCCGTCCTTTTAGAAATGCCAAATTCGGATTGTAAGTCCTTTAACTGAAAAGAGTGTTTATCGCTTAAAAAAATAAGTTCTTGGTTTAATCGTTCTGATTTTTTCATTTGTTTTCCCTCTTAAAAAGGTGACTTCTTTTGTCACCTTTATCATTTATACTCAGCTTATCAAAAGAAAAGGAGCATGTACATGCAAACATTAATCATCAACGCGCACCCAGATTTTACTCAACAAGAAAGCTATTCAAACAAACTGCAAACACTATTTTTAAAACAGTTTAAAGAAAGATTCCCTCATGAAGAACCAACCATTTTACATTTATATGGAACTGAAATTCCTCGTATCGAAAAAGAACAGCTGCTAGGAATTTGGGATAAGCAAGCATCCAAACAAGCATTAACGGCTGCCGAGGAAAAAATCGCCGCTGCTTCATCTGCTTTATTGGCTCAATTCAAAGCACATCATCGAATTGTGATCGTGTCACCTGTTCACAATTTCAATGTGACTTCACGAATGAAAGATTATATAGATAATATCTTTATTGCGAGAGAAACGTTCAAATATACAGAAAATGGTTCTGTTGGTCTGATGACTGACGATTATCGTGTACTTTTACTTCAAGCAAGCGGCTCAATTTTCACAAATAACGATCGATATACACCTCTGGAATTTTCACATCATTACCTAAAAGAAATATTTCAAAACTTGATGGGGTTTCATCAATTTCATATTGTCCGAGCACAAGGAACAGCGATTTTAGAAGAAGAAACGATCTTGTCATCTGCAGCTGACGATTTGTCTAAAGCCTTTGATGCGTTTTACCAGCCTAGCGGGATGTGAATTGGATTTTTTCAAAAACAAAAAGACCAAAAACGTTTGATATCACGTTTTTGGTCTTTTTTTATTAACCGAGTGAACCTTCCATTTCAAACTTAATTATTTTTGGGAATCACACGAAAACATACGTTCTCTTGTTGGCGTGATTCCTGCGGTTTATATTTGTTTTACGTCATATAAAATAATAAGCCGTCATATGTTTGTGGGTGTTTTGTGGGTGTACCCACATAAATATACTAATGAAGGAAGTGAAATACATGAACATAAATAAAATAAGATCATTCCTTTATAAAACATCAAAATACCTGGGTGACGTCAATGCTGTTCAAAAGGGCACTATAGGAAAGCGTATCATGCGACGTGCTGCGGGTAAAGCATCCGGCAAGCTAATGAAAAAGATATTCAAATAAGATAGTCCTGGGTGGTGATTTCATGAATGATCTTGAGAGGAAGCTATACAGGATCATCTATAATATGAGCCGTTTTAGACGTAACCCAACAATGAATGAACTTAAAAGAAAAACAGGCAGGGATGAGCCAGCGATTCGTAAGGCAGTTGAAAATCTTATTTCCCGAAAAGAGATGAGATGGGATAAAGAGAAAAAGGAATGGCGTTTCTGATTATATTGCTTTTTATGGGATATTCAGTAAAATGAATTTAATATATTATTGAAACAGGAGGGATAACATGATTAGTGTAAAACCATGTGGAGACAACACATTTTCGTATATCCTAGAATCACTCGATAAAGCAACAGGGAAAAGAAAAAGGATTGTTCACAAAGGGTTCAAAACAAAAAACGAAGCAATGAAAGCAGCAGAAGCAAAATTAAAAGAAATGTAGATGCTGAAAATAATCCAACACGTTAGCAAACTTACGTTTCAACGATTCCTTGAAAAGTAGAAAACCCTTCTAAGATGAGAAGGGTTTTATTAAGTACCGACTGGTTTTTCTGCTAATAACATATAAGTTCCGACCGGTTTCTCTGTAACATGAGCATTCATTGAGCCCGCATAACTAGCCGCTACTATCGCGCCTAGAGCAGCTAAACAAAGAATTAAGTTTTTCATTAGACACCCTCCAACTGCTTCATTTTCCTCTCGGCTAAAATAGCAAGATTAGAGAATTCCAGAGATTCTTGAATATAACTTCTCGCCTCATAATATTGCGAAATGATTAAAGCGAGATCGCGCACACTATCCGCATCATTCTGTTCAAATAAGTAATGAATGTAGCTCCTGCACTTATTAACGCTCTCTTCAGGAGTTTTCTGGAACAACTCATAAATAATGTTTATTTTAGCCTCATACACTTTATTCTCTTTTTCATTTAAGTTTTCCTGTGCTTTTTTGTAATAATAAATAGCTTGATCGGATTGTCCTATTATGAAGAGTTCTTTTGTGATCATATAGAGGGAGTTTATGTAGTAAACCGACTGTTTCCATTCATCATTTCTAAATGCTTTTTTCAGAGCATTTATGCAATTTTGAGATCTTTTAGCAGCTGAATAAGTGATACTTAAATTATGATGGATCATAGCCTCAAAAAAAGGATCTTCAAGTTGTTTGGAAATTCGTATTGCTTCGAAATAAATATCTTCAGCTTTATCATATTGGCCCAGCTCTGTATAGTTATGCCCCACAACCATCATAGACGTCGCAAGCTTTTTTTTGTAACCCTCATTTCTTTTATAAATGTGCATTGCATCCTTTATATAATTTAAAGATACTATGTTTTGACCAAGCATCATATAAAGAGAGGCTACCTTTGAATAAAATTCAGCAGCTTCAATATCATCGGGAATATTTGCAAGTTTTTTCTCAGCGATTTTAAAAAGACTAATTGCGTTACCATAATTACGATTGTGTGATTCGTATAGAGCTTCAAATAAAAAGAAATAATACTCAATCATATTATCTGTTTTTCGAATTTCTTTCTTATGTTTCTTACTGAAATACGAGTGCTTTGGGAACTCTTTACCTTTGTCCTGGTGAAGCATCATTTTATGTCTCTCTTCAAGCAAAGAATAATACATCAATACTTCTTGGTCTTCTTCCATTTCATCAAACAGAGCCCTGCCCTCTTCGAAATATTTCTCGGCAACCTCAACATCTTGCTGTTTTATAGCCATATACCATTCATTTAAGATATTAGCAACATACTCAGAAGCAAGTTTACTCATAATAAACACCTCTTTCTGTCCAAATTCTAAATACTCAAACAAATATTAACATATGTTTACCATAAAATATAATATATAGAAGTTTTTTCGTTCTAACGCAAAATCATGTTTCGTTGTCCCGCAAGGAGTTTTTTCCTGTTTTTTTTGGACTGTAAAAACAGGGATAAATTAATGAATTGTCGAATCTACAAGTCTTTTTGTTCATTCACAAAAAATGTTAGACACGTATAATTGCGGTGTATCAAATTTACAGAAAAGGAGTTTTCATGTATGAAAAAAGTTGTTTTACCATTAGCCGCCACTCTTGCTTTAGTTTCTAGCTCAATGTTTTCTTTACCTAAATCAGCAGATGCAACATTAAGTAACACTGAAGAAGAGTGGGTCACTGTTGAGGAATTTTCTCAGAGTTCAGCATCAATTCTTGAAACAGAAGTAGGTGGCAAGAATGCTAATATATTAGCAAAAGATTACACCTCAAATATGGAAATCAAAAAATTACGATCCGTCGATGTCGCATGGAAATGTAAGTATTCAATGCTTACTAAAGCAAAGGCAAAGATGAAAATTAATAAAATTGAGGCCAAATCAAGATTGTATAGCCAAAAAGGCGCTCTTACTAAAAGTGCTACAGATTCAAATAGTAACTCAAACTATGCCGGGGCAGAAGCATTAGGTGGAGTAACTGGCGGATGGGGTTGTAAAGGATCGTCTTACGGCAATACTAAATATGAGCGAAACGGTTATAAAACTGTTACTCATCAAAAGAAATTTGACATATTTGATCTTCTATAAAAATATACATGAAGATTAGAATTCAGTTCTTAAACTGCTTTCTGGTTATAGGAGTATGCTTTTTATTCACTGGTTGCATTTCTGATAAAAAAAAAGAAAGTGTTCCAGCTACTCCTTCACCTATTGAAAAATATAATGACGAACAAGAAGATATTACAGGCCCTGGATCAGAAACAGTTTCTTATGGCTTATATGAGGTAAACGGGGAAATCCTAGACACATTAGATATTGGAGCCAAGAAAGGACGAACATACAAAAAAGTCTTATCCTTTAGCCATTATCTAAGTGTAAAAAGAAAATACAGCCTAGTAATTCTTTCAGATTTTCAAACTATACCATTCAAAGCTGACAACAAAAAGCGCTCAAACTCTTATACATTCACAATGAATAAAAACACTGTAAAAAAAATTCAATTAGAATTTGAAAGTCCCCCTAATCACAGAGAGTTAAGTTTATTGATTATCCCTGAAGCAGAATTCCAGTTAGAGACCGAGAATATAGATATTGGTTCAGGACTCCAAGATATTATCACCCTAAGATACATTAAAAACAATCAAAATCACCAACACGTTAAACACCTTCCCCCCTTACAAACGACTGGAGAACTATCAGGAGAGGAAGCATTCCTTACCTCCCAAGAACGAGGAAATAAGATTCTATTTAAATCCAAAGCTAATGAAAAAGCATTCTTACAAATCTTCAATGCAAATGATAGGAACGTAGATTATGCTGTAGTTGCTTTTTCAGGTACAAAACAAGTGAAATTCAATAACAAGACTGTATCATTTATTTCTGTAAAAGGGGGATCAACTAATATTTACGAAGTTAATATTCCTATTGTTAAAGAAAAACAAAACTATCAAATTGTCCTATTTCCTTATCCGTATAAGACAGGTAAAATTGAGGATGGTTTAAACAATAAGAGTTACTCGACTTTTAGGACCTTAATAGAGCCGTAAGGGGGAATTAGTATTGCTTCTGTGGATAATAATTATCTTACTGATCATTTTAATTGGGTTTACAGGTAACATTGTTTCTTTGCTCCGTGAACAGAAACAGTCTAATCAAAAAATTATTGAACTGTTAGACGAAATAAAGAAATGACCTTCCTCCATATGGAGAAAGGTCTTTTTTTATTTTAATAGCTTTTCTAGCTTCGCTTTTGTCTTTGGACCATAGATGCCATCGGCAGCAAGTCCATGCATCAATTGGAATCGCTTGACCGCATCCGCCGTTTTTGGTCCGTAATAGCCATCAATGCCGTTATTTTTTGCCCCTTTATCAGGGTAGAAATGTACAGCAGCAAGGGCTTCCTGTAAGGCTTTTACGCCTGCCCCCTTTGTAAGAGGCTTTGTAACTTTTAAAATGCCTGTCGGCAAGGCATATGAATTTTTAGCAGGCTTGGAAGCTGCTGTTTTGGATGGTGCTGCTGTTGTTGGTTTAACAGTCAGCTTTTTATTTGTGTGAGCAACGGCGATCCCGGCTTTGAAGCTGTCCCAACGATTAAGCAGCTTGCGGGGACATTCTTTCCCGCTCCAATGCTTATGCGGCACAACGTTTGCTAATGGAATCCCTTGATCCTGCATTAACTGGCGAATTAACCATTGAGCATTTTCGACCGCCTTCTCAAAATTGCCGTCTGCATTTTCACAAATTTCAATGCCAATCGACTTCATGTTGCCCGTTCCTCTGCCGTCTCCTGCGTGCCAACCGTTTTCGTTTAGTGGCAAATGTTGATAGATCACTTTATCATCCACAGTGAAATGCCAGCTTACACCTGTACTTGATCGTTTTACAAAATCTGCGTGACTCGCTGCATCTGCACCCTTTGACGTATTAGCTGTGTTATGAACTGTAATATATAAAGGCTTCATATAGTTGCCTGGTCTGTTGGGGTTACTCTTTGAAATATAGTCTTGAATGATTTTTACCATTTGTTCATCTACTCCCTTAAAATTGTTTTAGGTATTAAAAAAGAACTGCCTGGGGCAGCCCTTTATTTTGTTAAACCTTTTTGCTTTAAAACTTCTTGCTGCTTCTGTCCTTTAGATGTCACATAGTTGTTTTTGAACCATGCGACAAGGGTTGTCACTAATGTAAAGACCATTGAGAAGGCAAGATATAAAGTTTCTGTTAATGTGTTTACCTGGTCCTCACTGATCGGCAAAACAGGTTTGCCAAACACAATTAACGCCTGGTTGATTAGCGCAATAAAAAGAAGCACCGTGCGGACCACTGTGCCTTTGTCGAAGTTTTTCATATTAATTTCCTCTTTTCGTTATTATTTTTGGTTTCTTTCAATTCTGTCTAGTTTTTCAATGACAACATCATACTTCTCGCTAAACTTTGCAAGTACGTCATTTTGTGCGTCAATTTGCTCGTTTAGCTTGTTTTCACGTTCCTTTGTTGTGTTGAGAACATAAAACAAAATCCAGCAAAAGAGCACAGCAAATGGGCCTTGTGTCATTAAATACTGCGTCATGTCCATTTCCAACAATCTCACCTTCTCCCGCCATAAAAAATAAGCCTATACCTCGTATGGCTCACCTGTGATTTCCTCATATTGTTCGGGGGTGATTCTCCCCGCTGCTACTGTGTTATATACCATTTCTTTTGACCATAATTCACGATCATAAAAACTTTTGATTCTACTGAACCAATCGAAATCGCTCACGACGGATCACCCCCTAATGCAAACATGTAATAAAGCTCGGCTATTTCCTTTTGCATGATCTCCATTTCTGACGGCTGCGGCTTTGGCTGCAAGCTCTCTATATACTCTTTAGATGCTGATTCACTCCATGTTCTCTTTTTTTCATCATACACGGGAAGATATAACCCCTCTGGACGTACATCTGTTGCATTTTTCGGCAGCTCGTCAAGATCAATTACATCTTCGCCTTGATATTTAAAATTCTCATCATAGTAATAAACGTGCATTTATGTTACCTCCTTTACCACAATGGAATAGATTCATTAATCTCTATTCTCGTTACCTTTGAATTGTCATTTGCGTTTAAACCGTCAAATTTCAACGATCCGTCTTCCGCAAGCGTCAAACGGGCTGAACCATATGATCCAACCGTAGCACCCACAAAAACGGTTGTCGCTGACGGTTTTTGAGTAAAACGCGCAATGATAGTATCGTTCGCCGGGACTCCCTCAAAAGACCCTCTAAGGTGTAAAGAGTTTAGACGTATTGAGAATTGAAGTGGATTACTAGCAAAATGTTTTGTTGTTCCAGTAACAAATGTGACTTGATTCCATGAACTGGATAAATCTTTTTCCGTCAACATTCGTTCCCAACCTCTAAAACCTTGTGTGTGGAACGTCCCAACCCAAGTCATATTATCAAATGACCTTGTTACAATAATTCTTTTCAAACGGGCTTCATTTGCTGTGTACTCCGTATCAAGTACATCAACATAATAAAAACTCGTATCCTTTTCTACTGGAGTATTAAGGAGTTGAGCTCCCATATACGACCCGGTCGGTAAAGTGAATATATCAGTACCATTTGGGACCCTTGCTATCAATCCGTTGTTAGGAGTCAATTTATAAAGCTGTCCGTTGTTCCATTTATCTTTTTCACTCTGGGTTATTTTATCTTTTTCAGTTAGACCCCTCGTCCAATCAGCCCATGTAGAATCTTGGTTGCGTACTCTGTAAAACGAATCCTTACCGCTCGTGTCATATGCAGTCTGTAAAAGAGTGCTACCATAACTTAACACTATCATGAATGATTTATTGACCGATGGAGGTCCATTTAAACCCTTGTTATAGATAAGATAAAAACCGGTATCAGTTATCTCGTTGTAATCTGTGGTCTCGCTTGTCCCTTTATAAATGGGCTTACCATTGTTTTGAGTAAGCCTATAAAGTTGCCCGTTATTCCACTTATCTTTATCCGCCTTAACAACATGGATTTCGCTATTGTTAGCATGATCATCCGTATATTTCTTGGCTGCTAAAAGTGCTGCGTCTACTTTGGCCTGTGATCCAGTAGTTGTTTCTTTTGCATCCCATGATTTTTGTTTTGCTTCTGTGACATGCAACTTTGTATCCTTAGCGTGTTCATCTACTTTAGCTTGTGCGCCTGCTTTAGTCTCGATCTTATCTAATTCTTCAAACTTTGCTTTTAACTCCTCTAAAGTTTGTTTTGCTTCAGACGACATTTTCTCTATTGCATATTTAAGTGTCTCAAAATCATCAATATAAAATTCCGCTGCCGGGGCAATGTCCTGATCAATTAAATTGCGCTGAATATCAAATGTAAATTCGTGAATAGACAAGGCTTGTCCGTTGCGATAATACAAATTCAAGGACGCTTGAACCTTGCCGTATTGCTTGATCTCGTCATTATCTAGGACGTATTCGGCGATCCCTTCGACTTTATCAACAAGTGTGATATTCCGAATGTTTTTCGATCCATTTGCAAACTTTAGTACGAGTTTTCCGTCAACCGCTGAAAGAGGCAAAGGCACGCCATCTTTACGCAATTGAAAGATTAGCTTTGCTGTGCCTATGTCCTGGGTTGAGAATACAATTTTTGAATCATACACGCTTTGATCATAGGCATCAACCACGAATGGCAGCACGCCATTTTTAAAAAGTTGATTCGTCATGCTATCCCCCCTCAAGTAATATTTTCAACGGTCCGAATAGGATCAACGCTATTATCGTTTAATGCTGATACTTTCCCTGCTCCTTTTAATCGGTTGCCGTAATGCTGAATAGATGAACATTTGATAGTTAAATACATACCGTACCTTCCCGTTTTCCCGATTGCTGTGTTATTACGAACGGCGCTATTTTTGACGCCATCCATAAGTAAAATGAAGTCATATTCATCCCCCCGCTTGCCCGCATTTATGATCGTGTTGTCATCCACCTGTACATATTCCGATTCTCCTGAAACTGATATACCTGAAAAACCGATCTCTTCTAGCGTGTTGTCATCAACTGAAACATAATCGCAATTCCCTTCCTCTACTCGCACACCGTTCCCCTGGATGTCACGTCCTGTGTTGTGGTGTACCTTTCCCCGTGTGCTGCGGGTAACTAAAATGCCATGATGCCCGACATTTTCTAGGTTGTTATCATGAATGACAAAGTGTTTGACATCAGACACATGAATACCGTGCCTGGTTGTGCCGTCAATTTGATTTTTTGAAATGTCCACATGATCAATCGTTTGATAGCCTTTACGGCCATAAACCTGAATCGCATGATCAACCGACATGTTTTTAAATTTGTTATTTGTAATTGTGTGACGCTTTGTCTTGTTTACTCTGCCAGTCGGGTTTCCGTTTTTGTCTTGCGTATAGACAGTGTTGACGCTCGGTAATAACGTTCTAACGCCACCTGAACAGTTTTCAAATGTGTTGCCATCAATAAACACGTCCTGCCATTTGTTGCCCGATACAGCCCATTCTGTGCAATCGTAAACCTTGTTATTGAGGAATCTAATGCCCGAATAAAGAACGCCATCAGTGCTTGTATGTGAATCAATGGCTCTAGGATAGCCCCCAAGCTCTGTTGATTTTCTAACCGTGCAATTCTGCATAGTAAGGTTACGTGTCGGTGTGTGATCATAAGCGCCAAATGAACCGAAGTTACTAGATGAACGCATCAAATCAACTTGAACCGCTGCGGAAAACCATCTGTCTCCTACATAGTCCGCAAACCCTTCGAATGTCACATTATCAATCAAGACATTTTCATTCCCGGCACAATCGAAAGCATGTCCCCCGCAAACATTCCTCAAGGTGATATCTCGCATGATTATGCCGGAAGCATGAGCAAAGCCGAAAATAGAACACTGCTCTTTGATTTCATGCCCCATGCTGTCGATAGCGCCTTGACCGTCAATGATCAAGTTTCCGTGGCCATTGTACGCAGTGAAACTTTCTGTGGAATCCCCATTTACAAACATTGATCCTACAAAGCCACGCTTGATCGTTGCCCCCGCCTGTAAAGTGATATGAGTATTTTTATAAATTCTCACTCGTTCACGCAGCGTATAGCCCCCTGGGGGAATATAAAGCCAAATGGGGCGATCTTTTGCTATTTCTAATGCTGCTTGTAAAGCCTTCGTAAAGTTGCCGTATTTATTTAAAAACGGCTGCAAAGACACAATTGAAAGCATGTCATTCACTTTCTTTTCAAGCTGATCGAAGTCATATTCGAGTCGGTCGTTTAAGGTTGAATGAATGGTCGCATCAAGTGAAACCCTTCCGTCCACAACTTCTTTTATATCGTTGCCGTCATGATTGACGATCAGGTTAACAAGACGTGACCAATAACTATTAAGCCAGTGTGCAACGCTTTTACCTCTGTGGACAATGCTTGCCGCTTCGTGAGCTTTTTCGCTTGCTTTGTGTTCCTTAATTTCAATATCTAGTTGATTCAATGCGTTTTCTGTGGAACGTGCATTTTGCGATAGATTATCTTCAAACTCTGCATTTTTTCCGATCTTGAATACTTTTAACAAGCTGAATCTTCCCATGCTATCAGCTCCTTTCATAAAAAATAGCCGACGTTTTCCCGTCAGCTATCTAAGTAAAATGAAATATTAATTTGTGCGCCGTTTGGTATATCGGCAGCCGTTGGGCTGATTCTTTGACCGTCTTTAGCAAGCATAATATTCATGCCGCTTGGGTTGATCGTATCGACGGTTGCGCCTGCCGTGATCCCCTTTAGACTTAAATCAAAATCAACGCCTGCCCTGGGACTTTTCGGTTTTATGTCAATTCCTATATCAATATCAATGGTGTTCCCTATATCTTCAATTTCCGCAGCGTTGACGGTGCTATCATCAATTGACCAGGTTTTCGTAACGCTTGAATATGACAAACTCAAATCCTGGGAAACCTTCATATTGATATTATTCAATTGGCTTTGCGTGCTGCTTGCTATGCTCTTTTGAGCCTCAAGCATTTCGGCTATTTCTTTCTTGATTAAATCCCGCTGCTTCTTCATTGCGACGGTCTGCTCTAGTTGATAGTCAATAATGTCTTTACGATAATTCGTCAACGTGACAGACGGCTTCATGTCCAAATTGAGAGGGTTATATTTGATCTCCTGTACTCTTACCTCTCCTTCAAACAGGATGCCATAAGCTGTATCGGCAATGACTGGAATAATAGCTCCTTTGGAAATATTGTCCTCAATCGCTTCGAGCTTCGGATCATATACTTTTTCAAAATCCAATTCAATTGTTAATTTTGGATAAGGATCAATTTTCTCTTTCAGAAATTTTTCCATGTCCTCTTTTTTTGAAATGGAATCTTCGTAAATTGTTTCTGCCACTCTTGGCCGGCCGTCTACAAGAAAAAGTTTTTCGTCCGGGTGAATGTATGTCACAGGTGGGAACATGTACTTTTCATCATTTTTAAAGGTCCGATAAAGTCCAATGAAATTCCCGTTAGGCACGCTTACCCGGAAACCCGTTTTCATTTTTTTCGTGTTCGGGTTTTTGCTGTCCTTTCCCTTAAACGTTGCAACGACCGTATGCTCTTTATCCTCAAGACCTCGGATCACGTCAACCGTTTCAACCACATGACTTTCTTTGCCCGTGTCTTTGTACGTGCTGAATGTTTTGTTTGTCTTTTTATCAATGTTAAACGTGATTTTCCCGCCTAATTTCTCTTTGATCAGTTTCACGCTGAAGCCTGTTCCTTTGAATTTAAAAGAGAACGTTTGTCCAACATCCTCCGCATACATGGCGTTTAAATCACTGTTTGTTTTCCATTTCCCCGATTTACTATCATAGCCTTTAGTTTCCTCGCTTGCTATGTCCTTTTCTTCCTTCACCTTTCCATAACCCTTTATTCGGGTGAAAGACTCGGACATGCTGCTTTTAACACTAATCGAATTCATATTAGCCCTGGTATCTAATTTGTAATTAATTCGCTTTTTGATTTCTTTATGCACGTAAATATGATCGTTGTTTACATCAAGTTCCACGACAAAAGCCGATATAAGATCGTTCATCAGCTCTAACGACTTCTTCTTTCCGAATCCTTCTAGTTTTGCTTTCAATTCTCGGGCATCCGGCATAATGGTATATGAAAAACCGCTCCCTTTTAAAGCGTGTTTAAGGGCTGTGTCTATGTCTATTTCTCCGCTAATTTCTTCGTCTACCTGATTAAATGTCAGACGAACAATGTACATATGGTCAGCCGCCACATTTCGGAATGACACGCCATTTTCCGTGCGCTTTTCATCCTCTACAATAATATAACGCTGCGCTTTATGCTCGATCTCATCTATAAGCAAAATGTTGTCATTTACAAGCATATCGAAAGCAAGTTCAGTCTCGGGCATTTGCAAACATTGAAATGACAATTGCTTTGTACCGTCTAATTTATCCGAGACTTCGGGTTCTACTAATTCCAGGGGTACTTTATTTGTTGGATCGTGCTTTGACTGTACAAATAATTGATTCATCTTGTTTCACCTACTTATAGTAAAAGCGCAAGACAAATCGTATATCAATACTGGATGCGCCTTCGATCTCAAATGGGTTAAAGCCAGGGCGCAAGCTCGGAAAGCGCCCGGACGTGTCCGCCATTTTTCCATCAATCATGACATATTGACGTGTGATAATGATTTTTTGCTTTTTGGAAACCGATCCCTTTATCGTTAACGCCTCTTTCGTGGCATCATTGCGTATCTTCACGTCCTTACCTGTTAAATACAGGGTGACACTATAATCAAAGTCAATCGGATCAATTGTCACATCAGAAGCGTTATAGACTTTGAACGTCTTGGACGTAAAGTTATATTTGAGATCGTCTTGACTCGGCAAATTCATGCCGATATGAAAATTTTCACCGCTCAAATTCAAGGGCTTTTCAGTATTAAAGACAGTCTCTCCAAGACCAAGCCCTGCGGTGAATTCCACATCAACTTCTTTATAGTTTTTCCCGTCATCTTTTTCGATTTCTATTTCATCATCACACGTCACCAGGTAACGTATACCGGGGGAAAAAGAACAACTAATGTAATAGGGTTCTTCTCTTACTAGCTCCCTGGTGAGCGCTGCCCTGTATCTATTAAACTGATCCATGCTTTTTGCTTTAATATAAAATCGTGCTTTGATTTTTCTTTCTTTGAAACGGACTTTTTTAGACGTTTGTTTTAATCCTGGTCTATTTGCCACAACCGCCGTTTGACGTTCGATTGAAGCCGATACAGGCGTAAATTTTACGCAACGTAAAAAGGGAAGGCGCTTGCTGATCAATTGAAGCCCTTCCCCGTAGTCCGTATAAAATTCATAGCTCAAGTCGCAAACCCTCCCCTACGCTGCCTATTTTTGAGTAAATCCATATTGTACTTGTTTAGTCCCTCAACATTAATCGTGGTGTCTTTCATGGCGATCTGTGTCAACAAACCGATCATTTGTTCAAACTTGTTTTCTAGCTGCTTAATAGCCTCGGTACTATCATTTTGAACAATAACATTTGTAGAACCTTGTCCCGGCTGCTCGGGCTGATAGCCAACCATTCGATTAGCTTGAGCAAGCACCTGCATAGCTCGGTTTCTTCTAAACTGCCTTAAAGGTAAAATCATTTCCCCTTTGTGGACTTCTGCCACATGATTTCGGGTAATGATACCGCCTTTATCATAGCCAATGTACTTGCCGCCTTTTCTCATGTTGACTAAACCAGGATGCTTGTTAATTCCGCCATACCGTCTATTCAAATAGTTGATAGCCGCAAGAACCTGATGTACAGGGTTTTTAATATTACCGTAACCTGGTTCTTTATATGCGGCAAATGTAGAAGGGATAAATTGCATAAGCCCTTGTGACGGATGCCCCGCTTTTGCGTTGCTGTCCCAATTGTTTACGACTGTAGGGTTTCCGCCCGATTCTTTCATAGCGATTGTTTCAAGCGCTTTTGAAAAAGATGGGGAAATGCCCTTAATCGCAATTGCTTGAGCAACCCACTTTTTGACGGCTGCGCTGCCTCCCTCACCAGGAACAAAACCAAAGTCTTTGATCTTGTTCTTAATAAAGGAAACCGCTTTGTCCTTGATAAAAGAAAAACTGCCTTTGACGATCTGACCAAAGCCGCCTCCCATACTCGGGGTCGTGATCCCCATTTTTTGAAGTAATGTATTCAGTAGCTTGCTAGGTTTTGCAATAAAGTCAGACACATCAAGTACCAGGTCTTTCACTTTACCGAAAAGACTAGAAATGAAATTGCCGCCCTTGCCTGTACCATCTTTGTAAAATGGCACGTCATCAAACAATGCTTTCGTTTTAGGTCCTGACAATACTTCCGTGCCTTTTGGTAGGTTCATAAGCGTATCACTCGAAGGAGACATCCCCATTTGACCGCCAGGCGTGATAAACAGTTCTTGCATTCCGCCATCCCCTAGAATGGCGGGTCCTCCTGGGTGTCCGCCTGTCCCTTTTGCGTATTTTGGCGGTGTCCATTCCGGTATTTGATTTTCTTTCGAAACGCCAACTTTACCAAGAACCCAGTTAACGCCACCTATTACGCCATTCACAACAAAGGAAAGTTTGTCATTCATTTTATTCGCTAATGCCTTGACGCCTTTAAGCGCTGCCCACGCCATACTTTTAATGCCATTACCGATTTTTCCCGGTAATTTTTTGGCTGCGTCTACAATGTCCCAAAAGCGTTTGACCATGCCGTCCTTCATGCTTGTTGCAATTGAAACGGCTTTGTCTTTCAGCCAAGTGACCATTTTCCCGGTGTTTGCAGCACCATTTTTAAAGAAACCGACAATGCTAGACCACATTTTCGGGAAAATGCCTAATAGCCCTTTCCCTAGTGATTTCGCAATCCCGAGAATCTTTCCGAAAAAGGACAACTGAACAAAATTCCATATCGCTTTAATCGAGCCGAAAAACACGTCTTTAATGCCTTCCCACATCTTGCCGAAGTCTCCCGTTAGCAAGCCCGAGAAGAATTTTATGACGCCTTGTATCACTTGCATAGCTCCCATGACAACACCTTTAATGTTTCCCCAAACGCTTTTGATAATGGCGATAATGGCGGGCATGACAAATTGGACAACAGACCATATATTTTGTAAGGCTTGTGTAATGACACCGCCGTTTTCTTTCCAAAACGTTCCCCACACTGCTGCAAGTTGTCCAATAAATGACAAGATGCCGCCCAGGGCTTGTTTTACAATCGGCGTCATTGTAACAAATACACTCATCAAAATACCGCCAATTGCCTGGAAAGTTGGCTGCATACTCTGAAATGTTTTTTTAATGCTCTCTATTACGCCTTTCACTGTATCAGTGGTGCTAACAATCATATCAACCACACCAGGCGGGAAAAGCTGCGATAATATGCCATAACCCTCTAATCGTTCAGCGCTTCCCTCACCTTGCAATATGTCCCAAATACCCGCCATTGCCTGTTTTACTGTATTGCCAGCGCTGGACATTTGTTTCGTGATCGGATCAGCAATATCAAAGGCTTTTTCCAGCATTGTAGCCGCTGCGCCGCCTAATGGCTCTAGTGCCGATAGCGCTTGACGCCCAATCTTTTTAAATCGTGTGCCTAGATTGTCTTGCAACGCCGCCCCTGCTTCGTCAGCTTTGCCCTTTACGTCACCGATTTTTCCATCAATGCCGCCCAGGGCATACATAGCGTCAGCCTCTAAGTCCTCCCATTTTGTCCCGAAAAGAGCCACGCCGATATTGTTAGCGTCCACCTGGTCTTTCATGCCTTTCAACTCTTTTAAAACGGCATTTGAAACATCTTTAACAGTTCCTTTACCTTTCAAGAAATTTTCCCATATCTTTTGAGTTGGTTTTGACATATCCATCATGGCGGCATTAGTAGATTTCGAGCCGTCTTTGACTCGAATTTGAAACTCTTTCATGACGTCGTTGACGTAGTCCAGGTTGTACACGCCCGCTTTTGTTCCATTGACGAGTAATTGAAAATATTCTTGTGCTGAATAACCCATTTTTCCGAATAACGTTGAATACTCGGACAGGTTATCGAACATTTCGTTTGAAAAATTCAATCCGTTTTGCGCTCCATATGTCATGAGATCGAACGCATCACTCACAGACACGCCAAAACCTTTCATAATGTTGTTTCCTGCTCTCGCAACTTCGTTTACCTCGGAATCAAAAGCATCAGCAAGCACCAGGGCTTTTTTAGTTACGTCCGTAAGGTCCTTGTCTGCAATGCCCCGGATATTTTGCTTAATTTGAAACAAACCATTCCTTGCATCATCCAAATTCTCTCCGAAGCCTTGTGACCACACGTCTTTTGCTATGCCTGTGAGCCTTTTGGCTTCATCACCCGTCAAGCCTAGCTGCGCTCTTAAACGCCCTTGAGAGGCTTGTATATCAGCCGTCATTTTTGCGCCAAGCGTGCCAACGGCTGCCGTTAGTGCTCCAATGGCTGCCGTACCCGCCACCGCTGCCGTAGCAAATCCGCCCTTTAAAATGCTTGAAAGTTTGGAAACCTCTTTCCCCGCTGCCGTTACATCATTAGATACATTTTGATGACTGGTTGCTAAATCGTCGGCGCTGTTTACTGCTTCTGATTCGGCACGCTCAAGCCGTTCCACTTGGCTTTGTGCAAGCCTTAAAGCATTTTGCATGTTGCGATAGCTTGTTATTTGAGAGTTTAAGCGTTGTGCGTATTTCTGCGCCTGGGTTGATCCCTCTCCATATTGCTCAACTTGCTTTTCATATGCTTGTCTATAGGAATCTACAATTCTTTCTTGAATCTTCAATTGATCCGACAAGCCCGACACCTTACTTTTACTTTCACCGAGCTTGTCATCTAATGCTTTAAATTCGGCTGCGGTTGCTTTGGTTGCGGACTGTGCCGTTTTAAGCTGCTGCCTCAAGGCTGTAACGCCTTTGTCAAAGCCTGTACTATCTAACGTCGTATTAACGACTAAAGAGCCTATTGGACGCCCTTCTGTTGCCATATGGTTTACCTCCTTTCCTCAAAAATAAAAGAAGGCTTAAAAGCCCCCTGGTCTTAAAATCTGATCTATTGGCACGCTGCCTTCGCTTTGTCCTTTTCGATTCGCAAGACGCAAAAGTCCGTTCAAGTCCATGTTGTCTATCTCATGATACTTGTACCCTTCTTTCATTAAATCTTCGTAAATATCATCTAATGATTCTAGGTAATCTTGCCACGTTTCTAAATGCTCTATTTCACCGCTTTCTTTTTCAAGCCGTCGTTTCCCTTTTTTTGTCCTGTCACTTGCATCATTACATCAGCAATGGTTTGAAATGTTTCGTCAGACGGGATGTTGTCTAAAAAATCATCATAGGAAAATTGCTCCCCGAATACGTCCACAACATAGGCAATCATTTCATCTAGCATTGTTGTTGCGTCTAAATTTTCTTGTTCACCTTGAGCTTGCAATTCAAGCGCACGTCTTAATTGACGAGCTGACGGCATATCTTTTGTATACGTTTTTTCTTCTTTTGTTTGTGCATCAATCATTGTTAATTTCAACATATTAAACACCTCGTATATTTTTTAATGAATCCAGTTTAACCAGGTAAAATAAATTACCTGGCTATCAGAAAACACTATTTTTTTGTTGTGGTGCTTGATGGCGCTTCCGCTGTTCCGTTGTCGCCATCAGTGCTAGGGGTGATCCCTTTAAAAACAAAATCATAAAAGGCTTTTTCAGTGAATCCAGGGCTTCCACTATACGCCATGACATAAGTTAAGCCGTCGAATTTACGGGGCATGAATTGTCCCTCAATTGTTGGCGTGATAAATTCGACTTTATCCTCTTTTGTTTTTCCTTCTGTGGACGGAATGCCGAATTTACCCCGCAAAAGTCCAACATACCAAAAACCGCCCTTTGTTTTCTGCCGGAATGTGATAGCAACAAAAGGCGGATCAGTATCTTTTCCATATGCTTCAAGCCATCCGCCAATGGCATCCGCTCCTAGCAATTTGTTTTTCATTTCGGTTGTAAGATCAGCCACATTTATTTCTAGCTTTGCTTCGCCAACTCCCGAGCCTTCTTGATCAAATACCCCATCATCCCCGTAGATAACGGCAATTTCCGAGCTTGGTTCTAATTTTGATTCAATTGCCCCGGGTACATTTATTACTTCGGTTGCTTCTTTGGCGGCGTCATCCTCAAAAACGCCAACTCTAATATCTCTCAATCCTGTTGTAGCCATTTATTTCATCCTCTCAAAGTGATTTCTATTTCTTTGTTTGCTCTGTACCGCCTGGCATAGCGATACAAATTTATATCCGGGTCTTTATCAAAGGCGGAAGCGTATTGCTGATAATCAGCCGAAGCCATCAAACGATCAATAATCGGTTGTATTTCTTGAGCTTCCTTAATTGTCCCGGTCCATAAATCTATTTGTATATCAACGCTTATGCCTGTCGCTTGATCATCCTCATACGCATTACGATAGCTTTCAAGCTCATTAATACGAATCATTGGGGCTTGGTTTACTTTTTGATCTGTTTCCGGGACGTCCACAAGAAAGACTTTTTCATCCGGCACGTAGCTTGTCAGATCGGATGATCCTGTCAAAATCATTTCTACTTCTTGAATTGGTAGCATTAACGTCATAGACCGAGCAACCCCCTATAAACACTTTGCATTTTTGATAAAACGAGTTGTTCGTATTCGTTGATCGTTCGCTCGATAAAACTTTGCGGGCGCTGCTTAATCGTTCCGAAGTTTGTAAAATGCAGCCTATAAGCCGTTTCCTTACCATAGCCAACGGTTGAATATATTTCCCCGTCCTCTCTTGGTTTGGAATAGAAAACATCTGATTTTAAATGCTTATTATTGCCGCTATTGCTATCAAATGGCGTGTTCTTTTCCAAGCCATCCGCCATCATCTTTGCTCCTGCAAGAACGGCAGCCTTTTCCGCTTTTACATTTTGACGAGCCATTTTTTCAATGGCTTTATATGTTTCTTCTATTCCGTTAGCTTCAAGCGCCATCAGCTCACCTTCTTTACAAAGACATTGATCAAATCTTTGTCCTGCTCGTTCGGCAGAATATCAATGACTTGATAAAGCTCGTTGGTCAAGTGGTCCTGTACATGCATAGCGTTGGAAATGGTTGATACTTGTTGATAGCGAATAACAAACGTCAAACTATCCTCTAAAACCGTTCCGGCCGTTGATAACTTTTCTCTTAATTTTTGATCTCGTCGTTCCGCCCAGGTGGTGAAAAGTCTTTCTAGTGTGGTCGTGTTCTCCCTGGATATAGGGTCTTTTGTATTTTCCTTTTTTACAAAAGAGATCGGCGTATTTAATCGTCCGTAGTCCATGAGGGGTATTCTCCTTTGAACTGTTGGATGTAAGACATAACGCCGAATGGCACTTCTTGCAAATTCTTGTTTGATACCGCTGATCGGTTTTCGTACCTATGTCCACAAAGCATCATGACCGCATCATCAAAACAAGGGTTGTCATTAAAAAAAGCGTCCCTCTCTTTCGATAAGGTGACGCTATCTTTTATAAATTTTTCAGCAGCCGCTTTTATCGTTTCTAGCATTTTGTCATCCAGGTCATGAGTGATCCTTAAAGCGTGTTTTAATTCTTCAAGGGTCATATTTCTTCACTCCTATTCTGTAGCGCCTGTTTCAACTGGCGGCTTGATCGTAACGAAGAATCCGGCTTTTTCATCAGCTTGTTTAACATCAAAACGGGTCGCAATTGATAGCACTTGTCCATAAACAGAGTTTTCAACCCATTTTGCAGTAACATCCACTCTATCAGCAAAAAAGATGGCTGCTTTTAAGTCACCAATAAACATCATCATGTCACCAGCTTTTGAGCCTAAAACCTCATCATCCATTACAGTAATTGAGTTGCCGAACAATGTTTTTCCAGAAGGTGAAGCAATGCTTTGTTGTAGAATGTACTGTCCGTTTTTATCTTTCAATGTGTCGAGATATTGGAAAGCTGAAGCAGTCGCAACAATATTACGTTTGTACGCCTGTTTCAAATCAACATTTAAAATTTGCTTAATGCCATCCGTGTCTGCAACTGTTTTCTTTGTAAATGTTTTAATAACCGCTGCTACTGCTCTGTTAGTTGTGATTAGCTTTGTTTGTTGCAAGAATTCAGCAACTAAAGACGTTAAATCTACACCAGCATCATCAATTGATTCTTGAGAAATCGGAAGCTCTCCACGATACGTTTCAACGTCATAACGTACCTTTTTGAATTCGGGTTTACCAAGCTCCGGGTTTTTCTCAAGTTCTGCTACAGATACAAGTCCAACCTTTGCGTTTGCAATAACCGGGTATGTTCCACTAGCTGTTTTTACTGCCTTTTTATTAACCATTGAAGCCAAATCAACCACATCTTCGGGTTCACGCTGCGGCGTTGTTAAAATTTCAACTGGAATAATCGGCTCTGCATCAATAGTTTTTAGCCCATCACGAGTTTGACCATACGAACGGATATAGTCGTTTACTTTGCTACGAATTTCTTCGATTTCGTTTGGAAGATTCACTTTTGGGCCTCGTGGATTAAACGATCTTTCTTCTCCTTCTGTCACTTCTACTTGTTCGATCCCTGCTAGTTCTTCTAGCTCTTTTAATTTTTCTGTCATTGTCTCAATCTCTGCTTTTAAAGAAATGATTTCATCTTTAATCGTTTTTGCTTCTTCAAGGTTATCTTCTTCAGCCCGCTTCTGCGCTTCTTTGATTTTTGTATTGATAGCCGTTTGTTTTTTTGTGATCTCTGAACGTAATTCCTGGATTTTCTCTATTAACATGTTCATGCTCCTTTTCCAAATAAAATAAGCACCCGCAATGTACGAGTGCTTTCTAAAGACTTAATTTAATTAGATCAAGCTCTAACTTGATTTTTTCTTTTTCTAAATGGCTGCTTTGATGCTGCTTTAAATGCCGCTGTGCAATTGATACGTCTGTATCTTCATAAGCTGGATAAGTGACGATAGAAACATCAGTAATTCGTGAAATGTTGATTAAGCTCCGCAATGGAAGCCCTGTTTTGTCGTCCCGTTTAAAGCTGTCGCCATTTTTAGCAAGATGAAAACCGAATGAACAATTTGAAACATTACCAAGTCTCAAGTTTTCGTATAGATCATTAGCGTATTGAGTGTTAGGTAAAGACAATTCAAAACGCAAGCCAATGTCATCCACAGATAGTTTCAGTGTTCCGGCTTTGGTCCTTCCCAAAATTTTAGACGGATCGTGATCAATAAGCGCCCTTACATCTGACATATCAGCATTTTGCAGCGCACGTTTTTCAATGGTTTCGATAAAGCCGCCCAGGTTTTGGCTGCGTGTACCAAATTTCAATGCATAGCCTGTGATCATCCTGCCTTTATCGGTTTCTTCTGTGGCTTTTAGTGACCCCTCTTGAATGGCTCTAATCTCCTTCTCCAATATCATCACCCCCTTTATCGACCGTAGGAATAGGAAGCCCCTTCGCCTTTGCTTTTTGGATTTCGTCCATAATGTCAACATCCACATAGTTCAAACTCATAAAGCGCCTATCTCCATTTTCAATAGGCGCAATCCCGTATTCTGCTAACGCATCATTCTGTGAGTAAATGCCGTTTTGCAATAAAGCAATGACATTTTCCCGCTTTGTTTTAGCGTCCGTTTCCTTGAATCTTCTAGCGTCAAACTGAAAACGTTTGGTCCTGCTTTCCGGGTAAAAAAGCATTTTGAAATTTAATTCCGCTGTAATGGCAGCAAAGTAATTTGAAAGCGTGTTTGTCAAATAGTCCAGGTTTGCTTGTTCTAAAGAAGTGTTCACTTGCTCGATCCCCAACTTATGAGGAGGCAAGCCGAACACTTTCGCAATCTGTTTGGTTGAATGAGTGTAATTATTGACGATCTCAAGAACCTTCGTACTGATTTCAAGCTGCTTAAATTCTTCGTTTTCACTTAATACCGCAATTCTTTGTTGATTCCTAGCGCCGGAATTAACCTTCTCAAATTCTTTGCGTAGGTTTTCTCTTGCTTCGGGTGATGGTATGCCTTTTTTCAGGTTTACAATGCCGCTCAAATTTGTGCCACGTCTAAAAAAGTCCGTGACAAGCCTTTTCCCCGCCTCCTGGCTTTCAAGTTCATGTTTTAAACAAGACAAAAGACTCTTTCCGTTCACCCCATCCAGTGAGGAAAACTTGATATGCAGCACGTCAGACGGTTTCAAAATAGTTTCTTTTCCGTCAGAAGGATAATAGCGATAAACAATATCGTTCCGTCCCTTTATTTGATCAACGGAGACTTCAGAATTCAAAATGTGAATAAGCTCCCAGGGCGTGCCGTCTTTATCCCGTTTGATATAAGCAAACGATTGACCGTTTAAAAGCGCATTGGCAACAAGAATATATTTGAATGAGTACCCCGAGTAATATTCGTTTGGGCGCTCGTTGATAAGCTGAAACAGGTCACTATCCTTTTCTTCTATTCCGTTGTTTCTTATCATTATTGGGCTTGCTGCTATGTCTGACGACAAGACGTGAACCGCTGTGAACACATCACTATTTTTAATTGCTATTGCTGGCACATAGCTTAAACCATCTAAGCCCACCAAAATTTCGTTGAATTCTCTTTGTCCTGCGCTTTGATTTATTGATCTAAAGAACGCCAATTTCCTCTACCCCCTTTCTGTTTCATGGTTGAGAAGAATGGCAACAAAGACTAGCAAAATACCACTAGCCGCAATCCCTAAAATCATCCCGACCATATAAACGGCGGTATTGATGAGGACTAGCCCTAACAAAAACAAAAAAGTATGAAGGTTCGATATGAAGAACCGCCATACTCCTAAAATTAATTGATTAAATTGTTTTGGCACTGTTTCCCCTCCTTCTAAATACCAAAATCTTCACTTTGGTAATATGCGTCCCAATCTGTTTCGTTTTGCTCGTAATGGTACATTGCTTCTGTATATGCATTCATAACGGCAGCGATTGGGTCAATTTTTTCCCGGTTCAAATCCTTGTCGATCTGCACCGTATCATTGACTTTTTTCAAAATGGCGTTGTTAATTGCCAAGTTGAGTAATGGGTTGTTTGTATGCAGGAGACGCTGATCCATGACGTTGAGTCTAAAGTTTTTCGTTGGCTCTGATAACGTTCTTACCCCTTGCCTTACTTCAAAAGCAGGGTAGCCATATTTTTCAATTTCATTGAGGAATAACGAAATGTTATATGGATCATAAAAGATGCCCTTTACTTGCAAATCATTTTTCGTTATGTGATCGACCATGTAATCAATCACTTGTTGTAAATTAATGATCCCGGACTCTTTGTCTGTTATTGTGCAATACCCTTCTTGCTCAAGCCGCTTGTAGTCAATTTTGTCACGCTGTATCTTGTTTTCTAAACCGCCTTTACGCCCGACAAATGAATGACTATCAACATAAAAGTTTTCTTCGGCATCCTCTAAAGGATAAATAAAACCGAGTGAAGATAAATCTTCCGACCTGGACAAATCCACACCGATATAAACAGGCTTCCCGTAAATCTCCGGCTTTTCCTCAATGGCACAATCTTTCCAATCGTCGCCATTAAGCAAACTATCCGAAGAAGCAGAACGCCACAAATTGAAGTTCTTAACAAGCGTTCCGTTCAGATCGTCTTTTTCCTGGGCTTCTTTCAATTTTTTGCGTAAGTTCTTGAGCAATTTCTTTTTCATGCTTTCAACTTCAAGCAACGGGTTACTTTTTATCCAAGTGCTTTCGTCGCTTATCTCTTTTTCGTCATCTTGTTCATAGACAACGGCAAAATAACTTTCGTTCTCTTTCTTTCCGCTCAATATATCCGTCACATACGGATATTCTTGAGCATACATAGGACCATTCAATTTGAAACCGGCTGTACTAATGATCAAAATGAGGCTTTGATCTTGTTGCATTTGTGAGGACTCTAAAACTTCTAACATTTTAGTATTTGTAGCCGTGTGAAATTCGTCAAGAATGCCAAGTAATACGTTTAAGCCGTCAAGGTTATCTGTATCACGAGATAACGGCATGATGATGCTATCCTCTAACAAGAAACGGATTTCATTTTGAATGATCTTGGTCATTTTCTTAATTTGTTTTGATTTATTCCGCAACTTTTTAAGTTGCATGACAATCATGTTAAAAACCGCTTTTGCTTGTTTACGAGAGTTTGCCGTCGTGTAAATCTGTCTATCATATCTAGGCGCATCACCGAAAAGCAATTCATATAAAGCGATCCCGGCAACAAGAACGGATTTACCGCCTTTACGTGCCATGCTGATATATGCTTTTGTAAATCGTCTATATCCTGTTTCTTTGACTCGCCAAGCAAATATCATATAGACAATGAATTTTTGAAAGAGTGCTAATGACGTAGGCTTCCCCGTTGAAATATCCGGCAGCATTTCAAGAAACTTTACAACCTTCGCCCCTTTTTTGGGCTTGTACTCGTATGGATAGTTAGGGTCTTTTGATTTTTCAAGATCACGCAAATGTCGTTCACATGCCTGGATGACTTTTTTACTTGCTACAATTTCCCCGTTTACTACTTTTTCAGCGTAAAGAGTACCGGGGTCTTTTTTAATCGTCGTCATCCTGCCTCATTGCCTCGAATATATCGTCTTCTTCGCTGTCATCACCTAAACCGACTAGACGTAATCGGGCATCAAGCGCAAGACCAAGTTGTCCCGCAATGGCTCGAATCTCTTTCGACATTTGCATCATGATTTCAATAGACGGGTTTTTCTTTTTTACTTCAAACCCCTTACTATTTACTTCAAAAACGACTTGTCCCTCTTTTGCCACATCTTCTAGTGCCTGTCGATACTGTGCGTAACTATTACAGTACATAGCCAACAAAGTGCGATCCAGTTCCGAAATAGGCAGCTCGATAATATGAGGGTAAATTCTGATCCATTCGTTTTTTGCCATTGTTGACAGCCAATAAGGCGGGTTCTCTTTCAATGGCGAAATGCCTTTCAATTTTTCTTCATGCTGCTGCCGCTGCTCTCGTTCTTCGTTTGATATTTGCCCTTTTAATGTGTCCGTCATTTGTTTTCGTCTCGCCAATAAAAACCACCACCTTTCAGCAAAATCCAACCTATTAATTTTAGGCAAATAAACAAATGAGAAATACCGCTCTATCCCAACGCCTATAAAGGACCAAGCCATTTTATGAATGAGTGAAAAACCGCAAAAAACGGGAAAAATCAAAACTCCAATTCAACACTTTTTTTAAAGTTGAGGGGACGCCGATTTCCAGGGATAAAAAAAGCCCACCCCGTTCAACGTCGGGGGGACTTAAATCAAAATAAAATAAATGAAAATGTCATCACTTCTTAAATGTCACCTGGTTATGATGAAACTGGCAAAGCACTTCAAGATTGTTTAAATCATTGCGCTCTATATCATCATGAAATACCTCTCTAAGCTCTTTATACGTATGATGGACCACTAACCTATTGGACATGTTTACACGTCCTTCTGCGGCACACACAGCACATCTGTAATGACTCTCACGTAACTTTGCTTCTCGAAGTGATTTCCATTCTCTGCTTTGATAGTATTTGTAATGCGCTTCGTTCTCCCTGTTGTACCTCACATCTTTGTTGTATTGCTTATCAGCATAGCCCTGGTGCTTTGTACAATAGCGTTCGGTCCAGTCTATATATTCCCGACAGGCGGGAACGTTACAACGTTTTAAGGGCATTACTTATTACCTTCACTTGTAAAAGACTCAAGCGTTTGACAAAGATGTATGTTAAAGCTGTTTTCATTTTTGTTGTTAGTTCTTCGGTCAAATTCTTTTTTCGCCTCTGAAAAATCTCCATAATACAAAATGAAGGGATCGCAATCATAATCCGTTAAGACCACATAGCCCGATTTCATAAATCCACACTCTCCTTTTTTATTTGATCTAAGCCGCCCCTGTTTGTTAGCCGCCATTGATTTTGTAAACAGACAGGGACGCTTTACAGCAAATAGAAAAACACCGCCATGAAAGACGGTGCTTTAATCATCACTTAATATAAAATTCGCTAGTGTAGAACGTACCAATCGTTTCAACGTGGTTGCCCTGCTTGTCATATCGTTCAGCGTCCACCTTAAATCGGTATGTTCCTTTTTTGTTACCGAATGATTCCTTGATACTGAATTCATCAAACAACTTTTCGCCTGGGTTAAGTGGATTCGGGGAATTGGTTTTAATCGTTTCCCATTTACCGTTAACCTTGCGCTGCGGAATAAGATTCGGACCTGCGATATAGTCATTGTCATTCTTGACAGCTACACGCACGACCTTGTCCTCTCCTAGAATATGATTGGCTTTTGTCGGATTAGCCGAGACTCCTTTTAATGATGCCATGTAATTCAACTCCTTTTATTATTTGCGCCTCTATCCCATTCCTCAAGACGCTTGCGACTACACAACCAAAATCCCAAAAGGCAGCCGTTCCCAACAAATAAAAAAAGCACTGCAATTATGCAATGCCATGCTTTAAATGCTCTTGTACAAGTTCAGCAGCTTTAGAAAAGGAAATATCGTCAATACCAGTAAAAGTAAACTCTGATTTAAAATAAGTTTGATTATCAAGCACAACGTCAACATAAACAGTAATAGCCCTTTTATTTTCATAAGCGAAAGCGCCTTGACCATATACTTGCGTTGTATGTTGCCGCTCCATCTTATTAACGGTAATTTGCAAATTAAATCCCCCGCTTTCTCTCTATCAATCTATCGCATAATACAATATTACAACCTTTTTTCTGTCATGCTGCGCCAACATCACGCCAATAATAAGCCAGTTTCACGCCAATAATAAGCCAAAAATAAAAACACCTCTAAACGGGTGCTTTAAATACAACTTCATTGAGAGCATAAGCCAGGTCTAGGAAAGTCTTTGCTTTTAACCTTGTATATGATCTTTCACTCATGCCAATTTCGTTATATACCTGGTAATCGAAAACAGGTTCTTGCTGCATGTAACGTTTTATAATGATCTGTCTCTCGTTATACGGAAGACGATTGACCGCTCTTTGCACCTTCTCAAGAAAGGCATTTCGTTTCTGCTCCCATTCAATCCGTTTAATAGCTGTGCTTTCAGTGGATGAGCGGAAGGCGTTAGTAGTAGCGGGCGGCACTATGCTAAATCCTCCTGTTATCTTTGGCAGCATATCGTCCGGGACTTGAAGAAGATATAAGCGGTAGTTGTCGAGAATCCTTTCAACTCTTTTTCTCGTTTCCTTTTTATCAATTACAGGCGGTTCACCCAACATCAGCATATCCCCTTTCTCCCGCTCTCAATTCTGCTACCTTTTGAGCGATCTTTTTTCTTGCCCTCTCTATATGTTTTTGGACTGATCCTTTTGCTATCCCATAAAGTGCGGCGCATTTGCTGAAAGATACATTATGACCAACAACGGTTATGAATATCTCTTTCTCCTTATCCGTCAACGTAGACAAGACATAATCGAGTAAATCTAGTTCATTTTCTTTTATTTCAAGTGGAGCGGGTTCGGGTACGTGATATTTTGAAGATAAAACATCAAGCAATCCGTTATCTGCAAGCAAAGTACGTTGATAATAGGAGCGGCGATCCAAGTCACGCCTTGCCCCTGGTTCTCTTTCTGTTTCCATCCACTCGACCGCATATTCTAAGTCATAGATCATTGAGCGGTACGTTTTCTTTTCTTCTTCGTCTGTAGATGCTGTCAAACTTCTTTTAGTTTCTTCTAACGCTGCTTTATATTCCTTGATTAAATCTTTCAAAATACCACCCCCTTTTATTTGCTTTTAAATGCCCCGCCACGCCCTCTTTTATATGTTGGGCGGTAAACACCCATGAGTTCCTTTATCTCTTCATGTGAAAGCTCGTGCGTGTGATTTCGAGTACATTTGTTCTTAGGAACGTCAGTTCTTTTTGTTGGCATAGATTTATAACCCGCTTTTAGAAAAGCAGCTCTTAACGTTTTCATTCCCTTCCTCTCCTTAATTTCTAGTTATCCTGTTTCGGGTTATAACCGTTTAGCAACTTAGTCAATAAAGCAGGTGAAATACTAGCCCTGTTCATTGTGTCGTAGCACCATCTTTCCAATTTCCTAAGAGCCTGTAATTCTTCCGCTGTTAGCTTTTGCATACAAATCTCCCCTTTTCTGAAAATAAAAAAGGGACACCAACCAAACAGCTCTTTGCTGTTATGATCAGTGTCCCCCGGCTTTCCGGTAGAACGTTTTTATTCAAATAATTCGCCTTCGTTATAAAGCAATCGAGTCACTTTGTTATTGTGAGTGACAATTTTTGTTTCACCATGTGGCGGCAGCGGTGCATATTTCAATATGCCGTTAGATAAAACAAAAACTAACGGCTCTTTTCCTGCGTCAAAAGTCTCAATATCTATAATTTTACTTGGAATGTCTTGTAATCTCAAGTCTTTCATTGCCTCCTTAATTTATATGCATGATCGCTAAAGCGGACAGCGATCCGAACACAATATAAAAGATTAGTAGTCGTTTAACGATAGCAAAATCCATCAATACCCCTCCTGCTGCCGCAAATGATTGACGGCGTTCTTTTTCATGTACGCATCTTCTATTTCTTTAGGGGTAAAACCAAGTGCTTTTCCTAGCTCGTTAAATCCATTAAAGATTTTTCTATAGTGGTGATAAGCCATACCAAGATCATCAATCTCCGTAAATAGGAATGCAACGCTTTTGAAGACACCTAGAAACGCTTTTTCTACACTCACTTCTTTGATGATTCTACTCACTAAGTTCACATTACAAATACGTGATGAATAACCAATTCTATTTCCAATGCTCAAAATGAAATGTAAACAGTCCACGTATTCTTCTAAGAGTGGGTTTTTTGTTCCTGTTGTTCCTGTTCCATTGCATTCATCACATTTGATGTATTCGTGTCCTCCGCTGCCTTCTGCGTCCTCTGCGACCCATTCGTAATTTATATCGCCAGTTCCCATGCAAAGGAAACACTCTACCAACCTTACGGTGCATGGTTGTTGGTCTTCGCTCCAAAATTTAAAGCCTCGCCACTCGTTAGCACACTCCCCTAGCTCCACTTGTAACGCCAAGATAAGTCCGGGCAGAAGGCCTTGACCTTCTAGCCCTTTTTCTTCAATGATTTTCCTGTCTAACTCTGCTTGCATTTCAAACATTTTTAACATTCTTAAAGGGTGCATTCTGCTATCTCCTTTAGGTCTGCGTATTTTGCTATATGACCACATTTATTTTCCCAAGTGTGAACACTTCCATAAAAGCCATCTTCGGCATGTTGCGTGAGTTGAGTCTCGCCCATTTCGCATCTGCATGAAGGGCATTCCCAAAGTACATTCAATCCTCTAAATCCGATCAAGTAACCATTTGAATCACGATCGGGAATAGTTATTTTTTTGGTGTTCATTCCGCTCCTTCTTTCTCTGAATTGCTTTTAATCATCTTTCTTTTTGACATAGCCCTATACTTTTTAAGCTCATTAGGATAATTTGATGCTTCAAGATATAGACCATAATGAAAAGGGCAAATATCAGCGCCGTTTATTGTTTTGCTGCATTCTTCGCACAAAGGTAAATCACAGCTCATGTCATTACCGTTTTCTATGCTTTCTTTAAATAGCTTATAGTCCCTAAAAAAGATCGCTGTCCTATGATATTCGACTATATAGTCACATAGCCGCTTCGCCTCTCTTGTTTTACAAAAGGCACAAGGGTTACTAAAGATCGTTGGCTCGTTCATACTTCATGGGGAACGTTAAGTAAATATTGTTTTTCTAGTTCCTGGTCATTCATTTTCTCGTAAAATTCCCGTGAATACCCTCGCCCGATAACTGTTAACCATTCAATTAAAAATTGTCTTTGATCTTCTGTTAACCGCTCTTTTCTGTTGCTCATATGCCCGATTCCTCCAATTGAATTTTTGTATGATAGTGCTTCAAATGATCATTCATTCTCGAATGAAATTTCGGTTGTAAGTAAAAGAAAAGTTTTTCTTCTTGATCCGTCATTTTTATCACTGCCTTTTCGTAAACAAGAAATTCGATCAGCAATATTAAGGCGTACTGATTGAGCTTTATCGCCTCTTTATACCAATCTTTGACCGTCATGCCGATTCCCTATATTCCAGGTTAACGAATTTGTTATATTCTTTAACGAACGCTAGTGAAACCGTACCGACTGGACCGTTACGCTGTTTAGCAATAATGATTTCAATAATGTTCTTATTCTCTGTTTCTTTGTCGTAATAGTCATCACGATAGAGAAATGCGATAACATCAGCGTCTTGCTCGATCTGCCCCGATTCTCTAATGTCTGACATCATAGGGCGCTTCTCCTGGCGTTGTTCAACTCCACGTGAAAGCTGACTCAATGCAATGACAGCAATGTCTAATTCCCTTGCCATTTGCTTGAGCATACGGCTTATTTCTCCGATTTCTGCTTGTCTGTTTCCTCTATGGACTGGATTGCCGACGATCAATTGCAGATAGTCAATAATGATCATCATGTCCTTGCCTTCAAATTCCCGTTTCATCTTGCGAGCCTTTGCCCAAATGTCATTTATCGTCATGCCTGGTTGATCAAATATTCTAAGAGCGGCACAATCTAAAACCCCGTTCACTTTGCTTAATCTGCCCCACTCATCAGCGTTTAAATTACTCGTGCGGATGGATTGAGCGTTAATGTTACCGATGCTTGATTGCATCCGTTTTATTAATTGCTTACGTGACATTTCAAGCGAAAAGATGCCAACCGCTCCGCCTTTACCTAAATTAAGCGGGTTTTCCATGAAATTGCTTGCTACATTCAAACAAAAGGCGGTTTTTCCTACGGATGGACGAGCGGCGACAATTATAAATTCTTGCCGCTGAAAACCCGACGTCATTCGGTCCAATTCAGTAAAACCACTAGGCATACCAGTTACATCACCTTTAGGCGTTTCTAACTCTTGATAGATTTCAACTAGGTCATTATTGATAGACCCGTCATCGTCCGTGCCTGTCGCATCCTCTAAACTCATGAGAGAGCTTATACCCTCTTGTATGGTTTGGCTCGTATCGTCGCTGTTGGAAGATTCTTTAAGTTTGACACCAACTTTCGCAATCTCTCGCTTTTTCCAATAATCAATAATTAGATTTTCATAGAATGCTTGTTTTGCTGTAGTGATTGAGGCATTCATCAATTCAGTTAAGTATTTTCTTCCGCCGATCCCCTTTAGGTTTTCTCGTCCCACATGTTCAATAACTGACACTATGTCGATAGGATCGCCATTTTTATCAAGCTCTTGAAAGGCTTTGTAAATGGATTGGTTTTGCTGTCGATAGAAATGAATTGGCTTGAGCTGTGAATATTTGATCAAATCCGGCTCTTGTAAGATTGCGCCTAGATATTGTTGTTCCGCTTCGTCGTTGAAATAAAATATGTTTCCTGTCATGACGGTTCACCTATTCCAAGCAATTTTCGTATCTTTGCTTTATGCTGCTCGATCTGTTCTAGTTCTTCTTGGGTTGGTTCAGCCTTGTCCAGTTCAGAAAGATAGCTTTGAGTTTCCTCAACGTTCGGTATGGCTGCGGACCGATCTGTTCTTGTTTCTTTCGCTTTGATTAGATCAGCAACTTTTGGCGGAAACTGATTGTATTTCACATAAACGATCAAATTCGCCTCGATCCGCTCGTAATTCTCGGGCTTTAAGATTCTAGCCCATGCGTCTAGCTTTGTTTGATCAAACTCAAAATGCTCATAATATGTCTTGATTAGTTTAAGTAACTCTAATGTTTCTGCTTTAGTCATCTGTCAAATCAAACTCCTTTTCATTCACAGCCGCTTTTCTCTTTGCTGCTTCTCTTTCGCTTTTAATTCTTACGGTCAATTTATCGAATTGCTTTCTAAGGCTTGCAGGACTCAATATATTTGATTTCCAAAAACTATCTTTTTGCGTCCAGTTAATCAAATATTTCACCTGTGCATCTGTCCGCTTGTCGATCTGCCTAATTAACCTAAAATCACTCGCCCATTTTTCCAGGTTCGGTTTTTTAGCTTGCGAATTATTTTCGAGGATTCTTTGATAAAGCAAATTGGCATTCTCCATGTCACAAGGTTCGTACTTGTGACGAGAATTATTTATCTTCTTTTCATTCTTATCATTCTTTACATTCTTGTTTGTGGTCATTTGATGGTCTTTTGATGGTCTTTTGATGGTCAGACTGTTGTCGTTTTCGGAAGCCCCATCTTGATAAATAGCCCAATTATCAATGCTTACAATGCTGAATTTGTTGGTCTTTTTTATTGTCAAATATCCCATTTCTTGAAGCTGTTCCAACCAACGAAAAATTGTCTTTTCTCCCTTTACCCTGTCCTTAGATTTAAGACCGGTATTGTACATGTCCATCAAAGCAAAACGACCTGTCACAAAATCACCTGGCTTTAGCTTCACTTTTTGTCTACCCACTATCTGATCATGTTCCGTATGTGAAGCCTCTGTTAGACATATTAGCCATAACCTTAATAACTGCGGATCATTGAAAATTGGGTTACTTCTAATCTTCCTATGCAACTTGATCCAACCGACCATTTGAAATCACCTTACTTTAGAAAATTTACATTTTGTCTGTATGCTGCCTCACCCATCAAATAGCGGAAACCTTCCACGAATCCAGTTACAAAAGCATCTTCAATTTCAAGACTTGCTTTTGCTGCGTGAGCGTCATCAAGGTCATTCAATAGCTTTACAAGATCGTTTGCATGAGATAACCATCCTTCTAATTTCTCGTACAAATCATCTACTTTCTCTTGCGTCTGTAAAGTAGCATCAGACCATTCGATCTCTGTTCCTTCCGTTTCATGAATTGTTTTGGCAGCAACAAATTTTAAGACGGAAACCATGCCCGCATCATAGAATTGAGCCTCTTTATCTTCTTGACGTCCGATATGCTGTAACTTCGCTCTAACTTTAGAAACGGTTGCAGGTGTACCCATTAATTTCATTTGAAAAATCCCCTTTTTATCTCAAATTTGATTATTGTATTTTTTTGTTAATCATGTTAAAGTCGAATCAATATGGGGAAGCTCCTAAACTTCCCGTACCTTCCTTACTTGCATGACCCTATAATGTACAAGTAAGAAAATTGACTGATCCCGAGCGGATCAGTTTTTTATTTTCCCACGCTATCGCCGCTCCACAATGCATCAGTACGCCCTATGAAATGTTCGCAAGCTCTGCAATACGCTTTTGAACCTCCATAATGTAATAACGAATCATACATTGCGTGCTGATCTTCTTCCAAATCTCCATTGGAATTGTAATAGACGGTAGCTGAACCCGTGACCCTTTCTTTAGTAAAAAAGCCCGTTTCACTCTTGCAGCTTGGACAAACGATTTTATTAGTCATGTTTGTACCTCCTATAAATCTATTTAATGTGATGAAAATCATGAGCGGCATGACTCCTTATTCCCCGAAAAAACCGGCAATAATGATGATGCTAATGAATGTTAAAATCATGAAAACAGCTTGTCCCGTTGACTCCTTTTTTGCTAGAATCAGATTCCCTTGAATGCTCAAGTCATCATTTTTTTTGACTAACATAGGAATGACAAAATCGGGTACTTTTAGATGAGTCGCTGCATCCTCAATTTGCATGGTTTGGTTTTTGCAGGCTTTGACGGTATGCAATAACTCGATATGTTTTGGTAGACTCATAGTTTTTCAGCCCCCCAATTACCCGTACGAAAGGTTGGTGACGGTTTTAATTCCTCCCGATAGATAATAGGATGCTTTTCTATATACGCTTCGAGTTCTTCTTTCGTCATTTTCCATACTTTCACCGGACCAGGTGCATAAGGATTTTTTGTATTGATGTTCATTTTTATTTCCTCCTATCAATTCGGATTTATAAATATATAATTTGCGTCATTCCCCACTTGAGGGGAACAATCGAAACTTTATCCCCTAGATTGTTCTTTCAACCAATTTATTAAAAACTGTTCGCATTCTTTTGCGGGAAAAAGCCATTTTGTGCCGACTCGATATTTTGGAAACCTCGGGTCATAAAAAAATGTTTCTTTTATGAAGTTGAGACTCATGTTTGTTTGCTTACACAGTTCTTTTGTGTCCCAAAATGTAACCCTGTGTTCAATCGCTTCAAGTCTTTTTGAAAGCTCTTTTGACACCTGTTCTTCTAAGAGGTTTTGATCAATTTCAAAAGTGATCATTAATCCCATCCACCCCTCTCGGATATTCCTAATATTTTGCAAATGTGTTTAGCGTGTTCTTGTGCTTTTCTTCCCGTTTTTTTACCGTTGATGATGTCGCTGATATAAGGGGCAGACACACCCAACATTTTTGCTAACTGCTTTTGCGTCATACCTTGCACATACATTTCCGACTTAACTCTAGCGGCTGTGAGAAATTGCATTTAAAGTCTTGCCTCCTTCCAAAAAATATAAAAAGCTAATTAATTAGCTAAATTCCATTGACCTTTTTATGCGTATAGTTTAATATATACCCATAGCTAAATAAGACTTTAAAAAGCCTGTAATTGTACATTTCATTGCTCCCCAGCGTCTAAAATGTATTATTCGTAGGTCGTATTTTTTATTGTCTTTTAGCTAACTAATTAGCTTATGTCACCAATATTAAACTATAAGCATAATTTAATCAAGTGTTTTTATGCTTAAAATTTAATTTTGTTTGACTAGCTCATAAGGATGGTTGATATGACGGTTTTTGACAAAGTGAAAGAGTTATGTAACGAAAGGAAAATTTCAATCAATGAGTTAGAAAATTCTTTAGGATATTCAAAGAACACACTATACAGATTAAAAACTCAAATTCCTGGGGCTGATAAACTCCAAAAAATTGCAGACTATTTTGACGTGTCAACGGATTATCTTTTAGGGCGCACAGAAGTTAAAAGAAGTGTTGAATTAACGGAAAAGGATGAGAAAGACATACAAAAGGAATTGCAAAACATTATAAACGGACTTGAAGGAAATAGTTATGCAGCGTTTGATGGTCAAATTCTTGATGATATGGAAGAAGAAGATAAGGAACTTTTAATCGCTAGTCTTGAGAACACTTTGAGAATAGCAAAGAAAATAGCAAAACAAAAATACACTCCTAAAAAATATAGATAAGGGATGATATTTTAAATCATGGGCGATATTACTGAAATTGTTTCAAAATTACAAAGTAAATTTAAGTCATCTGATCCTTTTTTCATTGCAAACAAACTTAACATCATTACAATTCATGAAGATTTAGGGAATACCCTGGGATATTACAGCAAACATTTTCGCACAAAATTTATTCATATCAATGAAAAAGCAAGTGAAAAATGTGGTTACTTTGTTTGCGCCCACGAACTAGGGCATGCTTTACTTCATAGTGAATCTAATACTCCTTTTTTAAAAAGAAACACTTTCTTTTCAACTGAAAAAATTGAACTGGAAGCAAACTTTTTCGCCATGCATTTACTGTTTTCTTCCGTTCAAAGGGGTATTACTTATTGTGAATTCAAAGAATATGGCATTCCGAAAGAACTTGTACAAAATTACCGCAGTATTTTTTTAAGCAAAAAACCGAACAAACGTTCTTAAAAAATCTGAAAATAAAAGCAAGGAGTGAACTATCTTGGCTAGTTTCAGACAACACGAAAACGGTACGTGGGAATATAGAATTAGATATAAAGATAAAAGAACGGAAAAGTATAAAGAGAAATCAAAAAGGGGATTTAAAACAAAAAAAGAAGCTAGGATTGCTGCGGAAAAAACGGCAAACGATCTTGCATATGTTGGTTTTGATTCAACAAACGAAACAGTCGGGGGGTACTTTCCCGTTTGGTTAGAAGTATATAAAAAACCATCCGTAAAAAAAACTACCTACTCTTTACAAGAAAGAACTATCAGAATCAATATTCTACCTAGATGGGAACATTATCGTTTAAGAGATATTGAACGGAATGAATATCAAAAATGGTTAAATGAATTGATTGAAAAGTATAGCGAAGGAACTATAAGAAGAATTCACAGTATAATGAACTCAGCTTTAAATGAAGCTGTACATGATTTTAGAATCCTTCGAGAAAACCCGTTAATCAATATAAAAATACCTAAAAAGAAGGAGGAGAAAAAAGCATTAAAATTCTTTTCTCTTTCACAAACTGAAAGATTTTTAAATCAAGTAAAAACACCTGTTAAGAATGCAAAATATTCACAATCAATTCAGTATTACGTCCTTTTCACTTTAATTGCAAGAACAGGTTTACGGATTGGAGAGGCTCTTGCATTAACATGGGATGATATAAATTTAAAAGATGGAGAGTTAACAGTTGATAAAACTCTTATATATCCCTTGAATACTCAACCTTACATTTCAACACCTAAAACACAATCTAGTTACAGAACAATAAAACTTGATGATCACACAGTATCGTTATTGAAAAAACACCGAGTTAACAGACACGAAGTCGTTTTGATGTACACCAATTATGTTCAGCCGGAAAATAACATTGTGTTCTTTCAACATGAGGGCAAATGGTTAAAAACAAATGTTGTGAGAGAGTATTTTAAAGAAGTCTGTAAAAGGGCGAATCTTCCCGTTCTGTCTCCACATGCTTTAAGACACAGCCATGCTGTACACCTTTTAGAAGCTGGCGTGAATATTAAATATGTATCAGAACGGTTAGGGCATTCTAGTATAAAAACAACCGCAGATAAGTATCTCCATGTCACCAAAAAAATTGAGGACCAAGCAATGGAAATGTATCTGCGGTATGTTCAATAATTAAATTTTGTGGGTGTTTTGTGGGTGCTTGATAAAAATGTAATGCCTAAACACCTTTAATCCCCGGTATATCAACGGTTAACCTATACTACCTTCCATTTCAAACTTAATCAAACGGTTCATTTCAACGGCGTATTCCATTGGCAATTCTTTTGTGAATGGCTCGATGAAGCCCATGACGATCATTTCTGTTGCTTCTTCTTCAGAAATTCCGCGGCTCATCAAGTAGAATAGCTGTTCTTCTGATACTTTTGATACTTTTGCTTCGTGCTCTAATGAAATGTTGTCGTTTAAGATTTCATTGTAAGGGATCGTATCAGATGTTGATTTGTTATCCATGATGAGTGTATCACACTCGATGTTTGAGCGTGCACCCTCTGCTTTGCGTCCGAAGTGAACGATTCCGCGGTATGTTACTTTACCGCCTTGTTTCGAAATCGATTTCGATACGATCGTTGAAGATGTGTTTGGTGCAAGGTGAATCATTTTCGCACCTGCATCTTGGTGCTGACCTTTACCTGCAAGGGCAATACTTAATGTCATACCACGAGCGCCTTCACCTTTTAGGATGACCGCTGGGTATTTCATTGTCAGCTTAGAACCGATGTTTCCATCAATCCATTCCATTGTTGCATTCTCTTCACATACTGTACGTTTTGTCACAAGGTTGAAGACGTTGTTTGCCCAGTTTTGAATCGTTGTATAACGGCAGTAGCCGCCTTTTTTAACGATGATTTCAACAACCGCACTGTGAAGTGAGTTTGTTGTGTAAACTGGAGCTGTACAGCCTTCTACATAATGCACATGTGCGCCTTCGTCAACGATGATCAGTGTACGTTCGAACTGACCCATGTTTTCAGAGTTGATACGGAAGTATGCTTGAAGTGGAGTATCTACTTTTACGCCTTTTGGTACGTAGATAAATGAACCACCAGACCATACAGCCGAGTTAAGCGCAGCAAATTTGTTGTCAGTCGGAGGAATGACTTTTGCCCAGTGCTCACGGAAGATGTCTTCGTTCTCTTTTAATGCGCTGTCTGTATCTTTAAACACAATTCCTAGATCTTCAAGGTCCTGCTTCATGTTGTGATACACAACTTCAGATTCATACTGAGCAGATACACCTGCTAAATATTTTTGCTCTGCTTCTGGAATACCAAGCTTATCAAAGGTTTGTTTGATTTCTTCTGGTACTTCATCCCAAGAACGCTCAGAGCGCTCTGATGGCTTTACGTAGTACGTAATTTCATCAAAGTTTAATGCATTTAAATCTCCGCCCCATTGTGGCATCGGCATGTTGTAAAAGTGCTCAAGAGATTTCAAACGGAAGTCGAGCATCCACTGAGGCTCTTCTTTCATACGAGAAATTTCTTCAACGATCTCTTTTGTTAGTCCGCGCTCTGAACGGAAAATGGAAACGTCTTTATCAGAAAAGCCGTATTTATATTCACCAACATCTGGCATTTTTTTAGCCATCCATTTTCACTCCAATCTTATGATTTGCCGTTATCTTCGGCAGATGCGCCTTTTTCAAGCGCCTTCCAGGATAATGTTGCACATTTTATGCGGGCTGGGAATTTTGCCACTCCCTGCAGCGCCTCAATGTCACCAAGATCAATGGAATCGTCGTATTCTTTTCCTAGCATCATATCGGAGAAAATCTGAGACATTTTCAAAGCTGTTTCAATATCTTTCCCTTTAATTGCCTGCGTCATCATAGAGGCAGATGCCATCGAAATCGAGCATCCTTCTCCTTCAAATTTCGCATCCGTGACTTTTTCGTCTTCGATTTTCATCGTGAGACGAATGCGGTCACCACACGTTGGGTTGTTCATATCGACGACAATGCTGTCGTTTAACACACCTTTGTTTCTCGGATTTTTATAATGATCCATAATCACTTGTCTGTACAGTGTATCTAAGTTTACATTAAAAGACATTCGTAAAATACTCCTTTGTCTTACGGAGCGCTGCAATAAGTTGGTCAATCTCTTCTTCTGTATTATACAGATAGAAGCTTGCTCTTGCAGTCGCTGATACACCAAGCCATTTCATGAGCGGCTGTGCACAGTGGTGTCCAGCACGAATGGCGACACCTTCCGTATCCAGAACAGTTGACGCATCATGCGGATGGACGTCGTCTAAGTTAAACGTCACAAGCCCAGCTCGGTGCTGCGGTCCATAAACAGTCGCACCGTCAAGCTCTTTAAAGCGCTCAAGCGCGTAAGTCGCAAGCTGATGCTCGTAACGGCTGACTTCCTCCATACCAATATCATTTAAGAAGTCAATTGCTTTTCCTAGTCCAACTGCTCCAGCAATAATCGGTGTTCCCGCTTCAAATTTCCACGGCAGCTCTTTCCATGTAGAATCATATAGATCCACAAAGTCGATCATTTCACCGCCAAACTCAGCAGGCTCCATATTATTCAAAAGGTCCTTCTTCCCGTAAAGCACACCGATGCCAGTCGGTCCACACATTTTATGTCCAGAGAATGCGAAAAAGTCACAATCTAGATCCTGAACATCAATTTGCATGTGCGGGGTGCTTTGCGCACCGTCGACGACAATGATTGCCCCATGATCGTGGGCAATTTTGGCGATCTCTTTAATCGGGTTGATGGTTCCTAATACGTTTGAGACATGTGTGACTGCGACAATTTTCGTTTGATGTGTGATCGTTTGCTTCACATCTTCAAGCGATAGCGTGCCGTCTTCCTGTAACGGAATGTATTTCAATGTGGCGCCAGTTGCTTTTGCCGCTTGCTGCCAAGGGATGATATTCGCATGATGCTCCATATGCGTAATGACAATCTCATCGCCTTCTTTGAGGTTTGCTCTAGCATAGCTGATCGCCACTGTGTTTAGTGCAGTTGTTGTACCTCTAGTAAAAATAATCTCCTGGACAGATGAAGCACGGATGAATGCACGAACTTTCTCTCTCGCACCCTCGTATGCGTCCGTTGCTCTTGTGCCAAGGGTATGAACACCCCGGTGGACGTTCGAGTTGTAAGACCGGTAATACTCATTCATTGCATCAATGACCACTCTTGGTTTTTGAGAAGTCGCTGCACTGTCCAAATACACCAAATCATGTCCGTTCACTTGCTGATGAAGGATTGGAAATTGCTCACGAACGTCTTTGATATTCATTATTTTACTTTCCTTTCAATCACAGAAATCAGCTGCTTTTTAACTCCTTCAATCGGCAGTTCTTTCACAACTGGATTTAAGAAGCCATAAATCACAAGTCTTTCTGCATCTTCTTTGGAAATCCCCCGGCTCATGAGGTAGTACAATTGAATTGGATCAACACGTCCAACAGAAGCGGCGTGCCCTGCTGTCACATCATCTTCATCAATTAAAAGAATTGGGTTTGCGTCACCGCGTGCTTTCTCACTCAGCATGAGGACACGTGATTCCTGCTCTGCATTTGACTTTGTTGCGCCATGCTCGATTTTACCAATCCCGTTAAAGATAGAGGATGCTTGATCCTTCATCACACCATGCTTCAAGATATACCCTTCAGAGTTTTTACCGAAGTGGATGATGCTTGTTGTGAAGTTTTCTGTTTGGTTTCCTCGGCCGACAACTACTGATTTCGTATCACCGAATGTACCGTCGCCCATCAGTTTTGTGATGTTTTCAGACACGACGTCTCCATCATTCATCAGGCCAAGCGCCCATTCGATTTTACTGTCACGGCCATTTGCCATACCGCGTCTGTTCACATATACTGTGACACCTTCTGCAAGGTTATCTACAGCACCGTATGTGACGCGGGCGTTAGCGCCTGTGAACACTTCAGAAACGATATTGAAGATCGCTTCTTCCGGTTTTGCTGTACTGATGTAGTTTTCTACATATGTTACAGCACTATGATCGTCTGCTACGACGATGACATGGTTGAACAAAGTCGTTTCATCATTTTCATGAAGATAAACAGCTTGAATTGGTGCTTCAAGCTCTACGTTTTTCGGTACATAGAGGAAAGCTCCGCCATTCACTAAAGCAGCATGTAAAGCTGTTAGTTTATGCTCATCCACTTTCACTGCATCTGTCATGAAGTATTGTTTCACTAAATCTCCATGCTCACGAATCGCTGTATGAAGATCAGTGAAGATCACACCTTTGTCTTTTGCTTCAGCTGAAAGAGACAAATAGGCCGGCGTTTGATCACGCTGAATGTAAACTGTCTTATCTGTGTCCTCTAAATCAATCAGAGATTTCACTTCTTCTGGAAGCTCTTCTAATGATCCAAATGGCGCACTTTCGACTGTATGCTGTTTGAAATTCGTTAAATTCCATTTTGAAATATTCGTTTTGTCAGGCTTTGGCATTGGGAGGTCTTCTGCTTTTTCAAGAGCCTGTAAGCGAAGGGAGCTCATCCATGCCGGTTCCTGATGCTTCTCGGAGAAGCTTTTGACATAATCTTGATCTACTGATAATTTCGTTTCTAATGTCATCAATAATCCTCCTAACGCTTACGCTTCTTGACCAACAGTTTCGTCTTCAATTCCTAACTCTTTTTTAATCCAGTCATAGCCTTCTGCTTCTAGACGCTGCGCGAGTTCTGGTCCGCCAGATTTCACGATACGACCTTGCATCATGACATGAACGTGATCTGGTGTGATGTAGTTCAGTAGACGCTGATAGTGAGTGATCATTAAGCAGCCGAAGCTTTCTCCGCGCATTTTGTTAATTCCTTTAGAAACAACTTTCAAGGCATCGATATCAAGACCAGAATCGATTTCGTCAAGGATGGCGATCTTTGGTTCAATCATCATTAATTGAAGAATTTCGTTGCGTTTTTTCTCCCCGCCTGAGAAACCTTCATTTAAGTAGCGCTGTGCCATATCTGGGTCCATTTCAAGGAACTCCATGTTTTCGTCCATTTTGCGGATGAATTTCATAAGAGAGATTTCATCGCCTTCTTCTCTGCGTGCGTTAATTGCAGAACGAAGGAAGTCAGCATTTGTAACACCGCTGATTTCAGATGGGTATTGCATCGCAAGGAAAAGACCAGCTTGAGCGCGCTCATCTACTTCCATTTCAAGGACATCTTCGCCATCAAGCAAGATGCTCCCTTTTGTTACTTCATATTTAGGGTGACCCATAATGGCAGCAGATAAAGTAGATTTACCTGTTCCGTTTGGTCCCATTACTGCGTGGAATTCTCCACCTTTTATCTCGAGGTTTACACCCTTTAAGATTTCTTTCCCTTCAATCTCAACGTGCAAGTCCTTAATTGTTAATGTCGAAGCAGTCATATATCGATACCTCCAAAATAATCATTATTCTCAATTTATTCTCATTCTAATTTTATAACAAATTAAAACTGAATACAACACATTCACGATAAGCGTGAGAGGATGCTCTCAAAATTCTAACAAAAAAAGCAGGTAGATAAAAGGATTTATGTCGAAAAGACTGTTTTCATAAAGAAAGGGCGGGAAACTGTTCTCCCCGCCCCTCAGCTATTATTAGCCTCGTATATTCATTTTTGCGAGCTGTCTTTTCTCATCTCGATAGGACTGCTCTCGTTTATATTCCACTTTCATCCTTAAGTCATGGTCTCTTTCGTACTCTGCATAGCTCATGCCATGAGCTTGATGCATGGCCTTTTCCATCTCGGCGGTATAATCCAATCCCAGTGTACTATGGTCCGAACAAATAATAAACCATTCCCTTCCTTGAGTGTAGCTTTATTGTAGCAAACGTATGCGGCTTCACTCAAAAGGGATATGACACCTTATGCTGGCATATTTTCTCACACAATCGGATGAGAAGCGCTCAACTCCCTGAGATGGAAAAATACCGTGTTTTGCTTCCCTTAATGCGTCTGTCCTCCAAATTCATCAATACATTGCTGAACGACAGTGATTCCTTGGCTTAGTGCTGCCCCGCCGCCAAAAGCTGCCGCCACGCTGACAACCTCCAGCAAATTCTCTTCTGTCGCCCCTTGATCGAGCGCTCCTTTTGTATGATAAATCATGCAGTATTCATCCTGCGCATGAATACTGATACCGAGGGCAATCATTTGTTTTTCCTTTTGCGTTAATGAATCGCTTTGGAAGCACTGCTCCGTAAATTCATTGAATTTCTTTCCAAACACCGGCATTTTCTTCTGGAATTCACCCATTGCGGTTTTATAATCAGTCAGTGATTGCTGCATGGATCCGCTCATATGCTGTTCATTCATCTTGATTCCATCCCTTCAGGTCATTTGTACGTTTTTATTATGAGCGAGATTTGAAAAAATACACAAAAAACCTCGCTTCTATCAAAGCGAGGTTGAAATGTTGTTACTCAGATACAGGCAATACTGCACCGTCATATTTTTTGTCGATGAATTCTTTGATTTTATCAGAGTGAAGAACTTCCATTAATGCCTTGATCTTATCTGATTTTTCGTCACCTTTGCGAACCGCAACGATGTTTGCATATGGGTTGTTCTTTGTTTGCTCAAGTTCGATTGAATCTTTTTTCGGATTCAATTTATTTTGGATCGCATAGTTGACGTTGATAAATACAGCATCGCCTTCACTGTTTTCATAAGCTTTCGCAGTTAATTCAGGCGCGATTTTTTTGAATTTTAGGTTCTTTGGGTTTTCTTTAATGTTCTTTACTGTTGCGTTAATTGTATCAACCTTCGGATCAAGCTTGATGACACCAGCATTTTGCAGCAGGGCAAGCATACGGCCTTGTTCAGCTACGTTGTTTGTCATGATGATTGTGCCGCCGTTTGGAATATCTTTTACTGATTTGTATTTCTTAGAGTAGATACCGAAAGGCTCAAGGTGAACCGCACCAGCACTCACTAGGTTATAATCTTTGTTTGATTTATTTTCTTCGTTTAAGTAAGGGATATGTTGGAAAAAGTTCGCATCCACTTCTTTTTCAGCTAACGCTTTGTTGTACATTTTATAATCGCTAAGCACTTTCACTTTTAAATCGTAGCCTTTTTCTTTTAGAAGTGGTTTTGCTTCTTCAAGAATTTCGGCATGCGGCGTTTTTGAAGCGGCAACCGTAATGGTTTTGCTTTCACTTGCGTTATTAGATGAACCGCACGCAGCTAAAATACCTGCAAATGCTAGAAATAGTGCACTTAAAATCAATTTCTTCATGAATAAATCCTCCCTTAACGTTTATCAATTTTATTTGTAATCAAATCACCGATTATTTGAATAATAAAGACGATGATGAGAATAAACACAGTAGCTACAAGTGTGACATCTGTATTACCAGATTGGTACCCTTCCACATAGGCGAGGTCACCAAGTCCGCCTGCTCCAATTGCACCTGCAATCGCAGTAGAGCCAATCAGAGCAATTGCTGTTACGGTAATACCTGAAATAAGGGCTGGCAATGATTCTGGCAGCAATACTTTGAAAATGATTGTCGACGTTTTTGCTCCCATTGATCGTGCTGCTTCAATGACTCCTTTATCTACCTCACGCAGTGCAATTTCGACAAGACGTGCATAGAATGGAGCTGACCCTATGACAAGGGCAGGGAGTGCTGCATTTGGGCCAAGAATCGTATGCATTAAGAATTTCGTAAACCCTAGTAATAAAATAATTAAAATGATAAAAGGAATCGATCTGAAAATATTGACGACAGCGCCGATGACAGCATTTATCGGTTTATTTTCCCAAAGACCGCCTTTTCCTGTAAGGAAGAGCAGGAGCCCTAAGATAATCCCGATTGCAAAAGCAAATGCCAATGAAATCAGTGTCATATACACCGTTTCACCTGTTGCACTCCAGATGACGTCTAAATCAACGTTCGGAAACCATTTCTCAAACATGTGTCATCACCTCGATTTCAACCTGTTTGCTTTGGATATAGGCGATGGCTTTTTCTACCTCAGTCTCTTCTCCATTAATGTGGATAAAGAGCGTTCCAAACGCGCCTTCCTGCGTTTGAGAAATCTTCCCTTGAAGGATATTCACATCGACATTGAAGGATCGAATGATTTCAGTGATCAGCGGCTGCTCGGCAGAGTCTCCAATAAAGGACAACCGTACGACCTGACCTTCTTTTACACGTTCTAAGACGTGCTCGATTGTTTCTTTCGCTTCCTCTGGTTCTGCAAGCTGTTTCACAAATCGTTTCGTCATTTCTTCCTTTGGCTGTCTGAAGACGCGTAATACTTCGCCTTCTTCGACAATGCGTCCATTTTCCATGACCGCGACGCGATGACAAATTTTGCGAATGACGTGCATTTCATGTGTAATGAGCACAATCGTGAGCCCTAACCGTTTATTGATATCCGCCAAAAGCTCAAGGATCGAATCGGTCGTTTGCGGATCTAGCGCAGATGTCGCTTCGTCACATAGAAGAACCTTGGGATCATTCGCTAATGCTCTCGCAATGCCGACACGCTGTTTTTGCCCGCCGCTCAGCTGAGACGGATATGCATTTTCTTTTCCTTCTAAACCGACCAATTTAATCAGTTCATTCGCACGCTCTCTCCGTTTCGATGTCGGTACACCTGCGATCTCAAGCGGGAACATAATGTTTTGTCTCACCGTTCTTGACCAAAGTAAATTAAAGTGCTGGAAGATCATGCTGATTTCTTGTCTTGCTTTCCGAAGTTTCGCATTTGATACTTCATTGATCCGGTTGCCTGCCACTTCAACAATTCCTTCTGTTGGCAGCTCCAGACCGTTTAATAGGCGAATAAGCGAGCTTTTCCCTGCACCGCTATACCCGATAATTCCGAATATTTCACCTTTATCAATATCCAAGTTGACGTCTTTCACGGCATCAACATTTCCGCTTTTTGAATGGTACGTTTTTGATACATTCTGTAAATGGATCACAGTCTGATCACCTGCTTTCTTGCTGAACTATAGGTTTCCATCACATACGTTATTTATTCTTCTTTCTGTCATGACTCTAGCCTGGCGCCAGGTCAGTAAAAAAGACCTAACTGCAACGCAAGCAGAAAGGCCTTTTATGTCAATTACGCCTTTCTCTCATCTTTCAAAGCGCTGCGGCTTTGAGTGAATTGGCACCAATTTCAGCTATGCTGACGGTTGCCGGGTTTCATAGGGCACGTCCCTCCACCTCTCTTAATAAGAGAAAATATGTTGTTTTATGTGATGTTCATGTTTTTACTAACGTAGAATATCATGCTACCCGAGATATGTCAACGCTGTAAATCGCTAATTTCCAAGTAAACAACTACGTTATCATTTTTCGAAAAAAACCGTTCGTCAGCCAAAGCACTGCCTCTAGTCTAAGGAGCGCACGGAATGACCCTTTCACTTTGACTTGTCCTCTGCTGATTAACTGCTGTAAGGACATATCTCCATCTAATAATTGAAGAATTTCTTTCCTCTCACCATAAAAGATGAGATCCGATAACTCAATTGCAGGTAGTTTCTTCACTTCACCACGTTCATCCACAATCAATGTACAAGAGTCAGTTTCCGCCTCAAATGTAATCTTCAAGGATGATGATGAGAGCAGCGGCTTTAATAATAAACGCTGCCCTGTGTTACCATGGGCTTTCACATTTTCCACATGTATAACCTCCCTGTCATTTGGTTATACATAACATTTCTCTACAAACATCGGCTTGTCCTTTATAAATAACTCGACAAATTTTCAAATGAATTTCTTGAAATATGACAAAAAACCGCTTTATTTAGCGGTTTCGATCATTTCATGAAGATATGGAACTGAGTGAAAGGCATAGCCTTTTTGCACCAATTCACCTTTTTTAAACAGGAGAAAGCAAGGAACACTCTCAATTTCAAATGCTTTCGCAAAGCCTGGTGAATAGTTTAAATTGTTTTCGTAAAATGGTACATCCGGCTGCATGGCGTCTACGACTGCCAGCATTTTCTTAGCCAGCTGGCATGTTCCGCAAAACGGTGTATATAAGTATAAAAGAAATAAATCGTCCTCTATCTCCGTGAATTCGTGTTCTTCAATTTCTTTCATATACGTCCACCCTCATAAATATTTCGAATGAACATCAATGTTTGCAGCTAATAGGATAGATGCAATGTGGGCTGACGGTGAAGCGGCCACTTCGCGGTACGTTCTGTCGACAAAAAGATGAAGTGCTTCAGGGAATTCTTTTCGAAATTGCTTCCGCAGTTTGTCGCCTGCATCGTCACTGTCAGCTAATATGTAAACGTCTTTCCCCACTAAATCGTCCACAAGCTGATCCAGCTTCGATGTACTGATCGTGCCATTGGTGCAAATGATGGTAACAGGTTCACTTATGACTTCTTTTAGCTTTTGTTTGTCTGTTTTACCTTCTACAATGATGACCTTTTCTATCTCGACATTCATCACGATCACCCGGCCCTTTTGACGTTGATTCACTTCTTCCTTAGATTACAATCTTTCATTCAGGTTGTAAAGATTGAGCGCCTCGTCATCAAAAAGACTGCAGCTTCTGTTCACTGCAGTCTCATCTGTGATTAGCACCAGCCATTTTCATCGTCACAGTCAACATATTTTTCTGTCCCATCGGTTAATGTATCCGTTAAACGATAAAAACGATTTTGATCATAGGAATATCCCGATTTCAGCTCATATTGGTTTTCACTAATCATCGTGCCAATCTCTTCATTTTGATGATAAAGCACCATGCCGCTTTCTTTGAATCGTCCAGTGACATGCTCTGTTATATCCACGTGTTCTTTTTGAAAAGACAAATTGGACACCCCCCATAAAGGTAGAGTGTCCAATTTCTCATGAATTAGTCTTCTTTTGTCATTTCTTCATATTGCTCAGCCGTCATTAAGTTCTCAATTTCAGAAGCATCAGCTGGTTCTACAACGATCATCCATGCTTTTTCGTATGGAGAGTCGTTGACGAATTCTGGGCTGTCATCCAGCTCATCGTTCACTTCAACGATTGTGCCATTGATCGGTGCATAAAGTTCAGAAACGGTTTTCACTGATTCTACACTTCCGAAAGGCTCGTCCGCTGTGATTTTGTCTCCTACTTCAGGAAGCTCAACGAACACGATATCGCCCAGCTCAGATTGAGCAAAATGCGTAATACCGATACGCACCTTATCTCCTTCTACTTTGACCCATTCATGTTCTTCTGAATAACGTAAATCTTTTGGTGTGCTCATTCAATACCCCTCCAGTCTTTTCTTACAATCTATATTGAAGATACCACAATCTGAATGAAAGTTACATCATTTCCAGACGCTTTTAAATGTATCTTCATTAAATCCTACCGTGACTCGTTTTCCGTCTGTTGTAATCGGGCGCTTAATCAGCATTCCGTTAGACGCGAGTAATTCTAGCTGCTCGTCCTCTGACATTGCAGGAAGTTGATCTTTCAGCTGCAGCTCCCGGTATTTTTGTCCGCTTGTATTAAAGAATTTCTTCAGCTCTAAACCGCTTTTTTCGTAAAGGGCTTTTATTGTTTCTTTATCAGGCGTCTCTTCGACGATATGTATGCTGTTGATGTCTTTATTGTGTGCTTCCAGCCACTTTTTTGCTTTTCGGCATGTACCGCAAGATGGGTATTCGTAAAAATCTAAAGCCACCATTTTCACCTCCTGCAAATTGTGACAACATTTTATCACAAAATATTTTAAAAACCTAAATGTATGCTTACAAAAAGGTGCGGAGTAGTATCCGCACCTTTCAGATTGTTGACAAAGGGCTAAAATGATCTTGATTTTAGCCCTTTGTCTTCTTTTCAGCGTGATAGAAAACCTTTGCAGTCTAGAAAGGACGAGCACCGGAGCGGAGCGAATTTGACATTCGTGAGCACCGGAGCGCAGAACTGACACCGAATGCGAGGGTTTGTCTGCACGCTGAAAGGTGCGGAGTGATATCCGCACCTTTTAAGCCATCCTTATACGATATATTTCTCTGCTTCAAAGATTCGTTTTGCCACTTCGCGCTTTTTGGCGATGACATTGATCGGCGTAAATCGTGTCAGCTTGCGAAGGGCTGACAGGCTCATACGGAGTGAATCTCCTTCCTCCATCGCAATCAAGGATTCTTTTGCATGGGCTTCAATCTTTAAGAAAGCTTCCTGCGTGAAAATTTGTGTGTAAGCAAGCTTTTGTTCATTCTTTTCTGCCCCTGTTGCAGCGATTGCCTTTTCTGTACGCAGAATCGCTGATTCAGCAGCAAAAATTTCATTGACGATATCGGCTATGTTCACAAGAATTTCTTGCTCTTTGTCTAAGGCTTTCCCGTATTTCATGGCTGCCATACCAGCCACCATTAAGGCGATCTTTTTCGCATGGGCGAGCAAATATTTTTCTTGATCGAGCGGCTGATCGCCTGGCTCTTCCGGCATCATCATCATTAGCTCTTCCTGTAAGGTTTGCGCTTTTTGAAGCAGCGGAAGCTCTCCTTTCATCGCTTTCTTCAAGAATGTACCTGGTACAAGCAAACGGTTGATTTCGTTTGTCCCTTCAAAAATCCGGTTAATCCGCGAGTCGCGATAGGCTCTTTCGACCTCGTATTCTTGCATGAATCCATATCCGCCGTGAATCTGCACGCCTTCATCCACAATATAATCTAACGTTTCAGAGCCAAGCACTTTACAGAGAGAACATTCAATCGCATATTCCGCAATGGATTGGGCAATTTGTTTGCCATCTTTTTGCTCTTCATCACTTAAGAGCCCCATCCGCTGTTCAAATAATCCAACCGTACGGTAAACAGCACTTTCCATCGCATAGAGCTTTGCTGACATATTGGCTGCTTTTTCACCAATTAAGCTGAATCGAGAAATTGGTGTTTTGAACTGCTTACGCTGGTTCGCATATTCTGCCGACAATTGAATGACGCGCTTTGATGCACCGATTGTGCCGACTGCCAGCTTATAGCGCCCAATATTTAAAATGTTAAACGCAATCACATGACCTCTGCCAGCTTCACCGAGCAAATTCTCCTTCGGTACTTGGGCATCTTCAAGAATCAATGTTCTTGTCGATGATCCTTTAATACCCATCTTTTTCTCTTCAGGCCCCGTTTTGACACCTGGAAAATTCTTTTCGACGATAAAAGCAGAGAAGTGTTCACCATCAATCTTCGCATACACAACAAAGACATCGGCAAATGCGGAGTTTGTGATCCACTGCTTTTCTCCATTGAGGACATAATGGGTACCTGCTTCATTCAGAACCGCAGTTGTTTTTGCTCCAAGGGCGTCTGAGCCTGATCCTGGCTCAGTGAGTGCGTACGCCGCAATGGTTTCTCCAGAGGCGAGTCCTGGCAGGTACGTTTCCTTTTGCGCTTGATTTCCGAAGAGCACGATTGGCAGAGAACCAATACCGACATGAGCGCCATAGGAAAGTGAGAAGCTTCCTGCTCTAGCGAATTTTTCAGTAATGATTGCTGAACTGATTTTATCTAATCCAAGCCCGCCGAATTCTTCAGGTACATCGACTCCTAAAAGCCCAAGCTCTCCAGCCTTTTTGAGAAGCCTGACCGAATGCTCGAACTCATGGTTTTCAATTTGATCTATATGCGGAACCACATCTTGTAAAATATAATCCTCTGTTGTCTTTCCAATCATTTGATGTTCATCAGAGAAATCCTCCGGTGTAAAGATATGCTCATAATTCGTCTCATCAATTAAAAAGCTTCCACCCTTTTTTACATCTTCCAATGCTTTCATCCTGATTTCCCCCTTTAGATCAATTCAAAAATGCCTGCTGCTCCCATGCCCCCGCCGATACACATTGTGACAATGCCAAATTGCTCGTTTCGCCGTTTCATTTCATGAATAAGTGACAGCGTTAGTTTCGTTCCTGTACAGCCGAGCGGATGTCCGAGCGCAATTGCCCCGCCATTGACATTCACCTTTTCCTCATCAATTCCTAAATGACGAATGACTTGAATTGCCTGAGAAGCAAACGCTTCATTCAATTCAAACAGGCCAATATCCTTCAGCTCAAGTCCAGCGATTTTCAGCGCACGCGGAATGGCTTCAACCGGACCGATACCCATCACTTCAGGCGGTACACCGCCAACCGCAAATGCTCTGAATTTAGCGAGCGGCTGAAGAGAAAGTGAGGATGCTTTCTCACGGTCCATCATCATCACACACGCAGCCCCGTCACTTGTTTGAGACGAGTTCCCTGCGGTCACCGTGCCTTTTGTTGAGAAAGCCGGACGCAATGTGGAAAGAATCTCCTCCGTTGTGCCTGCTCTCACACCTTCATCCTGTGAGAACGTGAATTGATGCTCTTCTAATTGATATTGCTCTCCTACTCGTCGCTCTGTTACATCAACAGGCACAATTTCATCTGAAAATTTCCCTTCTTGAAGTGCCTTTGCTGCCTTTTGATGACTCCTCACCGCAAAGGCGTCCTGATCTTGACGTGTGACCTGATACTTTTGCGCCACTTGCTCTGCCGTGTGCCCCATGCTCATGTAGTATTCAGGTGCTTGCTCTGCCAAGAGAGCATTTGGACGAATGGAATGACCCATCATCGGTACCTGCGACATCGATTCGACTCCTCCGGCTAAAATCGTGTCTGCCTGCCCGAGCATAATACGTTCACCCGCATAAGCGATAGATTGAAGACCAGACGAGCAGTAACGGTTTATGGTGATGGCAGGTACCGTATAAGGCAATCCCGCTAATGCCCCAATATTCCGCGCCACATTTAACCCCTGCTCTGCTTCTGGCGTTGCACAGCCAATGATCAAATCATCTATTTGACCGTCGTATTCACCGGCACGCTTTAACGTTTCTTTTACACATAATGCGCCCATATCATCAGGCCGGACATGTTTTAACGATCCTTTTTTCGCCTTCCCTACTGGTGTTCTTGCGCCAGCGACAATGACTGCTTCTCTCATTTTGACTCCCCCTTAGTTACGTAAAGGTTTTCCTTTGACGAGCATGTGCTGCATACGTGCCTGTGATTTCACTTCTCCTACAAGACTTAAAAAGGCTTCTCTTTCAAGCTCTAATAAGTATTGCTCCTCTACCTCTGTTCCAAATGGCAGTTTCCCGCCGGAAATGACATGAGCTAATTTTTTTACAATGGTCATGTCATGCTCTGAAATGTATCCTGACAGTCTAATATTTTCAGCAGCCAAAATCATCGCTGCATAGCCTGTTTCTCCCATGACCGGCACCTTTTGCTTGAGCGGCGCACGATAACCGGCTTCATCAAGAGAGAGCACCAGTTGTTTTGCATCATAGATCAGGTGATCCCCGTTCATACTGATCCGGTCACTCACGCGGAGCATGTTCATATCCCGCGCATCCTCAGCTGAAGTCGATACTTTTGCCATTGCAATTGTTTCAAATGTTTTCAGCGTGGCATCCTGTATAGCCGTCTGCGACGGCTTCGCTGATCCTTGCAGGTGACGAAGATATAACTCTTTGTTTCCGCCGCCTCCTGGAATCAGTCCAACTCCCGCTTCCACAAGTCCCATGTAAGTTTCGCTGGACGCCTGAATAGCTGCTGCCGGCAGACAAACTTCTGTTCCGCCTCCTAATGTCATCCCAAATGGTGCGGCTACGACTGGGCGATTGCTATATTTCACCTTCATCATTGCCTGCTGGAAGCGTCTGATCACAAAGTCAATTTCAAAGAAATTGTCGTCCTGTGCTTCCATTAAAATCAGGGCAAGGTTTGCGCCAACACAGAAGTTCTTCCCTTGGTTTCCGATGACAAGCCCTTTATAATTCTTTTCCGTCTCATCAACAGCGCGATTGATCATATCAATGACATCTAGTCCAATGGCATTGCTTTTAGAGTGAAATTCGAGCAAGGCGACATCATCACCAATATCGATCAGGCTCGCACCAGAATTTTTGAAGATGACGTCGTGTTTCTTTTTCAATCTAGCTAAAGATATATGTTTGTCGTTTCCTTTTTCCTGTTCATAAGCCCCGTTATGATAAAACGCTCGCTCTCCATCAGCATTCTCTTGATAGAATGTCTCGTGTCCTTTTGACAGCATGTCTTTTACCCATGCTGGAATACTGTGGCCTTCTGCTTCCATGCGTTCGGCAGCTTTTTTGACACCTATTGCATCCCACAGCTCAAATGGGCCGTGCTGCCAGCCGAATCCCCATTTCATGGCGTTATCGATAGACTGAATATCATCCGCAATTTCACCTTTTAGATGAGCTGAATAAAGAAGTACGGGCGCTGTCATATTCCAAAGTAGTTGCCCTGCACGGCCATCCTGATAAATAAGCGCTTTCAACTTTGCTTTTGCACCCTTTTGCTGTTTCGCCATTTCAATGCCTGGATCTTTTAGCTTTGTGCGTTCTCCATATGTGAGCGTCACTGGGTCAAGCTCTAAAATGACCTTCCCATTTTTTTGATAAAAACCTTGGCCTGCCTTGCTGCCAATCCATCCTTTTTCGAGCATTCTTTCAATAAACTCAGGCAGCTGAAAAATCTCTTTTTCCTTTCCTTCTACCTGTTCATATACGTTTCGTGCCACATGAGAAAACGTGTCGAGTCCCACTACATCCAGTGTACGGAAGGTCGCACTTTTCGGTCTTCCAATGAGAGGTCCTGTGACAGAATCCACTTCTCCGATGGTGTATTTGTTCTCAAGCATTTCACGCACTGTGACAAGAAGTCCATAAGTGCCAATGCGGTTTGCAATAAAGTTCGGTGTGTCCTTTGCTTCAACCACACCTTTGCCGAGTACATCCTCGCCAAATGTTTTCATAAATGACAGTACTTCTGGATCGGTTTCTTGAATAGGAATGATTTCTAAGAGCTTTAAATAACGAGCTGGGTTAAAAAAATGTGTGCCTAAAAAATGGCGTTTAAAATCATCTGATCGGCCTTCTGCCATTTTTTCAACTGAAATACCGGATGTATTGCTTGATACGATGCTTCCTTCTTTGCGGTGTTCGTCGATGAGAGAGAATACGTGCTTTTTGATGCTGAGCTTTTCAGTGACGACTTCAATGATCCAGTCAGCATCGTGTAATAAGGAAAGGTGGTCTGTGAGATTTCCCGGTGTGATGTATGATAGGTTTTTTGCTGAAGTAAGAGGTGCTGGCTTTTGCTTTAACAATTTTTTCATCGCTTCTTGACTTAATCGATTCCGAACACTAGGGTGATCAAGCGTCCGCTTTTTCGCCGTTTCTTCCTTTGTCAGTTCATTTGGCACAATATCTAGCAGTGTAACTGGTATCCCAATATTGGCTAAATGTGCAGCAATGCCTGAGCCCATGACACCTGAACCAATGACAGCCGCCTTGCGAATATGTTTGCCCATAAATATCCCCCTAAACATTTTGAATGAACAGTCATTCATTTTTTGTCCAAAAAAAAGCAATGCCTCTTTCTTTATCTTAAAAGATTTTCCGAAACAGTTCAATAGCAGATTTCAAAAATTTACACATTCTCGTGTGCCTTATTTTGCGGCGTATGAATTAAAGATGAGAGGGAATTGTAAGAATGGAGGTGATGTCCACATGTCTCGTTTGAAGAAAAACCCATCGAAAGCAGGCGTTAGTGCTGCAAGTGTAAAAGGAAACGCAGGTCCATCACAGGAAGCAGACCTAGGCGGGAAAAAAACCAGTCAAAATCAGCAATATAAAAAGAATCAGTAAGGAAACAAATTCGTAAGGAGGAACACAAGTTGAACAATCAGCAAATGAATATGCCCCCAGAAGTCATATCAGTGAAGGATTCCTTGTACTTAGAGGATATGCTCAACTGGAACTTGATCGCCATGAAAAAGGCTCATTTTATGGCCGAGCATTGCCAGGACCAAACATTGAAACAAGAATTAAATCAAGTTGGGCAAATGCATCATCAGCATTACACACAAATTCTTCAGCATTTAGGCAGCTCAGGGCAAGGCCAGTCTACTGGCTTTATGCAATAGGAGGAAAAAACATGGAACAGCAAAACCAACAAAAAATCGGGAATCCACAAACTCCGGTCCCCACAACAACCAACATGAACGATCGTGATTTTGTCACAGATCTCTTGTCGACTGAAAAATATATGACAAGTGGATACAACACAGCGCTCAATGAATTCAGTCATGAATCTCTTTATCAGGATATTCAGCGAATTGCACTGGAAACACAGAAAACACAAAGACATTTATATGATGTCATGTTCCGATATGGCTGGTATTCTGTTGAAGCCGCTGATCAGCAAAAGCTCCAGCAGGCACACCAGAAATTCCAGCAAACACTGACAGATCAATCCCCGTACGGTTCATCACAAATGTCATAAGAAAAAAACTGCCAGTTGGAGCTGGCAGTCAATTGTTGATAAAGGGCTAAAATGATTTTTATTTTAGCCCTTTGTCTTCTTTTCAGCGTGATAGAAAACCTTTGCAGTCTAGGAAGAACGGCTACTTTTGCGGAGCGAATTGAACATTCGTGAGCACCAGCGCACAGGACTGACAAAGAATGCGAGGGTTTGTCTACACGCTGCTGGCAGTTTTTTTAACGGTCTTTATTGGCGCGGTGAGCTTCGTTCAACTGTTTGATTCGTTGAATCGTGTGTTTGATTTCTTCTTTTGCTTCTGGATACGTTTCATTGAAATGCTTTGCTAGCGGCGGCATGCTTTTTGCGATATGGGAGTAGATCACCCATTGTTTCACATCTTGTTTCAGCTCGTCTGTTGATTCACCGAGCAGCAGCTCTGTATATTTATCAAGCAAGCCTTCCAGCTTTTCATCTAATTCATTTCCCATTGATATTCCGCTCCTTTTTCAGAAAAAAGCCTGACTCTGTGAGACACAGATGTCAGGCTTTTGACATACGATTATCTTGCAGCAAGAAACGTTTCAGCTTGCGCTTGCTGCACAATACAGCGTCCTCTACCGTGCGGAATACATAATGGTGTTCCAAATAAAGGATCTGTTGTCACTTGGCAATTCATATCAAAGACATTTTTCACGAGATCACAATTAATCACTGTTTCTGGTCTACCTTCTGCATAGATTGACTTGTCTTTAATCGCGACAAGATGATGAGCATATCTGCATGCAAGATTGAGGTCATGAAGAACCATCACAATCGTGCGCTGCTCTTTCTCATTTAAATCAAACAGAAGGTCCAAAATTTCGATTTGATGCGTCATGTCTAAATATGTCGTCGGCTCATCTAACAAAATAATATCGGTCTCTTGGGCCAGCGTCATCGCAATCCATGCACGCTGCCTTTGTCCACCTGATAATGAATCAACGGTCCGATCAGCAAGATCTTCCATCTTTGTTGACTTCAATGCGCGGTTCACAGCTTCTTCATCTTGCTTCGACCACTGCTTCAGCCAATTTTGATAAGGATATCTGCCTTGCTTCACTAACTGATGCACGGTTAATCCTTCTGGCGCTTCTGGTCCTTGTGGAAGAATGGCGAGCTGTTTCGCTACTTCTTTTGTTGGTAATTTTGCAATGGAATGACCTTCAAGCAGGACAGAACCACCCATTGGCTTCATGAGTCGGGCCAAAGAGCGCAGTAGCGTGGATTTACCACATCCATTACTGCCAATAAATACTGTGATTTCACCCTTAGGGATTGATACATTTAGTTCATCGATGATCATTGTTTCTCCGTAGCCTAAGCTTAAACCTTCAGTAGAAATGGCACTCATTCCGCTCAAACGCTCCTTTTCTCATCCAAATTTTTATATGAAATATCGTCTATGTACAGACGTAAAAGATCACTTATCTCAATTTAGTGTATCAGATTTAAGTGATCTTGAAAATCATTTTCAATTAAAAAATGAGAAAGTCTCGTTTATTTCTTCCTTTGGAATGTACGTTTGGTCCCATCCTCGAGCTTTAAATCGATCTGAATCCGCTGATAATCATCATCTAAATTAAAAGCAGTTAATAGTTCATTTACATACGCTTCATTGATCTTTGCACTAGGAATCGACATATCATTCAGCTTCATCTTCATCTCGCGCAAGGCTTCTTCTCCTTCATAGCGGGCTCCATTCATATGGTCACGAATGATTGCTTCCTCTTTGCCTCTTGCCTGACGGTAGGTCGCTTCGTATAATTCGTTTTTCTGTCCATATTGGACAAGCAGATGCACATGCTGAAATGGCAGTTCCTTCATTTGAACAGCTGACAGACTTTCTGCTTCTGCTTCATGTGTTTGTTGTAACGGTTCAACTGATTGACAGCCGGACAGCATAAAGAGCAGCACTCCTATTCGTCCCGCCTTCTTCCAACACATCATGTGTTTCCTCCTATTTCACAGCATCGCTTTTTATTTTTCTCCAGGCTCCTTTTTGTTATTCAATAAAACAGCCCACTATGATAAATTGAAACAAAAAGGAGGACCGGATGATGAAAAGAACAGCCATTGTAACTGGTGCCAATAGCGGCTTTGGCAAGCTCATCACGATGTGTCTCGCAAAGCGGGGCTATACAGTGATTGCCGGCGTCAGACAGGAAACCAATGCCAAAAAGCTAGCTGAAGAAATCGAGGAAGCCTCTTTATCTAGCATGATACATATTGAAGCGTTAGATGTGACCGATACGCAGTCGATTCAAGCATTTCAGAAGAAGCTTCATGCTTATGCACCCATTACACTGCTTGTGAACAATGCGGGAACAGCCTTTGCTGGTTTTGCGGAGGAGGTTCCTGTCGATACATACCGCCAGCAATTTGAAGTGAATGTCTTCGGTGTGATGGAAATGACCCAAGCCGTGCTGCCGTTTATGACGAGTGGTGCAAAGATTTTCAATATGAGCAGTATCAGCGGATTAATGGGAATGCCTGCACTTTCTCCATATGTATCATCTAAGTTTGCGTTGGAAGGCTATACAGAAAGCTTGCGGATTGAACTGGCTTCGTTCGGTATACAGGCGGCCTTGATCGAGCCAGGCTCTTTCCAGACGAATATTTGGAACACTTCCATGAACGAACAAATGATTCAGCCAGCAGAAGGATCGAAATACACAAAACTCTATCAAAAGATGATGGCCCATATTGATGCCCAGAAATCCAACTATGGAGATCCTCGTGAAGTAGCAGAGCTTGTTGTACGTTTAGCAGAAAAGAGACGGCTGAAACGGCTGAGATATCTTGTTGGAAAAGGTGTACGACTTTCATTCACAGCAAAGCAGCTTCTGCCGTGGAACATGTGGGAACAGATCATACTACGTACACTTTCAAAAAAATAAGCACAAAAAAAACAGGTGGACATGTTGACATCCACCTGTTTTTTCATTTATTCGCTATCTGACTGTCCAAGGGTAATATCTAGATTTTTATTCTTTCCTTCACGGATGACAGTCATTGTGGTTTTATCGCCGACTTTTGTTTCTTTGTAAAGAATTTCTTTCAGCTGAGAGCTGTTCACTACGTCTTTTCCTTTGAACTTAATGATGACATCTCCAGATTTCAAGCCTGCTTTTTGAGCAGGTGAACCTTTTGAAACATCCTTTACGTAAATGCCTTTGCCGATTTGTTTATCAAATAAGCCGAGCGTATTTTCCTGATACGTCTCAGGCACTTGCTCAAGGTCAATCATTTGTACGCCAAGGTATGGACGTTCGACTTTTCCATTTTTCAACAGCTCATCTACAATCGGTTTGACATCGTTACTTGGGATCGCAAATCCGAGTGATTCCACACCGCTTTCGCTGATTTTCAAGCTGTTGATGCCAATGACTTGACCATCTGTATTGATCAGTGGCCCCCCGCTGTTTCCTGGGTTAATGGCTGCATCTGTTTGCAGTACATTCATCTCCACCGTACCAGATGACGTATTTGCTTCTACAGTACGATCAAGACCACTAATGATTCCTTCTGTCACAGTACCTGAGAACTGTGCACCGAGCGGATTCCCAATGGCAATGACTTTATCTCCAGCACGAAGCTTAGAAGAATCACCAAAGCTCGCCACTTTATCAATGCCGTCTGCGTTCATTTCAACAACGGCTAAGTCGGTCATGACATCACTGCCGACAAGCTTGGCGTCTTTTGTTTTTCCATCATAAAGGGTGACCTTGATTTTATTGGCCCCTTCGACAACGTGGTTATTTGTAATAATGTACGCTTTTTTGCCATCTTTTTTGAAGATGACACCAGAGCCTGTTCCAGCTTCAGCTTCTGTTTGATCACCGCTCAAGCCAAACGAGTTTTGTGTAGATTGATAGTTTGAGACCCCAACAATAGTGGGCTCTAAATCTTCTACCATATCAGCCACATTTGTGGCATTTGTGATTTGTTTTGTCGAGAAATTATCTGAGGCTGCCGGCTCGCTTGATGCGGTCTGCGTTTGCGTGTTGGCAGCTGTATCCTGTGACTGCGGCAAAAGCGGTGTAATGCCAAGTACAAGACCCCCGCCAATAATTCCTCCAAGAATTGGGCTGAGCCATGCCGCCTTCCGCTTTTTCTCTTTTTTCGACGCACGGTCATCCACCATTTGAGGAGAATGTTTTGTCACACTCTCCTGCGAGGCAGATGCTTCATTTTCATGCTGGTGAAAAACAAGATCCTTCTCTTTTTCTGGTGCGTCTATTTGTTTCTCATTCTCTTGATGGGTATCTTTTTGATGATTCATTTCATTGTCTTGATTTTCTGGATGATTCATCTTATTCTCTTCATCTTCTCTTCGGAAATCCATCGCTTGCACTCCTTTACATCATGTTTCATTCATATGTCTAGATAGGACTCAGGTCCTCTTAATGGAAAGATCATTGAAAAATACTTTATGGCAATATGTCAAATTATATAATACTTATTCATAGAAAAAAAGCAAGGTGCGCACATTGATGAAAAGCACCTATTCATCCGCCTTTTGTCTATGCCCTTTTTTCCCTTGACCTTATCATAATCAAACATTATGGGATAATGATGAGAAGAATATGTGAAATTGTGAAAAAAGCGTGTGATTGTTGACATGCCGCCTTCGTATCCCGTTATAATGACGTTGAGAGGATGTGGAAGACTTTGTCGTACACCATTTATTTAGTTGAAGATGAACAAAATTTAAATGAACTGTTAACCAAATATTTAGAGAGTGAAGATTGGAATGTCTCCTCTTTTTTAACCGGAGAAGCGGCACGCGAGGCCATAAACAAGCCGCCGCATCTATGGATTTTAGATATCATGCTGCCTGATACAGACGGCTATACCCTCATAAAAGAAATTAAAGCCGCATCACCTGACGTACCGGTCATTTTCATTTCAGCACGTGATGCAGATATCGACCGTGTCCTCGGTTTAGAGCTGGGAAGCAGTGATTATATTGCAAAGCCGTTTCTTCCTCGTGAGCTGATCATTCGGGTTCAAAAGCTGCTGGAGCTTGTGTATAAAAACAGCGATACCCCGCAGCAGCAAAGCGTCACTTCAGTTTCTTCTTATGTCATTCATGAGGATGTAAGAGAGGTCTATGAAGAGGGGCAGCTCATTAACTTAACTTCTAAGGAATTTGACTTGCTGCTTTTATTTACACATCACCAGGGACATGCTTTTTCTCGTGAAGATATCCTCGTCAAGATTTGGGGACACGATTACTTCGGGACAGATCGTGTGGTGGATGACCTTGTCAGACGGCTGCGCAAAAAAATGCCCGACTTAAAGGTCGAGACCATCTATGGATTTGGCTATAGGATGCTGAAAGGATGAAGAACAAACCGCTCGCTTTTCAAATTTGGGCTGTGATCTCTGGCATTTTGCTCACCATTTCCATTGTCCTGATTATTCTATTTTCCAATACATTACGTGACTTCTTCACAAATGAAATTTATAAAAATATCGAAAATGAACAGCAAGTGCTGACAGAATATCCATTGAACCGAGACGGCTCGCCAAAGTCGACACCGGAAAACCGCTCCGTGCAGCACATTTTGATCCCGTCAGATGAATTAGATCAAATGGCGCAGTTTTTTCCGCATGCTTTTATTGAGAAAATCCAATCGTTTGTGAAAAAACAAAAAAGCGCAACGAAACGGTATTCTGAAGAGGTGAACGGCCAGCATATCTTTTTTGTCATCAAAAAAGTATCATCAGGCAATACACAATATATTCTTCTGTCCTATGCACCAGATTCTTATCGAGATGACCTGTCCTTTACGCTGTTTAAACAGCTGATCTTTATCTTAGGCACTGTTATTTTACTAAGCTGGATTCCATCGATTTGGCTTGCCCGCTATCTATCCCGACCAATCGTTGCGTTTGAAAAGCACGTCAAACGGATTGCCCAAGAGGACTGGGACGATCCTGTCATCGTTGACCGGCAAGATGAAATTGGCAAACTTGGTCATACCATTGAAGAAATGAGACAAAAACTCATTCAAAAAGATGAAACAGAACGGACACTTTTGCAGAATATTTCACATGACTTAAAAACACCTGTCATGGTCATCCGCGGCTACACGCAGTCCATTAAAGATGGTATTTTTCCTAAGGGAGATCTTGAACAAACGGTGGAAGTCATTGAAGGTGAAGCGGAAAAGCTTGAGAAGAAAATCAAGGATCTGCTGTACTTAACAAAGCTTGATTATTTATCTAAACAACATCCCGCACATTCTTCCTTCCTACTCAGTAATACGATGCTGGAAGTGGTCGACCGAATACGCTGGTCGAAAAATGAATTGCAGTGGAACGTGGACTTAGATGATGAGGCTGCTCTTGAAGGCGATCCAGAACAATGGAGCAAATTATTTGAGAATGTACTAGAAAATCAACTTCGCTACGCAAAAAGTAAGATTGATATTCAGATGAAACAAGAAGAGGATCAAATCCGCATTGTCATTCGTAATGACGGTCCTCCAATTGAAGAACATATGCTGTCCAACCTATACGAACCTTTTAGTAAGGGAAAAAAGGGCGAATTCGGTATTGGATTAAGCATTGTCAAAAGAATTCTTTCAATGCATCAAGCGTCCATATCTATTGAAAATGATGATCTAGGTGTACGTTATACAATTATGGTTCCTAAGAAGAGACTGTAGGTTTTTGACCGCAGTCTTTTTTAGATGAAAGAATACCCATTAAAATCACGGTATGTGGCTTTGATCTTTTTGCCAGCTTGATACATCCATTTCTTTTCAATGGTTGTCTCTTTCGGCATTTTGACTTTTTCTACTTGAATCCCTTTTGTTCGCAAGCGTCTAATCATATCATCGATTTCTCTCATGGAACATCATCCTTTCACATATTTTGACCAGTTGGTCACCTTACTTTATAATATAAAGAATTACACTGTAAAAAACAAGTTACAATCTGATTAATTTTTGAAAACTTTCGTCGTTTATGACCAATAAGTCACATCTCTTTGCGCACGTTTCCTAAGACATTTGTCTCTCGGTAAGAAAGGATGACATTCATATTGAAAAAGAAAGAAAAAATGATCATTGAGGCTGGCATGAAATTATTTGCCAGCAAAGGCTACAACACAACGTCTGTTCAGGAAATTGCGGATGAATGCCACATGTCAAAGGGTGCTTTTTATCTTTATTTTAAATCAAAGGAAGCATTGCTCATTTCGATCCTTCATTACTATTACGATAAGGTATTTACCCGGATTCATGAGGTTCAAACAGAGGGCGGCACACCAAAAGAAGCCTACCGCAAACAGCTCACTGTCTATTACGATAATATTTTGCAGCAAAAGGATTTTATTAAAATGCAGCTGAGCGATCGAGCGCTTCCTATGACTCAAGAAACGCAGCAGCTCGCAAAACAAATTAGGCTTGCGACGATTCAGCTTCATATCGATAATATTAAACAAGTGTATGGAGACGATGCCATTCCTTATATGGCTGATTTATGTTTGACGATTGAGGGCATGAGCCACGTTTATTTCGAGCTTGCGATTTTATATGATTTTCAGCTGGAAGCAGAAGAGCTTGCCACAACCATGATTCACCGTATCGATGATTTGATGGGCGGTATGATGAAGCGAAATGATCTTCCTCTCATTTCTGTAGATCAAGCGAGCGATTGGTTTGGTCCGATTTATGAAAGGTCATTCGATCCTCTCACAGAATCTCTTTTACAGGAATTAAGAGAGATGGCTGAAGCACACTATGAAGTGAAAGACGAGCCTGAATTATTTGAAGCACTTGGCATTCTGGAAAATGAATTAAACAAACAAAAACCAAGACAAGTCATCGTGAAAGGCATGCTGTACCAATTGAAATTATATGCACCGCTTCAAACCAACTCCGAATCTCTTTTGCGCATTTTGAAAGAGGATCATTTGTAAAACCCAGGGGATGCCCTGGGTTTATTGTTGTGATAAAAAATCAAAATCCTTATGTGTCATTTCAGGAAGTTTGCTGGCTTGAACTCTATTTAGTAAGTCATCTACATATCTTTGAACAGCAAGCATGTCAAGGAAAATTAAATTCAAATTCTTCCTCTATCGACAGTGTGTCCATACAATACGAACAGGTTGGTTTAAAGCCAAGCATATCGTTATTGAAACTTAGAACATCTTCATACGACTCTTCTGACAGCTCAAAATGAGAGATCAAAAATATATCAATATGATTCCCACCCTCGGGCCGTCTTTGATCAATGTATAACAAAAAAGCTGACTCCTCCGTATCTTGGGACATTACTTGAAAGAATTCAACATCACGTGTCCTCAACCATCTAATAAATCTTGTCTTTAATGTTCTCACAACTATTCACCCCAAATATCTTCCCACATAAAAACCAGGGGCAGCCGCCCCTGGTTTCTTATTTTGCTTTCGGTGTCACCATTTCCTCTGGTTTCACAAATTGCTCGAATTGCTCTTCTGTTAACAGCTCTAATTGAAGTGCTGCTTCTTTTAGTGTTAATCCTTCTTTGTGCGCAAGCTTCGCAATTTTCGCTGCATTTTCATATCCGATGTGCGGGTTTAGTGCCGTCACAAGCATCAATGAATTGTTCAAGTTTTTCTCAATCGTTTCAAGGTTTGGTTCGATTCCAACTGCACACTTGTCATGGAATGAGTTCATGCCGTCAGCAAGTAGTTCAACTGATTGCAGGAAGTTGTAAATGATGACTGGCTTAAATACGTTCAGCTCAAAGTTTCCTTGGCTTGCCGCAAAACCGATTGTGGCATCATTCCCCATGATTTGTGCTGCAATCATGGTTAAAGCTTCACTTTGGGTTGGGTTGACTTTTCCTGGCATAATGGAGCTTCCCGGCTCATTTTCAGGAATGATCAATTCACCAATTCCACAGCGAGGACCACTTGCAAGCCATCTCACATCATTGGCAATTTTCATTAAATCAGCTGCAAGTGCTTTTAAAGCACCGTGTGCATACGTAATTTCATCATGGCTTGTCAGCGCATGGAATTTGTTTGGTGAAGAATTGAATGTTTGACCTGTCAGCTGGCTGATTTCCTCAGCAACATATTGACCGAACTCAGGATGTGCGTTAATACCTGTACCAACAGCCGTTCCGCCAATGGCCAATTCTCTCATTTTTTCAGTTGATTCTAGAATCATTTCTTTTGAACGGTCCAGCATGTATACCCAGCCGCTAATCTCTTGGCCAACTGTCAGCGGTGTTGCATCCTGCAAGTGCGTACGGCCGATTTTCACAATCTCTTGATACGCTTTTGCTTTCTCATCAAGAGTTGTTCTTAACTGGTCAATAGCAGGCAGCAATTTTTTGTACACAGCTAAAACAGCTGCCACGTGCATAGCCGTTGGGAATGTATCATTTGAGCTTTGGCTGCGGTTAACGTCATCATTCGGATGAATGCTGAACTCGCTATTTTTATCTTTCAAGTAAGCAGTTGCTCTGTTTGCAACGACTTCGTTCATGTTCATGTTACTTTGTGTTCCACTGCCTGTCTGCCAAACAACAAGCGGGAAATGCTCGTCATACTTTCCGCTGATGATGTCATCACATACAGCAGCAATAGCTTCTGCTTTTTCGCTTTCAAGGTTGCCAAGACGTTCGTTCGCAATCGCTGTGCTACGTTTCAAAATTGCAAACGCATTCACAACTTCCTTTGGCATTTTCTCAGAACCGATTTTGAAATTTTCTTTGCTTCGTTGTGTTTGTGCACCCCAGAACTTGTCCTTCGGCACTTTGATTTCGCCCATTGTGTCTTTTTCGATTCTAAATTCCGTCATTATGTATCCCTCCATAGCTTCTCATCACTCAACTCTATTCTATACAAAAAACGAAAATCCTTTAAGCGTTTTCAATTAAAATTTTATCTTTATTTTAATTTTAGTTCAATATAAACGCGAACATCCTTCGAATATTTGTATTTTGGGTTCGTTTTTCCGTAATCCTTTGATGTATATGTCACCTCATAATGCTTGTCAAACGACTGTAGAATACGGTCGATCTCCTCTTTTGTTCCTGCTAAACGAATTTGTGCCATCTTGTTTCCTCCAAAACCCTCATTCTTTCTTTTACCACAAAATAATGTAACACAGAATATTGTTTTTTCAAGCAGGTAATGCTAAGAAAAAGATTTGAGGCGGGTGATCCGAATGAATCAAACTCCATTAAAAGAGCACTTATACGATAATCTCTCCGTCATCCTTCCACAATTAAAGGAAATGGACGATTTGGTCCATGAGAAAAAAACGCTGCCTCACGGACAGGTGGTTTACTATTTATACATAAAAGAAATGAACGAAAAGATGGAGATTCAAACCTTTTTAAAGCTGCTTCTCCAAGATCATACGTCTCTCACAAAAGAGAAGCTGGAATCCAATTTATCGATGATGACCACACGTTCGGTGAAAACCTCTGAGGAATTGGTCGATGCGATTTTTGATGGGCATTGTGTTGTTCTGATTAACGGATTTCAGCATGCGTATATTTTAGAAACGCATGGAACGAAGAAACGCAGTATAGGGGATGCTACCTCTGAAACAGTTGTGAGAGGACCGAAAATTGGCTTTATTGAAGATTTAGATACGAACTTAGCTCTTGTAAGACAGCGCTTGAAAAACCCCGATCTTAAAACCGTCGACATGAAGATTGGTCAAAAAAAGTACACCAAAGTGACCATCATGTACATTGACGGTATGGCTCAATCGTCTGTTTTAAAAGAAGTGAAAAAACGGCTCAAGCAAGTCACTATTGATGATATACAAGATTCCGGTGTTCTTGAGGAACTGATTGAGGACAATGTGTACTCTCCTTTCCCGCAAATACAAAACACAGAACGTCCGGATAAAGTGGCATCTGCTTTAAATAATGGACGTGTCGCCATTTTTGTTGACCATTCACCTTTTGTGTTAATTGTACCTGCTTCTCTCGCGACGATTATGCAATCACCTGATGATTATTATGAAAGGTGGATCGCTGCCTCTCTCATTCGGATGCTGCGGTTTACCTCTATTTTTCTGACATTATTTTTATCAGCCATTTATATTGCGCTTGTGTCCTTCCATCAAGGGCTTTTACCAACAACTCTTGCTATTTCAATCTCAAGCACTAGAGAAAATGTCCCCTTTCCGCCTATTGTGGAGGCACTGATCATGGAGATAACGATTGAACTACTGCGGGAAGCCGGTTTAAGGCTGCCAAATCCGCTCGGGCAAACGATTGGACTTGTAGGCGGAGTTGTCATCGGGCAGGCGGCCGTTCAGGCTCATATTGTGAGCTCGATCATGGTGATTATCGTCAGTGTGATTGCCCTCGCATCATTCACTGTGCCGCAATATGGGATGGGCATGTCGTTCCGCGTTCTCCGGTTTGTGTCCATGTTTACAGCAGCTACCTTTGGTTTATATGGGATTGTGCTGTTCATGCTCGTTCTCCTTACTCATTTAACACGGCAAAAAAGTTTTGGGACGCCTTATTTCTCACCAGATTTTGTGTTCAGCTATAAAAACGAAGACAATTCCATCATTCGATTGCCTTTAAAAAATCAAAAGAAAGGAGAACGATATGGTCAATCATAAAGAGTCGATCACCAGCTATCAGGCAAGTGCCATCATTGCCAATACAACATTAGGTGCAAGTATGATGATTCTGCCAAGAGCAATGGCTCAGGCTGCAGCTACACCTGACGGCTGGATTGCGCTCTTACTCATGAGTGGCATTTACATTGTATTTATTTTTGCGAATGTCCTTATGATGAAAAAAGTCCCCTTCTCCTCTTACTATGATTATACGAACGAGGGGCTTGGCAAGTGGATCGGTGCCCTTGCTAACCTGCTCATTATTATTTATTTTCTCGGCGTTGCCAGCTATGAAGTGCGGGCTATGTCGGAAATGGTGAAGTTCTTTTTGCTTCAAAACACTCCTGTAGCGGTGACAATGATCAGCTTTATTTTGGTCGGTCTTTATCTTGTCGTCGGCGGGATTGGTGATTTTGCCAGACTGTGCCCTTTTTTCCTCATTGTCACCCTGATTATCTTATTTATTGCTTACGGACTCAGTGTTCAAGAGTTTAAGTTAGATAACCTCCGGCCTGTTTTAGGCGAGGGCTTCTCACCTGTCTTCAAATCCTTTAATGCATCAGCCATTTCGTTTGTCGGTATTGAAATGATGCTGTTTATGCCTGTCTATATGAACACGCAAAAACACACCTTTGCTTATGGCGCAATCGGCTTTTTGATTCCTGCGATCATTTATATATTCACCTATATTCTTGTCGTTGGTGCGTTCACTGTGAAAGAAACTGCGACGTTGACTTGGCCGACGATTGCTTTATTTCAATCGTTCGATATACAGGGGATCTTTATTGAGCGGATTGAATCTTTTTTGCTTATCGTTTGGCTTGTTCAGCTTTATACGAGCTTTGTAGGATATACGTTTTTTGCTGCAATGGGGGTATCCAAACTAACAAAATTACCCAAAAAAGTCGTACTCGTATTGATGGGAATTGTCATCTACTTTGCCGCCGTTTTCCCAAAGGATGTTGATACAGTGCGTGATTATTTAACCTATGTGAACAATTTATTTTTCCTTTTATTCGGCATTCTCCCGTTTCTCTTATTTATCATCGTATTTTTTAAAAGGAGGCGGAAAGCGGCATGAAAAAGAAAGTGGTTTTTGCATTAATGACCCTTGTTCTATTAAGTGGATGCTGGGATAGTACCAATATTGAGGAACTCAACATGGCGATTGGTTATGGCTTAGATAAAGGAGATGACGGTCATAAGCTTAAAATATCAATGCAAGTCCTTGTTCCTCAAAAAATTGAACAAGAATCCAGCGTAAAAGACCCAACAAAGATTATAGAAACTAGTGGTGATTCCGTACATCAAATATTCCGAACAACGACGCTCAAAAGTCACCGGATTTTCGCCCAGCAGCTGAGGGTGTATTTATTTTCTGAGGAACTCATCAATGAGAATAATTTCGACCTCGTCATTAATCAATTCATTCGCGACAATGAAACGAGGAGAGGAAGCCTCGTCTTTATGACCTCAGAAAAGCCTGGGGACTTGCTGAAAATCAATGACGCTGGTCAACCAGCTTCTTCTACATTATATGACCTTTCTGCGAATACAAAATCGACCATACGTATGTTCAAGCCCGTTTCATTAGGAGATATTTCTTCTGCTATGCAAAACAACGTATCTTTTGCTGTTCCGAAAGTCGGTGTGGATCAAGGGAAATTAATACTCGACGGAGCCTCTATTATTAAGAACAGACGATTTCTCACCAGCATCTCTCCGTTAGCCGTGCAGTCATACAACCTGTTGACTGGGGACGGAAAAGGCGGAGTGATTGAATTTGAATATGATCACAGCATCTATTCGTTTGAGATTTTTAAACTGAAACACAACATTGAAACGAATAAAACAGCGAGCGGAAAATATCAATTTAATGTGTCAGTGGCGCTTGAAGGAAGGTTGTCTGAGGATTGGAATGAGCGGGAAAATGCATTTAATGAAAAGTATCTCCAAGAGATTGAAGGTGTCGTGGAGCGTCGAATAGAGAAAAACGTAAAAGATTTCATTGGGGAATTACAGCATGAGATCAAAGCAGATATTTGCGGGTTTTCTCAAAAAGCGAGTATTGCGTATCCGAAGGACTTTCGAAAAGAAGCGAAGCATTGGGATGAAATTTTTAGTGAATCAGACATTCGTTACAAGGCAAATGTGAAAATCCGTGACTTCGGGACTAAGGGCGCAACACAATCTTTATAGAGTATGTTAAAATGGTAAGAAAAAAAGGGTGTCAATCATGAAACGAGCTTTACTTTCGGCCGGCATTCTATTTTTGATTCTAGGGATACTTCTGTTAATCGTTGTATTCACGCAATCAAAAGAAGATTTCTTCATTGAAGCCGACAGCTTTTCAAGCACATTTTTGATCGTGGTTTATTATGGACAAACCCCTGCGCTCCTTCTGTTGGGAGGCGGATTATTCGTCGGACTTTCACAGATCATTGATTTGCAGGAAAAAAAAGCGGCAGCAGCAAAGGAGAGCGTAAAGCTTTTATCCGAAATGAAGAAAACCCTGGAAGAAAAATCGGCCAAGGAGCAGGAGGCTTTTCCAGTTCCTGAGCTCCATCAACTATCCGAACGTCCGATCACAGGACAGAAGGACTAATTTTACGCATGTTCTAGCAGCTTTCACTTGAAAGCTGTTTTTTTATTGAATCAGCTTATGACGGTGCGCATACACAGCCGCTTGCGTTCGATCTTCCACATCAAGTTTGGAAAGAATGTTGGTAATATGGGTCTTCACCGTTTTAATTGTAATAAATAATTCCTCGGCAATGACCTTATTCGATTTCCCATCCGCAATCAGCTTCAAGATCTCCATTTCTCTTGCTGTTAATGAATCGTGAAGGATGGACCCATTTGATGAATGACGGAGTTTATTCATGACCTTTCCAGCCACTTTTGATTCAAGTCTTGGTTCACCGATACTTGCTGATCTGATGGCATCAGCAATTTCTCCTGCCTTGGATGTTTTTAATAAATAGCTTAAAGCACCCGCCTCAATCACTGGATAGACTTTATCATCGTCAATAAAGCTCGTCAGAACGATGATTTTGGCATCTTCAATTTCCTGACAAATTCTTTTCGTTGCTTCGATGCCATCCATCCCTTCCATGACAAGATCCATTAAAATGACATCTGGCCTTAATTCAACGGCTAGCTCTACACCTTTTTGTCCATCTGACGCTTCACCAATGACTTCAATATCAGCCTGCGCCTCTAAAAAGGCCGCAAGACCCATTCTCACCATTTCGTGATCGTCGATTAAAAGCACTCGAATCATCGAACGTTCTCTCCTTTTCCTTCATCAAAAATGGGAACCTTCACATCAATTTGTGTGCCTTTTCCCTCAAATGACATAATCTCTGCGACACCGCCTACTTCACTTGTTCTCTCTCGAATCGATTCAAGTCCGTAGGAGGCTGTCTTCACATGATCTGTTTGAAAGCCGATACCATTATCAATAATCTTTAGCTGCACTTGCCGGTTTCTTATGAGCAGGCGCACAGTTACCTTTGTCGCCTTTGCATGCCTAAATACATTAGACAGGGCTTCTTGCACAATTCGGAAGAGGTGGTCCTCTACTCCTTTAGATAACGGAACATCATCTTCGATTTCCCAATCAATATCAATCGGCTGCTTTGCTTGGAATTCATTTAGCAGTTCAATTAAGCCTTTTTTCAGGTCTTTTCCTTCTAGCGTGATCGGTCTTAGGTGAAGCAGAAGAGCACGCATCTCATTTTGTGCATCGCCAGCCATTCGTTCGACAAGCTGCATTTGCTTTAATATCTTTTCGTCCTTTTCCTTCATGCCTTCAAGAATAGCTGAAGTCATCATTGAAATTGCAAATAACTGCTGACTGACCGCATCATGGAGCTCTCGTGCAAGCCGCTGCCGCTCTTCTGAGACGACCGATTTCTTCATTTGAACCTGCCATTCAGCCCGTTCATTTGAAAGCTTTTGCAAAGAGGCTACTTGCCCTTCGACCCGCTTCGCCATTTCATTTAATTGATCGGCGGCTAAGCCAATTTCATCGTCGCCAAGAGACGGTAGTCTGTATGCAAAGTTTCCATTTTCAAATTTCAAAATCGACTCAACAAGCTGATCGAGGCGTTTCTTATGCTGATAGCCAAATACACTCCCGGCAGAAATCCCAATCGCAAGACTAACGATGAGTAAAATACAAAAAAACGGTATGCCAAACCAGCGGGTAGAAAGCAGGATCATCGGATCAAGCTGATAATAAAAAAACATCGGCAGTGTCGTCATTGTCACAACACCGAGCGAGATACCGACGCCAAGACGAACAGATTGCCACTGGAGACCTAAATGCAATTTCCTCATAAGTATCTCACATCCACATCTCCGATCAGCAGAGAGATGGAGATTTTCACTTTTCGTTTGCTCTCATCGTAATCGTTGGTCATCACGTACACTTTACTGCCAAACCCGCTTCTTTTTTCATCTATGATTTTCATATCACCAATCGCGGCGGAAGCACTCACACATACTTCAATATCCTGCGGTACGTAAATATCCACATCTCCGATCAGCCCGCTAATCACGATCGTACTCTCTTCTTCTGCGATGATCGCCTTTGATAAATCGATTTTAACATCGCCAATAAAGCCTGAAATCGTCAAATCACTTAATTGAAACGGCTTTTTCATCAGCCTGACTTCACCAATAAAAAAGTCATGCTCTTTGCGCGGCTTTGTCTGGCTTTTTGTTTTCTTCTGATCGCCCTTTTTTTCAAGATTGACTTTCAGTGAAGGCTTCCCGTCTTCTGATGTTTCCTTTTTATCGACATCAAAAACAGGTTTATTTTTCAATAAGCGATAGCCGGCATAAATCAAAAAGGCCGCAAATAGGTAACCTGTTAAACTAAATGTAATATTGAGCAGAAATTTTAAGAAGAGAAAGCCGGCAAAAATATAGGAAACTGAACCGAGCCAACGTTTGGATCGTGAGTGCAGCCAATAACCCGCCAGCGCAAAAAACACAGGCCAAAACAAATCTGCTCCGATCCCAATAATTTTGAGAAATAAATTAATACCAAAAATCACAACAATAATGCCTAATATTTGATTCCTTGTAAAACGCAGTTGACTCGCCTCCTTCCTTTCTTTCATTCATTACCGCAGCTTGAGGTTACCACTTGTCATTTCAATATCGACTAAATGAGTCCCTTTTCCCCGCGTACCTGTAAAGCCTCGACCTTCATTATCCACTTGATCAAAGTCATACGAGTGATCGACGCTTCCACTTGTTTTTTTCACCTGAACGTTGAAATCTCCGTCATCTGGCAAATTAAATTTCGCGCTCCCTGATGTCATATGAAAGGAGACAGGTGACTCAATTGTATCAAAACTTGCTGTCAATCGGCCGCTTGTCATGCCCAATTGCAGCTCGCCTTTGACATCATTAATATCAGCACGCCCTGAAGTTGCCCCAATATCACTATCCTTCGCATCAATGTGCGACACTGCCAGTCTGCCAGAGGTTGCTTTGATTTCTACATTTTTTGCTGAGAAATTCTCAGCTGTGAGGTTTCCGCTCGTTGATTTGAGTATCACATCTTGAAGGGACAGCTTTCCTTCTCCATCAATCTCACTGACGCCGCTTCCACCCGTAATCTTCACATTTTTATGATAATCTGTTGGAATTTTAACTAAAAGCTCTCCTTTTTCAAATTGAGTAAAAAACAAGAAGCTTTTATTTTCAGCACGAATTTTGAACGTACCGCCTGTTTGCTCCGCATACATTTTCCCTTTTCCATTGACAGCAGTCACCGAGATATCAGAACGATTTTCAGGTTTTACCTTCACGCGAAACCCAGAAAGAGAAATATCTAATTGATCAATCTCCTCTTTTTTCGCTGAAGCTGTTGTCACTGTTTTTTCACGGGAAAAACTTAAATGAAAGAGATTTTCATTTTTGAAAAGCATGCCAATCATTAAAAAGATACCTACAAGTATACAAATTAGACCGATTAATCGCTTCATTTATACCATCCCTTTATCTTCTGACCTTTTCATTATAAGGAAAAGCGAAACAGAAAGAAATCAAATATCGGAAGAAAAAGCCTGCTTTTCTTCCGATTTGACCTCTATACGTTTGCTTGCTGCTGTTCAGGCTTTTTCTCAAGTTTCAGCTTCTGCCATTCTTTTTCAACCTCATCGGCGTAGTCTAAATGAGCATATGCCCCTTGATCTGCAAATTGTGCATAGCTGCCTGCTTTTGTTTCCATTTCTTCAATACGGTTCTCCATTCGAAGAAACTCTTTATATGCACTTTCACTGTCTACTTTATTGATGGAATCATTCATATGCTGCTTTGCCTGTGCGGCATTGGCTCTTGCAATCAGGGCCTGCTTCTTGTCTTTTATATCACGCAGCTTCGTTTCTAAGTGCTGCAATTGCTCTTTCAGCTCTTTCAATTGTTTTACAGATTGCTGGTAGGCTTCCTGATATTCGTTGTGCTTTTCTTCAAAATACTTCATTTCTGTGAGCGCTTTTCGTGCAAGCTCCTCTTCTCCCGCATGATATGCCAGCTCGGCCTGTTTCTTTCGCTTTTCAGCAAATGCTTCCGTCTCTTCTGCTTTTCGCAGGAAGCCTTGCTGAATCGTTTGCTGTTTGATGATGGCATGTTTCGCTTTCGCAACATCATCCTCCATATCACGAACGTATTGATTCAGCATGACACGCGGATTCTCCAATTTATCTAAACCCTCATTGACAGTTGCAACAAACATATCTCTTACTCTTCTTAATACCATTTGATATTCCTCCCTTTATTTTTTCTTTAAAAAGTCTTCCCATTCTTGATCAAAAGACGTATGAATCGGTTCTTCCGTATTAGGTGCCGTGTTTGGCTCCATATAGGCTCTGCTTGATGATTTTTCGGTAGATTCACCATTGATCATCGACCAGCCAAAATAAAGAAGTACCCCTGCAAATGCGATGCCGAGTATAAACGGCAGAAATTGCACGACGATCAGTACACCAATGACTGCTAGAATGACACCTAAGGTTTTACTGCCTTTTTCGTATTTTTTAACACCTACATAGATGAGCCCTGCACCAATCAAAACCGGGATCAGACCACCCAATGAACCACCAAAGAAGATGGATAAACCGACAAACAATAAAATTGAACCGATAATGGTTTTACTTGTTATTTTCATCTTCATGCCTCCTTTCTTGCTCCTTGCTTTAACTATAGTCAAAAAAGAAAGCCGGCAAAACGTGTCACAGATTGATCTTTGATTGCGACTAGAGTCGTAACAATGCTCAGACTAAGCGGCAGAACCTAATAAAAAAGCACTCTTCTATGAAGAGTGCTTTCCTTATTTAGAACGAAACACATCGGCACTTCGTTCATATTCAACATCAACTTCACCAAGCCGATAATTCACGATTCGAGCGGCTGCAAATAAATAATCGGATAGACGGTTTACGTATGAGAGCGCAACGGCTGGAATCTCCTCCTGTTTTGCAAGCGTCACAATATGCCTCTCGGCTCTTCTGACGACTGTCCGCGCTACATGTAAGAGAGCAGCGCCTTCCTGACCGCCTGGTAAAATAAACTTGGTGAGCGGCGCGGCCTCTTCTACATAGACATCCATTCTTTCTTCAAGGACTGTCACAGAGGCTTCTGTTAATTTGCTTTCTTTACGTGGTGTCACTGCTGCCAAATCACCACCGCAGTCAAACAGCTCATGCTGTATAACGATCAGCTCTGACAAAAGGTCCGGAAACAATTCGCCATGCTGCCGTAATTTTGCATGCGCGAGTCCAATAAAGCTATTCGCCTCATCTAACGTACCATACGCCTCTACTCTCACATCATCTTTATCGGCTCTTCCTCCGATCAAGCCTGTTTGACCCTGATCCCCGGTTTTCGTATAAAGTTTCAACGGTTTTCCCTCTTTTCTACTGCTTTGTCCTTCTAGTATAACCTGAAGTTAAAAAGATGTATTTGTTTTATTATGAAACACTTTTACTAAAAATCACTCCAACCCTCTTATATATGTTGAATGATGAAACATCCCGTTTTATAATGAATGAAAGCGCTTTTTAATTATGAGAGATGGGGTGGGATGTACGTGAGTTTACAAAATAAAGTAGCAATCATTACAGGTGCAAGCAGAGGAATTGGCCGCGCCATTGCGGAGGCACTTGCCTGCGAAGGAGTGCGCGTCGTTCTCAATGGAACGAACGACATGCTGCTGCAAGAGGTTTGCTCCTCACTGAATAAAAAAGAGAAACGAGCCGTTTATGTTGCTGGTGATGCTAGTTTACCAGAGACAGCCTCTTCACTCGTGGAACAAGCGAAAACACATTTTGGACAGATTGATCTGCTGGTCAACAATGCTGGGATCAATTTACGAAAATCCACAGTCGAGACATCCCTTGATGAGTGGAAACGATTGATTGATATTAATTTGACCGGCACGTTCCTCATGTGCCAAGCGGTCATTCCTGACATGATCAAACAACAAGGCGGAAAGATTATCAATATGAGTTCTACAACTGGCAAAACCCCTCATCACAATGCATCACCTGCATACGGTGCATCAAAGGCAGGCATCAATTATTTAACCATGCATCTTGCCAAAGAATTAGCAGAGCACCACATTCATGTGAATGCTGTCTGCCCTGGTCCAATTGAAACAGACATGAGCAAACAGTGGAGCGATGAATACCGGCGTTCGGTTTTAGATAGAATTCCTTTGAAAACGATTGGAACACCAGAACAAGTCGCAAATGTTGTGACATTTTTAGCTTCTGACCAGTCGGATTTTATCACAGGAGAAACCATCAATATGAATGGCGGAACGTATATGAACTAGAAAAAAAGAGCCTCTCTTAAAGGCTCTTTTTCTTTTCATATTGATTTTCTCTCGTACCAGAAAGCATGATGGCCTGTCTAATAGCTTCTTCCATGCTCGCAGAATCAGCTTTTCCTGTTCCTGCGATATCAAATGCTGTCCCATGATCCACACTTGTACGGATAATCGGCAACCCAACTGTAATGTTTACACCCGACTCTAAGCCAAGCACCTTAATCGGTCCGTGCCCTTGATCATGATACATCGCCACAACGATATCAAAGTCACCTCTTACTGCCCTAAAGAACAAGGTATCAGCAGGCAGCGGCCCAAATACTTGAATCCCTTCTTCCTGCGCTAGTTCAACCGCTGGGATGATCTTCTCCTCTTCTTCTCCGTTCCCAAACAACCCATTTTCCCCAGCATGCGGGTTAATCCCGCATACAGCGATTTTAGGAGCAGAGATCCCAGAACGGACGAGTGTATCATGTGCCAGCTTAATCGTCGTGTATACACGCTCAGGATTAATCTTTAAAATGGCATCCATTAATCCAATATGTGTGGTGACATGAACTACCTTTAAGTTAGGGGCAGCCAGCATCATCGCATAATCTTCTGTACCTGTCAGGTCAGCTAAAATTTCTGTATGTCCTGGATACATATGACCTGCCTTATGAAGTGCTTCTTTGTTTAACGGCGCTGTGCAAATGCCGTCAATTCTACGGTCATTTGCAAGACTAATGGCTTTTTCAAGATATCGGAAAGCAGCATTTCCTGCTTCTTTTGATATGTCCCCAATTGGAATCTCGTTCGTTAAGAGCTTAAGGTCTAAGCACGGAACTGCTCCGGCTTTCACCTGCTCCGCTTCCTCTGGTTCTTTGATACTTACAATCTCCACATCTGTACTCACAAAGTCTTTTGCCCTATTTAATATACTGGTATCTCCGATCACAAATAGAACGGCTTCTTCATGTAAACGTGTTTGCTGAAAAGCTTTTAAAATAATTTCAGGACCAACACCAGCCGCATCTCCCATCGTTACAGCAATGATTGGTTTTGACATTCGACTTCCCCCTCTATCTTTTTCAGCACTTCTACCGCGTGGAGTACTGAATTTTTTTGACCGTAAGCTCCTGCTTTCGTAACCGCATATAAATTCGTATCAACAAGCTGACCGAGCGGGATGCCAGGTTCAATTTCTTTCAGCAGCCGAATACCTCCTGCTCCAAGCTCTTGGCAAATCGCCCGCGCTGTATCTCCGCCAGTTAGGAAAAGTCGTCTCATTCCTGATAATGTGACAATGTCTTTTGTGATCATTCCAAGAAAGACGGACAAAGCACCTCCAACCTCTTGTCTTGACAGCCCTTTCTTTTCTCCGTAAACCAGCATCTTTTCAACCATCTCTGGCCGTGCATCTGTGTAAAGGAGAATATCTTCGTTCTGACGCTTACGCAGTTGATCGAGAACTGATTTTCGTTCCCATGCTTCACGGCCGTTTAATACATTCAGCGGGTTCACTTTTATCTCAAAACAATCGTGAGTTTCTCTTAAATAAGCAAACTGCTCATTTGTTTTTTGAGAGGCACTTCCAGATACGATGAGGACAGATCTCTGTTTTTTAAGGCGAGAAGTATTTCTATGTTTAGCGACATATGCCGATAATGCACCAGCTAGTCCCGCTGAACCGACCCATAGTATTCTTTTATCCATCTTCATAAACACTTCCACAATCCGCCCTAAATCATCACTTGTTTCTGCATCACACACAAACCATTGGTGACCATGCTTCAATAACGATGATACCTCATCATTCGTTCCTTTGAGCTCTTCGCCGATTGTTTGTTGAGAAAGGTTTTTTGGTCTGACGTTCGTCTGCTCCTCAATTAAATCTGATATGCTGGATGTCAAAACTGGTGTTTTCGGATCCTTTGCTGCCTCTGACAGATGAACAGGCACTCCTTCCACATAATGTATGCCATCATTGGTTGCTCTTTGTGCATCTGGGTAGGCAGGTGCGATAACCGCCGCATCAAATGGGCCAATATCCATTAGTGCTTGCAGTTCAATTCCTATATTGCCTCTTAATGTTGAATCTATTTTTTTTAAGAAAAGGTGCGATTCATCTTGGAGAAATGGCTGCACCATTTGGCTGACCTCATGGTAGGCGTTCTCTGAAGACATACTTCGTGAATCGGTATCCACAATCAGCACATCCTCTTCATACCTGTCAATGCCTTCAAATGACGGCTGAAACAGGACAGAGGCTGTGAAGCCCGCTTTGACAAATTGAACACCTGTATCGTTGGCACCTGTCAAATCATCCGCCACAATGATTACCTTTTGCTCTAGTTTCGCTCCTTTTTTTAATAGATCGTTTGTCATTTAGACACCTCGGCCTCATTACATATTATTCCTTTAGCTTTCTCCATAGCGTCGTACGGTTGATATTCAACCGCTTTGCCGCCTTTGATTGATTCATATTTTCTTCTTCCAGCACCGTTTTGATAATCCGTCTTTCAATCTCATCAAGCGTTCCATTCAAATAGCTGGACAGCTGCTTTTCTTCATTTTCAAAAACAAGCTGATCAATTGCTGCCTTTGCCTTATTCAACGTGATATATCCACTTTTTGTCGTCAGCACAAGCTCCTCAATGATCCGCTTGAACTGCCTGACATTTTCTCTGAATTTCTGGTGTTGAAAGGCTTCAATCACATCTGCTGACAGCCCAACCACCTGCGTCCCGTAAAGAGAATTTAGTTCCGCAATAAATAACCTGCTCATGTCCTCAATATCTTCTGGCCGTTCAGATAACGGAGGGACATGAATCGTGAGCTCCTGTAAGCCTGTATATAATTCCTCACAAAACGCTCCAGATTGCATCAATTTGAACAAATCCACTTGAGACGCAGCCATCCAGCGAATATTCTGATGATGATGCATCTGCTCAGCAATGAGCTGCTGTATATCCATTGGAACGCTCTCAATATCCTTTAGAAACATCGTCCCTTTTTGATGCAGAGGGATTGATTTTAAATCTTCCGGTTCTGTCAAACGTCTGCAATGTACCGTTGTAAAGCTCTCATCTTTCCTCTCGCTCATTTGATGGATGGCAAATGCAAGGCTTGATTTACCAGTTCCTTGTTCACCATAAAGGCAAATCGAGCGCTCCGTTTGGCTAAACGCTTTTGCCCTTTTGATCACATCTTTCATTTTCGGGCTCTGTTCTGTAAAAAGAGCAAATGGATGTTCTGAATGAATAGGCGACGCAAGCGTCCAAATACGATGACCTTCTTGATTCATCACAGCCGAAGGCCTTTCAATCGTGACAAGCAACTCGCCTTTCGATAGCATGCTTCCTTTGACATGCCACACTTGCTGCTGATGAGATATTTGAGAATAACCATTTTGTTTCCCTTCTCGAATCGCCTTTAGTGCCGGTTCAAGTGCTGGACACCATGTAATCACATCGGCATGAGAAGCAGACGGTGCAAATAATCCTTTTTCTGTCCATTGTTTCATTTGTTGATTCATAAAATGAAGTTTGTTGTGTGGATCGACGATCAGCATGCCTTTTGGCTCTTGATCAATCATTTCACGAAAAAGACGCTGTTCAGCTGTCGCCTCTTTATATAAACGATACATTTGTTTTGCTTGATGAAATGCTTCTTTGACCGATTCACGACCTGATGTAATGAGCATACTCTGCATTCCCAGCTCTTTAGCCGCTTTATCTGTAATGACATCTCCAAGCACAACCTGTGTCCCTTGATCTTGTAATTGTTTTAAGAGATCCCATACCTCTTCCTCTTGCTGCACTGTGTAAATATCAATTTTAATTCCGTATAATTCCCCAATGGTGCGGACACCTTGAGTGATATTTTCAAAACCCACGACCGCTTTTTTACCTTGATAATCTTTTATCAGCGTTAAGGCACGAAGCAAGTCGTACCCTGACACAGGGATATCCACTACTGGGATGTTCACATGTTTTTGAATGAGCGCAGCTGTTCCGCCCCGGCTCATAATGATATCCATCCCTTGAGCTTCTGCTTGTTCTGCGAGAGCAACCCCAGACCGAAGATCTCCGACTACAAGCTGGAATGTGATATTTTTTTCTTCTTTGGCAAGGTCGATTAACACATCTCCCAACCCTTTATACGGCGCAACACCTAACACTTTGATATTCATGAAAAGGACCCCCATTTTTTATCTCTTCATCATGAGACATACCTTGAGGGAGTCCAGCCGATAGAAAATGGGGACAACCCTCCAAACATCAATTATAAATGAAGCAAATGAGGGTTACAATTCACCAGAAGCAGGGCCCTCTTGCAGTTAAGAAGTGCGATTGACCCATTCTTCTGTCACACACACATATTTGATCGCCTGCCGATAATACGTAAACGCAATATGCAGCTTCCCGTCTTTTCCTTCCGTGATGGATGGATAAGAATACTCTCGATTTAGTTTATCCTTTGAATTGTTTGTCATCGCATATCCATCACCCACTTCAAGGTTACGTCTGATAGGCCATGTATGACCATTATCCTCAGAGAGTGCCAAAGTCATTGGTGCACGCGGTGTTCCCCAAAACGCTGGACGTGCTTCTGTATCAACCGCCGTACGCGTATCGCCTTCATCCTCAATTTCATCGTATAAAGAAGCTCTTCTTTCTGTTTGCTCATCCGCATTGATATGATTATAGACAAGGGCAAGATGCCCATTTTGAAGCACTGTGAATTGAATGGATGAATTATTATTGGGCAGCTCCGTCGCCTTTGGCTCAGACCATGTCCGTCCATGATCGTCGGAACGGCTGATATAAATCGAATCAGCAAACCGGCTTCTAAAGAGGGCTATGAGGGACCCGTCTGCACACTTTCCAATATTCATATGAACACAGCCCGTGCTGTTTGGTACAATGACCTCATCCCATGTCTTTCCTTGGTCGGATGAAATTTTCACTGCACTGACATCCCGGTTCCCTGTCCATTTGACGCCTGGAATGGTCTTACAATAGAAGACGGGCAGCAGCCAATCTTGATTATCCAGTACAACAATCGGCTGCCGTATAAACGTACCCGGCTGTTCAAACAAAGTATCAATCTCACCCCATGTCTCACCTCTATCCTCTGATAGCCGGTATCGCACGATAGCGGTATCTTGATTCCCAGATAGCTGCGCGGTATACAGCATCCATAGTCTGCCATTTCCCTCTTGAAACAGAACTGGATTTTGTTCAGAGCGTGCAGGATCGTTAGATAACTTCACTGCCTCTGTCCACTTGTTACTTCCCCGTTTGAGTCTCGACATATAGATTGAGATATCAGGTATTCCCTCCTGCGTTCCGCCAAACCAAACACATAATACATCTCCATTATCCAGCTCAAGTAAATTGGCCGCATGATTTTGCACACAGTCTGTTGGCAGAAAGGCTTCTTTTCTCTCTGTATCTTGTTCATTTTGTCGCAAAATTCCATCTATTTTCATCATAGTCTCTTCATTTGTCATGACAATTCTCCTTTCAATGATTGATCCTTTTTAGCAGGCGGACTGATAAGTCGATCGATTACCAGCACAAGGAAAGGAATGATAATGGCAATATACATATTATCGATTCCGAACGGATTATCGAGTAAATACCAAACCGTCGTGGTAACACCTGAAGCAGCAAGGCCAATGGTCGCCCCTCTATTTGAATTAAAGTATGGCAAGTAAAAGCCCATTGCAGCTACAACGGCGATCGATGTTCGAAGCGCCCTTGTAAAAAAGGAAAGGGACAGCAGCTCCGGCGCAAGTGCCACTCCGACAAGAGGCACAATTCCAACGAGTACAGCCACATACCTCGTGATTTTCATTCTCTGCTCTGGTGTTGGATTCATTTTCGGTACATAAAAATCATCGATAATTAAGGTTGTCGTCGCAAGCGCGACCGTCGACACACCGACAAAGATGGATGCCACAAGCGATGTTGCCACAATGGCACTCAAAATTGGATTCATATGCTGTAAAAAGACAGGGAAGGCATAAATAGGATCAATGTCTGGATACAAATAATGTGCAGCAACACCAATCACACCAATCGCAACGGCGAGCGGCAAACAAAGCAGAGCTGCATAAAGTGTCGATTTCTTTGCCTCACGCTCACTTTTCGACGAGGTAATTGCTTGAATAATAAACTGCGTAGCAAAGATGGCCCCCATGTTTCCTATAAACCAAGCTCCAATTGTCCCCCATCCAATTGTCCCGTCCCATGTAAAGAAATGATCAGGCATCGTTTGTTTCATCGGTTCGAAGCCTTTTGTTAAGTAAAGGGCTACCCCTAGTGTAATTAAAATCCCAGCATACTTCACGATCGAATGAAGGATCGTGACCCATGCTACCCCTTTCATTCCTCCGAATGTAAAATAAAATGTACTCACAACGGCCGTAATGATCGCACAGGTCATTAAAGGAAGCCCTAAAATGGATGCAATAGCAGCTGACCCACTTAAATAGTTTCCTAGATTCACAAGCAGTAATGCAGCAATCATAATAACAGAAACAACTAGCTTCGTTGATTTCCCAAACTTCTGATCGATAATACCTGAAATGGTGTACTGTCCTGTTCGATAAAACTTGCCTACTAAGAAAAATGAAAAAATAAAAAAGGCGATAGCCACGGTCACAATAGACCATGAAGCAGAAAGCCCATGCGTAAAGGCAGATTCTGCTGTTCCAACAGTGGATTTCGTTCCAATGAATTCACTCATGAGCAAAATACCGACTACAATGGCTGGAAGTGACTTAGCAGCATTGTTAAATTCTGAATTGGATTTACTGCGGAAACGCATCGTCAGCCAAGTCGTAAATAGTATATAGAGAATAATGACGATCAAAATAAATGTGATGACAGAACTGCTTAAGACATTCATTTAAAATCCCCCTTTGTGTGCAAGCCGTGTGAAGCAACTTCTCATGTCCCATCCCAATGAAGCATTAAGCGTCAAGCAGTTTCATGTATACCTGTTCAATTTCGGAAACAGACATTGGCTTTGGATTGTTGTCCATTAATCTCTTCACCTCTGAAGCTGCTTGAGCAAGTGCCGGTACATCCTCCTTCGACACGCCAAAAGCTTTGAGCTGCTGTGGGATGTGTAAATCCGCTGTCCATTCTTCAATTTGATGAATCACACGATCTGCAAGCTCCTGCTTTGTGTGAGCTCCCGCTAGTCCTATTGCTCTTGCCACATGTTCAAGCCGATCAATGATATGATCTGCATTAAAAGCAGTGACGTGCGGAAGCAGCATGGAATTAGCAACACCATGAGAAATCTTGTATTTCCCCCCTAATGGATAAGCCATGGCGTGAACAGCCGCAGTTCCGGCACTTGTGAGCGCCATTCCCCCATACATTGCACCAACAAGCATATTTTCTCTTGCCTTCATATGATCCCCGTGATGATACGCTTCCTGAATACTTCCTGAAATCAGCCGCATCGATTCCAAGGCAAACATGTCACTGAATGGATTGGCTTTATTTGAAATATAAGATTCAAGCGCATGCGTAAAAGCATCCATACCTGTAGCTGCGGTAATAGATTTCGGCAAGTTGAGAGTAAGTGCAGGATCTAAGATGACAAGGTCTGGCAAAAGATGCGGACTAACCATTCCAATTTTCAGTTCCTTTTCTGGAAAAGTCACAATTGCATTTGGTGTCACCTCAGATCCCGTACCAGAGGTTGTCGGAATTAGAATCGTCGGCACTCCCCTTTTTTCCACAAGGTTTGTGCCAACGAGAGCAGAAATCGGCTGATTGTTTGTCTTAAGAACAGCTAGAATTTTTGCAGCATCAAGGACACTCCCGCCACCAATGCCAATAATGGCGTCATGCTCTCCTTTTAAAAAGGTGTGGAATACGCCCTCGATATTTTCTTCTGTTGGTTCAGGTTTGATTTCTGTACTTATCTCACTTGCTATCCCCTTTTTTGCAAGTTCTCTTTTGATGTGATCTGCATAACCAAGTGATACGATAGATGGCTGCGTTAATATAAAAATGGATGTGAGTCCGCTAAGCCCTAAACTATCTAATTTCTCCCCAAGAAGGTCTAAAGAACCTGCGCCAGATACAATGTGTGATGCCGTCTGAAAGTGATAATGCGTGATCGTCATCTCTTCACTACTCCTTTGCCGCTTTTCCTTGTTTGCGATAGTCTTCAACCATTTGTGCCACAGCTTCCAATGCCTCACCTGACAGCTCTTTTACAGGGCTTCTGGGCGGGCCAACCGGAATTCCATAAAGCTCTGCTGCCTTTTTCAAAGGTGCTGGTAATGTCCCTAAACCGAATGTTGCTCTTAATGGCTGCAGCTGCTTCTGGAAGTGCTCACTTTCGTCAAGCTTCCCTTTTTGAAAAGATTCATAGAGTCCAACGACAGTTTCAGGCAGTACATTTGCAGTTGCTGCGACCGCCCCTGCTCCGCCGAGTTTCAAGGTATCTAAAATGAGTGAGTCCGTACCTGCAAGGACAACAAAATCTTCATCTTTTGTGACATCCAAATATGCCTTGATATTTTCAATGTTTCCACTGCTGTCTTTAATACCTAGCACATTCGGCAGTGCACTGAGCCGCGCAACCGTCTCTGGTGCTAGCGACACTCCTGTTCTAGATGGAATGTTATAAAGCAGAATCGGAATATTCACATTCTCAGATATGTGGCGAAAGTGCTCATACAGCTCTTCTTGGGTTGGTGCAACAAAATAAGGTGTAATGATAGACAGAACATCTACCCCTAGATCTGCCAGTTTATTTGACAGCCTGATGGTTGCCTCCGTACTATTTTCACCTGCTCCAATGAATACCGGTACTCGTCTGCCAACAGCATTCACGACAGTTTCAGCAATTTGAAGCTTTTCTTCCTCTGAAAACAGATGAAACTCTCCATTTGTGCCTAAAGCAAAGATGCCGTGTACACCTGAGTCGATCAAACGATTCACTAATTGCGTTGCCACTTCGGGATGAAAATGTTCTTTCTCAGTAAGTGGTGTCAAAATAGCGGGTATAATTCCTTGAATGTTCAAATAATCCTCCCTTTCTTATATGTTGCATTTTTAAACATATTATAAATTAAGCGCTTTCATGTTATTTATTATAAAAGGATTTCGATTAAATTAGCAACACTTTTTTTGATTTTTCACTATAATCCGTCCTTTTCTTATATAGCTGTTGATGTTTTCAACAAAAAAAGTGAACCATTTTGGTTCACTTTTGAATGACATTCAACGTACCATCCTTTTTATTTCATTATAAAATAGCGATTGAAGATATAGTTTTTAATGCCTAAAATATGATTAAGACAAAATGAAGGAGGATGGTATGAGTAAATTTAGTTTATTTAACAAGTTTTTGGTAAAAGAAGGCGAAAAAGAAAAAATGGTTGATATTCTGTTAGAAGCAGCAGAATCAATGAAGAATTTGGATGAATGTGAAATATATCTTGTGAATATTTCCGAGAATGAACCAAGTTCTGTTTATGTTTATGAAGTGTGGGTAAATGAAGATGCCCATCAAGCGTCTCTAGGTCTCGAAGCTACCCAAACATTAATAAGTCGTGCGAAACCAATTATTACTGGTATGGAAAGAATCAATACTTTAATAACACAAGGCGGAAAGGGCATTTCATCTAATTAGAATTCGACCGTCTTAGATATAAAATTAGAACTGGCTGTCATTGTGGCAGCTTTTTTTCTTATTTAAAGCAAAGATTAAGAACTATTGTCAGGACTACACATTTTAGATATGTGTAGTCCTTTTATTTCAACTGTTTTACTCAACTAACCTAAATATAATTGTACATTTACTTTTGAATGACTTTCAACGTATGAAGAAGCCCTTGCACCTTTTGTCCTAATCTTTCGTGTAAATGGTCAGCATCTTCCGTTTCTTGCGTATTTGGTGCAGCGATGCACAGTTGATGGATCGGATAACTTGTTTCTTGCTTAATGATGTGCATAAGCTGCCCCATGAGCTGAACAGCTGCGCCATCTGCTAAAGATCGTTTTAGGATAAGCCAAATGGTCAACGCTTCCTGCTGAAGCATGCCGTAAAGGATCATATCGTCTTCGGCGTCTTCGGCGGCAAATTGTGCTAATTTGTTAGCTTGCTCGAAAAACAGCATTTCTTCAGCTGACTCTAGCTGCTCATGAAGCGTCTTCGTCCCCGTTCCAATAGACCTTTTCCAAAAGAACCCGCCGTTTTTCTTATGTGAGGAAAGGATGCGAAGAGGCTGATTAATGGAAAACGTCATTCCTTCTGAACCATATGTCCTCCAACCATCCGCTATGTTTACAATTGATGCTTTAGAAGGGGCTGCAGGCTCAACCATCAGCTGAGGGTTTGCCCTAAATGGATGCTGGAGCGGTGTCACATTTGTTTCATACACACGGTTGATTCGTTCAGTGGTCAAGACGTGATGCGGCATTCCTAACATGTCAGTCTTTCCTTCATGAAGCAGCAGAAGCCGATCACAATATAAACTGGCGATGTTCACATCATGGAATACGCCAATGACCGTTAACCTAGAGGAAGCAGTTTCTTCTTTAATTAAATCAAGCAAATCTTTTTGATAGGCTAAATCAAGGAAACTCGTTGGTTCATCCAGCAATAAATATTCAGGCTGCTGCGCCAATGCCTGTGCTAAATACACCCGCTGCTGTTCTCCTCCGCTTAACTCATGGATGGATTGATTCTTAAACTGTGCAACACCCGTTTGTTCCATGACTTTGCTGACGACCTGCACATCTTCTTGCGTGACAGATTGCAGCCACCCTTTTTGATATGGATAACGACCGAATTGGACGGTTTCTTCCACCGTAAATGAAAAAGCTTGGTCCGTTTTCTGCGGCAGAACTGCCATCTTTTGCGCAAGCGCCTTTGGCTGATAGGATTGAATAAGGTGACCGCCGAGACGTACTTCACCGCTCATAGGTGCTAAAATCCCTGCCATCATTTTAAGAAGGGTCGTCTTACCGCTCCCGTTTGGACCGAGTATACCGAGAAATTCTCCTTGCTTTACTTCAAGATTAATGCCACGAATGACCTCTTTCTCTCCATATCCACCTCTGATTTCTTTCACTTGAATCATATGTGCGTCCCCCCTCTATATTTACGAATGAGGATGATGCCAAATACAGGTGCACCAATTAACGCAGTAATGATGCCAATCGGTAATTCAGTCGGCTCGATGATGGTACGGGATAACACATCTGCTAATACAAGAAAGGAAGCACCGTTCAGCATAGACAAAGGCAGCAGATGCCGATGGTCCGTGATAGTTAAGAGGCGGATAAAATGCGGAATCACAAGTCCTACAAAACCGATCGTCCCTGATACCGCAACTGCACTTCCAGTCAGGATCGAGCCCGCCAGCAGCACAATATATTTGCTCCTTTTCACATGTACACCTAATAACTTTGCCTTCTCCTCGCCATACGTCATCACATTCAAATCCCGCCCCATCAACATTAACGCAAAGGTTCCAATAAGAAAGAAAGGAAGAAAAAGCACAATATAACGCCAGCCCCTCATGGACACACTGCCAAGCAGCCAATGAATGATCTCTTTTAGATCATCACCTGTTAAAGCAATCATCAATGAAATGAGCGCACCCAAAAAAGAGCTGAAAATTACTCCTGTCAAAATTAAAGAAGAAATGCTCATCCCCCGATGAACAAGACGCGCAAAAAAGAGAACGAGACAGAGGGTCACAAGCGCTGTTGTCATACTGAATAATGGCAGTGTGAAACTACCAAAAAGCGGGAGCTGCAAGCTGAAAAACAGGGTCGCTACGGCTCCAACTGATGCCCCTTGAGATACCCCCAGCGTATAAGGGTCAGCAAGAGGATTTTTTAATAAACCTTGAAAAGCTGCACCAGATAACGCAAGTGCTGCTCCGACTAATGCCGCTAATATGACTCTTGGCAGCCGAATGTTCATCATAATATTGCGATCGATAGAATCAATGGTTCCAAACTGCACGCCGAATAGTTCATGAACAAATATACGAAGAATAGAAGGAATGGGAATCCCTAAGCTTCCAAAGGAGATTCCCATTCCAATGCTCATCACAAGAAGTAAAACACTTAGTGTATATGCGATGGTCAATTTATTTGAACGTATCAGGATAGACGTTTTTCGCAAGAGCCTCGACTCCTTCAACCAATCGCGGTCCCGGTCTTGATGCGAGATCCGTATTCAATTGAAAGACTTGTTTTTCTTTCACTGCTTTCATTGCATTCCAGCCGTCTCTTTTTTTCAAGTCAGCTAAGCTGGAACCATCAATTGTCACGATAACATCAGGATTTCGCTTGATGATCGATTCTTCTGTCATTTGCACCCAGCCAGTTTGATCGCCTGCAGCATTTTTGGCATGAATAACAGAAAGCATTTCATCCATAAATGTATTTTTACCAGTTGTATAGATTTCAGGTGCACCTGACACTTCGACAAAGACTGTTTTTTGCTTATCTTTTGAAATCCCCTCTGCTTGTTTCTTGATGTCATTCAGCTTTGTTTTCATTTCGTCTACAAGCTTTGTTGATGCTTCTTTCACGCCAGCTGCTTCACCGATCATATTGATTGATTTGTACACATCCTTAAAGGACGTTGCATCATTTACAGTCAACACTTGGATCCCTGCATCTTCAAGCTGTTTAAATCCATCTTTTGATCCCATCTGAGATGCATGTGCTAAGACAAGATCTGGCTTTAAGGAAATGACCTTCTCGACATTGAATTCAAGTCCGCCAATCTTCTCTACCTTTTCGACTTCCTTTGGATAATTGTCAAAGTCTGATCGTCCAACCATTTTATCTCCAAGACCGAGTGCATAAGCAACTTCCGTATTACTTGGAATTAACGAAACAATTCGTTTAGGCTGTTCTTTGATTTCGACTGTTTTGCCAGCTGCATCTTTTATTGATACTGGAAATGCCGCAGTGGCCGTTTCTTTATTTTGTGACCCTTTTGCTTTGTGATCTGTCTCAGCGCCTGCACATCCTGCTAAAACACCCATCACAAGCAATAACGATAGCCAAATAGCTGTTAACTTTTTCATGAGTGAACCCCCTGTTTATGTACTGCTTAACGAAATCTCTTTCGTCAATTCTTTTCTAATTTCGGGAATATTATACTACAGTGCAGATAGGTTGTATATGTGATTTCTAAAAGCGGCTTTTCTGTCCCTAAAACAAAAAAACAGCCTCTAAAAAGACTGTTTTTCACTCTTCAATGAATTGATTTGTTCTCCATTGATGACGACTTTCTGAAAAGCAGGAGAAACGGCATGCTCTAAAGATAAGGGATACGCCACATCATCTATGACACAATCTTTCATTTTAAAATGTGTCACAGGAGAATGTGCGTATGCGGCTATTTTCACACCATATCGTCCGCCGCTGCTTTTGAGTCCTTCTACTTCAATATGACGTACAACAGGACGGTGCGGACCAGCATCTCCTTCCTCATACATCATGTCGATACAGACCACTTCATGCTTTAGACTTTTCACTGTATTGTTTTTAAAATAAATATGTTCAATGGTACCGCCTCTGACAGAGTTGGTTTTAATACGCAGTGCCCGGTCAAGGTTCGGACTGTCCATGACATTATCTTCTGCATAAACATACTTTACCCCACCAGAAATCTCGCTCCCGATCGTCACACCGCCGTGTCCATCCCGCATCTCATTTCTACGAATGACAATGTTTTCAGATGGAATCCCTATTCTCCGTCCATCCTCGTTTCTGCCCGATTTGATGGCAATACAATCATCTCCGTTATCAAAATAACAATCTTCAATGAGTACATTCCGGCAAGACTCCGGATTGACACCATCTGTGTTTGGTCCATGCCCAATGATTTTAACGCCGCGGACGATGACGTTATCACTTAACACAGGATGAATTTGCCACATCGGTGAATCCTTCACTGTCACTCCTTCGATTAGCACATGCTGACATTGGTATGGCTGAATAAAGCTCGACCTTAAATAATGACCTTCTCCAAATACCCTTTCTTCTACCGGTATTCTCTTTTCCGCCATTTCAAATAAAAGCTGGCGATCCCGCTCCTGAGAGGGCTGGCCATTTGTCCCATACTTCCAAGGCCACCAATGATGCTCATCCCCTCTGCCATCAAGCGTCCCTGCTCCCGTAATAGCGATATTTTCTGCATGGTGTGCATAAATGAGAGGTGAATAATTATAAAGCTCAACCCCTTCATATCTTGTCAGTACAAGAGGCAGATAATCCTTTGGGTCTTGGCTGAATGTCACATAGGCTTTCTCATGTAGATGAAGTTCTACATTGCTTTTCAATTCTAAAGCACCTGTCATAAATGTCCCTGCTGGGATCAGCACCCGCCCCCCTTTCAACCGGTGCGCATCATCAATGGCAGACTGAATAGCATTTGTTGAAAGCTCTTGCCCTTCCGCATCTGCTCCATAATGCACCACATTCAATTCACGATCTGGGAACTGCGGTGCTTTTATCTGCTTTAGCACTTGATCAATTCCGTTTACTTTTTTATCTTTCTTCCCTTGCTTTGCTAACCGAGCAATTCCAACTCCAGTTAGTACCGTTCCTGCTGTGATATACATCAAATCCCGTTTTTTAGACACTTCCTCATCCCCCAGTCGACTTAAAGTGTGACACCTGTTTTGAAAATAGCCAGCTCTCTAAAATTGTTTTTTTCATGATTTAACAGCTTCCCGCTCGCCACATCAATGACAGTTGAAATAAATTTTTCTAATACAACATCTTCCGGTACATCTTCAAGCAGTTCTCCAGCATTAAAGTCAATCCAGTGCTTTTTTGTTTCATATAAGGCTGTGTTGGTTGAGATCTTCATTGTTGGCACAAACGTACCAAATGGTGTCCCCCGGCCTGTTGTAAACAAGACCATTTGACAACCGGAAGCAGCAAGTGCAGATGAAGCAACCAAATCATTACCAGGTGCACTTAATAGGTTCAATCCCTTTTGTTTCAGCAGCTCTCCATATTTCAATACATCTTTAATTTCAGAAGTACCTGCTTTTTGTGTACAGCCAAGAGATTTATCCTCTAATGTCGAAATTCCACCTGCTTTATTTCCCGGGGAAGGATTTTCATATACCGGCTGTCGATGATCCATGAAGTATTGTTTAAAGTCATTGATCATTTGCACAATATTGTCGAAAGTCGCTTCTGATTCCGCTCTCTCCATTAAAATCGTTTCTGCTCCAAACATTTCAGGCACTTCTGTTAACACTGTCGTGCCGCCTTGAGCAACAATAAAATCGGACAGTCTGCCTAAAAGCGGATTTGCGGTAATACCAGAGAATCCATCTGATCCTCCGCACTTCAAGCCAATTTTCAGCTCAGATAACGGAATGTCTTCACGATGATCTTCTTTCGCCGCATCATAAATTTCCTTAAGTAAAGCGACTCCCGTTTCTATCTCATCTCCTACTTCTTGGCTTCTTAAAAATTTCACTCTCGTACGGTCATATTCACCTAAAGTGTACTGAAAATCCTCAATGTCATTGTTTTCACAGCCAAGTCCAAGAACGAGTACTCCTCCAGCGTTAGGATGCTTCACCGCATTTTGTAAAATGATTTTGGTATTTTCATGATCGTCCCCAAGCTGTGAGCATCCATAATTGTGCTTTAATACGAGGGCTGTTTCAAAAGGATGGATGTTTCCACCCATTTCAGCGGTGAATATTTGGATCATTTGATCGGCGATACCATTTACGCATCCAACGGTAGGAACAATCCAAAGCTCATTGCGGATTCCGCTTTCTCCATTTTTTCGTTTATATCCTTTAAATGTTAGATTCGTTTTTTCATAGGGGTTTTCTGATAATGAAGGCTGGTATTCGTATTCTAGCTTGCCAGATAGATTGGTTTTGATATTATGCGTATGCACCCATTCTCCAGCAGAAATGGCAGTCACTGCATGACCAATGGGATAGCCATATTTGATAATATTCTCTCTCTGCTTGATTTCAGCCAATGCAAACTTATGACCTTTGGCGACGGTCTCTTTTAAGATAATCGTATGTCCTTGATGCTGCAGCTCCTCCCCTTGCTCAAGTCCTTTTAAAGCAATACCGACATTATCTGAAGGGTGGATGACAATAAAGTCTTTCATGCTTTCTCCCCCTGACTTTCATATTGATGAAGCCTCATTCGATGAACAGCTGCTCTCATCCCATGCGTCTGTATGAGGGTAAGCTGATCAGCTACAGCTTGACTCAATCCATTTATATCTGTTAAATTTCTGCCCCATAATGACTCGCATGAAAGAATTTTCGCTGCAACTCCTTCATTAGAATGGTTTTCCTCTTCCCATGCTTCCTTCATGAGCGTTAGCACAGTTTCATCATCCTTGACCCTTCCTGCATGTGCTCTGTAGAAATAAATGAGACTGCTAAGTGAAAACACAAGTTTCATTGGCAGCTGTTTCTTTCGTTCAACATAATCAAGCAATGACGGAAGATTACGGGTTCGGAATTTGGATACCCCATTCAGTGCAATATCCAGCAATTGATGCTTTACAAATGGATTGCAAAAACGATCCCAAACGGATTGTGTATAAAGAAGAAGCTCATCTTCAGGGAGTTCAAGCCCTGGAAGAACTTCCTCCTCCAGCATACGCCGGACGAACGGACCAACATGCTCATCATCCACAGCTTCTTTTACAGTTTCTAAACCGAATGAATTGGCAATCGGCACCATCGCTGTATGTGCACCATTTAAAATTCGTACCTTGCTCATACGATAAGGCGCAATATCCTCTACAAAAAGTACATTTAATCCTGCTTCTTGAAAGGGAAGCTCCTTTTGTACAAAGGCAGGCGCTTCAATGACAAAAAGATGATAATATTCTGCCGTGACAAGCAATTCGTCGATATACCCTTCCTCCTTTTGTACAATTTCAGCCGCTTCCTTAGAGAATCCAGGGACAATCCGGTCCACAAGTGTATTACAAAACGTGTTGGCTTTCTTAATCCATGTAATAAACGCAGGCGGCAGTTCCCACTCAGCTGCCATACTGATCACGTATTCCTTCAATCGATCACCATTTTGTTCAACCAATTCACAAGGCAGAATGATCAGTCCTTTCTGCTCATCTCCAGCAAATGCTTTAAACCGGTGATACAAGAACGATGTCAGCTTTCCTGGAAAACTGGCTTGCGGCCGATCCTCCAAACGATCTTCTTTTCTGAACACAAGTCCTGCCTCTGTCGTGTTTGAGAAGACAAAGCGAAGATTCGGGTTTTCCGCTACGTGTAAAAACTCCTCGTAATCCGTATACGTACTAATTCCTCTGCTAATCGATTGGATGATCATACGTTCATTCATTTCTTGCTGGTCATGATATCCCTGAATACATAATGTGTACAAGCCATCTTGTTCATTTAAGGCTGCTACCGATCCTTTTCGTGGAGGAACAACAACCGCTCTTCCTTTAAAATCTGTGCAGTCGTTCAGCTTCTGGATGTGCCAATTGATAAATCCTCGCATAAAATTTCCTTCGCCAATCTGCAAAATCGTTTCCGGATACTCAGCCGCCGGGTATATGGCTTTTGATAATCGTTTCAAATGGATTCCCCTCTCCAAAGAAATATGCACACGTGAACATTTTTCTAAGAAGGTGCTGATTACTGCACCTTTTTGACTGAATCTCTAATCATCAGCTCTGTGTGGACATACACTTTTTCCATATGATCCTCTTCTTGCTCTTCACCGTTTATTACTGAAAGGATAGCTTCTGCTCCAAGTGCACACATTTTTTCAATCGGTTTTTTTACCGTTGTCAATGCAGGTGTGGTATAGGACGAAAAAGCAATATCATCAAAACCAATAATAGAAATATCACCTGGACACGTTTTGCCTTTTGCAAATAATGCATTCATTGCACCAATCGCCATGTCATCGTTTGAGCAAAAGAGCGCTGTTGGCGGTTCATCAAGGGCCAGCAGCGATTCCATTGATTCATAGCCGCTTTTCATATGATAATCGCCTTTCATCATATATTCTTTCTTCATAGGTATTTGGTGATCAATTAGCGCTTGCAGGAAACCAGCTTTTCTTTCTTGAGTTGATTTAAAGCCTTCTTTCCCTTCAATGATGGCGATTTGTTCATGACCTTGCTGAATGAAATGGTGTGCAGCCTGGTAAGCTCCTTGACTATCATCTGCTAATATATTCATGACCTCATGACTTTCTACACGGCGATTCAGCACAATGATGGGAATGCCCTGTTTCTTCACATGATGGATAAATGCTTCATCGTGTTCGCTTTGACTCATGAGCAAAATGCCATCGTAGCGTTGTTTATGAATGGTTGTGTAATCGTGAAAGTCGTCAATTCCTCTTATAAAGAGATTATAATGCTCTGTCATGACGCTATTGACACCTTTTAACGCATCCACAAAGAAGCTTGAAGATGTGCCTTCTGTTAAACTCGTAAAAAACAGACCAATTGTGAATGATTTTTGTGATACTAGGCCTCTCGCATGGACATTCGGTGAATAATTCAGCTGTTTTGCAATCGACAAAATCTTTTGTTTTGTCTTCTCTTTAATAAAAGGACTGTTATTCAAAGCCCTTGATACCGTGGTATGAGAGACGTTTGCCAATTTTGCTATGTCTTTAATTGTGACTGTCATGCTATTCCGCCTTTTATGATTTTTTACCATCTTATCATAAAACCGCTTTCATTTTCTTCATGTCATTCAGTTTGGATGCTGGAGCTGCTTTGCCCGGTCAAATTGGAAATACTGCCTGGCATTTTCATAGCTGATTCCTTTCACGATTCCCCCTAACAGTTCAAGATCATAAGGGGCTTCTCCTTTTTCTACCCAATCTCCGATGATATCGCATAGCAGTCTTCGAAAATATTCATGCCTTGTATACGACAAAAAGCTTCGTGAATCAGTCAGCATCCCAATGAAACGGCTGATCAGTCCAATACTGGATAGAGCCATCATCTGCTCTGTCATCCCTTGTTTCGTATCATTAAACCACCAAGCTGTGCCGTGCTGGATCTTCCCAGGTGTCGTCCCGTCTTGAAAACTTCCAGCCAATGTGGAAATCACAACATTGTCCCGAGGATTCAAGGAATAGAGAATGGTTTTTGGCAGTGCCTGTTCTTGATCTAAACGGTCTAATATTCTGCAAAGCGGCTTGGCAATGTCTTCATCATTCATCGCATCATACCCTGTATCTGGCCCAAGCCGCTCAAACATTTTCGTATTGTTGTTCCTAAGCGCATTGATATGCAGCTGCATTGACCAGCCCCGCTCATAGTAAGCCTGACCTAGCTGAATGAATGTTTGTGTTTTAAATTTGATCTTCTCTTTTTCCGTCAATGAATGCCCAGACATTCTTTTATGAAAGATGGCTTCCACTTCTTCTTCCGTCGTTTCTTCAAACGTCATTTCGTTAATAGCATGATCTGAGATCAAGCAGCCTTGTTCATGGAAAAAATCAATTCTTGCGAGGAGTGCTGTCAAAAAGTCTTGATAGGATTGTATTGAAGTAGATGAAGCCTCTGCCAGTTCGTGTACATACACTGTAAATAGGTGATTCGTTATATCGAGTGCCTTGTCAGGCCGAAATCCGGGCAGTACTTGCACAGTGAATCCTTCTTCCCGCAGTTTTTGATGATAGCAAAGCGAATCGACTGGATCATCTGTTGTCACGACTGTTTCAACGTTCGATTTCACAATAAAGTCTCTTGCACCAAAACCCTCTCCTTGCAGCTTTTCATTTACTTTTTGCCAGATGATGTGTGCGGTTTTTTCGTTTAAAAGTTCTTCAACTCCAAAATATCGTCTCAGCTCTAAATGAGTCCAGTGATAGAGCGGGTTACCAATGGTCATGGGAACAGTCTTCGCCCACGCCAGAAATTTCTCATAGTCTGAGGCATCCCCTGTGACGTGCGATTCGGGTATGCCATTTGCTCTCATGGCACGCCATTTGTAATGATCTCCGTAAAGCCATGCTTCGGTGATATTATGGAAGGTTTTATTCTCATAGATTTCTTTGGGGCTTAAATGACAATGGTAATCTATAATTGGAAGGTCCTTTGCAAACTCATGGTATAGCTTTTCCGCCGTTTGACTGTTGAGTAAAAAATGCTCATCTAAAAAGGCTTTCATCAAACTCCCCCATCTCTCTTATAGATAAAATTGATTTGTTCACGTTAACAATTTTATTGTAATCGTTTACAAAATTGATTTCAATCCTAAAACAGGAAAAAACGATCTCCTTTAGAAAAGAAAATCGTTTTTTGGCTATTTTACAGGTGATGATTTTTTTAGGATAATCGCAATAGTTGTTCCAATGCCTAGTTCACTTTCAACTTGAATGTCACCGTCATGCAGCAAGACGAGCTCTTTTGCTATCGCAAGCCCGAGACCTGTTCCGTTCGTTGGATCGTTTGTATTTGTCCCTCTGTAATAGCGGTTAAATAGGTGATCCACCGTTTCCTGTGCCATTCCGCGGCCATTGTCTTTCATTTCGATTCGAACTTCTTCATTTGTTTCAGATAAAACAGCTGTAATATGTGTGCCTTTTTCGTTATGCTTCACTGCATTCGCCAGCAGGTTCTCAATCACTCGTCTGAACCATGCTTTATCGATCTCAAATATGACACCATCTGTTTGATCTTCAAAGGAGGATGGATAATCCTCAGAAGAAGAGCTTCTTGAAAACTCGTCCATAATGGAAGCTAAAAATTCACTGAGTTCAACCGGTTTCCGATTAATAGGCAGGGCACCATTCTTCAATCGGTACGTGAGGTTTAAATCCTCAATCAGTGTTGACATGTATTCTGATTTCTCACGAATCACCTGTCCCATTTCCATGACTTCTTCCTTGGACCATTGATATTGATCGGATTCAAGCATGAGTCCATAGCCATAAATCGTACTTAGAGGCGTTTTCAAATCATGAGACAATCCTGCAATCCATTCTTCCCTTGTGGTTTGAATTTTTCTTCGGTTTGCTTCATTCTCTTTTAATGTAAGCGTGAGCTGCTCCATTGTTTTTAGGATATCCTCAAATAATCGGTATTCCCGCTTAATACGGCCTTTTTTATTTTTGCTGACTGGAATTCCCTTTCTATTTGTTGGTTCCTGCAATTTATTTTTTGATAAGAAAATCAGCCAGCGAATAATGTGATAAATTGGCAGCCCATAACGATACGAATACCATAATGTCATGACAATAATAATAGTGAGTGCAAGACCTGCAATTAAGATGGTTGTATATTGATTTAAAGCGTCTCTCTCTTTATCGTAAAGCTCGTCCGGGCTGTATACTTTATTTGGTACTGAAACGATGATATACAGTTTTTTATTCACTTTTATATAAGTGAGGTCACTTCTAAACTCCCAAGGCTTCGATTGATACTTGAGCAGTTCAACATCTGTTACGTTATGTTTCAAATCGGTGTTGGCTCGAATGCCTTTTAAATATTTTCCTTCGTCATTGAACAAATGAACTGATCCGTTCATTCTCTTCAAGAATTCTTTCGTTTCAACCGAATATTGAGATAATGCAGCCAAATTTTTCTCGTGCTGTTTCAGATAATTGGCTACCTTTGTGCTGTTCGTTTTGAACCCATATAACACAATAAAGCTTTCTTGATCAATCTCAATGGGCCAGAAGTACATCTTGTAATCTTTAAATTCTTTTTTTTCAAAGATCTTGATCATTTCATCCTTTTGATAGGATGTTGGAATGGATTTAGGGCGGTGATAGCTATAAACAGTATTCTTTTTTGAATCAATCACTTGCAGCCAGCCGTCTCGTTTTTTCACTGCTTGCTTGAGCTGATCGTCGGCTTCCATTTTTCCATCCTCGTTAAAATAAAGCCAGCTCATGAGTGTATCTCCATCAGCTTTTGTTAAACCAGTTTCAGCCATGTTCTCGTATTGTTTTGTTATATATAAATTTTCAGAGAACGTCTGCCCGATCGTCAGAATGGCAATCACAATAAACATTTGTCCGACAAAGTGAAAGAAAAGTTTTGCTCGTAAATTCATAAATTATTGAAGGACCTTTGCAGGGTGCGGTATAAATTTATATCCCATACCACGGATCGTCACAATATATTCTGGCTGACTCGGATCTAATTCAATCTTTTCTCTCAGCTTTCGAATATGAACCATGACAGTGTTGTTATCACCATATGATGGGACGCCCCATACTTTCTCATAGATTTGATCTTTTGAGAGTACCACATTCGGATGGTCACAAAAGTACTTCAGCAAAGAAAGAAGCTGAGCAGAGCATGCCGTCACCTCTCCTCTTACTTTCAATTCGGCTGCATGAGGATGATAGGAGAAATGGGCATAATGATATTGGCTTTGAGTGTCTTCTTGCTCCTCCTGTAAGGAGATATATGTTCGGTTTAGGTGAGCCTTAATTCTAGCCACTAGCTCAAGCGGGTTAAATGGCTTCGTGATGTAATCATCTGCCCCCTGTGCAAAGCCCGTCAGTTTATCGACATCAGACGTTCTTGCAGTTAAATAGAAAATAGGCACTTTCGTTAACTTTCTGATTTCAGGCAGAACGTCAAAGCCAGACTTACCGGGCATCATTACATCTAGAAGTAAGAGGTGGATGTCCTCGTTTTTGACAATATCTAATGCTTCATCTGCATGGTAGGCTTTATAAATATGCTTGAATCCTTCTTTTTTTAATACGCGTTCAACCATTTTCACAATTGCTTCTTCGTCATCTGCAATCAATATTTTTGCTGTTTCCACGCATCTCTTTCCTTTCTAGCATGATCTCTAACCGTATATTACCATTGTCTAAAGTAAAAAAGTACCTCTTTTCTGCATAAAAGCGAAAAAATATCAACTGGAGAAAATGGCAGGACTAGGAAGTTTTAAACATACAAAAAAACCCGGCAGCTGCACCGGGTTCCTATACATCTATTATCCATTCACAGCTTCTAGCTTTCGTTCATGATTCATTAAGTCATATGTTAAACAGATCGGCTTATTCGTTCTAGGATCAAGCACAATTTCTGCATCAATATGGAATACCCGACTGAGTACATCTTTGGTCATGACCTCATGAGGCGTACCATCTTTTATGACTTTCCCTTGATTGAGGGCAATCATGTAATGTGAAAAACGCGCCGCATGATTCAAATCATGGATGACCATCAACACAGTTCGGCCCTGCTCCCTATTTAAGCGTTCTAACAGCTGAAGAATCTCGAGCTGATGTGCAAGATCCAAATACGTCGTAGGTTCATCTAATAGGAGCAGCTCTGTTTCTTGGGCAAGTGCCATCGCAATCCATACACGCTGACGCTGTCCGCCGGAAAGTGCTTCAATTGGCCGATCATGAAAAGCAATCATTCCCGTTTCCTCAAGTGCCCACCTAATGATTCGTTTATCTTCATTTGATAAGCGGCCAAACCCATTTTGATGCGGGAAACGTCCATATGACACGAGCTCATACACTGTCAATCCACTTGGTGCTTCGGGCGTTTGCGGTAAGATCGCCATTTGTTTTGAAATTTCTTTTGTCGGCGTCTCATGGATAGCCTTGCCATTTAAGTAAACAGCTCCTCGATTGGATTTCATAATACGAGACATCGTTTTTAAAATGGTTGATTTCCCGCAGCCATTCGGTCCAATCAGTGTTGTCACCTTGCCTTTTGGGATACTGACATTCAAATCTTCTACAATCAAACGGTCTTGATAACCGATACAAAGCTTTTCTGTTTCGAGTGATTTCATATGTTGTCTCTCCTTCCTCATTAGTTCGATTTCATCAATAAGTAAATGAAGTAAGGTGCGCCTAAAGCAGAAACGACAAGGCCAACTGGCACTTCTGATGGTGCAAGGATGACGCGGCCAATTGTATCTGCCAGTAATAATAACAGCGCGCCAATCAGCGCGGAGGCCGGTATCATTCCTTGATGCTTTGGCCCAACAAGCTTTCTAGCTAAGTGCGGTGCGGCTAATCCTAGGAAAGAGATACTTCCTGCAACAGCAACACTCGCACCTGCTAATGCAACGGCAATCAGCATGAGAAGGCTTCTTTCTTTATGAACAGAAATGCCCAATCCATAGGACAGCTGATCACCTAAATTCATAATGTTTAAGTAGCGTGATCTGACAAGCGCTAATATAAGGAAAATCAGCATCCATGGCAGAACAGATAAGACGTACGTCCAGCTCGAGCCATAAATGCTTCCAGATAACCACACGATGGCTTGGTTAAAATCATTTGGGCTCATTTTCAACTGGATGACCACAATTGCTGCTGAAAACGCAGCATTCACACCAATACCAGTTAAAATCAATCGAACAGGTGTGATGCCTTTTTTCCACGCTAACACATAGATGAGAAATGCAGCAAAGCCTGCACCTACGAACGCGAAAAGCGGCAGTACAAAAATCGTAAAATCACCTAAATTTGTCATCGTGCCTTGAAATGCAAAGATAAATAGCACAACGGCAAAACCAGCACCGGCATTGACACCGAGAATACCCGGGTCAGCTAAACCATTTTGAGAAACACCTTGCCAAATCGCTCCTGATACAGCGATAGAAGCGCCGACAAGTAAAGCGATGACCATTCTTGGAAGCCTGAACTCGAATAATACGAGTTCATCCATTTCACTTCCGAATCCAAAAAGTGTTTTCAATGTATCCATCGGAGAGATTCGAATTTCTCCGGTATTTAAACTAATGAGAAACACAGCTACGATCGCGAAAAAGATCATGAGCATCGTTCGTTGATACTTCTTTTTCTTTGCTTGCTGCACCATTTCCATTTAAATCCCGCTCCTTTCACGTCTAGCTAAGTATAAGAAGAAAGGAACGCCTATAATCGCAGTAATGGCACCGACTGGCGTTTCAAACGGAGCGTTGACCAGCCTTGCAGCAATGTCTGCATAAATTAACAAAGTGGCTCCTAAAATAGCAGAGCATGGGATAATCCAGCGGTAGTCCACTCCAACCAAGAATCGAGTGACATGAGGGATCACAAGCCCAATAAAACCAATAGAGCCTGCTACCGACACGGCAGCACCCGTTAAAAGAATAACAACCAATATACCAAGCACCTTGACCGTTTTTGTATATTGTCCAAGTCCTTTCGCCAGTTCTTCACCTAAGCTCAAAACCGTGATCGAACGGGCAAGGATCATTGCAATGATTAGTCCTGCAATGGCAACTGGAATGATGATATGAATGTTACTCCAATTCACACCTGCCACTCCGCCAGCATACCAAAAGCTCATATCTTGAGCGACGTCAAAACGGATGGCAATGGCTGAGGAGATGGAGCTCAAAAGTGCTCCAACCGCTGTACCAGCTAGTGCGAGCTTTACAGGAGTCAGCCCCCCTTTTGACATAGTACCGACACCAAATACAATAGAGGCACCGAGTGCGGCTCCAACAAATGACCAAAGAATTAATGTAAAAGAAGATTGGCCAGGGAAAAATGCTAATGCAATGGCAATCGCAAATGCGGAGCCATTTGTCACGCCCATAATCTCAGGTGACGCAAGCGCGTTTCTTGTCATTCCTTGCATAATGGCACCTGATACGGCTAAAAAGGCACCGACGAGGGCAGCTCCAACTGTACGCGGCAGCCTCAATTCCCGAATGATTTGATGTGAAGTTTGATGTGGATCAAAATGAAAAACGGCTTCCCATACAGTCTGTAGATGAATGTTTGCCGCTCCTAATGATACTGATAAAAAAAGACCAAATGCTAAAGCGATCATTCCTATGATGATAACAGCTGCTGTTCCAAAAGGCTTCGTGACAATATCGATCGTATCATCGCTGGCTGGCAGCTGTTTATTCGATTGTGAGCCCAAAACCAGTCTCTTCCTTTCCGTTCATGTCTATTCTGTATTAGTGATAATGATTATCAATCTCGAAGTCTAGTATATCACTTTCTTTTCTTTTTGAAATCACTGTTCTGATAAATTTCTTTATTTTCGGCAAAAAACTGTGAGAATTTCATCATTTTTCTTTTGGTTCTAAATTAGCCGATGCATTTTTGTTCCTACCATGTTACGATAAAATTGAAAATGAGAATCATTATCAAAGGAAAGTGAATAGGAGAGAACTTTTGTGAAAAAACGAACTGGATTTCTTTTGATTTCTTTATCCATCCTTATGATCTTTACAGCCGCTTGCGGCAGCACTTCAAATAAACAATCTGCAGCGAAAAAGAATGACATGATCACCTATCAAGATGCCAAAGGTGAAGTGAAGCTACCGAAAAATCCGAAACGAATAGTGCTTCTTGCAGAAAGCTATTACGGGGACCTCGTCACGCTCGGCAAGACGCCGGTTGCTACAACATCCCCCATCTTTAAAAACCCTTTTTATAAAGGGAAAACAGATGGAGTGGAAAATCTCGGAAGGACCCCATCAGTCGAAAAGGTAGCCGCTTTGAAGCCAGATATGATTATTGCATGGGGAGAAGACGAGAAGTTTGATCAATACAAAAAAATCGCCCCAACTGTAGCGGTTAAATACAACCAATATTCCTTCAAAGACCAGTTAAAAGAATTCGGTAAAATGACAGGTACACCAAAAAGAGCAACAGAATGGATCACGAAATGGGATACCAAAATTGCTGAGGTGAAACCAAAGGTAACAAAAGCGGTCGGCAACAAAACGGTTTCGATCGTATCGCCATTTGATAAAGGTATTTATATTTTTGGAAACACCTTCGGCCGCGGGGGCGAAATCATTTATGACGAGCTGAAATTAAAAGCACCGAAGGACGTCAAAAAAGAAGCGATCGACAGCGGTGTCGGCTATGCAAACATTTCTCTTGAGAAGCTGCCAGAATTCGCAGGCGACTATATTTTCACAGGTCCATGGAGCGGCTCAAAAAGTAATGGTGACCAAGTGTATCAAAGCAGCATTTGGACATCACTTCCTGCCGTCAAAAATAAACGTGTATTTGAAATAGATCCCGTCGGTTACTTCTTTAATGACCCAGTGTCACTAGAAGGTCAGCTAGAGTTCATTGTAGACCGATTGACATCTGCATCATAAAAAAACGTTTCTCCAGAGATGGAGAAACGTCCAAATTATTGACAAAGGGATAAAATGAGCTTTATTTTAGCCCTTTGTCTTCTTTTCAGCGTGATAGAAAACCTTTGCAGCCCTAGGAAGGACGAGCACCGGAGCGGAGCGAATTGAACATTCGTGAGCACCGAAGCGCAGACCTGACAACGAATGCGAGGGTTTGTCTACACGCTGAACGTTTCTCCAGAAATGGAGAAACGTCTTCCTTATCCTAATCCTATACCGTTTCTTTGGCAAATCCTTTTGACATAAGTGGATAAAGCAAAATACCCACTAAGAATAGACCGATTCCAAGACCAAAAGTTTTCAAGTCGGCTGTTCCTGAAATAATGACCCAAGCTGAATATCCCATCGCAACAAGTGAAATGATACCGTCTCTTGTTCGATTTCCTTTTTGAAGCTCATATGTGTCACCTTGCATGATGACCTTAAAGCTGTAGATGGAAGACACAATATACGGAATAAGATACGCAAGTGTCGCTGATGTGGTTAAAAAGGTAAAAGCTTCATTAATCGTACGTGACATCACAGAGAAGATAAACAGCTGTGACATAATATTTGTAACAGTCAAAGCGAAAGCAGGGCTTCCTTTTTTGTTTGTTTTTGCAAATACTGCTGGAAAATCACCAGCCTTTGCTGCTTGATACGGTACTTCTGAACCAAGTAAAATCCAGCCAAGCATCGAACCAAACAAACAAATAATCGCCAGCAGCGCCATGACAATTCCGCCAGCTGGCCCAATAATAAGCTGAAGCACATCCACGAATGGTTTGTCAGAGCCTTGCAATTGATCATGCGGCAGAACGCCCATTGTAATCAATGTGATAATCATGTAGATCGAAAGTGCGATTAAAAGACCTGTAATCGTCGCACGTTTCACATCACGCTGTGAGGATGCTCTTCCTGATAAAATGACAGCTGATTCAATCCCAATAAATGCCCATAGTGTGGAAATAGCTGCATGATGAATTTGGCCGCCAAGTCCGAGCACTCCTTCTCCGCCTGTTTCAACTGGGAAGTAATAATGTTCAAATAATGCCGTTTGAAATGCAAATAATCCCGCCACAATAAAAAGGACGAATCCAAGCACCTTCGAAAAGGTCGTAATAAAATTCAATTTACTTGCAGCACTTAAGCTAGTGATTAAAATGGTATGTGTTCCCCATAGAAGAAGGGTACATACGATAAACGTCATGAGCTGGCCAAGTGTGACCGCTTCTTTTCCAAAGGTAAAAACTTCAGTCTTTACGGTGAGAATAGGGAAAAAAGTCGTTAAATAACCAGCAAGGCTTGTAATAATTGCGACATTACTAATCCAGCTTGCCACCCAATATCCCCAAACCATTGTAAAACCGGCCGCTTTCCCTTTTTTCGGATCTTTAAAAAGCGCCCTTGCATAACTCTGTGGTCCAGCCGTCAGCTGCGGCTTATGAATGGACAAATGCCCAAATACAAGCGCAATCATCAGCACACCGCCGCCTGTGACAAGCCATGCCATCGTCACACCTAAAGGACTGGCGTGCTGGGCAAGCGTACTTGGCAGCATAAAGATGCCTGAACCTACCATATTTCCGACGACAAAAGCCGTCAATAACCAAAAACCCCATTTTTTTGTCTGTTCCATTTCCGTACCTCCGTTTTATTCACTTTGGACCAGACCCGGCAGTATCTTCATTGATATATTTGTGAAGCAATGACTTGCATTCTTTATGTTCATCATGGATTACTTATTCACAGCATACCCTTATTTTTGTTACTCAGAACATAAAAAAAAGCCTGAACAAAAGTCCATGCTTTTCAAAACATACACCTTGATCTCCGGATAGCCCTCCACGCTTCAAAGACGTGGCAGTCCTGCATTTATTCAATGCAGACCCAGCATAAAGAAAGTTGGAGCTCTCTTTACACTTCGGCGCTGATGCCTTTTTTCTCATGATCTACGATTCCATCTCTCCTATGAGTGACTCATCATCCGCGCAACCTCTACCTCACTGAGACATAGCGTGAGGATTTCTATTCATTTTTACTACACGAAGGTTATCAAACATTCTCACATCTGTCAAAGGGAAAAACATAGAAAAAAGGCAGAGAACGGTTTCTCTGCCCTTGATTGTTGACAAAGGGCTAAAATAATCTTCATTTTAGGTCTTTGTCTTCCTTCTTTCAGCGTGATAGAAAACCTTTGCAGTCCTAGGAAGGGCGAGTACCGGAGCGGAGCGAATTGAAACATTCGTGAGCACCGGAGCGCAGACCTGACACCGAATGCGAGGGTTTGTCTGCGCGCTGAGGCAGAGAACGGTTTCTCTGCCCTTTACCTGCTTATTGTTGGTTGTTTTTCTTCTTTTGTACAGCTTCCTGAAGCGGATCGCCTGCTAGCTCTTTACTTGCTTCCTCTAACAGCTGATCTACCTGCTGATGGTTTTTCTCACTTTTCGCCTTTTTATCCTTTTGGAAAAATGACATCGCTGTTTCCTCCCTTTTCATAAAATGCGGTTGCCTGTTTAATTTGCGCTACAGCGCTCAGCATTATACAAGGGAAGAGGCTCAATCATCATGAAAGGTCTGTCTCATTTTTTGCAAGTACGACAGAAAGGTTTTTAAATCATCCTTTGTGAAGTCTGACATCATATGCTGAATCACTTTTCCGAAAAGACGTGTATGCTTTTCATAAATCGCCATCCCTTTTTCCGTGACTTCTAAACGAACAAGTGATGAATCGTCCTTGTCCCGTTCTCTTTGAATATAACCCTGCTCACATAATTTATTGAGTGCAATAGAGGCTGCACCAGGGTTTAATGAGAGTCTTTGCTTCAGCTCTTCGGCATGTGATACTTTGCCTTGTATCAAAATAGAAAGAGCATATATCTGCGGGGGCGTGATGTCTTTCTCTAACTCAAGTAACTTGCGGTTTAATTTACGGCTGACTTCATAATGTACAAGAACAATTTCTTTTAAAATGTCTGCATTACCCATCCGAATCGCATCCTTATCGTTAGTATCAACATGACTTCTCCCTTATTATAGAATGTTTTTCCATTCAGCCAACCATTTTGGCCTCTTTTTCTTTAGAAATAAGCCTTGCTGAATAAATCCACCCTTGATATAGTGAGTACTTGAACTAAAGATAGAACAGGAGTACGCATCATGACAGGAAAAACACACATCATGGGCGGAGTTGCCGCCTCTACAGCCGTTGCCTACTATTATGGATTAGACCCAGTGACGATGGCTGCTGCTGGATCAGTTGGTGCCCTGATCCCTGATCTTTGCCATACAAAAAGTAAAATCGGCAGAAAATTCCCGCTGCTCTCGGCACTGATCAGCAGTGTATTCGGTCATCGCACGTTTACACACAGTTTATTATTTTTGCTGATCATTTATTTTCTAGCGACAACATACATTCCAAATGACAGCCTAAGTATCGGTTTACTAGTCGGGATGGCAAGTCATCTCATCCTGGATGCAGGAACAGTGAACGGGATGAAATTTTTATTTCCAGCTTCCATTAAAGTGCGTCTTCCCTTCTATGTCAAAACAGGCAGCACAGGAGAACAAGTCGTACTAGCTGCTCTTACCGTCGTTACCTGCTATTACATCGCCGTCATCTGCGGCATATCCATCCCATTCTAATGAATTAAAAAGAGTTTTTCCGAAAAACACAGGATATGAATTGATCATTCCTCATTTTTTTAGTAGGTTTAAGATAAGTGTTTTTGCCTTGCAGCTGAATACAGAATGATGAGGAGCTACATAAATGAAAGCGTTCTTCAAAAATCACTGGTTTTTAGTGTATTCCATCCTCTTCATGTGGATGAAAACATACATCATATATCAATTCGGATTTCACATAAGAACGGCCAATCTGTTTCATGAATGGCTGCTTTTGATCAATCCACTTAGCTTTTTGCTCCCTTTGTTTGGGATTGCTCTTTTTTTAAATGAAAAGAAGCAAAAGATTTTTTTATTGACCGCAAATTTTATTTTGACGGCGATTCTCATAGCGAATACGATCTTTTATGGATTTTATATTGATTTCATTACGATCCCTGTATTATTCCAAGCGAAAAACATGGGGGATATGGGCAGCAGTATGACAGAATTGTTCCACCCGCTGTTTTTACTGATGCTCATTGATTTCGTGGTACTGGCATGGCTGTTAAAGCGTAAACCTTTAGCACCAAAAGCCTCCTTCAAGACGATCAAAACATATTATGCCGTGTGCTGCAGCTTTCTATTGTTTCATGTCAGTTCAGCCATGATGGATCACCCTCGTTTTCTGACAAGCTCTTATGATCGAGAAGTGATTGTACGAAACCTTGGGTTGTTCCAGTTCCACCTGTATGACGGTGCTGCCCAAACAGCGCGAATTGGACAAAAAGCCTTTGCAGATGAAGATACACTTTCAACCGTAGCTAACTACACAAAGGCTGATTACAGTGCACCAAACGAAGAGTACTTTGGACTTGCTAAAGGCAAGAACGTTGTGTTCATTTCACTCGAATCAACCCAGCAATTTGTCGTTGATCAAAAGGTGAATGGACAATACATCACCCCCTTTTTAAATCAACTCGCTAAAAAGAGTTTTTATTTTGATGAATTTTATCAGCAGACTGAGCAAGGAAAGACGTCGGATTCAGAGTTTATTGTCGCAAATTCCCTCTATCCATCTAGCAGCGGCGCTGTCTTTTTCACAGCGAGTGACAACGAATACGACACGTTATACAAGCAGCTGAAAAAAAAGAACTATCAATCCGTCCAATTTCATGCGAATAATAAAACGTTTTGGAATCGTGATGTGATGTATGAATCGTTTGGGATTGACCGCTTTTATGATGTCGATTCGTATCAAGTCAATGAACAGAATTCAACTGGCTGGGGCTTAAAGGATATCGACTTCTTTGACCAATCCATTGATTATTTAAAAAAGTTGAAGGCACCTTATTACAGCACGTTCATTACCTTGACCAATCACTTTCCATTTGAAATCGATCCAAACGATCAATTGATTGATGAATATGATTCGTCCAGCGCCATTTTAAACCGCTATGTGACGACCGTCCGCTATCAGGATGAAGCCATTAAGACATTTTTTGAACGTATGAAAGAAGAAGGACTGTATGACAATACAATGTTTGTTCTCATGGGGGATCACTATGGCATCTCTGAGGCACATCATCAGGCAATGGCAGAGCTGCTCAATAAAGATGAAATCACACCGTTTGATGCTGTGAAATTGCAGCGGGTTCCCTTTTTGATTTACATTCCGGGAGTCACAGACCAAGCACCGCAGACAATTTCTGAAACAGCTGGGCAAATCGACGTGAAGCCGACACTCCTGCACTTACTCGGTATTGAAACGAAGGATGCCATTCAATTTGGCAATGACTTATTTTCAAACGAACGGACGCCTTTTGCTGTTTTGAGAAACGGGAACTTTATTACAAATGATTATCTCTATACAAAGAACACCTGCTATGATCAAAAAACAAAAGAGCCTGTTGAACAGGATGAGGTGTGTCAGCCTTATATCGAAAAAGCCAATAAAGAGCTTTCCTTATCAGACAAAGTGATCAATGGAAATTTGCTCCGTTTTTATCAGCATTAAAAGTCGCCTTCTGGCGGCTTTTCTTTTCTCTTTTTACTGAAAGCCTATGAATGGTCAAATAAGTTTGCTTATAATAAAGGATACAGATGATATTGAATAATAAGAGGTGTGAACATGAAGTATGCGTTCTTCGCCTTCATCGCCATCTGTTTGCTCCTGAGCGGGTGTCAAACAGAGATGAAGTCATCGGATACAACCAAAAAAACTGAGCTTGTCATTTCAGCTGCGGCAAGTCTTCAGGATGCACTAAAGGAAATTGAATCTACTTATAATGATGAGCATCCGAATGTGATATTAATAAATAATTTCGGGTCATCCGGCGCATTAAAGCAGCAAATTGCGCAAGGGGCAAAGGCGGATCTCTTTTTCTCAGCAGCTGAAGCGCCCTTTGATGAGCTTGTGAAATCTGGAGACATCGATCAACATTTTATCAAGGATGCTATCCAAAATGAGCTTGTACTCATTGTGCCAAAAGATCACTCTTCCTCTATTAAAAGCTTTCAAGACGTCCAGCACATAAAAGGAAAGGTTGCTCTTGGCACACCTGAATCCGTTCCTGCTGGTACATACGGCAAAGAGATTTTCACAAAGCTGAACATCTGGGATCAAGTGAAAAAGAACGCTGTGTACGGCAAGGATGTGCGGCAGGTTTTAAGCTACGTAGAAACAGGAAATGTGGAAGCAGGTGTTGTGTATAAGACAGATGCCCTCGTTTCCAAAAAAGTAAAGATTGCAGCTGAAGCCAATCAGGACATGCACTCCCCGATCATTTACCCAGTAGGGATCATAAAAGGGACACAACATTTAGAGGAAGCCAAGTCCTTTTTTGAATTTCTTCAATCAGAAACAGCCAAATCCATTTTTAAAAAGTACGGCTTTCAAGTGACATAATGCCCATGCTGACTGAAGAATTCCTTTCTCCCATCTGGCTGTCCGTGCAAGTTGCCATTGTGAGCGGGCTGCTGGCAACAGTTTTTGGTACAATGATTGGCTATTGGATGGCGCGAACATCATTTAAAGGAAAAATGATCGTAGAAACGCTCTTGATGATGCCGCTTGTCCTTCCGCCAACGGTTGTAGGGTTTTTATTGCTCGTCATATTCGGAAGGCATAGCATGATCGGGGACGCGATTGAATGGATCTTCCACCAGCCTGTCATTTTTACATGGTGGGCGGCAGTTATTGCATCGACGGTTGTGGCATTCCCGCTTATGTATCAATCTGCAAAAGCTGGATTTTCTACGATTGAGTCAGACATTGAAGGGGCTGCAAAAGTAGATGGTGCTCATTCATTCCAAGTCTTTGCTTATATTACTGTACCACTTGCCCTGCCTTCCCTCTTGTCAGGCAGCATTCTCAGTTTTGCTAGAGCCCTTGGAGAATTCGGGGCGACCTTAATGTTTGCCGGCAACATCCCAGGAAAAACCCAAACACTCCCAACTGCTATCTATGTAGCGATTGATTCTGGACGAATGGAGCTCGCTTGGGCCTGGACGATTTGTATTGTGATCTTATCTTTTATCATGCTCTTGGCTGTGCGACGAAGCAGTACGTAAAAAATCCCCTTTCTCACATGAGAAAGAGGATTTTTTTATTTATTCAAACCCAACCGTCATCGTCTCTGGATTCGAGCCGACACGCTCGTTATTGTTTAATGCATCGATTTTTTCCATGTCTTCTTTGGAAAGCTCGAAGTCAAAGATGTCTGCATTTTGTTTAATGCGTTCTTCATTGATTGATTTAGGAATTGTCACGACACCGCTTTGCAGATCCCAGCGCAAGATGACTTGAGCAACAGATTTGTTGTAGCGTGCAGCAATGTCTTTCAATACGTCATGATCTAATAGTTTCCCTTGCATCAGCGGAGACCATGCCTCAATTTGAATGCCTTTTTCCTTTGCATATTGACGCAGTTCAACAAGTGTCAGTTTCGGATGAAACTCAACTTGGTTCACAGCTGGAACAACCTCAGCATCTTTTAATAGCTCTTCTAAATGCTGAATGTAGAAGTTGCTGACTCCAATGGCTCTGACTTTCCCGTCTTTATAAAGCTTCTCAAGTGCGCGCCATGTGTCTTTAAATGTATCTGCATTTGGTCCAGGCCAATGGATCAAATAGAGGTCTAAGTAGTCGAGACCTAATCGGTTTAAGCTTGCGTCAAACGCCGCCAGCGCTTTGTCATAGCCTTGATCTGTGTTCCATACTTTAGACGTAATAAATAAGTCTTCTCGTTTCACGCCAGATTCTTTAATCGCTTTTCCTACGCCTGTCTCATTTTTATAAACAGCTGCCGTATCAATGCTGCGATATCCGTTCCGTATGGCTGCTTTTACGGCATCTACCACTTGATTGCCGTCCTCCACTTTGAATACACCTAAACCAAACCAAGGCATTTCGACTCCGTTATTCAATGTTACGGTATCATTCAAGCTTTTGACCATTTTAACAACCACCTTTTTTATAGATTCCATCTCTTTCATTATCTCATGTTGTGCTTCAAAACTCTATTATCAGGCGTTTCTCTTCGCTTCGACGGCTAAGAGCAGCGCACCTGTCATGCCAGCCTTGTCCTCAAGCCCGGGGGAGACAATGTATGTATCAAGCGGCGGCAGATCCACATAATCATTGACATAAGCAGCCAGCTTCTCTCGAATGAGTGGGAATAGCTGCTTTTGCTTCATGACGCCTCCGCCCATGATGATGCGCTCTGGGCTTAAAATGAGTGAGTACTGCATAAGCGCCTGCGCTAAATAATCCGCTTCAAGTGCCCAAACCGCTTCTTCCTGCGTAAGCTCTTTGGCGGGTTTTCCCCACCTTTTCTCAATCGCTGGTCCAGCTGCCAGCCCTTCTAAGCAATTTCCATGTGCCGGACAGACACCTGCAAACGGATCTGATTCATCCTGTCTGATAAGGATATGTCCCATCTCAGGATGTGAATGGCCGTGTAGAAGCTCATTTTTCACAACAGCTCCCGCACCAATGCCTGTACCGACCGTGATATACAAACAGCTGCTTAGCCCTTTGGCTGCCCCTTTTGTTAATTCACCTAGTGCTGCGGCATTGACATCTGTTGTAAAGGATACTGGGACACCTAATTGCTTCTCAAGCTCAGGAATGAACGGATAATCCTTCCACTCCACTTTCGGCGTGTTCATAATATAACCGTATGAAGGATCATCCTTTTGAACACAAATGGGTCCAAAGGAGCCAACCCCTAATGCTGCAATGTCATGCTGCTTAAAAAATGGAATAAGCTGCTGTATTGTTTTCTCTGGGTGCTCTGTCGGAATCGTCATTTCCTCTAAGATGTCTCCATGCTCATTGCCGATTGCACAACAAAATTTTGTACCCCCAGCTTCAATCGCTCCATAATACGCCATCATTGATCTCCCCTCTGCTCGTTCTCTTTCTTCATCATAAAACATGGGGGAGAAGATGACAACATCACGTATTGGTGAGCAGAACAGCTTCCATGTCATTGATATACTCCCTTAAATGATGGGCAATATCACGGTTGATCTCACCATCTTCATATAAGGTTTGAATTTCATTTCGAATCGACTGTACAGCTTGGAAGTTAAGCTCTTTTTTCTTTCGGTCAAATGAACGGTCTTTTTGCTGGAAGAAGCTTGGACCGTGTTCACAGCGGTAAATCACTTGGTTGTAAAAACCAATCACTTGGTGGCATGTTTGCTGGTTTTCATCTGTCATATGCTGTTTGATCGAGTCTACCGCAGCCTCAGCCGTTTTCTTACGGATTTGTTTGTACGCGTCCTCTTTTTCTAAAATACCGCTTGAAATGTGCTGATTCGGCCGCCATAATTGCAGCCATTGAAGCAAGCGGAGAAACTTCACCTTTGAAAAACGGATTTTGAAGGAGTTTGAATACAGCATTTCCAGCTCATGAAATCTCTCTTGCAGCTCATAGGCTTCTTCCTTGTCAATTTTCTCTTCATCAATTAATTGTTGAAGTTTCATCTGTTCTGCTTTGATGCCGTGCAGTCTGATTTTTCGCTCTTGTTTTCTCATCCCGAATTGGTATGGTTCACGCTGGATATTTCTCAGCTTCATTCGGTAATCATTGATGAGTGCAAGGGATACTTCCCTGTTGTCCTCATTCATCCCTTCTTTTAGCGTTTTAATCGCGCTTCTCAGCAGCTTCCGTTTCGCATGCTGAATCTTTGTATCCAAGTCCACGTCGACTTGTTTGTCTTTTTTCTCAGATAAAAGAGGCAGTAACACACTGGCTAAAATGAGTGTACATAAGATGACGCCTGCTGCGAGGAAAATAATCAAATGCCGCTCTGGAAATGGTGATCCGTCCGCGAGCGTAAATGGGATAGAGAAGGCACCGGCTAATGTCACAGCCCCGCGGACACCAGAGAATGTCATAAGCATCGAGGCGCGAAACTTCGGCTTTTTCACATTTTGCTTTTTTGTTGCGCTCCATTTTCCTGCCCAGAACAGCCATACCCATAAGAACCGCAGCACCATGAGACATAGCGTAATAATTAAGATGTAGCCAATCACCTGCATGTTGTTAAAGGATTCATCTTGGAAAATGACTGTAGAAACATCCGGAATCTGCAATCCAAGTAAAACGAAAACAAGTCCGTTTAAAATAAATAAAATAATATTCCATGTGTTTGATGAAGCAATTTGCAGTTTGGCTAAATTCGCTTCCATTCGGTCTTGCTCAATGGCATGTGTCACACCGCCAGCCACAACGGCTAAAATTCCGGATACACCGATTTCTTCCGCTGCTAAATAAATCACAAATGGTGTAAGGATTTGCAGGATGATATGCATTGTGACATCGTCCATTCCTAAACGGCGGAGAAAATAGCGAAAACGAATGATAAAAAAGGATAGAATAAATCCAGTCAATAACCCGCCTGCTGCAATCAGTACAAAACTAAAGGATGCCTGAGCAATTGAAAATGCTCCCGTCACCGTTGCGGCAATGGCAAATTTAAAGGCGACAAGTCCTGATGCATCGTTCATCAGCCCTTCGCCTTCCAGCAGTCTCATGATGCCCTTTGGCATATTTACACGGCTGGATAAAGCACTTACTGCCACCACATCTGTCGGTGATAAAATTGCTGCAAGCGCAAATGCGGCTGGAAGCGGTATGCTTGGAATCATCCAATGAATGGTATATCCCGCTACAATGACGGTCGCAAACACTAGACCAAGCGCTAAAAGAAGAATCGGTGCTCTTAATTTCCATAGCTCGTCCCTTGGGGTACGCTTCCCGTCATTAAATAACAGCGGCGCAATAAATAGAACGAAGAAGAGTTCAGGATTTAAAGAAATATGTAAACCTGAAGGAAAAGCTGCCACCAATATTCCTAAGCCCACTTGAATTAACGGAACGGGAATAAAGGGGACAAAACGATTGATAATATTAGATACTGCAATGAGTGCCAGTAGTACGAGCACTGCCAAAAAAATCTCCACTAGTACATGTCCCTCCTATGTATATTTTTCGTCAAGTTTTGCTTACATGCAAAGATGTGTTCATTTCATCCATCCGTCCGCTCAGAAGTGCTTCTTTAGTATTCCGCAAAAAGTGAAACCAACACATAACAATCCATCTAGGCAAAAAAAGGCTGAATCTAGATATTCAGCCAGCTGACAAAATTTTCATCATATGTATTGTTCAAATGATGAACAAAAGACCCTGCTTTTATTTTACACGAAAACTCCATCATCTGCTGATATTCAGCTCTTATTAAACACAAAAAAAGAGCGGAATCGCCCTTTTTTCGTTTTACCCTTTATTTAAAAAATAAGACCTGGCGGGAAGACGCCATTTGAATAAGTAGGAACAAACCCTGCATACGACGAGGATGACAAACAGCAGATATAAAGCAAGCTCTCCTTGCGCTAAGCCGAGTCCGACGAATAAGCCGCCAAGGGCTGCCCATACGGCGTAAATCTCTGCTTTTAGCACAAGCGGCTTCCGCCCTGCTAATAAATCACGCACAATTCCGCCGCCGCTTCCAGTCAAAATGGCTGCCACAATAACTGCACTGAGCGGGAGTTCTCTTTGCACAGCAAATAATGCGCCTTGAATCGCAAACGCTGCTAAACCGATCGCATCTGAGAAATTCCCCCATGTGCTCCAATGCTTGAGCAAAAGCTTTGGAAAAAGAAACACAATCGTAATGGATACAAGGGCAATCGTAAACATTTTGCCCTGTGACCATAAAGCAGACACCGGCAGACCAATTAATAGATTCCGAATCGCTCCACCGCCAAATGCTGTCACAATCCCTAAAATGTACACACCAAGAATATCGTACTCTTCCTCCATTGCCACAATCGCGCCACTAATAGCGAATGCGACAATGCCAATGATACTTAAGACTTCCCATGCCATTTTCCGCTTATCTCCTTACCTTTATCTGATCATCTAACACTACTCCCTTAATGTATATCTGACACAGGTGAAAAGCAATACAAATTTTCTTTAAATTTTATCTTTTTGCAAAAATAAAAAATAGCCCGCTTATAAGCAGGCTATCTCTTTCAATCTTCTTTTGCATTTAACAGCAGCATACTAATGATGATGAGAATAAATGCAATAAGGGCTAGTAGTGGAATGGTGATAAAACCAAACCAGTTCAAATAATCAACGGAACAAGGAATACCGCTCAGGCAAGGGCGAATCGATGCAAAGCCAGGTATCTTTTGTTCCATATAATGATAGATAGAAAAACAAGCGCCAATCACAGCCAAAGGCAGAACGTAATATTTCACTTTCACATCGCCTCTGAATGTCGCAATTCCAAGTAAAAGCACGAGCGGGTACATGAAAATACGCTGAAACCAGCACATATCGCATGGGATAAACTTCTTTACTTCACTTAAATACAGGCTGCTCATCGTCGCAACGATAGAAACGATCCAAGCACTGTATAAGTAAACAAGCTTATTCTTCATGATTTTTTCCCTTTGAGCTCTTGATCAATTAATTCTTTGATTTCATCATAGTCATAAAAGTTTTCGACTTGTTTATTGTTAATGAAAAGAGTTGGTGTTGCATTCACTTTATATTGGTTCACAAGCTGATCGTCTGTGTTCAGCTGCGGCTGATATGTTTTCTTTGATAGGTTATCTTTAAGCTTGTCCGTATCTATTTTTGTTGTCTTTTTCGCTAGCTCTGTCAGCTTAGCAGGCGTGACCCATTCTGCTTCACTATCTGGCTGTGCTTGATAGACAGCTTCATGAAATGCCCAAAAGTTTTTCGGATCTTCTTTCCACACTTCTTCAGAAGCTAGTGCTGCCAGCACTGCGCCATCTCCATGAACAGGAAGTGGCAAGTTAATAAACGAAAATGATACATCGCCTTTATCTATGTAGTCCGCTTTCAGTTTTGGGAAAATGTCTGTTTCAAATGATTTACATGACGGACATTTATAATCCCCAAACTCGACGATTTGCACCGCTGCGTTTTTATCCCCCATAACAGGCTGTCCTTTAATAGAAGGCTTACTGTCAACCGTTTGTGCTTCTTTGCTGTTGTTATTTCCAATGACGACGAATAATCCGATGAGAAGAGCTGCGATAATGGTTAAAATGACAGCAAATTTAATGGATGATGATTGATTATTTTTTTTACTCACATAAGCACCTACCTTATCTTTTTCATTCCTTCAAAAGAAAAAGGATAATAGCTTAGAATAATGCCATTATCCAACTTCTTCTATTTTAACAAGAGGGGATTCATTATGAAAGATGGTATTCATGAATTTTTCCTAACAATTTTATTTCATTACCCTCATGGCATTTAAAACAGCGAGTACAGTCACACCGACATCCGAGAAGACGGCTTCCCACATGGTCGCAATACCAAATGCTCCAAGTAATAGGAAAACCCCTTTAACCCCAAGAGCAAAAGCAATATTCTGCCATACAATTCTTCTTGTTCGTTTAGCGACAGCGATGGCTTCTGCTACTTTTGACGGCTGGTCTGTCATAATGACGATATCAGCCGCTTCTACCGCTGCATCTGAACCAAGTCCGCCCATTGCAATTCCTATGTCTGCTCTTGCTAATACCGGTGTATCATTAATGCCGTCCCCAACAAATAATAATTTTTCTTGAGGCGCTTTTTTCTGATCAATTTCTTCTAATTTCGTTACTTTATCCTGCGGTAATAATTCGGCATGTACTTCATCAATGCCAATTTGCTGGGCGACCGCTGTTCCAACTTGCTTGGCATCACCAGTCAGCATGACTGTTTGAATGCCAGATGCTTTTAGAGCTGAGACGGCTTCAATTGCATCATCCTTTAATTCATCTGCAATCAAGATCGATCCGGCAAACTCACCGTTAATGGCCATGTACACAACCGTTCCGCTTCGTTTTTCTTTTTCATATGAAATGCCTTCTCGTTCCATCAAGCGATGATTACCCGCTAACACTTGGGAACCACTGATGGTTGCTTTAATTCCATGTCCCGCAATATCTTCGTATGCTTCGATCTTGCTTTCATCAAGCGGCGAACCATATGCCGCTTTAATTGATTCAGCAATCGGATGTGAGGAGTAGGCTTCTGCTAAAGCTGCAAAAGAAAGCAGCTCTTCTTCTGACCACTTATCGCTCGTTGTCACGATATTGGTCACTGTAAAGTTCCCTTTTGTGAGTGTGCCCGTCTTATCAAATACAGCATAGCTCACAGAGTTTAGTGCTTCTAGATAGTTACTGCCTTTTACAAGGATGCCTCGTTTAGAAGCTGCCCCAATTCCCCCGAAGAACCCTAATGGGATGGACACGACAAGCGCACAAGGACAAGAAATCACAAGGAAAACGAGTGCCCGGTAAACCCAGTCAGACAATTGAGCTGATGGAATGAGAAGCGGCGGCACAAAGGCAAGCAGCAATGCCAATACAACGACAGCCGGTGTATAGTATTTTGCAAACTTAGTGATAAAGTTTTCTGTCTGTGCTTTTCGGCTGCTCGCATTTTCAACCAAATCTAAAATTTTCGTCACTGCCGATTCGCTTAGCCCTTTTTGCACTTCAATTTCAAGAATACCGTTTTGATTCACAAATCCTGCAAGAACTTCTTTCCCTGCTTCTACATCCCGCGGCACAGACTCACCTGTTAATGCAGAGGTATCCACGAGTGAAAAGCCTTCAATGACGAGACCATCAAGTGGAATTTTTTCGCCCGGTTTTACGACGATACGGTCACCGACTTTTACTTCTTCCGGCTTCACTTTTTTCGTTTCATTTCCTACTTTGAGATTCGCATATTCAGGGCGAATATTCATTAGTTCACTAATGGATCGTCTTGAACGATTCACTGCTGCTCCTTGGAACAGCTCTCCAATTTGGTAAAACAGCATCACTGCCAGAGCCTCTGGATATTGCTGAATGACAAAAGCGCCAGCTGTTGCAATGGTCATTAAGAAGTTTTCATCAAATACTTGGCCGCGCACGATATTTTTCAGCGCTTTAAAAACCACATCACCGCCGACTAGTAAATACGCTGCGAAAAACATGATAAATTTCAGTAAGCCATCTTCTGGTATAAAATAAGCTGCTGTTCCAATGACTGCACCGCCAATTAATTTGAGCACAATCGCTTTTAAATTTTTTGTCCCATGATCATGATCGTGGTGATGCACTTCTTCTTTTGGTGATACACTCACATGAGGTTCGATGGACTGAACCGTTTTTTCAATACGCTTTGACATCGTTTCTTGCTTATCTGCATGTGTGACAGTCAATGTCCCTGTCGCAAAATTAACGGAACAAGCTTCAACGCCATCCATTTTGCTGACACCTGTTTCAATTTTACGTGCACAGTTTCCACAATCAAGACCGCTTAATACGTATTCATCCTTCATTTTTTTCATGTTCTCACCTTTTTTCTATATGATAAATAACGTTCCCTGGATCGATGAAACCTATTAAAAAACAAAAACTTTATATATGAGCATATATTCATATATTGGATTACCTTTATTATATGAGGAGTTCTTGTCTTCTGTCAATCATTTCTGAAGAAATAATTGGTTTTTTGTGTCCAATTCTGTCACACGGATTTTCAATAAACCAAGCTCATGTCCCCCGCCCCCCGCATAACATAAAAACGATCGTTTGCAGTTTTTCTCTTTACAAAAGAAGGACAGACGCTTAGAATAAAATAAAAGTTTCCCTAAGGAAACAAATTAGCATTAGAGAATCATTTCATCCTTTAGTCAAAATTATTTAATTTATGCATATATCTTTAGGAAGTGCAATGATGATTGAAAGGGGCCGCAAGAGATGTCAAATGCTTTAACAATCGACCGTCTTCATGTCTCATATCACGGACAGGATGCATTAGAGAATGTCTCTCTTTCCATACAGGAAGGGACAATGACAGGAATCATCGGTCCAAATGGTGCTGGTAAATCGACGTTACTCAAGGCATGTTTGGATCTCATTGAAAAAGACCAAGGGGATATTCGTTTTTTTGAACAGCCCTTTAAACACGTCAGAAAACAGATCGCCTATGTACCGCAGAGAAATGATTTAGATTGGACGTTTCCGATTCATGTACTGGATACCGTACTACTTGGAACATATCCGAAGCTCGGACTAATCAAACGTCCAAAAAAAGAAGACCGGGCATATGCGTATCACTGTTTAGAAAAAGTCGGGATGCAGGACTTTGCCAAAAGACAAATCGGTGAGTTATCCGGCGGACAGCAGCAGCGTGTCTTCCTTGCAAGGGCACTCGCTCAAAACGCACAGCTCTTCTGTTTGGATGAACCATTTGTCGGGATTGATATGGCAAGTGAAGAAACAATGGTTCGCATTTTGAAGGAATTACGAGATGAAGGGAAAACCATTTTGGTTGTCCATCATGATTTGAGTAAGGCAGATGATTATTTCAGCCATCTTGTTCTGTTAAATAAAAAGCTCATCAAAGCAGGGCCTGTACACGACATCCTTCGCCCAGAGATCATGCTGGAAGCATATGAAACACAGCTGCCATTCTTAAAATCAGCAGGAGGAGACGTTTAATGGAATTTTTAACCGGACTCTTTGAATATGCTTTTTTACAAAAAGCGCTATTTACATCCGTCATGGTAGGCATCATTTGCGGCGTTATCGGCTGCTTTATCATTTTACGCGGCATGGCTCTGATGGGAGACGCCATTTCTCATGCCGTACTGCCAGGGGTCGCCATCTCTTATATGCTTGGAATTAACTTTTTCTTCGGGGCCGTTTTAACTGGCGTGTTAACAGCGATTGGGATCGGTTATGTGAGTCAAAACAGCCGCATAAAAAATGATTCTGCCATCGGCATTGTCTTTACAGCCTTTTTCTCAATCGGAATTATTTTGATCACATTTTTGAAAAGTTCAAGTGATCTATATCATATTCTATTTGGAAACGTTCTAGCTGTTCGATCATCTGATATGTGGATTACACTGGGAATCGGTATTTTTATTTTGCTAGCCGTCATTGTTTTCTACAAGGAACTGCTCATTAGTTCATTTGATCCGGTGATTTCTTCGGTTTACGGTTTGCCGAATCGTATGATTCATTATTTTCTCATGACCTTATTGACCCTTGTGACCGTTGCATCACTGCAAACCGTTGGGATTATTCTTGTCGTTGCCATGCTGATCACGCCGGCAGCCACCGCTTATCTCTTAACGGACCGGCTCTGGATCATGATTTATTTATCTGCTTTTTTCGGTGCTGTTTCTGCTGTCGTAGGTCTTGGGCTTAGTTTTACGTATAACTTGTCATCTGGCGCTTCCATCGTGCTGGTCGCGACTATTTTATTCGGCAGCGCCTTTATCTTTTCACCAAAGCAAGGCATTCTATGGAGATCATTAAAATCTAAACGAAAACGAACGCACTTAAAAAAGGAAGCGTCTATGTAAAAGGAGGACATATATGAAGAAGGTATTTGCTATCCGTTTGACCGCAGTATTCATTGCCCTTATGATCATCGCAGGCTGTTCGACCAAGCAAAGTAATTCCGGTAAAGATGACGGCACATTAAAAGTTGTCACGACCTACTCTATTCTTTATGACATTGTGAAGGAAGTAGGCGGGCAGCATGTCTCTATTCACAGCATTGTTCCCATTGGTACAGATCCGCACGAATTTGACCCACTGCCAAAGGATGTTCAGTATACGACGGATGCAGACCTTGTTCTATATAATGGCTTGAACCTTGAAACAGGGAACGGCTGGTTTCAAAAGCTGCTTGAATCGAGCGGCAAGGACGGGGATGATGCACCTGTAGCCGAGCTGAGTAAAGGCGTCAAAGTGAAGCATTTGTCCTCAAAAGGCCTTGAAAGCCAGCAAGATCCGCACGCATGGCTGAATGTTGAGAATGGGATCCTTTATGCCCAAAATGCCCGAGATGCGCTTATTCAAGCGGACCCTGAACATAAAGAGGATTACGAAAAAAATGCAGAAGCCTATATCAAAAAGCTTCAAGCTCTTCACGATGAAGCAAAAGACAAGTTTGATCAGCTGCCAAAAGATAAAAAACTCCTTGTCACAAGTGAAGGGGCATTCAAATATTTTGCAGAGGCGTATGGATTGAAAGCCGGCTATATTTGGGAGATCAACACAGAAAGTGAAGGAACACCAGGACAAATGAAGCGCATTATTCATTTTGTCAAAGATCATCAAGTTCCTGCACTCTTTCTTGAAACAAGTGTTGATAAACGCAGCCTTGAAAGCCTCTCTGAGGAAACCGGGGTTCCGATCAAAGGAAAAGTCTTCACTGACTCTATTGGAAAAGAAGGGGAAGATGGAGACAGCTACTATAAGATGATGAAATGGAATATCGACACCATTTACAAAGGGCTGTCATCATAAGAAAAGACAGGCGGAGTGAATCCGCCTGTCTTTTTTATCAGCCTGTTATATTTTCTGGATGTTTTTTCGGCCAAATGACGTAGCTGATGCTAATGATGAAATCAATCGTTAAGATCATCCCCCATGTATTGACAAGCTGCATCAGCGCTTCCGTCCGCTCTGGTGCTTGGATGAGATAGGTCAATCCATATAACAGCCCTGCTCCAATAACATAAGAAATGAAATGCCGCGCCCAGCCGACCATTTCATACACAGACCGCTCTTTCCCGTACTTTGGTTTTCCCTTTGGCTTAGGGCCTCCTGCAAATCGATAGGCAAACCTAGCATCTGCCCATTTCACCATTTGATGTCCGAAGGCAAGGCTCACACCAATATAAACAGCCGCAAGCCCGTGGATGACACTCGCCACAGCCCCTTGCCTTAAATCTATATAAGTAGCCGCAAGAAGGATGAGATCTAAAACTGGCGTACAGACAAGAAAAAAAGCACCCCACTTTTTCTGTTTAAACACATAACGAAGCGTTAAACCCATTAGAATAAACAGCCAAAAACCAATTTCACATGCCACAATCAATAACCCGACCAATTTCTCCACATCCTTTTTAATACGATTGTATTAAATAAAAAATAACACATCTGTGTTAAAAAAACAACAGCTATGCTAAAATCAATGTATGCCAAAAATCGTCGATCACCATAAACAAAAACAAAAGGTCGCTCAAGCTGCAATGAGAGTGATTAAACAAGAGGGATTGGAAAACGCTTCTGTACGAAAAATAGCAGTCGAAGCTGGAATTTCAGCCGGCTCTATGCGTCATTATTTTTCCACACAGCAAGAGTTATTTCTCTTCTCTATGAATTTAATTCAGGAAAGAGTCAAGGAGCGGATTACAGGGCTTTCATTAAACGGTTCAACGGAGGAAAATGTCCTCACTTTATTGGAGCAGCTTCTTCCACTTGATGAAGAACGAAAATTTGAAATGGAGGTGTGGCAGGCTTTTACAGTCAAGGCGCTGACTGAACCAGATCTACAGCCGCTCAATGCAAAGATGTATGACGAGCTTTTCCAAACGGTCAAATATTGTTTAATGAAATTGAAAGAGGATGGGCTGCTGTTAACTGATATTGATCTTTTATTAGAAACTGAGCGGCTTTATGCGGTCATCAATGGGCTTGCATTGAATGGAATCGTGCAGCCCGAACGTATACCGCCTCAGCTCATACGCTCCGTACTGCAGATGCACCTGCAATCCATCACAAAAAAAGACATGTCTCCTTAATTGGAGAGCATGTCTTTTTTTAATCTTCCATAAAAATACGTTTCGCTTCGTAGTAAAGCACCTGCACAAATTTCTTCACATTGATACGGGTGTGTTCTTCTCTTCCGCTCATCTCTTTCGTCAATTCACTCATTTTCTTTCGTACGATGGTGAAATCGAAAAATTTAGATGCGTAATTTTCAAACGTTGGATGAGAAAAATCGGTTAGCCCAAGTGATGCGATGTGCTTTAATGATTGGTTGATCGCACGTCTTACCCGCTGTTCGGCTGCCTTTGCTTCTCTTGCGATGTCTGCCGATGTGTAGGGCTCACTTAACTTATCCTCCGTAATCCCAGTGAAAATGATCTTTAAAGAAGGAAAGGAATCATGCTGATCAGCATGCAGCGCTAAATACTGGTCTGTAAACAGAATCATATCTAATAAATCTTTAGACCCCTTCTCACCAACAATACCAAGCTCCGCCAGCAAAAACTGCCCCGCCTCTGCAAGACTTTTCCCCCGCTGCTTCGTTTTCGTCTGACCGCGCTGCTGAAATTGCATGACCGATTTAAGTGAGTGCTGAATATTTTCAATTGAATGCTCTAAATGAAGACGTTCAATCATGAGATGGAGAACACTTAAGACCTCTACACGATTGATCGGCTTTGTCACATAATATTCGACGCCAAGCGTATACGCCTGTCCGATTAATTCCTTTGTTTCAACCTGTGACAGCATTAAGTATTTCCCATGAAACTCATCCTTGATCGCTCGAATCGTTTCAAGCCCGTCCCTTTCCGGCATCAATAGATCAATACATAAGATATCAATGTGCAAATCATTTAAGTAGCTGGCTGTTAACTCTGCGCCATCCTCTGCTTCCCCGGCCACAATGCCAAGCTCTTCATCTTCAATGAGCTGAGCCAGTGAAGAACGAACGGCTTCATCATCATCAACAATAAAAAATCTCATCTCCCAATCCCCTCTTTTCTACTGACTTGATCTACTGGTATCGTTAATGTGAAAATCGTTTGTTCATTTGGGATACTCTTCATCTCAACACTTCCGCCAAGCTTCTCCGCTGTATCCTTTACATAGGCAAGCCCGATACCGCTTGATGGATTCCCAGCCTGATCGTATTTTAAAGTGAAGCCCGGTTTGAAAATCACATGATGATTACGTTCTTTTATGCCAGGCCCGTTGTCGCTGATTTGAAAAATCACGTGGTTTTCTTTCTGTGAAATAGAAAGTGACACCTCTCCTTCTACAGGAATGGCTTCAACAGCGTTGGATACGATGTTATTTAACAAAGATAGAATGGTATACACGTGATAGGCGGGATGCTTTCCATCTTCATCATAATGAAAGACGATGTTTTTTTTAAGAGATTCTGCATAATTTTCATGAATGCGAATGACAAGCCCAGCGATATGAGAAGGACTCTCATAAGCCTGGAAGTTTTCCTCATGAATCAGCTTTGATAAGGCAGAAAAAATCCGCTGGTTATCCTTTTTGATTTCATGCACCTCTCCTGCAATCTGCAAGGCAGTTTTACCGAGCTTTTTCAAATCCAATGATTCCGCATCCTTTGCGTGGTGAAGGGATTGATACAATTGATAGGATGTAGCCGTAATATGCTCAGCATGTGCGAGTGTTTTATGAAAATATGTAGATTCTGTGTAAAGGTTAGACAGAAGCATCAGCAGATGTTCCTTTTCCTTTTTCATCTGACGCTCTCTCGCCTGCTCTTCATATAAGCGAATCATTGTATAACAAGCCAACACGAAAAAGCTTCTGAATATCGCCAAAACAAATAATTGGAACAGCGTCCTCACCGTTAAAATTTCATCCATCGTGCCTCGAAGTGCGATGATTTCAACAACGCTTGCGCACAGCTCCATGACGATGCCTGTTGCTCCAATCAGCCATGGCTGATCGCGGAAACGTCTGACCTTCAATAAATAAAAGAGTGTGCCATAGACAACATAATAAAGCAGGGAAGGAAATCTTAATGAAACTGCCTCTTCAAGCGGAAGATGCCCTGTCACAGCTGTATCAAGCAGCACGCGAAACACAAAAACAGATATCCCAGCGATAATGCCGCTTGCCCATGCCGGAAATCTTTTCATTTGAAGCAGGATAAAGAAAAAGACAACGGTTCCAAAGCTGACCCGAAAGCTGTCCTCAAACGGATAAAATTTAAACTCTCCGCCAATCGGCGTCAGTACAATGAGCAGCACAATTAAATAAGGCTCTGTATTCAGCCATTTTTTCAGTAGATTCAAACGCAGTCACATCCCTAATAATTGACGATAGTATACTATGTGAGCTAAAGAAAAACAAACCTCCATGAAAAAGCGCACACCGGAACTTTGCCGGTGTGCGCTTTTCATGATGCCGCTTAATCTTCTAAACGATCCTTTTCTAAAAGTGATGCGCCAGCAATACCTGGTTTTGTCATTTCAAAAGGATTTAAGATGACATCAAGCTCTTCCTCTGTTAACACATCATTTTGCAGACAAAGCTCACGTACAGATGCGCCTGTAAGGATGGCTTCTCTTGCAATTCGTGCAGCCGCTTCATAACCAATGTGCGGGTTCACCGCCGTCATGACACCGGCACTCTTTTCTACATATTCTTTTAATCTAGATTCATCTGCTTTTAAGTCACGCAAGCAGTTGTCCACGAAGGACTCGAATACATTTTTCATCATGCTGAGAGATTGAAGCAGGTTGAACACTAACACTGGTTCCATGACATTCAGTTCAAGCTGGCCAGCCTCTGATGCAAGACAGATTGTGTGATCGTTCCCAATGACTTGGAATGCCACTTGGTTCATGACCTCAGGCATAACTGGGTTGACTTTCCCTGGCATGATGGATGAACCTGGCTGTCTCGGCGGCAGGTGCAGCTCACCAAAGCCTGCTCTTGGACCTGAAGCCATCAGACGAATATCGTTCGCCATTTTGGACATGTTCATCATACATACTTTAAGTGCAGCCGATACTTCTGTATAGGCATCCGTATTTTGCGTGGCATCTACTAAGTCTTCAGCACCAACTAACGGTAATCCGCTAATGTCAGATAGGTAGCCAACCACTTGGCGAATATATTTAGGATCTGCATTCAATCCAGTTCCGACTGCTGTTGCACCCATATTGACTTCATATAAATGCTGTCTAGACTGCTTGATACGTTTAATATCACGAGCAAGAACTTTTGCATACGCACTAAACTCTTGTCCAAGTCTGATTGGAACAGCGTCCTGAAGATGCGTGCGTCCCATTTTGATAACATGATCGAATTCCTGCGCTTTTTCGGTCATGACTTGATGCATGTTTTCCATCGTATAAAGTAGTTTTTCAATCATATTCAATGTTGAAATATGAATCGCTGTTGGGAAAACGTCGTTTGTTGACTGCGACATGTTCACATGCGTGTTTGGACTTAGCTCAGTATAAGCGCCTTTTTCCTTTCCTAGTAGTTCAAGCGCTCTGTTTGCAATGACTTCATTGGCATTCATATTCATTGAAGTGCCAGCCCCGCCTTGAATTGGATCGACAATAAATTGATTGTTCCATTTTCCTTCGATGACCTCATCTGCGGCTTGAACAATTTTTTCTCCAAGACCAGAATATAGTCGCTGTGTATCCATATTTGCAAGTGCGGCTGCCTTTTTGACAATCCCTAATGCTTTGATGAGTTCCTCATGAATACGGTAGCCTGTAATTGGAAAGTTCTCCACTGCACGTAATGTTTGAATTCCATAATATGCTTGAGTGTCTACTTCCTTTTCACCTAGAAAGTCACGTTCGATTCGAACTTGCTTGTCCTGTAGCTTCGTCATTTGAAAAGATCTCCTTTTTTACGCTGCTTTTGTTTGTTGTTTTAATTCCTCAATATACTTCTTCGATTTCTCTTGATCAAATACTTTTTCCCACTTAGACATGACAATGGCTGCAAGTGAGTTACCAAATACGTTCACTGTTGTACGAACCATGTCAAGAAGTCGGTCGATCCCAACGATGAAGGCAAGTCCTTCAAGCGGCAGTCCCATAGCACCAAGAGTTGTGATGACAACAACGATCGATGCACCTGGTACACCAGCCATTCCTTTAGATGTCAGCATTAAAATTAATAGTAACGTAATTTGCTCATAGATGGAAAGCGGCATGCCGTACATTTGTGCAACAAATATCGCAGCAATGGATTGATAGATGGCACTTCCATCTAAGTTAAAGGTGTAGCCTGTTGGAATAACGAACGACGTGATCGCTTTCGGGCAGCCGAACTTCTCCATTTTGTCCATTAATCTAGGCAGTACAGCTTCTGAACTTGCTGTTGAGAATGCAAGAATGATTTCTTCTTTTAATACTTTAAATAGTGTAAAGACGCTTGTTCCAGCCATTTTCGCAATAATGCCAAGTACAACAATGACGAAGAATGCCATTGTACCGTAAACGACAAGTACCAGTTTGCCTAGCGGGAGAAGCGCTCCGACCCCGAATTTGATCACCGTCACACTGATGAGCGCGAATACACCAAATGGTGCAAACTTCATCACTTTATTGGTCACCCAGAACATGGCTTCGAGTATACCTTCAAAGAATCCTAATACTGGTTTTCCTTTGTCTCCAACTGCGGCAATTCCTAATCCGAATAAGACTGTAAAGAAGATGGTTGGTAATAGATCACCTTCTGCAATGGATTGGAAAACGTTTGTCGGTACAAGATGCACCAACGTTTCAGAGAAAGTCGCTTTTTCAGAAGAAGCCTTAGATGTCTCTTCATATTTAGAGATATCACCTTTCTCCATGTTGCTCATATCAATTCCTGTACCAGGATGGAACAAGTTTGCTGCAAGCAGTCCAACTGCTAATGCAATCGTTGTCACAATCTCGAAATAAAGAATGGTTTTTCCGCCGAGTCTTCCGATCGTTTTCATATCTCCAACACCTGCAACTGCTACAATCAATGCAGCAATAACAATTGGAAGAACGATCATTTTAATTAAATGGATGAATATATCGCCAATCGGCGTTAACACATTAATAACGGTTTCATTTTGATAAAACAGCGCTCCCACGACAACACCCAGAACAAGTGCAATGAGTATTTGAGAAGCTAACCCTAACTTTTTCATACGTGAACCCCCTTTTTTTGATAACGCTTTCTTTGTTGCTTAATCGCATCTTAACGACGAACCTACAAAAAACGACAAAAAGGAACAAAAAGAAGTGAATTTTTTATGAAAAATCTTTAAAAAGGTGGGTTTTTCCACAATATTGTAAAAAAAAGACTTCGCTTTTGGCGAAGTCTTAATGATTTTGCATCTGTTCACTTGGTGTATGTTGATTTGGAAAAAATTCATCATAAATCGTATATCCAATCAGCACAAGAGCAACGTAGAACAATGCACTAACGGTCCAAATCCATTTGACATTCAGCTTCATTCTGCCACTCCCTCTCTAATTGGCTTCAATCGCTGCAATCTGAGCGCATTCAGCACAACGGACACGGAACTAAAGGCCATTGCTGCTCCTGCAAGCCATGGCGCAAGAAAACCAAATGCAGCGATCGGTATCCCGATACAGTTATAGGCAAGCGCCCAAAATAGGTTTTGTTTAATGTTTCTCATTGTTTTTTTACTAAATTCCAGCGCATCTGCAATGGCATGGAGATCTCCTGTCATGAGCGTAATATCTGCTGCTTCCATGGCAACGTCTGTCCCTGTTCCCACAGCCATCCCAATATTCGCTGTTGCAAGAGCTGGGGCATCATTGATACCGTCTCCGACCATGGCGACTTTTTTTCCTTGTTTCTGAAGCGCTGCAATATGAGCCGCTTTTTCTTCAGGCAGCACTTCAGCAATGACATGATCAATGCCCGCCTGTTTCGCAATCGCCTCTGCTGTTAGTTTATTATCACCTGTCATCATCACAACGTGAATCCCCTGCTCTTTTAGACGAGCGATGGCTTGTGGAGAGGATGATTTGATTGTATCTGCAACCGCGACAATGCCGGCGACTTCACCGTCAATCGCAACAAGCATAGCCGTTTTCCCTTGCTCCTCCAGCATTGTGACAGATGCTTCAATTTGCTCATATCGGATATGATGTTTCTGTAATAGCTTACGCGTTCCAATCAAAAGCTTGTGTCCTGCTGCCTTTGCTTCAATTCCATGACCTGGATCTGCTTGGAACGCTTCAACCACGACCGCTTCAAGACCTCGTTCCTTCATACCGTCTGTGATCGCCCGGGCAAGCGGGTGTTCCGACTGCTGTTCTGCCGAGCCTGCTAGCTGCAGCAGCGTATCTTCTGTCCAGTTGGCATATGCCAGTACATCTGTCAGACTAGGCTCTCCTTTTGTCACAGTCCCTGTTTTATCTAACACGATCGTGTCGAGTGATTGAGTCACTTCTAAATGCTCTCCGCCTTTAAACAGAATGCCTGATTCAGCCGCACGGCCGCTGCCTGCCATAATAGAGGTTGGTGTCGCAAGGCCGAGCGCACACGGACATGCGATGACAATGACGGCTATAAAGGTTTCAAGTGCTGACGTCACATTTTCTGGGTCAACAAAGAAAAACCATATGAGGAATGTGAGCACAGCAATTCCTACAACAATAGGAACAAATATCCCTGATATTTGATCTGCCATTCTTTGAATCGGTGCCTTTGAGCCCTGCGCTTGTTCTACGACTCGGATAATCTGTGAAAGAGCGGTCTCTTTCCCGACTTTAGTCGCTTTTATTTTGATGAATCCATTTTTATTGATCGTTGCCCCAATGACCATATCTCCTGCTGTTTTATCAACAGGCAGACTTTCTCCTGTAATCATGGACTCATCTATTGCGGTTGTCCCCTCTATGATTTCTCCATCTACCGGCACTTTTTCCCCGGGTTTGACAAACACAAGATCATTCACTTTCACGTCAGAAATAGGCACAGTCATCTGTTTGCCATCTCGCTCGATAACCGCTTCTTTCGCCTGTAAGCCCATCAGCTTTTGAATCGCTTCTGATGATCTTCCTTTTGCTCTTGCTTCCATTAATTTTCCGAGCACGATCAACGTAATGAGGACAGCACTTGTTTCATAATAGAGGGCTGCCTCATGTGTACCTCTAATCGCTGACTGAATGCTTTCATATAAACTATAGAAAAACGCGGCAGATGTCCCAAGTGCGACAAGAACATCCATATTGGCACTTTTATTTCTTAAAGCCTTATACGCACCTACATAAAAGGGCCAGCCGACAATGAACTGCACCGGCGCTGCTAACGCCAGCTGTACCCATGGATTCATAAACGCTTCTGGCAGCCAAATAAAGGACGTAAAAGAAAAATGGCTGACCATTGCCCAAAGAAGCGGCAGTGATAAAATCATCGAGAATAAAAAGCGTGCCGTTTGCTTTTCTATTGCAGCTTGCCGGTGATCTTTTTTTCCTTCCTCCGCTTGATCTGCATCTGGTTCTATTAAAGAATACCCAATAGACTGCACCGCATCTTTTATGTCATTTGCAGACGTTTGGCCCGGATGATATGTGACCTGAAGTGTCTCAAGGGCAAAGTTTACAGACCCGTGATCGACACCGTCGATTCGGTTAATTTTTTTCTCGATTCGGTTTGCACAAGCTGCACAGGTCATTCCCTCTATATCAAATTCTGCTTGCTCCATCACCACATCATAGCCAAGAGATTGAACTTTTCGCTTCAAATCATCTGGTGTTAACTGCTCAGTTTCATAAATGATATGAGAAGTTTCAAGCGCCAAATTCACACTGGCATCCTCCACACCTTCCAGCCTATTCAATCCCTTTTCGATGCGGCCTGCACAGGCAGCACAGGTCATCCCCGTAATTTGAAAATCAATTTCCTTTTTCATTGATCTCACCTCTCCACATACTCCATGGGGGTATTATATTTTGAAAAAAATACGTGCTGTCATGCAGCACGTCTACTTATTTATACAACATCATATCCCTGTTCCTCAATCACATCGGAGATACGGTGTAACGTGACTTGATCCGGGTGAAATGAAACCTCCACCTGTCCTTTGTCTAAATGGACTTTCACAGATTCAACACCTGCTAATTCTCCTACATTTCCTTCGACTGCTTTCACGCAATGTCCGCAAGACATGCCCTGCACTTGAAGTGTTGCTTGTTCCACTTCTCATCGCCTCCATCAATCATTTTCTACAATTTACTATACCCTAGTAGGGTATTAATGTAAACATAAATGCTACGATTTTGTCAGTTTCGTAAAGACCGTCATTAACTCTTCAATGGCTTCATCCCCATTGCCGCTCTTGATAGCATCTGCAACACAATGGTGTGTATGCTTTTCCATCAAATGAAGACTGACTTTTTTCAAAGCCGCATTGACTGCGGAAATTTGATTCACAACATCTATACAGTAACGATCGTTTTCAATCATTTGCTGAATCCCGCGCACTTGTCCTTCCACTCGTTTCAAGCGATTGATCAATTGGTCCTTTTCCTTTTCGGCTCTAGGCGAAGCCATATGTCTTTCTTCATGTTCTGTCATGTGATCACCTTTTTTCCATTATGACTTGTCTGTACCTAAATTAAAGCATATCTCCACCGGAAAAGGCAAAGATATGCTGAGCACCGCATATAAAGCTGTGTTTGTCCTAATTTGTTAATTGTTCGATATCCTGCAAAAGATTGACGGATTGCTGAAGCTGTTTCATCAATCCCTGCTGATCCTCCAGTATGGCGGCAGCATCGATATCGCCTGCTTTCAATTGCTGTAAATACGTTTGGATTTCCTCTGACAGTACTTTATTTTTTTCAATGATTTGCGCATGCAGGTCTTCTGCCATTTTTGGCGCTGTGACGTCATTAAAATCTTGAATGTCTTTCTTCAATGATTCAAGCTGCTGCGTTAATTCTGCTTTTTTGGCGGCATTTTGCACAGCTTCTTCAGCGAGTTTTGGAAAATCCTCTGTAAATTGCTGAATGTCTGTCACATAGTCATTTGCCTCAGTGACATATGTCGTTGTATCGTTGACCTGATCAAGCAAGCCGGAGCACCCGCTTAATACAAGCGTTCCGGAAAATAGGCAAGCCATCACATATTTTTTCAAGATCGATCATCCTTTCATCTGTAGGATTAAAAGCATCATTTGTTCTGCTTCCCTGTCACACAGATGCAAAAAGACCTTAAAAATAGCCAGACCTTTGCCCCATGTGTGATAGGCAAAGGTCTGGCTAACATTGTTCATGCCGGAATGGCCGAGAAACAACGAATGTTTCTGTAGTGACGACCAAACCGTAAAAGCTACTCCCCTTTAGGAAACCGTTCAAATGTTATGTTTATCATATCGAATGTCAGGACAACAGTCAATTCGGAAGATCCTGCTCTTGATACAGCACATGGCCCTTACCAGTGGATGCATAAATCCGGTTCCGTCCTTGGCGTTTTGACATATACAAGGCCTGATCCGCTTCAAATAGAAGTGTCTCTAATACACAAGGATCATTGGCTGTGTGAGCAATTCCAAAGCTCGCTGTCACTCGCACTTTTTCCTCATCATTCGTAAAGAAACTTGCTTCAAACGAATGTCTTATTTTTTCCGCGATATGACATGCCTCTTTAAATGACTGATGAGGCAGACAAATGGCAAACTCTTCTCCCCCATAGCGTCCAAATAAATCATCCATTTGTAAATGCTCCTGACAAATAGAGACAACATGACGCAGCGCTTCATCCCCGATATGATGTCCGTGTGTGTCATTGATTTGTTTAAAAAAATCAATATCAAACAGCATAACAGCCGTATCCTGTGCATCCTCTTCCAAGATCATCTGCGTTCGTTCGATGAAAGAAGAACGATTGAAAATATTCGTCAAACCATCGATATACGCACGACGCTCCAGCTCTTCCTGCAGCAAACGCTGCTCTGTTACATCACTGATCACGATTTGCCTGCCTTCGATCTCTCCTCTTCTATTAAATAGAGACGAAGCGGTCAAATGATAATAGCAGGACTGGTCTTTTTCCTTTTTCCACATTAAATCATATTGCGAATGATCCTGCGGAGAGCGCAGCCATTGAATGAACGCTGAATCTTTGATGATTGCTGAGAAAATATCGTCGATTTTATAGCCAATTCCCTTTTTATTCGCAAGTGCTGGTATGATCGATGCAGCAGCGGGATTGTAATCAATGAGTGTCCGATATCGATCTAAAATCAGAACCCCTTCAGACATATGCTCAAACACACGCTCCATTGCAATGGGAGACAGCTTAAAGAGCTGGAATGACATAATTGCCCATAAATAGAGTGCGTTGGTGATAAACATCACCACAGGAACCGGATCAATATGTAGGGGTGTAACGCCTAATAAATAAATAAAAGAAGTCAAAATTGGTAATGACATTCCCACTAACAGTATGAGAATCTGCTTTAAATATTCTTTTTTTGTGACACGTAAAAACCAAAGCAGCATAAAGATAGCAAGCATCGAACAGCCAAACGTATAAACGCCATGAATGATATACCAATAGCCAATCGTAAAATCAGCCAATAAAAACCCATCTACTGGATTCATCGTGATGCTTCGATAAAAGAGTGAATGTAAAGAGTTGGTGAACACCATAATGGTTGTGAGAGTTGGAATCAATAAGATGAGAAGCACGCGGCGCTTTGTTAAATATTGATGGAACCCCGTAAATTGCAGCACAATCAGCAGACTGAGCGGTGCGATAAACGGAAGACCTATGTATTGAAAACAAACCCAGAACATGATTTCTCCAGGAGTACGAGCCAATAATTCAAACGTATGCCCAAAGATATAAATCGCAGTTGCTCCAGACATGTACATAAACAATTGACAGCCAATATATCGATGGCGGTTTGCATGAGCAATGATTGATAATATCACGGACAGAATGCCAGAAACACTCATGATCACAATAAAATGTAAAACAATCGAATCCATGTAAACGCCCCAATTTCAGTTATTTAGAACTAGTCTAATCTTACTATATATGAGGACGTCTCAAATGGGAAGATGTGATTTTGAATTGGTTGGAGGTTTTTTGCAAAATTCAGTCGCCATCGGTTTGTGATTCTTATATTTTCACTACTTTTTGCTTAATTTGAGGGAGAAGTATGTTGCGTTCGGAGAAATATCTGTACAATGTGGGGATGAATGGAGAGGAGACTCGAAAGGAATATGACTTTTTGGATAATTATGACGGGGCTGTTTATGCTGATTCTTTTAGAAAAACCGTTTAAAAAGAGAAGTTCTGGATTGTTATTTTTGATCAGTTATTTACTGCTGATTGCGGTTTATGTGATTCAGACAACGTTTGTGGAACTTATGCCGGATGGATTTTTGATGATGCTTGCGGTGGTTGTCGTTTTTCCTTTGTTTGTTCGGTTGGTGTCTTCTTTGAGAAACCGTACATAAGAAAAGAGATGCCAGATCTGACATCTCTTTTTCTGCTGTGAACCAAGTTCGGTTTATGATCCTTTAAAAGGTTCCAGCATTATTTTTCTAAATCAAGGTTTTGAATTATCTTTTGTTGTATTTTTAGCTTTCTCATCTTCAATTTTACTAACCTCTGCTTTTGCAAGAACCATCTCTTCTAATGCTTTCTTCATCCTAGAATCTATGAAATTCAAATCATCACCGTCTACCTTATCTTGCTTGGCAACCTTTAAAATATCTTTGAAAATCGGCTCTAAGTTGTCATCTGTTTTCACTAAGTAACTATTTACCTTTTTATACGTATCTGGAACTTTGTTTTCATTTTCTTTGGCTTCGTTAAGTAATTCTCGCAGACTATCAATTTTCTTCTCAAGTTCACTAGCCCATTCTTTATCATAAACATCATCCATTGGAACTAATGAAAAAAAGAAAGGCATAATTCTATCTTCAAAACGTTTTAAATACCCCTTATACCATGCAGCATATTCTTTATCGGTCATCTTTTCAATTTTTTCTTGTTTTACCGGCGTTTTATTTGACGATGAACCGTTTGCTGCTTCATTTTTACCGCATGCTGTGCTCAGCATCAATGTAAATACTAGAAGAAATATTGAAAGCATTGTCCTTTTGTTTGTCTTCATGTGTGAATTACTCCTTATCCTTTGAGACTTTTTCTACTTCGTCATCGGCTTTGGCTGTTTGATCGTATGCTTTGTCGAGTCTTTTCGAAATGTTATCCAGTGATTCAAGATCAAGATTTTCAAGTGCTTTCGGTGTTTCTTCTACGGCATATTGATATCCTTTGTTTGCTTTTAGCAAATACTCATGTGCTTTTTTATAAGCACCAGGAACGTTTTTCTTTTCATTACCCTCATCAATGACTTTTTGTACATCAAAAAGTGACTTCTCGACAGATCCAAGCCATTCATCATTACCTGCATCAATTGCCACCATCTTTTTAGCAAACGCAAACATTGTGTCTTCAATATCACTTCTGAAATTCTCATACCACTCGGCGTATTCTTTTTCTGCCTTTTGATTGCTGCACGCTGTACCGAATACCATCAGCACGGCAAGCATAATCATCGTGGCGAATAGTGATTTAGTCTTTACTTTGTTCACTGAGATAAACTCCTTCTGCATTCCTGCTGTTATTTTCAGGCTTTAAGTTTAATAAATTCACCCACTAATATATGGTGTAACATCCCTACATTTCATCGGTTAAAAGATGGTTATATTTAGCTATTCATTCAAATTATTAGTAAAAAAATTCGCATTTGGCTTTTCTGTTAAAAAATTAAAAAAGCATAAAAAAAACGCTATCAATAGCGTCTTCTTTTATTTAATCTAAATATTTCATGTTGCCAGACCCGCATCAAGGGCTTTAAAACCCTTGATGCGACTGGAATCTAAAAGTTTTGATGGAGACGGTGGGAGTCTATTAGATGGGGTTCGTATGTTTGTAATATTCATTAGATACGTTTACTATTCAATGTTTTGTTTATTATTAGTTGAGCGTTTTTAAACTTTTAATGCCAGAATGATGCCACAAAACCCTCACTTTAACATTATCCCCTGTTAATATGATAAACTGTTATGGAAATTATTTGATACGGAGGGTTAATATTGAATTACCTTAAAACTTTTCTCTTTATGATTTTATGTGCCTTATTCTTATCTGCTTGTGGCAAAGCAGAAAACACATCCACAAGTAACTCCAGTAAAAAAGAAGAAAGCATTGAAACTAAAAAAAAATTAAACGTAAAGATCACTTTGGATAAAGAAATCACAAACAATAAAATTATTATCCTTAGCGGGAAAAGCAACTTACCTAAAGATACGAAACTAAGGATTCGTCTTGAACAAAAAAATTCCCATAAAAACTCCATAGTTAATACAGCTGTTCAAAAGGATGGATCTTTCGAGTATAAATTCTTTAATGAAGGTGACACAGTATTTGATGATGGGAAATATATTATATATGTCGAAACACTACCGGTTCTTGAACAAACTGAAGTTGTTCAAGAACTTTTTGGAGATAATGGATCTAACCTCAGTGGTTCACAGATTAGCGGTGACTCAGAACTAAAAGCTACTGCTGAAATAAATTTAAAAATAAACAATTCTGAAGTTATATCTGAGGAGGAAACTTTGCCTAAAGATACAGATGCAGAGGAAGAGAAAAATGAAAATTATACCTCAGAAGAAGTTGAAGATAACAGTGAAGAAGATGAGTTAGATATGGTAAAAGATGATGCAAAAATAGAAATCAAAACAATTATCGAAGAGAACTATAAAACCACATCGATTGAAAAAATTGAAATTAACGAAGATATGGGTTCAAATGAGAATAATAAATTAATAGCTCTTGTTTACTTGTCATTTGACGCGTTGAACACAAGTAAAACCGCTTATAACATGGTTGAAATGTATAGTGATGACTTAGCTGCAAACATTGGCAAAGATAATGATACAGTCAATCAAATAGCTGTATTTTGGAAAGTTCCTTATATAGATGAAGATGAAACAGTGGCTAAATTCTCGTATGAACGTTCTGGAGAACAAATGAAAATTACTGATAAAGTATCTTCTTTAAAATGACCCCTCAAGTTGAAGGGTTTTTTATTAACATTTATAATCGAACGTACATTCTTTTTGTAGGAGGGTATGACGTGACGGATCTTGAAAGGAAGTTATACCGAAGCATTTATAATATGAGCCGATTTCGCAACAACCCTTCGATGGATGACCTTAAAAAGAAAACGGGTAAAGATGAACTCGCGATCCGTAAGGCTGTTAAAAACCTGATGTCTAGAAATGAAATAGAATGGGATAAAGAGAAGCATGAGTGAAAGTTCAAGTAATGTAAAAAAGCCGCCCAGGTGGACGGACAATTTTACATATTACTCTTATTCATATTGAGCAGGAGCAATTTTGGCTACTGGCGCACCACAAAATAGCATGAATACGAATAACACGCTTGGCTTAATTGCAAGGCCCATACCGCCTAAGTATACTGCCACTGTCATCCAATCTCCCTTATCTATTGCTTTTTGCAGATGCTTTAAAGTACCTTTAGCGATACCAACTGCATCCTCGACACAGCGAGTTACCGTGTTACTTTTCGTGGTCACTTCTTGATTCATTAATTTTGCGAAAGCGATCATGCCATTTTTCTCTGCATCTGTATAATGTGATTTTGCAAGTTCTTCTTCATTAATGGTGTAGCCTTTTTCTTTATCAGAAATGATAATCTTTGTGAAGATGTATTCAATTTCTTTTAAAGACTTCTCAATTTGCTCTTCTGTCAAACCTTCTAATCCCTTTGTGCTTTGTGTCTTTGCAGCAGCAGCTGGAACAAAGGCAGTCACAGCCAGAACTAATGCTAACATTAAAAAAACCAATCTTTTCATATTAACTCCCCCTTTTTTTAACTTAAAATTACTTTATCATACATTTATGTAAAATAAAGGGTTTTAAGAGAGAGTTAAACCCATTAGACTCAATCATACATAAATCGACATATTACGCCCACAAGTTTAAACATAAAAACGAGAGAAAATAAATGACCATGCCCAACATTACAAAAAATTTAAGGAAATTTTCGTACTTTGTGAGAGGGCGCTCTTTTTTTGTTTTGACTAGTTTCCAATAAAGAGCGTATCCAGAGAAGAAAAGAATTAATTGACCAAGTCTTGAAGCGTTCTCTAATATATCTATACCATTCATTATAGTTCACCTCCCAAATTAGAGAAAAATCAAACATTCTACACATCTACTTTTCATGTATATCCAAGGTAATTTCAATTTATTATCTCAAATTTCCTTTTCGCCTTCCAACATTTATGTAAAAATAAGTAATAAGAAGCATTACACAAGATAGATCTATCCCTCCTTTCTCTACTTGTTTTTTGATTTTCCAAAAATACGGATGATAGATAGGTGTACTTGAAGTAACTGAATTAACACAAAAAACCCCTCCAAAAAAATGGAGGAGTTCTCAGAAACACTAAACAATTATAGCCATATATATCCTTCCACACAAAAGGAAGTTGTAGCTTTTATGAAAGAAGAAGTTTTTTAAAATGTTGCCAAAATGTTGCCAGACCCGCATCAAGGGCTTTCAAACTCTTGATACGGCTGCATTCTAAAAGTTTTGATGGAGACGGTGGGAGTCGAACCCACGTCCAGAGACATCGATTACTTAAGCGTCTACGAGCGTAGTCAACATATTTTGTGTTCACTCATCCGCATGCCTGCTGACGGGCGCTTGGAGAGCTAGTCTGATGGATCTCTTCTTACGTCCTCAGACGGAAACGTAAGCGTAGCCTACTTCATTGGGCTCCTCACAGACACATAGGCGATGTCAGGAAGAGCTCGCTGCGCTTATTAGGCAGCTAGTGCTAAGTTTTGGTTAAAACTTTTAGTTTTGCCAGTTACATTTAAGTGCGTGTTAACGAGATCGCCTCTCGGCTCGCAGCCTAAGCTCGAACCATCCCTGTCGAATCCGTAACGTCCCCTTGTAAAAGGGATATACGGGATGGAAGTTCAGCTTCACTGCTTCCGTATATAACTATTATAACAATCTCACTGCTCGAAACAACTGGTGGTTTCTGTCAAAACAGCGCTGATTGTTTACTGCATAACATATTGTAGCATAATGCTTCCGCTCTCAGCAAGCCATCAGCATCAGGCTAGAATTGCTTTTGACGATCGCGGAAGGCACGTTCGATTTCACGTTTTGCATCTTTTTTCTTCAGATCTTCACGCTTATCGTATTTCTTCTTCCCTTTTCCGATTCCGATCAGCACTTTGGCAAAGCCATTTTTCAAATAGAGTTTCAGAGGCACAAGTGAGTAGCCTTCTTCCTTCGTCGCACCAATCAATTTGCTGATTTGCTTTCGATGAAGAAGCAGCTTTCTCGTTCTCAGCGGATCATGGTTATAACGGTTCCCCTGCTCGTATGGGCTCACATGCATGTTATGAAGGAACACTTCTCCTCGCTCAATTTTGGCAAAGGAATCTTTTAAATTCACTTTTCCAGCACGAATCGATTTGATTTCAGTTCCTTGTAATACTAGGCCGGCTTCGTATGTTTCTTCTATAAAGTAATCATGATTTGCTTTTTTGTTTTGGGAAACAACCTTTCCCTCTCCCTTTGGCATTGGCGTACACCCTCCTTTTGACACAAACACGGTCCAAATCGTACGGATTATTTTATCAAACAATCCAGCTTTCGACAATGCTGACGCCATGTGGTCAAAAAGCAAATAGAGCGGGATGCCCTATTTGCTTTTTGGCACGTTACTTTTTCTTTTTGCGTTTTTGTTTCGGTGCGTTTTCAAATACGCGTTTTTTCTTTTTCTTCTTTTTACGGCTTGTGAACCAGTCACTTCCGCTTTTATCCTCTTTGCCTTTTTCCCCAGAGGCTTTTTGACCTCCACGGCCTTTTTTCGCTGGTGGATCTGTTCGTTTTTTGAACTTGAAATCTTTTGGTGATTTACGGCGAGTGCCCTTCATACCGACGATTTCAAAATCAATTGAGTGCTCATCTTTATTGACATTCACGACTTTGACAGTGATTTCATCACCGATACGGTAGACATTCCCTGTACGTTCACCGATCATGGCAAAGTGCTGTTCATCAAAGCGATAGTAGTCGTCAGTCATATAGCTGACATGGACAAGACCTTCTATCGTATTCGGCAGTTCAACGAATAGTCCGAAGTTCGTCACGGAACTAATCATACCATCAAACTCTTCACCGATTTTATCTAGCATAAACTCTGCCTTTTTCAGGTCATCTGTTTCACGCTCTGCATCGACTGAGCGGCGCTCCATTGTAGATGCATGATCTGCGATTTCAGGCAGCAGCTGGCCCCACTTTTCTAAGGTCGCTTCATCTGTCTTTTTCTGAATCAAATAGGTTCTAATCAGTCTATGCACGATTAAATCCGGGTAACGGCGGATCGGTGATGTGAAGTGTGTATAGAATTCCGTTGATAATCCAAAATGGCCAATGCTTTCTGGATCATACTTCGCCTGTTTCATAGAGCGAAGCATCACAGTTTGAATGACGACTTCTTCTGGTTGATCCCTGACAGCATCGAGGACACTTTGAAGTGCGCGCGGGTGAATGTTCGTTGACGTCCCTTTCACAATGTAACCAAACGTCGTCACGAACTCTAAAAAGCGCTGAAGTTTCTCAGGATTTGGTTCTTCGTGAATTCGGTAAATGAACGGAACATTCATCCAATGGAAATGCTCTGCAACCGTTTCGTTTGCAACAAGCATGAATTCTTCAATTAATTTCTCTGCAACGGAACGCTCACGAATGACAACATCTTTCGCAGCGCCTTCATCATCTACAAGTACTTTTGCTTCCTTGAAGTCAAAGTCTACAGCTCCGCGCTCCATTCGTTTGTCACGAAGAATCTCTGCAAGCTTCTCCATCTCTTGGAACATCGGCACTAGCGGCTCATATTTATTTAGAAGCTCTTCATCTTGGTCGACTAAAATCTTATTCACATCGGAATAGGTCATTCTCTCTGTCGTTTTGATCACACTTTGGAAAATCTCATGTTTGACGACTTTCCCGTTACGATCAATAACCATTTCACAAGACAGGGTGAGACGATCGACCTTTGGATTTAATGAACAAATACCGTTTGACAAACGATGCGGAATCATCGGAATGACGCGGTCGACGAGATAGACACTCGTTCCACGTTCATAAGCTTCCTGATCAATCGGAGAATTCTCTGTGACATAATGAGAAACGTCTGCAATGTGCACGCCAAGCTTATATTTGCCATCATCCAGCTTTTGCACGGTTACGGCATCATCTAAGTCCTTTGCATCTGCACCGTCAATCGTCACAATCGTTTCATTGCGCAAGTCGCGTCTGCCTTCAAGGTCTTTTTCATCAATTGTTTCCGGTGTGTCTACTGCCTGCTGAAGTGCTTCTTCTGGGAACTCACCTGGCAGACCGTGTTTATGAATGATCGACAAAATATCAATGCCAGGGTCATTTTTATGACCGAGGATTTCAGTCACTTCACCCTCTGCACTCATTCTTCCTTCAGGGTAGCTTGTCAGCGTCACAACGACTTTATGACCTTCGACCGCACCGTTTTTAGCGGATTTCGGAATGAAGATATCGTTTGTGATTTTTTTATCATCAGGAATGACAAAGCCAAAGCTTTTCGTTTCTGTATAGGTACCGACAACCGTCTGAGTATTACGCTCCAGAATGCGGATGACAGTTCCTTCTTTTTTCGTGCCGTTTGATTTGTGGCTGACACGAACCATGACGGTATCGCCATTCATCGCTGTGCCTAACTCATTTGGCGGAATGAAAATATCATCCTGTCCAAACTCTTCAGGCGTTACAAATGCAAATCCTTTTGCATGGGCAGACAGCTTTCCTTTTACCAAATTCATTTTTTCTGGTACACCGTAACGGTCGCTGCGCGTGCGAACGATGAGTCCTTGATCCTCCAGCGTCACAAGTGCTTTGACGAGCTCTTTATAATCATCAGGATTGGTAATCTCCATCATGACTTCCAGCTCTTGAACAGTTAACGGTTTATATGCTTCTTCTTTCATAAAAGCGAGTAATTCATCCATAAATTCTTCTTTTTGCACACTCTAACCCCCTATATATTTAAATTGACCAATCAAGTGATTCTAAGAATGCATAGACATCCTGATGAACCTTCTCCCGCTCTTTATCAAGCGTGATGACATGGCCTGATTCTTCATACCATTTCAAATGCTTATCATCTGTCTCTACTTCGTTATAAATGATATTTGCACTGTCTGTATTAATCATATGATCGTGACGTGCCTGCACAACAAAAGTAGGTGAATAGATCATGTCGACATTGTTTCTGACATCTGCAATCAGTTCTTGCAGGCTCCTCAGTGTATCCATTGGTGTTTTCTTGAACGCTTCCATTTCTTGTTCAATTTGGTCCTCTGACTTACCCTCAAATTTCTTATAGTTACGGGCATAATCTAGTACACCCTGGTACATGACTTCTTCACTTTTTATGTACATAGGTGCACACATAGGTACAATTCCCTTTACAGGTACAGTGTAACCTAATTTCAATGAAAAAACTCCTCCGAGGGATAGTCCGCAAACTGCAATCTCCTCATAGCCCTCATCTTTTAAGAATTGATAGCCTTCTTCTACATCTTTCCACCAGTCAGCCGGGCCTGTATGGACAAGCTCTTCTGGCGGCACACCGTGTCCTTTATATTGAGGTGCATGGCATGTATATCCTCTTTCGTTCAAATAACGGCCAAGCATTCGAACATCGGCTGTATTCCCAGTAAAACCGTGAAGAAGAAGCACCGCCTTTTCTCCACCTTTAAACGTAAATGGTTTTGGTGTAACAACTTTCATGATGTGACTTCCTTTCCTTCTGATATGGTTTATATTTTCCACTTGTATGTATGAAACAAACACAAAAGAGTGCTGATAATAAAAAAAGGTCTGAAAAAAGATCAGACCTTCTGTTACTCGCGCTTTACACGCCTAAATATGCCAATGCAAGTGTTAAGATGAAGAAAAGCACTGACAAAATAACCGTTAATCGGTGAAGAATCAAGTCAAGGCCTCTCGCTTTTTGCTTACCGAAAAGCTGCTCGGCTCCACCTGAAATAGCGCCTGACAGTCCAGCACTTTTACTTGATTGTAGTAATACAACGATGATAAGTGCGATACTGACAATTACGAGTAATGTGATAACAAATGCGTGCATGAAAACACCTCCAGACAAACTGGTACACATAACTTTATTTTACATGAAAACAAGGTGCATGTCACGAAACATCAAAATAAAGATTTCCTATATATTGTCGACTTGATTCGTTATTTTGATACAATTTCGTTCCAAAGTGCTGATTGCAGCATTTTTATATGAAATTTTTCAGTTAAAAACACATTTTAATGAGTTGCTTCTTCCTTCAATAGCTGTTTTAATTCTACTAACAAACGTTCAGCTCCTTCAGGACTCAGCATCACGTTCCCATTTCCATAGCTTTTGTTGTACTTCGTCACTTGTCCCGTTAACAGGCAGCTCTTATCTGCATCATATTTTTTCAGCATAATGGTTTGATCTTCGATGAAAATTTCTAACAGCTGCTCTTCTTTAATATTGAGTACCTTGCGCATTTCTGAGGGCAGAACAATTCTGCCGAGAGAATCAATGTGTCTGACCATTCCAGTCCTTTTCAATGACATTTCCTCCTTGATGATGATATCATTTATTGACTTTTGTCAATATCTTCATAGTAAAATAGATCTTCAAATTTTTTATCAAAGTAATGAATCATTTTGCCAATGACAAGCTGTCCTGGTTTTCGGTGACCATTTAATACCCTGCTAAGTGTGGCAGGAGAGATGCCAATTTCATCAGCGAGCTGATTTAACGACATATCGTTCTCGATCATATACTGCATGACAAAAGCCCGCCTGATCTGAATCTTTTCGACCATCATTACAACCTCCTATGGAATCATTATGTACAACATGTAAGGCTCTCACATCAAGCAGATTCATTAACTTATGTCAACACTTTTACCCCTCTGCTATTTCCTTTGGTCAATGATCATACTAAAATAAGTCATATACTGAAATGTGAGGTTCGATGTCATGAATCACTTTGGTGAACAATTACGCATTTTAAGAGAAAATAGAAAAATGTCGGTCAATCAGCTTGCCATGTATTCAGGTGTAAGCGCTGCTGGAATTTCTCGTATTGAAAATGGAAAGCGCGGTGTGCCAAAGCCTTTAACCATAAAAAAATTAGCACACGCCTTGAAGGTGCCTTATGAGGATTTAATGCTGCTTGCCGGTCATATTGAACAGGAACAAGTTCATGAAATGAAACCGAAATATGAGTCCATGTTAAAAATCTATCAAACGGCGCTTCAAAAGGATGTAGAACATCTCCCCATTTTTGACGGAGACAAATGGGAAAGGCTCTCCGCACAAGACATCAGCCAGCTGAATGAATACTTTCTCACGCTCATCGACCAAAAAAAGGCGAACAAATAGCGGGGCATAAACCTAATGTACATCCACCATTAACTAATGTCAATATTTTCATGGTGTGCTTATTGCCAATAGTCAACAAATCAAGTAAAATAGACATATCGAATCTATAACCATGTGAGGTTTTGCGTTGATGAACTTTGGTGCATATTTAAGAGCATTACGTGAGGAAAAGAAGCTGTCGGTGAACCAATTAGCGATGTATTCTGAGGTCAGCGCTGCCGGTATATCTCGTATCGAAAACGGGAAACGCGGCATTCCGAAACCTCCTACGATTAAAAAGCTAGCTGGTGCGTTAAAGGTACCGTATGAAGACATGATGCAGGCTGCGGGCTATATTGAGGAGGCCTCTTCTGTCCATCAGCACGAGGAAGATGATCTTTCTTTATCCAAAATAAAGGAAGCCGCAGCGCAATATGAACTTGATGATCTCGAAATATTTGATGGTGACATATGGTCAACCCTTTCGAAAAAAGAAATAGAGGACCTCAACCGCTATTTGTTATTTATGTTAAACAGCCGTTCGTCCTCATAAATGTTTAAGCTTTTTGCGCCGATTTATGACAGATTTACGGTATAATGGGTTCAGATTGGAGTGAAGAAAGATGAATCAATCTGATATGTGCCCGCGGTTTGAAAAAGCAGTTGAGTTATTGAGTAAACGCTGGGTGGCACTGATTGTTTTTCAGCTTCTCTCAGGTCAGCAGCGCTTTAGCGAAATTGAGGCGGCTCTGACAAATTTAAGTGGAAGAGTTTTATCTGAGAGATTAAAAGAGCTGGAGGCAGCAGGTATTGTAAAACGGGAGGTTTTTGCTGAAACACCCGTGCGCATTGAGTATTCTTTAACAGATATGGGGCGTTCACTTGCACCCGTTTTTGAGGAAATTGCGAAGTGGTCCTCTGAATGGATCACGCTTGAATCATAAAATACAAGCATGCGAACCGCCTGATCATCATAAAACAACCTCCCTTACAGATGTAAGGGAGGTTTTGTCTTTTCAACCGCTTAAGCAGATGTGATGTTTTTTTCAGCTAACGCTTTTCTTTCCTTTTTCTTGTTTGTCGGGCTTAAATAACGTTCGAGCCAGCCCATGACAAGGTCAGCCATAATAGCCATGAGTGCAGTTGGAATCGCACCTGCTAAAATGATGGCTGTTCCGTTTGTGGCGTTTGATCCTCTGATGATGATATCACCAAGACCTCCCGCGCCCACAAATGTTCCAATCGCTGTAATACCGATGGCAATGACCAATGCGGTTCTTAAACCAGCCATAATGACTGATAAAGCAAGCGGTAATTCAACCATTCTCAGCACTTGCCATTTCGTCATGCCCATCGCTTTACCTGATTCTAAATAAGCATGTTCAATGCTGACAATGCCCGTATAAGTGTTTCTGATGATCGGCAGAAGCGAATACAGAAAGAGTGATAGGATGACTGTATTTGCGCCAAGTCCTAATACAAGCATCAATACGGAAAGCATCGCTAATGCCGGTATCGTTTGAATGACGTTGGTAACGGCGAAGATCCAATTGCTCAGCTTGCGGTAATGCGCCACAAAGATGCCTACTGGAATCCCGACAATTGCCGCAAACAACACCCCATACGCCGACATGAGAAAATGGCGATAAAATTCTTCTAAAACATATGACCCGTTCTGCTGATAATACGTCCATAATTGCTGCAGTGTGTCCATCAGCCGTGACACCTCCCCATCTTACTCAAAGTAATTGTGTTTTTTCAGGAAATTCTTCGCAACGGTTGCTGGTTCTTGAAGCTCCCCGTCGACTTGATAGTTCAGCTCTTGCATTTGTTCTGTATCGATTTTTCCGATCAGCCTGTTGATCACCTTATCAAGCCCTGGATTTTCTTTTAAGACTTTCTCCGGGACTACTGGTGATGCATCATATGGCGGGAAGAACCGTTTATCATCTTTTAAGATTTTAAGGTTATAGGCTTTGATTCGTCCATCTGTTGAATAGGCAAGCACAATATCCATTTTTTCATTTTTTAATGCATCATAGACTAAACCAATCTGCATCGGATACGTGCTGCCAAATTTGATTCCGTATGTTTTCACGAACCCGTCATAGCCGTCGCCTTTCTTTTTGAGCCAAATATTATCGACACCAAATCGGTAATTGTTCGCATTCTTTTTCAAATCAGAGACCGTTTCTAACTTGTTTTCCTTCGCCATCTTCTGCGTCACAGCAAAGGCATACGTATTATCAAATCCATAAGAATCAAACCATTTGTAATCATATCGCTTTTTAAATTCTTTTTGGACGATCTCCATGGCACGCTCCGGGTCTTTTTCCGCATCCATTCCAAGCGTGCTTGTTAAATCCGTGCCTGAATATCTTGTCGCAGAAATGTCGACATCTCCGTTTTCCATTGCTTTCTGCTGCACAGTGTTGGAGCCTAGGTTTTTCACAATGGTCGTCTTTTTATCTGTGTAATGTTCGATCATATCGCCAACCATATAGGCCATAATTTCTGATTCGGTAAAGTTTTGTGCTCCAATTCGCAGCGTGCCCCCTGAGGAACCGGCTAGTCCAGGAAGTGAACAGCCGCTTATCAATAGCAAGCATCCGGCAAGCAGTGCACTGATCCATTTTGTTTTTCGATTCTTCACATAAGCCAACTCCTTATGAAACTTCCTTCAATCCTTTTAAGCCTTCTGGTGTTACTTTTTTCTCCAGCTTCATTAATGATAGGTCGATGATGACTGCTAAAATTGTGACTGGTATCGCACCCGCAATAATAAATTCCGGCTGATACAGCTGAAGTCCAATCAAAATGTAGTCACCTAGACCGCCTCCACCGATAAAGGCTGCAAGTGTTGTCCAGCCAATCAAATATATCGTTGACGTTCTGACACCTGCCATAATGACCGGTACAGCAAGCGGGAGTTCAACAAGACGAATTTGTTCCCATGTTGTCATCCCGATTCCTTTACCGGATTCAAGCAAGTTTTTGTTCACACCTTGGACCCCGGCATACGTATTTCTTAAAATAGGTAAAACCGAATAGAAAAAGAGAGCAACGATTGCAGGTATTTTCCCAACCCCCAAAATAGGAATAAAAAAGGCAAGAATCGCTAAACTAGGGAGTGTTTGAAAGATATTCACGATACCGATGATAAAACCTGCGCCTCGCTTCATTCGTGTGAGTACCACACCTAAAGGAACGGCAACGATAATACCAAGCACAACAGCAATTAAGGAAATATATAAATGCTCCCACATTTTTGTGAGGAGTTCCCCACCATTTTTCTCTAGAAAGTCGATGATTTGATCCATGTGTACACCTCCCTTACTTCATTTCAGTGACAGCCGCCGGCGTATCGTCTCCCCAAATGGAGTCGTACACAACATCTACAAGACTTGCACGTGTCACAATGCCTTTTAAGTGCCCTTCTGCATCCACAACCGGTACATATTTAATGCCGCGTATTAAGATTTTCCGGACAGTGTCTCTTAGAAGTGCACCTTCTTGTACGGTATAGAACTCTGTATTTAAAATATCACCAACGAAAGCTGCTTTTCTGCGGTTCGCATCGATTGTTTCAATATCGATATAGCCTTTTAGCACATGATGTTCATCTACTACAAGCAAGGAATCGACCCGCTTTTCTCTCATGATGTAGATGGCATCTGTTAATGTTTTTTCAACTGTAACGGTGACTGGTGACGTGTTCATCATTTGTTCTACACGTTCCATATTCGGATTTGATTGAAGCAGACGTTCTTTGCCGATGAATTCTTCTACGAATTCATTGGCTGGGTTCCGCAGAATATCGTCAGGCGTACCTACTTGAACAATCTCTCCATCTTTTAAAATCACAATTCGATCAGCTAGTTTAATAGCTTCGTCCATGTCATGTGTGACGAATACGATGGTTTTATTTAACGTTTTTTGCAGTTTCTTAAATTCTTCCTGCAATGAATCTCGTGTGATTGGATCAAGTGCGCCAAATGGTTCATCCATGAGGATCAGAGGGGGTTCCGCTGCTAGTGCGCGAAGAACACCGATGCGCTGCTGCTGTCCTCCGCTGAGTTCATGAGGGTAGCGCTCTAAATATTCCGGTCCCATGTCGACAAGCTTCAGCAGTTCACGTGCCCGTTCTTTTCGTTTTTCTTCCGGCCATTTTAACAGCTTCGGAACAAGTGAAATGTTTTGTGCGATGGTCATATGGGGGAACAGTCCAATTTGCTGAATCACATAGCCAATTTCTCTTCTTAATTGAACTGGATCTTTTTTCATAATGTTTTCTCCCTCGATGAAGATGTTTCCTGAGGAAGGTTCGATGAGTCGGTTAATCATCTTCATGGTTGTTGTTTTACCACAGCCACTCGGTCCAATAAAACAAATAAATTCTCCTTTTGCTATTTCTAAATCAATATTTTTGACAGCTTTTTTTCCGCCTTTATACGTCTTAGATACATTCTCTAGTTTCAGCAAATGAGACACCTCCATTAGTCGGATCAATATTTTCAGAAAATTTACACCTTATTTATTATAGTGCAAACTTTATAAAATAAAAAGTTTATGATGTGTTTGTATTGCATAACATTTATTTAAAATTTTCAGTTAACGGCCTGATAGATAGAGATCTCTCCTTTTTCCTCCAAATTACGAGCAAATACTCAATATTTATTGTTTTCATCAACAAACAGGTATATGATATATTGTGTTACAAATTGTCAGTCGTGAAGGGATGAATCGGGGAGTGGACAAGCAAGCGTTAGGTGCCATTCAAAAAGCACAGGATCATTATATTGAAAAAGCTGCCGAGAACATGAATGCCTTTGGTCTTTCTTCTACAGTGGGTAGAGTGCTTGGTATCATTCACATGAACCGTAAACCAATGACGCTTGGAGAGCTATCAGAGGCGACAGGCATGAGCAAAACGAGAATGAGTCAAGTCGTTCGAGAAATGCTTGATTTGAATATTGCGGAAAAGGTTTATGAAAAAGGAATACGTAAAGATCTATATGACGTTGAGCAAGATCAATACCAAACGTTTATTTCCTTGTTTGCAGCCAATTGGTCCCGAGTTGTCAGCAAAAACCGCAAGGCACATAAGAAAACGTGCAAGGAATTGCTGGAGCTGCTTGAACAGGACGACCTGCCAGAAGAGACAGAGGATAAAATCAATCTGCTTCTTTCAGAAATCAAGGAAAGTCTTGATTACTATGATTGGATTAGCCGCTTAATTGAATTCTTTGAAAGTGAAGAAGTGTTTAAGCATGTGCCGAAACCTTAAAAAAAGCTGTTTTATTTTACATCATTGTAGAAAAAAACAGCTTTTTTATATACACTTATTGCATAAACATTGGAAACATCCCTTTTAAGCCTGCACCGATCATTTCAACTGCCACTACAGCAAGAATTAATCCCATTAACCGCGTCACGACATTCATCTCTGTTTTCCCCATTTTCCGCATAATGAAACTTGAATAATGAAAGGCATAAAAGGTCATTGCCAGAACGATGACAATGCCGATTAAAATCGTAAACATGTGAAGCATCCCTTGACTTCCCGGGGTTAAACTCATCACTGTAGCGATTGTACCGGGACCAGCGATGATCGGAATCGCCAGCGGCGTAACGGAAACATCCGCCTTTTCTATGCTTTCTGCCTTTTCCTCAGAATGAGGATTTTGGACATGTGACTCCTTTGCATTCAGTAAATTGTAAGCGATACCAAAAATAAAAATACCTCCGGCGATACGGAGTGCATGAATATCGATACCAAACAATTTGAAAATGAGCCTCCCTGCCAATAGAAAGGCAACAAGAATAATGAAAGAGACCACAATGGCTTTTTTGGCTGTCTGGGAGCGTTCTTTCTCTGTATATCCCTCTGTTAAAGTGATGAAAAGAGGCACGTTTCCAATAGGGTTTGATACAGCAAATAATGAGACCACGACATGAATCATAAAGGAAATCAACAGACACCCTCCTTTTTTCATAGTGTCTGCCAATCTGATGTGAATATTCCCTTGTGATGTTAAAACCTGTATATATTTAACCGATGATAATAAAGGTTTTATAGAAAGGGGAATGACACATGAAGAAAACGATCACCATTATCCTTCTATCTGTTGCGGTTTTAGGAGCAGCCGGCTGGATGGTTTGGCAGCAGCAGACCATCAAAGCAGCTGAGGAAAAATATCAGCAAGAAAGCAAAACGAACGATGAGCAGCTTTCGAAGTTAACATCAGATCAAGCGGATATGAAGCATGAAAACGAAGATCAAAAAAAGAAACTGTCTACCATCACCAAAAAGCTCAAAAACGAAAAGAAAGCCTATCAAAAAGAAGTCAAGCAGCGTAAAATACTTGAGGCAAAAATTGACCAGCTTCAAAAAGAGCTGACAGCAGCGAAAGCCACTGCTCAAGCGAATAAACAGAGCGCACAGGCTGCAAGGCAACCAACTGTAAAAAAAGATCCAAATGTCACTCACAATCCGCCCTCACAATGGGTACAGGATCAATATGATTGGGGTGTGAAACAAGGATATATTAAAGAATAGAAAGGATGAAAAAACATGATACACATTCGGCCATTGTCAGGTGATCAATCCGTCCCTATGGATCTTTTACTCTTAGCTGATCCTTCAAAGGAAAAGGTTCTTACTTATGTGCAATCCGGCTCTTGTTATGCCGCGTATCATGATCAGGACGTGATTGGTGTCTATGTGCTTTTATCTCTGTCTCAACAGACAGTCGAAATCATCAATGTCGCCGTGAAGGAATCATGGCAAGGAAAAGGAATTGGGAAGCAGCTGATCCGCCATGCCATTGCTGAAGCGAAATCCGCAGGTTTTCACACGGTTGAAATCGGCACAGGCAACTCGAGCATTCAGCAGCTCGCACTTTATCAGAAATGCGGCTTCCGCATGACATCTATTGACCACGATTTCTTTCTTAAGCATTATGATGAACCGATTTTTGAAAATGGCATTCAGTGTATGGATATGGTACGGCTGTCACTCACTTTGCAAGCAGACTGATGTTTTGTTCCGTCCGTCTGTTTTTTTATGTTCTGCGTTTTTTTACCACATGCTTCACATATTGAATGAAGAAATAAAGCACGGCGCCAGCTAAAAAGCAGACCACACATCCAAAAAGCGTCGCCTCCGAACTGAATTGATACTCTTCAATTTTCATGATATAAAATGGCATGCCAAACAATGTTGGTCTTGATTCAACATGATTGACCTCTAGCAGCAGTAAAAAAACAGGGGTCATAAACACAGCAAATATATACAGCATCGCAAGTGTTATACCGCTGGAAAACGAATGAAATACTTTGATCATCTCTTTCTCTCCTTCATCTCTTTTAAACTGGCTGTGATATTTTTTCCGTCAGGGCAAGCTGGATGCAGCATCACCGTATTCAGTAAAGAAAAAAACAGCAGCTGATGACTAACAGGATGCTTCCATATCATAAAAAGCACAAGCGAACAAAGCACTGGAAAGAGCGGGCCTGCAAGTGCCACTATCATATTGAAGCTCGGCCGGACAAATTTCTCATGGACGACCGCCACATGCTTCCAATCAATCGTGATCACAAAATCAAAGAGCGGCCTTTTTTCGATCTTGTTACACAACATGATCATCAGCATATGACCGAGTTCATGTATCATCACAACCGCTAGGAAACTACACACAAGTTCTATCATCGCAAGACAGGCCTCTTTAACATGACCGTATATATACAGCTATAAAATGCAAGTGAACCTAACAGATAGGCGGTGGCGAGAAGATACACATCTGCTGAAAGCCACTTCAATAAAAGCATATCGATGAAGCTGAATACAGCAATCATCATCACGATGACAAACAGTTTATTAAACTCTCTGATCTTCACGATAAACCCTGTACAGGCCGCCATGGCAGTGATCAACAAAATGGACAAACTTGCGAGACCATGACCTTCACTTTCAATACCTATCACCATAGATGCAAACCCAATAAACACAAAATATATCAACAAATTAATAGCGTAATAAAATAAAATTCTCGACAATAAATAAGCACCCTTTGATGTATTTAACATAAAGATGGCCCTTTGATTCATATGATATTCTCTGCCAATCATCAGTGGAAGCATGATCAATATTTCCTTTAATGCATACTGCACAATAAAGGCATACATCCAGCCGGTTTCTACAGGTGTAAAAACAATAGGCAGCCCCGCAGTCAAACAAACGAGAAATAAAAACAAAATGCCCTGTTCTTTAAAAACAGCTGACCGGCTGAAATAGACCAATTCCTGCCGCAGGTGCGTCAGAAAGGAAGATTTCGTTCTGATTTTCTTGTAAGAAAACGACTTTACCTCTGTTTTCAGCTGCAAAAACATCTGATGGACATAAGAAGCCGCTAACCCCTTCAGCCATAGCCAGCCAGCGCTTAGAAGGATCACGAGAAATATGAGATAGACTAATGGCCATACTCGGATCATTTCCATTGCTTTTTTCAAAAGGAGAAACACCAATAGATTCAGCACCGCAAAGCCGAGCGTTTGCAGCAGCAAATGCTCTTTTGTTTTTGAGACGAAACGGCTCACAGCAATCCGCATCACCATCCAAGAAGCAAGTGCAAGCAGCGCCAGTACACAGCAAGTTATGCATACAGCCGTTATCCAATACAAAGATGGCGTAACACCGCTGATCAAAAGGCCTAAGACAATCGGTAAAAAAAGCAGTCCTACCATGAGAAAACAAAAGAGCATCGGAAAGAAATACACACAAAGGACAAATGGCACACTTTGTATCGCACTATTCAAAAAGTAGAATTGATATTCCTGACGCTTTAATTTATTGCGGGATAACACAATACCTGCGCCTAAAAGTAAAAGCGTCATTTTCATCAATTGGAGATATAGAGCAGCCGGCTCACTTTCTCCCGCCTGCATGAAAAAGCGCAGGCTGATGACGACGTATATCGCATACATGAGCAAGAAAAAAACCGCGGCTGCGAGAAGCTGTATAGGGTACTTTTTTGCGAGCTGCTTTCCTTTCGTTGTCAGCATCCCCCATTCTATTTTATGAAGAACGTGTCGTGTCCAAATCATTGAGTAACCTCTCCACCTGCATATAGTAATCTCGATTCATTTCTTTATAAATCTCTTCAAGTGCCTGATGAGGAAATGTCTGAGTCGTTTCTTGGCGGGACATATCCAGCTTGACGTCCCCATTTCTTAAGATCATGAGATGGTCATAAAGCGTATCACCAAAGCTCAAATGATGGGTTGAAATGAGAATGCCAGCGCCTTGATCTCTCAGCTTCATAAGCACCTTTTTTAAGATGATCATCATATCTGGATCAAGACCGTTCGTTGGCTCATCGAACACATAATAATCACATGGCCTGAGGAGCTGTGAAATGATCTGCGTTTTCTTTTGATTGCCATGAGACAGCTGAGCGATAGGCTGATCCATATACGAACCCAGCTCAAACAGATCAATGAACGTCTCTTCCCGTGTGACATCTTGCTCATTTGGCAGCTGAAGTAATTGAAAGTATTCCCTCGGTGATAAATAATCGAACAACGAATGCTCGTCAGGAATATAGGAAACATGTTTTTTCAACAAGGAGATATGTTCTGAGGATTGAAGGTTCAGCTGTTTACCATGTAAAGTGACGCATCCTTTAAATGGCGTCAGCCCAAACATGGATTGGATTATCGTCGTCTTTCCCGCACCATTATGCCCCAAAAGCAGCAGCATCTGCCCTTTCTCGACATTCATTTGAATATTACGGAGAGAGAAGGTGCGGCTATATGTTTTTTCTTTTAATCGTAATGTCAGCATCATATCCCTCCGTTTGTTTCAGATAGAACAGATGCCCTTGCATCTGTTCTCATCCCTGTTAAAAACCGCACTGGATTTTAACGTACATGCCTAATAATTTGAACTCACCTAAAAATTTGGAGCCTCGTCCAAAGGTCTTGCATGCCCAAATCAATGCTCCAAGTGAAATAATGCCCAATATAGCGGCAAGGACATAAATCCAAAATGCGTTTTTCTGTACATTCTTAGAAGTTAGAATTCGTTGCTTCCTTTCATCATATGCCGCCAATAGGTGAAGAACATACATATATACACCTACTGGAAAACGAAGGCTAAAAGGATTCAGCATCTCATCACCCCCTAATATATGTAAAATGATACCACCCCCTTACAGAAAGCATAAGTTCATTTTAGATCATATTTTTAGTCGATTTTTCATGATTTAGTGCTTATAAATGGAGGGGATTTTGCCTTCTTCTCTAACTGAAGGAGGATTTTTTACAGAAATAGGATAAGTCAAATGAATCAGCCAGCGGATTTCGCTTAACACAAAAAAACGCTGCGCCCCGCTCTCATGAAAGAGCGGAACGCAGCGCATAGCTGACATTATTTATTCAAGTTATAGAATGTTGCAATGCCGTGATATTGTGCTGTTTCAGCCAATTGATCTTCGATGCGAAGTAATTGGTTGTATTTCGCCACACGGTCCGTACGAGACGGAGCACCTGTTTTGATTTGTCCAGCGTTTGTTGCAACAGCGATGTCTGCAATCGTGCTGTCTTCAGTTTCACCAGAACGGTGAGAGATAACAGCTGTGTATCCTGCGCGTTTTGCCATTTCGATTGCATCAAATGTTTCAGTTAATGTACCGATTTGGTTTACTTTGATCAGGATTGAGTTACCAACGCCGTTTTTGATTCCTTCAGATAGCTTCTTCGTATTTGTAACGAACAAGTCGTCTCCTACTAGCTGAACCTTGCTGCCAAGGCGCTCAGTTAATAGTTTGTGACCTTCCCAGTCGTTTTCATCAAGGCCGTCTTCGATAGAGATGATTGGGTATTTCGATACCATATCTTCATACCAGTCAACCATTTCAGCAGATGTTTTCACAACACCTTCGCCTGATAAATGATATTTACCGTCTTCTTTGTTGTAGAACTCAGAAGATGCAGCATCCATTGCAAGTTTCACTTCTTCACCTGGTTTGAAGCCAGCTTTTTCGATCGCTTCAACGATTGTTTGAAGTGCTTCTTCGTTAGAACCAAGGTTTGGAGCGAATCCACCTTCATCACCTACAGCTGTGTTTAAGCCTTTTGCGCTTAATACAGATTTCAAGCTATGGAAGATTTGAGCGCCCATGCGAAGTGCTTCACGGAAGTTCGGTGCACCTACAGGCATAATCATGAATTCTTGAATGTCTACGTTGTTATCCGCATGCTCTCCACCGTTGACGATGTTCATCATTGGTACTGGAAGCGTTTTGGAGTTGAATCCACCAAGGTATTGATAAAGTGGAATTTGTAAGAAATCAGCAGCCGCACGTGCTACAGCGATAGATACGCCAAGGATTGCGTTTGCGCCTAATTTCCCTTTGTTTTCTGTTCCGTCAAGTTCGATTAACATTTTGTCAATCGCTACTTGTTCTGTTACATCAAAGCCTAAAAGCTCTGGTGCAATGATTTCGTTTACGTTGTTTACAGCTGTCAGAACACCTTTTCCAAGGTAACGGTCTTTGTCTCCGTCACGTAGTTCTACTGCTTCATATTCACCAGTAGAAGCACCACTTGGAACAAGCGCACGGCCAAAGCCGCCAGATTCTGTGTAAACTTCTACTTCAACTGTTGGGTTACCGCGAGAGTCTAATACTTCGCGTGCATATACGTCAACAATGTATGGCATCGTTATTTCTCTCCTTTTGAATCAATTTTTTTATTTCTGAATTAATGATGTTCCTGTCATCTCTTTTGGTTTTTCAAGACCAAGTAAGTCTAAAAGCGTTGGAGATAGATCAGCTAAAATGCCGCCTTCTCTAAGCGTCGCACCTTTTTTCGTCACGATGACTGGTACAGGATTCGTTGTATGTGCAGTATGCGGCTTTCCTTCTTCGGTAATCAGCACGTCTGCGTTACCGTGGTCTGCCGTGATGATGGCATGTCCGCCTTTTGCCAGGATTGCGTCGACTACAGCTCCTAAGCACTCATCTACTGCTTCAATGGCTTTGATTGTTGGCTCGAGCATACCTGAATGACCAACCATATCCGGGTTAGCAAAGTTCAGAATGATCGCATCATGCTTGTCAGCATTGATGTCTGCAACAAGTGCATCCTTTACCTCGTAAGCACTCATTTCCGGCTTGAGGTCATAGGTGGCTACATCTGGTGAATTGATTAAGATGCGGTCTTCACCAGGAAATTCTTCTTCACGTCCACCGCTCATAAAGAACGTGACATGAGGATATTTCTCTGTTTCAGCAATCCGTAGCTGTTTCAATCCGTTTTGAGAAAGCACTTCTCCTACCGTGTTATCCAAATTCACTGGTTTGAAGGCAACATAGCCATCAACCGTTTCACTGAAGTGTGTGAAGCAGACGAAGTGTAAATTCTTCGGATGAGCTTCTCCGCGGTCAAACGAGCGGAAATCTGCATTTGTGAAAGTGTTTGAGATTTGGATGGCACGGTCTGGACGGAAGTTATAAAAAATCACAGAGTCGCCGTCGTTTACTTTGGCAACCGGCTCACCATTTTCTCTCGTAATGACAGATGGAATAACGAATTCATCGTAGATTCCATTTTCATAGGAGTCATCAACGACATCATAGATGTTTTGATAGCTTGGCCCTTCACCATATGCCATCGCACGGTACGCTTTCTCCACACGATCCCAGCGTTTGTCACGGTCCATTGAGTAATAGCGTCCTGAAAGTGTTGCCACTTCACCGACACCGATTTCTTTGATTTGTTCTTCCAGCTGTTTTAAGTACACTTTGGCTGTCTTCTGACCAACATCACGTCCGTCCAAGAAACCATGAATGTATACCTTTGTTAAGCCTTCTTTTTTCGCCAGCTTCAGCAGGGCAAAAAGATGCTGGATGTGACTGTGCACACCGCCGTCTGACAAGAGTCCAAATAAATGAAGCGCCTTGTCATTCTCTTTTGCATACGTCATTGCATCTAGGAACGTTTCGTTTTTCTCAAATTCCCCTTCACGAATGGCAACATTCACCCTTGTTAAGCTTTGATACACAATGCGTCCTGCACCGATGTTCAAATGCCCAACTTCAGAGTTCCCCATTTGACCTTCCGGTAGACCTACTGCCTCACCTGAAGCCGTTAAGGTTTGATGCGGAAATTCGTTCCAGTAGCGGTCAAAGTTCGGTTTTTTTGCTTGTGCGACAGCGTTACCGACTGTTTCGCCTCTTAAACCGAACCCGTCTAAGATGATTAATGCAGCTGGTTTCTTACTCATATTGACCTTCCTCCAATAATTGAACGAAAGACTGAGGTTCTAAGCTTGCGCCGCCTACCAAAGCACCGTCAATATCGGATTCTGCCATATATTCTTTAATATTTGCCGGCTTCACGCTTCCGCCATATTGAATGCGAAGGCTGTCTGCCGCTTCTTGACCAAATTCGCTTGCAACGGTTTGGCGGATGTGTGCGCAAACGTCGTTTGCATCTTTCGCTGTAGAAGATTTTCCTGTACCGATAGCCCAGATTGGCTCATATGCAATCACAGATTCAGCGACTTGCTGCTTCGTTAAACCAGCTAGTGCTTTCTTCACTTGATCAGCGACAAGTTCATTTGTTTTGCCAGCTTCACGCTCTTCAAGCGTTTCACCTACACAAATGATTGGAACGATGCCATGCTTGAATGCAGCATGTGCTTTTTTGTTCACTGTTTCATCTGTTTCAGCAAAGAATTCACGACGCTCTGAATGCCCAATCACTGAATAGCCGATGCGTAAATCTTTTAAAGCAGCAGGGCTGATTTCACCAGTGAATGCACCATTTTCTTCAAAGTGCATGTTTTGTGCACCAATTTTAAGGTCTGTTCCGTTTGATAGGCTGTTTAGCTTTTCAAGGAAAAGAGCTGGCGCACAGACAATGGATTCCACTTTGTCAGGAGATGGAATAGATGACTTGACTTCTTCAACGAAGCTGACTGCTTCGCCAAGTGTTTTGTTCATTTTCCAGTTCCCAGCTATAATTGGTTTTCTCATGATTGACACTTCCTTATAGCAGTTTTGGTCTTATTTATCGTTTAATGCAGTAACACCAGGAAGTTCTTTGCCTTCCATAAATTCAAGTGAAGCGCCGCCGCCTGTAGAAATATGGCTCATCTGATCGGCAAGACCAAATTTCTCAACAGCTGCTGCTGAATCTCCACCACCAATGACAGAATATGTATCTTTTGCTTCTGCCAGTGCTTCTGCGATAGCTTTTGTTCCTTTAGCGAATGCATCGATTTCAAATACACCCATTGGTCCGTTCCAGACAACAAGTTTGCTGTTTTTAATAACGTCAGCATACTTTTCTCTTGTCTCTGTTCCAATATCAAGTGCTTCTAGATCACTTGGAATTTCAGAGATTGGCACAATGCTTGTATTCGCATCATTTGAAAAGTCGTCGGCTACCAGAACATCTGTTGGAATCAGGAAGTTCACGCCTTTTTCTTTTGCACGGTCCATAAAGGATTTCGCTAAATCGACTTTGTCTTCTTCTAATAGAGATTTCCCTACCTCGTGGCCAAGTGCTTTCACAAATGTGTAAGCAAGTCCGCCGCCGATGATGAGGTTGTCCACTTTATCAAGAAGACTTTCAATCACACCGATTTTATCCTTTACCTTTGCGCCGCCGATAATCGCTGTAAATGGGCGATCAGGATTTGAAATGGCTTTCCCTAGAACCTCAAGCTCTTTTTGCATGAGGAAGCCTGAAACAGCCGGAAGATAAGCTGCAATACCAGCTGTCGATGCATGTGCACGGTGTGCAGCACCGAACGCATCATTGACATACACATCGGCTAAATCAGCAAATGCTTTTGATAATTCAGGATCGTTCTTTTCTTCACCAGGATAGAAACGAACGTTTTCAAGCACTAGCACATCTCCTTCTTTTAAATCAGAGATTTGCTTTTTCACGTTGTCGCCGTAAGCTTCATCTGCTTTTTTCACTTCTTTTCCAAGAAGCTCTTGCAGACGTTTTGCCACAGGTGTCAGACGCAGTTCTTCAGTAACTTGACCCTTCGGACGACCCAAATGACTAGCTAGCAGTACCTTTGCGCCTTGTCCTGTTAAATACTCAATTGTTGGTAATGCTGCGCGGATACGAGTATCATCCGTCACTTCTCCGTCCTTCATCGGAACGTTAAAATCTACGCGGCAGAACACAACTTTACCTTTTACGTCAATGTCTTTTACTGATTTCTTATTCATGCTCGTCAGGAGATCCTCCTTTATTCTGGTTTCCTTACGCATTGGACAAGACTCTCTTTATCCTTTTCCCATTTTGCCCTCATCAAAACGAGAAATCGTGCAGAACGGATAAAAACAGAGAAAAAGGGAAAGGGATGCTTCCCCTTCCCTTGTCCGTCTTCATTATATCGTGTCTCTAGGAAAGAACCAAGTGAGTTCCTTCAGTGTGAGAAATTAAAGACCTTGTTTTGCAATGTAAGCTGCAAGGTCAACAACGCGGTGAGAATATCCGCTCTCGTTATCGTACCAAGAGATTACTTTCACCATGCTGCCTTCCATTACCATTGTAGAAAGAGCATCGATTGTTGAAGAGTTTGCATTACCATTGTAGTCACCAGATACTAATGGCTCTTCGCTGTAGCCAAGGATTCCTTTAAGTTCTCCTTCAGCTGCTTCTTTAAGTGCTGCATTTACGTCTTCAGCTGTTACATCTTGGTTTAATTCAGCAACAAGGTCAACTAAAGAAACGTTAGGTGTTGGAACACGCATAGCGCCACCGTTTAATTTACCTTTAAGTTCAGGCAATACAAGTGAAACAGCTTTCGCAGCACCTGTAGAAGTTGGGATAATGTTTTCCGCAGCTGCACGAGCACGACGGTAGTCTTTGTGCGGAAGATCAAGAATTTGCTGGTCATTTGTGTATGAGTGAACAGTTGTCATCATACCGCGTTTGATACCAAATTTATCGTTAAGTACTTTTGCAAATGGTGCTAAGCAGTTTGTCGTACAAGATGCATTAGAGATGACATCGTGGCTAGCTGCATCGTATTTGTCTTCGTTTACACCCATAACGATTGTGATATCTTCTTCGTTAGCAGGAGCAGAGATGATGACTTTTTTAGCGCCAGCTTCTAAGTGTTTAGCAGCGTCTGCACGTTTTGTGAAGAATCCAGTAGATTCAACAACGATTTCTACGCCTTGTTTACCCCAGCTTAATTTCGCAGGGTCACGTTCAGCTGATACTTCGATTGTTTTACCGTTCACTACTAAGTTTGTACCGTCTACAGAAACCTCTGCATCTAGTTTTCCGTGAACAGAGTCATATTGTAAAAGGTGTGCAAGCATGTTAGCATCTGTTAGATCGTTAACCGCTACTACCTCAACTTCAGGATTATTTAATGCTGCACGAAATACGTTACGTCCAATACGTCCAAATCCGTTAATACCGACTTTTACTGCCATGATGTTTCCTCCTTTTATAGGTCACAATGTTTTATATTGAGGGATCAATTGACTCCCTTAATAACTCTTTTGCGGCTCCTTCGTCTGTGACGAGAACCGTTCGGCGCGGTTTTTTGAAATAAGCTTCAATCGCCCCCGCCTTTGATGATCCACCTGCAACAGCAATGATGTGTGGAATGCTTTCTAGATCATCTAGCTGCATGCCGACGGAGTGCACTTTGTGTACAACCTCACCATCACGATTAAAGTAATAGCCAAAGGCCTCTGTCACTGCGTCATGCTCATCAATCTTTTTTAAATCTTCAGCTGGTGTATTTCGTCTCATCGCCATTGTTTTTGCTTCACCAATACCATGAATAAGCATCGTGGACGATTTAATCGTTTGAAGCACTTCTTTGACGGACGGCTCTTCAATAATGGAAGAGTAAGCACCTTCTGACAGCTGCCCTGGAACAAACAGCAGTTTGTAAGTACCGGAAGCTTTTTCAGCCATGTGGGCACAAATGGTGTTTGCCTGATTTTTTACATTCTCCCCAAGACCGCCTCTCGCAGGGACAAACATCGTATTGCGGTTTTTGGCATCAGGGGTCATCATTTCGGCAACGGCTTCCATCGTCGTTCCGCCAGTGACGGCGACGATATTATTTCCAGTAAACCTTTTTTTCATGCATTGGACAGCAGCTCTTCCCATTTCTTGCTTCACCCACGGGGATTCGTCACTGTCTCCAGAAACGATCATGACTTCTTCCAGGCCTAACTTTCTCTTTAATGTATTTTCCAAAAAGGTTAAACCTAAAACGTCCTTCATCATTCCTTCAAGCATTTCAAGCAAAGCGTGACCCTCACTCGTCAGCATCATACCGCTCGTTTTCACATCCAGCAGATTTTGTTCTTTTAAAAACTGAACTTCAGCACGTAAGATGCGCTCACTGAGACCAAGACTTGTCGCAAGACTTCTGCGGCCAATCGGTTCAGCTAATCTGATGTACTGCAAAATGTCGTAGCGTTTTTGCATAACAATGAGAAGATCTGGCAATAATTTTTTTTGAGCTTCCAATAAACGATTCATGGCTAACGACCCTTCCTTTTCACGTTGGACTAAAAACGTCCCACTGTGACAAAAAACGTCCCGCCACAGCCAAAAAAAATCAATCCCTGCTTTCTTTAATTATTTTAACAGGATAATCTTGCATTTTCAACTCTTACAAACACATTTAGACAAAAAATAGACACATTTTCACCGATAGCCTGCTTGTCATCAAGGTTCTTGCGATGATATTTCTTTTCAAAATATTTATTTTCTTTTATATAGAATGTATTCACGATGGAAAATGTGCATGCTGGTGATATGAGCATGCACATTTTTTTCAGGACCTGCTTATGTTTTTGTGATGGTTCCAAACTGTTTTGCCTCTTCCTTCGGTTTGATTTTGAGATAATAAATAATGTAGCAGGCAGCCATGAACGGGATTCCGCAATAAAGACCGATCCGCTGATCCTCGATAAAAAATAAGCTGATGAGGACAATGCCAAATGCGATAAAGCCTGCTAGTGGAACAAATGGATAGAGCGGTGTTCGGAAGACGAGATCCTTTACATCTCCGCCCGCCTTTAGGAATTGTTTTCTAAAGAAATACTGAGACAAGCAAATAGACATCCATACCACAACAAGAACCATACCAGAAATAGAAATGAGCCACACATACACCGTTTTTGGAGCCACAACACTTGTCAGCAGGGATAGTGCAGATACGACCATTGTCACCAATAGTGCATTGATCGGAATTTTACGCTTGGACAGCTTTTTCGTAAATTCAGGTCCTTTCCCGTCTTTCGACAGCGACCAAAGCATACGTGATGATGCATATAATCCAGAGTTTGCTACAGATAATACGGCTGTGATGATGATAAAATTCATGATATCTGCCGCATATGGTATACCGACCTTGTCCAGCACGACGACAAACGGGCTGTCGACAGTGCCTGCTGTCTGCCACGGAAGAAGCGCGGCCAGAACCGCAATGGATAAAACGAAAAAGACCATCGTTCTCCAAATAATATTTCGTATAGAACGAGGCAATGTTTTTTCAGGGCTTTCACTCTCTCCTGCTGCAATCCCTACAAGTTCTGTTCCTTGAAAGGAGAAATTGACCGTGACCATGGTTAATAAAATAGCAAAAACGCCGTTAGGAAATAGTCCGCCATGATCCGTCAAATGACGAAATAGAGGGGCTGGTTCTCCATCTTTCAGATGAATCATTCCGAAAATTGCGCCAATTCCAATGATAATAAATAATAGGATGGCAGCGACCTTAATGGCTGAAAACCAAAACTCGGTTTCAGCAAAGCTGCGAGCTGAGATGGCATTCACGGCAAATAAAATCACGCTAAATGCAAGACACCAAAGCCAAACAGGGATATCTGGGAACCACCTTTGGAGCAAAATGCCTGCTGACGTAAACTCCAGTCCTATTGTACATGCCCAGCTAAACCAATAAAGCCAGCCGATCATAAAGCCTGTGGACGGACCTATATATTTGGTTGCATACTCCTGAAAGGAACCCGCTGTCGGCATCGCCACCGCTAATTCTCCAAGACAGAGCATCACCAAATACATTAACAATCCGCCAATGATAAAGGATAGAATGGCTCCCCCGGGTCCAGCCTGATGGATAATGAGTCCTGACCCAAGGAAAAGACCAGTACCAATGACGCCGCCTAAGGCAATCATAAAGAGATGCCTGCTTTTCATGGAACGTTCTAGTTCATTATGCTGTTCTTGGTTCAAATCCGCTTCCCCACTTTCACTCTTCTATTCATCATCCTTTGACAAAATTCGCTGTTCGTTGAAAGAGAAAGGGAGAAAGTGAAGGTTTCTCCCCCTTTGACATTTATGCTTGAAATAATGCTTCAATATGACCAATCGCCCAGTCTAAATCTTCTTTAGATATCGTGAGAGGCGGTGCAAAGCGGATGACGGTCTCATGGGTTTCCTTACATAACAGCCCTGCTTGTTTCAGCTTCTCACAATAAGGTCTCGCTGCCTCTGTCAGCTCCATGCCGATAAATAATCCGCGGCCGCGCACTTCCTTGATGACAGGACTTTGAATGCGCGTGAGTTTGTCTTTTAAGTATTCGCCAAGCTCCATAGAACGCGCTGCAAGGTTTTCGTCGATTAAGACATCCAGTGCAGCCAGCGACACCGCACACGCAAGAGGATTTCCGCCGAAGGTAGAGCCGTGAGATCCAGGGTTAAACACACCTAATATATCGCGGTTTGCGACCACACACGAGATTGGGAATACACCGCCGCCTAAAGCTTTCCCAAGAATCAGCATATCTGGCTCAATGTCTTCCCAGTCACATGCAAACATCTTACCTGTTCGCGCTAATCCGACCTGAATTTCATCCGCAATGAACAGCACATGTTCCTTTTCACAAAGCGACTTCGCTTCCTTCAAGAAGCCTTCCGGCGGCATGACAATTCCCGCTTCTCCTTGAATAGGTTCGATCAGAAAAGCCGCTGTTTGTGGTGTAATGGCTTCACGTAACGCTTCAATATCTCCGTAAGGAATCAGTTTAATGCCTGGAAGCATTGGACCGAAACCTCTTTGATATTCTGCTTCAGAAGAAAGGGAAACAGCCGTCATCGTTCTGCCATGGAAGTTACCGACGCACGCAATGATTTCTGCGCGATTGTCTTCGATTCCCTTGACGTCATAGCCCCAGCGTCTTGCTGCTTTTACAGCTGTTTCTACAGCCTCAGCGCCAGTATTCATCGGGAGTGCCATCTCTTTATTCGTCATTTGACAAATTTTCTCATACCAAGGGCCAAGCTGATCATTGTGAAAAGCTCTTGAAGTCAGTGTCACACGATCTGCCTGTTTTTTGAGCGCCTCAATAATGCGGGGATGGCGATGGCCTTGGTTCACCGCGGAATACGCACTCAGCATATCCATATATCGATTGCCTTCAGGGTCTGTCACCCAAACTCCTTCAGCCTCTGAAATCACAATTGGCAGCGGATGATAGTTTGCCGCACCGTATTGTTCGGTTTGTTGAATCAATTCATTTGTCTGTGTCATCGTCTATTCCTCCTTCTATAAGCTACCCTCTTTTATCTACACACATATGATATGCAAGGATCGTGCCAACTTTCTGCCCGCATTGTAGCGGTGATTGATCTGATTCTTTATGCAAAATATCTTTGCATCTGCCAAATTTTTTAGAGGGAACCGCAAAATTTTTCATGTTAAAATAGAGGTAACGTCTGGAGGTGCTTCAATGAAAGAAGATCAGTATACTGCAAAGCTGGAAAATGAGATTGATCTGTATAAACAAATGCTTGATTTAATAGATGTCGGGGTTCATGCAATTGACGAGAATGGCAATACTGTTGTTTATAATAAAAAAATGATGGAGATTGAGTCTTTGAAACGCTCTGATGTTCTCCATAAAAATGTATTAGACCTCTTCGTCTTCCAAGACGAAATGCACAGTACGCTTGTCCAAGCGCTGCGTACCGGGAAACAAACCGTTCATGCAAAGCAGACGTATCATAATTACAATGGAAAAGAAATCACAACGATTAATCATACATACCCGCTCGTTCGAGACGGCCTTATCCAAGGAGCGGTTGAAATTTCGAATGATGTGACGAAGCTGGAACGGTTGATTCATCACAATATGAAGAAAAAAGGAAGCACGCGCTTTACCTTTGATTCCATTATTGGACAAAGCCCTGCGTTTTTAGAGGTGATTGAGCATGCAAAACGAGCGACACGCACCTCTTCCTATGTGCTCATTGTTGGAGAAACAGGGACAGGAAAAGAACTATTTGCGCAAAGTATTCATAACGGCAGCAGCCGATCATCTGGACCATTTATTACCCAAAATTGCGCGGCACTGCCTGATAATCTCATTGAAAGTCTGCTCTTTGGTACACAAAAAGGGGCTTTTACAGGCGCAACTGATCAGCCCGGCTTATTTGAACAGGCGCAGGGAGGTACACTGCTGCTTGATGAGATCAACTCATTAAATCCTGGTCTTCAAGCAAAACTGCTGCGTGTATTACAGGAGAAACGTGTGAGAAGGCTTGGCAGCACAAAAGAAATCGCTGTTGATGTAAGAGTCATTGCCAATATGAATGAGGATCCTGTAGATGCAATCGCAGGCGGACGCATGCGCAAGGATTTATTTTACCGGCTGGGTATTGTCACCCTATTTATTCCGCCGCTTTCTGAACGAAAAGAAGACATTCCTACATTTGTCAGTCATTTTATTCAAAAATATAATGAGCTGTTTCAAATGAAGGTGAAGGCGGCTGATGAAGAGGTACTAGCCCTTTTTCAAGCGTATGATTGGCCGGGTAATGTACGAGAACTGGAGCATGTGATTGAAGCGGGGATGAATATGATGATGGATGAGGATTACTTATGCATGCATCACCTTCCATATCATTTTAGATTTAAACATAGGGAAGGCCGTCCTGCAGCGCAATTACAGACGAACCCTTTGCAGCATACCGCAGCTGACACGTTTATTTATACAAGCCCAGAACATACGACTGATTTTCAAACCCAAATGGAACGATTCGAAAAACAATACATCGTCCATTACTTAGAAAAAATGGACGATAATATTTCACAGACTGCAAAGTTATTGGGCATGAGCAGGCAAAGTCTGCAATATCGCATGAAAAAACTGCATATTTCTCGTTAATAATAGAGCTGTGCCCTCATTCGGCACAGCTTACTGTGGTTCTGACTGTCCTGCCGGTTCTTGACTCACATCACTCAGCAGTTTTTCTACATTTTTTAAATGCGTGAGCATCGCTCTTTCTGCTTCTTCTGGCTGTCTTGCCATGACGGCTTTGTAAATGTGTTCATGTTCTTTGTAAAGCTGCCGAATGGAGGCTTTTCTTGAAAATAAGACGACTTTTCTCGTCTCCCGCATCGTTTCTACCAGCAAGGTGGAGACCTGATTCATTAACGCTTTTAATAAATCATTCTTTGAGGCTTTGGCTAAAGCGAGATGGAATGCGAGGTCTGCCTCTTCACCAGTTTCTTTATGTGCTTCTGCGAGTTTCATTTGTTCGAGTGCCTCACGCAGCTGATGAAGGTCATCGTCCGTTCGCATGAGCGCTGCCTTTTTAACAGCACCCGTCTCAATTATGGTTCTTAATTCAAGGAGCTGTGTGACATCATGCTGCTTCATCAAAAATGCAGGAGACAGGCTAAATGTGAGCTGCTCAGGATCAAACTGCTTCACATATGTGCCTTCCCCTTGCTTCATCTCTATTAATCCGATCGCTTTGAGAGCAGACAGTGCCTCTCTTACAGCGGAACGGCTGACTTGAAAGCTTTCTGAAAGCGCTTGAACCGAATCTAATTTTTCCCCTGGAAGAAGCTCACCTGTACGAATGGATTCAATTAATGCATCCGCAATTTCTTCATATATTTTTTTTGTTTTAATTTGTTTATATTTCAATTGGTCTCACCTCATCACTGTTGTCTATCCCTATCGGCTCATGCCCTATCTTATACTTTACCCCAAAATTTCCGATCACACGTCTCCCCTCTTTAATTTTCAAGAAATCTTCGAGCTGCCTTGCTTTCAACAAAAAAGAAGCACGTGCCATGTTCTGGCAAGTACTTCTTTTTAATCGTATCGCTTCCGCAGCGTAGAGGACGGAAGATTCATTTGTTCACGATATTTTGCAATGGTTCTGCGCGACGCGCGGATGCCAAAGGTTTGCTGAAGCAGTGTCATGATTTGCTGATCTGAATACGGTTTTTTCTTATTTTCCGTTTGGATGAGCTCTGCAATGTGCGTTTTGACTGTGTAGCTGGACGCCTCTTCTAGCGAATGCCCTTCTAATTTCGCTTGGAAAAATTGTTTCATTTCCATAAGACCATAAGGGGTTTGCACCATTTTCCCTTTTACAGTCCGGCTGACTGTTGACTCATGGACTTGCAGTATATCTGCAATCCGCTTCATCGTAAGCGGTTTCATTTTATGTTTCCCTGTTAGAAAAAAATCGGTCTGATGTGAGATAATCTCACGAACGACATGAGTCATCGTTTGCTTTCTTTGCTTCAGCGCTTGGACAAGCCAATTGTACTGCTGCTCTTTTTCCTTTAAATACGCATATGCTTCATGCCGCTTTTGGTCTTGAATCATGGCGAAGTAGCCTTCATTCATTTCTACGTCTGGAAAAGCGCGCTGATTCAGCTCAAATGTGATGTGATCCTGCACCACAGTAATTGTCACATCAGGCTCTATATACACATGCTCTTCATCAAATGAGAAATGAAGGCCTGGTCTTGGTTCAAGCTGAGACACTTCATCTTGTACCGCCTGGAGTGTTTTCATTGAAACACCTGTTTTGGCCGCAATTTCCTTCCAAGCCTTCCTGGCAAAAAGAAAGAAATGCTCTTCGATGATCAGCTCGGCTTCATACCAGCGCTTCTTTTTCCTTCTCAGCTGAAGGAGGATGCATTCCTGCAATGATCTTGCGCCAATCCCGGCAGGCTCCAGCGATTGCAGCTGATGAAGGACAGCTTCTACTTCTTCAGCTGGCACCTCTAAGACAGCTGCCATTGCGTCAATCGGTTCATTTAGATAGCCATTGGAATCAATGGAGTCAATCATAAAGTGAAAGATTCTTTGATTCTTTTCACTTAAATTCAAATCAATCGCCTGTCTTTTTAAAAACATTTGCAGGCTTTCTTTTTGATGCGTTCGATACGGCTCTGTCATTCGATCTTGTGATTTTTTATGATAAACTGGTTGATAGCTGTCCGTGTCTTTCCGCTCAATCAGAGGGTTCTCAAGCGCTAACTGGTCAAGATACTCGCCGAGCTCTGCGCAATTCAGCTGCAGCAGCGTAATGGCCTGCCTAAGTTCTTGTGTGAGCACCTGCTTTAATACCTGTTCTTGTTGCAGTTTAAGGCTCATTGTCTCCCCTCCCTCTCATCATTTTACATGAAGATTGACGGACCGTATATACGAAATAGGAGTGATTTCTATGTCTGAACTTTTTTCCGTTCCATACTTTGTCGACAACTTGAAGCAGCACATCGCCATGAACCAAAATGAAGACAAGATTCATGCGATGAATGCATATTACCGCTCAGTAGTGTCAACGCTTGTTCAAGACCAGCTGACCAAAAATGCGGTTGTATTGAAGCGAATTCAGCATCTTGATGAAGCCTATCAAAAGGTGAAAAAAGAAAGCGAATGAACGAAAAAGAACACCCTTTTGTCAAGATGGCAAAGGGTGTTTATCATATGCAAAAAGCTTCTGATCCAGCCTCGATTTATACATCATTAAAAAGCCAGACCGCCCTACAGTATAGATGATAAAGGCAAACCATAGGCCATGATTGTGCCAAATGGGCGTGACTGCGGTTTGAACGACGATAAACAAAATCATCGCAAACAGCATCGAATTTCTAACAGGGGCAATTTCTGTTGCACCTGTAAATACGCCGTAAATGACCAATCCGAAACAAGCTGCAAATGGATAAAGAACAAGCCAGTCTGCATAGTGTAATGTCACATCTAGCAGCTGAGGGAGATTTGTAAACAAGCTCAATATCGGCTCTTTTAATAAAAAATAAACCGCCGCAATGACACATGCCATCACAAGTGCCCACTGCCTCGAAAGGGTTAAGGTTCTTTCATAGAGGGTGCGGTCATTTGCACCAACTGACCTGCCAACAAGGATGCTGGACGCATTGGCAAAACCATCGAACAAATAAGCCATGATGTAGTGAATTTGAAATAAGATGGCATTGGCTGCCAGCAGCTCTGTACCAAAAGAAGCACCTTTTGCCGTAAACATATTGATGACCACTAGCAGACAGATCGTCCTAATGAACAAATCTTTATTCACATGAAACATTTTCTTCACTGCCTGAGTATCCATGATTTTCTTGATGGAAGGCATCTTGAATCCGTTTGACGAATGCTTCAGAATGATCCATGCCCCTAACACAAAAGCGGTTAGTTCAGATATCAATGTCGCCGCCGCTACCCCTTTGACTGCAAACGAAAACACATGAGCAAGCAGAAATGCGAGCGCCATATTCATGACATTGATCAAGATTTGTAATGAAAGAGCTTCTTTCATTTTAGCCATCCCCATCAGCCAGCCCAATATAACATAATTCATTAAAGTAAATGGCGCTCCCCAAATGCGAATATGAAAATAGTCTGCGGCAAATTGACGGACATCAGCATCAGGAGAGATCACTAGAAAAGCAGATTGAATGATCGGCCATTGCAGGGCAATAAAACAAAGTCCGACAATGATGGCGACAAAAAAAGGTCTTAGAAAAGCAAGAACGCCCTGCTCCTCATTCTGTGCACCGTTTGCCTGGGCGGCAAAAGCAGATGTACTTACCCGCAAAAAACCAAACAGCCAATATAATGTACTGAAAATGAGACTGCCGACCGCAACGCCTCCAATATAAGCGGGATTTGCCAGCTGACCGACAACCGCTGTATCAACAGCTCCCAGTAATGGAGTGGTCATCGTTGAAATTGTTAAAGGAATGGCCAAAGCTAAATACGCTCGATGGTTCACGATGCCACCTGCCTTTCATGAAAAATAGCCTCTTTCTAAAAGAGGCGCAGATTGCCTGCAAAGGGGCTTTCGCTCTTTGCTTTTTACCGAATGCGACGCTTTGGCTGCACGCTGAGGCATTGATAAAATGAAGTTTTACCGAACCGGTCTGCCAATCGTTCGTGACAAAGGATGGTCTGCGAGCATTGCATCTCTCATTTTCCGCACCGCTTCCTCTTCTGATGAAAAGAAGTCATCCTTTGATTGAAATTGGGCAGCTAGCTCTCCTTGATCAAGAATCGCCAATTGATCACATAAGTGATAGGCTGCTGTTATATCATGTGTAATAAATAAGTAAGCCACACCCAGCTCCTTCTTTAATTCTACTAATAAATCTAAAATGACAGCCTGCGTCACCATGTCTAAGCTGCTGACAGATTCATCAAGTACAATGAGCTTTGGCTGGAGCAATAAAGCTCTAGCGATGTTGATCCTTTGCAGCTGGCCGCCGCTGAATTGGTGTGGATATTTACACAAATCCTTTTCACCGAGCCCGACTCTTTCCAGCCAGTGAATCAGCACGTTTTTACGTTCCTTTCGGCTCATGGATTCGTAGTTTTCAAGCGGCTCAGATAAAATTTGTTCGACTGTCCACCTTGGATTTACCGCCGAATAGGAATCCTGAAACACCGCTTGCACATGCCGGCGAAAATGCTTACGTGTTTGCTGATCTGCATGATAGACATCCTGACCTTCAAAAAGCACCTGCCCAGCTTTTGGTTTCTCTAAACCAAGTATGATGCGGCCAAGTGTACTTTTCCCTGCGCCGCTTTGTCCCAGCAGCCCAAGGCATGTGCCTTCTTCAATATTCAAATCGACGCTTTTCAGGACAGGGGCTGCGCCTTTTTTTCTCATTAGAAACGACCGGTTCGTGTATGCATGACTGACTGCTTTCACTTCTAATAAATACAAGGGCCTTCTCACCTCAAATCGGGCAAACAGCTGGGATGGATGGACGAGCTGCTAATAGTTTTTTTGTATAATCATGCTTTGGTTGTTCAAAAAGTTCAAGAACTCCTGCCTTTTCAACAATTTCTCCTTGTTTCATGACGACAACTTGATCTGCCATTTCAGCAATGACACCAAGATCGTGGGTAATGAGTAAAATGGCCGTTCCATAGTCATGACGAATTTGGTTCAGATGCTGAAGCACCCGTTTCTGATTGTGTACATCTAATGCAGTTGTCGGCTCATCTGCAATGATGAGGGGCGGGTGCATACAGGCAGCCATGGCGATCATGACACGCTGCAGCATCCCTCCGCTTAATTCAAAAGGATACTTATTGAACAGCTGGTCTGGCTGCGGCAGATTCATTTTCGCTAACGCATCTATTGCCTGTGATCGTGCCTGCCTTTTACTGACAGCCGTATGCCGGCGGATCGTTTCAACCAGCTGATGGCCGATTGTCCATACCGGCGTAAAGCTGTTCATTGGATTTTGCATAATATACGAGATTTCTTTGCCCCGAATGGAACGCATATCCTTTTCACTTATACCGATCAATTCTCGTCCCTGTAATGTGATACTGCCAGTGACTTCCGTTGTTTTTCGATCAAGCATACGCAAGATCGACATACTTGTCACTGTTTTCCCGCAGCCGCTCTCACCAATTAATCCAAGGATTTGACCGCGCCCTACTTCAAACGAGACTTCTTGAATAAGAGGGGTTGTCCCTTGAGGTGTTTTCGTCTGCACATGCAGGTTCTCTACTTGTAAAATGGACTCTTGCACATTGATCATTCCTTTACACACGGCGTTTGATGCCATATTTCTCTGAAAGGGCTTCTCCTAGTAAATTAAACAGAACCACCACAGCCATGATCACAAGACCTGGGTACAGCATTAACTGAGGATTCGTTTGAATGTAAGATTTCCCTTCATGAATCATCGCTCCCCATTCAGGCATAGGAGGCTGAACCCCTAATCCGAGGAAAGACATCGCAGAAATGTCCATAATCGCCCAGCCCATTTCAAGTGTTCCAATGACTGCTAATGGCGGCAGGACATTGGGAATCATATGCTTTCTCATAATGTTCCAATGCGAGGTCCCACTGATTTTTGCAGCTGCAATAAAGTTCTGTTCTTTTAAACTGAGCACCATTCCTCGGAAGACGCGGGCATAATATACCCATTGCACAAGCATCAAGGCAAGTACGACTTGAGGAAGTCCCGGACCGAAGATGCCGACTAATCCAAGAATCAGCACCAGGTTGGGAAATGCCATGACGCCGTCACAGATTCTCATCAAAACATGATCGATCCAGCCGCCTTTGTATCCTGAAAAGAGGCCGACAATTAAACCAATGAATAACGAAGAAAGAAAGATTAATAACGCACAGCCGAGCGAAACACGCGCACCATATAAAATACGAGATAAATTGCACCGCCCTAATTGATCTGTTCCAAGAGGATACTCCCACGAAGATCCCTTTAGCTTCATTGCTAGATTGACAGCAGCCGGATCATGTGGAGCGATCCATGGTGCACATATTGTGACAATGAGCAGGAGACCGAGCAGCAAAGCGCAGATCGAGATCATCTTTTGATGAACGAAGAGATGTTTTACTTTTGTCATCATTGCTGGCGGCCTTCCTTTCTAGAAATACGGGGGTCTATGATCAGCTGAACTAAGTCAACGATCAAGCTGCTCAAGATAAAAATACATGCCGACATGAGGACATAAAATTGAATGACAGGCAGATCTCTGTTAAAGATCGCTTCAATAAAAAAGCGGCCAAACCCTGGCCATGAGAAAACGGCCTCTACAATAATGGTTCCGGTTAACAGCTTGCCAAGGTTCACCCCTAGTCCGGTCAGCATCGGCGATATCGCAATTCTGAACACATGCTTGAACATGATCGATTGTTCCTTCAAACCTCTGATTCTCGCATATTGAACGAAAGGCTCTTGAAGCGCCTCACTCACACTTGACCGTAACAGCCTTGTATACGTAGCAATTAAAGGGACTGCAAGTGTGATCGAGGGCAGAATGAGATGCTCCCATGTTCCAATCCCTTCAACTGGTAAGAGGTCAAGTTTCACTGAAAAAAAGAAGATGAGCAAATACCCCAAGACAAACGTCGGGATAGATGCTCCTAAGAAAGAAATGAGCCGGCTCACATGATCCACGGCACCATTTTTCCTCATGCCGCTGAAAAAGCCGAGCGGAATGCTGACGCATATAGCGATCAGCAGACTGGTAAGCGCCAATTGAATTGTCGCCGGTATTCGATAAATCACCTCATCAACGACAGGCTGATTGGACATATACGACCGGCCGAAATCAAGGTGAATGACTTTTTCAATGGTATGAAGATACTGCATATAAAACGGCTCGTCTAAGCCGAATTCACTTCGTTTTTGCGCTAATATTTCATCTGTAGGCTGGATATGAGCCGCTGCTAAATATGCCTCAGCCGGGTCAACTGGCGAGAGGTGAATCATACCAGTTGTGAGCAGTGTGGCTAATAAAAATACAGGAATAATTGATAGCACTCGTTTGACGATATAGCGGCCCATTTCCTTACCTTCCTTCTGTTACTTCAGCTTAATGCCTGTGAAAGGATGTTCATCACGATTTGCAGGGAATTCAAAGTCCTTCACAGCTTTTTGATAAACGGCTGTCTTTTTAAAATAAGAGATTGGCACAATTGCCCCTTGATCCTGTAAAGAGGATAAGACAGACGAATACAGTGCTTTGCGTTTCTTTTCATTTGTTGTGGATGGAATTTCCGTCATTTCTTTGATCAGCTTTTCCTTATTTGGATAGGCTGAAATGGCTTCTTTGAATCCAAAACCATCTGATGAAAGAACGTTCATAAATGTATGCGGATCATACGGCGCTCCGTAGTTGCTAAAGAAGTTCATATCAAACTTATTGGCTTTAAAGCGTTGAACCTGTGTGGCCAAATCCACACCCTCAAGCTTGACGCCGACACCAACGGCTGCCCATTCTGCTTGCAGCGTTTCCGCCATCGCTTTTTGAATCGATTCCGCTGAGTCATACATCATACTAAACTCAAGCTTTTTCCCATCTTTTTCACGAACGGATTTTCCTTTTGGAAGTGTCCAGCCCGCTTCATCCAGCAATGCTTTGGCTTTGTCCACATCATATTTGAAAGACTTCACTTGAATGTGTGACGTATACGGCATGTTAGTCGGCAGGATGTGATCTGCTTCATCCTCTAAACCTGAGGTGACCCCTTCTACCATTGATTTTTTATTGAAGGCATATTGAAGGGCATGACGCACTTTCTCATCTGACAGCTGATCCACTTTTGTGTTCATAACAAGCTGTCTCGTTGCAACAGGCTCTGACATTTTCGTTTCATACTTGCCGCTTGCTTCCAGCTGTTTGTAAGAATCAAGGCTAATGGTTCCTTCTCCGTAAAGTAAATCCACATCACCTTTTTCAAAAGCCATAACTCTCGTTTCCGCATCTGGGATGACCTTTACCTTGATTTCTTTTACCTTTGGTTTTTCTCCCCAATAATGATCGTTTCGTTCGAAAATGGCATAATCATCTTTCTTATATGTTTTTAAAACCCAAGGGCCTGTCCCCACTGGTTTTTTAATTCCTTTTGACGTATCTCCCTTTTTAGGGAAACCTGCTTCACCTAAGAAACGAACTGGACGGACAACGGCTAATTCTTGCACAGTTGGATAATATGGTGCTGTTAATGTGAGTTTAAATGTCTTTTTATCAACGGCTTCTGTCTTTTTGATTTTCTTAATGACACCTAACCAGCTATGTAAATCTTTATTTTTTAAAATTGTATCGAAGTTCTTTTTGACAATGTCCGCATTAAATTCAGAGCCGTCTGAGAAAGTCACTCCGTCTCTTAAATGGAACGTATACACCTTGCCATCCTTTGAAACATCCCATGATTTCGCTAATTCAGGTTTCAGCTTACCATTCTTTTGATAGCTGACCAATGGCTCATAAATCATTGATTGCGCAAATAATTGTGACGGGTTGTATACGTGTGGATTCATTTCACCAATATCTCTTGGCCACGCCATTGTGATCATATCAGGATGATCCTTATTGCCTTCTGCTCCATTGTTTGTTTGAGAGCATCCTACTAGTAAAAAGAAAATAAGCAGGAATGGTAATACTGAATTTATTTTAATTTTCGGAAAATTTCTCCAAATAGACATAAGTTGCTCCTCCTAATTGATGCTGATAATCATTTTCATTTTAAGGAGGAAGGAAGCCGTTGTCAATATCATATTTGAAACGAAATGACAATGCTTATTCCGATTTATTCCACAAATTGAGGAATTTGATAGAAAGAGAGGCAGGCTGCTTACGAATGAGCAGCCTGTGAAGAGGTAAATGTTTTTTCTCGCAGCATGTCATGAAGTATATGGATGATACGTTCCTGATCTGCATCTGTCATGCTCGTTCCAGACGGAAGACAAAGCCCCCGCTCAAATAACAGCTCAGATACAGGAGTGCCTTTTTCCGCAGTATAAAAAGGGCAGTGACGAAAGAGCGGCTGCTGGTGCAGCGGCTTCCATACATGCCTTGCTTCGATTTGTTCTTTTTCTAAAGCACCAATGATATCTGCTGGAGACAATTGTGTGTCACGATCAATGGTCAATGCCGTCAGCCAGCGGTTGGATTTCGTTTCTTGATATTCTGGCATCAAATGAACACCCTCTACTTCTGATAAAGCGTCCTGATAACGCTGATAAATGCGGCGCTTTTGTTCAACACGCTCGTCCAGCACTTCCATTTGAGCAATCCCGACTCCTGCTAAGAGGTTGCTCATGCGATAGTTGTATCCCATCTCTTGATGCTCATAGTGCATCGCTTGTTCTCTAGCCTGTGAAGCAAGAAAGCGGCATCGTTCAATCGCAGCTTCATCATCACTCACAAGCATTCCGCCCCCTGATGTTGTAATGATTTTATTTCCATTAAAAGAATAGATACCGAACCTGCCCATTGAGCCGCTTTTTCTTCCTTTATAAAGCGCACCTAACGATTCAGCGGCATCCTCAATGACTGGTACATTATATGCTTCACACAGAGCCATGATCTCGTCCATTTTTGCACTTTGCCCATATAAATGGACAACGATGACCGCGCGAGGTTTTTTCCCAAGACGTTTTGATTCAAGCAAGGCTTTCTCTAAAGCAAGCGGGCACATATTCCATGTCTCCCTTTCAGAATCAATAAAAACAGGCTCCGCTTGTTCATATAAAATCGGATTTGCCGTTGCAACAAACGTGAGGGTGGAACAAAAGACAATGTCTCCTTTTTGCACACCTATCAGCTTTAAAGCAAGGTGAATCGCTGCTGTTCCTGAAGATAAAGCCGCTCCTGTCCTCACTCCTGCATAGTCCGCCACTGCCTGTTCAAATTCATTCACAAGCGGTCCAAGCGGCGCAATCCAGTTGCTCTTGAAAGCTTCCTCTATTTTGAAAGTCTCTTTTCCGCTCATATGCGGAGGAGATAAGTAAATTCGCTTCCTTTCTTTCATCACTTCCCACCTTCTCTCCGATCTTTGATTTCTATTGCAGGAATTCCTACAGCGACCTTCTGATCATGTATATCTCTTGTCACTGCCGCTCCAGCGCCAATGACCGTCCAGCTTCCGATCGTTATACCCGGTGTCACCACGGCACCAGCCCCAATATGGGCACCTTCCCGCACGGATACACCGCCAGTCAGCACCGCGCCTGGTGACAGGTGCACAAACGATTCTAGTATACAGTCATGCTCGGCGATAGACCCTGTATTTATAATCGTATGCTCACCGATGGCTGCATCTGCTTGAACCACTGCCCTTGCCATCACAACAGTCCCCCTTCCAATGACAGATGACGGACTCATGACCGCCTCTGGGTGAATGAGTGTGGCATATGCTGTGTCTTCAAATGAGAGGCGTTCCTTCATGAGCTGTCTAATCTCATTTTGTCCGATCGCAATCAGCCATTTCATATGAGGCATTGTCTCTCTCAGCTGCTCACTCATGGAGATCGGTCCATACAAAATCCCGCTTTGAGTGACCGCCTCTTCAAAATGATCATCTAATACCGCATATAATGAGAAATCGGCATGTGCAAAAATGAGATCTTGAATGACTTTGCTATGTCCTCCGGCCCCAATTAAACCAATGGTTTGCTTCTTACATATCGGTTCCTTTAAATTTTTCAGCTGTGGCATGATCCGGCTGCTGCACCCCCTCTGTTTTCATGACTTTCAGCAAGGTCATCCATAAAATTTTCATATCGAGCCAAAACGATTGATGCTCGACATACCAAAGGTCATAGGTGAATTTCTCCTCCCAGGAAAGCGTGTTCCGGCCGTTCACCTGTGCCCATCCTGTTATACCGGGCTTCACAAGATGACGCCTTGCTTGTTCTTCTGTATACATAGGCAAATACTCCATTAAAAGCGGCCTTGGCCCGACAAGACTAAGCTCTCCTTTGAGTACATTGACAAGCTGCGGCAATTCATCAAGACTAAGCTTTCGAATCAAGGCACCGGTTTTTGTTAATCGCAAATGATCTGGCAGCAGCACCCCATGTTCATCGCGTTCATCGGTCATCGTCCGAAATTTATATAGCATAAAAGGCCGGCCATACAAACCAGGCCGCTTCTGCCGAAACACCACAGGCGTTCCAATTTTCCATCTAATCAGTCCATAGATGAGAAGAAAAAGAAGACTGCCTGCGATGAGCAGCGTCAATGCCACCATCACATCTATCATTCTTTTCATCATTGCATCTCCTTTTCATATTAGCGGGAGACCGCATGTTTTACCTTACGCATCAGCTGCATCCGCTCTCGTTTCGTTCCTGCAAACAGATACAAGTAGCCCATATAGAGAATGAAACAAAGCCCTCCAATACAAAACAGCTCCCACCATGAAGTCACGTTATATACCGCCTGAATTCCCGCACAGATGCCCCAAATAAATAGCCCACCAGCAAGTGGAACCAGTGCATGTTTATAAAAGATAGTGCGTTTCTGATTCGTGATCCTGGCCGTATAAAATGGCAGAAACACAATATTTTTAATCAATAAAACCATTGCCCCCGCTGATGCAATGCCATATAAACCAAGCTGTAGCAGATGAGTCAATCCATAGGCAAAAAGCACATTAGACACACCTAATATAAGGGTGACAACTGCAGGAACTTTCAATCGATTAAACACGGTTGGCACATATGTGAGCGGTAAAAACATCAAGGTCAAACATAAATAAGCCGCATGAATCATAAGAAGCCATTTCAGCTCCTCAAAGGCTGGCCCAAGCCATAAAAGCATGAGCGGACCAGCGAGACCTCCTAGAAGTGCGGCTGGGAACGCAACAAATAAGCCGCTCCACTTAATGGCGTTTGCAGCATATTGAATGAGTCCCTCTTTGTCCTGATTCGAATAAAATTTCGTGATCGTTGGTGCAAACACAACGGCCAGTGTTCCTGCCAGTGTGCGTAATAATAATGGAAACTGTAAAATTGCCGCATATTGGCCCGTCGCTTCCGCTCCAATGAGCAAGTTGGTCATCAATAAATCAATTTGTAAAAACAGCAATATCCCCATTTGCTCAAATGAATGCCAGACCCCTGATCGAACAAGAGTGAGACTAGACGATAATGAGACGTGCCGCCACTTAAACGAAAACCAAGGGATGAGTTTCTTAAAATAATAGATACCGATTCCCATAGCCGCTAAGCTTCCTATGACGGCCGCAAGCGGGATATGCCAAATGGCTGGTGTCGTCCATGTAAACAGGATGACAATCATCAGCGCCCTCAAAAACATTTGAATCGCCTGTCCAATACTTGATACATAGAGCTTATTCGCATAAAACGGTGCAGCCCCAATGCCAGACATGACGAAATTGAGCATAAATAAAAGCCCCCCTAAAATAAAGGCGGTCTGTGTGTCTTTTGCGAGTTGAACAGGTACATGAAGCCATTCAACCAGCTGATGAGACACGAAAAGACAAAGCAAAAAGAGACTAATAGATAGTAAAAACGAACTGACGAAATAGGAAGCGAGATAGCGCTGCGCCTTCTCCATCTCTCCTTTATGAGCCGCCACAGAAAAAAATCGCACAACAACCGCACTTAACGAAGCCGTAATGACCGATAAATAGTTGATCATATTTTGCGTCAGATGGATTAAGCCGAATGCTTCCACTCCAAGCGTATGAACAATATAAGGTGTTAAACAAACAGACATAAGCATCATCAGGACAAACGTGATTAAGTTCGCACTGGCATTATAAAGAAACGCTCGATTCATTGTGCTTTCACGCAGCGTTTAAGAGCCCTCATCCAGCTTCCTCTCCCTTTTGACCGCTTGTTTTCATCAGCTGATGAATGGCCTCTTTCACAGTGTCCTCATTTGGTTCTTTTAAAAGGGTCATAAACGGAAGGTGAGCCACCCACTCAAATCCCTCCATCACCTTATGATCAAACGATCTAAGGACAACACACGGTGTATGAGTGATCGCACAAAAGATCATGCCATGCAGACGATCTGTCACGACGACCTGCGCTTGTTTTAACTCCGTCCACAAAGACGTTAACTCCTCTAAGCGAGTTGTTCGATCGACTCGTCTGCCAATTGTCGTTGTGATCAAACCGACTTGATCATATGTCTCTTGGATATGCTGCTGCAGCTGCTGGCGCTCCTCCTTTGTGAGATATGCTTCTTGATCCTCACGCAGACAAAGCAGAACCCCTTCACGTGTTTCATCCTTTGATGATTCGTCTAATGACAGCACCATATCAGGCTGTTTCCACACATCTTGATCAGGAAAATGAAGCTTCATCCATTCATAGGTTGTTTGATCTCTTGCCATGAGGAGCAGTCTTGGATGCTGACTATACGTGTGAATGGCGCGGCGTTCCTCTCGTTTCCCTCTCTTTGTTTCTGTAAAATGTACAGTGGCAGGCAGCTGGATCATGGGGTAGGACTTGAAGGTCTTGATGATAAATTGTCTCGTCCATTCTTCGTACCGATATAAATCCCCCATATTCCCTCCACCGATCATACAGACGATGTCTTCTGGGTGCCGGCTTCGCTTTAGCGGACGGGCAAGGCGATAGATCTCTTTCATGTCGACTTCTATGATGTCATAGGCTGGAAAGTGTTTCTTTAAAAAACAATAACTCGCATAGGCAATCGCATGATCCCCTAAATTATCATGGCCCGGCAGCAGCGTGAGAATGATTTTCTTCTGTTGACTCAGCTCTGGCAGCCTTTGGCGGCTCAGTCTATACTCAAGCGGATATTTGACCTTTAAGAGCAGCCACTCTGCGGTTTTTGCCTTCAATTGCTGCACTGTCAATCCCATCACCCCTATTTCCTTGTCTGATATTCGATCCATTTTTGATAGCTAGAAGCCGCGGCAGAAAGCGGATAAACCAATCGGCACTTAGCAAGAAATAAAATCATTCGTTTTCGTACTGTGAGCTTCGATGGTTCCACTTGTTTGACGGCATGCTGAAAAGCATCATGTGTGACCATTTCACGCATGTGATCAAGCTTTTCCTGAATAGAGAGATCATTTTGGCTCTTCCATTCGTTGAGCATACAATGAAGCGTATGATTGACGATAAAAAAGTCTAATGCTTTCTCATACAGAGAGATGTCATCATGCTCTTTTAAAAAAGAGCGCTGTGCATGATAAAAGGTCAGTCCATGATGAAAATACTGCTTCTGATATCGCTGTACAATAGATGACAGATGAATCCTGTAATAATAAAGAGGCTCATGAACAAAAGCGATACTGCGTGCTAAAGAAAAACAGCGCAGCGTCACATATTGATCTTCAATGTTCTCAAGCTCACCCCGCAGCGGAAATCGAATGTGGTGTTTTTCCATAAAGGCACGCCGATACAGCTTATTCCATGAGAATCCAGTCAAGTCTCCGTGTAATAACGCTTTGATTACATCCGTTTTTTCGGCTGAGCGCTTGTCTAACAGCGTCGTTGCTATCGTTCGCTTTGACTGTTCAAATTGAATCCAATACTCGCTTACAACAAGATCTGCCCCGGTCATTTCGGCTTTTTCATACATAGCTTCACAGTAATGAGGAGCGAGAATATCATCTGAATCCACAAAGGCGAGATACGTCCCTTTCGCTTCCTCGATGCCCCGGTTTCTCACACCGCCTAACCCTTGATTGGATTGATGGATTACCCGGAAACGCTCATCACGCTCAGCAAATGCTTCAAGCCATTCACCGCTGCGATCGGTCGATCCATCATTGATAAGAATGACTTCTATATCGGAAAAACTTTGATCTGCAATTGATTGAAGACATTGCTCCACATATTGACTCGTATTGTAAACTGCGACCAATAGACTGATAGCTGGCATTACAGCATGCCCCACCTTTCTTCAAATCTACTTATTAAATATCGTTCTATACGGCAAAACTGAAGAATCGAACGGCATCAGCATGATGCTGTACAGAATATAGCAAACAGCAATCCCTACATACATAAACACATTAGACCGCTGATCAAAAATGCGTGTGAAATATGGCAGTAAAATGAGCTGATACAAGCCAAAATAAATATGAAATCTTGCATAAATGACATCCTTCGTTGCAAGGATGCCAAACAAGAAACCAAGCAAACAAAAATTCACAATGTAATCACTCTCAGGCGTCAGCTCACGAAGTCGTTTTCGATAAAAGAAAGCAAGCAGAAGTGGCAAAATCAAGACACCGATTTTTGTCACATTCATTCCATTCGTATTCGTTGTGAGCCATTCCTCGTAATGACCATATGAACTGCCTTGCAGCATCACGACAAACACCGAGACAAAACGGTCATAAAGAGCGGTTAAGCCTAAGAACACCAGGCATAAAACCAGCATCATCCAAGACCAAGCCTTTGTTCTCACAATAAAATACACAGGAATCATGATGAGAGCGGATGAATGAAACAATGAACATACAAGGACGAGCGGAAAATACAATTTCCACTGTCCATTGATCACCAACCGGATGGCATAAAAAAGAATCGCTGCCACCATATACTGGCGCATGCCATTAAATGACGCATAATAATGAAAGGTCCCAAGAAAAAGCAGCATACTCAGCTCAAATGGACGGCCATATTGAATAAGCGTCTTGATAATAAAAAAATAAGTAATGGCTCCGACTGAGATATACATGATTTGCGGATCATGAGACAGTTGATTAAGCATCCATAAAATAAACGTAAACCCCGGATCTGTTGCGGCTTTATCCACACCGAATCCGAATATATGCCAAGGCCTTTCATAATTGATGGAGAACTCATACATCTGGCCATATGTGACAAAATCGGTTCCTACTTTATACCGAATACCAGCTACGATACAAAGGAACAGAAACGGAAAAAACACCAGAAGCTTATTAGGCCGCCATCCGCTTTGAATCGTATCATCACGCCTGCCGTAAAATGCGGCAAAGCTCGACCATAAATAGACCATGATCATGTTCACCAAATAAACCGCCATCTGCCCTTCCTTCCTTACAGTCCATATAGATTCATCACACGTGTAATATTCTGTTTCACATCAAATCCTCTTTGTTCAAGCTGAGAGGTAATGAGCTCTTGAAGAGGAGGTTCTGCATGATATGCTTCAAGCACCGCCTGCATCCATTCATGCGCGGAATCTCGCAGGGACATCCTTTTCACAAGCCCGCAGCCTAAATCTACTTCCTCTGTAATATGATCTGAAATCACACAAGGCAGACCAGACGCCTGTGCTTCCACTAATACAAGCGGAAGACCTTCAAACAAGGAAGGCATCACAAATACATCAAATGCTTTCATATACTGTGGAACGTCTGATACGACGCCTGTAAAGACAATGTCCTCCATCAAGCCTGCCTTCTCTGCATACGATTCGACTACGTGCTTCAGCGGTCCATCTCCTACGAGGACAAGCTGAAATGAAACCCCTTGCTTCTTTAAGGTCTGTGCCAGCTCCATAAAAAAAACATGATTTTTTTGCTCATGGAACCGCCCAATATGACCGATGACCATGTTTTTTTCGCGAAGATGGAGCTGCTTTTTCATCTCTGCCTTTTCGTCTGGATCAGGCTGAAAAAAAAGGGATAAATCTATCCCATTTGGAAGCACCTCAACTTGCCCGTTCTGCATTTTTTTCTGTCCAAATAAAAAGACACCGGCATCCTCGCCGCATGCAACAAGCTGTGTAGAGAATGCAAAGATCAGCTGGCGAAATCCTTTGAGCATCATATGATCCAGCCAGTTTGGCGACTGCTTCCACGCTGTATTATGTGAATGGCAAATGCGCACCTTTACACCCGCTAGTTTTGCAGCAAGTGCGGAAAAACCCGTCTGAAAATCCGTATGTGCATGCACTGCCTGATAGGGCCCTGTTTGCCTAATTGTCTTGGTCAATGTTTTCACAAAAGCAACCGGAGAGGACGCCCCAATACTTGGGACGTAAAAGATGCGTCCCCCAAGCCGGCGAATTTCCTCATCATAATCACAGACGTCCTGCCGGTGAGTAATGAAATCAAATTGAAGGACATTCCTGTCGAGAGCACGATAGATATTCATAATCATCGTTTCAGCTCCGCCGCGGTTCATCCCGCCCACAATATGAAGCACGCGCTTTGGCTCACTCATCTTGAACCGCCCTCCTCTTCAGCATAGACGCCGCCAGCTTCCGGCGATGATAAAGCTTCATGATCTTCGGTGACAAGCAGGCACGGACCACCGGCTTTAAAGCAAATAAATAGTCAAGCGGCGACAGCTTTAATAGCCAGCATGCTTTCAAAACGAGCCAGGCATTATCCATCGAATATCGAAACTTTCGCCGCTGAAAGGCCGCTTCATCCTCTCTCACCAAATATAACGGCTCTTGTAAATTAAAGCCTTTCCTCCCAGCAGCAAAAAAGCGGATCCAAAGATCGATATCTTCCATCCGCCTTGTTGTTTTTACAGAACGATAGCCTTGTAAAGCCTTGTAAGCAGAAGCCCTCATCATAATGGTCCCATGACAAAAAGGAGTTCCTCTTGCCAACACCTTCCGATCAGGCTCTGAAACAAGTGCCCGCACACCCTTTGTTCCCGTTTCATCAAAAACCGTCATTGCCGTACCGACCACATCATATTCAGGATATGTATCGAGGAAATGAACCTGTTTTTCTAAACGAACAGGCACTGATAGATCGTCGCCATCCTGCCTTGCAATCAACTCTCCCCTCGCTTCAGCCAGGCAGCGATTGAGACTGGCAGCGAGTCTTTGATTTTGTTGATTACGGATCAGGCGAATTCTTTCAGGATGTCGTTTTGTATAAGACAGCACTTTCTCATAAGTGCCATCTGTTGATGCGTCATCACATATGATGAGCTCCCAGTTTTCATATGTTTGATGAAGAATAGATTCAATGCTTTCTTCTACTGTCTCTTGGCAATTGTAGACGCCCATGATCATAGACACCTTTGGTTTATGCATGCTGTATCACCTTCTCTGCTTGATCCATATAGATTGTATAAATTTCTTCCATTGCCCTGACCGTCTGCTCCTGTGCAAATGCATGAGCCATAGAACGTCCCGCTTTTCCCATGAGGGGCAGCTGATCTTTTTTGTCGTAGAGCTGCTGCAAGTAATCAGCTAAACTATTCACATCTTGCGGTTTAACTAAAAAACCATTGACGCCATGTTTGACAAGCTCACAATGTCCTCTATTCTCCGTTGCAACCACAGGTTTTTCTGCCGACATCGCTTCAAGCAGGTTCATGCCGAGCCCTTCTCTCAAGCTGGTGGAAACACACACATCGCTCATATGCATCCATTCCTCTATTTGTTTGCAGAACCCAGCAAAGTGGATATGCTTTTCAAGTTGGAGCTGGCGGGTAAGCTTTTCATAGTTTGGCCTCATCGTCCCTTCCCCGGCAAATACGATCTTTATATTTGGTATTTTCCTAGACAGCTGTGCACATGCTTTGATGAGCATCCCTTGATTTTTATTCGTATTTAATTCACCAGCACACAGCACGATAAAATCTTCCGAGGAAAAGCTATAGGCTGCGCGAAGGCTCTGCTTCTCTTTTTCATCGACAGGTGCGAACCGCTTCATATCCACACCCATACCGGGCACATAATAAACAGATGTCCGCTCTTTTGATAGACGGTCGGCTCTTTTAAAATCTTCTCCATTAATGGTGATCAGAGCGTCTGTATAGCGGGCGAGAAATCTCTCTATTGGATAATAGAGCAGCCAGTTTTGAAGCGGCGCCCCCTGCCAAAAGTGAAAGCCATGTGCCGTGTAAAGAACCTTCGTTCCTTTTTTGCGCGTACCTTTGGCTGCGAGCCTGCCAATGACACTTCCCATTGGTGTGTGGCAATGGATGAAATCATAGTGCTCTTTCGCTAACAGCTTCTTCAGTTCTACATACGCAAGCCGGTTGCGTACATGAAAAGGAGAGCGCTGAATCGGAATTGAGTGAGCTTGATTCACATAGGGCAGCTTCAGCTGGCCGTTTGCCGCTGTATGCACTTCCCATCCTTGTTCCTGAAACCACCGGAAATACGGAAGATGAAAGGCCTTAAAGTGATAATCAACCGTTGCGCAAAACAAGACTTTTTTCTTCATTGGCAAGCGCTTCCTCCTCTCGTGTCATCTGATCGGACAACATATCATGCGACTCAATGGCAGCAAATAATGCTTGTCTCATCTGCTCTTCACTCATCATGTCAAATTCATGGATAAAACGGTTCAGCACATATGGGTCACCATCCAGCGCATGGCCGATGTGAATTTTCGGGAAGATTTGCTCCTGTGCTTTTTCATGCTGGTTGAGTAATTCCTCGTACATTTTCTCTCCAGGACGAATGCCTGTGAAAGTGATTGGAATCTGGTCTGTGGTGTAGCCTGAGAGGTGAATGAGGTTTTCTGCGAGGTCCACGATTTTCACTGGCTCCCCCATATCTAAAACAAAAATCTGTCTTCCTTCTGCCAGTGCACCTGCCTGAATCACAAGCCTTGATGCTTCTGGGATGGTCATAAAATATCTTGTCATGGCTGGGTGCGTGACCGTCACCGGCCCGCCTTGCTCGATTTGTTTCTTAAAAATAGGGATGACGCTCCCTCTGCTTCCGAGTACATTTCCAAATCGAACGGCAACAAATTTTGTTTCGCTGCTTGCCCCCATTTGCATGATCAGCATTTCAGCAAACCGCTTTGTGGCTCCCATCACATTGGCAGGGTTGACCGCTTTGTCAGATGAGATGAGGACGAATGTTTCAATGCCGTGCTCGTGTGCGGCTTCTGCGACATTTTTTGTCCCGATAATATTGTTTTTCACAGCTTCTTTCGGACTGATCTCCATGAGCGGAACATGCTTATGTGCCGCAGCATGATAAATCATATCCGGCTGAAATTGACCAACGATTTCACTCATTTTCTGTTTATCTTGAATATCCGCAATTTGTGGATAGAGTCTGATGCTGCCTCCATATAATTCTTTCAGCTCTAGTAAAATAGAATGAATGCTAAATTCTCCATGTCCCACAAGTACAATCGCTTGAGGAGCAAACACACAAATTTGACGGCAGATTTCTGACCCAATTGATCCGCCTGCTCCTGTGACCATGATCGTTTTTCCTTTTAAATGAGCAGATAGACGGCTCGTATCTAATTGAATCGGTTCTCTCCCTAGTAAATCCTCTGGCTGTACATCCCGTAATTGATTCAGCGCATGGGTTCCTTTTAAAATCTGCTCCATTTCCGGCATGATCTGTGTTTTGACTCCGGTCGCGACACATTCCTTATACAGCCCTTTTAAGGTGTGGCTGCTTTTGGACGGAATGGCGATGATAATCTTCTGAATATCCATCATCACGACAGCTGTTTGAATTTGTTCTTTTCCTCCTATAACAGGCAGACCCATAATTTCAAGCCGATGTTTCGTCTTGTCATCATCGATGAAGGCGACTGGCTCAATATGTACATCACTCGATTGCTGAAGCTGACGAACGAGCATGGTTCCTGCTGATCCGGCACCAATAATTAAGGCCCGCTCTTTTTCTGCCTGAAGCCGTTTGGCCCCGTCATGAAATAACCTAGAAGCCATACGAGATGCACCGATGAATAAGATATGAAAAAGCCACACGATGAATAAAAACCGAAATGGCCATGTCTGCACGAAAAGGTACAGCATCGTCATCGAAAATAAAAAAGAACACACAAAGGTCTTCATTAAAGAAAATAACTCTCTTACTCCTGTATAAGCCCATACTTGCTTGTACACATGAAACATGCAGGCAAATAGATGGTGCCCAATGAGCAGACTGAGTGAAGAAATGGCGAGCATTTCAAATGTATAAACGGTTAAAGCCGCCTCTTGGACAAATTGAAAACCAAAAAAGACGGCAACTAAGATGAGATATGAATCTAGTGCTACGATGATTGATAATCTTTGGGCGTAAGTCAACGCTCCTCCCCCTTTTTAAAGCATCACTATTCTTACGTAACATGGGCATCAAACCCGTCCTCACATCCCACTACTGATGACGAGCATCTAAGGCACGGTTATGCCCACAGCAGGATCGAGTGCCTCCATTGTTAAAGATTAGGAGACATCACCTATCAATCTTTTTAATACATGTACAGCCTGCCCTTTTTCTCTTTCTTGCCATTTAGCATAGCTCCAAGCAGTTTACTTGTTGTTCCTTCTAATACTTCTTTTGATTTCTTCACAGCAGCAATCTTTGTTTTGCCGCTTAAGACAACGAGAATGCTCCCATCCGTCCGGTTCGCCAAGATCTTTGCATCTGCAACTGGCAGAAGCGGCGTGGAATCAACAATCACCATGTCATATTGCTGTTCAATCTCATAAAATAACTGCTTCATTACAGAAGAGGAGAGCAGCTCAGCTGGATTCGGCGGAATGGTTCCGCTCGGAAGCAGCTCTAAATGCTCAATCGGTGTCGGTAAAATAGCTTCTTCCAAGCTGCAATTATTTAATAGCACATTCGTCAAACCGGTATGATGACTCAAGTCAAAATATTCATGGACGGCCGGCTTTCGCAAGTCAGCATCCATGAGCAGCACCCGCTTATTCTGCTGTGCAAAAACAGCTGCTAAGTTTGCAGCCGTAAATGATTTCCCTTCCTTCGGTAAGGAGGAGGTCACTAATATCGATTTCAGCCTTGTTTGGATCGATGTGAATTCGATGTTTGTTCGGATCGTACGGAATTGTTCCGCAATGACAGAGTGAGGATTTAATACAGAAATACAGGATAAATCTCTCTTTTCTCTTTTCTTCCTCTTAAAGATCAATGTTCTGTCCTCCCGTTATGACGGACTGCTTGTCTTTTTTGGCCCTCCTGTCTGCCTGCATCTGATAGACACTGCCAAGCGACGGCAATCCGATCTCTTCTCTTATTTGATGTGTTCGTTTTACAGTATCATCGAGTAAATTCATTAAGAAAATGAGTGTCATGCCCCCTAATAAAGAGGCGCCTAGTGCCAGAACGATATGAACGAACTTCCTTGAATTCATCAGAATCGTGTTAGACAGCTTGGCTTCAGACAAAACATTAATGCGATCCATATTCATTGTTTTTTTGATTTCTTCTTGCAGCACCTCTGTTGCGGTATTCGCAATGGCGACTGCCTTCGCGCGATCCTCATCTTGTACAGAAATATTGATGACCTCAGACTCATTTTCTGTACTTGTGGCAATTTTGTGTTTTAGTCCTTCTGCTGATTCTGTGAGATGGAGTGTTTCTTTTACTTTTTCAATGACGATTGGGCTTTTTAATAAAACTTGAAAGGTACGTGTATATTGAAGGTTCATCTGAATATCGTTTAAATCTGCTTGTGCGTCATTGCTGCGTTTATGAACAAGAATTTGAGTGGTTGCCTGATATACAGGAGTCGAGACATAGAACTGATAATAGGCTGAAATGCCCGTTACGATCAGGACAATCAGGATCAGAAGGGCCATTTTCTCTTTAATGACAGAAAACAGCTGCTTAAAACCTATATTCTCATTCATAGATACCTCCCGATTTCATCATAAAAAGGTTATATATGGTTTCTTTTTGTTAATGATTGGATTATAAAAGATAATACCCGCAAAGAAAAATGTCATAATAGGTCTTATAGTTCTTTTTAAAGAACGAAATCGTTCGTTTTCTTTTGTTTACTTCCTGATTCTTACGTTTTTGAATTTTATAAAGAACAATTTATTTCTTATAATGAACGAAAAGGTCGCAGAACTATTCGCCGGTGAGAAGGGAGATCATTGATCGAATGATAGGCAAGGTGATACGCATTTACCGAAAGAGAAAAGGATACTCGATTCAGCAGCTGGCTGAGGATGCTCATGTCTCTAAGTCATATTTGAGCAAAATTGAGCGTGGTGTCCACAGAAATCCATCTGTCCAGTTCTTAAAAAAGGTATCCTCTTCACTAGAGATTGATTTACAAGAGCTGTTTGATGCAGAGACGATGATGTTTCATTACGCTGAGGGTGGTGAACACGAATGGCGGGAGCATATCGTAAGTGCCGTCCAATCAGGCATGCCTAAAGAAGAGCTCTATCAGCTGCTCCAAACGTACCGAAAGGAGCAGGAAGAGAAGTCGTTACATGTCACCCATAGAAAGCTGACGGATTCAAATATCGCAGAGTGGAAGCGTCTAATGAGTGAAGCAAAGGCAATTGGCTTAAGCATTGAGGAAGTAAAAGCTTTCCTCAACAACATGGGAGAACGCCGGGCGTAAGCCTTTCAGGAAGAATGATTGCGGGGAGAGGCGTTTGACGCTTCGATGAAAAAGAGCCTTTGATTCATGAAAGGCTCTTTCTTCTGTTATTCTTCTTTTTTTGTTCGTGCTTTTTTCGTTATATCATTGTTTTTCCAATAGGCCCATAGTGATGTAATTCCCAGAAAGGCCAGTGTGATGAATTGTTGAACACCTTCTTCATCAATAGGAATTGGGCTTTTTCCCGCAGCAGTTAGCGCACTGTTAACAAGCGCCAGTAAAAGCAGCACAAGCCTTGCAATTGTACCTGCACTAATTTTTTGAACCTCCAACTGTAACCCCTCCCTTTCCTCTTCTCACGGGCGGTATTGCTCGTTCTCTCTCATATGTATGCATCAGCCGAATGAATAGAAGAACGAATCAAAAAAAGAGACATCATTCCTATATGCGGAATGATGCCTGATTTCATTTGCTATTTATTTAGAAAACATCTCTTTTGCTTCATCCAATGCCATTTTATTGCCTAGAGCTGAGTAATCGAGCCAAGGCTGATCGGCAATCGGATAGACTTGGTTTTTCTTCACTGCTTTTAGACCCTTCCAAATCGGAGTCTTTTCTAATTGCTTGAATGCCTGCTGCGCTTTATCATCACGGTTGACAACGACAAAGATTGCATCAGCATCATAATCAGGAAGAACCTCTTGAGAAATCACTTCAAACGGGCGCTTGCTGTCCAGCTTTTTCACACCATCGACAGGTGTCAGGCCTAAATCCTCGTATAAAATAGGACCCATTGGGCGCTTCATGCTAAATACGCGCAGCTCCTTTGCTGTCACACGGATCGCCATGACTTTTCCGTTTCCAATCTTTTTCTTGATGAGCGATTTGACCTCTTTTGCTTCTTGATTGTAATTCTTAATATATTGATCCGCTTCTTTTTCTTTATTGACGTGTTTGGCGATTTTTTTCAAATGATCCCGCCATGTGCCATCATTTAAATTAAACACTTCTGTTTTGGCGATCTTCTTATATTTCGATAAGTCTTGTCCGGCTAATTCTTCATCAACATAAATGACATCTGGTTGTAACGCAAGCAGTGATTCCATATCTGGATCAGATGCAATGCCGAGCTTTTTCGTCTGACTCAGCTGCTTTTTCGCATGTGGAAGGAAATCTTTTAAGTCTCCTCCTACAACAGAGCCCGCCGGTTTGATACCGAGTGCTAACAAGTCATTTGTTAAATGAATAGACAAGGAAGCAATCTTTGGTGTGCCATTGGTCTTTTCATTTGTTGTATTCTTTGTTTCCTGTTGTCCGCAAGCGGCAAGCAGCAAGAAACAGAGCGTTAATCCAAATACTAGTAGTTTTTTCATGATGAGTTCCTCTTTCATATTTATTTCGTTTTAGTTAATAAATAGAGAAAATACGGGGCACCGATAAAGGCCACGACCACACCCGCCGGTATGGCATTTGGAGCAAAGATGGAACGTCCGATTGTATCGGCACTGACCAAAATCAACAAGCCAAGCAGCGCACTAACTGGTAAAAAATACTGATGCAGTGAACCGACAAGCCTCCTAGCCAAATGCGGGGCGACGAGGCCAATAAAGCCAATACCACCTGTCATTGAAACACTTGCACTCGCGAGGCCTACCGCTAAAGTCAAGAGGAGAAGACGTTTACGCTGGACACGAACACCTATACTTGAGGCGACAGCATCTCCTAATGTCAATGCATTGAGCGTGTTCGTCTGCATCAGCGTAAGCGGCACAAGGCATACAATCCAAGGCAGAAGCGCCAGCACATGAATCCAGTCTCTCCCCCATACATTGCCCACAAGCCACCTTGAAGCAAACGTGTATGTATCTTCATCCAGCTTCAATGACAAATATAAGGTGAGTGCACTAAATCCCGCAGCAACCGCAATGCCAACTAAGATCAGCCGGATAGGAACAAGCCCTTCATGCCGGTCATATGCAAGAAGCACGATGACAGCTGCCGCAAGCAGTCCGCCGCCAAATGTAAAGAGCGGAATAAGAAGAGACGGATTGCCTTCAAGTGCGTGAAAATATGTCACAAACACAATTAAGCCAAAGGCTGCCCCTGCATTCAATCCAATAATCCCAGGATCGGCCAGCGGGTTACGGGATAAGCTCTGCAAAATGCCGCCAGCAATGCCAAGACCAATACCAGCTAACATCGTCACCACAATTCGAGGCAGACGATAGTCAAACAGCACCGTTTCACTTTGGAAATCTCCAAAGCCAAATAACGTCTTGACGACCATGACAGGGCTTAGTTTCAGCGTACCGGTATTTAAACTATACAGCACAACAGCCGCACTCAGGCAAAGCAAAACGAGTGTCACGACAAGAGCACGCTGTTTCTCTCTCATGACAGGTTCCTCCCTTCTTTTCTGGCAATGTATAAGAAGAAAGGAACACCAACAAGTGCCACCATCACGCCAATGGCAAGTTCTCTTGGCGGATTGACTGTACGGCTGGCAAGGTCTGCAAAGACAAGCAGCATTGCGCCTAGTATCGCTGACATCGAAATGACGAAACGATAGTCTACACCAACAAGCTTTCGTGCAATATGAGGGATGACAAGACCGACAAACCCAATCGATCCGACTGCTGAAACAGAAACCCCTGCTAATAACACAGCAGCAGTCATTCCTAGTATTCGCACTTGCCGTGTTTTCACCCCTAAATTTGCCGCTGTATCTTCACCGAGCGATAGTAAGGAAAGTGACCGACCTAATAGCAGTGCCCATACGATCACAATTAGAATAACCGGGGCGAGAATCGTCAGCTGCGGCCATTTCACACCAGCTACCCCGCCTGCATACCAAAAAGCCAGATCCTGACTCAGGTCAAAATAAATCGCGATCCCAGAGCTGAGCGCATGAAGCAATGCGGCTACAACCGCTCCTGCCACAGTGAGGCGCAGCGGTGTCAATACGCCGCCAGCCGCCCCAATCGCAAAGATCAGCAGCGTACTGAGCACAGCACCAATAAAGGAAAAAAACATCAGTGCCGAATAAGGTATTCCTGGAAAAAAAGCAAAACAGAGAGCGACCACAAACATCGCACCTCCATTAATGCCCAAAATCCCCGCATCTGCCAGTGGATTTCTTGTGATGCCCTGCATAAGAGCACCCGCTACGGCAAACGCCGCTCCCACTAGAGCTGCCCCTAAAACACGAGGGAGTCTTAATTCATGGATGATCTGCTGCTCTGTAACATTCGACTGGTAGTCAAATACAGCTGTCCAAACCGTTTGCAGAGACAATGTTTTTGCACCGTATGACACAGCAAAAAACATGGCAGCCGCTAAACCAATAACGGCGAGAAAAAATATCAAAAAGAACAGAATATGTGATGATCGTTTTTGTTGAGGTGTTCGCTTATCCTGCAAAATCGGTGTCATCCTTTTCTTCATTAAAAGTCAGTTTGAAAATGAGAATCATAATCAACAAAATTATAGCCGCCAGCCTCTAAAAAATCAATGTACACCCTATTTTTTAATTAATGAAGGTATGTGCGGAGCAGAGAAAGGAGATTTCTTTTTGACGCTCAGAACGGCCTATCATTTTTTCTCATAGTTTAATAGGAAAATAGTTGACATTTCGCATGAATATCCCCTAAAATTACAAAAGTAAGTCAAATGTTATAAAAATATTACAAACAGATGTCAAACTAATAAAGAATGACCCGTCATGAGAGGAGATTTGAAAGTTGTGTCAGTAAAAGGAAAATGGAGTATCGTCCTATTTGCGCTTGCAGTCGTCATTGGAGCAGTTGCTTTCTTTCAAAATCAACAAGCAAGCGGTACAGAGAAGAAAAATGTAAAGCAGGATACGAACTATAAAAACGTAGAAATTGTCACTCTCGTAAATGACGGGAAATTTATGAGATATGCAGTCAACTATCCTCTTTTTCATCAAAAAGAGCTAGATGATAAGATTCAAAGCTATGCCAATTCGGCATTAGAGCATTTCAAAAAAACATTCAGTGAAGCAAAGGATATCGATGAACATAAACGCTATGAACTGAATATTGATTATGAAATGGTGCATTATGCGAAGCAGTCTGCTGCCATTCGTTTTACGACCTATACGTATACTGGCCAGCAAAATGGAACCACCAATCATCTCACGATTAACTTTGATTTTCAGAAAAAAACCTTTCTTGACACAAAAGATTTATTTCTGCCTAAAACCCATTATTTAAAGAAATTATCCTATATTACATATACAGAGCTTCGGAAGGACAAAACCTTATCTAAGGATCAGCCTCTCCTTCAAAAAGGAACAGCCCCTGATGCTCAAAACTTCAGTCAATTTGCCTTAAAAGACAAATATGTAGAATTTTATTTCCCTGCATCTCAAGTAGCCGCAGAGGATCTTGGTCCGCAAACACTAGCGATCAAAAAGACATTGCTGAAGGACATTTTAAAGCCAGAATATATGGATAAACTGAAAAATAAAAATGAAATGAAAGAACCGAATCCAAAAAGAAAAGCCGTCAAGCTGCCGCAAAAATCAAAGCTTGACCCGAATAAAAAAGCCATCGCACTCACATTTGATGATGGACCGAATCCAGCGACAACCTCAAAAATTTTAGATGCGCTGAAGGCAAATAAAGGACATGCTACCTTTTTCGTATTAGGCAGCAGGGTGCAATATTACCCTGGAATGCTTGCCGATATTTTAAAAGGCGGGAATGAGATCGGAAACCATTCCTACAATCACCCTTTATTAACAAGACTGCCTTTAGATGAAGCGGTGAAACAAGTGAAGGACACCCAGCAGCTGATTGAGAAAGCGAGCGGATATACACCTACGCACTTTAGACCGCCATATGGCGGTACAAATCAAGATATCAATCATGCAATTGGGATGAAGGTCACTTTGTGGGATGTTGATCCAGAGGATTGGAAAATCCGCAACAGCCAGCAAATCACAAACCGCGTTCTCTCACATGCAGCCGATGGCAGAACAGTGTTAATGCACGATATTTATGAAAGCTCAGCCCAAGCAGCAGTAAAGATCATCCATGAACTCACCAAACAAGGCTACCAGCTCGTCACAGTGAGTGAACTTGAACAATTAAAAAAAGAACGACATGAACAAACCCCTGTAGAGTAAACAGGGGTTTTAGATTGTTGACAAAGGGGTAAAATGATCTTTATTTTAGCTCTTTGTCTTCTTTTCAGCGTGATAGAAAACCTTTGAAGTCTAGGAAGGACGAGTACCGGAGCGGAGCGAATTGAGCATTCGTGAGCACCGGCACGCAGGACTGACAACGAATGCGAGGGTTTGTCTACACGCTGAAACCCCTGTAGAGTAAACAGGGGCTTTCTTTTACGACTCCAAAGACTTTTTTTGTTTCAATAATGCTTGAAATGTCTCTTCAAGCTCTTGCGACGGCTCAATACTTAAACGGCTGAGCACTTCAGACAGCTGCATATCAATTAACAGAAGCTCCTCTTCTCTATTTGTCACAGCTGGTTTTTCTTCCTTTTGTTTATAGGCTTCATATGTGCCGTCAAATCCTTCAATACGTTCCTCGTGAATATGGAAAATACGAGTGGCAACCTCTTCAATCAGCCTGCGATCGTGGGAAACAAACACAATGGTACCTGGGTAATCCTTCAATAGACCTTCAAGTGCTTCAACTGCCGCCAGATCTAAAAAGTTCGTCGGTTCATCCAGCATGAGAACATTGGCATCACTGACGAGTAAGGACGCAAGCATCGTCTTCACCCGTTCTCCCCCGCTTAAAACCTCAACAGGCTTATGCACATCATCCCCTCTAAATCCTAGTCTCGCCAAAACCGTTCGAACCACTGTCTCATCTTGAACCGCCTCTTTCAGTGCATTTTGTAAAATCGATTCATCTACCTTCAGTCCTGACAGATCCTGACGAAAATAGGCTAGCTTGACAGCCTCTGAACGAGTAACGCCGGGATATCCATTCACTAACATACGGAGAAATGTCGTTTTGCCGCTCCCGTTCTTTCCGATAATGGCAACCTTGTCTCCGCCCCTCACTTCCACATTCGCCTGCCTCCAAAGCACTTTATCTCCCGCCTTGCCATCTACATTTTCCACTCTCAAAATGGTACGGCTTGCTGTTTCCTTCATCGTATGCTGAGTCATTTGAATGGGCTGAATGTCCTTTACCTTCTCCACCTTTTCTAATTTCTCCATCCTTGTTTCAATGGATTTGGCTGTTTTTTGTAGTTTTTTTTGCTTATTTGCATAGTAGGGCTTTGCAATTTTAGGTCCTGAGGATTTCACCTTTTGGGAGGGCTTTGTCGCTTTGTCCGCCTTTTTCTTTTTCTTTTCCAGTGCATGCTCTAACTGTTTTTTCTTTTGTGTATAGGCTTCATACGCTTCCACCTGCTGACGATGTGCCAGCTCTTTTTGCTGTGCAAAATGTGTGTAATTGCCTTTGTAATGATGAAGCTTCCCATGATCCAGCTCCCAAATCTCCGTACATATTGCATCTAAAAAAGCACGATCATGTGAAACAACAATGAGAGCTCCTTGATAATGACGCAGCTTATCTTCCAGCCACTCAATATGCTCCGTATCCAAATGAGTGGTCGGTTCATCTGCTAATAAAAGGGCAGACGGCCGGCTTAATGCTCTTTCAATATAAGTTTGGGTCATTTCACCGCCACTCTGTCTGCCGTCTCCTTGTTTCAATTGAGGAAGCAGCGTACAGACCGCTGTGGCGGCAACCGTGCCGCTGTCTGGTGTTTCCTGTCCTGCCAGCACATGCAATAAAGTCGTTTTTCCGCTGCCATTTGTCCCTACAAGACCAATGCGATCACCTTGATGGATGGCGAGTTCCTCAATATTAAATAACAAGCGATCTTTTCGAAATACCTTTAACTGATTGGCTTTTAATAACATCCAATCCTCTCCTTTCATATCAGGAGACATGAAAAAGCCTCCCATTCTCAGAATAGGAGGCAAAATGGTGTACAAAAATAAGCGGATTGATCCAGTATGGTGTGCCGTTCATACTTGAACACACACATCCCACGTATCAATCACTTCATTTTTTGATTCCCAAGCTGTACCATCCTATTCCGAAGCTAAAAAATGAAAACGCAGCAAACATGGCAAACTGATCGTTTGCTCACTGCCTTCGTTCGTTCATTTTGCTTACAGGTCATAGGATTAGTACTTCATTGCATTGGGTCACCCTTCCGTCGTTTGTTACGTATACGATAAAAGATTGGTTATTTTTTGTCAAGCTGAAATGGCATAAGTGAATCGATTAATTGGAGTGTAAATGGATGGGACACTTCAAACAGTTCGTCCTTTTTGCATTCTTCCACTAGGCTTCCTTCATGTAAAAATAGAATGCGGTCACATAGATACACCGCTGCTTCTACATCATGAGTAATGAGAAGCATGGTCATATCTAGCTCTTGTTTTAATGTCTCAAGCAGCTCCAATATTTGTACTTGAACAGAGACATCCAGTGAGCTCAAGACTTCATCTAGTATAAGAATGGCTGGATGCGTTGATATGGCTCGTGCGATGCACACTCGCTGGAGCTGACCACCGCTTAGCTGATGAGCATATTGATTCAGCACAGACGAGGGCAGTCTGACTTGCTCAAGTAATGACAAAACCTTCTGATCCATATTCTGATTCTGCTTTAACAAACGCATCGGTTCTGCTATGATCTCTTTCACCGTAAAGGAGGGATGAACAGAAGATAGATAATCTTGAAAGACAACACTCATTTTCCCCCGATTCACCCTCCGCCATTTGTCAGCTGTCATACCATCAATCTGTACCTCGCCTCCATCTATTTTTTCTAAACCGAGCAGGATACGTGCCAATGTACTTTTGCCACTGCCGCTCTCACCGACTAATCCGGCACATTGTCCTTTTTCGATTTGAAACGAAACATTTGATATGCGGTCTTTTGGTTTCTTTTGTTTTGAAAAAAGACCTTTCTTCTCACCGTGTTTGACTAGATCGATAGCTGTGATCAACATGGAAACGCCTCCACTCTCTTCTGCTGCCGCAGTGCTTCAGTAGGGGCAGATAATCGAAGCCTCGTCTCAAGTAAATGCTTTGTTTGGGGATGCCCCGGTGATGTGAACACTTCCTTGGCTGACCCATGCTCAAGCATTACTCCTTGGTGCATAACCATCAATTCATCAGCAATTTCCTGAACGACGCCTAGATCATGCGTTATGACGATTAAGGTAACACCCGTTTCTTCCTTTAGACTGTGTAATTGTCTGATGACTTCACGCCGATTAAAGGCATCAAGTGATGCAGTTGGCTCGTCTGCAATGATCATGTCTGGAGAAAGCATCATCGTGATGCCAATCATCACACGCTGAAGCATTCCTCCAGACAGTTCATACGGATATTTTTTCATCAAATCATATGGATTTTTTAAATGGACACGTGTAAGCCCAGCCATAGCATGTGCTTTCCCTTCTTTCCCTCGTAAGCCCAAATGCTGCTGAAATGTTTCCACCATTTGATGACCTATCGTTTCAATAGGGTTGAATGCATTCATGACATCCTGTGAGATGAAACCTATTCGTTTACCCCGCCATTGATGCGCTTCTTGATTTGTTAATGTTTTGCCGTCAAAAATGATCGTTCCTTCTACTTCTAGCGAAGGGGCGACAAGATCAATTAACGCTTTGGCGACAGTTGATTTTCCACTGCCACTTTCTCCAATGACGGCTAAACAGCGTTGTTGATGTAAAGAAAATGTGATATTCGTCACTATATTCTTTTGCTGCTGTGGATCATGTACGGACAGATTTTTTACGTCGATTAAAGGCAAATGGCCTCACCCCTTTCTTTCTGGTATGATGCATGGCAGGATTCGCGACATGCTGAAGGCTGTCTCCTAAAAAGCTCAACGCCATGACCACAAACAAGATGGCAAGTCCAGGCGCAAGCATATGGGCTGGATGTGTTACCATGACATTCTTCGCCTCATTGAGCATCATGCCCCATTCTGGTGTAGGTGCACTCACCCCTAATCCAAGAAAAGACAGTGCTGATATATTTAAGATCACCCAGCCCGCATCAAGTGTCGCAAAAACAGCAATTTCTCCTGAGATGCGAGGAAATAGATGTCTCCTCAATATGTAAAAGGGTTTGCCGCCAGTCACCTTTGCAAATTGAACAGAAGGTTCATTCGCATATTGAAGGACAGACGAACGAATCATTCTTGTATACCAGGCCCATTTCGCTAGGACATTGGCCAAAATAATATTGAATAGTCCAGGTCCGAGTATTCCCACAACCGCAAGAATCATCACCTCTGCTGGAAAGGACAGCATGACATCACACAGCCTCATCAAAACCCCATCCACCTTTCCTCGAAAGAAGCCTGCCATGAGTCCAAGCGCGCTGCCAATGAGCATCGTGATACACATCGTCAGCATAGCTGCAAGCATTGTTGTCCGAATGCCATATAAAAGCCGCGATAATACACATCTCCCTAGATGATCCGTTCCGAGTGGGTAAGTAAGACTGATACCGGCATATTTTTGAAGAATGTTCGTATTTGTTGGGTCATGTGGTGCTAACATTGGAGCAAACAGTCCAGCTAATGCGACAAGCGCTAACAGCCAGATTGAAAGAATCGCCATACGGTCTTTTCTTAATTGATGCCACCCTATCATTGTTGTCATACCTCCTTTCGCAATTGCGGATTCATGGTCATTTGCATCATATCAGCGATGAGATTGCACATAACAAACAGGAACCCCATCACAAACAAATAGGCTTGAATAATAGGGAAGTCAGCATGGAAAATAGCAGTTACACACAACCGGCCAACCCCTGGCCAAGCAAAAAGGTTCTCAATAATGACGGTTCCCGCAATGAGCTTTGGAATAGACATGCCAAGTGCTGTTACCGCTAATTGCAGGGCATGCCTCATGATTTTCAGTTGAACGGTTCGTTCTTTTAAACCACGTGCTCTTGCATAAAAAACAAAGGGCTCGTGCTGAAATTTTAGAATTTGATTACGTATGAGTCTCACATAAGTCGATAAGTAGCCAAATGATAATGTGACAGCTGGAAGAAGAATCGATTTGAACCCTTCCATTCCACTCGTATTAACCCAATTGAATTTGACAGAAAAAAGCCAAATCAACAAAATCCCCAGCCAAAAACTAGGCATTGAAGCGGCGATAAACACAAAGGCTCTCAATAAACGGTCCACCCAAGTGTGAGCAGCATATGCACAGATCACCCCGAACAATAAACTGAGCACTATGATAAAAAAGAGCGCTGCTCCTGCAAGCTGCAATGTCGCAGGCAGCGCCTCCATGATAAGATCAAAAACGGGCTCCTGAGTGACATAGCTCCTGCCAAAATCACCTGTTAATCCATTTTTAAGCCATGTGGCATAGCGGATGAAAAATGGCTGGTCTAAGCCTAACTCCTGCCGCATCGATTCAATCATTTCTTCTGTTGGAGTGACTTGATTCACCCGCAAAGCGACCTCTGCTGGATCACTTGCCCGCATCGTCAGCAGTACAAAAGCAAAGAAGGTGATAAAGATCATAAGCGGAAAAAGCATCAGTATTCGTTTTAAGAGATAGCGAGTCATGTCTCTGCCTCCGTTTTATGACGCAAAATACATACGGTCAAATGGGATTTCATACTGAGACACATGAAAACCTACGCCTTTCAGGCGCTTATTATAAACAGCCTTTGTCACAGAATAAGAGATTGGGAGGTAAACATTTTCATCATGGATATACGTCAATATTTCTTGATACATTTGTTTCCGCTTTTGCTCATCTGGTTCTACTAATACTTCCGTAATCGTCTCGTCCAGCCACTTTTTCTTTTTCAGTCCTAATTGAGCTTGATAATCAGCATGGGATGCTACACGGAATGAAGAGACATAAGTTTGTGGATCATAAGGAAGCCCCCAAGACAGCGAGTACATCAGATCGAACTTTCCTGTTTTTTGGCGATCTAAGAATGCCTGTTTTTCTTCTCCTCTAATATCCAGCTTAATCCCCACCTGCTTGAAATCTTGTTGAATCGATTCACTGATCGTTCTTTCCCCTGCATTATCGGAATTATTGTAAATAGCCACACTCAGCAGTTTGCCATTTTGATAGCGATACCCGTCTTCTTTCATCCTCCAGCCTGCCTCATCCAATATTGCCTCTGCTTTCTTCTTTTGATAAGTTTTCTTTTTCAGTGGAATATCTGCGTATGGGACAGAAGGAGCAAGCAATGTGTGTGCCACCTTTTCCGTTCCATTTAAAATGCCTTCAGTGATCATGTCCTTTTGAATGGCGTATTGAAAAGCTTCTCTTATTTTCGGATCTTTTGTGATTGGCTGGTTTGAATTAATCACAATCGATCTTGAGCCAACAGGAGGGCTCACGGTGACACCATATTGCCCTGCTTCTTTTAAAGCCTGGAATGAGTCTCCATCAATCATGTCACCATCTGCTCCAAATAAAAGATCAATCTCTCCTTTTTGAAGCGCAAGTAAGATGGTTTGGTGATCCGGCATGACTTTCCATTTCACAGTTGAAATTTTCGGCTTTTGCCCCCAATAGTGGTCATTCATTTCAAAAACGGCATATTGATTTTTCTTATGTTCCTTTAGCACATAAGGACCTGTACCTGCATAGCTTTTAACTCCTTTTGCAGTCGTTCCATCAATGAAGCTTTTTGGAGAAATAAAACGGAAGGGGCGTGTTAAGCCCAGCTCTTCTAACGTAGGATAATAAGGCTCTTTCAACGTGAGAACAAATGTATCGTCATCTACCGCCTTTGTGGATTTGATTTCAGATACGAGATTAAGCCAAGCGTTCTTTTCAATATTTTTGACAACAGCATCAATATTCAATTTCACTGCCTTTGCATTAAAAGGCTCACCATCTGAAAAAGTCACACCTTTTCGAAGATGAAAGGTATAGGTCCTTCCATCATTTGATATGTCCCAGCTTTTCGCTAAGGCAGGCTGAACGCCCTTCTCTGTATTGACGACAAGCGATTCAAACACCATATTTTGAGCAGCCATCTCTCCACCGTATAGATGAGGATTGATGTCCCTGATATCTTTTGTACTTGCATACACGAGCTCATCTTCTTCTCTATCATTGCTGGAGGATGCTTTGTTTTCAGAGCATGAGGCCAATAAAAAACAAGCCATCACTGAAAACAGCATCAAGGTGTATGACACGTAGGGATGCCTTTTCTCATATTTCTTCTTTATGTAAACAGGTTGATCACTCATATGTACTTCCCCCAATTCAACATTATCGTAATCATTACGATTATTAATCGAAATGATTACGAATTGAATATTAGCATACAGAAATGGGAAATACAACGTCTTTTCATAAAAAAAACAGACTCATGATTGAGTCTGTTTCGCTTGTATAAATTGGTCAATCACCTTTAATGCTTTTTCTGTTCCACCTGCTGCTTGGAAGCTTTCTTCAATTTTCTCAATCCCCGCACGGTACGTGTCACTGCCTAAAACCTTCTCAACAGTTTCTCTTAGCTGCTTTGGTGTCAGCTGATCTTTATCAAGTGTACAGGCAGCAGATAATTCGGTCAGTCTTTGTGCCACCATCGGCTGATCTTTATCGACTGGAATGACGACCATCGGAACGTGGTAATGAATACCTTCATTGACACTATTCATCCCGCCGTGCGTTACAAATACATCTGTCAGTTCGAGCACTTCAAGCTGCGGCACATAAGGCTCAATCAGAAAATGAGCAGGCGCCTCTTTTAAGAGAGAACGATTTACTTTTTCACCTGTTGCGATAATCACTTTTCCGTCAAAGTCTTCGAAAGCATCTATACACATATTAAAAAATGCTTCTGTATCCCCAAGAACGGTGCCCATGGAAATAAAAACGACTTTTTCTTGCTCAAGTGCTTCCAGCGGGAAATCATGCTGGTCGGCTCTTTTTAAAAAGCTCGGTCCAATGAAAACAAACGAATCGTTTAATGAATCAACAGAAGGCTGGAAATATTCACTTGTATAGACGATATTCAGTTCTCCACGGTTTTTCATAAATTGCATCAAACGCGTTGGCTGAACGCCAAAACGCTCTTGTATTTTTTCTAACAGATGATCGGCTTTCTCATCCTTTCTGTATAGCGGTGTATCAAAATGCGCCTCTTGCAGCACAAAAGATGGGTTGGACCCAATGCTCGGAATGTGCAAATAATCTCGAACAAGCTCCCCTGCCCCAAACATATCAAAGTAAACCAATTCAAATGAATGATTCTCGGAAAGTGTTTCCACCACCTCTAAAATATCATATGATGTTTGCAGCATGGCATGAAAGAACGGCTGCATAGAATCTAAATCTCCTTCTTCCACATGTAATGTCCGAATATAGTCTGGATGTATATGTACGTGAGCGCCTAAGCGTTTGATTCGTTCCTCATAATGTACAGTTGTGACCGCATGCACTTCATCGCCTCGCTCCGCCCATGCTTTGATCATTCCTAACATAGGGTTCACATGTCCTTCAGCTGGAAATGTAATCAATAAAATCTTCGCCACAAGAAATCCCTCCTCATTGTCAATTCCCTTCCATGTTAATCATATACAGCGAACTGGCTCAACAAATACGCCTGAAAAGGGAAGAAATGAGTCTTACGTCCAGTATTTCATGGAGGGACATGAACATAACGCCTTCTACGAGCAAACATCCAATATAACCCTTTATTATTTATTCTTGTATAATTAGTCATAATATTATTTTCAGCTTCATATTGGAGGGATATTTTGTGAAATTCTTGGAGAAATACAGTTATTTAATTATCATTCTTTGTCTAGCGGCAATGATCGTGACAAACTTCACTGTGAATGACAATACATTAAAAAATACTGTATCCGTGATTGGATTTGTCATTGTTCTTCTTACAATTATACCTGCGGCTATTTACAGGAAAGGCCAGAAAGGCAGATAACTCCTTTATAGCAATAACCCCCACTCTTATGTTAAGAGTGGGGGTTATTTTATTATATTCGGATAGATGTTGCTGTTTTGCAACAAGATCGTTTTTTCACTTGCTTACCCTAGCTTTATTAGAAGAGAACAATAAATTGAACATACAAAAACCCCTCTCCATATGAAGAGGGGTTCATGACAGACCTTTATCATCGTAAGCAATGTCAAATACGCGCTCGGAGAACGTATAATTAATGTCTTTGACTACTGTTGTAACAACATTTCAAAATGATTCCGTGCAAAATTTGTGCAAATAATATTTCTATTCTTACTTTAATACAGTATTACCAACATACATATTTTAAAAATCTTTTACCAGGTGGGGTAATTACCTTTAAATTCTCGCCAATTACCATTATCATCATAATTTAAAGAACCTTGAAACCCACAATGATTCCATATCAAATCATAGCTCGGTTTTAATAGGGTTTCTAGTCTATCATCCCAAGAATTAATAATGACCGTTGGTAACTTTAAGGTGGATTCATTTATTTTCTCTCTTGGTGATTTCGGGTTTCCAACAAAATAATCTGAAATGTTGAAAAGGGTAATACTAAGAGCTATCGGTAACTTAATATCTACACTTTTGATGACTTGAAGATACTTATAGGTGTAATTAAATATATCTTGTTCAAATTTTACGAATGGTATAAATTTCTTTCCATCACTTTCCGCAAGAATACCCGCATCAACGGATTCAATTATTCCATTTCTAAAGAATTGTACGTATGCATGGGGTTTTTCAGAATTTGACCACTTTGCAAATGTACAGTATCCATATTTATTAAATTTATAGTCCCAGCCTGATGTAAAGAATGGTTTCAGGGAAGTGGGATGCTCTAATTTACTTGTAGGTAAGCTAATATCCTTAGCAATAGATTCAAACGGCACTAAGTGTACAGCAAATTTTGCCCCTTCCAAAATATTCTCAGCAAAATTATTTTCCTCAAGTTCTTTTATTCGAGACTCTAACCATTTCTCATAATACTTTTCTTGGATTATTTCATTTTTTTCGCGCATCGGTATCATTCCTGGAAATGGGGGAGGAGACGTTGGTTTTTTCCGTTCAGTTGAAACTCCTTCGAGTATTGCCGTCTTAGCCTCCTCCTCCTCTTTACCAACTAAATCTATGTATATAATTTGTGGTAAAAGTCCTTCCAGTTCAATATCTTCAATTCTTACAGGCATTAACTTTTGATTTATTCCTGTTGGATCTGAAGCGAATGCTGAAGCCCATTCCGGTTGTGTATACAAAGCATTCAAATAGTTTTGGGAAAGTAGCGCTAAGGTGTGTTTAGCGCATTCGGATCCACGCTGCATTTGAAGAATAAAGTTGTTCCCAGTTTTAAAATCCCATTCTTGAAAAAAAACTTTATGCCCAGCCTCCTCTAACATGTACGAAATCCAACTAGCATAACTTTTATCATTGCCATTGTAGCTAATGAAAAAATCATATTCTTTTTCTGTCATGTTCTTCCCCTCTTTATCCAATATATCTTTACTATTACTATACCACTAATTCTTTGAAAATAAGTAATTAAAAAGGACTACATATAAACTTGACCTTTTCAGGCCAATGGTACAACCAGAGGATTAGAGAATTAAGGGAAATGAAAAACAAAAATCAGATACATCTTTATAAACTTATTTTAATTTAAAAACAATTCATCTCACTTAATGAATAATATTCTATATTCTAAGCCATACACACTTAAAACTTCTGCAAAACTCAAACCTCCTATCTGCTATTTGTTTTTAACCATTCCAAGTCCTCTTTTGTGTCCCTCTTGGTAAGCCATTCGGGAATGGATCATCTGCATACACTGGCTTCAAAAAGAATCTCATCAAATTCTTTCGTTTCTGAAAATGAACGTATAGCTCTAGTTGCTGTTGCACATTCATCATAACGAGGTTCACACTCATAGGCTGTGATTTCAGTTTCATGTCGTCTTCCCCATATAAGACCAAATAGGTCTATAAAACTTACGAGCCCCATCCAAAAGATCATAAGAGATTCTTTTATCTTTCTCCTCGACCCGTTCATCATCAAACAGGTGACCTGATCTTGAATGGAAATGGATTCGGTCATACAATGAGCGTAACTCTTTTACAAAAAAAATAGCCGCTCTTATTGAACGGCTGCTAAATTTAATATTAAAAATCATTTCAATCCTGTTGATTTGAAATATTGAATGGTTTATCTTCTTTAGATAATTCATTTCTTAGCATTTCACTAATATTAACAGTTGGCAAAATTACTCCTTCGTTGCTCCCTTTACTCGTTAAATCCGTTACTAGAGATCTTATATAAGGATAAAGAATTGCTAAACCGTTTACTTGCAAGAGTTCTTTTTTGTTTTCATTGGATATCTCTTCTTCAGACTCAAATTCAAAAAGACCTGCAATCTGTGCATAAACATATAAACTAGTTTCTTGAACTTTCTTATCTCCAAATTCTATGCTTAATTTTATAAATGCATGATCCTCTTTAGTTAATCTAAGAGTAACCTCAAATTCAGGGTTCAACTCTTCAAACTCTTTATCATCTAATGCAGGATTATGCTTATATACTGTATTCAAAACCTTGTAATCTACAAATTGTAAAATAGCTTTCACGATACTAACGCCTCTGACATATGGAAAGATTTGTTATTCATTGATTTAAAACTAATGTTTTTTCTTTTAACAGGTTGAATAGACTCTACTCCATGGATAGAAAATTTACTATCATCTTCTTTTTCCGTAAATATTTCTTCTTTATAGAAGAATAGATTCGAATCAACTTCAGGGAATACATCTTTTAGAGATATTTTTTTCTCAATTCCACCTTCCGAAACAAAATGACCGGGATTATCAGAATTAAATTCTAATTCAATGTCTAACTCCTCTGCGATTTTATTCAACTTATCTAGACTAAAGTTTATATTCATATTACTCACACTCTTTCTTAAGAGTTAAATTAATTTATTTTTTCTCTATTTTCATTATTACCGTAACTAAGTTTATTTAAACTAATTTTATCAAAATCGATAATACTTTGATCTCTTATACATAATTGAACACCATTCAGATGCATGTTTACTTTTTTTAATCTCTTTAAATTGTTTAATCTCTTTGAAGTTGTTTTAAATGTTCTTTGAATTGCTTTAATTTCATCTGTCAAAAAATTGCAATAAAAATTCATCAAAACGTTATGGCTATCTTCATTGTTTTTATGTTTAAACTTAATACCTTTTGTTTTTTCATCAATGATGCTGATAAATTTTTGAAAGTATTCTATTCCATCTCTCGAATCCAAATTCAAAAAATAGTCCGAGTTCAATGCTAAATCAGCTTTTATAAAAGCACAGTTCTTTTCTTCATTTTTTATTTTAGCCCAGCTCATTGCCTGTTCTGGATCATCTCTAAAAAAATAAACTCCTGTACCTAGCCAATGATTTTTTCTATTTTTCACCTCGAATTTTTTTTGTGAAACAATTTTCATAGCATTTGTGTGAGACGTACCATGAAATGCGTAAACAAGTAAATTCAATCCTGAACGATTAAAATCAGCCATTTCCCAAACACCTTTTAGGTTTTTTTCCGAAGAATCAACTCTTCCTTATTAATATTCTAGGTTATTATTGCATATTAAACAAGACTTATGCCTAATTTTTGTCAGTAGAGCCGTTTTAAATATAACTCAATACAAAGCATTTTTATTAATTAGTGGCATTTGTAAGACCAAACTAGAATCAATAAGTTTTTTCGTATTATTAACATCTCTACTAATTTTTTTGTTCCAAATCATTTATTCGTTTGGAGCTGATTAGACCCCATCTTTTTTAGTTTCGAGATTGTATAATACTCAACCCTAGAAATCAACCCCATATTATATGGCCGATGTGAATTTATTTCTTATTTATCCATTCCATGTCCTCTTTTGTCCATCCCTCTGGTAATCCATTTGGGAATGGATCATCTGCATACACTGGCTTCAAAAGAACCTCGTCATATTCCTTCGTTTCTGAATCCATATGGGCATACATATGAGCGTATAGCTCTAGTTACTGTTGCATATCCACCATAACGAGATTCACACCCATAGGCGGTGATTTCAGTTTCTTGCCATACTTCCCCATATAAGACCAAATAGGGCTATAAAACCTACGCGCTCCATCCACAAGATCATACGTGATTCTCTAGTCTTTCTTCTTCACCTGTTCATCATCAAATAGGTGACCTGTATGACGCTCAACGTTTATATGTGGAAGCTCATACTTAATGTCATACACTGATGTTTCGCCTTCATTTCACTGCTATGCTTCGTTTCTTCCATTTCAACTAAAGAACGGTTTCCGCTTTTCTTGTATGTCAAATAACTTTCTACCATATTCGTCGGGACTTCAAAATCAAATACAGGTGCAATCTTTCCTCAGATGTCATTTTTATTTAGATATTATGCTCATGTTATGAAGGAGTTTAGAGAAGAGAGACTATAAGTACTTTAGATTTGTTTCAAAAGATGTTAGTACTCGAAAGTTATACAAGTGAAAAATTTGTGCAAAACCAACCGAATTAATAACGTTTAGTCACATATTTCAATTACATAAAAAACAAAGAAAAACCCTTTATTTAAAAGGGTTTTTCTCATCTTTCACAAATTATTAATCGAATCCTATCAGATCCTAAGTACGCGCTCGGAGGGATTCGAACCCCCGGCAGACGTGGTACCGGAAACCACCGCTCTATCCAACTGAGCTACGAGCGCACGATATGTTTTTTGAACGTCAGCAAATCAAATTATAAGGGAAATGCTGCAAGAAAGCAATGATTAATCATTCGTCATGATGATGTATTTTCTTACTTTGTATTCATACACTAATATGATGGTTTGAAGTGGAATGATTTTGGGGAAAATGGATAGGGGTATTTGAATTTAGGTCAGCGTTTTGTTTGACCTTTATTGACCAAAAATGTATCATTGAATTACATACTTACCTAAAAGGTGAAGGAGGAACATTATGAATTTAATACCTACAGTCATTGAGCAAACAAATCGTGGGGAAAGAGCTTACGACATTTATTCTCGTCTTTTAAAAGACCGTATTATCATGCTTGGTTCTGCGATCGATGACAATGTTGCCAACTCCATCGTGTCACAGTTGCTTTTCTTAGAAGCTGAAGATCCAGAAAAAGATATTTCTATCTACATTAACAGCCCTGGCGGTTCAATCACAGCTGGTATGGCCATTTACGATACGATGCAATTTATTAAACCAAAGGTATCAACTATTTGCATTGGTATGGCTGCATCTATGGGTGCGTTCCTGCTTGCTGCTGGAGAAAAAGGTAAGCGTTATGCTCTTCCAAACAGTGAAGTCATGATTCACCAACCACTCGGTGGTGCCCAAGGTCAAGCAACAGAAATTGAAATTGCGGCAAAACGAATCCTTTCTTTACGCGATAAACTGAACCAAGTACTTGCTGAACGTACTGGTCAGCCAATTGAAGTCATTGAGCGCGATACAGATCGTGACAACTTCAAAACAGCGGAAGAAGCACTTCAATACGGACTCATTGACAAAGTCTTGACCCGTAATACAGAAGACCAAAAATAATGATCACAACACAAACCGTCTGTTCCTTGAACAGACGGTTTTTTGTGATTGACATATACTTTAAGACAGCTCCGTCCATTTCTGCTGAAGAGACGGTGTTTGATAAGAAGCCATCTGCGTGATTAATTCCTCCGGTTCACTCGAAGCATGTAACAATTGAAGGTGTGATTCATTCGAAAAACCTTCTTGTATACTAAATTTCACCATGTCTATGAGCGGGTTGAAGTAGTCATTCACTTGATACAATCCAATCGGCTTTTGATGGATGCCGATTTGTGCCCAGCACAGCACCTCAAATAATTCTTCATATGTACCAAAGCCGCCTGGCATCGCAATAAACCCATCGGCCAGCTCGCTCATTTTTGCTTTTCGTTCATGCATGCCTGTTACTTCAATTAGCTCTGTCAGCTCTTGATGCACGACTTCTCCTCTAAAAAGTCCCTTAGGCATGACCCCGATCACTTGCCCGCCATGTCTCATGACCTCATCGGCAATCGCGCCCATTAACCCAATACGCGATCCGCCGTAAACAAGACGAATGCCCTGCTTCGCCATATAAGCACCCAGCTCTACAGCCTTTTGTTTATAGACATCATTTACACCTGGATTCGAACCAGCAAACACACAAATCGTTTTCATCAAAACAGCCCCATCTCTCTCTATGATTTCTTCACCCACTCATTCTACTATAATGATTTGTAAAGAAACAGCCGTTTCTTCTATATATAGTGTAAAATCAAAAGAGTGAACACCATATAAGGAGCTGTAAAGAGAGAATGCAAACAACTGAGATGGAGAAGTGGATCAAGGATTTTTATCAAACGAGAAATTGGACAGAATACGGACCGTTTATCCGGTTAGGCTTCTTAATGGAAGAAACGGGAGAACTCGCTCGCGCTGTTAGAGCAATAGAAATCGGACGAGACCGGCCTGATGAGCAGAGACAGGAATCATCTGAGCTGAAGAAAGAACTCATTGAAGAAATGGGAGATGTTTTAGCAAATCTCCTCATTTTAGCGGATCAATATGATGTCACAGTAGAAGAGGTCTTCAGCGCTCATCAACAAAAACTCACAAAGCGTTTTTCTGGAGAAAAAGAGCCAGTAAAAAACACGTGACCAAGCTGTCACGTGTTTTTTACGCCTTAAAGATGCTGTGGTGAAATGTCATCCGTTCGTTCAAAGAAATGCTGTTTTCCGATATGATGGAATAGACCTGTTCGATGCAAAAGCTCCTTAGGCTGTGATTGAAGTCCAACGATCATCAGCTTTCCATTATGATGCTTTAACCGATTGGAGATATTCATGAGAACCGCTTCTGCCGATGTGTCCATGTAATTGACTTTATTCATAAGCAGAATGAGCGTTTTCGGTTTTGTTTGAACATGATCCAATATCGAATTTTCTAATGAATCTGTTGTTCCGAAAAAGAGCGGCCCTTCAATGGAATACATACTGATCCCTTTCTCCTCTGTCTGTTTTTCTAAAGCAGCTGCTGTTTCCATTTGAGGAACGGCGACATTTGTATGGATATTGGTCGTCTGGCTCATTTTTTTGATAAAGGCGATAAACGCTAAAATGAGACCAGCAGTGACGCCAATAATCAAATCACCGATCACTGTGAGCAGGAAGGTCACGACCAGTACAAGCGAATCAGCATTTTTCACTTTCAAAATATTGATAAACTCTTTTCTCTCACTCATATTCCAAGCAACAAACATTAAAATCGGTGCCATTGCAGCAAGTGGAATCATCGACGCATACGGCGCAAATACCATTAAGATCAGCAAGACGACAACGCCATGCACCACACCAGAAATCGGACTTGCCCCGCCATTTTTTATGTTCGTGGCCGTTCGGGCAATAGCTCCCGTCGCTGGAATTCCTCCGAAAAGCGGTGCCGCCATATTGGCAATTCCTTGCCCCACAAGCTCTTTATTGCTGTCATGCTTAGAGCCTTTCATATTATCAGCGACCATTGCGGATAAAATCGATTCCACGCCGCCTAAAAGCGCAATGACAATTGCTGGAGGCAGGAGGTATATCATTTTTTCAATCGTCAATTCAGGAAAAGCGAAGGTTGGCAGCTGACGAGGGATTTCACCATATGCAGAGCCAATCGTTTCAACTTGTCCTTGAAAAAAGAGAACGGCTAGAAACGTAGAAGCCAATAAACCTAATAGAGCACCAGGTATTTTGGGAATGTATTTTTGTGCCGCCAAAATCACGATGAGCCCGATGACGGCTGTGATAATGGCGAGACTGTTTGTAGTACCAAGATGCACCACGATTTCTCTCATATTGAGGAAAAAGCTTTCATGTTTTTCAACACCCTTTAATCCGAGGAAGTTGGCAATCTGTCCTGAAAAAATAATGACAGCAATGCCAGCAGTAAAACCGATGATAACCGGACGAGGAATAAATTTCATGAGCTTTCCTAGTTTGAATATTCCGAATAATACAAGCATACAGCCTGCCATAAAACCGGCAATGAGCAAGTTTTCAATACCGTACTGGCTGACGATCCCGAATAAAATTGGAACAAACGCCCCGGTCGGCCCGCCGATCTGATACTTTGAACCACCAAACAATGAAATCAAAATGCCGGCAACGATGACTGTGTATAATCCATATTCTGGTCCGACACCAGATGCAATGGCAAATGCCATGCCTAAAGGAATTGCCACAACGCCCACGACAAGCCCAGCGATTAAATCGCGTCTAAACTTTGATGAATTGTACCCTTCAAATCTTCCATAAAAACGCATGGTATGTGTTGGCCTCCTTCAAGTATGTGTAGATGATTTAGGTATACTGTGGGTCAATTTGTTTGTCTTTCACTACGACATCCAGCTTTCCTGTCGATGGGTGAATCACCAGTCCATGAACTGCCACATCACTTGGCATCAGTGGATGCTCTTTCACTAATTTCACACTTTGGGCCACGCTTTCTTCAACTGAATCAAAGCCTGTCAGCCAGCCCTTTAAATCAACTCCTGAGTTTTTCACAATGCTTAAGCATTTCTCTTCGATTCCGCGTGCTTTCGCCTTTTCAAGTAAAGGGTCCGCCGCAAGACCTGCCATTCCGCATTCATGATGCCCTACAATGCATACTTCCTCTGCCTTTAGTTCATAGATAGCTAGCAGGATACTCCGCATCACACTGCCGAACGGATGTGTCACGATGGCGCCTGCATTCTTAATGATTTTTGCATCCCCGTTGCGCAGACCCATAGATTGCGGCAATAATTCCAAAAGACGGGTATCCATGCACGTTAAAATAACCAGTTTTTTCTCAGGAAATTTTCCCGCTTTGTAAGGCTCATAATGTCTCTCATTCACAAACTCTGAATTGTGCTGAAGAATCTGTTCTAATTTTGACTCCATTTTGCCATCTCCCATCTTTTTTTAAGTAACGTAAGCTCGTTTCTGTCCTCCTTTTCTTTCTTGTGTTCTCAAGAATAGAGAAGAAAAATGATAGAAAAAAAAGAAAAAAATGAGAAAACGATGAGAAGAAATATCATCATTTTCTCTATTTTACGCTGCATCCCAACGGCTTCGCGGGTTTGTTTTTAATCTATTGTTCTCATCACACCAAAAGACAATAAAATGGTTTAGTAGAAAATGACCATCCCGTTTAATACATTTCAAATATAATAAATTTTCTATCAAAAAGTCTCGATCTATTTTCCAGTTTGTCAGATAATCTCTCGTAATTTTTTGCAATTTCATATGTCTCATCTACTATCAGCTTATTTTTATATAGATAAAAAATGCATCAGATGGCATAAGAATCTACTTTTTCACTAAGAAAATGTCTTTCTTTACCGTTATTTCAGTATATTAAATATTGAGCTGCTAATATTCAAACGTGTTCTGCCGAAATCGTTGCTTTATAATAAAAGGAGTAAGATGACCAAGTGAAAGGAGCGAATTGACTGTGACACCACACATTTTTGTCGCCAAACCCTTGCCTGCCTCTTTTGAGGAAATGCTAAAGGAACATTGTACATACGAGGTTTGGCAATCCAAAGACCCTATTCCAAGAGACATGTTGTTTGAGAAGCTGCAGCACGCTGATGGTCTTTTAACGTCCGGAACAAAAATCGATCAAGAGCTGTTAGATCACGCACCAAAACTCAAGGTGGTGAGCAATAACTCTGTCGGCTATGACAATTTTGATATAGAAGCGATGAGGCAAAGAGGCGTGATTGGTACGCATACTCCTTATACGCTCGATCATACCGTGGCTGACCTTGCCTTTTCGCTCATTCTCTCCTCTGCGCGAAGAATCGCCGAGCTTGACCGTTTTATCCGTGAAGGAAAATGGACGAAATTCGTACAGGAAGAAGAGATCTTTGGCATTGACGTACATCACCAAACGCTCGGTATTATTGGCATGGGACGTATCGGAGAACAAGTGGCCAAACGGGCAGCACATGGTTTTGATATGAACGTTCTTTATCATAACCGAAGCCGGAATGAAAAGGCTGAATCGGCGTATGGCGCTGTCTATTGTGCACTTGATGATCTTTTAAAACAAGCTGATATCATCGTGTTGATTACACCGCTGACCGAGGAAACATATCATATGATTGGGGAACGAGAATTGAAGTTAATGAAGCAAACGGCTTTATTTGTAAACATTTCCCGCGGGAAAACAGTGGATGAACAAAGCCTCATTCAAGCACTTCAGGAGGGATGGATCAAAGGCGCTGGTCTTGATGTGTATGAGCAGGAACCGCTTCAAGAGGATCATCCTTTCAAAGAGATGAACAATGTCACCCTAGCCCCTCACATCGGTTCCGCTACTGAAACAACAAGGGATCTCATGCTAAAACGAGCCATTCATAATGTGATTCATGGAATAGATGGGAAGGCGCCTGTTGATGTTGTGAAGGAGCTTGCTTCATCTTGAACTGAAAAGACGCAGAAACTGCGTCTTTCAAATTGTTGACAAAGGGCTAAAATGATCTTTATTTTAGCTCTTTGTCTTCTTTTCAGCGTGATAGAAAACCTTTGCAGTCTAGGAAGGACGGCTACTTTTGCGGAGCGAATTTGACATTCGTGAGCACCAGCGCGCAGGACTGACAAAGAATGCGAGGGTTTGTCTACACGCTGAAAGACGCAGAAACTGCGTCTTTTTATTTATTTCTTTAGGAGACATCAGGAGAAAAGCCTCATTTTAGCAAAGATCCTGATTCTTTACATTTCCTTCATGTTCGGGTGCTATAATATGAGCTAGACAAGCATCAAGAGGACGGCATCCGATTTCCTTAATAGGAGGATGAAGATGAAAAGATTGAGTTCGGTTTTTACTATGTTCGCTCTGATCGCTGCTATTCTGTTTTCTGGATTTGTCCCGCAGCAAGCTCATGCAGAAACACCTCTTACACCAACAGCCACAACTGAAACTGCTTCTATTCAGCTCACGCCAGATGTGCGTACCCTTGCCGTCATTAATACGTTTGATGGTGTAGCAGATTATTTAATTCGCTACAAACGACTGCCTGATAACTACATTACAAAATCACAAGCAAGTGCTCTCGGATGGGTGGCATCAAAGGGAAATCTAGCAGAAGTGGCGCCAGGTAAAAGCATTGGTGGAGATATTTTCTCAAACCGGGAGGGACGTCTTCCTTCAGCAAGCGGCCGAACATGGCGTGAGGCAGACATCAACTACGTTTCAGGCTTCCGCAATGCAGACCGTCTTGTGTATTCAAGCGACTGGCTCATTTACAAAACAACAGACCATTATGCGACTTTCACACGTATTCGATAATCAATAAAAAAGACAGCCCTATTTGATCTGGGGCTGTCTTTTCATATGGTGGTTTACGGTATAAGCTTTTTTACGTAATCCTCAAAAGGAATCGGCAGCGGCTTTTTCGACACTTCTTCGTGTTCATGTGTGGTGACATGATCCTCAGTAACGATCACACGTCCTGTTGGCGTGAGCTTTGACGCAAGCGGTCTTTTGTTAAATGGAGAGGATTCATTTTCATAAATCTCGTGTCTCATTTGGGCTAATACAGACTCGTCCACCTCGTTCAATGTGAAAGCATAGCCTGTTTCAGCGCCATCTCCCTTATCTAATTGGAGCAGATGTGTCCCTTTTTCGGTTTCCTCAGCTTTGACGCGAAACCTCATTGACGCTCCTTCCACCCAATCTCCTGTAAAAGGCACAGGCTGAAGAGGTAAATTCACACCAAATCCCGCATCAATGAGGAAGCGTTCGTTGTGATGCTTCAACATGATGGCTACGTGCGTGCCATCAATTGCCCACGTATCCGCTTCTTTGTTATACACTGTGCCTTGAAGAAGCTGTACAGAGAGCCCTGCCTCTTTTAACACATAGTATAAGAGAGGATTGAGATCATAACAAAGACCTCCTCTGTTTTCTTCAAGAAGATGCTGCTTCAATCCTTCTTGATTCAAAGCGTAGGATTGTTTGTTCAAAACAGATCTATTTTCGAATGGAAAGGTATAGGCCATTTTTTTAAATAATACAGGCAAGTCTTTAAAGGTGATGGACTGGCCTTCATATCCGACCTTCTGTAAAAAAGCTGATTGAATCATGACATTCCCTCCTAAAAAAAACTGAGCCTTTGAAGAGACTCAGTTTTCTTGATTGATAAAATCTGTTAACGCCTCAATGGCTTCTTGTTCATCTGCACCATCTGCAATCAGTGTGACAGTAACCCCAGAGCTGATCGCAAGACTCATGAGACCCATAATGCTTTTCGCATTGACTTTTTTCCCATCTTTCTCTAGAAAAATATCAGCACCAAAGCGATTGGCTTCTTGTACGAACAAAGCAGCTGGACGTGCCTGCAAGCCTGTTTTCAGCTGGATGGTGACCGTTTTTTCCACCATATGATCTGCCTCCCTTTTTCATTCTCCTATTTGAGTGTAACAGCTTGTCCGTTTCGTAATTGTTCTGCGATTTGATCTAGCTTTCTTAAGCGATGGTTAATCCCTGACTTGCTGATCTTGCCGCTTTCCACCATTTCTCCAAGTTCCTTCAGCGTGACCTCTTGATAGTCGACTCGCAGTTTGGCAATTTCACGAAGCTTTTCCGGCAGGGCATCAAGCCCAATTTTTTCATCAATGAATTGAATGTTCTCGACCTGACGCAGTGATGCACCAATCGTTTTATTCAAGTTTGCTGTTTCACAATTGACGAGCCGGTTGACGGAGTTCCTCATATCTCGGACGATCCGCACATCTTCAAAGCGGAGCAGTGAGTTATGAGCACCCACAACGCTTAAGAATTCCGTGATTTTTTCTGCTTCCTTCATGTACGTAATGTACCCTTTTTTGCGCTCAAGTGTTTTACTATTGAGATGAAATTGATTCATCAGCTCACAAAGGGCATCATTATGTTCTTTATATAGTGAAAAAATTTCAAGGTGATAGGAGGACGTTTCTGGGTTATTCACAGAACCGCCTGCTAAAAAAGCACCTCTCATATAGGAGCGCTTGCAGCATCTTTTCTTCACAAGTTCTTCTGAAATATTGCGCTCAAATACAAATTGCTCACCTAATATTTTTAAATCCTCTAAAATGGTTTTCGCTCGTTCTACCAGTCTGACAATATACACGTTATTCTTTTTCAATCTCATTTTTTTACGGACGAGCAGTTCGACTGTCACATCGTATTTCTTTTTGAGCAGCGTATAAATCCGTCTTGCAATGGCTGCGTTCTCTGTCTGTATATCTAAAATCAATTTTCGATTAGAGAAAGATAATGAACCGTTCATACGGATGAGGGCAGAAAGCTCTGCTTTTGTGCAGCAGTCCTTCACGTCCAGATTAGTCAGCTCTTTTTTTGTTTCGGATGCAAATGACATCCTTGCCACCCCCATTCCTATTTTTTCTGTTGCAGCAGATCGACAAGCAGCGAGGCTACTTTCAGCGTGTCATGACGAATGACATGCTGGTCATATGTAATGATTTCTCCTGGAATCACTTCTAGTCCCATTGCTTTCAGTGCATCTGTGTCGAATTGGACAGGCTGTGCCTGTTCTTCTGCATATTTTGCTTTGATTTCTTCTGGAATTTCTTTATTGTTCACAAAAATCGTATCGATAAATGGACGATCCATATGATCATTTAATGCCTGAACATGATCAGCTGCACTGTAGGAAAGCGTTTCCCCCGGCTGCGTCATGACATTGCATATATACACTTTTTTCGCCTTAGAGCGAATCACTTCTTCTCCAATATGCGGGACAAGCAAGTTTGGCAAAATACTCGTATACAGGCTGCCAGGCCCAATCACGATTAAATCCGCCTCACGAATGACTTGAATGGATTCTGGCAGTGGTTCAATCGTATCGGGTGTGAGGAACACTCGTTTAATTCGCTCACCATAGGTAGGAATTTTCGATTCTCCCGTCACCATTTGCCCATTTTCTAATTCCGCATGAAGAACAACACTTGAGTTCGCTGCTGGCAATACTTTTCCTCTCACATTTAAAACCTTGCTCATTTCAGTGACGGCATGAAAAAAATCACCGGTTATATTTGTCATGGCCGCAAGAATGAGGTTGCCGAGTGAGTGGCCTGTTAAGTCATTCCCTTTGTTAAAACGGTGCTGAAATAAATCTTCTACAAGCGGTTCCACATCAGAGAGAGCCGCAAGGACGTTTCGAATATCTCCTGGAGGGGGAATATTCAAATCATGCCGCAGTCTGCCTGAGCTGCCTCCGTCGTCAGCAACCGTTACAATAGCGGTAATGTCCACCGGCTTCGTTTTAAGCCCTCTGAGCAAAACAGATAAGCCAGTGCCGCCGCCAAGAATGACCACCTTTGGTAGTGTCGTCATCTATTTTCTGCTTCTCTTTTCAATGTCCCGGTGAGTGACATGTGTATAGTAGTCGTTTTTAAAATACTCCGATAAATAGTTGGCCAGCGTCACAGATCGATGCTGTCCGCCTGTACAGCCGATGGCAATCACAAGCTGGCTTTTTCCTTCTCGTTTATAGGACGGAAGCATAAAGCTGAGGAGATCGATTAATTTCTCTGTGAATTTTTGTGTTTCAGTCCATTTCATCACATAGGAGCGCACTTCTTCATCGTTTCCAGTCTGTGGACGCATGCTCTCAATATAGTAAGGATTCGGCAGGAATCTCACGTCAAAGACAAGATCAGCATCAATCGGCAGACCGTATTTAAAGCCAAAGGACATCACGTTTACTGTAAACACCTGCCCCTGATTCGTGGCAAAGTGCGTGACAATTTTTTCTCGCAGCTGTTTTGGTTTTAAATCCGATGTATCAAAAATCATTTGAGACCGGCCTTTTAACTCCTCTAACAGCTCGCGCTCCATTGCAATTCCTTCAAGCGGCAAACCTGTTGTCGCAAGGGGATGCGAACGTCTCGTTTCTTTGTATCTTGAGACAAGTACCTTATCATTTGCATCTAAAAATAGAATCCTTGGCGTGATCCAGTCAAGATCACTCATTTCATCTAACGCGGCAATTAAGCTGTCAAAAAATTCGCGTCCGCGCAAATCCATCACAAGAGCGACCTTGCTCATCTTGGAATTCGATTCCTTCATGAGCTCTAAGAACTTCGGTAAAAGTGATGGCGGCAGGTTATCAACACAAAAGTAGCCTAAATCTTCAAAGCTTTGAATGGCGACGGTTTTCCCCGCACCTGACATTCCTGTAATAATCACAAGCTGAATATCTTCTTGTTTGTGTGTATTCATGCCTGCTTCCTCTCCTTCTTTATGAAAACGGTTCATGTATTATTCTCCCTGAGGATCTAACCGATAAGCAATCAGCTCAAAATCGGGTGTATACGTAAAAGTGCCGTGCAGAAGTCCCTTTCCTTTAAGCATGAAATCAAGAATATGGGAATCTCCTGGGGCCATCGGCAAATGAGGCACATCCTTTACGTCATGCCACTTTAAAATGCCTTCCTCTGACTCTGTTACGTTTTTTCCAGTAAATGAATCTGCCATAAAGGTGAACATCATCCACTCTTGAACGATTTGATCGCCTTCTTTTATGATAAAGGTAAAAACACCTTTCAGCTGCGGATTTAAAATATAAATACCTGTTTCTTCTCTATATTCTCGAACGACTGAATCCTTGACCGATTCTCCGCTTTCCATTTTGCCGCCCGGTGCTACCCACCAGCCCCGTCTTGGCTTTTGCAGCAAGAGAACTTGATCTTCGTGATGCAGCACACAATTCGTTACTCGTTGCATCAGCTGTCACCTACTCTTTTATGTCTTTAACTTATTATACAGGTTCAACCTGACTCCCACAATGAACATGCCCGTTCTTCCCCGAAAACAGACCGGTTTTCGTTTGAATCGTGTAACGGGCAATTTCTCTACTCTTTATTTTACAGCATCTAACGGTTCTCCATGCGTCATTTGTGAACATCTCGTGAATTTCTGATTTTAGGCAAAAAAAAGGACACGGATTCACATCCGTGCCAAACATGTATTCCTTATAAAAGGGGGTCAATTACTAGTTTCATCATAACGGAAAATTATTTCACCCGTGTTACATTCCAGTTAAAAGCCCATGACGCTATATTAAGGATTTACGACAGCCTTTTATTTCGTTGCTTTGAGTTTTTCAGCAAGCTCTTCTACATAATGCTGTGCGCTTTGTGCTGCAATACTTCCGTCACCTGTTGCTGTCACAATTTGACGAAGTGTTTTTTCTCGAATGTCACCTGCGGCGAAAATACCTTCCACTCTTGTTTCCATTCTTTCGTTTGTCTCGATGTAGCCTTCTTTATTTGTAATGCCGAGATTTTCAAATGGTTTAGACAGTGGCAGCATGCCGATATAGATAAAGGCGCCGTCTGTTTTAAAGTCTTCTTCTTCACCAGTCACCGTATCAACCAATGTCACACTGCCGACTTTCCCGTTTTCTTCATTGATCTGTTTGACGGTTTTGTTCCACTTGAAGTCAATTTTTTCATTATCAAAGGCGCGCGCTTGTAAAATGCTTTGTGCACGAAGTTTATCGCGTCTATGGATAATCGTTACTTTAGATGCGAAGCGTGTGAGATACACACCCTCTTCTACCGCAGAATCACCGCCGCCGATGACGACAAGCTCTTTGTTTTTAAAGAAAGCCCCGTCACATACTGCACAATAGGATACGCCGCGGCCGCCAAGTTCTTTTTCACCTGGTGCACCGATTTTTTTGTATTCAGCCCCTGCCGCGATAATGACAGAGCGTCCTTTGTATTCTTTTGAGCCGGCTTTAACGATTTTATATTCTTCACCGTTCACGATTTCTTTAATATCGCCATATGCATACTCTGCACCGAATTTCTTCGCATGCTCAAACATTTTATTTGAAAGTTCCGGCCCTAAAATGCTTTCAAAGCCAGGATAGTTCTCGACATCTTCCGTATTTGCCATTTGTCCGCCTGGAATTCCTCTTTCAATCATTAATGTTGAAAGATTTCCCCGTGATGTATAAACAGCGGCTGTCATTCCGGCAGGACCCGCTCCAATGATGATCGTATCGTAGATTTTTTCTTCTGACACAACTGTCACTCCCTCTTCAATTGCTGCTCGCATTTCTTATTAGAATGCCCTTGGGTGATGCTTCCATTCATGACAGAGAGCATCATTTCCACTCTTAGCTTTTATTCCTTACCCATATCCTATTAAATCTGCGGGGAATAAGCGAATCATTTGCTCATATCTTCAAAAAAAGAAAAAGCTTCCTTAAACTGCTGTTTAAGGAAGCCTGTTTACGGTTATATAAAAAGTAATGATTTATTCAACGACTCTTCTTACAACGCCATTGAAATATCTCTTCCAATAAGGATTACTCATTGAATCAACTGAAACACCATGGGAGCTGTTGTCGTTCAAGAATGTACCGTTTCCTAAGTAAATACCAACGTGTCCATTTACTTTATACGTATCAAAGAACACAAGGTCTCCGCGTTTCATGTCAGATGCACTTACAGCTCTTCCTTTACCTACAAGCGTATCTGTTGTTGTACCGCCAACTGGTCCAAGGTTGATGCCTGCTGATGCAAATGCCCAGCGAACGAATGAAGAACAGTCAAAACGACGTGCGTCAATATCGGCTTGTGATCTGCCGCCGCCCCATTTATACGGTGATTGTCCAACGATAGTAGAACCTGTGCTGATCGCACCTTCAATTCCGCCTACGTTACTGCTGACAGGTGATCCACCGCCAGAAGATGGCTTCTTGCTTGGTGCACTGCTGTTGCTGTTATTGTTGTCATTAGAAGATGATCCACTGTTACTTGAAGACGGGCTGCTATCGTTATTTGAGCTGTTGTCTTCCGCTTGGACACTAGCTTGACGCTGCTGCTGTTGTCTTTGCGCTTTTTCTTCTTTTGCTTTTTGAGCTGCTTCTCTTGCTTCTTTTTCAGCTTGTTTTTGTGCAGCGATTGTTGCGTCTTTTTCAGATGCAATGCTGTTAGCCTCACTGTTTAACTCGCTGATTTCAGAAAAAGCACTTCCTTTTTGCTTTTTCACTTGCTTGAATAGCTTGTCTTTTTCATCAAGCTGTTTATTCAAGTCTGATTGTAGCGTTTCAAGCTTTGCAAGTGTGTTTTGCACATTTTCAAGCTTTGTGTTTAATTCGTTTTCAGACTTTTGAAGTTCTGCTTTGTCTTTTTCCTGCTCTTTAATGATTTCACTGTCTGCGTTGATGAGTGTAGATACTGCACCTGCACGGCTGATGAAATCGCTAAAGCTTTTTGCTCCCAGTAATACATCTATGTATTTCGTAGAACCGCCGCTCTCTTGAAGGGCACGTACACGCTTTTTCAAGAACTCGTTTCTTTCTTCAATACGTTTTTCTGTATCAGCAATTTCTTTTTTCAGTGCTTTGATTTCTTTTTTTGTTTTTTCATTTTCTTTTTGTTTTTCTTCGATTTGATCACTTGTTTTTAAAGCTTTCTCATCAATATCTTTAAGCTTTTGTGCAAGTGCCTCTTGTTTTGCTTCAAGCTTTGAAAGCTCTTCTTTTTTCTTTTGAAGGTTCTTGTTTACCTCAGATTGCTTGCTGTCTAGTTCTTGTTTCTTTTGTTCAAAGTTCTGTGCGTTTGCTTCATGCGTAAATGGAATAAATAAACCGCTCGCTCCGATCACCGAAGCTAAACCGAAAGTAATAAACTTTTTCACGAATAGTTCCTCCTTTGACAATTTCCCAAGCGACATTAGAAAGCAGCAAATTCTCTGCGATCAATCTGTGCTCTCTATGTCTTTCTTCCTGATTGTTCAGTCAGATGTTGACCAGATTGTTTCTATCACTAGGTGTTTCATTATGTATAGTAAAATATTTAAATATCTATCTTTGTTTTAATCCACGAGTTTCATTATACATGAGACATCGACAAAATGAGCTAATATTTTTATTACATTTATGTTTCAAAAACATGTCGTGATTGTCATACTTCGCCAATTCCTTGCAAATCCCACCTTTTTATCCAAGAAAAAAGCATGACCTTTTCGGCCATGCTCGGATGTTCTGAATCTATTTACCTATTTAATCGATTAACGTACAGATCTCTCGTTCGTATTTAGACAGTGTTTGAACACTGATCTGAAAAGCCGAAGCAACATCTTTTTTGCTGACAGCTGCTTCTTGTTCATTCATCCATAGATAATAAGATGCTGCTGCCCAGGCAGGTGCATTTTTCTTATCAATACCAGAAGCACGTGCCTGCTGAATAATATGGAATAACCAAAAATAAGGCATATGGCTGTCAGGCTGAACCGCTTCCTCCAGACTGGATGCCGCCTGTTTTGCAAAAACTGCATCTTCTGAAAAAGACTTTTCTTTCATTTCATCTTCATATAAAAGCAGTTCTATGAATTGCTGTTCAAAGGCCGTTTTCGCTGCGCGGGCATCAAGGACAGACTGCAGAACGTCACGTTCCCCTTTTTGTTTACTGACATAGTACGCAGTCAGCCGTTCCTCAATCGAGACCATTGGCTCAGTCACCTCAGGTTTATCCTGCCACGGCTTGATTTCATCTGCATCGATATCTTCTTCGACCATCTTATCCCAAACCGTTTGGGCGAGCGTCTTGTGGCCTGTATGATAGGCTGCGCTTGCAAGCCAGTATAAAAATGTACTATCTCCTTGAAAACCTGTTTTGTACAAAGAATAAAGCCATTTAAAGGCCCATTCAAATTCTCCCACAAGGGCAAATGTTGCACCAAGCTTATAACGCTGTTCACTTAGTATTGGATACACGTGCGTTAATTGCTTTGCTAACACGTTGACCTTTTCTTCTTCTTTTTCATAATGGTAGAAGACTAGCTGATTGCAAAGGGCATGCAGATTACCGGGATTTTCATGAAGGACCCGGTTCAACATTTCTTTCGCCTGATGGATTCGGCCAGAATAAAAATAGGCCAAAGCGAGATTATTATACGCCGACCAAAATTCTGGATACTCAACAATCATCTGTTCCAGCATCTCAATGGCTTCATCGAGTCTGCCGCTTTCTAGCAAATGGTTTGCTTGATCCTGCTTCACAATCAGGTCATCCTGATCATAAGGAAAATCTTCGTCCTCTTCGTCGCTCATGTCGAGCAGGTCAAGAAGGTCGTCATTTTCATCCGCAAATTCCCCGTTCTCTTCCAGCGCGGCATAAGCAGTAGCTGATTTATATGCCTCTTGAAACAGTCCGAGATTCGCATAATTATTGGCTTTAAAATAGTGGCACTCAGACATGTTTTCATCGATGTGTTCAAGGATAAAATCAAGCAGTTCGTTTGATTGCTGGTAATGACCCATTTCAGTATAAATAATGGCAAGCTGTGACAGCATTTCTACATTTTCAGGCTCAAGTACGATGGCCCGCTGTATCAGCTTACTTGCCCTAGACAGATTTCTTTCTCTATATGCTTTAAGACCTTTATGAAAAAAGTAATGCCCATCTTGAAATAGCTGGACGACTTGTGTGTGATTATTTTGAGAAGTGTATTTACTCACCGATACCCTCCATTTCGAACAGTGTACCGTGTGTAGTATAACATACTTCACCAGTCGTCACATAGAACAAAAGGAAAGGAAGGATTTGTTTTTCATTTAAAAATAAAAAGCCTGGGATATCCCCCGGCTTTTCATTCACCTTGATGACGTTTTTTTAATACCTTTAATACATCATCAAGCGGCAATTGCTGTTCGCGTAATAATACAAGAAGATGATAGAGGAGGTCAGCAGTTTCCCATTTCAATTCTTCTTGATCCCGGTTTTTCGCTGCAATGATCACCTCAGACGCCTCTTCCCCTACCTTTTTCAGGATTTTATCGACCCCTTTTTCAAATAGATAGGTTGTATAAGCCCCTTCTGGCATTTCCGCCTGACGCTTTGCAATGACTTGTTCAAGTTCATTTAATATCGCAAAACGTTCCTGCTCTTCGCTCAGGCGTTTTACCCCTTCTTCCGAAAAACAGCTATAGCTGCCAGTATGGCAGGCTGGGCCGCTTGGCGCGACAAGGACAAGCAGAGCGTCCTTGTCACAGTCATATCGAATAGAAATCACTTGCTGGGTATGTCCAGAGGTGGCGCCTTTGTGCCAAAGCTCGTTTCTCGACCGGCTATAAAACCATGTTTCACCTGTCTCCAGCGTTTTTTCATAGGATTCTTGATTCATATATGCAAGCGTCAATACTTCCTTACTTTGAGCATCCTGTACAATCGCAGGAATCAGGCCCGCTTCATTAAAGGTTAATTCATTTGCCTGTTTCATCTGACCTTCACCCCGTATTCTTTCAAATATGTCTTCACCTCTTGAATGGAGGTTTCTTTATAATGGAAAATGGATGCTGCTAATGCTGCATCAGCTTCTCCTTTTGTAAAGGCCTCGAGCATATGCTGAGCATTGCCAGCGCCGCCAGAAGCGATCACTGGCACATTGACCGCCTCTGATACAAGCTTTGTCAATCGATGGTCAAAGCCTGTCTTTTCACCATCAGCATCCATACTTGTCAGCAAAATCTCTCCTGCCCCTCTCTGCACAGCTTCCTTCGCCCAGTCGCTGACCTCTAAATCTGTTTGACGGCGTCCTCCGTGTGTATAGACCATGTATGCTTTTTTCTCTTCATCGTATTTTGCATCAATTGCGACAACGATACACTGTGAGCCAAAAAAGTCAGCACCTTCTGAAATCAGTTCCGGTCTTAACACAGCTGCTGTGTTGACAGATACTTTGTCTGCACCTGCTCTTAATATACGCTTCATGTCATCAAGGTGGTTAATCCCGCCTCCCACTGTAAATGGTATCGCAAGCGTAGACGCGACTTGTTTGACTACATCCACCATCGTTTTCCGGCCTTCATGAGAAGCAGAAATATCAAGAAAGACGAGTTCATCCGCCCCTTCCTCATCATAGATCTGCGCCAATTCAACCGGATCACCAGCATCTTTTAAGCCAAGGAATTGCACCCCTTTGACAACACGCCCTTCCTTCACATCAAGACATGGAATGATTCGTTTTGTCATCATATGCGGTCAAGCCCTTCAAATGCTTCTGCTAAAGTAAACTGCTTTGTGTAAAGTGCCTTTCCAACGATCGCACCAGACACACCAGACTGTTTTTGCGCTGACAGCTTTTGAAGATCAGCTACTGCGCTGACACCACCTGAAGCAATCACTTGTTTGCCGGTTGCTTCTGCTAAGCGAACCGTGCTTTCTACATTGGGACCAGACAGCATGCCATCCATTTGAATATCGGTGAAAATAAAGACCTCTGCGCCTTCCTTTGCCAATTCCCTGCCGAGTTCCTCTGCCTTCACTTTAGACGTTTCAAGCCATCCTTCAGTCGATACAAAGCCGTTTCGCGCATCAATCCCAATTGCGATTTTCTCTCCATATTGCGCCAGCATTTTTTTCACAAAGGCTGGGTTCGAAACAGCTGAGCTGCCGAGAATCACTCTATCTACGCCGCTCTTTAAATAAAAGGCAACGTCTTCTTCTGTCCGAATACCGCCGCCGATTTGTACCTTCACATCTAAAGAAGAAGCAATCGCCAGCACATGCTCATGATTGACACGTTTCCCTGCTTTTGCACCATCTAGATCCACAAGATGAATCCATGCTGCTCCATCCTTCGCAAATTGCGCGGCCATGTCGAGCGGTGAATCTCCATAAATGGTTTCTTGATCGTAATCTCCTTGCACAAGACGTACACATTTGCCATTTCTCATATCAATCGCTGGATATAATATAAACTCGCTCATTTGCTCACCCTCTGTTCGTTTGCTAATTGAATAAATTGTTTGAGCAGCGCCATTCCCGTTGTACTGCTTTTTTCAGGGTGAAACTGTGCTCCAAGCACATTTCCCTTGCCAACAACAGCTGGTACTTGAACACCATAGTCCGCGCTTGCTAATTGCTCATCTGGATTCATATCGCTCACATAATAAGAGTGAACAAAGTACGCAAATCCTTCTGGTACACCGTCAAACAATGAGGAGGGCTGATGAAATGTGAGCTCATTCCATCCCATATGAGGTACCTTCAGCCTTTGCCCGTCCTGATCACGGTCCTTTAAAAGAACGACACGCCCTTTTAACAGCCCCAATCCTTTTGTGAGGCCTGCCTCTTCACTTTCTTCAAATAACAGCTGCATGCCAAGGCAAATGCCGAATAACAGCTTTCCTTCCTGCACAACTTGGTGAATAAACGCCTCAAGTCCAGTCTCTTTTAACAGCTGCATTGCATCACGAAACGAACCTACTCCGGGCAATATATAAGCATCTGCTTTTTTCAGCTCCTCCACATCAGAGGAGACGATATAGCGGGCACCTGCTCGTTCCAGTGCTTTTGATACGCTGAACAAATTTCCCATTCCGTAATCAATAACTCCGATCATTAGAGCATCCCCTTTGTTGAAGGAATTCCTTTCACACGTGGATCAATGGTTGTTGCTTCATCTAAGGCACGTGCCATCGCTTTAAAAATGGCTTCAATTATATGATGTGTATTGGTTCCGTAGTGAACAATCACATGAAGATTGATCCGGGCTTCAAGTGCAAATTTCCACAGAAACTCATGCACTAGCTCTGTATCAAAGGTACCAACCTTTTGACTCGGAAAGGCCGCTCTCATTTCCAAATGAGGACGATTGCTTAAGTCGACCACGACCTGGGCAAGTGTTTCATCCATCGGAACAAAGCTGGAGCCATACCGCTTAATTCCCTTTTTATCGCCTAACGCTTCCTTAAACATTTGCCCAAGTACAATGCCGATATCTTCTGTTGTGTGGTGATCATCAACATCCGTATCTCCTTTCGCATCGACGGTCAAATTAAAGTGTCCATGCTTCGTAAATAAATCAAGCATGTGCGTCATGAAAGGGACATCTGTTTGAATATCCGCTTTTCCTTCTCCATCAATTTCTAGCGCTAATGAAATGTTCGTTTCATTTGTTTTTCTCGCTGTTTTCGCCTGTCTCATTACGATTCCTCCCGCTTTCTCGCTTCAATCGACCTTGCATGTGCTTCAAGCCCTTCTAATCTGGCAAAAGCCGCAATGCTTTCCCGGTGTGTTTCAAAGGCTTCTTGACTATATGAAATAATGCTCGTTTTCTTTTGAAAATCAGTCACCCCAAGCGGGCTGGAGAATCGAGCTGTTCCGTTTGTTGGCAGCACATGATTCGGCCCTGCAAAATAATCGCCCACCGGCTCTGGACTATAGCGTCCCAAGAAAATTGCGCCAGCATGCTTGATTTGACCAAGAAGTGATTCTGGGTATGCTGTCAGCACCTCTAAGTGCTCTGGTGCTAATTGATTGATGACGTCTACTGCACGTTCGATTGATTCTGTCACGTAAATACGGCCATGATCTTGTATAGATTTTGCTGCGATTGATTTTCTCGGCAAAGTATCCAGCTGCTTTCGAACTTCAGCCTGCACACTTTCAGCAAGTGTCTTAGACGGTGTTACCAAAATACTAGATGCCAGCGCATCATGCTCTGCCTGTGAAAGTAAATCCGCCGCTACCTCATGCGCGACTGCTGTTTCGTCTGCTAGAACTGCAATTTCACTTGGACCTGCAATCATATCAATGTCTACCTGACCAAATACTTCCCGCTTTGCCAGCGCGACATAAATGTTGCCTGGACCTGTGATTTTATCAACAGGCTTGATGCTTTCCGTTCCATAGGCAAGTGCCGCAACCGCCTGCGCTCCGCCCATTTTATACATTTCAGAAATACCAAGCTCCTTCGCCGCAGCCAGTACAGCGTCAGAAAGACGACCATCTTTCCCAGGGGGTGTCACAAGAACGATTCGTTCAACGCCAGCGACTAGCGCAGGAATCACATTCATTAATACAGATGATGGATAAGCAGCTGTTCCACCAGGGACATACACACCTACTGCATCAAGCGGCGTTACCTTTTGTCCAAGCATTGAGCCGTCCTTTTGGTGATAAAACCAAGAGGATGTCAGCTGGCGCTCGTGGTATGTGCGAATATGCTTGATAGCCGTTTGAATAATCTGAACCATCTCTTTATCCAAGCGGTCACAGGCTTTTGCCATTTCATCGTCTGTGACAAGTGGATCTTCAATCAACACACCGTCAAATTGCTTTGTAAAAGACTGTACAGCTTCATCACCATTTGTTCTCACTTCTTGTATAATGCGCTGAACAGCCTGACGCTGCTCTTCTGTTCCTGTATCTAAAGACCGTTTGAGTGAGAGAGTATCTGTCTCACCTTCTTGTAGATAGGTGATGTTCACGATGTTTCCTCCCCTTCTCCAATAATTCTTGCAAGACGCTGCGCCATTTCATCGATCACCGTATCCTTCATCCTATAGCTCACAGGATTGACAATAAAACGTGACGTGATATCACAAATATGTTCCGTTTCCACAAGTCCATTTTCTTTTAATGTTTGACCTGTAGAGACAATGTCTACAATGCGATCGGCAAGCCCAATGAGCGGTGCTAATTCTATGGAACCATTCAACTTAATGATCTCCACCTGCTCCCCTTGCTCTCTAAAATAGGATGATGCGACATTTGGGTACTTTGTTGCCACACGCGGTGCGACACCACCCCAGCTCGCTCCTGGCAATCCAGCAACAGCTAAATGACATTTACTGATGTTTAAATCGAGCACTTCGTACACATCACGAGCTTCTTCGAGCATGACATCCTTCCCTGCAATGCCAACATCCGCCACGCCGTGCTCTACGTAGGTGGTCACATCCATTGGCTTGGCTAAAATAAAGCGGAGGTTTTCTTCTGGTACATCAATGATTAATTTTCTTGAATCCTCGAATTCCTCTGGCAGCTGGTACCCCGCCTGTCTTAACAGCCCTGCTGCTTCTTCAAATATCCGGCCCTTTGGCATCGCCATCGTCAACACTTTACCCATTCCGCTCTTCCTTTCTAGCGCCGATAAAATAAGTCACCTGTTCAAATGCCTTGGTCATCGCGTCAATATTTTCAATCCCCGCTAAGTCTTGCAGGACGATCTTTTTCCCTTTTGACCGCTCCTTTTCTGCAAAAGCAAAGGCTTCCAGTCTTTGTTCTTTACTAAAAATCACAGCCTCCTGCGGCTCAATGATTTCTTTTGCATCGAGCGCTTCAAGAAGACGGTCTAGTCGAAGTCCGAACCCTGTAGCTGGCGCAGGTGCATCAAAGTGAGCAAGCAATTGATCATATCTCCCGCCGCTTCCGATGACCGACCCAACATGATCTGCAAATACTTCAAACAAAATACCCGTATAATAGCTCATATGACTCACCATGCTTAAATCTAAACGGATATATTCTGTACAGCCGTAATCTTCAAGTGTCTCCCAAAGCGACTTTAACTGTGCGAGCACCTCTTTTCCTTCTTGTGAAACAACGATTTCCTCTGTCCGCTCTATAACCTCTTGGCCGCCTCTTAACTCTAAAAGCTGTAACAGCCTCGTTTTATCGATGGAGGAAAGCGGTAATTGTTTCACATGCTGACGGTATCCCACATAATTCTTTTCATATAAGAAGCGGCGAAGGACGTTTGCACGCTCTGTATTTCCGAGTACATCAACAAATAACGTTTCTGCTAAAGCGACATGCCCGATCGCGATTTTGAAGGACCTTAGCCCGGCATTTTTTAAGGCAAATACGGCAAGCGCGATGACTTCAGCATCTGCACTAATCGAACCATCACCAATCAATTCAATTCCGACCTGCTCAAATTCTGACGGCCTTCCGCCTTCTCTTTCCTGGGCGCGGAACACATTGGCTGCATACCCAACACGAAGCGGATACGCCTGTTCATGAAGCTTGGAAGCCGCCACTCTTGCAATCGGACCTGTCATATCAGGTCTTAGCACTAGAGTTTGCCCGTTTTGATCAAGAAGCTTAAAAAGCTGTGTATCAGTAATCGCCGATTGAACACCGACTGTATCGTAAAATTCAAGCGTTGGTGTCTCCATCAAACGGAAACCCCAACCAGTCATGACCTCTGTTAAGGAATGCCTCACTTTTTTTTTCGTCTCATACAATCCAGGTAATGAATCCCGCATACCATATGGTTTCTCAAACATAAACATGTTTCTTCCGCACCTCCAACACATTAAAACAAAAAATTCCGAATCCTTTAGTTCGCTAATATGATAATATGCTAACAAAATAAAGCGATTAAATCAATCATTTTTATTTCTCTCTATTTTCATCAACATATTCTGGAATTATTACATTCAAGTGACACCTGTGCCTTTTCTGTATGTTCGATGAAGGAACGTGCTATAATACTTAAAAATATTGAATAACACAGGAGATTAACAGTGAAGTTCATCCAGACATTCATCTTAACTTTGTTGTGCGCATGTCTTGTTTATTTCGGCTTTATATACGTTTCACAAATCGATCAAGTCAAGAAAACAGCTTCGCCGCAAAAAGCAGCAAAAGAAAACGATACAGCACTTGCGGCTGAAGAAACTCGTTCAACGAAAAAAGCAGAAACCACACATCATTCATTAAAAGGAAGCAAAAAAGCCATGGACGTCATTCTCTACAATCAAATGGATGCGCCAAGGCTTTATAACGGATGCGAAGTCACGAGCTTAGCGATGCTGCTTCATTACAGCGGCTATGAGCAAGTAACGAAAAACACATTGGCAAATGAAATCAAACGCGTTCCGCTCAATTATGAAAATGGCTTAAAAGGAGACCCTCATGACGGGTTTGTAGGCGATATGGAGAATGGACCGGGTCTTGGGGTTTACCACGAACCGATTTATCAGCTTGCGAAAAAATACGCGGGCGATCAAGTAGTCGACTTAACCGGAAAGCCTGTTAAAAAGGCCATCTATCAATCCCTTGAAAAAGGCTATCCTGTCTGGGTGATTACGACATCCACCTTTGACAAAACAGATAACATCGAAACATGGAATACACCAAATGGCAAAATAGATGTAAGCTTTAATATGCATAGCGTGGTCATCACAGGCTATGACAAGGAGCATGTCTACTTGAATAACCCCTATGGAGAAAAGAATCAAAAAGTCGACCGTGATCAATTTGAAGATTCTTGGGAACAGATGGGCAGTCAGGCGATTATCATTATATAATTAAACAGAAAAAGACAGTGAATACTCATCGTGGAGCTTTCACTGTCTTTTATTTATAATGTATTTTTAAATGACTTTCTAGGCATAATCTCAAGTAAATTAACAAAATCATTAGGACTTGTTACAAAAAAAGTATAAAGTTGTCTTTTTTGCCCACCCATTGAAGCTAGATAAATCTCATGATTAGGTGCTTTATCATGACTACCACTTATCACCAAAGTTGAATTTGTCATCGTAAGTTTCCAATTTGAATCAATAGAAGGATAAGAAACACCAGGAAAGTTTGTATTAAATGGGATTTTCGCAGAATGATAAAACTTAAACCCTAATTTTTTACTACTTGTGTCAGTTACATCTATAAAGATTGCCTTATTAGACGCAACTGCACTTTCTATAACTTTTTTACATGCAGCATCTGAGCATCTATAGGATCTGCCAATTTTTTTTGTTGGCATCCATATAGAAAGTGGATTCTGAAATTGCAAGTTTACTACTGAATGTGTACGACTACTTGTAGCATTTATATTAAATCCCCGATTATCACCCTTTAAATAGCCTCCTTTTAAGAAGTTTGGATCTTTAACAGATTTATATGGGATGAATGTGTTATAAATAATACTATATGCATCATTTTTGGGAAAAGCTGCTTTTGTTGATAGAGCTTTAGACTTTCCTTCTTCTCCTTTACTTGTTAATAACCCAAGTGGAGATTTTAGTGAGTCCTCTGTCAACTTTGGTATTTCAACAATGCTTGAAAACTCTGCACTAATATTATAGAGTTTTGATTTTTCACTTTTAGTTAACTTAGATTTATTAATTTTCCTTTTAGCTAACAACTCGTTCACTTTATTTTGAGACTTCTTGCTTAGTGGAACATTCGTCTCGACTTTATATGTATAACTTTTTCCAGGCTTCACATTAGAGTCAAAATAGGTTTTTGACTTTGTCTTTTTCAAAAGTTTGTTATCTCTGTATATAGAGTAAACTCCATTATCTCCTTGTATTTTTCCCCACTTCAGGCGAACACCATCTGAGCTAGAATGAGTATCTAACCCATTTTGATTAATTGAGTTATCTACTATTTCTTGTTCAGGATATAACTCATTTTCATTGTTAGACGAAAAAGCTTTGCTTTTCATATAACTTTTTGACTGTTTTGGTTCCAAATAAGAACTATTGTCGATTTTGATAGCTATTACTTTTTTTAATTTGTTACTTTTATAGATACCCAAATTATATTTTTGTATTTCATCTTTAATTTTCACTTTTATTTCATCTTTTTTACCTTCATAAACTAATTTATCATTATCATAGAGCTTATAATAATCTCCCTTTTCTTTAGCAACAATAGTTGCATAAGTACTATTCTTGCGAATAGATATACCTTGTTCATTAGACGCATAAGCATGTTGGGAAACTAAACAAACAGCAATCAAAACACTAAAGTAAAATATTATTTTTTTCAACATTAGAACACCTCAATTAAGCTTAATATGTTACAATCATTACGTTACCATAATTTAATTTATATTACAATAATTCCTAAGGAGAATAGTGTATGAATAATGACAAGTTTTTCAAAATATTATCTATAACTTTTAAATTTATTTCATGTATGATAATTAGCTCTATTACATTAAGCTTATTTATAACTATTTATCAATATTTATTTAATGGATTGAGCATTTCTTATTTTATAATTTATTTACCATTTATATCTCTATTTTATTTAATCTTTTGTGTTCCTCTACAATTAATACTTTATAATAAAGTAACAAAATACAATTTGAAGTACCTTCTAATTTATATAATAATATCAGCTATCGTAAATGTATTAATTATTGATGCAACATTTAGAAACAAATTTGAGGTGATATTAACCATAATAGTTAGTTCACTTATTTATTGGTTTTTTGATTCATTATTACTTAGAAATAAAAAATAAAAAAGCACCTATAGAAATAGAAGATTCTTGGGAACAGATGGGCAGTCAGGCGATTATCATTAAAGCGTAAAAAAACAACCTCTATCCTCATAGAGGTTGTTTTTGAATGATTTATTTTTCTAGTAATTCCATCAGACGGTCTTCAAGCTTTTCAGCTGTCATCGCACCTCCGCCCAGGCTGAAGTATTCATCCCCTCTTTTTAATAAAAGTGTAGGATAGCCGTTCACATGAAGTTGATGAACCTTGGCAAAGTCGGCATACGCATCATTCATCGCTTCTTTTGTTTTCATGCGTTCTATGACTGCGTCAGGATCAAGATGATGCGCTAAAGCGATCTCCCGATACGTTTCTTCATCACTTAGGCTTTTTCCGTCTTGATAAAAAGCCTTTTGCATCGATGAAGCCAAGTACAATGCGCGCTCAGGTGCGATGGATCTTAATGCAGAAAAACCAATGGCCGCAGCCTCAGAGTCTAAAAGAAACATTCCGTTTGCTAACAGCTTCTGATAACGTTCACCAAACTCGACACCAGTCAGCTGACTAATACGCTGATTTGCTTCTGGAATGTGTGGATAATCCTTTATTGGAAGACTTCTTTCTCCTACAAATAAACCACCCGACACAAGTGTTAATGATATCTCCGGATGATTTTCATGCAAAGTGCGGATACTGTTTGAAAATCCATAACACCAGCCACAATACGCATCCCATACATAGATGAAAGACAATTCTTGCTCATTCATACGTTAGACTCCCTATTTATCGTTTTTAGGCGGCCATGAAACTGCTTATTCAGCTTCAGATACAACGGTAAAACGTTCTCCAACATGGGCTGCCTGCTCCACCTCATCAACGAGCGCAATGGCGTAGTCAGCATAGCTCACATAGCTGTCACCTTTAGAATTGACAATCAGATGGTCTTTCCCTTTCACGTAAGAACCTGTACGTTTGCCAGCTGGATTAAAGAATGCAGCTGGGCTGAGGAAGGTCCATTTTAATCCCTCTGTCTGTTGAAGATCTTTTAGGTTTTCTCCTTGCTGTGAAGCCGTAGCAGCATATTCTTTAGGAAACTCTGGTGTGTCCACTAGTCTTGTTGTTTTCGCCTCATCTACAAATAGACTTCCTGCTCCGCCCACAACGATCAAACGAGTCTCAGGAGCCTCTTTTAAAATATCGATCAGCTTTTTCCCAGCTTCTACGTGAAGATGCTCTTTTCCAGCAGGTGCGCCAAATGCATTTACAATCACATCAAAGCCTTTGATGTCTTCTGCTTGCAAGTGAAACACATCCTTCTCAAGAACAGCTAGAGATGAATCTGTCACCTTTTGTGCATCACGGACGATTGCCGTTACTTCATGTCCTCTTGATTGGGCCTCTTTCACAATTTCTTGTCCTGCTTTACCTGTTGCACCAATAATTCCAATTTTCATGTTAACTCCTCCTGCAATATGATTTTATGTTGATAAAGAAAGGTGTAACTAATACGGTTACAACAGAGGTAAAAAAAATTGAATAGATCATCCAATTTTTTTGATTAGCACATGCGTTAGTTCACTTAATTTGATCTCAGCAAGCACTTGCTCCATCGCACTTTGAGCGCGGCATAAAATTAATTCTAGCACCGCTTGAATATTTGCACCGATCGGACAGTCAGGATTTGGGCTTTCATGAATTTGAAACAATTCTCCCTCATCTACGACTTCAACCGCTTTATACACATCGAGCAGTGTGATGTCGTCTTCACTGCGGTTCAGCTGAGAACCACCTTTGCCAAGACTCGTTGAGATTAGACCTGCTTTTTTTAATTTACTCATAATGCGGCGGATGACCACTGGGTTTGTATTCACACTTCCCGCGATATCCTCCGATGTCTGTAATGATCCTTTTTCAAGTGATAGCAAGGCCAGAATATGGACAGCGACAGTAAATCTGCTGCTGATTTTCATGTTTTCTCACCTCTGTTGTAATCATTATAGTTACACCATGTCACATTGTCAACAAAAAAGTCTGCCGAGCTACTCAGCAGACGTAGATTGACGTGCTTCCATTTCTTCTTTCGTATAAATCATGCGCATTGGATTTCCTCCAACAAATGAGCCTGCTGGCACATCCTTATGAACAAGTGTACCAGCCGATACGATCGCTCCATCCCCAATGGTCACACCAGGTAAAATAGTTGAATTAGCTCCAATTAAGACTTCATCACCAATATAGACTTCCCCAAGTCTGTACTCTTTAATCAAATACTCATGGGACAAGATGGTTGTGTTATAGCCGATCACACTATTTCGACCGACAGTGATTTTCTCAGGAAACATCAGATCAACCATCACCATTAAGGCGAACGCCGTATCCTCGCCGACCTTCATACGAAGAAAGGTTCGGTAAATCCAATTTTTCATTCCCATAAAAGGCGTGTACCTTGCCATTTGAATAAAAATGAAGTTTTTCACCACTTTGAAAAAGGGAACTGTCCGATAGACTTGCCGCAGCGAATTGACCCCTTTTACAGGATAACGATCTGTTTTTCTCAACTTAATCAGCTCCAACAATCGCCAGGAGATCACTCATTTTCTTCAGCATGAAATCAGGGCGATGCTTTAAAAGGGCCTCTTCTCCCTTAATCGACCAAGCAACACCTGCCGTCTTTGTCCCTGCCGCTTGACCAGACAAAATGTCGTGATAATTATCACCGACCATCACCGCTTCATGCGGATCACTGCCAAGCTTTGATAATGCCAGCTGAACAGGCTCCGGATGCGGCTTCTCATTTTGTACATCATCGAGCGTCACAATGACCTCAAAGAACGGCTCTAAACCGGTCAGCTTCAATCCCATTAAAACCGTATCCCGTATCTTCGTTGTGACAATACCGAGCTTAAATCCTCGATCCTGCAGGACTTTCAATGTGTCGATAACGGTCTCATATTCAGTCACAAGCAGATCATGCTGCTTATGATTAAACGTGCGGTACATCTGAATCATGTCATCTGTCAAATCAGGGTCCATCGCAGAAAATGTATCAAACAAGGACGGACCAATGAAATGAAGAATATCCTCACGGCTGTACTGACCAGGGTAATAGTGATCCAGCGTATGCTGAAATGAAGCAATAATTAATTCATTTGTATTGATTAATGTGCCATCTAAATCAAATAGCACTGTGTTGATCGTTGATTCGTTCATATGGCTTCCTTTCTAACAGCTGCATGTTCCCGCTTCCGCCAAATATAGCTAATGGCAGCTGTCAATAAAATTGCAGAAATCAGGCGGATCACAAGAAGCGGCCATACCGGAATACCAAGTGGAATAAAAACCAGCGTATCTTCGACCACCGCATGACAGGCAACAAGGAAAATAAAGGCAAGGGTTAAGTCCTTTTTACTCACACCGTCCTCTTCCACTGCCTTCATCATCACACCGGCTCCATAAGCGAGACCAATCGTTAATCCAGCCACCATCGTCATAGACGTATTTTCTTTCATTCCAAGCATTCTAGTAAAAGGTGACAGCCACTTAGACAGTGTATGGAGCCACCCTAAATCTCTCATAAATTGAATGATGATCATGAGCGGGATAACGATACAGGCAAGCTGCAGCACACCGAGTACTGCTTTTTGTAAAGCAAGAAGGACGATCATGTACCAGCTGGAAGGCACATCAGCCGCCTGAGCTGCACTAAGCAGTCCATATTGCGCCGGCTCCTCGCCTCCCTGCCAAACGAGATGAATGACAATAGCAGAAATAACAGCAAGACTGATTCTAACCAGCAAAATCACAGATACTCTCAGTCCAACCTTTGCTGCCACTGTTGATTCGATGATCAAGTTATGGCAAAAGGACAGCATCACTGCCAAAATAAACACTTCCTTCACAGGAAGCTCTAATGTCAAAATGGCAGCAATCCCCGCATACAAATTCAGCATATTTCCTAATACAAGCGGAATAGCCGCTTCCCCCGAAAGACCAAACAGCCCCATAAATGGCTGAATGAATCGGATGATCCAATCCATGACAGGCGTATGCTGCAAGATACTGACGAGAATGGTCACTGGAAAGATGACTTTACCAAGTGTCCAAGTTGTCGACAGCCCTGCTTTCAAGCCGTTTTTCCATGTCTCTCCCATCTTCTTCTGATCCCCCCTGCTTAATTCGATGAGTTGTTCTCTTTATACGGAATGGATGCGTATCCTTTCATTCTTCTAAAGAAAATCAGTAGAACAGCCACTGCGAATATCGCAATCGAAATCATCTGTGCGATTCGAAGATGCTCTGTCAGCATTAAGCTGTCTGTTCTCATCCCTTCAATGAAGAAACGGCCGATTGAATACCAAATTAAATAAGACAAGAAGATTTCGCCTCTGCGCAGCGAGGTTCTGCGTAATAAAATCAAGATGACAACACCAACAAGATTCCATAATGATTCGTATAAGAACGTCGGGTGATAATAGGTACCATCAATATACATTTGATTAATGATAAACTCAGGCAGATGCAAATTTTCTAAAAAGGTTCTTGAAACCGCCTCACCATGCGCTTCTTGGTTAATAAAGTTCCCCCAGCGTCCAATTGCCTGCCCTAGTAAAATACTAGGTGCTGCGACGTCAGCTATTTTCCAAAAGGATACCTTTCTCACTTTTGTAAAAATGATGGCTGTCAGCACGGCACCGATCAGCCCGCCGTGAATCGCAATTCCACCATTCCAAATCTTAATGATTTCGTTTGGGTGCTGCTGATAGTAATCCCATTCGAAGGATACATAATAAATTCGGGCACAAATAATCGCTATTGGAATGGCAAATAAGATTAAGTCAATAAACAGATCTTTATTGATTCCTCTTTTTTCACATTCTCTCAAGGCGAGCCAAAGTCCAAGCAAGGCCCCGACCCCAATAATCACACCATACCAATGAACCGAAATAGGTCCGAGGTGAAAAGCAATCGGATCAATTGGCTGAATTGCTTCGTTCATATAGTCAACTCCTATTCATCCTGGCCATTGTCTTCAATGACATCAGCAAGTTTACTTGTAAATTGTTCCGCTGCATTATGTCCCATACGCTTCAGCCTGAAGTTCATCGCAGCCACCTCAATGATGACCGCTAAGTTTCGACCTGGCCGCACAGGGATCGTCAGCTTCGGCACATCTGTATCGATGATGCGCATTTTCTCTTCTTCCAGTCCTAAACGATCATACTGTTTGCCTTGTTCCCAAAGCTCAAGGTTCATTACAATCGTAATTCTCTTATAGCTTCTGACAGCGCCTGCTCCAAATAAGGTCATCACATTAATAATGCCTAACCCGCGGATTTCTAAAAGATGTTCAATCAGCTCAGGTGCGCTCCCGACTAACGTATCCTGATCCTCTTGACGGATTTCCACGCAATCGTCTGCGACCAGCCGATGTCCCCTCTTCACTAATTCTAAGGCTGTTTCACTTTTTCCTACTCCGCTTTTCCCAATTAACAACACACCTACACCATATACATCTACGAGCACACCATGAATAGCAGTCGTTGGTGCAAGCTTACTTTCTAAAAAGTTGGTCAATCGACTCGAAAGTCTTGTCGTTTTTAGGCTAGATCGTAAAACGGGCACGCCATTTTCATTTGATGCTTCGATTAATTCCTTCGGCACATCACGATCTCGAGACAAAATAATGGCAGGGGTAATATCTGTACAAAGAGACATCATTCTCTGCTTTCGTTCGCGTTCTGGGAGCTGTTCAAAAAAAGAAAGCTCTGTTTTCCCTAAAAGTTGAACTCTTTCTTTTGGGTAATATGTAAAATAACCAGCCATTTCAATACCTGGTCTGGAAAGATCACTGATTGTAATGGGACGATTAATCCCTTCTTCCCCACTTACCAGTTCAAGATGAAATTGTTCCATTATGTCCTTCGTACGAACTTTCGGCACGTTTCTTCCTCCTTTTATCACAGGCGATTCAGAAATACAGCTCTATTTTATCACTTTCAATGATGAACCCAAAACAGTATTTTATCCTGTTCCTGTTTCACCGCCCTAACTGGTATAGACAACTATACTTAAAAAGAGTAAACTTAAATGAAAGATAACGAATAAGGGGGCTTAAACATGAGCGGTTCTTTATTGCTCTCCAACATTCATATTGTGACAAAGACAAAGGTCATTGAAAACGGTTTTGTCGGTTTACGCGATGGCAAGATCGACTATATTTCAACATCACCACCGACAGGAAATTATGAAAAAGTATATATTTCCCGGGAAAACTTTTATTTACTCCCTGGAATGATTGATATTCACATCCATGGCGGATATGGTGCAGACATGATGGATGCGACAGCAGAAGCAATGAATACGCTCGCTGACAACCTTCCGTCCGAAGGAACGACAAGTTTTTTAGCGACAACCATCACACAAAACCATCATGAGATTGAGCATGCACTTAAAAATGTCGCTCAGTGGAAACAAAGTAATGAAGCACAAGCAGGAACTCAGGCACAATGTATAGGAATCCACCTCGAAGGTCCATTTATTTCTAAAGATAAGGCAGGGGCACAGCCTGTTCAATGGATTAAACAGCCTGATATTCCGCTTTTTAAAAAATGGCTGGATGCTTCTGATCAGCTCATTCGAATTGTCACGTTTGCACCTGAGGAAGACACAGATTTTGCATTTCTTTCTCTATTACAGGAAAAGAACATTATCCCTTCTATTGGACATACGAATGCCCATCATGACATGATCAATTTAGCAGCTAAGCATGGTGCACGCCATGTAACGCATCTTTATAACGCAATAAGTTCGTTTCAGCACCGTGAACCGAACGCTGTAGGTGCTGCTCTTACGAATGAGAACCTTTATACCGAACTGATCACAGATGGGATTCACTCCCATCCTCTTTCCATCAAGCTTGCGTATTTGGCAAAAGGAAGTGATCGTTTAATCATGATCACAGACTCGATGCGTGCAAAAGGGCTTGGGAATGGAACGTATGAATTTGGTGGTCAGACGGTCACAGTCAGCGGCGAAAAAGCATTGCTGGACGATGGTACACTTGCAGGATCGATTTTGCGAATGAAAGACGGCGTCAAAAGGATAAAACAGCTCACAAATTGTGAGTGGACAGAGATTGCGAAGATGACCTCAACCAATGCGGCCGCTCAGCTGGGACTTGATCAACAGCTCGGTTCCATCGAAGTTGGAAAACTAGCAGATCTGGTGATTTGGGATGAATCTGGTGAACTGATGATGACGATCTGCCGTGGACAAATCGTCTTTGAAAAAAAGGAGGCCACCCACTAATGAACATCATCGAATTTGAAAGCAAAGATCAATTAGGAAAAGAAGCAGCTGCCATTATTGCAAGGACAATAGCTGCTAAACCCGATGCCGTACTCGGCCTAGCAACAGGCGGTACACCTATTGAAACTTACAAAGAGTTAATTCAACTTCATCAAGCGCATCAATTGTCTTTCAAGCAAACAAAAACAATCAATTTAGATGAATATGCAGGACTTGATCCAGAACACGAAAATAGTTATATGACCTACATGAAACGTCATTTATTTGACCATATTGATCTCCCTCACGATCAGTATTTTCTTCCAAATGGCAATGCAGCTCATTTAGAAAAGGAATGCTTAAGATATGACCAGCTCATTGAGGATGTAGGCGGCATCGATCTTCAGCTCCTTGGAATCGGTCAAAATGGGCATATCGGTTTTAATGAACCAGGTACCCCTTTCAACTCAAAAACTCATGTTGTGCAGTTAGATGAAAACACGAGACAGGCTAACGCAAGATACTTTTCTTCTATTGATGAGGTACCTACACATGCCATCACAATGGGAATCGCGAGCATTCTTTCAAGTAAAAAGATTCTCCTTCTTGCTTCAGGAAAATCAAAAGCGAAAGTGATACAATATTTAGAACAGGCAGAGATTCATCCAGACTTTCCAGCATCAGCACTGAAACTTCATGAAGATGTAACGGTCTTGATTGATCGAGAAGCTGGATCACTACGCTAAAAACGAGAGGATTTTCACATGTTTATTGATAAGCAGTCACCTATTCCGATGTACCATCAGATTATGGAGAACTTGAAAAAGCAAATTGAGGATGGAACATTAGCACCTGATACAATCATTCCTTCTGAAAGAGAATATGCCGAACGCTTTGGTATTAGCCGAATGACTGTCAGACAAGCCTTATCGAATCTTGTGAACGAAGGATATTTGTATCGACAAAAAGGAAAAGGCACCTTTGTTAGCCGGAAAAAATTTGAACAGCCGCTTCAAGGCTTAACAAGCTTTTCAGAGGATATGCGCCAGCGTGGACTCAAAGCATCAAGCCAGCTGATTGACTTCAAAAAAACTGCATGTCCAGAGCACTTGCTGCCAGTCTTACATCTGTCAAATAGTGATGCTGTATTTGAGCTCAAACGGATACGCCTTGCAAATGATGAACCGATGGCGATTGAAACGAGCTATATACCTGAAAGATTTGCCGGAGATTTAACAAAGAAACATTTAACTGGCTCTTTATATGAATATATAGAAACTCACACTGGCCATGTCATTGCTCATGCCAAACAGGAACTTGAAGCCAATGTTGCCTCAAAGGAAGAAGCAAACTTGCTGTCTATTTCAGCAGGCGATCCTGTGCTGTCAATAACAAGAACGACTTTTTTTCAACAAGACATTCCATTTGAGTATGTCGTTTCTGTTTATAGAGGGGATCGTTATAAGCTCATTCATACAATGGAAAGATAAACAGTGCCCCTGACACGGAGCACTGTTTTTTTATTTCCTAAGAAATTTTGTTTCGCCATCATCTTTTGTATGGATTTTCCATATTGGTGAAATGGCTTTTCCTTGAAAACGATCTTTTGCTACAGTGTACCAATAATAATCTTCATTTGGCTTTAAGCCCTTCCACTCAAAGCTTGCTTTTTTGCCGCTTTTTACGCCGCGCGCTTCTCCTAGAAGAACATTCGTATACACATTGAGTTCAAAATAATTGGTTTTGACAGATTTCATTTTCGGTGTCAAATCTACATCGATTGAAAATTCATCCTGATCTCCATACGTTTTAGGATCATAAAAATGCTCTTGATTCAAGTAAGGAGAGTATGTCGTAAAATGAAGTTGATTTTTTTCTTGATCGGCTGTTATGACCCTCATAAACCCTTGACCACCTTCAGGTCCTGACTGATAATCGGCGAGTATTTGATATACTTTCCTGTCGACTTTTCCATCATGGTCATCATCAAGCTCATCTACTTTTCTGCTTGCTCCATGGTAATGACCGCTAAATACGGCCACAATATTAGGATGGCGTTTCACCACTTGGTGGAAGATGAGGTCGCCAATCGGACTCCGGTTGCCGCTCACTAACAAATACTCATGGAAATTTAAAATGACGATACGATCTGGATGCTCAGAAATTACACGGTTTAACCAATCAATTTCATCTTGCTTAATCCCCCAGCCCATGTACACCATCATATAATCATTGCCGCCGGCAGAGATGAGATCATAATGACCTTTATTGTTTCGATAGGATTCACCATAGTAAGGCTTATCAGCAAAGCGTTTTTCCCCGAAATATTTCCCGTATTCCGCATATAAACCGTCCTTGTGTCTAACATCATGATTTCCTGCTAAAACCCCATAGGGAATGTGATTCTGATCCAATACACGCATAAATGTATCAGCACGGTGCCATTGCTTATCCTTTGAATCATCCACAATATCGCCTGTGTGGAACACATATTGAATGTTTAATTTTTCTCTTTGATCTCTGATCCATTCAACCATTTGTTTAAAGATATGAGGATAGCTCTTTGCATAATATTGAGTGTCAGACATCCATACCATCTTATATGGCTTTTGCGATTTGCTGATTTCATCCTGTACTAGCAAATCAAACGTTTGATTCTTCATGTACTGTCTCACTGACAGCAGCCCTTTCAGGTAAAATTCCTTTTGATCCTTGGCAAAATGATGAGTGATCTTATCCCACTTTTCCTGCTGGTGATTCCACGCGTACATTGTCACCTTTCTCCCTGACAATGAACTCCCTTTCCATACAGCTTCGACGACATCCTTTTCACGTACATCATGATGAACCTTAATTTGAAAACGATGATAAGGAAAACGCTGTAAATCCTTCGTTTCAACTGACTTCCCATCAACAAATGCAATGCGGTTCCTTTCTTGATCAGAAAAAATCATTTCTCCTTTTTGGAGATAACTCTTAGGCGGTTCTGTCTCTGCTGCATACTTAAAAATCTTCATTGAAGGATGCAGCGATGTATATTGATAGGCACGATAAAATGAGTAATCTAACTTATCATTCGTTGGATCCTTGGTTAGCACAGTTTGTTTTGATGATTTCATTTTTGTCTTATCTGCCACCCGCTCTGGTGTTTCAGGATGCTCATGTACCGTCTTGAACTCTTTTTTTAACGTCGACATGTTCCCGGCAGCGTCTTTTGCTTTGATCGTAAACGTGTGCTTCCCAGGCTTTAATTCACTAGAGGACGTCTGATATGGCAAAGAAACTGGTTTGCCATCTACATATGCCTTCAACTCCTCTATGTCACTCCAGCGATCCGTTACTTTTGCTTTTAATGTAAAGGCGCCTTTATATTGATCCTTTGCTTGTACGTTGGTCTTAATTCTCGGCCCAGTGTTATCAACTTTCACACGTACTGAAGCGTGCTCGTCTGAGGTTTTGGCCTCAATTAGGTGCGGCCCTTCTTTCAGCCTTTTTGTGTCCCACTTTATATAGGTTGAGACATACGCCTCTTTTGGAATCTCAAATTGAAACGTTCTCACCTTTTTTGCGTTCCCGCTGTCTCCCATTCTCCATTCTTTTAGCGGCTTCGCATTGATTGGCGGAATTTGTGTTCCATTTGATAAGATCATCCTGACGTTTTTCAATTCAAAATCATCATGATTCTCTCCAGGCAGCCGGTCCATCGGAGAAGACTTTGTGCCAGCGTGGAAAGAGATCGTTTGGAGACCTGCCTTTTTTATCTCTTCTTCGGGTATTGGCATTGTATAGGTACGGTACACTTTTGTCGAATCATCAAAAATAGAAAGTAAACGCCTACCTATAGACACACCATTTTTAAAATATAAATTTGTTCCTTTGACATCAAATGCGATATATGGATCCGCTTCAAGGGCAGAGGATACTTGCTGATTCCGTTTTCCATCTATCCGCAATTCGATGCTTTTTTTCTGATCAGACGTTGCCTTTAATGAAAATAAACCTGATACCGTATCTCCCTCTTCTACATTGAATCGTAGACCGTGGGCTTTGCTGACCTGCTCCACATCAATCGTTTTTTTCAACGTCTTGGCTTCATTTTCGCCGTCTGACGCTTCAAGCTGATATTCCAATTGTTCTTTCCCAATAAACTCAGGTGAATAAATAATATGATGAAATAACCGGTCATTATGGTCTTTTTGCAGCAGGATTTCCTTGAACGGATCTTTTCGATTCGTTCGATAGCGCAGCTTGACGGTTTTTACAGCCTGATCATCTTGGACATCTGCCTTAATCTCTACACTTTCAGTTGGTTTCACCGGCTTCCTTACCGTCATATCTTCAATCACAGGTTTATGGATATCTTGAGAAATTTCCTTTTTCTCAGATGGAATTTGTGCTTTTAGTACTTTACCTGGAGTGGGTTCTTCCTCAATTTTCGAAATCAGCTTCGTCTGCGTCGTACCATCCATTGGATACTTAAACAGCAAGGATTTATGCTCGCTAAACCATGATGGCTTCAAACGAAAAGCGGCAGAAGAAATTTCTTCACCTATATTTGTTGTGATCGAAACAAGACGAGATTTAGAGTTGGACAGCCCTTTGCTCTCGATAATGGACAAATGCTCGCCCTCTTTTAATTGGCTTTTATACATGGCATTAAAGTCCGCTGCCGTTAAATGCTCCTGCCCTTTTTTTCTCAGCCAGAATACATAAGGTTTTCCAGGTGAAATGGTGACTGGATTTGTGTGAAAGGAATATACATCATCCATTTCAATGCCCTGTGCAGGATTGCGGTAGCGGAGCTGATAATGTTTAAGAGAGATAGGCGCATGTGTCGTGTTATACACTTCGATAAACTCAAAAGCATCTTTGCCTTTTCGGTTTTTTGAATTGACGACAATTTCTGTGATGAATAAATCCGGAATATGTGAAAGATCTTCTTCAAATCCATTTAAATGAACCGATTTCTCTGCCGTTTTGATTACTGATTTTTGCGTAAAGAACTCTGTATAGTAACGAACGGTTGGATTCCATAATTGATCTGGCGGAATTTTCGCTGTGAATTCTGGCTTCATCCCTGGCAGCCGTTCCATTGGAATCAAGCGGTACCCCAGTTCATCACTTTGTTTATAATACAAGTTCGCAGACAAAATCTGTTCTTGGTCACTAATGGACGCACGAAACTGTAGATCATGGCTTTTTCCTAGAACCGGGCGGACGTCCACATGAAATTGGTCAAAGATAAAAGGCGAAAAAGGCTTGTCCGGTACATTCACTTCTGTTTGAAGAAAAGGGCCTGCTGAAGCAGGCTGACTGAAACAAAAAAGAATGATAAAAAAACATAAAAGCATGATTTGTCTGCTCACGTTCACCATCTTGCACCGCCTCCCTTCGGATATTGTGTCTCCTGAAGGTCGTTTTTATGTCAGATGGAACGGAGAAACGATGCAAATTTGCACAAAAAAACCGTTAGCTTTTTTTCGCTAACGGCTCTACAATTCCTTTTTGTATCAACAGATGGAAAATGGATAAAATGACAGCCATCCAAATGGCCGTTCCGAATCCATCAATGTTAAAGCTATCTCCCATAAAGCTCGATGTCATCATGAGTGTAATCGCATTGATGACAAATAAAAACAATCCTAGTGAAAGAACGGTCACTGGAAGCGTTAAAATGATCAAAAACGGCTTCACTAAAATATTGAGCAAGGACAAAATGATACTTGCCACAATGGCTGCACCAAAACCTTCAATATACACGCTCCCGAGCCCAGGCAGAATGCCCGAATCAAAATATCCAGCAATGACGATTAAAAGTAATGCATTTACTAAAATACTGACAATCCATCTAAGCATTTATTTAGTGCCTTCTTCCGGAACAACAAAATACCAGATGAAGTAGATCAGGAAGATCGGCATAAATGCTGTCAAAAATCCGATGATGACGGTTAAAATGCGAAGCAGCGATGCATCAACACTTAAATATTCCGCAAGTCCACCAACAACACCCGCTATTTTTTTATCTGTTGCTGAACGATAAAGCTTCTTCATGTAGAATCACTCCTTGTCTGATTGGTGCTTTACTTGTATTGAGCCTGTTTTTGTTTCTGCAAAAATGGATATACTGTGCACCGCTTGTTGATTGGCTTTGATCATTTTCTCTTTTTGTAATGTTTCATTTTTTTCTTTAATCATCTCTGCATCAAGTAAATCGTGAGAGATAGACCCAAGATTGCTTTTCAGCTCAGCGGTCACTGCACATGCACGCGGAATCTGAACGTCCACACTGCCTGTTGTCGTTTTCGCATAGATGGAACGGCACTTTTCATCTGACAGCTGAACAGCAATATTTCCATTAAAGCTTTGAGCATCAATTGATTCACTTTTCCCGCGCAGGTCTATGAGCCCATTGATGGTTTCTACTTCAATCATACCACACTCGTGATCTGCCAGTTTGATTTGTCCGTTTGCTGTTTCTATTCCGACTTTTTCTGCTTGTAACGAAGCAAAAGAGACAACACCATTTGTCGTTTTCGCGGCAAGTTCTTTTGTCTTTAGCTTTTCCCCGCGAATCGGTCCATTAAACAGCTTGACCTTGATCTTATCGTATTGGATACGCGGTACGTATAATGTAACATTGACTTTCATCGTCTTCTTTTCGGTTCGAATAAAAAATTTATCTCCTTCAAGCCCGCAGTCCAATTGATTGAGAAATTGCTGTCTTGCCTGCTCTCCATCCTCTGCACGGTAAATTTTTGCATGACACTCTGCTCGAATATCTCGATCGTCCCAAGGCATCACGTTGAGGCTGCCGTTCGCCAATTGAATATCTAAATGAGAAAGCGATGCGTCCTTGAACTGAAAAATGTGCTCAACATCAACGGACTGTCCAAAGTTCAAATCAAGATCCACGTCTTTTACCTTTTTCACCGCAGAGTCTAACCAGCCAAACAGCTTTGCCCCAAGATTTTCGGTGCCGTTTCCTTTGCTCTCTGCTCCAGCTTTTTCTTCATGAAAGGTGTGATCAGCCGTAGACTTTTCTAATGAAACTGACTGACCTTCTTCTAGTTTTTCCAGCAGCGTAATTGCTTCTTTTGCTGATAATACTCCGTCTTCTACTAATTTTAAAATTCGTTCTTTTTCATTCATACAAAGCCCTCCTAAGATTTGATGGATTGAAGTACTTTAATACCTTGAATGATATTCCAAATGACAGAGATCAAAAAGCCAATGACTACTAAAAAAGACAAGATGAACACCATCATGACTGGAATGAGCGAGTCACCTGCCTGTGTCGTCAATAAAAATGGGATAGACCCAAAAATCAACAGAATGCACGCTGCGACCGGCAAAAGATGTGACCATAATGCCCGCAATGCGTGCCGCTTCGTTTCCTTTTGATCTACTACAAAAAACGCCACGATCGGTACGATAAACGGCATAAATAATACACTAAAATAACAAATAGAAGCAATAATCGACTGATCTCTATTCATATATATTCGCTCCTTCATAACGAAAATCCCTTTCTAACTCATACGTTTATTGCGTATAAAAAGTTTCAAAATCATTCGATTTACATATGACCTTAGACACAAATTATTTCTTTTTGCACCTAAGAGTAGATTCTTCACAGATTACCCTTTAAAATATGTTGAAAAGATGGTGATTATCATTATAGGGGGTAATTATTTTGACAGATCATCATAATTCAAAACATACGGCTCAAACGCTTTTAGACCTTATACAGAAACAGAAAAGCATGAACAGCGATATGATCAAGGAGCTTGAGACCATTCATCCGTCTCATCCAAAGTATGGTGATATCCGTTATTTAAAGGTACTGCTCGACAGCAGCAGCACCCATATTTTAAAGGATTTAACGCACCTCAGTAATTTAATGCCGAAGGAAGATGTGCAGTAAAAGAAAAACCCCTCTTATTGAGGGGTTTTCTTTATGAAGAAGTCACACTTTCCGTTTCTTTAACCAGTTGTTTCATGCGTTTACGGTCACGCTCTAAAATAGGCTTCAAATATTGACCTGTGTAAGATGCTTCTTCTTTTGCAATGTGCTCAGGAGTACCAGAGGCAATGATCGTTCCGCCGCCTGCACCACCTTCTGGTCCGAGATCAACGAGATAATCAGCAGCCTTGATAATATCAAGGTTGTGCTCAATGACCAACACCGTATCTCCGTTTTCAACCAAACGCTGAAGCACCTTTAATAAACGGGCAATATCATCCACATGCAGTCCTGTTGTCGGCTCGTCCAAAATATAAAGGGACCTTCCGTTTGAACGGCGGTGAAGCTCAGATGCCAATTTCACGCGCTGTGCCTCTCCTCCGGACAATGTCGTTGCAGGCTGTCCAAGTGTAATGTATCCAAGCCCCACATCATAAATCGTTTGAAGCTTCCGCTTAATCTTTGGGATATTCTCGAAAAATTGGAGTGCGTCCTCCACAGTCATTTCAAGCACATCAGCAATGTTTTTCCCTTTATATGTGACCTCGAGTGTTTCGCGGTTATAACGTTTCCCGTGACACACTTCACAAGGCACATACACATCTGGCAAAAAGTGCATTTCAATTTTAATGATGCCATCCCCGCGGCACGCCTCACAGCGGCCGCCTTTGACGTTAAAGCTGAATCTGCCTTTTTTATAGCCTCGTACCTTTGCTTCGTTTGTTTGTGCAAACACATCCCGCACATCATCAAAGACACCTGTATACGTGGCAGGGTTGGATCTTGGTGTACGGCCAATTGGAGATTGATCAATATCAATGACCTTATCCAAATGATCCATTCCTTTGATTTCTTTGTGCTGCCCTGGCTTCGCCTTCGCTCTGTGCAATTTTTGTGAAAGTGATTTTAATAGAATTTCATTCACAAGCGTACTTTTTCCTGAGCCGGATACTCCGGTCACAGCTGTAAAGACACCCAGAGGGAACTTCGCATTCACGTTTTTCAGGTTGTTTTCTTTTGCACCTTTTATCTCAATATAGCGACCGTCAGGCTTTCTTCTCTCAATTGGCAGCGGAATAAATTTCTCACCTGATAAATATTGGCCTGTTAAGGATTTCGGGTCCTTCATGACTTCTTCTGGCGTTCCAGCTGAAATCACTTCTCCTCCATGAACTCCTGCTCCAGGTCCAATATCTATTAAATAATCAGCGGCTAGCATGGTATCTTCATCATGCTCCACGACAATCAGTGTGTTCCCGATGTCACGCATATTTTTCAACGTCCCGATCAACCGGTCATTATCGCGCTGATGCAGACCAATGGATGGTTCATCTAATATATAAAGAACACCTGTCAGCCTTGAGCCGATTTGAGTTGCCAGGCGAATCCGCTGCGCCTCTCCGCCTGATAGTGTGCCAGCGGACCGGCTCAAATTCAGATAATCTAATCCCACATTATTTAAGAAGGACAAACGCTCTTTGATTTCACGTAAAATGAGCTGGGCAATCTGCAAATCTTTCTCAGACAACTCAATTTTTTCATAGAAATCAAGGGCATCAGAGACAGACAAATCGGTGATTTCTCCGATATGCTTGCCATTGATGAGAACCGCCAGCGTTTCTTTTTTCAGACGATATCCTTTACATGTCGGACATGGCTGATTGGCCATATATTTTTCCATTTGTTCACGAATATAATCAGAGCTGGTTTCCTTATAACGCCGTTCAATATTACGAAGAACGCCTTCAAACTCAATTTCATTTTCACGTACCTGACCAAAATCATTTTCATATTTAAAATAAATCCGTTCAGATCCGCTTCCATATAAAATTTTATCAAATAAATGCGATGGGATATCTTTCACAGGAATGTCCATGTCGATGCCATAATGTGTACAAACAGCCTCAAGAAGCTGCGGATAGTATTGCGAGCTTTGCGGCTCCCATGGTGCAATGGCATGCTGCCGTAAAGTCAGATCCTTATTAGGAATGACAAGCTCAGGGTCGACTTCCAGTTTTGAACCGAGCCCATCACAGCTCGGGCAGGCACCAAAAGGACTATTAAATGAAAACATTCTCGGCTCAAGCTCACCAATAGAGAACCCGCAATGCGGACAAGCATGATGTTCGCTGAATAACAGCTCTTCTTGTCCAATCACATCAATCATCACTCGGCCTTCGCCCAGCCGCAGCGCCGTTTCAAGGGAGTCAGACAGCCGAGCAGCAACGCCTTCCTTCACGACAATTCGGTCAATGACTACTTCAATGGAATGCTTCTTGTTCTTTTCAAGCTCGATATCTTCTGAAAGATCCTCCATCTCTCCATCGACTCTCACTCGTACATAGCCCTGCTTCCGAATTTGATCAAGCACTTTCACATGTGTTCCTTTGCGGCCGGATACAACTGGTGCAAGCACTTGTAATTTCGTTCTTTCAGGATATTCTAAAATACGATCTGTCATCTGCTCAATCGTTTGTGACGTAATTTCAATTCCATGTATAGGACAAATAGGTTTTCCGACTCGAGCATACAAGAGACGCAAGTAATCATAAATCTCAGTAACAGTACCAACTGTTGATCTAGGGTTTCGGCTCGTCGTTTTCTGGTCAATACTAATCGCCGGAGAAAGACCTTCAATGGCATCTACATCCGGTTTATCCATCTGCCCAAGAAATTGGCGTGCATACGCTGAAAGAGATTCAACGTACCTGCGCTGACCTTCTGCATAAATCGTATCAAAGGCAAGCGACGATTTTCCTGAACCAGATAATCCCGTAATGACCACTAGCTGGTCACGCGGGATATTCACATCAATATTTTTAAGGTTGTGGGCTCTAGCACCTTTCACCTCTATTCGTTCCATAGCCATCAGGCAATCATCCTTCCGCTTTTAGCTCTAGCAATAGATCTCTTAATTCTGCTGCTTTTTCAAAATCAAGCGCTTTTGCTGCATCTTTCATTTCCATCTCAACTTTTTCGATCACTTTTTCTCGTTCTTTTTTGCTCATTTTCGAAAGCTTTGGTGCTGCTTTTGTTTCGTATTCTTCTGAATCCTCATGTATCTTTGTTGCCTTAATGACATCTCGAATTTTCTTATGGATCGTTTGCGGTGTAATCCCGAATTTCTCGTTATATGCTTCTTGCTGTTCTCGTCTTCGCTTCGTTTCTTGAATCGCAATGTCCATCGATTTCGTCATATTGTCTGCATACATAATGACCCGGCCTTCTGCATTTCTCGCTGCACGGCCAATCGTCTGGATGAGGGATCTTTCAGAGCGTAAAAAGCCTTCTTTATCCGCATCTAAAATGGCCACAAGCGACACTTCTGGAATATCCAGTCCTTCACGAAGAAGGTTGATTCCAACAAGCACATCATATTTACCGAGACGCAGATCACGGATAATCTCAATCCGCTCAAGGGTCTTAATCTCTGAATGCAGGTAATTCACCTTGATTCCGATTTCTTTTAAGTAATCTGTGAGATCCTCAGACATTTTCTTCGTCAATGTGGTCACGAGCACACGCTCATTTTTCTCAACTCGTGCATGAATTTCTCCAATTAAGTCATCAATTTGTCCTTCAATCGGACGGACTTCAATGATTGGATCAAGTAATCCCGTTGGACGGATAATTTGTTCCACAACCTCTGGTGTTTTCTCAAGCTCATACGGACCAGGCGTGGCTGATACATGCACAATATGATTGATATGTTTTTCAAACTCATCAAAAGTGAGCGGTCTGTTATCAAGTGCTGATGGCAGGCGGAATCCGTGATCAACCAACACTTGCTTTCTCGCTTGGTCCCCGTTGTACATGGCGCGGATTTGCGGAATCGTCACATGCGACTCATCGACCACAATCATAAAATCATCTGGGAAATAATCAAGCAGTGTGTAGGGTGTTGAACCAGGCGGACGCAAGGTCAGATGTCTTGAATAGTTCTCAATTCCTGAACAAAAGCCCATCTCTCTCATCATCTCAAGGTCATATCTTGTCCGCTGCTCAAGGCGCTGCGCTTCAAGCAATTTTCCATTTTCGCGAAGCTTTTCAAGCTGTTCTTCTAGCTCTTGTTCAATATTGATAATGGCTTTTTCCATTTTTTCTTCTCTTGTGACGAAGTGAGATGCTGGGAAAATCGCCACATGATCTCGATCACCAAGTATTTCTCCAGTCAGCGCATCCACTTCACGAATACGTTCAATTTCATCACCGAAAAACTCCACTCTGATACAATGCTCATCTCGTGAAGCGGGAAAAATCTCAACAACGTCTCCTCTGACTCGGAAGGTTCCGCGCTGAAAATCTATATCATTACGAGAATACTGAATATCCACCAGCTTACGAAGAAGCTGATTGCGTTCAATCTCCATTTCAGTACGCAAAGACAGCACAAGCTCTCTGTATTCCTCTGGCGAACCTAAGCCATAAATACAGGACACACTGGCAATGATGATGACATCTCTTCTCTCAAATAACGAGGACGTAGCCGAGTGTCTCAGCTTATCAATCTCATCATTGATGCTGGCATCCTTCTCAATAAATGTATCGGTCTGAGGTACATATGCCTCTGGCTGATAATAATCATAGTAACTCACAAAATATTCAACAGCGTTATTCGGAAAAAATTCCTTGAATTCGCTGTATAACTGACCGGCAAGTGTCTTATTATGCGCAATGACAAGTGTCGGTTTGTTCACTTCTTTGATCAGGTTGGAGACAGTAAAGGTCTTTCCCGTACCTGTAGCACCTAACAGCGTTTGATGCTGTTTCCCCTGATGGATCCCCTCAACAAGCTTTTCAATCGCCTTTGGCTGATCTCCTTGGGGCTGATAGTTAGAAACTAATTCAAAGCGGTCACTCACATCAAAGCCTCCGTTTCGTTTACGAAATCTATCTAATGAATATATTATCATAAAAGAACACAAAAATACGAACTAAAGTTCGGCTCTTACTTGATTTTTATTTCCAATACAGTCATACCCTCTCTCCCATGGGAAATAACCCTCTTAAGAAAACCTTCCTTTCAGTATGGAACATTTTGGAGTGAGATATTCGATGAGCAGAAAAAGAAAGCTGTGCTTACTAGAAATCGTAAGCACAGCTCTTTGTTTAAAACATGTCAATTTTCAGCCATCATGCTCTTGATAGCGATGACATCATTGATTTTCTTCAGCTTTTTCTCTTTTTTCGATTTCTTTCTTAGCCATAAACAAAGCCCCAGCTACTAAAGAAATAATATCTAATCCCACAATAAAGTAGGTTTCTGTATAGCCTTTCATGTACGAAGCAAATAAAAGCGCTGCTGTTAACGCAATGCCCACATAATGATTATAAGTAACCTTTGAAAATAAAATAACGAGCAAGAAAGGAAAAACTAGTGCAAATATGGCTTTTGTAATCACAAAAACCCTCCCTCTTCATGGTCTACTTCCTTGATTATAGTAAAGATTGGCATATTGAACAATTCACAGTTTTCAATTTCGCCTTTTTTCTCCATGTTCGGAGACTTTTGTTTTAGAAATAGAAGGAAATTAGTGAGATTGTCCCCTTTGTAAAGATAGGTCTTTCCGTCTTTGACAATAACATCCAATCAATCCTATGATTAAAATGATAGTGCGCACTATCATTTTAAAAAATAGAGAGACATACAAACCATTGGCTATTTGGATAAGGGGGCATTCCCATGTATTCAGTTTTATTTCATGCGGCTGAAGAATCCGCATCACTCGCAGGGGCAAAAGGCCTGAATTTAATCAAATTAAACAATCACGGCCTGCCAGTCCCAGATGGGTTTATTATTAAAACCAACAGCTTTGAAAGCTTTCTTTCATATCACAATCTGCAGCCAGCAGAACAAAACCTTTCTCAAAAAATCAAAGAAGCATCGTTTCCTTTACAAATGGAAGCAGAGCTGCTTTCGTCCTTTCAATCCTTGCGGAAGACTTACCCCTCAGTTGCAGTCAGGTCCTCTTCTGTTGCTGAAGATCTCGAAGGCGCCTCATTTGCAGGACAGTACGAGACTTATTTAAATATCAAAACAAATGAAGAGTTTTTACAGTCAGTCAAAGAATGCTGGTCTTCTTATTTTGCAGCGAGAGTCACAGAATATAAGGAAGAGATGAATGAAAATGAGGAAGAGATGCCGCTCATGGCCGTTGTCGTTCAAGGATTGATCCATTCTGACGTCTCCGGTGTCATCTTTAGTGAGAATCCCGTATCGGGGAAAACAAATGAAATGATGCTGACCGCAAGCTACGGATTGGGAGAAGCAATTGTCTCCGGCCTTGTGACACCAGACACGTTTATTGTAGATAAAGAGAATTTTTCGATTGAAAAAACACTTGGGGCGAAAGAGCTACAAATTGTTCCTTTCCAAGAGGGTGTCATCGAGGAGCCAGTATCGGAGGAAATGGCTGGCCAGTTTTGCCTGAACGATGATCAATTGAAGGAAATCACACAAATCACGAAACAAGTAGAAGAACTTTACGGACATGGAGTCGATATCGAATTTGGAATTGCAGATGGGTCGTTTTATTTACTTCAAGCAAGGCCGATTACTACAGCTCTTCCAAAAGCAGTAAATGACACAGCAGGTGCTTCTTTTCAAATGAAGCCAGAAGAGCTGCAGGATTTCTGGATTTCAATGGATGATCATATGCCTGGTCCAACGAGCCCTCTTTTCTCAAGCCTGATCATACCAGCCTTAAAAAGCGGGATGAAGAAAAATGGAGAAAAGTATCAAGTACCTGATTTGAACATCAAAGATATTAAGCTTTACAGAGGCCACCTATACTCAGCACCGGATCTGCCAGAAGCGCAAGAAGGAGCTGCACCCGTTTTTGATGAAAGTATATTTGAGTTATTTCCTCATTTAAGTGAACGGATGTATGAGATTCTAGAGAAAAATTTCTTTCCATTTTACGAAAAACTCGATCGCCAAATGAATGAACCTATGACCATTGAAAAAGCCATCATTGGTTTTGAAGAATTAAAGGATTTTTATATTCAAGCATATGATGATCATTTTGATATCGTCATACCACAAGTCATTCTATCAGCCATCATCGAAGACATGCTTGTAACGTATACTGGTGATCAAACCCAAGTCGTCTTGCTGCACGAAATGATGATAGGCGTGATGAACAAATCTCTTGAAACAGACAAGGTGCTATCTGATATCGCAAAGGATGTCCTTCAAGATCCAGAACTTCATCAAGCATTTATTCAACATGAAAAGAACTCGGAGCTGTTACATGCACTCAATCACTCGGAAAAAGGAAGGCATTTCATTTCGAAATTGGAGGATTTTCTCCAAGTTTACGGCTGGCGATCTGTTAAAAGTCATGACCTTACAGATGAGACTTGGGCAGAAAACCCGGAGTTTATATTAGATATCATCAGAAATAACATCCATTGCCATTGTGATTTTGATGAAGAATTTGCAAAAGCAGTGATCAAAAGACAAGAGACATATAAACATTTTATGAGTCAAGTGAAGGATGAATCGTTTAAAACAAAATTTGAGACGCTGTATCAATTTGCCCTTCAAGCAGCGAATATCCGAGATGACCACCACTTCTATATTGATGCCATGTTAGATGCAAAGGCCCGGGTATATCTATTAAAAATAGGTGAACTTCTTGTACAAAAAGGAGCCATTCCTCATCAAGAAGATCTTTGGTATCTCTACGATGAAGAGGTACAAAAAGCGCTCACAACGTCTATCTCATTTGATTCGGTTATCCAGCAAAGAAAGATAGAAATGAAGGAAAATGAAGTTATTCAACCACCGGCTTACATTGGTACACCAACTGAAGCGGAACTTCAGCAAGTAGAAAGAATGCTTGGTTCATTAAGAGAAAATGAAAACAACACACACGATGTGATCCATGGAATTGGCGCATCCAGCGGTATTGTTTCTGGAAGAGTAAAAGTCATTACATGTGCTGATGAATTCTCACAATTTCAAAAGGATGATATTTTAGTTTGTAAAACGACCACACCTTTATGGACGAGCTTATTTAGAGATGCAAAAGCAGTCATCACCGATGCTGGAGGCATTTTATCTCATTCAGCTATTATCGCAAGAGAGTATATGATGCCAGCTGTCTTAGGTACTAGAATAGCAACTGAAACACTTCAATCCGGTGACCTTGTGACAGTAGATGGCAGCAATGGACGCATTCAGATTTTAAAGCAGCATTCGCGTGCATAAACTTATCATTTTGGATGATATTGGCGGTCATAGGTTTTATCGGTATACTTACTTTGTTGCAAACACATTCATAACCTGAGGTGAGTATGCTTGTTAAAATCTACAAATCAACGAATCATTCGCGCAACAATGGATTTATTAACTGAAAAAGGCTATCAAAAAACAACAACCAAAGAAATAGCGACAAAAGCGAATGTGAGTGAAGCAACTATTTTTCGCAACTTTAAAAACAAACGCGGCGTGATTGCTGCCATTATGAAAATGAAATCAACACCGACAAAAACCCTAGAAGCAGAATTCAAAGGCGATTTATACACCGATTTGAAGTTTCTCGGTACCTATTTCCTTGAAGATTTGACTTCCAAAAAAGAATTTATTTATATCAGCATGCGAGATCCGGTTATGTATAAGGATTTAACCAGTCACGAAAAGATTTATCCTCAAGAATTGAGAGAAATGCTCATACAATATTTCAAAAAGATGGGTGCCCAGCATCATGTATTAAAAGGAAATGAAGACATTTATGCAGACATTTTCATTAGTACGTATTTCGGATTTTTCATTCAGCAGCTAGAGCAAGATTTTCAACTCGTTCTCACACAAAAAGAAGATTTTATTGAAACATGCACACACATTTTCATGAGAGGAATTTCTCCCGCTTAAAGGGTGGAATTCTTCTTTTTTACAAAAGGTGGTATACACATTGAGGTTAAAAAAAGAGAGTTTCGTCATCTATTCTTTGTTGCTTGGAGCTATACTAGTTCCAGTCAATTCAACGATGATCGCTGTCGCTCTATCATCCATATCAACTTATTATGATCAATCCCTTGCAAACATCACTTGGGTTGTCACAATTTATCTAATTGTCATGGCAGTCACTCAGCCTATCGCTGGTAAGTTAGGAGATATATACGGACACAGGCGAATGTATTTAATTGGGGTCATGCTCTTTTTAATTGGATCAATTGGATGTGCTTTAGCTCCTAATCTAGCTTTTCTCATCACTTTTCGTTCCATTCAAGCAGCTGGCGGTGCTATTTTAACACCGAATAGCATTGCATTGATTCGTGCAACAGTATCCCCCGAAAAATTGTCTAAAACAATGGGGTATTTTGGGTTTGGAGCCGGTATTGGTGCCGCACTTGGACCTTTTATTGGTTCGATTCTTATTCAGAGTTTTGATTGGCATTCTATATTCTTTGTCAATATCCCATTCTTGTTCCTTACACTTGTTACCGGCGTATTACTCATTCCAAAAACAAAGCATACACGCTTACAAGCAAATGTAGACATCACTGGTTCACTATACTTAACCATCGGGATTGCCACACTCATTCTATGCACTAAAAGCCAATTGCTAAATGAATACTTGATCTATGGAATTCTAGCGTTGATCGTCATTCCTTTATTCTTTAAACATGTACGAAAAGTAAAGAATCCGATCATCGATTTGTCGCTTTTTAAAAACAGTTCATTTACAAACGCAAACCTGTCGATCATGCTAAGTAATTTTGTGATGTATGCCATTCTTCTAATTATGCCGCTGTTTATGGAACAACAACTTGCACTTTCTCATACACAAAGCGGTATTATTCTATCAGTATTTTCTCTTTGCATGTCTATTAGCGGCTTGTTAGGGGCAAGACTCCATCCGAAAAAAGGCGCGAAAAAAATGATTGGCTTTTCATTTCTCTGTCTGACTTTATCAGGCATCATGTTAATCACACTCAGTCAGTTCCCTACCTTACCACTGCTTATCGTGACACTTGTCGCAGGTGGAATTTCATCAGGTATTGGAATGACCAGTATGCAGATGGCTTCTTTAACGTCTGTTGATCAAAGCTTATCTGGTTCAGCATCTGGTATTTTCTCTACCTTTCGATATTTTGGCAGTATCATTTCGTCTACATTGATTGGGATCATGAGTGGTTTTCAATCTTTATTTATTGTATTAATGGGTGCAGGTATTCTTGGTTTCCTTTTATCTCAACGTGTAAAAACCAAATCAAACTCCGCATCATCTGAACATTCCGCCTAATGACTCCCTTGCTCTATGTTTAGTTAGAGCGGGGAGTTTTCATCATTTGTATCACTGTAAACTATAGCGAGTGCATCCATCAAATCCTGAAAATCATCTTTTAAAGAAGAAAAAATGGCATATGTCCAGACAAAAAAGGAACTTCAGGTACAAATGGTCTCCCTCACTTACCTAAAAGCTTTTTTTCATTCTTTCAGCATGGATAACTTCAATTTTTTTTCACAATTTTTGTGGTATGATTTTGAAAATAGAGAACGCAAAGGAGCGGAAGAATGGAACGTGTGAAATATGTTTTGATCTGTTTATCAGCTCTACTTTTATTCCTGACAGGCTGTGGAAAAGAACAGCAATTTACGCCGCCAGGCAGCTCTCAATCCATCGCTGTCATCTCTCAATTAAAAAAAGCCTCCTTTTCAATAGTTGATATACAAAAAAATAAAATGCTCTCTTCTGTGGATTTAAAACACCCACTCACTGATCTTATTCAAATCAATAAAGACGTCATCATCGCTACAAGTAAAGAGGGAGAATCCCTTATCGAAATTAATCTAAAACACGGTACAGCAACAGATTATATGAATGTGGATAAAGGACTGACTTCCCTTACATATGATGCAGCTTCTCATACATTAATCGCTGCTAACTCACAGAAAAATGTCGTTTATTTTATTGATACGGAGCGCAAAAAAATAAAATCGACTGTGAAAACTGGAAAATTACCTTCTTCTATGACTCTTTCTTCATCAGGTATTTTATTTGTTTTAAATGCAGAAAGTCATACTGTCTCCGTCATAGATATTGAAAAGGAAAAAAATATACGTACTTTTTCTGTACTTGAACGGCCTTCTGGGATTCATTTTGATGGACAGTCCATTTGGATCGGCGGCCACGGTAAACAAGGCACCTTAAATAAGAGTATTTTTGCTTATGACCCTAAAACTGGAAAAAAACAGCGAGAAATAAAGCTAGGCGTTATGCCTGTTGCATTTTTTCCAGAGAAAAATTCTTCTACTTTATATGTACTATGTCATGGAGATCATACGCTATACAAAGTAGATACCAAAACAAATAAACAGCTTGCTTCTGTTGAAACTGGTCAAAATCCGAATTATATCACCGCTGATACGACATCAATTTATGTGAGTAACTTGGATGACAACTCAGTATCCATCATCGATAAACACTCACTTATCATGAAAAATCAACTGAATGTCCCATCAGGACCTTATGCTATCGTGTTGGAGGAAAAGAAATGAAGGAACAAATGCGTATTTTAATCGTAGATGATGAGCTTGATATGCTTGAGTTAATCGGGTCTTTTTTAAAGAGACATGGCTTTCACATTATCACTGCGAATAATGGAAAAGATGCCTTGCATCAGCTTGAAAAGGAATCTGTTGATCTTGTTGTATTAGATATCATGATGCCTGACATGGATGGATTTGAAGTCTGTCAGCGTATTCGACAAACATCTCAAATACCGATTTTATTTTTAACAGCGAGGAGTTATGAACAGGACCGAATTAGAGGACTTGAAATTGGAGCGGATGACTACATCATGAAGCCTTTCAGTCTGCGTGAGCTTGCAGCAAGAATCGAAACCACTCTGAGACGAATTAGAGGTCTTTCGCTAAAGCGCAGCCGAATACAGATTGGTGACATGGAGATTGATCAAGATGGCAGACAAGTTTACCTCCATCAACAGCCCATTAATTTAACAAGAAGAGAATTTGATTTACTCATGTTTCTTTTGCTCAACCAAGGACAAGTGTTTTCACGAGAACACCTTTATCAAAAATTGTGGGAATCACATTCAACGAGCGGCTCTTTAAGAACTGTCGATACACATATCAAAACGCTGCGACTAAAATTAAAGGAAGCAGAACGATATATTAAAACCGTTTGGGGTGTCGGCTATAAGTTTGAGGAGGAAGAATGAAGCCATTATCGATTAAAAAGAAAGTACTCTTCTTAATTCTTGCAGTGATCGGAATCGTTGCAGCCTCAGCGCTTGCCCTTACCTTTTACTTATACCAGCATTTATATATTGATAAACAGATCAATTCCTTAAGTTTGCAAGGTAAGAAGCTGGCAGAAATCTATCACACACACGGGAAAGACAAGTATTTTACCGACAGAATGAAATGGGCAAATGACTCAAGTCAGGCAAGCATTATTTTTACAGATGATCCAATGGAGCTTTCAAGTGGACTTCCTTTTGATACGGACACAAATGATAATCTCATTACGTTCAAGGAACGCCAAAAGCTCCTTCAAGGTGAAACCGTCGTGTTAATTAGAGAACACCCAAAGTTTCACCAAGATATTCTTGGCATCGCCATCCCTGTTTTCTCAAGCAATGATGATCTATCGGGAACTATTTTCCTCTCCATGCCCTTATCAGATGTATATGAACCCTTTGTCCAAATTAGATTGACGCTTGGCATATCCATCTTAATGATTCTGCTCCTGATATTCGTGATCGGATATAAGAGCTCCAATAAAGTAGTGCAGACAATTAATAAAATGAAAGAAATTGCAATGGAAATGGAATCTGGTGACTTCTCAAAACGAATGGCCGTAACCAAAAAAGGAGATGAGTTAAACCAGCTTAGCCGCTCCTTTAATAAACTGTCTTCAACCCTCGAAAAAGTTGAACAGCACCGCAGGGAATTTCTTGCGAATGTCTCTCACGAACTTAGAACGCCTTTAAGTTATATGAAAGGCTATGCAGAAGGAATTGAAGAAGGGATCATTGATCAAAAAAAGGGAATGCAAATCATCCAAGATGAGGCCACACGTTTAAGCCGGCTTGTGCACGACCTTTTAGATCTTGCACAGTTAGAAGGTGACTCTTATCCACTTACGATGGAGCCAATCGTCTTTGCACAGCTCATCCACGATGTTCTTGATCAAATGGCATTCATCGCTGACAAAAAAAGCATTACTTTCAAACGAACGCTTGAAGAGGATTGTATTGTTTATGGTGATAGTGACCGTCTCCAACAAGTAATCCGTAATTTACTCGATAATGCCATTCATTACACGCCATCTGGAAAATCAATATCGATTGAATTACAAGTTCACCAAGGTGTTGCTGAATTGAAAGTGACTGACGAAGGCAGCGGTATTCCAAAAGAAGATCTCCCACATGTTTCCGAGCGATTTTATCGTGTAAATAAAGCACGAACAAGAAAGGATGGCGGATCTGGCCTTGGACTAGCCATTGTCTATCAAATCATTAAAAAACATCATGGAACATTCGACATTCAATCTGAACCTGGCTTTGGTACGACAGCCATCATTCAACTTCCCAATGCTCCATTCAATGAAAGCTCACCTACTCTATAGCTACTCACGTATTTTAAAATATCATTTGGAATTACTACTTTATCAATAAATTCAGTATCCATAGGATTTTCTACAACTTGAACAGCTCTTTTCATCAAGAGCTGTTTTTATTTCTAAAAGATAAAAAAATGGTCTTTTTTTATTAACATTTTATTCATATTTGCTTGTTACACTTTTTTCAAGTGAAGAAAAAGGAGTGACATGCTTTTGATCAGACGTTTTCAGAAATTTGATATTTATTTATTTTTCATATTGATCTTATCTGCCATCTTAAACATTTATAACATTTGGGAAGATGATACGGTGAATGCGTATTATACTGCGGCTGTCACTAGTATGATGCAAAGCTGGCATCATTTCTTCTTTGCTTCATTTGATCCAGCAGGGTATGTCACGGTGGATAAACCCCCGCTCACCTTCTGGCTGCAAACGATCAGTGCCAAAATTTTTGGTCTGCATGGATGGAGCGTCATCTTGCCTCAAGCTTTAGCAGGCATTGGATCTGTTTATCTAATCTATCGTCTTGTCAAACCAACTTTTGGTCAAGCAGCGGCAAGATTAGCGGCACTTATCATGGCGTGTACACCTATTGCGGTGGCTGTATCCCGCACAAATAATATTGACAGCTTACTTGTCTTTATACTTTTACTAGCAACAGGAATGATGTTCAAGGCTGTAAAACAGCAAAAGGTTCTTTGGGCGATTGCTTCATTTGCAATGATTGGCGTCGGCTTTAATACAAAAATGCTACAAGCCTATATGATCGTACCAGCACTCATTCTTTTTTACATCATTGCCTACCGAACGACATGGAAGAAAAAGTTGTTATCATTAATGATTTCAATGATTGTTCTTTTAGGTGTATCTGCTTCTTGGTCTATAGCGGTTGATCTCACTTCCAAAGACAATCGTCCTTATATGGGATCAAGTCAATCGAACTCAGCACTAGAATTAGCCTTTGGTTACAACGGTCTTCAGCGGTTGACTGGTCAACAGTCTGGCGGGGGAGGCGGCACAAATCAGGGTAAGGGACAGCCGCCTTCACAGCAAGGTGATCAGCAAAATGACAATGATTCATCCACCATGCCTCAGCCGCCATCTCATGGAAATCAAAACAACTCAGACAATTCAAACCAATCATCCAGTCAGAAACAGCCTTCAATGCAAGGACCACCAAGCAATGCAAACGGCACAACACCACCTGATATGCCTTCAGGCGGTAATGGTGATGGACCGCCAAATGGCATGGGCGGAAAAATGGGAAATGGCTCCGGCATGTTTGGTACAGGAACCAAGGGACCGTTACGTCTGTTCCAATCTGAACTGTCCGATCAAATCAGCTGGCTGCTTCCATTTGCAATCTTCGGTGCGATTGGTATCTTCTTCTCGACTGCCTTTGAAAGAAGACGTCTCAATACAAAACAAAAAGAAACACTATTTTGGTTAGCATGGCTTATTCCTGTAGCTGCATTTTTCAGTGTAGCAGGATTTTTCCATCATTATTATTTGATCATGCTGGCACCGCCAATTGCTGTATTAGCAGGAGCCGGTTGGGTTTCTATGACACAATTGTTCCAAACAGGAACTGGGTTTAAAAAATGGCTGCTTCCATTTGCGATATTCGTCACAACAGCATTTGAAATCTTTATCCTATCTACTTTTACAAGCACGATCGGTCTTGGACTAAGCATTGCAGTCGGTATCCTTGGTGTTGGAACAATCCTTTCTCTGCTTTTGATAAAAGGAAAAGAAAAACTAAAACAATTCGTGTCTCTCATCGCCATCCTTGGCATGCTGATTGCACCACTATACTGGGCAAGCACACCTCTTCTTTATGGGGGAAACAGTATGCTTCCAGAGGCTGGTCCTCAGCTTGCAACTTCAAGTGGCAGCATGAGTTCACAAGTCAATGAAAAGTTGATCAGCTATCTTGAGAAAAACAATACGGGAGAAGAATTCCTATTCGGAACAACAGATGCAACCACTGCTTCACCTTACATTATTAAAACAGGAAAAGCTGTTATGGCATTAGGTGGATTTAGTGGATCTGATAACATTCTCACGCTTATTGAATTCAAACAGCTCGTCAAAGACGGCAAAATCAAGTACTTCTATCTTTCTGGTATGAGAGGCGGCAGCTCTGACATTCTCACTTGGATTCAAAAAAATGGCAAAGAAGTATCTGCTTCTAAATGGCAGAACAGCTCTACATCCAAAACGAACCAGCAAACAGACAGCCAACAATCAGAACAAAATGATCAGTCAAATGGAAGAATGGGCGGAATGGAAAGCGGCACTCTTTATGAACTATCCGTTGATTAATTCATCTATTAAAAGGGAGGAAGGATGACTGATGGAAAAGAACATACGATATTCTATTGTAGTCCCAGTCTATAATGAAGAACTTGTGATCCATGAATCCTATCAGCGACTGAAAACAGTCATGGATTCGACAGGAGAAGCATACGAGCTTCTCTTCGTCAATGACGGTAGTATGGATCGAACAGCTGAACTAATTAAAGGGTATTCCCAAAACGATCCGAATGTAAGACTCATTGATTTTTCACGTAACTTCGGACACCAAATTGCCATTACAGCTGGGATGGATTATGCAAAGGGAGAAGCGGTCATCGTGATAGATGCAGACCTGCAAGATCCGCCTGAATTGATATTAGAGATGATCGCAAAATGGAAAGAAGGCTATGAAGTCGTATACGCCGTGCGCATCAAACGAAAAGGCGAAACTTTTTTCAAAAAGCAAACCGCTTCCCTTTTCTATCGCGTTTTACGTCAAATCACCGAAGTAGATATCCCAATCGACACCGGTGACTTCAGGTTAATGGATCGTAGAGTGTGCCATGAAATGAGAAAAATACGAGAAAAAAATCCATTTGTTCGCGGCCTAGTCAGTTGGGTAGGTTTCAAACAAATTGCAGTAGAGTACGTTCGAGATGAACGTCTAGCAGGAGAAACAAAATACCCGCTCAAAAAGATGCTCAAGCTCTCGATGGATGGAATCACTTCCTTTTCCTATAAACCTTTGAAGCTAGCGAGTATAGCAGGAATTGCCCTTTCCGCTATCGGATTCATTTCAATGTTTCTTGTACTTTACTTAAAGCTTTTTACAAACAGCACCATTACAGGATGGAGTTCATTAATTGTCATACAGCTGTTCTTTAGCGGCATCATCCTCTTTATGCTAGGAATGATTGGGGAATACATCGGCCGAATCTACGACGAGGCAAAAGATCGACCACTTTACATCGTAAGAGAGAGTTACGGGCTTCAGTCAAAGCCACATCCTGTTCAACCCCCTGTTCATTTCAAGCAATACAAACAGCATTAAAAAAGCGTGTGAGACCTCTTTAAAGGTCCCGCACGCTTTTTGTATTAAGCGGCTGTTTCAAACCGCTTTCTGTTGATGAAGAAAGAAAGAGTAATCATCAGATAAATGCCCATTGTGACCATCGTTTGGACAATTGGAGTTGTTGACACAACGCCGATGAAAATGGCCATGATCGCAATCACAGAAAACCATGTTGTGAAAGGATACAGCTTCACGCGATATCCTCCTGGTTCTGCTACACTCCGAGATTTTAAATGACCGACAGCAATAATAAACCAGATGAATAAGACCGTATAGCTTAAAGATCCCATTAAATAATTAAAGGTTTGACTTCCTACAAAAAGAGAAATCAATACAGCGGCATACAATGTAGATGTACACACTAGGATCGCTCTAACAGGCACCTGCTGTTTTGATAGCTTTGAGAAGCCCTTCCATACACGCCCATCCATCGCTTGCGTATAAAGTACCCTTGAGGATGCGTACAGCCCAGAGTTCATAGAAGACAAGATCGCTAGTAAAATGATACCGTTCATGATGTCACTTGCATATGGCACGCCAATCGTTGCAAACACGGTGACGAATGGACTCACTTGCTCATTGTTTACTTGATTCCAAGGAATCAAGCTGACGATGATGAAGAACGGCAGTACATAGAAGCCGATGATTCGTACAAATGTACTTTGAATGGCCTTTGGGATGACTTTTTCAGGGTTTTTTGTTTCTGCTAATGTGACCCCGATCATTTCAGTCCCGCCATATGAATACACTACAACAAGCATGGCCGCAATTAAGCCGCCTGTTCCATTCGGGAAAAATCCTCCGTGGTCGGTTAAGTTGGATAATCCCGGTGCTGCATGCTGACCAAATGAGACAAACAACATGGTTAACCCAATGATAATAAATAAAAGAATAACAGCAATTTTAATAGAAGCTAACCAGTACTCTGTCTCAGCAAACATTTTAACAGAACAAACATTGATCAATGTCACAACAAGTGAAATGATTAACACAAGTATCCAAATCGGCACTTGTGGGAACCAGTACTGAATAAAGATCGCAGATACGATTGCTTCTGCTGCAATGTTCAGCACCCACATTTTCCAGTATATCCAGTCTAAGAAATAAGCCGGATATTTGCCTAACACCGGTTCAATTAAATCACGGAATGTTCTTGCGCCAGGTCGTGCAACCGTCATTTCGGCAAGTCCTTGCATAATAAATAATAAAATAAGACCACCAATCATATATGCCAAAATGACAGCAGGACCTGCGATATCAATAGCAGAGCTGCTTCCTTTAAACAGACCAGCACCAATTGCACCGCCAAGTGCGAGCATCATAATATGCCTTGACGTCATTGTTCGTTTTAACTGCACATGTTCCTTTTCCATTTTCTATAGCTCCTTTAAATTTGAATCTTCAGACAAATATAGGATAAAAGCATATAAAAAGGCCAGTCATCTCCTTGAAGAGACGACTGACCTTGCAACCGCGTTACCACTCTAATTGATTCAGCCATAGCTAAATCCAACTTAAAACCCGTTAACGGAGGTCACACGTAAAGACTTACTATTTCATTCAGTCTTACCGCTCTTTGAGCGAGTTCAATGATTCGTTTTACTGCGTTGCACCAACCCGCAGCTCTCTTAAAAAAACGGATGTTCATCTACTATTCTCAAGTCAAAGCGTTTATAGTCCATTTGTATATTCATCAAAGATTTTATTTTTTAAATATACTGACTAACCACGCAATTGTCAACATCCTTTTTCAGACATTCTCTTTTAACGAATCCAAACAGCGACTTCATCCATCGGACGGCGCGTTTTGCCGCGCTTCGGCTCAGTCACACGATAACCAAAGGCTGCCATGACAGAAATATCATACTGACCATCCTCAAGCAGCCCTTCTTCATCTAGAATGCGATGAATCTCATCGTAGCTGAATCCTTCAACTGGGCATGAATCAATGCCAATTTGTGCAGCGGCTGTCATCATGTTTCCAAGGGCAATATACGTTTGTTTTGAAGCCCAATCAAAGAGCGTGCGTTCATTTTCTAACAAATGAAGATCATTCTCTTGGAATTCTTGGTAGCGTCCCTTCACCATCTCGAACGTTTCGTCTGACATTCCTTTGATTTGCTTGTTGATATATTCTGCATATGCTGAATCATAACGGGCGTCTGTTCTTGCCAAGATGATCACAAAATGGCTGGCAGTAGGAAGCTGCTTTTGCGCTCCCCATGTATACTCTTTTAATTTTTCTCTAAATGCTTCATTTTGAACAACGAGGAACTTCCAAGGCTCAAACCCTACAGAGCTTGGGGAAAGTCTTCCTGTTTCTAAAATAAATGCAAAATCATCCTCTGGTATTTTTTTCGTTGGATCAAACTCTTTTGTCGCATGGCGGAACTCATACGCCTCAATGATTTCTTTTTTTAATTGCTCTTTGTCTCGCATTGTCTTCATCCTTTCTATTAACCAATTAGGGTGTGTGTTTCATCAATCCAATTTCTTTCCATTCCCATATAGAAATTGTTATGATAAAAAAACAACAGCCCGAATGTGTGATGTGATATCTCTATGGTATAAGAAAAGCTTCGAGTGATTCAAGTACGCACATTTTTGTTCGTTAGTTACCATCTTGTTCGTGTATCACCAAATTTATCTTAGAAAGGCGTGTTAAGATGAGTGCACCATCCAACCCAGTCAGTATTGTCAATCATGGCTGTCCCGTTTCAGTGACGACAAGTGTCATCGGAGGGAAATGGAAAGGAGTGATCCTTTATCATTTGACTTGCGGACCAAAACGCTACAATGAATTGCGCCGGCTGCTGCCAAGAATTTCTCAGCGTGTCCTCACACTGCAATTGCGTGAGCTTGAACAAGACGGCGTTGTCCATAGAGAAGTCTATGAGGAGGTCCCCCCTCGTGTCGAATATTCCCTCACTTCTCTCGGAAATACATTAAAGCCTATCATCTTCGCTATGCGTGAATGGGGCGAATCCTACGGGAAAGAAGCGCGCCCAAAAGAAAAAAGCTGCCATCTCTAGCAGCTTTTTTTAAGATGAAATTGCCGTTGGTTCTTGCTGTGGATCATCCTTCACAAACAGGATGCCAAGCTGATGATGCTCCCCTTCATAAGAAGCACGTTTCTCAAATCTTGTCTGACCATTTAAGCCAATAATCTCGAGCTTTGTTAGAGCACGATTGGTTTGAAGGGCTTCATAAAATTCCGAAACGGTTTTGACTTCAATTCCATTCACTTTTGTGATGACTTCTCCGATCTCAAGCTTTAAATCAGCCGCTGGTGTATTCGGAATAATCCCCAGCACCATCAGCCCTTGATTACGCTTAGAGAAGTAGAACGGGGCAGCATTGTCATTAACCCTCTGCTTCCATGAGAGAAAGACTCTTCCTATCACCGCAATCAATACAGCTCCCCAAGCAATCGGTTCAAACCAAATACTTGCAGCACCTAATAAGGCGACAGCGAGTCCGAGCATAAGAATACGCCGCGCTGTAATTTGAATACTAACAATTGGCAGTGAGCCTTGAATTCTCTGACCGAATCCGATGATATATGGAATCAAAATAAATGAAAAGCTTTGATCATGCACTTGAAGCACCGGCCACCATGGCAGAGAAGAAGTGAATTCACCTGCCGGCATCAGCAAAACAAGCGGTAAAAGCCACAGACGGTTTGCCCGCTGCTGACCAATTAAAAGTCCTCTCGCACTCATCACCATAGCAGGCGATGTACGTAAATGCGCCGTTCGATAGGCTAGAATTCCCTCGGTCATTAATAGAAGTCCTAGCAGAATGACAACGGCTGATGCATTCATCATTGAGAGCTGCGGCAGCCAAGAATGACTCACTTGGAAATGCATCAGTCCAAGTGCCGCAATAAAACTGAAACCGAGTGTGTATGCAGACGAAAGCGCACTCGCCTTAAAGAATAAAGAGAAAACGATGGTCATCGCTGCAATCAGCACGATGAATCCAGGGGGGAGGGCAATCCCTAAGCCTACTGAAATAACGGATAGGCAAATCCCTAGAATCCATCCCTTTGAATATGTAAATTTAAGTTCATCGTATACATCTTCTATTCTTGTTTGAAACGCTTTTCTCTCCCGCTTTACGCGGATGTAGCCATGCAATAGGCTGATTAATATCATGAAATAAAAAAGAGGATGGATTAAAAACAGACCGACCGCTTTTAATCCGGCTCCCATCCACTCCGAGCTCATTATCGTTCACCGCCCAAGTCAAGCATTTTCTCTTATTCTATCAAATAAATCGATGCTTGACATCAGGTTTATTTCTCCTGATTCATCCAAAGTGTGACATTCGACAGTGAAAAATCTTTTAAGTAGTGATTGACATCTACATCTAGTATGCCGCCGAGCAGCTGCATCGACCTCTTGATGTCGGTTAAGTTTATACCAAGTCTCTTATGATTATCCATTAAATAATTGAAGTATATCTCAGCACAGTCTTCATCGATTTCGTCGACTGATTCTACCGTTGTGTAATTGACCAAGTACCTGCTTAACAGCATGAGCAGACTTAATGCCTTTGTAGCGGAAAACGTCACATCTTTCGTACGACTCTTAAGTTCCTCTACCAACTCGTAATATTTTTTCTCTCTCACAATACTTGCCCTTTTCAATTGTGTACCCCCATTTACTAGTTCTTTTAAGAAAAGCGCAAACCTCGGTACAGCTTAATGCTCAAGCTGAATATCCGCAAAAAATAAAATATTTAAAATGAGTGCTACTTTTTATTGTAAGAATTATTTATGTAACATACAACTTTCAAAAGTTTCATTTTCATGACATGTTTAAATCAACAGAAAGTCTCTTATATACTTATGTTATCGGGTAAAATTGAAGGAATGTTATGTTTTTTGTAAAATAAATGAATATATTTCTCGATATAATTTATTTTTAATCATAAATTATTACATGTTCATGACACTTATGAACCAAAAAAAAGAGGCTATTATTCGCCTCTTTATTTTTTAAGATATAGTGCTTTTAGTGCAGTCTGTAATTGAAGGTCATTTTTTTCGTAAGATTTCACTTCATCCACCATTTTGTTCATCATTTCCGCTGTTTTCAAATCAATGACACCTGATTTATCGAGATTGTATGTGCTTTGGAAGGCAAGTACGGCCTTTTTCGTTTCTTCATCAAAGTATCCATCTACTCTGCCAGGGTCAAATGACAATCCCTTTAACAGCGTCTGCGCTTGTCTTACTTCTTCATTGTTCATATCAAGCTGAAGCGGTTCTTTCAGCTGAAGCGGACCTGCGGTAAAGTAATCCGGCTGATGAATCGCAATTGTCGGTACGACGCCTTTTTTGTGAATCCAATTGCCTTTTGGCGTGAGCCATTTATACAGCGTTAATTTAATATTACTTCCATCTCCCATCGGAACCGCCTGCTGCACAGTTCCTTTTCCAAAGGAGACATCACCAACAACTTCATACTTTCCAGCTTCTTTCATGGCTCCAGCAAGTATTTCCGAAGCGGAAGCACTGCCTTTATCAATTAAGACGTTGACTGGGTAAGGCTTTTGTTCTTTCAGTTTTGAAAAATATCGTTTCCGGTCGCCATTCCGTTCTGCGATTTGAATATAGGGCTGATCCTTCGTAATAAAATGTTTCAAAATATCTTCCACACTTTGCAGATAGCCGCCAGGGTTTCCTCTCACATCCAGTACAAGGCCTTCTATGCCCTTTTTCTCGAGCTGTTTCAGGCTTGACGTGAAATCCTTCGCCGTATCTTCAGAGAAGCTGGAGATCGCAATATAGCCTGTTTTATGACCATTGACCTCTTTTACAGAGGAAGTCACTGTTTCAAGCGGGATTTCTTCTCGTTTGATATGGAACGTCAGCTCTTTTTCAATCCCGTTTCGTTTGATTGTTAAGGCGACAGACGTTCCTTTTTTTCCTCTTATTTTCAGTACAGCATCGTTTAAGCTTTTTTCTTTCATCGGCTCACCGTCAATGCTGATGACCTCATCTTTTGGCTTTAGACCTGCTTTTGCCGCAGGGGATTTTTTAAAGGCGGAGACGATAATGATCTTTCCTTCATCCATCCCCACTTCTGCCCCAATTCCCTCAAAGGAAGAATCAAGCGAATCAGAAAATTGCTTTGCGGTCTGCTTGTCCATGTATACTGAATACGGATCGTTTAACGTCGAAAGCATTCCTTGGATCGCGCCTTCAAGCAGCTTTTGCCGATCCACTTCCTCTACATATTCATTTGAAATAAGGTCATAGGCTTTCTCGATCTTTTCCATCCCATTCTCTTTCGCCTTATCACTTGATTGAGCTTGTCCAGCCATTGCAGCGGCTGCTTGCGTTGACTCCGCATGAGTTCCCTCTTTATGCGTCATCACACCTGCACTTATTAAGAGAACGACACTTGCCATAATAGATGCGATTTGTTTTTTCATATTTGGCCTCCTTCTTCAACTCTTCCTGATGACCTGAGTTATTATATGCCAGAAGAAGGGATTTCATGTAAAGACATTCTCCCGTGAAGGCTTGACGAATCATTTTATTAGGTGTAATTTTTATTTTGTTATGATTGAGAAGGAGTCTTCGCTATGTATATTATCTTGACGATGCTTTTATTAGGAATTTTATTAGGTTTTGTAGGAGCAGGCGGGGCGGGATTCGTCATCGCATTGCTTACATTAATTTTTGATATCCCTATCCATACCGCACTCGGGACGTCATTAGCCGCTATGGCATTTACGACACTATCAGGTGCATACAGCCACTACCGGGAAGGGAACATTCAGCTGAAATCTGGTTTGATTGTCGGGGCTCTTGCTTGTATTGCTTCTTTTGCTGGGGCTAAGGTTGCTCCTTTTATTCCAGAAGAGAGTCTGCACTATTTAACAGCAGGAATGCTTTTTTTATCCGCTGTTTTTATGATGATCAAACTATTTGTTCTTAATGAAGAGGCTGAACAGCAGCCGCTTTCTTCACGTCAGCTGATGACAAGAGGCATTATTTTAGGTCTTGTGTCAGGGATGCTGTCAGGCATGTTTGGTATCGGGTCTGCACCATTCATTCAAGTAGGGCTTTTGATTTTACTGAAGCTGTCGATTCGGCAAGCCGTTGGCACGACCATGCTTGTCATTATTCCGATTTCCATCGGCGGTGGAATTGGATATATTTCAGAGGGTTATGTTGATTTTATCTTGCTGATTCAAATATTAATTGGAACCGTATTAGGCGCATTTATCGGCGCGAAATTTACACGCCTTGCACCGAAGCTCTTATTGAAATCAGCTGTTCTGTTAACACCTATTATTGCCGGATTACTGCTGCTGTTTTAATTCTATCTAGACCAAAAAAGCCGATAACATGATGTTATCGGCTTTTTGATTAGCGGATATATTGCGCTGGATTGACTGCATTTGATTTTGCGCCATTCCATAATCCTTTATGAATTTCAAAGTGAAGATGCTGACCATGCGATTGGCCGGTATTTCCCATATAGCCAAGGAATTGTCCTTGTTCGACTCTCTGTCCTGTTGACACACTTCTTGTAGACAGATGGGCATATACAGTTTGATACGTCTGTCCATTGATATTGTGCGTAATGAACACAACATTTCCATAGCTCGATGAGTAGCTTGAGTTTGTGACGGTTCCAGATGCTGCTGCATAGACAGGAACTGTGCCCTTTGCTGCAATATCTAATCCGAAGTGGTTTCCGCCAGAACGTCCGCCAAAACCAGATGAGAAACGCCCTGCAGCTGGTTTAATAAAGCCTGAGCTGCTTGCTGGTGTATCAGATACTTGATCTGAGCCGCCGCTGTGAGGTGCAGGTGCATTTTTTTCAGCTGCTTGTTTGGCTTTCTCCGCTTCTTCCTTTTGTCGGTGTGCTTCCTCAGATTTCACTGCCGCTTTTTGATTCGCAAGGATTTCTTGTTCATTCTCAAGCTTGCCTAGTTCATCATGTGCATGATTTTTTTTATCTGTCACATCACCTAAAATGTGTTCTTTTTCTTTGTGCTTCTTAGATAAATCTTTTTTCAGTGCTTCTAGCTCTTTCAGAGATGTTTCAAGTCCGCTTAGCTGATTATTTAGCTCTGCTTCTTTTTGCTCCACCAGCTTTAAATCATTTTCATGTTCTGTAATCATGTCTTTGTCTGCTTCGACAATCGTTGTGACAGCCCCAACACGACCGACAAAATCACTAAAGCTGCGAGCACCTAGCAGCACATCTAAATAGTTGATCGTACCGCCGCTTTTTTGCATTGAACGAATTCGGTCTTTGAAAATGGCTTTTCTTTTTTCAATTCGCTCATTGATGACTTGAATGTCTTTTTTTAGCTTCTTGATCTCTTGCTTCGTTTTTTTAACTTCTTTCTCTTTTTCAGCGACTTTTTCAGTTGCAGTACTCACCTTTTGGTCAATTTGTTCAATTTCTTTCTTGAGCTTTGATTCTTTCTTTTCAAGCTTTGCCAGCTCTGACTTCTTCTTCTTCAAGCTTGATTCAGTCTTCGATGTTTTCTCTTCGATTTGTTGACGTTTTTGATCTAGGTCTTCGTATGCGAATGCACGATTCTCGTTCCCTGGAATGTATAGCCACGTTGTTCCAATAAACGCTGCCATTCCAGCCATCATCAGCTTTCTTTTCAAAACGATATTCCCCTCCCATGACAACTGTCGACATGAAGAGCCGACCGGATGAATCAGATCAACCGGTCACATCTTCTATAGAATCCTCGAATGCTGCCATCAAAATATATTTATACTTTTAAGAATTTACGGATAGACGTTAAGCTTCCCCATACACCAATGATTGCACCGATCACTAGCAGGATCAGTGATACTTGATAGACAAACGGGTTGTATGGAAGCATTGAAATAAATGAGCCTTGTACTCTCGGTGCGACCCAGCCTACTGCATATTGATACGTGCCAAGCAATAGGGCAATTGGTATAATGGAACCAAATACACCAAGCAATAATCCTTCAATGAAGAATGGCCAGCGGATAAACCAGTTCGTTGCACCTACCAGCTTCATAATCTCAATTTCTTTACGTCTAGCAAAAATCGTAATTTTGATCGTATTGGAGATTAAGAACATAGCTGTAAATAACAGCCCGATAATGAGCACAATACCGACATTACGCGCTACTCCGACTACATTAAAGAGTCGGCTGACCTCTTCTTTTCCATAGGTTACTTTATATGTACCCTTTAGTTTTTCTAATTTCTTCGCTACTTTTGGTGTATCGTGAGGATCTGTTGTTTTCACAATAAACGCATCGTTTAATGGATTTTCTTGATCAACAAGCCCCATGGATTGTCCATTTTCTCCAAAGCTTTTAATCAGTGCTTTCAGTTCGTCATCCTTAGATGAGTACTTCACATCACTGATTTCAGGAATCTTTTCAATTTCTGCTTTTAATTCATCCTGCTGCTTTTGATTCGCCGTTAATTCGATTAATACTTTTACTTCTACTTCTTTTTCAGCGTTCGATGCCATGTTATTCAAGTTGAGCATAATCACAAGGAAAACCCCAACTAAAATCAATGTGACAGTAACCGCACTAATTGATGCAAATGTCATCCACGTGTTTCTTCCAAGTGAACGGAAGCTCTCACGTAAATGCCGCGAGAGAGTTTTAATCATAAATTCCGTACTCCCCTCTTGCTTCGTCACGTACAATCATTCCATCTTCGATTGCAATGACGCGTTTCTTCATGGTGTTTACAATTTCTTTGTTGTGTGTCGCCATAACCACTGTTGTCCCGCGGTTATTAATCTCTTCGAGCGTCTTCATGATTTCCCAAGAAGTGTCTGGATCAAGGTTTCCTGTCGGCTCATCTGCAATGACGACCTCAGGGCTATTGACAATCGAGCGGGCAATAGACACACGCTGCTGTTCACCGCCGGACAGCTGGTCGGGAAATTGACGCGCTCTGTGCTTTAGCTGAACCAGATCGAGAACATCAAGCACTTTTTTCTTAATGATATGAGGCTGTTCACCAATCACTTCAAGAGCAAATGCTACGTTCTCAAACACAGTAAGAGTTGGAAGCAGCTTGAAATCTTGGAATACTACGCCAATTTCTCTTCTTACGTAAGGAATTTCTTTTTCCTTCATTGATCCTAAATCTTTGTTATTAATTAAGATTTGCCCTTTGGTTGGCTTCTCTTCACGATACATCATTTTGATGAAAGTGGATTTACCAGCACCACTTGGCCCAACAACATACACAAACTCTCCTGGATGGATAGAGACATTGATTCCATTGATCGCCTTTACGCCATTAGGATAGATCTTGTAGACTTCCTTCATTTGAATCATGTAATCACCTAATCTTTTCTTATTCGCTGACTAACAGCTTATCATGATGTTTTGACACTTCTCGTCAAAAAACGTTATGTATGGTCACGCACATACCCTTCGATACTTACTAACAATTTATGTCCTTTTCATCCAAAAAGATGAAAAAATTGAATCGTCTCATTTTCAACAACTCCAATTATACGTCATGAATCGACGCAATGGTATTACATTTATATTTCAAAACTTATAAATAAAAGGTAAATAGAACAATCAAAACCGAAAAACGTGCCTTTATACCCTTATTTTTTAAATAAAATTTAATATAATGCGTTTTCATACTATCTAAAAGTCTTTTTCTACATATAAAAAAACAAAAAAACCTTGTCGATTAGACAAAGGTTTTATTTTTTCTCTGCAAGCCATTTTGCTACTTCTTTTGCTTGCTTCTCATCTACCATACCGCTTGGCATAGAGCCTTTACCATTTTGCGCAATATCTGCGATTTGGCTTTCATTATATTTCTTCCCTACTTCTTTCAGGCTTGGTCCGCCTCCGCCAGATAGGTCTTTCCCATGACAGCCAATACAGTTTTGCTGATAGATCTCCTCACCACTGCTCACAGATGAAGCACTTTTGCTGCCTTCTTTGTCACTGCTGCTTGAATTTCCTCCACAAGCCGCGAGAACAAGAAGCATCGCTGCAAATAGCATCGTTAATCCGCTTTTTTTCATCTATTTCCCTCCCTTACAATCATTTGGTCAACGCTATTATATCCTTGTTTATGCCCTTTTAAAACCCTCACCAAGCACCTCTTTTGCATCCATCACGATGACAAATGCTGATGCATCGATTGCTTTCACCACTTGTTTCAACTTTGTGAATTGTGACTGCCCAACGACACACATCAAAATCGGGCGGTCATGATCGGTATATCCTCCAACTGCTGAGATCTTCGTCACACCACGGTCAATTTGATCAAAAACCGCCTGTCTGACCTCATCTTCATGCCCTGTAATGATCATTGCCATTTTTGAATGACTGAAGCCAGCCTGTACCACATCAATCGTTTTACTAGAAATAAACACACCAATGACCGCGTACAGCCCCTCTTCAATTCCAAAGACCGTCATCGCAGCCAGAACAATCAAGCCATCCATCATCGCTAAACAGGTGCCTAGCGTGAGTCCTGTGTACTTATTGATGATTTTGGCAGCGAGTGCCGTTCCACCCGTTGATCCATTCCCAAGGAACACGAGTCCTATTCCGATCCCAATGACCACACCGCCAAAAATAGCCGCCAGCAGTGCTTCATGTGTGACAGGTGCAATATGTCTTGTGACAAACACCATGAAAGGTAAAAAAATTGAGCCAACGAGTGTTTTCACCCCAAATGTACCGCCTAATAAATAAAAGCCAGCGATAAACAATGGAATATTGAGCCCCCATTGCACATAAGCCGCTTCAAAGCCGAATGACTGCATAATGGTACTAATGCCGCTCACACCGCCTGCTGCGATCTGATTTGGTAATAATAACGTATTAAATCCAATCGCCACGATGGCTGATCCGATTAAAATGAACAAATAATTTTTCACTTCGATCCAAAATTGTGAATGTCCCTGCTTCATGTCTTTCTTCCTCCGTTACTTCTGAATGCACACCTATTTTAAGCCCTCTTAAAACGATTGTAAATAACAGCCAAATGCAGTGCTAATGGATTAATACTTTATCACACAGACGGATCAGCGCACTTGCCGGTTGGCATAGGAGTAAATGATGGTATATTTAATATGTACATGAGAAAGAAGGGGCATGCGATGAAGAAAATACTGAAGATAACAGGTATGACATTACTTGCACTGATCATCTTAGCTTTTGGTGCTTTCTATACATGGAGCCGCTTTACATACGGACCATCAGAAGCATTAAAAAAACAGGTGAACATGGAGCAAGTGGAACATAAAAACAATGTTTATACATTTGAAGCATCAAAAAGTGATACTGGCATCATTCTCTATCCTGGGGCAAAGGTGGAACCACTTGCGTATGCCTATATCGGGGATACGCTGATGAAAAAAGGCTACTCTGTCTTTATCCCTGACATGCCCTTTTCCTTTGCGATTTTCAATCCAAACAAAGCGCAGGACATCATCAAAGATCACCAAACGATCAAACACTGGTATATTGGCGGACATTCACTTGGCGGGGCAGCTGCCGCTATGTTTGCAGAAAAAAATCAGAGCAAGCTCGATGGACTCTTTTTCCTAGCATCTTATCCAGCATCAGATGACCTGAAACAATCTTCATTGAAAGTCCTTTCTATTTCAGGTGAAAAGGATGGGCTGGCCACACAAGAGAAAATCAAGAAATCGAAAGCAAATCTGCCGTCTCAAACTGTTTATCATGAAATAAAAGGCGGGAATCATGCGCAGTTTGGCATGTATGGCAAACAAAAAGGGGATCAGCCAGCGGACATTCCAGCCCTGTCGCAGCAAAATGATCTCATCCAGACAATGCTTGACTGGCTGAAGCCAGCAAAAAAGCTCCCATAACGGGAGCTTTTCATTATTATTTTTTTGTCACTTCTAAAAATTCTTCAGCATCTGCTACAGCCAAACGAATGGCTTCTTCCCAAAATGCTTTTTGGGTAAGGTCAACGCCTAGATGCTTTTTGGCTAAATCTTCTACTGTCATTGAAGCAGTATCTTTTAATAATGCAATGTATTTCTCTTCAAAAGATGTACCAGCCTGCAATGCTTTTGCGTAAATTCCTAACGAGAACATGTATCCAAAGGTGTATGGGAAATTATAAAATGGAACATTCGTGATATGGAAATGCAGCTTAGACGCCCAGAAATGCGGATGGTATTCATCTAATGAGTCACCGAACGCTTCCTTCTGCGCTTCGACCATCAATTCATTCAACCGATCAGCCGGCACTTCTCCTTTTTTACGTTCTTCATAAAAGCGCTGTTCAAATAAGAAACGAGATTGAATGTTCATGAAGAAAGCTACACTGCGCTGCAGCTTATCCTCTAACAGGCTGAGACGCTCCTCTTCATTTGCCGCTTCTTTTAATGAAGCATCAGCTACAATCATTTCTGCGAAGGTCGACGCTGTTTCAGCTACATTCATTGCGTATTTGCGATTCAGAATGCGAACATCCTGCATCACTTCCTGATGGAACGAATGACCAAGTTCATGCGCTAGTGTCGCCACATTGGATGGACTTCCTGAGAAAGTCATAAAAATACGTGATTCTCCGCTGTCAGGGAAATTTGTACAAAAGCCGCCTACCCGTTTGTTTGGACGGTCCTCAGCTTCTACCCAGCGTTCATTAAAGGCTTTTTCTGTAAAAGCAGCGAGCTCTTCTCCAAATCCAGCGAAATGTTTCACAATAAAAGCAGCTGCTTCTTGATAAGGATAGATTTTGGTCTCACTGCCGATAGGAGCCCCAACATCGAACCAGCTCAGCTTATCCACTCCAAGCATGTCAGCTTTTCGGTGTAAATAATCAATGAATGGCTGCTTATGTTCATCAATCACAGACCACATCGTATCAAGGGTTTCTTGTTTCATACGGCAAATTTCTAGCGGCTCTTTTAAAATGTGCTCCCAGCCTCTTGCTTCATACACTTGCAAACGAAAACCAGCAAGGTGATTGAGCGTACTAGCAAATAAATGTTCATCCTGCGTCCATGCATGCTCTAGGTTGTGGTAAACGGCCTTTCTGACTTCACGATCTGAATCATCCATCGCATTTTCTGCTTGGCCTACAGAGATCATCTGTGTTTCTCCATGCTGTTCAAACGGAATGGTAATTTTATTCACTAAGCTGGAATAAAGCTCATCCCACGCATGGTACCCATCTACAGCCAGCTTTTGAATCAGCGTTTCTTGTTCAACAGGTAATTGATCCTTCACACGGTCTCTCCGCTCATTTAATATGTAGCGGACATCTGAAAAGGCTGTTGAATTCATCAGTTCTTCCCACTTGTTTGCTGGGATAGCAGCAAGCGCTTGATCAAACAGTGCAAGGATTGTTCCTAAATCAGCTTCCAGCTTGGCAATCGTACCTCGAAGGCTGCCTGCTTTCATATCCTTCGTATTTTGGGCTTGGAGGCAGGTTACAAATGAACCTGCTTGAGATAATTTTTTATATGTAGTTTCATACGTGTCAAGGACAGACGTTAATTTGCTTTCAATGTGTGTATCTTCTTTTGAAAAGGCATTCACCTTTTGTCGTAATTCAGCTAATAGCTGCTGAATATGTTGCAGGTATGTCTTAAATTCTGGTGAAGAACTGCCTCCTTTAAAAAAGGTATCTAAATCCCACGTTTCTTGCAATGGTGTTAATCCCAAAATATTTCCCCCTTTATTTGCTAATTTCATCATACAAAGGATATAGAATCAGTATGTCGTATGTATTCCTTTATATTCATTATATTTTCTCACAATTAAAAAAACCCGGCAAGAAGCCGAGTTTTTATGATAATTTCGAACGCAGGTACGCATCGATAAATGAATCTAAATCTCCATCCATCACCGCTTGAACATTTCCCATCTCCGTATTGGTTCGATGGTCTTTCACAAGAGAATAAGGGTGGAATACATAAGAGCGGATTTGGCTTCCCCAGCCAATTTCTTTCTGCTCTCCTCTGATTTCATCCAATTCTGCCTGCTGTTCTTCGATCCGTTTTTGATAAAGTTTCGATTTCAGCATTTTCATCGCACGTTCTCTGTTTTTAATTTGTGATCTTTCTGTTTGGCACGTCACGACGACATTCGTTGGAATATGTGTGATACGAACGGCAGAGTCCGTCGTATTCACGTGCTGGCCACCTGCTCCGCTTGCACGATACGTATCTACCTTGATATCCTCTGTCCGAATATCAATATCAATTTCTTCATTGAATTCCGGCATGACATCACAGGAAACGAAGGATGTATGTCTGCGGCCAGAAGAATCAAAAGGAGAAATACGAACCAAACGATGGACACCTTTTTCAGCTTTTAAGTAACCGTACGCGTTATGCCCTTTGATAAGTAAAGTCACAGACTTAATTCCTGCTTCATCACCTGGAAGGTAATCAAGCGTTTCAACCTTAAAGCCTCTGCGCTCTGCCCAGCGAGTGTACATTCGCAGAAGCATAGAACCCCAGTCCTGTGATTCAGTTCCGCCTGCACCTGGGTGAAGCTCCAGAATGGCATTGTTTTTATCATAAGGTTCGCTTAAAAGAAGCTGCAGCTCAAATTCGTTAAACTGCTTCGTTAAGTTCTTCAGCTCTTTTTCAAGCTCTGCATGAAGCTCCTCGTCGTAATCTTCCTTTAATAAGTCATGCGTCATTTGCAGCTCTTCATGCGATTCACTGAGCTCATGGTAGGAATTCACAGAATCCTTCAGTGCATTGGCTTCATTGATAACGCCTTGAGCTTTTTGCTGATCATTCCAAAAATCAGCCTCTGACATCGTCGCTTCAAGCTCTGCGATTTTGGCCTCTTTTGTTTCTAAGTCAAAGAGACCCCCTAAAATCAGCTAGCCTGCTAGCCATATTTTCAAGCTCTTGTCTAATTTCTACTAATTCCATATCCTTCACCTCATAGATGTATGGGGGCTGACATGAATAGAAAGAGGTTTTCACCTCTTTCCATTACTTATTCTGTCTTCCCATGACAATTTTTATATTTCTTGCCGCTTCCGCAGTGACATGGGGAGTTTCGTCCAATGTCTACGACTTTACGTACCGGCTTCTTCTTCACTGTCTTCTCCTCATCGCCCTCTTGCGGCTGATGAGCCGTTGTTTGACCTTGAACCACTTCTTCACGTTCTAGGTTGTTTTGGATTTCTGATTTCAAGACATACTTGGCCACGTCATCTTCAATTGAAGCAACCATATGCTCAAACATCGCAAATCCTTCCATTTGGTATTCACGAAGCGGATTCGTTTGTGCGTACGCACGTAAATGAATACCTTGGCGCAGCTGATCCATTGCATCGATATGGTCCATCCACTTCGAATCCACCGCACGAAGAACAATGACTTTTTCAAATTCACGCATTTGTTCTTCGCCAAATGTTTCTTCTTTTGCATCGTATTTTTCTTTAATACGATCCATGATGAAGCTTGTGATTTCATCTGCTTCTTTACCGAAGATATCTTTGACCGTAATGGCACCTTCGTCTAAATAGTTCGTGTTGATTAATTCAACAAGACCATCTAGTTTCCATTCTTCAGGCAGCTCTTCTTTTGGCGTATAAGATCCCACAGCACGCTCAATTGAAGATTGGATCATATTGATGACAATTGATTTTAAGTTGTCAGAATCGATGACTTCAAAACGCTGTTTGTAGATTACTTCACGCTGTTGACGAAGCACATCGTCGTATTGCAGAAGCTGCTTACGGGAATCAAAGTTGTTCCCCTCTACACGTTTTTGAGATGATTCAACGGCTTTAGACACCATTTTACTTTGGATTGGTGTAGAGTCATCCATGCCAAAGCGGTCAAGCATCGCCATCGTCCGCTCTGCACCAAATCGGCGCATCAATTCATCTTCCATGGAGAGATAGAATTGGGTAATCCCTGGGTCTCCTTGACGTCCAGAACGTCCGCGAAGCTGGTTATCAATACGACGGGATTCATGACGCTCTGTCCCGATAACAGCCAGACCACCAAGTTCTTTTACACCTTCGCCAAGCTTGATGTCTGTACCACGTCCTGCCATGTTTGTTGCAATGGTCACAGCACCTTTTTGACCAGCCTCTTCAATAATTTGTGCTTCACGCTCATGGTTTTTTGCGTTTAACACTTGATGAGGAATGCCTTTATTTTTAAGCAGCTTAGAAATAAGCTCAGATGTCTCAACTGCTACTGTTCCGACAAGAACTGGCTGCCCTGTCATATAGCGCTGCGCAACATCCTCAGCCACTGCTTTAAATTTACCATCCATTGTGCGGTAAATTAAATCAGGTCTGTCATCACGAACCACTGGTTGGTTGGTCGGGATTGACACAACCTGCATGTTGTAAATGTTACGGAATTCTTCTTCTTCCGTTTTTGCTGTACCAGTCATACCAGATAATTTTTCATACATACGGAAGTAGTTCTGGAACGTAATTGTTGCTAGTGTCATGCTTTCGTTCTGCACTTCAAGACCTTCTTTTGCCTCGATGGCTTGATGCAGACCTTCACTATAACGGCGTCCTTTCATTAAACGTCCTGTGAAGGAGTCAACGATGACTACTTGGCCTTCTTCTACCACATAATCCACGTCTTTTTGCATCGCAACATGTGCCTTCAGCGCCTGAGCGATGTGATGGTTCAGCGCGACATGTTTGACATCAAACAGGTTCTCAATGCCGAATGCTTTTTCCGCCTTCGTCATTCCGCTTTCAGTCAGCTGCACACTTTTTGTTTTAATATCATACGTGAAATCATCTTCGATTTTTAATGTGCGGACAAATGCATTGGCTTGTACATAAAGCTTTGTTGATTTCGCAGCTTGTCCTGAAATAATAAGAGGTGTTCTCGCTTCATCAATTAAAATGGAGTCAACCTCATCGATCACGGCATAATGAAGCGGTCTCTGAACCATTTGCTCTTTGTAAAGCACCATGTTATCTCGTAAATAGTCAAAGCCGAGTTCATTGTTTGTTGAATACGTGATATCAGCGGCGTACGCTTCTCTTTTTTCATCTTTGTCTAAGCTGTTTAAGTTTAAGCCGACTGTTAAACCAAGAAACTCAAAAATTTTGCCCATTTCCTGCGCATCACGGCTTGCCAAATATTCGTTGACTGTCACGATGTGGACGCCTTTTCCAGAAAGAGCATTTAAATAAACAGGCATTGTTGATGTCAATGTTTTACCTTCACCTGTTTTCATTTCAGCGATGTTACCTTCGTGAAGCGCGATGCCCCCCATGAGCTGCACCTTAAACGGGAACATTCCTGTTACACGGCGGGATGCCTCGCGAACCGTTGCAAATGCTTCAACCAGCAGGTCATCCACGGATTGTCCTTTTTCAAGTTTTTCTTTAAATTCAATCGTTTTATTTCGTAAAGCCTCGTCAGATAATTTTTCAAAATCTTGAGCGAGAGCTTCGATTTCATTTGCCTTTTTTTCATATCGGCTGATCGTACGTTTCGTAGGATCAAACACTTTGTTTAAGATTCCAAGCATATAATAACGCTCCTCTATTTCATGCAATTTTTCGGCATGTCCAAAAGTTTGACAGGTCCATATTTACCTGCATTTATCATACCATACCTTCTTTCATTTCCAAAGAATTTGCCATAATTTCGCACAAAAAACCCGCCCCTAATGAAGGGAACGGGTTTACTTTATTTAGGTTGTTTTTAAATCAGCATCAACTGATATTTAAGCGTTTGGCTCAATGAGTCCATATTTACCGTCATTTCGGCGATAAACCACATTGGTCAAATTTGTCTCAGCATTTGTGAAAACGAAGAAACTATGACCTAACATGTTCATTTGGAGAATGGCCTCTTCACTATCCATCGGCTTTAAGTTGAAACGTTTTTGTCTGACGATTTCTGTTTCATCAATCTCTTCGTCATCTTGAACTGCTACTTCAGCCGTACCATTTCCTCCAGCAAATAAGTGCTTTTTGGCACCTTGCTCGCGGAATTTACGGTTTACTTTTGTTTTGTGCTTTCTAATTTGACGTTCTAATTTACTGGCTGCTAGGTCTACTGCATTGTACATATCCTCATTATGCACCTCAGCTCGAAGTGCTAGATCAGTCATTGGAATGGTAACCTCAACTTTAGATTCTTGATCGTTGTAAAACTTCAAGTTCACGTTGACTGAAGCATCTACATCTGTCTCAAAATAACGCTCCAGCTTTCCAATTTTTTTCTCGACATGATCTCTTAGTGCAGGTGTTACGTCGATGTTTTCTCCTCTGACATTGTAATTCATGTAAAGAACGCCTCCTTTAAAATTAAGGATATGTAAACCTATTTCTACTTTTCCCTCCTTTTCTCCTGCTCAAACGTAAAAAAAATGTGAATATTTATTGAAATTTGTCGAATTTTGCGGTGCTTCAACTGTTGCTTGATAGGTGATGAATATATATTCGGCTGATTCTTGAAAAAGACCAGCGCACATTAAATGGTAAAAGATGAAATCGATGTTTTCAGCGATTGAGATAAGGATTTTAAATCCTCCGCAGCGGCTTTCATCTCTTCATTGGCAGCTAATGATTCTTCAACAGCAGCAGACATGTACTCTGTTTCTTCTGAGTTTCGTTTCGCACCTTCTTCAATGACACCAACTGTTTGAGAAATTTCCTCTGTACTAGCAGAAATTTGTTCTGCAGTGGCTGACAGCTCTTCTGCTTTCATTGAAATATCACGAATAGATTCCAAGATTTCATGGAAGCTCTGTTCAGATAATTGTGATACCTTTACACCCTCTGCTACATCCCGCTCGACCTTCGTCATCGATTGTGATGACTTTTCTGTATCTTTGTTCACGTTTTCGAGTAATTGACTAATTTGATCTGTGAGCTGACTAGATTCTTCTGCCAGTTTTCTCACTTCATCTGCTACAACTGCAAAACCTCTTCCATGCTCTCCTGCCCTTGCTGCTTCTATAGCTGCGTTTAAAGCAAGCAAATTCGTCTGGTCAGCAATGGCATGGATATGACCTAACAGATCTTGAATGCCTGTAAACTGCGCTTGCACATTGGTCATTGTAGAATGGTGTTCATTCACAGACTCTTTTATAGAACTCATTTGTTTCACAAACTGTTGAATAAGGGCCGCGCCCTCTTCAGCCTTTTCAGTCACTGAAATTGAGTGACCCGAAACATCGGACGTGTGTACAGCTGCATTTTGCATGCCAGTCGACACTTCCTGAATGGCGGATGCCACTTTTCCGACCGCATCTGATTGTTCACGTGAAGCTTCACTGACCTGTTCAATCGAGCTAGATGTCTGCTCACTAGCCGATAACGTTTGACTGATGGTTTCCTCAAATTGAGCAGCAGAATCAGCAAGCTGTCTTGATCCGCTTTGCACCTGCAAAATAAGCTGACGCAAATGAGCCGTCATTTGATTAAAGGCTGTGCCGAGTTGACCAATCTCATTTTTAGAGGTCACTTCAATCTCTTCAAGGGTTAGATCACCATCTGCCATCCTTTTTGCGGCATTTGTGACAGAAACAATTGGTTTTGTCATGCGATGAACAAATCTGATCCCAATCACCAAAAGGCCAACAATAATCGCTGCACTGACCAAAATGAGTGTAAGCAATAATTGATTACTATCTTGATTGAGCTGATTGATTTTTTGATCACGTTGTTTTAGCTGATTTTGAGCGAACTCTTTTGTAAAGGTATGTATTTCTTGTTCGATAGGTTGTAATTCTTGACTGAGGCGGGTGTTGAATTCTTTTTGATTTTGCATATTTAATGAATTAAATAATCGATTTGTTGAGGTGTAGTAGAGATAATTTTTTTCTGAGATTTGATCTAATAGATTTTTTGCTTGTTTGACCGTACTCATTTTCGAAGCTTCTGCTGTTTTCTTATTAATATCTTCATATGTTTGCTCAATTTTCTGCAAATTTTCAGCATCTTGTACGACGACATATGTTTTAATCTGTGCTTCCTGCTTTTGAAGAAGCGCTTCTAATTCCAGCGAGGTCTGATAAAGCTTCACTTCCTTGCTTAATAGCGCTTTATAGGATTGATCTGTTTTGTAATAGAGAAAGCTTGAGAAGCCTAACATACTGACAAACAATACACATATGACAATAAGCCCAATTAAAAATTGATTTTTTAGTCTCATAATTTCCTCCGAATGGTCTGAATTGGACAAAAATTAATGAATGACATACGGCCTCATACAGGCATGTATTTCATCCATCCACTTTCTATATTCAGGTATAAAGTATGTTTTCAGGAATGATTGGAAGTGATTTGAAGGGAATGTATAGAAAGCTAGTATATCAAAACTTAAAAATATTTGATCAAACGAACGAATCGTTTTGGCAAAGTGTTCATTTTCAATAATTGAAAGCAGAAGAGGATGTGTTGTGTCTAAATGAAAGAAGGCATGGATCAGATCATTAAAGATCCGATCCCCTTCTGTTTTGTCAAAATCCTTCTCAATTTCATCTAAATAGTTTAGACTCTCTTCTATCGTGTATAGAAGTTCATAATATGTGGTTAATAAAATATAGTCATTTGAACGATACGCCACAGGTCTCACCTATTTATTTCCGTTTATCGTAGTATACGCCGTCACTCGTTATGGGCTGGTATGGATTTTGATAATTCAGCTGTTTTGTTTTCTTTTTTTGAATGGCTTGAATATCTGCTTTTATCCCATTTTGGATAACCGTTAATTGTTGCGCCATCTGTTGATCTGTTTGGATGATTTCTCGGATTTTCTCTTTTTCTTGATCCGTCAATTCATGCTGTATATCTCTCATTAATTCGTCTCTCTCAATTAAAAAGGCATCAAAGTCTTCAACAAGTGTCTCACTTTGCGGATTTTCCGCTATTTCGGCTGCCATTTTTAATGTTTGATCATGCAGCTGGTCCACAATACTCATAGAGAACCCCCGATAGAGTGGTGACGGCCTTTTCGATCGGTTTGAATGACTTCCTTCCACGCATCACGGAAGTCAGTTACGTACTCTTCTACTTCATTCAATATCTCTTCGTCATTTTGAAGATTGGCTTCTATCAGTCTGCGATAAATGTAATCATACATACTTGCCATACTCTTTGATACGTCATAGGAACGATTTAAGGTGACATTTAATTCTTGAATGATGTTTTGAGCCTTTTTTAGGTTCAAGTTTCTCGTTTCTGCATCTTCTTTTTGAATGGCATGCTTCGCTATTCTGATGAACTTTAAGCAGCCTTCATAAAGCATAAGCGTCAACTCGGCAGGTGTTGCGGTCTCAATAGAATTTTTCTGATAGGCGGCATAAGGGTTCTGTATTGCCATATGTTATAAACCTCCAATTATTGTCCAAGCAGTTGAGAAAGGTAGCCAGATTGGTTGTTTAGCTTTTGAATTGCACTATCCATGGCGTTAAACTTCGTATAGTAACGGGCTTCAACCATTTTTAAACGATCTTGGAATGTACTCATTCGTTTTGTCAAAGAGTCAAGGTCCTTACCAAGTCCGTATTCCTTTAATTCCATAGTTGTGCTGCCAGCCTTTTTTTGAATGCTCTTCGAAAAGTCTGATAAGGAATTTTTGACACGATAGATAATTCCTTGTTCTTGATATTGCTGCTGCGCTTTGTCTTTATCCTTTGAATCCACATTTAAACTACCCGATATAAACATTTGTCTGACCTTCTCCGGGTCTTCTTCAATGGCTTTCTTTAATTTCTCTACTCCATTACTATCCTTAATAAATTCAAGCTTTCCGCCATCTTTATAGCTGGATGATGTCGAAATACCGATTTGTGTGAGTTGAATTTTATTCCCATCACTTGTCGTAATATTAGCATACAAATCACTTCTTATTTTAGAGGCACCAGATCGTAAAATGGAATCACTTCTCAGCAAGCCAGACTTCGCGGTCGTTTCCCATAGCTCTATTTCTTTTTCAGACATCGCTTTTTTCTCTTCAGCCGTTAATGGATGATAGTCTCTGTTTTTCTTTTCATTGACTTTACCATTAATCTGTTCAACGAGCTCATTGTATTTATCAACAAATTGCTTAATTTTATCATAGATTGCATCCACATCTGTTGAAACGTTTAAGCTGACGGGCTGATCCGTGGTTGCTTTAAGCTCGTACGTAATATCAGCCTGTGTGAATGTATTGTTGTTATTTTCCATTTTCAGACCATTAATCTCGTATTGCGCCTTCTTTCCTTGAGTAGTCGCAACTAATTTGTTATCTCCATCTACTTGGAAGCCTAATTGCGTTAAAAATGAAGCCGAATTGCCATCAGCTGCTTTAATACTGACGCCTTCACCCGTTGTCCGAGAAGTAAGGGCAATTGTATCCACGTAGTTAGTGCCATCAGAGATTTGGCCTTTGTAAGCCGTCACACCTAATTGAGCGTTGTTTAGCTTTTTCACGATGTCATCGATTGTATCGGAATCAGATGTATTGATCGTCACCATTTTCGGTTTTGTTGAATCTGGTGTCGTCACTTCAAACGTAAACGTGCCATTTGCTGGTGTAAATCCAGATGTACCAGAGGATTTGAAGACAGAAGCTGTCGCTAGTTGAGTGACATGAATAGAGCCAGAGGTCGCATTTGTTGATCCAGTTGCTGTGACAGCAGATTCATTAGAGCTTGTCACCTTTTTGGCGCCATATGTACTTGGACGCGTTAAGTTTAAACTGTTGATCAAATCATCTAATTCTTTAATTTTCGAGTTAACCTCGCGATAGCTGTCTCTTTGCCATTCAAGTGTTTGTTTCTGACGCGTCATTGTATCAAGTGGTGCTTGCTCCGTTTTCATCAGCTTTGATACGATTTCATCAATATCGAACACATTTGAAAATCCAGTAATACGATTGACCATTATTTATGTTCTCCCTTCATTTACATTCTTTTATCTACAAATAAACCGACAATTTCTGTCATTGCTGCATAGAAATCAAGCCATTCCTTGGAAGGAATTTCTCTAATCACTTCTTCTGTTTGGTTATCTACGACTTTGACATAATATTCATTGAGTTTTTCATGTAATTCAAATTGAAGATGAAATTGAGTAGGTTCAATCAGCTTGTTTGCGCCTTGAAGCGTTTTTTCAATTTCTTCTTTTGAAACAGTCCTGCCATTTGCTTGTGAGTCAGAGTTTACATTGTCATTCTGGTTATTAGAAACACGGGTTTGAAATGCATCGATAATTGGCTCTAATGATGTCAACTTACCAACAGACATAGTTATTCAGCTCCTGTGCTTTAATCTATCTTTTATATCGGCTTTGAATTTGTAAATTAAATATAGATGGACCGATTTGTTAAAGTTTCCTATAGATCATGAACATCTGTATCGAAACGCTTTCACACGGAGAAGGACAGCTGAATGCGATAAAAAAATCCTCACTTTTTTTGTGAGGATAATTGAGAGAGAAGATCTAAGGATAAACTCGCTGCACGATTGTTCTCTTCTTGAATAGACAGGTACACTTCTTTCCTGTGAATATCGATGTGCTTAGGAGCCTCAATCCCGACTTTCACTTGATCGCCTTCGATTGAAATAATCTTGACTTCAATATCATCGCCTATTTGAATCGACTGGTTTAATTTACGAGACAGCACTAACATGAGGATGCCACCTCTAACAAATGTTTTGTATGATAGGCTGAATCATGCAAAATCACCTGCTTGGCTTTCATGTTTTTCCGGTTCACAATAATAGGCGCTCTTAAATTGGCTGTCGTTTTTTCAATAGATGATTCCATTGTTAAAATAACCATTACTTCCACATCATTGGCATCTTCTACTTCCAGAATGTCTACAACCGCTTCGTCTAAATCAAATTCGTATTGATTGAAGAATAAAAACGGGCTGCTGACGATAAAACCTAATGCCGAGTTATTTAATGATTGAAGAACTAAAAATGGAGACTCTTCTGATAAAGGCAAAATGACAAACTGTTTTTGATCCAGAAATCCTGGTATCCCGTTAGAGAAGTGAATGATTTGCTCCTCTTTGATTGTCACTTCACCATGGTATTTTGTTTGAATGATCATAATTCACGACCTTTTTCGTTTTTCTTAACTATACCTTATCACCATTTTGGCCCGTTTCGTCAACTTCTATTTTTAATTCTGGATATTGTAACATATCAATATTAACCTTACCTGGCTGGTAGTTAACGATTGGTTTATGAGGTGTGGCCTCTATGATAGCTTTTTGCGGCTCCACATCAATTTGAAGCTCAGAAGGCTGATAGTGAATTTTCACACTAAAGAATGAAGGTATCACACCAATGGTAAATTGTTTTGCTGGGGGACTGCCATTGATTTTGGCAAACTCAGCAATCGCATTTCCACCATTCTCGATCTTGATGAGTTCACTTCCTTCTTCCGCTCTGCGACCCATTCCTTCTCCAACAGCACGCTTCCCCTCAGCTGCCCATTCCTCAGAACGTCTAAAAATTGACTTGATGTCCATATCGGCAAACGCCTCGGTTTGATCAATGGTTAATTTCGACGGTGTCCTTTTGATATTCATGACAGCTCGTGGCTGCTGAATCTCAAGATCAGCTTGTGGCTGCTCTACTTCTTGCCGAGAAGGAGTTGTCGACATTTGAAGTTTTGCATAGGTTTGCTGCATTAACAATCTAGGGATTTGCATATGTTCACCTCCATGATGCAAAAAAGCACCCATCGGATGCTTTTTATTATCTTAAGAAATCTACAAGAGATGGCTGAATGACTTTAGCTGTTGTCGCTAAAGCAGCTCTATTCACTGTCTCTTGTTGAAGAAGATCAAGAATTGCCTTTTCACTTTCAACATCTTCATTATCTGATTTAGCATTTTTCAGTACTTGGTATTGTGAAGTCAAACGACTTCCTACTAAGTCAACACGATTCGAACGCGCTCCTAGGTCGGATCGCTCAGCACTCATCACTTCTTTGAACTGATCGATACTTCCTAGTGCATCATCAGAATTCGCAAACGTTCCATTTTTCAATGAGTTTTCTAAATCAGTCAGCATTTCAATGACATTTTGACCGTTAGCCTGTCCGCCAAACGCTGAGATTGGATTTGAGTTTACATTTAAAGTGATACCATCAGAAATATTCGCTTGAACAGCATTCGCATCTGTATAATTTTCGAAGTTAAATGTATACGTTCCGTCTGCATTCTCAACAACTGGTTTAACATTTGTATTTGTCCCATTAAATACGAACTTACCTAGCATTTGAGTGTTCATTGCATCAATGATTTGATTCTTCATCTGGCCAATTTCCACTCCGATAGCTGCTAAATCTTCGGGCTGCTTTGTTCCATTTGCCGCATCAAGCACTTTATCTCGTATATTTGACATAATATCAATGATTTCAGTGACACTTGTTTCAGATGTATCAATCCAGTTTTGTGCTTCATTTAAGTTATTTTTATATTGTTCATTTCGAAACAAGGCAGTACTATATTGAAGGCTTTTTACTGCTGCAACAGGATCATCAGACGTTTTTGTAAAACGTTTGCCTGTTTGTGCCTGTTCATTAATTTTAGAAAGTTTTTCATAACTTTTACTAATATTTCGAAGTGAGTTTTGAGAAATCATACCTTGTGTGACTCGCATCCGTTATCCCTACCTTCCTACGACACCCATGCCGTTTATGACCTTATCCAATACTTCATCTTGTAATGTCATAATTCTCGCAGCCGCATTATATGCATGCTGGAATTGGATCATATTCGTCATTTCTTCATCAATGGAGACAGCGCTAGTCGACATTCTACGTTCATTGGCTGAATTGACAAGAGCAGCTGAACTGCTTTCAAGCGTCATGTTCTTTTTCCCTTGTACCCCCATCTCAGCAATAACATTTTGGTAATAATCCTGAATTGTCGTTGTATTGCCGCCGATTGGTAACTTTAAGTCTTGTATATTAGCTAATTTCGTAGCATTCGAACCGTCACCTTGTGTTTGATTGAGAGATGCAGCAATATTATCTGTTGATGCTAAAATGACATCGCTCACTTTAATACGAGCTGCCAAACCTTTATTCAACTCATTGTTATTTTCGATATCAAAAAAGTCTTGTCCACTTGCACCATTTAACGTATACCCCTGCTTATGTACATCGTTAAATGTATCCATGAATACTTTTGCTACTTCATCCAGCTCTGCAAGCATATCTGGATACATGCCTTTTTCAGCACCGTTTGACATGTAGCCATAAGCCTCAACAAGTGCTTTTACTTTACCGTTCACTTGTAATTGATCCGCTGCAATTGTTGTTGTTCCGAATTGAAGTGAGTTAACAAGTCCCGTTGTATTATCATAAGAGATTTGCAGTTCAGACTTTTCGTTCGTAATACCATTCAAAATGTTTCCAGCAGATTGTCCATTTGCACCGATAATGTCGATGTTGACAGTTCCTTCAGCAATTTTGAGTGCATTACCGCCAGGAGGATTGTAGCTGACCTTAATATCAACAAGTGAGGATAATTGATCGACCAAAGTATCACGTGTATCATAAAGATCATTTGGAAGATATCCATTTGGCTCAACTGCTGCAATCTGTTTGTTCACTTCATCTATTTGAGATAAAAGAGTGTTTACATCTTTGGCTGTTGAATCGAGTTCCGTTTTTAAATTCTTTTGTATCGTTGTTAAAGAGGAGTTGAGCAGACGGAATTGGTCAACTAAAGCCTGTGCACTTGTTTTAACAACTGTACGTGCAGAAGCTGTATCAGCATTTTTTGATTCCGATAAGACCTGTAATGATTTCCATAGATTATCAAAAGCTCTGTTCAAGCCTTCATCCGTCAAATCATTCATAACCCCTTCCATCTGTGAAAGGGCATCTGACTTCGTTGAGTAGTAAGATAAGTTATTATTATGATCTCTGTATTGTAGATCTAAAAAGCTGTCTCGAATTCTTTCAACCGTTCCAACTTGTACGCCTGTCCCCATTTGGCCATACGTCTTGCCGTCATAAACCGAAATGACTGGATAAGGATTTTCTGCTTTAAAGGTCACTCTTTGTCTTGAGTAGCCCTCCGTATTTGCATTGGAGACGTTGTTTGATGTGACATAAAGCCCTGCACGCTGGGCTGTGATTCCTCTTTTTGCCGTTTCTAGTCCCATGAATGTAGAACCCATTGGTATCCTCCTTGTTTACGCCTTTGAATCAAACAAAGCCCTTTGCTGTTTAGGCTTTGAACTCTCAAGACCATTTTGTCCGTAATTCATATTTTCTTTATTAGGGTTAACGAGATCGAATGTCAGTGAAATAAATTGAAGTGACTGCTGAATAAGCTGCTTGTTCAGTTCATTTACATCTTTTAGTTCCACCATGATGTCATTTAGTTTCTCATATAATGAAATGAGCTCTTTTTGATCTGTACCTTCAGCCTTTTCGATACATGCAGTGATGGTTGGTGATTGCTCACTTTGTAAAAATTGAACGGTCGCTTCAATTCGTTTTTCTTCTAATTGAGAAATGGCCTGAATATACTTTTGCTCTAAATTCAGGACCTCTGAAAGAGCATCAATCTCATTGCTTTTCAGCATTTCTGTTTTATCCTTAGACAACTTTAAAAGCTGTTCATGCAATCCATAGAGACGATGCAGTTCTTCAATAATTATTTTAACTGACATTCACGCTGCTCCCTTTTGTTATTGTTGTTTATAGAAATTCAGCATTTTATCTGCAATGCCTTTTGTATCTACTTGATATGTTCCGGCTTCAATGCTTTTTTTAATTTGGTCAATTTTATCTTGGCGTTCTCTCATAATATTCGGCACCTTTTGCATTTCGATTGCCTTTTTAGAAATTTCGACTTTATCAGTTGATTTAGCTTGATTCGATTGCAACGTTTGTTTCTCATATGTTTTCTTGTAAGGATTTACTGGTTGTGTTCCATATCGATTAATTTTCACGGGATTCCTCTCGCTTTCCGTTACAGTCTGTCTTGATTCTATCCATTTTATCGACCAAACTGCAACTTAGTTTAGGGAATCAGTCGTTTTTAGGATTAATGGCATAATAGGTGTCTTTTTTCCTAGATTCGATCTCCCTTTTACGCTCCTCTTCTTGGTTCATTTGGCTGATTTGCGAATGAATATCCTGTTCACATTGGCTGCATAGCTTGTTTTTCCTGATCGCTTTGCCACATCTTTCACAAGGATAATTAATATTTGGAAATTGACTAATTTGCAGTCTTTTCAAACGAATAAATTTCAAGATTAATTCTTCATCAACTTCTGTTGCTTCTACTATTTCAGCGATGGTTGATTGTCTATTGCTTTGTTTTCTCAAGAATTTATATACGATATCAAAAGAACGTTCTTCTTCTTCAAAGCATTTGTTACAAACCGTTTGGATGGTGGTTTTTAAAAATAGCTGATTACATTGTGGACAGTTTGCCAATTGATTCATAACCAAAACCCCTTACGTTATTTTCTTTTCTTATTATCGGTTAATTATCATGATTTTTAACTACGTATCAACGTAAAAGAAGAAACACTTTTAGCACCTGCGTCTTTCAAAATTCTTGCCGCATCATAGATGGTTGCTCCCGTTGTATAGATATCATCAACTAATATAATATCCCTTTGAACAATCGCATCTGTTTGCTTTATTTGAAACAATCCTTTTTGATCTAGGCGTTCATTTTTCTTTTTTTTAGACTGCTTACTTTGATGTATTTTCACGAGTGGCTGCAATATTGGCTTATCTAGCAAAGAAGCGATTATCACGGACTGATTAAATCCTCTTTCTTTTAGTCTTTCATGACTTAAAGGAATCGGTATCAGCAATGGGTCTTTTATGCAGAAGGAATGTTTAAATGCTGCTTTTACATCTTTTTGAAACAGCTCAGCTAAAGCCGTATCACCCCGAAATTTAAAGCGGGCAAGGACATCTTTCATCAACTCGTTGTAAGTATAAACTGACCTATTTTTCACAAGGATTTTAATAGAATCAGAGCGTTCATTCCATCTGTTACAGTCCTGGCACAATTGGTCATTTGACTGCGCCCTTCCGCATGTTGGACAAATAGGACGCTCAATCTTTACTAAGTGATTCTTACATGCTACACAAAGGCGATCATCATTTAATAGTAGGAATGATTTCCATGTAAAAGCAGGCACAAAATGTCCCTCGCAAATTTGGCAAATCAATAGGATTCCTTGTTCAGCAGCTGACGATTTTCACACCTTGGAAATGCAGAGACCTTGGAAGTTGCTTCTGTCAGAATGACCAGCATCGCAGTATTCTTCTGTTTATCCACCATCTCAGATTTACTGTAGGATATTTTATCGATATCTGTTATATATTGTGGTTTCACTTGATTCAGTGAAATCGCTAATACATCTTCCATACACTTTTCACAATGACAAATCATGTTTAATTGGTTGAGATATTGATTGAGAATTTCCTTGAGTAGTATTTCTTTTGCATTGAGTAGCATATTTGTCTCTCCTGCCATTTGTGTATTGTGAATATAATGTACCATGATTTAGTTGAACCCACACTGTTTTTCAGAAAACTCTTTTGCAGCCGTATCATTCATTTTTGCGATATGCTTCTTTGCTTGTTTCATACTTTTCGTTAAACCAAAATGAAAAAGGAAAACATCTCCTGTACAATAATCCGGGTGTCTGCCTACCCGCCCAGAAATCTGAACAAGTGCACTCTCTGTAAAAATAGTAGATTCCGAACCTAGTACCCCCACTTGAACATTTGGAATCGTGACGCCTCTTTCTAGAATAGTGGTTGTAACTAGTACATCGTATACGTAATCTCTAAAGTGCTGAACCTTTTGTTTTCTATCCGGATCATCGGCAGATACCCCCTCCACATTTAAGGATTGTTCTCGAAGAATCTTCGTTACCTTCTTCATGATAGCAATTGAAGGAACAAAAAGTAATATTCTTCTCTTATTTGCAATATGTCTCTGCATCCAATTCATCACTTTAGGGGGCAGCTGGTTCTTTTTTAATTTCTTTTTCCAATGACCGATCCAATGAAAGGTCGGTATGGGTAATGGTTGCTCGTGAAATCGCAAAGGAATTTTTATCGCTTCCAGTTTTCCACGAGAAACCTCTCTCGTCATTTTTTTAGAGGGTGTCGCACTTAAATAAATCCTAACCCCTCTGTTCTTTCTCATCGCCTTTAGAACAGCAAATTGGAGACGCTCATCCATTGAATAAGGGAAGGCATCGACTTCATCTACAATGAGCACATCAAAAGCATTTTTGTATCTCATCAGCTGGTGGGTTGTGGTGATCACAAGCGGTGTTATTTGAAACCTTTGAGAACCGCCTCCGTAAAGTACGGTAATTGTCACCCCTTGAAATGCTTTTCTAAGCCGTGGTTCGAGTTCAAGCACTACATCTGTTCTAGGTGTCGCAATACAGACCCTCATTCCTTGATTTAACGCATATTCGATTCCGTGAAAAAGCACTTCCGTTTTCCCTGCTCCGCAAACCGCCCAAACAAGTAGATCAAATTTGTTTTTAATAGCTTCAATCATTCTTTCTGACGCTCTTTTTTGTCCTTTAGACAGCTCTCCCTGCCATGTTAATTCGGCTCGACATGTTTCTACCATTTGTGGACCTGTCCATTCATAAAGAAACCCACATTCTGCTGCTTTTCCCATCATGATGCATGATCTACAGTACACACAATCCTTTTGACACACCTCACATGGAGAATGAGCGAAATACCGCTTGTGTGATACACCGCACCGGCAGCATGTAAAACCATTTGCTTTCCTCTCAATGGCTGGAGACCGATTGACTAAGCCCTTCTCCTCTAGCCAATCTAAATTGGACTGTGGACACTTTGTTTCAACAGTAAGCAGATGGCGTGAATGCAGCTGCCGCATTAGTTCCATTGCTTTGTCCATATTCAACATTACCAAACACCTTTCAATTGATGTTCGGCTATTATGCACAAAAACATGACATTTCGTCCAACAGGTAAAATAGAAAAACAAAACCCCTTTTCCATAAGAAAAGAGGTTTTTTAGGAATTATCTAATCACCCAGCCAAGGGCTAAAGAACCTTCACCTAGATGGGTGCCGATTACGGCACCAAAGTAGCTTTTATAAAATTCAACATGAGGATATTTTTCTGATAAGTGCGCAATTAATTCTTCTGCTTCTTCTTCTCTATTACCATGTATCAGTGTTGCTCTCATCGGAACACCACGTGATGCATCTTCATCAAATAATTCAAAAATACGTGAAATGGCTTTTTTACGTGTGCGAATCTTCTCAAAAGGAACAATTAGCTTGTTGTCAAAATGCAAAATAGGCTTTACCTTTAAGAGGCTTCCAATAAAAGCCTGAGCACCATTTAATCTGCCGCCTCTTTGCAAATGAGTTAAATCGTCTACCATAAAATACGCCCGCTGACTTTCTTTTAGGTAATTTAGATGTGCTAACACTTCTTCTAAAGAAGCACCTTCTTGGATTTTTTCAGCAGCTTCTAACACATAAAAACCTTGTGCCATACAGCTTGTTTCTGTATCAAACGGGTAAATATCAATCCCGTCAACTAGATCATTCGCTGAGACCGCACTATTATACGTTCCACTAATTCCACTTGAAAGGTGGATACTAATCACGGCGTCGTATGTTTCACTTAGTTTTTCATATAAGGCTATTAATTCACCGAAAGCAGGCTGAGAGGTAGTTGGAAGATCTTTGTGTTTTTTGATTTCTTCATAATATGTCTTCCAGTCCATTTCTATTTCTTCACGGTATGATTCACTGCCAAAGATGACGTTAAGGGGGATCATATGAATATTATGTTTATCACGCAGCTCTTGTGGTAGATAAGCAGTACTGTCTGTTACAACGGCTATTTTCATTCTTAAATACCTTCCTTATTCGTTAAGTTACTCTTTTTTATTTTAAAAGAATGATCATTTTTTCATTAGATTTATAATAGTAATCAAAAAAGCCTGCCTAATCAATAGGCAAGCCCGCTATATCCGAAAAAGACTCCTTACCCTGTCTATCATTTCTCTCCACCTAAAATGTGAGAGAATAAAAACAGGCGAAAAAGGAGTACTTGTCCGGAACATTATCTCATTTCTACCCAGCCGTTTTTAATAGCTACAACAACAGCTTGTGTACGGTCGTTTACATTCATTTTTTGCAAAATGTTACTCACGTGGTTTTTAACTGTTTTCTCACTAATAAAGAGCGATTCACCGATTCCTCTGTTGCTCTTTCCGTCAGCTAACATTTGAAGAACTTCACATTCACGTCTAGTTAAGATATGAAGTGGTCTGCGAATTTCAGGATATACCTCATGCTGTGGATGTGCTGAAACGCCGCTGGTTGCCAAGCGTCGGAATTCATTTACTAAATTATGAGTGACTTTCGGATGTAAATAAGAGCCTCCGTCAGCTACAACTTTCACTGCTTCGATAAGTGTGTCTGCATCCATTTCTTTTAGCAGGTAGCCTCTCGCCCCTGTTTTCAATGCATGTGTTACATAGTTTTCATCGTCATGAATAGATAGAATAATGACTTTTGATTCGGGATAAAGCTCAACAAGCTGCTTTGTAGCCTCAACACCATTTACATTCGGCATATTAATGTCCATAATGACAACATCCGGATGATAGTGTTCTACGATACGTGCAGCTTCGTCACCGTCGTCTCCTTCTGCAACTACTTCAAAAGTAGGTTCAAAATCTAAAATCCGTTTGACACCTTCACGGAATAATTGGTGGTCATCAATAATTACAATATTTACTTTAGTCACAAGCTACGCCTCCCCATGTTTATTGTTCTATACCTGAACTTTATGGTCAATATGTCTTTTGACTCTATTTTACAATTTTATTTTGCAATGTTAATGGCACGCGAATCATGATAAATGTCCCTAGACCTATTTTTGAGTCTATGGTCATTTTACCTTCCAGTAAGTCTACGCGTTCTTTCATGCCAAGTAAACCGAAGGATTTGTTTTTGTTTGTTTTCACATCTTTCATATCAAAGCCTTTTCCATCGTCTTTAATAATTAAGGTCACAAAGTCTTTCGTTACTTCTACTTTGACAGAGATTTCTTCAGCTTCAGAATGTTTTAATGAATTTGTGACAGCTTCTTGGGCTAGTCTAAACAGTGCTACTTCAAATTGAGAAGCAATTCTTTCGCTTTCTGTATCACCTAGGCATTGAAACGTAATTTTGGTTTTCCCATCATATTCTTCAATTGTGTTTAAGTATTTTCTCAGTGTCGGAATCAGACCCAAATCATCTAAAGCCATCGGTCTTAAATCATAAATGATTCTTCTCACTTCGTACAGTGCATTCCGCACATTCTGTCTGAGACTTCTAATTTCTTTAAAACCTTCTTCTGTACCGCGGTCTCTAAAAATCCGTTCAATTAATTCGGAACGCATCATCACGTTTGCCAGCATTTGAGCAGGACCGTCATGAATTTCCCGAGACACTCTTTTGCGTTCTTCTTCTTGGGCTTCAATAATTCTCAGCCCAAAATCTTGTTTTGCCTGAGCATCTTCAAGTAAAACGCCAACCTGGCGTAAATCCTGATTGAGATAGTTGAGAACAACTGTAATCTGACTCACAAGCGTTTCAGAACGTTCAATGACGTCTTGTAAGCTTAATAATCGTCTTTCCAGATCGTCTCTTCTTTCTCTCAGCTGCTTCTCGCGCTGCTGAATCATGGTGAGTTCCACTTGCAAGTTATGTGCTTTTTCGTAGGCCTCACGTATTTCTTCTTCGCTGAATTTGTTGAAGTTTCTGCTGACCTCAGATAAGCGGTTTCTAGCATGTCTTGTATGGACTTCCAGCTTATCCCCAAAATCAATTACTTCGTTTACTTGCTGTTTGATTTGCTTCAGCTCTTCTACTAGGCTTTCATATTGTTGACGGGACTGTTCGCCTATTCTAAATACTTCGTCCTTGCTGCCATCAACTGTACTTAGCATTTTCATGATGATTGAATCCAATAATTTCGGATCCATTTTGGGTGTTGTCATGGCTTTTCCCTCCCGTAACAGTGATGTCATCTTTTTTTATTATAAATGTCATTGATCTGCATTTTATGTCGAATTATAATGAAAGAATGCGTATAATCATGAAGTTTTTATGACGACCCTTTTTCCGCTCCTATCATCATAACAAAATACGCTGTAAAATTCTAAAACCAATGCAAATTTTCACTAGTCTTACAATTTGCTTGTCAGGAGGGTATGTCTTTTGCTGAATCGCTATCTTACAGTAAAAAGTCGTGGCGAGCATGAGATCGTCATTGAAAAATCACGTTTTATTTGTCATATACAGCGTGCTGTCTCAGAAGAAGAAGCACAAGCATTTATACAATCCATTAAAAAACAACATTGGAATGCCACACATAATTGTTCAGCCTATCTCATTGGTGAACATGACCTGATTCAAAAAGCGAATGATGATGGTGAACCAAGCGGTACAGCAGGTGTGCCAATGCTTGAAGTGCTAAAAAAACGGAAGCTGAAAGATACAGTCGTTGTGGTCACTCGTTATTTCGGCGGTATCAAGCTAGGTGCCGGTGGATTGATTCGTGCCTACGGAAAATCTGTATCAGAAGCTATCAACCATGTTGGAATGGTAGAGCGCTGTTTAATGCGTACAATGCACACAACAATAGATTATACATGGCTTGGAAAGGTAGAGAATGAGCTTAGAGCCTCATCTTTTCAGCTAAAAGAAATCCATTATGCAGAAGATGTTATTTTTGAGACATATGTCGAAGAAACACAAACAGAGCAGTTCATTGAGTGGATGACTGAGCTGACAAATGGAAAGAGTGTTACAAAAGAAGGCGAACTGATTTATTTAGAAAAGGACATTGGTCCGATAAAGGAGACAGATGAATGGCACAACGAGTAAAAGTGCGTGTACGAAAGAAAAAAAGTAAAAAGAAGAGAATTATCAAACGTATTCTGGTCTTATTTTTGCTTCTTATCATCTGCATGGGCGGATTTGCAGTATATAAAATCGTCAATACTCTTCAAGCTGCTGACAAAACATATGATGAACTAAACCGTGGAGAGAAATCGAATCTTCGTGATGCTGTCATTGATATTAAGAAAAAACCTTTCTCTGTATTATTTGTCGGAATTGAGGATTATGCCACAAAGGGTGATCATGGCCGTTCAGATTCACTCATTGTCGCAACGATTAACCCTCAAGACAAAACGATGAAAATGGTTAGTATTCCTCGTGACACACGCGTACAGCTTGCAAGTGATACAACAGGAAGTAAAGAAAAGATCAATGCAGCATTTGCTAAAGGTGGTAAAGATGAAACGATTGAAACTGTCGAACAATTCTTGCATATTCCGATTGATAAGTATGCAACCGTTGATTTTGACGGATTCAAGGATGTCATTGATGAAGTCGGCGGAATTGATATCGATGTTCCATTTGACTTCAATGAAAAAAGTGATGTTAAAAAATCGAAAAAGATTTACTTCAAAAAAGGCAATATGCATTTAAACGGGGAAGAAGCACTTGCTTACGCACGGATGAGAAAACAAGATCCACGCGGTGATTTCGGACGTAACGATCGTCAGAAACAAATTTTACGTGCAATGATTGATCAAATGGCGAAGCCAAATAACATTGCGAACGTCGATAACATTGCTAAAGAAGTCAGTGATCACATTACGACCAATTTCCGTATCACAGAAGGTCTTGCGCTTCAGCAAATCTACAGCGGATTTAAAGGAGACGACACAGAAACTCTTTCTATTAAGGGATCAGACCTTTATTTAGGGCCAAATCGCACGTATTACTTTGAGCCAGATCCGACCAATTTAGCTAACGTACAAAATGAATTACGGACGCATTTAAAGCTTCCTACTGAATCTTCAACTGAAACAGATTCACAAACCAATCCGTCCTCTGGTGAAACAGGGTCAAGTGATACAACTAACTCATCGACCAGCACACCTGGACAATAATAAAAACAGCCCAGTTCCTAGGAACGGGCTGTTTTTTACTGTCTTTTGACCATTCGTTTATAAAATTTCGTAAATGGTTTAAACTCTTCATTCACCAAGCCTGTGACTTCTGCAATCACCTGCATGAACATGACCAGTAAAAAGATAATAATCAGTGATAACCAAATGGTGGCGCTTGTCAGCAAAATTGCACTTAAGCTAAAGACTAAGCCAATCATATAAATCACGATAACAGCCATGCGATGAGACAAGCCAAAGGCCATCAGTCTATGATGAATATGAGACTTGTCAGGTGCTGAGATCGGCTGTTTGTTTAATATTCGTCTAATGATGGCAAAGGTGGTATCGAAAATTGGGACACCTAAGATGATCACTGGGACAACAACACTAAACAAAGTGACACTTTTGTACAGCCCTAATAGTGACAACACCGAAATCATATAGCCTAAAAAAAGCGAGCCGGTGTCACCCATAAAAATCTTCGCCGGATGAAAGTTGTAAAAGAGAAAGCCGATGGTACTGCCAATGACAACAAGTGATAAAGAAAGAATCAAAATTTTATCAGCTGAAAATGCCATCACGGCAATAGTTGATAAACCGATGACAGAAATACCGGCAGCCAGTCCATCAAGGCCGTCAATTAAATTAATGGCATTTGTGATTCCGACAATCCATAACACGGTTAGGGGATATGCCATCCAGCCTAACTCAATTCGATCTGTTAAGAAAGGAACAGAGAAAAAGTCCATTTTTAAGCCTGTGCTTACAATCAGGCAAGCAACAAGAACTTGTACGAGAAATTTAAATCTTGCACTTAAATTATATTTATCATCAAATATACCTAGAATGACGATAAGTACGGCACCAACTGAAATTGCTGTAATTTTATTATGTAGAAACAGCCCGCCTGCTAATGCTCCAGCCGCTACCCCAATAAAAATTGCCAAACCGCCCATTCGAGGCATTACTTTATCATGAACTTTTCGTTTATTCGGCTGGTCCACTGCACCAATCTTAATTGCAAACTTTTTGACGATTGGTGTCACAATTAAAACTGTAGCCAGAGAGACAAAAAACGCTAATAAGGCGCGTTCGTAATCCATAGGTCAGTCTCCTTCTAAATTGAAATCTGTATTTTGTATATTGGCCGCTCTTTCCATTATACAATTGAATAGAGGATGATCACAAGCTCCCCCTGTGAAGAAGAAACAAATAAAAACGCACAATCCCTGATGAATTATGCGTTTTCTTTAATATTCGTTAGTTCCACCATATTTGTGAACAGCGCGTGCCAATCTTTTTTCTTCGCACGGCTTTGTCTTAGATGTCTATAGGTCATGTCGTCTTTTTTGCTGATCACTTTTTGGCAGGCTTCTACGAAGAGCGCAGGATCCTCGCCTTCTAAATATTCATACACATCATTCTCTTTTAGCCTTTCCGTTGACGGAAGATTTAAACCAACAACCGGTATTCCTGCGGCTAAAAATTCATATAGCTTGAGCGGAAACACGGCTTGATTGTAAGGAGATTGTTTGTATGGCATCATACCTACATCAATCAGCTGCATATATGCAGGCACTTCTTCTGGTGCAACAGCACCTGTCCAAATCACATTCGGCAGTTTAAGTGCATGCTGAAAAGATGGATCACCATTTGTTCCATCCGGACCGACAAATAAAAATGTCCAATCAGGCTGCATGCGGGCAGCTTCTGCTATCATGTCAAAATCCAGCTTCGGCTTGATGCCTCCAATAAAACCAAGAACAGTTCCTTCTCTACCTTGCAGCACATCCTCCTTACATGGAAGATTGCTTTTTGCAAACACATCGTACTCAACGCCATTTTCCACTGTAAACACATCTTTTGGTTCGCCCATAAGACGCTTTTTGATTTGATCGTGTAAGTATTGAGAAGAGCATGTAATGCTGTGTGCGTATTTGATGATTCGATTTTCTGCTTTCACAATGACACGCTGCCTTATATAAGAAAGCAAATTATTTTTGCCGCTTATCGGCTCTCCCCACAGGTCACTGCAGTCATAAACAATATGTTTCCATTCAAATAAAGAAGATAAGAGCGGAAAGCCCGGAAACGTATACCATAAGCAAACAGCGATTCCCTTCTTTTCTTCCTGCCGCAAATGCTCAAGAAGAGGGGACAATTTATGAATATAGAACATGTCTTGATATCGGCCAAAGCGGAAAAATTTGCTCTTGAGCACATCAGGAATGGTCAATTGCTTCATTCGATCGGTTATGGGCTGAAAGGGAGCTGTATGACCAGATGCAGATGGGCATACCCAGATGACCTCTTTCGTTTCTGGATCAGATGCTAGAAATTCCGCCAGTCGATGCCGTCTGTACCTCAAGCCGTCCTGTCCCCATTCTCCCGTCGCTACGATAACATGTATGATCGAGTCTGCTTTCACCTTTATCACCTTTTTTCCCTTCTGTTTATAAGCGCTTCTTCACAGCATTTGTCGCATAGTGCATAAAACACCAAGATGCTTTGACAAAATGAAGCTGCTCAATTTCTCTGTAGACGAACCACGTTTTTTTCGCTGCTTTCCACTTGTTACTAGAGATCGAGTTTCCAACGATGCGGTATTCACTGAGCGGTTCACTCATTCCATAGGCTGTAAATCCTCTTTTTAATATGGACAGCCACGTAGCTAAATCCTGTCTTGTGCGGATGTTCGGCATTTCTACATGTCCTATCTTCTCTACATCAAGCATCACCGTTAAACAGCCGATAATGGTATTTTTCAAAGCTTCATCATAAGTTAATCTTGCTGGTGCAGTGACAGTTTTTTCTAAAGGTTCTCCATTTTCTGCAATGATGTCATACGCCGTGAATGTAAAGGCATAATCGTTTGTCAGCATAAAGTCTACCTGCTGTTCAAGCTTCGTCTCTTTCCACTTATCATCGCTATCTAAAAAAGCAATAAAGCGGCCTTTTGCCTGGTTGATGGCTGCGTTTCTAGCGATGGCGGCTCCCCCATTTTGCTCTAAATAAATGACGTGGATTCTGTCGTCTGCTTCACTTAAGTCCTCAAGCAGCTTCCTTGTTCCATCTGTTGAACAATCATCTGCGATGATCAGTTCCCAATTAGAATAGGTTTGGTCAAGGACGGAATGAACTGTATCCGTTAAATAGCGTTCCGCATTATAGGCCGGTGTAATGATTGATACTAACGGTTGATTGTTCACCTAAGACTCATCTCCAGTTCATCATTAAGATTCTTTGAACACTTCGGGTAAGACCACAAACATGAGCGAGATACTAAAGCCAATGACAAGTCCAAGCAGTGCCCGCTTTTTCGCTGACATGCCTTTATTGCCTTCATCAAGAACTTGAGCAGGATCAACAATCTTCGCCTGCTTCATTCCAAGCTTTGTAGACTCCAATTCATATAAAAATCGCTCTTTATCTACTTTGGAATCGTTGCTGACAGATTCGTCTTCTAGAGCAGATAATCTACTTTCAATCACCTGCTGCCTTTTTGTAAATAATGCTTTGTCTTGCTTCAGAAATGTATCTGACACCTGCTTCACGACAGCTAAAGCATGATCCTTATCAGCATCTGTGAAGGACAGCTGTAATTGAGTATCTGATTGATTGGTGAGGATGAGGCGGCTTTTCACATCCTGCCTTTCTTCTTCTTTCACATCACTGAGTGCTTCATTTAAAAATGCATCGCTTTTTAATAGAGATGTCACTTCTGCGATATTGTTATACACTCCGTCATCATATTTACCAAGTGTAAGCGTAACGGCAGCTGTGTAACTAGACTGCTGCACTGTTCCTTTGGCAAAAAAGAATCCAAAAGCGCCTAATACGACAGGCAGCAGCACAAGCCATACAATATACTTTTTGATTCGCTTCCCTATTCTAGATATGAAACCAGACATGTTCATTCTCCCAACATTGACGTATTTGCTTTTTCATTAGTGTAGCCATACCAGCGCAGCATCACACCCGGTTTACCAAGCGCTGTTTGTTTTTCAACATATTCACCGCTGCGATCACGAGTCCTAAAAAGACCCAGTGGAAATATAAATTCGAGACAGAACTAGGACTGATACTTGAAACGAGAAAGCTCAGCATGGCAGCAAACAAACCTTCAATGATCATTTTTGCTGATCTTGTGTCAGCCCATTGGTATTGTTTATACAGCGTGAACATGAGATAAGCGTAGACGGAGATATAGCCAAGCATGACCGCAAATCCAAAGTTCGTCATCACTTCCAGCAGCCAATTGTGCACTTCAACGACTTGATCTGTATCAAAGATCGAAAAGTGGGCTAAGTAGTAAGACACATTCCCCGCTCCGACACCAAACCCGTATGAATCCGTAAAGAAATGCCATGCATTTTTGATCAAATTCGCTCTCGCAATGTTGGATGGGAGTGGTTCACTAAAAGAATGGGCGACCTGAGAAGCGAGAAACAAGTCATAAAAGACTGAATAAATCTTGGCTGAAAAAACAGCGATACAGATGACACCAAGTCCGCCTGCTGCGATGAGTGACCACTTTTTGAGAAAGCGCGGCATTAGCAGCCACACATAGATGACCACTCCTGCAAATATACCAAGCAGGCTGGCGCGGGATTCTGTTAACAAAATGAGATACAGTGCTGCGATGGCGCCAAATAATCCAAAGGCTTTGATATAACCATTTTTCATTTGCCGCATACACGCTAAATACAAGAAAAAGCTAATGGATAAAAACGTCGCAAAGTCATTTTGGTTAAAAAAGACAGCTGTAGGATAGTGCTGTTTATAAGCCGGCCCAAGATACAATGAAGTATTCGGTAAATGGTTCAAAGTAAAGTGATTATAAAACCCTATCCCCATGACAAATACAGTCATGATGAGCCAAATGCTATAAAAGGTGACCACTTGATCCATTCGCTGAATGTACATGACCACAAGAAAGATAAATCCCATCCCCATCGCAAGCAGGGACATATATTTGAGACCGTCTGTGACCGAATGAGCCCACAGCAGTGAGATGAGCCCGTAAAGAAACCATGCAGCGAAAAAACCAAGAATGCCTTTTACACGAATCTGCTGCCACTGCGATATGTACGTTCCCTTATCTCTCATCCGCCTTATGAATAAAGCAAAGGCGGCAATGAGCATGATACGGTAGAGAAAAAGACTAAAGAACCCGGCACTAATTGAAAAGAAAGCGTTGTTGAGAAAGGTCAATGAAATTAAAAGATATATGGCTGACATGAACACTTGCTCACCATTCATGTATAGCTTCATTAACACGAGAAAAGCCGTCAGGACTAAAAGCAGGACCGGAATGGCGACCATCTTTTTTAACCCGGCGGGCTGCGCAGACGCCAATTGTACAAGTCCTAGCCCTGCTGCAAATAATATACATCCGATCATGATTTGCCATGCTGTTTGTTTCACACTCATACCCATTTTCCTCCTAAGCAACCCATCCGATTTGAGGGATTAAGCCTTGATTTCCTGTTTATAGTAGGAAATGGTACGAGCCAAACCTTCCTGTAAACTCACAACAGGCTCCCATGCTAAGACTTGTTTCGTTTCCTCATTTGCCAATGTACTATGCACGATATCTCCTGCACGCTGCGGCTTGTAAATCGGTTCAAGCTGTGATCTCGTTACCCGTTTCATCGTTTGAAACAGTTCATTCACAGTGATGGAATCACCACACGAAATATTTAAACAAACGTTTGATTGGGCTGTTAAAGCTGCAACATTTGCTGCCGCTAGATCACCCACATAGATAAAGTCTCTTGTTTGTTCCCCATCTCCAAAGATAAAAGGAGCCTCATCCTTTGCAAACTTATCAGAGAAAATAGAGACAACACCGCCTTCGCCAAGTGCATCTTGGCGCGGACCATATACATTGCTGTACCTGAGAATACAATAGTCCACATCATAGAGTGATTTTGCCATTTCTAAATACCGCTCTACTGTCAGTTTTGCTAAGCCATAAGGTGAACCAGGCTTTAGCCGGTGAGCGGTGTCTACTGGCAAATACACCGGGTCTCCATAGACAGCTGCCGATGAGGCAAAGATGACTTTTTCCACTCCTGCTTCAGCCGCAGCTTTCATGACGTGCAGAGATCCTTTTATATTGACCTCTTCGTCATATACGAAATCCTGAACGGAAACGGCTACACTTACTTGTGCTGCAAGATGAATGATATAATCCGGTGCGATTTGTTTGATCAAATCAATCGTCGCTGGCTTTGTGACATCTGCCTCCATACATTGCACGGAAAGATGAGCAATATTTTCTCGTGATCCAGTCGAAAAGTTATCAAGAACGATGGGCTCATAGCCTTTTTCTAGTAAAGCCTCTACCGTATGTGATCCAATAAATCCGCTTCCCCCAGTAACCAATACTTTCTTCATCCAAGCTCCCCCTGTTATTGTGCCTTCGATACCAATTCTGCTTCCCATACACTTGGGCGGCCGATAGACTGGTAAATAAATCCTCTCTCTTTCATTTCTGCTGGATCAAACAAATTCCTTCCATCAATTACAATCGGCGAACGAAGCAGCTGCTTGAGCTGGTCTTTATCCATCCTCTGTACGTCATCCCATTCTGTTAGGATGAGACAGGCATCTGTATCTTTTACTGTTTCGTACAGGTCGTTGCTGAAAACTGCCTGCGGGCCAAGCTCACGTTCAGCTTCTACATAAGCAATCGGATCATAGGCTTTCACAAAAGCCCCCAGCTCTCTCAGCATTGGGATAATATCTAGTGCAGGCGCTGAACGCATATCATTCGTATTCGGTTTAAAGGCAAGGCCTAAGACAGAAATGGTTTTTCCTTTAATATCACCGAACACACTCATCAATTTGCTGACCAGGTGGGCTCTTTGGTTGTTGTTCGTTTCAATGACAGATTCAATCAGCTTGAACCGGTATCCGGATGTTTCGGCAATTTTGAGAAGAGCCATCGTGTCTTTCGGGAAACAAGAACCTCCAAATCCAATGCCTGCTTTTAAAAATTTATGCCCGATTCGGCTGTCTAATCCAACTCCTTCACTGACTTTTTCAACGTCAGCGCCTACCCTTTCGCAAATATTTGCAATGTCATTAATAAATGAGATTTTTGTGGCAAGCATGGCATTTGCAGCATACTTAATCATTTCTGCACTTTCTAAGTTGGTCTCTACAACCTCTGTTTGAAACGGATCATGCAGTCTTTTGATGATGGTAGAGGCATGAGTGCTAGTCGAACCAATGACCGCCCGCTCCATATTCATCGTATCTTGAATCGCTGAGCCTTCTCGGAGAAACTCTGGATTGGATACGACATCAAAAGGATATTTGCTGCGCGATGCCTTTTCAACAATGGCTTGAACGAGACGGCCTGTTCCAACGGGCACTGTGCTTTTATTGACGATGATTTTATAGCCATTCATGTGTTCACCGATCGTTTGAGCGACAGCCTTCACATACGTTAAATCTGCTTCCCCCTGTGGTGTCATCGGTGTCCCTACGGCAATATAGATAATCTCTGATTCCCTAATAGCGGCAGGAATATTCGTTGTAAAAAACAGTCTTCCTTCTTCTGTATTCTTTTCAATCAATTCTTTTAAACCTGGTTCATAAATGGGAACGACACCACTTTTTAAGCTGTTGATTTTTGATTCATCGATGTCACAGCAGATGACACGATTTCCGATATCAGCAAAACAAGTACCCGATACTAACCCGACATAACCTGTTCCAATCACAGCAATTTTCTTCAACATTTTTCATCCTCTCAGTAAAAGCATATTGTCCGTTCCAAGCTGTTTATCTATCTATCATTCTTTGCACATTTCATCTTGTTTAAACGATGGATGTTGATTGATTGAACACCTTCTCATATTGCTGAATGAGATGTTTCGCATTATGTTCTGATGAAAATTCTGTATGAACCATTTCATGAAGATCGTTCTTCACTTCTTCATTCCATCTGTTTTCATAAAGGCAGGCGTGAATCGCCTCTTTCAGCTGACGCGTCGAACGCGGTTCAACGAGCAGGTGTTGATAGGTTGAAAATAAGGATGGGAGACCACCAACCCGGGTTGCAATGACAGGTACTTTTAAAGCGAGCGCTTCTAGAACGACGGTTGGCATTCCTTCACTGTAGGAAGGGAGTGCAAACAGATCAGCTGCCATTAAGTAGTCTCTCACCTGCTCATTCGGCACCTGCCCTGGGAGTATAATAGATGCCCCCGCCCGTTCCTTGAGTTCCTTTGCAAGGGGGCCTTTTCCAACAAAAACTGCTTTCACTCCATCCATGCTGCTGACAGCATCAGCTAATTCAAGCAAGCCCTTCTCTTTCACTAAACGCCCGACGAAAACAACGAGCTTATCTTGAAGCGGTAAACCTAAGTGTTTTCTGATGCCTTCTTGACCTTCTTCCGTTCTGGAAAATGATCGGAGCGGAATACCAAGCGGAAGACATTTTGCTTCTACCTTCGTCATCTCATTTGTCTTTTTAGCCAGCTCCCCACTCACTGTCAGAACAGCAGATGCCTGCCTCACCGCCGTTTCAAAGGCTGCCTTCGCCCCTTTGCTATAGTTCGGATATACATTCACATCACTGCCGTGCAAGGTCAGAAGATAAGGGATTTTCGTTTCTTTCTGAATAACAGCCGCCGCTCCGCCAGACGGCATGGCAAAGTGCGCATGGATAAAATCTGGTGACAGCTGATGACGCTGCATTGCTCTGAGAACGGAAGCCGCTATTCGTTTACTCGGCTGCGCCCATTTCAGCTGTCCAGGGAGCGCTGGATAAGGCGGTCTGTAAACCTTCACTCCGTTCCTCACTTCCTGTTCAGGCAGATCCCTTTTCTGCCGATAGGATGCCTTGAGCATCCGTAAAACCGGTGGATTCACTGGTTTAGGACAAATGACAGTCACTTCTATTCCTTGTTTGAGCAGCTCCTGTACTTGTGTTTCATGAAATACGCCCTCACTCGGATGTTTTTCACTAGGATATACACTTGTCAGCCATAGTACCTTCATGACGAACGACCTCTTCTCAATAATTTGCCTGCAGCCTGCGGATACATTTTGATGAGCAGCAAGCTATACAATGCAGCACTGACACAAACAGTCAGTAGTAATTGAAGTGAAATATCTGCTGACGTCAGCTTCATCCCTTGATGTAAAGCTACCGCACAGACCGCCATGAGCAGCGTCATGACAGCAGGCTTTCCAAGTGATTTTAAATACACCTTCATATCAAGCTGAATGACATATGCCATAAGCCATCTGCCGACAATAAAGTTGAGCAGACTGACACCTGAGTAGATCCAAGCTACTGTGAGCAGACTGCCTGTAGTGACACCTGCATATAATGCGCAGCCATACACGATGAGCATTCCCGTATCCCAATAAAAGGCTAAGTCCGCTCTCCCTTTTGCAAGAAGGATTGAACCGTTTGGATTCATCAGCACACGCAGCAGGCCGACAATGCACAATATATTTAAAACCGGGACCGCTACTAGCCATTTCTCTCCAAACACGACTTCTATAAAGCTGTCTGATACGGCAGCAAGGCCGATTAATAATGGAAAACTAACCAATGCGAGCATATTCGTCATACTTAGGAAGCCCTCTCGCAGCACGGAGTGATCCCGCTGACTTTTTGCGAAAACCGGGAAAGCCACTCTCGTCACAATCGGATTTATCTTCAGCACGGGTATTGTCACAATTTGATACGCCAAGCTGTAAATACCTAACGCTTCCGCTCCAAGAAACCGGCCGATTAAAATCATGTCGATGTTTGATCCTGCTCGGTTAACCAGTCTGGATGCGAGCTGGAATGCACCGAATGAGAAAAATTCCTTCACTTCTCCTAATGCAAATACAGGTGCTGGACGCCACTTCTTCCAATAAGCCGCTGCATACATGAGACCTTTTCCTGATTGCAGCAGCACTTGAGAAATGACATAGGCGACAATCGGATTCATGAAGAAGGCGAAAACGAGTAAAACGAGCAGCGATATGATGGTCGCAATGGCTTCAATGGTGCTTAATGTTTTAAAGGCTAAGTCTTTTTGCATCATATACTGGTACTGCTGGCCAATCGGTGCGATCAGAAACATGATCGATAATAGCTTGAGCAGACCCTCTAGCTCTGGCCGGTTATAAAAAGCGGCTATCATTGGGCTTAGCAGGATGAGCAGACAAAACAAGATAATCCCTGTGAGCAGGTTGATCCAATATAATGTAGATAATTGACGTTCTGTCGTTTGTTCCTTTTGAATGATTGCTGCCCCAATTCCTAGATCTAGTAAAATCTGCGTAAATATTGTGACAGTTGTGATCATGCCAACGAGTCCAAACTCCTTGAGTGACATCACGTTCCCTAAAAAAGCGAACTGTGCAATTTGGATGATGGTGATGATCAATGCGGACAAGCTTGTCCATTTTGCCCCGCCTAGCATGCTTTTTTTCATACTTGCCATTTCTCTTCCCTACTTTACTTATCTGGCTCCGTCACCAGTCATGATGACTTTTAACGTTTTTACCATAATCTTCGTGTCGAGAGAAAATGTCAAGTTTTGAATATACTGTAAGTCATGTGTTAATTTTTCACTTGGACTCATTTCATATCCGCCATTTACTTGAGCAAGACCTGTCAGCCCCGGCTTTACCGCCAACCTTTTTGTGAAGCCTGGAATCGTCCGATTAAATTCTGCGGTAAACATCGGTCTTTCTGGACGAGGACCTACGATACTCATTTCTCCTTTTAACACGTTGATAAATTGCGGAAGTTCATCAATTCTTGTTTTACGGATGAATGCCCCCACTTTGGTGATACGCGGGTCATTTTTTTGTGCCCATTTCGCTCCTCCGCTTTCTGCGTCAGTTCTCATCGATCTGAGCTTCCATAATTTAAAGTAAACACCGTCTTTCCCGACCCTTTCCTGCATATAAAAGGCTGGCCCTGGTGTTTCCAGCTTAATCAAAAGAGCAAACAGCAAAATGATTGGCGTACTCAACATCAATCCGATGAACGAGAACATTAAATCTATGAAACGTTTTGCAAATAAATAACGAACCATATGTTCTGTTAAGGCAAAAGAGTGATTTCGTCTCACTTCATATTCTCTGTAAAGATTCATCGCTTTCTCTGCACTCACTGACCTGCACCTCACCATTCAAAGTAGTTGTTGTGTAAAGAGATGTTCTATGAAAGTCAGTTTAGCAGAGCAACATTAAGCAAATGTAAATGCGCTGTTAAGTCTTGTAAAACTTTGTTAAGAATGTGCACTTATATCAAGTTATGCCCTTTTGAACGTAAAAAAGACCCGCAATTCTGCGGGTCTCCGGGTCTTTTCTTTATTTTGCTTTTACAGATTCGATCGTTTTTAATCGAAGTGTTCCGTTTGCATCTTTTGTATAGGTTACTTTTACTTTTGATTCTTCTTTTAAGCTGTTCACTTGTTTAGAAAATGTATTTCCGAATTGAATAGCTACTTCTTTTCCATCAATGTTGACAGCAATTGTATGTCCATCAGCCAAACCGACATATGTGCCTTCTTTGGTGACTTCATTTTTCTTATTAGTCGTTGATTCTTTCTTTGTTTTAGAGTCACCTTTAGAGTCAGCTTTTGATTGGTCTTTAGCAGGTTCTTCTTTTGTGATTTCTTTGCTTGAGCTGTCTTTTGCCTCTTCATCAGATTGACTTGCTGGCTCTTCTGTTTGAGCAGCTGTTTCTTTGCTTTGATCATCTGATTTTTCATTTTTTGATGATTGATCTTCTGATTTTTCGTCTGCAGCCTTATCTTTGTTTTGATCGGCTGCTTCAGTTGTTTCTTTTTTGCTGTCTTCTTTTTTGTTATCGCTTGATTGATTTGTTGTGCCGCACGCTGTGAGCAATACACCTAGAAGCAATACTAGAAACGGCATTGTGATTAATTTTTTCAAAATCGTCACCTCTTCATGATTTGTCGGTTTGCTGTCGTTTGAAGATTTATGTGTAAACCATTCACCTTCTATGTTTCAATTATAACAAACATAACCAGAAATGAAATGTATTTTTAACTTGACACCCCACTCATGATTCATTTTGTGTCAAAGTAATTGGACACACCAGTTGTAATTCCAGAAGCCAGCCGATCCTTTGCAGTGGTAGATTTTAAAATACTCGCATCGATTGGACTTGTTACAAAGCCGGTTTCTAGCAAAATACTGGGCATTCTAGAATATTTGATGACGTAGAACCCTGCTGTTTTCACTCCTCGATCCCTCGTTCCAAGGGCACTGACCATTCGAGGCTGAACCTGTTGTGCCAGCTTGATACTATGAGCAGCCGCATATGTCGTATCATAATACGTCTCTGTTCCATTCGCACCGCTGTTATCATTTGCGTTGGCGTGGATACTGATGAATATATCAGCACTTGCCTGGGCTCCTTTACTGACACGTGTCTGCAAGGAGTCAAATGTATCAGAAGTTCTCGACATGACAATAAGGGCACCCGCTTGGTGAAGCCTTGACCGCAGCTTTAATGCTACTTCTAAATTGATATTCTTTTCAAGCAGCCCATTCCCTACCGCTCCAGCATCCTGCGCACCATGACCTGGATCAATAAAAATCGTTTCACCTAACACCGCATTTTTCAACTGCGTGATGACATTCGTTTGAACGGCTGATGTTCCGCCTACAACAGAAAAAGCTGACATCTGTTTGGCTCCGATGACTTTTCTGATAGCATCCGGCACCGTTTGAGCGTCTGTAAGAAGAAGGGTTTGGCCCTGTTTCGCTGCTATACTTGCCGCAGCGGCTGCATCTGCATAGGCATACCCATAACTTATAAATGTTTGGCTTGTCTTCATTGGATACGTTTTAGCAATTTGGGCAGCCACCTCATACCGATTGGCTCCGCTTATTCTGACTGGTGATGGAAGCTTTTGAAAAGCCGTTTTATTGATACTTGCTTCTCCGCCAATCACAATGGTCCGCTTGACTGCTTTGTTTTTTAATAGATTGGCTGTTTCCTCGCGCAGTCCTTTCGCATCTGTTAATAAAATAGGATAGCCTTGTTTGGCAGCGTATGGAGCAATCGCGACAGCATCAGCATAAGCAGAACCATTCACGACGACTGCCGCACTAGCACTCTTCATGTGCTTCGCCACATTTGCCGCCAATTCATAGCGGTTCTTTCCTTGAATACGGGAAACAGATAGATTCATTGCTTTTAGCTGCTTCACGACGTTTTCAGAAATACTCGCAGTCCCTCCAAGAATCGTTACCCGCTTCGTTTTGAGCTGCTGCAGCCCTGTCTTTAAAGGACCTGAAAGACTGCCAGCATTCGTTATCAGGACTGGGGCCCCTTGCTGGTAAGCATAAGGCACAGCACTCAGGGCATCTGCATAAGCATCACCGCCCACAAGAACAACGGCAGGCGCTTCCTTCCAGCCCCTTTTCGCGGTATTTACAGCCACCTCATATCGATTGCTTCCTTCTATCCTCGATACAGTGTGCTGAGCAAAAACGGATGGTGTATATAAACATAGTGAAATAGCAATCAGTAACATACATTTGATATCAAAACGCATGAAGTCAACCTCCTTGGTTTGAACCCTTCACCAAAGATGCTTCATGGACTTTTGAAAAAAGGCTGCCGAGTACGTTCTCGAGCAGCCTAAGAGGAGTATCTGAGGCACCCCTCAGGTTTGTGTTTTCTTATCTAAAATAACCTGACACACCGCTTGAAATGCCTGACGCTAATCGATCTTTATACGTAGCAGATTTCAAGATGTTTGAATCTACTGGACTGGAAACAAAACCAGTTTCCAAAAGAACGCTTGGCATCTTAGAATATTTAATAACGTAGAAGCCAGCTGTTTTCACACCACGGTCTCTTGTACCTAGTGCGCTGACCATTTTAGGCTGGATGTTTTGCGCCAGCTTCAGGCTGTTTGCAGCCGCATAGGTTTTGTCATAATACGTTTCTGTTCCATTTGCACTGCTGTTATCGTTTGAGTTCGCATGGACACTGATAAAGATATCTGCATTTGCTGACGCAGCTTTGCTCACTCGTGTTTGAAGACTATCAAATGTGTCTGATGTTCTTGACATGGTCACAAGTGCACCAGCGTTGTTTAATTTCGTATTTAAACGCTTTGCTACATCTAAATTCAAATTCTTTTCATATAATCCGTATCCTACAGCTCCTGAATCATGCGCACCATGACCTGGGTCAATGAATACTTTTTTCCCAACAGCCGGGTTTTTCAGCTGGTTCACAACAGTTGGTGTCACTGTATTTGTACTGCCTACGACAGTAAATTTGGTGATTTTCTTACTGCTCACTGTTGCTCTTGTTACTTTTGGCAGTGTCTTTTCATTCGTTAGAAGCAATGCTTTGTTTTGCTTCGCTGCAATGCCTGCAGCAGAAGATGAAGTGGCATAACCAAATCCTCTTCCTACATAGGTATTATTGACACTCATATTGTACTTTTTCACAATATTTGCCGCGACATCATAACGAGTCGAGCCTTTGATCCGTGTTGGTGATTTCAATTGGTTATAAGCTGCTTTTGTGACGTAATTCTCTCCGCCGACTACAATGGTTTGTTTCACATTGCTTGCTTTTGCAACAGAAGCGATTTCAGAACGAAGTCCCTTTTTATCTGTATATAGAATTGGGAATCCTTTTTGAGCTGCTACAGGTGCAATCGCAATCCCATGTGCATAGAAAGAACCCTCAACGACAACGACGCCTGCTGGCTTTTTCATTTTTTTTGCGATATTGGCAGATAGCTCATATCGGTTTTTTCCTGAAATACGCTGTGTGGAGATGCCCATTTTCTTCACTTGATTGACCACGTTGTTTGACACACTTGATGTGCTGCCTAAAACGATCACCGTCTTTGTTTTTAATGAAGTTAAGGCTTTCTTTGTATCACCCGAAAGGCTTTTACTGTTTGTGTAAAGAACTGGTCCATTTTTTTGATATGCAAGTGGAATTCCTGCTGTTGCATCTGCATACGCAGTTTTCCCAACTAAAACGACTGTACTTGCAGTTCCCCATCCTTTTTTCGCTACGTTTGCCGCTACAGCATATCTGCTCCCGCCATCAATTCTTGAGACTGAATTGTCTGCCAATGCTGTTGGAACGATAACGAAAATGGCGATGAGGCTGAGGATGGCTGTTTTCATCATTGAGCGCATCTTCTATGTCCTCCTTTTTCCCTTTAATAGTTTGTTAGTTTTGTACCTGGATAGTAGAACGAGAGTATGGAAGAATATGAGTTTCCAGATTCAGCTCTCGCTTTGGCTCCGTATTGGCTCATACCAATGCCGTGGCCATATCCTTTTCCTGAAATCGTGAAGTCATTTGTATTGTTTTTGACTGACGCAAACGTGCTTTTCACCTTTGTTGCGCCCATGACTGATCGAAACTCGGTCATCTTCATACTTGCCGTTGTGCTTTTGTTTACCGAATATGTGCCTGTTTTGTTTTTCAGATGGTATGTCAGTTTGATCGATACCGTCTTCGCACGCTGTCCTTTTGTTTTCCCTGAGAACGTCAGGCTTGAGATCGATGCGATTTTCATATCAGATGCAGCAGTTTCTTTGTTTTTGAGCAGCCATGATTTCAAGCCGGCAAGGTCAGCTGCATTTGTCTCTTTTGCTTTAGACCACTCAGATGCTGCTGTGCTAGCAGTCCATGTCGTGCCTAGTTGTTTTTTAGAGAGTTTCAGTGTCCATGGATTGACTGGATCTTTTGGATCCTTTTTGGCCACTAAGTATGGCAGTGCATTTCCCCATACTTCTTCACTTGCCTCTGTATAACCGCCATTGCTAGAGTAATAGGTTGCTGAAATGAGCTGATTGTTATATTTCAGAACCTTTCCTTTTGTGGCATCGACAGCTTTTGTCGAATTTGTATACCAGTTATATCCTCCATATACTTGGAAGGCTGTTGTATCAGGGACGACTTTTCCAATACTTTTCACCGAATACGTTCTAGCAGCAACCGCCTGTGCTTTTAACGCTTCGACATTCCAGCTTGCAGGCATTTCATTTGGCACTACACCTTTTAAATAGTCTTCAAATGGAATATTTTCGAGAGTCGGCCTGATATACCCTGATTCAATTGCAAAGTTTACGCTGCCTAAATACGGCTTTCCTGCAATTTGAAGGACATTTTTTGTTGAATATTTCTCAGGAACAACTCTTACTGTGTTATACGTCTTTATGCCTTTTAATGAAATTTTTCCGTTAGAAATATTCAATTGGTAGTTTTGATTTTTTTTCAGATAGACTTGTTTGGCTAATGAGTTTTTCAAGCTATCTTTAATTGCACTTGTGCTGCCAGCAAGATGATAAGCATATGTACCTTTTTCCTTCAGCAGTGCTTTTAAAGACGCTGTGACAGAATCGGGCTTTACATACACAACCGTACTGTTAGATTTTGCAGCCAATTGAGACAGCGGCATCGCATAAATATAGCTAGAGGCTTTTGCCAAATAAACTTTATCTGCATTAATATTTAATTTCTTTATAATATTCACAGATAATTCATAGCGATTGGCACCGCTGATTCTTGTCACCTGTGAGGTTTTTTTGATTTGATTTTCAACTTTTTGTCCAGTACTTTTCGTACTGCCGATGATGATCACTTTACTTGGCATTCTATAAGACGGAATGGAATCTTTTTTTGTTAACAGGATAGGGTATCCCTTTCTCGATGCGTAGGATGCAATGGCAATCCCATTCATAAATGAGTTCCCGCCGACAACGACAGCTTGCTTATAGTTACCCATTTCTTTAGCGATTTTTTGGGAGATTTCAAACTTATCTTTTCCACTAATACGTCTGACTTTGCCATACTTTTTAATAGACTTCTCAGCAGCTGTTGAAATGCTTTTCGTATTTCCGACAATCAGAATGTTATCCGGCTTCATTTTCTTGAGCTGGTTTTCTGTTGTTTTCGTCAGTTTTTCAATATTCGTATACAAAATAGGTGCGCCCAGTTTGTATGCTAACGGTGATACAGAAATTGCATGATCAAATGCATCACGACTGACAATGACAACAGTTGATGGATTTTTCCAGCCAGCAGATGCGATGCTGTTGGCTACTTCGTATCTATTTTTGCCGTCATATCTTTTCGTCACAGCAACATTTGATCCTGATAGCTTGTATTCCCCAGTTGTTGAGATATCCATGCTTGTTTTGTTTCCGATATAATTAGACAATTTCACTGAAATTGCCGAGCTTGCCATGGCAGACTGAAAGGGTGCAATTAGTAGAGTCAGTATCATGAGAACGATTAGTGTAACGCCTGTTTTCTTCAATTTTGTTCATCCCGCCCATCTTTTTTACTTCTGTTTTTCAATCTTCTGGATTTCCTTTTGACCATTGTCATTAATAAAGTAAGAGATTTCTACTGTGTCTCCTGGTTTAAATTCATTTAACACATCTTTAAAATTTTCCGTAAATTCATAGCTTAGGGTCGTATTCACTTTTTTCACTTCGACTGTATGTGCATCAGCCATTCCAATAAATTCAGCTTTCTCTTCCAGTACCTGAGGAGTTGAACTGCTTGTCTTGTTTTCTCCTGAGGACTGCTCAGCCGTTCCACATGCTGTGAGCACGATACCTAGTAGCAGTATTAAGAACGGTAAAACGACGATTTTCTTCATTTTTTTCACCTCATGTCTTTGTATCGTCTTATAAGTTATTATTTTAAGGTAAATTTAAGGTTTTTTGAAACCTTTTTTTTGTTACAACGTCTATATCTAGGTTCAGAGTAAAAAAATAACTTGTTTATCAAGATTCGTAAACCTATAATCATGGAAGAATCATAGAAAAGGTGAGGGACATTATGAGAGCTGAAAGAAAAAGAAAGAAGAAAAAGGTTCTTTGGATTGTTTTATCGATTATTGGCTTATTCGTATTAGCAACTGGCGGATACGCATATCATCTTTGGAACACAGCAGCATCGACCGTCGCAGGCATTCAGGAGAATTTAAAGAAGTCAGATAAGCGTGACAAAGATGTCGATTTAAGTAAGAAAGACCCGATTTCTATTTTAGTCATGGGTGTCGATGAACGAAAAAATGACCGAGGCCGTGCAGATACATTAATATACATGACAGTAAATCCCAAAACGAAAACGACCGAGATGGTGAGCATCCCGCGTGATACGTATACGAAGATTGTCGGAAAAGGCACAATGGATAAAATCAACCACTCCTATGCATTCGGCGGTACACAAATGGCAGCAGATACTGTAGAGGAACTGCTTGATGTACCTGTTGATTACTTTGTCAAAGTGAACATGGAAAGCTTCAAGGATATTGTTGATACACTTGGCGGCATTACAGTAAATAGCACGTTTGCATTTAGTTATGACGGCCATTCATTTGGTACAGGCGAAATTAACCTGAATGGGGATCAAGCCCTTGCGTATACGAGAATGAGAAAGCAAGATCCAAAAGGTGACTTCGGACGTCAGCAAAGACAGCGTCAGGTCATTGAAGGCATCATTGCAAAAGGTGCCAACATTTCATCTATTACGAAATTCGGCGATATGTTCAAAGTCGTAGAAAATAATATGAAGACAAACATGTCATTTGATGATATGTGGACGATGATGAATGATTATCGTGATGCAAGACAGCATGTGAAGCAGCACGAGTTGAAAGGATCAGGCACACGTATCAATAACATTTATTACTACCAGCTTGATGACAGCAGCCTTGCGAATGTGAAGAAGGAATTGAAGGAAAGTTTGGAGCAGTAAAAAAGAAGACTACAGAAATGTAGTCTTCTTTTTTATGATTGAAATGGAACTGGTTTTTCTTCACTTAATCCAAAACGGTGGAGAAGCTCTTCGACAATTCGTTTTGACGCTTGTCCATCACCATATGGATTAGACGCCTTCGACATGTTGTCGTACTCTTTCTGATCGACTAACAGCTGTTTTGCCATGTTGTAAATGGTCTCTTCATCTGTACCCGCGAGCTTAAGCGTGCCAGCTTTCACACCTTCAGGGCGTTCTGTTGTATCTCGCAGAACTAATACTGGCTTCCCTAGAGAAGGCGCCTCCTCTTGGACACCACCAGAATCCGTTAATATAAAGTGTGAGGCAGCAGCGAAGTTATGGAAATCAACGACTTCAAGCGGCTCAATTAAGTGCACACGATCAAGATCACTGAATTCTGTTTGAGCCGCATCACGAACAGCAGGGTTTAAATGTACAGGATATACAACCTGAACATCTTCAAACTCTTCTACAATACGTCTAATCGCTCTAAACATGTTTTTCATCGGCTGGCCGAGATTTTCTCTGCGATGAGCCGTTAACAAAATCATTTTATCTGTGCCTATTTTCTCTAAAATAGGGTGCTCATACTGTTCTGTAACCGTTGTTTGCAACGCATCAATCGCAGTATTCCCCGTCACACAAATCGTCTCTTCTTTTTTATTTTCAATTAAAAGATTCTGCTTTGCCTCATTTGTGGGAGCAAAATGAATATCAGCAATAGTGCCTGTCATTTGTCGGTTCAATTCTTCAGGGAACGGCGAGTATTTATTGTGTGTTCTTAAACCCGCTTCAACGTGACCAACCGAAATTTGGTGGTAGAATGCGGCCAAGCTTCCTGCAAAGGTTGTTGTTGTGTCTCCATGAACAAGGACAATATCAGGTTTTTCCTCTCGGAATAGTTGATCTAGTTTCAAGAGTGCATTTGATGTGATTTCGGATAATGTCTGGCGTTCTTTCATAATATTTAAATCATGATCCGGACGAATGTTAAAGGCTTTCAACACTTGATCAAGCATTTGCCGATGCTGTGCAGTCACAGTGACTGAGGATTTGATTTGCGGATGTTTTTTCAGTTCAAGGACAAGGGGTGCCATTTTAATCGCTTCAGGCCTCGTCCCGAATACAGTCATTACATGTAATGTTTTCAATAGTCGATGCCTCTTTCCTTCTCATTTATCATAAGTGTATTATACAAAAGAATAGGAACGAATCCTAATCATACTATTTTCAATTTTTACATCGCCTTTACTCTTTTCAACATAAAAATTTACACAAACTCTTTACAATAGATAATGAATCAGATCATGCATTTATCGTAAATCATTTGTCATTTCTATCATTTGTAAGTTACACTTTATGAAAGATGAAAAATGAAGCCAAATCATTTTTTCTATATGTAAGGAAGGTGCAAAGTTCATTGAAAAAAGTACGTAAAGCCATTATACCAGCTGCAGGTCTTGGGACACGTTTCCTCCCTGCAACAAAAGCAATGCCTAAAGAAATGCTCCCAATCGTTGATAAACCTACCATTCAATATATTATTGAAGAAGCTGTTGAATCAGGAATCGAAGACATTATTATCGTCACTGGAAAAGGAAAAAGAGCCATTGAGGATCATTTTGATTTTGCACCAGAGTTAGAGCGCAACCTTGAGGAAAAAGGAAAGAGCGAGCTTTTAGAAAAAGTGAGAAAGTCCTCTAACATTGCTGACATTCATTACATACGTCAAAAAGAGCCGAAAGGACTTGGACACGCCGTTTGGTGCGCACGCAACTTTATCGGTGATGAGCCTTTTGCTGTTTTGTTAGGTGATGACATTGTTCAAGCCGAAACGCCTGGGCTTCGCCAGCTGATGGATGAATACGAAAAAACCCTTTCATCTGTCATCGGGGTTCAGCAAGTAGCGGACAGCGATACGCATCGCTATGGGATCATCGACCCTCTTACACAAGAAGGACGCCGCTATCAAGTCAAAAACTTTGTTGAAAAGCCGCCGCAAGGAACAGCACCATCGAACCTAGCCATCTTAGGGCGCTATATTTTCACGCCAGAGATCTTTATGTACCTCGATCAGCAAGAGATTGGTGCAGGCGGAGAAATACAACTGACAGATGCCATTCAAAAGCTAAATGACATCCAGCGCGTCTTCGCCTATGATTTTGAAGGAAAACGATATGATGTCGGCGAGAAGCAAGGCTTCATTGAAACGACGCTTGAGTTTGCTCTTCAGGATGAAGAATTGAAAAAGAAACTCATTCCATTTATGAAACAGCTTCTCGAAAAAGAAGAAGTGAATTAAAAAAGCTGCCATCATCGGCAGCTTTCAGATTGTTGACAAAGGGCTAAAATGATCTTGATTTTAGCCCTTTGTCTTCTTTTCAGCGTGATAGAAAACCTTTGCAGTCTAGGAAGGGCGAGTACCGGAGCGGAGCGAATTGGACATTCGTGAGCACCGGAGCGCAGACCTGACACCGAATGCGAGGGTTTGTCTACACGCTGAAAGCTGCCGGCATCGGCAGCTTTTTTATTTAATGACTGAAATAGTCAGTGTATGCTGTTCATTATCAATGACAAACAGGTTGTTTTCGCCCTTCACTGCGAACTTTGTTCGTTTCTCATTCATCCAGACATTTTGTTCTGTCAGCCCAAGTGTGGAAGGAGAGATTGGCATAATGTCGCGAAACACAATCGTGTTTGCCAGACTATTTTGAATGACATAGTCGGTTTTCTCTGTGGTCAATCGCTCAATCGTATCTCCTTGATCATTTTTCACTGAACTCAGCGTTTGCATTCTCTGTTTCAGCACAGATTCTTCTTTTCCAAGGAAAGACAGTAAATACTCATACGAACCTGCCGATGCAGGCGATACATAGGAATTAAACTGTCCTGGTCCAATGGATAATGACTTTAAATCCTCTGCATTTTGAAGCGCAGCAGGTTTAACAAAATACGTTTCTGACGCTGTTTTAATTTGAACGGTTTGTTTATTTTCAGCCACAGCCTGTACTTCTTGTCCAAATGACAAAGTGACATCGGCCTTTTTTTTCATGGCTTGGTCCTTGTAAACCTTGAGTGGATCAGCCGTGACAATCACCTGTTGATCCACCTTTTTCATATCAGGCGCTCCTTTGGTCTGCGGGTTCTTCGACTGAGGCGCTTCTGTCTTATCTGATGGGATTGCACCAAATGTCGCCAATGTACGAAGCGGGCGATCTGAAAACATCGATAAGGCTAGCAATAACGTTAAGACTGCTAACACTGTCACTTGAAATGCGGGTCCGAACAATGAGCGGCGTTTTCCGTTCTCTTGATAACGAGACACCTTTTCTGTCTTTTGTACGCCTTTTCTACCTTCTTTATGTTCCATTTGGTATTTTTGTTTCTCTTTCTTGGAAAGCTTGTTAAACCAATCAACAAACTCCTTATATTCTTTCACGACCTTTTTCGTATCATCAAACATACGAAGCTCACCATAATGCATCCAAGCCACCCGATCACAGATTTTTTGAATTTGGCTAATGGAGTGACTGACAAAAAAGATCGTCTTTCCTTGTTCCTTGAATTCTGTAATGCGGTCCACACATTTTTGATAGAAGGTTTGGTCTCCAACAGACAGTGCTTCATCAATAATGAGGATATCTGGATCGATATGCGCTGAAATGGCAAAGCCAAGACGTGATTTCATTCCACTTGAATAGCTCTTAACCGGCTGGTCAATAAAGTCTCCAATATCCGCAAACTCTACAATTTTTTCATAAAGCTCATCTATCTCTTTATTCGTCAGTCCCATCATTAAGCACTTTAATCGAATGTTGTCTTTTCCGCTTAATTGGTTGTTCAGCCCTGCTGCAATGGCAATTAGCGATGGCTGGCCGTCCATATCAATTTCACCACTTGTCGGTGGAATGATTTTCGCTAGAAGGTTCGACATTGTCGATTTCCCAGATCCGTTAATCCCCACAAAACCAATGGTCTCGCCTTCATATACATCAAAGGACACATCACGAACAGCAAAGAAACCTTTTTCATTTTTATTAGGTAAAAACAGTCCTTTAATCTTATCCGATTGTTTTTTATATAGTACGTATTGCTTGGATACGTTTCGAAACGAAACCTTTAGTTTCATCGTATAATCTCCTTACTTTTTAAAGAAAATCGACAAATTTATCCCTAAATTTCATATGAAGCAATGAACCGACTGTTAAAAGAAGAAGCGTGATCAGCCAAAAATAAAGTGTGTATTTGACATCATGGAAGAACCATTCTCCCTTTAACAAACTATTTCTAAAACCATCAATAATGTAGAAAAGAGGATTCAATCTTAATATGTCCCCAATCCACGCTTTGTCTCCAGTGAGCTTCTCTGAAATATTCCAAAAAATCGGCAGCAAAAAGAAAAGTAATCTTGTCACAGATTGTAAAAGAAATTGATAGTCTCTCACGAGTACACTAATCGTGGAATTAAACAAACTAAACGAAAACATAAACGCGATCATACAAATAAGATAGTATATATATTGCAGCCAATGCGCGTCAGGATAGATGCCATAAGAAATCAGCACAATCAGATAGACACCCATCATAACAAAGTAGCTAAACAAGTTGGACATAATCACCACAGAAGGCAGCGCACTAATCGGAAAATTCATTTTCGATACCATATTAATGCGTTTAAACACACTGTTTGATCCATCAAGAATCGTCGGACTAATGAAGAACCAAGGGATTAAACCGGCAAGCATCCAGATGATAAATGGAACCTCCATGTCTCCAATGGCAATTGGCTGTCCTCCGCGAATACCCATACCGAAAACAAACCAGTATGCCAGCATCTGCATTAATGGATTTAAAAACTGCCATAAAACACCCAAATAATTCATCTGATATTTTGATTTTGTTTCATAAACAGCAAGTCGCATAATCAGCGGAAGTGAGCTGATCTGCTCTCTTAATATTGTAAACAATGCGTTCATTCTAATCTTCCTTAGATATTAGTTTTTGGGATTGCCTCTTTAAAAAAATCACCGCTCATAATTGTAACAGATGTTGAGAAATATTTCACTTTTCAAATCGAATGAGTATATTAAATAGTAGGGAAATTTGATCAAAACAAACACTGGTATATTCAGCTATTCTAGGTTACTAATTACCTTATTATATCATTGCTTTATAATTGCCATTAGAATATAATTATCAGGATAATTGCATTTCCAAAATAAATATCATTTTCCTATTATATATATTACATGAAGGGGCTTAACATTAATGAGAATCAAGCAATTCAAAAAAATCGTTACAAGAAAGATTAAATTTATTTTAGATCCACTAATTGAATTTTCCAGAGATTCACGACTTCGTATTAGAAGTAAATACACCTCCTATTTAGAGAAAAACCCAGTAAGAAGTAATTATATTCTATATGAAGCTTATCATGGCAAAAGTATTTCTGGAAATTGTTATGCAATTTTTCTAGGCTTGATGAAAGATAGTACTTTTAAAGATTTACATCATGTTTGGGTCATTAATGATTTTAATGATCCAATGATTGCAGAATTAAAGCAGAAAACTTCTAATATTTCCTTTGTTAAAGTTGATAGTAACGAATATCTAAAATATTTAGCAACTTCTAAATATTTAGTTAATGATACGTCATTTCCTTTTTATTTTATTAAAAGAGACGAGCAAGTTTATATTAATACATGGCATGGAACTCCTTTAAAAACTTTAGGGAAGGATCTTAATAAAAGATCAATGTCTGGTCATAAAAATATCCAAAGAAATTTGCTTCATTGTGATTACCTTATTAGCCCGAATACTTTTACGTATGAAAAGTTACTAAAATCAAATGATGTATTTGGGATATTTACTGGGAAAATTGCAAATATCGGTTATCCTAGAGTAGATTTAACATTAAACACTAGCAGTGAAAGTGTGAAAGAAAGATTAGACCTACCTTTTAATAAAAAAATTGTACTTTATGCTCCAACATGGAGAGGAACAATAGGTGCCGAAGAGGATACTTGCTATACATTGCATAGTGAAGTTGTGAAAATTCAGCAGGCGCTTGGTGATGATTACTTAGTACTTTTAAAATCTCATTATTTTTCTTATAAATTTTTTAAACAGAGCGGTCTTGAACACCTTTGTGTTCCAAACTGGATTGATACAAATGAACTTTTATCTGCTATAGACATTTTAATTACAGATTATTCAAGTATCTTTTTCGATTTCCTACCTTTAAAAAGACCTGTCTTTTTCTACATGCCTGACTTACGTGAATATGAATCAGAGAGAGGTTTTTATTTAGATATAACAAAACTTCCAGGACCTATCTGTGAAAGTATAGTTGATTTAATTGACAGCTTAGGCCAACTAAACAGTTTAAATAACTTCAATAAACAATTTGAAAAACAATACAAAGAGTTTTTAGATGAATACTGCTCTTATGATGACGGAAATGCTACTGATCGACTCATTGACATAATATTCAAAAAGAAAAATCAAGATGATTTAATCAAGGTTGAAAGCGATAAACAAAAATTACTCTTTTATTGTGGCGGCTTCTACAATAATGGTATAACCGTTTCAGCGACTAATTTATTTGATCAGATTGATTACAACAAATATGAAGTTGTTGTCATTGATAACTCAAATTATCATAAAGATAAATGGATGAACATACAAAAGCTACATCCTAATGTTCATATTATTTATAGACCTGGTTTTGTTAATAGAACATTAATAGAAACATATAAACAGAACCTAATTTTCCGCCGTGGTATATACAATAATAAAATGTTAAAATACACTCCAGTAAACTCTTACAAGAGAGAATTAAAGAGAATTAAAGAGAATTATTGGTAATACAAAGTTTGATGTAGGAATAGATTTTGGAGGATATAACAAATTTTGGACTCTTCTTTTCGCATTCGGAGATTTTAAAGTCAAAAGTATTTTCCTGCATGCTGACATGATGAAAGAGTATAACAAAAAAGTGAATCACAAATATAAACATCGTGGTAACCTAAAAGTAATTTTCTCACTGTACAAGTTCTTCGATAGAATTGTTTCAGTTGCCGAATCGACTAACATAGAAAATCACTTGAACTTAAGCCCTTATATTCCTAATGCTTTAGAGAAAATGGTTTTTGTTAATAATGTAATCTCACCTAACAAAGTACTTCAAATGAAAGAAAATAAAGAGATTATAGAATTTAACAATGAGAGATATTTAATTACTTATCAAAATGATAAAAACGAATCCATTGGTCTTAATCTATCTGGGATTCCACTTCCAAATAAGGAGTATATCAACTTTATAACTATAGGAAGATTATCTCCTGAAAAAGGGCAAAAGAAATTAATTTCTGCTTTCTCACAATTACACAAGCATTATCCAAAAGCTGTATTGTATATTGTGGGTGAAGGGCCTTTGAAAAAAGAATTAAAGGATCATACAAAAAAATTACATCTTGAACATTGCGTGTTTTTTGTTGGACAACTCGAAAATCCATTTTCTTTACTAGATGAATGTGATTGTTTTGTATTATCTTCAGATTATGAAGGGCAAGGCTTGGTTCTCATGGAAGCAATGATTCTAAAGAAACCAATTATAGCTACCGATGTAACTGGAGTACATTCCGTCTTAGAGGGTGGATATGGATTATTAGTTGATAATAATGAAACTGCGCTATTTAATGGTATGTCTGATTTTATCCAGAATAGTATGGAACAAAAATCCTTTGATTATGAAAAGTATAATAGCGAGGCGCTAGACCTCTTCTACAAAAATGTCTGTACAAAAACTAATTAACCACTTATATACAGAATAAATTATATGTATTTAAAAACACCTTTGGATAATGGTCAAGTACTGAACTTGATACCTTCCAAAGGTGTTTTTCTATCTATAAGAAAACAATTAAAAGCGTTGCGAATTAAAAACTACTTCAACCACCCGCTTCGATGACTCTCCGCTCTCTAAGTAACAGAATTTCTCATAAAACGGTGCAAATGATTCTGGTAGTGTAAAGGTCGGCTGTTCTGTTTCTCTTATCCAGTCAATAACACTTGCTGTCTCTTTCACAAGCGGTCCAGGTGCTTCTTGTTCAAAGTCGAAGTAGAAGCCTCTGAGCTTGTCTCGATAGGTTTCAATGTCTGGCACATAGAACAGCATCGGACGTTTGAGGTTTGCATAATCAAAGAACACCGATGAGTAATCTGTGATGAGCAGATCTGAAATCATATAAAGGTCTCTAATGTCTTCGTAATGAGAGAAGTCATAGGCAAAGCCTTCATACGGCCCTAAATCAAAGTTTTCAGCAACTAGATAGTGCATACGCAGAATGATGATATATTCATCTCCGATTGCAGCTCTGAGTTCATGCAGATCAAGGTCTAAATCAAATTTGTACTGCCCTTTTTTATAAAATTGATCGTCTCTCCATGTCGGTGCGTATAAGATCAATTTTTTATCGAGCGGCAGGTTCATTTTTTGTTTCAGTGCTCTCATCGTTTCTTCATTGTTTTGATTGTGAAGAAAGTCATTTCTCGGATATCCTGACTCAATCATGGTCTTTTGGAATTGGAACGCACGTGTAAAGATTTCAGTCGAGTAGGCATTTGGAGAAATGAGATAATCCCAATTCGATGCTTCTTTTGTGAAATTCTTTTTGTATTTCTTCGTGTTTGTTCCAGGCATATGCACCTCGTCCATGTCCATTGCCAGCCGTTTTAACGGCGTACCGTGCCAAGTCTGCAAGTATGTTGTGTGATCTGGCTTTGGAACCCATAGCGGCAAACGGCTGTTTACAACCCAATACTCGGCTCTTGCCATCGCAAAGATCCATTTCAATGACAGACGATTGATATAGTAGATGCCTTTTTCCTTAAACGGTGCTTCATGACCCTTTTTAACGCTCCAGATCAGCGTATATTCAGGGTGATGTTCCTTCATATACTCATAAATCCCACGCGGGTTACAACTGAATTGTTTTCCGTTAAAACTTTCAAAAACAACCGTTTTCTTTTTCACAGACAGCTTACTCGCCAGTTTAAAGGTCGTTTTAAACGTTCTTGTCACAAGACGGTTACGGACTTTTTTGATTTTACTGATCTTCTTTTTAAATTTCTTCCACTTGCTTTTGACGTAATACTTGGCACGTGTTTTCATTGTGTAATCATTAATACGGATGCCAAGCGTTTGTCTTTTTTTCTTTCGGTACACTTCATATCGAATCGGTACATCGTTTCGTTTATGAATTTGAACAAGTCCTTTGAGTTTGTTCGAGCGGTCTCCAAGCACTAAAGAAGTGGTTGTTAATGTTTCCTCTACTCCGTTTACATCGCAGATCAATTCAAGGTAGAAGCGATATACAAAGCGTTTGTTTAATGAATAGGTCAATTCCTCTAAAGGGACTTCTGCTAAAAATTGATAAAGCTGTGGTACATGTTGATCATCACGGTATTCGATCACTTCGTCTTTTATATGGGTGATATTAACCGGAAAGCGATGTTCAATTGGTTCTTCAGCATTTTTCTTCAATAGAAGCTTTGCTTCTTTGATCTCATACGGATGTTCTGCACTTAACACACCTGCATACCCGGATAAAGATAACATACACCCTTTGTTGAGCTCGATATGATTGAATTTCACAACCTTTAGCTCACGCTTGATTTTCAAAGAAGCATTCCCTTTGTCTGTACGGTATGGAATGATACACAGCATGGCGTCTTTATTTTCTAAAAAAGTCAGCTCAGGCTTTTCTATTTCCATTTTTAAACGGCGTTTATAGTTTGACGTTTTCTCTTCAGATTCAATATCTGTATTGATATCCGCTTCTTTTACTTCTTCTTCCTCTTCTTCGGAATCAGAATCATAAGCTGAGTCCTCAAGCTCGTCCTCATCCTCTTCTTTGTTTGTGCTCAAATAGTCCGTGACATACAAGTTATATGTCTGGCCTTGCTCTAACGCAAGCGGCAGCGATGCTTCATTCAATACCAATTTGAATAGATTCTCTTCTTGATGAACAAGCGGAAGGAAAAGTTCTTGTTTCGAAACTCTCTCCCTCATAAACAAATAAAATTCTCTATCTGTTAATGGCATGTCATCGTTGATGCGAATCAGCATTTCTAGTTTCTCATGGTGATTTTTTAACCCTTCAACGACACTCTTCTTATGAATTCCCTCTTCAATCATTAATCCTTAATCTCCTCTGTTCAGAAATCTTACCGTTATGTTATATCACTATTTCACTTTCCAAGAATAGTTGCCTTGTTTCGTTTGATATGACCATCCATCGATGGACGATGGTTTATTCGTAAGCAGCTCACCTTCTATTTCTAAACGCTGCAAAACCTCTTGAAGTTCTTCTGTTTTAAAACGAATGTAAAAATCCACAAATTTCGTTTGGTTGATTTCAATGTTTTTCTTTGTTTGAAAATGGCCGATTGGGAAGCTGACTTGATGGTTCTCATCGATTGTTTGAGAGATGATTTCAGCTCCATTCACTCGATCATATCCTGCGAAATCAATTTGCACATGATCCGCATGACTCATTTCATCTTTTAACTCGAGCTGAAGGTGAAGAACATGATGCTCAGAGCTTAGATCACGCAAGACCCATTTCATGCTGTCAACAATCCCTCTCAGTTCATCTTTATGCTCACGATTTTCGAGCATATGATGAATCGCCGTATTCCAAACAGTCTCTTCGTCAGAAGGAACAAGATAAAAACAGGCTTGTTCTCCCAATAGTTTTTCGACATCTTCTTTATGTTTAGTATCCCCAAAAAAGACAGCATCCACTTGCTGTTTTCTTATTTGTTTAAATAATTCTCCATATTGAGAATTGACTTGATGCAGATCTTCCTCATAATGTGCGTCATGCACAAATGCAGCATAATAAGTTGTTTCAGGCTGCTCAATTTTAAACAAGTGGCGGTCTTGATCCCGGTCTTCTGTAATCATCAATTTCAAACGGTCATTTTGTGATTGAATGCTGGATAACCATAATTGTTTAATATCCGTCTTCTTTGTAAATGTTTGAATTCCTGTTTTTTTATACCAATTAATATGTCGAACCGGATTCTTTTTTACATCTCCATGGTAGATGAACTCCATATAAATACTGCCATCATCACTGATCAATTCCTCTAAGTATAGTGCACCTGTATGGGGAACAAAGCTTTGTACTCTGCGTAAAACGCCATGCCAATTATATTCTTCCCTTTTCACCAATTGCTGCTCTTCATTATATTGTTCAATATAACAAATGGGGGAAGCAGGCAATTCATATCTCGTCACTTGAATCGTGGATTCATCTGCTGGAATCACTGCTTCATTGATCGAATGCGATGATTCACCAACAATAAATTCCGAGTAACGTCTTTTACTACCACTTTCCGGTAGAATATAGTGTTCATATACATTCAATATGTCAACCTCAGGAGAAAAGAACTCTCCCATGCGATGAATACGTTCTTTCACATTTGCATCATAATTTAAAGTTAAAATTTCCGTACGTTTATGCTGATCAGCTAATGGCTTAATTCTTGCCTTTATAGACTTCGTTAAGCTCTCATCCTGTTTTGGCACATCACCCATAATAAAGTAATAGTCCATATCAGGCACGTCCATTGATGCCATTGTTTCATGTTGTTCAGATTGATCCAATGTGTCTTCAACTTTTTTCTTCATCCAATTTTGAAACAAAGGAAGCTCTCCTTCATAATATTGTTGACTTACTCATTGTATTTTACATGAAAAAGTACTTCTTACCAAAAGATAAGAAGTACTTTTTTGATCTATTAAAGTCCAGCAATTTCTTCTTTAATTTGGGTTGTCGAGATGCCTTCTGTTCTCTTCAAGTATACGACTTCGCAATGTTCTTTTAAGAAATCGAACTTGCCTTCCCAGTCATCTCCCATAACAAACACATCAATATCATGCTGTTGCACATCATGAATTTTTTGATCCCAGCTGTTTTCTGGAATGACTTCGTCAACATAACGAATGGTTTCAAGAATCAGCTTTCTATGCTCGTAACTGTGATAAGCTTTTTTTGATTTTTGTAAATTAAACTCGTCTGTAGAAATAGCCACCACTAAGTAATCTCCAAGCTGCTTTGCACGTTCTAGCAGCTTAATGTGCCCCCAGTGTAATAAATCAAATGTACCGTAAGTAATAACTTTCTTCATTGCAAACATAAACTCCTTTCTTTCATCCTTATTCGTCTGCTTTAAGCAGTAATGTTATCCGTAATCTTATTATCATCGATCATTTTTTCGCTCTTCGGAACTTCATTATATCACAACGCCTATGAAAGGTTAAGAAAATGTAAAGACAAACTATTTCCAATTTATTGGGCACAGGAGGAAAAGTCCGAAGAATCAATGTTTCACAAAGGATTGTCCAGATGAAATGATGAAAATGTCATGAAATTTAAAGGTTTGTAAAGTTATTGTTAATATTTCATGGAGCATCTGTGATAAAATGATGAGTAGGTGAAGAATGAATTTACAATGAACGTTCATAGATAACAAGTTAAAAAGGAGGTCTAAACAATGCAAACAGAAGTGGTCTCTAACCTTTCTTATGTAAACGGCGACTTAGATGAATTTATCAGCTATATGAACCAGCATCATATTTCTCAGAGAAGAGGCGCCATGATTGCGACTGTCAATCCAGAGATAGGCTATGCCGTCATGAAGGATCATGCGTACCATCAAGTCGTCTCATCTGCGGATTATGTACTGCCGGATGGCGTAGGCGTCGTATTGATGTCCCGCATGACCCAAAGTCCGCTTAAGTCTAGAATTGCCGGCTTTGATGTCTTCATGTCTATGCTTGATCTAGCAAACAAGCAGTCTAAAAGAATCTTTTTATATGGTGCCAAAAAAGAAGTGCTTGAGGCTGTGAAACAGCGAATTGATACGGAATATCCAAATGTGGTCCTCGCAGGAAGCTGTGACGGCTATCAAGCCGATAAACGTTTCGTAGCGAAGCAAATCGCGCGCTCGAAACCTGATATGGTGTTTGTTGCATTAGGTTATCCAAACCAGGAGAACTTTATTTACGAATACCGCCATTTATTCCCGCAGGCTGTTTGCATCGGTTTAGGCGGAAGCTTTGATGTATTTAGTGGAACGGTGAAGCGTGCACCACGCTGGATGATTAAGACAAATACAGAATGGCTGTACAGATTGATTGTGAATCCATGGAGATGGAAACGAATGCTCAATATTCCTAAGTACGCTTTTGCCGTCTTAAAGGAAAGCAAAGGAAAAAAACGTTACTATCCTGAGCAGGTAAAGGATCAGACGAAGCAGCTGTGAGAGACTGATAAATGATGAATATACGCTCAATGATGATTTCATGTTACGCAGCTTTTATTTCTTTCATTGGATGGCTGATGAGCGGCGTGAAGCCTCGTGAAAACCAGGTGACGCTGCTTGTTTCATTCCAAGAGAATGCGGCTGCTCTCATTCATACTTATCAACAACAGGCGAACATGACAATGAAGCTTACTGTCCTCTATACGAAGCATGCTTCTGCGATAGAAAAGGACGAGCCTCATCTGTCATTTCGCTATTTTCATGAAAAAAATCCTCTCCATCTCATTCAATGTATGTATACGATGTTTAAAAGCAAGGTTGTCGTGACGGATAATTACTTTCTCATGACGAGCGTGCTCAGAAAACGGCCTTCTACCACCTGTATTCAAGTATGGCATGCCAATGGGGCTTTGAAAAAGTTCGGGCTTGAAGATGCTTCAAATTCTGAACGAAGTCCCCGTGACATCGAACGCTTCAAACGTGTCTATGCGTCTTTCGATTACATTGTGACAGGCTCAGATCACATGCGTGAGATTTTCAAGACCTCGTTTGGGGTCAATGATGAACGCTTTTTACCAACTGGTGTACCACTGACGGATGTGTACTATGAACAGCATCAGCCTTCCTTGAAGCTAAATGATGTTCCAAAAGGGAAAAAGATCCTGCTCTATACACCGACCTATCGAGACTTTGCAATGGACGGTCTTGTGCTGCCTTTTTCAAAAGAGCAGTTGCAAACTGAGCTGAACGGCGATTACATTCTGCTCGTCAAGCTTCATCCTGCGGTCAAACATTTAGCGAAAGCAGAAACAGACGGTGAATGGATATTTGATGTGTCCGATCAGCCGCTCTATCCATTGCTTTGTGCTTGTGATGTCCTAGTGACAGATTATTCGTCCATTGTGTTTGAGTATGCACTGCTCGAAAAGCCTGTCTTGTTCTTCACTTATGACTTAGACACTTATCGAGAGAAACGCGGCTTAGTCGATCGGTATGAAGATATCATTCCTGGTAAGGCTTGCGTCACTCAAGACATGCTCTTGCAGGAGCTTTTACACCTAAACAGATCAACCAATAAAGAACGAATCAAAACCTTTGCTGAGGAATGGAACCAATATTCAAAGGGACAATCCAGTCAGCAGCTCCTCTCATTTATTGAGCAGCAGCTGCTCCTACACAAAAAACGTCCGGCTTCTCATTAGGAAGCACGGACGTTTTTTTATTTGTTATACACCGGGATATCATAATACAGCGTATAGTCATCAAGCAGGTTATACAAACTATACATGCGAGTGACTTGCTTAGAAGCCCAGCCAATATCTGTTGCATATTGATGAGTGGCTGTAGCCGACCAGCGCATTTTATAAATTGTATCTTGCTTGTATGTGGCATTATTGATATAGCTGTTACCAATGAATTTTGCTCCGCCAATAATGGCAGCCTCTGGCGTGAACCATTGTTGTTCATACGCATACTTTGCACCAAGATAATTCGGATTGCTGTCATATGCGCCAATGCCATACATGTTATAAACTTTCTTTCCATTATACATTGTACCATTCGCTAAAATGGAACTTCCGTTACCCGTTTCAAGCAACGCATGAGAAATAAGATAAATTTCGTTGATATGATACGTTTTTGCTGCTGTAATAAAGGCTTGTCCTTTACCCGCAAGAATCCCTTTTCCTGCTAAAATCTTTGAATTGACCTCTGCTGGATTGAGATTCGCAGCTTCAGAGAGTTTCAGAAATTGAAAATAAGATTGCGTGCCTTCGGCAATATTAGCTGGATCTACATATTTTTGCACCTCTGCTGCACTTGCATTTCTCCAGCCGAGGTTGATCCTAATCCAGTTCCCTTCTTTCCCAAGCTGTTTCACTTTTGCTCCTTTATTGAGCTGTGCCACAATGTTGCTTGCAGAGCTCGAATCAGGTGTAGATCGGACATTTAAGCCATCCGTATTCACTGTCGATGTGGCTTGGTCTACATATGCTGCATAGACATAGGCCGCACCATCTGTCTGTGGTGACACCTTCATTTGTTTGTTGACCATCTCATTGACTGTAAGGTTGTAGTTCGTTTGCATGACCATTGGGCCATTTTTAATTTTTATGGCTGTGGCGGTCCAGCCATATTGGCTTTTCACAAAAGCAATGGCTTCATTTACAGTTGGTAACCCTGTAAATTGCTGCGTAATGTTGATTTTGTAAGTTGGTTTCGTTGTTGTTGTATACGCAGCGGTTTCATTCCGTTTTTTGAAAAATGCCATGCCTTGGTCACGCAGTGCAGCTGTTGAGATGACACCTGTTTTGATCTGATATTGAGCATAAACGGCTGCGCCTGTTTTTTGAGCAGCGGCCTTCATTTTTTGTTTGGTCAAATAGCTGAGTGCTTGATTCAGTTTTGTCTGATTCACTGTCGGCTCTGTCGTGATACGGTATTGCTTGACCGCTTCTGTCAGCGTTTTTGTACTGCTGGCAACGCCATTTTTCTTGATAATCTCTTGAGCCTGCTTCACTTTACTTTGTTCATATACAGGTGTTGTCTTGAGACTATATGTTTTGCTGACAGCCTGTCCATTACTTGCCTTGATGCTGCTTGTCAGCTTCTGCGTTTTTAAGTAGGCGGCACCTTTATCCACTTTCGCTTGGTCCACTGCTTGATTGACGACGAGTCGATATGTGCTGTCTGATACCTTGCCAGTTTTTTTCGTTGTCGCAGATACTTTTTTCTTTTGGAAGAAAGCCGCTGCTTTTTTCGCCTCTTCATCTCCTAAAAGGTTTCCCGTCACGACTTGATATGGCTGTGTAGAAGAAATCTTTTTGGACGTGTAGCGCCATTTCTTTTTCTTGAAAAAGGCTACCGTTTTGGCGTAAGCTGTATCGTTCAGTTGATTGAGCTTCACGATATAATTTTTTGTTTTTCCCACTCGCTGGACAGCACCTGCAGCACCGGTTTGTTTCTTAATCTGAGCTGCAGCTGAAGCTGCTTGTTTGTTGTCTTTAAAATAGCCTGATTCCAAGCTGTAGACATTTTTTAAGGCACCAGCCTTTTGAATCTTCCCGCTGATCTTTGCTTCTTTTTGCAGCTGGGTAAGGAGCGTCTGTGCTTTCGACTGGTTCGCTTGTGCAGCGGATGTGACGATGTAATACGGCTTACCTGCTGTCACCGTTTGAAGGACTGGTTTTAAACCAGATGCCTTTTGAAAGCCTTGCAGAATGGTATTCGCCTTACTTTGTCCAACAATACCGCTTGAAATCAACTGATACACAGTGCCAGCTTTCGTTTCGGTTTGGTATGTACTGGTGACGCCTGCCTGCTTTTGCAGCTCAGTTTGAATATTTTTCACTTTCGTTTCAGAATCAATGGTTCCTGATATGACCTGATAAGAAGGTTTGCTTTGATTGATGACTTCATAGGAGCTATTGAGCCCTGATGTTTTCGTTAGTTCAAGTGAGAGCTTTTTCGCCTGACTTTCATCATTGACTGGGTCAGATACGACCTTTTGTAAAGGAAGGCGGTCACCTACTGGAGACACCGTACCGCTCATGCCCACTTCTTTTTTTAATGCAGCTGCACTTGCATTCGCTGCTGCTTGCGACTCATATCCTGAAGCAGTGAGCTGATAGGTCGACGTATTTCCTGAGGTTTGATAAGTGGCTGTCCATTTTTTGTCTTTCTTCAGTGTTTCCACTGCTTTTTTCACTTCTGCTTCTGTTGTAAATACCTTTGAGGTGTTCATCGTATAAATGGATTGATCGACATAGGAGGCTGCTTGCGCTTCTTTACCCGTGTGTAATGTCATACCAAAGGCAGCTGCGAGTAACATAATCTTGATGGTTTTTTTCACGTTCCCTGTCCCTCTCTTAACTTTGCATAATAGTCTACTAATCTCTTTATCGACAAAAACAAGTACTCTTTCAAGTCATTTATGCAATAGAAAAATAGAGGACCCACTCGAAGTCCTCTTTTCCTTATATATGCGACACAATCAGTTCACAAGATCCTTCAATTGAGAAGCTTCCTGTTTCAGCCGGCAAAATAAAATGAGCGCCCTTTGGCAGTGGATATGTGTGTCCGTCATGCTCTAAAGACCCTTCTCCATGAATCACACTGCATAGCAAAAACGGATAATCCTGCGAAAGCACTACTTTTTGATCAATTTCCCATTTATACACAGAGAAATATTCTGCTTCGACAAATGTACGAATGGTCACTCCCCGGCGTGTTTCAACTGATTCATCTGCATACCCGTCTACATGAGGAACTGTTGTGACATCAATCGCTTGCGCAAAATGAAGTTCACGTTCGTTGCCATCCTGGTCTTTTCGTTCATAATCATATACGCGATAGGTTGTATCTGAGCTTTGCTGCGTTTCAAGGACAAGCGTTCCTTCGCAAAGCGCATGGATGGTACCGCTTGGCACATAATAAAAATCACCAGGCTTAATCTTCACCCGCCGCAAAAGACCTTCCCAATCTCCGCTATTCATCATGGTGACAAGCTCAGTTCTTGTTCTTGCATTGTGCCCATAGATCATTTCTGCTCCTTCTTCGCAGTCAATGATATACCAGCACTCTGTTTTTCCAAGCTCGCCATTTTCATGTCTTTCCGCATAATCATCATCTGGATGCACTTGAACGGATAAGTCTTGGTTTGCATCTAATATTTTAGTTAACAGCGGGAAGCGGTCGCCTTCTATCCCCCCGAACAATTCTCTATGATTGTCCCAGAGTTCGATCAGCGTTTTCCCTTTATATGGACCGTCTTGTACGACACTTGGTCCGTTTGGATGAGCAGAAATTGCCCAGCATTCTCCCGTTTGATCAGAAGGAATATCATAGCCAAATTGATCCCTTAAGGCTGTACCTCCCCATATTCTCTCCTTCAATTCAGGCAGTAAAAAAATTGGTGACTGCTTCATTCAGGATGACTCCTCCCTTTGCTACCCTTTGATAATCCTTACCCAGCTTGATGAAAACTAGTAAGTCTCAACTTTTATTATGACGCTATCTAAAGAGAAGTCAATCCTTTCAGTACACCGAATGAAAACGATAACACAAAAAATGTTTTACCCTTTGACAGAGCCAGCAAGAAGCCCTTTAACAAAGTATTTTCCAAGAAGAATATAGACGAGTAGTGTCGGCAGCGCAGCCAATATCGCCCCTGCCATTTGGACGTTCCATTGCACAATTTGACTGCCTGATAGATTTTGCAAGGCAACCATCACCGGCTGATGCTCCGCAGTGGTCATCGTGACCGCAAATAAGAATTCATTCCACACATTTGTGAACTGCCAAATGGCCACCACAACAAATCCTGTGATCGAAAGCGGAAGAATCATATGTCTGAAAATCCCGATAAACCCTGCACCATCCATTTTCGCCGATTCAATCATTTCATCTGGGATGCTCACATAGAAATTTCGGAACATGAGTGTTGTGATCGGAAGTCCATATACGACATGGACAAGCACAAGCCCTGGAATTGAATTATACAATCCGACTTCACGCAAAAATTGAATGAGCGGGATCAGAATACTTTGATATGGAATAAACATCCCAAACAGCATCAGCGTAAAGACGACTTCTGATCCTTTGAAACGCCATTTTGATAATACATAGCCATTCATTGCACCTAATACAGCTGACAGTAAAGTAGCGGGAATAACAAGATAAAGAGAATTCATTAAATTGGGCGCCAGCTTTTCAAACGCGATTTGATAGCTTGAAAAATCGATAGTAGATGGCAGCGACCACATTCGCTCAAGGGTGACTTCACCTAATGGCTTCAAGCTTGTGACGAGCATGACATAAACAGGCATCAGAAAAAAGAGACTGCACAAAATCAATAAAGCATAAAGAACTGGACGGACAAACCATCTGGCTGTCATGATGAAGCCCCCTTCCGGCTCGACAGGAGATATGGCACGATAAAGACCGCAACAGAGATCAGCATGACAACCGCAATGGCGGCACCGCCTGCATAATGGTTTCCTCTAAAGGTCATTTCAAACATATACACGCCCGGAACATCCGTGACAAAGTTCGCACCCGGCCCTGTCATCGAGTAAATCAAATCGAAGATCTTTAAAGAAATGTGAGCCATGATGATGACAACACTTGCTGTAATCGGTTTTAAAAGAGGGAAAATGATTTTCCAGTAAATCTGCCACTCCGTTGCGCCATCCATTCTAGCAGCCTCTCTTACTTCCTCTGGAATCCCTCGCAGACCCGCCAAATACATCGCCAGAGAGAAGCCTGTCATTTGCCAAACAGCTGCAATCACAACAGCAATCATGGCCGCAGGTACACCAAACTCAATTTTCCCCCAGACAAATCCGGCCAATATGTTCGTATCTGTATACCACTTAGGCTGGATTCCAAGCGTTTTCAAAAATAAATTCACCCCAGTTGACGGGTTTAAAATCCATTGCCATACGACTCCTGTGACAACGAAGGAAAGGGCCATCGGAAAGAAGAATAAATTCCGAAAAAGAGATTCCCCCTTGATCTTCTGGTCTAGTAAAATCGCAAGTGCGAGACCAGAGACAATGACCGCTCCAATAAAAAATAAAGTGAAAAAGACCGTGTTTCGAAGATCTGATTGAAAGCGGAAATCTTGAAACAGCATGACATAATTGCGAAGACCTGCGAAAGAGAAATCAGGAACAAGCGTGGTCCAGTTTGATAATGACACATATCCTGTCCAGCCAATAAAACCGTAAACAAAGATGAATAATAAAACCGCTGACGGGGCTAAAAAGAGCAGCGCCAGCAGCTGGTCTCCATTCCATTTTTTCCGCATACGTTTAACTTTGGGCACAGGTGTTTTTGTCATCGGCGATGTGTCTATGCGCATGAAACTGCACTCCTTTCTAAAAAAGAGGCGGTGCCTAGCCGCCGCCTCCTTCGTCTTTATTTCATTGCATCTTTTAATGATGAAACAAACTGACTGCTGTCTTTTTGTGTCACGAAGATATTGACGGCTTGATTCGCTTTTGTCACAAACCCTTCTTCAGCAGCTGAGCCATGAGCAAGAGACGGCGCCAGTTTTGACTCTTTAAATGCCTTCATCGCCAATTTTCCGTATTCATCATATTTTGATACATCTGCATCCACACGTGCTGGAATCGATCCTTTTAGCGGATTAAACGCATCCTGTCCTTCCACAGATCCTAAAACGGATAAGAATTTCTTCACGTTTTCTGGCTGTTTCACACCCTTTGGCAGTCCAAATGTATCGGTGATCACCATAAAGCTTCCTTCCGTTCCAGGAGTCGCCGCGTATCCAAAGTCTTGATTCACCTTCAAATCAAGATCATTCACAAAGTACCCCTTCGCCCAGTCGCCCATGACATTCATTGCCGCTTCTCCTTTTGCCACGAGCTGTGAGGCATCCTGCCAGTTACGTGAACTGTGATCGTCATTGACGTATTCGAGCATACGTCCAAAGATGTCTGCCGCTTCCTTCACTTTCGGGTCATCCATTTTCATGTCGCCAGCCCAAAGTTTTTGATAACCATCTGCCCCTAATACTCCCAGCAAAACACTTTCAAACAAATGAGTCGCTGCCCAAGGCTCCTTATCTCCAAGTGCAAGTGGTGTGATTCCTTTTTTCTTTAATGCATCTGCTGTTTTGAAAAATTCATCAAATGTCGTTGGCGGCTCTAAGCCTGCATCATCAAATACCTTCTTGTTATACCAAAGCACATTGCCCCTGTGAATGTTCACTGGCACGGAATAGATTTTCCCATCTTTGCTGACAAGGTCAATCAGTGATTCTGGAAATTTGTCTTTCCAGCCTTCTTTTTCATATAAATCATCCAGAGGCTCCATTTTGCCTGCCGCGACCCAGCTCTCATTCAGCTCCGCCCCGCCATGCACTTGAAACGTAGCAGGCGGATCATTTCCCTGCATACGGCTAGTCAGGACAGCCTTTGCATTCGTACCAGCACCACCTGCGACGGCTGCATTTTCAATTGGAATGTCTTTATTCTTCTCTTCAAACAATTGGATGAGTGCTTTCAGCCCGTCTTCCTCACCTGCTCCTGTCCACCAAGAGAAAATTTCTAGTTTTTCCGCTCCGCCTTCTTTTTTTGCCTCTGAGTTCGTCGATGGGCTGCAGGCAGTGACGATAAGCATACAGAGTGCCAGCAGCGTAAAGCCTAATTTGAACTTCATAATTGATCCCCCTATCCCCATTTTGTAAGCGTTATCAAAATAAGTATAATGGCAGATCCTTGCTTTTTTTCAGGCAAACTTCTTCACTTTTTTATGAAATTCTTCATTTTTTTACGGCCTGTTTTCGATATTCCTTCGGTGAACAACCGACCATCTTCTTAAACACACGGCTGACGTAATTAGGATCTGTATATCCTGCCTGAAAGGTAATTTCTTTTAAGCTAAGCGTGCTGTCTTTGAGGAGCTTTTTGATTTTATCCAGCCGGCAGGCTGTCACATACTCTTTAAATGTCAGACCCGTCTCGTCTTTAAATCGTTTTGTGAAATAGGTGGGACTTAAATCAACATAAGCGGCCGTTTGCTCAAGCGTGATCTGTTCACAATAATATGTTTTAATGTAACGTTTTGCCCGCTCGATGTCATTGATGGTCTGGGTTCTCGCTTCATACACATCAAATAGGTGTTCACAGCATTGGCGGCATTCAGCTGCGGTGCTGATTGTCAATATCGATAGGTCTGTACGGAGGCGTGATTTGAAGAGAATCAGCAGTTCTTTTACCTGTGAAATCGTCGCCCCCTCTAATTGAAAGGCATCAAATAAAGCCAGCGCATCCTCTCTTCTCCCTTCCTCAAGCGCCTGCATCATGCTGTCTGCAAGCTCCGGCAGATAAATCAATGGACCGGGCTTCACCTCTGTTTGGTAAAAGCCATAACGAACAACGCCGCCACTCTTTTTTCGCTGATAATAGGAAAGCTTCGCCTCTGCTGCACTTTTCTGAAGATGAAGCGGGTTTGAGACTGGGTGCCCTATGCCAACGACAGGTGAAGGCTGACCGTTTGTCATGGCAGCTCGAATGGCTTGCAGCACCTCTGCCTTTAGCTGACCTGATCCTTGATGACTATAAATGAGGCATGTAAATAGTTCACTTCCCATCTGAATCGGTACTGTATGAAATCGTGCTGATTTCTGTAAATCGATCAACAGCTGATCTCCTTCTGTCCGCTGCACAGCGATGATAAGACCTGCTTCATATTCGGAGAATAGTTGTTGAAACTCCATGGATGTATAAGATTGACCGTTCATGACATGCGCTTCAAGCCACTTTGACTGCTGATCGGCCGCTGCCGCCTGCCGCAGAGTCGCCTCCTGCTGAATCTCTGCTGCTACAAATCGAATGGCTGCGATGGTTTCATCTTTGTCAGCTGGTTTGACGAGGTATTGTTTCACCCCCTCCTGCATCGCTTGCTTGGCATAATCGAATGTATCGTAGGCTGTCAGCATAATGAATTTTGTATGAGGACTGATTGCTTTGATCTGTTTGATCGCTGTCAGTCCATCCATGCCAGGCATCTGAATATCCATGAGCACAAGATGAATGGACTCAGATCGCACGAATTCAACCGCCTTCTTTCCATTTTCCGCTTCTCCTGCTATATGACACTCTGGAACCCATTCGGTTAAGAACTTCCGCATCGCTAGCCGTTCTATTTTTTCATCATCGACAATCAGCACGTTCAGCATGACGGTCCCTCCTTCATCGGAATAGCCAATTGTATGGTGGTGCCTTCGTTTGGCTTTGAATCAATTTGAAGGGCATCTTGCACCCCGTAAAACAAGCGCAGTCTTGACATTACATTTCGAAGACCGATTCCTGTTGAGTGGCCTTTACTCAATATGTTCGAATCTTCCTCTTCTTTTTCTGATAGCAGCCTTCTTTTCTCTTGTTCATTGATGCCCATCCCATTGTCCCGAATCCGGATCATTACATAGCCGCCTTCTTGATAGATCGAGAGCTCGACAAGTCCCTCTTCCTCCTTTGGCTCAACGCCATGAATAAAGGCATTTTCAACAAGCGGCTGTAAGGTGAGACTTGGGATATGCACAGATAAACACGATTCATCGATGGACGTTTTGCACGTAATTCGATCGGCAAATCTCGTTTCTTGTATATGAAAATACTCTTTCACCACTTTCACTTCTTGTTCCAATGTAACGGATGTACTAAGAGCAGACAGCGAATACCGCATCAGCGTGGAAACGGATTGAATCAACCTCGATGTGGCTTCTGCTGATTCTAAGTAAGCCATACGTGAAACGATGTTTAATGTGTTAAATAAAAAATGCGGATTCATTTGGTTTTGCAGCGTTTTTAGCTTCATGTCTTTGATTTTTTGATCCAATGCTGCCTTTTGTTTGATCTCTTCAATCATCATTTTCATCTCTTGCCGCATTCGCTGAAAGGCTTCATTTAAAACAGATATTTCATCCTTTGAGGTGACATGCAAATTCGCTCCATCAAAATGTCCTTCTGATACTTCTTTTACGCTTCGGGACAGATGAACGATGGGTCTTGAGATCCCGCCAGCAATCATATACGCCATCCATAAGGCGACCCCGATTGATAACGTAAACAGGCACAAGGTAAAGAGCGCATAGGTTTGATGCCTTTTTTGAAGAGTTTGATAGAGTATCTGATACTCAGATAATTCATCATCAAGCAGGGTCATCGTCTGCTCTTGTATATAGGAGGAGACGGTTCTCACTTCCTTCACACTTGCAGCATATTCTTCGATTTTCCCTTCTTTTACATGTGTCATGGTCGCATCACTTTCATTGATGAGCGTCCGCATCATATATTGATATTTTTCAATAGAAGGAATTGCCGCATGAAGACCGGCATCCTTTCGCAGCGCTTGATCGTATGATTTCATTTTCTGTTTTGACGTAAGATATTCTTTGGCAAACTTCCGTTCCTTTTCAATGGCATAGGCATTGACCTTTTCATACATCGTTTTCGCCTCTGTCGATATATCATTGAGCAGGAGAAAAGAACGAAAGCTCCGGCTATATTCTGATGTGATTTTTGAACTGCTCCAGTAGACAAAAAAAGCAGCTACGTTGCCAAGAAGCACAAGGATTAAAAATGCCAATAACAGCTTACTTCGAATCCTTCTCATGGCTGCACCCCCTGCTTTCTGTCTGTTTGCTGAAGAGGCAGATCCCCGCGCCGGATTACACTCGTTCCCGTGTACTGAAGCGGTTCTTCTTTTTCACCTTTCTGCAAACGAACAAGCGATTCAACCGCTTGATAGCCCATTTCATAAGGATGCTGTACGACCACGGCATCAATTGTTCCATCATCAAGTGCCTGAATCGTATCAGGCAATGTGTCAAATGCAAGCACATAAAAATCAGTGGTTGATCGATACTGTGCGATTGCTTGAATAATGCCTGCGCCATCTAATGCACTTGTACCATAAAATGCGGTGAGCTTCGCATGATCGTTTAATAATTTATAAGCGGCACCTGAAGCACCTGACTTCGTAATGGCTGATTCTTCTATCCCAGCAATATGAATGCGTTTTTCAGCAGAGACGGCATCTCGAAAGCCTTTGACACGCAGCTTTTGATGAATGGCATCCAGCCTGCCTGTGACAATTCCTACATACTGTTCACCTTTTGTATCTGCGATGAGTGCCTGTCCTGCGATAAAGCCTGAATAGTAATTGTCCGTTCCTACATACACTTGACGCTTGCTCCCCTCTGCATCTGTATCGACGGTGACAACATCAATTCCCTTTTCCCTCGCCTTCTGAAAAAGCGGTTTGTATTTTTTCGCATCAAGTCCCTGTGTCATAATGCCATCAACATGTCCAGCGATTGCCATATCAATGGTTTTCAGATGATCGTCCACATCCGCTTGCTTTGGGCCCAAATATTCTAGATACACGTGATGAACGTCTGCCGCATCCGCAGCTCCCTTTTGTACCAGCTGCCAATATTCGTTATCAAGTTCCTCCGGTATAAGAACAAAATGATATTGATACGTTGACTCCGTTTTATCGGAAGCGCTTTCAATTTTAAATAAATCTTGACCTAATAACGTTAAAAAGATGACAGATACCGCACAAAATGTGAGAAATGCGCTTATTCCGATCCACTTAGATAATTTCACCGTGTCCTCCTCCTTCCCACTATTTCCGCATAAAAAAAAGAGCTGCTTATAAGCATACTCTCTTGACCTCTATAATTCCTTTGTCATAAATAAACTGTTTGGATCTTCTTGATATGTACCAAAAGGCGGACAATACTGAAACCCAGCGCTCTCATATAGTTTTCTTGCTGGTTCAAAGAAAGCCATTGCCCCTGTCTCTAAGCTGACACGTGTGTAGCCGCGCCGTTTTGCCTCTTGGAGAAGATGATTCAGCATATACCTCGCTACACCTTTTCGCATATGGAGGGCTGCGGTTCTCATCGATTTGATTTCCCCATGTTCACTTGACAGTTCTTTTAACGCTCCGCAGCCAAGAAGCTCCTCTCCATCTCGCACACTCCACACGGTGACATCCTGTTTTTTTAAATCAGTTAATGGAAGGGCATGAATGCTTTCTGGCGGCGAATGCTCCTTCATTTCTTCTAGATGTGCGGTAATCAGCTGGTCAATTCGTCCATCCGTGAGTTCATCTTGTAGAATGTACATTTCCATCACTCCTTCACGCTCATTGTACGTGAAGAGTCACATGTTTACCTGCTGTTATGTCAGATAAACGAACAAACAACCGGCATCAACGAGCCAGTTGTTTGTTCGTTTGACAAGTATTTATGAAGAAAGAACGGCTTGTAATTCCTCTGCTGTACTGCTTTCAAGCTGACTTCCGACACCAACAGCCACCGCGCCTGCTTTGAGCCACTTTGGAACATCAGCTGGATGAATGCCGCCCGTAGGGATAAATTCAATTTCTGGAAATGGACCTTGTAAGTTTTTCATATAGGATAAACCGAAAGAGCCGCTCGGAAAAAGCTTGAGCAAGCAATAGCCATCTGCTTTTGCCTGCATGATTTCACTCGGGGTGAGAACCCCTGGTACATAGAGTGTGTCGTAAAATGAAAGATGTTCTCCAATCATAGGAAGGTATCCTGGACTAACGATAAACTGTGAGCCTGCCTCAATGGCTGATTGTGCCTGCTCCAGCGTCGTAATTGTTCCCGCTCCTACAATGAGGTCCTGCTCCTGCTGGAAGGATGCGATGATGCGTTCAGCATTTGGCGTAGTATACGTTACTTCAATGGCACGAACCCCTTTTTTCTTTAAACGCTCAATCATTTCAATGCCTTCTGCTTCACTACCTGCTCTTACCACTGCAATTAATTTACAAGACGCTAGCTGCTTTTTAACGCTCAAACTTGCTGACTTTTCCATATCTCTCATCCCCTTTCATGTACTCCCGCCTTTGATATCGCTTGGCTTCTTTCATAAAAGCCTGAAGCTCCTTCCGGGTAGGCAGTCCGTCCTTATCGCCAGGTGACATCACTGCAAGTGCCCCGACCGCATTGCCTCTTGTCACGGATTTTTCATGTGATAAGCCGTCAAGCAAGCCGCTGATGACCCCCACTGCAAATCCATCACCAGCTCCAACTGTGTCTACGACATCCTGCACATAAAACCCATTCACAATTCCCTGACCTGCTGCACTTTTATAAAAGGCACCTTCTGCCCCTAGCTTAATGACCACTAGCTTGACACCTTTTTGCAAATAAACATCTGCAATCTCTTCTGGCTCGTGACAACCCGTGAGCCTTTGCCCTTCTGCAAGCCCTGGAAAAAACCAATCCGCTTGCGAGGCGATATGATTCACCGTCTGAATCATATCTTCCTCCTCTTCCCATAGCTGAAGCCGTAGGTTTGGATCAAATGAAATGGTTTTGCCCGCTTCCTTCATTTCTTGAAGAGCACGAAAAGAAAACGTTCTCATTTCACTGGATAGGGCAGGCGGAATACCAGTCATATGAAGGTGGCCTGCCTGTTTGAAATAAGCGGCGGGAAAGTCGCTTGGACTCATTGTGCTCGCAGCAGATCCTTTCCGATAATACGTGACGTCAGGGTCTCCTTCCTTCACTTTTGATTTAAGTAAGATTCCCGTTTGAGATCCATCATTTGAACGGAGCACTGCACTTGTATCGACCCCTTCTTTTTGAAGCTCTTCTAAAATGAATGTGCCAAGTGAATCTGCTCCGACTTTGCTCATCCATCCCACATGAAAGCCCAGCCTCGCCAAGCCGACAGCCACGTTACTCTCTGCACCAGCAAGCGCCTTTTGAAATGTATGCACTTGATGAAGCTCTCCAACTTCTTTTGCATAAAACATCGCCATTGATTCCCCAAATGTGACCGCATCCAACGCTTTCACTCATTTCTCCCCTTTCTTGGTACCGGTTTCAAATCAGTTGAAAAAGAGAGAGCATGCACGTATGTATACTCTTCTCTGCCTATCATTTATAAAGATTTCCTTACTATGATTTCTCCATCAAGCTGAATCGTTTGGGGCGCACTTTCATCCCCTTCTAGCCGCGTCTTGATTTTTTGCATGGCTGCTTTCCCCATTTCATGAGATGGCTGGGCGACCGTTGTGATTCCAGGTCCAATCAGCTTATACCATTCTGTATCATCAAACCCTGCAATGCCTATCTCTTTAGGAATCTTCACCCCAAGCTCTACAAGTTCACTAATCAGCTTCAGCATGAGTAATCCATTACCGGCTAAAATCGCTTTTTTCTGTTCGTTTGATTGTAAAAAACGAACAATCTCTTCGCGCATTTGTTCCTTTTGCTTTAAATCAATTTCTGCAATGATCGGCTTCTTATGTTTACTCAAAGCTGTCTGTTCATATGCTTCCTTTCGTTCTTCACGAGGGCTGATTCCACCGACAGGCTCAGTAAAGAAAGCGATGTGATCATAGCCTTTCTCATACATTTTTTGAAGCAGCCGGATGGTGATATCACGGTTGTTCGTGGTCACTGTGTCGACTTTCAGTTCAGGCAGCTTCCGGTCTACAAGAACAATCGGTACACCGTTTTTCTTAAAATCCTCCAGAATGTCATTGTTCTGTCCTGTCGTATTGATGATGAGCCCTTCAATATAATGTGCATTCAGCTTTAGGAGCATTTCTCGTTCTTTTTCTGGACGATTATCTGTGTTGCACACCATGATGCTGTATCCATATTCATCACAAATCTCTTCGACTCCGCGAAGTGTTGCCACAGAGAATGGATTCGTAATGTCGGCTACAATAAACCCAATGACCTTGCTTTTTCTGACTTTCAATCCTTGAGCGAGCTGACTCGGACGATAATGGAGTTCCTCAATGGCTTTCTTGATTTTTTTTACCTTTTCTGAAGAAATTTCATTTGTTCTGCCATTGATATATCTGGATACAGTTGATTTTGAGACCCCTGCATAAGCTGCAACTTCATTAATGGTGACTTTCGTTTGCTTTTTCTCTTTCATTCAAAAAAACTCCCACAATTGATCTTCTTATTTGGTTCGAAACCGATTTCAAATAAACTTAAAAAGAGCATATCATAATTGAACGCATTTCAGAAGATTTTTTTGCATGATGATAGAAAGAATTTGTCTAATCAGAGAAAAAGAAAGCGATTTCAAAATAACGGTTGACGACGCTCTCTTTTTCCTCTAAAATTTTCCTTGAAACCGATACCAAATAAATATCAATATTTGTTTCATATGGAAAGGGAGGCTTATCCAAATGGAAAATCGTTATGCTGTACATCCTGAGCAGGTCAAACGTTTTACAACAGAGGAACTTCGTCGTCATTTTCATATTCCTACGCTGTTTGTCAGTGGTGAATTAAAGCTCTATTACTCGCATGAGGACCGCGTGGTGATTGGCGGAGCGATGCCGGCAGCAGAGCCCATCACACTAGATGCCGGAGACTTTTTACGGACGGAGTATTTTCTTGAAAGACGAGAAATCGGGATTGTGAATGTCGGCGGACAAGGAACGGTCACTGTTGATGGTGAGGCCTTTGTGCTGGAGCATAAAGATTTCTTATATATTGGCCTTGGTCACAAAGATGTACAGTTCGCTAGTTCATCAGGCGAGCAGGCCAAGTTCTATTTAGTATCAGCCACGGCTCACAGGGCGTACCCTACGCAAAAAGCAGCCATCGCTGAATTAACACCAAACCACTTAGGGGAAGCAGCTGCTTCCAACGTACGAAACCTGTATCAAGTCATCCATGCAGACGGCATCCAAAGCTGTCAGCTCATGATGGGCATCACTCAGCTTGAAACCAATAACACATGGAACACGATGCCTGCTCATATTCATGATCGCCGGATGGAAGTGTACTTATATCTTGATATCGAAGAGGATGCACGGGTCTTTCATTTTATGGGGGAGCCATCTGAAACGAGACATCTTGTGGTGGCAAATGAGGAAGCAATCATTTCACCTGCCTGGTCCATTCATTCAGGCTCAGGAACAGCGAATTATTCATTTATTTGGGCAATGGCGGGCGAAAACTATACGTTCAAAGATATGGACTTTGTCCCAATGGGTCAGCTGAGGTAACGAGGATGATGACAACTTCATATGCAGCGTCCCTCTTTTCCCTTGAAGGAAAAACAGCCCTTGTGACAGGTCCTGGAACCGGCATTGGGCAAGGCATTGCCGTGGCGCTTGCCAAATCAGGTGCAGATATCATCGGTACGTACCATCACACACCGCTTGAAGAAACAAAGGCGCTTGTCGAACAGGCAGGCCGATCATTTCATGCGGTTCAGGTTGACTTTTCTAATCATCAGTCTGCAAAGCAGGCTGTCGATGCCATATTAAAGAAGCATACGATTGATATTTTAATCAATAATGCTGGAACCATTAAAAGAGAGCAGGCGGCTCACTATTCAGAGGAAGATTGGCATACGGTCATGGATGTGAATATCAACAGTCTCTTTTTCCTCACGCAAAAGGTTGGACAGCAGATGCTGAAAAATGGGCAAGGGAAAATCGTCAATATCGCCTCCCTTCTATCGTTTCAAGGCGGCGTCTTTGTCCCTGCTTATACAGCAAGTAAGCATGCTGTCGCTGGGCTGACGAAAGCTTTTGCCAACGAATGGGCGAGCCAGCATATTCAAGTGAATGCGATTGCGCCTGGGTATATTGCGACTAATAACACACAAGCCATTCGTGACGATGAAAATCGAAATGAAGAGATTCTGAAACGAATTCCCGCCGGGCGCTGGGGAAAGCCTGAGGATCTAGCCGGTGCTGCTGTTTTCCTTAGCTCACCAGCTTCTGATTATATGAACGGCCACATTTTAGCTGTTGATGGCGGATGGCTTGCAAGATAAACAAACGAGAGAATTCCTATCCGGGATTCTCTTTTTTCTATTTGTATAATTCTCCACCTTCCGAGTCACTCTATAAAAAACATGTGATGAGGGTGAGGTATTATGAAAAGTCGTATTGAACAAGATATAGCGTCCGTCATTAAGCGTGTCAAAAGCTTTGCCGGAAGAAGTGATGATATCGTGTTCCACTCTTTTTCATTTGGTCCTTCCACTATTTCTGCATGTCTCGTGTACGTTGAAGGACTCACAGAATTTGAGATGCTTTCTAAGCAAATCATTTCACCAATGCAAAAGGAACTCGACATCACTGAGGTTGGTTCTACTACACTTCCCTCCCTTTCAAAAACGTTCTTTGGCATTCAAAATGATGTGCTGGATGATATGAACCTTGCCATCGAGCAGTTATATAGCGGCAAGGCTATTTTATTTGTAGATGGAGCGGCTCAAGCGCTTGCGCTCCATACGAATCTTTTTCAATTTAGAGAAGTAGAAGAGCCGCAATCTGAAGTTCTTGTAAGAGGACCGCGGATCGGATTTATTGAGAATCTTGAAAAAAACACGGCTTTACTTCGTGAACGGGCAAACGACCCAAATCTTGTGATTCAAAAGGTGAGTATCGGTACTCGCAATAAAAAATCCGCTGCTCTTGTGTATGTTCGCGATATTGCTGATCCTAAACTAGTAGAAGATGTTCTATCACGTATGATGAAAATCAAAATGGATGACATTCCTGAAACCGGCTATATTGAACAACTGATTGAGGACAGTCATACCTCCATTTTTCCACAGATTCAAAACACAGAACGTCCTGACCGGGTGATTGCATCTGTACTTGAAGGAAAAGTGTCGATTTTGCTCAATGGGACTCCTTTTGCCCTTATTTTACCTATGACAATTACAGCTTTGATGCAATCTCCGGAGGATTATTATCAGAGGTGGACAAGTGCGACTCTTTTGCGTTTACTTCGTTATATTGCCGTGCTCCTCACGATTTTTTTACCCGGGCTTTACATTGCCCTTGTCTCTTATCATCCCGGTTTATTACCGACAAGAATGGCACTCACCATCGCAGGCAGCAGGCAGAATGTTCCCTTCCCTCCTGTTGTCGAAGCCATTCTCATGTCTTTTACGATAGAGCTGCTGCGGGAAGCTGGACTTCGGCTTCCAAGAGCCATCGGACAGACAATTGGGCTCATTGGCGGCGTGATTATTGGCCAGGCAGCGGTCCAAGCCAATATCGTCAGTGCCTTAATGGTCATTATTGTGTCGCTGACCGCACTGGCTGATTTCACAGCACCGTCATATGACTTTAGTTTTCCACTGCGTATTTTGCGGTTTATGGCGATTTTTAGTTCAGCATTGTTTGGATTATACGGCTTAATCATGTGTTATTTATTTGTGCTTTGTCACTTGATGCAATTAAAGACCTTTGGTTTTGACTATTTCACACCAGTGTTGTCTTCACCGTTTTCAGATTTAAAGGATACGTACGTTCGTTTACCAATCGGGCTATTTAAATCCAGACCAAAAACAGCAAAAATAAAAAATCTCAAAAGACAAGGAGATTAAACGATGTACAGACCTGAAAGGCTATCATTGTTACAAGTCACCATCCTCTGCAGCTCTACAATGATAGGCGCTGGAATTTTAACCATTCCACGCAGTTCTGCCAATTCAGGATACCCTGATGGCTGGATCATTGTATTAATACAGGGAGTCATCTTTGCTTTCGTTGCTTTTTTGTTGGGGTGGATTGCCGAAAAGAATGCGCCAGACACCATTTTTGAGTCAAATACAAAAGGAGCAGGGGCATTCTTTGGCACGATCTTTAATTTAATGCTGATCGCCTATTTACTAGGTATTGTCGGCTTTGAGGCACGTGTTCTCGGCGAGGTGGTCCAATTTTTCCTCCTGCAATCGACTCCCATGGCAGTGATTGTGATGATTTTTCTACTCGTGGCGATTTATCATTTAAAAAGCGGTATCTTTCCAGTTGTCAAAATGGTGACCTATATTTATCCGATCACCATGATCATTTACATAGCGCTCATGCTGTTTTGTTTAAAGATATTTGATTTTGATTATTTACGTCCTGTGATGGCGCATGGTTTTAAAGATTTTGTAAGCTGTTCTCACAAACCTTTATTCAATTTACAGGCTTTGAAGTGATTTTGTTTGTCGTACCGCTCATTTATAAAGACAAATGGTCGAAAGCAAAATGGGCAGCTGCCATTGGCGTTGGCATTACGTCTATCGTGTACTCGCTCACACTTTTTATTGCGATTGGCTCCATGACCGTCGGAGAAACGAAATCTCTCACCTGGCCGACAGTTTCCCTCATTCAAGCGCTTGAACTTGAAGGGGTGTTTATCGAACGATTTGATATTTTCTTACTGACGATCTGGACGTGTCAGCAGTTCATCTGTATGCTGGGCTTTTTCCAGTTTGCGATTAAAGGCTGCTTCACCGTTTTTAAAACAACCAGCTTAACGAGACTGCTATGGCTGCTATTTTTGATTACATCAGCACTCTCACTTTTCCCTAAAAATATCAATGAAGTCTTTTACTACTCTACGTTACTCGGCTACGCATTGTTCGCGGTTTTAGCCATTCCTTTTATTACAGCTATCCTGCTGATGATACGCAAAAAATGGGGAGGTCGTTCTGCATGAGAGGAAGGCGTATATTGTTATTCTTTTTTTCCTGCTGCCTTATCCTTTTATCAGCAGGCTGCTGGGACTTAAAGGATATTGAAAAACTATCGTTTGTACGCGGTGTTGGCATAGATGAGGAAGACGAGAATAGGATTAAGCTGACCTATCAAAACCTTGTACCGAAAACGGGCGGAACACAAGAAGCCGATTCTCCCGGCTATGTGAATGTCGTCTCGAAAGGAAAAAATGTATTGGAGGCTGTCAGTAATGTCGCCTTGAAGGATCCGCCGATCTATAGTGATCACCTGAAAATCTTTTTGTTTGGCAGAAATCAAGCGGAGCATCACGATATTCAAGGAACACTCAATCATTTTATTCGAGATGATGAGGTTCGGCGCAGCAGCTATCTCCTAGTATCACGAGGAGATGCGTCAAAAATTATTAACCAAAAACTAAAATCGCAGCAAAAAATCCCGGTTGAACATATCTTCGAAACATCCAAAAACCGAAGCTTTAACGGTCAGATCGCACTGCCAACTCGTATTGGCCGGGCGTCTGATTATTTTCAGATGGGCGTTAGCTTCCTTGTACAAAGTGTAGATGCAGTAGACGGTGAACTTATTTATGATGGTGCAGGAATCATACATGGGAAAACGCGTAAACTGATTGATTTTATTCCAGCAAAAGATGTCCAATCTTTAAACTGGGTAATGGGCCGTATCACTGGCGGCGTTGTACCTGCCACCTACAAAGGTTATCCGATAACGTATGAAATAAAAAAAGCTAAAACGAAGGTCGAGCCCTATCTGAAAGACGGAAAGGTTTCCTTTAAAATTAACGTAAAAACAAATGGAAAATTATCAGAGGATCAATATCCTCCAGAAAACTCATACGATGAGCAGTACATCAAACGATTTGAGCGGCTCTTTGCTCATAAAATTAAAGAACGCATTCAAAAAGCAGTAAATCATGTGCAAAAAGAAGTGGGCGTTGATCCTATTTTTTTAAACCAGCAGTTTCGTATGAAATATCCTGATTATTGGGATAAGCATGGTACCGAGTGGGATAGGCTATTCCAAGAAGCAGACATCGATTACAATATCAAAGTGAACATCTTGAACTTTGGCGCAGAAGGCGCAACAAAAAGCTTCAAATGGTAATACCAAAAGGCGGTTATCCCGAAGGGGAACCGCCTTTTTTACGTACGACAATGAGAAGCTGATACAAAGTCACTTGATCAGACAACGCTTTTGTTTGAAAGCCAAGTGATGCTCCTATCCTCGCCACCTCGTCAAAAAACAATTGGACGTTTTGATCAATCTGTACATTGATCCGCTGCTCGATCACGCGTTCAAACAATTGATCTGGGAAAAGTGCACGCATCGTGTTTGGTGTGAAGAACCGTATATGGGTTCGGTCTAAAATTCCTACATCTTGATACGTAAAATCCCCTGTCATCAAAGGAAGAAGTACCTCTGCATGCATCATGTTAGGCAAACAGCAAATGATAACACCGCCTGGCTTTAAAGATGCGTGGGCTTGCTCAATGATGTGCCAAGGATCTGACACATGCTCTAAAACATCTGAAAAAATGACCGCATCAAAAGAGGCCTCTTTCTCTGACCATGGGTATTCATCTGCATTTGCCTCGATGACTTCTTCATAATACGCCTTTGCGACCGCTGCTTTTAACGTATCCGCCTCTACCCCGTACATGTATACAGACTGACGATTCATTAGCTCAAGCCCGGTAGCCCCTGCGCCGCACCCAACATCCAGCACGCGAGCAGCGTCCTCAGGGAGTAATTCCGCAAAATACGGATGAGGGGTGATCAAATTTAGATCTATGCCCCACTTATCTAAAAACCGAAGTCTATTCTCAGTAAACAGTGTAGAGATGTTCGTTTCTTGATTGGCATTGAAGGTAGCATGACCATGATGATGCACAAAGGAATCATGCACAATTTGCAGCTGATATCCTTTTAGTAATGACCGCAAACATAGATCGTCATCCTCAAATGATCCATATACAAACCGCTCATCAAATAATCCCACATCCTCGATCAGCTTTCTTTTCACGAGCAAGCAAAACCCTACAAGCCGGTGCACATAAGTTCTCTGACCTTTTCTCTTAGACGTATACTCTTTAGCAAAGTCTGGGAGCTCCTTCACATCTGTATACGATGGCTGGACCATCTGAGGGCCGCTCACATAATTAGAGACGGGCCCCACCATCCCAATCCGCTCTGATGCAAATAACGCCTCTTTTAATGGAGGCAGCCAATTTTCCGTCACGATCGTGTCATTATTTAAAAAGAGAATGCTGTCTCCTGAAGCTTTTTTTGCCCCTTGATTACATCCCTTTGCAAAACCTTCATTCTCTTCATTATCAATGAATATCACATCATTCAGCTCTCTTACATATTCCTTCGTGCCGTCAGTTGACGCATTATCGACAATGATGAGTTCATATTGGTCGCTATCCGTATGCTGTTTCATGCTATCGATACATTTTTTCGTCAAATGCAGTTCATTGTACGTCAGCATGACAATGCTTGTTTTCCCTTTCATCTCATTTCCACCTTTCTCCCGCCTGTTCCATATGTATGTGATAGGCAGCACGTTCAGAAGATGAGGGAATGTCCTTTCTTGATTAAACGTTTGTTTAACATAGAAAAGCCAGCTGCACACAGCAGCTGGCCATTGTTCATACCGTTTTTCCTTCGCCACTTGCGACGGCACGATTTCTCTTTTTTAAATCTTCTTCGATTTCTTCAAGACTTTTCCCCTTCGTTTCGGTCACCAAGTATTTCACAAATAAGAAGGCGCCTACGCCAATGACCGCATAGATGAGGAAAAGATTACTGATACCAATCGCGCTTAATAAAGCTGGGAATGTCAGCGAGATGATTAAATTTCCTGTATGAAGAAGGAAGGTGGAGACACCTGTACCGATTCCCCTGACATGTACTGGGAACAGCTCTGGGAGCATCACCCAAACGACTGGCCCCCAGCTGACAGCAAAGATGACGATAAAGAGACCTAAACAAATAACGGTTGTCCATCCTGCAGCTGTTGAACCTTCAAAAAATCGGTTGACCACTGACAGGACAATTAAACTAAGGATCATTCCTGCATTCCCAAATAGGAGCAGCGCTTTACGCCCTACACGGTCAATGATTTTAATGGCAACAAACGTCATAATGACATTCACTGCACCAATTCCAACAGTTCCTAAAATCGCTGCTGAATTCCCAAAACCAACACTTGTGAATGTTTTTGGTGCATAGTAAATGATCGTATTTGTACCGATGAACTGCTGCAGAAAGGCTAGGCCGACACCGGCAATCAATGCTGGGCGTACCCACGGCTCAAATAATTCCTTAAAACCGCCTTTCTCTTCACTTTCCGCCTTTTGAATATCTGAAATTTCTTCTTCCACTTCTTGCTGACTTTTTCTGAGTTGAGATAATATCTTCTTCGCACGGTCAGCCTGTCCGTGAACAAACAGCCAGCGGGGACTTTCCGGCATAAACAAAATCCCGAATAATAATAGAACAGAAGGAACAACCGCAATTCCAAGCATCAAGCGCCATGCCTCTGCATCCGCTAAAGCGTAGTTCACAATATAGGCAAGAAGAATACCAAATGTGATCATGAGCTGGTTTAAAGAGGACAGTGCCCCTCGTGATTCCTTTGGTGCAAGTTCAGATAAATATAATGGAACAATCGTTGTCGAGCACCCGACAGCGAGCCCTAGCACAATTCGGAATAAGACCATCACTTCTGTATTCGGTGCAAGAGCTGTACCAAATCCGCCGATAATAAACAAAATAGCTGCGGCGATGATGGCTTTTTTTCGCCCAAATTGGTCTGTCAGCTTTCCAGAAAGAGAGGAACCGAGCATCGCCCCGATTAAAATCGAGCTGACGACAAGCCCCTCTGTAAACGCATTTAAACCTAAATCCTCTTTCATAAATAAGATGGCGCCAGAGATGACACCTGTATCATAGCCATATAAAGCACCGCCAAGGGCGCCGAAGAAATAAAGCCATCCATTCCGATTTTTCATATACATAACCCCACTTTTGTCTCTGTACTCTTATGAAAAGTCATTTTCCTCACTTCCTGTCATTTCAAACATTTCGATGTTTTATGACAAATATATTTCATTTGTGTATCTTTGAAACTTTTTACGAGAAGAAAACGTCAATTAAGCGTTAGTGAAAAAAATGTCGCACTATATCCCGTTTTAAGGTATATTTGTTTTAGTTTGTAAGCAGAAAGAAGGACATCTTTACTATAAAATCATAGCGAGGGTTTAAAATATATGGATCAATCACGAAGTAAACGCAAAGGAAAAAAGCGTTTAAAACCATGGGTGAAAGTCACTCTTTTTATCATTAGTATTCTTTTATTGACAACTGCTTCAGTCACAGGCTATGCCTACTACAAAATAACAAATGCTGCCAAAAAGGCTCAAGTATCTCTTGATCGCGGCGCACAATCTGTGAAACGGATTGAAGCATTCGATCCAGGAAAAGACAGCTTTTCTGTCTTGCTGCTTGGAATTGACAGCAGACCGGGCGAAACAGTGAAACAAGCACGAAGTGACGCAATGGTTTTGGCAACCATTAACCGCACAAATAAAACCGTTAAATTATTAAGCATTCCTAGGGACTCATACGTTAATATTCCAGGCCACGGTTTTGATAAAATTACTCACGCACACGCATTTGGCGGTGCAGATTTAACAGTGAGCACAGTTGAAGATTTACTTGATATTCCGGTCGATTTTGTCATCCAAAGTAATTTCGTAGCGTTTAAAGAAATCGTCAACGAATTAAACGGTGTTCCTATTAACATCAAGGATGAGTATCTTGTGAAACAGATTAAAAAGGATACAAAAGGCAAGGTTGTGCTTCAAACTGGAACTCATACACTAGATGGTGATCAAGCGCTCGCATATGTGAGAACGAGAAAAGCAGATAGTGACTTAATGCGTGGACAGCGACAAATGGAAGTATTAAAAGCCATTTTTGATAAATCAAAATCATTAACTTCTATTCCGTCATACGACAATATCATTGATACACTCGGTGATAATGTATCAACCACCCTTTCTATGAAGGAGTTAGTCGGTCTTTTCCCGCTTCTGACTTCATTGAAATCGGTTGATACCATTCAGCTTAAAGGATCTGATTACCAGCCAAACGGCGTTTATTATTTCCAATTGGATCAAAACCAGCTGAACGAAGTGAAAACTGAATTGAAGAAGCAGCTTGAATTATCATAAATAAAAGCGTCCCTTTGGGGCGCTTTTAGATTGTTGACAAAGGGCTAAAATGATCTTGATTTTAGCCCTTTGTCTTCTTTTCAGCGTGATAGAAAACCTTTGCAATCTAGGAAGGGCGAGCACCGGAACAGAGCGAATTTGAGATTCGTGAGTACCGGAGCGCAGACCTGACACGGAGTGCGAGGGTTTGTCTACACGCTGGAAGCGTCCCTAAGGGGCGCTTTTTCTTATTTCCTTGATCATTCACTCATTTTTGTTTAGCCTTGATAGAGAGGAATCAACCTTCCTTTTTTATGAGAATGAAGAAAATCGTACATACTTTGAAGAGGCTATTGCATGAATGAAGGAGGATTTGACAGCGATGAAAAAAATGATTGCGATTGATTTAGACGGTACACTCTTAAATACAAAAAGTGAAATATCCGCTCAAAACCGTGAGGCATTGATTCGTGCAAAGGAAGCTGGATATATTGTGACCATCTGTACAGGGCGGGCAACTTTTGATGTAAAGGAGCTGCTTGGTGATTTGGACATCCCCATTATTGCGGCAAACGGCGGGACTGTCCATACAGAAGGATACGAGCTCTTCAGCCGTATCACATTGGACCAAGAAGCGGGCAAGCGGGCTGCAAAGGCATTAGTGGAACGAAACATTTACTTTGAAGTCTATACAGATGATGCTCTCCTCTCTCCTTTTGATGGAAAAGAGAAGCTGAAAGCAGAATTTGATCTGATCAAAAGCGCAAACCCAAATGAGGATCTCGCTGATCTATGGGAAGGAGCCATGACGCAATTTAAACAATTTGGCATCAAACCAGTAGATGATATCCGTGAGATTTTTGAGTCGAACGAACCGACCTATAAATTACTCTGCTTCTCTTTTGATATGAACAAACTGAACGAAGCACGAAATCTTCTGACAGACATGCCCGAGCTTTCATTGACCTCGTCTGGAAAACATATTATTGAGGTGCTGCCAAAAGAGTCTGGAAAAGGACATGCCCTGAAAAAGCTCGCAGCCCATTATGGTGTAGACCGCTCACATATTTATGCAATTGGTGACAGCCCAAACGACCTTTCTATGTTTGAAGAAGCAGGTCACCGCATTGCAATGGGGAATGCTGTTGATGTCATTAAAGAAAAGAGCACCTTCATCACAAAAGGAAATCATGAAGACGGTGTCGCTTATTTTATTGATCTTCTTTTACAAAATCAATTCCATGAAAAAAAGACGCTTGTCTGATCAGCGCCTAGAGAGAAGTCCAGAAGTCCGATACAAGTATTGATCGGGCTTTTTCTTTATTTTTTGATTCTAACAGCCGTTTCATATTTGTCCTTCCAGTACGTACTCGTTTTCATATTGGTTAAGACAACACCGTTTGAGACAGTCACATGAATGACTTGATTGGATCCTGCATATATCGCCGGCATCAATGATGTTCCGCTGAAGAAGACAAGATCTCCCGGCTGAAGCTCAGAACGTTTCACAGGTGTACCTGCTTTGACTTGACCTGATGCATAGCGGGGCAGCTCAATGCCAAGCACTTCTTGATACACGTACTGCGTGAATCCTGCTGTATCAAATCCTTCCTTTGGGTTCGTACCGCCTTTGACATAAGGGACTTCACCAATATACGTAGCGGCTTTTGATACGATAGGGTCCTCTTTCGCAAGCTCCAGATCTGTTAACCGTTTTGCACCTGTCCATTTCTCGCGCCAATACGATTCAGATAAATAAGAAATTGTCACACTTTCAGAACGGCTTGCATGAATAAAGCGGTCGCCTCCAATATACATACCTACATGAGAAATTCCGGGCTTATATGTGTTGCTAAAAAAGACAAAATCCCCAGGGCGGATATCGTCTAATGCCACTTTTTCTCCAACGCTCCACTGCTGTTCAGCACTTCGAGGTAAATAGATTCCAAGTGATTTTTCAAATAAATACTGTAAAAATCCTGAGCAGTCGAATCCAGTCTTTGGATCTGCTCCTCCAAATTCATAAGGAATTCCTAAATAGGTCAGCGCATCTTTCACAAGAGGGTCATCAGAAATTTCTTGCGTGCCGGGCAGGCGTTTGACCGCATAAAATCGGTCTGTCCAATATTTGCTTTTGCTGACATCTGTTTTCACCACACCTTGACTAAGCGTGATGTGGATGACCTGATTGTTCCCCGCGTACAACGCCACATGTGTTGGGATATCCTTTGTTTCTTCAAGGCTTCGGAAATACACAAGGTCACCGGGCTGCGCTTTATCCCATGATACCTTTTTTCCAATCTGATATTGGTCGATTACCTTCCGCGGCAAATCAAATGTTTCGGATGTCTTGTACACATATTGAATAAACCCAGATGCATCAAAGCCCGTTTTTGGATCGGTTCCTCCTTTATGATAAGGTGTTCCAATCAGCTTTTCCGCTTGCTCCAAAAGAGATAGTGTTTGAGCAGATACCGCTGATTGAGACATGAACATCAGCCCTACAAGCGCACACCCTCCTATCAATATTCCTTTCCATTTCATGATCTTTTCCCTCCAATCTTCTATAGTTTCGGCATGACACCTTTCATTTTACACCCTTTTTCGACAAAAAAAGAGCACGCGATGTGCGTGCCCTTTATCTTTTTTAGGTTATTTACCTGCTTCCGCTTTTGACTGCTTTTGCTGTTCAATTTTCTGCATTTCAACCGAAATCTTTTGTTTTTCGTGATCTGTCAGACTGTCACTAAATTTAAAAGCAGACATAAAGACAAAGACTAAAATTAACGCAACAAACGGCCAGCTTGCTTTTAGGAATTTCATTTCTTCTCTTTCCCTCCGTTTTCTTTTAAGTTTTTAACTTTATCAGCGTGATCTACTTCAAAGAAAATGTGTCCGTCTTTTTCTTTCCAATCTGCATTCGTTCCATTGGTCAGCATACGGATAATGGCTTTTGATTCTAGAGATCCTGCTTTTACTGGAGCAGGTGTTGCTTCTTTGATGTACATTGGGACAACTTCAAATGTCGCTTTTCCATCTTCATTCAGATGATACTGAACAAGTGCAGAATCACGTGTTCTTGACCAGCCTTGGTCAAAAATAAAGTTACCTAGGCTATAGAAAATCGCTGTTCCGTTATAGACTTCCATTGGTTCAAGGACGTGCGGGTGGGCACCGATAATGATATCAGCTCCGGCCTTAGACATCGCTCTTGCCAATTCTCTTTGTCTGTCGTTTACTTCATTGTTGTACTCCTGTCCCCAGTGAGCATGAACAACGACGAGATCTGCCTTTTCAGCAGCCTGCGAAATCATCGGAATAAAGATAGATGGATCGGCTGGCAGAATACCCGCCTGGCGATTCGTTGCTTTGAAATCTTTCCCATACACATCTGTAAAACCAAGTGTAGCAATTTTGACACCATTTACTTCTTTGTACGAAATGTTCTGCTTCGCATCTTGGAGGTTACGGCCTGCACCTGTATAATCCATGCCATTTTGTTCAAAGGCATTGATCGTGTTGTTCAGCCCTTTTTCACCATAGTCTGCCGCATGGTTATTCGCAAAGTTTAAGACAGAGAAATTTAAATCCTTCAACGCTTGGACAGAATCTTCATCTGTTTTTAAATGAATATTCTTTTGGGCTGCCTGTTCCTTATCTGATGCGACAGGATGCTCAAAGTTACCTGTCACATAATCTGACACATCAAAATATGGCTTGGCATAACGAAAGAGATGCTCTTTTCCATAGCGTTCTGTTACTTTCTCTACGTTTCTTCCAAACATAATGTCACCGACAAACGAAGCGGTCAGGATGTTTTCTGGATTCTTTTGTACAGTTGGCACTTGTGCTTTCCCGATAAACGTAAATAGAAATGTACAAGCAATGACGATCGGTAAAGCAATGAGTACGTGTTTATTCGTCTTTTTCTTTTGATTCTTTGTGATTTTCAGCAGCTTTTCCTGAAAGCTCAATTTTTTATTCATCATTGGACACACCTTATCTTAAAATAGATAGTAAACATACATGATGGCAAATGTTGCACCACTTAGAAGTAACGTGCTTCCAAGGGTAATTGTAAGACCTTGCTTTTGAATCGTATTTGCAATCAATCCAGGGACGATGATTCCGATTCCGCGGAATTCTGCTATTTCAAATGGGACCACTGGATAGAAGAAATCAAATATCAGCTTTAAGGCAATCCCTGTAATCAGCATCGCAGCAAACTTTCTGCGTCCGTATAAAATCATGAATTTTGATAAGCCAAAGCGAACGATCACATACGTAAGCAAGCTGACAGATAAGACGATTAAAATGAAGACTGGCTGGTTAAATACGAGTGCCAGATAACCCGGGACAACAAGTCCAGCTGGTACGATTCCTGTTTTTTCTGCAAAGATTAAACTAAGTAGAACACCTAAAATTAACGAGATATAAAGATCTGATCCGAACATTTTCTATATTTCCTCCTAGCTGACAAGCTGCTTAATTTTGTATTCTTGAATTTTTTCGATTAACGGTTCAGCGGCACCATGGATATTGCCGACTCCATAAACCACTCGATTATGAAGCTTTTTCTCAAGCATATTCATAATTTCTTCTGTAGATTGATATTCAAGGTTGTGTAAGTGGTCAGCCGGAATTTTCCCTTCCTCATATGCCTTCACAATTGGATCAGTTGTTTCACCAATTAAGACAAGGTCACTTGCTTCAATATATGGAAGTACATCCTCCGCAAACTGGATCGTTCTATCTACCCGATCCGCACGGCAGTTCATAATAATAATCGGTTCATCTGTTGGATATCCAATTTCTTTCACACGCTTCCAAATGTTCAATGTAGATGCTGCGTCATTTGCCGCAAATCCATTTACAAAGTGTCCAGGTGTTTTCGCGTCCATTAATGGGAGAATTCTCATCGCTCCTGGATCAGGCGGCGCATTTAACATTCCTCTGAATGCCGTATCTTCATCAATCCCTAATGCTTGGGCAACACCAAGTGCAAGTGAAGCATTATCTGGGAAAACCATGTACTCAAATTTCCGCAAAAACTCATCGGAAATCTTGGAATTATCCGCAACAATGACTTCTGTGTTGCGTTTTTTCGCAATCTCTTTAAAGAAATCTGTATATTCACTATCCGTAATAACCAAGTGTCCATTGTAAGGAATTGTCGCTGTAAAGGCTTCTGCTATTTCATCAAGTGTCGGCCCCATAACGTCCATATGGTCTTCAAGAACGTTTACGATCACGCCAATATTTGCTTGAAGCAGCTCTTCCTGAAAGATAATTTGGTAATCTGGATTTACCGCCATACATTCACTGACGATGGCATTTGCTCCTCTTTCAACTGTTTCTCTCATAACTTCTTTCTGCTCTCCGATATTCGGTCCTTGCGGTTTCCTTTTAATCGGTTTCTCCTCTGGCGTATCCCAATAAATCATTCTTGCATCCGTTCCCGTTGTTTTACCGACAGTTTTATAACCTGCCTCCATTAAGATACCGGTTGTCAATCTTGTGACGGTAGACTTTCCGCGAATACCATTAATATTGACGCGCACCGGCAGGGCATCGATATTTTTCTGATGACGCTTCTTTTCAATAAAGCCAATCCCTAACATGATGACACAGGCTATAACGATTAACCACATCGCTATCTACATCTCCTTTTTTTATGAGTGTGATATGTAAATTCAATCAACAGTATATCTGTTCAGCATAAAATCACAATCGGTATTATGTAACATAATCTTTCACTTCCTCGTATGCCAAATTCCTCTAATCAGAAGGCTTTTTTGCCTACCCATCCTTTAAATGAAAAGGCCAAAAGGCGGACAAAAATCAATCTGAATTTCTGCTGAATTCATGAGAAAGCGTTACCATCAATGATCCGAAAATCTTTTGTCCTTTTCTCCCTAAATTTTTTGACAATTATTAAGATGTATTTTGAATCAATGTTTTAAAGCCCGCTCTTCTCTATAACATCAGTCATATCAGCGCTTTAAATAAATAGTGCGTGTTTTGGAATGTTTTATATTTTTGAACGAACAGGTTAGAAAGTCATCCTCATTGGTCAGATTGCTATGTGTTGGCCTATGACAAAGGTCACCTCTAAAAAAATCAAGTCATCTGCTTATTTTTAGGTCACGAAAAATTGGGATAAGATGTAAAATTTTGATCATTTCGGTGTACCTTCTCTTTACGAGATTCGCACCTTATGACCTAAACAATGAAACATTATTCATTTGTTTTTATCAAGATTCATCATTTCTTAACATTTTTAATGTGAATTTAGTTGAAAGTTGTCAGCTTATGTCATGCTTTCCCCAAAGGAGACGAATAAAATCCGCTTCTCCGCTTACACTATGGGTAAAAAATCTGTGAGAGGAGGCTAAAGATGCCAAACACCAATGAGCAGACACGCCTGCATTTTTTATCAGGCAGCTTCGAGGAAAAAATCCGTATCCTAAAAAAAACATTTCAGCAAAGCGGCGATTTTGAATATCGAGAGTTAATGGTGAATGAAACAAAATCTGTGCTGTTCTTTATTAAAACAAGAATTGATGAAGGCAAATTAAATGATTTCATTATCGGTAACTTATTAGGCTCTCCTGGAAAGCAGAATTATATAAAGTCTCTTAGCACACTTGAAACAGGCGACTTGACGCTGATCACAGACAGTATTATTGCGGGAAGTATTGCCTTTCTTGATGAAAACTCCTCGCAAATCAAGCTGTTTGCTGTCGGACAGCCGCCGCTGCGCTCTATTACTGAACCGTCTTCTGAAAGTATTATCGCGGGTGCACATGATGGTTTTGTTGAAAGTCTTGATACCAATATCTACTTACTGCGTTCGCATTTAAATGATCGGAAGCTTGCCATTCAATATCATAAGGTCGGTACAAAATCGGAAACAAAGCTTGCAACGGTTTATATATCTGATATTGCCAATCAAGAAAAGGTCGAAGAAGTCAACAGACGGATTTCTTCTATTAAAGTAGACACACTGATAAGTCCTGGCTCTATCGTTGAGGCAATTGAGGAAGATTCATATTCTATTTTCCCGCAGCTGATTGATACAGAACGTCCGGACAAGGTAAGATCTGCCATTCTTGAAGGCAGAATAGTCGTACTCATGGATGGCAGTCCAATGGCCATTATTCTGCCTATCACGTTCTTTAGTTTTTTTCAGTCGCCAGATGATTATAACAGCCGCTGGATTCCTGCTACGTTTATTCGTATTCTTCGTTATCTTGCCTGCATCATCGCAGTCATATTGCCATCTTTTTATATTGCTGTTATTGCGTTTCATTATGAGGTTGTCCCAGATGAACTAGCTATTACGATGAAGAACTCTATTATTGGCATTCCCTTTCCTCCATTGATTGAGGCTATGCTGATGGAGATCACAATTGAACTTATACGTGAGGCTGGGGTGCGTCTGCCTAAACCTATCGGGCAGACCATTGGCATCGTAGGAGGTTTGGTTATTGGGGATGCGGTTGTACAAGCAGGACTTATTTCGAATGTCCAAGTGATTGTAGTCGCTGTGACGGCTGTCGCTTCATTTGTACTTCCGTCGTTTGAAATGACGTCCACCATCAGGATGCTTCGTTTCCCGCTCATGTTTATGGCATCGATGTTTGGATTTATTGGCATTTCATTTGGGCTCGCCATTATTCTCATGAATTTATGCCGCCTAGAATCACTAGGGGTGCCATATTTATCACCTGTTGCTCCATTTAACTGGCAGGACTTAAAAGATACTGTGGTTCGACTCCCAATGTGGATGTACAAAAACCGCCCTGTTTATTTAAATCCGCAAAAGAACAAACAAATTGAACAACTGAGAGGGTGGAAAAAGAAAAATGAAAAATAAAATATCTCCACCTCAAGCTGTTTTTTTTATCATCCAATCTCAAATTGGTGTTGGTATTTTAGCGCTCCCCCATTTGCTAATGAAAGACATGGGACACGATGGCTGGATGGCAATAATTGTCGCGTGTTTTTTTATCCAAATCATCAATACCATTTTTCTTTATATCATCTACAAGTATCCAGAAACGTCATTTTTCCAAGCGCTGATTGAGGTCTTTGGAAAATGGATTGGACGCGCCTTGGTCGTGCTCTATACGGTATACTTTGCCTCGGTCTGCATCGTAGTCCTTTCTATATTCACAAGGATTCTTGGCATATGGGTGCTCCCGCTCACACCAAACTGGGTGATTAACCTATTACTGATGATATGCATTATCTATATCTCAAAGGAGCAAATTACAGCCATTGTCAGGTTTAACTTTATCTTAACTCCCTTTTTGCTTATGCTCTCTCTATTGATGTTCTATTCATTGAAAGGAACCAATATTGATTACCTTCTGCCTTTTTTCCAAACAGATATTTCTCAATTTCAGCTTGGATTGAAGGACGTGGTGCTGTCATTGAATGGATTTGAGATGATTTTAATCATCTCTCCACTGATGAAGGGCACCATTAAGGAACGATATAAAGTGATGACCATTTCAAATATATGCACGACGCTTTACTACCTATTTATTACATTAATTTGTTTTATGTTTTTCAGCCCAGCTGAGCTTGATGTTATCCCGAATCCTGTTTTGTATCTATTAAAAACCATTACATTCGGTGTCATTGAGCGCACGGATTTAATTTTTCTAAGCTTTTGGGTCTTTGTCATTTTAGCCACACTGAGTAATTATCTGTACTTTTGTGCAAATGGTGTGTCCAGTATGCTGAAGAAAAAAAATCACAAAAAATATGTCTACTATTTTGCCATTTTGATTTATGCTGCAAGCTGTTTTCTTTCAACTGATAACTTTAGAATTCAGCGCTTCAATGACTTTACCACCGTTGCACAATATTCATTTATATACACACTTCCGATCATGATGGCCGTTATCATCTTTATCAAACACCGCAAAAAGAAGGTGAAATCACATGCATCATAGGTACATGTTGACACTGCTTATGTGTGTTTCCCTCATTTTCATGCCTGGCTGCTGGGATCAAAACCTATTAAAAGACATCTCGCTCGTATTAACTTCAGCTGTTGATCAAGGAGAGGATGACAATGCGAGATATTCGATTACCTATCGAAAGGTGCAACAGTCTCAAAGTATGCAGCAAGGGAATTCTGGCAGCTATTTAACCACTGTTCTCACAACCGATGCGCCTACTTTAAGAAAAGCAAGAAGCAACTTTAGCCGAAGTGTAGACCAAAAAATTGATATGTCGAAAATGAGGGTCCTGCTGATCGGTGATGAATTTGCCCAAAACCGGCTGCTCCCTTACTTAGATATGTTTTACCGCGATCCCAAAAGCCCTTTGCTCGCAAACTTGGCAGTGGTGCAAGGCGGGAGCTGTGTGGACTTAATCAATTCTCTGCTCAAGGAAAAACTCATTGTGAGCGACTATTTAAACAACCTGATCACTTCTGCATCACGCTCCTCACAAGTTGCACCTAAGAACATTCAAAATATCCGGTCCAAAATGCTGCAAACCGGCGAGGATTTCACACTGCCATTACTCTACTACGATAAATCGAAAAAGTTAACGAGTGTAAGGGGGGTCGCCTTATTTGATAATGAGAAAAAGAAAGGTGAACTTTATGCGCAAGATGCCATTCTGCTCACCATCATGGATGGAAAAATGGGCAGTTATGCAAACTTCACAAAAAAAGTAAGAAGTGATATGAAATCAAAGGAGAACAATTACATCAGCATTCAAGTTACCGATACAAAGAGAGACATTAAAATCGTCAATCCTGATCATCGAAACGTAACCTTCTCTCTTGAGTTTGAATTCAATACCTCTATTATTGAATATCCGAAAGATAATTTAGATACAGACAAGAAAATTAAAATGTTAAATAAAAGGCTGTCAGCTATTTTGACTAAAGACGCCGAAAGAGTCATTGCGGCCCTGCAAGAAGCAAATTCTGACGTCCTAAGCCTTGGCAGAAAATATCGGGTAAAACACTATGATGAATATATGAAAATGAACTGGGTCACCGATTATCCGAAGGTGAAAATCATTCCAAAAGTGAAAGTGAACATTACACAAACAGGTATTATTAGTTAAGAAAAGGAAGAAGCCTTCTTTCTTTTCTTTTTTTTATTTTTTTTAGATTGTCATTTCGATGCTTTCGTGATAATCTATGTGTGTAAACGGTTACACATTCATGAAGGGAGGCTCTCCATTGGCTACAATTAAAGATGTCGCAAAAGCTGCACAAGTGTCTGTTGCCACTGTTTCACGCGTGCTCAATGATACTGGATATGTTCATTCAGATACGAAAACCCGCGTGACGCAAGCGATGCAGGAGTTGAACTACTTTCCCAATGAAGTGGCTAGATCCCTTTTCAAAAGAGAATCACGCTTAATCGGCTTAATCTTGCCTGATATCACAAACCCCTTCTTTCCTCAGCTTGCTAGAGGCGTTGAGGATGAGATTCATGCGCACGGTTTTCGGTTATTATTCGGAAACAGTGATGAAGATCGAGAGAAAGAAATGGCATACTTGCAAACCTTTAAACAAAATCAAGTGGTCGGTGTCATCGCGGTCACAAATGAACCTGAGTCAGATATATACAATGATGATGATCTGCCTGTTGTGTTTTTAGATCGAACGGTTCCACATGCACCTTCTGTTTTTGCAGATGCTGCAGCTGGCGGGAAAATGGCGGCAATGGAATTAATCAGACGCGGCAGCCGGCAGATCACACTGTTAAAAGGACCTGCCCATCTGCAAACAGCGCGGCAGCGATTCAAAGGCGCACTCGATGTTCTCACGGAAACAGGTGTCGACTTTCATGTGATGTCTAATGCTTCCTTTTCCTTTCAAGAAGCTCGAAAAAGTGCCAAGGCCCTTTTCCAGCTGTACCCTGAAACAGATGGGATCATTGCCAGCAACGATATCGTCGCAACAGCGGTCATCCATGAAGCGATTCGAATCGGAAAAGCGATTCCAGGAGACGTTCAAATCATTGGATTTGATGATATTCCGCAAAGTGAACTGCTCTTCCCTTCCTTGTCGACCATAAGGCAGCCGGCCTATGAGATGGGAAAAGAAGCAGCACAGCTGTTAATCAAAGCGATTCAGAAACAACCGATAGATCAACCAGTTATTCAAATGCCCGTCTCTTTTATTGAACGAGAGACCACAAGAAAGGTGGATTCACAATGAGTCATATTGTTGTAGTAGGAAGCTGTTCAATGGATTTAGTCGTCACATCAGATAAACGGCCAAATGCCGGTGAAACGGTTTTAGGCGAATCGTTTAAAACGGTCCCAGGCGGGAAAGGTGCCAATCAGGCAGTCGCAAGCGCCAGACTCGGTGCAGATGTATATATGGTCGGCCGAGTTGGTGATGATGCTTATGGCCATGATATTCTCAGCAATTTACAAGCACAAGGTGTCCGTACCTCATATATGAAACCGGTTACCGAAATGGAGAGCGGCACAGCTCATATCATTTTAGCAGAAGGTGATAACAGCATTGTAGTGGTCAAAGGGGCAAATGACGAGGTTACTCCTGACTATGTGAGTGATGCTCTTTCTACAATTGATGATATTGGGATGGTTCTCATCCAGCAGGAAATACCTGAAGAAACGGTCGAAGCGGTCTGTGCCATTTGCAGTGAAAAAGAAATCCCTGTCATTTTAAACCCTGCACCAGCCCGTAAAGTATCGAAGCAGGTTTTAGATCAGGCTGCTTACATTACACCGAATGAACATGAAGCTGTTCTGATGTTTGATGGTCTGCCAATTGAAGATGCCTTGCGTCAATACCCTAACAAATTATTAATCACAGAAGGAAAAAATGGGGTTCGATATTTTGATGGAACGAAAGACGTGTTGGTTCCAGGCGTTCCTGTCGAAACAGTCGATACAACAGGGGCTGGCGATACCTTTAACGGAGCCTTGGCTGTCGCTCTAACAGAAGGCAAATCCCTCTATGACGCACTTGCCTTTGCCAACCTTGCAGCATCAATGTCCGTCACAAAGTTTGGCGCACAAGGCGGCATGCCAACAAGAGAAGAATTGGAGAAAAAGAAATGAAAAAAAACGGCATCCTAAACAGCCATATCGCCAAGGTGCTTGCTGACCTTGGCCACACAGATACAATCGTTATCGCAGACTGTGGTCTCCCTATCCCAGAAGGTCCAGTCAAAATCGACCTGGCGTTATCAATCGGCACACCATCCTTTCAGGAGGTCACCTCCCTCCTTCTTCAGGAAATGGCCGTTGAAAACATCACTGTAGCTAGTGAAATCAAAGAAGCCAATGAACGAGATCATTTATTTCTTAAGAAAGCGCTCTCAAAACCGTTACATGAAGTAGACCACGAGACGTTCAAAGACATGACCAAACAGGCAAAAGCAGTCATTCGAACGGGTGAAGCCACCCCATACGCAAACTGCATTCTTCATGCCGGTGTCATCTTTTAAAAGGAGGAGCCAGATATGAACATAGAGATGCATAACATCCATAAGGCTTTTGGAAAAAACACCGTTCTCTCCGGGGTCTCCTTTGACCTCGTCACAGGTGAAGTCCACGCACTCATGGGTGAAAATGGTGCGGGAAAATCAACTTTAATGAATCTGCTTACAGGTCTTTATTCTTTAGATCAAGGAACGATACAAATCGACGGAAAAGAAATCGCTTTCAAAAATCCGAAGGAAGCGGAGGAGCACGGCATCGCCTTCATTCATCAGGAGCTCAACATATGGCCGGATATGACCGTCTTGGAGAACCTATTCATCGGGAAAGAAATCTATACGAAACTCGGACTGCTAGATACTAAGAAAATGAAGACCCTCGCCCAAACGCAGCTGGACCGTTTGTCTGTGAATCTCTCACTTGAACAAGAGGCAGGCAGCTGTTCTGTTGGACAAAAACAGATGATTGAGATTGCAAAAGCATTAATGACCGATGCAAAGGTCATCATCATGGATGAGCCGACAGCAGCTCTTACGGAACGGGAAATCGAGAAGCTCTTCCAGGTCATTGAATCTCTCAAAAAAGAAGGCGTTTCCATAGTCTATATTTCTCACCGTATGGAGGAAATCTTTGCAATCTGTGACCGGATTACGATCATGCGTGATGGGAAAACGGTCGATACGAAAGCCATACCTGAAACGAATTTCCATGAAGTCGTCAAAAAAATGGTCGGCCGTGAATTGACAGATCGATATCCTGAGCGAACGCCTTCTACAGGAGACATTGTCCTTGAGGTGAAACAAGCAACGAGAAAAGGACAATTTCAAGATATCAGCTTCTCAGTTAAAGCTGGAGAAATCGTTGGTGTTGCAGGCTTAATGGGTGCTGGCCGGACCGAAATGATGCGGTCGCTGTTTGGTCTTGATCCTCTTGATCAAGGAGAAATATGGGTTCATGGAAAAAAGGCTGTTATTAAAAAACCAAGTGATGCCGTCAAGCTCGGCATCGGCTTTATCACAGAGGATCGCAAGGATGAAGGATTGATGCTTGATGCATCCATCCGGGAAAACATCGGTCTGCCAAACTTAAAAAGCTTCTCTCCAAAGGGACTGATTGATAAGAAAACAGAACAGGATTTTGTCGACCTTCTCATCAAACGACTGACGATTAAAACGGCTTCCTCTGACATCTCTGCCCGAAGCCTGTCTGGTGGAAATCAGCAAAAAGTTGTCATCGCCAAATGGATCGGCATACAGCCGAAGGTCTTGATTTTAGATGAACCGACACGAGGAGTCGACGTCGGAGCGAAACGAGAAATCTATCAGTTAATGAATGAGCTGACCGATCGAGGCGTTGCCATTTTAATGGTCTCCTCTGAGCTCCCAGAGATACTCGGGATGAGCGACCGGGTGCTCGTCATTCATGAAGGAGCCATCAGCGGAGAATTAGACAAAGCAGAAGCAACGCAGGAACGAATTATGACACTAGCTACAGGAGGGAAGTAACATGAAACCACTTACTTCAAATGGACGATTTGATCACATCATGCAAAAGCTTGGGCCATTCTTAGGACTCATCATCCTTGTTGCCATTGTTTCTATTTTAAACCCGGCCTTTTTAGAGCCATTAAACATCTTAAACTTACTGAGACAAATATCCATTAATGCCCTCATTGCCTTTGGCATGACGTTTGTTATTTTAACTGGAGGTATTGATTTATCAGTCGGTGCTATTCTTGCACTGTCCAGTGCCCTGACTGCCGGCTTTATCGTTTCTGGCATGGATCCGATTTTAGCCATTATCGTCGGCTGTATCATCGGTGCCGTTCTTGGGATGATCAACGGTCTTTTAATCACAAAAGGCAAGATGGCTCCATTTATCGCAACGCTTGCCACGATGACAATTTTCAGAGGTTTGACACTCGTTTATACAGACGGAAACCCGATTACTGGGCTTGGCTCTAACTATGCATTTCAGTTATTCGGCCGCGGATATTTCTTAGGCATTCCTGTTCCAGCGATCACGATGCTTCTCACCTTTATCGTACTTTGGGTACTGCTTCATAAAACACCTTTCGGCAGAAGAACATATGCCATCGGCGGGAATGAAAAAGCGGCTCTCATCTCAGGAATCAAAGTACCACGCGTGAAAATTATGATCTATTCATTAGCAGGCTTCATGTCTGCCTTAGCAGGTGCGATCTTAACATCTCGCCTAAATTCAGCGCAGCCAACAGCTGGTACGTCCTATGAGCTTGATGCCATTGCTGCCGTCGTACTTGGCGGGACAAGCCTGTCCGGTGGAAGAGGACGAATTGTCGGCACACTCATCGGGGTGCTCATTATCGGTGTCCTGAACAATGGTATGAACTTACTTGGCGTTTCATCATTCTATCAATCTGTTGTGAAAGGGATTGTCATCTTGATTGCAGTCCTATTAGACAGAAAGAAATCTGCTTAAGGAGGCAGCCGCTATGAAAAAATATCTTATTCTCATCCTGACTCTCTCATTGTTCATGCTTTCTGCCTGCTCACTTGAACCGCCGGAGTGGGCCAAGTCATCAAAGGATGGCAAGAAAAAAGACATCAAAATTGGGCTGTCGATCTCGACGTTAAATAACCCATTCTTCGTTTCTCTGAAAAACGGTGTGACAAAAGAAGCGAAAAAGCTAGGCATTGAAGTCGTGATTGCAGATGCACAAAATGATTCAGCTAAACAAACAAGTGATGTTGAAGACCTTATTCAGCAAGGCGTCGACGCATTGCTCATCAACCCAGCGGATTCATCTGCCATATCAACCGCTGTCGAATCAGCAAACGCTTCTGATATACCTGTCATCACATTAGACCGTTCAGCCGAAAGTGGAAAGGTAGAAGCACTTGTCGCCTCAGATAACGTCAAAGGCGGAGAAATGGCAGCTAAATTTATCATTGACAAGGTTGGCAAAGGAGCAAAAGTCGCTGAATTAGAAGGCGTACCAGGCGCTTCCGCTACACGTGAGCGTGGAAAAGGATTCCATCAAATAGCGGATAAAGATTTAAAAGTGACAGCAAAACAAGCTGCTGACTTTGACCGGACAAAAGGACTGAATGTCATGGAAAACCTCCTTCAAGGAAACCCTGACATCAAAGCCGTTTTTGCCCATAATGATGAAATGGCTCTTGGCGCACTAGAAGCGATTCAAAGCTCTGGGAAAGACATTCTTGTCGTTGGCTTTGATGGAAACGAAGATGCACTCAGCTCAATCAAAGCAGGAAAGCTCTCTGCAACAGTCGCGCAGCAGCCTGAGCTGATCGGTCAACTGGCAGTCGGTGCTGCAAACGACGTATTAAAAGGGAAAAAGGTACAAAAGAACATCGCAGCTCCACTCAAACTAGAACAGAAGAAATAAACAGAAAACCCCCGATTTCCCTCGGGGGTTTTCCTATTACTGTGGTCTTTTCAGCACAAATGACGTGCCTAAATGGGCATAATCATTACCTGCTAGGCGAGCAACTGGTTTCAGTTCATTAGTAGAAACATAGCCTTTTTCTGCATCATAAACACCCTCATCTAAATGTGCACATACAACCCGGCCAATGATATGATCAACTGTGATCTCCCCTTCATCATTTTGAAAGGTCAGATGTTTTTCCAGCTGACATTCAAAACGAATGCGCGCTTCCTTGATTCCCGGCACTGAAATGACATGACTCTCTACTTGATGAAGTCCGGTGCGATCCAGCTCACTCTCTTCCCGAGGCAATGTAGCAGCTGTTTCATTAATATCTTCTATCATGTCTTCATCACTCACATGGACGACAAACTCTTCCCTGTCAATGATATGCTGCGCAGTATCTTTCATCTGACCATCACGTCGTCCGATAGAAACCGCAATGAGCGGCGGGTGTCCGCTGATGACATTAAAGAAACTAAATGGTGCGGCATTGACAACATCTTCTTTAGACAGACTTGTAATAAACGCTATCGGTCTTGGAACGATAGAACCAGATAATAATTTATATGCCTCTTTTCGTGACAGCTGATCCATTTGCAATGTAATCAATTCAGGTACGCCTCCTTTTAATGTAACGACATCATACCATAACCCGTTCCCTATACCTCTTATTCCAGCTCGGTGCGATGCAGGATATGGTGAACAAGATGAAATAAAGCAGGATTATGATTTTCCCGTCTATAGGAAATCGTCCATTCCGCCAGAAGCTGTTCATCCTCAATGGCCCGATATACAACATCCAGATTAAATAAACGCCGGGCTGATTTTGGAATCACTGCAATACCGATCCCTGCTGTGACGAGGCCAATGATCATTTGATATTCCGCCGCTTCCTGCACGATATTTGGAGAAAACCCGTACTTTTCACATAGCAGGACAAAGTGCTGATAAAGAGACGGCCATGATTCCTGTGATAAAGAAATAATCGGTTCATGACGGATATCTTCAATCGCGACCGTCTCTTTATTAGCCAATCGATGATTTTTTGGAATCGCAAAAATACATTCACTTTGCTTCATCAAACGACTCACTAATTCTTCATGCGGCGGTGTAGGATGTAAAAAACCGATATCAATCTCACCATTTAAAAGTGCCTCTAGCTGCTGCGGAACAGAAAGCTGCTGCAGCTCAATACTGACAGAGGGATACAGCTCCCTGAATTCACGTACAACGGGCGGCAGAATATCGTACGTCGCCGTTCCAACAAAACCTATGATGATTTTCCCCAGCTCTCCTCTTGCTGTATGACGGGCATGATCAACGGCTTTATCAAGCTGCTGCAGCACTCCTCGAACCTCATGTAAAAAGACCTTTCCAGCTGCTGTTAGCTCCACCACCCGCTTCGACCGGTGAAATAAAGGAAAACCCAATTCTTCCTCAAACTGCTTAATTTGCTGACTAAGTGGAGGCTGTGTCATATTCAACCGCGCGGCTGCTCTGCCAAAATGCAGCTCCTCCGCTACTGTGACAAAATACTGCAAATGTCTCAGTTCCATCCTTTCACTCCTCACACACTTATTCGTGAAACATATCAAAACCACGTTAAACATATATTGGAAAATTTATTTTATGAAATGTATAGTAAATCATATCATGAAAATATATTTTCATAAAAAATTTTACTTGCCGAAAGGAGTGCGGGGTAAATGAAATCTCAAGCACAACCCCTAACAAGACGAGGAGCAGAGTTGATTGTTGATACGCTGATTGCTCAAGGTGTGACCCATGTTTTTGCGATTCCAGGTGCAAAAATTGACGCTGTATTTGATGTATTAAAAGACAGAGGTCCAGAGCTTGTCCTATGCAGACACGAACAAAATGCAGCCTTTATGGCAGCTGCTGTCGGACGATTAACCGGCAAACCAGGTGTTTGTCTCGTCACATCAGGTCCTGGTGCATCTAATTTAGCAACAGGTCTATTAACAGCCAATACAGAAGGTGATCCTGTTGTCGCAATCGCTGGAAACGTCATTCGTGCAGATCGTCTAAAACGAACACACCAATCACTCGACAATGCGGCATTATTCAAACCAGTCACAAAATATAGCGTTGAAGTACAAGACGTTCATAATATACCAGAAGCATTAACGAATGCTTTTCGCGCGGCACAAAAAGGGCAGGCTGGAGCAGCATTTATCAGCTTTCCACAAGATGTCGTGACAGAACACACCACACAAACACCAGTGTCTGCTCACCCTTCTCCAGAATTAGGTCCTGCACCAGATGCTCTCATCAGTTCGGCTATCGCCAAAATTCAAAATGCACACTTACCTATTGCGATTGTGGGAATGAAAGCTAGTCGTCCAGCTGCTGCAAATGCCACAAGAGCATTATTAAAAACACTTGGTATCCCATTTGTTGAAACGTATCAAGGAGCCGGCGTTCTCTCAAGAGAGCTCGAGTCTCAATATGTAGGCAGAATCGGCTTATTCCGTAATCAGCCGGGTGATCTTCTCATTGAACATGCAGATGTCCTTTTGACCATTGGCTTTGATCCAATTGAATATGATCCGAAGCATTGGAATCTTCAGCCGCAGCAGCGTCAGATCATCCATGTTGATGACATGCAGGCAGATATTGACCATTTTTATGAGCCAGCGCTTGAGCTTGTAGGCAATATTTCTGAAACCGTCAAACATCTAGCGCATGACAGTGTTCCCCTTTCACTTAGCAAAGAGAACATAGAATTCGTCACTGAATTACAGGAACTATTAAGCGACATCGAAAAGACACCAGAAAGAGAAAGTCATCGATCTCACCCTCTGGATGTCATTCATACATTGAGACGTCTGATTCCTGATGACACGAAGGTCACGTGTGATATCGGATCTCATGCGATTTGGATGTCCCGTCACTTCCGCGTCTATGAACCGAACTCATTCCTGGTGAGTAACGGCATGCAAACATTAGGCGTCGCATTACCATGGGCAATTGCGGCTTCTATCATGAATCCAGATGAAAAGATTATCTCGGTCTCAGGTGATGGCGGTTTTCTCTTCTCCGCAATGGAGCTAGAAACAGCTGTCCGGAAGAAAACAAACCTCGTTCACCTTGTTTGGAACGACAGCACATACGACATGGTCGCGTTCCAGCAGGAAATGAAATATGAGCGTACATCCTGCGTTGAATTCGGGCAGATCGATTTAGTGAAATATGCGGAAAGCTTTGGAGCAACTGGACTAAGGGTCAACTCACCTGAGGAGCTTTCAACCGTCCTTCAAAAGGGTATAAACATAGAAGGACCCGTGATTATTGATATTCCGATTGACTATCAAGACAACCCTGACCTCGCCAGTCAAAAATGGCCAGAAGTCTTTCGCAAAAAACATGCAATGAACGTCAGATAAGACTTCGATACATTACATTAAAGGAGTGAGCGGTTATGGGTATGATGCACCCAATGAATCAACAGAATGACACAAGACAGCATGACAAACAGCAAGAGGTCTATCAAGTATCGACAATGACCTCCCTGCTGGAAGCCGTATATGATGGAGATTTCTCCCTCGCACATATTCCTGAACACGGTGATTTTGGCATCGGTACATTCAATCAATTAGATGGAGAGCTGATCGGCTTTGACGGCGCATTCTACCGGCTGCGCTCGGACGGAACAGCGACACCGGTCACCAATCAAGATTATTCACCATTCTGCTCTCTAGCATTCTTTGAAACAGATATCGTTCATCGAATTGATGCACCTATGACGTCTAAAGAACTTGAAGAAGAAATCGACCGCATTTTACCAAGTAAAAATATCTTTTATGCGGTCCGCATTGATGGATCATTCAAAAAGGTTCAAACACGTACGGTTGAAAAACAGGAAAAACCTTACGTTCCAATGGTAGAAGCAGTCAAGTCTCAGCCTATTTTCGACTTCGAGGATATTCAAGGCACGATCGCAGGCTTCCGTACACCGCAGTATGCACATGGCATTGCGGTGAGTGGATATCATCTTCATTTTATTGATGAAGATCGAAGTGTTGGCGGACACGTATTTGATTACACTGTTGATCAAGTCACCATCCGCATTTCTCAAAAACGCCATATGAATTTACACCTGCCAAATACGCAGGAATTCTTCCAAGCAGACATTGATCGTGCTGATCTTGCACAGCAAATTGCCAGTGCAGAAAGCAGCCCGGATCAATAAATGAAGACACCCCGATGATTCCGGGGTGTTTTTTTATGCACAAAGATGTTTTCTCGCACGTAATGTTTTCGTTTCGATACCAAAATAGAAATCATCCATTCTATTCGTAATAAAATATGATAGAATATCAACAGAAGAAAGGTGGTTATACGGTGTCAAAAGACTATAGCATTCCAAACCTAACATTAGACGAAAGAGATAAACAAATTTTATCCCTATTACACGAGGATGGGCGCATGTCTTATACAGATCTCGGCAAACAGGTTGGTCTGTCACGTGTTGCCGTACAAGCCCGCATTCAGCAGCTCATTGAAGCAGGAGTCATTGAACGATTCACCGCTGTAATTAACCCCGCGAAGGTCGGCATTCATGTCTCTGTCTTCTTTAATGTAGAGGTAGAGCCGAAATTTTTAGAAGCGGTAGCCCTTCAGCTTGAAAAGGAAACGGCTGTCACAAGCCTTTATCACATGACAGGACCAAGCAAGCTGCATATGCATGGCATTTTTCAACATGAACAGGAAATGGAGACTTTCCTGACAAAAAAGCTATACCCGCTAGAAGGCGTTGTCAGTGTGGACTGCCAAATGCTCATTAAACGATACAAAAGCCGCATGGGCATGAAATTGTAGACAGGAGTTGAACCACTTGCAATCATATATCGAACTCATTATCGCTATGGTGCGAACCGGTATTCTCGGTTTTGGAGGAGGCCCTTCCGTCATACCGCTTATTCGCCATGAAGCGGTGGTGAAATACCAATGGATCAACGATGACGAATTCGGAGAAACACTCGCCATCGCCAATGCATTACCAGGCCCAATCGCAACGAAAATGTCAGCATACCTCGGCTATCGATTAAAGGGCGTATCTGGCGCAATTGTCGCCACAGCTGCTCATATTTTACCAACATGTCTCGCCATGGTAGCCCTTGTCACACTTGTCAGCGTCTTAAGCTCCTCACAAATCATTCAAAATATGATTGGCGCTGTGACCCCTGTCATTGCCGTGCTGCTCGGCATCATGGCATATGAGTTTGGACAAAAAACGCTGAAAGGCTTCGGTATGATCTTCGGGATCGCTCTATTCCTTCTTGCTTTTATTGGGCTGCAAGTGCTGTCCATTCATCCAGGAATTATTGTCATGATCTTTTTACTTTATGGCGCCTTTCATTTTAAACTGAAAAATCGCTGGAATCGGCCAAATAAAGAGAAAGGAGTGTCTTCATGATGCTGATTCTCTTTTTATTCTGGGCTTTCTTTTTATCCAATCTATTAGGATATGGCGGTGGCCCTGCATCCATCCCGCTCAATTATGAAGAAATCGTCAATCATTTTCATTGGATGACGAACGAAGGATTCTCCAATATGCTGGCTTTAGCCAATGCACTGCCGGGGCCAATCGCTACGAAGATTGCAGCATATGTCGGCTATGACGTCATGGGCTGGCCAGGCTTTATCGTGGCACTGCTTGCAACTGTCCTGCCGTCCGCTGTTGGGCTGATTTTATTGCTCAAGCTCATTAACCGCTTTCGTCAATCTCCCGTCGTAAAAGGCATGACCTTATCCGTTCAGCCTGTCATTGCGATGATGATGCTTTTATTAACATGGGAAATCGGCGGAGATGCTGTGAAAGCCATCGGCTGGACGCAATCGCTCGCCATTGCTGCGATCTCCTTTTTCTTGATGACCAAATTCAAGCTGCACCCTGCTTTTCTGATTGTGGCTGCATTTTTATATGGCGGATTCATTCTGCCGCATTCATAAAAACCGATAACATTCACTGTTATCGGTTTTCTTTTACATATAAATTGGAGAAACTGATCTGCGCCCAATCGAATGATACTCGACCCCCGCTTGTTCTGCCGCTTCAAGTGTATGACAGTTTCGTCCATCGAAAATAAGCGGCCGCTTCATCCATTTCTTATAGGAAGCGAGTGGAAACGACTGAATATCCGCCCACTCTGTTAATAGACAGACCGCATCGGCATCCTTGATCGCTTCCTCAATCGTTTGAGCAAATAAGACTTGATCCGGCAGCTCGCGAGCTGCATGCCGGGCAGCAACAGGATCATATGCCACAAGCTCCGCACCTAATTGATGGAGCTCATGAGCGATCGGAATAGATGGCGCCTCCCTCATATCATCTGTATTCGGTTTAAAGGACAGACCAAGAAGCGCAATTCGCTTCCCTTCAAGAGCTGCCCCCAGCCGCTCCTGAATATTGCGGATAAAACCTGCCCGCTGCTCATTATTTACTTTGATGACAGCCTTTAACAACTCAAAATCATGGGACACATGCCCTGCAATTTGGACAAGTGCATTTGTATCCTTTGGAAAACAAGAGCCTCCGTAGCCAATGCCCGCTCTGAGAAAGGAAGAACCGATCCGCTGATCAAGTCCCATTCCCTGCGCCACCCATTCAACATCAGCCCCTGTTTTTTCACAAATGGAGGCAATCTCATTCATAAAGCTGATTTTTGTCGCAAGAAATGCATTTGATGCATACTTGATCATTTCAGCACTTTTACGGTCTGTTTTCACCAACGGAAGGTGGAAATCAGCATACATGTCCTCTAACTTGTCTAATACGGCTTTTGTTTCAGCTCCAATCACTAGCCGATCCGCCCTCAATGTATCTGAAATGGCAGAGCCTTCCCGTAAAAATTCTGGGTTAGATGCAATCGCTAGTGGCTCCTTCCGTCCTAATTCTTGATGGATCAACTGATCGATTTGATCCCCCGTTCCGACAGGAACCGTACTTTTCACCACAAGAATCGCCCCTGACTTTGCTTTTAAACCCATCTCTTTCGCAGCCTGAAACACATACTGTAAATCAGCTTGGCCATCTGCCTGCTGCGGGGTGCCGACCGCAATCATTAACACATCTGCCCGCGGGTAGGCTTCCGCTCCATTTATGCGAAAATGAATTCGTCCCTGCTCAAGGTTGCGCTTCAATAGCTCTTTTAACCCTGGCTCATACATTGGGGGATTTCCTTGTTTCAGCTGCATGACCTTTCGGCGGTCAATATCAATACACGCCACATCATGACCTGCCTCCGCTAAACACACACCTGTCACAAGCCCCACATACCCACAGCCTGCAATCGCAATATTCATGACACCATCAGCTCCCCATACTCCTTATGCTTGTAATGACATCGTATGCCGGGAGCGTTCATTCCATTCTTAAAAGCATACAAAAACCCCCTGCCATCACTAGCAGGGGGTCACTTTTATGAAACAAGACCATTTCGAATATGAGCAATCAGATTTTCAAGCATTTCTTTTGTTGTGACATCATTTGAATTTTCACCAATATCATGAGCGTACATCAAAATCTTTAAAAACTCTTCTTGATTTAAACCCTTATTATCCATGTCTGTATCCTTTCGATTCCACTAATTTCATTATTATATGCTGTAAGGTTGGTTTATGCAATACTCTATTACATCATTCGACAGCTTTTGAAATTTATGACCATTTTCATGAAAAACTTTTTTATAAATCCCCATTGAGCTATAATAAAAGAATTGGAATCTTTTACTTGGTTAGGAGCGGATCAAATGCTTCAGCACAACATCAACGAAGAAGAAATCAAACAAACAGCCGAACAGATCAAAGAACTTCTTCCTGCAACAGATGAAAACAAACAACTCATCAAAAAAGCATTGATTACTTATAGACAGGACAGCGTATATCGGCTCAAGCAAGAGTCTGATACCGAATGGTCAGCTTATGTACATGATGTCGTGGCAGCAAGAGTCCACCTTCATGTGCTATTTCCTGTGAGAAGCAGCTGCTCATGTCCAGCAGATGGACTTTGTAAACACATTCTCGCTGTCTTCTTTTCGCTATACGCTCAAGTAGAGAGTGTGACCGGGTTTACAGAACATTGGTCAGAAAAAGATGAATTACAGCGCAGCAAAGAACTGATTCGCCAGCACTTCCAAGTGAAGCGCCCAGACGAACAATCACTCCAAAGCTGGCTGACTTTTTTCCAAGAGGAATTTAACCTCTGGCTGAAACGGACACCGAAGCACCAGCAAACACCGCAGCATTTATATTACGGCTATTTATCGATCCTAAAAAAACACGCACCTGCTTCACCTGAATTCAAGAGCTTGTATGCAATTCATACGTCGATCGATGTATGGCTGAGGCTTCATGAACTCGTCGACCTCGGCCGGCTTGATGCCGAAAAAGACTTTTATTCCATGAATCCCTATGTAGAACAGCTCATGAACACCATTTTCGATTCAGTGGATCATTTGAAGACATACGCCCTTTCCTTTTCCCTCGATCCGTTTCTTGAAAACACACCAACTGCCGTTCGCACACTTCTTCAAATCAATGGACCTTTCCAGCATGAACGAGTAGCGGTCTTTATGGAGATTTGGGGCACCATATTAAATAGAGGGAAATGGGTCAAAAAAGAAACAGAATTACTAAAGAACGCCCAGAAGAAAGAACAAACGGTTGAACGTACCATCGGGCTGATGCACATGGATTATTTACTGAAAGAAGACGAAAGCCTCTTTCAGCAATTACAGCTGCTTAATGCGGATATGCTGCCAAATGTGCTCAATTGGCTGAAGGATCTCACAAACCGAAAGGACTGGAAGCGGCTCAAGCTCTGGTATCATGAAATCACCTATATATTAGAGGAATATTGCCAGCTCGACCTTTCCTACAGAGAACTGCGGGGAGCCGTCAGTGATTTCTTCTTTTATTTAGATGCATACTTTAAGCAAACGAAGGATCATCATTTATATGAACGTTATCTCCAAATCTGTATGCCCTATGCGTTTACAGAATACAGTCAGCTCTTGTATGCACAGCAGCGTTATGCGGAATGGATTGAGATTCACAGCCTTGTTGGTTTCTCCATTAGTGAACTGGAGAAGGATTTGATCAAACAGATTGCAAAAGAGGAGCCGGAAGCCCTCATTCCATCGTACCACCGTGAAATCTCACTTCTTCTCGATCAAAAGAATCGAAGTGCTTATCGAGAGTCTGTGAAAATGCTGAAGAAACTGCGCACGCTTTATCATAAAACGAAAAAAACCGTGATCTGGGAAAGGTATGTAAAGCAGCTGCAAGATTCAACAAAACGGCTGCGTGCGTTCCAAGAGGAAATGAAGAAAGGAAAATTGATTGATGACACGCCATAAACAAATTGTCATTCATGCAGAACAAACTGAAGATTTCTCTTTCACCATTTCAGCGCAAGCAGAGGACGGACACCCTGTTCCGCTTAATGAAATGAAGAGGCAGCTTTTCCAATGGCACGAATCTTCTTTCTACGGAACATTTTTAGAAGATGTCAGCTTTATTGGCACTCCTGCCTTTCTGTTAAGCCCTTGGATGACCGTTGAATTGCTAGGAAAAAATTCATTTAATACGTTTAGTCATGTGACATTAACGGATGAAACGGAACCACTGATGAAGACAGCCTCCACCATTTACGAATTCATCGAGGACGAAGATTTCGCTCCCGATTATGAGGCGTGGACAAAAGGCGAGCTTCGGTTTAAAGATAAAGAAGGCCTATTAGATGGTTATACGGCTGATTGGTTCTCCTTTGCTGTACAGGATTACATTCAGTATGATGATGCCTTGCAGCACAAATGGGAACTCATGAACGCACAATCGCCTGCGCTCTCAACCTTCCAAGGACATTTTCTAGATGAGCAGGATTTCTTGGAGACGATTGGCTGGATAGATGATGAGACGCCGTTCACTGTCGGCTTGCGCTTAAATGAACCGGATTTTGACGGAGATGATTGGAAAATCGAATTGTTTTTGCGGGACAAGAAAAACAGTGACCTTCACTTTTTTGAAGGCATTCGTTCATTGAAAAGGTCTTGGCATCCGTATCAAGATAAAATTTCAAGAGAGCTGGAACGATTCAGTCAAATCGTCCCTTGGCTTTCTTTCACATCTGGCACCACACTTATGTCAGAAGAAGAAGCATGGCTCTTCCTATCTGAAGCAAGTGAAACACTTGTCAATATGGGCATTGAGATTCTGCTCCCATCGTGGTGGCAAATTGTTAAAGACAGCACGATGATGTTAAAAGCAAGGATTTCTTCTACACCGCGAGGCGAATCGCATGTCGGAATGGACGCATTAATGGACTTTAATTGGCGCTTTGCTACAAACGGCATTGAACTAACAGAAGGTGAGTTCAACGAACTTGTCCAAAGCAAACGGCGCCTTGTCAACATTCGAGGACAATGGATCAAAATAGACCCGACCTTCATTCAGCAAATGAAAAAGTGGATGGAGCGTGCCGAAAATGAAGGGCTTCACATGTCTGATATTTTGTCACGCGAACTGGCAGATCAAGAAGCTTCCTCTGAATCGATTCCAGAACTACTAGACAGTTCAGCATTTGCCCATATTCAATTTGAACTTTCATCGCAATTAAGAGGGCTTGTCCACCAATTAAATGATTCGCACGAGCTGCCTTCTTACGAAATGAGTGAGTCCTTCAAAGGCACACTGCGTCCGTATCAGCAGCATGGCGTGAATTGGCTTTTATTTTTAAGATCTCATGGATTTGGGGCTTGTTTAGCAGATGATATGGGACTTGGGAAAACGATTCAAATGATCGCGTATTTCACGTATTTGAAGGAGCAGGAGCAAAATGCCGCTCCATCTCTCATCATTGCGCCGACCTCAGTTTTAGGAAACTGGCAGCGAGAGCTCGAAACATTCGCACCACATTTGAAGGTTGCCCTGCATTATGGCCCATCGCGTCCACAGGGAGAGGACTTCACAAAAGCATACGAGTCAACAGATATTGTTCTGACGTCTTATGGACTCTCACATTCTGATCGTGATGAATTAACGGCAGCAAAGTGGAATACCATTTGCTTAGACGAAGCCCAAAACATCAAGAACGCCCATACGAAACAATCGAGAGCGATTAGACAGCTCAAAGGACAGCATCACATTGCCCTTAGCGGGACACCAATGGAAAACCGTTTGACAGAGCTTTGGTCCATATTCGACTTCGTCAACAAAGGATATCTCGGCAGCCTGACCAGCTTCCATAAAAAGTTCGTCCTTCCGATTGAAAAAGACCGTGAAGAAAAAAGAATTGAACAGCTCCAGCAGCTGATCAAACCATTTTTATTAAGACGAACAAAACAAGATGAAGAGGTTGCCCTGAACCTGCCTGAGAAACTCGAAGAAAAAGAATTCATTCCGCTCTCCGCTGAGCAGGCGTCTTTATATGAACAGCTCGTGAAGGATACATTTGAACACATGGCATCATTAACAGGGATGCAGCGAAAAGCCATTATTTTAAGTATGCTTGGCAGACTCAAACAGATTTGTGATCACCCTGCGCTCTATTTAAAAGAGAGCGGAACAGATGTGAAACTGCTGAAACGTTCGTTAAAAATGGATAAACTCGCAGAGCTGTTAAAAGCGATACATGAGCAGGGAGAAAGCTGTCTCATCTTTACGCAGTATATTGAAATGGGCAACATGATCAAGCAGCTGGCAGAAAAGATGTTTGGAGAACCGGTCCAATTTTTAAATGGCAGCCTCTCAAAACAAGAGCGGGACAAAATGGTGGACCGCTTCCAGAAGAAAGAATTCAACATCTTAATTCTCTCTTTAAAGGCAGGAGGAACAGGACTCAACCTGACCGCCGCAAACCATGTCATTCACTACGATAGATGGTGGAATCCTGCTGTGGAAAACCAAGCAACAGACCGAGCTTATCGGATTGGACAAAAACGATTTGTTCACGTCCATAAGATGATCACAACGGGCACAATCGAGGAAAAAATCGATCAAATGCTCGAAACAAAACAAACATTAAATGATCAAATTATCCAAAGCGAAAGCTGGATTACAGAGCTATCGACAAACGAACTAGAAGACTTATTTACCTTAAGTGCCGCCGCTCAATCATCTTAATCACAGCAAAAAGAGGACTTTTCATTAATCTTGAGAAAAGTCCTCTTTTTCATTTCATATAACGTACGCTAAATGTTCAGTTTTTTCAATGCAGATTTCACATTCATATACGTATTTAATTCACGGAAGTCCTCTCTCATTTCTCCCATTTTCATTGCAAGATTCGGTTTAATTCCTGTCACAATGAGTTCAGTACCTGTCATTAAAATCAAATCGTTCAGCTTAAAGATCGCATCTGCCACAAATGAATCCACTTCTAATAATCCGGACAGATCGACAATAAAATAATCATCCTTGGATTGAGAGATATAGGTGGAGACCGTTGAAATGATCTTATCAAATCTAGGCGCTGTTAACGTACCAATGATCGGTAACACAGAGATACCATCTTTCACCGGAACGATTGGGACAGAAATATTCAGCACTTCATCAATTGATTGCTCAAGAAGCTCCTGCTGTTCCTTCTCTTTCGTGACATCCTTTTGCAGACCAACGAAATAAAGACGTTTTCCTTCCTTTTCGTCAATCCAAAGAGGAGCGACACTTAACTCGTTCCAAAACATTTGTCCTGATTTTTTATAATTTTTCAGCTGAACCGTGACAGCCTCTTTGTTCTCAATGGCTGTTCTAATTTGCTTGAGAGCGATTTGTTCAGTTTCATCTCCCTGAAGGAAACGACAATTCCTCCCCAATACTTCGGTTTCTTGATAGCCTGTCATATCTAAAAAGCCCTTGTTCACATATATTAAAGGATTATCAGGTAAAGACGGGTCCGTCACCGTCAGGCCAACCTGAGTATAGTCCAAGGCTTCCTTGATTAAATGCAGATTTTCGGACTTATAAGATTCCAGCGCCATTCGTTTACTCTCCTTATTTTCCTTACAAGCGGGTTATATTCATAATTAAATTATATGATGTTCCACATCATGTGTAAATAGAAGTGGTTCTGAATTCCTCTTTTGTAGAATGCGCTTCATCCTATGTGATTTATACCACGACATCTGATTCATCTATTTCAAAAGGTGCCGGATCATATGCGCGACACCGTGTTCATCATTTGATAACGTCACGTGATCAGCGATTTCTTTTATATCCTGTCTCGCATTCCCCATTGCAACCCCAACACCAGCAGCTCGAAGCATTGATTCATCATTTAAACTGTCTCCTACAGCCGCTGCCCTACTTAAAGGAATACCCAGTCTTTCTGCCAGCCTTGTTAATGCCTGCCCTTTAGACGCGTCCTTTGAACCAATTTCAAAGTTATGATCAGCCGAACTGACCAATGTTAAATCTGAATCATCACCAAACATATCCCATCCGGCTTTCAATCTGTCCTGAAAAAAAGAAAAACCTAAGATATTGTAAAATGAAAGCTTTCGATCCTCACGAAACAATTCTTTATATGTATCAATATAAGAAAAACCCGACTGGCTGTATTGAACTTCTGCCGCTTGTTTTAAGACATTTTGATCCGTTTCTGGATTTGCACTTTTTAAACGGTCCATTTCAATCGCAAGAAGCTCTCTGCCGCGATTTGGTGTGAAAATGGCTTCGTTTGTAAAGACTTCATAATAATAATCACGTTCTTCAAGCCATGACAATATGTGTTTAGCCTTTTCTTCTTGTAAAGCAGCTGAATGGTACACTTGTCCAGTTGGATCATGAATCACAGCTCCATTGGCACTAATCACCCATGTATTCATACCAAGCTGGTCAAAAATAGACCTCACATCAAAATACGCTCTCCCTGTTGACACGACAACCTCAATTCCATTCGCAGCTGCTTCCTTTAATGCCTGCTCGTTTTCCTGACTCACTTTGTGTTCACTGTTCAATAAAGTTCCATCTAAATCCGTTGCGATTAATTGAATGTTTGTCATCGTTCTCTCCTTTTTGTCTTTATTTTCAACCGACATACCGTTAACAAAATCCATCATCATTATGAAATGAGTATCCACTATTTGCAAGAGCTGATCGGTTAAACAGTGAATAAAAGGGTATCCGGCCACGCAAATATGACCGGATACACACATAGGGGATTCACAAGGGGACACATGACCTATACAAAGAAGCATTGGTTCTATATTACGCAGTGTTCATATGAACAAGGCAGCATCTATCAGCTTTAGCTAGAGGGGGGCTGTCAGATGATAGACGTTACCTTTTAATTCGGGACTTGCCTCCTTTCCTTTCAGCTACCCCTAGTCTACGGAGAAAGGCCGTATGTGACAAAACAGGAAAATAGCAAAATAGGTCTTCAAATTCTCTATATCCTCATTAATTTCTGTTTTTTACCGCTTGCGTATAAAACATCATCTTGTTTTGTTTGATGAAATACTTATTTTTCATAAATTGATAAAAAATATCTGAATGAATCCAATTACTAGAAGGCATGTGAATATAATCAGATCCGTCCCACGCAAACCAATAAAAACAAAGCCGGCCATCATGAACCGACAGCTGAAACTCAAAACAGTCCATTTGATCCTCGGTGACATATTGAAACGTGAGTGACTCTCCTTCTTCCATATACACATCACAAAATGAAAGAATATCTCCCCACGAATAAACACGTATATCACTCTTTGCCTTGTCGTCGCCAATATGAATGTTTCTCAATTGATAGGACTCCATAAAACATCTCCTTTCACTCATGTGCAGCTAGTTCTAAGCAGGCAGCGGTTTCATTTATACAGATGTTGTATGCTATAATAATACTTACGAATAATGAACGCTTGTGAGGTGATAAATATGAAAACCTTTAGGCTGATTGATTTAAAAATTGAACTTGATCCACAGCAAGATAAAATGTCCAGCATTCCCCTTCGTGACGGTTTAATCATTAATAAAGAAGACGGTGAAAATCACTGGATGATTGAGGCACTCATTCCAAAGAAACATAGACAGGTGTTTGAGGTACTCTTTCAGCAGCACACAGAAGTGAAGATTCTTGTAACGATCACTAAAGAAAACAACCGCCCTGTTCATCTATCTGTCCAAGTCAAAAACATCGTTGCCTTAGAAGAAAACATTTCTGTATTACTCGATGGTAAAATGATTACAAATCGTTACAGAACAGAAACTGAAGAAGTATTAAAAGACCTCGTCAAAGAGGGGCTGTCAGGAGAAAAACTACTGGATGCTTTTAAACAAAACACATAAAAAAGAGCGGGATCAGCCGCTCTTTTTCTATTGCACATCTTTAGACTGGCTTTGATTTTTCAATAAATCTCTAATTTCAGTTAGCAGAACTTCCGTTTGATCCGGCGTTTCCACAACCTCTTCTTCCTCAACCTTTTTCCGTTTTAACTTATTCAAATAACGAATAAAGATAAAAATGGAAAACGAGATAATTAAGAAATCAACCACTGTTTGAATAAAGTTCCCATATAAAATTTGAGCAGCTCCGATTTTAATGGATAAACCGCTAAAATCATGCCCTCCAATAATAATACCGACAAGCGGCATGATTAAATCATTCACAAGAGAAGTGACAATTTTGCCAAATGCTCCCCCAATGATGACACCTACAGCCAAGTCAATGACATTGCCCTTGACGGCAAACTCTCTAAATTCTTTCAGCATCCTTTATCACCTTCATCTTTTTTTGTCTAATATGACGTTTTTTTGTCAAAATTGCAAGTCCTTATCCGTTCTAACTGAACGTTTCTAAATAAAAAAGCGATTCATGCTTAATGAACCGCCAGGAAAATCATGATACTTTAGGACCGATAGAAAATGTCAGTTCTGCTTCACATGCAACTTCGCCATCTACTGTCGCTACTGCTTTTCCTTTTGCAACCGGCCCGCGGAGGCGCGTCACTTCAACCTCTAAACGAAGTTGGTCACCAGGCTTGACCTGTCTTTTGAAGCGGCATCCATCAATCCCTGCAAACAAACCAATCTTTCCTTTGTTTTCTTCCTTGCCTAACATAATCACACCAAAAACCTGTGCGAGTGCTTCTACTATAAGCACACCAGGCATGACTGGATAACCAGGGAAATGGCCATTAAAAAATTCTTCATTCACTGTAACATTTTTAATTCCAACCGCTCTTTTTTCTCCCTCAACCTCTAAAATACGGTCGACCAATAAGAATGGATAACGGTGTGGAATAATGTCTTGAATTTGCTGAGCATCAAGCATATCTTGATCTCTCCTTCTTTTCTATATCGCTGATCTTCATTTGATTCCTATAGAAGTATATTATGAATGCTGGCATTTTTCAATATTCGCCTTATGCATATGGTAAAAAATAGAATATACCATTACCAATTGTCATCAAATATAATCCACACTACACTCATTGTTTTTTCACAAATATGGTAATATATATTACAACATTGATTGAATAAGAGGGTAAAAATGAATTTTATGAGCGATAAATCCATAAAAAAACTTCTCCATTCCTGGTATACAATGCTAAAGCATCGACATTTTTCGAAGGCTGAAGAAATCAAAAAAACACTGCTAAAATATAAACGCAAATTATCAAAAAAACAGGAACTCTATTTCCATTATCAGCTGATGCTTTTCCGTCATCAGCTCTGGATGAATCAGACAGAAGACTTAGAAAAACTCAAACATGAACTGCTGCCCCACAAAGATGAAATGAACGAAGAACTGCAATATTATTTTTATTTCTTTCTCGGATTATATGAATCTTTAAAAAGTGATCAAAATGATGCGATTCATTATCTCGAAAAGGCAGAGGAACGACTGCCATTACTTAACGATGAGCTGGAGGAAGCAGAGTTCCATTTCCGTACAAGCGGTGTTTATTATAACAACCGTTACTCGTTGTTATCGATTCGTCATGTTCAAAAAGCCATGGATATTTTTGCAAAGCACGGAGATATCCATAGCATCTATCGGTGTAAAATTGTGCTCGCTCTTAACTATAGCGACCAAAAAAAATATAAGGAAGCAGAAGATATTTTCATTGAAATTATTGATTATGTGAAAAAGATTGATGATCAAGAGCTGCTCGGTATCGTTTATTATGATGCTGGCTTTATTCAGTCAAGACAAAACCATCATAAGGAAGCGCTAGAATACTTCAAAAAAGCACTTCGTCTTCCAGCATACCGAAAGTCAGCACACTCCTATGTATCGTGCCTATACGAAACTGTGCGTTCCTGTTTTAAAGAAAATTTAACCGATGAAGGGATGAAATATATTCAAAAAGGACTGAAAGAAGCCGTTGCTTCCCAGTTTGATATATTAAGAATGAAGTTTCAAATCTTATCTCTTCTCTACAGCCAAACGCCAAAGGCAGATGAGCAGATCGCCACACTCGTCACATGTCTTGAACGAAAAGAAGCCTGGATTGATCTTGAGGATCTGCTTGCTGATGTCTCAGATTTTTATAAAAAAAAGGGCGACTTTGAGCGAGCCGCCTTTTTTATCATGAGAGGCTGATACCAGCCTACTGATTATCGAATTGTATTAATTAATCCCAGCATTTGATCGCCCATCGTGATCGTTCTTGAGTTCATCTGATAGGAACGCTGTGTTGTCATGAGGTCTGTTAATTCTTTCGACATGTCCACATTTGACGTTTCCAGTGCACCTTGCTGGAGCTGAATCGCCTCTCGGTTTGCTCCATTTAGTGCTGTTAATGCACCTTGATAGGTTCCGTCGACTGAGAACAAATTATCTCCTTCAGAGGCAAGTGCTGAAGAATTATTGACTTGTACAACGCCTAGATTCACTTGCTGATTCGGTTGATTATCTCTTGAAATCGCCGTAAGCCGTCCATTTTTATCGATTGAAATATCACGGAAATTCGCATTTAAGACGATTGCATTTCCGTTTTCATCAAGAATCGGATAGCCTTCGCTCGTGACAAGCTGCACTTGGTTACGGTTATTGCCCGGCTGTAAGTAAAGTGAACCATCTCTTGTATAACGGATATTACCGCCGGCGTTGACCTGTAAATACTGCGACGGCGCTCCGAATGCAACATCAAGATCACGTCCTGTTTCTTTAATCGAGCCTTGCAGCGAGTTAATGGACGCATTGACCATTGTCCCCGTACCAAGCCTTAACCCAGCAGGTGTCAGACGACTGTTTGCCACCTGCTCATTTTTTTCATCTACCTGATTAAACTGCTGTCTGATCAGCTCTGAGAAACGGGTGTTTTTCGCACGGTATCCTGTTGTTTCACTGTTCGCGATGTTGTTGCTGATGATGTCAAGCTGCTTTTGCACTTCATTCATCGATACAGCTGCATTTATCATCGTTCTAAGCATAATTTTCCTCCTTTCTTTTTCATTTCTTGATTAGTACACTCTGCCAATTTCATTCACTGCTTTTTCTAAGCTTTTATCATACGCCTGAACCACTTTTTGATTTGTTTCAAATGCTCGGTAGGCCGTTGTCATATCTGTATATGATTTCGTCACATCCACGTTCGACAGCTCTGATACGCCTTGGCTTAACGTATAGGATATTTGACCGTTATTGACTGCACTTGGCAGGGGCTGGTTATCAGCTGTACGGTATAAATCATTTCCTTCACGCGCTAGGTTTCTTGTATCCATCGCAACACGCACATCGATTTGACCAAGATTTTGGCCATTTTCAGACACAGTACCATCTGCATTCACTTTGAAGTTCTCACTCTGAACCGTAATCGGCTGACCCGTCACGGAAAGAAGAGCGCGTCCATTAATCGTCAGCTGCTTTTGTGCGTTCAATGTAATAGAGCTGCTTTTCGTATAACGAACGCCTTCTGGTGTGTTGACCGCATAAAATAGCGCTGATTTCTGATTGGTCTCCGGATTGATCGGCACATTATTTTCAACTAGTGCTACATCTGTTGTTTGATCTGTTGTTTTTAAAGTTCCCTGTGTAAATTGAGGGATTAATTCCTGCATATATGTCCCAGTATTGATTCCACCAATCGGCGATTGCAGTGGAACACTAAAGCCTTTGCCTGAGGATGTTTGGAAACGTCCTGATTCCATTCGGCTCAGCAGCATTTCTGGAAATGCACGCATTGCCCCTTCATCCGCTTTATAGCCTGGGGTATTCGCATTTGCGATATTATTTGAAAGCATTTCTGTCCGCCGCTCTTGAGCGATCATGGCAGATGTTGCGGTGTATAGTCCTTTTAACACGTGCTCACCTCATTCAAATTCTTTCACATGACCTAAACACAATCTTCTATGAAATATATCGGCTGATTAGCAGGGTTCTTTAATAAAAATCCCCCATTCTTTCTAAAAAGAATGAGGGAAATCATTAGCTGAGTTTACGCTTTGGCAGCTTGTCCATATTATCAAGCATCACGCCAGTACCAACTGCTACACAGTCCATTGGATTTTCAGCAACGAAAACTGGTACTTTCAGCTCTTCTGCAAGCAATTGATCAAGCCCGTTTAGAAGAGCTCCGCCACCTGTAATGATGACGCCGCGATCGATAATATCAGCTGATAATTCAGGCGGTGTTCTCTCAAGAACTTGCTTCGCAGCCTGAACAATCGCAGATACAGATTCACGCAATGCTTCTTCTACTTCTTTGCTTGTGACGGTAATCGTTCTTGGTAATCCTGTCACCATGTCTCGTCCACGAATCGAAATCTCTTCGTGACGTGCGTCTGGGAATACCGTTGCAACTTGGATCTTAATATCCTCAGCCGTGCGCTCACCGATCAACAGCTTGTACTCTTTTTTAATGTAGTTTAGAATTTCCAGATCAAATTTGTCTCCAGCCATTTTAATAGAAGAGGCGGTTACAATGTCACCCATTGAGATGACAGCGATATCTGTCGTTCCGCCTCCAATATCTACGACCATGTTTCCACTTGGCTGAAAAATATCCATACCAGCACCAATCGCTGCTACTTTTGGCTCTTCTTCAAGAAATACATGCTTACCACCGCTTTTTTCAGCAGCTTCTTTGATCGCCTTCTGCTCAACAGATGTAATATTTGTCGGGCAGCAGATGAGCATACGCGGCTTAGAGAACAGCCCTTTCACATTTAATTTGTTAATAAAATGCTTGAGCATCGCTTCAGTTACTTCAAAATCAGCGATTACGCCGTCTTTTAATGGACGAATCGCAACAATATTCCCAGGTGTACGTCCAACCATACGTCTAGCCTCTTCTCCAACAGCCAAAACTTTCCCGCTGTTTTTGTCAAGAGCTACCACAGATGGTTCATTTAACACAATTCCTTTTCCTTTGACATGAATCAGTACATTGGCAGTACCAAGATCAATTCCAATATCCCTAGCAAACATCTATATATATCCTCCTTGAAAATCTGTTTCCATAGCAAATACCACATTCTGCCCTAATTATATATTCTATCATAATTTGCAGAAAAAAAGATATTTCTTTACAAAAGTCTTTACAAAATTTGTGGTTAGAAACTACCGATATGAGGAAGATATATATATTATGTTTATGAACAAAGAACTAAGCTTACTGTTTCACAGGTTCGCCTTCTAAAATTTCTTCTTTTTTATACTTTAACTTGGTGGCTTCTCCTCCTCGCAAGTGGCGGATTGATTTATGATAATCCAGTATCTCCTTTACTTCATTAGCCAGATCTGGATTAATTTCTGGCAGTCTTTCTGTTAGATCCTTGTGTACAGTACTTTTAGAGACTCCAAATTCTTTCGCAATAACACGAACGGTTTTCTTTGTCTCCACGATATACTTTCCTATCTTGATTGTTCGCTCTTTGATGTAATCGTGCACACCACTCGACCTCCCTAAAATGGATGTGAGAAGTGTGAAATGAGATCCGTATGAAGATTATCCATTTTCAGCGGCGCTTGTTCGTCGTAATTTCTCATCCATTAGGTAGTAAATGCCAAACACGATCCCTCACCTCAAACACTCTCTTTGTCAGGTTTGTAACAGTGTATTAGCATTGAATAGGGAATATGCTAAAAATGAAGATGGGACAAGGGATTTATCAGAAAAGGCAAAACAAAAAATCATTTCGGGGCGCGAAAATTTCCACTTTACAAGAAAGGATTCAGCACGTAAAATAGAAAAGGTGAATTTATTTACCTAGCTAAATATTTAAAAAAGGTGAGCATATGGATACGTTAAATAGAGAGTGTTTACATCAAATACATCAAGGCGCACGGCTGCTGTCTAAAAAGGCGAACGAAGCGCTTGCTGCTTATGACTTGTACATGTCCCAGTGGACTGTGCTTTTTTGTTTGGATACATTCGGCCCAAAAACCCAAAAAGACATCTGGACATATTTAAACGTCGAAGCACCGACCATCACCAGAACCGTCACCCGCTTAGAAGCAAACGGCTGGGTGAAACGTGTACAAGGCAAAGACAAACGTGAGAATCTGATCGTGATGACAGATGATGCAAAAGCCCGATTTGAAGAAATCAAACGCACGATGGAACAATTTGAAGAAGAATGTCTTTCAGATTTTACCTACGAAGAAAAACAACTCCTCCATACACTTTTACACAAATTATCAACTGAATAGGAAGTGACATACATCATGAACAAACGCATATGGACAAAAGATTTTATCATGATTGTCCTGGTGAATTTATTTACGTTCACCTCTTTTTATGCCCTTTTGACATTACTGCCCATTTACACAATGGATGAACTAAATGGAACAGAATCACAGGGCGGTCTCCTTGTGACGGTCTTCTTATTATCTGCTATTGTGACAAGACCGTTTTCTGGCGCCATTATTGAAAAATTCGGCAAAAAACGGATGGCGATTTTCTCTTCTACAGCCTTTGCCTTACTCACTTATTTATACATTCCGATTGATCAATTCCAAACGCTCCTTGTGCTGCGTTTCGTACAAGGGATCTTTTTTAGTATTTTGACGACAGTTGCCAGTGCCATTGCGGCTGATATGATCCCGAAACATAAACGCGGGGAAGGACTCGGATACTTTGTGATGTCCATGAACCTCGCTGTTGTCATCGGTCCGTTTATCGCACTGAATCAAGTAGGAAAAATAGGATTTCATTCCTTATTTCTTCTCTTTTCCATTATCGTGACGATCGGAGCTGCTTTTACGATGCTGATTAGACAGCTAGAGCCTGAAAACGGTGGAAGCATCGTCTTCCGATTCACGTTTTCTCACCTGTTTGAAAAAGGCGCATTAAAAACAGCGGCCGTCGGCATTATTATTTCCTTCTGTTATTCGCCGATTATTTCATTTATTTCAGTTTATGCCAATTCACTCCATTTGATGGGTGCAAGCAGTTATTTCTTCATTGTGTTTGCGGCTGCAATGCTTGGATCACGTCCATTTACAGGCAGACTTTTTGACCGGGTTGGAGCTCACGTTGTGATCTATCCTTCGATTGCCCTTTTTGCCATTGGTTTATGGATGCTGACAGCGACACATTCAGCTACAATGCTTCTTCTATCAGGCGCTGTGATTGGACTTGGCTACGGTTCGCTCGTGCCATGTTTACAAACACTTGCAATTCAGCACTCACCAGCTCACCGTACGGGGTATGCGACGGCTACTTTCTTTACTCTGTATGATACAGGTATTGCTGCTGGCTCATTTGTCTTTGGACTCCTTGTCAGTTTCACAGACTTTTCAAATGTGTACCTCATTGCAGGCATTGTGGTCTTACTGAGTATGGGCGTCTTTTATTGGAGCGAACGAAAACCCCAGGAATCAAAAGCACAAAAAGTCTCCCTTTCAGAATAAAAGGGTACTATTTTAAACTTCGCCGGAAACATGCTAATATATAGGATATTCCAAATAGAGCATACAAGCTTTGTTGAAAAATAGTTAGCATTAAGCGAAAGTATAGGTGATGTTTTGAATTACGAATTGTTTAAAGTCATACACGGGATGGCTCACCATTCTGAGTTTTTAGATCAGGCCATGATCTTTATTACGAAAAAGGCCATTCTTGTGTACGCCCTTGTCTTATTGATTTGCTGGTTTTTAGGGAATCACAAATTTAAGAAGCATGTCTTCTTTTCCGGTGTAACAGGCATTGCAGCACTTATTGTCAACTTTGCCATTACATTGTTTCATTATGAAGAGCGGCCGTTTGTGGCGCATAAAGTCGACACACTCATCCCGCATTCAGCAGACGCTTCCTTCCCAAGTGACCATACAACAGGTGCATTGGCTCTTTCACTAGCCATTCGATCTCGTAATAAAAAGCTCGGCAACATATTGCTCGTCTTTGGATTACTTACAGGATTCTCCCGCATCTGGGTCGGTCATCATTATCCATTTGATGTTTTAGGCAGCTTGGTCGTATCGATTGTGGTTGTCTTTATCATGAATAAATTATGGAAGTTCTTTGACTCTCCAATTGATCGCATCGTGACATTTTACGAGACAATTGTAGGGAAAATTTTCAGAAGGAAGACAAAGGATCAGGGCTCAGACCTGTCCAACTCTTAAGCGGCCTTGCGATAACGTGATGAAGATTCTTCTCTCACTTATCGCGCCGCTTTTTTTATTGGCTGTCTCCCTCTAACCATTTTTGAAAAATAAAGACTGACGCCAATGCCAATAAGAGAAATGATGATCAACGTCCAGCCTAATTGCGCAAAATGAGCACCAGCAATTTCATCCCCAAACAGCATACCAAGCACAGCAGACGACAGAATAGAACCAAGGTAGCGGCATGTTTGAAAAAGTCCAGAGGATGTGCCAATCATTTGCTGAGGACTTTCCTTGAGCATCGCAGCTTGAAGCGCAACATTCCCAATCCCATAACTGAGCCCAAGCAGCGCCAGAACCAATCCTTTCCCCCATAATGGCGCAGGAATAAAAAAGAAAGTCATGGCAGACGCTCCAGCCAGCATCAATACAGCACTCGCTAAAACTGGATGGCGTTCATCCCCGCGATCCACCCACTTTCCTGTCAGCGGCGACACAATAATGCTCACCCCTGACATACACAGCATAAAAAGACCCGTCATCTCCACACGCCAGCCTAACTCATCCTGAAAATAACTCGGCAAACCAAAAAAGAGACAATAGAAAAAGATATTTAAAATGATAAATTGCACATACACAAGTGACAGCCGCTGCTCTTCTCTGAACATCCGTATTTGAATAAACGGCTCATCCACCTGATACTCCCACCAGATAAAAGCGCCTGCACTCAGGAGACAAAGAATGCCTTGAACATATTGAATGCCATCACCCAGTGATAATAAAAATGAAAGCAGGAGAACAATGCAGACGGTAAAAAGAAGCATCCCTGGCAAATCGAGTGTTCGCACAGTTTCGCCTATGCGCAGCTTTCTCTTTTTCTGCTCCTTCGGAAACAACAATAGACCAAGAAAGAAACTGATCAAAATAAACGGCAGATTCACTAAAAAGATAGCCGGCCAGCCGCCAATGGTCATCAGAAATCCGCCAAGCGTCGGTCCAAGCGCCGTCATCGCTGAAGCAAAAATGGATAATACCGCTAACGCCGAAGCCTGTTTTTCTTGAATATGATCCCGAATAAGTCCGACCCCAGAAGGATAAATGGCACTGCTTCCAATCGCCTGTAACAAACGGATCACAATCAGCACCGCAAACGTTGGGGCAAACGGCGCGCAAACGGCTGAGACTGCGACAAGAACGAGACCGAATAAAAATAAGGTTCTGCGGCTCATCACATGATCCCCAATCCGGCCGCTCACTGGCTGTGTTACTGCACTGGCTAAATAAAAAGAAGAAATAAGCCAAGATACGGTCGTAAACGACAAACCGAATTCATGCTGAATTTGATGCAAGGCCAAAGAAATCATTGATGAATTCAGCGGATTCAACATCGTTCCAAAGGCAATAGCGGTTAAAAAAACTTTTCGATTGTCTCTCCACTTGTTCATACACTGACCTCCTTTTTGCAACCCTTTCGTTATTATGAGATTCATTTCCCTTTTTTACCCTAATCAATTCAAGTTCTCTCTTAGAAAAGCAAGACATACATTCTAAAAAGGACGATTGTTGGAATAACACATATAAAATTGAGAATATGAGGAACAAATGGTAAGATGCTACACATATTGAAAAGCCTACTTTCTCCTTATATGGAGAACGGCTGAAAAGGAGGAGAAGCTTATTATTAAAAAAAGACGGTTTTGGGTCCCAGCCCTTTTCTCGGTTGCAGTATTACTTCTGTCTTCGTGTGGTTCAAATGAAACAAATGGGAACGGAGATAAACGTAATTCTACAGCGAAAGGGTCGCCAATTTTGGAGGATGGAAAATTTATTTTTGCAGCATCAGGTGAATTTCATCCGTTTAGTTACATGGATGGAAATCAGATGTCCGGCTTTGATATCGATGTAGGCAATGCGATTAGTGACAAACTAGGTCTCGAACCTATACAGAAAAAATATAAATTCGCAGGCATCGTCGAAGGCGTGAAAGCAGGTAAATTTGATGCGGCAGTTGCAAGTCATACCATCAATGAGGAACGAAAAAAACACGTCCTTTTTTCTAAGCCCTATTACTACTCTGGTCCGCAAATTTTCACAAGACCTGGAGCAGACATTCAGCATGCTGATGACTTAAAAGACAAAGAAATTGCTGTATCCAAAGGATCGTCCTACGCTGATATTGCTAAGGAACATAGCGGGCAAGAACCAAAATATTATGATAGTGATGTCGTCGCCTTAGAAGCACTGGCCAACGGAAAACACGATGCAGTCGTAACAGATTTCGCCACAGGTGCAGAAGCGATGAAGAAAAAATTGAACATCACAGCACAGGAAAGACTCGGACAAAGTGAGCAGGCAATTGCTGTATCAAAAGAAAATGAACAGCTCATAAAAGAGATCAACGATGCGATTGACGCACTAAAAAAAGACGGAACATTAAAACAAATTAGCGAAAAGTACTTTGATGAAGACATCACGGTCAAACAAGATTAAAACCACGATTGTGCGCCCTTTTTATAGGCGCACTTTCTTCAAATGGAGATGATTGTTTTGCCTACCCTATCACACTTTTTTCAGACGCTGATTGATTCTAGAGGTATTTTCTTAGAAGGAATGCTGATCACCTTACATCTGACGGTGATCAGCATCTTCATCGGTATGTTCATCGGGCTTTTCTTTGCTTTATTGAAAATATCCCGCATAGCCGTTTTCGGTTATATCGCCAATGCCTATATCTTTCTTGTGCGCGGAACACCACTTATTGTTCAAATTTTCATCCTATACTTCGGCCTCACAGAATTGAATATACCCGACTTCTGGGCTGCTTCCATTGCGCTCGCCTTTCATAATGGGGCCTATATAGCCGAAATATTTAGAGGTGCTATCCAATCCATCGATCAGGGGCAAAAAGAGGCAGGACGCTCTCTTGGCATGGGTCGTTTTTTAACAATGAGGCGCATCATTCTCCCGCAAGCGATGCGGCGTGCCCTCCCCCCTCTTGGCAACCAGTTCATTATCGGCTTAAAAGATTCATCACTCGCCGCCTTTATCAGTGTCAATGAACTATTTAACGTCGCCACCACGCAAGGCTCCAACAGTTTTGATAATATGACGTATTTACTTGTTGTCGCCGTCTATTACTTAGTTCTTGTCCTGCTGTTAACATTCGCTGTCCAAACCTTTGAGAAGAAACTATCAGCCAGTGACCAATAGGAGGAGAAGCATGACAGAATCAAAGGAAATCATTCGTGTTGAAAAACTCAATAAATACTTTGGAGAGCTTCATGTTTTAAAAGATATCGATCTCACTGTTTATGAAAATGATGTGGTCGTCTTAATTGGCGCAAGCGGTTCTGGAAAAAGCACCTTGCTCCGCTGTATGAACTTTTTAGAAATAAAAAATGATGGAGATATTATCATTGATGGCAGTCCTGTTCATCCAAAGCGCGATCAATTAAACGAAATGAGACAAAAAATAGGAATGGTGTTTCAGCATTTTAATCTTTTCCCGCACAAAACTGTGCTTGAAAATATCATCGAAGCGCCTGTTATGGTGAAAAAAACAAAGAAAGCACAAGCCATCGCTGAAGCCAGCGCCTTGCTAGAAAAAGTCGGACTTGCGGATAAAGCCAACGTATATCCTTCTAAACTATCAGGCGGCCAAAAACAGCGTGTAGCCATAGCCAGATCTCTCGCCATGAAGCCTGATGTCATGTTATTTGACGAACCTACATCTGCCCTTGATCCAGAGCTTGTAGGCGAAGTGCTGCAAACGATGAAAAGCCTCGCAAAAGAAGGCATGACCATGGTCATTGTCACACATGAAATGGGCTTTGCGAAAGAAGTTGCCGATCGTGTCGTCTACATGCACGAAGGCCGTATCGTCGAAGAAGGCGTCCCTTCGGAATTGTTTGATTCTCCTAGGGAGGAACGTACAAAACTGTTTCTCAGCTCCATTTTATAGGTCAAACGCCCTTCATTTTTAGTGCTTAACTTACGTTTTTTCTCATTTTTTACGAATTTTTCATCCATTTATATTGAACTTAACCAAAAAACCATGTCAGATAAACTTACATGTATATGTTATATATGACTTTTCTCTCTATAATGAAGAATTAAGAAAACAATAATTCTGAATGATTCGGGGGAATGCAGCATGCAAATGGGTGATACAGTATTTATGTTCTTCTGCGCACTACTCGTGTGGTTAATGACACCGGGTTTAGCTTTATTCTACGGAGGACTCGTGAGAAGTAAAAACGTGTTAAGCACAACCATGCACAGCTTAACGTCACTAGCGATCGTTTCAATCGTATGGATCGTATTCGGTTATTCCTTAGCTTTTGCACCAGGCAATGCATGGATCGGAGGATTAGACTGGGTGGGCCTGAAAGGCGTAGGCTTTGAGCCTGGTTCCTATAGTGAGACCATTCCACATTCATTGTTCATGATGTTTCAAATGACCTTTGCCGTCTTAACAACAGCCATCATCTCAGGGGCCTTTGCTGAACGGATCCGCTACTCAGCAGTCGTTGTATTTACACTCCTTTGGGTCACATTTGTATACGCTCCAGTCGCACACTGGGTATGGGGCGGCGGTTGGATTGGCGAGATGGGTGCACTTGACTTCGCAGGCGGAAACGTGGTTCACATCTCATCCGGTGTTGCGGGTCTTGTCGTGGCGATTGTGCTCGGGAAGCGTAAAGAAGCGGCAAGCTCTTCTCCGCATAACTTGATCTACACCCTTCTTGGCGGAGCTGTCATCTGGTTTGGCTGGTTTGGTTTTAACGTGGGTAGTGCTCTTACATTAGACAGCGTGGCCATGTTTGCCTTTATTAACACCAATACAGCTGCTGCTGCAGGAATCATCGGCTGGCTGTTAGTAGAGTGGATGATCAACAAAAAACCGACCATGCTCGGCGCGATCTCTGGAGCCATCGCAGGTCTTGTCGCCATTACACCTGCCGCAGGCTTTGTTACACCGTTTGCTTCTATTATAATAGGAATCATTGGCGGGATCGTCTGTTTCTGGGGAGTCTTTTCACTCAAAGCCAAATTTGGCTATGATGACGCACTAGATGCATTCGGCCTTCACGGAATTGGCGGTACTTGGGGAGGAATTGCAACAGGACTTTTCGCCACAACTTCTGTCAATGACGGCGGAGCCAATGGCTTATTTTACGGAGATCCCAGCTTACTTTGGAAGCAAGTGGTCGCGATTGTTGCCACGTACGCTTTTGTTGCCGTTGTGACATACGTGATCATCAAAGTGGTCAATGTCTTCTTCAAAATTCGTGCAACCGAAGAAGAAGAATCAGTGGGTCTTGATCTAACCATGCACGGTGAAAAAGCTTATCAAGATTAAAGAAAAGGGGTGTCTCTATGAGCAAAATGTATAAAGTGGAGATTGTCACACGTCCAGCTAATTTTGAAACATTAAAGGTGGAGCTTGGAAAGATTGGTGTCACCTCGATTACCTTTTCAAATGTACACGGCTGCGGCTTACAAAAGGGACATACAGAGCTATACCGCGGCGTCAAAAAGGAAAGCAACGTGTACGAACGATTAAAGATCGAAATCGTCCTAAGCAAAGTACCTGTCGAACAGGTCGTTGAAACAGCTCAAAAGGTACTGCGTACAGGCGAACCAGGGGATGGGAAAATTTTTATATATGAGGTAGCGAATACAATCAACATCCGGACAGGTGAAGAAGGACCTGCCGCCCTATAGTGTATCCTCCGCCGAGTGGCGGAGGATCTTTTTAAGCAGAAAAAACCTCTGCATATTCATATACACAGAGGACCTTGTAAGTCATTAAGATTGTTTTGTTTCTTCTGACTGACTGCTGTCTTTAGAGGAATCAGAAGACTTTTCTTGATCAGAGGATTTCCCCTTCTCATCAGACTTTTCTTCAGATTTTTCTCCAGCTGGCTCTTTGGCTTTATCTTCAGCAGCAGGTTCTTTCGTTTTTTCCTCAGTCTTTGGCTGAGCAGGTTCTTTTGCTTGTTCCGTCACTTCTTGCGCTGCTTTTTCAATTGTAGAAACAGGCTTGTCAATGAAGCTAAGCGGATTAAGCGCTAAACCTTCCATACGAATTTCAAAATGCACATGGTTGCCGCTTTCAGCACCATATAGATTTTTACCAGAAGCACCAATGACATCATTCTGCTTGACTTCATCGCCTTCTTTGACACTTACTTGTGACAACGATTGATAAACAGTCGATAATCCATCTTCATGTTCAATTTCAACAACGTGACCAAGAACTGGATCTTTTTTCGCTTGAACCACTGTTCCACTAAGAGCAGCTGTGACATCAAACACTTTGCCATCTTTATCTGCAAGATCAATACCTTTGCTCAAGGTATAGGTGTTATTATAGTTTACAAGTGCTGCTTCTTTTTCTTTTTGGTCAGCATCTGCTTCATAGAACTTTTTCACGACAGAAACATTATCAGAATTCTGGACCGGCATTGCGACATTTTCAATTGGCTTTCCAACTTCAACGGCATCATCGCGCTGTTCTTGCCCTGTTTGATTTCCATCAGATAGTTGGTCTTTCACATCTTTTGATACAGCTTGATACCAAAGAACGGCTGTTAACACGACCGCTGCGCTGACCAAGTAAATAGCAGGGAATACCCAGCGCTTACGGAAAAATTGCTGAACTTTTGTGATTTTGGAAGTACGTTTCTTTTCTTCCTCTCTCATTTTTCATCACCTCAGCAACATTCTGAACACTTTTCAAAAAATATATACACACGAAATCATTTTTCTTTTTATTTTGCGCAATCGCATCAATAATATGTATGATAAATGAAAAAAAGATGGGAGACTTAATTGTGAAAACTTTCAACCGTATAGCAACAGAAGATGACCTCAAAGCGATCGTTGATATCTACAATTCAACCATTGCTTCAAGAGAAGTGACCGCAGATACAGAACCAGTTTCTGTCGAGGACCGCCGGCAATGGTTTTTGAATCATTCCGAGAAAAGACCTCTCTATGTGAAAACAGATGAGGATGGAAATATCTACGGCTGGCTCAGCTTTGAAACCTTTTACGGAAGACCTGCATACAACGGGACCGTTGAAATGAGTATCTATTTAAACCAAGACTATCGAGGAAAAGGCTTAGGATCACTTTTCTTGCAAGAAGCCATTGATTTAGCACCCTCATTAGGCATTCGAACGTTACTTGCCTTTATTTTCGGGCACAACGAAGCCAGTATTCGACTATTTAAAAAGCACGGCTTTGAGACATGGGGCCACCTGCCACGCATCGCAGAAATGGACGGCAGCAGATACGATTTAGATATCCTAGGAAAAGAATTATAAAACGAGCGTCTCCCTGAAAAAGAGACGCTTTTTATGACGCATGTAACAGCTGTTCAAACTGTTTCGCATTTTGAAGAGATTTTCTTTGCAGAATGATACCATGTTCATCAATGAGAATCGCTTGTGGAACAACTGTTACCCCGTATAGCTCCATGATTTGTGAAGAACGAGTATACACAGCCTGGGACGGCAGCAATTCAAGGATCTGCGTATCATCCCCCTGTTCATCCCCATTAATAAAAATGAATTGAGTATCATCAACAGCGATTTGCTGCTGCAAGTCTGCTAAAATGCTTTTGCACGTCATACAAGTAGAGTTCACAAATAACAGCATCACAGCACTCCCGCTTTGAAAATATTCCTTCAAAATGACCTTCTCCCCTAAATGGGAATAGCTTCGAAATAACGGTGCAGGATCCCCCACATCCGCTTCCTTTAATTCAATTCCATCAAGGGTTTTGATTTTATTCATAAATTTTCCGATAAAACGAGCGAGCAAAAATATCACAGCCAGCTGAGCAATGACAATGAATAACACAATAATCAATAGAATATCTGTCATTTCACATCGTCTCCTTCTATAAATAATTCAAATTGATTGATCCATTTTCTTTTAAACATTAAGACTTCTTGACCCACCGCTATTATGAAAGAGACAGCCACGGCAATGAGAAAACAAATGATGTTATATTGCCATGGAATGGTTTCTGCATAGGGATGCACATAAAACAATCCGATCACAAGAGCCAGCATCGACACATTGCGAATCACAATTCCCCAGTGAAGGCGTTCATTATCAAGCAGTCCACCACAGCCGCAAGAAATATCACGATGTCCTCTCAATAAATTGAAGGTCACCGCTCCAGTATAAATACTTAAAAGTGCTGTAAGACCAATCGCAGGTACAAGAGTCATATGCCATACGAATAAAAAAACAGTACAAACCAATTCTACAGTTAAAAACAAATAAAACATGGGTCCCGTGAAAGAAGAAGGCAGCAGCCGATAAGCATTCATCTGCTGCATATGTGCCGTCTGTTTTTTTACTTTATCAAGCCAAGCACCAGCAAAAATGATACCTAATAAATAGACACCTATGTAATAAAAGACACTCACCTTACGCCATCTCCTTTTGTTGGAATAATTGAGATTGTGCCTCGTAAAGCCTTTTGTACTCTCCATTTAACACCATCAGTTCATCATGGTTCCCCTCTTCAACGAAAGCACCATCTTTCATTACGATTATACGGTCTGCTAAACGGGCTGCTCCCATTCGATGTGTGATAAACAAGACACCCTGATCCTGCGTGTGATCGAATAGCTTTCGAATGAGTGAAATTTCCGATAGTGGATCAAGAGCAGAAGTTGGTTCATCTAAAATGATAAAATCACTCTCTCTAAAGAAGGTTCTAGCCATCGCGAGCTTTTGCCATTGTCCGCCAGACAGTTCATGGCCTTCTTCAAAAAATCGGCCAAGCTGCGCATCATACATTTCTTCCATTTGATGAATTCTTTTCTCTATGCCTGCTTGCCGTGCAGCTGAGATCATCCGCTCTCCCTCGTCCATATGATCAATACGGCCAAACCCGATGTTTTCTTTCACAGTGAACTCGTACTTCATAAAATCTTGAAAAAGAACAGCCATTCTCGCATGATATGACTTTTTATGAATAGTAGAAATGGACTCACCGTTCACTTTTTGCATGTTCGGCTGATCTGGATCATATAAACCGGTCAAACATTTGATCAAGGTGGTTTTACCTGATCCGTTATCCCCCACCAATGCAATACGTTCACCTTTATTGATATGAAAATGTATATGCTCAATGGCAGGTGTTTTCATATTCGGATAAGTAAAAGAGAGATTTTCAAGTGTAATGGACTGAATACACTCGATTTTTCGAAGCGATGCTCCTTCTTCTGTCTGCTCATGAATTTCTTCTTCTCTCTTTTGAAAAGCTCTCATTTCATCAACATAAAGACTTGTTTCATATAAACTAGAACATTCTCTTGTTAAGTCTTGAAAACCACTTTGGATGTTTTGCACCGCTTGCAGCACAGCGACAAATGTCCCGGCAGCTAATTTTTTTTGAAAAATAAGAAAGACAATAAAAAGACCGCAGCATACATAGGCAAATGTCATAAGCAATCCGCCCGCCATCTCCCAGCGGACTTGCCGCTTAAGCAGTTTATATTTTTCATCTGCACTTTTTACATAATGATCTTTCCATTTCTGAAGAAGATAATTCCCGATTCCATATAAACGGATTTCCTTCAATGAATCCCGTTGTGCGACAAGATCGGACACATACATTTCTCTTCTGTCATTGGCTGTTAACATACGGTTTAATTGATAACGCGCTCCTCCAAAGAAAAGCTCAATCCACAAGACAGGCAGGGTAAACACGATCAGAATGACCGCCAAGCCCCAATGGATACCAATCATATAGATAAGAAGTGATACAACAGTAATCAATGCGCTCATGATGGTAAAGATACTTCTAACCATGCTCAGAACATGCTGATGACTGTTCATCACACGTTGACTTTCATTGTAAAAAGACGGGTGTTCAAATGTAATAAACGGCAGCCTGATCGCCTTTTGAAGCAATTCACCCTTCAAATGCAAACCAATCAAATTTGTCGCTTTCTGCTGGCTAAGCTGAAGAATGAATTGAAGCCCATATCCTAAAACCACAATGACCATTTGCAGCCCAAATAACCACAAAACCTTTTGAATGTCTCCTGAAGACGTCATGAATAAAATAATTTCATTAATCAAAGTTTGAATAATCCAGACACTAGCTAAAGGCATAAAACCAACGATCACTTGGATCAACAAGGTTAAAAGAAGATAAGATCGGCTTCTTTTCCAAGTATAGGAGATTGCATATAAACAATGGTTCACTGTACTCATCAAACGCTCCACCTTACACCATTTAGTATAATTGACATATTTTTGATATTTATATTATGATAGCTTTGCGTAACTTTACTCTGAGAGGACGATATACGATGAATTCAATCCTACTTTTACAGCTCACTCTTATTCTTTGCAGCCTATTATTAACGATCGGAGTCATCATCTATTTAAAACAACAAATGGAACTGATCATCTTACCGATACAGCATGTTGGACAAAAACTTGTGCATCCGCTGCTTGAAAAACCATCACCTATTCCAGTGAATGATTTACTGCAAACCAACAACAAGCAGCAGCTACTTATTTTCACTGATACATCATGTCCGCATTGCATCCCATCACTTGAACAATTCCTAGAAACGAAAAAGCAGCGTAAATTGGACGTTTCATTTAGTATTTTGCTAAAGAATGGGCAAAAAGAGGATCAAGAATTATATCGTGATAATAAAACCAACATGCGAATTATCCCTGTGGACGAGCAAATGATAGACGCATTCCAAATTGAAGAATTTCCTTATTACATTATGGTAGAAGATGAAATCATCTCATACGCAGCACCTTTTCCGGATGGTCTTTATTCAAGGATATCTGCAAAATAAAGATAAATGAGGCATGTGAAGACTATCAAACACATGCCTCATTTTTTTATTGTGGATCTGACTGAACATCTTGATCTTTTTCTCCTGCAGCAGCTTCACTCGCTTCACCTGAAGCCTGTTCCTCAGCTTGTTCAAACTCACTCCGAGCCTCATTTGAAATGTCTACTTGGTCACCATGCTCATTCACAGTAACAGACGAAGAAGACGTCTCTTTTTGAGCCTCTTTCTCTAGTTCCTTTAATTTAGAAACATGAAGTTCTAAATCTTTTCCTTGCTGAACTAGAGTAAGTTGTTGAAATAATGCCTTTCTCTCTTCTGGAGAATGGTCACCTTGAACAATTTGAGCCGCTTGGGTTAAAAAAGAATTTGACGTTTGACCCGCTTGACGTCTATTTGACGTCTGCATAGCATTTGTTAAGAATGAAATTGAAGATATGCTCATGCGTTCACATCCTATTAAATATGATCCTTAGATTAGCAGCCACATCTAACGCGTTCTTGACTAGTACAAATCTCACCTGTGTCACGATCCACGTAGTAACGGAAAGTTCCAACACCTTGAAGGAAACAAGTCGGTGCTGATTTACATGAAGTGACTAATTTTTGCAAAATACATCTTGCAGCTGCAGGTTGAACATTGGTCATCTTGTTTAAGAAACGATCTAACATATGAATTCCACCTTCCAATTTTTATGGTAACACAACACAATAATAACCAATTACTAGACAACTAACAACATATTTTGATAAATTAACTAATTATTTTTTACTATCAATCTTATTTACGACATAATTTGTTGATAATTTTTATAGTAAATGTTACTTTTTTCTTATTTGAAAATAATTTATTTATCTGTAAATAATGAAGTGAAGATAGAAACATTTTAATTAAACAACATTCACTCTTCCTAAAGCACTACTTACTCAAGTATGATAAAGAGTGAATACATAAAGGAGTGAACACCATTGCAACAAACTGAGAAAATCATTCAATCTCTTCATTCAATCGTAAAGTGGGGAAAGGTTGGTAGTATCTTTCTCTATATTTCAGGCGGTCTGGCTATTCTTATTGGTTTTTGGCTTGTTCTTCCTGCAGCCCTTGGCGTCTTCCTCATTATGATGGGAATTCATGTACAAAAATCTGTAAAAGCAGCTGAACACTTGATTCAGGCTCCAGATACTTCTTACGAAGAATTATTAGAACAGTACGCTAAGATGATGAAAATGCAAACACTGTTTGCCATTTCAAGTATTGCCGCAGTTATTCTTTCATTCATTGCTATCGTTTTGATACTTATACTAGGCGGGTTAGCCTTCCTTCAAGAAATTCCTTATGATGTCCAGCAGTATGAAGGTGATTACGAACAAGAACTCGGTGACTTTTATTAATGGAGAGGGGTATCAATAGTCATTCGATACCCCTTTTGTTTTTATCATTTGACTTGGATCATTCTCCTATGCTTGACATTCAGTCTTGATCATTTTAAAATACAAATCGTAACTATTACGAATTAAAGGAGGATCCTATTACTTATGCGCGTGAATATTACGTTGGCCTGTACTGAAACAGGTGACAGAAACTACATCACAACAAAAAATAAAAGAACGAATCCTGACCGATTGGAGTTAAAAAAATATTCTCCTCGATTAAAGAAATATACCCTTCATAGAGAAACAAAATAAATTTTTTAGATTATAAATCGTAATGATTACTTTTTAAGTGAGGCGGAAAACAAAATGATCGTTTTCAAAAGGACAAAAACAAATGAATAAGCGTATACCTGTTACAGTATTAAGCGGCTTTTTAGGAGCAGGAAAAACAACGATATTAAATCATGTTCTTCAAAATCGCAAAGGATTAAAAGTGGCTGTGATCGTCAATGACATGAGCGAAATTAATATTGATGCAGAACTAGTCAAACAAGGCGGCGAGCTTTCTCGATCAGATGAGAAACTCGTTGAATTATCTAACGGCTGTATTTGCTGCACTTTGAGAGAAGACTTGTTAATCGAAGTAGAACGCCTTTGTAAAGCGGGTAATATTGATTATATTGTCATTGAATCAACCGGAATTAGTGAACCAATTCCCGTCGCTCAAACGTTTTCTTATATTGATGAAGAAATGGGTATAGATTTGACCCGCTTTTGCCGTCTAGATACGATGGTCACAGTAGTAGATGCAAATCGTTTCTGGACTGATTTCCAGTCAGGAGAGAGTTTATTAGATCGTAAAGAAGCGGTTTCCGATGACGACGAGCGAGAAATTTCCGATTTACTCATTGATCAAATTGAATTTTGTGACGTGCTTATTATCAATAAATGTGATCTAGTATCTCCCTCTGAATTAGATCGACTTGAGCATGTGCTGAACAAACTACAACCAGAAGCATCTATCATCAAAACCTCAAAAGGTATAGTACAGCCACATGACATTTTGAATACTGGTTTATTCGACTTTGAAAAATCAAGTGCCTCTGCTGGGTGGATCAAAGAAATCAACGCAGGACATGGTCAGCATACACCGGAAACAGAGGAATACCAAATTTCATCTTTTGTTTACGAAAGAAGACTCCCTTTTCATACCGGCAGACTGAATGCTTGGTTAGATCAAATGCCTGAGCAGATCGTTCGTGCGAAAGGTTTTACTTGGCTTGCCACACATCATGATTTAACCATTTTAATTTCACAAGCTGGGAAATCTGTTGCGATTGAACCAATTGCATACTGGATTGCTGCTTTGCCTGAACAAGAAAAAGCACGGATATTAAATCAAGAACCAGAGCTTCTAGATGAGTGGGACGCAGAGTTTGGTGATCGCCATACAAAACTTGTGTTTATCGGTGTAGATTTGCCTAAAGCAGAAATCATTCGTACTCTTGATCAATGCTTGCTCACACCTGAGGAATTTGATCAAGATTGGACTACATTTGAGGACCCCTTTCAATGGAAAATACAAAATTAGGCCAGGAGGGTTTTAATTGGCAAAGAAATCTAAGATTGCTAAAGAAAAAAAACGACAGCAGCTTGTATTGAAATATGCAGAATTAAGGAAAGAGTTAAAAGAAAAAGGTGACTATGAAGCTTTACGAAAATTACCTAGAGACTCTTCCCCTACCCGCTTAAAAAACCGCTGTGAATTAACGGGCCGTCCCAGAGGTTATTTACGAAAATTTAAAATGTCTAGGATTGCTTTTCGTGAGCTTGCCTATAAGGGTCATATCCCTGGAGTGAAAAAATCGAGCTGGTAAAGAATGATTTGATCTTATCACAGCACTCGTAAAAGTAAAGCAGCACACAATGAGGGAAAATCTATTTTCCAATCTTATCTCAATCTTTTTGAGGTGTAAAATAGCAATTTAAAAACCAGCAGAGATTCTGCTGGTTTTTTTAGTGACTGAGTTCATAAGATAAAAAGACCTGTTTTCAAAAAAGGATTTTCAACCACGATTATGACATTTTCTCTTCTTTTCAAAAATACATGATCATGATACTTTATTGTCATTACCCACCGATGTATGACATCTCAACCTTTTTCTGATCTTTTTTCTGCTCTCTCTCGGCTGAATATTGGTCATGTCTATTCGACCATAATTCCATTAACCTGTTCGTTAATTCTTCATTATCTTTTGTCGTACGAATCATCTGTTTCAGATCAAAACCCGATGATGCAAACAGACATGTAAATAATTCCCCCCGTGCAGACAGCCTTGCTCTGTTACATGTTCCACAAAAAGCATCTGAAACGGAAGAAATAATGCCTATCTCTCCTGAACCATCTTTGTAAAAAAATCGTTTGGCTACTTCACCTGTATATTGAGGAGGTTCTGGTTTGATAGGATATGTTGAATCAATTAATTCAATTATTTCTTTCTTTGTCATGACATGTTCTAGATTCCATTTATTCGTATTACCAACATCCATAAATTCAATAAATCTGAGAACGTGTCCTTCTTTTTTGAAGTAAGCTGCCATTGGTAAGACATCCTGATCATTCACACCTTTTTGAACAACCATATTAATCTTGATAGCAAGTCCAGCCTTTTTTGCAGCCTCAATACCATCAAACACTTTTTGGATAGAAATATGCCTTCCGTTCATTTGCTTAAAACGGTCGGGATTTAATGAATCTAAACTAATGGTGACTCTATTAAGACCAGCTCTCTTCAACTGATCAGCATATAAAGGTAAAAGCGTTCCATTGGTTGTCATCGCAATGTCTTCAATCCCTGGAATGTTTGCGAGCTTTTCTATTAAGACAGGCAGATCCTTCCGCATTAAAGGTTCTCCGCCCGTGATGCGTATTTTTACCACACCTAGGTTCTTTACAAAAAGGGTAGCAAGTCGTTCAATTTCTTCGAAACTAAGCAGTTCTTCTTTTTTCAAGAAAGGATAATCCGGTCCAAAAATTTCAGCAGGCATACAGTACGTACATCTAAAGTTACAACGATCAGTTACTGATATTCTTAAATCGCGCAATGGTCGATGTCTTTTATCTAAAATACTGACCATACTTTGCCTCCTATTCTGTAATACGCTGAGGATGCGTGTAAATGTTAAAGGATTTCCCTCTGACGAATCCAACTGTCGTAATATTTAATTCTTCTGCCATTTTAAGCGCCAGCTCAGTAGGTGCTGATTTTGAAATGACGATAGACACTCCTAGTTTTGCTGCCTTCAATAGAACTTCTGACGATATCCGGCCGCTGAAAACAAGGATTTTATCTCTAAGTGGAATTCGCTGAAGTAAACAATATCCATAAATTTTATCTAAAGCATTATGTCTTCCTATATCAGTTCTAGTGATGAATAGCTTCTCTGTGTCACACAGTCCAGCATTATGAACTCCACCAGTATGTTGAAATAATTGGCTTTCTGCTTGCAAACACTTCATGAGATGCATACAGGTTTCAGCAGAAATACTGATTCGATCAATGGCCGTTTTTGCCGTCTTCACATCTTGAAGGAAATAAAAGTGTCTTCCTTTCCCGCAGCATGAACCAATCACTCGTTTTGTATAATCTGATGAATCAAATCCACTTGAGTGAACTAAATCAACATAGGCAAAACCCATACTTTCATCTATTGTAAACCTTTTAATCTCATTTTCAAATCGAATGACCCCTTCTGAAGCCAAAAAGCCGATAACCAATTCTTTCAGATGCTCTGGGGAACAAACAAGCGTCACAAATTCTTCCCCATTCACCATCACAGTTAAAGGATATTCTTCTACAATTTCATCAGTTTTGCAGGTAAACTGGCCTTCACGGTATTGGTGTATGACTCGTTTCTTTTTAACTGAAGAATTCATTGTATGATCTTCCTTTCTATGCAAATTTAGTTATATGATCCAATCAAATTGTGATATTATTTTAAAAAGTCATAAAAATGTAACATATTTCTATCTTATCAAACTTCTTGATTGCTTTATATGGGGGGAACAAAATGAACAAATCGAAAAATCGCTGGCTCATCGCAGCAAGTGCTGTAGGAATTCATTTATCTATTGGGTCTGTTTATGCTTGGAGTGTTTTTACGAATCCTTTACATGAAGCCTTTCAGTGGTCATTAACAGAAATAAGTCTCACCTTCAGTATTGCTATTTTATTTTTAGGTTTATCTGCTGCTTTTATGGGACATTTCGTTGAAAGGTATGGTCCAAGGGCATCGGGGCTCTTCTCAGCTATTTTCTTCGGCATCGGAATGACTGGGTCAGGATTCGCTGTCCACATGTCCTCATTGCCTCTCCTCTATTTATTTTATGGTGTACTCGCTGGAATTGGTTTAGGGGTAGGCTACATTGCACCTGTATCAACTCTAGTCAAATGGTTTCCGGATCGAAGAGGTCTTGCAACCGGCTTAGCCATTATGGGGTTTGGGTTTGCTTCTCTTATTTGCAGCCCAATTATTCAATATCTCATTGAAAAAGTGAATATCGCAAATACTTTTTATATTCTTGGAATCTCCTATTTTATCATCATGGTGATCTCATCTCTTTATTTATCACCACCAACGCCTGATGACGTCAAACAATTTGACGTATTCAAAACAAAGAAAAGAAAAATCCCTCAAGATTTATCACAGCTTACAGCAAATGAAGCGATCAAAACAAGACGTTTTTATTATTTGTGGCTTATGCTTTTTATTAATATCACATGCGGAATCGCAATTATTTCAGTAGCGTCACCTCTTGCCCAAGAAAGTGTTGGGTTCACTGCAGGTGCTGCAGCTACTCTTGTGGGCATTTTAGGTGCTTTTAATGGTTTAGGACGCATTGGCTGGGCATCGTTTTCAGATTATATAGGAAGACCGAATACGTATACGATTTTTTTTAGTATCCAGCTCATTGCTTTTCCTTTACTCCCCTATTTAAAAGAACCGCTCATCTTTTCAATCGTTATGGCGATCATTTATACGTGCTATGGAGGAGGATTTGCTTCAATTCCAGCCTATATTGCGGATTTGTTTGGTACAAAGCAGCTTGGTGCCATACACGGTTATATTTTGACTGCTTGGGCCGCTGCGGGATTAGCAGGACCACTATTTTCATCCTTCATCCGAGATATAACAGGTAATTACACACAAAGCCTTATGGTGTTCTCTGGCTTATTTTTCATTGCTTTTATCATATCACTTCTCATTCGAAAGGATATTCAGCAGCTAAGAGAAAAAAACCTATCTGCTGCTTCCTCTGTCTCAGCCCGATCTTAATTTGAATTTGACAGAATCACAATCTAAAGGTAATTTTTAGATATGAAAACGCTTTACAAAGTAATAGGAGGGGGATGATCTCATGGGGAAAACAAAACATAAGGGGCCTGTTAAACTCAATAAAAAACCCTCACCAAAGCTATGGGCCTCTTTTGTACCAATGGGGCTTGGCAAAGTGAAACCGAAACACATTCGAGATACGATGAAAGTGGCATGGGAGAACAAAGATAACCTTCCCTACGCGTACCGTATTTTAACACAGGGTGTTTGTGACGGCTGTGCCCTTGGCGTCTCAGGACTGTATGATCAAACGCTCGCAGGACCTCATATATGCACCACAAGACTAAATGTGCTTCGTCTTAACACAATGCCAGCTATTGATCCAAAATGGTTTGAAGATATTCAGCAGCTAAAGCAAATGGACAGCACCTCTCTTCGCAAGCTTGGGCGGGTTCCTTATCCATTGATCCGAAAAAAAGGTGACAATGCCTTTACACGTATTTCTTGGGATGATGCACTAGATCAAATCGCTGCTAAAATCCAATCAATTGATAAACGGCAGCTTGCTTTCTATTTAACCGCCAGAGGAATTACAAATGAAGTTTATTATACGGCTGCAAAGGCTGCTCGATTTATAGGGACGAATCATATTGATAATGCTTCTCGCATTTGCCATTCACCAAGTAAAACTGCTCTTAAACGGTCCCTTGGCATCGGTGCTTCCAGCTGTAATTACAGTGATTGGATTGGAACGGACGTATTAATATTTTGGGGATCTGTTGCAGCAAACAATCAGCCTGTTTCCACTAAATATATGTACGCTGCTAAAAAGAAGGGAACAAAAATTATCGTCATCAATCCGTATAAAGAGCCTGCTATGGAAAAGTATTGGGTTCCTTCTATTCCAGAGAGTGCTTTATTCGGTACAAAAATTGCAGATGATTTTTACCAAGTCAATATAGGCGGAGATATTGCATTTATGAACGGCGTCATCAAGCATTGGTTTGACATGGAGCAGCATGCTCCCCATTCGGCTCTTGATCACGAATTTATTCAAAAACATACAACGGGCATACAGGATTTAAAGCAGCATGTCACACAATTGAAGTGGGAGGACCTAGAAGCATCATCAGGTTTATCAAAAGAAAGAATGAAGGAATTTGCGACACTGCTTGCCAATGCTAATTCAGGCGTTTTTATTTGGAGTATGGGCCTTACTCAGCACCGCTTTGCAACTGATAATATATCACAGGTTGCCAACCTTGCCATGCTGCGCGGATTTATCGGCAGAAAACATTGTGGTGTCATGCCAATTCGGGGACATAGCGGCGTCCAAGGTTCTGGTGAAATGGGTGCTGATCCATTCGTTTTGCCGGGTAGTGATTTTGATGAAGAGAATATTGAAAGAATCGAACGTATATGGGGGTTTGACATTCCTAAATGGCATGGTGACACCATTGGGCAATCCTTTGAGAAGATGGCTCTCCCAAAAGACCATCCACAAAAACTCAAAATGCTGTTTACGAGTGGCGGAAACTTTTTAGAAACGATGCCAAATCCGGAAGCGATCGAAAAAGCATTATCTGAACTTGAACTCCGTGTTCACCAAGATATCATTTTGAATACCTCTACGCTGGTAGACGCTGAAGAGGCGGTGATTGTGCTGCCTGCTATGACAAGGTATGAACAACCAGGCGGCGGCACATCAACCAGTACGGAACGCATGGTATATTTCAGTCCAGAAATTGAAGGACCTCGTATTGAGGAAGCCAGAGCGGAATGGGAGATTTATGTTGATCTTGCGAAAAGAGTCCGGCCAGAAGATGCCGAGCTGATACATTTTGAAACAGCTGAAGACATTCGTCGTGAGATTGCGGTCGCCAACCGAAATTATGATGGCATCCAGCATTTACGTCACAAGGGAGACGTTTTTCAATGGGGAGGCGCATGGCTTTGTGAAGATGGCGTGTGTCCAACACCAGACGGCAAGGGACATCTTCTTCCTGCCCAGCTGCCTCAATATCGAAAAACCGAAGGACATTTCAATATCACGACAAGAAGAGGAAAGCAATTCAACTCCATGATCTACAGTGAAAAGGATGCATTTAATGGTGGAAACCGTCATTCTATCCTAATGAATGAAGAAGATGCAAAAGAGCTTTACGTCCAAGAAGGTGATCCAGTTGTTCTCTTTAATCAATATGGATCCTATCAAGGAGTGGCTCAATTCGGAGAGTTGAGACGCGGCAATATCGCAGTTTATTGGCCGGAAGGGAACGTTTTAATTCCTAAAGGTGTGTATGAGAGCTACTCACAGATTCCCGAGTATAATACAGCTGCCATATTAGAAAAAGCCGAAACCTTCCATGCAAGAAAGGATCAGCATTATGTAGAGAAACGAATTGATGAATTAGAAACGACTTTGAATTAATCGTCAACTTAAAAACAGCTGGGGTTGTTTTCCCCAGCTGCCATTCACTCTCTACCGACCAAAAGCGGTCGCTTCCTGTTGAAGAATATGGTTCAATTCTTCGGCATTTGCAGCCGGTTGATATTGTCCACCACCCGCTTTTGCAACAGATTTAAGACTTTTTGCTTCCTTTTCATTCACATCGAAGCCAATGATATTGACGATTGTATCTATTCCGTCTTCATGTAATTCCTTTGCTGCTTGTGAAGGGCTTCCACCACAAGTTTCTTCACCATCACTGACAACATAGACAATATTTTTCCCTTCAGCTTGGTGATCTTCAAAATCTTGTTTCGTATCCGTTAATGCTTTTGCAAGTGGTGTCCAGCCAGTTGGCTTATACACATTCAGTGCTTGTTGAAATGTTGATGGCTCATATGATCCAAATCCGTAAACGGCTTCAGAGCTTGAACAAGAAACGGCTTTCCCTGCATTTTTATTGGTTCCTTCATGACCAAACACACGAAGCAGAACTTGTGTATCTTCTGATAAAATGCTCGCAAAGCTTTGAATAGACCGTTTGGCGATTTCAATTTTCTTTTCACCTTCAACTGACTGTGCCATGCTGCCGCTTAAATCGAGTAATATCACCACATGAGCAGGCGGCTCCTGTTTTGTTACAGCATGAGCTGGTGAAGAAAGAAGCAGGACAAGACTAGCCAAAATGGTTAATACGATATTTCTTTTCATCAATAAAGACCTCCCTTTTTTACTTTTGTACAGAAAAAGAGAAACGAAAGCATGAATCAATCGTTTCCCTTTTGTTCAGCAAGTTATTCGTGTAGTTTTAATGATTCTGCTGAAAAGATAGATCCCATTTCTTTACCTGTGCTTGCTTGGTAGTAATGGCCTTTACCAGCTTTGGCTACTTGCTTCAATTGACCTTCATAGCCATCGTTAAAGTCTAACCCGATCACATTTACAACAGTTGATCCTTTTGAGTTATGCAATTCTTTTGCTACTTTTACTGGATCTCCGCCACAAGTTTCTTCACCATCAGTGATTAAGTACACAATATGCTTTGTTCCTTCAGTAAGCTGCTCATCCGCTTGCTTTGCATTTTCAAGTGCACGTGCAATCGGTGTCCAGCCAGTCGGCCCAAGTCCGTTTAAAGAGTTCTCAAAGCTGTCTTTTTCATAAGGCTGTACGCCGTAAACGCCTCTAATGACTTCACATGATTGAGCTTTACCTGAATTTTTGTTGTTTCCTTCAGAACCAAACAAGCTCATACGAATTTTAGCGTCTTTTGGAAGTGACTGAGCAAATTTAAATACCTCTTGTTTAGCGAGATCAAATTTGCGCTCTCCCTCTACTTTTCTTGCCATACTTCCGCTTGCATCAAGTAAGATTGTGACTCTTACATCTTTGTTATGTTTTTTGACTGTAGATGCTTCTGCAAATACTGGTGAAGAGATTGACATAGATAATGTCAATACAGCTAAGGTTACGAGTGAGAATACTTTTTTCAACATAATTTTCCTTCCTCCTTATGTATTTAATTGAAACATCTTAATCGTAAATTATTCTGTCTTGGAATGGTATAGGACTCGGTCCCTTTTTCTCTTTCATCAAAATCACTAAAATTCTGTCAGATGTCTAGATATTTTCACCTAATGTGCCAATTATCCTCTCGATTTCTCCTCCTTTTGAGGGGCTTTGTATCGGCCATCAGTTCTTATCGGGACGTAAATGTTTAAGTTTTCCTACGGTGCGTCTTAAGTCGCAATTTGTCACATTCTGTTCAAACCTCTTTGAACACAAAAAAAATGCCTCATTTCTGAGGCACTGTTGATTTATTTTTTAGCCATATACGTGTTGAGAAAACGATCGGCTGATTCGATTTGAATTCCTTTATAATAATGTTTCACGATGGCATCTACTTTTTTGCCTGCCTGCGCCATATAATGCGCACCATATTGACTCATGCCTACACCATGACCATATCCTTTTGTTGTAATGACAATCTGCTGGCCCTTGCGTTCCCATGTGAAGTCCGCTGAATGAAGGCCTAGTGATTCTCGAATGTCTCGGCCTGACAATGTTTTACCGTTGATCACGGCTTTCGCTACTTGGTTTCCTGGTGTCCGTTCTACAATCTGTCCGACCTGAGCCTGCTGAGTGAGTGTCACACCTAATTTTTGCTGAAATTCACTGACCGAGATGGTTTTCTTATTTTGAAATTTTGGCGATTTTTCGTCCCATTTACTTGAGACACTTTTCAAATAAGGGATTTCGTTTTTCCAATAGGCTTCGGCATTTTCCGTTTTTCCGTTACTTGTTGAAAAGAATGAAGCATCAATTGGTTTCTCGTCATAAGTCAGCACTTTTCCTTGTGTGCTGGCGACAGCTTCCGTGACCTTTTTTAATTTCCAATTGTACGCTTTCCCCCAAATTTTCTTGAGTTCCTGTTTGTTTTTGTAAACTTGGAACATTTGGGTATCATCTACAAGAGAGCCCTTAGGTGATTTGACAGTCTTATCATTGATCATCTGTCTGACGATATACGTTCTTGCTGCGAGCGCCTGTGCTTTGAGTGCTTCCATTTCAAAATCAGCTGGCATTTCAGATGCTACGACACCGATCACATACTCTTCTAAGGGGATGTTTTCTACCTGCTGATGAGCTGAGCGATAGACGGGGATAGCGACGGGTGATTGCTTCAATTTGACTGAACCCTTCACTTCTTTTTTAACTGATGGTTCTGCTGCTACGTGCTGGCTTGCCGCCGGTTTCCCTTGGAACGTCGGCAACACAAGTAATGTTGGAATCATTAAAATGATGATGCATATTCCTGCGATTGTCCATATCATTGGTTTCATATTTGGCTGCCCCCATTTGTCATTGAATCTCTTTTATCCTATGGGCATGGACAAGCTAATATGACAGCTTCTTTCATTTAGTGGACAAGTCTTTTATGAAAGCTATGGGCCTGTTCTTAGAATGGATTTTACTGTTCGTCTGTATGAATAAAATTTAAGATGGTTGGATACACTAATGATAAGCTTCGTGAAATGAGGCATTCTATGATTCTAAAAAAAAAATCAGCATGCCCCAATGGACACACTGATTTCTTTCAAGATTACGCGTTCAGATCTGATACAACTTGTTCTTGTGTCACATCTGCTGATTCATCGTTTACTCTTTCAATATCTGCACCGATTGCTGCAAGCTTTTGGTGGAAGTTCACATAACCACGGTCAATATGCTTCAACTCAGTGACACGTGTATGACCTTCTGCCACTAATCCAGCAAGTACAAGTGCTGCTCCTGCTCTTAAATCAGTCGCTGCCACTTCAGCACCTTGAAGTTGAACCGGCCCATTGATAATGACAGAGCGACCCTCAATTTTAATATCGCCATTCATGCGGCGGAATTCTTCAGCATGCATAAAGCGGTTTTCAAACACCGTTTCTGTGATCATGCTTGTTCCGTTCGCACGAAGCAATAGCGCCATCATCTGAGATTGCATATCCGTTGGGAACCCAGGATGCGGCATTGTTTTTAGATCGATTGGCTTGAGCTCAGATGGTCCAATGACTCTTAAACCTTCTTCTTCTTCAATGATCTGAATACCCATTTCTTCCATTTTTGCAACAAGTGATGTCATGTGCTCTGGCACTGCGCCTTTTACAAGAACATTTCCTTCTGTAATGGCTGCTGCCACCATGAAAGTACCTGCTTCAATTCTGTCAGGGATGATGTTGTGTTTTGCACCGTGAAGTGTTTCCACACCTTCGATTTTGATTGTACCAGTACCAGCACCGCGAACCTTACCGCCCATGGCATTGATGTAGTTTGCTAAATCAACAATTTCAGGTTCTTTTGCTACGTTTTCTAAAATCGTCGTTCCTTCAGCTAATGCTGCTGCCATGATGATGTTTTCAGTTGCCCCTACACTTGGGAAATCCAAATAGATTTTTGCACCTTTTAAACGGCCTTTTACTTCAGCCTCGATGAAACCATTACCTACTTGAATTTTAGCTCCCATTGCTTCAAAGCCTTTTAAATGCTGATCAATTGGTCTTGAACCAATCGCACAGCCTCCAGGTAATGCAACTCTTGCATGACCTGTTCTTGCTAAAAGTGGTCCCATGACAAGCACGGATGCTCGCATTTTACGGACATACTCAAACGGAGCCTCAGTTTCTAGTGCATGTGATGCATCAACTGATACTTCGTTATTTTCAAAATGTACTTCTGCTCCTAAATGACGTAACACTTCATTGATTGTATATACATCGGAGAGCGTAGGTACATCACAAATTACGCTTTTTTCTGTACTTGCTAACAAAGATGCAGCGATAACTGGTAAAACGGCATTTTTTGCGCCTTCTACTTTAACTGTGCCGTTTAACTTTTGACCGCCGCGGACGATGATTTTTTCCAAGGTCTTCCCCTCCGCGTCCCAAATTCTCTATATTAATATTCAGTCGTTACGATTGGTGTGCCAACCGTAATCGTATGATTTTCGTTCATTTCCGAACTTCTGATGGCAATTTGAACATTCATTTTATCATTTGAAGTCATAATGAACTGTTCCCACTTATCTGTGTAAGCGGAAAGCGACACAAAATTAGACTCAACGAGATACTCAACTGGTTTTGCTTGAAACTCATTTGCTAACATTTCAGCTTTTTTTTGCAAAACAACATCCATCATACCATTTACATGACCATCGAGACAAGTAAAAATTACAATTTTCTCTTGTAATATGCTTTTTGCATGACGTACGAACTGATCATATGTATGCTCCCAGGTATTCAGTGGGCGAGCACCTTTTTGCTCATATAATAAATACGACTTTTGTTTTGATTTTGTGTCGGTCTTCACGAGTAAAATTTTCGATTCTGTATCATTTTTTTCATCTTTGTAAATTCCTGTGACTTTGGTGACATGTTGTTCTTTTTTTTCGGTCCACTCATACTGTCGTAGTTCGTCTTTCAAACGTTTCACTTTTTTTGAAAATTGTTCGGATGAAATATCTACATTTGTTTTGGCATGAAGGGTCCACCCATCGACTTCGATTTGCTGGTTTTTTAGACCTTCTGCTATTTGAGCGAGTGGAGAAGATTCTTCCGCACGAACGCCTTGAATCATCAGAACAAAAAAAGAATAAACGCAAATAATGGCCAACCTTTCAAATACTTTCTCACTTGTCATTCCCCCTTGCTACAAGTGTTGCCGCAAGGAGGGCAATGCATACGTGGAAAAGTCAACAAAAGGCGAGCCTTTTGACCCTTCTTTTTACGTTCCCGCAGAAGGCAGTGACCAAACCTTTTATGTTAGAACATATAAGGAATTTGTCTCGAGAAATTTAAGTAATCAAGGAAGAAATTGCTGACCGCAGATGCGATAGCAATGGTAATGAGCATCATCAGCAGCCTTGCTTGAACGATTTTCCCTTTTTTAATGAGTGGATCAATATTTACAGCAAGCAGTGCCCACCATGTAACCGCGATAAAAAATAGGTGGATCACAATGCCCACGATTGCTTGTTGTCCTACGTCTTCCATACAGTTGAATCCTCCTTTTATTTATTTCTGTAAAGGAAAACTCCCTTTCATTATATCCTCGAAAATCGGAAAGATGAATCATTTGGAAAAAAGAGCTACATTTAGTGTAAATCCCCTCTTATCCTGATGCCAAGGAGATGATATACTGCGTGTGGAAGGAGCTGAACACATTGAAAGATTCTTTTCCTGACTTTGTTGATTTGTACGGAGAATTGGTTCCCTCATTTGATCATGAATGGGAGGCCATTGCTTTCTACTTTGATTATAGACAGACACAGCTAGAAGAATTAGCACAATTGTGTCATTTTCATAACATTTCTTTGGATTACTCTGAGGAAAGCTTGTATCAGTTAGAATCACTATACTTTGATGCATTGACCAAGCAGCTGTTCGCTGAGTGGAAAATGCCAATAGATGCATTAGAAGCGATGATGAGTGTGTATATAGGAGAGGTTGTCATCCGTCATCATTCAGATGCTGACTGGGTGGTGCGGCCTTATATGGATTCTCCGCATAAATATACGCTTGGCTTACGCAGAAACAATAAAACATGGCATTGTAGTACGCAATTTTGCGAGCACTTATATCTAGAAAAGCAAGCATCTCATCCTTATGTGTCGATGTACCAATCTCTCATGTCATCCTAAAAAAAATCCTTCTTATCACTGTGATAAGAAGGATTTTCTGTTTTATTTCCCTGCTACATTTAAACGGTTTAACGCCCGTTTTAATGCGAGTTCCGCCCGGCGTACATCACTTTCATTCGGGTGGTTCAAATGCTCTTCAGCACGCTGTTTCGCTGATTTAGCACGATCGACATCAACTTTGTCTGATGTTTCAGCGGCCTGAGCCAGAATTGTTACTTGTTCAGGGCGGACTTCAACAAATCCGCCACTTACAGCAACCAATTCAGTTGATCCACTATGTTTTAAGCGAACTGCACCGATTTTTAGCGGAGCAACCATTGGAACGTGGCCAGCTAAAATACCAAGCTCACCGCTTTCTGCTCTTACACTGACCATTTCCACATCCGCTTGATACACTGGGCCGTCGGGAGTAACGATATTGACTTGAACGGTCTTCATGCTTTTACCCTCCTAAGGACCAGATTAGGCCTCTACACCCATCTCTTTGGCTTTTTCAACCACTTCTTCAATGCGTCCAACTAAGCGGAATGCATCTTCTGGAAGGTGATCGTATTTACCAGATAAGATTTCCTTAAAGCCTTTAACAGTTTCTTTCAATGGCACATAAGAACCCTTTTGGCCAGTGAACTGCTCTGCTACGTGGAAGTTTTGAGATAGGAAGAATTGAACACGACGCGCTCTGTGTACCACAAGCTTATCGTCCTCAGATAATTCATCCATACCTAAAATGGCAATAATATCTTGCAGCTCTTTATAACGCTGTAATGTTTGCTGCACTTCACGCGCAATCGCATAATGCTCTTCGCCAACGATCTCAGGTGCAAGTGCACGAGATGTTGAAGCAAGAGGATCAACCGCTGGGTAAATACCCATTTCAGTCAGCTTACGCTCAAGGTTTGTCGTTGCATCAAGGTGAGCGAACGTCGTTGCAGGAGCTGGATCTGTATAGTCATCCGCAGGTACATAGATCGCTTGAATCGATGTAACCGATCCTACGTTTGTAGACGTGATACGCTCTTGCAGCTGACCCATTTCTGTTGCAAGTGTCGGCTGATAACCTACCGCTGAAGGCATACGTCCAAGAAGGGCTGATACTTCAGAACCTGCTTGTGTAAAGCGATAGATATTATCGATGAAGAACAATACGTCTTGACCTTGTTCATCACGGAAATGCTCTGCCATTGTCAAACCAGTTAGGGCAACACGCATACGTGCACCTGGCGGCTCGTTCATTTGACCGAAGACCATGGCTGTTTTTTCGATAACGCCAGAATCTTTCATTTCGTAGTAAAGGTCGTTTCCTTCACGTGTACGCTCTCCAACACCAGCGAATACAGAAATACCGCCGTGTTCTTGTGCGATGTTGTTGATCAATTCTTGAATCAGAACGGTTTTACCTACACCAGCTCCACCGAATAGACCGATCTTTCCACCTTTGATGTAAGGAGCAAGCAGGTCAACAACTTTGATACCTGTTTCAAGAATTTCAACTTCTGTAGAAAGTTGATCAAAAGAAGGCGCTTGTCTGTGGATTGGATCTCTTTGAGCTTCCACACCAAGTGGCTCATCTAAGTCAATGTTATCTCCCAGTACGTTGAATACACGTCCAAGTGTTACGTTACCAACTGGTACTGAAATTGGTTTTCCAAGGTCTACAGCTTCCATACCGCGCTTCACACCGTCTGTTGATGCCATTGCGATGGTTCTCACTGTATCGTCACCTAAATGTAGTGCTACTTCTAAAGTTAAGTCGATATCAACTTCACTTTCGCTTTCCGCTTTATGCGAAACTTTGATCGCATTATAAATCTCAGGCAAGTGACCGTCTTCAAAACGAACGTCTACGACTGGTCCCATGATCTGACTGATGCGTCCTGTTTTCATTGCATTCCCTCCTGACAATTATTTCTATTCTAAGGCAGCTGCTCCGCCGACAATTTCTGTAATCTCTTGTGTAATCGCTGCTTGACGAGCACGGTTGTAAGAGAGTGTCAGGCTGTCGATCAATTCTTTTGCGTTGTCTGTTGCACTCTTCATTGCTGTCATTCTTGCAGCATGTTCACTTGCTTTGCTGTCAAGAAGCGCACCGAAAATCAAACTCTCTGCATATTGAGGAAGGAGAACTTCAAGAATTTCTTCTTCAGAAGGCTCAAACTCATAAGATGCGGAACGTTTATTTGGTGTCGCTGCGGCCGAAAGGTCCGTTAGCGGCAATAATTTCTTCTCTGTTACTTCTTGTGAAATCGCACTGACAAAGTGGTTGTAGAACATGTAAAGTTCATCAAACGCTTCATCAGAGAACATTTGAACTGTACTGCTTGCTAATTCTTTAATATCAGCAAACGCTACTTCGTCTCCAAGCCCTGTTACTTCAGAAATAACTGGAATACCACGCTTTTTGAAGAAGTCGCGTCCGATTTTACCAATGACAATCACCGCATATTCATCAGCGGATTGATGACGAGATTGAATGGTTTGGTAAGCGGCACGCAAAATCGAGCTGTTAAAAGGTCCTGCAAGCCCTCGATCAGATGTAATAACGAGATACCCTGTTTTTTTGACAGGTCTTGAAAGAAGCATTGGGTGCTTAGCACTTGTTCCAGTTGCGATTGCAGCAACCACTTCCTGGATTTTCTCCATGTAAGGAACAAAAGACTTCGCATTGTTTTCAGCACGATTCAGTTTCGCAGCTGATACCATTTGCATCGCTTTTGTGATCTGACTCGATTTTTTCGTTGACGTGATCCTTGACTTTATATCGCGTAATGAGGCCAAAGATTTCACCACCTTTTTTCAGGAATCCGTGTTCATTTACGTGAAAAGAGAGAAAAAGAGAATCTTTTTCTCTCGGAAAGATTACTAATTAGTTGCTTGGTGCAAACGTACGTTTAAAGCCTTCGATTGCTGTCTTCCACTCTTCATCAGCAGGCATATTTCCTGTTTGAGAGATTGTGTCAAACAAGCCTTTATGGTTTTCTTCAATGTACAAGAATAACTCAGCTTCAAAACGTTTAACATCAGCAATGGCTACATCGTCTAAGTATCCTCTTGTTAGTGCGTAAAGAATCGCTACTTGTTTTTCAACTTTAAGCGGTTTGTTCAAGTCTTGTTTTAAGACTTCAACTGTTCTTGCACCACGGTTTAATTTCGCTTGAGTGGCTTGGTCTAGATCAGATCCAAACTGAGCGAATGCTTCAAGCTCACGATAAGAAGCAAGATCCAGACGAAGTGTACCTGCTACCTTTTTCATCGCTTTGATTTGTGCAGAACCACCTACACGGGATACAGACAATCCTGCGTTTACCGCTGGACGTACGCCTGAGAAGAAGAGGTCAGATTGTAAGAAAATCTGTCCATCTGTGATGGAAATAACGTTTGTTGGGATATATGCAGAGATATCGCCAGCCTGCGTTTCTACGAAAGGCAATGCTGTGATAGAACCGCCACCCTTTTCGTCACTAAGCTTCGCTGCACGTTCTAATAAACGAGAGTGAAGATAGAAAACATCACCAGGGAATGCCTCACGACCTGGAGGACGACGAAGCAATAATGAAAGCTCACGGTAAGCTGCCGCTTGTTTAGAAAGGTCATCATAGACAACAAGTACGTGCTTGCCGTTATACATGAATTCCTCACCCATCGTTACACCTGCATAAGGAGCAAGGTAAAGAAGTGGAGCCGGCTGTGATGCAGAAGCTGTGACAACGATTGTGTAGTCAAGCGCACCATGCTTACGAAGTGTTTCAACAACACCACGAACCGTAGATTCTTTTTGTCCGATAGCTACATAAATACAGATCATGTCTTGATCTTTTTGGTTTAGAATCGTATCGATTGCAACAGATGTTTTACCTGTTTGACGGTCACCAATGATCAATTCACGCTGTCCGCGGCCGATTGGAATCAAGGCATCAATTGCTTTAATTCCTGTTTGAAGCGGCTCATGTACAGATTTACGATCCATAACGCCAGGTGCTTCACTTTCGATTGGACGTGTTTTGCTTGTTAAGATTGGACCTAGTCCATCAACAGGCTGACCAAGCGGGTTCACAATACGTCCGATTAACTCTTCACCTACTGGAACCTCCATGATACGACCTGTACGTTTTACGTCGTCACCTTCGCGGATATCTTTGTAAGGTCCTAAAATAACGATACCTACGTTAGACTCCTCAAGGTTTTGAGCCATACCCATTACACCGTTAGAGAACTCAACCAGCTCTCCTGCCATAATGTTGTCAAGGCCATGTACACGCGCGATACCGTCCCCTACTTGAATGACTGTACCGACATCTTTTACTTCAATTTCTGATTGATAGTTTTGGATTTGCTGCTTTATCAGCGCGCTAATCTCTTCAGCTTTGATACTCACTAAGGTTTCACCCCTTCTAACGATTTTCGCCTGCAAGCTGACGTTCAATGCGGGAAAGCTTTCCGCTGACACTGCCGTCATAAATGCGGTTTCCGATACGGATTTTCACTCCGCCTATTAGATCCTTGTCAATCACATTTTCAACACGCAGTGATGTGACTCCGGCTTTTTTGGCAAATACTTCAGATAAAGATTGAATTTCAGCACCGCTCAGCGGTTTCACTGAATACACGACCGCATCGTCTATTTGTTTCGCACGGTTTGCAAGTTTCACAAACTCAGACGTCATTTCAGAGAAAATATTCGTGCGTCCGCGGTCAATCAGTAAATACATTGTGTGCAATACATAAGTAGAAACACCTTTGAAAGCTTCAGCAATCAACTGTTTCTTTTTGTCTGCTGTAATCTTTGGATGAACAAGGAAGTCATTGAGTTCTTGATCAGCCTTTAGAACTTTTTTGATCTCATTCAGCTCTTTTTCAGTTTCGTCTACTGCCGAAGAAGCAAGAACGATGTCAAAAAGAGCAGAAGCGTAACGCTTAGAGACAATAGTTACGCTCATCGGCTTTCGCCTGCCTCTTTAAGGTACTCTTGAATCAATTTCTCTTGTGCCTGCTCATCAAGTTCTTTTTCAATCACTTTAGATGCAATCAGCACAGATAGTGATGCAACCTGCTCACGCAGTGCAGCCACAGCTTGTTCTTTTTCTTTCACGATTTCAGTTCTAGCAGACTCTTTCAAGCGCTCTGATTCTTGACGTGCTGCTTGAATGATCTCTTCTTTTTGTTTCTCACCAATCTTTTTCGCATTTTCGATGAGTGTATGTGATTCTTCGCGTGCTTCTTTCAATAAGACACGTTGTTCTTCAAGAAGCTTTTCAGCTTGAACGTGCTTTTGTTCAGCACTTGAAATTTCATTTCCTATATAATCTTCACGCTGCTTCATAATACCTAATAAAGGTTTAAGCGCAAATTTCTTTAAAAGTGCAAGCAAGATGAGCATAGCGATAAGCTGGAATAACATATCACCGGCGTTGAAACTTAAGCCCCCTGCTCCTAAAACCACTGGTAACTGAGACATTTAGTACGGCAACTCCCTTCTTTAAATAATATGTTAAGAAACAAAACATAAAGGAATGGCGAAGTTTCGAACTAATCTGATCTTCGCCATTAAAATTCATATTAGAACGCTTCTCACATATTAACCAAAGAATGCCAAGAATGCGATAACGACAGCGATAATTGGAAGTGCCTCAACTAAAGCGACCCCGATGAACATAAGTGTTCTTAGTTCTCTACCAGCTTCTGGCTGACGAGCGATTCCTTCAACTGTTTTAGATACGATTAGACCGTTACCAATACCTGCTCCTAGTGCTCCTAAACCGATTGCAATTGCTGCTGCTATTAAATTCATTAAAAAGCTCCTCCTTTAAAATAACGTCCTTTTTGGACTCTCAATTTTTTAGTGTTCGTCGCTGACTTTATGGGAAATGTACACCATTGTCAGCATGGTGAAGATAAATGCCTGGATTGTTCCGACAAACAAACTGAATGCCTGCCATACAATCATCGGCACGATGGCACCTAATGTACCAACGATACCAAGCGCAATATTTTGCGTGTAGAAATTGGTCGCAAGTCCTGCAAGTAACCCAAGAAGAATCTCTCCAGCGAAAATATTTCCGTAAAGACGCAAACCAAGTGTTAGCGTGTTTGCAAATTCTTCAATAAGTTTCAATGGTACTAAAAGTGGAATTGGTCTAAAGTAGTCTTTCGTATATTCCTTGACTCCTTTTGCCTTGACACCGTAGAAGTGTGTAAGTCCCATGACCATAATTGCTAGTGTCATTGTGATTGCAGGATCAGCAGTTGGTGATTTCCACCACAAGTTGTGATCGACCGTAATCGAGAATGGCAGTCCAAGCATGTTTGAAACAAATATGTACATGAGTAATGTAACGCCAAGCGCTAGAAATGGGGCTCCTGTTTTCATGTCCATCGAACTACCTATGATATTTCGAACAAAATCAACGATCCATTCCATGAAGTTCTGCGCCTTAGTCGGACGAATAGACAGAACACGAGTAGTCAGCACCGCTATGAGAAGAACGATGATACTAGCAATCGTAATCATGAGAACATTGGATAAGTTGAACGTTAACCCTAAAAATTCTGTAGTTTTTGAACTGTGACCCAAAGAGTATTCACCTCTCTTCCATAGTAGAACGTTTAAGTTGAATGAAGGAATCTATCATAATGACAGGATATATTGTCATTAATCCTATAACAACACCTGCCAGATGAACTTCATTAGGGTAACGCCAAGCAATCGCTACTGCGAGAATCGCGTTGGCCCACCTGGCTGTACTTCCCATTGAACGAATGGATTTTCCTTTTTTAACCGCTCGATCAAAAGCGTGCATTCTCCGTATAAGTAGGAATAAATTAAAGAAAGCAAAAATTGTGCCGATAATGAAACCAAGAAACAGTGGTTTAAAACCAGGCATGGCATAGCCAAACACAAAAATTGCCAATAGATAGAACATGTATTTACTCTGTCTGCGGAAAATCGCGTTTGGATCGTTCATTCATCTGACTCCCGATGAAAAGTATTGTAAAAAAGGTGATAAATGGTGATGAAAACTGCGTAGAAGACGCTGATGATAAGCCGTCCTATTCGAAAAAAATCAATCACCCATCGGTCTAATTGCACAATCAGACTTGAAATCTTTAGATCTATGGGATGCTGCTTCATTCGTTGATACAAACCCTGATTATTAAAGGGTTCACAATGAGGATTAGTAGAGTGCTATAGGCTATGAAAACCTTACCATAATACCCTCGTTTAGCATACAATAGCGTCTATGATGTGTCAATCGGTTGAAAGTTAAAAAACTTTTCTATAGTGATAGAGCACACAAAATGTTCACAATTTCATCAAACTTTAGGAGAGATGTGACATTCATTGAAAAAAACAGCCAATGTTCAGTATACATTGATTTTTCTAAGAACGGTATCAACCGTTTGTCATATATTTCAAAAAGCCCACATGCACGTTTGCATGTGGGCTTTTATTAAGACTTTCTTATTTCGTTCCGTACATACGGTCACCAGCATCACCAAGACCTGGGATGATGTAACCTTTTTCGTTTAGTTTCTCATCTAATGCTGCAATGTAGATATCAACATCTGGATGATGCTTTTGCATTTCTTCTACACCTTCAGGGGCAGCAATCAGACACATAAAGCGAATGTTTTTCGCACCACGTTTTTTCAAGCTGTTTAACGCTTCGACTGCTGAACCGCCAGTTGCAAGCATTGGGTCTACTACGATAAATTCACGTTCTTCCACATCTGATGGAAGCTTCACATAATATTCAACAGGCTTTAATGTTTTCGGATCGCGGTATAAACCGACATGTCCCACTTTAGCAGCTGGAATGAGTTTCAAAATCCCGTCTACCATTCCAAGACCTGCTCTTAAAATTGGCACAACCCCGAGTTTCTTCCCTGAGATCACGTTTGATTTCGCTACTTGTACAGGTGTTTCTACATCTACCTCTTCAAGCGGTAAGTCTCTTGTGATTTCAAATGCCATTAATGTTGCGACTTCATCCACTAGCTCTCTAAATTCTTTAGTTCCTGTATGAACGTCACGAATATATGTAAGTTTGTGCTGAATAAGCGGGTGATCAAATACATAAACCTTTGCCATTGCTTGCTACAACTCCTTTTCTGTCATCTTCCGGTGAACTTTGCACACTTCCTACAATTCTACATAAAAAGACATCATCTTTCAATATGATTCGCAAATCCTACAAAAAAAACCCACATGCCAAAAATAGGCAAATGGGTCTGTTTTTTAATAATCTAATTCGTTATATAGAGGGAAACGGGCCGTAAGATCAGATACACGCTTTTTCGCCTCTTCTAATTTCGCTTCATCTTCATGATGTTTTAGCGCAAGTGCAATAATGGAACCGACTTCTTTCATCGCTTCTTGATCAAACCCGCGGCTTGTTACTGCTGCTGTACCTACACGTACACCGCTTGTGACAAATGGTTTCTCTGGATCATAAGGAATTGCATTTTTGTTCACTGTAATACCGATTTCATCAAGAACGTTTTCTGCAATTTTTCCTGTGATGCCAAGAGAACGCAAGTCGATGAGAACAAGATGGTTATCTGTTCCGCCAGATACAAGCTGAATATCTTCAGATAAAAGTGTTTCAGCTAGTTGTTTTGCATTATTAATGACGTTTTGTGCATATGTTTTGAAATCTCCGTTCAATACTTCACCGAAAGAAACAGCTTTTGCAGAGATGACATGCATTAGTGGTCCACCTTGAATACCAGGGAAGATCGATTTGTCGATCTTTTTACCAAACTCTTCACGGCATAGGATCATTCCGCCGCGAGGTCCGCGTAATGTTTTGTGAGTTGTTGTTGTCACAAAATCTGCGTAAGGAACTGGATTTGGATGAAGACCTGCTGCAACAAGACCAGCAATGTGAGCCATGTCGACCATAAAGTAAGCACCGACTTCATCAGCAATCTCACGGAACTTTTTGAAATCAATTTGGCGTGGGTATGCACTTGCACCCGCAACGATGAGTTTCGGCTTATGTTCACGTGCTTTTTCAAGTACGTCTTGATAGTCGATATGCTGAGTTTCTTTATCTACACCATATTCTACAAAGTTGTACTGTACACCACTAAAGTTTACAGGGCTTCCATGTGTTAAATGCCCGCCATGTGATAAGTTCATGCCAAGTACTGTATCGCCATGCTCAAGAATTGTAAAGTATACGGCCATGTTCGCTTGAGCACCTGAGTGAGGCTGTACGTTCACATACTCAGCGCCAAAAATTTCTTTTGCGCGGTCACGTGCGATATCTTCCACAACGTCTACATGTTCACAGCCGCCATAATAGCGTTTACCAGGATAGCCCTCAGCGTATTTGTTTGTTAATACAGAGCCCTGTGCTTCCATGACTGCTTCGCTTACGAAGTTTTCTGATGCAATTAATTCGATTTTGTCCTGCTGGCGTTTCCGCTCTAGTTGAATTGCTTTGAATACTTGTGCGTCTTGCTCAGGTAAATGTTTCATCAGCGAAATCCTCTCCAATCTATTTCCATTCGATGTTTTCACCATCTCATTGTACACGGTTTTTGAGTAAAATGTAAAAGTTTTTTTTGGAAAATCGACTTCTTTTTTATGAAAACCCGAATATTCAAGTGGTAAAGCGTCTTCATCATTCAACATTATATTAGAAATATATCGAAGCTATGATCTTGTATAAACGGCTCGTTCTCCGCCAATCAGCTTCGGACGCGTTTTCGCAAAAGTCACATGTGCATGTCCTAATCGATGACGACTGAGGCGGACAGGTACAGCGACTCTCTTTAAGTGCATCCCAATTAACGTATCGCCGATATCAATTCCAGCATGTGCCTCAATGCATTCGACCAATACAGGATGTTCCATTTGCTGATACGCATGAGCCGCCATCGAACCACCCGCTTTACGGACAGGTACTGCAGCTACGATCTCCAGGTTAAAACGGAAAGCCACTTCTTCTTCAACAACAAGGGCACGATTTAGATGTTCACAGCATTGAAAGGCGAGCTCGATGCCGGTCTCTCGTCTTAACTGATCCAATTCTTGATAGATAGAGGCAGCAATTTGCTCACTTCCTGCAGTACCAATATGCTCACCAGCCACTTCTGACGTACTGCAGCCAATGACTAAGATTTGCCCGGCATGCAATTCAACTGTTCGATGAAACTCTTTTAACATTTCAAGCCAATCTTGACCAATGTTCATGTTAAGCGCTCCTTATAGGTGCTTTTCTTCGTAATCAGCAATTTTGCCAATCCGCACAGCATGGCGTCCTGCTGTAAACTCTGTCGTCAGCCAAATGTGCGCAATCTCACGTGCTAATCCTGGTCCAATCACTCGCTCTCCCATTGCAAGAACGTTCGTATCATTATGTTCTCTCGTTGCTTTCGCACTAAATGTATCATGAGCCAATGCACAACGGATTCCTTTTACTTTATTTGCTGAGATGCTCATGCCGATGCCTGTCCCACAAATTAAAATGCCGCGGTCGACTTCTCCGTTTGCCACCATATTGGCTACAGGGAAAGCATAATCTGGGTAGTCTACAGAACCTGATCCGCATTCACAACCCATATCAATGTATTCAATCTTCAATTCATCCATCAGTTGTTTGATTTCTTCACGAATATTCGTTCCGCCGTGATCGGATGCAATGGCTACTTTCATCGGGCAATTCCTCCTAAGGGTGAGTTGATCTGTTATGTCTTACATTCATTCTTTATTTACAGTTATATTTTAACCTCTGCCTAGTGATTTGCAAACAATAGCAGAAAAACCGTTGAGGCAACGGTTTTACAAGTTATCTATTATGATGATCTTTTTTCAGCTTCTCAGCGAGCTGATACAGCAAGGCTTCTAGTTCATCTCGAGTTTCCTGATAAACAGAAAGACTTCCTCCAAACGGATCGGATACATCACCTTCTGTTCCTGTCGCAAATTCCTTTAAAGTGAAGACCTTGCCTTTTGCATGCGCATATTGCTCTGCAATCAACTGTTTATGCTGCATCGTCATCGTGAAGACGTAATGAGCTTCGCGCAGAAGATCCTCTGTCAATTTTGATGATGAGTGATTCAGTGGAATGCTTTTCTCAAATAATGCTTCGATCGCTTGAGGAGAAGCCTTCCCTTCATCGGAGGCAAAAATGCCCGCTGATTTTACAGTGACCTCTAAACCTTTTTCATCTGCAATGGAAGCAAAAAGGGCTTGAGCCATTGGACTTCTGCATGTATTTCCCGTACAAACAAATAAGATTTTCATCTTTCGCCCTCCTTTTCTTCTATTATATAGCATTTCATTCTACATGTTATGTAAGGAGACTGGCTAGAGCGGAAATAATAATTTGATACCAAAGGCTAGTAAAATGATTCCGCCAAGCGCGCCGCTATATGAACCAACCCATGACCGAACCTGTTTACCGAGTAATAATCCGAGCCATGTGAGGAGCATACTAAAAAAACCAAACAATAAAATAGTCATCCACACCTGGGAACCATATATCCCGAGGCTTAAACCAACGGAGAAGCTGTCTAGGCTTACACTTGTCGCAAAAAGAACGAGACCAGCCCCAACAGGTGCGATAAAGGGCTTATCCTCTTTGCGGATAGAAGCAACAATCATTTGCAGTCCCAGCACCAAAAGCAGCGCCCCGCCGATATAGGTGGCAAGAAGACCGAGCCATCCAGATAAGAGCTGACCTGTCAGCATGCCAAAAAGCGGCATAAACATATGAAATATCCCAATGACAAGTCCAATATAAATGATCTGGCGGAACCTCAGCTGAATCATTCCCATACCAAGTCCAACCGAAAAAGCATCCATCCCAAGTGCAAAAGCCATGATGCTGAGTGTCAGCAATTCGCCAGCTAGTTCGTTCATGTAAATCCCCCTTGGACACACATTCTTCTTTAACCTATGTTTGTCCAAGAAAGGTTAGAACTATTGGAACGACGGGAGTGTACGCCCTCCTGCGGCTTTTTGCAGACGGTTCATAATGGCAGAACCGACTCCCTGCTCTGAAAAGGCTTCTGAAATGATCAAGTCTACATCTGTTTCATCAAATTGTCTCAGTACACGATAAAGGTTTGCAGCAACCGTTTCAGGTTTTTCTCTCCATCCACAGCTGTACACAACATCTGCCGCAAACAGCGATTTCTTTTCTTCTGTTGTCAGCACTCCGACTTTTAAACCTTCAGCTCTGTATTTCTGAATGTGACGCTGCATGTCTTCATCACTTCCATGAAAGATATACATCTTGGCTTCAGGTGCATAATGTGTGTATTTCATTCCCGGCGATACAGGCGCCTCGTCCTTTTTTGTCAGCCCTGGGTCCACACTCACCGTTCCGACTACCTCTTCTAATGCTTCTTTTGTAATCCCGCCCGGTCTTAAAATCACCGGGGTCTCACCGACACAGGATACAACCGTTGACTCAACGCCAATTCCAGTTGAACCGCCATCCACAATCCCAGCGATTCTCCCTTGGAGATCACTCGCTACATGATCAGCTTGTGTTGGTGAAGGTTTTCCCGAACGATTGGCACTTGGTGCAGCAATTGGCAGACCAGCTGCTCGGATGAGCTCAAGCGCAATGGGATGATCAGGCATTCTCACTCCTACTGTGGATAAACCTGCTGTAACCTGCTTTGATAAAGTGCCTGGCTTACACGGAAGAACGATGGTTAAGGCGCCCGGCCAAAAGGCATCCATCAGCGCCTTCGCTTTTTCGCTTTCTATTTGTGCAAATTCGTGAAGCTGCTGAACCTCCGCAATGTGAACAATCAACGGATTATCACTCGGACGCCCTTTCGCTTCATAAATTTTCATCACGGCTTCTGTCTCTTTCGCATTTGCCCCGAGTCCGTAAACGGTCTCTGTCGGGAAAGCAACCACTTCATTTTGCTGCAGCAGATCGGCCGCCTGTTTAATTTGTGGATAGTATGTGGATAAATCCTTTTCTAAATCCACAGACCACCTTTTTGTATTTAACATCCTACAAACTCCTTTTAAAAAAGATAAAACTGTTGATATATCTCAATTATCCTTTTGAAAGTATAAAAGATGATGATCAATAAAACAAGCGTTGTCCACAATTTGTGGATAACGCTTGTTTTGTAGTGGATAAGTATGTGTATAAGTCCATCATTTTGTGATTAACTGCCTTTTTTTTGCAGGACCACAGCCTGTTCTTTCCCCAATGTCTCTTTCGCATGTGCAGAGCTCCATATGCTTTCTGGAATTTCCTTTAAAGGCGTAAAGCCCATTAATGCCAAAAAATCATGGGAAGAGGAATGGTTTGCGACGACATAAAAAGTATCCACACCCATTTTTTCACCGAGCGTTTGAACACTTTGGAACAAAGAGACAATGTGTCCCTGACCGAGCTTATCTGATATGACAAGAGACCGCAGCAATCCCTCTTGTTCATTGAGCTGTTCAAGACCTAAGCAGCCTGCCAGCTGACCATCCGCATCTTCCATCACTACAAATGCCGTTCGCTCCGCAAGTGTTACTCCGCCTTTTGCTTGTCCCTTTTCAAGAAAAGCATTGATCGCCGGGACATCTTCTTCTGTGGCTATTCTTAATTGATAATACATGCTTTCACCTCTTTTTGATCTCTTACTTCAACTCTATGAGGCAAAAACCGATTTATACCTTTTTTAAGAGAAAAGACTAGAGACCCATTCGAACAAAAAGAACTTTACTTCACCTGTCTCTTCTTCCTCTTCTTTCACCACTTCATTAACAGACTCTTTCGTTTGCTTCGCTGTCACTTGTTTATCATCATCCCCTTCTGGTGAGGCGATGGCTTCTCCGTTTGAAAAATCGATAAAGCAGAGCGGTGGAAATAACACACACCACCAGTTGGCACCGTCTCCTTCTCCAAGCGTAATTAAAATGGCTTCATATTTCCCAGCAGGGTAGACGAAATTTCCATAGAGCTTTGTTGGAAATGAAGCTTTTTGAAAACTGACCGATACGGATTGATCAATGTGCTGTTCCTTCAATTTCGCTTTAGCAATACGATTGATTTCTGGCAGCTTTGATCGAATGACACGTCTTGCTTCTTCAATGGATGTGAGGTCTTTCACCCACTCCGTCATATTCGCATTGACCTCGTCACGAATACTTCTTTTCACATCCTGATCCGCTGAACGATCACTATTTGCTAAAATGCGTAATCGAATCGCCTCATCTGGTATGACAACAGGCTGATTTGCAGAAGCAGCGGCTGTCTCCTCCTTGCCAAGGTTTGCAAAAGCACCGCATAATAATAGAAACATATAAAGACAAATCATCGTTTTATTTTTCAACATTGTGTGTTCCCCCCACTTTTTCTCTTCGCTACAAACATTGTGTCCAGGAAACTCATTTCATAAACAGTCAATATGAATTTTTTAATAGATTATGAGTCAAAACAAAAAAGCCGTTCTCATTAAGAACGACTTTTGAGTGAGGATTGATAGTCAGAAGGATATAGTCTCCCATCCCAATCTCGACTGATTTTTAAACCAGATTCTGTTTTGATGACAGTCATGGCTCCTTTTTTCTCGATTTCTTTTTTGACTTTTCCTTTTTGATCGATAAATTGGATCACCATTTCATAGTTAAATTCAATTCTGTCATCGCTTTCATCTGAAGGCGTAAACATAATTTTCTTCAGCTTAATTTGACAATCTTGATCCTTCGCCGCTTCTAATATGCTCGGGAACATGCTGTCTTGTGTATATTCTTGATATTCATGTTCGGTTAAATAAACCTTCAGCTTCTCTTTCATGTCAGATAGGTCATCCGTTCGATTCACTGTGTATTGTGCTTTTTTATAGCTTTCTCCAAATGCTGCTGCCTCTTTTTTAAAGCTCGGTTTACCACAAGCACTCACAATCAATAGTACACTGACGATGACCAACACCATCGCATACCTTTTGTTCACACCATTCGCTCCTTCAAAACAAATTTATGTAAAAAATCATGATCAGAATGTTCATTCTTCTATATATACGTTTCTCTTTTACCATAAGTTTCATCTTTACATAATAAAATAGTCCGGCTTTCTTCAGCCGGACTTTCCGTTTTGAATGTGTGCGCAAACAGCTCGATCTTTTCCGTTAATATCTTTGACGATACAGACATCCGCTTTAGGAAATGCCTGCTCAAGAAGCGCTGTGACATCTTGACCTTGCGTATGTCCAATTTCAAAGACAACAACTGCCTGAGCACTCAGCACGCTGGGAAGATCATGAACGAGACGCTGATAAAACCACAAGCCATCACGTCCGTCCGTCAGCGCATTCACCGGCTCATGCTTCGTCACAACCTCAGACAGACTATCCATTTCTTCCGCCGCAATATAAGGTGGATTGGAAATAAATACATCTACTTTAATGCCTTGAGCTATAACCGGTTCAAGCAAATCCCCATGTAAAAAATGAACGTCTGCACCGAGCGCTTGTTGATTCCGTTTTGCTACCGCAAGCGCTTCTTGTGAGATATCAGTCGCTGTGACAGATAGTGATTTTTTTTCAAGAGCCAGCGTAATTGCAATGGCTCCGCTTCCTGTGCCAACGTCAACTGCTTTGAGCCGCTGATCGGGCGGGAAAACGTCACCTACCAAATTGAGCGCCGCCAGAACAACTTCTTCCGTTTCAGGACGAGGAATAAGAACATGCTTGTTCACCTCGAAAGGACGTCCGTAAAAGAATTCAATACCCGTTAAATGCTGAACAGGAACACCCGCCTTATGCTGTGTCACAAATTTGCTGAACAGTTGATCTTGCTCCTCAGGCAGCGCATCATGAAATCGTGCAAGAAGCTCACTTCTGCTCCAGCCGAGCACATGCATCAACAGGAGTTCTGCTGCATTTTGGTCTCTGCCAGCTTCCGTTAACAAAGAAGAAGCCCATTTAAGGGCTTCGAAGATTGTTCGCTCTTTATTTTGCATCTTGAAGCTTTCTTGCTTGGTCTTCCATAATTAGTGCATCAATGACCTCGTCAAGTTTTCCTTCTAAAATTTGATCAAGCTTTTGAATCGTCAATCCGATGCGGTGGTCTGTTACACGGTTTTGCGGGAAGTTGTACGTACGGATACGCTCTGAACGATCCCCTGTTCCAACCGCAGATTTACGTGTTTGATCATATTCAGCCTGTGCTTCACGCTGGAATTTATCATAAATTCTCGCACGAAGTACTTTCATGGCTTTTTCTTTGTTTTTAATTTGTGATTTCTCATCCTGACAGGACACAACAACACCTGTTGGAAGGTGAGTTAATCGAACAGCAGACATGGTCGTATTGACACTTTGTCCGCCAGGTCCGCTTGATGCAAATGTATCCACACGGATATCTTTTTCATGGATATCAATTTCAACTTCCTCAGCCTCAGGTAATACAGCGACTGTCGCAGTAGATGTATGGATCCGTCCGCCTGATTCTGTTTCTGGAACACGCTGCACGCGGTGTGCACCATTTTCAAACTTTAGTTTGGAGTATGCGCCTTTCCCGCTGATCATAAAGATGATTTCTTTATAACCGCCTGTGCCAGTGACACTTGCTTCCATGACTTCCGTTTTCCAGCCTTGCATTTCAGCATAACGGCTGTACATACGGTAAAGATTTCCCGCAAAAAGAGCAGCCTCTTCTCCACCCGCTGCACCACGAACCTCCACAATAACGTTCTTATCGTCATTCGGATCTTTCGGGATCAGCAAGATTTTCAGCTCGTCTTCTAAACGTTCCGTTTCTTCTGTGAGCTCTGAAATTTCTTCTTTGACCATGTCGCGCATCTCGGCATCCAGCTTCTCTTCGAGCATTGCTTTCGCATCATTCAGCTGGTCGTATGCCGCACGATATTGTCTATATACCTCAACAGTTTCTTGAATATCGGATTGTTCTTTCGAATATTCACGAAGCTTCTTAGGGTCGTTCACCACTTCAGGGTCACTTAAATATTCATTTAGCTTTTCATAGCGTTCTTCAATTGATTTTAAACGGTCTAACATGGTCTTCACCTCTGTTTTGTGCGTAACAGTCTAATTATAGTATAGCGGGGTATGACAGTCAAAAAAATTTCCAAAACAATTGAATTCCTGCAATTTTTCGCTAGAAAACACGATCTTTGGCGATTGGTTACTTGTTTTGTCTAACGTGAAGGAACAGGAACTCTTAAAAGAGAATGGTACTTGTAATTGAAAAAAGGGAGGGCATTTGGTTTGAATACAAATGAGGTTGCAAAGGAAATTGGTGTTTCTTCAAAGACGATTCAGCGTTGGGTCAAACAGCTCAACATCCCTGTCGCCCGGAATGAACTTGGACATTATGAATTTCATGAAGATATTGTACAGCTGCTCAAAGAGGTCAAACACCAAATGAGTGAAGGTGTGATCCTCCAAGATATTCAACTGCCAATCCATAAGGAAACCGTTCGTCAATCAGCACCTGCTGCCGAAGCTGATGTCTCTATACAGCGGATTGAAGCATTAGAAAAACAAGTGAAAGCGCTCATTCAGCAGCAATTACACGTCACTGATGTGGAAGACCGCCTGCAAGAGTTTGAACGGAAATTGGCTAAAAAGGCAGATGAAGGTGTATCGTATCAGCTGCTTCAGCACCGCAGAGAAATTGAAGACTTATCCACAAAATTTGACCGCCTCGCCGCAGCCTTGAAACAACCGTCACAAGTAGAAGAAAAAAAGGAAATCGCACACCCCGACATCAAAAAAAAGCGTGTACTCTTCCCTCTGTTTCATTCTTTTCGCTAAGAAAGGCTGCCTCGTTTGGCAGCCTTTCTACTATATTATACGGTAAGTGCAATAATGATCGGTAATGTAATGAGTGACATGATGGCACTGATCACAAATGCGGATGCAGTTTCCGCCTCTTGTTTTTCAAATCGTGTTGCGATCATCGCTGCAACAGCTGAACCTGGGAAGGCAACAAGCAATACAGCTTTTGTAATTTCATCAGCCGAAAGACCCATAAGAACGGCAATAAAATACATAAGTAATGGTTGTACAGCTACTTTTAGCAATGCAATACTGAAGGCTGGCAAGCTTAATTTAATTTTGCGGATACCAACAGTGACACCGACTGCGAATAATGCCACACCTGATGTGACGCTGCCAATTTCCTCTAACATTTCATGTCCGATTGCAGGAAGTTTAAATCCTAAAAGAACAAGAATGATACTGGCTAACGGTGCAAGTGCAAGCGGCTCTGATAAACCGTGCAAAATTGCTTTTGTCGTCATTTTTAGGAAGCTTTCGCCGTCTTTTGTTTTTCCTTTTGTTTTTTCACCGACAGTTGAGACAATAATTGCAATTGGATCAAGCATTGCATTTACAACTATTCCGGTAATCGCAATCGGAATTGCAACCTCTTGAGCTCCAAATAAACTGCCCAAGACCGGAATCCCCATAAATGCAAAGGTCGGTTGTGCTGAGTTTAACGAGAAAACAGAAGAATCTGTTAAGTCATATTTAAAAGCAAATTTCGTAACTAAAAGGATAATGATATAAAAACCAACGATTCCGAAAATCAATGCCACGAAAAATGGAATTTGACTATAGAATTTATCTTTTGGTGTTGACAGAATACTGGCGATAAAGTGCGCTGGTAAAGCATACTTTGTAACAAGTGTACTTACACCTTTTGCAGATTTAGCGTCATAGCTGCCGAAGTGTCCTGCGAACCAACCCAGCGCGATAACGAAAAAAATCGGTGCTAGGAGGATCAAAATATTTAAAAAGTCCATCTTACTCTTCCTCCTTAAATCCTTTACATGTTTCTTATTTATTGCGGCATTGCTTAGATTACCCGAAGCAATGCCGCGTTACACATTTTATTATGCTCTTACAATTTTTTTATATTCAGGAATCCACATTGCGTCTTTCACAGCTTGTTCGATGTTGTCAGGCGTTCTTCTAGCGACTCCATCTTTGATTGCTGCTTTCGCTACTTCAACAGCTACATGAATTGACACTTCTTGCAATTTATCAATACTTGGAAGAAGACCAGCACCTGGTTTCTCATGATCAACCATTTCAGCAATTGCATTCGCAGAAGCAACGAACATGCCTTTTGTGATGATTTTTGATTCTGTTACGATTGAACCAAGACCAAGTCCAGGGAAAACGAACGCATTGTTTGATTGGCCGATTTCATGTTCAATTCCGTTATACTCAACGTTTTCGAACGGGCTTCCTGTTGCAACAAGCGCACGGCCGTCAGTCCATTTGAATAGATCCTCTGGCACAGCTTCAGCAAGCGGTGTTGGGTTAGACATTGGCATGATCACTGGACGCTCTGTATGAGCTGCCATTTCTTTAATGATTTCTTCAGTGAATGCGCCGCCTTGACCTGATGTACCGATAAGGATGGTCGGCTTCACCCTGCGAACAGTTTCAGCAAATGAGATTTGTCCTTTTTCATCGCGTGCCCAGCCTTCTACTTCATCAGAAGTACGCAGGTATGGTTTTTGGAAATCAAGCACTTCATCTTCAAATTGATCTGTGAGCAATCCTCTGTAGTCTAATGTCCAGAATGCATTGTTTGCTTCTTCTTCAGTTAGACCTTCAAGAACCATTGTGTCACGCATTTGATCTGCGATTCCGATTCCAGCTGATCCAGCTCCGAAGATGACAACACGGTGATCTTTTAATTGAGTACCAGTTTTCTTGACAGCTGCAAGAACACCCGCTAAAGTAATGGCACCAGTACCTTGAATATCATCGTTGAACGTTAAGATGTTATCGTTGTATTTTTTCATGATGTTACGCGCATTTTTGTTTCCAAGGTCTTCCCAGTGAAGCAATGCTTTCGGGAAGAATTTAAGTGCTGCCTTCACATAAGCATCAATGAATTCTTCGTATTTTTCACCTTGTACACGTTTGTGATGGTTCCCAATGTATAATGGATCATTCAATAATTTTTCATTGTTTGTTCCAACATCTAATACAACTGGAATCACGCGGCTAGGATCAATACCTGCTGCAGCCGTGTAAACAGCTAATTTACCGATTGCGATGTTGATACCACCAACACCCCAGTCACCAATTCCAAGAATACTCTCAGAGTCAGTTGCAACGATGAGATCAATATCTCCAGCAGTTGCGTGCAAGTTTTCAAATGCTTTCTCGATTCCGTCAATGTCGTCGATTGAAAGATAGACACCATGAGGTCTTCTGTATTCATGGCTGTATTCTTGAATTGCTTCACCAACAGTTGGTGTGTACACAACTGGAAGCATTTCACGAAGCTTTTCTGTTAGAAGCTTGTAGAACAATACTTCGTTACGGTTTTGCAAATCACTTAAGTATACGTTTTGACGAAGACGATCCGGCTGAGCTAGAAACTGCTTGTACGCTCTTTCCGCTTGCTGTTCTAAAGTTAGAACCGTTGGAGGAAGTAAGCCTTCTAGTCCAAGCTCTTGTCTTTCTTCTTCAGAGAAAGCAACGCCTTTGTTCAACGTTGGAATCGATAATACATCTTTACCTGTCAAAGTGGTTTCGAGGTACCCTTCTTTTGTTTTCTTCACGTTGTTCATCAAAAACTACCCTCTTTCTAAAATATAAATAAAGTGAACTATTAATCCAAAGAACGATTAAGGAGAAAAATCCTTAATCAAAAAAATTATGACAAGAAATCGAACTTTTCGTTTAAATGCTTTACACTACAGTTAGTCATTTTATGCCTGCTTATGACAAAACGCAAGCGTTGAAAATTAGATAATTTAATCGTAGTGTTATTTAATTTATTTAAGTACAAATGATGGGTGTTCAGCCAAAATCTCGAAAAACGAAACACAGCGGCATTTGCTATTTTTTTATTTGTCAAGTGTTGTACCAACATCAAGTCTTGGTACTTCATGGTGATGTCTGCATCGTGCTTCGTATGATTCCTGCGCACCTACTAAAATAATAGGATCATCATAGGATGCGGGTTTACCGTCGATCAAGCGTTGTGTTCTACTCGCTGGGGAGCCGCATACCGAACAAACTGCTTGAAGTTTTGTTACAAGCTCTGCACATGCCATTAAATGCGGAACAACACCAAATGGCTCTCCTCTGAAGTCTTGATCCAGGCCTGCAACAATGACTCGATAGCCTTGGTCAGCCAATTGAGTGACAATGTCAATGATTGTCTCATCAAAAAATTGCACCTCATCAATGCCAATGACATCGGTTCTTTCTGATATGTGCGTTATTATGTCTTTTGGTGAGGCTACTGCAATCCCATCTAATGATGAACCGTTATGTGACACAACTGAGCTTGTACTATATCGGTTATCAATCGATGGTTTGAATATTTTTACTTCTTGTTTGGCAAAGGTGGCCCTTTTGGCTCTCCGAATCAATTCTTCCGACTTTCCAGAAAACATACTGCCGCAGATGACTTCAAGCCAACCGCTTTGTTTCATCACATACATAAGGTCTTCTCCCCCGTTTTAAAGTTCCATCAATCCACGTAAAAAAACAGGCAAGAACGGATTCCTGCCTGTTTATTGTATCTATTATTACTTAAGACCGTATTTTTTGTTAAAGCGGTCAACACGTCCATCAGCAGAAGCGAATTTTTGACGGCCTGTATAGAAAGGATGGCACTCAGAGCAAATCTCGATGCGTACCTCTTCTTTTACTGATCCAGTTTCAAACTCATTTCCACAAGCGCATTTGACTGTAGCTTTTTTGTAGTTAGGATGAATTCCTGTTTTCATCTACTGTCATCTCCTTCCGCCCTGAATCCAATTCGGAAACAGAGTTAATATCTCAGAAATAAATTCTGAAACGCACATGATAAAATTATAACAGTGTGAGTCTATGATTGCAAATGTATTTTTTCAGAGAAACTATCTTCTTGATGCAGACATATTGGCTTGTTTCCATTCTTGCGTTAAAATATCGAAAAATTCTTGGTTTGTCTTTGTTTTTCTCATTTTGCGCATGAACTTCTCAGCGAAGTCAGGTGTATCTGACATCGATTTTCTCATCGCCCATAAACGATCAAGATGCTCTTTTGGTACAAGCAGTTCTTCTTTTCTCGTACCAGAACGGCGAATGTCGATCGCAGGGAAAATTCTTCTTTCGGCCAAAGAACGGTCCAAATGAAGCTCCATGTTCCCAGTTCCTTTAAACTCTTCATAAATTACGTCATCCATACGTGATCCTGTATCAACAAGTGCAGTGGCTAAAATCGTCAAGCTTCCGCCTTCTTCAATGTTACGCGCAGCACCAAAGAAGCGTTTTGGACGATGGAAAGCCGCAGGATCAATACCGCCTGAAAGCGTTCGGCCGCTTGGCGGAATCACAAGGTTGTATGCACGAGCAAGCCTTGTGATGCTGTCCATTAAGATGATGACATCTTTCTTATGTTCAACAAGACGCATAGCACGCTCTAAGACAAGCTCTGCTACTTTAATGTGGTTTTCCGGTACTTCGTCAAAGGTTGAACTAACAACATCCCCTGCAACAGAACGTTCGATATCTGTTACTTCTTCTGGGCGTTCATCAATCAAAAGGACAATCAGCTCTGCCTCTGGGTGATTTTCAGAAATGCTGTTGGCAATTTCTTTAAGCAAAATGGTTTTCCCAGCCTTAGGCGGTGCAACGATTAAACCACGCTGTCCAAATCCAACTGGCGCCATCATGTCCATAATTCTAGTAGACAGGTGATTAGGCTGTGTTTCAAGAATCATTTGACGGTCAGGAAATAGCGGTGTGAGTGCAGGAAAGTGAACACGTTCCTTTGCTGATTCTGGGTCGTCCCCATTTACCGCTTCTACATGAAGGAGGCCATAGTAGCGTTCATTCTCTTTTGGAGGTCGTACCTTTCCAGACACTTTATCTCCATTTCGTAAATCAAAGCGTCTGATTTGTGAAGCTGAAATATAAATGTCTTCAGAACTTGGGGAGTAGTTAATCGGTCTTAAGAAACCAAATCCCTCAGACTGAATAATTTCAAGAACCCCTTCCATAAATAAGAGATCCTCTTGCTCAGCGTTCGCCTTTAAGATGGCAAAAATTAATTCTTTTTTTGTTAGTTTGCTGTAATAAGAGATTTTGTATCGCTTTGCTAACTCATACAGCTCTTTTAATTTCATATTTTCCAAAGATGAAATCGATACATCTTTCAATATGGACACCACACTTTTCTAGTCAATGTATTTCTTTACAAATGCATGACCATTGTATTTGATTAGCTTTTAATTCCGTTGTTGTTGGAATGACCTCGCTCTGATGGTAACGCTCCCACTCGTTTTATCGTGAAAGATAGGAACAATGTGAAATAGAGCTTTGTCAACATAGAGAAGGATAATGAGTATATCGTCATGATGCGGCAGTATTTAAACTTGTTGAAGCTTAAAAGAAGTAAATTCGCAGAAAATTTCGCAGCACTATTTAGTTTTACCTCATTTGCAGAGAATATTCAACTTTTAAAAGAAAATGATATACATTTGACACCTATATGAAAAGCGGGTAATGAATACCCGCTTTCAGATTACGGACGAATGACAAGATTCGGTTTTTTCTTTAAGCTGTGTCTGCCGTCTACGAAACGAACTGTACCTGATTTCGCACGCATGACAACACTATGTGTTGTTCCAACAGAGCCTTTGAATTGAACACCTTTAAGTAATTCTCCGTCCGTTACACCTGTCGCTGCAAAAATGGCGTCATCTCCTTTTACGAGATCTTCCATTCTGAGGACTTTCCCAACATCCAGCCCCATTTTCTCACAGCGTCTTAGTTCTTCTTCACTTTGAGGAAGAAGCTTACCATGAATTTCACCACCAAGTGCCTTTAACGCAACAGCAGAAAGGACACCCTCAGGCGCTCCGCCTGAACCAAATAGAATATCAACACCTGTGTGATCAAATGCTGTATTAATGGCTCCTGCAACGTCACCATCGTCGATCAGTTTAATTCTTGCTCCTGCTTCTCTCAGTTCAGCAATAATTTTCTCATGTCGATCTCTGTTTAAAATCGTTGCAACCACATCTTCAATATCTTTGTTTTTTGCTTTTGCAACAGCGCGAAGATTATCAATGACAGGCGCTTCAATGTCGATGCAGCCTACCGCTTCTGGACCTACTGCGATCTTATCCATGTACATATCAGGTGCATTCAGCAGGTTGCCATGATCTGCAACTGCAATGACAGCTAAGGCATTCCAGCCGCCGCTTGCCACAATGTTTGTTCCTTCTAATGGATCAACAGCGACATCCACGCGAGGTCCATATCCGTTCCCAAGCTTTTCCCCAATATAAAGCATTGGTGCTTCGTCCATTTCTCCTTCGCCAATGACCACTGTCCCCTTCATCGGAATGGTGTCAAATACATCTCGCATTGCACTTGTTGCAGCATCATCCGCTTCGTCTTTTAATCCTCTTCCCATCCAACGGGCAGATTTTAATGCAGCTGCTTCTGTCACCCGTACTAGTTCCATCGATAAACTTCTTTCCATTTTTGTCCAAATCTCCTCTCACAGTCAAAGCCTTATGAATTTTGAAGTTCTTCTATTTCTTGGTCATTCAGCTTTTCACGCCAGATGGTTGCACCCAAGCCTTCAAGCTTCTTCTCAAGCAAACTATATCCTCTGTCTATATGTTCAAGCCCTGTGATTTCGGTCACACCGTCTGCCATTAACCCTGCGACAACAAGACAAGCGCCTGCACGCAGATCACTTGCTTTAACCTTTGCTCCTTGGAGCTGTGTTTGTCCGGTAATAATAGCAGATCTTCCTTCGACCTTCATGTTTGCACCCATTCGACGCAATTCGTCAATGTGCTTAAAGCGGGCTGAGTAGATCGTATCTGTGACCACACTCGTGCCTTTTGCTTTTGTTAACAGCGCCGTCATCGGCTGCTGAAGGTCAGTCGGAAAGCCCGGATACACAAGGGTTTTGATATCGACAGGCTTGAGTCCTTCGTTTCTGCCAACGATCAGCATCTGATCGTTGCTCGTTTCAATGGTGAACCCCATTTCTCTAAGTTTCGCCGTAATTGATTCTAAATGAGTTGGGATCACATTATCAAGTACAACTTCATCTCCCATCGCTGCACCAGCTATTAAAAATGTTCCTGCTTCGATGCGGTCAGGGATGATTGAATGCTTACAGCCATGAAGAGATTCTACACCTTCGATTCGAATGACATCGGTACCCGCACCTTTGATTTTGGCTCCCATGCTTGCAAGCAGTGTCGCTACATCAATAATTTCGGGTTCCTTTGCAGCATTTTCAATCACGGTTTTTCCTTCAGCCAGTACGGCTGCCAGCATGATGTTGATCGTCGCACCTACACTGACAACATCAAGATAAATCCGGGCTCCGACTAATTTTTCAGCACGCAAATAAATCGCACCCTGCTCGTTTGTCACCTCGGCTCCAAGTGCTTCAAAGCCTTTGATATGCTGATCGATCGGCCTAGGTCCTAAGTGGCATCCTCCTGGCAGTCCGATGACAGCCTGCTTAAATCTGCCCAGCATGGCGCCCATTAAATAATAGGATGCACGCAGTTTCTTCACTTTTCCATTAGGAAGCGGCATACTGATCATGGAAACAGGATTCACAACCATTTCACCTTTTTCAAAAGTGACCTTTCCGCCAATTTCTTCTAACAGATCCCGTAATGTGTCGATATCTGATATATGCGGAAGGCCTTCAATGGTTACTGGAGAATCAGCAAGAATCGTGGCAGGAATCAGTGCCACAGCACTATTTTTCGCACCACTAATATGTACGGTCCCGCGCAAGGGATCACCGCCGGCAATGTTTAACTTTTCCATATTTGTCTCCCTTCTTAAAGAAGATCACTGTTGGAGTTATACTGTTTGTGGATGTCGCGCTTTAAAAGGTCTTGTCCAAAATTTAGCCAATATCAAGAGAAAGAATACAGGTTAAACGAAATTTGTCGGAAGAAAAATAATCGAAGCTTTGCGAGGCTGTGATGTTCTCTTCTTTGCACAAAACATTTCTTAGCGTTTATAAGGAAAACTGCGGCAAACGAGAGACGATCCCGCCTGCCACAATCATTTATTTATTCCAGTCTGCTAAAAATTGCTCAATGCCTGCATCCGTTAATGGGTGTTTCGTCAGCTGCTTGATGACTTTCAGCGGCATTGTGCCGATATGAGCACCTCTAAGCGCAGCTTCTGTCACATGCTGCGGATGACGAATAGATGCAGCAATGATTTGTGTATCTAATCCATGAACATCAAAAATAGTTTTCACTTCGCTGATGAGATCAAGACCATTTTGGCCAATGTCATCTAAGCGGCCAAGGAATGGAGAAACATACGTCGCACCAGCTCTAGCTGCAAGAAGTGCCTGGTTTGCACTAAAAATCAATGTGACGTTTGTTTTAATTCCAAGGTCTGTTAATGCTTTGACAGCTTTAAGGCCATCTGTAGTCATTGGAATTTTGACTGTGATATTCGGTGCAATGGCAGCTAGCTCTTTTCCTTCTTCAATCATTTCCTCTGCTTTTAAGGAAATCACTTCTGCACTGACAGAACCTGATACCACGTCAGTGATTTCGCGAAGGCGGTCGTGGAATGAGACGTCCTTTTCTTTCGCTACTAAACTAGGGTTTGTTGTGACGCCTGCTAAAATGCCAAGCTCGTGCGCCTCTTTGATGTCTTCAATATTCGCTGTATCTACGAAAAATAACATAACTGTGCCACTCTCCTATCAATAAATTGTCTGAAATGTAAATTTGATTGCGCTTTCTCAAGATATGGAGAAAACCGCCTGTGACTCAGGCGGCTTTCGGTTCTCATCAAATTATGCTTGGTTAGAAGAACCAAATTCGCGCATTTTGCCGATAACAGTCGCTTTAATTGCGTCACGAGCTGGTCCAAGATATTTACGTGGATCATACTCTTCTGTTTTTGCAGCAAGTGTTTCGCGTACTGCTTTCGCAGAAGCAATTTGGTTTTCAGTGTTTACATTGATTTTTGCTGTACCAAGTGAAATTGCACGCTTGATGTCAGCAGTTGGGATACCTGTTCCGCCGTGAAGAACAAGTGGAAGACCAGTTGTTTTACCGATTTCTTCCATTTCAGCGAAACCAAGGTTTGGTTCACCTTTGTATGGACCATGTACTGAACCTAATGCAGGTGCAAGGCAGTCAATACCAGTGCGTTCTACAAGCTCTTGGCACTCTTTTGGATCAGCATAAATAACGCCTTCAGCGATGACGTCATCTTCTTGCCCACCAACAGTTCCAAGTTCAGCTTCTACAGACACACCATGGAAATGTGCAAGTTCAACGACTTTCGCAGTTGTTTCCACATTCTCATCGAATGGATGGTGAGAAGCATCGATCATGACAGAAGTAAATCCTGCATGAATCGCTTTTGCACAAGATTCAAAGCTTGAACCGTGATCTAAATGAATCGCAACAGGAACTGTTACATTATATTCTTCGATTAACGCTTTAACCATTGCGACAACTGTTTTGAAGCCGCCCATGTAGCGTCCTGCTCCTTCAGATACTCCTAAGATAACAGGAGATTTCTCTTCTTCAGCAGCTTGTAAAATCGCTTGCGTGAATTCTAAGTTATTTAAGTTAAACTGTCCAACAGCGTAACCTTTTTCCTTTGCGTCTTTCAACATTTCTGTCATTGAAACTAAAGGCATGATGAAAAATCCTCCCTATGTAGCTAATTTGCTTGCTAAAAAAAGCTCTCCACCCTAGCATGACCAGAATTTCTCGCCATATGTAAACTTTCAAAGTCAGATCGCTTTCTTCTTCTTTTCTAGAATACCAATTATTCGACAAATCGGCAACAGAATGACTCGATTCAATCATTTCCATCTAGCCATTTGTTTCAAGCGGCAGGTATTCTTTAACAGCATCTCGGATTTCATCAATATCAAAAGGCTTAGCGAAGTGCGTCAATGCACCGAGTTCTTTGGACTCTTGGATCATATCTAATTCTCCATAGGCTGTCATAATGATGACACGAATGTCTTCATCAATTAATTTCATTCGTTTTAAAATTTCGATACCATCCATTCCGGGAATTTTCATATCAAGCAGGACAAGGTTCGGTCTATGGTTTTTCACAATATCTAATGCCTGAAGTCCATTGGCAGCTTGAAAGGTTTGATAGCCTTCTTTATGAAACACTTCATTCAATAATATTCTAATACCGTACTGATCATCGACAATTAAAATTTTCTCATTCATCTGTTACACCCCATTGCTTTCATTTTTCGCCATAAAAAGAGCTGTTGTTAAATAATTCTGTTTGATTTTCACATTTCCTTTAATTATAATAGTTTACTTTACGACATTTTCTGAGCATTTTTCCTAATATTCTCTTTATATTCTATTATAAAATGATCTGACCGAAGGAGGAAATGAGTCTTGTTAAAAATTTTTACGACCCAGTTATCAGGTATTTTTTCACGTATTGGAGAAAAGCAGGCTGAAGCGATTGAGGACGGTGCACGCCTTCTTGCACAGGCTGTGGTCAGTGGACATGCCGTTTATTTTCATGGAAAGAATGAACTGGCTGCTGTCGCCCTAGAGGCATCTGAAAGCAAGGAGCCATTTCCCGGTGCGAAGGTACTGCCCCTCGATCAAAAGGAGCGCAGCTTACTTCATCCAAGTGACAGGGTGCTGCTATTTTATTCAGACCCAGAAGATCCAGAAATTCAATCTCTTGTCAAAGAACTGCACGAACAAGGTACGCCCGTTGTTGGTGTAGGACCGGCACAAAAGGAGCCGTCCACGATTGAAGAGCATTGTGATGTCCACATTGATTTCCAGCTCAAGAAACCGCTTGTGCCCGCTGAAGATGGGACAAGGTTTGGTTATCCTGCTTTAATGACCTGCTTATACGTCTACCACGCTCTATCGTTTACTGTGAAGGAAATCGTTGAGGAATATGAATAAAAAAACTGCCGAGAAGTGATATTCTCGGCAGTTTTTTGTTTTATTTTGATTCAGATGCTTGGAGTGAAGCACCAACGAAATCTCTAAATAACGGCTGTGGTCTTGTTGGTCTTGAAACAAATTCTGGGTGGAACTGAGAAGCAAGGAACCAAGGGTGATCCTTCAGCTCAATAATTTCAACAAGACGTCCGTCTGGACTTGTACCTGAGAAGACAAAGCCTGCTGCTTCCATTTGCTGTCTGTATTCGTTATTAAACTCGTAGCGATGACGGTGGCGTTCGTAGACCACTTCGTCATTGTATGCAGCAAATGCTTTTGAGTCTTCATTTAATTTACAAGGGTATAGACCGAGACGAAGTGTTCCGCCTAGATCATCTACATCCTTCTGTTCTGGAAGAAGGTCAATGATTGGGAATGCTGTTTCAGGATCAATTTCCGCTGAATGAGCTCCCTCAAGGCCTAATACGTTTCTCGCGTATTCGATAGATGCCACTTGCATTCCTAAGCAGATTCCGAAGAATGGCACTTTGTTTTCACGGGCATATTGCGTAGCAATGATTTTCCCTTCTACTCCGCGGTCTCCGAAGCCTCCAGGAACAATAATACCGTCAACATCTTGTACGAAATCAGCGATATTCTCTGCTGTCACTTCTTCTGCATTGATCCATTTAATTTGAACATCTGCATCAAACGCATAACCAGCATGACGAAGTGATTCAACGACTGAAATATAAGCATCTTGCAGCTCAACATACTTCCCTACAAGACCAATTGTGACTTGTTTCGAAAGGTTTTGCACTTTATCAACAAGCGCTGTCCACTCTGTCATGTCCGCATCTTGGCAGTCAAGTTTCATATGTTCACATACTAGCTTGTCCAGCCCTTGTTTTTGTAAATCAAGCGGAATGGAGTATAGCGTGTCTGCATCCTGACATTCGATAACAGCTTTTGTATCAATATCACAGAATAGCGCAATTTTGTCTTTCATATCTTGCGTCATTGGCATTTCCGTTCTGACCACGATGACGTTTGGCTGAATACCAAGACTGCGAAGTTCTTTTACACTATGCTGTGTTGGTTTTGTTTTCAATTCACCCGCTGCACGGATGTAAGGAACAAGGGTACAATGAATGTACATCACGTTTTCACGGCCGATGTCACTCTTCATTTGACGAATGGCTTCAAGGAATGGAAGGGATTCGATATCTCCTACTGTCCCGCCGATTTCTGTAATGACCACATCTGCACCCGTTTCTTTTCCGGCACGGTACACGCGGTCTTTGATTTCATTTGTAATGTGGGGAATGACCTGTACTGTTCCACCTAAGTAATCACCGCGGCGCTCTTTCTTCAGAACAGTAGAATAGATTTTACCAGTTGTGACGTTGCTGTACTTGTTTAAGTTAATATCAATGAAACGCTCGTAGTGACCTAAGTCAAGGTCTGTTTCAGCACCATCATCTGTGACAAAAACCTCACCGTGCTGGTATGGACTCATTGTCCCTGGGTCTACGTTGATGTATGGATCGAATTTTTGAATGGTAACATCCATCCCTCTATTTTTCAGAAGGCGGCCTAACGATGCAGCCGTGATTCCTTTTCCAAGTGAGGAAACAACTCCTCCTGTTACAAAAATATACTTTGTCATTTCGTATGCTCCTCTCTTTTTTACCCTTGCATGTCTACACATGCACAGTTTCATCCTTTTTAGAGTGTATCCCTAAATCTCTTGAAAAATAAGAAAGCTCCCTTTCAAATAAATGAAAGGGAGCGTAAATGAACGTATCTTTACGTACTCTTTTTTAGAGAGCCCAAAATACATACTACATAGTTCGCTCTCGAAAGTCAAGACGGTTTTGTCCTGTTTTGAAGACCGGTTTGAGAGGGTTATTTGTCTTCCTCATCATCGTCTAAATCGTCTTCATCAATCTCCGTTAAGCCGTCATCATCTTCATCATCATCTTCGTCGAAGTCTTCAAGATCTTCTTCAATTTCTTCATCATCGTCTAGGTCGAGATCATCGTCGTCTTCAACAAGATCAAGGTCTTCTTCAAGCTCGTCAATTTCTTCTTCCTCTTCGATCTCATCGAAGTCGTCTTCAACGACAGCTGCTTTTGATTTTTTCTTTTTCGCTTTTGTTTTCACAGCTGGCTGAACTTCTTCTTCGATTTGATCAACTGGATACCAGCTGCGAAGTCCCCATCTCTGATCACCTAACGAAATAAAGCGGCCATCTATATTTAAGTCTGTATAAAATTGAGCAAGTCGATCATCTAGATCGGATTTTTGTATTCCTTGCAAACGGACAATTTCATCTATTAACTCGGAAAACGTAATTGGTGTTTTACTGTCTCTGAAAATTTCATAAGCAAGTTCAACTAAAGACATTTGTTTGAGCTGTTCCTGTGAGTATTCTTTCAAACTCAAGGTCAGACACTCCCTTTCTATTACATGTATGTATCCATTTATCAGTGAAATAATAAGTACTTATACCTTATTCTTACGACAAACCATACCTCTCATTATAAACAAATTAGGGGAGTTTATGCCACCTTTATTGATGTTAATTTTTGATTTTTCTCACGGGGAGCACCTAGAGTGTGTACGGTATGCTTTTTGTCGTTCAGTTTTTTCTCGTCTGTTTTAAAATGGGATGTTCTGAATGAGTGAGACAACGACAGGAATCGTGAATAACATTCCAGCAGACATGAGTACGATTAGTTTTCTGCGGCTGTTTTCTTTTTCTTCCTGCTTTTTTGGAGATTTGGAAAGCTCCGCGGACACCATGATCCAGATCACCATCGTGACGATTGCCAAAATGCCCATAATTGTTGAGTTCATCATCATAACCTCCATATTGATATTTTCCCTAATTTTAACATAATACGATGATGATATGGATGAACATTGACAATGCGCTTACATTTGAAAACTGCATGACGAACAAAAACAGACCACCTCACGTTCAGGCGGTCTTTGCTTGTTTTCTACATATCTAGCAGTTTCCTTGAGATGACCAGACGCTGGATTTCCTGAGTTCCTTCATAAATTTGAGTGATTTTCGCATCACGCATGTATCGTTCGACTGGGTAATCCTTTGTGTAGCCGTACCCGCCGAAGATTTGAACCGCTTCTGTCGTCACCTTCATCGCTGTATCACCGGCAAAGAGCTTGGACATGGCAGATTCCTTCCCATACGGAAGACCTTTCGTTTCGAGCCATGCCGCCTGATAAGTAAGCAGCCTTGATGCTTCAATCGCTGTTGCCATATCAGCCAGCTTAAAGGCGATCCCTTGCTGCTGAATGATTGGTTTGCCAAATTGTTTACGCTCCTTGGCATAATCAACCGCCGCATCAAGAGCGCCTTGAGCAATCCCAACCGCCTGTGCAGCAATGCCGTTTCTGCCGCCATCGAGTGTCATCATGGCTATTTTGAACCCTTCTCCTTCTTGACCGAGCCGGTTCCTTTCATGAATTCGGCAATCTTCAAATCGAATTTCAGTTGTTGGCGAAGAACGTATGCCCAGTTTGCTTTCCTTTTTGCCAACGGAAAAACCAGGTGTCTCTTTTTCTACAATAAAAGCAGTTGTATTTCGAGATGAAGCTTCTTGGTCTGTTACGGCAAACACAATATAATAATCTGCAATGCCTCCATTTGTAATAAAGATTTTCGCCCCGTTCAGGACATATTCACTGCCTGCCTTGACGGCCGTTGTCTTCATTCCGCCAGCATCTGAACCAGAACCGCTCTCAGTAAGTGCGTATGCTCCCATCTTCTGCCCTTCTGCAAGCGGTTTTAAGTAGGTCTCTTTTTGTTCCTTTGTTCCGAATGTATAGATTGGCCATGAAGCAAGAGATGTATGAGCGGACAGGGTGACACCTGTAGAGGCGCACACTCTTGAAAGCTCCTCAACTGCTATGACGTAGGCTAAATAGTCACTGCCAATTCCGCCCACGTCTTCCGGCCAAGGGATACCCGTTAAACCGAGCTCCGCCATTTTGCGAAAAATAGATGGATCATATGTCTCTGTGTCGTCTCGCTTTGCTGCTGTTGGCTCCACTTCATTTTTCGCAAAGTCTCTCACCATTTTTTGAATCATTTCATGTTCATCACTTAATTGGAACTGCATCGTGAGCCACCTCGTTTCATATTAGCTGTTTACAGATGACCAGCCTTTGAATTTCACTTGTTCCTTCATAGATTTCACAAATTTTCGCATCACGAAAGTAACGTTCTGCTTGATAGCGATTCGTATAACCATCCATGCCTAGCAAATGGATCGCTTCTGTACTGATCTCTACCGCCGTTTTTGAAGCAAATAGCTTTGCCATTGATGCTTCCTTTGTGACCGGTCGATTTGCCTCTTTGAAAGAAGCCGCTTGATAGACGAGTAGTTTGGCTGCCTCAAGCTTCGCCGCCAAATCGCCCAGCCGAATGGTCGTTTCAAGACCTGCTGGATGCTTCTTTAAATAGGTCACTGCCTCGGTTAAAGCGGCTTCTGCAATGCCAAGGCTTTGAGCCGCAATTCCAATTCTCCCTGCATTTAGGCTGGACATGGCAATTTGAAAGCCCTCTCCTTCTGCACCGAGCAGCTGATCTTTTGGAATCCGCACGCCATCAAAATGAAGCGTGACTGTTTTTGAACCGTGCAGTCCCATCTTTTTCTCATCTTTTCCAATCGTAAATCCCGGCGTATCTTTCTCGACAATGAACGCCGATATATTTTTTCTCGCAGAAGCGGGATCGGTCACCGCAAAGACAAGATACAGTTCTGCTTCTCCGCCGCTTGTGATAAAGATTTTCGTCCCATTTAATACATAATCGCCGCCCCTCCGCTCTGCTCTTAACTGAATACTGGAGGCATCTGATCCGGCCTTTGGTTCAGTCAGACAAAAGGCGCCCAGCTTCTTCCCGGATGCAAGCGGCGGCACATAAGTTTCTTTTTGTTCCTTCGTTCCAAAAGTCAAAATAGGCATCGTCACAACAGATGTATGAACGGACACAATGACACCGATGGTCGCACTCACTTTCGATAATTCATGGATTGCGATGATATACGTTGTAAAATCTGCTCCTAAGCCTTGATACGAAGCTGGTATTGGAATTCCTAGATAGCCTTTCCGCCCCATTTCACTTAAAAGGGTGTTTGGAAACCGGCCTTGTTCCATGGCTTCTACTTCAGGGAATATATGCTGGCGTGCAAATTCTGCTGTCTGTTCTCTCCAGAGACGCTGTTTATCCGTAAGCAAAACATCCATCTTGACTCCCCCTATGAGTGGTCGTGGTATGTGTAAAAACCTCTCTTTGTCTTTTTGCCCAGCCAGCCTGCATTCACGTATTTTTTCAAAAGAGGACAAGGCCGATATTTGCTGTCTCCAAGTCCCTCGTGAAGGGTATTCATAATAAATAAACATGTATCCAGTCCGATGAAATCAGCTAGACGAAGCGGCCCCATTGGATGATTCATCCCAAGTGTCATCACGTCATCAATGCTTTCTGCATCTGCTACGCCTTCATACAGGGTGTAAATGGCTTCATTGATCATTGGCATCAATATGCGATTTGATACAAACCCCGGGAAGTCTTCCACTTCAATTGGGGTTTTGTTTAATGTCTTCGCTGTTTCATAAACAACTTGATATGTGTCATCACTCGTTTGCAGTGCTCGAATGACTTCAACCAGTTTCATGACAGGAACCGGATTCATAAAATGCATGCCAATCACTTTATCCGGTCTGCTCGTCACAGCTGCTAATTCTGTGATCGACAAGGAAGACGTGTTTGTCGCAAATATGGCCTCAGCCTCTGCAAATTGATCAAGTGTTTCAAAGATTTGTTTTTTCACACTCATTTGTTCTGATGCGGCTTCTATGACTAAATGAGCCTGTTGCATGTCTTTTAAATCTGTGGAAACGGCAAGCCGCTGCGTAATATCTCGGACTGCCTGATGTGCCAGCTTTCCTTTTTCTGCCCGCTTCGTCAGTTGTTTGGTCATGGAGGAAATCGCTCGATGAATCTGCTTTTCTGATACATCATGAAGCAGGACTGTATAGCCTGACTGAGCAAACACTTGGGCAATGCCTGATCCCATTTGACCAGCCCCAACGACCATAACGGTCTCTTCTATACTCATCAATAAACGCCTCCCTTTTCATCTACCTTTATCATGATGGCGTCTCCTTGACCGCCTCCGCTGCAAATCGCCGCAATGCCAAGGCCTCCGCCTCTTTGTCTTAATGCATGAATCAATGTCAATATCACGCGTGTTCCGCTTGCCCCAATTGGATGACCGAGTGCGACAGCTCCTCCGTTGATATTCATTTTCCGCCGGTCGATCCCGGTTATTTTTTCACATGCCAAAGCCACAGCTGAAAAGGCCTCATTGATTTCAAACAAATCAATATCCTCTAGGCGCTTTCCTGTTTTCTTTAAAAGCTTCTCGATAGCAAAGGCTGGTGTTTTCGGAAAATCCTTCGCCTCTACAGCAACCTGAGCATGACCGAGAACGACTGCCATTGGCTTTACGTCATGCCGTGCAGCATACGTGTCTTTCATTAAAAGGAGCGCACTTGCACCATCATTGACACCTGGTGCATTTCCAGCGGTGATGGTACCCTTCTGATCAAAAACAGGCATGAGCTTAGACAGCCGTTCATATGACGTATCACGCCGCGGAGACTCATCTTCTGTGATCAGCCGTTCTCCCGTTTTTATTTTGACGGTGACGGGAGTGATTTCATGTTGAAAAAAGCCGTTTTTTTGCGCTTCGATGGCCCGTTCATGACTTCTGAGTGCCCACAGATCCTGCTCTTCCCGCGTGATGCCGAGCTCCATTGCAGCCATACTTCCATACTCACCCATATGAACGCCTGTAAACGAACAGGTTAACCCATCTAAAATCATCGCATCTTGTACTGCAGCATCTCCCATTTTGTAGCCCCATCGCGCTTTTTTTAGCAGATAAGGAGCATGAGACATAGATTCCATACCGCCCGCTGCGATGACCTCAGCATCTCCGGCTCGAATGCTTTGATCTGCTGCAGTCACACTGCGCATTCCGGATGCACAGACTTTATTGATGGTTTGTGTTGGAACAGACCAAGGAAGATCAGCATATCTTGCTGCTTGCCTTGAAGGAATCTGCCCTTGCCCTCCTTGTAAAACACATCCCATGATGACCTCATCTATTTCATGAGAACCCGAAACTCTTTCCAGTGCAGCCTTGATCGCTATACCGCCTAGTTCTGCAGCAGTCAAACCACTGAGAGCACCGCCTAGTTTTCCAAATGGTGTTCTTGCTCCAGATACAATGACCGTCGTACTCATATATGCCCCTCCCCATTTGTTACCGCTTACATATCATTTAGGCAGCTGATGAAACAGCGCCATGGATAAGCCGATGAACATCCTATTCATCGGCCTGTCATGTTTACGACACCTGCTTTCCAGGCTCACCAAACACTGATTTTTCAAGAAGTTCGGCGACATCAAATGTGCCTACCTGCTCCTCTACTTCCTTCGCCTTCGTCCCATCTCCCAGCATCGTTAAGCAATAAGGACACCCTGAGCTGATGATGGACGGCTGTACCTGTAACGCCTGCTCCGTTCGTGCAGTGTTAATCCGGGTACCCGTCTCTTCTTCCATCCACATTAAGCCCCCGCCTGCTCCGCAGCACATACCAGTTTCACGATTGCGCTCCATTTCTTTCAGCGTCACACCAGGAATGGCTTTTAAAATGTCTCTTGGCGGGTCGTACACTTCATTATATCTGCCTAGGTAGCAAGAGTCGTGGAAGGTAATCACTTCGTTTACTTCATGTACAGGTGTTATTTTCCCTTCTTTCACTAACTCTGCCAGTAATTCTGTATGATGGTACACTTCTGCCTCAAGTCCGAAGTCTGGATATTCATTTTTAAATAAGTTGTAGGCGTGTGGATCAATCGTGACGATCTTTGTAACGCCGTTTTTCTGGAATTCTTCAATGTTTTTTGCAGCAAGCTCTTGGAATAAAAATTCGTTTCCGAGTCTTCTTGGTGTATCACCTGAGTTCTTCTCTTTATTGCCTAGGATCGCAAAGGAGACCCCCGCTTCATTGAGTAGCTTCGCAAAGGCAAGCGCAATCTTTTGGCTTCGATTGTCATAAGCCCCCATTGAACCAACCCAGAATAAATAATCAAAAGTTTGCTCTGCTTTTTTCAGCTCTTTCACTGTCGGCACATGCACATCTTCTCTCAGTTCACGCCAATTTTCTCTTTCTTTCCGGTTTAATCCCCACGGATTCCCTTGGCGCTCAATGCTTGTCATGGCACGCTGTGCATCTGCGTCCATTTTTCCTTCAGTCAAGACAAGATATCTGCGCATATCAATAATCTTATCAACGTGTTCATTCATGACAGGGCATTGGTCTTCACAGTTTCGGCACGTCGTACATGCCCAGATTTCTTCTTCTGTAATGACCTCTCCAATAAGAGAAGGATGATATATCGAGCTGGCAGCCGACTCTTCCGCACCTGCTCCTCTCGCCTGCAGTGCCAGCTGGTTTCCTGTTGTCTGCTTGAAGGCAAGCTGCGGGACCCAAGGTGTCTTTGATGTAATAGCGGCTCCTTTATTGGTTAAATGATCTCTTAACCTTAAAATCAAATCCATCGGAGACAGCATCTTCCCTGTCCCTGTTGCCGGGCACATATTCGTGCAGCGCCCGCATTCCACACAGGCGTAAAGGTCGATGAGCTGAGACTGACGGAAGTCTTCAATTTTTCCCACACCGAAGGTCTCTTGTGTCTCATCTTCAAAATCGATCTTTTGCAGCTTGCCTGGCGGGTCTAATCTGCTGACAAATACATTCACAGGCCCTGCAATTAGATGAGCGTGCTTTGACTGCGGAACGTATACTAAGAATGTCAGCAAAATAAGAAGATGCACCCACCATGCGGCATAAAAAACAATCGCAGCCGCAAGAGGTGAAATTCCGCCCAGCAAGAAAGCAATACCAGAAGCGATTGGCTCAGTTGGTGATAGAGAGTGTCCATGCCAGATGATGTTCATGCCGTTCCCAAGTAAGACTGTCAGCATTAAGCCGCCAATAAATAAAAGCACTAGACCTGATTTGAAGCCTCGTTTTAAACGGACAAGCTTCTCCACGTATCTTCTATGGAAAGCCCATACAACGGCCACTAAAATGAGAAGTGTGACCACCTCTTGGAAAAACGTAAAGACGCCGTACACCGGACCTAAAGGAAGCCCGCTGTCTGGAATAAGCCCTTTCAGAATAAAATCAAGGGCTCCGAACTGTACGAGGATAAATCCGTAGAAAAACAGCACATGAATGATGCCGCTCTTCTTGTCCTTTAACAGCTTCTTTTGCCCAAATACATTGACCCAAACACGCTCTAAGCGTTTCTTCATGTCTTGTTGAAACTCTTCTTTTTTACCAAGACGAATATACGCCGCTCGTGTTCGAATGAGATAAACAAACAAATACACTGCGTAAGCGGTCACCGCCGCAAATGCGATCAAGTTGATGATTAAAAGGCTATTCATCTTGCTCCCCCTTTCATTCCCCAAAACCCACTTTGTTCCGTTTCCATGTTGTACCTCTATCATAAATAATGAATGAGTATTCAGTCAATATTTTTTACGCGTTTGGGTACACTATTGAAATATGCAAAAAAGGAGGAAGTTTCATGATCGCATTGATCATCCTACTCGTACTCATTGCCATCGTTTTGCTCGTGATGTTAGACCTTTATATGGGAAGGAAATATTTTTCTACTCACGCATTTGAACGGTCTTTTGACCAAACAAGCGGCGATGCTGCCTTTTATCATGATGGCGAACCATTTTTCGATCAGCTGCTTACCGATATACAGCAGGCCTCTTCTTCTATTCATATGATGTTCTTTATTGTAAAGAACGACAAGATTGGTCAAAGGGTCTTACAAGCATTGAAAGCCAAAGCGGAGCAAGGAGTTTCCGTCTTTTTGCTGACTGACCGATTAGGCTCTTATCCGTTTGATCAAAAGGCGATTGACATGCTAGAAAGAAGCGGCATTCAATTTTACTTTTTAAATAAGCCTCGTTTTCCTTTTTTGATTTACCGTCTAAACATGAGAAATCACCGTAAAATTACGGTGATTGATGGGAAAATTGGCTATATTGGCGGATTTAATATAGGTGATGAATATGTTGGGAAGAAAGGCCGATTTGGCATTTGGAAGGATTATCATTTGCGGATGACTGGACAGGTTGTCGCAGATCTCCAGCATGTGTTTCTGAATGATTTGTACCGTTCGTCTGGCATTCATCAGCTGCAATATGAGGTTTTCCCTGCATTGGAACCGGGAACATTACAATGCACAACACGCGCGACTGCTGGCTTTTCTTTAGAAGCTTTATTTCTCCAAGATATTCAGCAGGCGAGGAAACAGATCATCATCTGTACGCCTTATTTTATTCCATCAGCCCCTCTTCTGAAGGCGCTGCTTGATGCACGAAAGCGGGGCGTCACAGTTGAAATCATCATTCCAATGAAAGCGGATCATCCACTTGTCAAAGAGGCTGGCTTTCATTATTTGAAGGACCTCATTGCCTCTGGATGTCTTGTTTATCGTTTTTATAAAGGGTTTTATCATTCGAAAGCCATTTTGATTGATCACAGCCGCTGTATGATTAGTACCGCGAATTTTGATAAACGCAGCTTGTTTTTAAACGAAGAAGTAGATGTAGCCATTGATGATCCCGCTTTTACTGTACACGTAGAAGAAAAGATTCGGGAGCATATGGAGGTTTCTGAGATCCTGACAGAAGAAACATTGTCAAAGCGTCCGCTTTTCACTCGGCCGCTTGAGTGGGTTGCCGCCATGTTCTCGTATTTTTTATAAAGGAGATGACCTATGCGTTATCGATTTGGTTATGTATCCAATGCCGTCACCTTGTGGGAAGCTTCTCCTGCCAAGTCGCTGACCTTTGCTAGATACAGCAAGCTCGCTAAGGAAGAAAGAAAAGAGGCTTTATTGCGAACAACGAAGGCCAATCTCGTGAATACATTAAGAACGCTTTATTTCGCCATTGCTCATGATATCCCGCTTTACCGTTTTTCAAGCTCGATCGTCCCGCTCGCGACCCATCCAGAGGTGCGCTGGGACTTTGTGACACCTTTTCACAAAGAATTTCTTGAGATCGGCAAGCTGGTGAAACGGCACGGCTTACGGGTCAGTTTTCACCCCAATCAATTCACCTTGTTTACTAGCCCCAAACCTTCCATTACAGAAAATGCCGTCATCGATATGACGTACCATTATCAGATGCTTGAGGCGATGAAGCTCGATAAGGAAGGCTACATGAACATTCATGTAGGCGGGGCGTACGGCGATAAAGAATCGGCTCTCCAACGCTTTGATGAAAATATCAAACAGCTTCCAGCTCATATCAAAGCGAGAATGACACTTGAGAACGATGACAAAACATATACGTCGCTCGAAACGCTTGGTGTATGTGAAAAGCATGACATTCCGTTTGTTTTTGATTACCATCATCACGTGGCAAATAAAGATGACGATGCCGCACTCGATGACATCCTGCCAAGAATGTTCGACACGTGGACAAACACTGGCATTCCGCCCAAAATCCATTTGTCTTCACCAAAATCAGAAAAAGCTATACGCAGTCATGCAGATGGAGTAGATATGAATTTTGTCTTACCGCTTTTTCAAGCATTAAAATCGTATGGCCGGGATGTAGATTTCATGATTGAAGCAAAATTAAAGGATCAGGCTCTGCTCCGTCTAGTCGAAGAGCTGTCTGCGATAAGGGGCAATCGGCGGACGGGCGGAGGAACCATTGAGTGGAAATCATAAAGAAAGGTTTACCTTTGTACAAATGGGGGTAACAAAGCTATTGTGAGAAAGTAATTAACAGGAGGATATGAAGATGTCTCAAATCTATTCAATCCGAATCGCTGCGAAAGCGTTGAATTTACATAAGCTTATTTCTCTTTATGAAAAGTGCCAGCAGGCTCAGCATCGTATATATGTGTATTCTAAAAAAACAATGTGTAGCATTAAGAACATCGTAGAGCTTGAAACCTTCAGGCTCACTCATTTAGAGTCTGACTACTTAATTGTCGTAGAGGGGAAAAAAGCGCAAGATCTCCTTCAGCCGTTTGAAAAAGAGACGGTTTCATAAAGAAGAGCAGCCTCGGGCTGCTCTTTCAAATTGGTTGACAAAGGGCTAAAATGATGTTGATTTTAGCCCTTTGTCTTCTTTTCAGCGTGATAGAAAACCTTTGCAGCCTAGAAGGACGAGTACCGGCGCGGAGCGAATTTGACATTCGTGAGCACCGGCACGCAGGCCTGACACCGAATGCGAGGGTTTGTCTACATGCTGGGAGAGCAGCCGCGGGCTGCTCTTTTGCTATATCCACTCTTTTGTTAACCAAACTTGTTTGGAGGATGCATCCATTTTCACTTGTGCCCCGATTGGCATCGTAAGCATTGGGTGCGTATGGGCACAGTCAAAATCAGCGATGAGTGGTCTTTTTGTCTCTCCGAGCACCTCAAGTAAAATCTCGTAAGGTTCTTTGCCCGTTCCTTCATCATCAAACAGCTCATGTTTTCCTAAAAGAATCCCTGATACCCGTTCAAACACTCCATTTACTTTCAATAAAGAGAAGTTCTTTTCTACAACTGACGCGGTTTTCATACAATCTTCAATGAGAAGGATGTCTCCGTTTTTCACCGCTGGCATGAATTCACTTCCCCATATGCCGTACATCGCATTCAAGTTTCCGCCGATCAACCTGCCTTCTGCCTGTCCCTCTATGGCGCACAGCCAATCATTCGGACGCTGTTTTTTGTCACGCGTCTTTTCTTCCCAATTGATTCGTTCATCTGTCCAAAAAGGCGGTTTTTCAATCTGATAAGGAATGGTTTGTTGGGACATCAGGATGTCCTCGAATGACTGATATGTATTATTAACAAACGGTTCAAACTCGCCAAAAGAAGGAACAAGCGCAGGCCCGTAGAAAACAGGCAGTCCCGTTTTTTCGTACGCCGCTAGTAGAATCGCTGTCGCATCTGAATAACCGATCATGATTTTCGGATGTTGTTTCAGCAGGTCAAAATCAAGATAAGGCAGCAAACTATTTGAATTCGTCCCGCCAATCATTGACATGATGCACGCCAAGTCCTCTCTAGCCATCAGCTCATTCAGCTCATCTGCTCGTTCTTGAATTGTACCTGAACGGTAGTAATCTTCTTTCCCTGTTAATGATCCTGGAACCACAATGAATCCTTTTTGCTCAAGCCACTTCTTCGCCCGCTCATACCTAAGAGGCGAGGTCGCTGATGCAGGACTAGAAGGTGAAAATATACCGATCTTATCGCCCTTTTGTAATCGCCGAAGCCCCTTCATTCCATCAGATCCTTCCTACACGCATTTTTTCTATCCTAACAAAAAAAGCCCTTTAACAAAAGAGCTCTCAGATTGTTGACAAAGGGCTAAAATGATCTTTATTTTAGCTCTTTGTCTTCTTTTCAGCGTGATGGAAAACCTTTGCAGCCCTAGGAAGGGCGAGTACCGGAGCGGAGCGAATTGGACATTCGTGAGCACCGGCACGCAGAACTGCGGGCGAATGCGAGGGTTTGTCTACGCGCTGATCAATGACCAAACTGCGCTTCATGCAGTCTGCTGTACACGCCGCCCATTTGGATGAGATCTTGGTGGCGGCCTTGTTCTTGGATGCCTTCCTCTGTCACGACGATGATACGGTCGGCGTGTTTAATTGTTGCCAGGCGGTGGGCAATGACGAGTGTTGTCCTGCCGACAGCCAGTTCGCTCAGTGCATCCTGTATAGCTTTTTCTGTTTCTGTATCAAGTGCTGATGTAGCTTCATCTAAAATAAGAATCGAAGGATTTTTTAGGAACATCCGCGCAATTGACAAGCGCTGCTTTTGACCGCCTGACAGTTTGACGCCGCGCTCGCCTATCACCGTATTTAATCCTTCTGGGAAACGCTGAACAAGTTCCTCTAAATGCGCACGACGTACAGCCTCCCAAATCTCTGCATCGCTGGCTTCTAGGTTGCCGTACGCGATGTTTTCTCGAATGGTGCCTGAGAATAAAAAGACATCCTGCTGCACAATGCCGATCTGCTGTCTTAAAGAAGACAGGGTCATCGATTTTGTACTCACACCATCAATCGTAATCTCCCCTTTATCCACATCATAAAAACGTGGCAGCAAACTGCAAATCGTCGATTTCCCGGCTCCTGAGGGACCGACAAACGCAACGGTTTCTCCTTGTTTGATCTTCAAACACATGGCTGTGCTCATCGTAGCCGAATGTCACGTTTCGATATTCAATTTCACCTTTTAGCCCGAATACATCACGAGCTCCCTCTGTATCCTTCACATCTGGCTCTGTTTCAAGTAAATCGACATAGCTTTTAAAGCCCGCAATTCCTTTTGGATACATTTCAATCACGGTATTGATCTTATCAATCGGTCTGAATAAGACGTTTGTAATGAGAACAAACGCGATAAATCCACCTGCCGTTAATTGACCCTGCAGAACAAACCATGTCCCTGCCAGAAGGACAAACAGTGTCACAAGACGGGTGAGAATGTAACTGATTGAGCCGTTGACCGACATGATTTTATATGAAAGAAGCTTCGCTTTCCGAAAGCGGTTGTTGTTTTCAGCAAAACGCTTTTTCTCGAAATGTTCGTTGGCAAAGGCTTGAACAAGACGAATGCCGCCAATATTGTTTTCAACCCTTGCATGAAAGTCTCCAATGTCATTGTTCAGCTGTGTAATCGCCTGCGTCATCTTCTTATTAAAATGAAGGGCAAGCCAGATGATGACAGGCATGATCAAGAAGGTTAAAATAGCAAGCTGCCAGTTAATCATCAGCATGACAGCAAAGGCACCAAGAATCGTCATAATTGCAATAAACAAATCCTCAGGTCCGTGATGAGCCACCTCACCAATGTACATGAGGTCATTTGTCATCCGAGACATAAGCTTACCCGTTTTGTTGTTATCAAAGAACTTAAATGAGAGACGCTGAAAATGATCAAACAGCTTCTTCCTCATATCTGTTTCAATATTGATACCTAACATGTGCCCCCAGTACGACACAATAAACTGCATAACCGAGCTGAGTGCATAAATGATAAACAGAGCAAGTGCGGTCCAGGCAATGACCGTCCAATTCCCTGTTGGTAATAATGTATCAATGAAGTAGTTCACGATCAGCGGGAAACCAAGTTCCATTAATCCAACTGCGACAGCGCAAAAGAAATCTAAAAAGAACAGACCGCGATAGGGCCTGTAATAGGCGAAAAAGCGTTTTAGCATATGTAAAAAAACCTCATTTCCTCTATAATTGATAATCATTTTCAATTATAGAGGAATCCTCTTCAAAATACTAGATCAGGAAATGATTTCATTGACTGGAAATCCTCATAATACGCCAGAAAACAACCGGGCAAATGATTCCTTCAACCGCTCTTTTAAGCCTCTTTTATAAAAATGTACAGGACCCATTTGCTCACATTCCTTCATATCTTCCTCATAGTGGGCCATCAATTGCTCAATTGGCTTTTTCGCAGCTGTAAAGACATTGACCTCAAAATTGAGCTGAAAACTTCTCATATCAACATTGGCGGTGCCGACGGAGGCGAGTTCTCCATCAGCAATCATCACCTTTTGATGCATAAACCCTTTTTGATAGTGATACACCTTGATGCCCTCTTTTAGAAGCTCAGAAAAATAGGATCTTGTGGCATATTGCGTGAGAAATCCGTCATTGATCTCCGGTACCATCACCCTCACATCCACCCCTCTTGTGGCAGCGATTTTGAGCGCAGTGCGAATCGATTCGTTTGGTACAAAGTAAGGTGTGGCAATCCAGACAAATTGTTTCGCATTAGAAATGAGAGCATCATATAAATCACTCATACTTTCTTTCATATCAGGTCCAGTTGGTACAACCTGAATGACATCATCGCCTGTCACAGAATGCGGCGTATGATACTTCGGATCATCAATTAATACTTCATCTGATACGTATTCCCAGTCGAGCATAAAAACGGAATGAAGGGTCTGAACAGCCTCACCCTTTAACATGGCATGCGTATCACGCCAAAAGCCGATCTTTTCATCCCGTCCTACGTATTCCTTGCCGACATTTAACCCGCCGACAAACCCTGTCTCTCCATCAATAATGACGATTTTCCGGTGATTTCGGAAATTGAATTTTTGATTAAAGAATCCATATTTTAAAGGTAGAAAAGGAGCGACCTTGACCCCTGCCTGCTTCAAGCGTTTAATATCTTTTCGCGAGAAGCGGATGCTGCCAGCCGCATCATATATGAAACGGACCTCTACCCCTTCTTTCACTTTTTCAATCAAAATCTCCATCATCCGGTGGCCGAGGAAATCGGATTTGAACATGTAATATTCAATATGAATGAACGATTTTGCCTTTTTTAACTCTTCAAAAATTCTGGGGAACGTCTCCTCCCCATTCTTTAAAATCTCCATATCACTATTTGTGTTCACATGCATACCTGTTGCTTTTTCTGTGTAATGAAAAAAAGCACGCTGATTATCGGTTAAACGTGACTCATTCGGCTTACTCTCAAGCTCAGAGATTCTGCGTAATTTCTCGCGGTTATACATTCTCTTTGATTTGAATAAATGACCCTTTACATAGAGCTGCCCTGAGAACAGATAGAACATATAGCCAATGATCGGGAAAAAAATGAGCACATATATCCATAACAACGTGTGCTGTGATGTACGGTTCTCCAGCATGAGTGAGATGATACTAAATAAAATAATGGCGATATAAATCGCTGCGTACAGCTGAACGCTCCACGCCGGCACAGTCCACCAATACACCACATATGCCCCGAATATCATAAAATATAAAAATAAAAATTCCAGTCTTCTCTTTTTCACATTCTCCGCCCTCATTCTGTCTTTTTCTCTTCCATACCCTTTGCACAGCTTGTATGAAACGCACGACCCATTCCTTTTTCCTAGCCTTTACAGACTTTCGCTATTTGATCCGATATAATAAAGAAATATGTGATGGAAAGGAAGATCTGTTTATGCATACCCCCTCACCTCTTAAAAAAGGGAGCCATATACGTGTCATTGCCCCAAGCCGAAGTGCCAGCATTTTATCAAAAGAAGGGATTTCTCAAGCGAAAAAACGTTTAGAGTCTTTAGGCTTCACTGTCTCTTTTGGACAGCATGTGTTTGAATGTGACATTCATTCCTCATCGTCTATTGAACACCGCTTGTCTGATTTGCATGAGGCGTTCAAAGATAATGAAGTCGATGGTATTTTGACAGCCATCGGAGGCTTCAACTGCAATGAGCTTTTGCCTTATATTGATTACGATTTGATCCGACAGCATCCTAAAGTCCTTTGCGGCTATAGTGATATCACTGCACTTGCAAACGCCATTACAGCGAAATGTGATATGGTGACATATTCTGGCCCCCATTTCTCAAGCTTTCAAATGGAGCAGGGACAGGAGGAGCAGACCGCTATGTTTCAAGCTTGTTTGATGAACGGCGGCGAACCGTTTGATGTGATTCCTTCGACAAAATGGAGTGATGACGCGTGGTATCTAGATCAAGCGAATAGGCAGTTTCATCCGACGAAATGGAACATATATCAGGAAGGAACAGCTGAAGGCACCTTGTTTGGCGGAAACCTTTGTACACTGAACTTACTGCAAGGGACATCGTTTATGCCGAATGTAAAGGATGCGATCTTATTTGTCGAGGATGATGATCTGGTATTCCCTGAAATGTTCGCCAGAGACCTTACCTCCCTCTTGCAGCATGCACAATCAATCAAAGGGTTGATCATCGGACGCTTTCAGAAGAAATCCAACATGACAGAGGAACATTTAAGATTCATCCTAGATAAGCATCCAATGCTCAAACACATCCCAGTGATTTACGACGTCGATATCGGACATACACAGCCAGTCTTCACCTTCCCGATTGGTGGAAACGTTCAACTAGCGTGTACAAATGGAGACGTGAAGCTGCGCATTCATTCATAACTTAAGGCCAAAAAGCACCCGAATAGGCGGTGCTTTTTTCTATGCCACCATCTTTTTTAAAGTTTTTTTAGAAAAAGTGATCCAACCCTTCATTCCCTTCGTTAAGTAGATGTAAAAAGAAAAGAGAGGAGGCAAAAATATGTTCTCTGATGTACTTAGCCAATTATTTGATTCTATTTCTAACATTATTAATACACTTGGATAATTTTTAAAACCCGCTATCCTCAAGAGATAGCGGGTTTTTACATGTTTTGAGTGGATGACATGTTGTTCCATTAAATAAATCTAGAACAATGCCTTCTATGAGCATGTTTCTGTTAAGTTATTTAAACAAACCTAATTGGATGCTATAATCTATTAAAGGAATATATTAACTATTTAAGGAGATATAATGAAAAAACGTTTGATTGGTTTGTTTTTTATTACTCTTTGTATTCTTGGATTAAGTTCCACTCCAAATCGTCTCACTCTTTCTGAAGAAGAATTAGATCAAAAGGTAGCACAAGTATTAGACTCGTTATGGAAAGAGCATGACTTGTTACATTATCAAATCGTTAAGACAGATCCCACAATTTCCATAGGCATCAATACTTCAAAAGATATAGCAGGTTTGCAGTCTGTATTAGAAAAGAAACTTCCTAAACAAGCATTAGAGAATTATGAAATTGAGATTTTCCAGAGAAATAAAAATGATATAAACGTTGAATGACAAAAACCCACTCCTGTTCCGAGTGGGTTTCTTCGTGTATTACATCTTCTCCGGAGCCGATACACCAATTAGTTTTAATGCATTCGCAAGTGTGATTTGTGTTGCTTTCATCAGCGATAGACGTGCTGTTGTTTTTGTTTCGTTTTCTACGTCAATAACCTTCTCGGCATTGTAGAAGCTGTGAAGGGCTGATGCAAGGTCATAAATATAGTTCGTCACGCGGTGCGGAATACGCTTTTCAGCTGCTTCTGCTACAACTTCTGGGAAGCTGCCAATGATTTTCAGAAGATCGTATTCTTTTTCCGATTGAATGTGAGAGAAATCGGCTTTTTCAAGGTTCGGTTCATAGCCTTTTTCTTCACCTTGACGCAGCATGCTGCAAATTCTCGCATGTGCATATTGTGCATAGTACACAGGGTTTTCGTTAGACGTAGAAATCGCTAAATCTAGGTCAAAGTCCATATGTGTCGCCGCACTTCTCATCGCAAAGAAATAACGAGTCGCATCTAAGCCGACTTCTTCAATCAGATCACGCATTGTGACGGCTTTTCCTGTACGCTTACTCATCTTCATCTTTTCGCCGTTTTTGTAAAGATGCACAAGCTGAATGATTTCTACTTCAAGCTTGTCAGCTGGATATCCAAGTGCTTGGATCGCCGCTTTCATCCGAGGAATATAGCCGTGATGGTCCGCTCCCCAAATGTTAATGAGCTGGTCAAAGCCTCTGTCCAATTTGTCTTTATGATATGCGATATCTGGAAGCAGGTAAGTGAAGCTGCCGTCTTTTTTAATCAGCACACGGTCCTTGTCATCACCAAAATCAGTTGAACGGAGCCATGTTGCGCCGTCTTCTTCAAAGACATAGCCTTTTTCACGAAGTGTTTCCAGCGCTGGTTCGATTTTTCCGTTTTCATATAAAGAAGTTTCTGAATACCATACATCAAATGGCACACGGAAATTCTCAAGGTCTACACGTAATTTCTCTAATTCGTATTTCAAGCCGTATTCACGGAAGAACTTCATCCGCTCTTCTTCCGGCTCATGCACGAAACGGTCACCAAATTCATCCGCAAGCTTTTGTCCGATGCCTTTGATGTCTTCTCCTCTGTAGCCGTCTTCAGGCATTTCTTTTTCAAGACCGAGTGCCTCAAAATAACGTACTTCTACAGATAAAGCGAGGTTATTGATTTGATTCCCTGCATCGTTGATATAGTATTCACGGCTCACATCGAACCCTGCTTTATCAAGGATGTTGCAAAGGGAATCTCCTACAGCTGCACCGCGGGCATGTCCAAGGTGAAGGTCACCTGTTGGGTTGGCTGAGACGAATTCGACTTGCACCTTTTGACCGCCGCCTGTATTCGTTTCGCCATAAGCTTCTTTTGCCTCAAGAACAGCTGGAATGAGCTTTGTTAAATACTGATTATTCATATAAAAGTTAATGAACCCTGGACCTGCGATATCCAGTTTTTCAATGGAAGCTTTCCCTTTATCAAACGCATTGACGATGTCCTCTGCGATTTGACGAGGTGCTTTTTTCGCAATGCGGGCAAGCTGCATCGCCATGTTGGTAGAGTAATCACCGTGAGTTTTGTCTTTCGGCACTTCTAAAAGGACATCTGGCACCTGGCTTTCATCGGCAAGTCCTGCTTTGACGACTGCCGCTATGATTTCTTCTTTTAACGCATCTTTGACCTGTTCTGCGATATTCATGAACGTAAATCCTCCTTATACGAAATCGATAATGTATGTAAATGCTTTTGATCTTCTCCTGTCAGCATATCGTACGTAATGTGCAGCAGCCCCTTGTCCACATCGAGATCAATACCATGTGTGTGCACATCTAGCTGAAGTGTACCGAATGGCATCTTGTAATGTGTGACGGTCGTTTCTCCAATGAGAAAGCGCTGCTTCATTTGAATAGCCCCTGATCTCATCACAAAAATTTCTTTTTCACTCATTTTCACAATGGTTTTTACTTGACCCATTTCATGTTCTTCATGATAAGTGAGATACGTTTTGTCATTCTTCTCTTGGTACGTTCCAGTCGTGCGGAATTCGATCGTTTCAGCCGGCTCCGTCTCTGGTTTCATCACTGACTTTACATGAATTGAAATTTGGTTTTGTGTCATTTTGCACTTCCTTTGCTAAGACCCGTTTAACTAAAATAGTATACCATAATCACGATCGCCTATCATACCATCATTTCTCTTCTTCACGGCGATTAAACTTCGTTTTTCATCTTCAGACATCCCTTTAGAAAAAAAGAAAAATACAACTGACCACTACGACAAGTCCAGCCTTTACACCTAAGTCTTTTCTTTTCATTAAGTAAAAAAGAGCCTGTATGCCTGAACTTGCCAAAAATGCCTGAAAAAAATCAAATGGTGCGATTTGATCCTTTTTAAATAACTGCATGAATAACGCAATGGCCGTCAGATAGAAAAAGCCTCGATCGTGAAACAGCCCCAGCATCTCTACCTTCGCTTCCTTCTTTGAAGCAAAAACAGGCGGATCAGCTGCGAGCTCTCGTTTCAATGTGAGAAAGCCGGCCCCTAACACACATAAAGCGAGGAACACCATCAATATTGACGAAAACATGAGCTCCCTCCTTTATTTTTTGACCAATGTAAAAAAAAGAGCTTGTCCACATGAGATGACAAGCTCCTCTATCAACTGATTATTTCACAAATCCAAGCAGCATTTCGCGTAAAAGCTTACTCGCTGTATTCGCTGTTTGGTCAGAGTGATCATATACAGGTGCTACCTCGACAAGGTCTGCCCCGACGACTTGGACGTCAGATCCTGCAATTGCATGAATGGATGCAAGCAGCTCTTTTGATGTAATACCGCCAGCATCTACCGTTCCTGTACCAGGTGCATGAGCTGGGTCAAGTACATCAATATCGATCGTCACATATACTGGACGCCCTTTTAGCTTTGGCAATACTTGCTTCAATGGCTCCAGTACTTCAAATTTAGAAATGTGCATCCCCGCTTCTTTTGCCCATTCAAATTCTTCTTTCATCCCAGAACGGATGCCGAAAGAGAATACATTTTCAGGTCCAATCAGTCCTGCAACTTTACGAATCGGTGTTGAATGTGAAAGCGGCTCACCCTCATATTCCTCACGAAGATCCGTATGTGCGTCCATATGGATGATGGCCAAATCAGGGTATTTCTTATACATTGCACGGAAAACCGGCCAAGACACAAGATGCTCGCCGCCCATTCCTAATGGAAACTTCCCTTTTTCTAAAATGCTGTCAACATACTCTTCAATTAAATCTAAGCTTTTTTGTGCATTCCCAAAAGGAAGTGGGATGTCACCCGCATCAAAGAATGGCACCTCATGCAGCTCACGATCTAAATAAGGGCTGTATTCCTCTAAACCGATCGATACTTCACGAATGCGGTTCGGACCGAAACGTGAACCTGGGCGGTAGCTGACTGTCCAGTCCATCGGCATGCCGTATAAAATGACCTTTGCATCTTCCCATGTCGGATGACTTCCAATAAACACTTTTCCTGAATAAGCCTCGTCGAATCTCATGCAAGATTCCTCCTTTTACGCTTCAAAAAATGCGCAAACCGTCATTTGCGCATGTCCATTTCGCTTGATTTATTTGATTAAGTCGCTCACAAATTTCGGCAGAACGAATGCCGCTTTGTGCAATTCTTTTGTGTAATATTTCGTCTCAATATCAAAGAAACGGCTGTCTTCTACAGCAAGTGGATCATATTTTTTTGAACCGATGGTGAATGTCCAAAGACCGCTTGGATACGTTGGAATATTCGCTGTGTAAAGCTTCGTAATAGGGAAAATTTCTTTTACATCACGCTGTACATTTGTAATCAGCTCAGGTGTGAACCAAGGGTTGTCCGTTTGTGCAACGAAAATACCGTCTTCTTTGAGTGCTTTTGCGATTCCTGCGTAAAATCCTTTAGAGAACAGGTTCACAGCTGGTCCAACTGGCTCAGTAGAGTCAACCATGATGACATCATACTCGTTGTCAGCTTCAGCAATGTGCATAAAACCGTCTCCGACTTTGACATCTACACGAGGATCGTCTAGTTTTCCAGCAATAGAAGGAAGGAATTTCTTCGAGTATTCGATGACCTTTCCGTCAATATCAACAAGTGTCGCTTTTTTCACACTAGGGTGTTTGAGGATCTCACGAATGACACCGCCGTCCCCTCCGCCTACGACAAGAACATTTTCCGGGTTTGGATGAGTGAAAAGAGGAACATGTGCCACCATTTCGTGGTATACAAACTCATCTTTCTCAGATGTCATCACCATGCCGTCTAAAAACAGCATATTGCCAAACTCTTCTGTTTCCACCATTTCTAAATGCTGAAAGTCTGTTTGTTCTGTGTGAAGGGTTTTGTTCACCTTCAATGTAATACCAAAATTCTTCGTTTGCTTCTCTGTATACCAAAGTTCGCTCATTGTTCATCTTCCTCTCATCAATAATAAACAAACATCTATTGTTAGCGCCTTTTATCGGCTTTGACTATATCGATTGTCCAAGAAAAAAGTATAGTGGATTCATATCAAATTGTAAAGAACCGCATGAGTTCTCTTCATTTTTTAAAGCGCTCCTGCAATCGCTTGTTTAAAACGGTTTTCTTTGTTCCATACTGATAAAAAACCGTCAAAATGGGGGCTTTGCATGGACACAATCATGAGTAATAAAAAAATCCGCATGACCGTGAAAACGATTCGAGCCTGTTTTTTTATCGGCTTGCTCGCTTTTCTATTTGCAGGTACCGTCTTTTTGACGATTCTATTGATAGCTAAATGGCAAGGTGCCCCTTCTGTTCAAGTTCCCCAATCCACGACCATTTATGCAGCCGATGGCTCAAAGCTTGGAGAATCCAGCTTTGGAGAAAAGAGATATTGGGTGCCATTAAAGGAGATGTCTCCTCATATCAGACAGGCAGTTGTCGCTGTTGAAGATAAAACCTTTTATGAGCATCATGGCTTTGATGTGAAACGAATGGCAGGTGCTGCGGTGGCCGATATTCGTGCCATGGCTAAGGTGCAAGGCGCCAGCACGATCACCCAGCAATATGCACGAAATCTGTATTTAGATCATGATAAAACGTGGAAGCGGAAGTGGAATGAAGCCTTTTACACGATTCGTTTAGAACAAAACTATACAAAAAATGAGATTTTAGAAGGATACTTGAACACCATTTATTATGGTCACGGAGCGTACGGTGTGGAAGCAGCGTCCCGTCTGTATTTCGGGAAAAAAGCAAAGAACTTAACCCTCGCTGAATCTGCCCTGCTTGCCGGTATCCCTAAGGGGCCTTCTCTCTATTCCCCTTATGTGAATGAGGAGAAAGCCGGCGCAAGAAAGAATATGATTTTGAGACAAATGTACGAGGATGGCATGATTACGAAAAAAGCAGCCGATAACGCTGCGAAAGAAAAGCTGTCCTATCGCCCTTTGCAAAAGAAGCAGCTGCAAGCAAAGCAAGCCCCGTATTTTTATGACGATGTGATTCGAGAGTTGAAACAAAGTTTGGGGTTAAATGAGGAACAGATTGAAACCTATGGGCTTCATATCCAAACGACTCTCAATCCAGAATTACAGAAAATCGCAGAAAAGACGTTAAAAAATACGATGAATTCCAAATCAGAAATCCAAATCGGCTTTGCCGCCATCCATCCTCAAACAGGGCATGTACTTGCCCTCATAGGCGGGAGAGATTATGAAAAAAGTCCATTCAATCGGGTGACACAAGCAAAAAGGCAGCCCGGTTCAACCATGAAACCCCTTCTTTATTACATTGCCTTGCAAAACGGGTTTACACCCGCAACTGTCATGCGCAGTGAGGAAACGGTGTTTGAATTAGATGATCAAGACAGCGATGCCGCTTATTCACCAAGCAATTATCACGGCTATTACGCCAATGACGGCATTACAATGCTTCAAGCTTTAGCACTGTCTGATAATATTTACGCTGTAAAGACCCATCTATTTTTAGGAATGGAACAGCTTGTACGTGCTGGCAAGACATTTGGAATCAAGGAGAAACTAGATCAAGTACCCTCTCTTGCCCTGGGCACGTCTCCTGTGAAACCCATTGAAATGACCAATGCTTACGCCATACTGGTCAATGGCGGAAAACGCGTCAAACCAACCTTTATTACGAAAGTAACCGACGCAAAAGGCAATGTGCTTTTTGAAGAGAAACAAAAACGAGAACAAATCCTCGATGAAAAAGCAGCATTTGTCACCACAGATATGATGTCAGGCATGTTCAATGATCAATTAAACGGCTATACAAGTGTCACTGGCCGTACCATTATAAAGGACCTTACAAGAACATACGGAGGAAAGTCTGGGACTACAGGCGCCGACAGCTGGATGATCGGCTTCTCTCCCCAGCTCGTCACAGGTGTATGGACAGGCTATGATAAAGGCCGCACCATTGACTCAGTCGAAGAAACGGCCTATGCGAAAAAAATATGGGCTTCCTTTATGGAATCAGCTCTCTCGAAGCAGCCAGCCTCCTCCTTCATGCCGCCAGACGGTGTCAAAGGGGTATATATTAATCCAAAAACCGGAGACCTCGCAGGTCCAGGATGTGAATCAAAGGTATTCACCTATTTTATAGAAGGAACGGAGCCGACAGGTGTCTGCTATGGTGCTGAGGACAAAGCCTCTGAGCAGGAACCAGTTCAAGATCAAAAGCCAAAGAAATGGTGGGAAAAGTGGCTGAAACGTTAAAAAAGACATGAAAAACCCCGAGATCTGCATCTCGGGATTCTCCATGTCCTAGCTTTAACACCAGTTTACTCAAAAACCGGAGAGAATTGGTAGCCATCCGCCAATCTTCACAAAAATTTCACAATTATTCAGGGACAGCCAATCCTTCTTTTAATTCATCTGTTGATGCGTCCCATAGCGCTTGATTATGACCTTTTAAGAAGTCAGCCAGCACCTTTTTGGATACGTCATCCATATGACTAACGACAATTTTTCGCTTCATCGATTTATCCATTAAATTCACATGCTCTGGAAGTGACTTATACCCGCGGCGGATCGAACGGTCAACGGTCATTTCACAAGCCGTCACACCTGCATAATAAGGCCCTTCTTCTCTGCGGTCAATCGTCACCCATACAAGCCAATACGGTTTTCCGTTCGGCACCTCTTCTTTTGTTTTCAAAAATTTAATTCCTTTTTCGACGGCACTTCTTGCATGCATGGCACCAATATCAATGACAGCTTCCTTTTCCTCTACATCAATGATGACTGGCGAGATATTATCAAGGCTGAGTGCACCTGCCCCAAAGCCTCCATGTCCGTCGGTTGCATCTGTTTTTTTAATGATGTTAAAACCAATTGGTTTTTTCTTTTTACCTTCCATTTATTAAACCTCCTAAAGCAGCGGCTTCAAAATAAGATTAAACCAGTGTATGATTTGATCCCGCATTCCGATCAATGGACCAAACACAAACTGTCCCAGCGGTGTGATCACGAATATGAGAAAAATAATGATCCCATATTGTTCAAATTGCGTCATTTTCGCCCGGATACGGGGGCTGACGACGTCCTCAATAATCCGATACCCATCCAGCGGCGGAAGTGGTAATAAGTTAAATAGGAACAAGATGACGTTTAAGTTAATAAAGATTAAAAAGAAATTATCGACTCCCGGCTCAAAGCGCATAATCCACTCCCCGCCAAATTTCTGAAGAAGCACATACACAAAAAAGCCCAAAAACGCCAGCACCAAGTTACTTAATGGCCCAGCAATGGAGACACAAATCCCTGCTAAGCGCGGTTTTTTAAAATGGTAACGATTCACCGGTACAGGTCTCGCCCAGCCAAACCCGGCCACAAAGATCAAAATCGTTCCGAATACATCGAGATGCTTCAGTGGATTTAACGTCAGTCTCCCTTGATTCTTAGCCGTCGGGTCTCCGAATCGGTACGCAACATATGCATGCGCCAGCTCGTGCATCGTAAATGCAACAACAAGCGTAATGGCGACATATGGAATAAGTTCTAATGGATAAACAAGAAATTGGTTCAAAGGCATGAATCCCTCTTTCTTTCTATACAATGATTTACTTCATTCAGTATACTATAAGAAGTCCCTTAAACTAAAGGGAAGCGTAGCATTAAAGGAAAAAGGAGGTTTTCGCCATGCCGATTGTCACCGTTCAAATGCTTGAAGGAAGAACAGACGAGCAGAAAAGAGCTCTTGTGGAGAAAGTCACTGATGCCGTTGTAGAAACAACAGGCGCAGGTGCAGAAAAAGTCTCTGTTATTATTGAAGAAATGAAAAAAGAACACTATGCCGTAGCAGGAAAGCGCATCAGCGATCTGTAAGCATATAAAAAGGACAAACACTCAATGTGTTTGTCCTTTTGTCTGCATTCTTATCTGTACCACGCTTTATTACGGTTCACTTGATTTTTATGAGCCGCATCGAAGAAATCGACTGTGTAAGAATAATCATAATTCATTAGGCAGACAATGCCGCTTCCTTGAGGGTCGTGCGGTAAGCCAAAGTTATGACCGTATTCATGCGTAGCCGCTTTTGCAGTGTTCGCTGTTCCTTGATCAAGGTTAACGGCGAATGCACTTCCGCTTGGTGCACTATTGTAGACATAAGCGATTCCGCCAGCATCAAAGTTTGGATTTGCTGTAAATCCAGTGACAAAGTCATATCCTCTGCCATCAAAGCTGCGCGCAAGGTTAGACAAAATTTGCTCTGCATTTGAACCCGAAGACGTCCATGATCCTACTGCTTGTACGACAAAGTCCACATCATGATCACGGTTAAACGTGACATCTGCTTGCTCGATGATGCTGACAATCCGTGTTTGCCAGTCACTATATTTCGCACGATACTGCGCATCAGCGACCGCATAGACAGTGACCTTCTGACTGCCTGTACTTGCTTTTGTTGAAATAGAATCTCCTGTATTGGCCTTAAAGGTTCTCGAGCCTACCTGCTTACCAGACTCATCTAATACCTTTGTTGTCACATCTCGTTCAATTGGAGGTGCTGTCGTCAAATCTTTAAAATCCTTTGCTTTTGGCAACCCCTCACTAATATGGGTTTCGAACGGCGCATGACCATGATCATGCCCATGACCTGCACTCGCTACAGGTGCTGAAGCTGAACTTACCCCCGGTAACAAACTACCTACCAATAAAAATGACAAAAAGACTGAACGCTTTTTCATTCCTATCCCTCCTTTGTTTTTCACAAGGTTATATATTCACTGAAAATTCACCATTTTCCTTCTATTCAGTCAAAAACAGGGAATTAGATGCACAGGAAGAAAGTCGAATTACGTCATTTTCACTAATTTTTCGGATATTTTGACACACATTTCATCGAAAAATAGCGCTTTTGGTCTGGGTCATTTACTTAGTAAACACTCATGTTTTTAAGAAATAATATCATGGACTTAATGTCACATCTGAAAGAAACAAAAAATGATATTAGAAAAGATAAAGTCACACTTTACTGATACCAATTATACTTCTCTGCGGTTCTGCCTTATGATGAAGAACATAAAACATTGCTACCTCAAAACGGAAGGGACGATCGGCATGTCTGGAAAAAAGCTCATACAATTTGGATTAATGTTACATGGCCCAGGGGGTCACATGAATGCATGGAAGGATAAATCGGTGCCAGCAGATGCAAGTGTTAACATTGATTATTATCAAGAGATGACCAAAAAAGCGGAATCAGCGGGTTTCCGTTTTGTCTTTGTGGCAGATGGCTTATATATTCATGAACATTCGATTCCTCATTTCTTAAACCGATTTGAACCATTAACCATCTTATCTGCACTTGCCACAGTCACGAAACAGATTGGACTTGTGGGTACTGTATCCACTTCATACAGTGAGCCCTTTACCATTGCCAGGCAATTTGCTTCCTTGGACAAATTAAGTAAAGGCCGGGCAGGCTGGAATGTTGTGACTTCCCCATTAGAGGGCTCTGCTGAGAATCACATCATCCGTTCGCATCCTAGCCACTCACTTCGATATGAAATTGCAGAAGAGTATTTACATGTAGTGAACGGGCTTTGGAGCTCATGGGAAGAAGATGCTTTTGTAAGAGATCGATCAACAGGTGTCTTCTTCGACCGAGATAAATTGCACACCTTAAACCATCATGGCAAACACTTTTCTGTCAAAGGTCCTTTAAATATTGAGCGCTCTGAACAAGGGCAGCCCGTGATTTTCCAAGCAGGCGCTTCAGAGGCAGGAAAAGACCTAGCTGCAAAAGAAGCAGACGCTGTATTTACAAATGCCGACTCACTTGAAAAGGCAAAAGCCTATTACCGCGACGTGAAAAATAGAGCGGCAGCGCTTGGAAGAAAACCATCCGAGATCAAAATATTCCCTGGCATCCACCCGATTACAGGGAAAACGGTCGAAGAAGCAGAAGAAAAATATGAAGCCATTAAACATCTAGTCTCTATTGAAGAAGCTCTGCATTATCTCGGCCGATTCTTTGACCATTTGGACTTCAGTCAATTCCCGCTTGATGAACCTTTTCCGGATATAGGTGACGCTGGGTCAAACAGCTTCCAATCCACAACAGAGTCCATTAAGAAAATGGCCAAAGATCAAAACCTGACCTTAAGAGAAGTCGCTTTACAAGTGACCACACCAAAAAGTGCCTTTTTCGGCACTTACGAACAAGTAGCTGACAAATTAATTCAATGGATCGAAGAGGACGCCGCAGATGGATTTATTTTTGGCGCTCCAATTTTAGCAAGCGGTTTATCCGAATGGACGGAGCACGTCATTCCGATATTAGTCGAAAGAGGATATTACGACCCAAATTATCCAGCTCATACCCTTCGCGAAAACTTAGGTCTGCCAATGAAGAAGAATCAGTTTCTGAAACAAACAGTAAAATAAATTTAAAAGAGGGGCTAGCATAAAGGCTAACCCCTCTTTTTATGACGGTTGGTGCTGGTGCAATCGACTTTCAATGAGATCAATAAACTGGAGCACAGCTCTTCCAGGCGTATCATTTGTTTTCCTCAATAGACCTACTGGCGGGGAAACTTGAATGCCCTTTATTTCTAATACCTTCGTACCCGGGAGTGTAAAAGAATGAGCCGTTCGTGTAAACAGAGATACTCCTAAGCCCGCCTGAACATAGTGTTTATGGGACATGCTGCTAGTAATCTCTAATTTCTTGTAATTTGTCCCAATGACATCAACGATTTGTTGTTCAATTTGGATACGGATGGGGCAATTGTGAGGTGTGAATAGTATAGTCTCATTTTCTAAATCAGTTACCTCTACGACATCTTTTTCCGCCAATCGATGGGAGGATGGAACCAGCAGGACAATATCATCTTGAAAAAGCGGCTTATAGCTATTTTCCATCGAAGCTTCTGGTGCACCGCAAATCGCAAAATCAATCTCATCATGCGAAAGCAAGGAACTCAGGGTATTCGCATCTGCTACTTGTACCGAAAATTCTACATTCGGAAACCTTTCCTTGAATTCTGCAAGGAGCGCCGGGAATTCTAAACTGGCAGTAGGCTCAGAAACACCGATGCGAATGAATCCCGCAATGCCCACTTCTAAATCTTGAAGCGTTTTCGTCAGTTTCTCATATTCATTGAGTAAAGAATTGGCTCTTTCATAAAAAAGCTGTCCTGAAGCTGTTAACTTTAAGGTCTTCCCTCTCTCTAGAAGCTTCTCTCCAATTTCCTCTTCTAAATGCTTGATGTGCAAGGTAATGGTTGGCTGAGAATAATTCAGTGCTTCTGCTGCTTTTAAAAAATTCCCATATTTCACAATGGTGGCAAAGGTGCGGATCGCACGAATCTCCATAAAACCCCTCTTTTCTCTATATTTTAAATAACTGAATCGTGTATTTATGATTACTAATTATACTTTTCAATTGGTTTGCCTTATTATAATTTATATTATCAACTATTCCAAGTTGTTTAGAAGGAATTATGTGAAATGGAGGAGACGAATTGACGAAAGTAACGATTATAGCAGGCGGACATTCCGTCCAATCTCGATTAACCGGTGTTTTGCATCATGTTCAGCAGCATTTAACGATCAATGGAATCGATGTACATATCATTCAAGTTCACCAGCTGCCTAGCAGCGCACTAATACGTGCGGACTTTTCAAACGAAGAGGTTGTCAAGGCCATTGAACTTGTGAATGAGAGTGACGGTGTCATTGTGTTAACTCCTGTCTACAAAGCGTCATTTTCCGGTATTTTAAAAACGTTTTTAGATTTACTTCCACAGAAAGCGTTACAAGGAAAACCCGTCCTTCCGTTTGTTTTAGGAGGAACCTACGGCCACCTGCTCGTCATTGAATATGCTCTTAAACCGATTATTCATCAACTTGGTGCAACAGTTGTGCAATCTGGCGTGTATGTTGTGGATCAACAGGTCACAAAGCAGGAGTCAGGTGATTACTTACTTGATTCAGATGCCACAAACAGGTTAAACCTCGCATTATCTCAATATCAAAGTCTGATAGGAGGAACAGCCAATGTCGTTCACCCTTAGTATTCTTGATCAAAGCCTTGTCGGTGAAAACGAGAACGCAGAGACGGGCATTCAGCATACTGTCAGATTGGCTGAAGCAGCGGATCAGCTTGGCTATCACAGGTTTTGGGTGTCTGAACATCACAATAACCCTCAAGTAGCAGGTTCTTCCCCTGAAGCTCTTGCCGGCTATCTCTTAGCAAAAACAAACAACATACGAATTGGGTCTGGCGGTGTCATGCTTCAGCATTACAGCCCGTTTAAAGTGGCTGAAACATTTCACGTCCTCGCATCATTAGCGCCTGGAAGAGTCGATTTAGGTGTTGGGAAAGCACCTGGAGGACTGAACCTATCGACACAAGCTCTTCAGGAAGATTATCAGGCGTCACGGAAGGATTTTTCTCAAAAATTAGTGGATCTCAAAACTTATCTGACGGAACACACAAATGAATTGAATGCTCAGCCCATCCCTCGTTTATCACCTGACATGTTCCTTTTAGGGGGAAGTATAGAGAGCGCTGAATTTGCAGCAAAACTTGGTATCTCCTTTGTCTTTGCCTTTTTTATTAATGGAGATGAAGCCTTATTAAAAGAAGCAAGAGAGGCCTTCCAAACATATCAGAAAGCGGGCTCCCGCCAGCAATTCCTTCTTGCTATCACCGTTTCTGTAGCCGATGATCCCGAACAAGCACTCTCACATATCAAACAAAAGGAAACAGTAAAGGTCTCCTTTTCTGATGGAAGAAAGCTGAATGTCACATCGTTAGAGGATGCAGAAAAACTGGTGAAAGAAACGGAGAAGGAACAGTACAACATTCACGTGCAAAAAACCGGCTATACCGCTGGCACAAAAGAAACCGTTCATCACAGGCTGACTGAGCTGGCCGAGTCATACGATATCAATGAATTCATTGTGCTGTCGCCGATCGTAAATATTGATGAAAGGATCACGTCTATCACTTTATTAAAAGAAGCACTTGATCAAGAACAAACAAACCAAAAACCAATCAATCAAGAGGTGAACGTCTAATGTCAAACAATCAAAAAATCATATTATGGAGCAAAAATGGATGCAGTTATTGCAAGGACATTCAATCCTACTTCAACGATCAGCAGATCCCTTTTTCAACGATTGATGTCACAGAACATGATGATTACAGAAACATTTTAGAAGCAAAATACGGTGTCCGCTATGTACCTGTAGTTGAGATCAGTCATGATCCCCACGTGTATCAAGCATTGCTGAATCCAGATATCGAGACTTTAAAAAAAGCATTAATCTGACATTACATTTTGAATGGAGGTTTGTCATGAGTCGAGATATTTTTCGCATCGCTACCGAAGAAGATGCGCCAGCTTTTTTAGAATTACTGTCCAGTGCATTTAAACCGCTTGGGGAAATGGGCATCGATTGGCCATCCACGAACGCCACACTTGAAATGGTCACAGAAAACATCACACAGTCCGCTGCCGTTGTATTAGAACGAGATGGCCGGCTCATATCAACCATCACCATACGTTTTCCTTGGGAGAGCACTGAGCCGGTCTCAGGCTATCCATTTGTCTGGTGGTTTGCGACAGCTCCTGATTTAGCCGGTCAAGGAATTGGAAATAGGCTGCTCGATTATGTAGAAAACACCTTGCTCCGGCAGACATATAAAGCGCCTGCTTATACACTAGGCACTTCTGGCCGGAAACACCCTTGGCTTTTAGAGATGTACGAACGAAAAGGATATACAAAATATATTGAACGCGAGGCTGAAAATGGAGATTTAGGTGTTTTGATGTATAAAGTGCTTATCCCTGAACGCTTTGATCCAGCCATTCTAGGGGCACCACCCGCAGAAGAAAAAGTCGAAACGACTTCTACATAGGAGGTGATTCAACGTGGGTGAGTTTTTCAAATGGGAGTATGTGGTCACACTTTTTCCTAAAGTATTATCAGCCCTTCCGACGACCTTGCTGATTGTTTTATTTGCCACTTTGATTGGCAGCTTTCTTGGATTCATCCTTGCTTATTTTCGAATTGAGCGCATTCCTGTTCTGCATCAACTCAGTGCAGTCTATGTCTCATTTATTCGCGGAACGCCTATCCTGGTTCAAATGTTTATTGTCTTTTATGGTCTGCCAGGTGTGCTCGCAGCAATTGGCCTTGATATCTCCATGTGGAACAAATTGATCTTTCTTTATATTACATATGGACTCAATACAGCTGCCTACTTTTCAGAAATATTCCGATCAGCCTTATCAAGTGTCCCAGCATCTCAATATGAAGCGGCTGCCTCAATTGGGCTGACGAAATGGCAGATTTATAGAAGAACACTCATTCCTCAAGCAGGAAGAATTGCGCTCCCGAATATCGGCGTGGCCATTGTGAACTTATTACAAAACACCTCCCTCGCCTTTACACTAGGCGTGATGGATATTATAGGAAAGGTCCAAACATTAGGGGCTTTATACTATCGCGTATTAGAAGGATACTTTATTGCTGCCGTCATTTTTATTATGTTAAGTATGCTGCTGGAAAAAGCGTTTGATCTATTGGAAAAACGGATCAATACACCGAAAACGAGAAAACAGCGTCAGACGACATTCGTTTCCTTAAAAAGACCCGAAACGGCCTTCACTGTCGAAAAGCGTGCGAAGTAAAACGAGGAGGATTTCACATGAAAAATAACAAACGATTCAAAAAACATTACATCATCGGTCTGCTTACACTTGGCTCATTGCTGCTTGCTGCCTGCGGAAATACAGAACAATCGAATGAAGTCAAAGCAGAAGCAGCGAATAATGATCCAGATGCGAAAGAAATCATCGTTGGCACAGGGAACGCTTATCAGCCTTTCGTTTACTTAGATGAAAACGGTCAACTAACAGGCTATGAGAAGGCTGTATTAGACGAAGTGGATCAGCTGCTTCCACAATATAAGTTTAAATATGAATCCTTCGAATTTAAAAATATTCTGCCCGCTTTAGATGCTGGTAAAGTAGATCTCGCTGCCCATCAATATGAAATCAATGATGAGCGCCAGAAGAAATATCTATTTGGAAAAGTTGGCTACACAGATTATACAAGCTATGTGGTTGTTGATAAAGCATCCGGTCATGATTTTCAAAGCTTAGACGATTTGGCTGGACACAAAGTGCACACCTCTACAGGAAGTAATTTCGCTTATCTTCTAGAGCAATATAACAAAAAACATGATCGGAAAATTGACATTGTCTACGGAGATGGCGGGAACGAAATTCTCGTCAAAAACCTTCAAAATGGCACAGTCGATGCAGCATTGCTCACAAAGTATGACGTCAACAAACTAAACAAACAATTCAATGCCAATCTAGTCACCTCTGGAAAACCTGTAAACGTATCTAAAACATATTATTTATATCAAAAAAACAATACAAAACTTCAAAAAGACATTGATCAAGCATTACAAAAACTGATCGACAACGGCAAGCTCGCTGAATTGTATAAGAAAATATTGGGCGGAGACTTTACTACATCATAAGAAAGGAGCGATCTGAGTGGATTTTGATGTTGCCTTTATGCTGCAGGCCTTTTTAGCCGCACTTCATTATTTGCCAACGACGCTGCTGTTAGGCTTTCTCCCGCTATTATTTGGCTCAGTCTTTGGATTTGGTATTGCCCTTATCCGTTTTTATCAGGTGCCTATATTGTCTCCATTGTTCAAATGGTTTGTGGCTATTTTTAAAGCAATTCCTGTTGTCCTCATTCTGCTCGTATCTTATCTTCTTTTTTCTGATTCGCTGGATCGTTTGGCTGCATCTTTTTCTCTTCAGATTCGTTTCAGTGATTTGGACAGACGATGGATTGCCATTTTCGCCCTTACTTTATATGCCGTAAGCGGGTTATCTGAAATATTTCGAAGCTCTCTTGCATCTATTCCAAAGGGGCAATTCGATGCTGCTCTATCCGTTGGTTTTACCAGCAAACAGATCTTACGAAGGGTCATTATACCGCAAGTCTTTCCCATCGCCCTTCCACTTTTGAACAACATGCTGATCAGTTTAATCAAAGCCTCTTCTCTCGTCTCTATGGTGTCTGTGGTCGATATTTTAAACGGCGCTTTAATCAAAGCCAATGTGAACTATCGTTATCTTGAAGCCTACATCGCCGTTGCTCTGATTTACTGGGCACTGTGTGCCTCTATCGAAGCCATTACAGCCGGATACGAGAAATATGGACTCAAAAACAAAAGGAGACGATTGGCATGATTGATATCAAACAGGTGCATAAAGCGTTCGGTAAAAACCAGATTCTGAGAGGAATTGATTTAACGGTAGAAAGAGGCGAAGTGGTCGTCATTTTAGGTCCGAGCGGTTCTGGGAAATCAACCTTTCTGCGATGCTTGAATTTTCTTGAGCGTGCGGATCAAGGAGAAATCAGCATTGATCACACGACCGTCAAGTTCAATCAAGCAAGGCCTAAAGACATTCTCGCACTTCGCAGAAAAACCGCCATGGTCTTTCAGCAATACGATCTATTTCTTCATAAAACAGCACTTGAAAACATCATGGAAGGTTTAGTCATTGCCCGTAAACAACCGAAAGATCAAGCCTATGACACAGCTCTCCAATTACTCACAAAGGTCGGGCTACTAGAGAAAAAGGATGCCTATCCGCATCAATTATCTGGCGGACAGCAGCAGCGCGTCGGCATTGCACGGGCACTGGCTTTGAATCCAGAAGTCATTTTGTTCGACGAACCGACCTCAGCATTAGATCCCGAACTTGTAGGAGAAACGCTTGATGTCATTAAACAGGTAGCCCAAACCGGTGTCACTATGATCATCGTCACCCACGAGATGAACTTTGCCTATGATATTGCCGACAGGGTCATTTTCATGGAGGATGGGGTCATCGTCGAATCAGGTACGCCGGAAGAAGTCTTTGAACAGACGAAAGAAGAACGTACAAAACAATTTTTAGCCAGATTCTCTTATCACCATTCATAAAATACAAGTCGATCCATGCGGTCGGCTTGTTTCTGCGCAAAATAAAAACCAGTCTGTTCTAGCCATGAGCCATCACACACTGGTTCTTTTCGTTAGTTCAATTCCTTCAACTGATCAATATAAGCAAGGGCCGCCTCAAATTCTTCGTCCGTATAGCGCTGCTTGCTTTTAATGGTGAAGACCTTTTCCTTCACCTCATCTTCTGGCAGGTTATCAAAATATAAAATCGTTGAGACAAGCTCTAGGAAACGGGATGATTGCTCGTTCATCTGCTGCGTCAGCGCTTTGAGGTCAGGCATGTCCACTTCACACTGATCGAGAAACTCTTTCCCATTGTCCGTCAGCGAATAGCGATATTGATAGTATCCGCCCTTTTTTTCCTTCATTTCGTCCAAGAATCCAAGGTTGCACAGCTCTTCAATTCTGAGCGTCAACTCCTCTGAATAGGGGCCATAAAAATGAAAATCGTATTTCTCGTAAAAAGGCAAATCTAGCTTTTTTGCTATGTAAATCATCTTTTGCAGCTTCTTCCGTCCAACGATTTCCCCTGATTCAGAGAATACCTTCATCAACTTTGCATGCTCTTTCAACAAATTCCCGACATCTCCTTTTTCAGTACTTCCTTATCCCAAACCAAGCAGCTTCATGATCGCCTTTTTTTCTTCAGCTTTTTCCGACATATCTACAATTAAGTCCATCGGGAAATAAAGTTTATGATCGGTTCTTCGTTTACCGGAAATGGCGTCAACAATATCTGACTGTCTCGACAGTTCTTTAATATGACCGCTTTGCGTCAAAAGGTGGATTGGCAGCCTCTCTTCTTCCTCCCCTGGTCTGTAGAAGTCATAGGGCAAGTCAGATGAAGAATCGACCACTAAATAATAGTCAGGATCAATTCCGGCCTCCTTGAACAAGGCGGTCAGCTTGAAATATTTCGTCATTTCTTCATTTGGATTAAACTCTGTATATTGGAACAATCGGCGGTTCATAAAACGGCGGCACAAATCAGCCAGCACGTGATCTTCTTCATCTTCCCACGCCTGAAAATAAAATAAGACAATGGATTCATCCAGCTTAATATAGTCCTCTGTGGTGACATTCCCCTCAAAGATTGAATAAAAGTGAACGGGGGCATGTGTGAAAATATAACCCGTTTCATGCAGCTCTTTTGCACGGTGAAGGATTTTCGTTAAAATGACTTCCGCACTGCGTGTCACTGGGTGGAAATAGACTTGCCAGTACATTTGATAGCGGCTCATAATATAATCCTCAACCGCATGCATCCCGCTCTGCTTCATCACAATCTGATCTTCTCTCGGGCGCATCACACGTAAAATACGTTCCATATCAAAGTGGCCGTAGCTGACGCCTGTATAGTAGGCATCACGCTGCAAGTAGTCCATTCGGTCGGCATCAATTTGACTTGAGATCAAACTGACCACCTGCTTGTTTTGATACGTTTTGGCAATGACTTCAGCCACATGCTTCGGGAAATCATCACTCACCCGGCGGAGCACTTCATTGACTTCCGTCTGCCCTAAAATAATATCTCTTGTAAACGATTCATGGTCTAAGTGGAAGACCTTTTCAAAGGAATGAGAAAATGGACCATGTCCGAGGTCATGAAGCAAGGCTGCACTAAGTACAAGCTCGCGCTCCCCTTCATCCCATTCAGGCCGCCCTTTAAACACATCATCCACAATTCGTCTCACAATCTCGTATACACCGAGTGAATGATTGAATCGGCTGTGTTCTGCACCATGAAACGTCAAATAAGTAGTTCCTAGCTGTTTAATTCGTCTCAGGCGCTGAAACTCTCTTGTTCCTATTAAATCCCATATTAATGCATCCCTTACGTGAACATAACGGTGTACAGGATCTTTAAATACCTTTTCCTCAGATAATTTCCCTTTTGGATACGCCATCGTTTCGTCCCTCTTTTTTTAAGACGTGTTTCTATTATATCGGGTAACTTTTCCCGAAAACATCCTTGAATTTGCTGGTGAATGTGTTCTCAAAGATTGCACGGACGTAAAAAGCCCGACCTGACAGGGACGGACCTCTTTTTAGGTCGACTGAACACATTCAGTGACATTTATTTGACTTTTTTTTGAACCTTTTCGAGTAATTCATCTTCTGTTGGTGCGGATAATGGGCGATTGTTCACAAACGCAAAAGCCTTTTTTCGTCCTGGACCACAATAGGATTGACAGCCGATCTCAATTTTTGCATCAGGGTCAACCGATTTGAGTCGAGGCAATAACGTCTTTAGGTTCGTCGCATCACAATCGTCACATACGCGAAACTCATTAGCCATGGTCTTACGCTTCCTTTCAATGATGATACTTCATTCTATATGAAACAGTTGGACAGCCAATCGTGAATAATATACCACCCAACATTGTACATCGAAGCGCCTGGACTTGCAAGATGCTTTGCCGCCCCCATCATCCGCTTACATAAAAGCTAGTATTTTCCACTATCCTTTTAGCAAACTTGTATAAACCTTCTTGAACTTGGCTAATCTAATACCATCAAATCTTATGGGGGTTTAAACATGTCAAAACAAAGACAAGATGCTTGGTCAGAGGAAAATGATCTCCTCCTGGCAGAAACCGTCTTACGTCACGTCAGAGAGGGCAGCACGCAGCTAAATGCGTTTGAAGAAGTTGGAGACAAGCTGAACCGCACCTCAGCGGCATGCGGATTTAGATGGAACGCTGTCGTCAGACATCAATATGAAAAAGCGTTGGCACTTGCCAAAAAACAGCGAAAACAACGGATGCGCGCACTTGGCAATGGCCAGCCTGCGAAAAAACGATTACTTTATCAGCCGCAAGTAGAAGAAACGGTGACTCAAGAGGAATTCTCACAGGATTTGGAGCCAGCAAAGGAAGAAACATTTGCACCAGCAGCTGAAACGGCTGAACAGCTTCAGTTTGTGGATCAAAGCTACAATGAAGAGTTAGCTAGTTTATCACATTTATTGTCACAGGCTGCTCCTGCCCCAAATACCGCAGAGAAAAAGCCGGAAGCAAATCCATTTAGGCAGCATCAAGAATTAACCATCGACGATATCATTGATTTCTTACGCCGTTATGAAGGCGATGGTCAGCAATCCACTGCCTTACGTATGGAAAACAGCCGCTTAAAACGAGAAAACAATGAGCTTTCTCATAAAGTCTCGCAGCTAGAAGCTGAAGTGAAGAAGCTTGAAAAGGATCAGCTCACGATTCAAGAAGATTATGAAACACTCGTCAAAATCATGAACCGTGCAAGAAAACTAGTTTTATTTGAAGAGGACGATAGTGCCGCACCAACCTTTAAAATGGACCGGAACGGCAACCTCGAAAAAATGGCAGAATAACAAAAAGTGCTCCCCCCCCTCGGGAAGCACTTTTTTAAATGCCCAAAAATAGCATCACACTAAAAAGGACATTGATCAAAAACACGAACATAAAAATATATCTGACCTGCCTTACTTGAAAATCACCAAACACAAAAATATAAAGACCTGCAATGCCAAGTGTCAGGACAGGCTGAAGAAATGGCACTAAAAGCGAAATGCCGTAGCCGGCTCCCATGATGACAGGAAGCCATAGTAAATAGAGGTAACCGCCGTTTTTGGATTTCAAGAAACCACTCCCTCTCTTTCTTCTATCTGCTTGATTTCAGGCTGAACAAACTTGAGTCCGGCCATTGTGCGTCCGCGTTTTTGTGATGTCCAGACTGCAATCGCCGGCTGATCTGTGAGAGATTCTGTATCAATGGTGATCAGCACTTTCTCATGTAATTCAATTGAAGCTTCAGACTCGATTTTGCACCCAGTTACACTTATATCATGTATGTTCACCGGCACCTTCTCTTCTAACCGGCCCTCATAGGACAGCGTGCCTGCCACGCTTTGCAACGGTCTTCTCACCCATTTGCGCCGCAAGGCCCTTGGTACTTTTTCCGTTTCTCTTATAAAGCGGAGAAATGTCCGAACAGCATAGGATTTTTTCTCACGATCCGTTATCGATACATGCTCTCGTGTGAATAAGAAACGGATCAATGATAGGTACTCTGATTTTTCTGTATCAGTAAAAGCAACACCAACCATCAGCTTGTCTCCCTCTGGATGGCTCCAAACCACATCACACGCCACACTTTGATCCTCTGAAAAGAACAATTGCATTTGCCCTTGATTTAAAGAAGAAGCTTGATCCAATGGAATGGATATACGCGCACCTGAATCACTCATGTCTAGTAGAAAACAAGCAATCGATTCATCTTGACGATCAGAACAGAGCTGCCCCTCTTTTTCTATGACAAACCGCTCTGATTTTCGATAACGCGGACGATCAAACGCCACAATCAGTGCCATGAATAGACCTGCACCGTTATAAAGCACCCAAAAAATATTAATCAACGTGAGATCAGCATTCATCGTCCCATTTACCTTCATATCGTATCCTATTTTCACAAGGACAAGCAATGAGAGCAGCAAGAAGATCAAATGAGGAATCATCGTTTTCAAATGAAAATGTCTCTTGTCCGTTTGAATTCCCTTCGGCGTGACAAGGAATTCAACCCTCTTCTTCAAAAACAGCTCACTTAAAGCTACACCAGCCAGATGGAATGCCATAGAGCTTTCGTAAATATGACTCCAAAACATACTTCTTTTTTGATTCGACACCAGTTTAAACGCTAAATACGAACTAAAGAACGCCGGCAGCCAAAACATAAAAATGGACTGGAAATCTGCCCAGAAACTTTGAATACCAAACAATAAAAACAAAATCGGTGTAAGAATGTAAATCATTTTAAACAAACCGTTAAACCAATACACAATGCCATCTAAATAAAGAACTCGCTGCATAAGCGTTAAGCCGCGAACCTTCAATGGATTAAACTTACGGGCGCACTGAATGTTCCCTCTCGACCACCGGTCTCTCTGCTTTAACAAATCAAGCCAGCTTTCAGGTGCCAGACCGACGGCTAATACTTCTCCGACAGACACAGATTTGAACTTCCCTTGGAGAAGCATTCCGGTCGCCATGTCTTCTGTAATCACTCCAGTAGCAAATCCGCCTATTTCCTCTAAGGCCGTTCTTCTAAATACAGTATTACTCCCGACATACATCACCGCATTGAACCGATCCTTACCAGCCTGGAGGGTTTGCATGAAGAAGTCCTGTTCATTTGGAATTCGATCCTTCGAGAACATATTATATTGGAAAGGGTCTTCGTTATAAAATGCCTGTGGAACTTGAACAAACGCAGTCGCTCCATCATGAAAGTAAGGCACTGTCTTTTCTAAAAAGGCAGGAAGGGGGACCATATCAGCATCAAGTGTGAGAATCAGCTCCCCATTCGTTTGAGACATCGCATGGTTTAAATTACCCGCCTTAGCAAACTTGTTATCTGTTCTTGTCAGATAATGAACGCCAAACTCAGATGCAAGCTGCTCCACAGACTCCCTCTTGCCATCATCACATAAATAAATATGGACGCTGTCTTTTGGATAAGAGAGATTCAAACAGCCTGCAACCGTGCGTTTCAGCACTTCAATCGGTTCATTATATGTAGCTATGAAAATATCAACTGTTGGCAGCCTGTCCAAATCACTGATCGTGACTTGTTTCCGATTTGAAGGCTTCCAAACAAGTGTATAAAACACAAGCAGCTGTAAAAATCCAATACATTCACAGGCAACAAGCAAGATGCCCATTATCATATTAAATGTACCTTCATGCGGCAGTGTAAAGAAGAGACGCCAGCAAATATATGCGGCATTTGTTAACACACAGAGCACAATGATGATTTTTTTAACAGTAGAGGCCAAGGGCTGAATACGATACATCACATACAACACAGACAAAACACAAAGCATCAACAGCGGGTAATACGTGGTGAATAATGACAACAAATTTACCTTCTTTCTTACGCCATAAATGACTATCACATATAAAATTCCATAACAAAGGAGGGGATTTTTTCATCACATTGCCCCTCCAAATCTATTCAAGCAGCCAAATTAATATATTATTTCCACAATGTATCTAACTGATTTGAATAAAAATCAATCGCTTTTCGATAACTTAAAATAGCAGGATCTTTTGTCGTTTCAGTTAAACAGTTCAGTAATATTTCCATCGCTTTGCTATGTTCCTTTAAATTATACAAAGTCATGGCATAGAACGTTTGAATGGCTTTGTTGTACGGATAAGTTTCCATCCCTTTTAGGAATATCTGTTTTGACTTTTCATATTCTCCTAAAGTTCTGTATGTACTTCCTAACCCTAGTAAAGCGTCTTCTAGTTCTTCTGAAGACAATCCTAACTCAATGGCCCTTTCATAAAAAAAGACAGCTTGCCTTTCCTCTCCTAACAGGTCATAACTCCAGGCACATTGATAATGAATAGAGGCATCGTCTGGATACTCCTCTGCAAGATGAGACAGCAATTCATTTGGTTCTTGAAGATGTCCACTTTTTCGAAGTTCAATGGCTTTTTCAAGCTTTGTTTCCATCACTTCACCTCTACTCTTTTCAAGATAAAAAGACTGATATTTACGAAAACACCTTTTCATTCCGCTCAATCATCCGCGTCATATTTTTCTCAAATTCCAGCTGCTCTTCTGCATTCAGGCCCGAGGCTGTCAGCTGATCACTAAGCTTTTGAAGCTCCTCTAGTAATAAACGCATAAGAAGTGTACAATCAATCGGTTCACCGATTAATTCTGATAAGGATGCCATCGTATCCGGCTGTATATCAGGAAATACTGCCTTCACTTCTTGCCGTTTATCCTTTAAGGCGGCGTCATAAAAACGGCGGATCAAGTTGGCACGTTCACGCCCGCTTCCATCTGCACACAAATAAATTTGCACAGCGACCCCACCGCGTAATCTACGCTGAGAAATGCCTGCAAATTTCTTTCCATTGATACTTAAATCGTAGCTGCCTGGACAATAAGAGCCGACTATTTCATAGGCTTCAATGTCCACATCATACATAGACAGCATCCGGCGGATCAATTCCACCATCGCATCATATCCGCGGTCAATATCAATGCCCTTCTTTTGTTCCGCAAAGATTAAAGACACATTCAGTACACCTTCATCCAGCACCACAGCAAGACCGCCTGAGTTGCGCACAATCACACGATATCCCTCTTCCTCAAGCAGCTTTACGCCATCTTGGAGAAATGGAAGTCTTGTATCCTGAATCCCAAGCACAATCGTATTGTGATGCACCCAAGAACGGGCTGTCGCTGGTGAAAGGCCCTTCCCCACCGACGCGCAAAGCGTATCATCCATCGCAAAGGATTGCTTCGGGTCCACATAGAGACCGAGACTCGACTGATCGATGATTCGCCATTTCGGCTGTGTCAGTAACTCAATAGGTTCATTTTTCATCTCCTGCATATCCTCTCGTTCATAAACTGTGTTTATTATACCATGGGATGAATGGGGGGAGAATGCAAAAAAGCTCTATGACATTTGGCGTCACAGAGCGTTTCAGTTGGATGATTTGGTTTTCTTGTTCTTGCTTTTCGAGATGAAATAAACAATTGCAATTAAAACGACAGGAACCCCAACCACGAGGCATGCAACGATCAATGTATTCCACGGCAAATCGATCATCTCCTTAATAGACTAAACTTCTATGAAACAGCCCTCATTTACCCAGCTCAACAAGTCTTCAGCGACCAATTCCGCATACTGAGGGTCCATCACACCAGCATCGACGATCCACACTTTTTTCTCCTCTTCAGCCAGCCGCATGAGAAATACTTGCCCGCCGCCATCGTCGCCAATCGCCACATAACCGCTTGCATATTGCTGAACCTCCCATGTTTTATTGCGTTCCACCATGTCCTCTGTCCCGTATAGAAGCACCTCACCGCCAATGGAACATCCATTTGTCTGTTTCAGCAAAGCCTTATAAGCACGGGGCAGCACCATGTTTAGCTGGGATTCTGCCTCTTTGATATGTATGTCACTGGCTGGTTTGTTCACGTGCAGATGTGGGATTTGGGGTAAATTGATCATTTTTAAGGCCTCCTCTATTTTAAGTTGCTGATTTTTTCATCACCCTTTTATACAAACGAAGAAGCATTTTTAAAAGAAAATAGAAAATGACCACGTCAAGTATAAAACCCCACAATAGAAATTCAAAAGCATGATGTCCGTGCAGAACTAGCCAATCAATAGGGAACCGCGATAATCAGCATCTGAGTAAGAAACTCCTCTCAGCAAAGCTGTTCCTATAACAATCAGAACACTGATACTTAATAGCCAGTTGGATGTTTTTTTGTTTTGTTTATGTTCCATATGCATTCCTTTCTCTGTTTTGCTGCCCGATACAAGACTTGATTCCAGTACTACAGACAACCGTCCTATCTATGACAGCATTTCTTTAAGCAAACTCTCTGCTTTATGTAATTCATCTAGAAAGGGGTTTAGATAGTCATTATAACTATCCAAATAAGCTCTCACCCCGCCAATGATCAAAATCTTTTGGAGATCTTCATTGTTCTGAATGATCCTTTCAGCAATTTTATATCTTTTGTATATTAATTGGAGAACACCTTGATTGATTTCTTGTGGATATTCTTTTTCTAGGATGTTGATGACGGTTTGGATTTGTTTCGTTAGTTGTTGTTTTTTGTTCATTGAACGCTCCTAAAGAATCTGCAATTTTTATTCTCTTATCAATTCAACAAGCCATCCCTGAGTGTATCTGATCATTATCGTTCTTAAGCAGGTATATCGATTCAACTATTATTATATTTCAAATAACCCTTAAAAGTTTATAGACTTTCAAGGGTTTAAAGACATCATCTCTTACTAATAAATATCAAGTCGTTGACAATTAAAACTTATAAAATCGCCTTCATTTATATCTCCTGGTAAATTGTTATCCAATTCTAATAAAAGTCCGCCTACTCTCACTTTTTCATCATGCTTATCAATTAATTGTCCTAAGAAACTATAGCTAAAATTATCATCTAATTTTTCAATTCTATACTCTGACAATTCAGCTTTCACTAGGTCTGACACATCTAAACAATAAATAGGCTCTAATAGTTCACTTTCTTCAAGGTAATTTAATGGTTGAGCAAAACACATTATTTCCAGTTCACCATCTGTTACAATCACTTCAGCTTCTGAAGCTTCTTGTGAAATCCAGTTTATTTTTTTTATTTTCAATACGATCACCCTTTTTTACTTCTTTGTTTTTATCCCTAAACTTGGTGCTTTTTTAGAAAGTTCTTTAACCGATTTTATATGAAATGTGGTAATATTCCCTGTTTTTCTATCAAGCCCAACAAAACCATATTTTGCACTTCCCTTTCCACCAACAAGCCTCACATAACCATTCAGTTCTGGTACATATTTCCCCTTCTGAATAACGTGATTTGCATCTTTAAGGTAATTTTTGATATTGTATTGATTTTTACCCATTGCATCCATTATCTCTTTACTATGCTTTTCATAATGAATAATAGCTTGATCACCTTTGAATTTAATCAGGTCACCCGCACCCTTAGCCGTCTTCTCAACCCTCTTCACATTCTTCCCTTGATCCAACCTAAAAACATATTTCCCAACCTTCACTATTTTCGTTATTGGGATGATAGAGGCGGCGGATAGAGCTTGGTCTGTGCTGCTGATATTTTGGCTGGTTTCTGGGTCTTTGCCAGTAACCGCTCGGTAGCCGTCGTAGATGCCGCTGTATTCTAAGATGATGTTTTCAGTGGTTGAGACGACTTCACCGTCTAATATGCGTTTAGCGTTGCCACGGCTGCGGCTTTCTGGAATTTTGTCGACTTCTTCTATTCTTATTTCGCCGTTTGCGATATACGTTCGGATGATTTGTTTATTGGCGTAAACGGTGTATCTTCCACCAATAAAATCAATATCCGACGGATCCGTGACGACTTCATCTGCGATGTCGAATTCTTTTAACTTTTTAATGTCTTTTACGTTGTATAGTCTACCATTTATGACTCTGATGTCTCTATGAATCTTGTTTTTCCCGTTCACAGCTTCCTTTTGTAATGTCGTAAGCAATGGATCGTTTGCTGTGACTTGTTTACTGATGTTTTTATGGTTGTCATTCCGAACAATCGTCTCCACATTCGCCTGTTGTTTCTCTTTCAGTTTCTTCAGCATGATCATCAATGGATTGTCTTTTGGGTTGTCTATTTTATCTTTCAATCCGCTGATGGTGCTGCTTACTTTTTCTTCTTTTCCATCTTTGAAAATAGAACCCTTTTGATAGCTCGTGATGTCGATTTTTGGGCCGGTGAACATGGTACTTAAGGTATCTATGTATTGCTTCATTGTTTGAAGGGAGCTTTTGGTTTCATGTAAAGCACTTGTCTGCTCCCTGTCAAATGCATGAAGCAGACCAATATTTCTTGATGTCTCAAGCCATGCCTTTTGATAGTTCTGCTGAAACAATGATTCGTCTACATTTGGCAAATGAACAATATGACCAACTCTGCCGATGGCATGGTTTACCTCTGATACAATTTCAGAAATCGTTCGTTCAGCTTTTTTTAAGCCTTGATCAAGATCATGTTCGATAAATGCTTGTGATATATAGCCGTGCTCATTTGATTCTAGCGCGCTAAGAGCCTGCTTTGTGTTTTTCAATGCGGCGCTATATTCCTCAATGACGACCTGAAAGAATTGCAGGAAGGGAATATGGCATTCTGTATAAAAGGCGCGGATGGCTTGTCCCGCCTCTCCCTTTAGTGCGCCATCGAGTGAGATGATGTGATTGATTTGTTTTTCTAGGGAGCTGATTTGCTGTGACTGCTGCTTTAACGCATTCAGCGTTTGATCTATTCCGTTTATTAGCGCAAAGGCGTCAAGGGTTTTCATTGCGTTCTCCTTTATTTTCTTTTACTGCTGGAAGCAAGCGCCTTGTCCGTTTCAATCATGGTGTTCACCGCTTGTTCTGTTTGTACAAGCTGTTTCTGAAGAATGCCTATATAGGATGTACTTAATTCGTTCAGCTGCTGATTGATCTTTTCTAATGTGTCTGCCGTCAGGAGATGATTGCTCCCTTTGATGGTGGTTGGAAGGGCTGCATTCATTTGAGCGCCTGATTGCTTTGCATGCTGTAATACTTGTTTGACCTGACTGGCATCTATTTTAATTTCTCTCGTCATGTGACTACCCTCTTTTTTCTTCCAGTTGTTTCTGCTTTTCTTTCTCTATTTTTCTTTCAACCGAATGAATTTCATGTTCTAACGAATGGATATCCGATGTTAAATCACTGATTTTCTCATTGATTCGATTTAATAGATTGGTTAGCTGTACACCTTTTATTTCCTGACTGGCGGAAGCCATTTCGTCTCGAATGTCATCAAACGTGTCTGCCAAATGGCCAAACCATGTATGTGATGTCAGGTCTGGATGTGTGATTTTTTTGCTGGCATCTGACAGGGCCCATTTTGCCTCTTTGATTTCTTTTCGGCACATATTGAGTTCGATGATTTGTTCTTTTTTGATAGATATATCTGCCTTTAATGAATACAAGGCTGCTTTATATCCGATGATTGCTCCAGATATGGTCAAACACCTCTATTCCTTAAATAGTCCTCCGTTATGTTACCATTTACTAGCACAAGAGGCATATGATTGAAAGTGAATTTACCAAAAAATGAATCGTACGTATTGGGTTTTAATACCTATTTCTCGCGCGCAAAAAAGCTGGATTCTTTTACTGAATCCAGCTTTTTATTGCTTATTTGAGCGATTCACCTGCTGATGCAGATGGATGATCGCTAAATGAGGTGGTGTCTTTCTTTTCAGGAATATAATTTAGAGAGAAACCAACAAGACTGAAAAAGGCACTTAACACCAATGTTGGGTTTTTAAATAGGTTCGTACTTGCAATGATCATATCTCCCTTTTGCAAAAGAATCCCTAGTATTTGACCGAATACCAACAGGGCTCCTGACGTTAAGAACAGGACAAGCAGCACTTTAAATAAAAATTCCATCAATGCTCTCATGTGTTTCTCCTTTCTATACTGGAAGTATTCCCATTCCGATGAGCCAGCCAATTCCTACGATCGGCAGCATATAGTAGAGAATCAGCGGTATAAACGTTTTCTCCGGTCTGGCTCCTGCAAGACCAGAAGCAATGAAAATTGATCCTGATGCCGGCGGGGAAGCGCCTTCTGTTGATGAAAAAGCAAGAATGGCGACAACAGCCACAACTGGATCCACTCCGACTGAGACTAAAGCTGAAAATGAGACAAGTCCAACAGCTGTTAATGTGGCTGTAGAAGATAATGGTCCAGCCACCAGCGTGACAAGAATACCCACAATGAGCACCATGAGCCATTTCGGAATGGTAAGCACTGATGTGATTTGCGTCAAATCTTCTGCCAATCCTAATTCAGCAAGCACCTGACTTGCCGCAACAGCAAACAGCATCAAGGCACCGATCGTTGTAAACTTAGGTATAGCCGACTTGAAAAACTGAGACCAATCTAGTGCAGACGCCTTTTTTCTCCCAATTGTTAAACTAATCAACATCATGAGAATCGGAATCCACGTAATTAAAGAAATTTGATCCATTGCCTCTGGTCCAATGTTTGGATTACTTTTCAAGTAGTTTGCCAGCGGACCTATCGTGACAATGATAGGAATCAAGGCACCGAAAAAAATAAAGATCGACTTCCACCCTTGTTTCACAGCTTCCCTAAAAGGAAGAATATCATCTGGCGGCATGGCCTGAATTTTATTCTTTTTCACCAGAATATACACAAGAATAAATCGGTATACGACTTGATACAGTCCTCCTATTAACAGGGCAATATATAAATCTCCCTCAGATACAAGGGCTGCAATTGGTGCAAACCCCAGCATGATAAACATTGAAGAGTTCGGAGGCAGTGCCGCCCCAAGTCCGCCATTCCCTGCTAAAATCGTGGCTGTATGGGTTCGGCTCCAGCCTGATTTAATCATCCAAGAAGCTGTGATAGAGCCAGTGGCTGCTGTGTTTGCAGAATTTGAACCTGAAAGAGCACCTAAGACCGCTGAACCTAACGTACTCATATAAGCCGCTCCACCAGGGAGTTTTCCTACAACCGAATTTAAGATTCGCAAGAGTGCATGAATTAATTCCAGCTTTTCGATTAAATAGGCCATGAATACAAATGCAACAGCTGCATAGAGCACCTCATATGTGGATGCAAATTTTAATCCATCCCAGAAAAGTCTTAATGCATCCAATCCGCCAAATAATGTGGTTGCAATAAAGCCTAATAGCATGGCTTCTCCCATATTCCGCTTCACGACGACATTCCATATAATGATGACAGCTATGAATACAATCAACGCAATAAAACCCATATCGTTTTTTCGCCTCCCCTTCGTTAAATAAAACGCTTACAATTTATTGCCCCTGCTGCATCACGTCAATGACTTCTTCCCAGCTGGCCGGCTTTTTCCCATTAAACCGTTCAGCGAATTGAAAGTCTGCTAATCTCTCTAGCTTCTGTTGTGCTGCCCGAGACATACTGGCATCAACCTCTGCTTCATCCAGCATTTCAATCGAGCCAAGAAGCTCGATCGCTCGTCTTTTTGCATGCAATGCACTCCCTGTCACAAGACGGTTCATGGTCTCTTCAAAACTTTTGCTATCCATTGTATCGCTTAATGAAGAAATCACTTGATGTTCCACATTATACTTTTTTGAAATTTCCAAAAATTCAATCATGAGACCAACGATCCCCTTCATATAAACGCTTCTGATCAGCTTCAAGGCCGAAGCATCTCCTGGCTGGTCACTGATTTTTTTAATATTCATGCCATAAGCATTCATTACTTTCATGAATTGGTCAGTTCCACTGCCGCTTGCCGTGATCGGAACCTTGTGTTTGTTAACTGGAAGAGGCCCTAGCATGGCAGCATCTACGAATAGAGCTTTTTGCTTTTCAATTTCGTTTGCCACTTGTTTTTTGATGTCTGGTGTTGATGCCGATACATCTACATATACTTGATTCTCTTTCAAACTTCCCGATACGGTTTGGGCCACTTCTAAGGTTTTATTCGCTGGCACAGCAGCAATCACAATATCAGATTTCTCAACGACTTCGCTAATACTGCTGGTTAATTGAACTCCTGTCTGCGATGCTTTTTCCTTCAACGCGCCAGCCAATTTCTCGTTTTGTAATAGTACATCATACGCATAAAATTGATCTAATCCTTCTGTTTTCAATCCTGTTGACAACTCATATGCCGCTTCTCCATATCCAATAAAGCCTATCTTCATCACCGATTCTCCCCTATCCCTGATAATTTTTCATTCTGCCTTCCAGCCATGCCGGTGCTAAAAGACTGATGTCTTGCTTGCCTTCGTCCACATACTGTTGAATCGTTTTTAATCTCTGATTTTCATACGCTTGTTTCTCTTCCGCTAGTGTCAGCAGATGTTCCGCCTTCTCCTTTGGAACGATGACGACTCCATCATCGTCTGCAATGACTAAGTCACCTGGTGCTACTTTGACACCGCCGCAAGAGATGATTTGATTCAATTCCCCAGGACCATCTTTAAAAGGTCCATTTGGCATAAACCCCTTACTGTATATCGGAAAAGCCAGTTCCTCTAAAGCGAGTTTGTCGCGAACAAGCCCGTCAATCACGATTCCTTCTATTCCTGCAGCCTTTGCTACACCTGCCATCAATTCCCCTAAATATGCATGGCCCTTATGGTCTTTTCCATCAACAATCAGTACATCTCCTTCTTTCGCAGAATAGATCGCTTGATGAAGAAATAAATTATCCCCTGGCCGTAAGCTGACGGTAAAAGCTGTACCTACTATATTCATGCCTCTTGCAACTGGTTTGATTTGATGATCCATCGCGCCGGTGCTTCCCATCACATCTGCCAGCAAGGTCGAGCTCAGTTTTTTTGCCCGATCTATTAGATCATTTGACACGAATTGAACAGTACCCATTGTTTCCATCATCCCCTTTGAGTTATATTCATTACATTTAATTTTATATAAAGTAATATATATTACTTTTGTGATAAGATCATACCATCTCATTTTTATTTAGTAAAGCGCTTTCAGAAAATTTTAAAATAAAAAAAATGAGTCACCACACGACTAATGTGTTGTGTGATAACTCATTTTCGTTAACATATGATTGATTTGATCTAAACGAGGTTTTGTCCTTTCAGGCTCATTAATGGCTAAGGCACTTAAAATGTAATCTACGATAAAGATAGCAGATACGACAGAGTTATGAGAGCCCGCACTTGCTGAGGAACATGGTAATACATATTGTGCATACTTGGTTAGTGGAGAGCTGTAGCTGTCTGTAATTAAAAGCACTTCCACCCCATATGACTTCGCTGCCTCCAGCAAATCCTTTATACGCTTTGCATAGCGAGGATAGCTGACCGCTATAATGAAATCATCAGATTGAAAATGAACGAGTTCGTCGACCCAGTCACTTTTGTCTGCATCAATATATTGACAGTTCCCCAGTAGGCGATTGATTCCTTGTGACAGATACTCTCCAACAGGTCTTCCACTTCGGACACTTGTACACAGAACCTGGCGGGAGCTGGCTATTTTTTCAACAATATGCTGAAAGGTTTCTTCCGTGATATTGTCTAAAGCGTACTGGATATTTTGAAATTGCAGCTCGACATGATTATGCAAAAGCTTACTTTTATTTGAATGCTTGAGGTTCGCTTCAAGTCTCGTTTGAGGGGCAGCTTTATGCTTCATATTTGATTGAAGCTCTTTTTGAAGCTCGGAGAAACCGGAATACCCTACAGCAGCAGAGAATCTCATGATGGTCGCTGTACTCGTCCCTACTTTTGACGCCAATTTATCTACTGTTAAAAACGCGACCTCCATTGGATTTTGCACGATATAATCTGCAATTCTCCTTTGTGCCTCGGTTAATCCCGCGACCTTATGCTGAAGCTTATGTATTAAATCGTCCATTATAGCACCTGCCCATTCTAAATTCTATCGGCTTTATCTACGATCAAAATTTTTTCTTTTCCCCCTATATTGTACACATTTGTCATCAAAAAAACAGCCAGCACGAATCTATCGTACTGGCTGCCTTTGTCGAGATCATTATAGTGCTTGAGCTGCTGTGATAAGCGCAAGGTTGTAAACGTCTTCGGCATTACAGCCTCTTGATAGATCGTTTACTGGCTGGTTTAAACCTTGAAGGATAGGACCTACAGCTTCAAAGTTACCTAAGCGCTGTGCAATTTTGTAGCCAATGTTTCCAGCTTCGAGGCTAGGGAAAACAAATACGCTGGCGTCGCCTTTGATGACGGAATCTGGCGCTTTTTTCGCTGCTACTGAAGGAACGAAAGCTGCATCGAATTGGAATTCTCCATCAAGTACAAGCTCAGGTGCCTTTTCTTTTGCAATGCGAACTGCTTCAGATACTTTTTCTGTTTCGTCTGATTTTGCTGAGCCTTTTGTAGAGAAGCTAAGCATTGCCACACGTGGTTCGATATCAAACATTTTTGCTGTGTTTGCACTTTCAATCGCAATTTCAGCTAGATCTTGGCTGTCTGGTGCAATGTTGATTGCGCAATCAGCAAACACATATTGCTCTTCGCCGCGAGCCATGATGAAGACGCCAGATGTTTTCTTAACGCCTTCTTTTGTTTTAATGATTTGAAGTGCTGGACGCACTGTGTCAGCAGTTGAGTGTGCCGCACCGCTCACAAGTCCGTCTGCAAGACCTTTATACACAAGCATTGTACCGAAATAGTTTTCATCTAGTAATGCTTTTCTTGCTTGCTCTTCTGTTGCTTTGCCTTTACGTCTTTCAACGAAAGCTTGTACAAGCTCTTCAAAACCTTCATATGTATGAGGATCATACACGTCAACACCATCAAGTGTAAGACCTAATTCTTTTGCTTTAGCTTCAACTTCTTGTTTTTTTCCTACCACAATTGGCTGCAATACTTTGCCATCTGCTAGTTTTTGAACGGCTGTTAGAATGCGTTCGTCCATTCCCTCAGGAAAAACGATCTTTACTCCTTTACCTGCAACCTTTTCCTGAACTGTTGAAAAAATATCTGCCACTTCAATACCCTCCTTGATTTTACAAAAAAAGCGTTCTCTTTTAAGCATACTCTTCTTCTACCTAAATTCAAACTACCAACTTATATTATAGCGCTTACAAATTAAATTCTTATTTTTCAAACTAATTTAATCAATTTTTGAGAAAAGCTGTTTTCCTCGTTCAAGTTTTGATCACATCTCCATTTGGACAAACTATGTTATAGTTGGAACAGATGGAAAACTGTTAATAGGAGTGAAAGAAATGAGCGAACAACATACAACAAATGAAGCAGCTCAAACACTAGATGGCTGGTATGCGCTGCATGATTTTAGAACAATCGACTGGACAGCTTGGAAGCTGCTGACAAGTGATGAGCGCCAAGCCATCATTCATGAATTCACAGGTCTATTGGAAAAATGGAAAACAGCTGAGCAAGATAAAGCTGGGAGCCAAACAATCTATAGTATTGTCGGCCAAAAAGCAGATATTATGCTCATGATTTTACGTCCGACAATGGAAGAACTAGGTGAAATTGAACTCGAATTCAACAAGACACGACTAGCAGAGTTTACGATTCCAGCTTATTCTTATGTTTCAGTTGTTGAGCTCAGCAACTACTTAGCAGGAGGCGGCGATGGCGGAGATCCTTACGAGAACCCGCATGTACGTGCTCGCTTATATCCAGAGCTTCCTTCTTCTCAATACGTGTGCTTCTATCCAATGGATAAAAGACGTTCTGGCAATGACAACTGGTACATGCTTTCTATGGATGAGCGTAAATCTCTTATGAGAAGCCACGGTTTAATTGGCCGAAGCTATGCTGGAAAAGTAAAACAGATCATTACAGGTTCTGTTGGTTTTGATGATTATGAGTGGGGCGTTACCCTTTTCTCTGATGATGTGCTTCAATTTAAAAAATTGGTTTATGAAATGCGCTTTGATGAAGTCAGTGCACGCTACGGCGAATTTGGTTCCTTCTTTGTTGGAAACCGATTAGCAAACGAGCAGCTGGCGTCTTATTTCCATGTATGATAAAATCTTAAAGCTTCGGATCTTTCCGAAGCTTTTTTATGTATTTGTTTAGAAAGGTGATCACATCATGAAAAACTTCCCCATCGCTATTTTTGCGTTAACGCTCGGTGCGTTTTCGATTGGCATGACTGAATTTGTTATCATGGGACTTTTGCCAAATGTCGCAAATGACCTTCATGTATCAATTTCTGCTTCGGGGCAACTGATTACTGGATACGCACTTGGTGTCGCAGTTGGCGGACCTATTTTAACGTTATCAACTGGGAAAATGTCGAGGAAACGTCTCCTCATTCTGTTAATGATTCTTTTCGTGGCGGGAAATGCTGCTGCCGCTGTCTCGACCTCTTATGGTCTATTAATGGCCGCCCGTATTTTAACGTCATTTGCTCATGGAACCTTCTTTGGCGTCGGAGCCATTATGGCTGCACGGCTTGTGCCTAAAGAGAAAAGCGCAAGCGCGATCAGCTTCATGTTTACAGGACTGACAGTTGCCAATGTACTCGGTGTGCCGTTCGGTACCTTTATCGGAAATCAATTCGGCTGGCGTATGTCTTTTCTAGTCATTGCCGTCATTGGGCTCATTTCCTTAATTGGTATCATCAGCTTAGTCCCAAATCAGTCGAAAGAAGAAGTACTCGATATTCGAAATGAAGTATCCGTTTTGAAAAAACCACAAGTACTCGTTTCCTTTGCAATGACCATCTTTGGTTTTGCTGGTGTATTTACAGCCTTTACGTATATCAGCCCAATCTTGCTGCAAGTCACTGGCTTTCAGGAAAATGGGGTGACGCTCATCCTTGTCCTATTTGGACTTGGGGTCACTATCGGAAATTTAGTTGGCGGAAAGCTTGCTGACTGGAGGCTGATGCCAAGTATTATGGTGACACTGATCCTGCTCATTGCTGTCCTGTTATTGTTTACAGTCACTTCCGAATTCAAAGTGCCTGCCGTGCTGACCATTTTTGTTTGGGGAATCATTTCATTTATTCTTGTTCCTACCTTGCAATACCGCACGATGAACATGGCACATGAAGCACCGACACTCGCATCGACGCTCAGCCATTCTGCCTTTAATATTGGAAATGCCGGCGGTGCAGCGCTTGGCGGTCTTGCTATCGAAATCACACATTTACAGCTTGTTCCGTTATTTGCTGCAGCTGTGACATTTATTGGTCTTATCATTACAATTATGAGCTATCAGTCAGATAGACAAACAAAAAGGACCTGAGTCAGGTCCTTTTTTATTTCACCACGGTCATTTCTGGCTCTTCTATTTGTTTCAAACGTTCCTGAATTGGATGGGAAAAAGAGTGCTCTGACAAGACAATATGGGAGACGGTTTTTGTAAATCCAGACACTTCTTGAATAAAGGCTTCAATTTCTTCAAGAGAAGAAACTGACAGCTTAATGAAAAAGCAAGACTGCCCTGCCACTCGATAAGCAAAAAAGGCGCGTGGATGCTCATTCATAAAAGTCACAAAACGCTGATACTCCCCATTTAACACCGTAACTTCCAGCAGGCAGTCAATCAGAAGCCCTAATTTTTTATAATTGACCTGAACAGAATACCCTTCGATAATCCCTGCATCCTCTAATTTACGCACTCTTTCTGCTACCGCAGGTGCTGATAAATTCACTCGTTTGGACAATTCCCTCATGGATAAGCGGGCATCTTCTCTCAATTCATTTAAAATATGCACATCTACATCGGTGATTTTCATTCGTACCTCTCCTATCCAAAAATCGTTCCATTTGAAAAGTATTTTATGATAATACTTATGATGCGAAATGTAAAATAAAACTAAATAATGGTAGAATTTATTTTAACGGAATTGAATGAAAAAGCAAGTATGGAGGGATCACTTGATGAAAGAATCTTTAGACAGCCAGGCTTCTAAAACATTTCCCATCACACTTGCCATTGCACTCACACTTGGCGTTTTTGCGGCGGGATCGGAAGAGCTGGTGATTTCACCACTGCTGCCTGATTTATCAAACTCCTTTCAGCACTCTCTTGATGTTCTCGCTCTTTCCATCAGTATATATGGGTTAGCTGTGCTGGTTGGAGCTCCGCTGCTCGTTCCTTTAGGGGACCGGTATTCAAGAGAGCTGTGTTTGATTATTGGGCTGTCTTTCTTTTTGATTGGAACAGTGATGTGTGCTGCTGCCCCAAATTTGGCCGTGTTTTTTGCAGGCCGTGCTATTTCTGGGCTGGCGACTGGTGTATTTGTGCCAACAGCCTATGCTCTTGTGGGCGACCGGGTTCCATATGAATATCGCGGCAAAGTGATGGGACTCATTGTATCGAGCTGGTCTCTTTCTCTTGTCCTTGGTGTGCCAATTGGCGCCTTTATTGGTCAAAGTTTGAACTGGCGCTGGACATTTTGGATTTTTGCCATGATGAGTCTCGTTGTCCTGCTGCTCGTCGTCCTTGAATCTCGTAAACAAGTCGAAGCAGCTGATCCAAAGACATCTCAAGCGAGGGAGAAATCAGGCTCTATATGGGGGGCTTTAAAAATCGACCGAGTCCCTGCCTATTTGACCGTGACATTTTGTAACATGCTTGGATTTTATGGCATGTACTCATTTTTAGGGGCTTACCTGCAAAGTCTGTTTTCCGGAGGTCAATCAACAGCTGGACTTCTGATCATGGCTTATGGCGTTGGTTTTTCCATGAGTATATTTACCGGGAAATTAGCTGATTGGTTTGGCAAAACACGCTCACTTTTCTTTGTGCTGGGCGGCATTACGCTCGTTCTTGCCTTACTTCCTTATGCACCGTTCTCATGGACATTGCTCATTTTCGCTTTATTTATTTGGGGTGCCATGCAAAGTTTATCCGTCACGCTTTTGAGCACCGTCCTGAGCGACTGCTCTCAAACCCACCGAGGCAAAGTGATGGCTTTTTACAGCCTTGCTTCCAATCTTGCCGTTATGCTTGGGTCCGCTCTGATGGGACCTGTTTATGTCCATTTCGGCTATCATACGGTAGGGCTTGTATGTGCACTCATTACGCTTGTTGGTTTTCTCATCAGCTTGGTCAGCTATAAACGTGAAAAATCTTTACAGCAGAAACATAAAAATACATTTGAAACGTGAGCTCATTTCACTGCACATCTTGATATGTGCAGTTTTTTAGATCAATTTTTAATATCATCATAAAATACATTTTTTATAAATTTTGTTGACAATTTACAATTTTATTTTTTATAATCTAGTAAAAATTTGAAAAAGATTGGATGGTAAACATGATCTTAAAGAATGATGTTTTTCATTTCAAAGAAGAGCCCATCGTTTCACCTAAGATGTTTACAGTCAATACATTAGGCCCTAAGGGGACAAGCAGTGAATATGCAGCAAAACATTTCATCTCTCATTCCACCACTACACTCGGCACCCATACGAAACTATCCCTTTACGACACATTCGAAACTTGCATTGAACATACTCTCTCTAACGCACTCCAATACACTCTCGTTCCACACGCATACGAAGGAATCAAACACTTCTACATGAGACCTGACCTGCAGCTTTTACAAATATTCAGATGTGACACGCCCATGTATGGTTTGGCTGTCAGACCAGATTTCCCCTTTCAAGAACAAATGCTTCACCATTTAAAAATTGTTTCTCATCCTGCACCTGTGAATTTGATTCAATATTTTATTCATCAAAATGCTGAATTTGAGCTTGTCAATTCTACAAGTACAGCCGCACAAAAGGTAAGAGACGGAGAATTTGATTTCGCTTTAACCAATGAGGTGGCAAGAGCTACATACGGGCTCACCTTCATTCGAACATTTAAAAGCATTCCTATGAGCTGGTCTATATTCGGAAAAGGAGAGATGTAACATGACAACTGAACAAAAGGTGCAAGAATTATATTTTCCTCAAGCGAAAAAACGAGAATGGGATAATGGTGTCATCCAATATTCTACTGTCAGAGGTGATACGGAAGTGTTAATTTCACACGTCCCTCCTCACACGATCATCGAACCTCACGAGCATCCAGAAGCACAAATCGGCATCGTATTAAAAGGCGAGCTTCAAATGACGGTCGGCCGATCGACCCAATTGCTGACCCCATTAGAATCAGCTTATATTGCACCACCATTCGTTCCTCACGGCGCATCTAATCTGACAGATGAAGAAGTGATCGCCATTGATATTAAGAGATTAAAAGATGGCGAAGAATATACGGCTCCTCCTACTTATTTCTTAGACATTTTCAAAACGCGTGATTTACTTCCTGGCATGGAAGTGACTTTTTTTGTGGAGGACTGGATGGAGCTTATGATTGCCAACATTCCGGGAAATGGCGGGGAAATGCCTTTCCATAAGCACCGTAATGAACAAATCGGGATTTGCATTAGCGGTGGGTACGATATGACGATTGAAGGCTTTACAGAAAAAATGGAATTTGGCACGACCTACTTCTGTGATCCAAAAGAAGATCACGGCGCCATTAATCCAAAGCCAGAAGCATCAAAATCTATTAATCTCTTCTTCCCTCCACGCTATAACCGCTTAAAGCCAAAAGCGTCTAAGGTGAAGAAATGAACATTGCCGGAAAAGTCGTCCTGATTACAGGAGGTGCGTCTGGGATTGGGCTTGCCGCCGTCAAGCTTTTCCTTGAGCACGGAGCAAAAGTAGCAGTAGCTGATATCAATGAAGATAGCGGTAAACAACTCGTTGAATCATTGCCTCATGAACATGCTGCGTTTTTCAAAACAGATATTACGAATGAGTCTGACTGTCAAAAAACCGTTCAATCCGTGCTGAGCCAATTCGGGACAATTGATGTTTTGATTAACAATGCAGGCATCGAAATTGTCTCACCTATTCACGAGATGACTCTGGAGGATTGGAACCACATTCTACAGGTCAACCTGACTGGTGTATTTCTTATGAGTAAGCATACATTGCCCCATATGCTTGAAAAGAAAAGCGGAAGTATTATTAATACTGGATCTGTCGGAGGTCTCGTTGGATGGCCTGACATTCCTGCATACAACGCAACAAAGGGCGGTGTCATCCAGCTCACCAAATCGATGGCGATCGACTATGCCGCTCATCAAATCAGGGTGAATTGTATCGCCCCAGGCATCATTGATACGCCATTAAATGAAAAATCCTTTTTAGACAATCATTCAGAAAGTCTTGAGGTTGTCAAAAAGGCAAAAGCAAAGGTGAATCCCTTGCTTCGTCTCGGAAAACCCGAAGAAATTGCGGGCGTGATGCTGTTTCTCGCCTCTGATCTATCCAGCTATATGACTGGAAGTGTTGTCACAGCAGATGGCGGATACACCGCTAGATAAAAAGGAGTGCTTTCATTGAGTAAAAAAACCGTACTTGTCATTGCTGACTTAGGAGGATGCCCGCCCCATATGTTTTATGAAAGCGTGGCGGCATCTTATCATATCGTTTCTTATATCCCGAGACCCTTCGCCATTACAAAGGGTCACGCTGAACTAATCGAAAAATACTCCATTGCCGTCATCAAAGATCGTGATTATTTTGAGACACACCCTTCTTTTGAACACCCTGATTCTATTTACTGGGCACATGATGATTATCTGAAATCAGAGGAAGAAGTGGTAGATGACCTAGTCCGTGTGGCTTCCTTTTTCAAAGCTGATGCCATCACCACCAATAATGAATTATTCATTGCACCAATGGCAAAAGCAGCTGAGCGTCTGGAGCTGCGCGGCGCTGGGGTAAAAGCAGCTGAAATGGCACGTGATAAAAGTCAAATGAGGGCTGCATTCAACGCTGCTGGTGTCAAAGCGGTGAAAACTCAGCCTGTCACGACTTTAGCTGATTTCCAGCAAGCCATTGAACATATCGGGACACCGCTTATTTTAAAGCCTACATATTTAGCAAGCTCCATTGGCGTGACCCTTTTTCATGACAGAGCCGGCAGTGATGATCTTTTTTTAAACGTAAAATCCTACTTGCAAACGATTCCTGTCCCAAACGCTGTGACATATGAAGCACCATTTGTCGCTGAAACGTATTTAGAGGGTGCTTACGAGGATTGGTATCAAGAGGATGGCTATTCTGATTATGTCAGTGTAGAAGGGTTAGTCGTGGAGGGAGAATATATCCCTTTTGTCATTCATGACAAGACCCCTCAAATCGGTTTTACAGAAACGGCTCATATTACTCCCTCGATCCTTGACAATGAAGCCCAGCAAATCATCATTGAGGCAGCAAAGAAGGCAAATGAAGGGCTAGGCCTTGAAAACTGTGCGACCCATACAGAAATCAAGCTCATGAAAAATCGAGAAACAGGACTGATCGAATCCGCAGCTAGATTTGCTGGCTGGAATATGATTCCGAATATCAAAAAAGTGTTTGGGGTGGATATGGCCAAGCTGCTGATCGATGTATTAGTCGATGGAAAAAAAGCGGAGCTGCCAAAAGAGCTGCTTTCTGGACATACGCATTATATAGCAGACTGCCATTTGTACCCTCAGCATTTCAAAGAAAGCGGGCACATACCGGCAGAGGCCACACATATCACCATTGATCATATCCATATTCCGCAGGATGCTTTAGTTGGAGATACTGTGATCGTCAGTGAATCCGTCCCCTCCAAAGGCACTTTTGTGGATCTATCTTTATTTGAAGCCTTTAACGGCATCGTGTCGCTTGAATTAAAAGGGTCATCCTCACAGGATGTTGCCGCATCCATCCGCAACTTACAGAAACAAGCTGCTATTCAGTTAATGGATGAATTAGTGAAGGGATAGAAAGAGAGGGTAACGTGGTGGAAATCTTACCATCTAACATAATTGAACGGTTGCCAGAACAGAAATTTGGAACCGTATTTGAGAAAATTGCGCAAAAAGCACAAAACGGAGCGAACATCATAAACCTTGGTCAGGGAAATCCTGATCTTCCTACTCCTGCACATATCGTAAGCGCCCTTCAAGAGGCAGCAGGCACTTTACAATTTCAGCAATATGCACCTTTTAGAGGCTTCGACTTTTTCAAACAAGCCATTGCAGATTTCTACAAAAAGGAGTTCGGCACTGAGATAGACCCACAGAAAGAAGTTGCCCTTTTCAATGGGGGAAAAACAGGTCTTTATGTCATGAGTCAGTGTCTGCTTGACCCTGGGGACGTTGCTCTCGTCCCCGATCCAGGATACCCAGAATATCATTCTGGGATCTTGATGGCAGACGCAAAGCCCTACTGCATCAAACTTGAATCGAAAAATGGCTATTTGCCGAATCTCTCTTCAATTGAGCCTGAGGTACTAAAAAAGGCAAAGGTTCTTTTCTTAAATTATCCGAATAACCCAACAGGTGCTGTGGCAAATGATGCATTTTTTGAAGAGACTGCTGAATTTGCCTCAGCTCACGGACTGCATGTCATTCATGATTTTGCCTATGGTTCATTTCATTATGATCAAAAACCAGTAAGCTTTCTGAACGCTCCTCTTGGGATAAGCGTAGGAGTGGAATTATATTCTCTATCCAAAACATTTAATATGGCAGGATGGAGAGTCGCTTTTGCTGTAGGTAATGAGGAAATCATCCAAGCCATTAACGCCTTCCAAGATCATGTGTTTGTCAGTATGTATGGCGGATTTCAACATGCCGCAACTGTCGCCTTGCAAAGTGATGACCGTCACATACAATCATTAAAAGAGGTCTACCTTGAACGAATTCACTTCTTCATCCGTCAGGCAGAAAAGCAGCTAGGATGGTCCATCGAACGTCCAGCTGGCGCCTTTTATTTATGGGCTCCAATCCCTGATGATTTTGAACATTCTCATGCATTTGCAGACTATTTACTCGAACTTACTGATGTCGTTGTCACGCCCGGGGGTGTGTTTGGAGCACATGGAAGCCGTCATGTCCGCATCTCAATGGTTGCTCCAATTGAACAGCTTGCCCTGTTTATCGACCGACTTCGCATCCTTCCGATTCGCTTTAATCAAAAAACCCGCATATAGCGGGTTTTTTTGATGCTATATACTTTTCATTGCTCCACCATCGACAGATATTTGTTGCCCTGTAAGATAGGAGGCTTCCTCTGATGCGATAAAAGCGGCCAATGAAGCCATTTCACTTGCTGAGCCCACTCTTTGCATTGGAATCCCTGACGCTACAGCCTGTACAGCTTCTTCCCGCGATAATGCCTGTTTACGCATCATGTTTCCGATAAATTGATTATACCGATCTGTAGCAATAAATCCTGGGTTTAAACAATTCACTGTGATCCCTGAAGGTGCAAGCTGTGTGGCAGCATTTTTACTAGCATTGATAATCGCTGCATTCATCATACTGTTCGTAAACATTTGGTCACCGGGTTCCTTCCATAGGTTCCCGACAATTTGAATGATCCGGCCATATTCATGTCGTTTCATCATCGCTGCCGCACGCTTCATCGTATCAATGTACGCAATGGCTTTTTGAGAAAATACTGCCATCATCTGCTCGCTGTCACATGAATCAAAGGTATCCGGCTTTCCCCCTGGAATGTTATTAATCAACACATCCAGTCTGCCAAACTCTTTTTCTATTTCCGTAAAAGCCTCCGCCCTCACCCCTTCATCTGACATGTCGCCACAGAAAAGAGCCACTGGCTCCTTTGTTTCCGCCATACGCCCAATGTGCTGCTGCGCATCTTCTAGTGAGGATTGATTTCTAGAATTGATGATGACCTTTACATGGTCTTGAGCGGCAAGCTTTATGGCGATGGCCTTTCCAATCCCTGTACTTGCTCCTGTTACAAATGCAATTCTTTTAGACAAACTCATCCACATCCCTTTTCTTATCAGCTTAGTACATATACATAAAATGACACATATAGAATGTATTTCAACAAAAAAAGACCTTTCTCCTGCGAAAGGCCCCCCGTTCTCTATTTAAATGTCGTTTCCCAATTAAACCCGATCGTTTCGTCATTCCAGGCGATTCTCTTTTCATCTGGGTTTTTCGGGTCATACGATTCTGTTGTGAAATACACAATTTGCAGCGGCGTCTCACCTAGTACACGGTAGCCATGCGCGACACCCTTTGGGATGAGAAGCAGCATCGGATTGTCTTCCCCCATATAATACACATCGGTTTGCCCCTTTGTGGGAGAGTCCTCACGCAAATCGTATAACACGACCTGTGCATGACCTGCCGGGAAGAACCAAACGTCGTCTTGTTTTTCATGATAATGAAAAGCTTTGATCACGCCTGGAAAGCTTTTCGACCATGACGCCTGACCAAAGCGTTTCAGCATCGGCTCATCATCTCGAATGAGCTCTGCAAAAAAGCCGCGGTCATCACAATGTTTCATGAGTTTTTTTGTTTGAACACCATCAATCATGCTGTTGCCATCTCCCTTCTTTCTGCAAATATTCGTGAAGTGCATCCTTCCAATGCCTCGGCTGCCAGCCTGTGGCTTCAATCGCTTGAAGATCTAAGACAGAATAGGCTGGACGAGGCGTTTGGAAGCCATACTCTTCCGTGGAAATCGGCTCAATTGTGGTGGACAGGCCGCTTTTCATCACAATTTCTGACGCAAAATCAAACCAGGAACAGCTTTCTCGATTACTGACATGATACACGCCTGCCTTCTGATCAAACAAATGAATCAAGGCCTCTGCTACATCCTTTGTATAAGTAGGAGACCCTATTTGATCGTTCACAATGCGCAAATGATCCTTCGTTTCAGCGAGCCGAAGAATGGTATTCACAAAGTTATGCCCCTCATGTCCGTAAAGCCATGAGGTACGAATGATTTTCACTTCATCTGACACAAGCTGAATCAATTCCTCACCAAGCTTTTTACTCTTTCCATAAATGGTTTGAGGGTCTGCTTGTGCATCGACTCGGTAAGGGGTGTCCGCCTGCCCGTCAAACACATAATCTGTACTGACATGTAACACATCAGCGCCTGCGCGTTTTGCTTCCAGTGCTGTATAGTAAGCGCCAATACCATTCACAAGATATGCCTTTTCCGTCTCTGTTTCACATTGATCAACAGATGTATAGGCTGCTGCACTGACAACAATATCAGGCTGAAAGTGTCTCATCGCATGTCTGACTGCCTGCTGGTCTGCGATATTGAGCATGCTCCTCGTTAAGGCAATGACGGTCATGTCTTTATCCTTGAGCTGTCTGCTCAATTCTTTTCCTAATTGGCCGCCTGCACCGGTGATTAAAACTTTCATCCGTCACCCTTCTTCGCTCTGATCGTATTTGGTTCGATACCAATTGATCGTTTTTTCGATACCTTTTTCAAATGACGTCTCCTGCGTCCAGCCGAGCTCGCCTTTTAGCTTACTGGCATTAATGGCATACCGTCTGTCATGTCCTTTTCGGTCTTGAATAAACGCAATTTGATCATGACTGACTCCGAGCTGCGATAGAATGGTTTTGGTCAAATCGAGATTTGTTTTCTCGTTGCCGCCGCCAATATTGTATACCTGCCCGGCTGTGCCGTTTTCGAGTACCTGCTTCACAGCTCTCGCATGGTCCTCTACATACAGCCAATCGCGAATTTGCTGGCCGTCTCCATAAATCGGGATTTTCTCTCCATTGACTGCTTTTCTAATAATGGTCGGTATTAATTTTTCCTCATGCTGATACGGTCCGTAATTGTTGCTGCATCGTGTAATCATCGCGGGTAATTGGTGAGTGTGGATATAGGATTTCACAAGCAGGTCTGAACTCGCCTTGCTTGCTGAATAAGGATTATTCGGTGAAAGTGGTGTTTTTTCTGTGAAAGCAGGATCATCTGGCTCCAAATCGCCATATACTTCATCTGTTGAAATATGAATGAGTTTTTTCGCCTTTCCTTTTAAGACCGCTTCAAGCATACGATACGTTCCGAGGACATTTGTTTGAATAAAAGGCTCTGCCGATTCAATGCTTCGATCAACATGCGATTCTGCCGCAAAGTGAATGATCGCATCATAGACTTCGTCAAAGGCTTGATCCAGCTCATGCTGAAGGGTAATATCCCCTTGAATAAAACGAAAATGAGACAACTTTAATAATTCATCCATCTCCTCTGGATGACTGGCATACGTTAATTTATCAAAAACGGTGAGACGGACATCTGCATCCTGAAGCATCAGCTTCACAAAATTCAGTCCGATAAAACCCGCTCCGCCTGTAATTAAATAAGACTTCGTCATTCGGATCCCTCTTTTTTCTTCATCGTTTCAAACATCTTCGCAGATGCTTGGTGGAGAGATTCATGTGTTCCTGCATCAATCCACCACCCTTTTAACATATCATAGGTCAGCTGGCTATTTGAGATATAGAGATTGTTCACGTCTGTAATCTCTAATTCGCCTCGATCTGACGGCGAGATTCTCTCAATATATTGAAAAACTTCTTGATCATAAAAATAGATGCCCGTGACGCAGTAGGATGAGCGCGGATGCTCCGGCTTTTCCTCTATTGATAAAATCTGTTGACGCGTGGCATCAATTTCTGCAATGCCAAACCGCTTTGGATCTGCCACTTCTTTCAACAGAACCTTGGCTCCACTTTCTTGCTGCTGAAAAGCTTCAACAAAAGGGCTTAGCGAATCCTCAAATACATTGTCACCAAGCATCAGCACAAACTTCTCCTTTTCTACAAAGGGCTTTGCATAGGATAAACCGTCTGATATCCCAGACGCTTCAGGCTGCACCTGATATACGATGTTCATCCCAAGCTCCTGATCGCTTGCAAACAGCTTCTGAAACAGGGGGATTTGTTCTTCTTGTGATATGACCATCACATCTAAAATCCCTGCTTCCTTCAATTTGAACAATGACCAATAAATCATCGGATATGGACCAACCGGCAATAAATGTTTATTGAAAATCTTCGTTAAAGGCGCCAGTCGTGATCCCTTTCCTCCTGCTAAAATAACTCCCTTCACATCTACACATCCTTATGTTCTTTTTGGTGATGATTCATGAGGTGTATAAGAATGTTTTTCACTCGTTCAGTTCCTTTTCCATCAATGAGTGTCCGTCCATTGAGATGGATGCTCCTGCGGAGAAAGTAGCTGCTGGACAGTCTTTCCACAGCGCACCGTATATCTTTTTCATCCACAAGTTCACCTAATCCAAGATGGTGGCAGGCTCCCTTTTGCGCAAAACGAGAGGCTGTCACTGCTTGGTGGTCTACTTGTGAAAGGACAATACTTGGCACTCCGATACAAACTGCCTCGTATAATGTCATCCCGCCAGCAACTATTGCCAGATCAGCTTCCGAGAGACGCTCAGGTAATTGATCTGTATGACGAATGAATTGAATATGCTCAGCCTCTATTTGTTCCTCGATACGGGAGGCTTTTCCTGTAACCGCTAAAATGTGTAAGTGGTCAGCTTCGAGGAGTGCTGATACAGCCTTTGATAACAATCTGCGCGGGTCACTGCCCCCAAGGCTGATAACAACCTTTTTGCATTCTTTTCGAACCTCATATGTGTCTTTTAATCGGCTTATCTCTTGATCTAACAATAAATAAGGTGTTCCATAAAAATATTCTGTCCCATCTACTTGCATGTGCTTTTCGTCCAGACCACCATAAATGCCGTTCACGACAGCATCGGCAAGCTGACAGGCTTCTGCTCTTTTTTCTTCGAATAAGACCAGCCTTGCAGAGCCGGAGGACGCTTTGACCAATTGAAGAAATTGAAGGTCACAATCAAGCACATCAATCAACAGAAGAGCAGGATTCAACTCTTTTAAGTCCTGCTCCATCTGAAGGAATGCCTTCGACTCTTGCACCAAATGAACGTGCCAATCTGGACCTGAGAGCATTTCTACACAGATCTGTTCATTTGTATAGAAATATAAGTCGTTTCCTTCTTGAAGCAGTTGAATTGCCAGTCGTTTCATTCTGACGACATGCCCCATCCCTCTTAAAAACCCACCATACACAACAATCATGATTTTCTTGTTCATTCAGGATCCTTCTGTTTCACAAATTGATTCAACCGAACAATATCAGGATCTTGTTCGCAAATAGTGATGAGTTCAGCCGTAGGCACAGCAATGGAGCCATCAGCTTTCTCTAATAAACGGGTGGCAAACACGTAATCTTCTTCTGTATCTATCGTGAATCGATAAGCAGGATATGCAAGTTCTTTGGGCGGTGTGAATAATTGCAGATGAAATTGCTCAGGATGCTTTCTGATATAGAGCGTGACATGCTCACGTTCTGGCTGCGTAAGGGGAAAATTGTCGATTTCACTTAAAATTGCTGCGTTGATCATTTCCCCGGAAATACCGAGTGGCGTTCCAGTCGTATACGTGTAATCAGCCTTCTCTTGTCTATGTTTTTCAAGCATTTTCGACAAAAGGGACGGATCTATAAATGGGTTATCTCCCGTTAAACGCACAATGGTTTGCGGTTCAAAATGACGGACAATCTGCGCAAATCGCTGCAGTACATCCGTCTCACTGCCACGAAATACTTTATAGCCCTTTGATAAACAATAATGAGCCAGCAGATCATCTTCTGCCTCAACTGTTGTGGCGATCATGAGGTTCTGCGTTTTGTGATTGTAATGAGCTGATTGCTTTACCCGTTCAACAATCAGGTCGATCAGCGCCATACCGCCGATCGGTTTCATCACCTTTTTTGGCAGCCTTGTTGAGCCCATTCTCGCCTGTATGACAAAGAGCACATCATTGATCATTTGACGTCTCCTGAACGAGTACATCTTTCCACGAAACCCCTGTATGGGCTGGGATATCTCTGACAGCCTTTGCGCCAAGTAAAATTGCCATATACCGCGGATGCAGACCTTGGCTTTTTTGGCCTGGACGTAACACGGCTAGATTTTCCGCAGTCAATGTCTCGCCCTTTGCAATGCCTTTTGTCGTAAAAATACCTCGATACGCAAATTCACGAATCTTGCCTTCAATGGCTGTTGTCGTTTTATAAGAACTGCCAAGGAGCTCTTCTGGCACTGAATGAATGTCAGCTTCTTTTAAATTCCACTGCTTTTCTGCCGCTCGAATATGCTGAACCATTTCCTTCAATTCTTCAGGATCAAGCGCAAAGGAATGATCAGCCCCAGGTAACGTTTTATCGACTGTAAAATGCTTTTCAATGATTGCTGCCCCAAGCTTCACAGCAGCTACAGGCGCTTCAGTTGGATGCTCACTATGATCAGAAAAGCCAATGACTGCCTCGGGAAATGCCGCAGCTAAAGTTTGAAGCACGCGCAGATTCGTGTAAGCTCTAGGTGCTGGATACTTTGCTACGCAATGCATGATAGCGACCTGCTGATTTTGCTCGCTTGTAATCGCCTCGTATGCTTCATGGACATCCGAAATGGTTGCCCCGGCTGTTGAGAATATGATGGGCTTTTGAAAAGATGCCGTGTGACGCATAAGAGGCAGATGATTGATTTCATAGGATGCCAGCTTGAAAGCCGGCGGATCGGTTTGATTCAATAGATTCGCAGATTCTTCGTCACACACTGTGCTTAAAAATATCAGCCCTTTTTCCGCGCAACGTGACAATAACACTGGGAGCCATTCTGGCGGCAGCTCCATTTGTTCCACTAAAGAAAAAATAGACACCTCTTCTCCCTTGGCTGTTTCGTACAAACCCGGTTCCTTTTGATACATCCGATCAGCTTGAAACATTTGAAACTTCACCGCATCGGCACCTGCTTCTTTTGCCACATCAATTAAAGCAAACGCCTGATCCAGCTTTCCATCATGGTTAATGCCTGCCTCTGCAATGATAAAGACAGGCGCACCATCCCCTACTTTGCGATCTCCGATATAGAAATGCGCCATCTTACCTCTCTCCTTTTTTCGGCCACACATGGTAATACAAGAAGGCATTTTTTGTTCTAAAGCCCAGCTTTTCGTACAGCTGAATCGCGGTTGTGTTATGCATCTGAGTTCCGGCAGACATAAACCGATGCCCTCTCTCATAAGAGGCTTTTATTATCGCCATCACGAGCTTTTTTCCGATCCCTTTTCCTTGTGCATCCGGTCTAATGGACAATAAATCAAGCACTAGTTCATCGCCCTTTGTCACCCCTTGAATCAAACCAATGACTTCATCGTTCACCTTTGCCGCGAGATTGATATCTGCACGTCCGAGTAAATTGTTTCTCATCCATTCCTGAAAGAAATGCTGGACGACATTCTGATCTAAAAAAGGATCAAGTGCGTACCGGCTTTTCCCAAACGCCTGATGAGCAAGTGAGACCGCCTCATCGTAATCCTTTTCATCCGGCAGACTAATAACCACATCTTCACCTGTTGATGGAAGCTCCATTTGAACAGGCGGCGCTTCAAGACGAGTGAGACCTCCCACATAGTACACATGTGACAGTCTTTGAACGATACGGTTTTTTACAAGATCAGACGCTTCAAGACGTAAAAAGAAAAAATCGCATTTTTCAGTTCTCATCCAATTGATGAAACGCTCCATCAATTCTTGAAAGGAAGACGCTGACTCCGCTTCCACAAACTTCACATGAAAAATATGCTGATCAAAAATGCCGCTTTCCCATTTTGACCATTCATATAACAGGACTGCTTTGAGCTGGGCGCCATTAACAAGAGCAAACTGCTTGAAGCCGTTCATTTGTTCCGCTTGTTGACCGTATTTCTCCAGCCAAGCAGCGAACACCTGATCATCTACAGCATGAACGACCTTCATGATGATGCCCTCTGTTCTTTTAAAATAGACAACACCGCTGTGATAACATCCTGCACATCTTCATCTGTCATACTTGGATAGAGTGGCAGTGAGAGCGTCTGCTTGTAGTATGCGAGTGACTGAGGGAAATCCTCTGGTGAATAGTGATATGTTTCCTGATAGTATGGATGCAAGTGAACAGGGATAAAGTGAACACTCGTGCCGATTTTATATTCCTTTTGCAGTTGATCAATCAGTTCATCCCGCGTGATGAATGCTTCTTTTGGATTCACTTGCAGTACATACAAATGCCATGCATGTCTTCCATCTTGATGCACAGGCGGCAGGATCAGACCCGCTTCTTTTTGAAAAGCCTGATTGTATGCTTTTGCAATCTGTTCTCTCCGTGCCTGCATGTCATCCAGACGGTTTAGCTGAACAAGCCCTAACGATGCCTGCACGTCAAACATGTTCATTTTATAGCCTGGTTCCTCGACCTCGTAATACCACGTTCCTTTTTCTCCATAACGATTCCACGCTCCCTTGCTCATCCCATGGAGCGCTAGTCTTCTAATCCGAGCAGCAAGCGCATCATCATTTGTTGTCAGCATGCCGCCTTCACCAGTCGCTAGGTTTTTCGTTGCATAAAAGCTAAAAGCGGTCGCATCACCAATGGATCCAACGGGCTGACCGTGGTACGTTGTGTAAAGAGCGTGGGCAGCATCTTCAAGTACAAATAGATCATACTTTTTGGCAATCGCTAAAATTCGGTCCATATCGCACGATTGACCGGCAAAGTGAACAGGAACAATCGCTTTTGTATGTGGTGTAATGGCCGCTTCTATTTTCTCTGCATCTATGTTGAGGGTCGCTGGATCAATATCGACAAATACAGGCGCTGCCCCCGTATGGATAATCGTATTAGCTGTTGCGCAGAATGTCAGAGGGGTTGTAATCACCTCATCCCCAGCCCCAATCCCTCTTGCCTTTAAGGCTAAAAATAAAGCAGCCGTACATGAATTGACAGCGATCGCATGTTTTGCACCTGTCAGCTGCTGAAATTCTTCTTCAAACTGTCTTACTTTTGGTCCAGTTGACAGCCAGCCGGACTTTAATGTTCCAATGACTTCATCAATTTCCTCCTGCTCAATGAAAGGCAGAGCATAAGGAAGAAATTGTGCTCTCTTTTTTCCCATATCGCTTGCACACCCCTATCTTCATCTCTGAAAATCCACACCAGTTTTTGTTTTGAGCAGAGAAAGCAGAACATCGATAGATCGCGCATGCGGATAATGTTGTTTAATGAACTGAGCTCCTTGCTGCTTTGCCAGTTTCATCTCTTGTTCATCCGACAAAATACGAATGGCTTTCTCAGCTAGTTCAACAGGGTTTTCCATATGATAACTGCCAAGCGACTCGTAATATGGGTATCTTCTGCCTTCTGTCATTTTCCCGATCAGCACACTCTTTTCAAAAAGCATCGCTTCAAGACCAACTGTAGATGTGAGCGTAATCACGATATCCACATATGGCAGCAGGTCATACAGGTCAATTTCTTTTTTAATCAATTTCACATGATTTCCCGCTCGTTCAATAGACACATAGTCATTTAATCGATTTCGAGCAATTTCCCAAGGATGCGGCTTCATGATCAGCTGAATGTCTTTCCGTTTGGCGATCGTTTTAAGAACATCGCCATAAAAGGCTTCAGAAAACGGCTGCGTTGCCACAAGCACGGTCTTTTTAGCCGGACTGAAATTCAATTTACGAAAAATGAGGTCCTGTTGAAGCGGCGTTCGCTCTTTCACCAAATCAAACCTCGGATGACCTGTGATTTCCACCTGTTCCGGCTGACAGCCTTTGTCTACATACCAATCCTTTTCATATTTTCCAAACACCCCATGGCAAGTCGTAAAAATCGGTAAAAAGGCTTCGTCTCCCATAAGCGCGCCGTGCTGAAGACAGATACTCGTAAGCTGGCGTTTCACTGTTTGCAAAGCGAGTACGCGGCTGTAGACATCCTCTGTCGTTCCAACAATAACAGCTGCAATCGGCTGCATTTGAAATAGCATTTCTATCTGGTCAATGACATCAATAAATTGCACAATGTCCTTCCGCAGTTTTTCTCTAAAAAAGACATTGCCAAAGACAGGGTGGTGAGCGTAAGGTTTAAGGAGAGCATTTGCTTTTTCAATATATTCAGCGTGGGCTTCTTTATTAACCTCTCCGGCTAATTCCGGCTTACTGATCACGGGTAAACCGTAATAATCCGCCTTCTTCCAACGAGCGAGCACCACCGTTTGGTTTGGATGGAACCGCGTGTAATTTTGTTCCGTAAAACGCAGGTGTTCAAAGTGAAGCAATACCTTTCCATTCGCCGGACGATAAGCAATACGCTTGATCTGCTGTTTATGCTGATCAAAAAATGGCTGAATCTCTTTCGGTAATGGACAAGCGGTTGTCAGTTCTTGACCGAATGCCTCATCTTCCATGCGTTCCCTCACTTCAGGACTGATATATTGATAAAAATTACTGATCAACCCAAGAGGAATTTGCTTGTAGGACAAATCCTTCATCAGATTCACATACTCAAAGTACACCTGCCAATAATGATGAATATAGTGCGACACTTCAGGTCACCTCCCATGTCTTTGTTTTAATATACTGCGAAGCTCCCAGCAGGTGGACTGCTCGGGAAGTGCTTGAATAAAGGCACTTTTCTCTTCTTCTGCCAGCTGATAATGAATGGACTGTTCTGTAATGTAATTTGTATCTAATATTTCATCAAAGGGATAGAACGGATAAAAATGATTTAAGCGGAAAAAGAAACGGGCATCCCCTATTCGATAAAAATGCGGACTCTCGTCCCAGTAAGACCCAAATTCCTCATGAATTTTTGATAAAATGGATGTACGATGCACGACCGAGCAATGATCTATGGCGCAGGGGGCATTCCATTGCACTGTTTGCGCCGGCCGAATCGTTTCCTTCACTGGCTCTTTTTTGCTATTTAAATAGATCACTTTAGAACTAGAATAGACAATATCTTTACCTGGATGGGCATCTAGATAATGAGTGAGCTTCTCTAAACGGTCCGGGGCGTAGACATTGTCATCTGTGGCATAGGAAATATACTCCCCTTTTGCCAGTTCTAATGCTTGATTAATCAGCACGGCGTAGCGAGTTTTCGCTGTTCTCTCTTCCAGCGTTTTGACACCGCTTTGAATAAAATGAACGCGGGGATCTTTGCGAAACGGTTCAATAGCAGCAAGGGTTTTTTCGTTTGATCCATCATCCATGATAAAAAGTTCAAAGTCTGACAGCGTCTGCTGCAGGACCGCTTCAATCGATCTGCCGACGTAAGCCGCCTTGTTGTAGCTCGTCATAATGACAGTTACTTTTGTCAAAGTTTTCACCTCGGTCTCTTTCAAACTATGTTTATCATATGTGTCTCCTCTTAAAGAGACTGTAGAGTGACCTATTTTTTATAAAATTGTATTTTTTTATTGATCTATCTTTGAAAAATGCGAACTTTTTGGTAATATAAGTAATCATTTGTGTGTATTAAAGGAGTAAAGAACATTGGAAGCTATGAAGAATGATCACTCCCAAGAAGAGGAAGTAAAAGGATTTTTTCGATTTTTTAAAATTTTCGTCGCAACAAAAACGATTATTCGCTCATATCAACATTCCAATATTCCCATTTGGCTGATGATGCTCCTTGCAAGTATCGCCGGTACAGGCTGGATCTACGAAGGGTATTTTAGCGAGTATATGGGCAATCATATTCCATTCCCTTTTATTCTGTTACAAGGAGCGGGATATGGTATTTTGGCAGGCAATATGATTCTATTTTTCGGTGTCCTCATCATCAAGTGGTTGGGACGTCTCTTTTTCGGCTGTCAAACGGCGTATCGAGATATACTCAAAGCGTGCACACTGACGGTCTTTTTCCCTTCTGCTTTATTTTCACTTACTTGGATTTTCACTGTTGGGATGCTAGGTCCGTACACGTTTGTTAAAATCTCACCATATTTAGATCAGCATTATGAAGTATGGTATTATCTCGATCTTTTACCTCTTACGGAAGCATATGCAAAGACGTGGATATTGGGAATGGCTGTTTTAGGCATTGTCGCTGTGATGAAGCTCAGATTATGGCAAGCCTTCATCATTGTGATCACACCGCTCGCCGCGTTTTTTCTCATCATGACACTTTTATTTGATATTCAGCACGCTATAAACTGGATCATGTAAAAAGGACGAGTACCGATAGAATACGAGGGATTGTCTTCACGCTGAGGAATTGCATAGCAGTTCCTTTTTTTCGTTCAATGTACATATTCTCCCCTCCTGTCTCATAGTGTGAAAGAGAGAAAGAATGCTATGGAAACAACAGGTGCTTTAGCGCCTTCTGTTTAGAACACCATGAGGAAAGAGGAGGAACGTTATGAAATTGAAAAATCAATTTGGGCAAGGTTCGGGTTTCGAAGGTCAAGATTTCCGCCAGCAACAATATGGAGCAAATCCGTATCCTGCGCAGCAGATGGGTTATTCAGTCCCTCCCCAAACGCAGGGTCAAATGCAGCAGGGGTTTTCACCAATGCCGTCAACCGGTACTTCACAAGGAGGCCAAGGAACGCAGGGCGGCGGTCAGCCCTATCAAATTCCTTCTGGACCGGTTTATCAGCAGAATGTCACAGGACAGCTACCTATTGAGCAGTCCTATATTGAAAATATTTTACGATTGAACCGCGGCAAGGTAGCCACGATTTATATGACGTTTGAGGCGAGTAAGGAATGGAATTCGAAGATTTTTAGAGGCGTCATAGAAGCTGCAGGGCGTGACCACATTATCATTAGTGATAATAAGACAGGAACACGATACTTACTATTAACAATCTATCTTGATTACATTACGTTTGATGGAGAAATTCAATATGATTATCCTTATTCGATGTCAACATATTCTCCGAGATAACGTCAAGCATGGCAAAAGCAAGGACTCAGGTGCCCTTGCTTTTTTCTTTTGTCTAGGTTTTTGTCACACCTCTAGAGCGCTGCTCATAAGATGCCTAGTAGTTTTTATCAAAAGCCTAGAGGTGACATCAATGACTGTTGAGCTGGATTATACATCACCAAATGTCAAATTTTCATACGATCTGAATCAAAGCCCCCTTGTGAAATTCGATCAGCATAACCTGATTAATGTATTAGGAAAAAAACAATTAAACTCGTTGGATCAAGTGTCCCTGCTGGATATATATTTGAGTAAAAGCAAAGTCGTAGAGCCTCATTATCATCAAAATGCGGCAGAGCTTGTTTATTGTATAGCCGGTTCTGCTGCCGTATCGATGCTGAATCCATTTACAAAAAAACTGCACACCTACACCATCACACCTGGACAGGTGGCAAACGTGCCTCAAGGCTGGTGGCACTATGAAGTCGCTCTCCAAGACAGAACTCATTTGTTAGCCATTTTTAACGCATCTACACCTGAAGTGATCCTAGGCTCAGACCTTCTCACCCTCACCCCTTCTCACATCATGGCCCATACTTATTGCATGAACGAAACACAGTGGAAGCAGGCGATAAAGCCTGTGAAACCAAGTGTGTTTATCGGACCATTTTGCCACCGGGAGGAAGAGTCTCAAACGCATCCTGTCCCTCCATCTCACTACGTCCCTTATTATCAAGCACCGCCCAACTATACCCCTTACTGGAGTTAAGAAAAAAACCGATGCCCCTATGAGAGCATCGGTTTATTGGCTTATAAATTTTTTGCTGCTGCAATGACAAGCATGATCCAAGAGGCGATAAATGCTACTCCGCCAATAGGAGTAATGGCACCTAGAATCTTCACCTGCGTTAATGCCAGCACATAAAGGCTTCCTGAGAAGAAAAGGATGCCTGCAAGCATCACCCAGCCAGCGGTTGGAACTAGGGAAACACCTGATAGCTTATCTGCAAGAAAGGCGACAATAAATAGTCCTATCGCATGGAACATCTGATATTGAACACCTTTATTCCATATTTCTATATATTTTTCAGATATTTTCCCTTCTAGACCGTGCGCACCGAAGGCTCCAAGTCCAACAGCAAGCATGGCGTTAATGGCACCTAAAATGAAAAATAGTTTCATTCGTCATTCTCCTTATCTCGTCAATTATATTTATCATAGCGCGGGTGAAGGGCGACATTCAACTTTCCCTTTACGTTGACACGAGATTGTCGGATTTCTTTTTCTTTCGTAACAAGACTTGGTCGACCACGATCGCAATGAGTGTACCTAGAACAAGACCGTTGCTTAATAATGAAATGAGCACAGGATGCATCCCTTTCAAGGCCCCCTGAGGCACAAACATCGCCCCTACGCCCGCTAAAACAGCAATCCCAAGAACAAAGCGAATCCGCGGAATTTCTTCTTTCTCATACTGATCAAACTCCGACATCGCAATCCCAATCATAGAAGAGAAGACCACAAAGTTTACAGCAAGCCCCACAGGGGATGGCAATGCAGAGAAAAAGCTCATGAGCAGGGGAAACAAACTAATGAGAACAACAAGCAGACTTCCTATGAAAAAAGGCTTTCTCGAAGGAATTTTGGTTGTCTGGATAAATCCGGCTGCCCCCGAAATAGGTACAGGCGCAATCGCCCCGATGAGCCCGCTTAATAAATGACCAAATGCTGCGACAAAACCAGCAGGGCGTGCTCTCTTCCGCTCACGCAGTTCACCAAATGCCTTCACTGAGCTTTCCACAATTCGAATACTTGCCAGCATGTTCACAATGAGTAAAATCGTTATAAAAAAGGACGTGACAAGCAATCCACTGTCAAAGACCGGCATACCGAATGGAAACAGCTTCGGAAACTCGATGATTTGTTCTGGAATTCGGACCGGCTTCGCCAATCCGAGTAGAGCGAATAACAGCCATCCGCCTGCAAGTGCGAATAACACAGAAAACTGTCTTAAATAATGCCATTTTGAGCGGCTGATCATGAAGGTAAGGATAATAATCAAGATCGATAAGCAAAAGACAAGCCCATCTACTTGATTTCCCCGATAGCCGATGCCCATCAGCCCTTTCATAATTGGCTGACTTAGCTGCACAACAAGCAGCAGCAGGTAAATGCCTGTGACGACTGGCGTAAATAAAGACGCGAGCCAATTGATGATTTTAAATAGACTAAAAATAAAAAAGAAAACAGCACTAAAAATTAAAGCCCCTTGTAATGCTTGCAGGGTTTCAGGATACGTCGCAAAGATTGTACCTGTCATGCCGGCATAAAGGGTATACACACCCCACCAAAGCCCTGCTGGACTTTCATTAATCGGCAGCATATGGCCGCATAAACACTGCACCATTGCCACAAGACCAAGTGAAAAGAACGTACTTTGAATCAGCTCCGCCGATTGCACTTGGTTCAATTCAAATGCTTGTGCAATCGCAATTGGTACGGCAATAGAAGCTGCGATAAAAAATGCCATCCACTGAATGGCGCCCAAAAATAGTTTCAAACCGATCACCTTCCCTTTGTCGTGACAAGACATTAAAAATCAAAAATAGAGTCGCCATTCCCGTCCTTCTCTTTTTGACCCTCATCATTTTGCTGAAATTTCTTCGCGCCACTTGTGCCCATGAGTTTCTCCAGCATGGCTTGATCTGCAGACACAGATGGTGCTGATGGTGTATGTATCGATGAAGGTGGTGAAATGACCGGCGACTGCGGCATTTGCACCTGTGATGGTGCGTCGAGAATGACATCACATAGTGAAGAAATGGCCGCCACTTGACGTTTCACCTCTTCATCATTTCCACTTTGTTTTGCTTTTTGAACCGCTTCCTCCATTTTTTGAAGCAGGCTTGATATATGAATATTCAAGGGTAGACCCTCCAATCTAAAAAAATCTCTTTTCAACATTATTTTACCAAATGAACAAACCAAATGGGTTCATTTTTTCAAAGCAGTGCGCTCACGACTCTCTTATTTGACCCGTCATCTTCATTCACACATAATAAAAGAAACAACATCGTCTATGAAAGGATTGAATAATGGACAAGCTCACTGCTCTATTTCAGAAACAAAAAGTCTTTCAGAAGCCGGCGGTTCAAGAACGCATCCGCATTCTTCAAGACTTAAAAGCAGCAATCAAACAGCATGAAAAGGATATTTTACAGGCCTTAGCCCATGATTTACATAAATCCGAACAGGAAGCCTATACAACAGAGATCGGGATAGTGTATGAAGAAATCAATCATACCCTCAAGCACCTTCACAAATGGGCGAAGCCAACTCGCGTGAAAACACCGCTGACTCATATCGGATCAAAAAGCATGATTATCAAGGAACCCTATGGAAGTGTGCTCATCATTGCTCCTTGGAACTATCCTTTCCAATTGGCCCTTTCTCCATTAGTCGGCGCGATTTCTGCGGGAAATGCTGTGATTTTAAAGCCGTCTGAGCTGACGCCGGCAGTCTCACAAGTGATCAGCACTATCATCAAACATGTATTTCAAGAAGATCATGCGGCTGTCGTAGAGGGCGGTGTTGATGTCAGTACAGAACTGCTGAAACTGCCCTTTGATTATATCTTCTTTACTGGAAGTGTGGCAGTTGGCAAAGTCGTCATGGAAGCCGCCGCAAAACATTTGACCCCTGTCACACTTGAGCTTGGCGGAAAAAGTCCCAGCATCGTCATGCCTGATGCCGACATCAAATTAGCAGCGAAGCGGATCACCTTTGGAAAATTCAGCAATGCAGGGCAAACCTGCATTGCACCAGACTATTTGCTCGTTCATGAATCCATCAAAGAGGAACTTTTGCGAGAAATGACGGCCTGTATCCGTGACTTTTATGGTGAACATCCCGAAACGCATCCGCACTTTGGAAAAAATGTCAGCCAGCGTCATTTTGACAGGCTTACACAATTTCTCTCAAATGGAACGATCGTCACAGGTGGACAGCGCAATGAACAGGAGCTCAAAATCGCTCCGACCATTTTAGACCACATCACATGGGAAGATCCCGTCATGCAGGAGGAAATTTTCGGACCGATTCTGCCTGTCATGACCTTTGATTCTCTGCATGAGACAGTTCATATGATCAAAGCAAGGCCAAAGCCGCTTGCGCTTTACTTATTTACAACAAATAAAGAAACAGAAACCTATATTCTAGACAACCTCTCATTTGGCGGAGGATGTATCAATGACACGCTTATGCATGTCGCTACACCTTACCTGCCATTCGGAGGCGTCGGCGAAAGCGGCATGGGGCGATATCACGGGAAGGACAGCTTCTTTACTTTTACGCATGAAAAAAGCGTCCTGCGGCAAACCAATCGCTTCGATTTTTCCTTCCGTTATCCAAATGCGAAAAACGGACTCGACTTGGTTCGTAAATTTTTAAAATAAACAGGACGAAGGGTCTCTCCCCTCGTCCTATTTTCATTCAATATCCTTGATACACCAATTGATTTCTTCAATCCCCATTTGCTTTAAATACGCGTTTACCTTTGAAAACGGCCGGCTGCCAAAAAAGCCGTTTCTTGCAGAAAAAGGACTTGGATGAGGTGACTCAATGATGAAATGCTTGTTTTGATCAATGCGTTCTTTCTTGTTTTGAGCATGTCTTCCCCATAACACAAAAACGACCGGCTGTTCACGCTGATTCAGCACATCAATCACGCGGTCTGTCACACGTTCCCAGCCCTTGCCTTTATGAGAATTCGCCTCGCCTTTTCTCACAGTCAGCACAGTGTTTAACAGCAGAACACCCTGCTCTGCCCAGCTGACAAGTGAGCCGTGGTTTGGAACAGGACAGCCAAGATCATCTTTTAGCTCCTGAAAAATATTTCTCAAAGATGGCGGATGTTTGACGCCCGGCTGAACAGAAAAGCTTAATCCATGTGCCTGCCCTGGGCCATGATAAGGGTCTTGTCCTAAAATCACCACTTTGACCTTTTCATATGACGTCAAATGAAGAGCACGATACACGTCATCTGGTTTTGGAAAAACGGTCTGCGTGCGATATTCTTCCTTCATCCATTCACGTAATTCCTGATAATACGGCTGTTCAAATTCACTTTTCATCACAGCCCACCAGCTATCATTTAAAAATGGCTTCATTGTGATTTTCCTCCTTCTACTTGCTGCGCTAGTCTGGAGATCATCGGTTTTCCATCCCACACAATCTCACTCTCTGATTCTCTTTTTTTCATCGCTGGTTCTTCTAATAATATAGCAAAGTTCGCTGTCGGCAGATCGCCCAGTTCATGCTTTTCACTTAAATCATCTAAATAGTTTTTCCTTGTTTCACCAAGATCACTAGACTGATTTCCACCGCCGTCAAAAAACGCATAGATCACGCTCGCAGCTGGCACTCGTTTCACTCGGGCATGCTGTGATACACGCAAAAAGAAGTCCCAGTCCCAATAATGATGCATCGCTGGATCAAAATAGCCTATCTCATCGTGTATACAGCGTTTGTACATACTGCCCGAAGGAACATATGTAGAAAAGACACGCATATCCTCAATATCTGCTGTATAAGCAAACAGACGTCTCGACAGCGGAAAACGGGTCGCGCCTTTTTCTTCAAATGATACAATTTCTGCATCAGAAAAGACAAAATCGGCATCCTCCAGCGCCTTGCTCATGCGTTCGATATGACAAGGTGTGAAGTAATCATCGTCGTCACTCAGCATGATGACGTCGCCTGTCAGCTCCCGCACCCCCACATTTCTGGCATTCACATGCTGGACATTCTCATCTAAATGAATCAAGCGGATCGGAAGCTCAGGGTAAAGTTCCCGAATGATGTCGACTCGCTCTCCTGCATCATTGACGACAACAATTTCAAAAGGCTGTACGGTTTGTCTTGTAATGGATTCAAGCAGCTCACACAGTGCGCTGAGCCGGTTATGTGTCACAATTAATAAGGAAATCTTCATATGCAGCTTACTCCTTTAATAGATTCGTCTTTTTCCATTAAAACATAAATTGACTTTCTTCTCATGATATAAAAGGCGGTTTGATTTGATGGGAAAATGGGAATTTTTGATGAAAAGGAGTGATGATGATGGAATATATCACGGTGGAGAATAGTAAAGAAGCAAAACAGACCATTGACCACATTCATTCATCGGGATCATCAAAGGACGCTGTTTTTGTTTTTGCCTACGACCCAGAACGCTCTGATACCGTAACAGAGCATACAGACGCCAAAAGCATGACAGCGGTCGATCAAGGAATTTTGGATCAAGTCGCCAATGTCATTCGCACCCGGGATGATGAACTGATGGCCAAAATGATGTCAACTGGGGCCGATCAAGAGTTAGCCTTAACCCTTTTAGACGAGCTGAAAAAAGGGAAATTGGTGATTTGTAAAAGGTAAGAAAGAGAGGCGTTCCGAAGAGAGGAACGCTTTTTTATGCCGTTTCATTGTGATAAACGGAAAAGCTGATTATAATAAGGGATAGAACAATAACTGTTACACATCACATTGGAGGTTCAGCAACTATGTCTATGAATAAAGCACTCACCATCGCAGGTTCGGATTCAAGCGGCGGTGCAGGTATCCAAGCAGATTTAAAAACGTTTCAAGAAAAAAACGTCTACGGGATGACAGCTTTAACCGTTGTCGTTGCAATGGACCCACATAATCATTGGGATCATCAGGTGTTTCCAATTGATACGGCGACAATTCGCGCGCAGCTCTCTACCATTGTAGAAGGCATTGGTGTAGATGCACTGAAAACGGGTATGCTTCCTACCGTCGACGTGATCGAGCTTGCAGCTGACACCATCAAAACATATGACCTAAAAAATGTCGTCATTGATCCTGTCATGGTTTGTAAGGGTGCGAACGAGGTCCTTTACCCAGAGCACGCGGAAGCACTGCGTGAAAAGCTCGCGCCACTGGCAACCGTTATCACACCTAACCTTTTCGAAGCAGGTCAATTAAGCGGAATCGGCGAGATTAAAACGATCGAACAAATGGAAGAAGCAGCAAAACGCATTCACGAACTTGGTGCAAAGTATGTGGTTATCACTGGAGGCGGTAAGCTCAGCGAAGACAAAGCCATCGATTTACTTTATGATGGACAAACCTTCGAACGCCTTGAAACAGATAAAATTGACACAGAATACACACACGGCGCAGGCTGCACATTCTCAGCAGCAGTCACAGCTGAACTAGCGAATGGATCAGACGTGAAAGAAGCCATTTATGCAGCAAAAGAATTCATCACGGCTGCCATTAAAGGCTCTTTCCAGCTAAACGAATACATTGGACCAACAAAGCATTCTGCTCATCGTTTTGACAAATAAAACAGAAAAAACCGATTCGCCTTGTTAGGAGGTGAATCGGTTTTTGTTTATCGAAAGCTTCGTCTCTGTGCAAACAGCCAATCTGTTAAGCCTGGCGTCTCATAAGCAGGCATCCATGATGCATGGTCATATCCATACTTACTTGCATACTCCGTATAAAGCGGCTGGCCGCCGGCTTTTTGAATAGCTTGAATTGTATTTCTTGCATAGCTGATAGGGATAATGGAATCATCTTCTGCATGAAATGCCCATATTGGCTTGTGTGCTAAAATTCCTGCCTTGCTTGGATCTGCTCCCCCCGCAATAGGAATCATTGCTGCAAACAGACGAGGATATGTGATGTTCAACTGGTACGTGCCAAATCCACCTTGTGATAAACCCGTCGCATAAATTCTTTTCTGATCAATCTGATAAGAAGTTAACACATGCTGAAGGACATCATAAGCTTTGTGTAAATCTGGTGAAAATTGAAACACGTTCGTCAGATCAATTTCATTTTGCAAATTTCTTGTTAAAGCAAAGCCTCCATCGACAGCATCTCGCGCCTGAGGTGCAAGTACGTACGAAGGATGTTTCTTTTGGACTTCAGGAGAAGCCCATAAAACTGCACCATCATTCGCAAGTAACTGCTTTTGATTGTCTGTTCCCCTCTCCCCGCCTCCATGTAAGAATAGGACGAGAGGATAGGCTTTACCCCTTTTATGGTTTTTTGGAATATACAGCCGATAAGGCATTCCTTGGTATTCGAAAGATAAAAAAGATGATGCAATGTCCTCTCGTGTGACAAAGCGATAATTGTACGTAGACGTGGAAAGGCGGCGGCTTTTCTTGTAAACGCTTACTTTTAAAGTCGTATCAGTTTCGATATGAATGGGCTTTTTGTATAACTGACTTTGAGTTGTCGGCTGGCTGCCATCTGTTGTGTAATAAAGAGAAGCTTTTTGAACGTGAGAATGCAGAGCTACCTCTTGTGAACGATAATATTGACCAGATGGGACTGAAGCAGTTGATGCAGCATACGACGTATGATTTCGGGCAGAAGAAACGGAAGGAAAAAGAAAACTCATAGAAAATAGGACAATCATAAAGGTGATCAGGAATTTCTTGGTTGTATGGTTCATATCGTTCCTCCTGTACATGCTCAGATGAATTTTTTATTTATTATTGATCATGATAATATAAATGTCAACGCTTTCATTTAAATTTCCGAATAATCAGTCAGAATACAAAAAAGCGTACCCGCACGCAGGTACACTCTTTTATCCATACATGAATGCCTATTTTTGCTGATCGGACTCTTTCGCCATTTTTCGAATAAAGGCTTCAATGGATTCAACAAATAAAGCATATTCTTTCATTTGTTTATACGTATCTGACAGCTTCTCTTTCACTTCTTCCTGCTCTAAAGAAGGTTCACCGAGAATAGATTGAACTTGAATGAGCAATTCTTTATATTCTTCACGTTTATCTTCAACATGATCTGCCATTGTCTCCAAGCGTTTTCTAGTCGTCGGCTGCTGTTTTGAATTCAAGTAAACAACCCCTTTTTTTGTCCTACCGCATTTGGATAAACGTCAGCCTCAGCTGTATATATTTTAAAATGATACCATAATTCCACCTGTTATCATATATGTAAAACGTCATCAAACCGCTTTAGGCCAACCTTGTATATACACGCTATAGTCTCTAAGATACAGGCTGATCTCACTAGAAAAAAGCAGATCATTGATCTGCTTAGATTGTAGAGAAATTATTTTTCAAGTCGGATTTCCCCTATTTCCTTCTGACTCTTTAAGGGAGTTCTTCTTTGCTCAAATTTCATAGCTAATACTAATAGGAAAGCTATTATTAAAATCATACTTAAGAAAATCAAACCGGCCTGCATTTTTCCTGTATAATCTTTTAGCCATCCAACTGCATAAGGGCCAACAAAACCTCCTAGACTTCCAATTGAATTAATGACTGCAATTCCAACAGCTACTGTGGCTGGACTCAATATCATAGTAGGTAATGACCAAAAAGGACCTTTAAAACAATACATGGCTGCCAATGAAATGGTGATGAAAATCATGGCAATAAATGGATTGGACACCATTCCTACACTGAGTAACGTTAAACCAGCTACGAGTAACGGTAAAGCTGTGTGCATACGTCTTTCACCAGTGCGATCTGAGCGTCTTGACCAGTAATTCATGACGATTGAAGCAATAATGTAAGGGATTGTAGCAATGAAGCCGATCTGGGTGTTTGATAAATAGCTAGATAACCCTTTAATAATTTGGGGCATCCAATAACCAACGCCCAGTGTACCTGCAGTATATACAAAGTAAATTAAGGCGAGGTACCACAGTTTAGGATCAATCAAGGCCGTCTTATGACTAGAGGCTTGTCGGCCTTGCTTTTCTCTTAGCTCCTCGTCCTTTCTTAATTCTGCCATCAACCAATTTTTTTCTTCAGCTGTTAACCACTTTGCTTGTTCTGGCCGGTCTGTTAAGTAGAAATATGTAACAAACCCTAAAATAACAGCAGGGGCGCCTTCGATAATAAACATCCAACGCCATCCAGGTACATTCATCCAATGAATATGATCAATAATTAAGGTAGAAACGGGAGCTCCAATAATATAAGAAACTGCGATTGCTGTCATAAACATCGCAATTGTACTTGCTCTTTCTTTAGCTCGGAACCAATAAGTAAGGTATAGAATAATGCCAGGAAATAGACCTGCTTCTGCTATTCCAAGAAGGAATCGAATAACATAAAGCTGGGTAGCATTCTGAGCAAACCCAGTTGCCATAGAAATAATCCCCCAAGTAAAGAGAATCCTAGTAATCCAAACTCTTGCCCCAAATTTTTGCATTAAAATATTACTTGGTACTTCAAAGAGAAAATAACCAATAAAAAAAATACCTGTCACAAGACCAAACATTTTACTTGTTAGTCCTAATGCTTCGTTCATTTCCAATGCAGCATATCCCACATTTGCCCTGTCTAGATAAGAAATTATATAGAGTAAAAATAGTAACGGGATTATTCTTCTTGTCACCTTTCGAATCGTCTTCTTTTCGAAATTCAATTGAGAATTTTCCATTCAAATTCCTCCTTTTAAAATAATTAAAAAGAAATTTTGATAACGCTTACATTCATTTGGAAATAAAGAGATACTCTTACGGTTCGGTAAGATGTGTAAGAGTATCTCCATTTACTCTTCTGTTGTTTCCTCAAGACAGCGAACAAAATGAAAACTTTCTTTCATCGTGTCAAAAACGTTTATTTTCAACTAAAATTGCTCTCAAGGTCTGGTTTACCGTTAAAAATTACATGTTTCGGTTGATAGTTAATGTTACCTAACACCGTTTCTCCATCTACATCGGGAAAGGCAGTCTCAGTAGAAGTAGAATCTAGAACCACAAGGTGATTTGGAGTAAAAGTAACATCGTCAATTCCTAACAATTTAGGAGCTGTTACCAGAACTGCTCTAAAAGCTTCATCAAGAGACAGTCCACCTACAATCATTTTAGAAATGATGTAGCTCATGTTATAAACAGGGTATTTTCTCCATGACGCGCTTGTTAAATCTGTACTGATCGTATCTGGTTTAATTCCCTCAGCTAAGCATTTATAAAAAACATTCCAATTAAAGTGTTTTCTACCGTGACCGATATCTAATACTATTCCTCTTTCTACTGCAGCTAGAAATTCTTTTTTTACCTTCCCGGAAGTATTTAACACGTTTCCATCCCTTCCTTGAAATGGATGAGTGAGAATGTCCCCTTTATTAAAATATTGTGTTACCTCTTCAATATCTAGTTGAGTTCCAGTTAAATGAACCATCATTCGTAAATTGGTTCGATCGGCTGCTTCTCTTGCTAAGCGTAATAAAGACCGGTCAGTCGTTTTGTCCACCTGACCTAAGCGAATCTTAATTCCTAATAAACAATCATTAGCTAAAGATGCAACTTCAACAATTCGATCCAACGAAATACTTTCTGGCTTGGTTGGGTTAGGATTGGGGTGATTGGTTAGCCCTTCTGGTAAAGCTGATAACCAAGAACGAACTGTTAACGGGCTGTTTTCCCAATAACGATTTGCTTCCTCCCATCCGTCATAGCCAAAAGTACCTGCGTCCCCAACTGTAGTTACTCCTGAGGAAAGATATTGTTTATCTGTTACACCAATCTCTGCTCCAGGTGCCCATACATGACAATGAAAATCTACTAGTCCCGGTACAATTACGCTAGATTCAGATAAATGAATATCCCTATCATCCTCATGAGTAACTGTAATGCTTGTAGACTTATTTGGAATGAACCCCTTTTCTGACCAAATAGAACCGCCTTTAAAATTCCATACTCCCATGCAAATACACCCCTTAACTTCATATTGATTTAATAGATTAATTTTTTTAGTTGTTTGCAATAGCAACTTCTTTACATGCATTGATAACATCCAACCACTGGTGCTAAATCACTGACCAACATACACTCCTCTTCATTTTGGATAGTGGAAACAATCAACTAAGTAGAATTTTTAATCTATTCACTGCCAGCCACATACCAATAAGATAGCGCTTTCAAAAATGAAATGAATGACGCAACCCCTATCTTCGACAACTTTCATTTTAGAGACAGAGCACCCCTCATCATAAAAAAATTTATATGATTTATCATATGTAATAAAAATTACTTTATTTTATATAAAAGTAATATTCATTACCAATAATTTAAATGTATGTTATCACTCATAATTAATAAAGTAAACCTTTTTTATAAAGAACAGCATGATAAAGTAAAACGAACAGTGAAGCAAACGGGGGAAAATCGTTTTAACTGATAGTTATCAAGAAAATATAATGGAATTAATGGTGAGGGGATGTAGATGTCGGGGTTGCCATTGGTCCAAAAGCCAAAAAACCAATGAAAATAAAAATTCCACTTATGATCAGTGGAATAAGATGCAAGACTTTCTTTGTCTGAAGCAGCTAATAATGTCAAAACATCGATTAATCCTGAGGAAGGCGGGGTTAGTTTTCAAAACTGATCGATCAGAAGCAGAACTATTTAAACGGGCTGATATGATTGAAGTTAAAAATTTGAACAAGGTACTTTAGCCGGAACGGGCGGTGAATTTAACAAAGAAAACGAGGATGCGGTATTGGGGTCCCCAATATCCCGCACCTCAATTATCTGATAGAGAAATGTAATTCTACATCGGCACCTTCTCTATCAATCGTGCAGACGGTGCTGAAGCGCCCTTTTTATATGCCTTGCTGTTTCTGTTACTTTCAATTTCACGTCATACTGATCATCACTTGTAGGATAAGGATCAACGATTTGCTTCTCTTTGTAAATGCCATGTCTTCAGTTTCAGCTTTGTTTCATTTCTGCCACTGATGGAGATCGATTTATTTCCCGGGGAAGGAAAATAACGTGCAGTAAAAACTTCTCGGCCTCCGTTTACAAAAATCTCAATTGACGATGAGTCGATAAAGATATGAAGGTCGTGTAATTCCTCTATGACTGCTTCACGAACTTCCTTTGATCGATCTTCAAATCGATCCCGCTCTAATGTCAGCTTCCCTTCCTCTTTATCATAGATGATGCGTGCTGCTGCACGGATACAGCATTCAAACCCTTTTTGTGTGTCAATTTGATCAATGAATACCTCTGCGCTCGTAATATCCTCTACAGGGATGGAATGAACAGAACGTTTAATATGAAAAACATGCTCTTGTTCATTGGTCCGCATGGATTGAAGTTCACTTACTGGTTTTTGAATCAGATGTTCGTCCTCATCTAAATGGAGTTCTCTCGGGATCGTGAGGCAGTGTATCCATTGATAAGAAATCGTCGGATGATGCTCTTCTCCTTGATCAGGCACCCCCATCCACCCGATTAAAAGTCGTCTGCCTGATTCGTCTAGAAAGGTTTGCTGCGCATAGAAGTCAAAGCCACGGTCCAGTTCCTCAAACGCTCCGTGTGTATATTGATACGAGTGATCATCCAATGTGCCAACAAAATAGCCTGATTGATGTGTGTTGTGATATTTTAAGCCATCCGGCTCTAGTCCTTGCGGTGACACAATCAATACATCCCGGCCGTCTAATTCAAACAGATCTGGACATTCCCACATATAGCCGAAATTGTCTAAACCATTCTTTCCGCTGCCTGCAATCGTGCCTTGAAACGTCCAATTATCTAACGTATCAGAGGTAAATAAGACAAGGTGTCCTTTCAGGTCTAAGCTTTGTGCACCAAGGATCATGTACCACCGGCCATTTCGCTTCCATACCTTCGGATCTCGAAAATGGGCAGTGAACCCTTCAGGGAGCGTTGCCACGACACCTTTTTTCTCAAAGTGAATACCATCTTCCGAAACAGCTAAACATTGATACGTCTCACGGTTCCCTTGTTCATCCCGAACGTTTCCAGTGTACATCACGTGCATCTGCCCATCTTCTATAAATGCACTGCCAGAATAACAGCCGTTTTGATCAAACCAATCACTTGGGGCAAGAGCGGCTTCTTCGTGCTGCCAATTGACTAGATCTGTCGATGTATAATGCCCCCAGAATTTTGCACCATGCCCCGTTTTGAATGGCTGCCACTGATAAAAGACGTGGTAAATTCCTTTCCACTGAATCAGCCCATTCGGATCATTTAAAAGACCAACTGGCGGCATCAAATGAAAATGCTGCCGGTACACATCCTTTTTGACCAAATGCTCATAGTTTCGAATACGGTCTGCTATCTTTTGACGAAGTGCTGCGTCAGTTGTTGTCATGACTGTGACCACTCCTTGATTATTTTTCGACTTCTTTTACTTTAAAAATGATAGTGAGAATAAATGAAACAGCAACAGCGATTAACATACCAATCACATAATTGACCACATTCTGAATACCGAATGGTGCTGCAATCGCAATCATCGGAATGCCTGTTAAACCATAAGCATTGGCAGCTACCTTCGTGAAAACGACGAATGCCCCGCCCAATGCGCCTCCGATCATTCCCGCAATAAATGGTTGACGATAGCGGAGGTTTACACCAAATATGACAGGCTCAGTAATTCCTAAAAAAGCAGAGAAGGCAGCAGGAAGGGCAATTTCTTTTGTTTTTGCACGCTTGGCTAAGAAAAAGACAGCCAATCCTGCTCCGCCTTGCGCGACATTGGACATTGCCCAGATCGGCAGCAAATAGTTACGCCCAATATCATTCAGCAAGCCTGCCTCAATCGCATGGAAGCTATGATGAACCCCTGTGAGCACAATTAAAGAGTAAGCACCGCCGAAAATGAGTCCTGCTAAGAATCCCGCATGGTCATAAATAAATGTCAGTGCACTCGAAATTCCTGTACCAAGCATTCTTCCAAGCGGTCCAACTGCAATAAACGTCACAAATCCAGTGACAATCACGGTCACAAATGGGGTCACAAGTAAATCAATACTGTTCGGAACCACTTTTCTTAAGTTCTTCTCAACAAGGCACATGATATATACGGTCAATAGCACTGGAATGACCGTCCCTTGGTAACCAAGAAGAGCAATATCAACATTGAATAAATGCATATACTCTGGTTTTGCTTCCGTCAATCCCCACGGATTAAGCAGATTCGGGTGAATCATAATTCCCCCAATGACAGCCCCTAAATACGGATTTCCGCCAAACTCTTTCGCTGCACTGACCCCAATTAAAATCGGTAAAATGATAAAGGCTGCACTTGAGAACATATCAAGCATTTGGAAGATCGCTGAGCTTGGATCAGCCCATTTGAAGGCTTTCATCATGCCTAAGAGACCCATTAACAAACCGCTTGCCACAATTGCTGGAATGATCGGTACAAAAATATTTGATAACGTCTTTGCAAAACGCGCAAGTGGATTCATTTTTTGTTTCACTGCTTCATCATGGCTGACAGGCTTTTGATTCTCGTCGCCAGTCTCAAGACCAGTCTCACGAACAAATGGTTCATACACTTTGTTGACAGATCCCGTTCCAAAAATGACTTGAAATTGCCCTGAACTTGAGAAGGCCCCCTTCACTCCTTCAAGTTCTTCAATGGCCTCTTTGTCAATCAAATCCTCATTTTTCACCACCAATCTGAGTCTTGTTGCACAATGCGTTGCACTGATGACATTTTCCTTGCCGCCTAACAGTTTCATTAATTCTTTAGCTGTTTTTTGATAATCCATGATGTCTCCTCCTTTTTTAAAGCAAAAAAGACCTAAAATTCACCAACGAATAAAGGACATACACGTCCCCTCGTTACGCAAATTTTAGGTCTTGCCTGCCTGACAGTCACAATCCCGCGATATCAATTTTTGATGACGCTTTCATCATAGTATAAGACTGTGACATGCGTCAACCTCTTTTTTCAAATCCAATGACCCATATACACTAATAAGAGTAGTGTGCATAAAAAAAAGCCTGCATGCAGGCACGATCATTTTAAACCAATTCGGCTTCCTGCAGACGCTGGACATGCAGCGTGATGTAGCCGATCTCCGATTCAGGGAGATGAAGTCCATATTCATCTTTTAACAAATCAGCGAGTCCAAGTGCACACCGGTACGCCGTATCATACTTTGTTTGGATAAAAATCAGCATGTCTTCGTCCATGATTTGAAATGCCTCATTCGATTCCAACCTGCCTAATGCATACCTCAAATGTGTCACAAGCCGCTGATAGGAAATACTATCCTCATCAATTGAATGCTGAAAATAGCTTTCAATATGCTCGATCATTTCTTTAATCATCGTTGTATATTTCACGGTCTTTTTCATGGACTCCGTATTCATTTTGGCCGTATGAATATGAAGTGCCACATATCCTGCCTCATCGTCCGGCAGTTCAACCCCAAGCCGCTCCTTTACATAACGAATGGCATACTTTCCAATCTCATATTCCTGCTTATATAAGACTTTGATCTCACCAAGCAATTTATTATATAGCACAATGCCTTTTTGAAGGCGTTCAATGGCGAAGGACAAATGATCAGTCAGTGATATGTGAATGTGATCACTGAGCGGCATCATGAGTTTCCCCTCTGCATAACTGATGATATGCTCTGCCACCTCAATATGCGCTTCTGGCAATGTGGCAAGAATTTGTTTGAATTTCTCATTTTCTTCACGCACAACAAAGATTTTCTCTATTTTTTGAAGAGGAACGACGTCATTTTTCCCCTTCTGAAAAGCAATTCCGGGTCCCATCACAATTTTCTCCTGATCGCCCTCCTTCACAACCACTGCGTTGTTATTCAATATTTTATATATCTTCAAGGGGTATCCTCTCCCAGCAGATAACATTTCTTATGTGGGATTTTACCCTGTTTCACTTTTTCTGTAAAGGTAAGAGCGGACCAGCACGCGCCTCTCGCATCGTCTTCTCTTCAAGCATCATCAGACTTTGAGTAAACCGCTTCTCTGCCTTGCGTTTCTTCTTATGTTCCTCTGCCAGCTTCTCCAGCGCTCTCTCTTTCACTACTTGAAAGAATCCAGCATCCGCCGCGGCCGTCTGAAACCCTTGATTCTTCATCATCACACCAGGGTTCACAAGCACATTCATCATGAAACCAAACCATACGCTCAACCAGCTTTTTAATTTCTTCACTGAACATCCCTCCGCTTTTCTTAGAATCTAGCAGCTCTAGCAAAACAACTGCTCCTATCATATCCCGAGAAAAAAGAGAGGTTTGTCACAATCTGGGTGAAAAAACCAACTAGTTTTCAGAAGTTTTGTTGAAAAGTGCAGAAGATCATCATGTGCCTGGATGTTTCATTGAAAATTTTATACACACGCTATCCCAAAGATAAGCACACCTTATCAACAGGATTTATCCACATATCAACACCCTCTTACTAGATTTTGTGTATGTAAATTTTTTATTTTCCATATATGTATCTGAATAATCGAGTTATCAACAGACATTTGTGAATAAGTGCGACTTTATAAACAAAATAGTTCTTTATCACTATGTAAAATAAGACCATTTTAGTAAAGGAATTGTTTTCAACGTATTGAATACTTAATAACGGGCAGTGAATCTTTCCTATTTATCCACAAAAAGAAAGGCTATCTCCCTAAAAACACAGCTAGAAAGGGGAAAATTAATGAAAAAGGTCATATCTCGTTCTTCTGTTCTATTGTTCTCCACTATTTTTATTTTATCCACATTCTTTACCGGTCAACAGGCTGCTGCTGCTCCATCTAACAAAAAGATGGAACTAGAAAAAGCAAAAATCTTCGGTGAAATCAATGTCAACTCGAGAAAACAAACCACTGTCATTGTTGAATTAAAGGAAAAATCCTTAGTTGAAGCCAAGCAAGAAGGCAAATCACAAACAAAAGCCTCCCTCAAAAAATCTCGAACAAAAGTAAAGAACGCAGCACTCAAAGAGGTAGATAAAGCGAGTGTTCGTCAAGAATATGAAAAAGTCTTCTCTGGTTTCTCTATGAAACTTCCTGCAAACGAAATCCCGAAACTGCTCGCAGTTGATGGAGTAAAAGCCGTTTATCCGGATGTTACATATAAAACCGATGAAGTGAAAAAGGAAAGCATCCAGCTTCCAAACGAAGATGTCTCCCCGCTTATGGATAAGAGCGCTCCATTTATCGGTGCACCAAAAGCATGGGATGCCGGCTATTCTGGAAAAGGGGTCAAAGTCGCAGTCATTGATACTGGAGTAGACTATACCCACCCTGATTTAAAAGGAAACTTCGGTTTATACAAAGGCTATGATTTTGTTGATAATGATTATTCTCCGCAAGAGACACCTAAAGGAGATCCTAGAGGCGAATCCACAGATCACGGCACACACGTTGCAGGAACGATTGCGGCAAATGGACAAATTAAAGGGGTCGCAAAGGATGCCACGCTTCTTGCATACCGTGTACTTGGACCAGGTGGATCTGGAACAACCGAGAACGTTCTTGCAGGCATCGACCGGGCTGTTACTGACGGAGCAGATGTCATGAACCTCTCTCTTGGGAACAGTGTCAATAACCCTGATTATGCAACGAGCATTGCACTCGATTGGGCCATGTCTGAAGGCGTTGTAGCTGTTACTTCGAATGGAAACAGCGGTCCTAATAACTGGACTGTCGGTTCTCCCGGCACGTCAAGAGAGGCCATTTCTGTCGGGGCAACTCAGCTTCCGTACAGCCTTTACAATGTGAAATTCCCGAATTATTCTACTGCAAAAGTCATGGGATACTACCAAGAGAGTGATTTAAAAGCGCTTGACCAAAAACAAGTCACACTCGTCCAAGCAGGAATCGGTGACGAAAAGGCATTTGAAGACATCGATGTTAAAGGAAAAGTGGCCGTAATTGAACGTGGTGCCATTGCTTTTGTGGATAAAGTCGACAATGCAAAAGCCGCTGGTGCAATCGGCGTTGTGATGTATAACAATACCGATGGAGAGATTCCAGTCGACGTACCAGGTCTCGCACTTCCTACAATTAAGCTGTCAAAAGCTGAAGGAACAGTGCTTATCAAAGCCATTGAGGCTGGAAACGATACAACGGCTTTCTCCATTCAATTTGTCAAAGAACTTAGTGAGCAAGTCGCTGACTTCTCATCCCGCGGACCGGTTGTGGATACGTGGATGATTAAGCCTGATTTATCAGCACCCGGTGTCAGCATTGTGAGTACGATCCCAACGCATGATCCTTCTCAGCCTTACGGATATGGTTCTAAGCAAGGAACAAGTATGGCATCTCCGCATGTGGCAGGAGTTGCAGCGATCATCAAACAAGCAAAACCATCGTACTCAACTGAACAAATCAAAGCATTGCTGATGAATACAGCAGAAAAACTATTTGACGCAAATGGCAGCCCATTCCCTCATAACACACAAGGAACAGGCAGCGTTCGAATCATGGAATCACTTCAAGCGTCTTCTATCGTTTCTGATGCGAGCTATTCATACGGCACTTTCTTAAAGGAAAAAGGCGTTCAAATCAAAACGAAGAAATTTAAGGTAGAAAACCTTTCAAAAGCACCGAAAACGTATACCATTGATTACAAATTCAATGGCAGCGGCATTAGTACAAACGGAACGAAAAAAATCACCGTCAAAGGGAATTCCACTGGATCCTTTACTTCCGCAGTACAGGTGAATTACGGAAAAACCAAAAAAGGGACGTACCAAGGCAGCATCACCATTCGCGAAAATGGCAGAAAGATCACGGAAATCCCTACTTTATTGATTGTGAAAGAGCCTGATTATCCGCGCGTCACTTCTGTTTCCGTAGAGCCGGACAATCGTGCTGGAAGCTATGTCATTAGCAGCTACCTGCCTGGCGGTGCTGAGAACCTTGCATTCCTTGTCTACTCGACCGATGGAGAGTATTTAGGTGAAGCTGGTGTTTATCAACATGTTGATAAAGGAGAGCACCGCATAAAATGGAATGGCACAATCAATCAAGGCCAGAAGCTTGAAGCTGGTGAGTATACAATGCTTGCGTATGCAAGTTTGAAAGGAAAATCAGATACCGTACAAACGAAGGAACCTTTCGAAATTTACCCTGAATAAATGTGAATCACAAGAAAAGCCTTGTATGAGCGGATAAGCTCATCAAGGCTTTTCGATCATATATGGAGGAAAGAGAAACTCATGTTGATATTGCTATGGATCGTTTCTTTTTTTACTGCTTTTTTTCTGACGATCACATTGGTTTATTTTCTAACCTTTTTACATACGAAGCAGCCTCGTCCTTTTCATCAAGCATGCGAGCTGACTGTTTATGCTTCCTGTATCTATCCGCTCAGCCTGCTGGTGTCAGCCGCCTTCTTCCTCACCATGATGCTCCTTTTCCCCTTGTACTGGCTCCGCAGGCGATAAATATACATACGTTTTATGCATCAAAGGCTTCTTTTAATAAACGATACGATGTGAGCCTGTCTTGCATGTGATGTGTGATGGTCACAGCGATCAATTCATCTGTCCGATAAGCCTTCGCAAGTGTGGTCAGCTGCTTTTTCACAGATGCTGGTGTTCCAATGACCATCCTTTGACGATTGGCAGCCACTCGTTTTTGTTCATAAGGACTGTAGGAATACGACTGTGCCTCTTCATATGAAGGAAAACCTTCAAGATTCAGCCCCTGTTCATTGGCAAGTAAAGATAAATCTAAGCTGACAGCCAGTTTTTCTGCCTGCTCTTCTGTTTCGGCACATAAAACAAAGACTGCCAGACTGACACGCGGCTGATCACCGAATACTGAAGGTTCAAATCGTTTGATATATTGCTCCACAGAGTCTTCTCCGCCTTCACCATTAATAAAAAGCGCAAACGTGTAGCCTGCACCTGCTTTCGCCGCAAGCCTTGCACTCCCTCCAGAAGAACCAAGCATCCATACTTCTGGCGCGGTCTCTACCTTCGGAGAAGCAGTCAAATGAGGCAGCGGGTAAAATTCATCCGCTAGATCATGTAAATAGACCTTCAATTCCTCTACCTGCTCAGGATACTGGTCGCCTAGACGCTTTCGCTCCCCATGATGAAGGGCAATGGAGGAAATAGGCATACCACCAGGGGCACGTCCAATCCCAAGATCGATTCTGCCAGGAGCCAGCGCTTCGAGAACCCTGAAGTTCTCTGCTACTTTATAGGCGCTGTAGTGCGGGAGCATAACGCCGCCAGAACCAATGCGTATGTGCGATGTAACGGCTGATAAATGACCGAGAAGCACCTCTGGACTCGATCCTGCAAGCCGGTTTGAAAAATGATGCTCTGATACCCAAAAACGGTGATAACCCCACTTCTCCGCCTGCTTCGCCAGTTCAACCGTCTGCTTCAGTGCTTCAGCAGGCGTAGCGCCTCCTATCAAAGGAGATTGATCCAGTATACTTAATTTCATTATGCTGCACCTCTTACAGAAATCCCCCTCTCTTAATGGAAAGGGGGATGTCTTATTTATTTTCGATTAAAGCCCTTCTCTTTCACAAATTCTCCAAGGAAGGCACGCTTTGGCTGGCTGAAGCCCCGCAGCATCTGCTCAGACCAAGTATCTTTTCTCTCACCGTTTGTTCGTGCTTCATAATATGCGGAAATACGATCGTCGTATTCTTTTAAATAACGATCCACATGCGCTTCATCTTGCTGATATGAATTTTCATGATAGATTAGTTCAACTGGCAGCCGTTCCTTTTGTGACGACTGATTAGCTGGATGGCCAATAGCCAGACCGAATAACGGCAGCACATAAGATGGCGTTTCAAGCACTTCAGAGACTTCTCTCAGCTCATTACGCAGTCCGCCAATATAGCAGATCCCAAGTCCCATTGATTCTGCAGCAACACTGACATTTTGTGCAGCCAATGCCGCATCGATGACGCTAATGAGAAAGGCTTCCGTATTCTCAAGCGCCTCCTGATGATTCTTCCCTGCTTTTTTTGCAATATGATCATGGCGTTTCAAGTCTGCACAGAAGACAAAGAAATGCCCGTTCTTCTCAACGTATGGCTGATTTCCAGCCAGTTCAGCAAGCTTGGCCTTCTTCTCCTGATCTGTCACCCCAATAATACTATACGCCTGTACGTAGCTTGATGTTGAAGCAGCCTGTGCACTTTTGATCAGTGTCAGCACCTCTTCTTCTGTCAAACGCTCGTCTGTAAACGAACGAATGGATCGATGATTTAATATGGTTTCTATCGTTTTGTTCAATTCGAAGACCTCCTTCACTTCTTCTATCATAAGGCAAAGACCTAGGGCTTTTCAAAAATTAAAACTCGCATAAAAAAAGACAGCCTATACTTAGACTGCCCTTACCCGTTTTATTTAAATAAATAACTTTGATATTTCGTTAATTGAACGCTTGCGTTATAGGCGATCCCGAATCCAATGAGAACGGACAAGACAGAGCTTCCTCCAAAGCTGATAAATAAGAGTGGAATCCCTGTTACAGGCATCACGCCTATGTTCATGCCAATGTTCTGGAACGTATGGATTACAATCAATGCTGTATATCCTACGCAGAAGAATGACGCAAAACGGCTATAAGGATGGATACGGTCAATCAGTACGACAAGCCGGTAAATCAAGAAGAAGAACATGATCACAACAAACGCACAGCCGATAAAGCCAAAGGCTTCACCTATAATGGAGAAAATCATATCCGTTTGTGCTTCAGGAACGTAGACCTTTAAGTTTTTAATGCCATTCCCAAAAATCTGCCCTGCACCAATGGCCATAATCGCCTGCTCTACTTGATATTTATCAGATCCAGATGCATCCTGCGTCTGTGCTTGGTTGGCTGTCGAAGAACTATCAGGCAGCCAAGCGGTAATCCGGTTAATTTGGTACTGTTGAATACCGATTGTTTTCGCAAAATCAGGGAAGAGAATGATGACGGCTAACACAGCGGCAACCAATAGTACAACCACTGAACCGATGAGAGAAATCAGTTTCCAATTCACCCCTGATAAAAACACCATCACCACAACAATAAACATACAAACAGCCGCAGTCCCTGCATCCTGCAAGAAGATCAGTCCAACTGGTACAGCTGCCACGCCGGCAATTTTTAATAGAAGGAAAATATCATCCTCTAATGTCCTTTTTCCTCTAGGTGAAGACTTTCCAATAACAGATGCGAGCATCATAATCAAACCAATTTTCATGAACTCCGAGGGCTGAAATGTCCCTATTCCAGGTAACACAAACCAGCTTTTTGCACCATTTTTGATTGGGGCAAAATCATGACCTCCGATTTGTGCAGGAGCGATTTTCAGAAGAATTAACAGCATAATGCCGCCTATAAATATATATAAGCTCAGTTTCTCTAATTGCTCTAAGTCAAAATAATTAATAGCAACAATACATATAACTCCGACCATATAGTATATGATCTGTCTGGTCCACGCATTAGATCCGTACTGCCCAAATTGACCCGCAGCATAAATCGCAATGATACTGATGGCAAAGAAGGCTAAAAATATAAAAATCAAATCTCCTTGATAGTAAGGAGATGTATTCTGCTTGTTCATGAACTAACCACCCTTATTACAAAACATAAAAGCCCTTATTTATATTAGATTGAAATTTTCACAAAATCAACTCACCTTAAATATGACGGAAGATACATCCGAAAGGTTCCATTCAATTTTCAAAAAATGAAATACTTTTCATCCTAACAATAGGAAAAAATCCCTCTATACACTTTTCATTCAATCGATCTCAAGTCCTTTAAAAAGTTTATTTTACAGATTTTAAGGGAAAAATTCAATGACCTATGTGGCGATATAACAAGTAAACATCAGATGAGATAAGCTGCACTGAGGAAAGAGGAATAAAACCATTTTGTATGGAATAAGGCCCATTTTCCAATTATTACGTTTACTTCAAAGTCAATTGTGGTATAATACTTGTAACAAAATGTTCACAATATCTCCTAAAAACAGACACAATTGCATCCTGACCTCTCATTTGATTTGAATATCAACTTACAAAGGAGTTGGATACGATGGATATGTTCTTTGCGTACCTATGTATTGCAACGGCTACACCCCTGTTTTTATGGCTGGAAAACAGAAAAATTGCATTAGCATCTATTCCACCCATTATGATTATGTGGATTTTCTTCGGTCTTTACATGACAAGCAGTTTATCTCCAGCAGGACATACCTTCATGATCGCATTCTTTGCCATTAACGTGATTTTGGCTCACATTGCAGCGTTCCTCATCTACGGACTTCCATTCATTCGCAAAAGATTCAGCAGCCGATAGATATCGCCCAACTATTGGAAGCGTTATCACCATCATGATAAAAACCACTCACCTTCAAGAGATGAGTGGTTTTTTTATTATTTCTCTGAATGCTCAGACTGCTTTGGTGCAGACGGTGAATACCCGTCTTTACTGTTCTCTCCGTGGCTGTAGTGAGCCGCAAAGATCCAAACAGATCCGATGACGAAGATAATCGCACAGAACAGACCAAACAAAGTATTTCCGACTTGAACAGTTCCATTCTCGCTCTCTGTCATGTGCATAAACATGAACAGCTGCAAGAATGCTTGAATGAACGCAAAACCAAAGATAATCCATAGTTTTGCGGAACTGCCAATTTCAGCTCCAATCGCAATCCAGAATGCTAAGACTGTCAGCACAATGGATAGGATAAAGCCAACTACGTGTTTCCAAGGGAAGTGTTCGTGCTCTGCTGAGGAATGTGTTTTTCCAGCCATATCACAAAAGCCCCCCTAATCCGATCAAGTAAACAGCTGTGAAGATGAAAATCCATACAACATCAAGGAAATGCCAGTATAGACTTGAGATGAAAATCTTCGCTGCTGTTTGTGGAGTTAATCCACGCTTTTTAATTTGGAACAAGATCCCGGTAATCCAGAAGATACCGATCGATACGTGTAGTCCGTGAGTTCCTAAAAGTACAAAGAATGCAGACCAATACGCACTTGTATGGATGCTCGCACCTTCATGTACATAATGGAAGAACTCGAAAAGCTCAAATCCAACGAAGCCTGCACCTAGAAGCAGTGTGAGAATCGTCCAAATGACAACCCCTTTTGTACTTCCACGGCGCATTTCATGAACAGCAATCCCGCATGTAAATGAACTAACCAATAGCAGGAATGTCATGATCAATACAAGCTTCATATCAAACAGCTCAGCTGGTAAAACGCCGCCAGCTGTTCTGCCATGTAGAACAAAGTAGGTCGCAAAAAGTGTTGAGAACAACACGATTTCCGCGCCAAGGAATATCCAGAAACCAAGGATGTTTAAACGTCCGGTTTCAGACTGATATTCAAGCGGTGCATTTGCATAGCTGCTATCATTATGTCCCATTACTTCTGCGCCTCCTTATTCTTTTTCTCTGTTTCAATGACTTCTTCAACAGGAATATAGTAGCCATCGTCATATTCGAATGAACGTAAAATCATCGTTGCGAATACACCGATTAAGCCAATAACACCAATCCAGTACCATTCAAATACAAGACCGAATGCACCAAGTCCAAAGAATGCAGACATGATCAGCGGTCTGCCTGAATTATGCGGCATGTGAATTTTCTTGAATTCTTTTTCAGGATGAACGTCCACATTGTTTTGCTTCCAATGATGGAATGCATCTGGTGTTGTCACTTCTGGAAGTGCTGCAAAGTTATAATGCGGCGGAATTGCAGAAGATGTCGCCCAGTCAAGTGTACGTCCTTCTCCCCAGCTGTCTCCAGACACTTCACGTTTTGAGTGTCTCCAGCTGTAGTAAATGTTGTAGCAAAGGATGATGAATCCGATACCCATCATAAATGCACCAATTGTTGAAATAAAGTTGAGTGCAGTCCAGCCATCTTCTGGTCCATACGTATAAATACGTCTTGGCATTCCTTGCAGTCCTAGGAAGTACTGCGGGAAGAAACAGATGTTAAATCCGATCATGAATACCCAGAAGAACCATTTGCCGATTCTTTCGTTTAACTTGTAACCAAACATTTTTGGATACCAGAAAACAAGACCAGCAAAACAAGCAAATACAGTACCTGCGATTAATACATAGTGGAAGTGGGATACAAGGAAGTACGTGTTATGGTACTGGTAATCCGCAGCTGCCATCGCAAGCATAACCCCAGTTACACCACCGATTACGAAGTTCGGGATGAAACCAAGTGCCCAAAGCATTGGTGATGTAAAGCTGATACGGCCTCGATACATCGTAAAGAGCCAGTTAAAGATTTTCACACCTGTTGGTACAGAAATCGCCATTGTTGTAATCGAGAAGAATGAGTTAACCGCTGCACTGTTCCCCATTGTAAAGAAGTGGTGAACCCACACAAGGAAACTAAGAACAGAGATTGCCACAATCGATACAACCATCGCTTTGTAACCAAACAACTGCTTTCTTGAGAACGTCGCAAAGATTTCTGAGAAAATACCGAAAGCCGGCAGGATAACAATATATACCTCAGGATGTCCCCAAATCCAGAAAAGGTTCGCCCAAAGCATCGGCATACCGCCTGCTTCGAGTGTAAAGAATGCAGAACCGAATAAACGATCAAATGTCATAAGTGCTAAAGCAACTGTTAGTACAGGGAATGCAAACACGATGATGACAGACGTAATCAATGTTGTCCATGTAAACATTGGCATACGCATAAGTGTCATACCTTTTGTACGCATTTTTAAGATGGTCACCATGAAGTTAATACCTGTCATAAGTGTACCAATACCTGCAATTTGGAGCCCGAGCAAGTAGTAGTTCTGTCCAGGTCCTGGTGAGAAATCATTTCCGGCGAGCGGCATGTAACTCGTCCAGCCTGCACTTGGTGATCCTCCAATAACGAAGGAAATGTTGAACAGCATTGCTCCGACCATAAATGTCCAGAAGCTAAGGTTGTTCAAATAAGGGAATGCAACGTCACGTGCACCAATTTGAAGAGGAACAACGACGTTGATTAAACCAATTAAAAATGGCATCGCCATGAATAGAATCATGATCGTACCATGCGTTGTAAAGATTTCATTATAGTGGTTTGAATCTAAAAACGTATTATTAGGAAGCGCCAGCTGCGCGCGCATCATCAGTCCGTCTACCCCACCGCGGAAGAACATAATCACAGCAGCAAGGATATACATGATTCCAAGCTTTTTATGATCAACTGATGTCAGCCATTCTTTCCAAAGCCATTTCCACTTTTTAAAGTAGGTTAAAACAAACACAATGGCAATGGAAGTGAGAGCGATAGAAATTTGCGCACCAAGAATTAATGGGTCTCCAGTTACAAAAAACTCATCCCATTTTAAATGCATAACGGCCTCCTCCTTTCCTTAGTCAGTTTATTCTGTTTCTAATTTTCTTTTATAGTTCTTCACATTCTCGAAAGGATCTGTCTTGGAATGCGGAGAAACTGCTTGATAACCTAAACGTTTGCGTGCTTGGAGTGCATATTCAGAATCTTCTCCGTGCTTCGCAAAGGATAAATGTGTTGATGAGAATGTCTGCACATCTGCAGCATCAGGAAGCATCAAGTAGTCATACGTTTTCTTCGTTAACTTTGGTGCTTCTTTCTTCGTTTTGTTTACCCATTTATCATAGTCAGACTGCGTCATCGCATTGACTTTGAATTTTTGCTGAGCAAAGCCCTCGCCTGTGAAGTTGGCGTTTCTTCCTTGGTATGTGCCTACTTCATCAGCTTGAAGATATTGTTCCATTTCCATTCCAGCCATCGCATACTTCTCCCCGCCTAGCTGAGGAATCCATAGTGATGCCATTGTATCAGCGGAAGTGATTTTGAATAAAACCGGCTGATCTTTTGGAATGTTTAAGTAGTTCACTGTCTCAATATTTTCCTCTGGATAACTAAAGATCCATTTCCAATCAACAGCTGTCGCATAAACGACGAGTGGATCTTTATGGCTTGTTGCTTGAGGTGCCTCTTCCAAAGAGTAAATTGTTTTTACAGTTGGAATCGAAAGAGCAGCAACGATTAATATTGGGATCACTGTCCAGACAACTTCTAGAAGCGTATTCCCGTGTATTTCTGGGTTATAAGAGGCGTTTCCAACGTCCTTACGCTCACGGTATTTAACCAAAATGATGGTAAACAGTACAAATACCGCACCAACGATAAAGAGCATGAATCCAATAGATAAAAGGATTAAGTCTTTTTGTTGTGCTGCGACTGGTCCTTTAGGATCTAAAACAGCGATATTGCTGCAACCTCCTAATACAAAAACACTCACGAGCATCGCTAATAAAAGCATAGGTTTAATGGCTCTGAACAAGAAGATCACCATCCTTCCTTAAATAATGTATAAATTGCTGAATAATTGTGAAAAGCCATCTGCCTTCGAAAACTTTTCTTCCCTTTGTAATGCTATCAAAATCTGTTAGAGTTAGCTTCCCTTTTTTCAAAAGTTCATTTATTTTTCAACAGATTTCTCTCAAAATGTCATAAATTCGACATAAATTTATATTATTGCACACACAATAAATTTCTAGGATTTTGAAAAGTTGAGAGTTGAAGGCAAAGGACAAACAATCAAGAACTTTGTCAAATTTAGGTTTACCACAATAAAAAAGTTTGGTCAAATTTCAATTTAACTTAATGAAATTTTATCTAGGTAAACAATTTCAAAATAGGTATCCCCACATTTAACAAAAACCTTACTTATTTTAACGCAAGTTGACAAGAAAAGAAAGTATCGATCCTCTGACTATGCGGTGTAAGAATTGGCAATCATGATGAATATGTGGAATCCCGCTAAATGACTTCCAGCAAAAAACCGGCTCAGCGCCGGCATTCTGCAGTTATTCTTCTCTCACTAAAATATCAGGGCGTCTATAGATGTCCCCTTCATGCTTAACCTCAATGTATGTCCACTTGCCTGTATAGGTTAAAAAGCGGTTCCCCTCTTTCTCTACGACCATCGTATCCTCTGACTTCAATCCAGGCAATGAAGGGTTCCAAGTAAACACTTGTTGCAGCTGAATTTCTTCCTTCGATGAGGGAACTGCAATGATTTCTCTAGATACAAAGCCCGTTTTTCCCCCTTGATGAAGCTTTTTCCAGCTATCAGGGAAGCCTTCTTTTTCATACTGAGCAATACCTGCTTTCAATACATCTCCCAATGTCTTACCAGGGCGCGTGGCGGCATTCATGACCGTGTCAATTCGTGCAAGCCGCTCTTTGTTCTCTTCAAGCTCCTTTGGAAGCTGACCGAAGTAAACAGACCTTGTGACATTCGCCACGAGTCCATGCCGTTCAGCGCAAAGAACAACAAGCGCATGCTTTTGAAGTTTTTTGTCTGTCGGAATTGGATGACGGTATTGATGAATTCGATCATCTGTTGCCACAAGCAGTACTTCTATCGTCATTCCCTGCGCGATCGCTTTTTGAGCCGCAAGCGAAGCGATTTCGTGCTCCGTCTGTCCTGGAACGATTTCTTTACAGACACTCTCTACAATGACCGCTGTTTCATGACAAAGCGTTTCATATTGGCGGAGCTGTGATGCAGAAAGAATGGATCGGACTTGCGACAAATCCGGCTCGATCCATTCGAATCCATCCATTTGAATGTCTGACCCGATCCGTTTGTCTTTTGTGAGTGTTTGAATGTGTGCCGTATCATCCTCAAACCAATCCATCGTTACCACTTGAAATGGGTGATCGATATAGGCCATCTCTTCTTCAATGATCCGCTTTTCTTCCATTTGATTCACAATGAGGACGATGTCATCTTTTAACACAAGCAGCTTGCACACGCCCTCTGGTGTATTTAACACGATGTGATTTCTTCTTCCTCCTGTCAGCCAGGAGAAGTTATTACGCTTTTGAATCAAGACACCGTCGAGCTGTTTTTCTTCCATTAATGTTCTTACTTGTTCAATCATCTAATCACCTGCCTATATGAGTGTATGAATGAAACGTTTAAAAGCTGTTTTCCCTTGCTCGGTTCTTTTAAACACACCCGCCTGTGAGAGAATACGAGAAAAAATCATACCGACTTCTTTTTGTAAAATGGCTTCTGTATTGTCCTCTGTAAAGGTGTTCTCTTCAAGCAGACGCTTTGCCCATGTTTCGTGTTTCGTGATAGCAGGGCGGGCTTTGATTTCTTCAAGGGGGTTTTTGGATAAGAGCGCTTCTTTTAATTGGCTTAATTCCTCTGCTAATCTACCAGGAAGAACGGCAAGACCCATCACTTCAATTAATCCGATATTCTCTTTTTTAATATGATGGACTTCTTCGTGCGGGTGGAAAATTCCATCCGGGTGCCGCTTGTTTGTACGATTATTGCGCAGCACTAGATCTAATTCATAGTCATCGCCATGGCGGCGTGCAATGGGTGTAATGGTATTATGCGGCGTCTCTCCAGTATGAGCTAGCAGCTCCACTTCTTGATCTGAATACATTTTCCACTTGGTTAAGATAAAGTCTGCGGCGTCTGCAAGCGTCTGCCGGTCGCTGCTTCGAAGGCGGATGACAGACATCGGCCATTTCACAATGCCAGCCCTCACATTCGGAAAGGCATTCAGAGAAAAGACCTCTTCCACCTCCGCTTTCGCCATCGGAAATTCATGCGCACCGCCCTGAAAATGGTCATGACTTAATATACTGCCCCCGACAATCGGAAGGTCGGCGTTCGATCCGATGAAATAGTGCGGGTATATATATATGAAAGAAAGCAATCGTTCAAAGGTCTTTTTGGTGATGCTCATCGGCTCATGTTCGCCTTTGAACACAATGCAGTGCTCGTTGTAATACACATAAGGTGAAAATTGTAGAAACCAAGATTCATCTGTGAGTGTCACAGGAATAATCCGGTGATTCTGTCTCGCTGGATGGTTGATCCGCCCCCCAAACCCAACATTTTCTTTACAAAGGAGACAAAGAGGATATTGCTTTTGACTAAGCTTTTTGGCTTCAGCGATTGCTTTTGGGTCCTTTTCCGGCTTTGATAGATTAATTGTGATCTCCAGCACGCCATCATCTGTTGGTGTAAACCACTGCACATTTTTGGCGATTCTTCCTGTATGAATATAGTGTGCGTGCTGCTGCATTTCATAGAACCAGCTTGTAGCCGCCTCTGGCCCTTCATGCTGGCGTTTCTCTTCAAACTTTGCGTAGATGACACTTGGAGGCGCCACCAAGCATCCCATGATTTTCGCATCTAGTAAATCGCGATACGTATCCGTCCCCTCAGGGATAAGGCCAGTCTCAACTGCCCAATCCAGCATCGGCATTAAGATGTCTTCAAGCTCCGCCTCCCCTGAGACTGTTCTTGGCTCAGCTTCATCCAGCCCAAGCACCTCTAGCAGCCGATTTCTCGTATAATCGATATCTAGTCGTGTGATCAGCTCATGATTGATCCCGTATTGAATCAGCTGTTCCAGTTTTTCAAAAATATCAACCGCCATTCTCTCTGTCCCCTCTCTTGCCTGCCTGTTATGCGTTATTTACTCTGGTAGCCGTCTGGATGCTTCTGAAACCAATCCCACGCACTTTGAATGATGGTGTGAAGGTCAGCATATTGAGGTGTCCACCCTAATTCTTGCAGCGCTTTTTCAGAAGAAGCTATCAGCTTTGCTGGATCCCCCGCACGTCTGTCAGCCACCTGTGCTGGGATCGCATGTCCCGTGACGTTTCTAACAGCATCTACTACCTGCTTCACGGAGAAACCAGTGCCATTCCCTAAGTTATATGTTGCACTTTCTTTTCCAGCGCGCAGACGATCAACAGCTAAGATGTGCGCGTCTACTAAATCCATGACATGAATGTAATCCCTAATACACGTGCCATCCTCTGTCTCATAATCATCACCGTAAATCATGATCTGATCTCGTTTTCCTAAAGCCACTTGCAGAATAATCGGAATGAGATGTGTCTCAGGCTGATGATCCTCTCCGACAAGTCCTTCTGTATGAGCGCCAGCTACATTAAAGTAACGAAGCACAACGTATTTCATTCCATATGCCTGCTCAGACCACTTCAGCATTTTTTCAATGGCCAGTTTCGTTTCTCCATAAGGATTGGTTGGATTCGTCTCATCCGTTTCAACGATCGGCACTCGCTTTGGTTCACCATATGTGGCAGCGGTTGAAGAGAAAACGATGTGTTTCACATCAAATTCATTCATCACCTGAAGTAAGGCTGTCGCTCCTCCAACGTTGTTGTCATAGTACTTTAGCGGGTCTGTTACACTCTCGCCGACAAGTGAATCTGCGGCAAAGTGCATCACCGCTTCTATTTGATGTGTTTTGAAAACCTGTCTTAAAAAATCTTGATCTCGTAAATCTCCCTCTTCTAAAACAGCTCCCTCCAAAACAGCTTCTTTGTGGCCTGTCTGCAAATTATCCACTACCACCACTTGTTCACCTTTCGCTAAAAGAGCCGCTACCGCATGACTGCCAATGTACCCTGCTCCCCCGCAAACTAAAATCGTCATTACACTTCCTCCTTCGTGAGTTCTCTTGCGCCGCCTCCAATTCCAGCTGTGTAAAAAGAGGCTTGAATGCCTGTCTTCTCTTGATAAATCGCACCCGTTTCTTTTATAAATGATGCCAGCTGCTTTTCTTTCACAATACTGATCGTGCAGCCGCCAAAACCCGCGCCCGTCATCCGGGAGCCAATCGTTCCAGGATGGAGCCAAGCGGCTTCTGCAAGTGTATCTAGTTCAAATCCAGTCACTTCATAATCATTCTTTAAAGAAAGATGAGAAGACTTCATAAGCGCACCTATTTCATCTATTTTATCATCTTTCAGAAACTTGACTGCTTTTATGGTCCGCTCGTTTTCTGTCACTACGTGTCTTGCACGTTTGCGGCATGTTTCATCCTGAATCAAATGGGCATGTTCGGCAAATTCATCTGCCGTGAGCTCACATAAGTGGGCAAGATCGATTTCTTTTCGTAAATCGTTTAAAGCTGATTGACACTCTGACCGGCGTTCATTGTATTTGGAGTCTGCCAGTGTCCGCTTTTTGTTTGTATTGGCAATGACAAGCGCCAGTCCCTCTTGCCGAAACGGACTGTATTGAAAATCAAGAGTATCGCAATTGAGCAAAATGGCGTGATCTTCTTTTCCAAGAGCAATTGAAAACTGATCCATGATGCCGCAATTGACGCCAATGAATTCATTTTCTGCACGCTGCGAAAGGAGGGCAAGACGGGCATTTGAAACGCCGAATGAATGCCATTCATTGATGAAGACGGCGGTGACAAGCTCAATCGAGGCAGAGGAAGACAGGCCTGCGCCATTGGGAATATTGCCGCCGTATACAATGTCAAAGCCTTCTTCTATCTTCATCCCTGCTTCGATAAACTGATGGAACACCCCCTTCGGATAATTCGCCCAGCCATCCGATTCTAAGTAAGCGATTTCAAAAAGGTCGAATTCTTTCACACCATCGCCATCAAAGTTCAAGGAATACATTCTCACGCGGCCATCTGTCCGCTTTGCACATGCTGCATATGTACCGAGAGTGAGCGCACAAGGGAATACATGACCTCCATTGTAATCTGTATGTTCACCAATCAAGTTCACTCTTCCCGGGGCAAAAAAATAGCGAAGTTCTTCTTCTCTATCCCCAAATTGCTGGTGAAATGCCGTGCGTAACATATCGATCATATCCATTCCCCTTTTCTCTTCTGATACTCTTATTTTAGTTGCCTGAACTGCGTATGTTCAATGGTAAAAAAATCGTTAAAAAATACCCTTTTTTTGCTGTGAATGGTACGATGTGATATGAGGTGTACCATGATTCAAAATAGAAAAAGGTTGTTTTTTGCTGTGAAGGAGGTTTTCCAATTTGAAGAAGGAAGCATTTGCATTTCGTTTTCACCATTCTGATGTTACATTGCCGGCACAAATATGGTCTGTTGGCTGGGAGGTTCAATCATCTTCGTTATACAGCTGGAATGGCGTGGAGCGGAAGGATCAGGGCAAGTGCATCTTTCAGCTCACACTGTCTGGACATGGCATGATTGAAATCGGACAGAAGCGGTTTAAAGTCTTGCCGGGGCAGGCCTTTCTTGTGAAAAGTCCAAGTGCCTATCAATATTATTTTCCAGAGGACAGTGAGCATTGGGAATTTCTCTATGTGACGCTTTATGGGGAAGCCTGCGATCTTTGCTTTGACCAATTTATTGATCAAGGAAAGCAGGTCATGCGTTTTCATCCTCATTCCAAACCGATCCGCCTGCTGAAGAAAATTTATGATGAAGCCAGTGAAAGACGGATTACCAATCCATTTGAGGGGTCTAGCCTTGCTTATCAATTTGTCATGGAACTGTATTCATATTTGCCAAAGCTTGAGGGACAAATGGAGAAATGGCCTGAGCCCATCGTCCAAGCGGCCTTGTTTGCCAGCCATCATTTTCACGAGGAAATTGGCCCAGACGATATGGCAGCTGCGGCACGTTTATCCAAAAGTCATTTTACGAGAGAATTCAAAAAGGCCACTGGCTTCACACCTATTCACTACTTAACCAATATCCGGTTAGAAAAGGCGGAAACATTACTAAAAACAACGAAATACTCGATTGAAGAAATCGCCATACAGTGCGGCTACCGAAATGCGAATTACTTGAATAAAGTCTTTCGAAAGAAAATCGGCATGTCTCCAAAGCAACTGCGGGAAACAAGCGATGCATAATAAAAAGCAGCCGCTGCATCATTGGCTGCTTCTTTTACGCTTTTGACAGGTCAACATGAATTCTCCCTTGTCTTAAAACAATGGTCATTTGCGTATCAGGGGTCATTAAATTTTCTAAAATGTCCGTTGCCGTTTGAAGCGCAATGTCCATTCGGTTGATCTTTTCCTTTTCTTGTTCCGAAAACGCTTCTGGATGTGCGGTCATTTCTTTGACTAGCCTCAGCACTTGTTCATGCTGCTTTTCTGTTTGTTGATATATGGCATCATATAAGTCGTCTGGCCTGCTGCTCATTTCACATCACCTATCTTTTTTTATGTGTTAAATCGCATCTTCTTTTGTTTTCTTGAAGACGAACCACTTACTGGCGACATAATTGACCACCACAATCACAAAGTTGACGAGAATTTTTGCGACGGTTTCATTGAGCGCCATTTGGCTCACAAATAAAATCATCAGCCCCAGATCTACACCTAGAGACATGAGACGGACACTAAAAAATGAAGAAAGCTCACGCATGAGGCTTTTTGTGTCACGAGCCTTTTGCTTGAAGACATACTTCTTATTGGTGATATAAGCAAAGAGAACAGCAAATACCCATGAAACAACCGTAGCTGTTTTGTAATCCATGGAAAACATCTCAACGAATAAATAGAAGCTGACGATATTGACAATGGTTGTACACACACCCATCACAAGATACATGACAACTTCTTGATACTTTTGAAAAAGGCTATACATGTCTTTCTTCATTCCTTCTTGGTGGTTTCTGTTTCTTTTAGAATACCATCTTGAGAAGAACTTCCCAAACGAACAATATGTATGTCCTGCAAAGATGAAATTTGTTCTACTCGATGGCAAATGTCAAAGCAATTGGTTTATATGAGTCAAATGTTTTAGGTCTTTATCATTATTTTAATTTATAATCTTTCAACTGACTTTACAATTGTTTATTATTAGAAGTAAGATTTCAATATTTATGGGTTTTTTAGTCATTTTTTTAGGGACGTGGTAGGTGATAGATTTTACAAAATAGGTTAAATGTCATCATTTTTCGACAAAAATTTATTTTGCGCTGTTTTCAACCACACGTACAGTTACTAGACGGTTTGTTCAAGTCATTGGTTGCAGTGAATATGTCTTATTGAACTGGAGGATATTATGGATACGCAAGTGAAAAGAAGAGTTGACGAAGAGTGGGTTTATTTGATTCAGGAAGCGAAAAAAATTGGACTAGGCATCGAAGAAATACAAGCTTTTTTAACATCCAACGGTGATCAGAAGATGATAAACAAACCGTAAATCAACGCCGTTATCCTTTGTCTTTCAGACTGCTTTGGCTATAAGTTCTGACCTGTCAATTGACCTTTTGAAAATCCTTTCATGACGATACGCTACAATAATTGAACACCTCTCCATACCAATCCCTTCACTCAATGGGGTTCTGTCTTTCTATATTAGGAGGACAGTCCATTTCCTGTTCTTTATATGATCCCTTTTTAGCCGCCATTCATGAAAATTGTCCTTCTCTCGTTATAAAACCAAGCTGCTCACCCATATATTAAGCATGAAAACAACGAGAAAGCAGAAAGGTGGGTAGAGCGTGAGTTCAGATTCCCTTTCGTATTATCACCAAAAAAAGGATCAGTATTATCATGGGGTAAACCCGGTCATCGTCAGCCGTATTCGCGCGGAATGGACGTCTTTATTGGATATCGGATGCGGCACAGGCAAGCTTGGAAAAGTCCTGAAACAAAAGGGCCGGACCATTTATGGCATTGAGTCATTTGAAGATGCAGCAAAAGAGGCTAAGCAAGAGCTGGATCATGTTCTCTGCGGAAATATTGAACAGATGGCTCTCCCTTATCAACATGAACAATTTGACTGCATTATTTTCGGAGACGTCCTCGAGCATTTATTGGACCCTTGGGCCGTTTTAAAAAAGGTGAAACCCTTCCTTAAAAAAGAGGGTGCCATCCTGTCATCTATTCCAAATATCGGCCACATTTCAACGGTTTTAGAATTACTGGCCGGCAGATTTACTTATACAGATGCAGGGTTAATGGATCAAACACATTTACGTTTCTTCACCCTTCATGAAATACATGCACTCTTTCATTCAGCGGGTTTTCGCATTCGCGAATTCGAGGCCATTCGCGTACAGCATCCTTCCTATGCAAGCGTGTTGAATGATCTACATGAATTACTCATGAAACACGGCATTCGTTCTGATTTTCACGAGTCTGCTACAGCCTATCAATATGTGGTCGAGGCGGTTCCATTTCATGAGTAATCCGACGATTCTGTTTGTTTTATGTGTGAATGATGAATCGATGTTTCAAGCTTGCTTCCGGCAGCTCGCTTCACTTCCGGCTCCTCATGGATACCATGTGGAGGTCTTACCAATCAGACATGCATCAAGTATGACCTCTGCATACAATGAAGCCATCACTCATCCAGCTCAGTTTAAAATTTATCTTCATCAGGATACCTTGATTGTCAATAAGCATATGCTGATTGAACTCATCCCGCTTTTTTTACAAAATCCTTCACTTGGCATGGTTGGCGTGATTGGAGCAGAAAACGTGCCTGACAATGGAATTTGGTGGGAGAGTTCTGATTGCAGGGGAAAAGTCATTGAATATCGTCACGACACCTATCAGCTGCTTTCGTTTGAAAGAGACCATCAGCAGCCCGAAGCGCAAGATTATATCAAAGCTGCGGCCATTGATGGTCTATTCATGGCAACACAATACGATGTGAGGTGGCGTGAGGACCTCTTTGACGGCTTTCATTTTTATGATGTCTCGCAGTCCTTTGAATTCACTCAGAAGGGCTATGAAGTTGGGATTGCAAAACAAGAAGAGCCTTGGTGTATTCATCAATGCGGAGATCATTTTGACGCAGAAACATATGAAAAAGCGAGACAAACATTTCTTGCAAATTATCGATAGAAAGCACCCTTTTCGGGTGCCTTTTTTATGATATACTGTCATAAACAGCCAGATCGTCTCATATGCATTGGAGTACCTTGTCCCTAATTCGTACAAAGGAGGAAACAATGGCAGACAAAAAAGTTCATTATAAGAAGGTTGCCGCTTCAGAGGATTTTCGAAAACTTCTTGAGGAAAAACGCAGATTTATCGTACCGATGACGATTTTCTTTTTTCTCTTTTACTTTTCACTTCCGGTTGCTACATCCTACTTCACCTTTTTGAACACGCCGGCAATTGGCGCGATCTCATGGGCTTGGTTATTCGCCCTCACACAATTTGTCATGACCTGGGTTTTATGTGGACTTTATGCGAAAAAAGCAGCTAAGTTCGACAATTATGTAAGCGCTTTAAAAACTGAATCAAGAGGTGATGACGAATGAGCATGACCGCTTTTATTTTGTTCGTAGCGATCGTAGGACTCACATTGGTCATCACATATTTTGCTGCGAAAAAAACAAGCAATGCGAGTGATTTTTACACAGCAGGCGGAGGTCTGACTGGGTTTCAAAACGGCCTTGCCATTGCTGGAGACTATATGTCTGCTGCATCATTTTTAGGGATTGCTGGAATGATCGCGTTAAACGGATTTGACGGCTTTTTCTATAGCATTGGTTTTCTAGTAGCATATCTTGTCGTTCTTTACGTTGTGGCTGAACCGCTTCGAAATCTGGGGAAATATACGATGGCCGATATGATCGCTGCACGATTTAAGCGCCCTGCTATTCGAGGGGTTGCCGCCTTTAATACCATTACAGTTTCCACTTTTTATATGATTGCACAGCTCGTTGGAGCAGGTGCATTAATCAAGCTGCTTCTTGGCATTGATTACTGGATCGCTGTGCTGATCGTAGGTGTCCTGATGACCATTTATGTCGTGTTTGGTGGCATGATTGCGACCAGCTGGGTACAGATCACAAAGGCTGTGCTTCTCATGCTTGGGACATTAATTATTTCTCTGCTTGTGTTTGCAAAATTTGATTTTAGCCTGCTGAAGATGTTTGAACAGATGAAAACTGCAACCCCGCTTGGTGAATCGTTTCTTCACCCGGGAAATAAATATGATGTGCCTTTAGAAACCCTGTCTCTTAACCTCGCCTTAGTGCTTGGGACAGCAGGTTTGCCGCACATTTTGATCCGTTTTTATACGGTAAAGGATGCGATTTCTGCGCGAAAATCGGTTCTTTCTGCTACTTGGATCATCGGGATTTTTTATTTAATGACGGTTTTCCTTGGCTTCGGTGCGGCTGCCTTTGTGGGAACAGAAGCGATCACGGCAGCAGATGCAGCAGGGAATATGGCCGCTCCACTGCTCGCCCAAGCTCTTGGAGGAGATTTGTTATTTGCCTTTGTTTCCGCTATTGCCTTTGCGACTATTTTGGCGGTGGTAACTGGTCTCGTCCTATCCGCCGCGTCTGCCTTTGCGCATGATTTTTATAGTCAGATTATCCGCAAAGGAAAAGCGAGTGAACGGGAGCAGGTGAAGGCGGCGCGCTTTGCTTCAATCGGCGTGGCGATCCTCTCTATCATTCTTGCATTATTTGCCCAGTCCTTAAACGTCGCTTTTCTTGTGTCTCTTGCCTTCGCAGTGGCGGCAAGTGCGAACTTACCTTTGATTATCTTCACTGTTTTTTGGAAACGATTTAACTCTACGGGTGCCATCGCAGGAAGCTTAACAGGCCTTCTGAGCGCACTGATCATTGTCTCGCTCAGCCCAAGCGTCTGGGACCCGTCAGGAGCAGCCATCTTCACAGGAGAGCCGCTCATCCCGCTGTCGAACCCTGGGATTATCTCGATTCCACTCGGATTCCTTGCCGCCTACTTAGGCACGATATTCTCTTCTGAAAAAGCAGATGAAGACACCTTTACAGAAATTCAAGTAAAGGCACATACAGGCATGCATATGGATACTGATTCATAAGGAAAAGCCGGCTGCTCAGCCGGCTTTTTAATAGCGCTGGAATAACTCTGGGTTTTTCGGAACGTTTTCTAAATAAACGATCTTCCCTTGGTCGTCCAGCTCTGCGATATCAATTCCTTCTGCTGTATAGACACGGCCATCCGAAAGTTTTCCGCAAACGGCCCAGTTTGTTTCATACTTTCCATCTTCTCTTTTCATCCATCCATCCCACATATGCTTAATGTCTTCATGCACGTGGAAAAATGTGTTCAAAAACTGTGTGAATGCTTGGATTCCAGGCTTTTGGGCGCCATTTAAGACAATCATGACATCGTCAGAAAACAATGCCAGCAATTCATCCAGCTGCTCCTTCCCTTTTCCTGCTTCATCATACCGGCGAAAATACGTATCGAGCACTTCCATGTTCATTCTCCTTTATTTACCTGTCATTTCGAAAATAATCGAACTAATGTGATTGTACACAATTGTTTCTCTCCTGTCTATTTTTCCAGACATAAGAAAAGACATGAATTGATCCAATCCATGTCTCCAATCAGGTTAAAGGGATGCTTTTTCTGCTACAACAAGTGATTTCAGCTCTTCTGCTGCTTTTTTTGGATCGGCGCTCTGGCTAATAGCACTAATGATGCTTATACCGTCTGCCCCAGCTTGTATCACTGGTGCAGCGTTATCGTATGTGATCCCTCCGATACCCACAATCGGAATCTGAAGGCCATGACGCCGGACTTCAGTGATCAAAGACACACCCTGGACACTGCGTGTATCCTTTTTCGTTTCTGTTGGATAGACTGGGCCCATACCGACATAATCTGCTCCGTCCTTCATGGCTTGTTTTACTTCGTCTAGGTTATGCGTCGACACGCCTAATATTTTATTCCCGATCCTTTCTCTGACGTCTTTTGCATTTGTGTCTTCCTGTCCAACATGAACGCCATCTGCATCAAGATCAATCGCTAGCTGTACATCATCATTCACAATAAAAGGAACATTTGCTTCTTGGCAAAGCGCTTGAATTTGACGAGCCAATTGTTTCTTCTCATCACCCTGCAAGGCTTTTTCACCCTTTTCACGAAATTGAAACATGGTGATTCCGCCTTGAATGGCCTCTTTCACAACATTAAGCGGCTGCCTCGTTGTATTCGTTGTGCCCATAATAAAATAAATCGATAATTGCTGTTTGATTTGCTGTTGATCAGCCTTTGTCATGTGAAACTCCCCCTATTTTCCCTAACGTCAGCACTTCATCTGCGGTTGTGTGTGATAGTGCGTTTAACAATTCAATTTGAAAGGTTCCCGGTCCTTTATCCTTTGCGCTCAGAGCTGCCCTTTCAGCGGCGACACCATAAAACAGCAATGCAGCGGCCGACGCATGAAGCGGCTGTTCACCTGCTGCACAAAATGCCCCAATGACAGACGTCAGCAAACAGCCGGTTCCCGTCACCTTGGTGAGCCATTCATGTCCATTATGAATGGACAGGACCTCATCTCCATCTGACACCACATCGATTTTTCCTGTGATTGCCACTATTGTCTGAAGTGCAATGGACGCTTGTTTGGCTAATGCCGATACATCTCCATTCGCCGCTTTCGCATCAACACCTTTTGACTCCCAGCCATCCACTCCAAGTAAATGAGCCACTTCAGCAGCATTTCCTCTGACAACGGTCATTTTCACTTTCTTTAACAGCTGTTTAGCGGCATTCGCTCGAAACGTTGTCGCACCGACGCCGACAGGATCTAACAAAACAGGTACACCTTTTTCATTGGCGGCTTGTCCAGCGAGTATCATAGCTTCCACCGTCTCTCTGGTCAGTGTGCCAATATTAAGCACAAGTGCATCCGCTAATTGCGCCATTTCAGCCACTTCTTCTTTGGCGTTTGCCATGACTGGCGAAGCACCTAAAGCAAGCAGTCCATTCGCTGTAAAATTCGTCACGACTTGATTGGTAATATTATGAACGAGTGGATTTTTTTCTCGAACCTTCTCCAATAAATGAGCCGCGCAGCTTGTTTTCATCCGTATCGTCCTCCCTTTTACTCTGCATCCCACACATAGGATTTCGTATGCTTTAACCATTCTCTTGCCGCAAACGACAAATAGCGGTCTTTACGCCAAATGACACCTAAATGCCACGGGATCGACGGGTTTAGGGAAATGACCTTTACCTTTTCAGGATCAAGATCACGGCAGATTCGTTCTGGCAGGAGTCCAATCCCTAAGTTTTCAGCTACCATTTCACTAATGAAATCCCACTGAGACGTTTCATAAATGACATTTGGCCGGAATCCCGCATTCATACATTCATTCAAAATCCGGCTGTGCAGAACAAAATCTTCTCTAAAGAAAATAAAAGACTCTTCCCTTAAATCAGCTAAATGTACCTCCTCACGACCAGCCATCGGATGGGATGGATGCGTCACGAGCTTCATGTTCTCTTTAATAATGGTGTACGTATGAAAAATTTTATCATTTGCAGGCAGAACAATGACACCAATATCAAGCGACCCATCCTCGACCCCTTCCTCTACTTTAATGGAGCCGTGCTCAACCAATTGAAATGTGACATCTGGATATTGCTGGCGGAATTCCCCCATGACATTCGGGAAGAAACTTGACCCAATCATCGGCGGCAGTCCAATTCGAATATGCCCTTTTTTCACATTCATTAAATCATTTAATTCGTTCGTTAAATTCTGAAATGACTGTGCGATTTCACTCGCTTGTGTATACATGGTTTGGCCAGCATCTGTCATTTCAACCTGCCGGCCATTGCGGTAAAATAACTGCACCCCCAGCTCATCCTCCAGGTTTTTGACCATCTTGGAAATGGTCGGCTGTGATACGTAAAGGGACTGCGATGCTTTCGTGAAGCTCTTTAACCTTGCCACTTCTAAGAAATATGTTAAATGTCTGATGTCCACCTGATTCATCCTTCCTATAGACAAAAGGAATAATTACTATTCGATATATGTATTTTACCTATAACTGAACGTGCTGTACACTTTAAAGTAAGCTCATCACTTGGAACGTTGTCATGTTTTTGTGAAATAGTGAACAATTTATATAGAAAAAGGAGTGAACAGAAAATGAAATTGCTCAAAAAGCCGCTGATTGCTGCCCTTCAGATTATGGCCTTGTTTATTTTTGCGAAATTCATGAATGTGCTGGCGGCCTTTTTGCATTTAAGAATTCCGGGCACGATCATAGGCATTCTTGTCATTTTCTTATTACTTCATTTTAAAATCATTCAATTAAAATGGATAGAACTTGGCGCCGTATGGCTGCTCGGAGAACTGCTGCTTTTCTTTATTCCATCAGCAGTTGGTGTCATTGATTATGGAAAACTGCTTTCTCAATCTGGCACAAGTATTGTCCTTGTCGTCTTAATTAGTACGTTTGTGGTCATGCTCTCAACTGGTATCATGACGCAAATGATTGCGAAACGAAAGGAGCGGAAAAAACTATGTTAGTTGGCGGACTATTTCTGATTTTAACAGTTCTTTTATATCTCGGATCAAAAGCGGTGTACAAACGGCATCCGAAGGTCTATGTCTCCCCATTACTTGTGACTCCGCTTGTCCTTGTCGTCTTGCTGTTAATCGTCAACATTCCTTACGATGCTTATAATCAAGGCGGGAAATGGCTCACAAATATGCTGCAGCCTGCGACTGTTGCTTTTGCCATTCCTTTATATAAGTATTTTCATATCCTGAAGAAGCATGCAGTAGAAATTATTTTGAATGTGGCTTGCGGCTCTGTTATTGCGATCTTATCAACGGCATTTATCGCCAAGTTGTTTCATCTGGACACAGGCCTTATTGAGAGCCTTGTCCCAAGATCGGTTACAACACCTGTAGCAATGAGTGTGTCAGAAATGATCGGCGGCATGCCGTCCGTTACGGCCGTGTTTGTCATTTTAACCGCACTGTTTGGATCGATTATCGGTCCAATGGTGATCCGTTACTTCCGCATCGATAATGACATTGCCATGGGCGTACTGCTTGGAACAGGTGCACACGGTGCAGGAACATCGAAGGCCTTTGAAATGAGCTCCGTCTCAGGGACGATCTCAAGTGTATCGATGATTATTTCAGCCATTATTACATTATGTGCAGCGCCTATCCTTATGTCGTTTGCCTTATAGAAAAAAGCCATTCCTTTTCGGAAATGGCTTTTTCTTATGCTTGTATGAAGACAACCTTTAAATAGTTTCCTTCGGGATAATTCTTCGTTGTACGGAAATCCTCAGGAAGTGTATATTCTTCAAGTATCCGATAGGTTTGCCCTGATTCTTTAAAAGCCTGTGCTATAAACCCTTTAAATTTCTTCATGCCAAATGCACTGCTATTCGTTGATGCCACAATGACGCCGTTCTCAGCTGTAATTTGGATGGCTTCTTTTAATAGCTTCTTATAATCCTTCGCCGCACTGAATGTGTGCTTTTTCGTTCGTGCAAAGGAAGGCGGGTCTAAGATGACGAGATCATAGGTCCAGCCTTTTTTCGCTGCAAACGGAAAATATTTAAAGACATCCATGACTTTGATATCCTGCCCGCCCACATCAATACCATTGACTTCAAACTGCTCAGATGTTTTTTTCAGGCTGCGGTTTGCAACATCCACACTTGTCGTACGGCTCGCTCCGCCAAGCGCAGCTGCTACTGAGAAAGCGCCTGTGTAAGAAAACGTATTGAGCACAGTCTTTCCTTTTGCATAACGGTCTCGGATCGCTTTTCTCACATGACGCTGATCAAGGAAAATACCCGTCATCGCGCCATCATTTAAGTAAATTGCTACGTTCATGCCGTTTTCTTTCACGATGAGAGGAAATTCACCTTTCTCTCCCTTCACAAAATCATCATCTTCTATGTACTGTCCAGACGTATCAAATCGTTTCTTTTCATAAATGCCTTTATAGTCTGGATATACGTGCTCAAGTGCAGCCAATACATCTTCCTTTAATGTATAGACTCCTTCGCTATACCATTGGATGAGGTAGAATCCGTCATAATGATCAATTGTGACGCCGCCAATTCCATCACCCTCTCCGTTGAAGACGCGGAAAGCAGTCGTCTGAGCATCACGAAATAAATGCGTTCTGCTTTTCGCTGCCTGCTCAAGCCTAGAGACAAAGAAAGCTTGATCTATTTTTTCGTTCGCATCAAAGGTTAGTACCCAGCCGATTCCTTTATTTTGTACACCATAATACCCTTTTCCTAAAAAAGCGCCCCGCTCATCTACCCATTCAATGAGCTCGCCTTCCCGTACACCGTTCACATGCGATACTGCATCTTTGGAAATGAGCGGATATCCTTTTTTCACTTGTTCCGCAAATGTTTGTTTTAATGAGATTTTTTTCATTTGTGTCATCCTTATCCTAAATTGACTCTCTCTATCCTACCATATGAATGTATACGTTACTTCTATTATGATAAGATGAGGAGAAAAATATCAACATGACATAGAGGAGGCACTTCGTTTGACGACATTACGCTTAGATCATACAGGTATTATGGTTTCGAATATTGATCAGTCGATTGATTTTTATGAAAAAGTGGTGGGCATGAAATTAAAGGACCGCATCACTCATACAAATGGAGTGATTGAGCTTGCCTTTCTCGGTTTTAAAGATGAAACCGAAACGGAAATTGAACTCATCCAAGGCTACAGCAGTGACCTGCCATCTGAAGGGAAGGTCCATCATCTCGCTTTCACAACAGACAATATTCATGCTGAATTCAATCGTATTCAAAAGCTGCAAATTGAATTAATTGATGAAGAAATCACGACATTACCAAATGGATATTGCTACTTCTTTTTCAGAGGCCCAGACCAAGAATGGATCGAATTCTTCCAGCGCTAATATTTCCTAGGAAATGGGGCCGCTAAATCTATCTTCCACTTATTCATAAAGAAAAGAGTAAGAGCATATACATGCCCTTACTCTTTTTTATAACACCTTACTAAGAAATGATTTTGTACGCTCATGCTGCGGGTTCCCAAAGAGAGCTTCCGGTTTGTCTTCCTCGACAATATATCCGCCATCCATAAAGATGACACGATCTCCTACTTCTCTTGCAAAGCCCATTTCATGTGTGACCACAATCATTGTCATGCCTTCGACAGCTAATTGTTTCATTACAGCTAATACATCCCCTACAACCTCAGGATCAAGAGCCGATGTTGGCTCATCGAATAATAGTACTTTCGGGTCCATTGCCAAGGCTCTTGCAATGGCGACACGCTGTTTTTGTCCACCAGATAATTGGTTAGGAAAGCTTTGAGCTTTGTCTTTTAAGCCGACTTTTTCAAGCAAGTCTAACGCTTTTTCGACTGCTGCCTTCTTCTCGATGCCTTTTACCTTGATCGGTGCAATTGTGATATTTTCTAAAACGGTTTTATGAGGGAATAAATTAAAGTGCTGAAACACCATGCCTACTTCTTGTCGTACTTTATTGATATTCACCTTTGGGTCTGTAATCGTGTGTCCGTGGACAACGACTTCTCCAGCCGTGATATCTTCTAATTTATTGAGGCATCTTAGAAACGTGCTTTTCCCTGATCCAGAAGGACCAATGACACACACTACTTCCTTTTCCTCGATGACTGCGTTAATATCCTTTAACACTTCGTGATCGCCAAAAGATTTCTTTAAGTTTTTCACCGTAATCATACTCATTTGATATCAAATCTCCTTTCTGCGTAGCTAGCCAGTAGAGAAAGTAAATAAATGATCACGAAATAAATGACACCGACAATGAGCCAGACATTCAAAGGATCAAATGTAGCCGATGCTTGAACTTGTCCTCGCTGCATAATATCGGCAATCCCGATAATAGATAAGAGAGATGTATCCTTCAAGCTGATGATGGCCTGGTTTGTAATCGCTGGGAGCATGCGGCGGAATGCCTGCGGAAGGACGATAAAGCGCATGTTTTGCCCCCCTGTAAAGCCTAAAGAGCGCGCAGCTTCTGTTTGTCCTTTATCAATAGACTGAATCCCTGCACGAATAATTTCTGAGAAATAAGCCCCTGCATTAATCGCTACTGTAATAATTCCTGCAGGCACTCGATCAAGTGAAATGAATTCAAGTGTATTCAAACCAAAATAAATGAAGAATAGCTGTACGATAAATGGTGTACCTCGAATGGCATTCACAAAAACGAGTGCGATAAAATTTAAGATTTTAAATGGTGACAGACGGAATAATGCCACAATTAAACCGATGATAAACCCTAAAATGATGGCAACAACAAAGATATATAAAGTGGTTTGCAAACCATCCATTAAATACGGAAATGCATTAATAATAGTATCCATGTTTCTCCCTCCCTAATTCACATACGGCTGACACATAAAGAAAGCGCGCTCGGAGCGCGCCTCGCTTGTGTTATGACTTCAAATATTTATCAATAATTTTGTCATATTCACCGTTTTTCTTTAGGTTCTCAAGGCCTTTATTGATCTTCTTCAATAGGTCTTGGTTTTTCCCCTTCATGACAGAGATACCATACTGGTCTCCATTCAAGCGGTCTCCAACTGTTTTCAATTTTAAATCTTGTTGTGCGATCGCATACGTAATGACAGGATAATCCTCAATTAAGGCATCTGCGTTTCCGTTTGATACTTCCTGGAACATAGATGGGCTGTCATTAAATTGAACGACTTCATACCCATATTTATCAGCGTTATCAGATGCGAATTTTGCACCAGTCGTCCCGTTTTTAACAGCTAGCTTTTTTCCCTTTAAATCATTAATAGATTTGATGCTGCTGTCCTTTTTCACAACAACTGTCAGTCCAGCGTCGAAGTAAGGATCTGAAAAATCTACTTTCTTCTTACGCTCATCTGTAATACTCATTCCGCCCATTCCAACATCAAGCTGTCCTGCCTGCATCGCTGGAATGATGCCTGAGAAGTCCATAGCTTCAAGCTTCACTTTGAAACCTTGATCTTTCGCGATTGCATTAATTAAATCAACGTCTATCCCTTCATATTTACCGCCCTTTTCAAATTCAAATGGCGGATAAGTTGTATCTATCCCAATTTTATATGTGCCTTTGCCTTCTCCCGAACCACTGTCTGATTTTGATCCACAGGCTGCCATGACAAGCACAACAATTAGTCCCATGATCAATAACATCGATTTCTTCATAAAACACGACCCCCATTGTCAGTTTTGTCTAAATATTCGCAATAACAATAATACTATACCACGCTAAAGCTATAGTGTGTGATGTTTTTTATCAATACCAAAGATCCATACAATTCTAGATCAATAGTCTCTTTAAATTTTACTTTTTTGCGAATAACTCATTTTATTCTAAAAGAAGAGTCATTCACAATTATGATGTAAGATAATCTCACAAAAAACGAGGCAGCGCCTTGATAAATGATGTTTCTCCCTTGCATACGAAGGCAAACTCAAATACTTGCTTCCTCTCTTTATTTATATTGTAATATATTTTTTTCAAAACCCTCTTTTTACCTAAAAATATGTAAGCGTATACAAAAAGAGCGCCGGCTCCCTATTTCTTTCACTACTGGTTGAATTTACATCAAAAAACATGTTTTACAAACTGCACGAGAGAGCTTAAAATATAAGAAGATACTGGAATATGGGAAGTTGATTCAGAAGAACGGTTACTGATAGATGAAGAAAGGAGGATATGAATTGGCAGAAGCAGGTGTTTTGTCGTCCGTTGATGTAGCGAATATGCTCAATGATTGGTATGTCATGATGAAAAAAAGAGAGATACAAGGTGCTATCCAGTTAAAAGAAGACATTCTTCAAGCGTTTGATCGAATGGAAGAAAATCAAGACGTCTTACTTTACTATCAACTGCTAGAGTACCGTTTTAAAGATCTAATAGAAGATACAGCTTCGTTAGATCATAGTCTTTTTGTTGATGAAAATGCCATCCGTACGGATGATATGCTCAGCTATTATTTCTATTTCTTTAAAGGGATGTATGAAATGCGCAGAGGCAATCAGGATACGGCATTTCACCATTTAAAATTGGCCGAGGATAAATTAGATCTCGTGCACGATGACATTGAAAAAGCCGAATTTCATTATAAAACAGGGTGTCTTTACTATAATATTAGGTCCACGCTTCTCTCCATCCACCACTTAAAGATGGCTTCATCTATTTATGACGCAGATCCATGTTATGTGAAAAAATCAATCAGCTGTCAAATGATGCTTGCTTTGAATTATGCGGATCAGTCGAAATATGATGAGGCAGAATCGCTGTTCGAAGAAGTCATTCATTCACTAGAACAGATGGATGATCCAGATTTACTTGGACATGCCTATTGCAATGCAGCCTTTATTAAAAGTCTAAGAAATGAATACAGTGAAGCTGTGCCACTCCTAGAAAAGGCTTTAATGATAGAATCATTCGAAACTTCTTCTCCAGGCGGCTATTTACTTGCCATGTACGCCTACACAAAAGCACTATTTAAGCTGAAAAAGCCAGGTTTGTTCCACTATTATGTACAGCTGTCACTTCAAAAAGCAGAAAATTTAAAACAACGAAACATTTCACTTAAATTATCCATTTTAGAAGCACTTATGATTCAGCCAGACAACATGATTGAGCAAATCAAGGCTTATTGCGATCAATTAGAATCAATGAATTTCCTTGTTGACCTTGAAGCTGTTTGTCAGGATGCAGCAGCTTACTTAACGGATCTTGGGCTTCATGAAGAATCCTCTTATTTTAGAAACAAGGCGTTGTCCTTGAAAACTTGTTAAGAAAATGGAGTGATGTATGATGAAGAAATGGCTCATCACAAGTGCGATTTTAACCCTCTTGATAACAGGTGTTTCTGTTGGTACTTCCATTCAAAAAGACAGTCAATCTGCACAATCTCAAGATATTATTCAAAAGAGAGACCGTGGAACCAACCCTTAATATGAAAAAAAGCAGCTGTGATCAAAACAGCTGCTTTTTGATGTGCTAATCAATTTCTCGTTTAATATTCTGCATTTTTTCATCTAAGTAATGGGCAATATCTGCGGCTTCCTTCAGTTCATCAGTCAGCTGATGAGGAACATCGTTTTGCAGTTTATAATAGATTTTATGCTCTAGACTCGCCCAAAAATCCATCGCAATGGTCCGCACCTGAATCTCAACCTTCACATGCTCCACACGATTTGTTAAGTAGACAGGTATCTCAACAATTAAATGAAGGCTTCTGTAGCCATTTGGTTTCGGATGTTGAATATAGTCCTTCACTTCAAGGATCTTTAAATCCTCTCTTTGCCTCAATACATCCATAATGTTATAGATATCTTGAATAAAAGAACAGATGATGCGGACACCTGCGATATCATGGATATGCTCCTTGGCACATTGTGTCGTGATGTCGCATCCTTTTCTTGCTAGTTTATTCACTATGCTTTCAAAGGATTTAATTCGTGATTTTGTATGCTCTATTGGGTTGTGTCCATGGATTAAATTATACTCCTGGCTGATAATTGAAAACTTTGTATCCATTTCATCTAACGCAAATTTATATACTAATAGTTCATTTTTCCAGTCTTCCATGACATTTTTCAAATCTTCTACATGAGTTGCTGACATATTCATTTTCTTTTTGTCATCTCCTTTTGGAAACGGCAGCTGCACCGCTTTCCGTTTACTAGACGGAGAGAGGACTCGAATGGTTTTAAAAAATACGCAGTTAGCCTCGTTGTTTGTAATATGTCAGCGCCAGTGCAAGTGCCAGCACAGAACCTTTCACAATATCCATTGCATAATAAGGGACAGACATCATCACAAGCCCATTTTGTAAAATACCGATGAGTACAGCCCCGATAAAAGTGCCAAATGCGTTTGGCTTACCTGCTCCCATGACGGAAAAGCCAATAAAAGCAGCCGCTACTCCATCCATTAAATATGGTGCACCCGCATTAATTTCTGCTGTCATGACCCTTGAAGCCAGTACGATACCGCCGATCGCTGCAAATAAAGCAGAAAGCAGATAGGCCGCAACTTTGTATTTGTTCACATGAATGCCAGACAATCGAGCCGCTTCCTTATTCCCACCGATGATGTACATGAATCGGCCGTGCTTTGTGTAGGACATGAAAACATGCGCAAATAGTACAATGGCAGCCATAATCAGAATGATATATGGCACCTGTCCAATTTTGCTGAAAAAGGCAGGAATTGTTCCCGTTGAGAACGTGCCATCGGGAAGCACCATATTTTCAGAAATAGTCGCCCCTTTCGTATACGTTTGAGCCAGCCCTTGAATAATAAACATCATGGCTAATGTCATGAGCATATCTGGAATTTTCATTTTGACGATCATACATGCATTTAGCAAACCAACAATGATAGATGCCGCTAGTGCAGAGAGGATTGCAATTAGTGGGTTTTGCGAGAACCATACGAACATAGAAATGACAATTGCATTTGATAGCGTAGCGACTGATCCAACTGATAAATCAAAGCCGTTTACTGCCAATGAGATAGTTAAGCCCACCGCAATGATGGTCACTATCGAAATAGATCGTAGAATATTGATGATATTTCCTGATTGCAAAAACGCTGGATTCGATGCCGCAAATACCACAATCAACACGACAATGGTTAAGATTGTGCCATATCGATAAAAGAAATCAAACAGATGAAAGGATGGCCGCTGTTTTTTGATTTGCTGCACAGGGGCCGGAATTTGTTGTTCGCTCATGATTGTCCTCCTGTTGAATGATATAAAAGCTCCTCTTCAGTCGTCGGTGCGGTCATTTCCCGGGCAATGCTGCCATCATATAGCACGTATACTCGGTCTGCGATACCTGCAATCTCTGACAGCTCACTCGACGCATAAATGACAGATTTTCCGCGGGCGGCAAGCTCTGCAATCAAAGTGAAAATATCTTTTTTCGCTCCAACGTCTACACCTTTGGTTGGTTCGTCAAAGAGATACACATCTGCCTCAGCCAGCAGCCATTTTCCGATAGCAACCTTCTGCTGATTTCCACCAGATAGATGCTTCACCTTTGCTTCAAGAGACGGCGTTTTGACACCAAGCCGTTTGACGATGTCACCTGCTTCCCGCTTTTCCTTCGAACGATGTAAGAAGCTGAATATCCGTGAAAATGAGTGAAGACTTGCAGCCGTTAAGTTCCACCCCACACTCTCTTCGGTCAGAATCCCTTCTTTTCTCCGCTCTTCCGGCACAAGAGCCATTCCAGCCCTCACCGCTTGATGAGGCGATGTGATGCGAATGGTTTGACCATGAAGCTGCACGGTCCCCGTCTTTTTTTCTGAGGCACCGAAAAGAGCTTTGCATAATTCTGTTTTGCCAGCACCGACAAGTCCTGCGATCCCGAGAATTTCTCCTTTTTTGACATAAAAGTGAATGTTGTTTAATTTATGTTGATCGTTTAGCTCTTTCACTTCAAGCACAATAGGTGCATCTTTCAGTGGCCTGCGAGACGGGAATTGCTCCTCTAATGGTGCGCCTAGCATTTCTTCAATGACCTGCTGCGGATTTGTGTCTTTGACAAGGTGAGCTGCGACATCCGTTCCATTTCGCATCACAGTCAGTTCATCACAGATGGTGAAAATTTCAGGCATGCGGTGAGAAATAAACACGATCCCCGTCCCATTCTGTTTCAACCGATCAATCATTGAGAATAATTTGCTTGTTTCTGCATGACTAAGCGGAGCCGTTGGTTCATCTAAGATTAAAATGCTGCATTTAATGGAAACAGCCTTGGCAATGAGCACCATCTGTTTTTCAGCAAGGGTCAGATCGCTGACAAGTCGTTTTGTGGAAATGTCGATGTCCATTTCTTTTAATAGCTGAGCCGCCTTGCGATGCAGCTCTTTCCAGCTGACAAATGTTTTTTTCTCAATCTCATGCATCATCATATTCTCACCAACACTTAAGTAGGAAACAAGCGCCGTATCCACTTCTTGGTGGACCGTCTGCACACCATATGAGGATGCATCCTTTGGGGTTTGAATGGATGCCGCCTGGCCATTGATGTAGATGGTCCCGTCGAAGTGGGAATGAGCGCCAGAAAGAACCTTCATTAACGTTGACTTCCCAGCACCATTTGCTCCAATCAGTGCATGGACCGTCCCTTTTTTTAATGTGAAATTCACTTGATCTAACGCTTTGACCCCTGGGAATTCAATTGAAATATTTTTCATACGAACAAGCGGCGCTGTCATAGGTGTCCTCCTTCTCTTGATATCATCTGAAAAACGAAACACCCTCTATGAAAAGAGAGTGCACGTCGCTTATTTTGTATAATGCTTCTTCAAAGTCTTCATCCAATCTTCCTCAAAAGCAGTCGATGAACCGAATCCCTTCACTTCGTCTGCAAGATTGACCATGTTAATGGCTTTTCCTGCTTGCTGAAGCTGCTTTTGCGAGATGAGAGAGGCCTCAAGGTCATAGGAAGCTGGTGTTTTCTCACCAGCTATTTTCTTCGCAAGAATCCTCACGTCGACTGCACCGATGAGCTTCGGATCAACCGCTGCTGTATACTTCCATGGACTGTCCTTCGCCGTCATTTCTTGAAGATCCGCATTTGACACATCAATCCCATAAATCTTTACTTCTGTTCTTCCTGCTTCCTTTAACGCTCTTGCTGCCCCAATGGCAAAGGCATCCCATGTGGCAAAAATAGCGTCCAGCTTGCCCTTTGGATACTTATTCAGCATGGCTGCTACTGCATTTTGCGTTTGAACAGACGTATCAGAGGAGGCAATACCAAAGCGGTCAAGCTCCTTGATCCCTGAATGTTGTTTAAGCGTTTCTTGATAGACCTTATTTCGTCTCACCATTGGCGGGAATCCATCTACCCACAGGTATGCAATATTTGCTTTTCCTTTAAAATCAGACACGAGCGCGTCTAATGATTTTTTCGCTAATTGTTCGTCATCTTGAGACGTCACTGTGACCCCTTTGATGTCCTTCAGCTTAGGATTCGAATCAAATGCTACAACTGGAATGCCTTTCGCTGTGATCTTTTTCACATCAGCGACTGTCGCCTCGTCGTCCCCGTGAGAGATGATAAAGCCATCATAATTTTCTTCAAGCGCCTGAGAGATGGCATCATGGAACTTCGCTGTATCTCCATTTGCTGTGTAGACATCTACCTTAAAGCCAAGTGCCTCACCTTCTGCCTTGGTCCCCGCTAAAAATTGAGCTGTATGATCGTCTCCTCCAATTTTGCGGATGACTTTAATTTTTGCCCCCTGTCCCTTTGCAAATCGCTTCGGTACATTGTCAAAGGAAACCTTTTCGTTCGTATTTGCTTTTGAGCCTGCACTTGATCCGGTGCCGCAGCCTGTTAATAGGACGGTCAATGCCGTTAATAAAACAAGAAATGATGTAAAATGCTTACGCTTCATTGCTGTTCCTCCTCAAGTTGTTTTTATTTTTCACATCGGAAAACTAGGTAAAAAAGTGGAAATACGCCTGTAAAACAGGCATTTGATTCGAAAAAGAGACGAAAAAAAGCCTCTCTTGGAAAGAGAGGCTTGATCACCGTTGCATGAAACATGTATCGGGAAGTCTTCCTCTCTTATCTGTCAAAGCTGTAACAGCTTTGCAGGAATTAGCACCAATTTCTAAAATAGAAACGGTTGCTGGGCGTCATAGGGCCAGTCCCTCTGCCTCTCTTGATAAGAGATCCGTTATGAAATTTGTTTTCGTTGAAATGTCTTCTTTACTTTAATGTGATGTCACATCAATGTCAATGACTTTTTTGAAAATTTCTAAAATATCATCAGCTCCCGATGATTTTCTTCGCAGGTGATGATTTCTTCAGACGGAAATCATATTTTTTCTCATTCACAAATTGTGGATTGAGATGTGCTGATCCTTTATCTTGACCGCTTTTAGAGAGATACGTTTTGTAGCCTTCCATCCATTTCCCGCGCCAAATCCACTGTGATGCTTTCGCACCTTTTCGGTCATCATAAACGTTCTTCTGGAAGGTATTCTTTTGGTTCACTTGATAAAGATTCACGACCAAGTAATGCGAGGCACTAGCTGACATGATATTATTCGTGATTCGATTGTTCACTGCTTGATACTGCATTAGCAATTGACCGCCTTCTAAGCCGGCTGTGTCATTTTTGTACAAAATATTATGTGAAATCGTCGTATTGGTTGTACCGCCCCGCTTCTTATCATAGCCGCCAATAGAAATGCCTGTATAACGGTTTAAATATACTTGATTGTGTTCGATGCGGATGCGGTCTGCCATTTTTCCTTTATGTTCGCTTGTGACTTCAATCCCCAGATCATTGTGATGTGAGATGTTATGATCGATCACAATGTCTTTTCCGCCATCAACATAAATTCCGCCAGCGGAGATGTCGCTGCCATAGGCTGGGTTTCCTGCACTCGTAATCTCATATACTTTGTTTCTAGAGACAACCCCATTTCTCACTTGATCATACTTTTTGGAGGGTGCTACGTTCTCAAAACCAATTAAATCAATGCCAATATTATCAGTGTGCCGGACCGTGTTATGTGTCACACGGAACTTTTTGACGTTTCCATTTAGCACAAGCGCTTCACTGAAGCCCAGCTTTAATTTTTCAACGGTATTTCCTTTGATTTCAATGTCTTCAATCGCTGCAGGAGCTTTTGTCCCATAGACAGCAATTCCATGTGCATTTCCATTTTTATGTTTCGTCTGAATGTCATACACTCGGTTATTAAGCAGTTTGACGCCTTTACCGCTTCCTTTGATGAAAATACCAACTGGTGTCAAATCTTCTTGATTCGTCTTAAGATGTCCTACAGTCAGGCCTTTGAGGGTGATGTAGCTTTTTTGATCGATCGTGACAAGTCCTCCATCGGCTTGATTTCCATTAAGGGAAGCCCCGCTAATTACAGGTTTTTCTTTTCCGTAAGCTTGAAAGACAACGGGTGCTTTCTTTGTTCCTGAATGGCGGACAACCAATTTTTCTTTGTATGTACCGCCTCTCATGTAAATGGTTGCCCCAGCCTTCGCCATACTTGCTGCTTTTTTCAACGTGCGGAAAGGTTTTTGCTTTGTGCCCGGGTTTTTGTCGCTTCCGTTTACCGCTACGTAATAGGCTGTGCTTTGCTTTGCGCCAGCCTCATCTGTCATCGCCTGACAGCCAAAGCTGATCACGGTCATGAATAAAATGAGTAAAATGCCTGGTATCGCTCGTTTCATCTTGTTATTGCTCCTTTCTCTTCTCTTCTTCCTTTATCGGTTAAAAAAAAGAGGATTAAAATATGACGATGTCCCTTGCAATGTACTAGTCAAAAGGTGTATGGTTGAAAGAATATCTTACAGGAAAACCACTCGTTTTTAAATTGTCAGATTAATCAGTTAATAATTCATTTGGATTTTATTTCTTTTTTAAAAAGGGGTGATAGGAGTCATACTGACAGCAGAGAGAAGGAAAGCGCTTTAACAGATTTTTCTTGTCTGAATTCCAGAAAACCTATTGCTAATATTTTGTGAAGGTATAGAATAGAATCATAATTATTTCATATTATTAGAATTTTCAAATAACCAAACAGCAAGGAGATTTACAATGCCAAAACAACCCATCCGCGTTGAACTTAGTTCAACAAAAAAACCAAAACCTCAATCTGATCAACTTGAATTCGGAAAAATCTTCACTGATCACATGTTTGTGATGGATTATTCAGTTGATAAAGGCTGGTACGATCCAAGAATTATCCCTTATCAGGCCATTCCAATGGACCCAGCTTCGATGGTCTACCATTATGGGCAATCTGTTTTTGAAGGCTTGAAGGCTTATGTTTCTGAGGATCAAAAAATTCTCTTATTCCGTCCGGAAAAAAACATGGAGCGCTTAAACAGATCCAATGACCGCCTGTGTATTCCGCAAATTGATACAGAAACAGTATTAGAGGGCTTAAATGAACTCATTCGTATTGATAAGGATTGGGTACCTGATGCAGAGGGCACTTCCTTGTATATTCGTCCATTCATTATTTCCACTGAGCCATATTTAGGCGTTGCACCGTCTAGCACGTATAAGCTGCTCATTATCTTATCTCCAGTGGGATCATACTATAAAGAAGGCATTCATCCGGTCAAAATTGCAGTTGAAAATGAGTTTGTCCGTGCCGTTAAGGGTGGAACAGGAAATGCCAAAACAGCTGGAAACTATGCCTCAAGCCTTAAAGCACAGCAAGTTGCTGAAACGAAAGGATTTTCACAAGTTCTTTGGCTTGATGGGGTCGAGAAAAAATACATTGAAGAAGTCGGCAGCATGAATATCTTCTTTAAAATCAATGGAGAAATCGTGACGCCTGAATTGAACGGCAGTATTTTAGAAGGCATCACACGTAACTCTGTACTTGAGCTGTTAAAGCATTGGGGAATTCCAGTAACAGAGCGCAAAATTTCAATTGATGAGTTAATTGAAGCACATCAATCTGGCGAGCTTGAAGAAATTTTCGGGACTGGAACGGCAGCTGTCATCTCTCCTGTAGGAGAATTAATTTATCATGATCAGCCATATGTGATCCAAAATGGTCAAACAGGCGAAGTATCGAAGAAATTGTACGAAGCCATTACTGGCATCCAAAAAGGGACACAGCCAGACATCTTCGGCTGGACAGTTGAAGTTGACTCAGTCGTCAAGCAAGCATAAGCATATAAAAGAACCTTTCAATCAGGGACTGACCCCATAAGATGAGACAAATAAAAAACACCTTCAAGTTTGAAAACGGATCGTTGTGATCCGAAATAAAACATGGAGGTGTTTTTTCTATGGGGACAAGAGTGAGTTATCCGGTTGAAGTCAAACAGAAGGCTGTAGAAATGAGATTGGCAGGCGTATCAATGAAAGAGATTTTGCGGGAATTGAATATCAAAAATAAAACGCAGGTTCAGACATGGGTGAGGTGGCATAAGGCTGGGGATACACACCGGTTCGAACAGCCTGTTGGAAAACAATATACCCATAGAAAGGGTCCCGAGTATTCTTCCGATTTAGAGAGACTGCAGGCAGAAAATCGCTATCTGAGTCAACAGAATGAAGTTTTAAAAAAGTACAACGAATTGGAAAGGAAGTTGATAAGGAAACGTCAATCAAACTAGTAGAAGAATTGTGCAAAATGATGACAGTACAGAACATTTGTGTCCATTTAGGCATCTCTCGCGCTTCGTACTATAGATGGAAAAAAGATCTGACTCAGAATCATTCTAAAAAACAACTAGAGGAACAAATCGGCACGTTGTGCCGAGAGCACAAGTATCGATATGGATATCGAAAAATCACAGCCATACTAAAAATGAGGATGCATATTAACCATAAAACTGTTCAACGTATCATGCAGAAAAACCAGTGGCAGTGCCGGGTTAAAATGAAAAAGCGTAAGAAGAATGGGCAGCCCTATGCCGTGGCCGGTAATATACTGGATCGGAACTTTCAATCTGATCGCCCTCTTGAAAAACTAGTAACGGACATCACGTATTTGCCTTATGGACAGAAACAATTGTACCTTTCCAGTATATTGGATTTATATAATGGAGAAGTGATTGCGTTTACGATTGGTGATAAGCAGGACACAGACTTTATTTTAAACACACTTGATCAGCTCCCAGCACTGCCTGAAAACTGTGTGTTACATAGCGACCAAGGTTCTGTGTATACATCTTACGAGTATCAGAAAGCTGTTCATATAAAAGGCATTACCATGAGCATGTCCCGTAAAGGGACGCCCGCTGATAATGCCTCCATCGAATCGTTTCATTCCTCGCTAAAGTCTGAAACGTTCTATCTTAACAGCATTGATCGAACTACAACCAACATTGTAGAACGCACTGTCAAAGAATACATTTATTATTATAACAACATTCGTATTCAAACGAAACTAAACAACCAATCACCGATCAACTATCGGCAATTGGCTGTATAAAGGTGTTTTGATCCCTGTCTCAAAAACGGGGGTCAGTCCCATCATGAAGGGTTCTTTTTTGTTTATTCACCTCTCCTTTATCCCTTATAATGGTAAATGCACATACATAAGGAGAGTGATGGTATGTTTTTTACTTATCTACTAGCGTTCTTTGGGATCTGCATCGGATCGATGATCGTCGCCACTGGTTTCGACGATTCACCGTTCCTCACTCGGTTTCTATTTAAGGCGCTTGGGATTTCTATCCTTGCTCTTTCCATTACTTTTGTGAAGGTCAGACGAAAGAAGTTACAGAAAAAAAGGCGGAATAGACTTAGTTGACCCGTCTGCTTCCCATCAAATCGTGCACCAAAACAAGACCGACACCCCAACAATCGCCCCTGTGTATATCCACTGTTTCTTTTTGATGCTCCGCTTTTTTTCGATCAGTAAAAAGATCTCTGGCAAAAAGATGATCATGATTTCCAGGATAAAGACAAGATAATAAACAAGCGGCATTGGCTGGAAATCAAATTTTCTTGCATCTCCTCCAATCGTTGCAAAATACATCAACAGATTGGTCACCGGAATGGTAATACAAACGAGCAGGCGGAGAACATAGATCCACACATATTCCTTATGCCGAATGAGGCCAACAAATGAAGCAATAAGACCATACAAAAACAAGATTACTGTACCATAACTCATGACAGGCTGTACGACAAACCCGTAAAACATTAAACCAATTGCAACCATATTCCAACAGTCCTTTCTTTGAAGCCATACATGCTGTTTTTTCTAATCATACACTTCTTTCTCCAGTTTCCATATGGGGCAATCATAAAAAATGACCCCATAAAGGGGCCATTATGTGTTAAGCATTGACTGATTTGAAGAATTGCGGTAAATGTTCACGATGCGCTTCGAGCATTTCGTCTAAAATTTGCTTTGCAATGTCGTCAGATGGGACGAGCGGGTTGATGGTCATCGCCACAAGAGCTGTCTCGTAATCTCCTGTCACAGCCGCTTCTGCTGCCACACGCTCGAATGATTTGATTTGTTGAACGAGTCCCCTTACAGCTACAGGCAGATCACCTATCGCGATTGGTTTTGGTCCGTCCTTCGTAATGATACAGTTTACTTCAACCGCTGATTCAGCCGGAATGCTGGCAATCGCCCCTCTGTTCACTGTATTGACTGGTTGAATGTCGTGCTTATCATTATAGATGGAGCTGATTAAGTTGCAGGCCGCATCGCTGTAATAGGCTCCGCCTCTTTTTTCGAGCTGCGGTGGTTTAATGGACAAATCAGGATCTTTATAAAGCTCAAATAATTCCTGCTCGACCTGCTGTACAACCTCTGCTCGTGTTCCTTTCTCTTGAGCCGCCTTTTGCTCTTCTTCCAGCATATCTTTCGTTTTATAGTAATAGCGGTGATACGGACATGGGATGACCCCTAATCCTTTCACAAAAGAAGGCTCCCAGTTTTTCGCTTCAATGTTTCTCATGGACCACTGGCTGTTCGGATTTCCTAGTTCATCAAGCACTTGATCCATAATGCTGACCCCGTCTAAATATACGTCTAATCCATAGACCATGTGGTTGAGACCGGCAAACTGTACCTCGATGCGTTCAACGTCTACATCAAGCGCCTTGGCAATCCCCATTTTGATCCCAATCGGTACATTGCATAGACCGACCACTTTTTTTAGATTCGTGTAGCGTAAAACAGCTTCAGTGACCATGCCCGCTGGATTTGTAAAGTTCACAAGCCATGCGTCTGGGCAAAGCTCTTCCATATCCTTCACAATGTCTAGAATGACTGGGATGGTCCGAAGGCCTTTAAATAAACCGCCTGGTCCGTTCGTTTCCTGACCGATGACGCCGTATTTAAGCGGTATTCTCTCATCCTTTGCCCGTGCTTCCAGCAGTCCTACACGAAATTGTGTCGTCACAAAATCTGCATCCTTCAAGGCTTCCCGGCGGTCAAGAGTCAGGTGTACCTCAATCGGCAGACCCGCTTTTTCAACCATACGTTTCGCCAGAGCGCCTACGATGTTTAACTTTTCCTGACCTGCTTCAATATCCACAAGCCATAATTCCTTTACAGGTAATTCATGATATCGTTTAATAAACCCTTCGACGAGCTCAGGCGTATAGCTCGATCCACCGCCTATTGTGACAATTTTGATTCCTTCTTTCATGAATTGACACCTCCGAGTTGCTTCATTTTTTCATGGAGCTCGATGATTTCCGCTGCGAGCTCCTTGACGGTCATTGCGTTCATGAGATGATCCTGCGCATGAATCATTAAGAGGCTAATTTCCGTCTTTTCGCCCCTGATTTCTCCTTGGATCAGCTCTGTCTGTGCGTGATGCGCCTCATTTAACGCGTCTTGTGCTTCCTGCAATTTTTGCTTCGCCTCATCAAAGTTTCCTTGTTTTGCACATGTAATGGCCTCCATCGCGGAGCTTCTGCCATTCCCGCCGTGCAGGATGAGTTGAAACACAATTTGTTCCATTTCCATCGGCCGCATCCCCCTTGTTCCCTCTATTACATGCTGACGATATTTTCATCAGTTGATGCTTTTGTTTCTAGCTCACTTTCTTCTTTCAATTTCTGCTTATCCCACATTCTAAAGAATGGATAGTATAGAGCAAATGACAGCGCAAGGTTAATCAGCTGCATGACAGCACCAGAGATTTTGCCTCCTGTGGCGAGATAGCCTGAAATGATTGGCGGCATGGTCCATGGGACAGCGATCCCTGCCGGTTTTGCCACAAGCCCTGTGCTCATTCCGATATATGTGGTGATGATCATCATGATTGGCGTAAGAATAAACGGAATGAGGAGCATTGGGTTCATCACAATCGGCATTCCAAAAATGATCGGTTCGTTGATGTTAAAGATGGCTGGCCCAATGGCAAGGCGGCCAAGCTGTTTCATTTGTTTACTTCTGGCACGTAAGATCATGGTCAGCACCAAAGCAAGCGTTGCGCCGCTTCCACCGACGTTGATGAAGATTTCAAAGAACTGCGCTGTGAAAATATTCGGCAGCACTTCTCCTGCTTGGAATGCAAGGCGGTTCTCATCCATTGCACCGAGCCAAATTGGACCCATGACGCCCCCGACAATGGTGGCTCCGTGAATACCACATGCCCAGAGGAGCATTTGCACACCTATCGCAACGATACTGCCTCCTAAGCTTCCACCAAGAATCGATAGCGGTGTGCCAATTAAGACCGTGATGATATTATGAATACTCTCAAAAGGTGTCATCTCAATTACAAGTCTAGCGACCCAGATCAGTGTGATGACCACAAAACCTGGAATAAGTGCAATAAACGATTTACTGACTGCTGGCGGTACACCATCAGGCATTTTGATCACAATGTTCCGCTGTACAATGAAGCGGTAAATTTCGGTTGAAAGCATGGCAATAATCATGGCAACGAATAAACCTTTACTGCCCATCAGTGTGACAGGAATTCCCCCGCCTACTAGGATAGCTTCTGTTGAGCCTTCAGGTGTGAAAGGTACTTGATATGGTGTAGCCAAAAGGAAAGCCGCAACAGCGATCGCACCTGATGATAGCGCATCAACGGCATACTTTTCAGCAAGCCTGTAAGCAATCCCGAAGGTCGCAACAAGTGCCATAATGTCAAAGGTTGCATTCACAGGATAGGATAGTTTCGTGGCCCATTCTGCTCCAAAGATACTTGCCATAAAATCGCTGTATCCTGGGATCGGAAGGTTAGCTAAAATGAGAAACAGTGAACCGACAATAATGAGAGGCATGGTTAAAACAATTCCGTCACGCAATGCTTGTAAATGTCTTTGAGCGGCAATCTTCCCTGCAAACGGCATGACCTTCTCTTCTAGAAATCGGTTGAATCCATTCATCCCCTCCGCCCCCTTTATCCGTTCACTAACTGTTCAGCAGATTTTAAAACCTCAGCGCCATTACATACGCCATAATGCACAGTATTAATCACGTCTACTGGGATTCCTTTTTCTTCTCCGAGCTTTTTCATTTGCGGTAATAAATATCGAACCTGAGGTCCTAATAAAAGCACATCGGCTTGATCAATATGATTTTTCGCAGAATCTCCTGATACTGCCCAAATACGATATTCTTTTCCTTGTTCTTGTGCGCTTTTCTCCATTTTTGTGACAAGTAAGCTTGTAGACATACCTGCTGCGCAAACCAATAAGATGTTCATGTGTAAACGCCCCCTTTTCAAAGTGTGAAGCTATTCTTTACACATTCATCATATTATGAAACCGCTTTCATAAACACCCATACTTTTTCCTTTAGGAAGCGGAAAAAGTTAGTATCACACAGTTAGTTCTTGTACGATGGAGCCTTTTTATACATGATATCAAGCATGTCTTCAAATGTATCACAGGCGATCAGATGCTGAATGAATTTCACATTATGCACAAGCTCCCCCAGCAGGCGGTACATGCCTTTTAAATCTTTGGCATTCTCTTTTTCGACACAAAGCAGGCAGACAAATTGAACCTTTTTCTCTCCCCAAATGATTGGTTTTTCTAATGTACATATCGCCCAAAACGTCTTATCTGTCAGCGGCGTCATCGGGTGCGGAATCGCTGTATAATGTCCGAAAGAGGTAGGGGCAGCCTCTTCTCTTTCCATGACAGATGGTGTGAGTTCAGCTGGCGCTAAGCCCATATCGATGACTTTTTGCGTTAAAAAGGTGATGACCTCTTCCTTTGTTTGAAAGGCGCGTTTTGTAAAAACCAATTCCTTTTTCATATATTGAGAGGCCAATGTCACCCTTGTTTCACTCGTCAGGGCTTCTTCAATTTTTAAAAAATCACCGCCTCCCAAAATGGTGTTCACTTGAATGACTGGAACCGGTAAATCCATATGAATTGGGATCGTTGTAATAATCAAATCCAAGGCATGCAAAGAGACATGCGGAAGCGAATATAGCTCTGCTGTTCCTAAAATGGTCAGCTTTGATCCAAATTGTGAACGCAAACGATCCTGCAGCAGCCTTGCACTCCCTGCACCAGACGCACAGACAATGAGACACCGCTTCGGCGGGATCTCCATTTTCCTCCGTTCTAAAGCCGCACCAAAATGAAGCGCCATATATCCGATTTCGTTCTCATGAATACTCAGCCCTTCCTCTTCTTCAAGAACCCTGCTGGCGATAATCCCCGCTTCAAAAGCAAGGGGATACCCCGCTTTTATTTCATCAAGCATCGGATTTCTTAAGTTCATTCCATATTTACATCGGTTGATGGCAGGCTTTAAGTGCAGACTCAATCCAATCATTAGTTCCGTATCACCGGCTAAATCAAGCTGCAATTTTTGATCAATGGCCTTCAGCATGAGCTGTACAAGCCGGCTCGTGTCATCATCTACAATTTGTTTTTGACCGCTCGAGGAAAAGGACTGTACCATTTTGGCTGTTCCTAGCAAATGAATGGTGATATAGACGATTTCCTCTTGTGGAAATGAGACATCCAGCAGCCCTTCAAGACGCTCCACCATTTTTTTAGCGACCTTATATTCCTTTGCCCGGGGAATTTCGCTGATTTCCTCTGGAAGAACAGATACATAGTTTCCGTGTCTAATTCGTTTGCAGGCAATGGCGACATGAACGATTAAATTATTCATGCAAATGTCTGATAGATTCATACCTTCCTCATTGATATAATTGATCATTGTTTTCTGAATCAATTCGAGTTCATGCTTTGGCAAAATGGTAACAGCTGTGTTCAGCATCGTTTGATAAGAACGACATTCATTGAATAAATATTCTGACATACAATAACGGATTTTCATCTCTGATCCCTTGATTCGGCAGCCTTTGCCCGGCTTCGCTTCCAGCTTCAGACCAAAGGGCTCCAACTTACGTTTGACCGATTTCACATCGTTGCTCATCGTTGATTTACTAATAAACAGCTGCTCCTGTAAATCCTCCAGCTTCACATAGGATTCTGCCAAAAGAAGCCTTTTTAAAATAAACCGAACACGCTCCTCTGGCAGCACAGCAAGCGGCTCTTCCTGCTCGACCTCCTCCTTCATAAAACGGCGAAAGGCATTCTCATCGTTGATCAACAGCTCATAGCCGGCTCCTCTAACAGCTGTTACAGCTGCTTGATAAGGGGCAAGACGGTCGTTCAGTTCTTTTATGTCTGTACGAATGGTGCGGCTTGTCACTTGTAAACTGGCAGAAAGTGCAGCGCTTGTGAGCGGGGTCTCAGCTGCCATGAGTTGACTTAAGATGTGCGCCAGTCTTTTACTCAGCATCAGATCGGCCTCCTTATGTAGGGGTGGAGAATCTGCCTTGTCTGGACAGGTTGTATACGCTTGCAGTTCTCTTCATTACTCATATTCTACTGAAAAGAAATAAAAATTGCCAACTCATATATATGACAAATGCCCCTATTTATACAACTAACCATATCTAATGTCCTATGAATCTTTTTGAAAGATACTTGCGAAAACCACGAAAAAAAGGCGTACACCATCGTGTACCCGCCTTCTTTATGAAGAGATCAGCTGGGTAAAGACAACCAATCTTTTTTCATGCGTACCTGCTGCATGATCAAATGTCCCTGTACAAGTGATTAAATTGAGATTCCGTGTAAAGGCGTATCCAAAAAACGCATTAGGCTTCTCTTCACGCGGATAACTTCTTACTTTTATGACTTCAAAGGTTCGCTTTTTTCCTGATGAAGACGTGACGATCACCTTGTCTCCCTTTTTTAGCTCCTTTAATCGATAAAAAACCGATGGACCCCATTTATTATCTACATGACCGTTCATGACGGCATTCCCTTTATCTCCCGGCTTTGGACCATCTTCAAACCAAGCCGTGTTGTCTGTTTCCTGAGGGACACCCATACTGCCATCCTTTGATAAAGCTGTTTTCTCCACTTTTGCTTTGACATCAATCGCGGGAATGGCGATTTCTGCTGGTACAATACCAGACGGCTCGTCTTTTAATGTATCGTGTGAGTGGTTCTTTTTCTCAGCTTGATGTGTGGTCATTTCCTTAGAAGCTGATATGTTTTTTGAGGATGACGATTCATTCATTGACTGTGATGAACAGCCTGTGATGATGAGAAGCGAAAGAATACTGAGCAGCCAATTCTTCATCTAAGCCGGCCTCCTTTTGAAGAAAGGAACGGCACGATTATGCACGTTCCCACCTGTCTTTATGAGTTAGAATTTGATGCCTTACGGCGAATGAGGAAAAATGCACCGGCTGCACCGCCTGCTAGGATTAAACTTGCGATCATTCCCGCAAATGCTTCATAGGACATGCCTAAAGGACCTGCTGTGCCTCCCATGCCTGTTTTCGGCATTTCATTAGGCATGTTGGATTTGAACAGCTCAGGATGCTGATCAACAATCGCTGCTGCGACATCCTGACCAACCATGAACATATGACCATAAGCCTCTCTCACTGTCGGATAAAGCTGATCATATTCGCCATTATGGTAAGACGTATATGTTTTGATCAGCTCATCAATATGTGTTTTCAAACCAGCCTCAAGATCAGCTGCCTTTAAACGTCCATCTGTCGCTTGATCTAGGAATTTCGCTTGCTTCATTCGATACGCATCTAAATCTTTGACAGCCTTTTCTTTTGCTTGTTGATCCCCTGATGCATCCGCTTTGACATAATCAACTAAATAGCCGATATGGCTTGACCAAATGTCTTTGAATTGTTTGCCTGCATCCTTACCATAAACAGATGCAATCGCAGCAGATAAATCATTTGTGTTTTCATTTAAAGCTGCTGCTGCTTGCTCAAAGTCCTTGCTGCCATCATTTCCTTTTTGCATGGCAACTACCGCGAGTGCCAAATGCTCTGAAAACAAGTAGTTTAAATCTTCACGAAGATCTGCTGCTGGTGTATCCACTGACTTTTTATCAAATTTCCCAGGAAATTGATCTGTGATAGCCCATGACACGCCTTTTCCTACCTCAAACATATGATGAATGGATTTTCTAACCGTAACATAGGTCGTATCAAAATCCTTTTCAGTATAGCTGTCAAACGCTTTTAGCAGTTCATTCACATGCATCTTCAAGCCTTCTTCAAGCTCACTTGCTTTCAGTCTGCCGTCTGTTGCTTGATCGAGCATATCAGCTTGTTTCATTCGATATTGATCAAGCTTCTTTATCGCTTTCTTTTTACCTGCATCGTCTTTTTTCGCTGTGGCTTGTACATAGTCAACAAAGTAGCCGATATGACTTGACCAAATGTCCTTGAATTGTTTGCCTGCTTTTTTTCCATACACAGAGGCAATTGCATCTGATAAGTCATTCGTGTTTTCACTTAAAGCCGCCGCTGCTTGATTGAAGTCTTTACTGCCGTCAATTCCTTTTTGCATCGTGATCACTGCTAAATAGGCATGCTCTGAAAACAGCTGATCTAGTGCTGCTCGAAGATCTGTGGCTTTATTTGACACCTCTTGTGACGAAGACGTCTTCTTCGCCTCCCCATGCATATGTCCTTCGTGTGCACTTGCGATATGAGCCGCTGGGAATAATAATGCTGCGCTCAGTGGAATGGTTAACATTGCTTTCTTCATGTTCATCTTTTATTTCCTCCTCTTTCCGTTTGTTATGTACTTAACGGAGAGAGGGAGAAAATAGATCATTCGATTCTATTATTTTTTTCTTACAACACAGGCTCTGTATGTTTGCATAAAAAAAGCCGGATTATCCGGCAGATACGTTACGACGTTTAGATGCTTTTCGCTCTTTATATATTTTTCTCACCAATGGGTAAATCACAGGTGCCCATTTGACAATTTGTTTCAGCCATTTTTTCATTTCTCCCGCGCCTCCTTATTGTCATTCTTAAAGGACGATTCCCCATCTTGTCATGAAATAAACAGGTGCGGGAGAGCAGGAGTTAAATCACGCCTTGTGCGATCATGGCATCTGCCACTTTACGAAATCCTGCAATATTTGCTCCAACCATGATGTTCCCTGAGTGTCCATATTCGTCTGCTGTCTCTGTACACTGACGGTAAATAGACTTCATCATTTGTTTCAGCTGAGCATCTACTTCTTCAAATGTCCAAGATATTCTTGCACTGTTTTGTGCCATTTCCAGTGCTGATACACCTACTCCTCCAGCATTGGCCGCTTTTGCTGGCGCAAACAAAATTCGATTCTCTTCAAATACTTTGACCGCCTTAAGAGTGGATGGCATATTGGCTCCCTCTCCTACAGCGATGACACCATTTGCCACAAGCTGCTGTGCATGCGCCTCTGATATTTCATTTTGTGTTGCACACGGCAGCGCAATATCACAAGGAACGGACCAAATTTGTTCGCAATCTTCAATTAATTCAGCATGCGGGTGTATGTCTATGTATGCCCCAATCCGCTGATTCTCGACTTCCTTGAGCTGCTTGATGGTCTCAAGTGAAATTCCTTGAGGATCATAAATCGCTCCGCTTGAATCACTGCAAGCCACAACCTTACCGCCTAATTCGATTACCTTTTCCATTGCATAGATAGACACATTTCCTGAGCCCGACACAACAACGGAACGTCCTTCAAATTGAAGCCCATGTGCTTTCAGCATTTCCTCCATGAAGTACACCAGTCCGTAGCCTGTTGCCTCTTTTCTCGCTAAGCTGCCTCCGAATCCAGGGCTTTTCCCCGTGAGTACACCCGCTTCATAAGCACCGCGCATTTTCTTGTACTGTCCGAACATATAGCCAATTTCGCGTGCTCCTACACCAATATCACCTGCTGGCACATCTTGATCAGGTCCAATATATCGGCCGAGTTCACTCATAAAGCTTTGAACGAAACGCATGATTTCCCCATCAGACTTCCCTTTAGGGTCAAAATCCGATCCGCCTTTCCCTCCGCCAATCGGCATACCAGTCAGTGCATTTTTAAAGATTTGTTCAAATCCTAAAAATTTGATAATGCTTGCATTAACGGTTGGATGAAAGCGAATGCCTCCTTTATAAGGACCGATAGCACTATTGAATTGAACCCTAAATCCTCGATTGACTTGTACTTTGCCCTCATCGTCTACCCATGGCACTCGAAATACCACAAGCCGCTCAGGCTCAATGAGCCGTTCTAAAATGCCTTGTTTTTCATACTCTGGGTGCTTTGCAAAAACTGGGACGAGTGATTCCAGAATTTCTTTTACGGCTTGCTGGAATTCCTCTTCTCCGGGATTTCGTTTTTCCACCTCTTCTAACACACGGTGGATGTAGCTTTGTGCTGTTTGTGCTGCTCGATCTAAGGTCAACATGTCGCATCTGCCTCCTTGTAGATATCTTCACACATTTAATTGTTAGATTTTCTAACGCATATTGAGACTAATTTAACACCAATTGTAAAATCTGATCAATATTGATAACAGATGAAAATGATGCCGAATTGAGATAGATCAAGCAGCCGCAGCGAATGTCATTAAAAATAAGCGCTCAAGGAATGACTAATGTGCTAGAAACGAACAAGCGGATGTTTCTCGTCCCGTTTTCTTTGACAAATACATGAATCATGATGAATTTCTAGCTCGTTTTCCAACGAAAAAAGGGTCAAAAGTTTGATCGAATGCACTCAATCTTTTCGGGGCTTCCCACCTCTTTTTCGATCAGGTAACACGACACAAAGCCAATATAAAATAGAAGACGATGGAAAGTTAATGAGACCGACAATGCCCCAGAACCACTTGTAACGCCCTCTTTTCTTTGCATCCATAAATAAAAGAAAGCCCTGTGCAAACAATAACGGCAAGACGCACAATAAGATGATCATTTCCGTCTGACTCATAAGGAAGACCCTCCTTTGATATGTTGATATTCCTTGTAGCCAACAACAAAGCAGATGGGGACGCTCACTATTTGGAGAAGAATGAAGATGATAGGCAAATGGGTAATGGCAGCTGCAAAGAGTACCAGAATGGTCAAACTGATCAGAATGTATGCCAGCACTTCTTGTTTAAAACGCCTTTTCTCTTGTTCCTTCGCCTGTTTCAGCATCATCATGACAGCCAGCTCACTTGGCTTTTCCACTTCAATTTGTTCGTCTAGCTGCTTAAGCTCTTCTTTTAAACGTTCGGTCAAACGATCTTCCTTCATAAATCCCACTCCTTTCGAATTTTCTTTAATCCATGATGGACCCTCGATTTCACAGTGCCTTCTCTCATTCCGAGCATTAAAGCTATTTCTGGGTAGGTAAATCCATAATAATAGTGGAGAATAATCGGGGCTCTCTCCTGAGCCTTTAATTCATTTAAAGCATCCCACATGTCATGCCATGTGTTCCCCTTTTGCTGAACGTCCCATTTGAAGCGGCGTATGGCTTCCTGATTCGCTTTACCTTCTCTCATTTGTTCACGTTTTCTTTTCTTCTGGTGATCTAAAAATTGCCTAGATGCAATCGAAATGAGCCAGGTTGAAAATAAGGCATCTCCTCTAAATGAAGAAAGTTTCATATACGCTTTCAGCATCGTTTCTTGCATGATTTCCTCTGCGAGCTCTTGTTGAAGGGTGAGCTTCAACATATATCGGTAAAGAAAGGAATAATGATGCCGATAAAGGGCTGTAAACGCGGCATCATCTCCCTGTTTTGCCCGCTGAATCAATAATGTCTCTTCTGTCTGCTCCAAACACACCCCTCCTTCCTTTTCTTCTCTTACTCATGAGACGACACGGATGACAATATCGTTTAAAATGGACCTTATTTTTTAGTATATCCTCTATGATTCTCGTTTTATATCCAATTTTTTCTTATGTAATGATTATGGCATTCCTTCTTCTCTAACAAAATGATGCGTTCGTAATCATCTTGATTTTCTACGAAACGGAGAGCCTCCTCTCCATAATCAAGATGTCATCCTCATACCTATCGACAATGGTCCTTATCTCATGAAGATGAAAATGAAATAATCATTGGCTTAGCTTCCTAGGAAATCATGGAATACGCTGCGCCTATCCTTAGCCGATGATACCTTTTTGCATGCTATGCTCATCCTACATTCCGAAAGAAGCAATGCTTGTGAAGGAAGGAGGATTGGTTGAATCACAGCTTATTTTGGAAACGTTTTCATTAAAATAAAATAGAATGGAGATGTTGACTTTGAAGAGAAAAATTCCAATGTTAGCCGGTGTATTAGCTGTTGGTCTCGTCACTTCGTTATTTGCACCAAACGGGGAGGCAAAGGCAGCAGCCAAATATCCAGAAAGCCCTTCTATTATGGCCAACTTTAATCAACAAGGCTTCTCCACATTAAATGGCGGCACAACAGGCGGTGAAGGCGGTAAAACCGTCACAGTCAAAACTGGAAATGAACTATTGGCTGCCCTCAAAAATAAAGGAACAAACGAAAAATTAAAAATTGTTGTAGACGGGACGATTACCCCCTCTAATACATCAGCCAATAAAATCGATGTGAAAGATACAAATAATGTCTCGATCGTCGGGAAAGGGACGAACGGCGAATTGAATGGGATTGGCATTAAAGTATGGCGTGCCAATAATATCATCATCCGTAACTTGAAAATCCACCACAGCAAAATCGGTGACAAAGATGCCATCGGGATTGAAGGCGGTGCTAAAAACATATGGGTCGATCATAATGAACTGTACAACACATTGAATTCCGGGAAGGATGACTACGATGGTTTATTTGATGTAAAAAATGACTCTGACTACATTACCTTCTCGTGGAACTATGTACATGACAGCTGGAAAACAATGCTCATGGGCAGCTCCGATAACGATAACTACAATCGAAAAATTACGTTCCATAACAACCGCTTTGAAAACCTGAACTCTCGTGTACCGTCTATGCGCTTCGGGGAAGGACATGTCTATAACAACTATTACAAAGACATCCTCACAACAGCGATTAACTCGCGTATGGGCGCGAAGATGAGAATTGAACACAACGTATTTGAAAACACCAAAAATGCGATCGGAAGCTGGGACAGCCGTCAAGTTGGTACATGGCATGTCATCAACAACTCGTATATTAACAGCACAGGCAGTCTGCCTACGTCTTCAACAGGTACGTATAACCCTCCTTATAACTACTCTTTGCTTAACGTGAACAATGTGAAATCAGAAGTGATATCAAATGCAGGTGTTGGGAAAGTAAACCCTTAAACCACAAAACGTTCGGGCAGAGATTTCCTGTCCGAACGTTCTTGTCATTTCATTCATTTAAATAGTAGAAAATGGACGATCCATTTCATACAACTTTTGATAACGCGTGTTTTCTTTTAGTAAATCCTGATGCTGACCCTGCATCTCAATGCGCCCGTTTTCAATAAACATGATGCGGTCACATGCCTCACAGCCAGTCAGGTGATGGGTAATCCAAATAACTGTTTTCCCTTTTAACACACGGAAGATGGTTTCAAGCAATTCACGCTCTGTCCGCGGATCAAGCCCGACGGTCGGTTCATCTAATACAACTACCGGCGTGTCCTGAAGCAATATCCGAGCTAACGCTATACGCTGTCTTTCTCCACCTGAAAATCGAACCCCTGTCTCCTGAACACCTGTGTGATAACCTTCTGGCAAAGACTCAATGTAATCATGCAGCTGCACTTGTCTTGCTGCTTCTTTTACCTGTTCTTCTGTCGCCTCTGGAGATCCTAAACGAATATTGTTTAAAACAGACGTATCAAATAAATAAGGCTGTTGATTGAGCACAGACACATAGGCAGACACCTTCTCTTGAATGCTTTGAACCGATTTCCCTTGAATGCTGACCGCTCCTTGATTTGGAACGACTGCCCCTTCTAACAATTTTAAAATGGTCGATTTGCCTGCACCGCTTTTTCCTAAAAGCGCGAGTGATTCCCCTTGCTTCAGAGAAAAGGACAGGTCTTGAAGGACATATCGATGCGTGTCATACCGAAAGGACACTTGATCAAAACAGACAGCTTCATCGTGAGAAATGGCTGACTGATCCACTGCCTTGCTCTCAGCTTCTCCTTCATATGACTGCTTTTCATAATGATGTAATCTGCTGACAGCATGCTGGTAGACGGGAATATCACCTGCCGCATCTGAGAGCGGAAGAAAGGCTTCTGTTAATGGAAACAGCACAAGTACAAAGGCTGCAATCAGTGTGTGTGACATGGATCCTGACTGAACGACCGAGCCGCTCCAATACACAACAAGCACGACAGCTCCTCCAATCAAGAGCTGTGCCAAAAATTGACGCACACGGATAAATCGGTGTTTGGCTGCTTCAAGCGCTAACAGCTGTGCTTCTTTCTGTTCATATCCATCCACAAAATCTTTCTGCCTGCCGCTGAACAGCCAGTCACTAACGCCCATGACTGCATCTGTTAAATGGCTGTACAGTTCATTTCTGCCTTTTTTCATTTGAATTTGTCTTGCCCGGTTCACAAGCACTGTGACGTATGGGAAAACGAATACGAGAAGTGCCATATAAAGCAGCATCAGTCCAGCAAAAGGCCATGAGAAAAGGCCAAGTGCTCCAATGGATGCGGCATATAAAAGCAGTGCACCGATGGATGGAAAGATGGTTTTTAAATAGGCATCCTGCAGTCTCTCCACATCATCTGACAAGAGACCAAGCATTTCACCTGTCCCCAGCTTTGTCCGTTTGGCACTTCGTTCAGCCATGTCATAGAGGCGTACACGCATTTTTTCAATCATTGTCAAAATGAGCTGATGACTTGCCAGCCTTTCTGCGTAGCGGGCAGCAGAGCGCGAAATACCAAAGGTACGTACAGCCACAATTGGGACGTAGACCATGAGTATATTCTCAGGTCTTGTCGCAGCTTTTGAAATGAGAAATCCCGACGTGTACATCAGCATAGAAGCAGAGAATACCGCAATGGCTCCTAAAAATAAAACCAGGGCAAACAGCTTTTGATTCTCCTTGATATAAGGTATAAACCAGCCTTTACTGACCATGTGTGATCGCCCCCATTTGCTCCTGTACCAATTGATAATACACGCCTTTTCTTTGCATTAATGATTCATGTGTCCCCATTTCTGCGACGGTTCCTTGATCCATGACAATGATTTCATCCATGTCCGGCATCCAATGGAGCCTGTGTGTCGCTAAGAACACAAGTTTATGTTCAAACAGTGGAAGCATTGTTTTCTTCAGTTCATACTCTGTTTCAATATCGAGATGCGCCGTTGGTTCATCTAACAGCATAATGGATCGCTGGCCCAACACAGTTCGAGCAAGCGCAATTCTTTGCGCCTGTCCGCCGCTTAGCTCTCTTCCCTGTTCTCCAATGACCTCATCCAGGCCATTTGGCAGCTGCGTAACCAGCTGAGATAAGCCAGCCTCATGCACAGCTCTTTCCACTTCTTCGTCTGTTGCATTCGGTTCATAAAAACGAATGTTTTCTCTTAATGTCATGTGAAATAAATAGGGATGCTGCGGCATATAGACAACTTCCTTTTGCCATTCGTTCATCTGTAAATGAACAAGCGGCTGGCCGTTTAGCGTAATTTGACCTGCAGACGGTTCAACAAAACCGCCGAGGACATCGGTTAATGTCGATTTCCCTGAACCACTGGCACCAATGATGCCGATTTTTTTCTTCCCTTTGACAGTGAGATCCACATCCTGAATGGAATAAGGGGCATGTTCATCATGCTGGACACAAACATCTTGCAGCGTGAGCACGGATTGTTCATCCCACTTATTCAGATGCACAGATTGTGTCTCCTGCGTACGGAAGCCCTTTTCTTCTAAAATGACCTGCATCGCTTCATTCGCTTCTTTTCCATTTAACGTCGCATGATAATCATTTCCCACTTCACGTACCGGCAGGAAATACTCCGGCGCCAGCATAAGCGCCGTCAAAGCCGGCAATAACAGAAGCTCTCCTTCAATTAAACGTAATCCAAGAAAAACAGCGACGGTTGCAATCGATAGCATGGAAAAGAAATCGAGGGCAAACGATGACAGAAAGGCGACCTTCAGCGTACTCATGGTCGCTTTTCGATATCGCTTTGACACCTCCGCAATATTACGGGAGTGTTTTTTGCTGATACCTAAGTAACGAAGCGTCTCAAGGCCCCGGAGAGAGTCAGTAAAATGATTGGATAATTTCTCATACGATCTCCATTGTTTGGCCGCTTTACGCTGAGCAACAAGGCCTAGCAAAATCATAAAAATAATTAAAATTGGCAGCGTCACAATTAAAATGACGGCTGATGTTTCATCTAATGTCCACACATAGATAAGGACCATCGCCGGAATCACTGCCATGTTCACCATTTTCGGCAAAAACAGCTGTAAATACTGACGGTATTGAGCAATTCCTTCCATTGCTAATGTGACAAGCTTTCCTGTCCCTTTTTTCTTTGCAAAGGCAGGCCCTAATCGAAAGAGTTGGTCTAGCAGCTGCTTTCTGACGTCTGCTCCAATTCGGGAAGAGTAGGTAAACATGACCTTCTCCCGAATCAAGGTGAGACCGTGCCGCACAAGAAAGGCAGCAAGAAACAGCATGACGTAAGGCGCTGCCTGCGAGAGGCTTTTCCCGTCAAACAGCGTTGTAATGGCATGTGCCAGCCACTGTGCTTGGAAAATAATACTTGCTCCTTGGATGAGTGACACAATACCTAAGAGGGCAAGAAGCCCTCTCATTCCTTTTAATTGAAGCAAACGTTTATCCATTAGTAGGTCATTGGCTCCTTACCGCTTACACGTTTACGGAAGACGTAATAGCTCCAAATTTGATACCCAAGCACAAAGGGCAGCAAAGAAACGGCAACAATCGTCATGACCGTCAGTGAATAAGATCCAGATGCAGCGTTTTGAATTGTGAGATCAAACGAATGGCTGATTGAACTAATCATGACGCGCGGGAACAATGCTGTGAAAAGCATGGCCACCGTCACCATGATGCCTGTCCCTGTGAATAAGAATGTCCAGCCATCACGTTCTTTTCTCATCAAAACAAGGGCAGCTATATAACAAACCACAATCAGCACAGTTAACGGAATGGTGATGATCGGGCGTACGGTATAAATGTCTGTTTCAATGATGGACACACCGACAAATATAACAAGAACAGGGAGGGCAATGAGCAGGACACGCTGGCCCAATTTTCTTGCACGATCTCTTAAGTCACCCTCTGTACGAAGTGTGACAAAAATCAAGCCATGCAGCAGGCAAAGAACCGTCACAGCTAACCCGCCGATCACTGAGTAAAGATTCACAAAGTCCGTAAATCCAGCGTACATGTTCATGTCTTGATCAATTGGCATCCCGCGTAAAATACTCGTGAATAACACACCGAGCAAAAACGGCGGAAGCAGACTGCCAAAGAAGATCACCCAGTCCCACGCCTTAATCCAAGAGGCTTTCTCAACCTTCCCTCGGAATTCAAAGGCGACTCCGCGCCCAATGAGCGCTAAGAGAAGAACCGCAAACGGAATATAGTATCCGCTGAACATCGTGGCATACCAGTGAGGAAATGCAGCGAAAATAGCTCCGCCGGCAGTAATCAGCCAGACCTCATTCGCATCCCAGAAAGGACCAATCGTATTGATTAAAATGCGGCGCTCGTGCGCGTCCTTTCCAAGCAGCTGCATGGACATCCCGACACCAAAATCAAATCCTTCTAAGAAGAAAAATCCAACAAACAATACTGCGACAAGAATAAACCAAATCTCGTTAAGATATGCCATGATATGCGCCTCCATCAAATGGATCTGTAGACAGGTCCGTTTCATCCTTTTGATCTGTATCCTCTTCAGAATGTGCACCTTTTTTAATTTCTCGAATGAATAAGTAGGCAAGCAAAATGGCAAGAATCAGATACATCGCCGTAAAGCTAATGACTGAGAATAACAGCATGCCATACGATACGTTCGGTGAAATCGATTGAGCCGTCGTCATCATACCAAAGACGGTCCACGGCTGACGCCCAATTTCAGTCATGATCCAGCCGGCTGAATTCGCAATAAACGGGAACGCAATCATCCCTACCATGAAGCGTAAAAACCATTTGTTTGTTTCGAGTTTCTTTCTAAAGCTCAAGTACAAACCAATCATACTAGCAAAAATCATCAGCATGCCGGCACCGACCATGATTCTAAAGCTCCAGAATGTTGTTTTCACTGGTGGAATGTAGTCTCCAGGGCCAAACTTGGCTTCATATTCTTTTTGAAGTGTCAGCATGCCTGGAACATCTCCACTGAACTTCGAATATGCCAAATAACTTAAGGCAAACGGAATATTGATCTCCGCAGAGTTTTCTTTTTTATCTGTGTCAATGTTGGCAAATAGTGTCCAAGCCGCTGGATCTCCACTATCCTTCCAAAGGGCTTCACTTGCTGCCATCTTCATTGGCTGTGATTTCATTAAGTGCTTCGCTTGATCATGCCCAGAGAACGCCACACCTAAGCCAGAAATTAAAGCAAGGACCATCGCAATCTGGAATGATTTTTTGAAAAAGGCGATTTCTTGTTTTTTGATCATTTTATAGGCACTAACTCCTGCAATAAAGAAAGCACCTGTTGCCAGCGCACCAAACAGAACGTGCGGGAACTCAACCCAAAGCTGCGGGTTCGTCACAAGAGCCCCAAAATCATTCATTTCTGCACGGCCATTTTTAATGGCAAATCCAACTGGCTCCTGCATAAATGAGTTGGCGAGTAAAATCCAAAACGCCGAAAAGATCGTACCAAGGGAAACAAGCCAAATGCACAATAAATGAATCTTCTTCGGCAGACGATCCCAGCCGAATATCCAAAGTCCAATAAATGTAGATTCAAGGAAAAAGGCCAAAAGTGCTTCAATGGCAAGCGGTGCACCAAAGACATCACCGACAAACCTTGAATAATCTGACCAGTTCATCCCAAACTGGAATTCCTGTAGAATCCCTGTTACCACACCTACTGCAAAGTTAAGTAAGAACAGGTGACCCCAAAACTTCGCCATCTTTTTATAGATGTCTTTTTTCTTGACGACATAAAGGGTCTGCATCAATGCGACGATAAACACCAAACCTATTGACATAGGAACAAAAATAAAATGAAATAATGTCGTTGAAGCAAATTGAAATCTTGCTAAAAACAGCTCACTCACAGCCTTACATCCTCCCTTACTTTCACATGCCGAACGATTCATGCTCACCATTTCACAAAATATTCACTATTTGTTCAATGTTTCACAAATAAAAGTCCATTTGAAATGGTTCACTCGGTGAAATTTTACTCTTGATTTTCATTCGGTTAGTTATTTATACCTGTACTTTACACCCATACGCTTCAAAAATAAAGTAAATTTTACCTAAAATTTGGATAGTATTGTGTCAGTTGTTTGAATACTTTGTCAAGAATATGTGACGGAAAATAAACAACCGCAAAAAAAATAGCGCTGCATGTGAGCCGCAGCGCTTTGTTTCTATTTTAAGCTTTTTTCTGTAAAGCAGGTCTTGTCACTTGGACTTCATAGTACGTAATTTTGTTTTTTAATAGACCTTCAGGTTTCGCTTTTCCATGAGCGTGTGCATCTCCAAATGCCTGAGACTTTGTCCAGTTCACAAAGTCTTCTTTTCGATTCCAGCGGGTATGAATGGTCACTTCATCGTAATCGGTTGTCTGCTGTGTGACCCAGACTTCCATGCCTAAAAATCCTTCCATGAATTCTACTTGTCCCTGCTTGTTAAAACGCTTGACGAGGTGGTCTGCACTGCCTTTTTCTACTCTAACCTGGTTGTTTACAATGATCATGTTTGATTCATCTCCCTTTTGTTGTTGGATCGAAGCGATTGGGATAATGAGCGGATGCTCTCCATCTAGGTGAACCTCTGCCTGAATCCCAAAGACCTCTTTGAAAAAGTTTTCTGTTAATACTTCGTTTGGTGTCCCTATTTGGTAAACCTGACCACGCTTCATTGCAATCAGGCGGTCACAATATTTTGCTGCCTGCTGCAGGTCATGAAGAACCATTAAAATGGTGATCCCATGCGTTTCATTCAGCTGTTTGAGCAGCTCCAGTAAATCAAGCTGATGCGCAATATCTAAGTAAGTGGTAGGCTCATCCAGAATAATCGTCTCTGTCTTCTGAGCCAGTGCCATGGCAATATACGCTTTTTGCCTCTCTCCGCCTGACAATGTATGCAGCATTCTGTTTTCATTCACGCGGCTATTTGTCACATCAAGCGCCCACTCTATCGCTTCCTGATCTGTCTTCGAGCTCTTTTTCCAGATCGAACGATGCGGACTTCGTCCAAGTGCGACCAGCTCACGTACTGTCATCGATGGGATGGCCGTTCTCGTCTGCATCAGAACGGCGATTTCTTGTGCAATCTCCTGTGCTGTCATTTCTTTTTGCGGGATATCGTGAATATAAATCATGCCGCTTTCAATCGACGTAAGGCGTGCGGCCGCTTTAATAAACGTCGACTTCCCTGACCCATTCGGTCCAATAATTCCTGTTACACTTCCTTTAGGCACAGCTGCTGAAATAGACGACAATCGAAAGCCTCCTTGACTGAGGCTCACGTCATCCATCGCAATCACATCCAACTTAACCCCTCCCTTTCTTTTTTAATAAATAGAGGAAGAAAGGTGCACCAATACAGGCAAGCAGAATACCAACAGGCAGTTCAACCGGTGTAAACCATACCCGTGCTGCTGTATCAGCAAAAACCACAAGTACGCCGCCGCCAAGCATTGAGATCGGCAGCAGGTACCGGTAGTCATCTCCAATTAAAAGGCGGATAAAATGAGGAACGACAAGACCGACAAATCCAATTAATCCGCTCACGCTTACAGCTGCACCCGCCAAAAGCGCCGCCAGTGCAATTAAGAAAAATCGGGTTCGCTCGACTCTAAGGCCGAGCAGCTGTGCTGAATCATCACCAAGCAAAAGAAGATTTGCCGGCTTGATCGCAAAAAAACAAAGACACAATCCAGCAATCGCATAAGGTGACACAAAGCTCAGGTGATGCCAGCTCCGTCCATTTAATCCTCCTGATAAAAAAGGCAGAACGGCCTGCACACGCTCACTATAAAGCACCATAAATCCATTCATGACCGCACCAAGCAGGGCATTGACTGCCACTCCCGCCAGAATCAATTTCAGTGGTGAAACCCCTTGATCGAACGACAAAATATACACAACAAGTGCCGCTAATAAAGCCCCTAGGAAGGCAGCCGCTGGAAGCAGATAAGTGAATTGCGGAAACACAATCATGCTGAGTACAGCAGCTAACCCGCCGCCGGCAGTCACACCGATGATCCCGGGGTCAGCGAGTGGATTTCGGACGACTCCTTGTAAAATGGCCCCTGATGCTGCGAGACAGGCCCCGACGATAAAACCTATGAGAACGCGCGGCAGGCGTAAATCCATGACGATTTTTTCATGGACTGGCTGGCCTGATCCCGTCAAAGCAGCGATCAAATCTGGCAGCGATAATTGAACAGAACCTAATGCAAGCCCTAGGCATATGCCCACACCTAGTGAGATAAGCAGTCCCGGTATCAACCATCTTCGTCTCGACTGTCTTTTTTGAAAATCTAACTCTGCATTCACCTTCATGATGACAATCGCTTCAATCTCTTCTCTAGTTCATCAATCGCCTTTATAACGTCTGCGCCTGGGTTCGTCCCGAATAAATCACTAGGCAGAATCTCCACGCGTCCATTTTTGACAGCTGATACGTCGTGCCATGCTGCATTCTGTTTCATTTCACTCATAAAGCCCGCTTTCACATCGTCAGGATTGCTGTGTGTCATGAGCAGAATGAGATCAGGATCGGCTTCGATCACCTTTTCTGCATTAATTTGAGCGTATTGAGGAAATTTTTCGAGTGCCGGTTCATTCTCAGCAATGTTTGCACCCCCAGCGATGTGCAGCAAATCTCCGCTCAAGGATTGAGGAAGTGCCGCCATATATGTGCCGGGTGCACCGTACACAACGAGTGTTTTCACTTTTTTCTTAGGCTGCTTGACCTGCTTTTTTCGCTCATCAATTTGCTCATTGAGTGCTTTAGCCTTTTGCTGCTTTCCGAGCAACTCCCCAAATAACGAGATTTGGCGCTGGATGTCCTTCACTGAATTGGCACTTGTCAAAAGAAGCTGTGAATCAATTCCTTCTATTGTAGAGATGTCCTTGCTGTTTAATTGTTCATTTCCAAGCACCACATCAGGCTTTAAGCTTGTGATCAGCTCTACATCAAATTGATGTGTTGTGCCAATCGTTTGTACGGACTTTGCCTTTTGTAAGCTGTCTGGTAACTCAGCAGTTGGCCGGCCGACCGCCTTACCGCCTAAAGCATACAGAATACTCATGTCCCCGGTCGACAAGGCGACGATACGCTGAGGGGATTCATCAAACGACAGCGTTCTTCCGGTAAAATCCTTTATTTTCAGCGCTCCTTGCCCGCTTCCTTTCTCTACCGGTGCTGCCTGACTGCATCCGCCGAGGAGAAGCATCAAGACGAGTCCCGCTAAGATCACATGTGAAAATTTCAACCGTCTGTCTCTCCTTTTCTAGTAAACTTTCTTTAGCTTTGCCTGTACCACGAGACGCCCGCTTTTAGGTGCAAGCACATGATCACAGGTCGATAAGGTGAGGATGAGGTCATCTGTGGACACGTCTGTCTTCGTTTGATAGATTGATTTCTTCCGCACAGCTTGCAAGTAGTGCGCATATTCGCCAAGATCTTGAAAATCGGTTTGAATATAGTCAAAGTCAACCGTCGTTTCATACACAGCAAAAATCTCCGCTTCATAGCTTTGATACAGCGTATCGTACTGAAATGTCCGGTGCTCTTGGAAGAAATCTTTTTTTAGATAGTTTGTGAGTCCAGCGAACATGGATCCATCCCTCATCCGATGGCCGTACACCACTGTATTTGGGCTTTCATGCAGGACATCATTACGATAATCCATAAAGATACTGCCTGCCCGGGTGTCGTTTTTTAAATAATTGCGAGTTAAGTAGAACGCATTATCGTGAGATTGAACAATCGGATACTGAATCATCGTGTCTTTCATATTGATCCAGCCGACAATGTCCTCATTCACCTTCCGCAGCTCATCAAATGACGAACGGATCTTTCCCTGCTCCCGTTTTTCAGTCATATCTTCTTCATATCCATACATCGTCTGAGCCTTTGCAAGCACCTGGCGATTTTGATAATAACCGAAAAGTTCGAAGCCGATGGCTGTCCCGCTGTAAATAAATACACCTAAACAAACGATCGTCAGCATCCGCTGCCAAAGCCGTTTTCCTCGTTTCACACTGTCTCACCTGCTTTTTGCCCAGCTTATATACCAACAGGCACGATGTACATCCCTGTTTCTGCATCCTGTCTAATCGTGACGGACACATCATAAATGTGCCGCACGTTTTCCTCTGTTAACACATCGTTTGGCTGTCCTTCACTGATAACCTGTCCATCCTTCATCGCTATGATGATATCGCTGTAGCGGACAGCCTGATTCATGTCGTGCAGCACCATGACAATCGTTAATCCATGCACGGCATTCAGTTCACGGATCAGCTCAAGAATGTCAAATTGATAGTAAATATCCAAATAAGTTGTCGGTTCATCTAAGAAAAGGATCGGTGTTTTTTGCGCAAGTGCCATCGCAATCCATACACGCTGCCGCTCTCCACCTGACAGAGAGGCGAGCGGCACCTTTCGTTTGTCCGTTAGCTTTGTACTGGACAGCGCCCACTCTATCGCTCTCTCATCCTCTTCCTTGTCTCCTCCGCGCATCGTCTGGTACGGCGTTCTGCCGAATGCCACGACCCGTTCGATCGTTAAATCAAGCGGCGCTTCATTTTGCTGATGGACGACAGCGAGCTTTTTTGCCAGCTCCTTTGGCTTGAACGTATTCAGCGTTTGCCCGTCTAAGTGAATTTGCCCTTTATTTGGACAATGATTATTCGACATTAAGGAAAGCAGTGTGGATTTTCCCGAGCCATTTGGACCGATAATGGTTGTGATTTTCCCCTTTTCAATCTTTGTTGTGACTGATTGAACGATGTCCTTCTGCTGGTCATATGAGAATGACACCTCACGAATGTCCATGGAGACGGTCCCCCCTTCTTAATAAAAAGATCAGAAACGGCCCGCCAATCACGGCCATGATCGTAGAAGCAGGAATCTCATTTGGCGCCACAAGCGTCCTGCCAAGCGTATCAGCCGTCAAAATAAGCAAAGCCCCGCTTAACGCAGAAAATGGAATCAGTACCCGGTGATCCGAGCCGACAAGCCTTCTTGAAATGTGCGGAATGAGCAAGCCGACAAAGGCGATCACGCCCGCTACTGCAGCTGTCACCGCCGCAAGTAAAACGGCTGTGATGGAAATCAAAAGGCGCATTCTGGTCACACGCAATCCTAAATTTTTCGCTGTCTTGTCCTGAAGAGCCAGGAGGTTGCACCACCTGCTGAAGAAGAGTGCAACGACAAGGCCGGCAACACCATAGACACCGATTAAACGGACATCTCCCCACGTTTTCATCGTGAGATTCGACTGTCCCGACTGATTAATCGTGATATTGAAATAGCTGCAAATGGTCACAAATGCTTCAGCCATTCCAGTAAACATGGCATTGATGGCGATCCCAACCAAGATCATGCGGATTGGGCTTAAACCACCCTTCCAAGACAGAACATACACGAGGAAGCACGCAATAGCTCCGCCTAATACCGAAAATAAAGGAGAGTAGAAATAAAATTGAGGAAGCGCTGTAATCGCCATTAATGAAAAGAAGCTGGCTCCTGATGAAATGCCAATGACGCCGGCATCAGCTAACGGATTCCTCATGACCGACTGCAGCAGTACACCAGAGACAGATAAGGCGGCCCCTGTAAACATCGCGATAAGCATGCGGGGAATTCTCAAATCTTTAATGATTTCTACCTGTGCATGTTGACCGGTGATGAGCCCTTCTAATAATTCAATTGGGGTGACATGAATGCTCCCAGTAATGGCTGAATAAATAAACACGCAGACCAGTAAGAGACTGACTATCAGAAATAAAATCCCTGTTTTTTTCATCTTGAACGTCCTTTTATCATTAAGATTCGCCGCTTATGACGGATACAACATACGAGTCAATTCATCTAATGCTTCTGCTGCCTTTAAATTGCCTGTTGTCCCGAATAAGCTTTCTTCGAGGTCATACACCCGGTCTTGTTTGACCGCATTGAAATGTTTCCAGATGTCATTTGTTTTGAATTCTTCATCAAACATTTGGACGACTTCGTCTGGCATCCCATGTGCGGCCCGGAGAATGATATCTGGATTGGCTTTTTGTAAATATTCCGTATTGGATGCCAAATACTCCATTTTCTCGCCTTCCACAATGTTCTTTCCTCCTGCGATACGCACAAGATCACCAATATATGAATTCTCTGTCGCCACCAAATAACTGCCTGGCACACCAAGCAAAATCAGAACGGACGGCTTGCGTTTTCCTTTCGTCCTCTCTTGAATGTCTTTCTTTTTTTGCTCAAACTCAGACACAATGCGTTCAGCCTGCTTCTTTCTGTCATACTGATCTCCAAGCTTCGTGATGGCCTTCTCCATGTTGGACATGCTCTCAAGATTTAAGTATGTAGCAGGGACACCTGCTTGCTGAAAGGGTGTCTCTAAATCATATTGAAGGGTTGTGACAGACAGGACATCTGTCGGTTGAAGTGATTGGATGATTTCCATGTCCGGGCTCATTGGGTTGCCGACTTCCGGCAGTCCTTTGTAACGAGCTGGCAAGGATTTTTGACTTGTTGGCACCCCGACAAGATCCACCTCTAAAGCATCCATGATCTCCGCAGCAGCTACAGTCGTTGCTACAATGCGCTCACTTGATTCAGCGCTTTTTTTGCCTTTTGCTGAGCTTTCTGCTGACTGTGAGCAGCCCGATAAGATCACGCACACACTGAGAGCAGCGATCAAGGTACATAACATTCGATGCTTCAAAAACGGAAGCCTCCTTTCGAAAAAAGAGAGTGGATGCGCCGACATAAATGGCGCATCTCACTTAAAATAAAACGAACTATCTTGTCCGTGTTTGATATTTTCTAACGAGTACGAATAACGAAGCGCCGAATAAAAGAATATACACCCAAAGAAGAGAGGTATCTCCCGTTTTCGGATTCAGCTGTCCAGACTCAGATTTGGTTTGATCATCTGATGGCGTAAATGTCATCTGCTCCGCACCCGTTTCCTCAGGTGCTGCATTCTCAAGTTGATTTGTTTGAGAATCGTGATCATTTGGATTTTTGACAAAGCCGATACTCTCATCGTCTCCAATGACTGTTGAAATTCCGCTTCCCTCACCGAGAGCGATTCCTTTTGTGTCATAGACAAGTTTGACATCATACTGCTCATGGTAGTTCGCAGCTGGAATATCAATTTTTACGCGTGCAGCCTGAGCTCCACTTAAACTTTTTGCTTCATATTGAATAACGCGTGTATCTGCTTTTTCATCTGTTTTCGCGACAAGAGTCTCTTCAAACTTTCCGCCTGTTCCTACTTGGAATGACGTGATGGCTGAGCTGTTCTTCACTGTATATGAAACGAAATGGCGGCCATTTTTTACAACCAGTGTCGCAGGACTCACGACGTAATCGTTCATGCGAGAAAGCTCATCCTTATCTGCTTTCTTCATTGAGAAAGGAAGCTTGTATACACCATCTTTTAGCTGAGCCGTCTCTTGATTTGCTCCGCCGTTATTTGTTTCTGTTGTTGGTGTGTTTGGTTTTGGTGTTGCTGGTGCAGTTGGTTTTTCTTCCTCTACCACCTGCCCGTCCTTCACTGGAGCGATACTCTTTGAATCAAATTGAAAACGAATATCGTAGGTTTGGTCATAGTTAGCGGCTGCTACTACAATGTGTACTTTTCCTTTGACCTCGTTTTTCAAATCATCTACATCAAATGAAACCACTCTTGTATTCTTTGCTTCATCCTTGCTGACTGTTTTGGCTTCTTGATAAGAACCGTTTTTCTCTGTTTTTAAAGAAGCGACAGACTTATGGTCCTTCACCGTAAAGGAAATGGTTTGCTTTCCATTTTTGACCGTTAAGGATGCAGGGTGTGAGAAGTAATCACTCATTCGAGATGCCTCATCCGTATCCCCTTTTAGCACACTGTAATTAATACGATATACGCCATCTTTTAATTGATTTTGCGCAGAATCATCTGGTTTTGGTTTTGGTTTTGGTTTTGTGCCATTGTTATTGCCTGGTGTTGTCGGTTGATCGTCTGGTTTTGTACCGTTTTGGTCATCTGGCTTTGTTTCATTATCGTCTGGTTTTGCAGGCGTAACGAGTGTTAGGCTGCTTTGATCAAATGCAAGCTGTACGTCATATGCTTCGTCATAAATAAAGCCGCCTAAATCCCAGTAAATTTTCACCCAGCCGTTTAATTTCGCTGATAAGTCGTCGACATTAAATTTGATCACACGTGTATTGGCTGTTTCGTCCTCACTGACCGTTTCAGTGGTAACGAGAGCACCATTTTGTTCGACCTTGAAATCTGTTATTTCTTTGCTTTGCTTCAGTGTGACATAGGCTGTTTTTTTGCCATTTTCCACAATCAGCTTAGCTGGCTTTTCTGTATAGGTATCCATCATGGACGCTTCTGTGCTGCCATTTTTTAAAATGGTGAATCCGACTGTGTATTCACCATCAACGAATGATGCCGCTTGAGCTGTTCCTTGAGGAATCTGAAACGCAGTCAACAAACTGAATAAAACGAGCAGAATGGCTGCCTTTAGATGAAAAAGACGTTTCAAATGGTGACACTTCCTTCCGTTAATGCTTGATGATCCACTTTCTTGCTAAAAACCCGCCTGAACATAAGACAAGCACAAGGAGCCACCCTGTTTGGCTTGTATCACCAGTTTGAGGATTTTCTTCTTGTTTCGTTGTGGATGAATCAGCTTTGTTCGTTGATTCTTTTGATGGATGCTGACTTTCTGCTGCACCCGCTGATTGATTTGCACTGTTAGACGAAAGTGACTTGATGCTGCTTTCATCAAATTTCAGCTGAATGGTGTAATCATGATCATAATCAGCAGATTTCACAGTGACATGAATTTTTGACGTGATTGGTTTAGACAAGCTTTGAGCCTGGAACTGAACGAGCCTTGTATTGGCTTTTTTATTTGTTGAGAGAACGGTTGTATCGACATAGCCGCCATTTCCTGGTACTTTAAATTCCGTTACCCAGCTGCTATTTTTAATCGTCATTTGCACTGTCAGGTTCCCATTTTTCACTATCACTTTTGCTGGTTTCAGCCAGTAATCATTTGCCATTGAGACCGCATTTCCTTCAGCTTTCAGCACTGTATAATTGACGGAGTATGTACCATCCTTTAATGCGGCAGCCTGTGCGTTTGAAAAAGGCAGCATAAGTGCCAGTAAAAAAACCGCCATGAAGACTGACAGCCTCATTCTTATTTTCATCAAGCGAATTTCCTCCCTTTCTATTGAACAGATGCCGCATCAAACTTGAGACGAATGTCGTAATTGCCTGTATATCCGATAGCCGGTACAGTCACACTCACTTTTGCTGGTACGACCTCAGTCAGGCTGTTCACATTGAATTCTACTGTCCTCTTATTCGCAGCTGTATTTGTACTAATCACCTTCGCATCTTTGTAGACACCTTGATCGAGCGTCTTAAAGCTTGTGATCCAAGAGCTATTCGTTAACGTGACTTGTGCTTTGATTTTTCCATCCTTGACGACAAGCTTGGCTGGTTTTTCGAAATACGTATTCGCTGTTGAAGTCGAATCGCTATCAGCCTTCCAAACCACATATTGCGCTGAATATTGACCATCTGCTAAGCCAGCTGCTGAGGCTGAGCTAACAGGAGCTAGAGCAAATAATAAAACAAAACTAAGGAATAATAATACGGGTGATGTTGAACGAATGACTTTCACGTGAGCCCTCCTAAATGATATTGATAATTATTCTCAATAGACAATAAAAAAAATAACCTTCATAAGTGCTGGAACACACTTATAGATGATTATGATAATCATTATCAATTGAGTTGAAAAAATAAATCTTTGCTTCCTAAAGTCAAAGATGTCTGCTTCTAAATGATGGATTGATAAGAGTTTTAGGCAATCTGTCCCATTCATAATACCATGGCATAACCTCCATTCCATTACAGGGAAAAGAACCCTCTTCTCCTTGATATTATATAATGGGTGAAATAATTGTCAATATCATTTTTCATACTATTGTCTTAGTTTTCTGGAAAATCACACAAAAAAATTTCGATCAGACACACTGATCGAAATGGATTAAGAAGGAACATGTTCCTCCATTTTGCTGTTTTTACGCTCTAAAGACCAAGCATACATTTCACGAATAATCGGTTCAATTTTCTTCCCTTGCACCGTTAATTCGTATTCAATCCGCACTGGAATGTCGGGATATACTTTTTTCTCAACAAGTCCCTCAGCTTCTAAATCCTTCAGCCTTTCTGATAGTAATCTTCCGCTGATGTTCATTTCATTTTCAAGCTGACAAAAACGCTTAGGCCCTGTCAGAAGCTGATTGATGATGAGAATGACCCATTTCTTGCCTAGAATCTCCATGGCATCTGTAATTGGGCAGCCATCTACTTGTGCCATATCTTACTCCCTCCTGCTTTTTTCTCTTTTTTTCATTATAACATAATTAATTACTTGAAATAAGTCACTAACTATTATATAGTTTAGTTACTAAAAGTAACAAGGTATTCATTTTTTATAGATTTTCAAAAACATTTGAACATGCCGATGCATATATCATGAAGGAGATGACCGAGCTTGAAGACAATTGAGCAGCTAAGGTTGGGTGTGACAGAATTACATGTGTCCAGCTTTGATCGTTCTTTACCTTTTTATACAGACATTTTAGGATTTTCTATATTAGAAAAAACAGATTCCACGGTGACACTTGGCAGCAATGCAAAGGAACCGATTCTTTTGTTAAAAGAAGATGCACAGCTCAAAGAGAAGCCTGATCATGAGCCAGGACTTTATCATTTTGCTGTTTTATTACCTACCAGAAAAAACCTGGGCACATGGCTGGCACATGTGATCAAAAAAGGCTATCCTTTAATTGGAGCAAGCGATCACTTTTTCAGTGAAGCCATTTATTTAAGTGATCCTGACGGCATTGGCGTAGAAATTTATGCGGACCGTCCTCAGGACATTTGGGTAGGTGAGCATGGAGAACTGAAAGGTGGCGGAAATTCACCGCTTGATGGAGATGGACTCCTGCAGGAAGCCGCTGATACCACATGGGAAGGACTCCCTGCGGGCACAGTGATGGGACACTTGCATTTCCATCTCAACCCAGAAGAAGCAGATCCTTTTTATGTCCATACACTCGGTTTTCATATCCGAATGGCTCCACCAGCAAGCCTATTTATCGCGGCTGGTGTGTACCACCACCACCTTGCCTTTAATGCATGGGGACGCGGACGAAAAGGAGCCATTGATCCACGTTTCTCAGGAATTAGAAGCTATACACTGGTTTTCCCAGAAGAAGCAGACAGACAATCCGTCATCGAACGCCTGACAAAAGCAGGCACCCAAGTCAACACGACAGGAAAAAGCAGCGAATTTGTTGATCCATTTGGCGTTCTCGTTCGTTTACAGATTGAAGAAACAGACTAAAAAGAAGGTGCAGAATATGGACAAACACACAGAGCTTAAAACAGCCATATTAAAAGATAAAATCAAACGAGTACAGCAAGAAGACGGGTATATATATATCACTGGACCCATTAAACTCCCAGTGAATTTAGACGGCAGAACCGTCATGTTTAACTGGTATTCATGGTTAAAAGATGATGGAAAAGAGCCATTGTCGGATGAAGCTTTAATTGAAAGCCTCTCGTCCCGCCAGCTTGCTGATCATCAGCAGTCAAGCGTTCTTGTATATGGGGATTTTGAGCATGCTGACGAAGCTCTTATCCGCATGCATTCCATTTGCCACACTGGCGATATTTTCGGAAGCAAGCGCTGCGACTGCGGATTCCAATTGAAGCAGTCTATGCGAATGATTGAGGACAATGGAGCAGGAGCCCTGTTTTACTTAGCCAATCATGAAGGCCGCGGCATTGGTCTTTTCAGTAAAGCCATGGCTTATATTCTTCAAGAAAACGGCTATGATACAGTAGAAGCGAACGAAGCACTTGGTTTTGAAGATGACACACGTCAATACGAAGAAGCCATTGCCGTTCTTCAAACACTTCGTACAAAGCCGGTCAGACTCATTACCAATAACCCGAAAAAGACAGATGCGATCAGCCATGCAGGTTTATCTCTTTCTGGACGCATTCCACTTTGGGGAGATGTCTCTGAATTTAACGAAAAATACTTGCAGACAAAAATCAACCGCTCAGGTCACATGAAGGCGGAGCAAGAGGTGCGTACGATTGCCACATCATGAGCGATATATGAAGCTAGCCCTTGATAATGCACGGGCAATGAAAGGTCAGACATCTCCGAATCCGCTCGTCGGGGCTGTGATTGTGCGAGAGAATGAAATTGTTGGAGTCGGTGCTCATATGAAAGCCGGTGAACCGCATGCTGAAATTCATGCACTTAACATGGCCGGGGACAAGGCAAAAGGAGCCACGATTTATGTGACCCTTGAGCCTTGCTCCCACCATGGACGTACAGGCCCTTGTGCGGAAGCGCTTGTAAAAGCCGGCGTCGAAACTGTTGTCGTGGCAGCACTTGATCCGAATCCGCTTGTCGCTGGCCGCGGGATTGCCATTTTACAAGACGCGGGTATCCAAGTCATCACGGGCGTACTTGAACAGGAATCCATTTTGATGAATGAAGTATTTAATCACTTTATTACGAAAAAAACACCTTTTGTGACGCTCAAAGCGGGCATTACCTTAGATGGGAAAATCGCCTCTTCCACGTCTGACAGCAAGTGGATTACATCTGAGACATCCCGTTATGATGCTCACCATATCCGCAGTATCAATGATGCGATTTTGGTCGGTGCTCAAACCGTCATTCACGATGACCCTTCATTAACTGCGCGGATTCCAAATGGAAACAATCCGATTCGAATTGTCTTAGACTCAAAGCTGTCAACACCACTGACAGCAAAGATCGTCACCGATCAGATGGCACCTACATGGATCTTTACAACAAAGCAAGCCGATGAGGAAAAACGAGCGGCCTTAGAAGAAGCTGGCGTTCGTGTCTTCATGACAGACAGCGACACGCGGGTGCCCCTGCAAGAAGTGCTTCAAGTGCTGGGAGAAAAAAATATCTCCTCTCTCATGATTGAAGGCGGCGGCCAGATTAACGCCTCGTTCTTAGAACAGCAGCTTGTAGATAAATTGGTCATCTATATGGCGCCTAAGCTCATTGGCGGACGACTTTCCCCTTCCTTTTTCGGAGGCGAAGGCATACGCCTCATGAGTGATGCCATTGAACTGGATCAACTCACCGTGGAACCACTTGGAAAAGATATTAAAATAACGGGCTATCCCGTTTATCAATAACAAGTAGGCTGTCGAGGAAATCTCGACAGCCTTATTTTTGTCTTCTAGTCTCTTCTCTCTAAAAACTCAATTCGATTCCCAAAAGGATCTTCTACATAAAACCGATTGGCACCCTCCAATGGCTCATCTTCTTTTATACTAATCTGATGCTTCAATAATACCTCTTTTAATTCCGATAGGCTCTTTACAAGAAAAGCTGGATGAGCTTTCTTTGCAGCTTGAAAATGTTCCTGAATGCCAATGTGAAGCTGATGATGACCGCATTGGAACCAGACACCTCCGCGTTTAGCTAAATTACTAGGCTTAGGTATTTCTTTCATCCCTAAAATTTCGCCAAAAAACAAACGAGCTTTCTCTTCACTGCCTTTTGGGGCAGCTAGTTGAACATGGTCGATTCCAAAAAAGTTTGACATATTCCCTCTCCCTTTCTTTTCTCAATTGGTTTTTCTATGTAGGGTTTCTTAAGTTTTGCGTTGCTGAGCAATATTTGATTCTTACTTCATTGGCGGGCTTGATACTTTGAGTCTTTCATTGAGGTGTTTCTTACGATGTAGGGTTTGAATGACAATTTTAAAAAACAGAACTCCCCTGGTCATGAAAGTTCTGTCTATCTAAGTGTCTCTTATAATAACAGTTGAAACCAAGACATATCATGTCAAGGTGTATGGGCGGTGATTCATTTTGGTGAAACTTGTCGTAAAATGTTTCATGTGAAACATTGATCGTTACTTCCCTTCGACCAGCCTGCCAAAGCTTTCTGGTGAAAGTCCCGGTGAAATGCGGACGCGGTGCAAGGACATCATGCCTTGTTCCTTCTTCGCATGTCCTGGTTCAGTGGTGACAGCCATTTGATATCCAGCATCCTTCGCCAGCTTCAACGTCTCTTCATTATAGCGCCCGACAGGATAGCTGACCATTCTCGTACGCTGAGAAAACCGCTGATCGAAGAATGTCTTTGATCCTTTTAACTCTTCTTCCTGCTGCTGTTTTGATAATCGATTGAGCTCTAAATGATGAATCGTATGACTCTCAATCGATATCCCATGTGCCATCATCTCATCCATTTGCTCATCCGTTAAGTGATTTGGACGGCCAATGGATTGCTCAATCATGAAAATCGTTGCTTTCATTCCATACTGCTTTAAAATTGGAAATGCCTTTGTATAGTTATCCGTATATCCATCATCAAATGTAATGAGGACACTCTTCTTACTTGGCATCGAATTTGTTGTGAAAACGCGGTACGCCTCTTCTGGCGACAGTGTGACATAGTCATTGTCCTTCAGCCATTTCATATGAGATGCAAATTCGCTCTTAGGCACACGTAACGAGTTGCCGCTTGAGATACTATGATACATCAAAATCGGAAGCTCGACCGGCTCCTTTTGCTTCATCCAGGTTTTTGTCTCTATCACTGCCGTTTCTTTTTTCTGCTGAATCTCTTTTGTTTGTAATGGACCCTTTTCCTCTTTGACGACTTGCTGGCTTCCTTCCGCCTGCTCTTTCATTCCCATACAGCCCGAAATGAGCAGCAGCATAAGACCAATCGTCATCAGCCTACATGTTTTCTTCATTCACCAATCCTGCTTTCTCTTTATCTACCGAATGATTATAACAGAAATTGGTTATTGATTGACAACTATTTTGACAGGGTATTCATTTTTTTACACATTTCGATCATTTCGATGGCGAGCAGATGAATGGTCTCTGTTGTGAGCATTTGATCTTCTGCGTGTATCAGCAGTAAAGAAAACGGAAGCTGTTCACCTGCCGCTTCTTTTTGAATCAGCGACAAGTGCAGGTTGTGGATGCTTCGAAACGCTTCCTCCCCTTTTTCGATCAACTGCTGCGCTTTTTCAAAATCATCAGCTCTTGCTAGACGAATCGCTTCTACATAATGACTTCTTGCCTCGCCTGCATGGGCAATGATTTGAAAGGCTGCTCCCTGCATTTCCTCTAATACCGTCATCTGCTTCTCCTCCAATTATTCAAGATTCATTTGCTAGTGTCAGTGCATGCTCTAGAATTTTTTCTCCGTTTGCTGTTCCGTATAATCTCACATTGACGACATCGACAGGGATTTGATAGGGTGCCGCCGTTTTTTCAGCTGCTTTTTTCATAAAACTAACTTGCGGTCCAAGTAAAATCGCCTGTACATCCTCTCCATGCTCTTCTAGTTCATCCGCAATGGCTCCTTCAGGTATAGCATAAATATAGTAATCCAGCCCTTTAGCTTCTGCGGCAGCCTTCATTTTGGACACCACAATGGACGTTGACATTCCTGCTGCACAAGCGAGAATGATTCGTTTCATTTCTCATCACTCCTATTGATAAATGACTTCTGTTTCAACCTGCAGTTCCCTTGTTTTGATTAATGTCTGGTACCAATACGCAGATGCTTTCAGCTGACGATTTCGTTCATTCTCCAGCTGGATTTCGACTAATCCGTAGCGGTTTTTAAAGGCATTCATCGGTGAGACATTGTCTGTAAATGCCCAAAGCATATAGCCTGTGCAATTTGATCCTTCTGCTTTCGCTTGAAGAGCCCGCTTCAAATGCTGGCTGATAAATGAAATGCGATACTGATCATCAATGATACCGTCTTCTGTTTTAAACCGTTCTTCCTTTTCGACACCCATGCCATTTTCGGCCACAAACCACTCAATATTTCCGTATTCTTCTTTTATTCTCATCCCCATATCATAGACAATCTTCGGGTAGATTTCCCAGCCTCTGAAAGGATTCATTTTTCTCCCTGGAAGCTCAAACATATCGTAATAATAGGATGGATGAAAAGGTGTTCCTTCGTTCCAAGCCTTACTCGGTGCCTTGACACGATGCGGATAGTACAAGTTAAGCCCAACGACATCCACCGTATGATTCTTGATGATCTGAAGCTCTTCCTCTGTCGACTCGAAAAGAATATCATGCTTTTTCAACACATCGATCAGTTCCTCTGGATACTCCCCTTTGATGGAAGGATCTAAGAACATTCGATTAAAAAACAAGTCATACATACGTGCCGCTTCTTGGTCATGCGGGGCAGACGATCTTGCATACGTCACTTCTGGATTGAGAATCACGCCGATTTTGGCTCCTGCCGATTCCTTCAACCCCATCTCCTGAAACAGCTTCACCACTTTTGCTGTTGCCAGTGCTTTATGATAGTTCCACTGCATCCATTTCTTCGTATTTTGCTCAAACGGATATCGGATGGCATCTAGATAAACACGTGTCTGGACAACAATCGGTTCATTAAAACTAAACCAATGCTTGACCCGGTCTCCGTAGCGCTCAAACACCTTTTCTGCATAGAGAACAAACAGCTCGACAACATGCTTTGATGACCATCCGCCGTACTTCTCAAGCAAAACGGCAGGAAGCTCATAGTGCTCTAAGCAAAACATTGGTTCTACACCTGCTGCGATTAATTCATTGATCAGATCATCAATGTAACGAGCATAGGCCTCATCCACTATCCCATTTTCGTAATCTATGAGAAACCTCGACCAATTGATCGATGTCCTGTAATGTGTCAGCCCAATCTCTTTCATTAAGGCTACATCTTCAGGGTAGCGCTCGTAAAAGTTTGTCGCACCAGCAGGACCATAGCCTTCGTGCCACACGTGATATCCTTCCTTATACCATAAGTCGATGTACGAGTCCTGATGCGCCCGCTTTCCCTTCCATCCTTCGGTCTGCCAAGCAGAAGCCGCAGCACCTAGGATAAAATCACTTGGAATCTCAATTCTGTTCATGTCGCCGCCTCCCTTTTCTTCGTCTGAATGTTTATTCTGAATCTGGTGCTGCTTCTGGCTTGCGGTTAGACAAGAGTACAAACGGTAAATAGATGAAAACAGCAACCACAATACAGATAAGCTGTGTGATGACAGCGCCCATACTGCCAGCGGTGGACAGCCATGCATTCACAAGCGGCGGTGTCGTCCACGGCACCATCACGACCGCTTTTCCAGCGAATCCTGTAGCCGTCGCAATATAACCAATCGTACCTGTCACAAGCGGTGTGACGATAAATGGGATCGCCATCACAGGGTTTAGCATGACAGGTAACCCAAAAATAACGGGTTCATTGATGTTGAACAGTCCGGGTCCTGATGAGAGCTTGGCAATACTTCGCATCTCTTCCCTTCTCCCAGCAATAAAAATCGCAACCAAAAGACCAATGGTCACACCTGAACCACCGATGCTCATATACACATCCCAAAACGGCATCGTGATGATATTCGGTATCTCTTTTCCCTCTTGAAATGCTGTCATATTCACTGCAATCGATCCTAATAAGAGCGGCTCCCGGATCGGCTTAATCATCTGGTTGCCATGGATGCCGATCACCCAGAAAAATTGCGCCACAAACATCAACGTTAAAATCCCAGGCAGCCCCTGTACAACACTTTCTAAAGGACGCTGCACCACGTTATACACTGCTTCATGCAAATAAATGCCTGTCACACGATGAAATGCAAAGCCGAATGAACTAATGATTGTAATTGTAATGATCGATGGGAAAAGTGACGAAAAAGATGTTGCCACATTCGACGGAACCGAATCCGGCATCTTAATTTGCAGCCATTTCACCTCGGTCAGCTTACAAAAAATCTCCACAGATACGATCGCAATGATCATCCCTAAAAATAAGCTTTTTGGATCAGAAAATTGTCTTGCCAACACGTCAACAACCTCACGCATCGATCCATCGACTTCAAGAAGAAGTGTCGTTGGAATAACAGATATAAATGAAATCAATGCCATCAATCCTGGGAACAGAGACTTGTGACCGTTGATTTTCCCAAGCTCAATCCCAATGAGGAACACAGCCCCAATGGTTAAAAAGTTCAGCGTGGCATAATTGATTGCCTTCATAATAGGCTGAAGCTCTGCTAAAAACCTGAATATCTCAAAATGAGCAAGCCCTGTCTCCGGGCTCATGATCATATTCGCCACCAGTACAGCAAAAGCTCCTGTAATGATGATCGGCATCAGTGTGACAAATGCCTGTTTAATCGCCATAATATATTTCTGGTTGGTGATGCGATAAGCCACATGCCCCATGACATCTGCCGCTTTCTCCTTGAAGCTCATGATCCGTCTCCCCCTTTGCAAAAACTCGTGATCATCCTCCTTTTTGATGATATTTTAAAAGCGCTTTCATTAACATCTAATCTTTTTCCTCACAGATGCGGAAATGGGTGCCGCATTTTTTCATTTGGATGCTCCAATACTTGAAGCGCAGCTGTCAGTTCTTCAAATGAAGCGGCTTTGATGAGTTGTTCCACCACTTCCTTCCGTTCTGTCAGCCGCACAAGAAATTGATAAAGCGACTGTAATTCTTTTTGATACGTCTTCTGGATGCTTAACAAGCATACGACTTGTACTCGATCTTCTCCCCACAGCACCGGTTTTTTCAACGTACAGATCGCACAAAACGTGTCATCTGTTGCCGGTTTAATTGGATGAGGAATCGCAACCAAATGACCGAAAGATGTGGGTGATACTTGCTCTCTTTCTAGCAATAATTGTTCAAACTCGTCTGGGATTCGATGCTGCTCCTTTAGCACGTTCACAAAAAATTGAAGAACCTCTTCTCTTGATTGAAGATCTTGCTGAAAAAATGTCAGCGCCGGACTCACATACCGCAAAACTCCTGTATCCTGTGAATTCTGCACAAATCGTTTCAGCCGCACAATATCATCGTCACTTAGAATCGTATGTACATCAATGACTGGCACCGGCAATGTATTCTGAAGCGGAATGGTACTAATAATAAAATCAATTCTTCTTAAATCATACAAAGGAAGTTCCCCGACACTTGCAGTTCCAGCGATCTCCAGCCTTCCGTTAAAAGCTGCCGTGAGTTTATGAAGAAGAAGCTGGCTGCTGGCGACACCCGTCGCACACACAATAAGACATGTCTTTCTTACATGCTGTGATTTTGTCCGCTCGATTGCAGCCCCAATATGAAGCGCCAAATATCCGATTTCATCCTCAGGAATTTCAACACCCTCTTTTTCCTTCAGCCATCTGCCCATATAAACACCCGCCTCAAACGCAATGGGATAATGCCTTTTAATGTCTGGTAAATAAGGATTTCGGATGTTCATATCGTATCTAAAGCGATGAATCGCAGAACGCAAATGAAGACTTAAACCAACGATCAGCTCCTTATCAAACTGAATATCAAGTGACATGTGCTCTTCTACATAAGCAAGCAATTGGTGAGTGAAACGAAAATGGTCTTCGTCCAGCAGATGAAATAGCGTATGGCCAGCCTCTCCATATGCCATCATCTTTGCTCCCATTAAGTGAATCGCAATGTACGCCATTTCAGATAACGGAAAATCAATCGCTAATACGCGGCGAATATCTTCTGCCATTTGTTGAGCTACCTGAAAAACTGGCTGCACTTGAATTTCTTTCAATTCCGCTTCTGGCATCTTGACCAGCTTTTTTTCTTCAATTCGTTTGCATGCGATGGCAATGTGGGTCACTAAATTACTTAAACCGATTTCTGATAGATGAAGTCCGGTAGCTTTTGTACGTGAACGCACGATGTCCTGAATCAATTGATACGTTTCTTCAGGTAACAGTGCAGCATTCGCATGCTCCTGCTGAAACACATGCTCTGCCATACAATATCTTAATTTCATTTCATCGCCTGTCAGACGAAGGCCATATTTAGGCCGGTGCGATATAGAAAGTCCATGCAATGAAAACAAGTGCCTGACAGCTTTCAAATCATTTTTCACTGTAGATTCACTCACAAATAATTCCTCTGCCAATCCCTCTAATTTGATATAGTCTTCTGACAGAAGCAGCCTTTTTAATAGATAAGCCACACGGTCCTCAGGCTGATTGGGAATGGACGGTTCCTTTTTCTCATTCCTTTCTCTCAGTGAGGTTTTCAAAAATGTACGAAATGCTCCATAATCTTCAACGCTCAATGTATACCCTGCCCCGCGTTTAATATGCAGTGCGGCACCATGTTCTTCTAAGATCACTTTAAGCGCTTTCATATCTGTGCGGATGGTTCGTGATGTGACTCCGATCACACGGGCAATTTCTTCACTTGTCAGTTCCTGCTCCGCTTGCATCAATCGTTTCAGAAGCTCCTCCTGACGTAGAGATAGCATGGGCTCTCCTCCCTTGGCATTTACTTTTGCCTATCATCATAAACGAAAATAGAACTCTTTGCCCAGTATTTCTTTCAAATCGGGAACCTAGATATGGCTCATTCGTATGAATATGAAACTAGAGGAGGGATGCTTTTATGTTTGTTGTCATTATCATATTAGCTTTTTTAGGAGCCATCATTGCCAGCTTGTTCGCATCAAATGATAAACGTGCATCTGCTAAGCGTTCTGCACATCATAGCTCAACGACAAGCACTTATACTGATTCGTATACCCATCACGCTTCTGAAGCCTCCTGTGGGAGTGATTCAGGTGACAGCGGCGGTGGTGGATGTGACTAAACAAAAAAACAGCCGCCTTTTAAGAGACGGCTGTTTCGTTTATGGTTTTAAAGAGCTTTCCAGCCCCGTTCAATCAAATGTTTAACATCCTTTGCAAAATCCTCGCCCTTTTCCATCACGTCCTGAGCTCTTCCTGCAAAGTTACTGGCAACAGCCAGCTCCATTTTTTTCAATTCAAAGTGTAAGATTTTTTGATCAATCTCTGTTATATATTTTTCATATTCATTGTTGACGACGTCGTGCATCACGCTGTAAGCATCTTTCCGGTGGCGATGAAAGTCGGTTCCTCTCTCGCCTTTCCATGACGAATCTAGTGCAGGCTTCTTAATTTCTTTGATATCTGACTGGGCAAGATCTTGTTCTGTTCGAATATTACTTTTGGCTGTCTTTAACCGAGAGATCATTTCGTCAAATTCTGCACGTTTGTTCTCAATTCCCATATGCAGATGGTGCAGCATCTCGGATAAACTCATGTCATCCACCTCTATCTGACCTCATACGAAAGCACGGCGTGAGCGCCTTTGGAAACCATCGACTCACTTGATTTTTCCAATCCTGACATTTCTATCGTTCTGCTTTCATTAAGTATAGTATAAGGCGAAAAGCCTCAGGCTTAAATAGGGAAAAGGTGTCCTTTTAGCGACGCGTTTGGAAGAAAAACGGAATAATACAAGGTCTTACACCCCTGATTTTATATGAGTCTTTAAGACTAGAATCATATTATGTCAATGGTACCCATAAATAAAAGCGATTGTGCTGATTATTTTGCAGCAATCGCTTCGTCTTGTTCTTTTAATGTTTTCACGTTAGAGCGTGTATCCTGAACATTTTTAATTAAGGCTTCTTTAAAGCTTGAGACCATTTCGCTCACTTCTGCTTCACGTGCCGTCCACTTGGTTACAAATTCAAGGCTGTTTTCACCCGCTTTATCTGCTGCTTTTTTCATCGCTAAAGCTTCGACGGCTTGGGAGACTTCATCTAGTTTATCCATAACTGTTTGGTAGTTTAACTTAATTTGTCCCATTGTGATATCCTCCAGAATTGTTCAGCATGAAACTTGTTTACAAGCTGCTCCATGCTTTTGAGATCAAGCGTTTTGCGTCCTCTACTGCGTCTTCTCCTTTTTCAGCAAGACGTGCGGCGTCTCCAGCTAAGGAACTGGCAAAGGATAACGCAGCTTGTTCTGCTTCTAATGTACTGATTTTGAATTCGATACGGCTCACGTAGCGTGGGTATTGGTCGTTCACGATCGTTTGCAGCGCATCATGTGCTTCATTTCGGTCTGTTTTGAAATCCTGGCTTCGCTCACCTTTCCAAGAGGTCCCAAGCTTTGGCTGCTTGATTTGCTTTAAATCTGTTTCTGCCGCATCTTGTTCACGTTCAACCTTGCTTTTCGCCTTTTTGAGTCGAGCGATTTTCTCTTCAATTTCTGCTTTTTTATTTGAAATGCCACCGTTAAGGGCAGACAGCATATCCGATAAGCTCATATGGGTTCCTCCTCCTGTCAAAAAATAAAAACGCTGCTTAGAGTCTCTCTAAACGAGCGCAAGGTGAATAGCACTTTTTCCAATATTGTTATTATAAGGTTCAAAGACTCATGTTTGAATAGGGATTTGTGCCCTTTTTATGGGATAAATATGCTTTCATTCTACTTCACACTACCCCTTTCGACCTCATTTATAGGAGGTCTAAACTCCTGTTCGTTTGCTATATGTCACATATAGTCTCACGGTCCTAGGACAAACAAAGCCGCCCCGTTCAGGAGCGGCTTTTGCAAACGGCTTATGAGGCCGATTCTTCTCTTTCTTGTTGATCTTTCACGTACCAAATGAATTTACCTGTATATCCGTAAATGATTGCAAGACCAATGGCAACAAAACTCAACCACATAAATGGTAAATAAGAGAATGTCGATACGCCGAGAATTCCTGCCATGTAAATACCGTTATCTGACCATGGAACCATACCAGACGTAAGCGTACCACCGACCTCAGCGTTTCTGGATAAAACTCGTCTGTCTAACTTTAATTTATCGTAGCTCTTTTCCATAATTTTTGGTGTAAGGATAATTGATACATACATTGCACAACCAAAAATGTTAGCAAAGAATGCAACAAGAATAGTGGAAAGAGTAACATTTCCCGCATTGTGCAGTTTTTTCTCAAAGGTTGAGACAATGACTTTCAATACACCCAGATGTTCCAATACTCCCCCAAAACCAAGCCCAAGAATAATCACTACCAAAGAGCCAAGCATGTTGACCATTCCACCACGATTGAGAAGCTGGTTTAGAAAGTCTACATCTGATTGAATTGAAAATCCATTGTATGCTGCACCAATTGCATCACTAGGATTCGCACCTTGAAAAGCAAAGGCCCAGATCGCCCCAAACAAAGCACCGATTGCAATAACCGGCAGAGCAGGCTTTTTCATGACAAGTAAAACCACAACAATTAGAGCTGGAATGAGCATCCATACATTAATATTGAATGTATCGAGCAATGCATTCTTTAAGTATTCAACCTTTTCTTGATCAATATTACGTCCTCCATAGATAAAACCAGTAACCGTAAACATAATAGCTGTAATAACAAAAGCAGGTATGGATAAGACCATCATCGCTCTTACATGCGCCAGAACTTCAACCTTCGATAAGGACGAGGCGAGAACTGTACTGTCTGACAGTGGAGAAAGCTTGTCTCCAAAATAAGCACCTGACAAGACGGCACCTGCAACGATTGGGAGAGGAATCCCTAAACCTTCACCAATGGCAATCATGGCAATCCCAGCTGTACCAACTGTTCCCCAAGATGTCCCTGTTGCGACAGACATAATGGCACAAATAATGAGTGTTGCCAGTAAGAAGATATTTGGATGAATAAATTCAAGACCATAATAGATCAGTGTCGGCACGACTCCGCCAGCGATCCAAGTTCCAATTAAAGCACCTACAGCAAGTAAAATCAAAACAGCATCTAATCCATTTGATATCCCTTTTGTAATAGCACCCTGTAAATCCTTGTAAGAGTGTCCTAAATGAAGACCAAGCCCAATTGCTAGAAACCAAGAAATAAATAAAGCCAGTTGAATATCCAAGTCAAAATAAATAGTAAATGATAAGACAATCGCCAAAAATAAACCTAGTACGGCGATGATCTCCACCATAGATGGCAAGCGAACCGATTTCAATGTTGTTTCCTCCCTTTGTGCGTGCGTTAAGCGTTTTCAAAATATTGTGAAAGAAGTGTGTCAATTCGAAAGAAAGTGAATTGCCTGTTTTTCTCTTTTTCACAGGCAATTCCACATATTAATAAAATAAAATTTTTGATATTATTATCGCTCTAGTAGCTCTGCACCCGCAATGCCAGGCTTTGTCATCTCAAATGGATTTAAGATAATATCAAGTTCTTCTTCCGTTAAAACATCGTACTGCAAGCAAAGATCTCTGATCGATTGTCCTGTTAAAATGGCTTCTCTTGCAATTCTAGCGGCTGCTTCATAGCCTAAGTGAGGGTTCACGGCAGTGATCACGCCTGCACTTTTTTCTACATATTCTTTCAAACGTATTTCATTTGCTTCAATGTCCGCTAAGCAATGATCTGTGAATGAGCGGAATCCGTTATTCATTATACTAATAGATTGAAGCAAGTTAAAGACCAGAACAGGTTCCATCACATTTAACTCAAGCTGGCCTGCTTCAGAAGCAAGACAGATCGTGTGGTCGTTCCCAATGACTTGGAATGCGATTTGGTTAATGAGCTCTGCCATGACTGGATTGACTTTCCCAGGCATGATGGATGATCCAGGCTGGCGGGCCGGCAATGCGATTTCAGCAAGACCTGCGCGCGGACCAGATGCCATTAAGCGAAGGTCATTGGCAATCTTAGACATGTTCATCATACATACTTTTAAAGCGGCGGATACTTCTGTGTAAGCATCTGTATTTTGCGTTGCATCTACGAGATGCTCTGCGCCTACAAGAGGAAGACCAGATATATCAGCGAGCTTCTTCACCACGATCTCAATATAACGAGGATCTGCGTTTAAGCCTGTCCCAACAGCTGTTGCACCCATATTGACTTCATATAAATGCTGTTTTGATTGGTTGATCCGCTTAATATCACGGCTCAGCACACGGCTGTAAGCTTCAAATTCCTGTCCCAAACGGATTGGAACAGCATCTTGAAGGTGCGTACGTCCCATTTTGATCACATGATCGAATTCTTTCGCTTTCTTTTGAAAGACGTCCTGCATGACTTGCATCGTTTCAAGCAGAATGTCTAACTGCTTGAGCACAGCAATGTGGATCGCCGTTGGGAATGAATCATTCGTTGATTGCGACATGTTCACATGTGTGTTTGGGCTTAAATGGATGTATTCACCCTTTTGATGTCCCATGATTTCTAGCGCTCTGTTTCCAATCACTTCATTGGCATTCATATTCATGGACGTTCCTGCGCCGCCTTGAATTGGATCGACAATAAAGTACTCGTGCAGCTTGCCTTCAATGACTTCGTCAGACGCTTGAACGATGGCATTTCCAATTCCCTCATATAAACGTCCAACTTCCATATTGGCTTGAGCTGCTGCTTTTTTCACGATGGCAAAGGCTCTAATTAGTTCCTCGTGCATCCGATATCCTGTAATCGGGAAATTCTCTTTTGCACGGAGGGTTTGAACCCCATAATACACGTCTGCTGGAATTTCTTTTTCACCAAGAAAATCCTTCTCATAGCGATAAGTTGCTTGAACCATCTCTTATGACCTGCTTTCTATAGAATAGTTAAATCACTAAATCTTCTGCGATTGGCGTTTCCATAATCTTTTTGACTTCTCTTGGATCTGTTGTTTTGCCTAGTGCCCACATCAGTTTCGGCACGATAGCTTCTGTATTCATATTTCTTGAACGTGCCACCAATTCTTGATTGATCTTGCGTCCTACCTCATACACACTCATGTCTTCTCCTTCTTCCAGACACTGAGTGGTGATGACAACAGAAATGCCTTCTTCCAGCAATTCGTTGATCTTTTCTAAAAGGTTTCTTCCTTCGAAAGGAATTCCGCCGCTGCCGTAGCTTTCAATGACAACGCCTTTGTACATGCTTTTGACTGCATCTAAAAACTCAGGCTTCAGGCCTGGGTGCAATTTTAACAGACACACATCTGTGTTCAAAGATGCATCTAATTTAAGCGGTTTCATTGGTGTTCTTTTTACTTTGCTATTGTATTCAATTTGATGGTTTTCAATTGATGCAATATATGGGTAGTTAATGCTTTCAAATGCATCGTAGCTTTTCGTTCTTAGTTTGATCGCACGTGTTCCTTGGATGACCCTGCCATCAAACACGACATACACGCCGCCAACACCGTCACATGCAAAGCGAATGGCATCTGTGATGTTTTTCTTCGCATCTGTTTTCTTAAAAGTAATCGGAATTTGTGAACCTGTAATCACGATCGGCTTATCAGGGTTTTGCAGCATATAAGACAGCGCTGCTGATGTATAGGCCATTGTATCGGTTCCATGAGTAACGACAAACCCGTCATACTGATCATAATTCTCATAAATGGCTGTTGCGATATCAACCCAGTATTCAGGCTGCATATTTGTACTATCTATACTCATTAGGGACTTTGTGTCCATTGTATATTCTGCATTAATTTCGTTTAAATAGCTCAAAAGATCCTCAGCTTTAACACCTGGAGCTAAACCATTTTCACTCTCTACAGATGCAATCGTCCCACCAGTCGTTAAAAGCAATAATTTCTTCAACAGGTCCACCTCTTTCGTAAAATTACTTCGTTTGTCACACATATTATAAGCTAGCTTGTGCTATTCTATAATATACGCTTTACGCGTACCTTCATTGCCATTATAGTCACATAACGCGAATTAATCAAGAAATTGTTACGCATAACGCGTACATTCTATGTCAAAATATGATATACTGTTGTTGTAAATAAAGGAGCGTTCATGTATGATACTCGATCGTTTAACCACCCTTAGAAAAAAGAAAAAATGGTCTCTCCAGCATACGGCAGATCGCCTAGGTATCGCCAAAAGCACCTATGCCGGTTACGAATCTGGGTACCGACGACCTTCGCTTGAAGCAGTGAAGCTGCTGGCTGATTTGTATGATACGTCCATTGATTTTTTACTTGGTAGAACGGACGAGCCAGAGATACAACGCAAAATCTCTGATATCAAAATTGAACTGACGGAAGCAAAAGAAGGAACCATTTATGTAGACGGCGTTCCCCTAAATGATGAAGAAATCAAACAGCTTGTTGCCTTTATTCGGGCGAAAAACACTCTAAAAGTATAAACACAGAAAAGAGAGGCACCTTATAAACAGGTGCCTCTCTTTCCTTTTCCAATCTCAATATGGAGAAGACAGCTGGCTTAATTCCTCTAGCCGCCGCTTCGCTTCTTCTTTATTAAACGAACTATAATAGCGATAATTCTCCTCATCTAAGATGCGGTAATGCTGACTAAGTACATTTTGCTGAAGGCGAAACGTGCCTTTTTTGACAGACGTCCTCCACCAAACCTTGCCGCCAATCGTACGCTCTACTGATAGATGTAATTCATCATGTGCCACAACTTCCAAAATCTCGAGCGGGTCATCCCCTAGGGTTCCTTTCAAAATGTCACTATCTCTGAATAATGCACATACGGCCGCGGATTGCGTCCAGTTGAGACGCAGCCTGTTTTTTTCAACCTGCTGTAGATGCCGTTTCGATAGACCAAGTACCTCCGCCATACGATCCTGCGTATAATCCTTTTCTTTTCGAATCCGTGCCATTTGTTCTGTGACGAGGTCGATTACCATCTCTTTATCCATCTCTCATCGCCTCTTTCGAGTGTTCAGTCTTTACTGACATCATACACGATTTCTTCGAAAAAGTGGCGCCTCATCCTATAGAATTCTGACAAAAACAGCTTAGTCGGTCTTCTCTTCTCCTTGGCCATGCTGCTGTCTCCAATTTTCTTGGGCTGTCTGATGTAAATATGGATAGATCTCCTGTTTGACGGTCTGTTCAAATACTTCTTCATCTAAAATGCTGTACGCCGGAATTTTGATCAATTTCCCATCTACTTTCCGAATGAGCACATCCATGAAAAGAAATCCTCTTATACTGTAACGATGCCTGCGCATGTCAATTGATTGAATATCTTGAAAAGGAATCATTCGCTCCCGGTGCAGCACAGCGCCATTCTCTCCGCGCTGAATGCGAAAAATCACATTTCCCCTCTTCGTAAAAGCAGGCAAAATTATCAAAAAGGAGATCCAGCCATAGACAATACCTAATAGTCCGCCTAAAAATAAAAACAATGTATAGTTCGATTCAAATGTAAGGGCTTCTGAAAATAACCAAATACCGATAATACCGAAGCCGCCCGTTGCTAAGAATGCCCATACTCTTAAAAAAGGTCTGCTCCTTACTTCTATTACTTCACTTGGATTCAAGCGTCATTCTCCTTTTCTCCATTAGAATATAGAACGTAACCCGTCTAGATGAGCCGTCTCAATGCGAAATTCATTTTCTTTTATTCCTGATACAAGCCACGATTGGTTCTCACCTGGAATCACAAATATCATGGACTCCACTTCCGGCGTATTATTTTTGTCATAGACGACCTTCATGAGGGAGTCCATCTTTCCTTTTCTCGTCTGTACATCAGAAACAAATGCCTTCACGAGCTCTTGATTCTCTGCTTTATTCAGAAAGGATGGCCACTCATTTTTCGCTTCGCTTGCTTGCTCTAACAGCATTTCAAATTCCTCTGCCTGCAGGCTGATGACAGGTTCAGGGTGATCATTCATCTGTATATTGAAAAAGGCTGTCACTTGCTCCTCTGCCTGCTGATCGCCTTCCAGTTTGCGAATCTGATGTACTTGTTGATCATAAAGCGTATGATGCGCATATACACCCGCCTGTGTTGTGTGAAAAGAGGTGCTGACTTCTTCATCTGTGTCTCCGAATTTAGATGCCTTGATCGTGTGAGAGGCATCATTCATCGCCTGGATGAAATGACGGTATTCCGCTTTATAACGGTATTGTCTGTTTCGAAATTCCAGTACACCTTTTGCAAGCAAAGAGCGGCACGCAATTTCAAATAAAAACCCAAGGCGCTCGTCCTCTACTTCAGGATAATAGGCCTCCTTTAAGGACATGCCTTGTTCAAAATAGCCTTCACTGTAAAAACTAAAGATGAGTTCCTCAATACTTAGACTTAGCTGATCCAACTTGATCTCTCCTTATCCAAAAGAAAATGCACCCTTAAAGAAATCGCCTGCACCCTTTATGAGCGAATCTGCGGTTTCTTTTGTTTTTTCTATCCCTTTATGTATCACTTGATTTGCCTGATCAATGGTATCATTCACTGCTTTCACACCTTGACCCGCCAGTTCGAATGCTTTTTTCCCTTTATCCACGACTGCATGAATCGGGTCCTTTAATTTCACTGCCATCTGTTCAGCAAAACCGGATGTCAGCTTGGCGACTTTTTCTCCAATAAATCCACCTACTGCTGAACCAATGGCGCCGCCAACAACGGTTCCAATCGGACCTGCAAAGCTGCCAAGAGCACCGCCGACAACGGCACCTGCGACAGAACCGCCAGCGATAAAGACCGTATTGTTCACTGCATTTCCAACAGCCTTTGCATTTTCACGCTTAAGAACTTCTGGCTGATCACCGAATTCTGCATAGTTCTCGGCAATTTTCAAACCACAGCCAACCGTTTCTGTTGCACCAGTGACAACAGTTGCAATAATGGCATTTCCTTTCGCAAATCTTGCACCATTTTTCAGAACAGACTTAATCGCAGCCGTGTCCTTCCAATTAATACTTCCTTTTGTAAAATCACGAACACTGTTTGTGAACGCAACTGTATCGTCAGGATAAAATTTTGTGAATTTCTTATGGACCAAGTCAGCCATCGGCCAGTTCGATCGTTTTAATAATTCTTTTTTACTCAGCCAAATCCTTGCTAACCGGTCAAATCTCGTTCCTTCTACCCGGCTGGTCAGATCAAGCAGCAGCTTTGAATGCTGCGCTGCATATCGGCCATTCTCTTTAATGAAGGTCGTCATCCCAAGCCCGTAATATTTCGCCTGCATCATCACGATACCAGCTAAGCTCGTGAGTGTACCATATTGATCATAGATACTGTACAATTTCCGCAATACATCATCTGCTTCGACCATTTTATCCGTTGCATGTCGAATGGCAATATCATCACTGCTCAATTTGCTGATTAATGCCTGTCCTGCTCCCCATGCATCCCCGACACCAGAAAAACAGCTTCTATACCGAGGATCGCAGCCTAAAATCAGCCCGTCCAGTTCACTATGTAAATCGCGGTGCTTCGTTTCAATGGCTGACAGCTCACCTACAAAATCATTCGCCAGCCCAGTCAGCTGATCTGGATCAACCACAATGTCACGTGCCATCACATCATCTCCCTTCTCGGTTTCTTTCTCTCCGTTCTTCTCGTCTCTTTCGCTCAAGCTCTTCCATTCTGGCAATTTCAGCTTTACGCTCCTCAATTTTAACCGCTGCATCCCGCAGTTCCTGACTTGTTTCAAGCAAATCTTTTTCAAATTGATCGTAGCGTGCCGTTGTTTCTTCAAAGCTTTGATCAAATTTATCCCTTGCTTCTCCCTGCCAGCCTGATCCTACTGCCTTCAGCCGATTTTCCAGCAGCTGCTTGGACTGCCGAATCTCATCAGCCGCTTCCTGAAACTTTTGAGCGAGTGCCAGCGTTTGACTAGAATCCAACTTTCGCACCCCTTTCTCCCAATTTAACGTACAAATGGATGATTTTATATGTCCTCATTATAAATAAAAAGACACCCAAAAAAATCACCCTAAAGAACCATTCAGCACATTACCTAATGAAAGTAGGCCTTTTTCCTCTCTAATTGCCAGAGAAAGCCTTTCTTGTTATGAAGCGCATTCAAGACGTGATAAAATGGACGTATTCTACAAAAGGAGTGACGTATAGATGAAAGAGGAAATGATTCAGCGTTTCACAAGTTATGTGAAGGTAGATACGCAGTCAGATGCAGAAAAGGAAAGCTGCCCATCTACTGAAGGACAATTGAACCTGGCGAGACAGCTTGTTGAAGAGATGAAATCCATCGGGATTCAAGAAGTGACTATGGATGAAAACGGCTATGTCATGGGAACAATCCCATCTAACACAGACAAAGACGTGCCGACCATTGGCTTCCTGGCTCATATCGACACAGCCACTGACTTCACCGGCAAAAATGTAAAACCGCAGCTTCATGAGAACTATCAAGGCGGCGACATTACCTTAAATGAAGATCTACATATCGTTTTATCTCCACAACAGTTTCCAAATTTACAAAAGTACCAAGGACATACGCTGATTACAACAGATGGCACAACCCTGCTTGGTGCAGATAACAAAGCTGGTATCGCAGAAATTATGACAGCAATGCATTACCTCATCAAGCACCCAGAAATCAAGCATGGAAAAATCCGCGTCGCTTTTACGCCAGATGAAGAGATTGGCAGAGGGCCGCACAAGTTTGATGTTGATGCCTTTGGCGCTTCCTATGCGTACACAATTGACGGTGGACCGCTTGGCGAGCTGCAATATGAAAGCTTCAACGCAGCAGGCGCGAAAGTATCCATTAAAGGAAACAACGTCCACCCAGGAACAGCAAAGGACAAAATGGTCAGCGCTGCGAAAATTGGGATGCTCTTTCACAACAAACTGCCTTCTGAAGAATCTCCAGAATATACAGAAGGCTACGAAGGCTTTTTCCACCTGACGAAATTTGTAGGGGAAGTAGAAGAGGCTGAGCTGCAATATATTATCCGTGATTTTGATAAAGAGAAATTCAACAATCGCAAGGCACTTTTTGAAAAAATAGCAAATGACTTAAAAGCCACATACGGAGAAAACAGCATCACTCTCAGCATTCAGGATCAATATTATAATATGAGAGAAAAAATTGAGCCGGTGAAACATATTGTGGACATTGCTCATGAAGCCATGGAAAATCGCTCAGTAACACCGGTCATTGAACCAATTCGCGGCGGCACAGACGGCTCCCAGCTTTCATATAAAGGTCTCCCAACGCCAAACATCTTTACTGGCGGGGAAAACTTCCACGGTAAATATGAATTTATTTCCGTTGAAAACATGGTGAAAGCAACCGAGGTTATCGTTGAAATTGCCCGTTTATTTGAGGAAAAAGCATAAACATGTTTACAACCGTTCCTGTTCGGGAACGGTTTTTTAATAAAAGTTTACAATTTTCTGAAACTTTTATGACACTTATTCGTACTAATAGAGACAACCCCAGAAAAAATTCTTCTTGACGAGTGAAATAACTGGAAATATAATAGTTAAAAACAACCAGTATTTTAGACCTAAAATGGCAGATTGAATGAACCTTAAGAACTAAACCAACTCTGCTGCTTATTTTCAGTTATAAACATCACTCACCCTGTCTACACTTAAAGAATAGGATGAATTGGAGGAATGTCATATGATGATTTTATTGATTATCGCTTCACTTTGCTGCTACTTACTATTCTCTTTCAAAAAAGATAACCGCACCCAAAAAAGAAAAAGCGCAGAGCTTTCGGAGTTTGAAATCTTTCGTATGCGCCGCCACTACAACGGAAAACGCCGTCACCCACTAAACGATGCACCTAAACAAGTATAAATCCAAATAAAAGAGCCTCATGAGGGGGCTCTTTTTGTTGAATAAACAGCAAAAAACGACCACTGAATCTGGTCGTTTTTCTTTTTATTTATATACCTTCGCAGGCACTTGAATCATAGGAATTCCAACATAGTAAGGTGAAATTTCATATGGCTGGAAGACAACAGCAATTCCCTTTTTCGTGAAGTAATACTGCGTGTTGTAGTTGATTTCAATGTCGCTTTTTTTCAGGTTCGCGTAGAATTTGCTTTTATGTTTCTTTGTGTAGTTATAAATATAATCTCTTACTTTCGTACGCTTTTTCTTTGTTTTCACAACGTCTGTCAAGAACAGCTGCTTTGTTTTTTTCTTTGTTAACACATAGTTCATGCTGGAAACCATCGTGTCTCCGTGCATTCCCCCATCATTCATGTAATCATAGTTTAAGATACTTAATTTCTTCCCATTGTTAAATTTCGTTTGAAACGATCTCTCGTACGTGATCTTCCCAAAGCCTTCTTTTTTCGCTTCGTCCTTTAAGTACAAGTAAGTAGAATAAGAAAAAGCGATATCTTCTTTTAAATCACGATTGATGGTTTTCATATGCGTCTTGCTTAGATTTTTCACCTGTGCATATTTGAACGTTTTTTTCTTCTTATAATAGTGTGTGCTTACTTTTGCTTTTTTTGCTTGTTTGGCATCAGCAGATCCAACTGGTGCAAACAAGGAAACAATCAGTGAGAAAATGAGCAGGCTGATCGTTAGGCCTTTTTTCATCGTCATAGTAAAAACCCCCATTTTTGTCTATTACCAAATGAGTATACCATGACAAAAGAACCAAAAGAAGTATTTTTTCCATATTATTCTTCATTTTTCCACATCGGGTTTGTTTACCGTTTTCATAAGTTCCTGTATGCTTAATGTAGAATGCTAGATGAAGTGTGGTGTTTATCATAGAAGAGAATATTTTTAGTCACATTCGGACAACGTTTCATAGTTTGTCCCCAACCCAAAAAAAGATTGCCAATTACATTTTACAAAACCCTCAGAAAGTTGTGCTTCATTCTATAAGTGCACTCGCTGCTGAATGCAGCACAAGTGAAACGACGATCTTTCGGTTTCTAAGAAAAATTGGCTATGAATCGTATCAAGTGTTTCGTGTCCATGTCGCACAGGATATCGCGACCAATACACCTCAATCCATATACGGTGAGATCGAGGCAACCGATAGTGTAGCTGACATTAAACATAAGGTCATAGAGTTAACAACAAACTCTATACAAGATATGAAGCATATTTTAGAAGATCATGCCGTCACACAATTCATTGAACACATGAAACAGGCACATAAAACCGTCTTTTTTGGAGCAGGTGCGTCCAGCTTTATTGCTGGGGATGCTTATCATAAGTTCCTGCAGCTTGGTTTTGAAGTGAGCCTATGCAGTGATCCGCATATGATGAATATGATTGCCACACACGCCACGGAACACGATTTTATCGTCGCAATCTCCCATTCAGGAGAGAGCAGAGAAATTCTTGACGCCGTACAGTTTGCAAAAGAAAAAGGGGCAAAGGTTGCTTCTATCACCAGCTATCCGAAATCTGAGCTCGCAAAGCGGTCTGACTTTCATCTGCTTAGTTCTTCAAGAGAGACAACCTATCGATCAGACTCCATGATCTCCCGTATCAACCAGCTTGTGATCATTGATGTACTATACGTCACCGCTGTTTTAGAGCTAGGATCAAATGCCATTGAAAACGTGAAACGATCTCGTTTAGCCGTAGCTAAAAATAAAACATAAACACAAAAGACCGGAGCTGATTCCGGTCTTTTTTTGTGACTTTTTTCATATTTTCCGTTGACACGTTCTATCACGTCATGTACATTAAATGAACAATAGTTTATTTCCTACTATCAAATTTAAAAGATAGTATATATACTAACAAAATGAAAAGAAAGCGCTTTTTGTAAGGGTTTTCTATATAGGAGGCAGGCAACGTGACAAAGAAGATTGGATTCATTGGACTAGGTATTATGGGGAAACCTATGGCACTCAATCTATTAAAAGCTGGTCATACTTTGACAGTTTTTGACCTAAATGAGGAAGCGATTCGATCGTTACAAGAAGCCGGAGCAAAAGGTGCTGTTTCAGCAGCTGAGGCAGCTTCTGAAAGCGATATCATCATCACAATGCTTCCTAAAGGAGAGCATGTAGAGGCAGTCGTTTCAGGTGATCAAGGCATTTTAACGACAGCTGCACCTGGCACTATCATCGTAGATATGAGCTCAGTTTCTCCTGTCACCTCCAGGGCTTTAGCTGCTCTTGCCAAACAGCATCAGGTGGAATTTATCGATGCACCTGTCAGCGGCGGAGAACCGAAGGCAATAGACGGAACACTTGCCATCATGGCTGGCGGCGAAGAATCCATCTTTGAGCAAGTGAAGGATGTCCTGCTTGCAATGGGCACTGAAGTCGTATTAGTTGGAGCAAATGGCAGCGGGACAACAGCGAAGCTTGCCAATCAAATCATCGTCAACTTAAATATTGCGGCCATGTCCGAGGCGCTCGTTCTAGCTGCTAAATCAGGCATTGCCATTGATAAGATGTATGAAGCCATCCGCGGCGGACTGGCAGGAAGTGCCGTGCTCGATGCAAAGGTCCCTCTCATCTTAGAACGAAATTTTGAACCTGGCGGACGCATCGACATCAACTTGAAGGATTTAACCAATGTCATGGAAACTGCTCACGATATCGGTGTTCCTCTTCCGCTTTCTAGTCAGCTGCTTGAAATCTTCCACGCCCTCAAAGCGGACGGAAAATCCGGGCTTGATCATGGCGGCATCGTTCAATATTACGAAAAAATGGCTCATGTCGAAGTAAAGAAAGGATGAGATGGTCATGAAACAAAGCACTGACATACTGAATGCCATTCCGAAAGCAGATTCAAAGGCCATTCAATCAGCATACGAACAAGCACTGAGCAGCTTTCAGCATAAAGTTATTGTATTAGACGATGATCCAACAGGGATTCAAACCGTACATGGCGTCTCTGTTTTCACCGATTGGTCAGAGGAAAGCATTGAAGCTGGTTTTCTTGAAGATAGCCGCATGTTCTTTATTTTGACCAATTCTCGCAGTATGACAGAGAAAGAAACTGCCGCTGTGCACGAAACAATCGCTGCAACCATTGTAAAGGTGGCTAAACGGCTTAATCAGGACTTCGTCATTGTCAGCAGAGGGGATTCTACTCTTCGCGGGCACTTTCCGCTTGAAACTGAAGTACTCAAAACGACCATTGAACAGCAAAGCTCCCGCCATTTCGATGGTGAAATCCTTCTTCCTTTTTTCCAAGAAGGTGGACGCTTTACGATCGACAATATTCATTACGTACAGGAAGGACATGAATTAATTCCTGCTGGTGACACAGAATTTGCAAGAGACCGCACATTCGGCTTTCAATCATCTCATCTTGGAGAATGGATTGAAGAAAAGTCAGAAGGAATGTTCACAAAAGAGAACACGACCTACATTTCGTTAGCTGATCTGCGGGCTTTACGCATTGATCAAATCAAACATCAGCTCATGAGTGTGAAGGATTTCAAAAAGGTGGTTGTAAACGCGGTGGATTATGATGATGTCAAAGTCTTTGTCACCGCTCTCATTGAAGCCATTCAAGCAGGACAGCAGCTGATGTTCAGAAGTGCGGCGGCGCTCACAAAAGTACTTGGCGGTATAGGGGATCAAGCCTTACTAACAAAAGATGCCTTGATACAAGAAGAAAGCCCGCATGGTGGTCTCATTATGATCGGTTCTCATGTGAAAAAAACAACAGAACAATTAAAAGCGCTTGAGCAAAATAAAGAGATGGCTTTTATTGAATTTAATACCCACCTCGTGTTAAAGCCTGATGCCTTTCGCGAAGAAATTGACCGCGTCATTCAGCAAACTGAAACACTGTTGGCAGCTGGTCAATCTGTGGCTGTTTATACAAGAAGAGAACGGCTTGATCTTGGGGATGATCGCCAAGAGGAAGAACTAAAGCTCTCTGTACAGATTAGTGATGCTGTGACAAGTATTGTCCAGCGTCTCACCATTCGTCCTAAGTATCTTATTGCCAAAGGTGGAATTACCTCCAGCGATATTGGGACAAGAGGACTTAGCGTGAAACGTGCAACCGTGGCAGGTCAAATCAAACCAGGGATCCCTGTTTGGCAAACAGGAGAAGAAAGTAAATTCCCTTTCATGTCTTATGTGATTTTCCCGGGAAATGTTGGGGCAAAGGATACGTTAAAAGAAGCTGTAGACATACTTGAAGGATAAGGCATAGGGGGTGTTTGCACCCCCTTATGCACCACAAAGGAGGAAAGATCATGTCATTAGTGTTTATTGGACTTGGCGTTTTGTTATTGCTGTTACTCATGGTTGTCTTTAAGTTAAACGCTTTCATTTCTTTGATTATTGTCTCTTTAATTGTTGCTGTGTTAGAAGGGATGACACCACTAGAAGCGATCGCTTCCGTCGAAAAAGGACTTGGCAGTACGCTCGGACATCTGGCACTCGTTCTCGGTTTTGGAGCGATGCTTGGGAAATTGATGGCTGATTCTGGCGGAGCTCAGCGGATCGCGATGACACTTATTGACCGATTTGGTATCGGAAAAATCCAATGGGCGACGATGCTGACTGGGTTTGTGATTGGAATTGCTCTATTTTATGAAACCGGATTCATTATCTTAATTCCATTAGTCTTTACGATCGCTCAGGCTGCAAGACTTCCTGTGCTGTATGTGGGTATGCCGCTCGTCGCTGCACTCATCACCACACATGGCTTCCTCCCTCCTCACCCAGGACCAACTGCCATTGCGAATGTCTTTCAGGCAAACATGGGACAAACTTTATTGGTTGGGATTATTTTAGCGATTCCTGCTGTTTTAGTAGGCGGACTTCTGTTTACGAAACTATTTAAAAAAGATCAGTTGCACGCACATATCCCAAAGAACTTATTTAATCCAAAGGAATTCACAGAAGAAGAAATGCCAAGCTTCGGCATTAGCATTTTCACCGCTGTTTTGCCTGTATTACTTATGACATTTAGAGCTTTTCTAGAAATTTTCTTCCCATCCTCCCCATTGCTGCCAACCGCTGAGTTTTTAGGCGAACCGGCGATTGCACTATTAATCTCAGTGCTGCTTGCCATCTACACGTTTGGGCTTGGAAGAGGAAAGAGCATGCAGGATGTGATGAAGTCCATCACGGATTCTATCGGCTCTATTGCTATGATTCTATTAATTATTGCAGGCGGCGGTGCCTTTAAACAAGTGCTCATTGATAGCGGCGTCGATCAATATATTGCTGGAATCATGCAAGGAAGCACACTTTCTCCCCTGCTTTTGACTTGGCTCATTGCTGCTGTCCTTCGTGTCTCTTTAGGATCAGCCACTGTCGCCGGTCTCACGGCGGCTGGCATTTCTGCACCACTGATTGGCCTGACGGGTGTCAGCCCTGAATTAATGGTGATCGCAACAGGTGCCGGCAGTATTACGTTCTCTCATGTGAATGATGCGGGTTTCTGGATTTATAAAGAATACTTTAACCTATCAATGGCTCAAACTTTTAAAACGTGGACATTGATGGTCACCGTGCTTTCACTTGTCGGACTAGCTGGTGTTCTTGTCGCTGATTTGTTCATGTAGGAAATTAAATTGTAAAAACCATTGACTTTTCCCTGAAAACGTTGAATAATTGTGTTTATTAAGAAAATTGAATCAAAAGGTAACCTTATTAAGAGTGGTGGAGGGACTGGCCCTGTGAAACCCGGCAACCGCTGTTCCTAGGAACAGAATGGTGCTAATTCCTTAAGCAAGCAAATGCTTGTTTGAAGATAAGGCAGAGTTCTCACAGTATATGATGCTCTTCCTTATCTAAGGAAGAGCTTTTTTATTTGATTTTTTAACCTGAAGAAAGAAGGGATTCAGCATGACACAAGTACAAACCATTGGAAAGAAAACAACGAAACCGCCATTCCGCGCAGATCAAGTAGGAAGTTTACTTCGTTCAGAGCGCATCAAGGAAGCACGCAAGCAAAAAGCAGACGGTACGCTGACAGCAGAGCAGCTCCGACAAATTGAAAACGAAGAAATTACACGTATTGTAGAGAAGCAAAAAGAAATTGGGTTAGAGGTTGTCACAGATGGTGAGTTCCGACGTGCATGGTGGCATTTTGACTTTCTTGAAGGACTCGATGGAGTTGAAGGATTTGAAGCAGATCAAGGCATTCAATTCCATAACACAACGACAAAAGCTAGAGGTATCAAGGTAACAGGCAAGATCGATTTTACAGATCATCCAATGCTGGAGGATTATCGTTTCCTTCACAGCATCGCTGGTGATCATACGGCTAAAATGACGATTCCAAGTCCGAATATGCTCTTTTTCCGTGGAAAGCTTGAAGAAGGAGTGTATGACAGCTTAGAGGAATTCCACCATGATGTGGCACAAGCGTATAAGAAAGCCATCCGTGCTTTTTATGATGCAGGCTGCCGCTACTTGCAGCTGGATGATACGGCATGGGCAGTGTTCTTTTCTGAAAAAGGCCATGAACAAATCAAAGCCTTTGGCCGTGAAGAAGATGAACTTCGTGAATCGTTTGCGAAGACAATCAATGAAGCTGTTGCCGACCGCCCAGAGGATTTGGTGATTACGATGCACATTTGCCGCGGTAACTTTAAATCAACTTGGGCAGCTGAAGGTGGTTACGAAGCAGCAGCAGAAACTATTTTCGCCGGCTTAGATCTTGATGGTCTCTTTTTAGAGTTTGACGACGATCGTTCTGGCGGATTTGAGCCCCTTCGATATGTGAAGAACCCAAACCTTCAAATCGTACTAGGCCTTGTCACTTCAAAATACGGAGAGCTTGAGCCAGTTGAACAGATTAAAAAACGCATTGAGGAAGCGGCTCAATATGTGGACATTAACCAAATTTGTTTGAGTCCACAATGCGGATTCGCCTCAACAGAGGAAGGCAACCTGTTAACAGAAGAGCAGCAATGGGAAAAGCTGCGTCATGTGATTGAAATTGCTGATCAAGTGTGGAAATAGGCGGAAACTTACAGAAAAAGCTGACCTTCATAATAAAGAACCGCTTTTTTAAGCGGTTCTTTATTTTTTGTCATCTCAATCAACTTGATATTAAGTTTAATCGTATTACTTCTATAGTTGAGTTTAAAAAGATATTGAACATACGTTATCTTCTTAAAAACCATTTTTATACTCATAAGTTGTCTAACAAGTTAAGTGGATTGATACATTCAAGTCATCTTCCTAGCCAGAATATCTCCTACTGAAAATCCACCCTAATTATTAGAAATTACAATACTGCTTTTTCCATCGTTCCCTCAAGCAAACCTAAAAGTGTGACTATAGTTTATGGGGTCTCGAAGCTTTGGTTTAAATATATCGGTGAAATCAAATGCTAAGGCAACTCTTTTTCATACCAACTCTTTGCCCCCTACAGGTGGTACTAAAAATTCGTTAAGGTCACTGCCTCCTCAATGATATTCACTTTATTAGATAGAGAGTATCGATATAAAAACTTGTCAAAAATTTATTGATCTAAATTAAAAAAATAAGAAAAATGTGATATTATGACTTCCGTTAGGGTATTAACTTGAAATTTAATACATAAATAGAAAAATGATTACAAGAATAAAGTTTATAAAACTACTCTTCTTGTTGAGTTTAGTAATGTAGTTATTGCTAATGGACATGTATTATAAACTTGTTTTTTCATACCTTAACACTTTAGGAAAGGAGTGTACATTCATGGCTAACTTATGATGAATGTTATTTATATAATGATTTCGCCAAAGAAAATAAACTATCCGTCGATAGGTAATAAAATTATAAACCATACCCCCATTACACCAGCACAGGTATTCAAATTATTCATTCCATCCTTTAGAATTCTCCGTTGAACGGAGATATTCCAACAAGTATGGATACAAACGAGCCAAAGCCACAATCTTGGTAACTTGTTAGAAATTACTGAAGAATATGATACAGATGTTCAAACTTGTATCGAAGACCTGCAAGCATTGAGTAAACAATTAATTGAAAAGGAAGTTGTATATGTAAAATGAATAAACTTAACAACGATATTTTAGAAAACATCTATAAAAACATTTCAACTAAGAGAAGCAAAACAATCGTTAATTACATTGCAATGCTAATGGCACTAGCGAGAGATAATGAACTAAACGAGGATGATTTAATTAATTGGATTCACAGCAAATTAAGTGAAATAGGATATTTTCAAGAAAAAAACCGTATATTTACTCAAAACAAATTAGATGAATTTGTCTTAGAGTTTATTGAAGGAAGAGCACTATTATATGATGATATCAGCATAACTGAAACAAAACAAAACGAATATGTCATCAGTAGCAAACTGTGGTACAAAAAGAATCCACCTGAGAGTTTTTTTTATTTTGGTATTGACCCTGAAGATTTTTCGAACTATGCACAAAAACTTGCTCAAATAAACGCCGAAAAACTAGGCATCTCAATCCATTTTTCTGAGGATCAAGCGCATGAAAAAGAAATAGCCCATATCCAGCTGTCAAAAAAATGTTCTCTTTCAGAAGAATTGATAATAACTCAGCCAAGTTCAAAAGACTTTTCGTGGTTAACATGGTTTTTTAATGAACATTGGGGTGGAACGACTATGGTGTCTAAAGGGACAACTTATAATGTTTTAAATGAAAACATTTTGTTGGCTAAACGTGGAGATTATATAGTAGGAATATTAGTTTACAAAATATTCAAAGAAGAGGCAGAAATCCTGACTTTGGAGGCTCTAGAAAAGTACCATGGTGTTGGAAGTAGATTACTTTTTGAGTTAGAACAAAATCTAAAAACACAAAATATACACTCTATTAATTTAATCACTAGTAATGATAACTTAAATGCAATTAGGTTTTATCAAAGAAAGGGATATTCTTTCAAAAACATCTATATTGGTGCAATTGATAAAGCAAGAATGGTTAAACCTACAATTCCCTCTATAGGAAATTACGGAATACATGTCAAAGATGAATTAGAATTTGAAAAAAGGTTGATACAATGACTATAAAAAGCTGACTGACTAGTTCCATAAGTACTACCAAGTTATTAATAGTCTATCCTGGGCTAGTTAAATTTTATAATATTGATTATGAATTCATACAGTGGAGAAAGATTCAGATGTATAATTACTGAATTGAAGACAGAATTGCTGCTGATAACCATTTGAGAATAGGATTCTTTTCTTAGACCACAATTGGGAAAGGGTTAAGTCTACTAGAATTTAATTTTAAATACCCTAATCATTGAAGATATAAAAGAAATACTTGAAGAATGGGTATTACCGAATTAAAACCATTATATGATTTATATGAACCACGCAACAAATTAAAGTGTGGTTTATTTTTTGTTCGATAATGTCTTTTTCATAAAAAAGGCATTATCACCCATCATGCCCCTAGAGGAGACCCAATGAATGATAATGCCTGATTCAAATTGTTTTCACCATTTCAAGACACTAGATGTTCTTAAAGGATCGAAACAATATTTCCTCTGTTTAGTAATCCAAATGTTCACCATTTGTCGCAATCACTTGTTTATACCAATCGAAGCTTTTCTTTTTCTTTCTATCTAATGTACCGTTTCCTTCATTATCACGGTCAACATAAATGAAGCCGTAGCGTTTTTTCATTTCAGCCGTTGATGCGCTGACAAGGTCAATTGGGCCCCAGCTTGTATAACCGATCAGGTCAACTCCGTCTGCGATCGCTTCTCTCGCCTCCAGCAAATGGCTTCTGAGGTAATCAATTCGGTAATCGTCTTGAATAGATCCGTCTTCTTCTACTTGATCGACAGCACCCAATCCATTTTCTACGATAAACAATGGCTTTTGGTAGCGGTCATACAGCTGATTCAGTGTTGTACGAAGTCCTTTCGGATCAATTTGCCAGCCCCAATCACTTGCTTCTAGATAAGGGTTTTTCACACCTTCAAATAAGTTACCGCCAGTCACTTGTCCAAGAATCTCTGGATCTGTACTTGTCACAAAGCTCATATAATAACTGAAGCCAATATAGTCCACTGTATGGTTTCTTAAGATGTCTTCATCGCCATCTTGGAACTCGATGTTGATGTCATTTTCAAGGAAATAACGTTTCATGTAACCTGGGTAATAACCTCTTGCCTGTACATCTGAGAAGAACAATGTTTTACGGTCTTGCTCAATTGCAGCAAACATATCTTCTGGTCTTGAGCTGTACGGATAAGTTGTCATCGCTGCAATCATACAGCCGATTTTCGCATCAGGAATGATTTCGTGTCCTGCTTTGACAGCCAAAGCACTTGCAACAAATTGGTGATGCGCTGCTTGATATTGAATGCTTTTCTCGTCATCACCCTCTTCAAATACAAGTCCGCCGCCAGTGAAAGGCGCATGTAATACAACGTTGATTTCATTGAATGTCATCCAATATTTCACTTTGTCTTTAAAGCGAGTGAACAATGTTTTCGCGTATGTTTCATAAAGATCCACAAGCTTACGGTTTCTCCATCCGCCGTAGTTTTTCACAAGTGCGAGCGGCATTTCATAGTGAGAGATGGTGACAACTGGCTCAATTCCGTGCTTATGCAGTTCATCAAATACTTTTTCATAAAAAGCGAGGCCTGCTTCATTCGGTTCCGCATCGTCGCCATTTGGGAAAATACGCGGCCAAGAAATGGATAATCTGAAGCACTTGAATCCCATTTCTGCAAAGAGTGCAATATCTTCTTTATAGCGATGGTAGAAATCGATTGCATCATGATATAAGTTCAAGTCTTTCATTGATTCATCGAATGGGTGCATAATACCATTTGGTGATACATCAGCTGTCGATAAGCCTTTTCCATCTTGATTATATGCGCCTTCAACTTGGTTGGCTGCAACAGCGCCGCCCCATAAGAAACCTTTAGGAAATGTTTTTTCTAACTTGTTCATGTTGAATACCCTCCTCTTTTTCTTCTACACTGACTGTAAGCAGTGTCTCTTTTACTGTAATCGTGCCATCTGTTTTCGCATCAACTTGTGCATAATCATTCGTGTTGGTGACAATAACAGGTGTGGTGACATCATAGCCTTCTTGCTGAATGCCCTCGATATCAAAATCAATGAGTACATCTCCTGCTTGAATCAGATCACCTGACTGCACATGACTTGTGAAATACTTTCCGCCAAGTTTTACCGTGTCAATCCCGACATGAATGAGAAGTTCTGTACCTTGTTCACTCTTCAAGCCAATGGCATGTTTTGTGTGGAAAATGGTTTCAACCTTGCCGTTGAACGGTGCTACAACACGCCCAGCTGTTGGTACAATAGCTGCACCTTTACCCATGATTTCATTAGAGAATGTTGCATCATTTACTTGATTGAGCGGCTTTAGTTGACCTTCAAGCGGGCTTTGTACCACTTCATTTTGAAGTGCCGCTGTGTCTTTCTTTTCTTCTGGTTTGTCTGCTTTTGTATCATCTTTCACTGGTACATCTTTGAATCCTAGAACAAGTGTCATGATCGTTGCTACAACAAATCCGATGACTAAACCGATGATTGAGTAGACAAATGTTGGTCCAATGAATGTTGGTAGTCCTGGGAGGCCTGCTGATCCAGATATCACATATGATTTTACTTTAAAGATTGACATGAACACGCCGCCTGCTGCTGCACCAATAAGGGCTGCAAGGAACGGTTTTTTCAATCGCATGTTCACACCATACATAGCAGGTTCAGTAATTCCCATTAAGGCTGTGATACTTGTAGACATCGCCAATGATTTGAACGTTTTGTTTTTTGATCTTAAGAAGACACCGAATGCTGCGCCTGCTTGTGCCATATTCGCTACAAACATCATTGGAAGAATGTAGTCAAAACCGTTTAACGTAATGTTGTTGATCATGATTGGAAGCAGTGCATAGTGCATGCCCGTAATGATCAATGGTGACATGAATCCGCCGATCAAGAGTCCGGCCAAAAGACCTGCATGTTTAAACAATAAATCAATTCCACCTGAAAGGCCACTTCCGATAATCCCGCCAAGCGGTCCAACCGCGATGAGCATAACTGGTACAACGACGAGAAGTGTGACTGTTGGAACAAGGATGATCTTTAATGATTTTGGACTATATTTTTCTGCGAATCTTTCAACATATGAACCAAGCCAGATGGTGAGTAGAATTGGAATCACCGATGAAGAGTACACAACGGCAACCACTGGCAAGCCTAGAAATTCTGTATTTCCCGCGCCCAGTAAAGCGGTTAACTGCGGGTGCAGTGCTGCTGCTGCAATGGCAGCAGCGATATACTGATTTGTGCCAATTTTTTTGGCTACGCTTACAGCAAGCAGAATCGGTAAGAAGTAAAAGGCTCCATCTCCGATGGCTGTTAAAATCGCATACGTACTGCTTTTATCTGATATCCACTGGAATGTGAGCATCAGTGCCAAAATCCCTTTGATCATACCGGCCCCAGCGATGGCTGGAAGAATCGGTGTGAAGACACCAGAGATAAAATCGAAAAGCTTTGATATCACATTTTGTTTTGACGCTTCTTCTGTACCGCCTGACTTTACATCAGATGATAGACCTGAATCAGCGACCATCGCTTGATAGACATTTGAGACATCATTGCCGATAATGACATGATATTGGCCTCCGCTTTGATTCACGCCCATGACGCCGTCTGTTGATTGTAGCTTTTCTTTATCTGCCTTGCTTTCATCGTATAAGTTGAAGCGAAGTCTTGTCATACAATGTGTAACTTGCTTAACATTTTTTTCACCGCCGACAAGTTCTAGCACTTCTTTTGCTGTTTGTTTGTGGTTCATTGTGTTACCCTCCAATCGTTGATTTCATCTTGATATAGAAAAAACCTAAACATCCATTAATGTCCGAGAAATAGCGATTCAGACATTAATCGATATTTAGGTTTTGCCTGCTTAACCAGTAACAATCCTTCATAGCGATTGATCGTTATTTAATTTTTATAAGTCTTTAGATATAAAAAACCTAAATCACGCCTTATCAAAGATAGGGACAATGATTTAGGTTTTGCCTGCTTGACCAGTAACAATCCTAAAAGATTGTGGGTTATTTAGTTTATATTTATAAATTATCATGTTAATTTTGTGATGTCAACGCTTTCTTTTTGAATTTATTTTCTTTTTATTACTCTGTCTATATGCAAAGTTAAATATAGCATTTCATCTTCTATGAGACTTCGGTTGTATTCTTTTTGAACATACTCGTTAATTTTTTCTGCGCACTGAAAAGCTGCGGTGTTTTTCTCTTTTACCACTTCATACAGAAACTCATTTTGATTTTCCATTTGTGTTTCGTTAAACAGACGCTGACCAAAAAACTTCAAATGCGTCACAAAACGGAAATAATTTAATGATTCCTCATCCAAATCAATTTGAAAGTGATACTTAACGATGTTTAAAATGTCTTGAATGAGTTTGGTGATTTGAATCACGTTTGGCATTTCTTCATTGAGCTCTGCATTGACAATATGCATGGCAATAAAGCCGGCTTCATCCTCAGGAAGATGGATGCTCAGCTTGTCCTCAATGATCCGAATAGCTTCTAAACCGCATTTGAACTCATCTTTATACAGCCGTTTGATTTCCCAGAGCAAGGCATTTTTGATATCCATTCCTTTTTGATGACGTTCAATGGCAAAGGTGATATGATCCGTCAGCGTCACATAGATGCTGTCATTTAAATTTTTGTTAAGGGTTGTTCTCGCATGCTCAATAATCGCCTCACACACTTGCATATACTCGATTGGAATATCATAAAGCAGGGTTTTGAATTTTTCTGATATATCTTTATTTTGAATAGAAAATACTTTTTCGATTCGTTCTTCGTCAATCGGGTCTCCGCTTTTCTTTTGAAACGCGATCCCTCTGCCCATAATGACCAGCTCATGCTGCTCGTCATCATACGCACTGACAACATTATTATTGATTACTTTAGAAATGATCAATTGATACCCCCCAGTACATTCCGCTTTTTCGAGCATTTTATCGTTGATTGATATGTCATGTTATTATTATTTTCAAAAAAGAGGACTTTAAGATGATTTTACATTTTTTTTTGATCCGGTCAACTAGAAAGAATGACATATTACCTCTCAAAAATGACGAAATAGGGGCAAAAAAGTCTAAAAACACACTTTAAACACTCTATAAAGAGTGTTTAAAGTGTGTTTTTTACAAAATCAGGAGCAGTCCCAATTATAGACGACATTCTCGAAATTTTTTCGTTTAAGGTCTTCTGGTTTGATAAAGAAGTTGGCAATACCGCAATCTCCCCACATCAAATCTACTTCATCATCTGAGTCAATTTGCAATAACAGAACGGTATGTTCTTGATCTACATAGGTACGCGGGTCTTCTTGTGTAAACCCTGAGTACCCGCCCAATTTGTGACCAAAGCCACTCGCTGTTTCATAAAATTCATCCAGCAGGGCATCTGCTTCATCGCCATTAACACCTTCTGCATCTTCGAATAGGTCCCAGCTGTTCTTTCCTGTGACTTTTTCAAAGCGGAAATCTCCTACACTGATCGTTTCGCTTGATAATTCACCTGTAATTGCGCCTTCCTTCGTCACAGGAAAATAAAAATCGTCTGGAATTTTCACAAAAGAAAAATCAGTCATTAACTCTTCTTCTGCCAAGAAAGGTTCCTCAATAAATTTGATGCGAAAATCTTTTTGCTCTGTTTTATGGTCAATATTCATCCCATAAAGATCATCATGCACAGAAATAAAAACTTGCAAAAGTCCTGTTTCTGGATAATCCTTCAGCTTGGGCAGCTGGCCGAAATTAATTTGTGCCAAAAGTTTCATAGGATGTCCTTCGCCGTCAACTGGATATTCGTCGTTTTTTGGAAAATAAGGATCACCAGCTATTTTGCTGTCGTATGGTCCTGTTTTTCCTTGTTTCATCTGCAATTGAATCATTGGTTTTTCCGTTTCATCTAACAACGGACGGTAGGGTGCAAGTATTTCTTTCAGCTTCGCTGATTGTGTCACGATGATCTTCCTCCTTATGAATAGGTCTAATGACAAAACTAGTCTCTCTTTTTCTATCATACAGAAGTGTATCCTGCCTGTCAGCGATAAAACGGTCATAATCCTAACAAGTTTCTCACCTTGAAATGATAAAAAAACCTCCGATTCAGCTGGAGGTTTTGTCGTTCTTTTATTTCACTTGATAGTTTACTAAGTCGTTTGCTAATGCTTTCATCGTTTCGTTTGTTTCGTGAAGACCTTCAATAATTTTCGTAAAAGTGCCTACTAGTTCTGCTTGATGCTCAGAGGAAGCGACAATTTGCGCAATTTCTTCTTCCATTCCTTTGATCGACCCCTGCACATCTTTTAGGGCTGTTTCAATATCAGTCGTCGCCTGTTTCGCATGAGTTGACAGCTTTCTCACTTCTGTTGCGACCACTCCAAAGCCTGCTCCTGCTTCCCCTACTCTTGCAGCTTCTATTGATGCATTGAGTCCAAGTAAGTTCGTTTGATCAGAGATACCTTTGATGAGATTGGACACTTGATTGATTTTAGAGGAATTTTCGACAGTGGTTTTCGTATTTTGTAGAATTTGTTCACTTGTCGCTTGTAGTTCCTCTGAATGTGCGGCAACCTGCTGTACCATTGCGACTAGTTTTTCGGAAGCTTCGTTGCTCTCCGTCATGATGTGATCTAATCGTTGTTGATTCGTTTGGTCATATGCCACACAGAAGGCAGCAACCACTTGACCTGATTCATCATTAATTGGAACGGCTACGATATCCATTGGAATCCCGTATACTTCTTTCGGAATTTGGATAAACGATGGTTCTCTCCCATTTTTCAGCATCGCAAAGTTTTGGAATCCAGCATCTAGTGCATCACCAGCTTTAAATCCTAAATCAATATTCCCATGCTGCTGATAGTAAAGAACCTTCTCTTTCCCTAAAACAGAAAAGGTTAGCTGCTCTCTCATAGCGAGTCCAATGATTGGTAAAGCGTCTATTATGTTATCGATTCTCTGTGACATTCGCTTACGTTCATCCTCTCTTTTTCTAGTACACCTTCTTTATCGGTTCGTTATATGATCTATTACAGCCTGTAATGTGTACTAATATCAATCAAATGACCTAAGACATATAAAAAGCCCACATTCTATCAAGAGAATGTGGGTGTTTTTTAAACAAAGTAAATGCACATGAAGACACTGATACCGATGAGAAAAAGATACATATAGTCAATCCATGAGGTGCTGATGATATGATAATACGTTCGCTCTCTCGTCCCTGTGAAGCCCCTGGCTTCCATTGCAATCGCTAAGCGTTCTGATTTTCGTACGCCTTGCGTAAAAAGGGGCAATGCATAACGCATAAAGGCTTTCCAGCTGTTTTTTTGCTTGTAGCCTCTGATTTTGTGTGCAGCTTTCATTTGTTTTAATTCACTTTGAAATAACGGAATAAACCGGAAGCCGGCAAGCATGCCATACGCCCATTTTGGGGACATTCGGCATTGATGAATCAGACTCATCATAAATGCCGTCAAATCTGTTGTGGACGTAAAAAGGAGACCAAAAGTCACAAATCCCAGCATTCTAAAAGCGATGGTGAGCCCATTTCTTAAACTCTCCTCTGTGATATGAAACCACGCCCACTTCCAAACGGTATGATCCCCCTTGCCGAAGGCCGCCATCATCCAAAAGACGAGAATAAAAAAGAGCAAATAAGGGACAAGCCTTGTAACGAGATACTTCATATTCCATCCACCTAAAACAACTCCAATGCCAAGAGCAAACAGCCAAATGATAAAGGTAGTTTTAGGGTCAGAAATCGACATGAGACAGCCCATCGCAAGCAGATGAGCGAGTAATTTCATGACTGGATTCACAGTAGAAAGAAAGGATTGATTACTTTGCAATCGTCAGCACGTCCTTTCTTTCTGCCACATAGCGATAATGTAAAGGAGCTCTCAGCTGATAAGCATCGACAAGTTCTTGATTTGAAAATAAATCATAAGGGGTGCCATCATACACATGCTTCCCTTGATGAAACAGAAGCACTTGATCGGCACACTCATCGACAAGCTCCATATCATGTGTGACCATCACAATGGTCGTACCTTGGCGCTGACGCTCTTTTAAACGCCTCATCAATTCCTTCGCCGTTTTTTCATCCTGCCCGAAAGTCGGCTCATCTAACAGCAATACATCTTGATCAAAAAGGAGCATCGTGGCAACACTTAATCTTCTTTTTTGCCCTAAGCTTAAGGTGAAGGGATGTGCTTTTGCATGCTTCTCTAAACCGAACTCTTTCAGCAGCTGAACCGTTTTTTCTTGTACGACTGATTCTGGCCAGTTTCGCTGTCTGCCGCCAAAGGCAATTTCATCGAATACTGTGTCTTGTATAAATTGAAGCTCCGGATTTTGAAACACAAAGCCTGCTTTTTCATATAGTTCTCGGTCTGACCACTTTTTTAGGAGTGTATCTTTTAAGAAAATGTGGCCTTTTTTCGTTGGCTCTAAACGAACCAAATGTTTGAGAAGTGTGCTTTTTCCACTTCCATTTTCCCCAATGATCGCCACCCAATCCCCTGATTTGATATCAAGCTGGAGATCACTCATAATCCTTTTTTTCCCGTAGCTTAATTGAAGATTTTCTGTAAGAATCATTGTCTTTCGTTCGATTGATGGCACTTTTTCTCGCTGCTCTTTTCGTGTTTTAAAAGTGTGCATAAAGGTTTGACTCAGTGGATGAAATGGATCTTGAATGATCGTGGACCATTTCTCGGGAAATAATTTGGGCCGCCAAATACCAGCCTCTTTCATTTCTTCCTCATATGCCGTGAGCACATCTTTTGGAGCTCCATCTGCTAAAATGCTGCCTTGATCATCTAATAAAATCACCCGGTCCATCCATTCGATGACACCGTCAAGCACATGCTCTACAAAAATCATGGTCTGCTGCTGATCGGCTGCAAGCTGCTGCAGCAGTTGAAATATGTCCATTCTACCTGCCGGATCAAGCTGTGCGGTCGGTTCATCAAAGAATAGAACATCCGGCTGTAATGCGAGTAAACAAGCAAGTGCCAATCGCTGCTTCATGCCGCCAGATAACGTGTGAATCTCTGTATGCGGATCGACATTCAGTTGGACTTTTTGCATGAGCTGCTGAATGATGTCATCCATCTCTTCACGAGGGACGGAACGGTTCTCTAAGCTAAAGGCAATTTCTTCATTGACGCGGTGCATACAAAACTGAGAGTCTGGATCTTGAAACATCACGCCTGTATGTCTTTGCAGCACCACTTCGCCCTGCATGTCTGCTTCCACATGCTCTGGAATGATTCCAGCCAGAACCGAAATGAGCGTGGATTTCCCGCTTCCGCTCGGTCCTAAAATAAGCACCTTTTCCCCTTTTTGAATCGTAAGGGAGATTTGATGCAAAACGGGCTTAGGCTGTTCATAAAAACGGACAGAGAGTTCATTGCACGCGAGAAATGAATTCATGCTGTTCACCTTTGTTTCGTTTTTCTTTCATGATGGCATATTGATTCAGTACACCTGTTTTGGATATTGCGTCTACCACCACTTTCGCAAGGCAGCCGCCAAGTATCATTCCACTGATAATTTGAGTCACAAGGGTCATAAGTAAAACTTGAGGCGTGTAATAACCAAAGCCATTTGCCACGAGACTGTACGCCATCGCTCCGATAGCGGCAAAGGCACCAGAGAGCATCAGTGTCCACATTCGATATCGTTTATAACCAAAAAGAGCGAAGGCGATTTCTGCCCCAAGCCCTTGGCATACACCAATTAACAGAGCTGAAAGTCCGAAGTGGCTGCCTGTCAATAATTCCACAGCAGCGGCGGCTGTTTCTGCAATCAGGGCAGCCCCCGGCTTTTGAATGATATATGCAACGATTGGACTGGCAATGACCCATATTCCAAACATGATGTTGCCTCCTGCTGGGCCAACAAGTGCTGTAATCGGTAAGTATAGCGTGGACCATCCTAAATAGATCACACCACACGCAACGGATAAAATCACCGCAAGGACGACTTCTTTCATCTTCCATGTCATGATGAATGCACCTCCAGTTGAACTGGCCACTCTTCAACAGTAAAGGCCATTTCCCAAAACTTGTACTCGAGCTGGCAGCTTAAGATAAAGTGCTGTTTCATTTTTTCCTTTTCCTTCTCACTTGCTGCTTCCGCCAACTGATCGAGCCGCTTGCAAAGCTCACCTGTAACAGAATCAGTTAATCCTCCATAAAACGTGATCCACTCATAAAACGGATGTGACGGGTCTGGCTGCACATCTGTAAGCATTCGTTTCCCTATTTCCCAATATGTCCAAGGACATGGAAGCAGGACAGAGATGATTTCACCAAGCGTGCCTTCTTGCGCAACTTGCAGCATGTGATGAATATAGTGGTGAGCACTCGGAGCCAAAGAAGCACCTTGGAGCTCATCATATGCGACTCCTGCCACTCGGCAAAGGTTTTGATGAGGGTGCGTCTCACTATCTAGTACAAACGCAATCTGCTGATGAAAAAACGTAATATCCTCTCTGTCTGTACATCTGCTGAGCGCTGCTGCATAAATTTTAATGAATGCTTGTAAGTATTCTGCATCTTGTTTGACGTAATGAATGATTTGTTCCTTTTTCAGCTTTCCTGCTGCCAAGCCTCTGACGAACGGATGCTGATAAATGGCTTCAAATAACGGTTCTGCTTCTTTCCTTAATTGCGTAGAAAATGTCATAAAAAAAGCCTCCTCTTCTTCAGTTGAATAAATGAAAAAGCCACCCCAAATGGAGCGGCCTTCTTATCGATTCAATCATGAATAAGACAAGGTCCAGCTCCACTTCCCTCCGCTAGTACGAACTAGATCAGGTTCAAAGGGTCCAAGATTTTCTCTTGTCTCAGTCATACATGACTCCCCTAGTGGACTTTTGTCATTTAATTATCTTTACTCTACACATGTGGCGATTTGATGTCAACCGCCTTTCTTAATTCAACGTTCTGATTGTTGGCAGCTTCTCGATCCCTGCAGCATAGTAGAAATTCAGCACACTGAAGAAATCAATCGGCTTTCCTGTTTTTAAATCTACAGCTAAAATATGATCACCGTAATTTGTCATATCATCAATATCTAAGCGTCTTGGTGTTGTCTTCCCGAGTGTATCAACAAAGCTACTATGGTAGTACTGCCCGCTAGCAAACGATGATTCATGATACATAAATAAAGTCTCCACATCTAAGTAGACGAGAATGGCCTCAGAGGAACTTGCATATGGAGCGGAGTACGACACTGGTGCCGAAATACTTTTCACTTTCACACTGTCAACAGAATGAGTTCTCTGTTCATATTTTCCATCATATGAGAAGTAAAACACACGCTCCCATTTATAATCGGCGGTCTTTGTTTGCTTATTGTATACTTTTGTACCATTTGCGAAAACATCACCGTTTGCATACTCAGCTACAAAATATTGCAAGGTGGACGAAAGGGATACAGCCCCCGTGAAATTGGGCGGGTTTTTTGCATTCACTTGTATCGTGTAAGAGTCTCCAAATTCTCCGCCGCTTGTAATACCGAATGCATAATCACCTGCTGGTAAATTGGTCAATCCAAGCAGGCTGCCTGCCGGTTGAATTAAATCTGTCGGGTAGGCTTGTCCTGTTTCATAATCAACAACAAATAATTGAACAAAATAATCAGGGTTTGAAGAGGTAATCCGGCTGATGAGTGCCTGAGGTGAAGATGTGCTTAAAAACCATAAATCAACTGGGTCGTCCTCTGTTAAGACAGCCGATTGATTAATAGCTAGTCCATCAATGGAGCGAACGGCAGACGTGCGCATTTTGCCTTCTTTAGCAGCTTTTCGTTTGATACTGATTCCTTTCTTCTTATTCACTTTAAATGATTTTTTCACTTGCTTCTGTTGAATAGCGGTTCCTTCATCCTGCTTCAAAAACGATTCTTGCACTTGCTGAATCGCTTTTTCTGTCAGTGGTGATATTTTCCCTTCTGATTTCGGTGCTTCTTCTGCTTTTAATGCTGGTGAAAACAAACCTGTTGCGACGAGTAAAACAGACAGTAAAGCAGCGGTGATTTTGACATAAAATGCTCTCACAGGAACATCCCCTTTTTCCTCATTTGGGTTTTTTACCCTGTAATTATTTTACCATTATTCTAATTATTGTTTTGGTCTTTTTTAGGACATTTTTATAACAAAAAAACCAGCCCATGAGTTACGACTGGTTTTTGATCGTTTTATGCAATGGTTTTGACAAACAAGCGTGCTGTTTCTGCACTTGATCCCGGGTTTTGTCCAGTGATGATTTGTCCGTCAACGACAGCAAATGGCGCAAAGGCATCTCCTTTTTCAAACGCTGCCCCCTGCTCACGAAGTTTTGTTTCCAATAAAAATGGAACTTTTGATGTCAGCTGCACGGCTTCCTCTTCTTCGTTTGTGAAGCCTGTGATTTTTTTGCCTTCGATAAATGATTTGCCATTTTGGTCCTTCACATCAACGAATGCTGAAACACCATGACAAACGGCTCCGATCGCACCCTTTTTATCTGAAACTGCTAAGATCGCATCCGCTACCAGTTGATTAGACGCAAAGTCGATCATAGGGCCGTGCCCTCCAGCAAAGAAAATTCCGTCATAATCTGCGGGATTCACATCTGTAAGCGCCTTTGTGTCTTGAAGTAATTCATATACATCTTGATATTGCGCTGGGACACCTTCTGGAATTGAATTTTTGTCAATTGGTACAGTGCCACCTTGAATAGAGACAATTTGTACTTCTAGTTCATTTTCTTTAAAAATATGAAATGGCTCTGCTAACTCTTCTAGCCATAAGCCTGTTGGATGTCCATTCATTTCCGGGCTGCTTGTTGATACTAATAACACTTTCTTACTCATCTTGATCATCCTTTCGATTTATCCTGTGGCTATTTTATATTTTGCACAATTAAATATCAAGCAATATGACTTTAGGCCAGCTCATTATGTTATACCCGATTTTCTAAAAAATATGGTATGACTCCAAATCTAATCAATATGTCACATTCTATTGGTAGGGAATTTCATGTAAAATTGTCATTGAGTGATATAATATGAGGAAAGATTGACAGTTCTCTCGTCACATGAGGGGATTTTTAAAGGAGTGGAAAAGAGATGAAAACCTATTCGATTGTGATGATCATCATCACGCTCTGTATTATATTGGCCGTCTTTTTGATGAACCTAACGGGGGTCATGTACGGAAAAATCATTTTGGCCGTTGCCGTAGCCCTTTGTCTAACATCCATTATTCGTTTGATGGGTCTTCGAAAAAGATAAAAGCCGCCCTCGCTAGGGGCGGCTTTATTTAAGATTAGATCGCCAGCATCAGTGCAATGAGTGCAAGCAGTGCTGGTACTCCTTGTTTGATGATAATTGATTTATTGGATGTTACACCGCCAAATACTGCGGCGATGAGCACACAAAGAATGAAAAACAGCTGAATCATATATCCAACGGTATTCGATCCAAGAATGAGCCCCCAAATGAGTCCTGCAGCTAAAAACCCGTTATAAAGCCCCTGATTGGCAAACATTACTTTGACATTTGGATCTTTTTGCAAGTGTTCTGGCAGTTTAAAAGACCGCTTCGCCATCTTTGATTCCATAAAAAACATTTCTAATAACATGATGACAATGTGTTCTAATGCGACAATTCCTACTAAAATGATTGCTAAAATATTCAATTTAGTTAATTCCTTTCTGATAGACGTTCACGAATCTCTATTTTGTCCGTGTATAAATCAAAGTCTTGTATCAATTCTAGCGCTTCTGTAAAGCGACTTTGTGGAATGTCTTTCATTTTTCTCACGCCGAATTCCTTTTTAATAAAAGCCATGATGGTATTGATATGAAGCTTACCGTGGCCAGCATACTCCAAATGGCTGCAAAAAGTCTGCATCGTCCCTCGAATCACCTTTAATTGCTTGGCAGTGACACAACTCATTGGTAACGCTCATCCTTTCCTTTGTTTTAACAGCTAAAAAGAATCATGGTTGAAAGAAAAACCTTCCAGTGTCTATTATATAATGGTTTCATTCGGATATCAAAATAAAAAAGAACATACATTCGATTTAAAAAACAATCGTGCCCTCACAATCCTTTTCTCACATATCAAAAAGCCGGATTCAATGGTAGAATCCGGCTTTCTATTTAGTTACTTTTCGAAATTAACACCTTTCCAACAGAACGATCCTTACTTTGTCCAACGACTTTAAAGGATAACCCATATGTCGGTACATCGCGTCCTGCATCTGGGTTGTTTGGATTCACATAGTTCTTTTTATCACTAAATGTACGAGCCGGGCGAATGTAGCGATCTTGCAAAGTTAAGCCCGTTGTTGCTGTATAATCTATATTCAGCTTCGTACTTGGATTCAAAGAGAATGCTGCATCATGTACTTGGAACCCTGTTGCGGCAATGGAACCGTCACTCCATTTTAATACTTGCTGATCTGCATCTACTACGCCAAGGAAGCCGTTCCCCGGATGTTTTCCTACCCAGTTATCACTGTATGATTGATCGACATACCAAACGACCAACCCGTTATTATAGCTCATCAGACTTGCCCCGCGTTTAATATGCTTTAAGCCTTTATCGACATCAGCATAGGAGCGCCACTCTAGTAAATAGTATTGTGCTGCATATTGTTTTCCATTAGATTTTGAGAATCCATTAAAGGTAAAAGTAGACGTGTCCTCGGCATCATCTGACCATACTTTCGTTCCATCTGCCGTGATGTTCAGGTCATCTACGAATAAGCCTGGAAGTGAATAGCCTGCATCAGTTGTGTAACGGAATTGCAGGTCGATTTTCTTCCCTGCATAAGCAGACAGGTCAAAGGCTGCATCTACCCAGCCGTCTGATTTTCCGTCGATGCCATTGCCTTCGTTTGCACCTGCTTCATTTCGATCATTCGTGATGTTACCCGCGATGGTCTCCCATTGATCAGTCCCTGTTTCACGCACTTCGACATACGCATAATCATAATCTTCTTCAATATCGTACCATGCTTTAAATGTCAGCTCTGCTTTGCTTCCTTTTGACAAATCAATACCTGTTGTCGTCATGGTTGCATTCAAATTGTCACCCGTTCCGCTGAAGTACGAATATTTCCCTTGAGCAGGTGTCGTGACGACAATCTCTTTATCTGGTAAATCGACTCGAACGGCATCATGGTTCGTTCCTTTTGTTGCTGCTTCATCAATTAATACTGTTTTGCTTTTCTTTAATGTTTTACCATCGATGGTTTGTCCAGAAAGCCAGTTGCCTCCATGCAAATTTTGAAGCATTTCTTTCGCATATGGGCTAAAGCCTGTTGGTTCCGTACCAGGAACTTTACCTGCCCAGCTTCCGCTTGACATGATCGACCAGTAAGAAACGGGCTCTCCTCTGCCTGTGTACTGTGTATCGTACTCGTCAGGAAGACCAAGATCATGTCCGAATTCATGTGTGAACACACCTGCTGCGCCATCTTCAGGCTCGATGGTGTAATCCAACGCGCCTAATTTCCCGCCTTGACCAACTTCAGATTCGGTATCCGGAATTTCAAATACATCACCAAGTGACCAGCGGTGTGACCAAATCGCATCAGCGCCAAGTTGTCCGCCGCCTGCTTCTTCACCTACGCCGGCGTGAACGACCATCAGATGGTCAATGATGCCGTCTGGCTCGTTATAAACACCGTCGCCATCAATATCATAGCGGTCCCATTGATCATACTCGCTTAGATCAATATTCGGATCTTTTGCTGCTGCTTCGAGTGCTTCTTTCACCAATTCGCGCGGTCTGCCGTCACTGCCTGAATCGTCAGGTACGTTCCCGCCGTAATAAGCTGCTTCATGCTTCGCTGTATACCATCCTGCAACTGTTCCACTAACTGTGTAACTGCCGCCGGACTGCTTTTCATAATATTGCTTCATGGATACTTTCCGTTTCCCATCAGGACCGATGTAGCCATTTTTTCCGAAAAGCATATCTTGATAGTGCTGTTGATCGTACTTGTCATAGTACATATCAGTCTCTTCTTTTTTAATACTATTATGCTTATAATCTTTAAAATCTACTAATAAAACCAATACTTTATCATTGCGGACGTCACCTTTATACTTTTCCTTTTTGACCGGTTTTACTTGATTGCTTTCTTTTCCTTTATGCTTCTTTAATTTTTTCTTTTTGGCAAGTTTGTTATGTACCTCTTGTTTGTATTCTTTCAGGAATTCAGGCTCTTCTGTTAAGGTGCTGGCACTTTGTTTCATTGCTGATTCTTCTTTTTTCTTTAGATAGTTCTTTAATGCTTTTTGGGTTTCTGCCTCATTGGCATTCTTTTTGATCTTTCCTTGTTTTTTCAAGGCTTTGACAAGACGGTCTTCATTCACGACACTTGAGTCAAATGGAATACCTGAATAATGACCGCCATCAGAGGATGTTGATTTTTCTGTGGTGTGGGCAGATAGAGGGGTGCTGAAAGCTGTCAATGTGCCTAAACTTAGGACAGCGGTTAGTGCAATTTTCGTCCATTTCCCTTTTTTCATATTGGTTCCTCCCTATTTTGGTAATAAATAATATCTAATTCTAGCATATTCCAATATAGTTAAGTCGAAAAACATTTTATTTTCAGAAATTTTGTGGAAAATGCACAATACGTGAATGAAATGGGTGGAACCATATGTCGAAAATAAAAGAACCCTAGGCGTTAACCGCCTAGGGTGTTTGTTGTTTTTCTATGAAAGCTGCTGGCCTTGAAAGGCAACCACGTCAAGTGGAGCGGCTAAGAATTCTTTTGCCTTCGCTACGAAAGCCTGGAAATGAGCACTTGCATTATGGCTCTGAACCGCAGCGTCATCTTTCCACACTTCTACCATTAAAAAGGTATTTTCCTTTTCTGTATCCTTGAACAGCTTGTAGGAAACATTGCCTTCTTCAGCCTGTGAAGCTTTCATTAACTCATTAATTTCTTCTAAAAATACGTTTTCTTTTTCTGGACGAATGGTCATCCCTGCATGAATAATAATCATTTGATCGTCTCCTTTTGAAAAGATATTATTTCCACTCAGCAATACGATCAACCGGTAAACGGTAAGATGCATAGCCTTCGTCTGCTGCTTTCCCAATTGATAGCAGCATGACTGGTACATAACGTTCTTTATCCCATCCAAATGTTTCAGCGATGACTTCTTTATCATATCCGCCAATTGGATTTGTATCATAACCGTGTGCACGTGCAGCAAGCATAAGCTGCATAGACACAATCCCACCGTCAATTAAGATGGTTTCGCGGTTCACTTGCTCTGGAAGAACCTCAAAGTGTGCAGTTAATGCAGCAATTTGTCTTTCTTTCACTTCTTGCGGCATGTAGCCATGCTCTACTGCTTTTGAATAAATTTCTTCTAAGTATTCATTGCTTTTCATATCTGCAAATACTGCAATGACAGCTGCTGATGTTGACACTTGAGTTTGGTTGAATTTTGCAAGTGGTGCAAGCTTTTCTTTTCCTTCTGGGCTGTCAATAACCATGAAGCGCCAAGGCTGTGCATTTACTGATGATGGTGCAGTTGTTGCTTCTTCTAAAATCTCTGTCATTTCTTCTTTGCTGATTTTCACAGATGGATCATAGTTACGAATAGAGCGGCGCCCTTTCATAATTTCCATAAAATCGTTTGTTTTTAATGTTGTAGCCATGTGTAACACTCCTTTAGGTTGTTTGAATCTTTTCGATGTTTTGTTGTATACGGATGAGCACATCAGTGAGAAGCCTTCGTTCTTCTTCACTTACGTTTTCAAGCATTTCTGAGATAAATCGTTCTTTTTCTATTTTAGAAGCTTCGATTCTCGTTCTGCCTTCTTCTGTTAAGCGGACAAGTGTGACTCGATTATCTTCTGGTTTTCTTCTGCGTGTGACCATTCCTTTTGTTTCTAGCTGTTTTAAATGACGCGTCACAGCTGCACTATCAATATTTACTTTTTTCTGCAAATCTGATTGGCTGATTTCATCGGCTTGGAATAACAGCGATAGCAACTCAAGTCTTGATTGGCTGATGCCCGTGCATGCTTCGAACTTCACGCCCATCATACGGTTCACGCACTGCAAACGATATAATACCTCTGCCTCTTCAGAGCAAAATGCAGTCAATGCCATCCCCTCTTTCCTATTCAGAAATCAATTACTTGATATATCAATCATTGACTCGTCAATTAATATACACCCATTGTTTGATGATTGCAAGAGGTTTGTTTCATAAAGTGAATTTTTTTATTTCAATAGAAAAAGACGAGCCTAAAATGACCATAAAAAAAGACAAAAGCGACGAATCACTTTTGTCCTTTTTCTTTATTCAGTAATGACTGTGTGGATCAATGTTGGTGCATCGGCATGATCAGCAATGCGGATGTTGTCATAAATTTTCTCCATGACATTTGCAACATCTTCACGATTCGCATGCAGAGTCACAAGTGAATCTCCTTTTTCAACACGATCGCCCACTTTTTTGTTCAGCATGATGCCGACAGATAGGTCAATATCGTCCTCTTTTGTTGCGCGTCCTGCTCCAAGGATCATCGCTGCAACACCGATTTCGTCCGCGACGATTTCAGCTACGACACCTGATTCTTTTGCAGGTACTTCGATTTTGTAAGGTGCTTGCGGCAGTTTTTCAGGCTGATCCACAATTGAGCTGTCTCCACCTTGGTTTTCTAAGAATTCCTTGAATTTCTCAAGTGCTTTGCCGTTTTTCATCACTTCAATCAGCTTTTCTCTTGCTTCATCAAGTGTGTCTGCTTTTTTCGCAAGAACGACCATTTGACTTCCTAATGTGAGCACAAGCTCGTTTAAATCTTCAGGACCTTCGCCTCGGAGTGTGTCAATCGCTTCTTTCACTTCAAGGGAATTTCCAATCGCTAATCCTAGCGGCTGAGACATGTCAGAGATGACCGCCATCGTTTGTCTGCCAACGTTGTTTCCGATGCGAACCATTGCTTTTGCAAGCTTTTCTGAGTCTTCTGGTGTTTTCATGAAAGCACCTGCGCCTGTTTTCACATCAAGTACAATCGCATCTGCACCAGCAGCAATTTTCTTACTCATAATGGAGCTTGCAATAAGCGGAATTGAGTTAACAGTTCCTGTTACATCACGAAGAGCATACAGCTTTTTATCAGCTGGTGTCAGGTTGCCTGATTGGCCAATAACGGCTACTTTATGACGGTTCACGAGCTCGATGAATTCGTCTTTTGTAATTTCTACGTGGAAGCCTTTGACCGCTTCAAGCTTGTCCACTGTACCGCCTGTATGCCCAAGACCGCGCCCTGACATTTTCGCAACAGGTACATCTAGTGCCGCAACAAGAGGAGCGAGTACAAGCGTTGTTGTATCGCCTACACCGCCTGTTGAGTGCTTGTCTACTTTAATACCGTCAATGGCAGACAGGTCAATTGTATCTCCTGAGTTCGCCATAGCGAGTGTTAAGTCTGCACGTTCTTGATCCGTCATATCTTGGAAGAAAATCGCCATAGCCAAGGCACTTGCTTGGTAGTCAGGAATTGTTCCGTCCGTATAACCTTTGACAAAGAAAGAAATTTCCTCTGAAGATAATTCTTTTCCGTCACGTTTTTTCGCAATGATATCTACCATTCTCATTGTTTTCACCATTCCTTTTTTTAAATTAGTAAATCAAACCGACAACGCCTGCTGTTAAGAAGCTGACAAGAGTTGCACCGAATAACAGCTTTAATCCAAAGCGTGCGACTACGTTCCCTTGCTTTTCGTTTAAGCCTTTGACTGCTCCAGCAATGATGCCGATAGAAGAGAAGTTCGCAAATGATACAAGGAATACAGAAATAATCGCTTCTGTACGAGCAGTGAATTGGAAAGCATCACCGGATAGAATTTGCATTGCCACAAATTCGTTAGATACCATTTTGGTTGCCATAATGCTTCCTGCTTGTACTGCTTCGCTCCAAGGAACACCAACAATGAACGCAAATGGAGCAAAGACATATCCAAGTACATCTTGGAAAGAAACACCGATGGCAGCTGTAAAGATACCGTTAATCATCGCAATTAATGCAACGAATCCAATCAACATTGCAGCAACAACAATCGCTACTTTGAAACCATCCATAATGTATTCGCCAAGCATTTCGAAGAAGGATTGTCTTTCTTCCTCGACGACTTCAAGCATGTCTTCGTCCTTAGACACTTCATATGGATTGATGATCGATGCGATAATAAATCCACCAAATAGGTTCAGCACAAGTGCTGTAACCACGTACTCTGGTTTAATCATTTGCATGTATGCACCGACAATCGACATCGATACCGTCGACATTGCAGATGCACATAATGTATAAAGACGCTGCTGAGGTAATAATCCAAGCTGTTTCTTAATAGAAATAAAGACCTCTGATTGACCTAAAATCGCAGACGCTACTGCATTGTAAGATTCTAGTTTCCCCATACCGTTTACTTTACTAAGCAAATATCCGATTCCGCGTACGATAAGCGGAAGAATACGCCAATGTTGTAGGATACCGATTAACGCCGAGATAAAGACGATCGGCAGTAAGACGTTGATGAAAAAAGTTGACGCTTTATCATTCATTAACCCGCCAAATACAAAGTTGATTCCTTCGCCGGCATAGCCTAGAAGCATTTGGAATCCTTTTGCAAAGCCTCCGACTAGGAAGTTTCCAACACCTGTATTGAGCAGAATATAACCTAAAATAAATTGCAGTACAATCATGACAATTACTGGACGGAATTTCACTCGTTTTTTCCCATTACTAGCCAGCCATGCAATGGCGAGAATCACTAGCAAGCCGATGATACCAATCACGTATTTCATGTTTTTCCTCCTTGAATGAATTCGTTTACATTAATGCGCTTGTATGGAACAAACCCTATTTCGCAAACAAAACGCGGAAGAAATTCCCAGAAGTGAGTTCCTTCCGCATATGACTTTTTCATCATTTATGAGTCATGAATGTTATCCTACCATAGGATCGTATGAATTAATAGTCTTTCGAAGGAGCTGATTGATCCCCTTTGATAATGGAAACGCCTGCACTTGCGCCAATACGGGTAGCACCTGCAGCTGTCATTGCCTCAACGTCTTCGTTTGTTCTCACGCCGCCTGATGCTTTCACACCGATGTCAGGTCCTACTGTTTTACGCATTAATGCAATGTCCTCAGCCGTTGCACCGCCTGTACTAAATCCAGTCGATGTTTTCACAAAATCTGCGCCCGCTTTCACTGAAAGCTCACAAGCTTTGACTTTTTCTTCATCAGTAAGTAAACATGTTTCAATAATGACTTTCACTAATGCTTTGCCTTTTGCTGCGTCTACAACTGCACGAATATCTTGTTCAACCACATCATATTCGCCGTCTTTCAATGCCGCAACATTGATGACCATGTCCACTTCTGTTGCACCGTTTTCAATGGCATCCTTTGTTTCGAATGCTTTCACTGCTGTTGTGTTTGCGCCTAACGGGAAACCGATGACTGTACATACATCAACACCTGTTCCGGCTAGTTCTTTCGACGCTAGAGATACCCAAGTTGGGTTTACGCAAACAGATGCAAATTGATGAGTCTTTGCTTCTTCAAGTAACTGCATAATTGCAGCTCTAGTTGTATCTGGTTTTAGTGCTGTATGATCAATGAGCTTTGCTATCGTCATGCTTCACACTTCCTTTTAATTATGATACTTTCATCATATATGACAGATGAACAATTGTAAACATGGTTATGAAATTTTGTTCATCTATTTTGTGACATTTAAAAGAGCCCTCGCTGTGTGCTGATCGATGATCAATACATTGGCATATTTCCCTCTTAGTGCACCGTGTATAGAAGCCACCTTTCGATGACCGCCAGCGACAAGAATGGATCGTTCTTTTGTCCTTAAATCATCTAGCTCTACGCCAATTGTGCGATTGTTAATGGCTTCACTGCAAATGCGTCCATCTTGATCATAAAAACGCGAGCAAATGTCTCCAACACTGGATTCCTTGAGGAGCGCTTTTTCTTCTTCACGGAAATAACCTAGTCTAAACAAAAGTGCTTCATCTCTTACCGTTCCAACAGTAAACACAGCGATATTCGCCTGCTTGCCCATTTCAATAATTCGCTGAATATGTCTGTCCTGCTCAACCATCTCCTTGACGGCAGCACTATCAAATACAACAGGAAGCGGCAAATAGCGCGGTGCTGTTTGAAAGGCCTCAGCAAACAGCTGGATGGTTTCCGCCGAATATGTATTCACATGAGAGTGGCTGATTCCGCCCTTGAGCTGGACAACCTCTACACCTTTTACCTGTTTAGGTTGCATCTTTTGTGCAATTTGATACATAGTCGTTCCCCAGCTCACGCCAACAATATCGCCGTCTTTCACTGTCTCTTGCAAGTAATCTGCACCAAATCGGCTCAAATAATCGGTGATGGTTGGATAGTCGTCCTTTGGCGAAAACACCACATGTGCTTCGAGAAGGTCATATTTTTCCTTGAGCAATGAAGAAAGCTCGTTTAAATCCTCAAACGGATCCATCACCGTAATCTGGACGTATCCCTTCTCTTTCGCATATTGAAGCAGCCGAGATACGGTCGGTCTCGACAAGTTGAGCTGTTTGGCAATTTCCTGCTGGCTGTAATCAGACAAATAGTAAAGCCTTGCCGCTTCAATACTCAGCTGTTGTTTCTCTCGATCCATTCATACGCCCCCTTTTTTAATCTATCATAACAAATTGTTCACCTCATCATGCACAAATGTTCATTTAAAGAAAATTGTATAAGCGGCATGAAATGTCTCATTCTTTTCTAATGTTTGAATGCCAAACTTCTCTTTGTACTGTCCATTCGTCCCTTCCCTATCGGCGATGCCATACCACGGCTCAATACAAACAAAAGGAGCCATCGTTCCTTTTTCTTGATCATAAGGCGACCAAATGCCAACGAACGGAAAACCAGTGAGATCGACCTCAACTCCGTGACCTGCCCCTGAAGTCAATGACACTCGATTGATATGGCTAAAGATCATCGCATCATGCTGAAAAAGCTCTGGGCGAAGCTGGATCGGTTCAAGCTGAATGCCTTTTTCTTTCTCCCTGACAAGTGAATTCCGCAGTTCATATTGCACAGGGAGATGTTCAGTGGAAGGTGTCAATGTGAGTGAATAATCTGCTGTTTGCTCTCCTTCAACAAGCGGAATACGAAATGCTGGGTGTCCTCCAATGGAGAAATACATCGTATCCTCTCCGTCATGATCAATTTCCCAGGAAATCTTCAGTCCATTTTCCAATAGTTCATAACGAATTCGCGCTGTAAATTCATACGGGTATTGCTTCACGTGCCGGCCTCTTGATTCATATTGAAAGGTCACCGTATGCTTCGTTTCTTCATATAAATCAAAATTGACATCACGTAAAAACCCATGCTGCGTGAGCTCAAAGGTTTGATCGTCAATCTTGTATTGATCATTCATTAATCGCCCAACAATCGGAAACAAGACAGGCGACACCCTGCCCCAATAAGCTGGATCACCAGACCACATATAGTGACGTCCGCTTTCCTTGTCAAGCACCTCCCTGACTTCCGCTCCTTTTTCATGAATCTGAACCAATAACTGATCATTTTCAATCGTTTTCATTCAATACATCCCCTTTCCTTCTTCTTTTATTATGACAGGGATTTTGGTTTTGAGTATCAAATTCGACATCTCTTACTCACCAATTAAAAAAATTTTAAAAAAGACAGAAATTCGCCAACAAAATGTAATGCTGATTCGTCTAATCTTATATAAAATAAAAGAATCGTTGCTCTTTTGAATGAACAACAAAAAGAAGCGTTTGACATTGATGGGGGATTCATTTTCATGAACAGCAAGGAAAATCGTTTTCGTTATATTTTAGGATTAGATGGACTAAGAGCCGTTGCTGTATTGGCAGTCATTGCTTATCACTTACATATCGGACCCGCAAGCGGCGGGTTTCTTGGCGTTGATTTATTTTTTGTCATTTCTGGTTACTTGATTACAACGATCTTGTTACATAAGCAGGATTTAGGCTATCAAGAGCTTTTGCCATTTTGGATGGGACGGATCAGGAGGCTTCTTCCAGCCGCTTACATCATGATTTTTATAACCGTCAGCTGGTGCGCGATTGCTGGATCAAACGCATTATTGTCCATTCGTGGCGATGCCATATCGTCCTTTTTTTATGTCAGTAACTGGTGGTACATTTTTCATCAGCTTTCATATTTTGATAGCTTCAATGCCCTATCTCCACTGAAAAATTTATGGTCTCTGGCGATAGAAGAGCAATTTTATATCATTTGGCCGGTACTGTTAATTGCAGGGTTGAAATGGGTAAAAAACAGATCGCATCTGCCTATGATCACCTTTGGACTTGCTCTTGTCTCTGCCTTATGGATGGCGATTCTTTATTCACCAGATACCGATCCAAGCAGGGTTTATTATGGAACAGATACTCGTGCATTTGCGCTCCTGATTGGATGCAGCCTGGCATTTGTGTGGCCTATGCAAAGACTATCCAGCAAAAAATTGCTTCCTGTTGGCAGACGTATTTTACATATTGCCGGGTTCGGTTCGTTTGCGATTTTCCTTCTTTGTGTTTATTCAGTGGACGATTTCGATGCCTTTCTCTATCAGGGCGGCATGCTTTTATTCTGTCTGAATGCGGCCATCTTAATTGCGTGCGTCTGCCATCCTGCAAGTCTTATAGGGAAATGGCTGTCCTTTCAGCCGCTCGTCTGGCTAGGTAAGCGGTCTTATGGTATTTATTTGTGGCATTATCCCATTATCGTACTGACCACACCGGTCATTGAAATTGGACAGCCTTCCATAGCGCGTGTCACATTGCAGCTCATCGCCATTTTACTAGTTGCTGAGGCTTCCTATCGCTTCATCGAACAACCGATCCGCCAGCATGGCTTCAGACAATATTTTTCCTCTTGGTCTATTTGGAAAAAAGGAATCAAACAGTGGTCTACATCTAATAAGGTGTTCCTTGGAATCACCGCAGCTCTTTTGATCTTATTTATCATTGGCATGTCTAACTCGTCCACTTCCTCCCCATATGTGAAGGAAGTGACGCAAATTAAGACAGCACCGAAAAAAACAGCCGAACCATCGGAATCAAAAGCGAAGAAAAAGAAAGAAAAGCACGAGAAAAAAGCAGCTGATCAAAAACAATTTCACCAAGTTCTTGCCATTGGTGATTCTGTCATGCTAGACATTGCGCCGAATCTTGAAAAAGCATATAAACAAATCACCATCGATGGGAAAGTTGGCAGACAGATGAACGAAGCCATCAGCATCGCCCCTCAATACAAATCATTTAATCAATCTGATGCTGCTGTTATCATTGAACTTGGCACAAATGGTTATTTTACTGAGGACACGCTGAAAGCATTCATTCAAAACTTTTCAAAGGCACATATTTTCCTAGTGAATACGAGGGTTCCAAGGTCATGGGAAAATGATGTGAATGCGGTCATTCAGCGAGTGGCTGATCAAGATCAAAACGTCACCTTAGTCGATTGGCATTCAGCCGCTACTGGACAGCCATCCTATTTTCAGTCCGATGGTGTCCACCTTTCAAAAAAAGGTTCTGACACATTGACACAGCTCATCACAGCAAGCATTAAGAAAAAAGGAGATGTGTCGACGTCATCATAAAAAGACTAGCAGAATGCTAGTCTTTTTTTCAGCGTGATAGAAAACCTTTGCAGTCGAGGAAGGGCGAGTACCGGCGCGGAGCGAATTTGACATTCGTGAGCACCGGCACGCAGACCTGACACCGAATGCGAGGGTTTGTCTGCACGCTGCTTTTATGCCGTCAAAAGGCTGGCCCTTATCGCTAATGTCTGCTCTTCCTTTGTTTTTTGATCCACCAAAGCAAAAAGCCCGTTCTCATATGCTAGTGAAAATAATTGTTCAATATGAAAAACTCCTGACTGAAACCGCCTGTTCAATAAATGCAGGGCCGCAGCACAGGCGACTTGAGCTGTTGCTTGAGACTCGTCGTGTCCTTTTATACCAAGCGCTGCATGATGAACCTTTTTCCCATCCGTCCCTGCCGCTTCCACTTTGACTGCATATTGATCTGTACCCGCTTGAGAAGATTGAATCATTGAAATGGCTCTGTCCTTCATCTTCGGCAGTGTAAGAAACGACGTCAGTCCAAGGCTCCTTGTGAAGGCCAATGCACCCGTCGCGAGACGTGAATCAAAACAAAGCCTTGTCGTCACAGATGGCACATGAAGTGTGGAAGGCAATGTCTGTTGATCAGAGAAGGGGAATCGATAGGCATACCGCTTTCCAAGCTGTTCACCAAAGTTGACCTGTCTGCCTCCAGTAAAGCTTTTCACTCTTTTCCGCTGATCATGCTCAGTAAGTTCATATTCAGTATGGACATGATCAATCGTCCATTCAATCGCGGCTTTTCCATGCTGATCCCCCAACCCAAGCATAATCCCAATATCTATTTGATCCACTGATGAAAGCATAGATGCCGTTTTTGCAGCTAATAAATTTGTAAGACCGGGCGCGAGACCTACACTGAGCAAAGCCGTTGCACTGATTTGCTGCTGATCCAGCTGTGCCATTTGCTCCATATACGCCCCCTTTGCAGAAATATCGATATAATCAATGCCTGCCCGCAGAACGGTTTCAGCAAATGACGTGTCATCTTGGTCGAGACACATGATCACCAGCTTTGTTTCATCCATCCAGTCCGAATGTAATGGCTGACTAACATCTAGTTTGTAAGGACGGACTCTTCTTTTTGTCTGCTGTGAAAATTGTTCGGCCTTCTCATAGCTCCTGCCCGCCGCAACAATTTGCCCTGGATACACTTCACTTAACTGAAGACATATTTGCTGTCCGACATGTCCATAGCCGCCAATTACCATCACCTGTGATCTCATCTCTCATCCGCCTCTCTACGACCTCGCTTGCAAACAAGCCCTTTGATCATTCCTGCCTGAAAATAAGGTCTGATGTCTCGAAACCCCGCCTCAATTAAATGTCCTCTCATCTCCTCCTCAGGCACAGGATATGTTGCACGTCCCAGCCTGTCATTAAAGGACGAAAACACTTCTTTTCCTAGACCTTGCCGCTTCATGAAAAGAGACAGCATATGAAGCTCCTGCTGAAATGCGCTGGAATTCATCTCTCCTTGTATAAATGCGAGTACAAACGGGGCCCCTGGTTGAAGCCTTCGGGCAATCTCCTGTAAAAATGGCAGCCGATTTTCTACAAAATGAATCACGAGCAGGCTCACTGCGGCATCGTAAACAGCTTCAGCAGACACCTTGTTTAATGCGGTCTCATACCAGGTGACACGCGCCTCCATATGGAGCTGTGAAACCCGCTGTTTCGCCATATTCAGCATAGATGCAGACGGATCGACTCCTGTGATGAGCCAGTCTTCTTTTCTCTGAAGCATGTTGATGATCTCTTCGCCCCCACCCGCTCCGACAGTTAGAATACGAGAGGCCGCTCCCTTTATTTCAGTTTCTAATACATCTACTGATAACTCATGCAAAAGGTGATAGCCGGGTACTTTATGTGAAATCGTTGCTGCGTATGATTCAGCAACAGGGTCGTGCCAATGCTGGTTTCCTTTCATATGATTCTCCTCCAGTTCCTTTCCGCTTTCCATCGTTTCCTGTACACTAACGATATGACATCTTTATTGTAAAAAGAGGCACCAGAAAAAACGATCCCTAAAAGTGGGGGTTTTTGAGGAGGAGATCATGTGGTCAATCCAGCCACTCATTTTCAGCAGATAAGGCAGCAAATTCGGGACGAGCTAGCTGCTGTCATTGATTTTGATGCCGTCTGTATCACAACCATCGATCCAGCCACTCTCCTCTCGACAGGTTCCTACACTGATGAACCGATTGAAGAAATTCATGACCAGCTCTTTCAAAATGAATTTTTAAAAAGGGACGTGCATCAGCATGAGTTTCTAGCCAAAGGCCCTATTCATGCTGCGAGTCTCATCCAAAGCGGTGCATATTTGAACAGCGAGCGCTATCAGCATATTTTGTTACCTAACGGTTGGTCTGATGAATTGCGGGCAGCCCTTGTGATTAAAGGAGAATGCTGGGGTATCGCCAGCCTTTATCGTCAAAAGGGCAAGGAACCTTTTCAGAAACGAGATATACAAGCAGTCATCGATCTAACACCGGCACTGGCAGCCAAGCTGAGAGATGAGCTTTTCAAAAAAAGAGACACTGAAGATGATGATGCGGCGGAGCAGCAAGGATTTCTCATTCTTTCAACTCATTACAAGCTTCTTTATGGAAATGAGACAGGGCTCCATTGGCTTCGTACATTTCAAGCCTTTGAGCAAATCCATGACCAAGCCGTCATGCCCCGCCCGTTCAGAGCATTAGGTGCTAAACTTTTATACGGCGGCACCGATCAAACAGCAGCAAGCATCACAAGAATGCCTACGGGGGTCTTTCTTTCCCTTCAAGCCTTTCGATTGGCGCAAGCTGACAGGCAGGAGGAGGCTGTCATGATTCACGTCAAACGAGCCCAAACAAATGATATTCTTCCTTATGCAGCAAAAACGTACAGGCTGACAGAAAGAGAGATGAACGTCCTCGACTGCTTATTAAAGGGCCAGTCGACAAAGGAAATTGCGAGTACTTTATATATTTCACCCCATACCGTTCATGATCATGTGAAAGCAATGCTGCAAAAGACGAATTTAAGCAGCAGACGTATGCTTGTTTACTTTTTCTCCAATATATAAAAAAGCGGCTACCGCACTGGCAGACCGCTCTTTTCTTATTTTCCTAAAACCAGCTCATGCAGGACATGTGCTACTCCGGCTTCATTATTAGATTTTGTTACAACATCTGCTACGGCTTTGACATCATCAATGGCATTTCCCATAGCGACACCGCAGCCTGCAAACTCTACCATTGATATGTCGTTCCCGTTGTCACCAATGGCCATGACTTCTTCACGAGGAATTCCCAGCTCCTTCGCTAGAAGCTTCACAGCATTTCCCTTACTCACATCAGGATGCAGGATTTCAAGGAAGAAATCTGTACTTTTCACCATCATATACTTTTCCTTCACTTCAGACGGGATGGCTTGTATCGTTTTTTCCAAACGTTCTGGCTGATCAATATACATCATTTTCGGAAGTCTCATCGATGAATCTGCCTCTTCAACAGGCATATATTTCAGCGGCAGTTTTGTTAAGTAGGATTCAAGCACTGTGTATTCACTAATATCGCGATTCGGTGTGTATAAATTAGCTGAATCGAAATAATGCATCGGCGTGTCCAGCTGACGGCTCAATTCATATAACGAAGTTAAGTCATCATAGGATAATGTCAGCTCTGACACCACTTCATTTGTATGGCTGTTTTGAACAAGCGCACCATTATAGGCGATCACATAATCTCCCTCTTGATCAAGCTGAAGATCAGCTAAATAGCGATTTACTCCGCCAATTGGCCGGCCTGTACATAAAACAATTTTAATCCCTTCTGCCTTAGCCTGTTGAATGGCTTCAAACACTTCATCCGGCACCATATGTTGATCATTTAATAACGTACCATCCATATCAATTGCGACTAATTTATACATTCACTGGTCCCCTTTTCTCAGCAAAAACGTGCTGTCACTATTTTAAGCCATCATTAGATGATGACAGGTTATTTCATTACTATTTACCTATTTTAGCCTATCGTTTTTTCTTCACGCTGTCTACTTGTTCTTATCTGTAACAAATATCACATGAGTCTACTCTATTATAACGCATTCTATTCATCGTGCTGATCACCCAATTGAAACAAGTAATACAGAACAATTGTCCACCACTATAGAATGTTTTGAAACGAGCAAATCTAATTGTATGATGAATAGCAAAGAAAGGAGGTGCAGGGAATGATTACGTTTACGAGAGGTAAATTGTCAAAAATGTCTGGAGTACATATTGAAACCATTCGTTTTTACGAAAATGAAGGGGTGCTCCCAGAGCCCAAAAGAGCGCATAACGGCTATCGTCTATATGATAAAAAATATGTACTCATGCTGTCATTTATCACCGAAGCGAGAAAGCTAGATTTCTCACTTAAAGAAATTCGTGAAATTATCAAATCACTTTTCGAAAAAAAGTCAAAAACAGAAGCTGAACAGCTGCTCGAGCAAAAAGTCGAAGATATCCAGCACTCTATTCAAGAGTTAAAAAAAAGGAAGGCAGCTATTCAATTGTTAACAAAGCAAACATTAGCAAATATCAGCTGATTGTAAGGGCTGCCAAAGGTGTGCTGGTGTTGATCACTGGCACACCTTCGCTCAGGTATCTCAGTACACGTTCAATGAAAACATCGGTTATACTAGAGTCAGCTTAAACGAGTGGAAGGGGTTTTGAGAATGAACATCGCAACCATCGGAACAGGTATCATTGTGGAAGGCTTCCTGCAAGCGATTGAACAGCTCGACGGTGCTTCTTGTCACGCTGTCTATTCAAGAAAGGAAGCAACGGCAAAGAAGCTCGCAGACAAATTTGGGGTGCAGACAACTTATACGGATCTAACTGCTATGCTAGAAGATCCTCACGTAGAAGCCGTTTACATCGCATCACCGAATCGTTTACATAGCGAGCATGCAACCGCTGCATTGAAACACGGAAAACATGTGATATGCGAAAAGCCTTTCACCTCTAATGTGAAAGAGCTGGAAGCCTTAATCACTCTCGCAAAGGAAAAGCAGCTTCTCCTATTTGAAGCCATTACGACCGTTCATATGCCAAACTATCATTTGATCAAAAAGCACCTTCATCAATTAGGTAAAATCAAACTGGTTCAATGCAACTATAGTCAATATTCAAGCAAATATAATCAGCTGCTAGCCGGCGAAACGCCAAATGTCTTTAACCCTGAGTTCTCTGGGGGAGCGCTGATGGATATTAATATCTATAATGTCCATTTCATCATGAACCTCTTTGGATCACCAGAGCAAGTCCGATATCAGGCAAACCGCCATCCAAACGGTATAGACACATCTGGTGTTTTGACGTTCACTTACAATGATTTTATTGCGACAAGTGTCGGCAGTAAGGATACAAGCAGCATGAACTTTGCATTGATTCAAGGAGAAAAAGGCTTCATTCATGTGAAAAATGGGGCGAATGGCTGCGAGGAAGTGCTGCTGCATGTTGATGACAGGGTCATCTCACTCAATGCACAAACGAATCCAAATCGTCTGTTTTATGAAGCAGAAGCTTTCCAGCAGATCATTGAAACAAAAAATCATGAACAGTGCTATGCATGGCTTGATGAAAGTCTCTCCGTGATGAAAGTTCTTGATGCCGCAAGAAAAGATGCAGGTATTGTTTTCCCAGCAGATCAAATTTAATGAAAAAAACCGCCTTCTATGAGAGGGCGGTTTTTGACGATTAAATACTCTTTGAATACGCCACAAGACGCTGAGACATGTGATTCACTTCATCGACTGCAGCATTCACCTGCTCTGTTAAAGCAGCCTGAGTTTGCGTAAGAGCTGTCATATTCGAGATATTTTCAAGAATTTCATCAATTTGTGTTTTCATATCTGTTAAACTAGATTCGATATTTTCCGTTGCATTGGCACTATGCAGCGCAAGTTTTCGTACTTCATCTGCAACGACAGAGAATCCGCGGCCCTGTTCACCAGCTCTAGCTGCTTCAATCGCAGCATTTAGACCAAGCAGGTTCGTTTGGTTCGCCACTTCTTTGATTAAGTCAGAAATATTTTTCGTCTCATCTGCACTATTTTTTGCTAAGTGGGCGGCAGACGTTGACTGCTCTTGAGCAACAGCAAGCTCCTGTGCTTGATTGGTCACAGAGCTAATGCCCGATACCATCTCGCTAATAGAACTTGAAAGCTGTTCTACTTGTGACGCCATTTCATTCGCTGTTTTCTCTTTGTTTTTTTCTAACGTGATATCACGAATGGTTCCTGCCACTCGAAGAGGCACACCTTTTTCATCACGAATGGTTTCACCACCTGCATGATACCAGCGGTACTCACCATTTTTACTTTGTAATCTGTAATCAATGTCGAATGGTGTGCGGCCAGAGTGATCATTTAAATGATCTGCAAAAGCTTGCAGAGCCATTTCTTGATCCTCAGGATGCAGACGGTCGCTCCAGCTGCTCAGAACATTCGGGAAATCTTTTTCGTCTGTAAAACCAAGCGTTTTTCTGAACTGCGGAGACCACCAGAATTCGTTATTTGGATTGACTGGATCGCCTGCCTCTACCACCATGTCCCAAGGAGCTTCGACAAGCGCACGGTTGATTAAGTCATATCTTGTGACAAATGCTTGCAGCTCTTCTTCTTTCAATTTCTGATCATGTATATCAAAAAGAGCTCCCGCCACACGAAGAGGGACACCATTTCGGTCACGAACGGTCGTTCCAGTTGCTTTGAACCAACGATAATCCCCGTTTTTTAACTTTAAGCGATATTCGATATCATACGGCGTACGCCCTGAATGATCCAATAAATGCGAAGAGAATGCATTTAGAGTATATTCTTGTTCATCCGGATGAATTCGAGACGCCCAGCTGTCTAATAGATTCGGAAAATCATGCTCATTTTGAAAGCCGAGCATTTTGCGGAATTCATCCGTCCATGTGAATTCATTCTTTGGATTGACCGGGTCTCCAGCGATGACGACCATATCCCATAAGCCAACTTGAATGGCTTTTGTCACTAAATCCATCCGCATTTGAATATTTTCATTGGCATCCTGCATCTTTTGCAAAGCTTCATTCATTTGTGCCACTGCTTCTATCGTTTGGCTAGAAGAAAATGCAGCAGTATCTAATCTTGCTGAAAAGTCTCCCTTTTCAATTCGTTCTATTAATTGGCTGCTTTCACTCAGAAGGACTTCAGCCGATGAATCATTTGCTTTTCTCTTAAACATCTTTCATAACTCCTTTCAACTCTAACATTCTTGAAATATTTTACAGTTATAAACAATTCTTTATTAGGACTTTAGTAATACAAATGATATATCGACAAAAACTGAAAATTGTTTATGTCATAAATAAGGCAAATGTTCATTTATTTGAAGTTTCATTTTTAGGGTATGGATAAAATAAGTTAATTATGGATATAAATATATGTTTTGATAGAATCAACCTCTATTTTTGTCTGAAAAATCTCTTTTTTTATATTGACACTGACGTCTTGAAAAAAGAAAATGGAACATAAGCATTTTTAAAAAAGGAGAACGTCATGAGCGCGAATCAGGAGCAACAAGAATTAAAAAAGCTTTTATCACCGCGTCACATTCGCATGATTGCGATGGGCGGGGTCATTGGTACAGGAATCTTTAAAGGAAGTGCCGATACAATTGGTTTAGCAGGCCCTGGGGTCATTTTTTCCTATGTATTTGCCGGATTGCTGCTCCTCATTGTAATGGCAGCATTAGCCGAAATGGCCATTGTCTATCCGGGAAATAATCTTCGCGACCTTATACAAATTGCGCTTGGTCAACGTTTTTCATTTGTCGTCGGCTGGGTTTACTGTTTTATGTGGCTCACTGTATGTGTCATTGAGATTATTGCAGCTGGAAGTCTGCTTCAATACTGGCTGCCGAACGTGCCGTTATGGTCACTATGTTTACTTTGCTCACTCTTAGTCATCGGAATTAACTTAAATAATGTAAAATACTTTGGTGAAATTGAGTTTTGGTTCGCTGGAATGAAGATTTTCGTTATTATTGTCTTTATTATTCTCGGTGCAGCATTATTATTTGGGATCATTCCAAACGAACAAAGCACACCAGCGCTTACCAACTATCAAAACTTCGTTCCGAACGGATGGGGTGCGATCTTTGCATCACTTTTAGTGGTTATTTTCTCTTATGGAGGCTCTGAATTGATCGGGCTGACCATTACTGAAACAAAGGATGCGGAGAAGGTTCTGCCTGGAGTAGTCAAAAGTATGATGTGGCGGATTATCTTATTTTACACATTGCCGATTTTGATCATCTGCGGCCTTATTCCTTGGAATCAAATTGACCCAAATAACAGTCCTTTTGTCCAAGTCTTTTCTGCTGCTGGTATGCAAGGCGCCTCTCACTTCATTAATTTCGTCTTGATTACAGCCGTTCTATCTGCGGCGAATTCCGGTATTTATGGAACGACGAGAATGATTCATTCTCTTTCTAAATCAGACGGCGGTCCGAAAAAACTGGCACGGGTCAACAAAAGAGGCGTACCCATTTTAAGTTTATGGGTTACCGTTCTATTTCTTCTCATCGGAACATTTTTTGCTTACTTATATCCAGACCAAATTTTCAGCTACATGCTGGCTATTCCTGGTTTTGCTGTTTCACTCATTTGGATCAGCATTTGTCTGGCACATCTGAAGCTGCGTCCAAAATATCCACAGGAGCCGTATTTCAAGGTGTGGCTGTTTCCGTATCTAACTTTATTTGCAGGTCTTGTACTCAGTTTGAGCTTTGTTTTGTTCCTATTCAGACAAGAAAACCTGCCTAGCTCCATTATCAGCATTGGTTTCTTATTCGCTGCCATCATCGCTTCATTCTTAATGAAAAAGAAGGCTTAAACGCCAAAACCCGCCGAATTGGCGGGTTTTTTTATGAGCTGCTATCTTCTGTTACCTCAAAATCAATCGACGCTTTTGGAATGCCATTGATGATAATCGTTAAAGTATGGGTTCCCTCATAGTGCTTTCTCGTCGTCATATTTTGAAAGGACTGAGACCTGATAAATTCTCTATGTAACACTGAACTTGTTTCAAACTCTGTGATTTTAAATACCTTTTGATTGCGGGTACCCCGAGCTTTGACATAGTCTATGGCATACTCTACACGCAGCTTTAGTGGCTTAGCCGCCTGAAGTGTAAATTGAAAGGTCATTTTCTCTCCAATACGAATAGGGTCTTGCACTACCTTCAAATCTGTTACTTGAACAGATGGATCATCCCCATAGCCAAACAAAGCCATGATATCTGGATCGCCTTTTTTTAGTAAGGTACGAGATGCATGTTTGATGATCCAGTTCGTATGTTCATTCGTTCCATACCAGCTTTTAGCCGTCTTCTTCATCAGATCAGGCCGAATCGCTGAAATGTCATTTAAGTGGTTCGCTACACTTTTTTGCACATAGCGCGCTGGGTCCGACTTCAGGTTTTCTAAAATAAGCAGCGTAACCGAAGGATCCTTTTTAAGTGCAGGAACAGTTAATCCCCATGGCAAACGTGGTCTGCATCCTTCACTAGCCAGCCGCCGAATATGCTCATTTTGATTCTGTGACCATACAAGCATTTGCGCCAGCATTTTGTCTTGATCCTGAATCAGAAAAGGCCGAACGGCAAATTCAGAAGTGGAAAAAGGCGTAAAGAATTCGAGCGCCTTGATCGAGATATCCCAATGTGCTAGGCCATATGTTTCGACGTAGTCTGGAAATACAAGCGCACTAAGTCCTGAAAAATGAGGGGCTGTCTGACGCAGCACCTCAATTGCCTGCTCATAATCCTTAGGCAGACAAGCATGCATCGATTCAGTGACTCTTCTCATTCTGCCTTTTAACTCAAGCTGCTGCCAATCCTTTTGAAACACAAGCCGCTGGAATTCTCCAGCATCAAACCCAGTCGACGCTTGTGCAAGTTTCTCCGCTAATTCTTCAATAAATAATTCATGATAAACATGTTTTAATGGTTCGATCGTGTCCGCCTCCCGCTTCTCAATATCTTTATTTTACCCCAATCTGAAAGAGGTGGTATTGCCAAAAGCAAAAACAGCCCAATTCCGAAGAATCAGGCTGTTGCATTTCACTAAATAAACATATTAATGATCATAATAAATGCAATGGCACAAACGGAAATGATCGTCTCCATAGCCGTCCATGTCAAAAACGTTTCTTTAATGGTCATCCCAAAATACTCTTTGATCAGCCAAAAACCTGAGTCATTGACGTGAGACAAAATCAATGAACCCGCCCCTGTAGCTAACACTAGAAGCTCTCTGCTCACATCCGGCATAGATGCAGCAATCGGCGCGACAATACCAGCTGCGGTCATCATGGAGACCGTAGCAGATCCTGTTGCCACACGAATAACCGCAGCAATCAGCCAGCTAAGCAAAATTGGCGAGATCGGCGAGTGTTTTGCTAAATCTGCAATATAATCACCAACACCCGAATCGATGAGCACATTATTGAAAGCCCCGCCTGCTCCAATGACAAGCAGAATAGAAGCAATCGGTCCTAAGCACTCATTACTAAAGGAAAGCACCCGGTCACGGCTCATCCCTTGCACAAAGCCAAGACTGAAGAAAGAATACACCGTTGCAATCAGCAGTGCTGTAATTGGATCTCCAATGTACTTAAATACCTGATACCAAATATTGTCCTCTGGTAAAATAATATCCGCCAGTGTGGCAAGAAGCATTAGAATCACTGGCACCAAAATCGTAAACATCGTATTTGCAAAGCCGGGAAGTTTTCGATCTTCATTGCGTTCAGTAAATTGCTTTCTCAGCAGCTCTGGAACTGGTTTATGAATCCGCTTTCCAATCCACTTTCCATACAGCGGCCCAGCAATAATAGCTGTTGGCAAACCGACAATAATGGAAAAGAAAATGGTTTTCCCCACGTTGGCATGATAGATGCCGACAGCTGCCATGGCAGCTGGATGAGGCGGCACAAGACCGTGAACGACAGACAAGCCAGCAATGAGCGAAATCCCAATTGTCACGAGCGAGATGCCCGTTTCAATCGCAATCGTAAACAATAAAGGAATGAGAAGAACAAATCCGACCTGGAAAAAGACAGGTATTCCCACAATAAAGGCAACAAACATCATCGCCCAATGCACATTTTTCGTCCCAAACCGGCCGATTAATGTGTGAGCGATCCGCTCAGCTCCACCTGATTCAGCCATCATTTTCCCAAGCATGGTTCCAAGCGCTAGAACGATGGCTAGCAATGATAACGTATTGCCTAACCCCGTTTTGATGGATTGAATGATTTCCTGCAGGTCCATCCCTGTGGCAAAGCCGACTAACATAGAGGTAATAATTAAACTCACAAACGGATTCAACTTAGCAACTGTTATGAGGATGAGTAAAAGGACAATTGCGGCAATCACGATGAATAAAAGCATGCTCTCCCACCTTTTCCCTGATGTTTAATGATTTTGTTTTAATTGAAGCGCACTAATGACATCAAATTCATCCTTGAGTTTGTCATAGAGTCGCTCATATAAGTAAAACAGTTCTATGTATGTTTCATTGTTCTCCATATTTGGTTCATGACGGGCAGAGATTCGAATCCAATCTTGAACCTCTTCTATCTCTTCCATATAACCTAAACTATGAAGTGCGAGCACAGCCGCCCCAAGTGCTGATGCTTCGTAGCTTTCTGGGACAAGTACTTCCCTGCCCATCGTATCCGCTAAAATTTGCCGCCACAACGGAGATCGCGCAAATCCACCCGACGCCCTGACATCCTTTGCTGAACCGGTTAAATCCCTTAAGGCAACACCGATTGAGAACACACTCATAATGACGCCTTCTAACACAGCTCTTATAAAATGCTCCCGCTTATGCTGAAGACCGATCCCAAAGAAAGTGCCTCTCGCATTTGGATTCCAATAAGGTGCACGCTCACCTGTTAAAAATGGCAGAAACAGCAGTCCCTCTGAGCCGGCTGGAACTTTTTTCGCAATATCAATCATCAGGTCGTAAGGGTCCACTCCAAGACGCTTTGCTACCTCTACCTCCGAGGATCCAAATTCATCCTTCAGCCATCTCAGCATGATCCCGCCATTATTCGTCGGTCCTCCAACCACCCAATGCTTATCAGTCAACGCATAGCAGAACGTTCTTGACTGTTCATCTGTTATTGGTTTGTCCACGACCGTACGGACTGCACCGCTTGTCCCAATCGTGACAGCCACCTCACCTTTTCCAATCGCTCCCACACCTAAGTTCGCTAGAACCCCATCATTCGCACCAACAACAAATGGTGTATCTTCCGCAATGCCCATTCGCAGGGCGATCTCTGGCTGAAGCCCTCTCAGCTGATACGTCGTGGGAACAAGTTCAGACAATTGATCAGCCTCAATTCCAGCAATACGCAGCGCCTGCTCATCCCATTGAAGCGTTTCCAAACGGAACAGTCCCGTTGCTGAAGCGATTGAATAATCGACGACATACTGACCGAAGAAATGATAAAGAATATATTCTTTGATGGAAATGAATTTCGCTGCCTTCTTGAAGACATCAGGTGCCATTTCCTTGATCCACCGTATTTTTGAAAGCGGTGACATTGGATGGATCGGTGTACCGGTTCTTTTATACACTTGGAAGCCGTCCATGTCTGAAGTGATTCGCTTCGCTTGTTCTGCACTTCTGTTATCTGCCCAAATGATACTGTTCGTTAGCGCCTTGCCATGCTTATCCATCACAATCAAGGAATGCATCGCTGTACTAATCCCGACGCCTATGAGATGTTTTGCATCAAATGCTGCTTTCGTCAATGCACCTCTTACACTTGCAATGACGGCTTCTAATATATGTTCAGGGTCCTGTTCAACCCATGCTGGCTGGGGCTGAATGAGATCATAAGGAACCGAATGCTTTGCTATCACTTTCCCCTGTGGTCCAAACAGAACCGCCTTTGTACTTGTTGTTCCAATATCCAAACCAATTACCGCCTGGTTTCCCTTCATCTGTATCACGCCCAATCATTGATTTGAAATCATATTTTATTGTTTTGATAAACCTGTTAAATCCCATTATAGGAATAATTTTTTCGACATTCAACGACTAAAAAGAAAATTATTTTCACTTAAAAGCTCAAAATCGTTACCACAACGGCATTTTTCACTAATAGAAAAATTTATTTTTGAAACCATTACACCCTTTTTTGTGAAATGGTTTCTCTCATTTGTTTTAAATTCGTTAAAGTTTCCTGCTGTCTTAAGTGAGCAAGTGCAAAGTATAGTACGTCAATGACAGTGAGCTGAGCAAGTCTTGCAGACATCGCTTCTGTTCGAAAAGCCGTTTCTTGCGTCGAAGTATACAAGGTGACATCGGCAAGCTGGCTCAATGGAGAGCGCTGATAACTTGTAATACCGATGGTTTTCGCTCCTTTTTCCTTTGCTGTTTTCATTGCATCGAGTAAATCTTTATTACGGCCAGAATGAGATATACCAATCACTGTACTGTGCTGGTCGAGAAGACCGGCAGACATCGCTTGAAAATGGGAATCGGTGTGAACAATACAGTTAATGCCTGTCCTCATAAATTTATGAAAAGCGTCTGTTGCAATGAGGCCAGACCCGCCACTCCCATAAAACTCTAAGCGCTTTGCTTCATGAATGATTTGTATGGCTTTTTCTACATCCTCTGGATTCAGTAATTGAAAGCTATCCTTTAATGCAGATATATTCGCCTGAAAAACCTTTTGCATAAAAACGGCCGTATCATCATCAAGACTCATTTCTTCATCTACATAATCAGGCTTTGTTTGATCTATTTCCTGGGCAATTGCAATCTTCAAATCTTGAAAGCCCTCAAATCCAAGCCTTTTACAAAGACGAAAAATCGTTGCCTCTGAACTCGCTGTTTTTTTGGCAAGCTCAACAATTGATAAATGAATAATGTCGCCAGGTTCACTCGTAATATGTTCTGCAATTCCTTTCAGCTTTGGCGGCAATCCTCTGCTTGCTGCGCGTATTTTTTCAATACTACTTAAACTGACAGAAGCCAATTGACTTCACTCCTTCCTTATTCATGTGAGCGCATACATTTCCTCATGTTCCCATCTTATAAAAAAGAAGCCTGTTTGCACAGACTTCTTTTTTTTATGAATTCATCGTTTTGATCAATAAATCGAAAAAAGCTTCATCATCTACATCCACACACACTTGGACATTACGCTCTTTCTCCCACTGATGCTGAAAATCACAGATCATTTGACCGTCACAAAACTCACTCTTCGTCTCCACTTCTACATGAAAAGCCTGTGTGCTTACAAGCTCCTTGTTAATGGCAAGACTTACAGCAAGCGGATCATGCATGGCACACGCCCACACACCATTGCGCTCAAAATAGCGCTGTCGGTAAATGCTTGTACTCTCTCTGATATAAGCTGCCAACGTTTCATTTTGAATGGCATCGATTCTCTCATCCGTTAACAAGACCTGTCTGGTGACATCTAACCCCACTTGAGTCAATGAAGGGAATTCAGCATCCAGCACCAATTTCGCTGCTTCTGGGTCTGCATATGTATTGAATTCCGCAACTGGTGAGACGTTCCCCTGCCCCTTCACGACACCACCCATAAAAATGACCTCTTTCACATGATGAATCAGCTCAGGGCATTTTTTTACCGCAAGGGCTAAATTCGTTAAAGGCCCTGTCAACACAAGCGTGACCTGATTCGAATACTGCAGCACTTGTTCAATGATAAAATCAGGCGCAAAACCAGCATCTGCTGTTTTCTTTGGCCGGGCATCCTTTAAAGCCCCGCCTATTCCATCCTCTCCGTGTACCCGATGTTCATAGTGAGGCGTTCTTAAAAGAGGAGTTGCTGAACCTTTGATGACAGGAATGTTATCTGCCTCAACCAGCTCAAGCACTTTACACGTATTCAATGTAGCCGCATCGACAGACACATTCCCGCATACCGTCGTAATCCCCAAAATATCAAACTGCTTACTTTTCACTGCCAGCAAAATCCCAATCGCATCATCGATTCCAGTATCTACATCTAAGATCAATTTCTTTGTATTTGCCATGGGTGAAATCTCCCCCTTAAAAGTGTTGTTAGGTGAATGATTGCATATGCCTGTTTCAACTATTTGGGGAATATTAGCAGGTTGATCTTATTACTCTTTTTCTCCAATGTCTTTCAGATACTGTTCCCGTTCTTTTTCTGAAAGACTATTTAGAAAATCTTCTTTTACTTGAGGATCAAAGTCATCCCAATTCTCAAAGCGGTCTGATAAATCCGGATCATAACTCATTGAACCTATTTTTTTAGCTCTATATTGTAAAGAAGCTGAAAATCCGTACTTTTCCGGTTCATTATTTACATACCCATCTATGATAATATCTCCCATAGGGTTGATGGTCACATCTTTTTCAAACGTTATGGTTTTAATAAAGTGATGAATGTCTCTTTTATGTAAATGCTCTTCAATCTTAGGTTTCATCTCCTCTGCAAGCTCTTCTGCTTTTTCTTGGTCGCTTTTTTCTCTTTCTTCCACTATATTTCTTCCTCCCGCATCGTTTGATTCTCTTTTCTTATCAAATTGTAAAATAAGTAAAATCACTGAGATGGCTATGACGAGAACTAGAACACATATGATTTTAATTGTATTTTTCATTTATACAACATCCACCTTTTAATGATATAACACAGTTTTTTTGTATAACAAGCGATGTATTTACAATAGCTATTTATACCACTCTATAATATAATTGTTAAAGATAAATATAACAGGAGTGTTAATATTGACCAATAAGTCAGATATATTTAAGCTTACTGACGAAGACTATAAGGAAATATCATCGAAATCCTATGCTATAAAAAACTTTAAGGATTTTAAAGAGATTGAAATTAGTAATGGTAGAAATATGTATGTCGTTGACTATAAAGAAACAAAAAAAGGTCTAAATGCACTAACCCTTGTCTCGAGAGAAGATTATCGTATTTCAAACAAAGGCAAAGACCTCACCAAAATCAAAAACGCCGTCATCGCATACCGTGGTTCTGAACCGATTGGTGCAGGCCAATATAAAGATACCATTAAAAAACATGGAAAAAAAGAGTCAGATGATCTTCTTTCTACCATTTTGACGAAGCTGCCTCCTTTTAGTAGATCGAAGGGTTCACAGGAAGTGACGACTAAGCTGACAACAGGCACAACCGCCTATACAAATGAAATTGTTCAAGATTGGGTGGTTTCGGATACAAAGTATCTGATTAAAAATATTCCATTTGAGCATGGTGCAGAGAATCAAATGGTTCAAGCGGATCGATATGCGAAAGAAATACATAAGAAAATGCCGAATGCCAAAATGTATGTGACAGGTCATTCACTCGGCGGGTCAAATGCTTCCTATGTTCTTGTCAAAAACGACTTTATTCAAGGCGGGGTCACATTTGAGAATCCAAATATTTATCCAAATCTATCAGATGGTCTACAAGCTAAAGCATTAAAAGGCGATTACCGCAGCAGATTAACAGAATATATCAATCTCAATGACGGGCTTTCTCTTTTAAATCGCCATACGACAGAAATCGGCCGAGTGAAAGTGATGTATGATGCCGCTCTCCCCGAAGGTGTCGATTACTCCGAGGACTCCTCAAAAGCCGTCCAATTCATGAAAGACCTCCTCAATCGGGCAATGAGTGTGAATCCTTCACTGGATGCGAATTTATTCCTTGAAGCAATCGCTGGCAGCCATGGCTTAGATCGTTATACCTTTTCAGCAGACGGCTCCGTTCAAACCATTGATGATATGTTGAGAAAAAACCCTTCACTTACCACGGCCATGTTACATCAGTTGAGCCAATCAAATGTTGATCCTCATAGTGTGGTGGCGATTTTAATTAAATCCCACGTTCTCATGAACACAGGGCGTAAATTCTCGACATATGCCGATCACCATATGCAGCAAATCATTCGCAAAATCGAGAAACTCGATGACAAAGTCGATCAATCTGTGGAACGGGTACGCTCAAGGTATAAACAAATTGTTGGCTTTGGTTCATATGATCAGCTGACGGCTTCAGATGTGGATACTGTGATTCGCCACTTAAAAACAGAGGGTCTTGAGAATGAGTTCTATTCGGTCAAAAAGTATGATACAGCGATTGATAACGCTATGAATTTAAAAAGATGGCTGGACTCAATATCAGATGATATGAGCGAGCTAGGAAAACAATACCACGATGCAGATACAGCCCTGGCGAAGAACATGGGTATTTCTTAAGGAGAACGACAAATGGAATTTTCAAAGAAACAACCAACAGATGCAGATCGTTTTTTGCAAAGAATGACAGATACGCATACATCAAGCTCCATCTTCTCAAAAGCAAACTTTGACACGGAAGACATGACACCAGCAGAGCTGGCAGCTTTGAAAGCAAAGATCAAAGAAGAACAGAAAACAGCACTTATCAGAGCTATCCGGCATCAGCTTCAAAATGAATTTGCAGAAGATCGCCAAGAAGCGGAAAAAATTTTAGATCTAATTGACGACCTTCTGGTCAAAGTGTATAAACAGCAACAGCGCATCCATACACACATGTCAGGTGAAGCCATAGACGCCTTAATAGAAAAAATTGAACAAAGACTCAAATTTTACGAACTGAAAGAAGATGTTCAATCTGCCATCAACTCGATTGGCATTTAGATGAGCCTTCCATCCGATGAATCTTTTCCCCGCCTCACTCGTATATACTAAAAGAGTGATTGATTTGAAAGGAGATCTGTTTGTGGGATATATTTTGTTATTTTCGGTTGTGATCGGTCTTGTCTTGACCCTTTTGCTCACACCGCTCAGGTTGATCGTTAGAAAGAAAGGAACAGAACAGCAGGTGCCGCTCATGTGGATTGCAGGCCTTGCTTTGCTGTTCATGATCGGTATTTTTGTTTTCTATTACATTACCAATTTAGACCGTAACCCTTCATCTCTATGGCTGATTGGACTTGTTGTGACAGCAGCAGGCGCCTTTTTGTCAGTTGGATTGGAGCGTAAAATCAAAGGCGTGCTGTTTCTTATTCTATTGCTGCTCGGTGTTTACATGGCGACAGCTTTTCTATTCAATGCGAATGAGAAATTCGATGTCTCCAAAATGGAGCAAAAAGTAGAAATCAAAGCATTTGATGAAAAAGAAACACCTGCGAGTGTGCCGCCTCAATTTGCCCGGAACAAAATGAAGAAATCGTTCGGACAGGTGCCAAACACAAGCTACTATGAGCTTGGCAGCTTGCAAATTCAGAAGGTCAACGGTGAGTATGTATACATCGCTCCAGTGGAGTTCTCGGACTTCTTTAAATGGATTCGTGCAGGCAGCACGCCGGGTTACTTTACATTAAGTGCGACCGACTCATCTGCTAATCCAAAGTTCGTGAAAACAGAGATGGTCTATACGCCTTCCTCCTATTTCAACAAAGAAATTGAGCGGCATATCCGTCTCCAGTACCCAGATTTGATTTTCTACGGCGGTACACAGCTGGAAATCAATGATGACGGCAAGCCTTATTACATTCAAACGTATGGCGATTTCATCTCTGCCCGAAACGGCTTTAAAGCTTCCGGTGTGGTCGTTGTTGATGCCAAAACAGGTGCGACGAAGAAATATGCTCTAGATCAAGTACCTGCCTTTATCGACGGTGCTGTTTCACCAGAGGCGGTCAGTCTGCAAAACAGCTATTTCGGAAACTATATTCACGGGTTCTGGAACAGTATGTTTGGAAAGTCAGATGTCAAGCTGCCTTCCGATGAAGGAACGGAAGCCAATGTGAGCCCTGTATTTGATTCAAAAGGAGATATGTATTACTTCACAGATTTCACAAGTCCGAAAGAGGGCGTTGATTCCATGCTCGGATATGCCCTGACCAATGCCCGGACAGGAAAAGCGACTTATTATACTGGAAATCTTGAAGAATCCTACATGGATTCTCAGGGCGCTCTGCAAATTATTGAGAAACGATTCATCGAGAAGAAATGGAAAGGCCGCATGCCAATTCTCTATAATTTCTATGGGGAAGCCAGCTGGCTCACACCGGTTCTCGATTCAAATGGATTCCTGCAAAACTACTTTATCGTTTCTGCAGCCAATCCAGAAATCGCTGCGTATGCTTCTACACCAAACGAAGCACTGAGAGCCTATAAGACAGCTCTTCAAAAAGGCGGCGGTACCGTTAACAGTTCCTCTAAGCAGGAAAAGAAAGAAGCAGCAGGGAAGGTCAAACGAGTCTACAAAGAAAAGACTGGTGATTATACAACCGTCACCTTCCTGCTAGACGATGGAAAAAGCTACACCATGTCATCTGAAAAAGAACCTCTCGTCATTTATTTAAAAGAAGGCGATCAGGTCACGATGAAATATACAGATACAGGTGAGATTTTCCTTCCAGTCGATGAAATCAAAATTAAAGGGTTATAAAAAAAGACGTTTCTCCTACTGAGGAGAAGCGTCCTTTTTCTCTTTCCTTAACAATTCAACGAGCAATTCCTTATTTTTATTTCCCCCGGTCATCGGTGACTCGACATAGGAGAACTTTCGTTTGAAATCCATGCCTCTCACAGAAATAACAGCCAATTCACCGCCAATGCTGCCTCGCTGGAGGACATATTTAGATAAAACAGAAAGACCCATTCCATGGATCACCGCTTCTTTAATCGCTTGATTGCTGCTAAAGGTTACAAAGGTTCGCGCTTTCAGTCCATTTGATTTCAGGACATGCTGTAAATATTCTCCTGTCCCTGATCCCTCTTCTCTCGTGATCCATGTTTCGTTCTGTAATTGATCAATGGTGACATCTTTTTTCTTGGCAAAAGGATGATCTAATGGCGCCACAATATAAAGTTCGTCCTCTAGAAAAGTTTCTACAGAAAGCTCTTTGTCATTGGTCTGTCCCTCGATCAAACCGATGTCGACATGGAATAAACGGACATGTCTGGCGATCGCCTCTGTATTATCAATGACCACCTCAATATCAACATGCGGATAGAGCTGATGAAACTCCGCCAATATTTGCGGCAGCACATACTCACCAATGGTGAAGCTCGCCCCGATGGTCAGCTTTCCTCTTGCCAGGTGGTGATGCTCATAAATGTCCTGCTTCGCCTGTTCATAGAGACGAATGATTTGTTTTGATCGATGGTACAGCATATCCCCAGTTGGTGTAACGGTTAATTGCTTTGGTGAACGATTCAGCAGAACGGTCTGAAATTCCTGCTCCAAGTTCTTAATATGAAGACTGACACTTGGCTGAGAAATCCGCAGTTTTTGGGCTGCTTTTGTAAAGTTCTTCTCCTCCACCACTGTCACAAATGTCTTCAGTGCATCGTAATACATCGGTCCCTCTCCTATCAGAAATCTTAATCCAACACCTTACCTATATATATCTTACTAATTCCTTTCCAGCACGTAAAGAACCGCCTAAACGAAAACAATTTAATAAAAATATTTACTAATTTTTTTAAAGACTCTATACTAAGAGGAGATATTTTCTATAGGAGGTGCTGATTTGGCAGCTAAAATAAAGGACATTGCAGAAAAAGCAGGCTTATCCATTGCAACGGTATCTCGCGTACTGAACCAAGATCCCAACCTATCTGTCACCGATCAAACACGCGAAAAAGTATATGCCGCCGCAGAAGCTTTGTCCTACCAAAAGAAGACATTCAAACATTCATTAAAAAAAATTGCCTTTCTCTATTGGATGACCGAAAAGGAAGAGCTTGAAGATATTTATTTTAAATCCATTCGACTCGGCATTGAGGAACTTACCAATACTCGGAGTTTAAATGTCACCGCTTACAATCCGTCTGATGGGCTACATTCCATTGATTCTGCTACAGAAGGAATCATCGCCATCGGCCGCTTTAAAACGTCAGAGCTTGACCAATTATATGCGATCACTCCGCATATTGTCTTTATTGATACGACGCCAGATGAAGACCGTTTTGATTCTGTAAAGCCGAACCTAAAACGAATTGTTGAAAAGATCATCGATTCTTTTATCGAAAAAGAGCACACATCTATTGGATTCATTGGCGGCACAGACCTTGATCTGAATACGAATGTGCACATTCCAGATATTCGTGAAACGACTTTCCGTGAATACATGCTGGCCCGCCATATGCTTGATGAGCGATTGGTCTATATCGGCCACCATTTCTCAGTAGATGAAGGATATTCGCTGATGATGAAGGCGATCGACGAGCTTGGTGATGATCTGCCCACCGCTTTTTGTGTCGCTAGTGACCCTCTTGCCATCGGCTGCTTACAAGCGTTAAATGAGCGAGGATTTTCTCTTCCGAACCGTGTCAGCGTCTTTAGTATCAACGATATTCATGTGTCTCAATATGTATCGCCGCCGCTCACCACGTATCACATCCATACGTCTTTACTTTGTGAGACGGCGATCGATTTACTTTTAGAAAGACTTGTGGACGGCAGAACATTGCCTAAGACTGTTCTGATTGCCTCAGAGCCTGTCTTTCGGAAAAGCACCATATAATCAACTGGAAGTCCCTCCTAATGTGGAGGGCTTCTTTTCTCTCTATGCGAGTAAAAAATTTTACTTAATAAATTTAATAAAATATGTTTACTTTTTTTACTTAAGTTGATATTCTCACATTAAGAAAGCGTTTTCTTATCATCTGTGAAAAAAGAACGAGAGGGGATTACCAATGAAAAAGGGAAAATGGGCGACATTATCAGCAGTCGTTGGTACTGCTGTGCTTCTGCTTTCAGCATGCGGGCCAGGAGATGACAATTCAAGCGGGACACAGCCAGCATCTACAGGTACAAAGACCTTGCTAGTATGGGAGGATGTCAAAAAATCTGATGGGATTCATGACGCTGTAAAAGAATTTGAAAAACAAAACGATGTGAAAATCAAAGTGGTCGAAAAAGCGTATGCCGACCAAATCGAAGCTCTCCGCCTTGATGGAGCAGCCGGGACAGGCCCAGACGTCATCACGATGCCTCACGATCAAATTGGATCAGCCGTTACTGAGGGGCTATTACAGGAAATCAAGCCTGATCAAAAAGTGATCGATTCCTTTACAGACGAATCCATTCAATCACAAACGATAGACGGCAAGCTGTATGGCCTTCCTAAATCCGTTGAAACGACAGTGCTTTTCTATAACAAAGACCTTGTCAAAAAGGCACCAACTACACTAGATGGCTGGTATGACCTTTCGAAAAAGCTGACAAAAGACGGGAAATACGGTTTTGTAGCGAAATGGGATGAAATTTACTATGCACAAAGTGTGTTAGGCGGATCAGGAGGCTATATTTTCAAACAGAAAAGCGATGGCTCCTATGATGTGAACGATATTGGCCTGAACAACGATGGCGCTGTTGAAGGCGGAAAATACATTCAAACATTCTTTAGCGAAGGACTTTTCCCGAAAGGCATCATTGGTGAACAAGGAATCAATGTCCTCAACTCCTTATTCACAGAGAAAAAGGCGGCAGCTGTCATTTCTGGTCCATGGTCATTTGGTCCATATAAAGAAGCTGGAATTGACTATGGCGTAACAGAGCTGCCAACACTCCCTAACGGAAAGCATATGAGCTCATTCTTAGGTGTAAAGAGCTACAACGTCTCCTCTTATTCTAAAAATAAAGACCTAGCTGAGAAATTTGTTGAGTTTATCACGAATGAAAAAAATTCGAAGAAGCGATTCGAAGTAACAGAGGAAATTCCACCAGTGAAAAAGCTGATGAAGGATCCAATCATCACAGGAAACGCAAATGCGGCTGCTGTTTCAAAACAAACGAAATATGCCACGCTGACACCGAATACCCCTGAAATGGCAGAAGTGTGGAAGCCGATTGACAGCGCGTTAGGTCTCATTGCAACAGGCCGGACAGATGTGAAAAAGGCATTTGATGATGCGGTCAATCAAATCGACTCTCAAATTAAAGCAAATCACTCTAAGTAATCATCAAACACGGGTAGCCTTTAAGTCTATCAAGCTGCCCGTATTTGATCTAATTTCATATGAAGTAGGTGTTAGACGTGACGGGTAACCTTGAACTAGACCGCACACACATAGTGGAATCAAAGACACACCGGAGACGGGCGCTAATGTTCTCCTTAATACCCGGGATGGGGCAGATGTACAACAAACAGTACGGCAAAGGGGCACTTTTTTTCCTGTTCGGCGTCTCTTTTTTCATCGTATTTTATGATTTATTCAATATTGGCTTTTGGGGGCTGTTCACACTTGGTACGATGCTGCCTCGTGACAACTCTGTTTTTCTTTTAGCAAAAGGGATTATTGCGCTGTTAACAGCTTGTTTTGGTATCGGCTTTTACGTACTCATGATGCGTGATGCTTTTATGAACGGAAAGAAACGTGATCAAGGGATTCCGCTTCATTCCATCCGAGCTCAATATCATCAGCTGATCGACCAAGGCTTTCCTTACTTAATGAGCACTCCTGCTTTCTTTTTACTTCTATTCTCTGTTGTCTTTCCTATAATGTTCAGCTTTGCGCTTGCCTTTACGAACTACGATTTATACCACTCGCCTCCTGCCAATCTGATCGATTGGGTAGGGATCAAGAACTTTCAAAATATCTTTTCAATTGATATTTGGAGAGACACTTTCATTGATGTACTTGGCTGGACCGTCGTATGGACGTTGGCTGCTTCGACCCTTCAATGTGCTGTCGGCATCTTTCTAGCGGTTCTGCTCAATCAGAAGGATTTAAAAGGAAAACGTTTTTTTAGAACCATTTTGATTCTCCCTTGGGCTGTTCCGGGTTTTGTGACCATTTTGGTGTTTGCCGGACTGTTCAACGATACATTTGGAGCCATTAACAACACACTTTTTGCATCGATTGGAATTGATCCAAAACCATGGCTGACAGATCCATTTTGGAGCAAAATTGCCCTCATTGCGATGCAGACTTGGCTTGGATTTCCTTTTGTTTTCATTATGACAACCGGTGTTTTGCAAGCAATTCCAGAGGATCTATACGAAGCTGCGACCATTGATGGGGCAAACTTCTTTCAGAAATTCCGGTCCATCACGTTACCGCTTGTCCTTTATTCCATTGCGCCTATATTAATCACGCAATATACGTTTAACTTTAACAACTTTAATATCATCTACTTATTTAATGGCGGAGGACCGCCTGTCGCTGGCTCAACTGCTGGGGGAACGGACATCTTGGTTTCTTGGATTTACAAACTCACGATGCAGTCTTCTCAATATGCACTTGCTGCCGCTGTCACGATCTTACTTTCAATCTTTGTCATCGCCATTGCACTCTGGCAGTTTAAGAGAACGAATTCATTCAAAGAGGAGGACATGATGTGATATGGGATCAAAACAAAACAAGCTCATTCGCCTGAGCATCACTTATTTTATCCTTTTCATTGCCTCCATTTGTATTCTATATCCACTGCTTTGGACGATCGGTGCTTCCTTTAACCCTGGGAACAGCCTCATGAGTACAAGCATGTTTCCGAAGAATCCAACGTTCAGCCACTTCACCGAGCTGTTCTTCGGTCAGGGGGCACTTTATGCAAAATGGTATTGGAACTCAATGAAGATCAGTATTGCCACCATGGTTTTAACGCTCGTTCTTGTCAGTTTTACAGGCTATGCCTTTTCCAGATTCCGCTTCAAAGGACGGAAAAATGGGCTGATGCTCTTTTTGCTGCTGCAAATGATTCCTCAATTTTCAGCGCTGATAGCGATTTTTGTTCTTGCTCAAATGCTTGGACTCATTAACAGCCACCTTGCCCTGATTTTGATTTATGCAGGTGGACAAATTCCGATGAATACGTATTTAATGAAAGGCTATCTTGATGCGATTCCAAAGGATCTCGATGAATCAGCCAGAATGGACGGCGCAGGGCATTTCCGGATTTTCATCCAAATTATTATGCCGCTCGCTAAGCCCATCTTAGCTGTTGTCGCAATCAACTCATTTACAGGTCCGCTGGGTGATTTCATCATTTCCAGTGTCATTGTCCGCTCACCCGAAATGTATACGCTCCCAATCGGTCTGTACAATCTTGTGTCAGACAAAATGGGTGCAAGCTACACGACCTTTGCAGCCGGGGCTTTACTCATTGCGATTCCAGTCGCTTTATTGTTCCTTGTTTTACAAAAACAATTTGTGTCCGGTCTCACACAAGGCGGGACAAAAGGATAAGGGGAGATTTGATGAAGAAATGGTTGCTTGTCACTGTTGTCGTTTTCTTTCTGATGGGATTAGGTATTCTGCCTGAAGCAAGGGCCGATACGATTTCTGTGAAACCGATCAATGGACTGCAAGGTGATTTCATCAAGGGAGCCGATATCTCGATGCTTGCAGAAGTGGAGAGAAGCGGCGGCAGATACTACAACCAGAACGGACAGCAGGTTGATCCGCTTAAGCTATTAAAAGATAAAGGCGTCAACTATGTGCGTATCAGACTGTGGAACCATCCATATGACAATCAAGGCCGTGCTTATAACGGCGGCACTAATGATCTCAATACAGCCATCGCTTTATCGAAACGTGCAAAAGCACAAAACATGAAAGTGCTGCTTGATTTTCACTACAGTGATTTCTGGACTGACCCCGGTAAACAATTCAAGCCGAAAGCGTGGGCATCCCTCTCACAAAGCGATTTAGAAAAAGCGGTCGGCACTTACACAGGCGATGTGCTCAAAGCGATGAGAGCGCAAAATGCCTTGCCGAATATGGTTCAGGTCGGGAATGAGTTGAACTCAGGCATGCTATGGCCAAACGGAAAAAGCTGGGGTGAAGGCGGTGGTGAATTTGACCGGCTCGCTGCTTTGCTAAAGGCTGGCACAAATGCCGTCCGCTCTGTCGATTCAAACATTAAAATCATGCTTCACCTTGCACATGGCGGAGACAATGGTGCATCCCGCTGGTGGTTTGATGAAATCACAAAACGAGGCGTCTCCTTCGATACGATCGGTTTATCTTATTACCCGTATTGGGACGGCGGCTTTAGCGGGCTTACGTCCAATATGAATGATATTAGTGCCCGCTATAACAAAGACGTCATCGTGGTAGAAACTGCTTACGGCTTTACGACAGCAAACGGTGACAACCTAGATAACTCATTTAACCAAGACTCTGTCAATACAGCCGGTTATCCAGCCTCACCTCAAGGCCAGGCATCTTTTATACGAGATCTATCCGAAAAAATTTCACAAGTAAACAACAACCGCGGAAAGGGGTTCTTTTATTGGGAGCCGCTTTGGATTCCAGCGAAAGGTGCTCCGTGGTCTAGTCAATACGGGCTCGCTTATATCCAAACAACCGGGACTGTCGGAAATGCGTGGGAAAATCAAGCAATGTTTGATTTCAACGGAAAAGCACTGCCTTCTCTTGATGTATTTAAACAAATGACACCGTAACTAAAAGGATAGGACGTGACAAAATGGGAAAGCGTTATCCACTCGTTCACCCAAATGTGAAAGGCTTTTTGCATGGTGGCGATTACAATCCAGATCAATGGCTCCATATGCCAGAGATCATAGACGAAGATTTTCGATTAATGAAGCTTGCACACTGTCAAACATTCTCCATCAACATTTTCGCATGGAGTAAGCTAGAGCCAGCAGAGGGTCAGTATGACTTTGCATGGCTGGATGACATCATGGACCGCTTGGCAGCACAGGGGGCACACGCCATTCTCGCAACGCCAAGCGGAGCAAGACCTGCTTGGCTGTCACAAACATATCCAGAAGTATTGCGCGTCGAAGCGAATCGTCAGCGTAACTTACATGGACTGCGCCATAATCATTGCTTCACCTCTCCGGTTTATCGAGAAAAAACGAATACACTCAACCGGCTGCTTGCGGAACGCTACAAGGATCATCCAGCACTGATCATGTGGCACATTTCGAATGAGTACGGCGGCGAGTGTCATTGCGACCTGTGCCAGGAAGCATTTCGAGACTATTTGAAGGACAAATACAACCACGATCTTGAGGCTTTGAATCAAGCATGGTGGACGGGATTTTGGAGCCACACGTATAGTGATTGGTCACAAATCGAGTCACCCGCACCACACGGGGAGCACATGATTCACGGCATGAACCTGGATTGGAAGCGCTTTGTCACAGCACAAACGATCAATTTTTATCAAAATGAAATTAAGCCGCTGCGGGAATTGACGCCTCATATCCCAGTAACCACGAACTTTATGGGCGACTATCCGCATATGCGTCCATTTCTTGGGCTGGATTATCATCAATTTGCAAAAGAGGTCGATGTGATCTCATGGGATAGCTATCCTGCTTGGCACAGCGGCAGAGAAACAACGGCCGAATTAGCATCGAACGTTGCCTTTGTACATGATTTGTACCGTTCCTTAAAGGACGGACAGCCGTTTCTCGTCATGGAGAGTACGCCGAGCCTTGTGAACTGGCATGAAGTGAACAAGGTCAAACATAAAGGCATGGCACACCTTTCTGCCATGCAGGCAATTGCCCACGGATCAGACTCCGTGCTTTATTTCCAGTGGCGGCAAGGCCGAGGCGCCTCTGAGAAATTCCACGGTGCCGTTGTCGATCATTCTGGTCATGAACATACGCGCGTGTTTCAAGAGGTAGCTGATCTAGGGAAACAACTGGAGCAGCTGCACCCAATTGCGGGCACATCCGTTCAGCCAGAGGTCGCCATCATTTATGATTGGGAAAATCACTGGGCCATTGATGATGCGCAAGGCTTAAATAATACAAACAAACGCTATGTAGAGGCTTGTCAAACTCACTATCGAAGCTTTTGGAAAAAAGGTATCTCTGTTGACATAGTCGGGATGGAAAAGGATTTCTCATCCTATCGTGTGCTCATTGGGCCAATGCTCTACATGATCAAACCAGGCGTTGCAGAAAAAATTGAAGCCTTTGTCAAAGCGGGCGGCATTTTTATCGCGACTTACTGGAGCGGCATAGTCGACGAAAATGATCTCTGTTTCCTCGGCGGTTTTCCTGGCCCTCTCCGCCATGTACTTGGCATTTGGGCAGAGGAAATCAACACATTGATGCCTGATGAACATGTGTTAATGACCACAGGGAATGGACGCACCTATCATGTCGGACAATATTGCGAATCTATACATCCTGAAACGGCCTCTGTACTAGGGCATTTTGAAAATGGGTGCTACGAAGGACAGCCAGCCCTGACTGTCCGTTCATTAGAAAAAGGGAAAGCATACTATATGGCCTCAGAAAATGAGCAGTCTTTTTATGATGAGTTTTACGAAGACCTTATCGCAGGTATTGGCATACAGCCCGTCCTATCCACTGCAATTCCAGAAGGAGTCAGTGTACAAAAACGAACAGACGGGTCGCAGGACTATGTGTTTTTGATGAATTTTACAGAAGAGCAGCAGAACATGTCACTAGATTCAGAGGCAAGCTATGAGAATATGCTGACTGGACAGCAAGTGCCTGAGCAGCTTCAACTCGATCCTTACGAGTATGTCATCTTGAAAAATCGTTGAATGAAGCGTCCATTTATTGGGCGCTTTTTAATTTAATAAGTCTAAATACCCATATTAATTATTGTGAACTTTAATCGTTATTTTTATCTAAATTTTTTTACAATATTTGATGCCGCGCCATGACTGGTCTCTCCATCCTTTTTTACCATTGTATAGGTATGAAAGCGGTTGCTTAATACTCATAAATTTGATACCCTTTTTTTTCAATGCACCTGTGGGAATGCATTGGATGAAAAGTATAGACAAATGTAAACGTTTTATTTGTAGGGGGAGGGGCTTATGTTAACGTTTGTTGGATTGATGATTATTTTAACGATTGTTGTGCTGCTGATTTGGGGGAAAGCAAGTCCAATTGTCGCCATGGTCATGGTGCCATTAATAGGGGCGCTCATTGCGGGATTTGGGATCAATGACATTCAAACCTTCTTCGAGGAAGGGATTATCAAAGTATTGCCGGTGGCGACCATGTTTATCTTCGCCATTTTATTTTTTGGTATTTTGCAAGATACAGGGTTCTTTGAACCTGTAATTAAGACTTTAATCAAGCTGACAAAAGGAAATGTTGTCACAGTTGCAATGGGAACTGCTTTGATTGGGGTTATCGCACACTTAGACGGAGCAGGGGCTACGACCTTTTTATTAACTGTACCTGCACTGCTTCCGCTTTATAAAAAATTACATATGAGTCCTTATTTACTGCTGTTATTAATCGGGACGAGTGCTGGATTAACCAATATGATTCCATGGGCTGGACCGACTGGACGGGCAGCAAGTGTACTGAATATGGACCCCTCTGAACTCTGGGTGCCGCTCATTCCAATTCAGCTCATTGGCGTTGTACTCGTGTTAGGAATGGCATTCATTTTAGGAAAGAGGGAAGAAAAGCGAATTCGGGTGAAAATTGCTGCAAATGAAATAGCCGCGGTTCAACTAGAAGGTGCAGATTGGGATCGTGCCATTCAGTCTATTAGTGAAACGGGAGACGCCTCTTTAAAGCGTTACCATCTCATTTGGGTGAACCTTGTTCTGTTTTTGTGTGTTGTGGTGCTTCTCGTGTTGAACGTGATGCCTGCTAGTTTTATGTTTATGATTGGCCTGTCTCTCGCACTATTAATTAACTTTCCGAATGTGAATCTGCAAATGGAAAGGATCAAGGCACACGCACCTAGTGCGCTGATGATGGCAGCTGTGATTTTTTCCGCAGGGTCATTTTTAGGAATTCTTGAAGGCACAGGGATGCTGAAAGCCATTGCTGTTGACAGTATTCACATTTTACCAGCCTTCTTGCTGCCATTTTTACATATCATTGTTGGGATGCTTGGAGTGCCGCTTGATATGCTGACAAGTACAGACGCCTATTATTACGCTCTTCTGCCAATTGTTGAATCCATTACATCTGAAGTTGGCGTACCAGGCACTTCTGCGGCATATGCGATGATGATTGGGAACATCATCGGAACCTTTGTCAGCCCGCTTGCTCCCGCTGTTTGGCTCGCTGTAGGTCTTGCAGGGGTTGATATGGGGAAACACATCCGCTACTCCTTCTTTTGGATGTGGGGATTCAGTATTATCCTTCTGTTCGTGGCGATGCTGATTGGCATCATTTAAAAAGAAAGACATGCGCGGATATGCGCATGTCTTTTCTTTCATTATGAAGGATATTCACTTGTGTGAATGTCTGAATTCGGCTTTCTAATAAGAGACATTAATCCAATGATAAACAATAGAACCATTGGAGCGAATGCAAGGCCAACTGTTCCAATTAAAAGAGTCACAGCAGAAACCAAGAAAAGAATACCTGAAAGCACGGCACGACGGTCGGTTTTCAAGAAAATCACACCTACAATCGACAGCACAGCCGCAATTGCGGAAACGACCATGAACTGAGTACCAAACGCATGAACCGAAGCCTGAAGCGTTTCAATCGGCAATGTTTCCCCTTCCTCTTTTAACACTTCATTGATTTCATCATAAAATGATGGACCCACAGAAAGGATTAATGCCCCAAACCCGACACCAATGGCATTGAGGACAATACTAATAATCCCCATAATTTTTTCACCTTTACGTTTAATCATGTGTAAACCTCCTAAAAAGTTAAATTAACCTGTTTTTACTTCTCGTTTTTGGAAGACGATTAAGGCAATAGCTAAGAAAATAGCCCAATAGATGACTAGGACGGTTAGTGAGAATCCTAGAGACATACCATCGATAATAGTAACCTGTTCCATAAAGTATTGGGATGGATCGTTTGCAAATAACAAATATTTTGCCCAATCAAAGAAGAGCATTAAAATACTTGTAATCGTTCCACCTACAATATAAGCTAACACACTAATGGCAATGGAGATAGCTTCACTTCTAAATACTGTAGAAATGGCGAACGAAAGGGTTCCCAAAACGACAAACATTGCACAATGAGCAAGATAATAATAGACCATATTTGCAAACTGCGAACGTTCAATCACTTCACCATTTTGATACACCAAATTCACATAATCAGTGTTAAGTCCAAAGAAAATAGCACCCAATATGAATGACAAGATAAATAGCACCACAACAAGTAAAAGAGCATACAGCTGCACCGTAATATATTTAGATATTAGGATCTTTAGCCTTGATGGTGGACGAATCAATAATAATTTAATTGTACCATGCTTGTATTCAGCCGATACAATGGTGGAAGCAATAATGATCACAAACACACCGACTAGCTGAAGTAAATTGGCGTTTGTTTTCACATAGTCCCATACACTGTCGCTAAACTGATCAGCTGGCGGCAAGTTATGCTTGATTCGATAATCATTAATAGTGATCTCTTTTTCAAGCTCTCTTTTAAAGAAACCATTCTCTGTCTCTTTGAGCTCCTTCTTGTTTTCCTTATTCATCATTTCTAGCTGGGTTTTCCAATCACCTGAAGCTTGATCTCCGTCATTTGTTTTCACTGCAAAGATCAACGTGGCAACCATACCTAAAACAAGAAGCCCAACCATAATCCAAGTACCAACACGATAACTGATTTTCATCCACTCGTTTTGAATGAGGCGAATCATACGTCTGCCTCCTTTTTACCTGTTAAGCTTAAAAACTTATCTTCTAAGGTTTGTTTTTCAATTTTGATCTCGTACAAATGAATAGACGCGCTGCTCAAATGACGGATTAATTCTGGCATTTTTTGTTCTGGCATAGAGAAAAATAAGTACTGCTCCTCTTCTCTTACAGTGACGCCTTCCTCAAATGCATCAATGAGCTTCTGTGCTTCTTCAAGCTCCCCGGCTGCTACCTTCATTCGATAATTAACCAAATCATCCTGCTTCGTCTCAGCACGCTGATCCTCAATCGCAATCAGCTTTCCGGTTTGGATAATTGCAAAGCGATCACACATCAATTCCATCTCTGACATGAGGTGACTTGAAACAATTACAGCCAGCCCTTCTTCCTTCGCAAGCCTTCTCAAGTAATCTCGTATCATTCGAATCCCCTCAGGATCAAGTCCATTGGTCGGCTCATCTAAGATTAGCAGTTTCGGTCTATGTATGAGTGCCTGCGCAATGCCCAATCGCTGTTTCATTCCTAATGAAAATGTACGCACACGTTTATGCTTCACATGCTGCAAGCTGACTAGCTCTAACAGCTCATCAATTCGCGCTTCATCCACTTTCCCATTCATTCTGGCAAAGTGAACAAGATTTTGTCTTGCCGTTAAATGATTATACATTTCTGGATTTTCAATAATCGCACCGACATGTTGGATGGCATGCTGATAGGATGTTTGAATACTATGGCCATTAATCAGAATGTCACCAGATGTAATGGGAGAAAGACCGACCATCATACGAATGGTTGTTGTTTTCCCTGCACCATTAGGTCCTAAGAAGCCAAAGACTTCGCCCGCTTGGACAGAAAAGCTCAAGTCTTGAACAATCTTTTTCCCGCTAATATGTCTAGATACATTATGCAGTTCTAAAACGTTCGTCACGTTACCTCTCCTTCTTTGTCTAAGTATCATCTATCATTCTATTTCCTGATAAACACCATGATCCGTCAAAAATAGAAGAACACTTCCATATGGTACAGCAATGCCCAAAAGTTGTGAAGGGGATTAGCCAAAATTTAGCGAATCATCTGCCTTTTTTAAGGTAGAGTTAAGAAAACTGCGGATTTTTATGTGAAAAGAGGCTTGATTTTTTAAAAAATGAACCTTTTTCAACAGGTATATATGTATGGAATTTTGTTTGAGATTATTCCTTTCACCTATAAATAAAGAAAAGAGGCCTCTTACAGCCTCTTTTCATACATTATATCTTCTTCACAAACTCTGATTTTAATTTCATTGCGCCGAAGCTAGGAATTTTACAATCAATGTTATGGTCGCCTTCAACTAAACGAATGCCTTTGACCTTCGTTCCTATTTTCAAAACGGATGAAGAACCTTTTACTTTTAGGTCTTTAATGATAGAGACCGTGTCCCCATCACTTAACAGATTCCCATTCGCATCTTTGACCACAAGCTGTTCCTCTGCCGCTTGTTCTTGTTCAAGTGACCATTCATGCGCACACTCAGGACAAACCAGCAGGCTGCCGTCCTCGTAAGTATAAGGTGAGCTGCACGAAGGACAATTCGGTAGATTAGACATTTTTGTTTCCTCCAACTTTCTACATCATTTATAACAATTTTACCACATTTCGATAGAAAGGAATGTGATAGAAAAGGAAATATTTTTCATCGTTTACTTTTTTATTCCAATTTCTAACACAGCCGCGATATTCCGGGCTGTTCTTTCTACATGAAGAGCCGCATCTCGTATCGCCTCAGACAGAGAGGTAATACCTGGAACGATACTAAACAGTGCATCAATTCCATGATCGTGTACGACTCCACTGTCGTTTGCAAGAGAGCCTGCAATACCAATCACAGGCAGATTATACTGCTTTGCTGCTTTGGCTACGCCGATTGGGGTTTTTCCATAAATGGTCTGCCGGTCAATTCGGCCTTCTCCCGTAATGACAAGGTCTGCCTCCTTGATGACGTCATCAAAATGAACAGCCTTCAGCACAATATCGATTCCTCTTTGCAAATCAGCTTTTAAAAAGCCTAATAAACTCGCACCAAGTCCTCCTGCCGCTCCTGCCCCTGCTGCATCTCCAAAGGAGACATTGAACTGCTTTTCAGCTACTTGTGCAAAATGAGCCAGATTCTTGTCTAACACTTGAACCATTTCTTCATCTGCTCCCTTTTGAGGACCGAAAACAGCAGACGCTCCTCTCTCACCCGTTAAAGGATTATCCACATCACAAGCCGCCTCCAGACGGACGGATTGCAGTCTTGGATCGAGTCCAGATAAATTAATTGAAGCTAATTGATGAAGTGCCCCGCCGCCTGACGTCAGGGAATGTCCTGTTTTATCAAGGAAATCTGCACCTAATCCTTGCATCATCCCAACACCGCCATCATTTGTTGCACTTCCGCCAAGGCCAATGATCACGTGCTTCGCTCCTTTATCCAGCGCTGCAAGTATTAATTCACCAGTTCCTCTTGATGTCGTCCATAATGGATTACGTTTTTCTCGCGGTACAAGATGTAAACCAGAGGCTGCAGCCATCTCTATGACAGCAGTCTGACCGTCTCCTAACATGCCAAAAAAGGCATTCACTGGCTCACCAAGCGGGCCCGTGACCACTTGATGAACAATGTGTCCGTCAGTCGCATCAACCAACGATTGAACGGTCCCCTCTCCTCCATCTGCCATTGGCAGTTTGATATACTCTGCGTTTGGCAAAATAGAACGAAATCCTCGTTCAATGGCACATGCTGTCTCATAAGCAGATAAACTTTCTTTAAATGAATCTGGTGCGATCACAATTTTCATCCTAAAGCCCCTCTTTTCTTATCATGTCCTCAGCCAAACAGCTGGAAAACGCCAAAAATAATGGTCGATACAACGGTTAACGTCAAACCGATTAACGATTCAAAAGGCATGAGCTTCAAACGCTCTTTAATATCCATTTGAACACTTCCTGCTGTTGCATGGAAAAAGCTCCCGTGCGGCATATGGTCAAGCACTGTTGCGCCAGCATGAATCATGGCTGCTCCTGAAAGAGCAGATACACCAAGCCCAATCAGTGTTCCGCTAAACACACCGCTCGCTACCGCCGTTCCTGCTGTTGTCGAAGCGGTCGCGGCTGACATAAATATCCCGGAAGTAGGCGCAAGTAAATATGGAGGTAAACCCGATGCATCCAGTGCCTGAATAAACACATCTTTTAAGGAAGAATTCGATACGATTCCTGCTAATGTACCTGTCCCTAATAACATGATCGCTACACCTGACATTTTATGGAGACCCGACATCGCATAATCATTGAGAAATTTCCCTTTTTTCATGAAAAGAGCACCTACAATCCCTCCAATCGGTAAAGCGATCATTGGGTCTATATTGATTTGAAAAAGCGGCCTTAAAGCCAACAATAAAATGGTAACCAGCGGACCAGCCAGTGCTTGAAAAAAAGAAGGTATTTGAACTTTACTTTGCCCAGTTTCTTCTTCAAGAACGGGCGTCCCTTTGTTTGCAAGCTTTTTAGCTAATACATATGTAACAGCCAACCCGAACACAGCTGGAATGATTCCAGCAGCCATCATTGAAGTCAGAGGTACACCAAAAGCGTCTGAAGCGGCAATGGCATTCGGATTCGGTGACATGATATTCCCTGCCTTCCCGCCTCCAATCATAGCAAGGAGAATTCCGGTTTTTGAGAGCTTTGCGCGTTTGGCAATGGCAAGTGCGATGGGCGCTACTGTGATAACCGCAACATCTACAAAAACGCCCACTGTTGTTAAAATCATCGTTGCAAGAGCGAGTGCTAATAGTGCCCTCGCCTCACCAAGCCTTCTCACGATGGCCTCAGCGATAGATAACGCTGCACCTGATTCAATGAGAACACCAGCCAGTACACCTGCAGCCATAATTCTAAGGACAGCCGGAATCATGTCCTTAGCACCTTCCATCATAACGTTGACGGTCTGAACAATGTCTACACCGCCAACCAATCCGCCTATGAATGCACCTGCCAGCATGCCATAAGCAGGTGATACTTTTTTTAGAATGAGAACAATCGCGATCACAAGCGCCGCCATGGCTCCCAAAGTACTTACCGTCACATCTCCACCCATTCTCAATCCCCCTAAAAATATCTTCCTCCAATTGTAAGCGTTTACCCTAAGGGATTGTGTTGTGAATCTGGATGAACTTTTTTAACTGACCACTCTTCCGAATTGTGCATTTGCACAATCAATATAGTTGAGTCATTAGCTGCGCCATATAAAGCTCGATTAACTGTTTTACATGACGAGGGTCTTTTCCGGTCAATCCTTGAATTTTGTCTAAACGATAACGCAATGTATTCCGATGAATAAATAAACGATCAACAATTCTTTGCAAATCACTGCCCTCTTCAATGTAAACCCTTAATGTATGGGCTAGCTCTGCTTCTTGTGTCAAAGGCTTGTAAAAGTCAGTCCATCGACTGTTCTTTTCAGCAATTCCCACCTTCATGAATAAGCTTTCCAGCTGATACGATTCAAAGAAATACATACTTTCTTCCGGATCAAGAGCCTTCCCTAACCTCAGGGCTTCTCTCGCATGCTGAAAAGAAATTGGCAGCTGGCTGATGTCTTCAGCGACAGTCCCTATCCCCACTAACACTTGGCTTCCTACTGCTCTTTGCATTGTTTTTTGCAGATGACCTGCCGCCTGCTTTACTCGATGTTCAGGTATGGGCTGACTTAAAAGAATCAATTCATGACAAAAGGTCATGCCAAGTAAATCATCCGCATTCTTATCATATTGAATCGCATGCATCAATTTATGAACAGCATCCTCTGAGGATGGAACTGGCTGAAAAACAATAGCCATTCGGCGCTTGTCTAAATCCATCCCCAGCCAAGCAGCTCGATTTTTCAGCTGATGATCCCCAACATCAGAATATGAAATCAACTGATTGACAATTTCACTCTCTATTCGATGACGCCATTGAACCCGCTCAAGCAGAAAAGATTGCTCTAACACCAGTTCAGCTGCCATCTTCACCAGCTCGGCATGATGCCGAATGTCCTCTGGTTCACCAGTAATTCCAATCACACCAACTACTTGTTCATGGAAGCAGATAGGCAAGTTAATCCCAGGTTTCACCCCTTCTAAGCGCAAAGAGGTCTCCTGGTCAATTTCCACACTGTTCCCGCTTGTCAGCACAAGCCGTGCACCATCATGTTTATGGCCAATCCTGTTTCGTTCACCAGAACCAATAATGACACCATCTGCATTCATCACATTGATGTTTTTATGTAAAATATGCATCGTACGTTCAACCATTTCTTGAGCCAATTCACTGGTCAAAAATTGCATTTGTCATCTCCCCTGAAGGTTTTTTTCATTCAATGTATCATAGTGTCTTTGAACAATAAATGCAAAGTGTTTTAAAACCAGCCATTGACAAAGACACCCTGAAAAGTGTTTAATCAAATCAAGAACCGACCGACAGTCTAGTTAAAAGAAAGGATGGCTTTATGAGAACCGTTAAACATCCTGAGGAACGTAAAAATGACATATTAAACGCAGCCGAAGCGCTTTTTTCAACCAAAGGCTATCAGAAAACAACGATTATTGACATATTAAAAGCCGTTGGCATCGCAAAAGGCACCTTTTACTACTACTTTGCATCCAAAGAAGAAGTAATGGATGCCATTATTGACAGGATCATCAAAGAAGATATCATCGTGGCAAAGCGTATTGCAGCTGAGCCAGACCTTCCAGTCGTTGACAAACTATTTCGTATCATCATGGCGCAATCACCTCAGCAAGGAAGCCATAAACAGGGCATGATCGATCAGTTCCATCAGCCTTCTAATGCAGAAATGCATCAAAAAAGCTTAATCAAAGCCATTAAAGAACTATCACCCGTGTTGGCAGATGTCATTCAGCAAGGTGTAGAGGAAGGGACATTCAAAACGAAGTATCCGCAAGAGACGGTTGAATTTCTCCTTGCTTCTGCACAGGTCATATTTGATGAAGGCCTTTTTCAATGGACAGCCGAAGAAAGTATACAACGCGCTTTAGCTTTTATAGATATACTCGAATCCTCATTGCATGCAGAAAAGGGGAGTTTTTCATTCCTGCTGAAGCGATTATCTGGAGAGCTGGATGAAAATAATCAGTGATTGGTCACTTCAATACCAATCCTGCATACATTATAGACTGACGGTCGGTCTAAAAGGAGAGTGATATTCATGTCTTTGTTATCCAAAAGAGGGTCATCCCGCTTTATCTACCTCGTTCTCGGACAGATTATTTCCGTTTTCGGATCTTCTCTCATTCGGTTTGTTCTATCTTTACACGTACTGGATATGACGCATCGAGTTGATTTATATGCCTTACTTTTCGCTTTATCCAATATCCCGCTCCTTCTCTCACCGTTAGCTGGTGCAATCGCTGACCGATTTAACAGAAGGAATTTAATGATTTTATTTGATGTCCTCACCGGCATGATGATTCTTGCCTTTTATTTTTGGTTATTTTCGGGAAATGATTCACTCTATATGATCGGAGCTGTCATGATACTGCTTGGCGTGATGAGTACGTTCTATGCTCCCGCTGTCATGTCCAGCATTCCACAGCTAGTGAAACAAGAGCAATTAGAACAAGCAAACGGCATTGTCAATGGCGTTCAGGCACTTTCAGGTGTTCTCGCACCTATTATCGGAGGAGTTCTATACGGAATGATTGGAAGCCAATCCATCATCGGTGCGAGTGCCATCGTATTTTTTCTATCAGCCTGCATGCTTTTACGGCTAAACATTTCCTTCTCCCCTAGTCCGCTGACAGAGTCCATGAGCAAGGTACTCATAAAAGATATGAAACAAGGATTTTCTTATATTGGCAGCCAGCCATTTTTAAAAAAAGCCATGCTGCTTGCCGCAATGTTAAATTTCATCCTTACACCATTTTTTATTGTTGGGGGTCCAATCATTTTAAGGGTCACAATGAAGAGCAGTGACATCATGTATGGAATAGGCATGGGCTTGATTGAGTTCGCTGTCATTGCAGGGGCTCTGCTAGTTGGACTTGTAGCGAAGCATTGGCGCATTCCTACTTTATATCGCTGGCTTCTTGTCATCGCAGTCATCTTGCTGCCTGTGGCGCTTTCAACATCCAAAACAGCTCTTCAATTTGGTACTTATCCAGCTTATTTTCTCTTTTTAGCAGGATGTCTTCCAATTGCTATGCTGCTAACTATGATCTCAATCGTTGTGATTTCACATGTTCAAAAGAAAACACCAAATCATCAATTAGGAAAAGTAATGGCCAATCTGACAATGGTTTCTCAATGTGCTGCTCCGCTTGGCCAAATGATGTATGGATTTTTGTTCAATACGTTTTCAGCCACCATGTATGTGACGGTGCTCATCGTCAGTACTTTCATGTTTGCACTAGCCTGCTTAACAAAAAATATGCTTCAGCATGAAGGAGAAGCAGCCTCATGAGATTAGCGTTTATAAAGAAAGACTTAACCCGACACCGTCTCATTTCAATCGGCTTAACCATTTGCATCATGATGACTTCATTTCTCGCAGCAAGTGCAGCTCAAATGATCGTACAGCTGAATGGTTCCATTTCTAACCTGCTCCATTCTGCCAAAGCGCCAGACTTTGTCCAAATGCATGACGGCGACCTAAATGAAAAAGACATTGAAGTATTTTCAAGCAAGCAATCCATGGTAAAAGCCCATCAAATCGTCCCAATGATACCAATTGAACATGCAAACATCAGGTTCGGACATGAGCCTGCCAAAGCAGGTGTGATGGATCATTTATTTGTGAAGCAAAATCACAACTTTGATTTTCTTCTAGATGAACAAAACGAAAAGCTTACTGTCAATAAAGGTGAAGTGGCTGTCCCAATTTATTTTCAACAAAAGTATCGGCTTAACATAGGTGAAACATTACTGATTGAGAAAGGAGCTAATCAATTCATCTTTCGCATCAAAGCGTTCTTGCGAGATGCACAAATGAACCCCAGTCTTGTCAGTTCAAAAAGATTTCTTCTTCATAACGAGGATTGGGATGCAATAAATCAAGTGTTTCAACAAAAAGAGTACTTAATCGAATTTTTACTACATGATGCCTCGCAGACAGATGCTTTTCAAGCAATCTATCAATCATCACAGCTGCCACAACAAGGTCCATCTGTCACACTACCTTTACTGCGTATGCTGAATGCATTGACAGATGGAATGGTCATTGCCATTCTCCTGCTTGTTTGCCTGCTGCTCATCAGTATAGCCCTTCTCTCTCTCCATCTTGCTATGACGGCTTCTATAGAAGAGGATGAACGTGAAATTGGCATACTGAAGGTGCTTGGGATCCCTTTAACAAGAATCAAGCAATTATACGTTGGTAAGTATGCCGCGCTTGCTTGTGCAGGGTGTATAGCAGGATATGTGTTAACGCTTATATTTGGTGATATGTTTACAACCAATATTCACCGTTACATGGGGAATCAGCCTTCTTTTGCTCATTGGTTAATCCCGCTTTTTGTTTCTATTGCGACGGCAATGATCGTCATCTCTTTCAGCTATGCTGTCCTAAGAAAGTTTGGTCAAATATCAGCTGCTCAAGCACTTCAAGGCGTTGTCAATTCACCGAATCATAAGAAAAAAATACCTATGCACCTCAAGAAAAGCAGGTTCATACCAATCAATATTTGGCTTGGTTTAAAAGATCTGATATCACGAAAGAAGTTGTACACAACGATTTCTTGTATTATTGCACTCTGTACATTTTTAATGCTCATGCCTATTCAGCTATGGCATACCTTACAATCACCGGATTTCATCACATACCTTGGCTCTGGTAAAAGTGACCTTCGAATGGATATACGCCAAGGAAATCATCTAGCGAAAAATACAAACGAAATAGAATCAATGATTCGTCAAGATCAGAGCATACAAACAGCAGCCATCTATAAAACTACTTCTCTTCAGGTGAAATCAAAGGAGCACACATTAGAAACGCTCTACTTAGAAACAGGTGAGCTCTCAGCATTTCCCCTCAACTATTTAAAAGGGCGGCAGCCTTTAAAGAATGAAGAAATTGCCTTATCCGTATTAAATGCAGATTCACTTCAGAAAAAGATAGGAGAAAGAATCACTCTCGTAAATAATAGGCATGAAATCCAAAGAACGGTGACAGGTATTTATCAGGACGTGACCAATGGGGGCAAAACAGCAAAAGCAATATCACAGCCATTTCCTCAAACAGCTCTTTGGCAAACCATTCAAATCCAACTAAAGCCAGGAGTAAATATTGCAGAGAAAAAGACAATATTTGAAAAAAAGGTATCTCCTGCAAAAGTGACAGATATGAAAGAATACGTTCATCAAACGATCGGCAGCACAGCAGCTATTGTAAAAGTCATTGCATTTTTTGCTGCATTAGCTGCCTTTGGAACAGCCAGCTTAATGCTATTCATGTTTCTGCACATGTTAAAGGCGAAAGATTCGAGCCGAAACCATATGCTAAGAACAATTGGATTTTCTATAAGAGATATAACAGCACAATATATAACGAGTTTTATCGTTGTTCTGTGTTTTGGCGCCTTTATTGGAACAATCGCGGTGAGTACCATTGGCCCTGCTTTGATGAGTATAGGTGGAGCAACATTAGGGGCGTCGAGCCTCCAGTGGCTGTCACCGCAATGGGTGTCAGTTGTGTACCCCGTTACACTATTTATTGTCAATTTAGCTTTGACCACCTGGTTATTGAAGGCGTTTTTTTCTAGTCAAACGACAAGGCATACACTTTTATAAGGAGATGTTTCACATGGAACACATGATTGAAACGAAGCGATTGTCATTGCATATCGATTCAATAAAAGGACAGAAACAAACGATTCTTAAGAATATTTATTTAACAATAAAGCGTGGGGAATTCGTGACCATTATGGGACCTTCTGGATGTGGGAAAACATCCTTACTTTATCAGCTTAGCGGCATAGAAAAAGCTTCAACAGGAGAGATCAAATATAAAGGCCAATCACTATCAGAAATGACAGACAAACAGTTAACTGCTCTGCGCTTAACAGAGATGGGGTTTGTCTTTCAGCACAGCCATTTATTAAAAAATCTTAATCTATTTGACAACATCATTACTGCAGCTTATTTAGCAAAGAAAAAGCCAAGACAAGAATTGAATGAACGAGCTCAATATTTAATGGAAAAACTTGATATTGATCATTTGGCAAATAGATATTTGACAGAAGTATCGGGAGGACAGCTTCAAAGAGCCGCTATCTGCCGAGCGCTCATGAATGAACCAGACATACTTTTTGCTGATGAACCCACAGGGGCTCTTAATTCCAGTACAACGAAAGAAGTGATGAATATATTTTCAAGAGTACACGCTGAAGGAGCGACACTGCTGCTTGTCACACATGACCCTAAGGTGGCTCTTCGTTCTGAAAAAATCATGTTTATGAATGACGGAGAAATTGCAGACAGTTTACAATTAGGTAGATATGACCATTCAACTGCCGAGAAACGAGAAATGAGATTAAATCAATGGCTGCAAGATTTAGGTTTTTAATTTGAGTAAAAACAGGCAGGAAACTGCCTGTTCTACTTTTTCTGGCACTCAAACGAGTAATCCATAGACAAACTATTTGTTTCTAAAATGATTTTGCCGCCAGCTTGTTGACAAGATTCTGTCAGCAGCTCAATTTCTTTGCTATAAAAGTATCTCTTTGACATATAAACAGTCACTAAAACAAGTAACAGAGTCGCGATAATGACTGTGATTTGTCTATTTAAACTTTGAAATCTTTTTTTCATTTCAACATCCTTTCTAAAAGGTCGGAGTTTGTGTTTAATACTTACTTTTGTCGTCATCTACCAGTTTCTTATCTCATGATCTAGCAACATCATACATGATTTTCTTTCCTAGATCGACCTTCCATTTTTCCCCTGAAATAGTTAAAACTGCTTTATTCCAAATATACGAGTGATATTTTCGTTCATTATCATAAAATCCATTGTATATATCCCTTTTTTAGATTTCTAAAAAGAGATTTTATTCATTTGTGCTAACAAGCAATCACCCTTACAATATCGTACATCACATGACCTTAGGTCCTTTTTATTACCTCTTGTCAATCACCTCGCAGAAACGATTATATTTTACCAAAAATTGTGATATCGTTTTTTATGAAACAGGTGAAAGGATCTTAAAGAGGTGAAATTTCCATGGCTATCATTTCTGCTGAACAGGTGGGGAATCGTTTAAATGATTGGAGAATTGCAATTCGCAAGCATGATGTACACAGTGCAAAAGCAATGTATACAGAATTAAAAGAATTACTTCAAAAAATGGAAGAAAATCAGGAAGTCTTGACCTATTACTCATTGCTAGAAGGCAAGTATAAGCTCATGTTATATGAACGGAGAGGTACAAAACTGAAGGAACAGCCAGAGCCAGATTGCCCCTCTAAAACAAACGACTTAATTGAATACTACTTTTACCTATACAAAGCCCTTTACGCTTCATATAAAAGAGACTATGCATCAGCCATTGGACTGTTTAAAATTGCCGAGAAAAAACTACAACACATTCCTGATGAAATAGAAGTAGCAGAATTTCATACGAAAATCGCTAACTTATATATGCTGCTTCGTCAAAGCCTGATTTCTCTACACTATATTCAGAATGCTATTGATATTTTCAAAAGTCATGAAGGGTATGAGAGAAGACTAGCTGCAGCCTTTGTCATCGCCGCTGCTAATTATATGGACATTGGTGACTTTATAAGAGCAGAAGACTACTACAAAAAAGCATTACACATCGCAGACAGTCTCAACGATCATTTTCTAACATCACAGCTTTATCATAATATCAGTATTTTGTACGCCGAAGCTGGTGAATCAAAAAAATGTATTGATGCCCTAGAAAAGGCTCTTAGTGATGAAGACTATCTCTCTTCGTGTTACTTTCATCACTCCATGTACATGTTAATGAAAGAGCTGCTTTCTATCGATGAAAGGACACAAGCTCTCTATTACTTCGAATTGGTGAACCAAAAACATGAATCAGAGAAATGCCCCATCTATATAGCAAAAATGAATTTGCTTTACCATCTATACTTCACTGAAGATATGGCTCAAAAAGCCCAAGCCTGTTTCGATGAAATCAGCATTCTTAAAAAATTAAAAGATGCTGAAGGAGTCTGTGAATTAAGTGCATTAGCTGCAAAACACTTTGAAGAGCTGGGAGCAATTCATCAAGCCTATCTCTTTTTAAAGGAAGCTGATCGCATGAAACATCCTATCATTGACTGGGGGAATTCTAATGAAAAAAATGAGTTTATTGATCATCACTTTGACCATCGTTGTTTTAGGACAAACAGGGGCTTTCAATCCATTAAATGATGGCAATCCTGGTACAACAGAACGCCCTATCGGAACTTAATATAAACATTGGTCATACAAAGAACCACTCGCCTCATCAAGGCAAGTGGTTCCACATTTATTTTAGTTGCTGATAACATATGAGGCGGTGTATATGTACCGCAAGATAAGTAAGCTCATCATTAGGAATGACGATACTATGCACCTGTTTAATATAGTCTTTGATTTTAAAAGCAACATCCATCGCTTGAGGATATAAGTGTGCAATTTGTTCAAATAACTCATTTTCTTGATCTGATAATAATTTATCAGCATAAAATCTTTCTACGAAGAATTTCACATGTGTAATGAACCGGCTGTAATGAATATTCTCTTGATCCATTTCCATATTCAACGTGTAGCGCACAAGATTGACAATACTTCCGATCATCTTGGCGTATTTCATACCATCTTTCGACTCGGACTCTTCACCTAATGCATTAATTAAGTGAAAGGCGATATTGGCAGCTTCTTCTTTTGGTAATTGTATGCCAAATGTGTCATTGACTAACTCAAGTGCGTAATTTCCTACTTCAAATTCTTCTGTATAGTAATTTTTGATTTCCCAATACACGCGATTCGTAATATTAATATTCTTTTTATGACGTTCCACTGCAAAATTCAAATGATCCATTAAGGTAAAATAAATACCTGAATTTAAATTTGAGTTTAAACGTTTTTCTGCATATTGGACGATGTGTTGAGTTAAATCGATAAATTCCTGAGGCATTGAATCTAACAGTTGAAGAAATTCTTTTGCTCTCATGTTATCGACTGACATAAAGACTTGGTCCGCTTTTTTCTCTTCTATCATTTGACCTGGTTTCTGTCCATAGCCAATTCCTCGGCCGAACAAAACCATCTCCTGTTGGTTCTGATCTTCAGCCAGGACCACGCTCGAGTTTAAAACTTTTTTGATTTTAAACATCGTCATCACCTGTTTTCATGATTGTGGTGTTCAATCAAGCGATTCACCATTTGTCTCAATGACTTTTTTGTACCAATAAAATGAGTCTTTTCGAGATCGTTTTAATGTCCCGTTCCCGTCATCATCTTGATCTACATGAATGAAGCCATAGCGTTTTGACATTTGTGATGTACCTGCACTAATAATATCAATTGAGCCCCAGCTCGTATATCCGAAGAGATCGACGCCTTCTTCAATGGCTTCTCTCATTTGACGGAAATGTTCCTTAAAATAATTAATACGATAGTCGTCATGAATTGAGCCATCACTTTCAACTACATCCTTTGCACCCATGCCGTTCTCGACAATGATAAGAGGTTTTTGATAGCGATCATACAATTCGATCAAAGAAATTTTCAGACCAACCGGATCAATTTGCCAGCCCCAGTCAGTTGAAGGAAGATAAGGGTTTTTGACTCCACGAATGGTATTTCCTTCTGTCTCTTCTAATCCTTCTTGGGCTGATTCCGTTAAAGACATATAGTAGCTGAATGAGATAAAATCTACTGTGTTTTCCTTTAAAATGGTTAGATCATCTGCTTCCATTTGAATATGAATATCTTTTCTCTCAAGCATGCGCTTGATCAGCGGTGGATACTCGCCAAATACCTGAACATCTGCATAGAAATAGTTTTCTAAGTTTTGTTTCAAAGCTTGTTCCACATCATTCGGGTGGCACGTATGCGGATACGTTGTCAATTTAGTCAGCATACATCCTACTTGGCTGCCTGGGATGATACGATGGCAATCTGCTGTTACAAGAGCAGATGCAATAAATTGATGATGAAGTGCTTGGTACACCGTCTCTTCCACTTTTCCTTCTGGACAGCGATCAGGAATAATTCCCGCTGTAATGAAAGAGTGGCGGTGAATACTATCAATTTCATTAAAAGTGAGCCAATATTTCACATCATCTTTATAACGTTCGAAACAAACATTGGCGAACTTCACAAAGAGGTCGATTACTTTTCTTTCAACCCAGCCGTTATATTTCACACTAAGGGCTAATGGCATTTCATAATGAGAGAGTGTCACGATCGGTTCTATGTTGTGTTTTTTCATTTCTGCAAATACACGATCATAAAATTGCAGCCCTTTTTCATTCGGTTCCGCTTCTTCTCCAGTAGGGAAGATACGACTCCATGCAATAGAAATGCGAAGTGTTTGAAATCCCATTTCAGCAAAGAGAGCCAAATCCTCTTTATAGTGATGATAGAAATCAACACCTCTGCGCTTTGGGTATTTTTTATCGTCTGGATCTTTCATCGCACGATCTATATTTTCAGTGGTAACAGCAAGATGACCTTCATAATCTTCTACACTCAAGTTGGAACGGTACATTGCAATATCTGCAACAGACGGTCCCTTTCCATCTATATTCCAGGCGCCTTCTGCCTGGTTAGCAGCAATGGCGCCGCCCCATAAAAATCCTTTTGGAAAACCTTTGATTTTTTTCATATGATTATCCTCCTAATTGTGTAACAACCATCAATGTATCTTGACGATTGACCTCGTGTAATGGCTGTACCTTAATATCATATTGATCTGTATTTGTGACTACAGCAAGAGTTACTGGATCATACCCTGCTTCCATGATTTTTTCTAGATCAAATTCAATCAATAAATCACCCGCTTGAACACGCTCTCCAGCCTGCACCTTTGGATGGAAATACTGACCTTCCAACTGAACGGTGTCAATGCCGATGTGGAATAATACTTCAACTCCATGGTCCGTCTTCATACCAAGTGCATGGTTTGTTTCGAACAGTAAGGTTACCTCTCCATCTACTGGTGCATAAAGTGCTCCCTTTGAAGGTACAATGGCAATTCCTTCTCCCATGACCTTTGAAGAGAAAATATCATCTTTCACTTCAGATAGAGAGATCATTTGACCAATCACAGGGCTTTTGAATGTTTCTCCTGCTCCAATTTTTTCAGCAAACCCAGCTTGGTCCTTTGTCTTTTCTTCTACAGTTCGATCTTTACCTAATACAAAAGCAGCGATAAAGGCGACAATAAACGAAATGACCGCTCCAATGATAGCAAACATCAAATTTCGCGGGAGCTCATCTGATATAAACATCGACATGCTTGCTAATCCAGGGCCAACAAGCACAAAGGCTTGTATACCAACTAAACCAATGAAAATCCCGCCAACAAACGAACCCATCATAACACTTCCAAGGACTCGCTTATTTTGCAGTGTCACACCATACAGCGCCGGCTCTGTAATGCCAAAAAATGCTGATATTCCTGCCGAAATGGCTGTTGATCTGAGTACCTTGTCTTTTGTTCGAAGTGCGACAGCAAAACAAGCTCCACTTTCCGCAATATTATGCGCAAGTGATGCTGGTAAATAAAGTGCTTCTTTCCCTAGGTTCCCCATCGTTGTGACTGCATAAGGGACCATTGCTTTGTGCATGCCTGATGCCACCATGAACGGGAGAACCGCTGCTAAAATGGCGACAGCTACCCAGCCTATCGTATTAAACATCGCAAGAATAATAGATGAAAAACCTTGCCCTGCTGTAAAACCAATCGGCCCTAACAGAAGTAGCGTAACTGGTACAGTAATGACCAATGACATCATCGGAACGAAGAAAATCCGAATTGGTTTTGGTGAAAACCGCGTAAAGAATTTTTCCATTTGCGCGTAAAGCAATACAGAAAGGATTGCCGGAAACACTTGATACGCATAAGCTATATTTTTTACATCGAATGAAAGTAATTGCGCACCTTCTGTAAGCATCGCCGTCATGTTCGGCAGAAGGAGCGCACCGACTGCTGATAGTGCGACCAGCGAGTTTACTTTTAGTTTATTCGCCGTCGTTACAGCAACTAGTAAAGGCAGAAAGTAAAGTGGTGCGTCACCTACCATGTTCAGTATTTGATAGGTTTGTCCCTTTGCATCCATCCAGCCTAATAAAGAGAAAAGGAGAAGAAATGATTTTAAAATTCCTCCGCCTGCGATAGCTGGTACAAGCGGCTGGAAGACACCTACAATGAAATCTAACAGAACTGTGCCTGCTTTTCTTTTTTCTTTTGGCTGATTGGAAGGCACATCTTGGCCTGATGAGCTGCTGCCTATTAAACTTGTTACCTTTTGATACACTTCAATGACGTCATTCCCAATGACTACTTGGCATTGTCCTGACATTCTGACAGCTATAACACCTGGTGTTTTTTCTAGTGCTGATACATCTGCTTTTTTCTGATCGATTAGTGTGAAGCGAAGTCTTGTTGAACAATGCTCAAGGTGCGCAATGTTTTCTTTGCCGCCTACATGCTGTAAAACGTCTTTGGCAACTTGTGTGTAATTCATTTTTCCTCCCCCTTTTCTCATACACGAGACCTATATTTTGGCAATAAAAAAAGGACCTAAAACGACAAATAAAAGAAATTCATCGTTTTTAGATCCTGCCTGCATGACCAGTCACATGTCTAATTTATTCATATTGGATTTGCTTTTAGTATATATTGATTATATGAAAGCGTCAACATTTAATTTTCTAAAAATTATTAAGGTCTATATACCCAAATTACTCTTCTTTCATTGTTGAAGTAACCTTCCTGTTTTTTATACAATAAATATCCTTTTATCACTCACCAAAAACTACTTCCATCTAAAAACCAGATAAGTTTAAAATGACCCATCTGGTTTATCATCATCTATTTTTTCTTTTCTTCAGCCTGCTTTTTGAATGCTTCCGTTTGTTCTTGATATTCCTCTTTCGTGACAGCTTTAAATTCTATTGTACCGCCTGCCATTTTAAAAGGGAATTTAATTGATGTTGCATCTCGATCAGTTTCCCCTAAAATAAACCCCTTTTCAATTGCAGGATAAGTACTCAAATCAAACATTATCCCATCTGAAACACCACCGGCTGTATGTTTCGTTTCTTTATATGGTTCACCACCATCTCCTGGGACCGTTCTCATCAAAAAAGAACCTGCCCATTCAGACTGCATATACATCCGTTTTACTTTTAGAAATAGCTGGTATGAACCATCCTCCGCTGTATACAGATAACCATAAGCGCCTGTTACTTTCTTAATAAAGTTTCTTACATAATCATGGAATCTATTCTCAGAGTCCTCCATCAATTCATCATATCGGTCATGAATGTCCTTTTGAACAGCACGTAGTTTTGTTTGATCAACTGCTTTATATGTGATGCTTTGCTTTTCACCTTGTTTTTTCACAGAAAGATCTTTTTCATCAAGGTGAACTTTATATGTGATCGTCTCTTTCCCTTGCTTCACTTGAAACTCGTAACCGTTTTCAACAGTTTTACCAGTTAATTTATATTTGTTGATAAATAGGTTGGGATCAAAGTGTCTTTTTGGGTTTTCCTCCAAAATGGTTTCATTCAGATAACCAGTGACTTTCCCTTTTCTCTCCGTTACCTTGAACCAGTTCACTTGATCCTTTGTCTTATATACAAAGGCGTAATAGTTGTTCAATACACTCTTTTTTGCATTTGCTTGGTATGCTATCCAGCTGACAGCAACGATGACTAGTACCGCTAAAATTGCTACGATCCAGATTTTTGATCTATTCATACATACCTCCTCTGATCATTGATCTGACGGATTTTTATTTTTTCTATCAATATATTGTGATGCATCTCCTAGCGATCTCTTCACCTCCTTCATTGGATTATTTCTAAAACTTCTTGTATCACCAATGGATATCGCATATTATATATCTAAATGATATATCTTTTAGATAGGTGTGCTGATATGAAAAAATACAATGATACGACGTATGCGATTTTAGGTATTTTAACGACTGATTGTAAGTCAGGATACGAAGTGAAGCAATTAATTGATAGAAGCCTGCATCATTTTTGGAAAATCAGTTATGGACAAATTTATCCAGCTTTAAAGTTAATAGTCGAGGAAGGCCTTGCGGAAGTTTCACCTGCTGCTACTTCTGGCCGATCAGACAAGCGGGAATATCATTTGACTGAAAAAGGACTGAATACGTTAAGAGAGTGGCTGGCGCTGCCGCTCGATCAGTTACCAACAGAGCGTAATGAGGTGTTATTAAAGTTATTCTTCGGTCAATATCTTTCGTTTGAGAAAAAATTGGTGCTTTTACAGGATTATGAGCGGCAGCTCCGTATTCGTTATGAAACTTATGTTTCAATTGAACAAAACATTCAAGAGCTTTATCCAGATGAAGCGGATGCGAAGTATTGGCTGTTTACTTTAGATTATGGGAAAAGAGTGGCTCAAGCAGGAATTGATTGGTGCGTGGAAACATTCCATTCGATGAAGAAGGAAGGGTAAATGAATGAAAAAGGAGATACGTGCTGGCAGATTTACAACGGACAATTCTGATTCGATTGTTGTGTTCATCATCGGAATGAGGATCAACAAACGCTGGGCCATTCATCAATGGCTGCCCGTGTTCATGGCAATGCCTGGCATGATCAAGGAGCTGTATACCCATCAAGAAGAGCTTGGGTTTCTTGGAACAGAGAATTACTTCGGATTACGTACGACAACGATGATTCAATATTGGAAGTCAACCGATGACCTCCTTGCCTATGCCAAGATGGAGAAGCATTTGGCTGCTTGGAAAGAATTTAACCAAAGAGCACGAAATAATGACGCGGTCGGAATTTATCATGAAACGTACCAAATTCAAGCCGGCTCGTATGAATCCATCTACGTGAACATGCCTTCCTACGGACTGAGCCAAGCAAAATCCCCTATTTCAATAAGTAAAGGACAACAAACAGCGAAGGAACGCCTAAATACAACAAATTCCTAGAGAACGATTCTCTAGGAATTTCTTTTTGCAACGGTCACAAAATGCTTTAATATGCGGGCTGTTAATCCCCATATGGTGTAGTTTTTGTAATCATAAAACCATTCCTCAATCGAACGGCTTCCCCAGCTGTATTTTTCACCATTCATGATTTTTTCATAAGGGAAGTCCTCGCCTGGTGTTGGCTGAACGGATACATGATGTAAGTACGGCTCATATTGGCTGAGCCATGATAGAGGCACGGTAAAAGTCTCCTCTACTTCTTCTTGATTAAAGGAGTGTTTCACTTTTTGCTCATCAATGATACCAACATATGGGTATACCACGAAGGATGGAGACGCGATATAAGGACTAAGCTGTCCAAGGATCTCGACCGATTCTGGCGGAATGCCCAGCTCTTCATGTGTTTCTCGCAGTGCAGCTTCCTGTGCAGTTTCGCTGCCGTCAAGCTTGCCCCCAGGAAAGCTAATATCCCCCGGCTGTTTTCTCATGGTGAGCGATCGTACCTCAAATAATATATGCCATTCTCCATTTACTTGCACCAAAGGGATAAGGACTGCTGCTTTGAACGCTGTCTCTTCTCCAATGAACAACGGCTGTGATTGATGTAAGTCATTTTTTAATTGATCAATGAACACGGACACCACCTGTTTTCTGTTTCTCTTTCCTTTAGCGTATCATGGTTCTCCTTTTGAATAAAGATGATCCTTCTGACAATTATTTTTATCATTTTGACAACTTTACTTGTCAAAATGAATATAATGCTTTACAATCAAGGAAAGATTTCAAGCAAAATTGAGGTGACAGAATGAAAAATCGGTTAAAAGAGCTTCGTGCGCGTGATGGTTTAAACCAAACTGAGCTGGCAAAGCGTGCAAAGGTCTCTCGTCAGACCATCAGCTTAATGGAACGAGATGAGTTAATGCCGTCTCTCTTGCTCGCGGTTAAGCTTTCACGAATTTTTCAGGAACCCATTGAACGTATTTTTCTATTCGAGGAGGATGAACTTTCATGAAAACTGTATACAAAATGCTCTTAGGTGCTCTCCTTGGCTTTCTCGGCGCTTACTGTCTGCTGGCAGCCGAATTTGAGATGACACTTCTTGATGTTGCATTTGAAGCGACTCTTGTCATCAGTGGATTGACGATTTTATTGATTATTTATTGTTTTTCAGGGATTTCACGTATGAAAAAAAGAGTGTCTCTTTCGGTCTCTGGAGATGAGGAGGATGAACTGGAAGCAAAACAATATCGGACCTTTACTGATTTGACTTTAGCCAATACGGTAAGTACCATTTTTTCCATTGTTGCCATCGGTATCGCGATCGTCACCGAGCAGCCACTCTGGCTGATTCTCGTCAATGCTGCTTTATTTATCGTCACCGTTATCAGTTCATATATATCGATATCTGTTCTAAAGCTTGTCTACCCTAATCGGAATCTGCCAAGTCTATCTGACAAAGACTACAGTAAAAAGCTGCTCGCCATTTCGGACGAAGGCGAAAAGCATGTGATGCTTGACGGACTGTTTCATACGTATCAAATGATGAATATCCTATTGACCAGCGCCATGTTTATTTTGATTGTGTATTCCCTTGGAGCCAATCACTCTCAGCTGTTCTCAATCATGGTCATTGGACTTGTTTTAATCATTTTGAATGCAAATTATGTGCTAAAGATTAGAAATCGTTAAATGAACAAAAGCACAGCCTCATGCAAAGGCTGTGCTTTTTCCGTTCATTATGACGCGCGGCGTTTCTTTCGTGCATAAATCAATAGTAAGAAACCAAACCAGACCGGCGTTAATAAGAGCGCGGGGCGTGTTGCATCTGCAAACAGCATGATCACTAGAATCGCAGCGAAGAGAACCAAAACACATATATTCACAAAAGGTGTGAACGGTGCTTTAAAGGTAGATGCTGCATGCAGTTCAGGCTTTGTTTTTTTATATTTCAAATGACAAATTAAAATAATACTCCATACCCAAATGAAACAAATGGCGCTGATCGTGGTAACAATACCAAAAGCTTGCTCGGGAATCAGCTTGCTTAAAAGAGCTCCAACCGATACCACAATCGTCGAAACGAATAGCGCATTACTTGGGACAGCATGCTTGTTCAAACGTCCGAAGGAAGCTGGACCCTGCTTTTGATGACTGAGATTATACAGAATGCGGCTTGTCGAGAACATACCGCTATTACAAGCTGATGCCGCAGATGTCAGGACGACAAAGTTGATGAGCCCCGCTGCTACTGGTATCCCAATGAGTCCAAAGGTTTTCACAAAAGGACTTTCTGATGCACTGAGCTCAGTCCATGGGTTAATACATAGTAAAACAAAGATCGCACCCACATAGAAAAATAGAATTCTTAATGGAATCTTATTAATCGCAGAAGGGATGTTTTTTTGCGGATTGGCTGTTTCTGCTGCGGACACACCGACCAGTTCAACTCCCACATACGCAAAAATCACCATCTGGAATGACAATAAGAAACCTGTGACACCATTCGGGAATAACCCGCCATGAAACCATAAATTCGTTACTGTCACCGGTCCAGCATCTGTTTGAAAACCAATGATTAAAAGAACCATTCCAACCCCGATCAATAATAGAATCGTAATTACTTTAATGAGTGCAAACCAAAATTCCATTTCTCCGAAAAGCTTTACCGTCAACAAATTCAACCCGAGTAAAATCAACAAACAAATGATGGCAGGAATCCACTGCGGGATGTCAAACCAATACTGCACATACACCCCGACCGCAATGACATCCGCCATCGCTGTCATAATCCAGCAAAACCAATATGTCCACCCTGTCACAAAAGATGCCCACGGGCCGAGATAGTCCTCTGCAATATCGGTTAATGACTGATAGCCCGCCTTCGATAAAAGCAATTCTCCAAGTGCCCTCATGACAAAAAAGATGGCCATTCCGACAATTAAATAAGCAAAAATGATTGAAGGACCTGCCAATTGAATAGCTTTTCCAGATCCTAAAAACAACCCTGTTCCAATGGTTCCGCCAATGGCAATCAATTGCACATGACGGTTTGATAAATCTCGTTTTAATTCTTGTTGTGCCAATGCTAACACCCTCCTACGACACGATCTTATACTGAAATAATGAACCCTTTAAAAAAGTCCATAAAAAAAGAGATTGGATGCGCTCCAATCTCACGGTCATAAAAGAATAGCAAAATAGAGAAAAGTAATACACGGCATCATCCATGCACCACAAATACAATATTTCGTACTCTTCTGTCCTTTTGCCTGAGATTGTGAACCCTTCGGCGCCGCACACACATGCGGTCTCTCCAGAAGCTGCTCCTGCTATAGTGTGACCCACAGCATTCATAGCCTTCGTTATTTAATTAAAATGTTGCTATTTCTGAATAATTTCATATTTTACGCCTCATTCAGAAAGCTGTCAATGGTAATCTTTTATGATTTACGGCGGTACGCATATGTCTTCACTTCATCAATCCCCCCTGATTCATGTATAATAAATCAAAAGATGTTCGGCTCGTTTGATGGAGAAATCCCTCTTGATCATGAACAAAGTTAAGCAATCCATGGAAGTTGGTGAAGATAAATGAAAAAAATGAACAAACAGCGTGTTACATTACAGGAAGTCGCCAAGCATGCCGGTGTCTCGACTTCAACGGCATCACTCGTTGTTCGAAATAATCCTAGAATCTCTGAAGCCACTCGAAACAAAGTACTGCAATCCATGGAGGACTTAGGATACGTATACGACCGCGTTGCTGCTAACATGCGGTCAAAAAGCTCAAATATCGTTGGTGTGATTGTGACGGATATTTCTAACACCTTTATTTCGGAGTTTTTAATTGGCGTACAGACCACACTTGAATCGCTGGGCTATACTGTTTTACTTGGTACAACCTTTGACAGTGTCGATAAACAGGAGCGGCTCATTTCCACCATGGTAGAGCACCGAGTGGGCGGGATTATTTTAAACCCAGCTTCGAAAAGCTCTGCTCGAACGGTCAAACAATTAAATCAAATTCGCACCCCAAAAGTACTGGCAAATCGTGAATTATCAGACGTGCAATGTGACTATGTCGGTGTTGATTATGAACAAGGTACTTGGATGGCGGTTCATCATCTTCTTCAAAAGGGACATCGCCGCATCGCCTTTTTAGGCGGTATCAAGACCTCTTCAACTTGGATTGAGCGGATGAAAGGTTTCAAAAGAGCTCATGACGAAGAAAATGTGACGATTGATGAGTCGCTTATTATTGATATAGTACCTACTCGTGAAGGCGGGAAAGAAGCACTCGCCCAAGTGATGGATCAGCCTGAGCCCCCTACTGCTATTTTTTGTTTTAGTGACTTAGTCGCTTTTGGAGTCATTCAAGCACTGTCAGCACGGGGCATTCAGCCTGGTGAAGATATCGATGTCGTTGGATTCGATAATGTTCCTGAAGCGGAAATGTACCATCCGCCGCTCACCACTGTTTCCTCATTTCCCCGATCCATCGGGGTAAAAGCAGCGAACCTTTTATATCATAAAATGAACGAACAGGATGAAGAGCTACAGCGATTGATTTTAAAGCCTCAACTTCATATTAGAGAAACCTCTCCATCATGATGAAAAAGAGAATTGTGTGCAGCAATTCTCTTTTTTTATTGATCAAGTCAACTATTTCTTTGTTTCATTTTTCTTTTTTTAAATCACAAAGTCATAAACTTGACACATTTAAAATGCAGGAGTATATTTATCTCGTTGCTTCTTTTAGTATATCGTTATACCTATTTCGTCATATTATTATTTCTATCAAAAAACAGTTAAAAGTGATTTTTTATGATTCTGATCAAATCATGAAGTTTCACTTCCTAATCAAGGCTGTTATTATTTTTTACATTTTAGTAGAACGATGTACTTGATTGAAGAACAGGTGAATATTCATTATTTTTTCATCAATCACATAAGGGGTGTTGTGATGGGCTTCATATTATTCATTTTGAAGGAAACAATATACAAAGAATTTGACCTTAAAGGGGTTTCAAATATAGGAGTGGGAACATGAAAAATCCTTATATAAAATCGTCACTTGGCATGTATTTAAATTACTTCATGCTTGGCATGATCAACATTATTGTAGCTTCCAACATGGACAGCTTATCTGAACGCTACCATGTAGATATTCCGAAAATCAGCTTGCTTGTATCGGCGATCGGAATTGGTAAACTCATTGCGCTCTTTTTCTCAGGCCGGTTAGCCGACAGCTGGGGACGTAAGCCTGTCATTATTACAGGAAATTTTCTTTACTTATTATTCTTAATCGGTATTCCAACGACAACAAGTTATACACTGGCATTTATCTTTGCGATTTCAGCAGGTATTGCCAACTCACTGCTTGATTCAGGAACCTATCCTGCCTTGTCAGAGTCATTTCCTAAAAAAGCAAGTTCGGCTTCTGTTTTAGTAAAAGCGTCTGTATCCATTGGGGCGACTGTTCTTCCATTTATCTTGGCATTCCTAGTGGCACATGACATCTTCTGGGGCTGGGCGTTCTTTGGACTAGGGCTTCTTTATTTACTCGTAGGGATTTACTTAATCTTTATGCCATTCCCGAACCATAAGCAAGTTTCTTCACAAGACGCTCTTCCAGTACAGGATCAGCTGAAGAAAGAACCAAAAATGCTTGGCGAAGGCTTAGCTGTTGTACTGATGGGATTCACATCGACTGCATTGTTTGTCGTATGGCAGACATGGCTTCCGCAGCTCGGGTTGAAATTAATCGGACTTGGCACAGAACAAGCCACACAGCTTCTTTCTTATTTTAGTATTGGTGCACTGGTATCTGTTCTATTGCTTTCGGTCGTCTTAGATAAATTCATTTCACCGATTATGGTGGCGATCATTTATCCAATTGGGGCGTTCCTTGCAATGCTTTCACTTTTCCAAATCGAAACGTACAGCATTGTCATTGTCAGCACCTTCTTCTTAGGACTATTTACAGCGGGAATCTTCCAGCTGGCGATGAGTATTATGATGAAATTGTTCCCGACAAACAAAGCAACGGCTTCATCCTACGTCAACATTGCGGCAAGCTCAGCGTTTATTCTCGTGCCGCTCATTACAAGTGGATTGGTCAGCTCGTACGATATTAAAATGACGTTATTTTTCGATATGATCATTGCGGTTATTAGCGTATTACTAGCGGTCTTTGTTCTTGGACGCATGAAAAAATTATTTAGATAATTAAAGGAGATGTCAATCATGACAAACATACATGAACGAAATATTGATGGAAAAACAAAATTAGTCGGTCTTCTTGCTACACCAATCGGGCACAGCCTTTCACCACGTATGCATAACCTTGGCTATACATTAACAGGTATCAACTATGCTTACCTTGCATTTGAAGTAGGGAATGATGAACTAGAAGCAGCCGTAAACGGTATGAAAGCAATGGGTGCAGCTGGATTTAACGTCTCTATGCCGAACAAAATGAAAGTACTGGATTACTTAGACGAACTAGATGATTCTGCAAGATATACACGTGCAAGTAACACTGTAGTAAACAAAGATGGTAAGCTCATCGGCTACAACACAGATGGTCTTGGATATGTGAGAAACTTAATTGAACATGGCGTTGAATTAGCCGGCAAAAAAGTCACACTTGTTGGCTCTGGCGGCGCGGCAACTCCGATTGCGATTCAGCTTGCACAGTCCGGCATTCGTGAAATTAGCATTTTTGCTCGTAATGACCAATACTTTGTTCAAGCAGAAGAAAATGTAAATTACATCAACAACGAAATGAAATCTTTCGGTGTCAAAGCAAACATTTTCCCACTTGAAGACAAAGACGCGTTCCGCCGTGAAGTAGCAGAAAGTGCGATCCTGGCAAACGGGACAAGCCTTGGCATGAAACCACTAGATCAGCTCAGCATTATCGATGATACACTTGATGTACTTCGTGAAGATTTGATCGTGACAGATGTTGTGTACAACCCGCAAAAAACAAAGCTTCTTGCACAAGCACAGGAAGCTGGCGCCAAAACCATTAACGGTCTTGGAATGATGCTGTGGCAAGGTGCACTTGCTTACAAACTCTTTACTGGTGAAGATATGCCAGTTGATCAAGTAAAACAAATTCTTTTTGAAAATGACCGTTTCTAAAATAAAAAAGACAAAGGGCTAAAATGATGATCATTTTAGCCCTTTGTTTTATTTTCAGCGTGATATAGGAACGGATTTAACATTCGTGAGTACCGGCTCAGAGGCCTGACAAAGGATGCGAGGATTTGCCTACACGCTGAGACGACTTCCTGCGGAGGTCGTCTTTTTTTAATCATGTGCCATGACTTGGCGGTATCGATACAGGATATACAGTGCGCCGATAATGGCCGCAACAGCCACCACTGCATCGAACATAAAGATTTGTAAAATGGACGCGTGACTCTGAATTAAACCTGTTACGACCGGGATGACGATAGCCGACACGCCGCCCGCTGTAGAGATAATCCCAGTCATCGTCCCTTTGTTTCTCCAGAAGAATTCAGCCATCACAGTTAACGTCAGCTGAAAAACTCCTGCCGTTGAAAATCCCAATACAAAAGCATTGACGGTTCCTATAACTGGTGATTTCACGACCAAGAGCACACAAATGGAAACAAGTGTAATGATTGGATAGATCAGCAGTACAGTGACCGGACGGACAAAGCGGCGCAGCAGAAACGCGAGCATCACGACAGACAGCAGCCCGCCCATGCTATAGTAACTGAGCAGTTTTACAGCACTGCCCGATGTCATCCCCAAGATGGCCTCACCGTACGTAGGAAGCCAAATTTGCGGCAGCGCATACAGTCCATTTGACGTAAAGCTGATCACAATGAGCGCGATCCCTTCTCTCCAAAATGTAGGCTCTGTCGAGAAGCGCGGAAGTCCGTCATGCTCCGTTACCTGGACTTGCTCCACCTTGCGATGATTCGGAAATGGCAAGGTCCACAGCATCAAGACATTCACAAGATAGATCAGAGCAGGAACAAAAAATGCCATTCCATAAAACAAATCATGCTCTGCTAAAAAGTAAATCGCCAGTGGCAAAATGGTTGCCCCAATGGAGATAAAGGCCTTCACCATCACATTCGCAGATCCCGAGTTTTGCGGAAACGCCTCCATTAACGCAGGATACGTTCCTGCATCCATTGCCGAATTCGCGACCCCTGCCAAAATCGCAAACGCAAACGCGATTTGATAATTCGGAGACAACGGGATTCCGATGAGGAACACCGCCATCAGCACACCAGAAACCAGAATGACCGGCTTACGCCCAAAACGATCTGACAGTACGCCTGATAAACCATATGTGAGCACCCTGCCAATGCCAAGCGCCGAAATCATATAACTAATTCCCGCACTATTGGTATCTAATTGTTTGATTAAAAATGGCATATTTGAAGCCAAAATAATATTGACCATACCCAATAAAAAATAATTAATATACAGACTAGAAGCCGTTCTCACATACGGATTCCTCATCCTGACACACCCCTCAACACCATCGCAATGAAGTGACAAATAATGGTTACGCTTACAAGATCTCATATGTGAGGAAGAACAGCTTTGCAGCCTTCACGTTCATACATCTCATCATGTCATGCAGCTCACAGCTTACACGCCCTTCATGTATCAAGCATTTCTTCAATTTTTCACTGCTCTTATTTTATACGAATGCGAAAGGTAAAGATAGTGAATTGCTTAAATTTGAAGGGAATTCATTGATCAAGCGTATGACACCATCGATAGAAAAAAGGAGTGGTTAACTGCCACTCCTTAAATGATGTCTCAATTCTGTTCATCGTTCATTTTCAATCCATTTTGACGAATGACTTCTTGATACCAGTAAAAGCTTTTTTTAGGTGTTCGATTTAACGTTCCGTTTCCATCGTTATCTTGATCAACATGGATAAACCCATAGCGCTTTTCCATTTCAGATGAGGAGTAACTAATTAAATCAAGAATTCCCCAGCTGGTGTAACCCATTAATTCGACTCCATCTTCAATGGCTTCCAGCATCTGCTGGAAATGCTGCTCGTGATAGCTAATCCGATAATCATCATTTATCTTTCCATCTTCCACCTTATCGTATGCACCTAATCCATTCTCAACTATAAATAGTGGTAGTTGATAGCGATCGTATAAGTCATTTAAAGAGATACGAATTCCAATCGGGTCGATCTGCCAGCCCCATTCACTCACTTCTAAATAAGGATTTTTCACTCCGCCTATTGTATTGCCGCTGACAGTTTCCATGCCTTCACTATTTTCAGTAGCAACTAAGGAATTGTAGTAACTGAATGAAATAAAATCAACCGTATGCACCTTTAATAACTCGTCATCTCCTAGTTGTTTCTCAATGTGAATGTTCTTTTCTTTAAACAGTCGATTGATAAAACGCGGATACTCCCCGCGCACCTGTACATCCGTGAAAAACATATTGAACTGATTGTTCTTTGATGCTTTTAGAACATCCTTTGGATTACAAGAATACGGATACGTTGTTAATTTCGTCAGCATACACCCTATTTTTGCCCCCGGGATCATCTCGTGACAATATTTAACGGCCAACGCACTTGCAACAAATTGATGATGCAATGCTTGATAAACGGCCTGTTCTACATTGTCAAAGCGCTCTGAAACGATTCCACCACTTGTAAATGGATGTCGGACAATGCTATCAATTTCATTGAAAGTCAGCCAATACTTGACTTTATCTTTGTATCGATCAAATACCACTCGACTAAATTTCACAAAGAAATCAACGACAATGCGATGAGACCATCCTCCATATTGATTCACTAAATATAGCGGCATTTCATAATGAGATAACGTGACGAGTGGTTCAATATCATGTTTCTTCATTTCATCGAATAGGCGGTCGTAAAATAATAATCCCGCTTCATTTGGCTCTTCTTCATCACCGTTTGGAAAAATACGCGTCCATGCAATCGAGACACGTAACGTCTTCAATCCCATTTCTTTGAACAACGCCAGATCTTCAGGATAACGATGATAAAAATCTACACCTCTTCGTTTTGGATAACCTTCAGCGGTATCTGCACGCATTGCTTGCTGAATTTGTTCTTCATCCACTTTATTGTGCTTTTTATAGTCAGATTTACTGAGACCTTTTTTAAAGATCGCCACATCAGCAGTCGATAACCCTTTTCCGTCTACATTCCATGCACCTTCTGCTTGGTTTGCCGCGATGGCGCCACCCCATAAAAAACCTTCTGGAAATTTCTTGATTTGATTAGACATGTTTCTTCCTCCTCAAGACTATGCGTTATTTCTTTGAACCACTCGATTGACATGAATAATTAAATACATTTTTTCGTCATTGGATATAGTGTAATCAACATTTGTTTTTATATATTTCTCGATTTTCTCCACACATTTTACTTCTTCGGGGTATTTCCTCATGATTTGATCGATTAGATCGTGATCATCTGTTTCGAGCATTTTATTCTCAAGCAAACGCTGAACAAAGAACTGTAAATGTGTTAAAAATCTAGAGTAATTAATCGTATCTGTCGGAATGTCGATCTTATAATGCATTTTGATAATATTTAAAATGTCTTTGACCATATTGGTCATCATTACGATTTGATTTAAATTATCTTTGGTCTGCTGCGCATTCACTAGATGAAATGCAATATTCGCCGCTTCTTCTTCAGGCAGCTGAATGCCTAATTGTTTTTCAATCAGCTCTAGTGCATGCAGACCAATACTGAATTCCTCGGGGTAAAATTTCTTTACTTCCCACAGCAGGCGATTTTGTATCGTTAAATTTTCCTTAAAGCGCTTCGTAGCCATGAAAAGGTGATCGGTTAAAGAAATATAAAGATGCTCATTTAAGTGTGTAGATAAACGGCGCTTCGCATAGGATATAATCTCATCTGTCATGATTAAAAATTCCTCTGGGGTCTCCCTCATAAGCTCAGCTAAATCATTAGACGTGCTTTGATCTTCTAGCACATAGATCTTTTGAATATCGGACTCTTGAATAAGACTGCCTGGCTTATTTTTAAACCCAATCGCCTTACCCATTACGATGATTTCCTTACCGTCATCTCTTTTAGCGAGAACCACACTGGTATTCAGCACTTTTATAATTTCCATACCCTATCACCTTCCTGGTTACATTCAAAATCGATTTATAAGACTGTTAAAAGTGGCTGCTGATGACCAGAAACAGGATTCGTTTTTCCCTCTTGGGGTAAAATTTCTAAATAATCAGCTGTATTTGTAATAATGACTGGTGTTGTTGTATCATAGCCAGCTTTTTGTATACTCTGTTGATCAAATTCAATTAGAAGTTGACCTAGTCTTACTGTATCACCTTGTTGAACATGTGAAGTGAAAAATTGTCCATTTAAGTTAACGGTATCAATACCAATATGAATCAGAACTTCCACACCAAGGTTGGATTTTAGACCAATGGCATGATTTGTATGGAAAATCATTTCCACTTGCCCATCAAAAGGAGCGAATACTTTCCCTTCACTAGGTTGAATCGCTGCACCTTTCCCCATCACTTCTTCAGAGAATACTTTATCATTCACTTTGGCTAAAGGAATGATGTCTCCTTTCATTGGTGCATAAATGACTTCACGATTTCTTGTGCTTTCTGATGTAGAGACAGGCTCATTTTTCTTCTCGATGTTTTCAGTTTCTGCCTCTTTAAAGCCGATCATGTAAACAGCAATAAACGCGATGACCGCTGCCGTGACTGCACCAATAATAGCAAACGTAAAGTTTGAAGTCCCTTTTTCAATAAAGATTGGCATCGTTGCAATACCAGGTGAAACCATCACAAACGCTTTCAGCTTAATCAATCCAACAAAAATACCTGAAACTCCTGCTCCAATCATACATGCGAGTAATGTTTTCTTGAGTTTTAAATGAACGCCGTATAATGCAGGTTCTGTTATCCCAAATAAAGCAGAAATTCCTCCGGACATTGCAATTTGTTTTAACTTAGGGTCTTTGGTTTTAAAGGAAACAGCCAAAGCACCTCCACCTTGCGCAAAGTTCGCCGCTAGCATGGCCACTCCGATAAGAGCGTCGTATCCTGGTGAAGCAAGGGACGCGATAACCACTGGATAGAACACCTTCTGCATCCCAAACATAACGATAAAAGGTAAGAAAACGGCTAAAATGGCAACGGCAGCCCATCCTGCCGTTTGCTGGATCCAAAAGACCCCTGCGGCTAAACCTGCACCAAGATACATACCAAGCGGCCCTAAAAACAGTAAGCCAATCGGAGCAACAATAATCATCGTAATTAAAGGAACCATAAAGATTTTGACCGGTCCCGGTGATAATTTATCTGCCAGCTTTTCTACATAAGACATCAGCCAAACAATGAGTATAATCGGAATAACGGATGCGCCATAAGAAACAGCTTTCAGTGGAATACCCGCAAAGACAACTGGATCACCACTGCTAAACAGGGCTGTTAAGTTAGGATGCAGCAATACCCCAGCTAAAGCCATTGATACCATAGGGTTTGTACCAAATTTTTGTGAGCTTGTATAGGCTAACAAAATAGGTAGGAAGAAGAACGCTGCATCTGAAATGATTTTCAATACCAAATAGGTTTGGCTGTCTTCTTTCATCAAATTCAGCATTGGCAATAAAATCAGTAATGCCTTCAACATTCCTGCCCCGGCAATTGCAGGGATAATCGGTGCAAAAATGCCAGTGATCAAATTGGCAAAACGATTGAAATATCCTTTCAAGCTATGATCTTTTTTCTGTACAATTTGTCCGCCGCTTGCTTCCGGATTTTGATCAATCAGTTTTGCAAACTCTTTATACACATAACCAACATCATTGCCAATAACAACTTGATACTGACCTGCTGTATCTGCTACTTGAATGACGCCATCAAGGCGGCTAATTTCTTCAGAGTTTGCGAGTGAGGAGTCTTTTAAAGTCAGCCTTAATCTCGTCATACAGTGGATGGAGTTTTGAACGTTTTCACTTCCACCAATATGTTTAAGAATATCTTGAGCTAAGTCTTTATGGTTCATTAAAGTCACCGCTTTCATTTTTGATTATAGGAGCTCAGGCAACAAAAAAAGACCTGGATTGGGCGGGAATATACAAATACAGATATCCCATCCAATCTAGGTCTTGCCTGCCGAACAGTAACACGCCTTATTGAATGTACGCATTATTCTATTTTTAACTTTCCATCGTTTCATGAAACCGCTTTTAACATGTTAATATCTTTATAGTAATGAATTATCTTCACAAAAGCAATGTTTTTCTGACAAATCAAATAATAAATTGATTAAATATAGATCAAAGAGCACTGTTATATCATCTAATCGTACCTATAATTAAGAATGATAAAGTCATGATCTTTCAAATAGAGACCGTCTAAATTCAAAGTTCATGTAGCTTAATTCGTTCATTAGGTGCTTTCTTCTGCTTTTTCTTTTTAGGGAATCCATTTTTATATTTCTGTTGTTATACATAGAAATCACCTTTTAGGGTTACTTTACTCTTTTAGTACTCAAACACTTAGAGATTTTAATTAAACAAAAGCACTTGTAACCTAAAGGACTAATCAAGTGCCCGAATCATTATGTTTCTAATCGTCAATATGATAATTAATCTTCGAATATTTCTGGTATTTTCTCTTTCCAAATTAACAACAGCTTTATGAATTCTTTTGTTTCAATTTTATTTTCATGAGGTTCTTCAATTCTATAATGATGTTCAACCATTGTCTCTTCTCTTTTAATACTTACACTGGTAGCATTCAATGTAATTTCAAAGGTTTCATAAACTCCATCTATAACATTTTGAATATATTCTATAACTCATCCACTTCTTCTGTTGAAATATCTTGGATAAAATCTGAGAAAATACTTATTTATTCTGGGAGTATTATTGCTAAGTCACCAAATTGGTCTTCCTTAAATTCATATGAATACTTCATATAAGTTAATCACCTTCATACTAAAGGTATAGTGAATTTATACAGTCCAACTCATCATCTGTTTCAAAGCCACAAAATTTAATCTTCATTTATTTGCTCGTTAACTTCTTCTAGATACTTTTCTGTATCCAAATAAGATTCAATAAGATTATCTAAAAATTCAACACTAACCTCTCGACTATCTTCATAAATATGCATTTTAGCTCCAGCTTTTTCTAGTAAACTGATAATTTTTTTCATCTCTTTCAATTCATCAATATCTAATAAATTATAAGATAAAATAAAATCATTTTTATTTATTGCTTCTTTTATTTCAGAAATACTTTTATCTGTATGTTTTCTTAGAATCGAGATATATTTGATTTGATTATCATCTTTCTCTATTCGCATTTTCATTTCAGGCATTTATTTTCTCCTCCATAGTTTAGAAATCGTCAATAGGTTTAATTCTTTCTCCAGGCAGACTGTTCTTCCAATTACCTCCATGCCAACCATTAAAATGTTCATTTGGTGTAGCTGGATATATAATTTCACCTTTGTTCGCTAAATGTGGATATTGTGATGCACTGTAAGAATGGTGACCTTGCACAGTTTTTCCATCTACTTTAGGCTTCTTACCATTTAGAATATCACTTAATTGCTGCTTATCCCAGTTTCTGGTTGGATCCTCTTTATTCAAAATCCTTTGACGTTCCTGATACCAAAACTCATTCACACCAGTGTTTCTATGTTTGGCAAACTTTTTATTCCATTTATAATTTTCGTATTCTAATTTCGTAATCGTCCTATTCTCAAATTTGTCTTTCAACTCTTTCATCTTCTTAGCGCTTAACTGCTTTCTTTGTATAGGGTGCTTCTTTAAATCTAATCCCTTGGTTCTTTCTGCTATAATTTTCTCAGCAACTTTTTGTTCACCGATCCTCAGACTACCATTGAAGCTCTTTTTACCAAACGGCAAAAGCATCCCGAGCGCTGCGTTCATACTAGCTTCCTGCTGTTCTTTCGAAATCTTATTTCCAAACATGTCTCGGCCTGTAATTGCTTCGCTGAAGCCGTTGGTGGCGGTGAGGCCATATAAACCTTTTTGAGATGTTTTCAGGGCGTCAAAGGATTTTTGTGATGTCTTGTAGATATCGACTGCCCTGACTGCGGCTGATGTGGCTTGGGTCGTTTTATAGACAGCTTTTCCGCCTTTGAAAATGCGGCCTGCCCAGCCGACGATTGGGATGTAGCCTGCTGCTGCCATGCCTCCTGCCGCGACTCGCTGGCCTGCGGTGAGTTCCTCGCCTGTGATTGGATCAACGCCTGTTGCGGCACGTTTTGCATCGTTTACGCCAGTCAGTTCATTCACGATGTTTCCACCATAATCGAGGGCTTTTTCATACCAAGGGCGGTTGGCGAGGGCTTCTTGTTCCTTTGCGATCTTACGGGCTTCTTCTTGTTCTTTTTTGATTTTCAGATATTCAGAAGTTTGCTTCTCAATATCGCTCTTTGCCTTGTAGATTTCGCTATTTTGATACGCTTTCTTGTCAAAATTCATAGGCGAAATCGCTTTTCCGTCATTTGTCGCATTCATCATTTCAGCGTACAATGCCATTGTAGCTTGCTGTTCCGTCTCTGACAAAGCATATTCATCTTTTAAATTTTGATCGAGCTCTCTTAGATCTTTGACCGTCTTTTTTCGTTCATCTTCCGCATCTTCTATTTTTTCATCAAAGGTTTGACTATCAAATACCTCTAGAGAAATGAGGTCATCAATGTCTTGAAAAATGGTTTTGAGTGCCTTTTTTTGATCCTTTACAATGCTTTTGGCGTTTTTGATGCCCATATGTACTGCGTTGTCTAAAAAGTGTTCTTCTATAAAGGTATCACCGCCAAAGCTCGTATCATCCAGTGTCCCAGAAACACCTTCATGAAAGGCTTTTTGCTTATCAATGAAGCTAATAAACATGTCTACATTTCCAGCGAGCTCTTTATAAAAGCTTTTAATGTTATCGGCACCTTTCCCAGTGAAGTCGTCACCGAGGTTGGCCACACCTTGTAATGCCTTTTTTAAATCTACCATTTGTTCGCGGAGTTCCTGATAGTGTTTTGCCCTTGTGTCCATGGCACTTGTTAGTGCTTTTGCATCAAGTATCTTGCCCAGAAGAAGTCACTCCCTCCATGATTGATCATAAAGTCTATTTTACCGTGACCTTCAAAACGGAAAAATAGGCTAAATGACATAAAAAATGGAATAGACTCTCTATTTAACGGTCAAATAAAATAAGCCAGACAACGCACTTTGCTCTGTCTAGCCTTACCTTTATGCTATTTATAAACATTAGTTGGCCCTTTATACCAGACTATGTGATAGAACTATTAGAACATTAATCCCTGTTCAATCTTTTCAGTGATATGAGATAATGCCAACTAAAACGAAAGGAGAATCAAATTGTATAAAGGAATCATTTATGCAATTATCGTGATATTCGGCTTTTGGATTTTTCTACAATTATCCTTGAACATCAATATCTTTCAAAACCCAATGAACTATTTTATTGTTATTATCCTCTTTTTCCTATGTATTCAGGCGTTATTGAAGCGTAGACAATAAAAAATCACTCAGGTACATACACTTTTTTCAGAGGTAATAAAGATCTTGTCTCAGCTGGCATATGCTCATACCAATGTACAATAAGATTTACGAGTTCTTCTAAATCCACTAGGTGAACTTCATTATGTTTCGCAACAGCTTTGGCATTTGAAGTGAATCCACCAGTAGAAACGAATAAACTATTTGCATTCATGGGATTAGCCCCTAATAATTGTTGTACTTCTGGGGAACTAGCTGAGGTTTGCCGATGCTTAACTTGTACTTTTATAATAGGTTTTTCAAATCCAAATGCATCTTTATAAGCTAATACATCAACACCGCCATCAGGCCCTTTTGGGCTTACGCGAACATTGTATGACATGGCTTGCAGTAAGCCCCCGACTAGATCTTGCATCTGCCACGGATCCAGTTTATCTACCTTATCTGCAATCATAACAGTTGCTTTGCTGACTAAATCTTCAATAATTTCATCTTCTTCTGTTTCATCTTCGTATGCTGCAATAGAAGTAGGGTTCTTGAGTAAATGTTCAATCTCTTGCCCCCAATCATCTACACGAAAAACAGTTGATATAGAACCGAGGCTGTTCTTAGCTGGTTGACTGAGGGAATCTCGTTTAACGGCGATTGGCTCCCAATTCACCTTAATATGATTTGGATACATTTTATCTCCAATTGCTTCATCAAAAAAATGCGGAGCTGTCACAGTACCTACTCGATATTCACGACTCTCTTTTAAATATGTAATGATTCGATCTCCCTTTTTAATTTCTCTACTGAACCTCCATATCTGACTAACCCAGCTTCTCCTTGTAAAAGGTTTGTTCTCGGCGAATATGACATCAGCTCGATCATTCATCTCTTGCTTTGTTTGATATTGTTTTGGATTACCTAATTTCGGCCACCCAATCGATGCAATACCTTCCTTTTCCCATATTGAAATTAACTCATTTTGGTCACCCGCACGAACCATCCACCATTTCGTCATTTACGATCTCTCCTATTCCATCCCACAAATATTCTTACTAAATTATAAGACTTATTTCTTGTGAACAAAAGGATATACTCACCATTTTTGTCGAAAGAAACAGAAAAGCCCGGACAAGCGAATACACGCTCAACCGGGCTTCTATTTTCCTTTATTACACTTCTTCACCATTCGTTGCAATGACATTTTGATACCAAGTAAACGAATCTTTTTTAAGGCGCTTCATTGAGCCGTTTCCTTCGTTGTCGCGGTCAACGTAGATCATGCCGTAGCGTTTTTTCATTTCGCCTGTTGTGAATGACACGATATCAATGATGCCCCAAGGTGTGTAGCCAATAAGGTCCACACCGTCGTATTCAATCGCTTTTTTTAGTGCTTCGATATGAGAAGCGAGATATTGAATTCTTTCTGGATCGTGAATAGAACCGTCTTCTTCCACTTGATCTATTGCACCAAATCCATTCTCTACGATGAATAACGGGATTTGATAGCGATCGTAAAAACGATTCAATGTATATCTTAAGCCTGTCGGGTCAATGGACCAGCCCCAGTCACTTGATTTGATATAAGGGTTATCTACACCATGCGGCAGGGCTCCGTTGACAATGTCTCCGTTGTGATCAGACACCGTATCACTTTTAACCGTTGTCGACATGTAGTAGCTAAAGCCTAGATAATCCACTTTCCCTTTTCTTAAGCTTTCTTCATCGCCTTCTTCAAATGGAATGTGATAGCCTTCGCGTTCGAATTCTTTTAATGCATAGCTCGGATAGTAGCCGCGCACCTGTACATCAGGGAAGAAATAGCGCTGTCTCATATATTCCTCTGCGAGCATGACATCCTCTGGATTTGAGGAATACGGATAGATTGGCACGTGAGAAACCATCGCTCCAATTTGGAAAGCAGGATTGATTTCTTTTCCTTTGGCTACTGCCCATGCACTTGCAAGTAATTCATGGTGTCCTGCTTGATACATGACTTCTTTGGCATTTTCGCCTTCTTTGACTGATACCCCTGAATTTGTCCAAAGGAATAGTGGGTTGTTGACATCCATTTTGTTATTGATTTCATTAAATGTCATCCAGTATGTGACCTTGTCTTTGTATCGATTGAAGCACACTTCTGCGAATTTCGCGAAATACTCAGCGACTTTTCGGCTGCGGAACCCGCCGTACTCTCTTGCTAAATGGAGCGGCATCTCAAAGTGAGACAGCGTAATCACAGGCTCGATGCCATGCTTGAGCAATTCATCAAAAACATCATCATAGAACTGTAAACCTGCTTCATTCGGTTCCGCTTCATCTCCCTTAGGGAAAATCCGGCTCCAGCCGATCGATGTACGTAAGCATTTCAAACCCATTTCGGCAAACATCGCGATATCTTCCTTATAACGATGATAGAAATCGATCGCTTCATGATTCGGATAAAATGTTCCTTCTTCTACCGTTTCAGTTATTTGTCTCGGTACTCCGTGAGCACCTGCTGTCATCACATCTACAACACTTGGGCCTTTTCCTGCTTCATTCCATCCACCTTCAAATTGATGTGCAGCTAATGCTCCGCCCCATAGAAAATCTTTTGGTAATGTCATTATTCATTCCTCCTATTTCACAATTGTGATCATGACGTCTGTTGGCTGACATGTCGATTGTTCTTCTACAATCACATCTTCATACGCTTGTGTATTAGTGATGATGACGGGTGTGATTGTTTTTAATCCCTTGCTTGCAATGGCTTCTTGATCAAATGTCATCAACAAGTCACCCTTCTTCACCTTGCTACCTTCTTTGATATGAAGAGTAAATGCTGAGCCATCTAGGGAAACCGTATCAATTCCTACATGAACGAGTAACTCCACCCCGAATTCTGAACGCAGTCCAATTGCATGCTTTGTCGGCGCAAGCATGACGACACTACCGTCAAACGGTGCATACAGTTTATTGTCTGTCGGTTCAATCGCAAACCCTTTGCCCATCGCCCCCGAGCTAAATACGGCATCAGGCACTTCAGATAACGGGATCACTTTCCCTGCAAGCGGTGCAGGGATTGTTTCTTCATTATTCATCGAAGCATTCATTTTTTCTCCAACTTGATCTTTATCAGACGTTGCACCGGCTGTCTGTTCCACTGTATCTTCCCCATAACCAAACATTTGAATGAGCACAACTGGTAATATCAGCGCAATTGCGACACCAATCAATATGCCGATGATCGATGTTGGATAATCTGAACTAATTCCGTTTACAATCGTCAGTGGACCAGGCAACCCTGCATACGCAAAGTAATAAGGCGTAAAGAAGCTGGCAGCAATCGCACCGACCGCTCCAGATATACATCCGAAAATAAATGGTTTCTTGAAACGCAAGGTGACCCCATAAATCGCAGGCTCAGTAATTCCAAAGAGACCTGTGATTCCCGCTGAAACCCCGACTTTTCGTGTTTCGCGGTTTCTTGCTTTTAAAATAACCCCTAACACTGCGCCGACCTGAGCGATAACAGCGATGGTTTGATATGCCTGGAAGGAGTCACGTCCATATTGTTCAAAGTTGGCGAGCACCATTGGTGTAATGCCCCAGTGAACACCGAAAATGACAAGCACTTGCCAGAAACCTCCGATAATGGCACCTGCTAAAGCTGGGATATTTTCTGCTAAGAAATTGTATCCGTTTGCAATCCCATTTGCACCGGCTGTCGAAAGTGGACCAATTAATAGAATGGTTAACGGAACCATGACGACCATACAGATAAATGGGACAAATAACGGTTTGACCACCTCGTGAATACGTTTGTTTAAAAATCTCTCTACATATGAAAGGATCCATACCAAGAATAGCGGCGGCAAAACAGATGACGTATAAACCGTTTCAGATAACGCTATGCCTAAAAAAGTAACGCCTTCCCCTGAGGCCACGCGTCCAGCAATCTCCGTCCAAGCTGGACTGACAAGCGCTGCTGTACACGCTACGGCGATATACATATTCGTTTTAAAATGCTTGGCTGCTGTGATGGCGATAAAGATAGGCAAAAACGTAAACGGCGCCCATGAAATAAAGCTAAAGACTTCATACGTTCCCGTTTTCGAGAAGCTTGGAAATAATAAATTAATGAGGATAAGTGCACCTTGTAAAATACCTGCTGCTGCCAAAATATACACAAATGGCGCAAACACAGCAGACATGGTCGCGATGACACGGTTCAGCACCGTTCCCTTGTTTTCATTTGGATGATCATCATCAGATGGCTGCAGCCGAACAAGGCTGGCAAAATGCTCGTATACCTCACCAACATGCTGACCGATAACGACCTGAAATTGACCGCCGTTTTCCACCACGGTAATGACGCCAGGCATTGCATTAACTGCTTCCTTTGCCTTTGGATTCGAACGTTTCAAGACCAAACGCAGCCGTGTGGCGCATCTTGCAGCACTCACCACATTTTCTTCTCCGCCAACTGCCTCTAAGATGTCTTCTGCAAGCTTTTGATAATCCCTCACTTTTGACATATAAACCCCCCCTTTATCACTTCTAGTATATGTACATTATAATTATACCTGTACAATTTATCAATACGTATATAATTTCAAATAGCATATCAAAGGAAATTTGGTATGTGCTATAATACAAAGACAATAAATCGTGAAAACAAAGAGGAATAGCCATGTTAAAGTATCAACAAGTTGCGAGCGATATTGAAAAATATATTGTCACCCATGAGATGCAGCAAGGGGATAAGCTCCCTGTACTCGAAACACTCATGAGCCAATTTGCTGTGAGCAAAAGTACCATTATCAAATCGTTAGAATTACTCGAAAAAAAAGGAATTATCTATCAAGTGAGGGGCAGCGGCATCTTTGTTCGAAGACACCGGCGCAAAGGCTACATCAGCCTTTTATCCAACCAAGGGTTTAAAAAAGATTTAGAGGAATTTCAACTGACATCAGAGGTTTTAATGCTAGATACCATCAAACCGTCCGAAGAAGCTGCACTTAATTTGAACATTGAACAAGCAGAGGATGTTTTTTATCTAAAACGAATTCGTTACATCAATGGACAAACCTTATGTTTAGAAGAATCCTATTACCGAAAAACGATCATTCCTTATCTCAACACAGAAATTGCTGCCGACTCTGTTTTTAAATTCGTCAGTGAAGGGCTTGGACTCAAAGTCGGCTTCTCTGATATGTACTTACAAGTAGGCAAACTAAACGAAACCGAAGCAAAGCACCTCGGCCTCAAACAAGACGATCCCGCCCTTCGCGTCGAGACGGTCTTTCATCTCACAAACGGCCAGCCCTTCGACTTCTCGAAAATCACATATAACTACATGCAATCCCAATTTTTTATTCAAGCGAATAATTATTATGGATGATGGACGGAAAAAGCCTTCTGAGAGTATCAGGAGGCTTTTTTTTACTATTATCTTTCAATCTTCAAACATTCCCTCCTTCTTTCTTGAGAAGAAAGACCATCAATCGCCACATCACCATAATAAATGTCTAAGTGATCTCCTTTACCAATTAGAGCAACTGGAAAAGCATGCTGTTCTAGCAGGCACTTTTCAAACTCATTTGGATGAATCTCGACTTCAATTTCATGTCCAATGAAGGCATATTCAAACGTAATCGTATGATAAATACCCACAAGACAGCGTATGATCTCCTGCTGAAAATGAATAACATCTTGAGAAACAACCTCTGTCCAATTTAAACTGAGAACGAACCCTACATAACCTGTTTCTTTTTGTATGTTGATGGTCATATCATTTAGCTTCGACCCCGACAATTCAAATTCTGTATAATAACCTGAAAAGTCATCGTCTTTGAGGATGTTCTCTTTAACACTGTGTTCAATCCATGTTTCTCCGTCAGGGTCCAGACTAAACTTTACTTTCGTAATAGACATGTCTTTTTGAACTAGATAATCAATCAATTGGCGAAAAGTATTTGGTATATAAATGGTCTCGAAAAAAACGAGTCCGATATTGATGTATCCACCCAGAGCTATGTCGCATCCCTCACTTCATTTTTTCTTTCATTATACTTTATTCAAACTATTATTCTGCGAAAACTCCCTCTATTACATGAACATTTCCGATTTAAAACATCAAAAAGATTCATTTTACGAATGCATCAAACAAACTTATGATTAACGTAACAAGAGTGTATAGGAGGGTTCGTCACATGAGAGACATTAGAGTGTACCACGTCGATGCGTTTACAACTGAGAAATTTGGAGGAAATGCCGCTGGGGTGGTGTTGGATGGTGAGTTTTTGACAGAGGATGACATGCAGAGCATCGCCAAGGAGTTGAATTTACCGGAATCCGTCTTCTTGCTGCCTGCCCATGATCAGGAAGCCGATTATCGTGTCAAATACTTCACCCCGACGGAAGAGGTCAATTTCTGCGGGCATGCGACTGTTGGATTGACTTGGCTTCTGGCGACGGAGCTAGGACTGGCTAAAGAGAGATCAGGGGTTGTGTTAGAAACAAAGATCGGCAATGTGCCTGTTGTATGGAATGAAGAAAACGGCAAGGTCGTTGATGTGGAAATGACGCAGGTGACACCGAAGACGCGAGATTTTGTCATCGATTTAGAAGAGCTTAGTGACATGCTTGGTGTGAGCAGTGACCGCCTTGATCCTTCCTATCCTATCAAATTAGCAAACACCGGTAACTGGCATCTTCTTGTTCCGATGAAGGACCAACAGGACATTGATCAAGCGGCACCGAACTTAGCGGCTTTAGCTAAAATGAATAAAGAGCATAGCATCTCGACAACCCACCTTTATACGTTTCACCCCTCAAAAGAATGCGATCTTTATACGAGGGATTTTGCACCTGGGATTGGTATACCCGAAGATCCTGTGACAGGGGCAGCAAACGGAGCATTGGCTGGATATCTTTATTTGGAGGGTATCATTTCTCAGCAAGAAATCACTCACCTGAACATTGCCCAAGGGGATGCCATCGGCAGACCTGGCTTGCTTCGTATCACAGTCATTCCAAATGAATCAGAGCCGGTGATCAAAGTGGCAGGCGCAGCTGTCATCACGATCCGCGGCGTGTTAACCTTATAAAACATCAGCTTGAATGGGGACTTCCTGTTCAAGCTGATTCTATTTAAAATGATTTTTGACCGTTTCGATCCACCTCTTGGCCGATGGGGAAGCTGTTTTGAATGATTTGAGCGCCAAGTTGACCTCACGAAAGACGCTCGTCTCCAGTGGAATGACTTTCGTATGAGGTATGTGCGGCGGCAACACTAATTTGGGAATGATCGTGACCCCAAGCCCTTCTTGCACCATAGAAATGAGCGTATTGTTGTCTTCAATTTCAAACAGAACATGAGGCTTCACGCCGCCTCTTTCTTTTAACAGCTTCTTAACGAGAATGTCACAGCCCGCTTTCGGCATGATAAAGGCTTCATCATGTAACGAGTCCACTTCAATCACTTTCTTCGTATGAAAGCGATGATTCTCTTGAATGAGCACCACCAACTCATCCTGAAAAAGTGGAACGGTCTCGAATTCCCTCGATGACTGCGTTAAAAAACCAACATCAACCGTGCCTGAAGCGATCCATTCCTCAATCTCCTCATAACCGCCTTCATATAACTCCAGCTTGATATGCGGATAGCTTTGCGTAAAAAGATGAATAAGGCGTGGAAGGACATTTGAAGAAAAACTGGGGAATGTCCCAATCTTGATGCTCCCCACTTCCATCCCTTGAATCAGCGCTGCCTCCTGCTCAAGCAATGCCGCATGATGCAAGATTTGCCGGATATGCGGCATCACCCGCTCACCTGCGTCCGTCAACGACAGCCCGTTTCGATTCCGCCGAAGCAGCACAATCCCGAGTTCCGACTCAAGCTTCGCAATATTATGACTCACCCCAGACTGCGTCAGCCCAAGCTTCTCCCCGGCTTTTGTAAAACTGCCGCATTCGACGACTGTTAGAAATACTTTGTATTGGAATGTGATCAGTGTGCTCACCTCGCAAGCTCATATTAGATCCTGGCAAAATTTACTTTTAGATATTTCTTTGATTTTTCGATTTAAATGTTGTTCTATCATTTGAAAACATGCCTGCTGAACCCATAAACGTTTAAATGTATAGAGCTGTTCTTTTTCATCACCATGCAAATCTTCATCTTTCTCCAACTGAAAATCCGTTAAGTCCATTTTTTCATGAACGTGCATATTAGTAAAAACATGAGCATTGTGAAAATCGTGCATATGCTCTACTAAAGATGAGATTGTGGTGATAAAATCATCAAATGTATCTTCTTCAAGCGTTTTTTTGAGATCCAGATTACTATGGACATCAATTGAAATGTAATTATCTCTTTCATCTAATTCTTCTCGGGTAGCTAGCGGGTTATCATGGGTCGTTGCTTTTCTATTTAAATCTGTAATGGAGAAATAAATAATGATTTCTTTTTTATCGAGAAATTCATACTCCCATAATTCTGCATCTCTTAATCTTATGATGCGAGTGAGGTTGTCCAATTTTTAAACCTCCAATTAATTCGTCGTTGCCGACGACGAAGACCTAGACGCTGCTTCATCAGCTTTCACACAATCAATCGCAACAACGAGCGCAATCATCACAGGCTCCATCTCTTCTTTCAAAATATCAACCTTATAGCTGTCACCCCAAGTAAACCATTCCTTCTTCACCTGACCAATCACTTCGCCGTTCTGGAGCACCTGAAAATTCATATCCCACCAGTTACCTTGCACTTCGATCCCAGCAGCATCAATTGAATATTTTGCTTTAAAGAACGTAAACTCTTTTTTAATCGTCAATACCTCTTGACCACCAACTTCTACTAAAAACTTCGGTAAAAAGGTAAACATTTTCTTCGTAATCACAGCGATTTCATGTCGTTCTGTATTCAAAATGGTAAACGTCTTCGGCATCTTCATAAAGCTGCCTTCGACCACATATACATCATTCTCCTGTTGATCCTTTACCGTAAACCTGCCACTCAGACTAAATACTTTCTGCTTCATGTAAAGCTGTTTCATATGTACCTCCGATTCAGTTCAAAAATTTATCCGTTCTTACATTACCTCTGATTATACCAAAAAATAGAATGTACAAAAAACCACCTGCTATCAGGTGGTTTTCGATTACGGATTCATTTTCAGAGATTCTTTTTCATATGTTTGAAAAGCATTTTCCATTCCCATGATGACTTCTTTAATTTTTAGATAACCTCTTGTATAAGGAATAGAATCTCTAATCTCTTCCCACATAAAATGATAAAACTTAAGGTCATCCGTTTCACACATCACAAAATCTGTGTAATCTTTACCTGGAAGAGCTTCAGCATCAAAAAAGCGCACTGTCACATGTTCCTCATATTTCTGCATCAACTCTTGCAGCGAAGCCGCATGGGTTCTTCGCTCCTCTCGTGGTAAAGCAAGCCAAGATGGATAGAACTCTAATAAAACAACCATCATATATTTCATCATCATACCCCCGATTCTTCTATGATGTGATGATTGTACGTCAGATCTAGAGAATGTGCATTAACATAGGTTAATGTTCAGCAGGATGGAGCAGCCTGCTCAGCGAAACCGGAGAAATGCCAATATATGAGGCAATATGATATTGAGCGATACGTTGATGTAACCCAGGATATTTCAATAAAAACGCCTGATATCGCTCAATTGCGGGCAAATATAGCAGTTCCCTCTCACGCTCTTCCTTTCTCGTATACAGCCTTTCTACACTAACCCGAACAAACCGCTCCCACATATGACTTCTATCCATCAACATTTGAAGCAGATCATACGGAATTTCAATCACGATCGAATCCTCCATCGCTTCAATCGAATAAGGAGAAGGCTGCCCGTTAATCATACTTGCATAAGAAGTAGCAAAATCATCTTCCAACGTAAAAGCCACGTTGTACTCCCTTCCATCCGGTAACAAATAGAAGAGACGGAAGAGCCCCGTTATGCAAAAATAAGCATGCTGCACCGGATCGCCAGCCTTGATCATGCATGTACCTGCTTTTAATTGTTTAATCGTTGTTCCTTCTTTGAAGGCTTGCCAATGATTTTGTTCGATTGGATATTTGGATATTTTGGTTTTAAAAGTGTCGTATGGGTCATTTATTTTGTCCATCTGTTTTTTACCTCCTAATAAGGAAAACTCAAGCCTACTTGGGGATTGTTTTTATGATCAATGCTAAAAATAAGTCTGTCACAATACGTGATGCAAAAAAGTCTCGTTTGAGGGAAATCACTCAAATGAGACTTTTTTTAGTGAGTATTTAATAACCATTTACAAAGTAATCAATGGTTTCTAATTCATCTTCTTTCAGTTCTCTGTTCACGTAATGTTGATATTCTTTCGTGATTTTTTGCTTATCTCCACCACATTGATCAGTGAATTTCGCTATCATCCGAAGTTTGTCTGTTTCCTGACGAAACTCCTTTTTTGTCCACGGTCTTTGGTGTGAAGGAATATAAGTATCAGCATCAAAAGCTTCTAACTCATCTAAAAGACGCAATATTTCTTTCACCGTATAATGAACTTTTTCGGCATACATTTTCGGATAAATACAATCACCAAGAAAAAGAATTTTCTCTTCTTTCACATACACGATCACTGAATCTGCCGCATGATCGCCTCCAACCTGCTGCACAATGCAAGTAACCCCGCCAAGATCAATCTCTATCCGACGGTCAAACGTGACATCCGGTAAAACCACCTGAATATCTCGATGACCCTGATATTCTTCCTTAATGGCCTTCGCGCAGAACTCTATCTCCGTTCCTTCCCTCACCCGCTCATCAATCGCCTCATCTGACCACGAAAACGGAACAAGCTTCTCCATTTCCTTTCTTGTCTTTGCAGAAGCAATTGAAACCGTATCAGGCAGCGCTGGCAGACCAAAAATATGATCCCAATGCCAATGCGTGAGGACAACCATATCCGGCGAGGCGTTCTCGTGTTCTAAGGTTTTTTGGATGAAATAGTTCGCATGATCTTCTGAATTACCGGCATCGATCATTAATGTTTTGTTATTGCCTGCGACCATGCCTAGGATGGGGCGGTCGGTAAGTGATACTGGTGTGATGTACCAAAAACTCTGACCTATTTTTTTAATTGAGTGCAAAGGTGCTTCCCACTTTCTGTCATTATTTTTTATCGTTCCGCTGTATATGATTAAGTATATCGAATTTCATTACTCGAAGTAGCACGCGAAGCCAATATTGTGACAATGATCGCGATTGCAACGCCTAAAGCACCTGCCCAAGTAACAGAAGATAGAGAAACCCTCTCTACAAAGATACCTCCAATAGCTGCACCTGCAGCCATCGCCAATTGCATCATTGACTGATTGAGACCTAATAGTATACCTGATGACTCTGGCTCCATTGTAGCTAAGTGATATTGTTGAGTCGGGCCAGAAGACCATGCAGCAAATGACCATAATATTAAAATGAGCAATACTCCAACATAAGAATGCGTAACTAGTGAGAGCAATATGAGCATGATGACATGTAATGTCATTCCACTAATCAGAGTAAAATTCACACCCCATCGATCGGTACTAAATCCACCAAACTTTGACCCAACTAGACTAGCAATCCCGAATACGAGGAGAACTCCACTCAGCAATTTGCTGCTTACACCTGATATATTTAAAAGGTAAGGGGATAGGTAGGTATAGGCAATTGAATAACCACCAAGCCAGAAAAAGGTGATGGCTAATCCCAACACTACTTTTGGTTTTTTAAAAAGAGCGAGTTGTTGAATTAAAGGTACAGGTTTATCCCCTTGGATTTTTGGAATCGTAAGAGAAATTATCACCATAGCTAATAATCCGAGTAAGGCTATTCCTCCAAATACAGCCTTCCAACCAAAGAAATCACTAGTCATTCTGCCAAGTGGGACTCCAATGATCAATGATGCTGTAAAGCCCATTACTACTGTAGCAATAGCGGTACCTTGCTTACCTTTTGGTGCAATTTTTTCAGCAATTGTTAATGCAGTAACTACGACCATCCCCGCTCCAAGAGCCATAATAATTCTTGACAGAATAAATAATTGATACCCAGGGAGGACGAATGCAAGAATATTACCTAGAATAAAAACGCTAAGTGAAAATAACATTAACTTGCGTTTATTCATTCCCGATGTTAAAGCCATTAATACTGGGGTGAAGATGGCATACACAAGAGAAAAAATCGTAATTAACTGGCCGGCTGCAGCTATCGTAATCCCTAATGATTCAGAAATATTATCCAAAATACCAGAGATGATATACTCTGATGTACCAACTAAAAAACTGACAATAGCTAAAATGTAAATCTTTACAGTGTTTGACAATGTAGATCACTCCTTATATATAATACATTTACATATCTAGAATTGTTAATATGTATGAACAAAAAAACATATTACGATAAGTCGATTTGTATTTAATAAATGAAACTGAATTCTGATGTATGAATTCAGTTCATTTATTAAATATTTTTTTCTAGAATCTCAGCAATTTTTTTTATGGCATTTTCATCTCTTTTATAATACGTGTATTTACCTATACGCTCTGTCGTAATTAATCCAGCACGTAGTAAAATTGAAAGGTATTGAGATGCTGTTGATTGCGTCATTTTCAATTTATCTGTTATTTGACTAACACATACCCCTGTAGTATTCATATCAATCCCTTCATGGGGTGTAAAATGACGATCAGGTTCCTTTAACCATTGTAAAATTTGCAATCTGGATTCATTGGATAAGGCTTTAAAAACTTCTATTGGCTCCATACACCCCATTATATCGGTAAATAACGATATGTCAACATGTGTTGTTGGAGAGCCCTTACAACTTTCTATTTTCCTAGGTAATTTATCACCGCTTTAGGCTTAATCACGGTTTTATGCGGGATGGTTATATCTTCTATCCTGGTGCAATGGAGATGTTTGATGGAAAAGGATTAGAGTACTTTTTTGCTGCTTGTACAGCTAAATTTAGCCTTCTCACCCCTCACTAACTTATGATAAGGCTCACCGTGATGCCTTTAAATGAGGTTATTATCTACCAAGATTCTTAAAGTATTATTTAATGTTGGCAGATCTCTAATTAGCTCATGAAACACTTCTCAAGTGATAATGAAAGGAGAAACAATGAAAAATTGTCATTTTAGAACCATCAATTGCGTGAAGCGATTTGATTTTTTGGGACGAAAACAACGACCTGAAAATTAAGCCTACTTGGGATTGTTTTTATTATCAATGCCAAAAATAAGTCTGTCACAATCCGTGATGCAAAGAAAGTCCCGTTTGAGGGAAATCACTCAAATGAGACTTTTTTAGTGATTATTTAATAACCATTTACAAAGTAATCAATGGTTTCTAATTCATCTTCTTTCAATTCTCTGTTCACATGTACTTGATATTCACTCACGATTCTATGTTGATCTCCACCACATAAACCAGTGAATTTCGCAATCATCCGAAGTTTATCTCTTTCCTGACAAAACTCCTCTTTTGTCCATGGTCTTTGGTGTGAGGGAAAATACATATCGGCATCAAAAGCGTCTAACTCATCTAAAAGACGCAAGATTTCTTTCACCGTATAATGGACTTTTTCGGCATACATTTTCGGATAAATGCAATCACCAAGAAAAAGGATTTTCTCTTCTTTCACATACACGATCACGGAATCAGCCGCATGATCTTCTGAATTACCGGTATCGATCATTAATTTTTTGTTATTGCCTACGACCATGCCAAGGATGGGGCGGTCTGTTCGTGATACTGGTGTGATGTATGAGAAGGTTCGGCCTATTTTTTTTGATTGTGTGCATGGTTTGCCTGCTTTCTTAGATTGTATATTGAAGTACTACTTACGCAGCCGATTACAAGCATTATTATAGTCATTAATAATTGAAATAGTCTTGTTTGCAACGTCACTTCCAAGAGATGCATACAATTTCTTATCACCAATAATATAAAATTCTTCTTTAGCTCGAGTGGCCGCAACATTCATTATATTGGGCTCTGAAACAGCCCACTTTGCTGCTCCACTGCTATTTGAATCTGTTCCTAGGACAAAATAGACAATTTTCGCTTCTTTTCCTTGAAAAGTATGAACAGTACCTACATTTATTGGTTTACCTTCTTTTCGTTTAGTAAAGGTTATTTCATCTAAAACTCGTGCAATTTGATAAGCAACATTTCTAAAAGGAGATATCACATAGATATCATCAGCTAAATCTGTATTTGCTTGTATCCGCTCAGTAATTTGTTTTTTCAGTAACTCAGCTTGTTCTTTAACATATTTGTCATTCGCCTTTCCCACACAATGAAGCCACTCTGATCTCCCTTGCACCTCATCTTCATTTTTTCCTTGTACCATTAAACCATCATAAGAAATTTCATTAGAAATCGTGAACATTGGATAGTTTGAACGTCTATGTACCCACAGTGGAATTCCAATCCATTCGTCTTCGTTTTTTTGGAATCCATACTGACTAGTATCATCTACTATTGTTTGAGTGGATGCATTAGCAGATACAAATTTTTCGTCTACGTTATAGTGTCTTCCAATCAAAGTTAAAACATTTGGATCTAAATTTAATACCGGCCTTATTTGTGAGGGGTCTCCAACAACCATTACTTTTTTACTTCTAAAAATGGCTCCTACACTAGCCTGCGGTAATGCTTGACCAGCCTCGTCAATAAATAAGTTGCCTATTGAATTTTCCTTGAGGTTTTTAAACATTCGACCAAAACTTGCAAAAGTTGTACTGATAACTGGCACAGCGAAATTGATCCATTGCCATGCTTCTGAAATTATCTCATGGCCATTCTCTTTCGCAATGTAATTTGATTGTTTATTCCAGATAATCCTTGCTGCTTTTAAATTTCTTACGTTCTCATTGAGGAATTGCTTTCTAACTTTTAAAGCCGAAATAAATAATTCTGATTGTAAAATACGAAACTCCTTTGTAAACCAAGGATTAGACTTTTGGAGTTCTTCGTATGATAAAGAAAAGTCTATTTCCTTAATTTCATTTTGTGACTTGTTCTTTTCAAATGCATCAATTTCTTTTTTCATTTTTCCCAAATCATTATTCTTAGCATTCACCCATCGTTCATAGGTAGATTTTCTTTCCATCATTTGTTTTTGAGTATACTCTTTATTAACAGCATTTTTAGCTAGATGCTTTTCAAGCTGTCTATAATCATTTGTAAGTGTTGTTTTTTGTTGAGTTAGATCATTTAAGTGTTCATTCACGCTGTTTAGCTTTTTGAAATAATGTTCGACTTTAGATTTATTAAATATTTTCTGAAACCATAAAAAACTAGGCTTTTGTGAAGTAAGAACATGATAATTTCGTTCAGCTTGTACTTCTGCCCTTGATAAATTTTCAAGTTCAACAGAAACATTAGATAAAACTTTTTGAAATTTTAATTCCTCTTCTCTAAGTCTCTCTAATTCAGCTTTTGCTTCTTTTTCATTACTAGTCAAAACTTTATGTTTTTCTGTTTTCTCATTTTCAAATTCTTTAACTTGATTTATATAATTGATCTTTAGTTTTCGTATTTTATATAATTTTTGGCTATATTTTTCTACTTTGTCTCTTTCAACTTTTAATTTATTATAAAGCCGTTTGAATTCCTGATATACTCCAGTATTCGATTGATCATCTTCCTCTAAATCTTTTTCAATTGCCTCTATATTGAGAAGCAATTTATTCATGTTGATTGAATTTCCACCTTCTAATGAAAAAACACCCCAATTTTTATCATTGAGCAGTTCACTTATAATGTATCGATCTTTCCCAAATCCTTCTCCTTTTAGTTGAGAATTAGAGATATCTTTGAAATAATTTGCTTTCTCTAATTGATCTTGAAAACATTTTGGAATCTTTTCTTTCACCGGTAATTCATTAACGATATTTTGGACTGCTCCATTATTTGAACTTGCCACAATAATATTCTTATCAGAAATAGATCGTGGTAACACGCCAAGTTTAGCATTTTGCCAATAGGCCAGACTGCCTTGAATCACTTTATTAGAAAGATTTGAAATAGCTAGAGCCTGTTGTACTACTAAATCAGCAAAAATATCCTTCAACAATGTTGTCTTGCCTGTTCCTGGTGGGCCGTTAATACTTCGGATATCGTTTTTGTCGTTTAAAGCTAAATTGACAGCTGCTTGTTGCATAAAATAGAGTGCATAATCAGGGTTTGATGGAAAACGTCCTAACGGGTAATATTTTGGTTTTAAAGCAATTTCCTCAAAAATATAAGCGTTAAAATGTTCAGACTCTTTATGACTGTCTAGATTTCTTCTATTTCCAGTAAACCCATTAAAATATCTGTTTATATTTTCAGTATCAATTAACTTTGCCATTTTTAAATCTTCAATAAAGAATGAATGTAGATTTATATCCTCATTATCCAGATGTCGTATGAATTTATAACGGAAATTATCTATTGATACATGATACTTTTGTATAAGTTCAGAGAACACATTATGAAAACCCTCTTCAAATTTTCGATCTAATTCTTCTCTAAATAAAGTTTCAACTTTTAAAAAATCATCAGGTAAATGGCCATGTTCGCGAATATAACCGCTCATTGTTAAAAACAATTTATCAGCCACCAGATTTAGTTGATGATCAAAATATAAAGCGAAAGTAAATTTTTCCGAATTACTTATTTCCTCATAAGTTTTCTCAATATTATATTTTTCTCTCAAAATATCAACAACTTCTTGGAAATTGAAAATACCAAAGTAAAATACGATTCCAGACTTTTCAAAGGCTTTATCTGACATATTATTGTGTTGTTTTTGATAATATAAAAAATTCATAAAGAATTGTTGCCAATCTTTTTCAATACGATGAAATGTCTTTAATAATTTACCATTTTTATTAATTGAACCTTCTGCTAACTGCTCTATTGTAATCCATGCATTTAGAATATCTTCCTTTTTATTCATGCTATATCTCCTGTTATCGACCATATTTAAATAATTATACTTTTGAATAGTTTTTGACTCTTTAATATTAAATAATAACATACTTTTCCAGCGTCGCTCAATTGATTGTTCATTCGAATTGTAAAAGGCAAATGCATCTGATCAAGTACTTTAAATCTTTGTGAATTTACAATAGGAGATAATTAAAGAGACACTTACACTAGGAATGGGAGTTGAGATACTTGAACATGAAATTAATAATCACCAGTACCTTTATGAAGAGACTTCACTAAATGTATTTTAATAAGAGATCCTTTTATAGTTACATTTCCTCCGTAAACATTAGATTATTACACTTCTAATAAAAATAAAGCGTCATTCAATAGAATTGAATGACGCTCATTTAGGCTATTTATTATCTAATTCTTTTATCATTTTTTTGAGTTGTTAATACATCTATTACAATTAGTACTTAACAAATCTCTTGCACCCTATATCCAATAAACCCCACTTAATAAACAACTTCTCCAAAACGTTTCAAAATAATGAGAATAAATATCAACATTGATTTCAAGACCAATTACACATGATAATACGAAAGATCCTGATAAAAAAGCTTTGATCGAAACTTCTCTTATTCATCATCTCCCTATAATTTTTATTACTGATCTTCATATCATTCTAACAATCCCCGAATACCTACTACAGATGCGCTTGTAGACAACTTTCAAATCATTGTAGTATACCTAATCTTATAATGAATGAGATATAAGTATTTTCGATTAAATATAAAAAAATCAACACACACTTTAGCATATTGGCTTCTTTTTAAAGTCAACCAACTAATTGTATTTTGTAAATTAAACCTTTCTTATCTATTAATAAATCTACGTTTTTAATTAAATGGTTTTACAATAAATTCATCATCCACTAATTTATCTATTAAATTTGTGCCTTTAGCTACTTTATTATTGCCTCCAAGTTTCTGATATTTTTCATAAACATATTCAGCACATAATTTAACTTTTTCCTCAGTAATATCATCTAAATTAAAGTTACCTAATTGTTTTGGTGAAATATCTGCAGATCCAGAAATTTTAGCGGAACAAACATACATTACATAGAAGGAAATATCTGATTGTTCGCTAATAGAATAAACACCTAGATTATTTATAAAGCTTCTAACTCTTTTTCCAATTACCGCAGCATTATAATAACTATCTAATATTCTATTATTTAAATACAGTTGTTTGTATGTTTCTTCATCGTTTAATAGTGTAGAAGGTCTTGCTCTAGCATAATTAGGTTTTCTTAAGAGAATGGATATTAAACATTGAGCTAAAAAAGGAATACTAATTATCTTATCTTTAGGTTTACCTTCATTCTTATAAAAGTTTTTCCTTCTATCATAAAATAACCCCTTTGTTTTCATATAATTCTCAATTTCTCTATGAATACCATCTGTACCTCTTAATATCGCTTTTGGAATTGTTGTTTGACTGTTTGTAGCCAATATAATATTATCTCTTGAAGCATCAGTATCAGGAACTATTATCCTTAATAAAACTTTTCTGCTCTCATTCTTATTTTCTTTTTTTGTGGAAATCAGATAATTATATATTTCGGTCGATGTTTGTAATCCATTTACTATTTCTGGATTCTTTATTTCAAAAACTTTAGTTGATTTTTGATCAATTTTGCTAGCCAGCATTGTTATTCCATTATTCAACCACCAAAAATCTTCTTTATAATCGATTTGCTCTAAGGTTGCAGCAATTTCTTTATTAACAGTTATATTACCTTGATAGTCTCGAACATTAGCTTCAAACATATGTTTTATCAATTTATCATTTTCATTAGTAATGAATTTAAAATACTGGTTAAGATCAGCTAATACAATATATTCTTTTTCTTCTTGTACAATTATTGGTGTTTCAGAAATATGTAAAACAAAATCTGTTTTAGAAGGTGCATCATATAATTTCAAAATTCTTTCTGCATTAATATATTCCACATCGACATCAGTATTGGGACTGGGAAATAAAGTTTTAAGCTTGCTCATTAACTCTGTTGCCTGTTGCTTTACATTGGGATGTACCTCATTTCCTAAACTCACATAAATAAATTTAAAACTAACTATAGGTGATTTAGTTATTAAACTTAAGAATGTATTATGAAACCTTTCAAAGAACTCTAAAACATCACTATTGTAACGATTAGAAAAATCATTATCTTTAAATGCTTCTATTTTAAAAAGATTATCGACAATACTCTTCCACTTATTAAAAACATCTTCTCTAAAGGATGTTTCAAATTTCGATTGTATTATGTATAAATCTAATTTAGGGTTTCTTTTAATATTTTCCAACGGTGTGTCATCATAAATCAATTCTTCATTTACAAATAAATAAAGACCATCACAACCACCGTCATTTCCATTACCAACGATACCTTTTTCAAGTTCTTCATCACTTAAATCAAAAGCTTTTAAAATTAAGCTGGCAGAAAAAGTTTCAAAATAATCATGTAGCAATTTGTTAAATTTTGATGAATTAGACTTAATATCTTCCTGCCTATCTAGTAAACTTTCTTCAAAACTCTTTTTTATTAATTCACTGGCTATTAACTGTGAGTTATCCATTTTAATTGCCATATATAAATTCCCTCCCTTACTATTTAACATTTAATTTAAATCATGTTTCAAAAAGTTCAATTAAGTTGATTTCACCGAAGTTACTTATGATAAGGCTCCCCCCGAACAATCCGAAACGCCCGATAAATCTGCTCCACCAACACCAATCTCATCAACTGATGCGGAAACGTCATCCTCGAAAACGACAGTTTCTCATTCGCGCGCTGCATGACAGCATCGCTTAGTCCAAGCGACCCGCCTATGACGAAACATACTTTGCTTTTTCCGTATGTTGCCAGCTTATCTATTGTATCGGCTAATTCTTCGGAAGTTTTCATTTTTCCTTCGATGGCGAGGGCGATGACGTGGGCGTCGGGGTTGATTTTGCTTAGGATGCGTTCGCCTTCTTTGTCTTTGATGATTTTCATGTCTTGATCGCTGAGATTCTCGGGTGCTTTTTCGTCCGCGAGCTCAATGATCTCGATTTTTGCGTAAGCCTGTAATCGTTTTGTGTATTCGGCTATGCCTTGCTTTAGATATTTCTCTTTTAATTTTCCTACTGTGATAATTGATATATTCACAGGTCATCCCCACCTTAAGAACAAGTTATTCATATAAGTTATCAACAATTGTGGATAAAATTTGTGTATTTTGTGTCCGATCATTCGTTCCCCACTATATATATTGCAGGTTCATCGCACAATTCACAGGTTGTGGATAAACTGTGTGTATGTTCGATTTTTCTGAATTCTGGCGGCGTTTCATGATCATCTATGTACATGTCTAATACGGTTTCTATGTGTTCTGCACACGCATAAAATGTTTTGTTCATAAGTTTCTGATTCCTCCAATAGGTTCTCTGGTTATTCACAAGTGTTTCGCTCATTGTCCAATATAACCGATTTATTCACATGTTAATAGTCTTTTACCATTTCTCACACCTTTTATCCACAAACTAAAAAAAGCCTCCACTTCTGTGAAGGCTTCTTTCTATAAAAATGGATTATAAAATCTCGTTCCTCTAACAAATGTAATCACTAGCGACACGATCAGCACCACACCAACAAACAATAACGCAGCATAATCTGCTTTTTGAAAGTCTTTTGCCGTAAACCATGTGCGCTTTTTATGCTTTCCAAACCCTCGCAGCTCCATCGCATTGCTGATCGTTTCAATCCGCTCTAGGCTAGAAAATATCAACGGCATCACAATCGACAGCGCATTTTTGATCCGTTTTCCCAGCTTTTCATTCTTCGATAAATCAATGCCTCTTGCTTGCTGAGAAATCGCGATCGTGCGAAAATCCCGCTGAATATCTGGAATATAACGAAGAGCAATCGCTACAGCATACGAAATCCGGTAGCTGACCCCAATTCGGCTGAGAGATGAGGCGAATTCACTTGGATTTGTTGTCACAATAAATAAAAGCGCTGCTGGCATCACGGTCACATATTTCAGCGTAATATTCAACTGATAGAAAAGCTGTTCAAGCGTGACATTGTACCAGCCTGCGATATGAAAAAGCTCGTGCTTTGCTCCGTAGATGGCGACACCTTGCTGGGGCGCAAAGATGTAAATGGCGATGTTATTGATCACTAGGAAAATCGCCAGGACGATCACCACGAAGGAAATATCACGAAATCGTACGTTCGACATCTGAAAGAATACGATACTGGCGGCTAACATAAAGACTAAAACGCCTGTATCATACGTGAGCATCGCTGCGGATGACCAGAGGATAAAGCAAATGAGTTTGGTTGCACCTGTCAGCCGGTGAATCGGTGACGGGCGATCGATATAGGACAGCATGTCTACAGCCATGTCATTCGTTCCTTTCTGTCAACCTCAATGAAGCGATCCACGAGTTCATTTGGATTCGGCCAATCTGCTTTCAGCGCCAGTTCATACAGCGATGTTTCCTTTAAGCTCGCCATTTGGACAAGCAGCTGATCTGTCAGCACTTTGGCTGGTGTATCATCTGCGATTTTTTCTCCATCTGAAATGACAATGGTTCTTGTTGTGTATTCTAGCATCAAGTGCATATCATGGGTGATCATGAAAATCGTGACACCCTGCTGGTTTAATTGCTCTAAAAACGTCATCATCTCTGTGTAATGTTTAAAGTCCTGTCCTGCGGTTGGTTCATCTAAGATGAGGATTTCTGGTTCTAATACAAGAATTGACGCGATGGTGACGCGTTTTTTCTGTCCAAAGCTGAGGGCTGATACCGGCCAGTTCCGAAATGGATACAGTCCGCACACTTTCAAGACCCGCTCCACCCGTTCCTTGATCTCGTCTTCCTTTACGCCTCTTAAAACGAGACCGAGTGCCACCTCATCAAAGATCATTTGTTTTGAAATCATTTGATTGGGGTTTTGCATAACAACACCGATTCGTTCGGAGCGCTGTTTGATCGTATCTCCTGTGATGTCATCACCATTTAAAAGAATTGACCCTTTCGTTGGCTTTTCAAATGCACAAAGCACCTTAGACAATGTTGTCTTGCCTGCTCCATTGGCTCCTGCGATGCTGATCATTTCTCCTTTTTTGACGGTAAAAGAGATGTTGCTCAGCGTGTTTGGTCTTGTTGGATAGTCAAAGCACAGCTCGCGCACTTCTAGTAAATCCTGTGCTGCAATCTGTTCTACTGATGGCTCAGACGCTTCCATCCATTGTTCGATTTTCTCTTTTGCCTCGTCGTCTAAGGTGAGACGCTGTAAATCAGCGATCTGATCTCCCGGTCCAACCGGAATGCCTGCATATTTCATCGCCTTTACATATAAAGGCTCACGTAAATACGCCGCTTCTAATACGTTTGAGGCGAGCAATTCATCTGGTGTCATATCCGCTACAATCGTTCCTTCATTGACAACGATAATACGGTCCACATGACGGAAGAGGACGTCTTCTAATCGGTGCTCAACCATCACGATGGTTTTTTTCGTTTGTTTTTGCAGCCGGTCAATAAGGTCGATGACTTCTTTGCCTGTTGCGGGGTCAAGGCTTGCAAGTGGTTCATCAAACAGCAAAATGTCGACATCGTTGACAAGTACGCCTGCGATGGCGACACGTTGTTTTTGCCCGCCTGACAGCTCATGCACGGACGATGCCAGCTTGCCGTCTACCTCTGTTAATCTGGCAGCTTCCTTCACACGTGTGTTCATTTCTTCGCGTGTGACTTGATCATTTTCAAGCGTGAACGCGATGTCTTCTCCAACGGTCAGCCCGATGAATTGTCCATCAGGGTCCTGAAGCACCGTTCCGACAAGCTGTGAGAGGGAGAAAATGTTCTCTTTCTCTGCATTTTTCCCGCCGATGTGAAGACTTCCTTCCATAGAACCTTTATAAGACGCAGGAACTAGCCCATTGATACAATGGGCTAGTGTGCTTTTTCCCGATCCAGACGGGCCTGCGATGAGAACTTTTTCTCCTTCATAGATCGTCAGGTTGATATCCTTTAATGTTGGTTCTGCCTGACTGCGATACTTGAATCCGAAATGTTCGAATTGAATCATCGGTTTCTTCATTTATGTGTTCCACCTTGCTTCATGATGTTTCTTTCGATAGGCTGCCGCTTTTGCTTCTCGTTTTTGCATAGGCTGCAATGATGATGGTTCCTAGTACACCAACTGTGATGATGTTTGAAATCCCTGCCACGATGCCTTGAACAAACACTTTGTTCGCAGGTTCTGCATAGATCACAATGTCAAGTACAGGAGCAATGATAAACCAGCCTAATGCCTGTGCGCCTGCTTGTACGGCATTAAAGAGCGTGATTTTCTTCCAGCCGAAGTCGCCCTCTTCTACTTTTAAACGGTTAGAAATAAAGCCGATCAATAAACCAACGACACCCGATACAATAATCCAGCTCCACCAAGGGCCAAATGTGGTCGCATCTTTAATGAGATGGCCAATAAAACCAATCAGTGCGCCTGCAACAGGACCAAATAGCACGGCCATTAATGCTAGGAATGCGTATGAGGTTTCAATTTGTGTATTCGGAATACCAGTTGGAATGGAGACGAATCGTCCTAGAATCACAAAGACGGCTGCGCCAATTCCAATGGCAACGACAGTTTTCGTTGAAAGTTGTTTTCCTGCCATGATGTTTCCTCCTCTTATTCGTATATAATGCGCGGAGCTTTGCGAATCGAAAGGCGCCAGCCTGTGCCTGTACCGATGTTATAAGCCTTTGCAAATGACCCTTGATTGATCGCCACGCCTAAATGGTCGAGTGAATTGACATATACGAGTGGTTCGCCTACCTTTAAGTCGGCAAAAGATCGTCCATAGGTCATGATATTTTTATACACATTTTTCGGCCCGTTGGCAATGGTAACTTCTATTGCATCCCCATAATTAATTGAAAGCTGTTCAAATAGCGTGTGATGAATGTTTGTCCATAGGTTTCCGAATCTCACATCTAAAATATCAATCGTCCCTGTGATCACATCTTCTTCCGCATAAGCCTGTACGACTGGAAGATGGATAATATCATCAATATTCGCCTTTGGCCCAACCTCTTCAAAAGAAATCACACCTGATGCAATTCTCGCCCCTGTATAAGCGTAAATATCTCTCCCATGGAATGTATGTGATTTTCCCGACTTTGGCAGCCGGTTAATGGTTTCATCTAAATAACGGGCTTCCACAATGCCAATATCCTGGGCAACGTGCGTGAGTGTCCCGTTATCTGGAGTAATGATATAGTGTGAGCTTGTCGTTTTGACGACAAGACTTTTTCTCTCTGATCCAACGCCCGGGTCAACGACGGAAACGAATACCGTCTCTTCCGGCCAGTATGTGACGGTTTGAAGCAAGCGATAAGAAGCCTCCCAAATGTCATACTGCGGAATATTGTGTGTTAAATCAAAAATGCGGATGCTGCTGCTGACCGTATTTGCCACTCCGTACATTGCACTGACAGCTCCATCATCAATGCCGAAATCTGATTGTAAAACCAATGCATGTTCACTCATGTCAATCTCCCTTTCATTTGAAAAAATGGATGTGGTGTTTCACGTGGAACATTTGAACAATTGTATGAAAAAAAGTGGACAATAAAAAATACCCCATCCTTATCTTTGAATCATAAGGACGAGGTATTTGTCTCGTGGTACCACCTTTATTTACTGTTTGCTCGCGCTAAACAGCCTCTACAAGTACAAAGCTCCAATCTGGCTCATATACTGTGGTTTTGATAACGAGTACCAACTCTCGTCGTCACCTACTAATATCATAGATATGTTCAGCACGAGGCTCAGAGACCATTTTTCGAATCATTATTTTTGCTTCTTTTCAGCTGCCGAAGCTCTCTGTGGAAAAATTGATGATTGTACTTTCTCTCGTCATTGCCTGTATAACTATCTTGAATTAAAGCTATCATACATGATGTTTTTTGATAAATCAAGATATTTTTCTGAACATTTTTAAAAATGAGTCAACTGGTGCTGGAAGAGTCTTCTTTTTATGAAATTTAAACAAATGTTAAAGAGCGAGATATGGTGTCTTTCTTTTCTAGGGGTATAATAAAGGTGAAGGGAGGTACAGCGTGTGTGGACCATCTGTATGAATGAGTTTAAGCAGCTCTTCAAAAGCACAAAATCTATTTTAACAATTGTTATTATTTTCATTTTATCTACTTTTGTTTCAAGTCTTCCGTTTATCGCTGCTCATCAGGAAAAATGGGAACTGGCAAAGGATCCTTATTCTATTGGGAATGAACTGGTGATTTCTTTATTTGGTTTCTTCCTTATTTTTTTGTTGTCTCATGATATTTTAAGCCGCGAAATTCATTTGAAAACCATTCGTTTTCTCGTCAGTAAAACAACCCGTTTAAACATTATCATCGGGAAATATCTAGGACTGATGCTGTTTTGGCTTAGCTGTATTATGACGACATATGTGCTGAATATGGTGATTTCACACCGTTTTCTGTTCTCAGATGCCTTAAAAATCTTAACCTTTATCAGTGTCGGTATCTCATGTGCTTTATTTTTGTCCATGCTCTTTCCAACACCGCAGAAATCAATGTTTGTCGGTATGTTATTTTCCTTTCTTTTCCCAATCGTCAGTATGATTTCTGTTCTTTCTTCAGAACGAATGATTCATTGGTTCCAATATATGACGCCTTATTATTATGCGCGCTGGAGTGAACCGCTGACCTACGTCCTAATGAACACGGCATTGACCGTTATCTTACTCATTGGAACTGCACTGCTGTTTCAAAGGAGGGATGTGTAGATGCTTCATACAAAAGGGCTCACAAAAAAATATCGTACAAAAGTCGCAATAGATCATATTAATCTTGATGTCAATCAGGGTGATATCTTCGGCCTCATTGGACCAAAGGGATCTGGTAAAACGACGTTTTTCAATATCATTACCGGGATCTCCCGCCCTACCTCTGGTACGTTTACAGTGATGAATATGCCTTCGCTAAAAAAAGTGAGACAGCATATCGGTGTTCTGCCAGAATATACGGATTTATATGAAGGTCTTACGGCTCTTGAGCATATTGCCTATTTATCAAAAATCACCGGAACACGCCAGAGAACGAGTGATTATGAAGAACTGCTCGAATTTGTCGGTTTACATCATGATCATCAGGAGAAGGTCGGTGCCTTCACACCTGGTATGAAGAAACGGCTCGGAATGGCGCAGGCCATCGCCCATCAGCCGGAATTTATTTTACTTGACGAACCTTTTGCCGATATTGATGCAGATTCGATCTTGCACATTCAGCGGGTCATTGAAACATTAAAGGATGAAGGGAAAACCGTCTTTTTAACAGCTGACCGCCCAAGGTTCACCAATAGTATTTGTACCAAAACGGCGTTCATTTCTGAAGGAAAATTAGTGTCCCCACATACTCATCCTCAAGAGAAAACCATCACATCCTCAAACATACGTGCAACCTTCAAGCATGCATGGATTGATGATGAGGTGAAACCTGTTCTCACGCAGTACCTACAAACTGTCGGAACAGATCTTGTGATCAGTGATGACGAGACCTCATTGTTAATTCGTTCAGAAGCTCAAGTTCCAGCGATCATTCGCGCTTTCGTGAAGTGTAAAGTCGATTTATACAGAGTCACGGCTCAGGATGCCATGATGTCCTCATAAAAAAGTACCGTACGCTTTCTGCACGGTACTTCTTCTTTTTTATAAAGGTTTACTCATATAAATACCGGTTTCTGCAAATCCCGTTTTCTCGTACAGCGAACGGGCGATTTGATTGTGAGCAAAGACATGGAGCGAGAGTTTTTGCACACCTAATGACTTTGCCTGCTCCTCTAATGCAGCAATGGCCTGCTTTGCAAAGCCTTTTCCTCGATAAGCTTCAAACAAAATAAAGTTATAAATAAATCCTTCGTGCTGCGGGTGATTCGGGTCATAACAAAGCCAAACCCAGCCAATCGCTTCATCTCCGTTTAAGAAATTCCACAGCTCATGATGCTCTGTCTGAAGTCCTTCTGGAAGAAGCCTGTCAAATTGTTCTTCTGCGTTCGCAAGTGATTCTTCCTTCTTCCATGTTCCTGCGAGTACCTTTTCTTCCGCGTACCGCTGAATGGCCTTCTCTATCAATACATCGTAATCGGTTTGTGACATCCGTTGTAGTGTAACCAATCTTACAACCCCCTTTCCTTCATCATATGTCAGTCATGCCAAAAAAACCAGTCCCTTACTGGAACTGGTTAGCCGCCATATCGGTCGGTTTGAGAAAGTTTGATCTCTGCTGATTTTTTCTTCCCGCTTCGGTAAAATTGCACCTTTACCTTGTCGCCGACCTTCCTTTGATATAAGTACTTACGAAGATCCACGATATTCTGTACACTCTTGCCATCAAAGGAGGTCACGACATCCAGCTCTTTTAGGCCCGCTTTTCCTGCTGGAGATAACGGCTCAACACTCATAACAACGACCCCAGATGTAACCTTAGATGGCAGTTTCAACGTTTCCTGCCAGTGGTAGCTCGCAATATCCGCTAATGATTTCATGCCGACGCCAAGATACGGACGCTTTACCTCTCCGTAGCGCTCTAAATCCTCTATGACAGGGATGACCAGATTCGCTGGAATAGACAGCCCGATTCCTTCTACCTCTGATTCAGCAATCTTCATTGAGTTGATGCCGATCACCTTTCCGTCCATATTGATCAAGGCACCACCGCTGTTTCCAGGATTGATGGCGGCATCTGTTTGCAGTACCTCTGCATTCCAATCCGTCTGTCCGTCTCCATTTGAGTCAACAGGGATCGCACGCTCTGTGCCTGATATGACTCCTTGTGTGACAGAGCCTGCGAATTCAAGCCCTAATGGATTTCCAATGGCGATGACTGGCTCACCCGGCTTCACATGATCTGAGTTACCGAAGGCTGCCGTTTTCTTGATTTTATTACTTTTGACAGTGAGAACTGCTAAATCCATGAGCTGATCGCTGCCGACAAGATTGGCACTAATTCTTGTCCCGTCATGGAGGCTCACTTCAAGCTGGTTGGCGCCTTTGATGACGTGATGGTTTGTGACAATATAAAACGTGTCACCCTTTTTTTTATAAATCACACCTGACCCGCTGCCTGCTTCTCCGCCTTCCTCCCAAAAGCTTGACTTTTGGATATTAATGACGCCGACCACCGTATCTGACATATTAGACACCACTTTCGTGACAGCATCATTGACGTTTACATTCACCGTCTTTAAAGGACCCTGTGATGCTTGCCCATCACCGTTCTGCTGCCATCCAAAGGGACTGCCGCTCTGTCCAGATACATAGGGGAAAAAGAATCCCATTAAAAAAGCTCCTACCAATACACCGATCAAACCAGAAAGAAAATATCCTTTTCTGCTTCGTCTCGGCTTCCACTCTACATCGCGATAATCCACTATGTTTCCTTCCTTTCAGTGAATAGATGATGTATATAGTGTTGGTAAGAAGCTCTTATCTTAATCATACGATTATAAAAATCATACGGCGCAAAGCGGGGTTGCTTTTTTCGGGTCTGTATCAAATAAATCAAAGCCATCCCCCACAACAAAGCCCTTCATTTCAAGCGTCTGCTGGACCGCCATACGGGCTAAATCCTTCATGTTGTTGTCTTGACTCAAGTGAGCCAAATAAATACGTGAGGTGGCATCTCCAATGACATCTGTCATTGCAAGAGCAGCATCTTCATTTGATACATGTCCGACATCGCTCAGAATTCTGCGCTTAATGCTCCATGGGTATCGGCCCATTTGCAGCATCCCGACATCATGATTGCTCTCAAACACAAACGTATTGGCTGACTTAATAATGCCTTTCATGCGGTCACTCACATAGCCTGTATCCGTCATGAGGGCAAGTTTGCGCCCTCCATAATGGAACACGTAAAACATAGGCTCTGCCGCATCGTGTGAGACGCCAAATGACTCGACATCAAGGCCGCCAAAGGATTGAACGGTCTCCATATCAAAATGGAATTTCTGCTCTGTATCAATTTTTCCGATATGAGATTCCATCGCCTTCCATGTTTTCGCATTTGCATAGACAGGAAGCTTGTACTTTCTTGCCATGACACCAAGCCCTTTAATATGATCGGAGTGCTCATGTGTCACAAAAATGCCGTCCAAGTCCTCAGGCTTGCGGTCGATTTGGCCAAGCAGCTCGACCATCTGTTTGCCGCTTAAACCAGCATCCACCAAAAAGGCATGCTCGTCTGTTTCTAAATAAAAAGCGTTCCCCGTACTTCCGCTCGCTAGTACACTGAACTGCAAGCTCATGTTCTCTCACTCCATTGAAGATTTGTCATCTTTCTCTATATGATCAAGTGTTGAGCCATCGATGGCATTGATCAAATATTCTTCCTCTGTCTTTTTCTTTGAACCTGCTGATACGCCTTCAAGCTCCACCCGCCAAACAGGAACCATGACTTGCGTGCTTGCCCCTGGGTATTGCGTATAGTAGCCAAGCTCTACCTTTTTCACGGTCGTGTTTTGACTCAGCATATTTTGCGTATATAAGTCCTTCACGGTTTCAAGTGCTGGGACAAGGGTTTCTTTTCTCACTTCATTAATCGATGTCACCATCGATTGCTGATATGAGACGACTTCGTTTTGATCGTTGAGATTTAAGGTAATTTGCCCGATGGTTTCGGTGTCATCAAGGCCTTCTTGGAAGATGTATTTCCCTTTATACGTTTGGAAAAAGACGATTTTCCCTGTCTCTTCATCTATATTCCACAGCTTATAATTCTTCCCATCCAGCAAACGCTGGTTCACAAGGTTCGTCGCCGCTGTTTTAATATCCTTTTTCGGCAAGGCAACTGGCTTGTTGAAGGTCATTTCAAGCAGCGTGACAGGATCATCTTTTTCTGTTTTCGGGAATGTACTTTTCGCCTTTTGATCAGCTAATCCGTCGACATCCTTTTTCGTATATTGCTTCTTTTCAGCTGTAATGCGGTATCCAATCTTCGCTTCATCTGATAGATTGCCATATTTGATCCCGTCTGCCTTCATTTCTTCCAGCGTATCCGTTTTTTCGATAATCGCAAAATGATCGGTTGACCGTTTTTCAAAGTATTGAAAACCTAGAAAGATATCGAGAACGAGAAAGGCTAGGATAAAGATCGTTTTGGTCTTATTCCACTCCATGATTCTCGCTCCCCTCTGTCAAAAGATCATTCGATAGAATCACGGTTTTGCCGTTATACTTCATACACCATACAGGCTCCAGCCAGACAAACATCGCTTGATCTTGATCTGATGCAGTTGAAGCAGCTTGATATGCAGGGAAAATCTGTTCAATTTTCTCCAGATCATCATATTTCGTCTGCTTGATGATCAAGTCCTTCAGCTCTGTCCCGTTCATCAGCTTGACCTGTTCACTTTGACTCGCTTTATTGCCAAGAATATAGTTTGGACGCTTGTAATTCAAAATGTCATCATTCGCCCATTGGACTTCAAGGGAGGTCATCCCAAATGGATGCTTTGTACTGTTCACAATCGGCAGACCGTCCATAAACATATTGAAGGACAGCTGCTGGTTGCTGTTGATGCCAAAATATTGATAATCATCAGTAAAGCTTCCCGTATCATTGAAATATTTCACGCTTCGCTTAATCAAATCCCCCGTTTGGAAAACAGTGCTGGAATTGATATTGCGGTGCTGATATTGAATGCGGTGGTCTTTTTGATTGGCTTCAAGGCGGCTTGTGCCATCTGTGTACACCGTCCGGTTTAAATTAGATTCCTCACCGACAAGGCTCGGGTCCGTAAACAAAGCGTCTTTGAACTTGTTTGTCTTAATCGTTTCGATAAAGAACATCTTCGCTTCAAGCTGCTTTTGCTTTCTCGGAAGAAGGAAATCTCGTTTAGAATTCGTCGAGAATGTATAAAGATCATAGCGCGGCATCTCGTTTTGAGCGGCTGCGATACTGTTCATTAGATTACGGTAATTGGCGGACTCAATTGTCAGCTCAAGCACCGTCTCCTTGCTGTATGAGACCAAATATACTTTTTTATTCGCCTTATCCTGCTGGGCGAACGGCACGATCATCCGATCAAACGAGTTGTATTCAATGGACTTGTTCGGCCATTTAAAGAGCGCTTGGAAAATATCAATCGGAATCGGATCATTGAACACAAGATCCAATGTTTTCCCTTGTCCTTCGCGTCCATAGAAGAAATTCTTAAATTTCTGCTCGGAATATTGATCTGACACATCATTAATCTCTTTGACATCCCAAAGGCTCACATCATTCCAAAAGTTTTGAAAGAGTTCCTTTTGATCCACTTTAAAATGCTCTCCATTTGAATGAATGAACATCTCGCGCGGCTTCACGACATCAATGAGACTTCTAGGCTCGTCGCTTGAAATCTTCTTCGTTTCCACGACCTTTGTGCCGGTATCTGCCTGATCCTGCATGACGGGCTGGAACATCCAGATGTTCCACGTAAATACAAGACTGATCGCAATTAGGATTGTCAATATTATGGTTTTAAAGGTCTCACTCTTCATCCCAATCATCCTCTTGTTCTTCATTGTACGGAAGGGTAAAGGTCACCGTTGTCCCTTTTCCTTCAATGCTGTCAGCCCAAATATCTCCGCCATGAGCTTGAACCATTTCTTTTGCAATCGCAAGACCGAGGCCGGTTCCGCCGAGCTTTCTTGTTCTTGCTTTATCTACCCGATAAAAACGTTCAAAGATTTTATCCATATCCTTCTTCGGAATACCGATTCCTTCATCTTTCACGCTGAATAACACAAGACCTTTCTCTTCATCCAGATCAACGGTAAACGTGATGTGTCCACCCTCTGGTGAGTATTTCATGGCATTGGAAATGATATTATCGAGCACCTGTGTAATTTTATCTTGATCGATTTCTACATATACTTCACGCTGCGGCAGGTTGCGGATAAAATCGACATGCTGCTCCTTCGTCATTTCAAAACGATCAATGACGAGCGAGATAAACCTGATAAAGTTCGTCCACTCACGGTTGAATTGATAATCCTTGCTGTCGAACTTAGACAGCTGCAGCAGGTCATTGACAAGCCGGATCATGCGCTCCGTTTCATTTTGCGTGACACTGAGAAATCTTGGCGCAAGCTCTTTATCACCAATCGCACCTTCAGCCAGTGCCTCAAGATAGCTTCGCATCGTCGTCAGCGGTGTGCGCAGCTCATGCGATACGTTCGCTACGAATTCACGGCGTTCAGCATCAATTTTCTCCTGCTCTGTGACGTCATAAATGACCGCAATTAAGCCATCAATTTTCCCATGCTCTTTCTGAATGACGGAGAAATTAACACGCAATACAGACAGCTGATCTTCGCGCTCAATTTCTATCAGCATGGAATCTTGATTTTCGACTAAATCTTCAAATGTATGGGTTTCCTCTAAGCCAAGCAAGGACGTGATCGGCATCTCTAGTGCTGTTTCACGTGAAACATTTAACAGCTCTAATGCAGGGCTGTTTAATAGAATAATTGCACCGTTTTGATTCGTTGCGATGACACCGTCCGTCATATAGGCAATGACAGAAGAAAGCTTTTTCCGCTCCCCCTCCGTCATCAGCTGAGCTTCCTCCAGCTCTCTCGTCAGATGGTTAAAGGTTGTCGCAAGCTGGCCAATCTCGTCATGTCCATACTTCCGGACCTTTCTGGAGAAGTTCCCTTTGGCAAGCTCGATCGCCTGCTTTCTCATATCTGAAATAGGATGAGTGATCGTTCTAAAGATGAAGATACCAAGTAGAGCAGTCGTCCCAAGTGCAATCAGTGTCCCAGTCGCTAAAATGGTGTTAATGGTTCGCATTTGGTTAAACACACTTTCCATTGAAGACACAACATAAATCACACCAACGGTCTCTTGGTTCTCATTTTTTACGGCTGTCGCAGAAATACGGACCCTTTTATTTGACTCAGGGTCATAGAATTTTTTCTCATAGTCTTTGCCAACCGCGAAAATACGGCTAATGATTTGATCAGTAATTTTCTTACCAGCAATCTCTTGGCTGCCGTTATTTACAGAGGCAATGACCTCTCTGCTTTCATCAATATAGCTGACTTCAGAGATTTCATTAGACTCATCTTTGTTGTTAAAATCGTTTAATATCTTTTGAGCATCCTCTTTTAATTCTGCCTTGCTTTTCGATGAATCTTGTTCTAGGTAATACGATAACGAGTAGATTCGCTGATTCAAGGAATTATCATATGAATTAATTAAGGACTGCTCTAGCTGCTTCACAAAGTACACGCCAATGATCTGCATGGCAACGATGATCAGCAGCACGTAAATCAAGGTCAATTTAAAGTGAATCGAGCGAAAAAAACCTACTTTACTCATAAGAATCTTAGTCCTGTTCTGGGTTTCTTAAATAGTAGCCGACGCCTCGTCTTGTCACGATCCAGCTCGGGTGGCTTGGGTTGTCTTCAATCTTCTCACGAAGACGGCGGACTGTGACGTCTACTGTACGGACATCTCCGAAGTAATCGTAGCCCCATACCGTTTGCAGCAAGTGCTCACGTGTCATGACTTGTCCGATATGTTTCGCTAAGTAATGAAGCAGTTCGAACTCACGGTGCGTTAATTCTATCGTTTCCTCGCGCTTAGACACCACATACGCATCTGGATAAATAACAAGTGATCCAACCTCAATATCATTTGATTCAGATTCTTCCTCCGTCTGCGGAGCAGCGGTTTGTCTTCTCAAATTCGCTTTCACACGGGCAAGCAGCTCACGTGTGCTGAAAGGCTTCGTCACATAATCATCTGCGCCAAGCTCAAGGCCGATGACTTTATCAATTTCAGAGTCTTTTGCTGTCAGCATGATAATCGGCATGTCATATTTCTTTCTCACTTCACGGCATACTTCAACACCATCTTTATTCGGCAGCATAATGTCGAGCAGAATAATGTCCGGCTTGATTTCTTCTACCATTTCAAGGGCTTCGTTTCCATCATATGCACAATGAACCTCATAGCCCTCTTTCCTTAAATTAAATTCCAATATATCAGCAATCGGTTTTTCATCATCTACGACAAGAATCTTTTTTTCCATTGTGATTTCCTCCTGCATTTTTAGCATCTATGTCATTCCATTTTGCATGTATCATTACGCCTTTTCCGTTTATGAAAAAAAGGCTCACTGTCTATTATAACGTTTTACGAGGCAAAGATAAAAATAATAACGGCTTTCTTTTCTAGTAAACGTTGGATAGGAAGGCGCCGCCCGAAAAAAATTGATGACTTTTTCCTTTTTTATTGAAACTTTTCCAATCACCAGCCGTCTATATAGATGTAACGTCTTCTTCTTATGGAGCCGGGCCCTACCTAGGTCCGGCTTCTCCCTTTTTATGCCTTCTTTTCATAATAAAAACGCACCTGCGATTGCAGATGCGTTTGGAAGTGGCTCGGGACGGAATCGAACCGCCGACACACGGATTTTCAGTCCGTTGCTCTACCAACTGAGCTACCGAGCCATCATCAAAAAGATGAATATGTATAAATGGCGGTCCGGACGGGACTCGAACCCGCGACCTCCTGCGTGACAGGCAGGCATTCTAACCAACTGAACTACCGGACCTCAGTAACTTGCCCGAAAAAGCAATCGTGGTGCTCCTTCAAGCAAGTGAGGAAAAAATTAGCTTAACGCTAAAGTAAATCAATGACCCGTACGGGATTCGAACCCGTGTTACCGCCGTGAAAGGGCGGTGTCTTAACCGCTTGACCAACGGGCCAATACATGGTGAGCCATGAAGGACTCGAACCTTCGACCCTCTGATTAAAAGTCAGATGCTCTACCAACTGAGCTAATGGCTCTCGGTTTGTGAAAAGTGAATCTGAAGAAGCTGTATTGCGCCAAACCAATCGCTTTAAAAAAGCTGGAACATCGCATCCTAACAAGTTTCAGAGACCTTTGCAACAACGAGATTTATAATATCATAGAGTAATTACATATGGCAATACGTTTTTCGACATTTTTTTAAAAAAAGTATCGAATTTAAATTTATCCTATCAAAGCCCCCACTTCTGCAACCGCCTTCATTAGATGCGCCTTTTCGGGTGACCTCTGCCTACTTAAACACATAGGCACGTTTCAGGCCGCTCAAAAATGGCTATACATGAAACAAGTGACATTGTCATTGAAAAAGGAGGAAGCAGTATGAGTTCATTCAAATTAGGAGATAAAATGCCCAACTTTTCACTTCCAACAATACAGGGCGATCACATTGATTTCGACAAACATTTAGAGGAGCATCAAAGCTGGCACCTGATTGTTTTCTTTAGAGGATCTTGGTGCCCGGTATGTGTCGAAGAATTAAAAGAGCTCGAACAGCAGCAATCATATTTTCAGGACAAGGATATTCACTTGATGGCGATTTCCACGGATAACCCTGATGACTTGAAGGCATTTGCGGATAAAGAGGGACTGTCCTTCCCGATCATGTATGACCATGACCTCACGTCATTAAAAGCATATGAAGTCCACTATCACGGGGAAGATGCCCCATATGAAGACCACGGGGTGCACGGTGAACCCGCCTATTTCTTATTAAATGAAAAAGGTCAAGTGCTCTATCAGCAAAGACAAACAAGTCCGTTTGGCAGACCGCATGCCAACGAACTACGCAAAATCATTCAGTACATCCGTAAAAATTTAAAAGGCCAATATAAAAGCCTGAAGTAAGGAAAAAGCCCTAGCGATGAGGGCTTTTTTTATGAACGCTTTTTATTATATAGCCAATCTGCGGTGAAAAAAACAAAGAGACCCGCCACGAGAATGACAAAAGTGACGGGTGGTTTATTACCCTGGAAATACATGTACAGCGCATGCCCTCCTAATGCCAGAAGATAAAAGACAAATGCCGGCACAGCTGCTTTATGTGCATTCGTTTGTTCTCTTTTCGTCATTTTTTTAAAAAACATTGTGCTCTCCCCTTTATGATGCTTGTTTCATCGTCACCCTGCGAAGTGCCCGTGAACGGATATATTCCATTGGTCCAATTCTCCAAACCTTTAGGCAAACTGCTGAAACCGCGATTTGCAGAAGTGAAATCAACAGCCATGCCAATACAATAAGAGGCGCATTGATTTGACCGCCAAGACCCAATCCCCAGCTATAAAAAAGAATGGAGCAGATGACATTTTGCAGGATGTAGCAGCTAAGCGCCATTTTCCCTACATATTCAAACCAAGTCCACATGAACCATGACTCCGTGCATGCGAGGAGCTTCGCAATGACAGCTATATAGAAAATAGAGAGGAATGGTGAAAAGGCGTAGCGCACCACAAATTCCACTAAATCGTTCGGTACGAAAACTAGTGCATTCAGCGGCAGACCAATCCACAGTCCGATTCGGAACAATATTTTCCGGAGAGACTGTCCGCGTTCATTTGCATAAAATACACCGGCTCTCATCATCCGCACACCTAATAAAAACAGAAATGTGTTCATTGGAATAATAAAGACCGCTTCTTCTCGGTACATGAAGAAGTATTGTAACCGTTCTTGAACCTGCGAGATCCATGTCTCTGGCAGCTGCTCTTCCAGCGCTGGTTCACCGCTTTGATCATCGGTCGCTGACTCCATTTCAGAGAGGGAGTACAGCATCAGACATGACATCATGAGCAGATGAATCACACCTGAGAACACCATGCCCTTTTTGATGCGCCTGCTTCCTCCCCGTACAATGTAAGCCACAAGCAGCCCCGTAACGGCATAGCTCATGAGCACATCATATTCCATCACAAGCGTAAAATGGACAAAGCCTTCGATAAATAAAAATAAAAGAATCCATAAATAAGTACCCGGCCAAGGCGTGTCCTTCCTTTTTGCCTGCTGGTATTTCAGCTCCAATCCAACACCAAACATGATCGTGAGCAGCGAGAGCATTTTTCCATAAACGAACATGGAGACAAGACTTTCCAGAAAACTGCCATTTTCATATTCATCCGCAATCTGATCTGTCGCAAAGGTATCCCCTGCATACGCAAAAAACCAGACGTTCGTTCCCAAGGTGCCTAGTATGGCAAAACCTCGTAAAATATCTAATAATCGTATTCTTTCTTTCACTAGAACGCTCCTTCCTCCTATACAGTTATCATATTTTGGTAATGACCGGAAGTCCGTTCTATTGAAATTAAGGAATATTTAAACAAAAAAACACCAGTAAAATGCGAGATTTTACTGGTGCTTCATCAATCTATTCTTATGGACGGTACACGCTGCGGACAACGTTCGTTTGTGAACGATCTGGTCCGACTGAGAAAATGGAAAGTGGAATACCTGTTAATTGTGAAATGCGCTCTAAATAATGGCGGGCATTTGCAGGCAGTTCACTTAAGTTCTTTACGCCTGTAATATCCTCTGTCCATCCTGGCATTTCTTCGTAGACAGGCTCACATTTCGCTAATTCATTTAGGCTTGCTGGGAATTCCTCTGTGATTTCTCCATTCAATTTATAAGCGACACAGATTTTCAATTTTTCAATCCCTGTCAGTACATCAATTGAGTTAAGAGATAAATCTGTAATTCCGCTCACACGTCGTGCATGACGGACAACAACGCTGTCAAACCAGCCGACACGGCGCGGGCGTCCAGTTGTCGTACCGTATTCACGGCCAACCTCACGAATTTGATCGCCAATTTCATCATGGAGTTCTGTTGGGAATGGGCCATCTCCAACACGTGTTGTGTACGCTTTTGACACGCCGACTACATGTTGAATTTTCGTTGGTCCTACGCCAGAACCAATCGTCACGCCTCCAGCTACCGGGTTAGATGACGTCACAAATGGGTATGTCCCTTGATCGATATCAAGCATGACCCCTTGTGCTCCTTCAAATAGCACGCGGCGGCCTTCATCTAGTGCATCATTCAAAACAACAGATGTGTCTACGACATATTTTTTCACTTGCTGGCCATATTCATAATACTCGTCTAAAATATCTTCAATCTTGAAGCCTTCTGTGTCGTACATTTTCTCTAAAAGACGATTTTTCTCTTCTAGATTGCGTGCAAGCTTCTCTTCAAATACTTCACGATCTAATAGATCTGCGACGCGGATACCGACGCGGGCAGCTTTATCCATATAAGCTGGTCCGATTCCTTTTTTCGTCGTACCGATCTTGTTAGCCCCTTTCCGCTCCTCTTCTACCTCGTCCAATTTTAAATGGTAAGGCAGAATAACATGGGCTCTATTGCTGATTCTGAGGTTATCTGTACTCACATTCCGTTCGTGAAGATACGCAAGCTCAGTGACCAACGCTTTAGGATCAACCACCATTCCATTACCGATGACACAAGTTTTCTCTTTATAAAAAATACCGGATGGAATGAGGTGTAGCTTGTATGTCACTCCATCAAATTTGATCGTGTGACCTGCATTGTTTCCCCCTTGATAACGGGCAATCACCTCTGCATTTTCTGAAAGGAAATCGGTAATTTTCCCTTTTCCTTCGTCACCCCACTGCGTACCTACTACGACTACTGAAGACATATCGTGCACCTCCGTTAACCTTTCAAAACGTTATCTCTTTCAAACACATTTATTTTATCAATGCACAACGAAAAAGTCAACGCGAAATCCGAACATTAATATCTCGAAATCAAATTTTGTTCGTTTTAAATATAAAGAAAAGCGCTTTAATCACTTTTCCAGTGCTTAAAAATGGAGATTTCGAGCAAAAACAACTTTTTATCGTTTCCAGCTGTTCATCAACATAAAAAAGACCCCCAACAATGGGCGTCTTTTTTAAACAGGTGTAATACCATCTGTGTTCATCAGCACAACTCGATACCCATCTGGGTCTTCAATGGTTGCTCCTCCTCGTTCCCAATATGGATTTGTAGAGGTGACTTGCCGTCCGCCAAATGAGAGCAATCTCTTTTTCATTTGCTGAAATTCCTCTGCATCTGGAATATAGAAAACTAGCAGCTGTTCTGGATGCGGGACGGGCAGGCTGTCTTCTTCTTCATGTTTGGTGATTTCTAAATGAACATGCTGGTGAGGCAGCCCGAGCATCACACCATCGTACCCTTCATGCTGATCAAATGAGCCTATTCGTTTGAGCCCTAAACCTTCTTCATAAAAGGAAACAACCTCTTTCATGTTGACGGTTGGGCGTGCGATACGTAATTGAGCGGCTTCAAACTGTTGAAATTTCATCAGTCTTCACTCCTTTTCTCCTTTTAGTATACGCTCTCTCTTTTTCTCTCTCCTCCTCATTTTGATTGTTTTTTCAATCATTCTTTCGATGTAGATCAATCAAAAAAGCCCAGCTTCTTGAGCTGGGCTTTAAGCACCGGGCGGAACACCCGCATCATCAAATCTTCTTTCCAGATTGACGAATTTGTTATATTCTTTGACGAACGCCAGTGATACTGTACCAACTGGACCATTACGCTGTTTGGCAATAATGATTTCGATAATGTTCTTATTCTCTGATTCTTTGTCATAGTAATCATCACGATAAAGGAATGCCACGATATCGGCATCCTGCTCGATACTTCCTGATTCACGAATATCAGACATCATCGGACGTTTGTCCTGACGCTGCTCTACCCCACGGGAAAGCTGAGACAAGGCAATAACCGGAACTTCAAGCTCCCTTGCCAGCGATTTTAATGCCCTAGAGATTTCAGAAACCTCCTGCTGACGGTTATCGCTTGACCGCCCGCTTCCTTGAATGAGCTGCAAGTAGTCAATCAGGATCATGCCAAGACCATTTTCTTGCTTCAATCGGCGGCATTTCGAGCGAATTTCACTTACTCTGATCCCAGGTGTATCATCAATGAAAATTCCGCTGTTTGACAGCGAACCCATCGCCATTGTCAGCTTACCCCAGTCCTCTTCTGTCAGATTACCGGTTCTTAGGTTTTGTGCATTGATATTCCCCTCTGCACAAAGCATACGCATAACGAGCTGCTCCGCACCCATCTCTAAACTAAAGATAGCAACACTTTCGTCCGTTTTGGTCGCGACATTTTGGGCAATGTTCAATGCGAAGGCGGTTTTCCCTACTGATGGACGAGCCGCTACAATGATTAAATCATTTCGCTGGAATCCAGCTGTCATCCGGTCAAGCTCAGAGAAACCTGTTGGAATCCCTGTGATATCGCCTTTACGGTTATGAAGCTGTTCAATATTATCGTATGTTTGAACAAGAACGTCCTTGATGTTTTGAAAGGCTCCTGAGTTTTTACGCTGCGCCACTTCCATAATGGTCTTTTCAGCATCGCTCAGCAGGTCCTCTACTTCATCCTCACGCGTATACCCATCTTGTGCAATGGTTGTCGCCGTACGGATCAGACGTCTTAAAATGGATTTCTCTTCTACAATTTTTGCATAGTATTCAATGTTTGCGGCAGTTGGGACAGAGTTCGCAATATCGGTTAAATACGAAATCCCGCCTACCTCTTCTAGTAAATCTGTATTGGCAAGCTCAGATGTCACCGTGACAAGATCGACCGGTTCTCCTCTATCGCCAAGTACAAGCATCGCATTGTAAATCTTTTGATGCGACATTCTATAGAAATCCTCTGGAATTAATACCTCAGAAGCGAGCGTTAGCGCAGATGGTTCTAAAAAAACAGCACCTAATACGGCCTGCTCGGCTTCTATATTTTGCGGCGGCAGCCGGTCATCGAGAAGTTCCGTCATGCCAAGCACCGTCCTTTCATAAAAAAATACGCTACTCATCATTTTAACATTTTCATCGATAAAAAAGTGAAAAACATCGACTATAGTCAAAATTACCATGTTGATATTTTGTGCAAACCAGCGCATTTCAATAGAAAAGACTCTGTAACAACATTGTTATAAAGTCCTTCGTTATCGCTAATGATTTTGTATCTGTCATCGTTCAAGGTTTGTTAATCTATCGCTTTCTTAACCCCATAATTCACTTTTTGCCCAATGTCTTGTAAAGAACCGTTTTGATAACCAATAGATAACAACAAATCTGGAATGGAATCAAACCCGTTTTTGGCTAGATCGAATAGCTGTGTACCGTAATGTGAAGCAGCAATGCGCGCATTTTCTGCTGTGTATGGATTTTTAAGAAGTTCTTCTTTGTATATATCAAAAATATTGGTACCGTTTTCAGTTACAAATTGACCGTTTACAATGCTTAAATCTTTTAAATTGTAGCCTGTGACCGTTTTGATTTGATTAACAAGGTGGAATTTGGCAAGAGAATCAGGTGTGAATTGAGTAGAATCATCATTTCTGCTTTTCATGATATGGAAAAATAATTCTCTTGTATTGTTGGTTGTATTTAATAGGTCTTCTATCTGTTTCATCAACGATTCGTCTTTTGAACCACTTACCACTAATTTAAAATTGTTCGGGTCAATGGTAAAGGTTAAATTCGTGTTTTTAGGAATGGTTATACCGTTTTTAGAGAATAAATCTTGTAATTGTTCGTTCACTTTTTGACGATTGAGTATTTTCTTTTCTACACTTTCTTGCGTAGGATCGTACCGTTTTTCATTACGGAAGATGGCATCATTAAAATCATATTGTCCACCTTTATTATTCCTTGCCCAACTCATTTCCATAATGTAAGCAGCTTCTCTTTCCGGTTTTGTTAGATCACTTCTGAAATAAGAAGAGTAAGGGTTTCTATACTTATTATATATATGGTCTTGAGGATCATTGAATCGTTTATTTTGTTCATTTATTTTTTCGTATTTTTCATCTAGTATTTTCATTCGTCTATCAGCTTCGGTCATCACCTCATTTTTACTTTTAATAGCTGGATGGCTATTGAAGTCCGGAAGGTTCTGCTTATTTAGAACAGCTGTCGTGTTCGATGTATTTATCTTCACTTTGATACTCCGTAATTCACCTTTTGTCCAATGTCATATAAGGAGCCGTTTTGGTAACCAATAGATAACACCAAATCTGGAATAGAATCAAACCCGTTTTTCGCTAGGTCAAATAGCTGTGCACCGTAATGTGAAGCGGCAATTCGTGCATTTTCTGCTGTGTATGGATTTTTAAGAAGTTCTTCTTTGTATATATCAAAAATATTGGTACCGTTATCCGTTACAAATTGACCATTTACAATGCTTAAATCTTTTAAATTGTAGCCTGTGACCGTTTTGATTTGATTAACAAGGTGGAATTTGGCAAGAGAATCAGGTGTGAATTGAGTAGAATCATCATTTCTACTTTTCATAATATGGAAAAATAGTTCTCTTGTATTGTTGGTTGTATTTAATAAGGCTTCTATCTGTTTTATCAGCGATTCGTCTTTTGAACCACCCACCACTAATTTGAAATTATTCGGGTCAATGGTAAAAGTGAGATTTGTGTTTTTAGGAATGGATATCCCGTTTTTAGAGAATAAATCTTGTAATTGTTCGTTGACCTTTTGACGATTGAGTATTTTCTTTTCTACACTTTCTTGCGTAGGATCGTACCGTTTTTCATTACGGAAGGCGGCATCATTAGAATTATAATGCCCTCCTGTTCCACTATTAGCCCATCCAATTTCAATAGAGTAAGCCGCCTCTCTTTCCGGTTTGGTTAAATCATTTCTGAAATAAGGGGAGTTTGGATTTCGATACTTATCAAATATATGGCCATGAGGATCTTTGAAACGTTTATTTTGTTCATTTATTTTTTGATATTTTTCATCTAGTATTTTCATTCGTCTATCAGCTTCGGTCATCACCTCATTTGTACTTTTAATAGCTGATTGACCTTTATAGTCTATTCGGTTCTGACTGTTTGAAGCACCTGCCGTGTACGACGTATTAATATTCATTTTGATTCTCCTTTTTAAAAAAATAGTGATTATTAAATATATCGGCAATTAAGTTAAAATTTGTTAGTTTTGATCCGATATAGTAATTATTACAAGGAGGGTTAAAATATGCCAAATACTATTTTCAAACGTTTTTTATTACCTGCATTATTGTTAGTGCTTATTACTAGTTTTTTTGCACCTCATTCAGCAGAAGCAGCGATTACGGGGAATAACAGTCCTAACACAGCAAGCTCAATGGGATATTGGAAATATAGTCGTCCAGATACGACAATCTTACCTGAAGGTGAAAATGAAGCGTATTATCAGTTCACGATCAATAAGGGTGAAAGGGTTTATGTACGAAGTTCATATGATAAGCAATATACGGGGATGAAAATCGAGGTGTACAATTCGAAATATTCTGATGGGAGATCTAGAGTCATTAACCCTGATTCAATTACACCCTTTATTTTTGCTAATACTGATGAAGTTACTTCAACTTCAGAAACTTACTTTGTGAAAGTGACCCGTGGTACATATACAGGGAATATGTACTTTACTGTTTCTATCCAAGATCGTATTAAATCTGGAAATGGGACATTCAATTTTACGGGGACTGCTACCAATTTGGGGAATTCTTCTTTAAATTTTTTAGGAGTTGATTCTTCTATCATTACAATGGATTTAACGAACAATTCTTCTATCCCTAAAAATGCAATCGTTAAATCGATTTCAACAACTAGTACCCAATCGCCCAATCAAGGAAATGTCACTCACAAACTGATGGCTGATATAAACAAAATTTGGAACGAATCTATTTTTTCATCTGCAACAAGTGGTTCTTACCGTATTTCTCTGGATGATCAATTAAAAGTCGCGCAAAAATGGAGCTTTAAGTACAACGCAAAGGCTACTGCGAGATCTACTATGAGCAATGTCAAAGCCGATATTCGTTACGAATATGATGTCACAGATGGATTCTAATTGAATGGTGTTTAGACATGTAAACCGATTGATCAAAAAGTAAGGGGGCATCCCTTACTTTTTTCATTTCCGCCTTGATATTTGGCCAACTTTAAAACAGCACCGTGCTTTCATAAGAAATACGCTGCTCATAAAAAGTGAAAGTGTTAATGGTGGTTTTGCTTGAGGGCGTGTTGAAAGAGGAGGATGGTGATCATATCGGTGGCTCGCTGGTATAAATCCCATTGTTCATAGGCCGCAAATGTCATCCGTATATCATGTAATGATTGCTTCATTTCATGATATTCTTCCACTGTAAACGTATTTTTCAGTTTGAGCTGATGTTCAAGCAGTTTTAGCCTTAGCTTTCCTAATGGAGTTTTCATTCTGCCTACATTCCCTTCGATCTTGTCTTCCTTAGAAAATTGTATATGAATTTACGCATGAGATTGAATAAGTTGTGAGATATGCTCACCAGCTTTTCGAAAAATTCTCCTCTTTTTTCCTAAAAATACAAGAAGGTCTATAGACTTATTTTTCCTCAAAATGATTTCAAGAAGAAAAACCTATATATATTCCTGAATCAAACAGAAGAAAATGGTGAGTATCCCGTGACGGTCAAGGTCTTTTGGCATTTCTCCTCTTTTTAAATGACTCAGTCCGGCATTCCCTATTTCCATTCATTTGGTAGTTATTTAGTCCTTTATTTTCCGAAAATTTAGATCAAATGATCAATTACACCACTTAATGAACATTTGACTTCATAATTGATAACCATTATCATTTGATTTGCTTGCGTGATAATTGAGAATCATTTTCATTTGAAGAGACCATTCTTCAATCTCTACACTCATCCTATATCCGCAAGCCTACTTTTATCAGCATATGAGAGTCAATTTGAGGAAGGGGATATTTTACACATGTCCAAACGCCCTGAAGGAATGGGTACTGAGGATTCTCTTTTCAGAGAAAGCCGTCCTTTTTTTATACCTGGGACGGAGCAGCTGGATATCACAGCACACCCTTACAGACTTTTTATATTTAAACCGAATACAACTCCTCCAGCGGCTGGTTTTCCAGTCATGTACGTGCTTGATGGAAATTCACTTTTTGGCACAATGGTCGAAGCACTTCGTTTACAGTCAAGAAGGCCTGAAAAAACAGGTGTCGTACCTGCCATCATTGTTGGAATTGGCTATCAGACAGAAGCTCCCTATCATCCGCTCAGGCATTATGATCTCACTCTTACCGGCCCTGACGCTTCCATTGGTGGCAAAAGAAAGGACTTCTCCAACCATACATATGGCGGGGCCTCTGCGTTCTTTTCTTTTTTAGAAAAGATTGTAAAGCCTTATATCGAGCAGCGCTTTCCGATCAACCAGAGTCGTCAAACACTGTTTGGACACTCTCTTGGCGGTCTTTTTGTATTACACACACTATTTGAGCACCCTGATGCTTATCAGACATATATTGCGGGCAGTCCTTCTATCCACTGGAACAAAGAATTATTTCTAGAAAAGGAACACCAATTCACCAGCCATATACGTCAGATGTCTATGAATGTCAGGCTGCTTGTAGGTGTAGGTGAGTTAGAAAAACATCATCCGTGTCAAATGAATGATCATGCACATGGACTAGCAAATCGTATGCTGCCTTTATCCGCATATGGCTTGCATACGTCCTATCACGAATTCCCTGAAGAAGGACATACGTCCGTTTTACCGGTGCTGATGAATTACGCTTTTCGTTTTGCACTCTATCATAATGATCCTTTCACAACCACAGACATGAAGGAAAGGCAGTGAACACATGAAACACAATGGTCTATCTCAAAAAATTGCCTTGATCACAGGCGCAGGTCAAGGTATTGGACAAGCAGTCGCAAAAAGACTAGCCGAAGAAGGTGCGATTATTGCAGCAGTTGACGCAAATGAAGAGCAGCTGCACAGCACCGTCAGGCAAATGAAGGATGAAGGCATACGTGCCTTTGCCTATCCAGGTGACATCACCGATCAAGCTTCTGTTCAGCACATTGTCGATCAAATTGAAAAGCAGCTTGGCCCCATTTATTTACTGGTCAATGTAGCAGGCATTCTTCGAATGGGTTCTATCGACCAGCTTAGTGCAGACGACTGGCAACAAACTTTCGCAGTCAACACACATGGTGTCTTTTACGTATCTCAAGCTGTCTCCAAATACATGATGAAAAGATCAGAAGGGGTCATTGTGACTGTCAGCTCTAACGCTGGTGCCATTCCTAGAATGAATATGGCTGCCTATGCCGCTTCAAAAGCAGCAGCTACTTCCTTTACAAAAACACTTGGTTTAGAGCTGGCTGCCTATGGCATTAGATGCAACGTCGTCTCTCCCGGCTCTACCGCAACACCCATGCAATGGGCTTTATGGTCTGATGAACAAGGAGAAAATCAGGTAATTAAAGGCTCATTAGAGACGTATAAAACCGGTATTCCTTTACAAAAAATCGCTGATCCTCAAAACATTGCTGATGCAGTCATTTTCTTTGCATCTGAGCAATCCAGTCATATTACGATGCAGAACCTCACGATTGATGGCGGCGCAACACTCGGAATCTAGCATTTCATTTAAAAGGAGGCCTTTTCATGAAACATTCATTATTGTCGTCAGAAGAAAAAATACAGTTGCTTCAAGACTATCAGCCAGGCGCTTTTTTTCTTGCTTCACCTAAACGCACGATACTTGCCGAAGGGATTTTCCAGCATATTGAAACTAATCAGCTAAATGAACTATCCACAAGGGTAGCGCATGTATTTGACGATGCTAAACAAGCTGGTATCCAAACACCGATTGTGGTAGGTGCTGTCCCGTTTGATCCGGCGCAGCCCGTTCGTTTAAATGTACCAGTCCATGTACAGTTTAGTGATCCACTCGAATTTCAACAAGGTGATGAGGAGTCAGAAGCGGCATCGCCATCCTATGAGGTGACACCTGTCCCCGATCCAGAGGTCTACATGAATGGTGTGAACGAAGGATTAGCTAAAATTGAGAACGGGGAGCTTAGCAAAATCGTACTCTCTCGATCTCTCCATCTCAAAGCAACTCGAGATATTCATACGAAAACAATACTCGAACGACTGGCTCGTCATAATACGACTGGCTATACGTTTGCTGCAAATATAGCTGACCCGGCATCTTCCCAAAAGCGCACACTTCTTGGGGCAAGCCCTGAACTGCTTCTTTCAAAAACTGGTTCATCTGTGATTTCCAATCCACTCGCTGGTTCTCGGCCGCGCAGTTCAGATCCAGTAGAAGACCAGCGCCGCCGCGATGAACTCCTTACCTCAGCGAAGGATTTACACGAGCACGCAGTGGTTGTTGAAGCTGTCACTAAAGCGCTTACTCCATACTGTCATACACTAGATGTGCCTGCATCACCATCCGTCATTCAAACAGAAACGATGTGGCACTTATCTACTGTCGTAAAAGGTGAATTAGCAGATCCCAATGTGTCCTCAATTGATATAGCACTTAGCCTTCATCCAACACCCGCAGTATGCGGCACACCTACAGCAGATGCACGTGAAGCCATTCAAGCGATTGAACCCTTCGATCGAGGATTTTTCACCGGAATGATCGGTTGGGCAGATACAAATGGTGATGGTGATTGGATTGTCACCATTCGTTGTGCAGAAGCTGAGGGTCACTCTCTCCGTCTCTTTGCTGGTGCAGGAGTGGTCAAAGGATCAAAGGCAGAAGAAGAGCTAGCTGAAACATCTGCAAAATTCAACACGATGCTTCACGCGATGGGCATCCATCAGTGATAAAAATAAATAGGAGATGACAAAAACATGTTTGTTCAACCACCTACATGGCCAGAAGAATTTGCAAAACGCTACCGTGAAAACGGCTGTTGGCGTGGGGAAACCTTTGGCGGTATGCTTCGTGAACGCGCCGCATCGTTAGGAAATAAAACAGCCATTACATACGCTGATACGCACATAAGCTACCAAGAACTTGATCAGCGCGTCAGCAGTCTTGCCGCCGGTTTTCATCAGCTTGGCATTCAAAAAGGAAGTCGAGTTGTCGTGCAGCTTCCTAACATTCCTGCTTTTTTTGAAGTCATTTTCGCTTTATTTCGAATCGGTGCTTTACCCGTCTTCTCTCTGCCATCTCATAGAAGCAGCGAAATCACTTATTTTATTGAGTTTGCCGAAGCAGATGCATATGTCATACCAGATATTGATGGCGGCTTTGATTATCGATCACTCGCACGTCAAGTGAAAGAAAAGCTTCCCTCATTACCTCATGTCATTGTTGCAGGGGAAGCTGAGGAATTCCTTTGCTTGGATGATCTGCGCAAGGACCCAGCTCTTGATCCTCAAATTCATGTAGAGGCAAGCGATATTGCGTTTCTTCAGTTATCTGGAGGCAGCACAGGCCTTTCAAAGCTCATTCCTCGTACACATGATGACTATATTTATAGTCTTTGGAAAAGCAATGAGGTGTGCGAGCTCACACAAGAAAGTGTGTATCTAGCTGCACTTCCAGTTGCGCACAACTATCCATTAAGCTCGCCTGGCGTCCTTGGAACGTTATACGCAGGCGGAAGAGTCGTTCTTGCACCTGGATCAAGCCCTGATGTCGTCTTTCCACTCATTGAAAAAGAACGGGCGACCATTACCGCTGTCGTTCCACCTATCGCATTGATTTGGCTAGAGGCCGCTCCTCATCGATCAGATGACTTATCGAGTCTTGAAGTCTTACAAGTCGGTGGTGCTAAATTCAGTGCTGAGGCAGCAAAACGAGTGAAGCCTGCCCTTGGATGTAAGTTACAGCAAGTTTTTGGCATGGCAGAAGGTCTGGTCAACTATACCAGATTAGATGATCCTGAACATATCATAATTCATACACAAGGACGCCCGATGTCTGAATATGATGAGGTACTAGTGGTAGATGATGAGGACAAGCCCGTCCCGCATGAAGTGGCTGGACATCTTTTAACAAGAGGGCCTTATACGATTCGCGGCTACTATAAAGCCGATGAACAAAACAAAAAAGCATTTACACCCGATGGTTTTTACAGAACAGGTGACATCGTGCGATTAACCAAAGAAGGAAATGTTGTTGTAGAAGGCAGAGACAAGGATCAAATCAATCGTGGCGGCGAAAAGGTTGCCGCAGAAGAAGTTGAAAACCATTTACTTGCGCATCCTGACATTCATGATGCCGCCATGGTGTCTATGCCAGATCCATTTCTTGGCGAACGCTCATGTGCCTTTGTTATTGCGAAAGGAAACAACAAACCAGCATCGCACGTCTTAAAATCATTTCTAAGAGAACGCGGGCTCGCAGCCTATAAAATTCCTGACCGCATTGAATGGATCGATGCGTTCCCACAAACAGGTGTAGGCAAAGTCAGTAAAAAAGCATTAAGAGAATTAGCTGCAACCCATACTGCCAACGTATAAAAAATGAGGAGTGAAAATCATGGCAATCCCTACTATTCCTGCATATCCAATGCCAAGCACACAAGATTTACCCGAAAATAAAGTGAACTGGATACCTGATCCGAAACGTGCTGTTCTACTGATACATGACATGCAGCAATATTTTTTAAATGCATTTCAACAAGATACATCACCGATCACAGAGTTAGTTCAGCATATTGAACAATTACGTAATACATGCAATGAACTTGGCATTCCAGTCGTCTACACAGCTCAGCCTGGTGACCAAGACCCGAAGGATCGTGCCTTATTAACAGATTTTTGGGGACCTGGACTTGGTGATGATGAAGCATTGACAAAAATCATTGATCAGCTTGCTCCATCTGAAGCAGATACAATGCTGACAAAATGGCGTTATAGCGCATTCAAGAAATCTAATTTTTTGGATATCCTTCAAGAAGGCGGGCGTGATCAACTGATCATTACTGGCGTATATGCACATATTGGCTGTATGCTGACAGCCGCAGAAGCATTCATGCTCGATATTGAAACCTTTTTTGTCGCCGATGCCGTCGCTGACTTTTCATTGAAACATCACAAAATGGCGATGACCTATGCAGCCGAACGCTGTGCAGTCACCACAACGACAAACCAAATCATCAGTCGTTTAACAGGACAAGAAGCAAACAGTGATGATTTATCCTTTGAGGCCATCGTTCACCAAGTAGCTGAGTATCTCCAAATCGAGCCAAATGAAATACCGCTTGATGAGAATCTCGTCTACCTTGGGCTTGATTCTATTAGAATGATGAGCCTAGCGGAAAAGTGGAGGCAGCAAGGAGCGGCAGTTAATTTCGTTGAGCTTGCCGCAAATCCAACGCTCGCTCATTGGCGGACTCTTCTTTTCCCAGAAAAACAGCCATCTATCCCAAATATCGATTACTTGTAAAGGAGGTATAGACCCTTGTCGATCCAGTCAGTCGATTCATTCCCACTAACCGGTGCCCAATCAGGCATTTGGTACGCGCAGCAGCTTGATCCAGCTAATCCTATTTTCAATACAGCTGAGTATATAGATATTAAAGGTCCTATTGATCCCATACATTTTGAAGCCGCCATTAGAAAGACTGTCTTAGAAGCAGATTCCTTGTATATGCACTTCATTGAAGATACTGACGGTCCAAAGCAATGGATGACATCTAAGAAAGAAATCCCATTCCAATTGATCAATTTACAAAATGAAAAACAGCCGCTTGATGCGGCTAAAGCATGGATGAAGGCAGATCTTTCAACGCCAGTCTCTTTAGAGAAAGATGTATTATTCCGTGAAGTACTTTTTCAGCTTGCCGACGACCGATTTATCTGGTATCAGCGCATTCATCACATTGCCATTGATGGATTCGCCTTTTCGCTCATTGCACGTCGTGTTGCTGAGGTCTATTCAGCCTTATCGCAAGGGACACCTGTGCCTCCTCAAACATTTGGAGCCTTACATGACGTAGTTCAAGAGGAGTCCACTTATCGACAGTCCAATCGATATGAAGCTGATCGAGCATTTTGGAAAAATCGCTTTGCTGATCAACCTGAAATTGTCAGCCTTGCGGAGCTTGCCCCAAGAACGTCGGATCATTTTATTCGAAAAACGGCTGGCTTCGATGCCGAAAAGGTAAGCAAAATGAAAAAAAATGCTCAAGCCTTCGGTGGTACGTGGCATGAAATGATCCTTGCAGCATCCGCATTATATATGCATCGTATGACTGGTGCACATGATATTGTTTTAGGGCTTCCTGTGATGATGCGCCTTGGATCGTGCGCCTTACAAACACCCGGAATGGTCATGAACCTGGTACCATTTCGTTTAACATGCAAACCAGAAATGACACTCTCAGCTCTTGTTCGGCAAGTATCTGATGAATTAAAAGCCATTCGCCCTCATCAAAGATATCGTCACGAGGACATGCGGAGAGACTTTAAACTCATCGGAAGAAATCAGCGATTATTTGGCCCACAGATCAATATCATGCCATTTGATTATGATCTCGTGTTTGATCAAAGTATTGGTCAAGCACATAACCTTTCAGCAGGACCCGTGGATGATATATCGATTAACATATACGACCGCGCGGATGGGAACGGATTTCAAATCGACTTTGATGCAAACCCTGCCGTTTACAAAGAGCAAGCAGTTGACGCTCATCAGCAGCGTTTTCTGCAATTGCTGGAGGAAATAACCGGACTAGAGGAAGATCAGACGATCAGTCAATTCAACCTTCTTTTGTCTGAAGAGAAAGAGAACATCCTCAAGCACTGGAATGATACAAAACGAGAATTACCAAAGGAATCTTTACGGGAACTATTTGAAAAACAGGTGAGCAAAACACCACAAGCAAAAGCATTACAGTTTGAAGGAATCACTTTGACCTACAAAGAGTTGAATCAGCGGGCTAATCAATTAGCTCATTATTTGAAAAAACATGGCATTGGACCAGAACAATTTGTCGCAATTGCTCTTCCTCGGTCCATCAATATGGTCGTAAGTCTATTAGCCGTCGTCAAAACGGGAGCCGCATATCTGCCACTAGATCCTGATTATCCTAACGATCGTGTCGCCTATATGCTAGAAGATGCCAAACCGGCGTGCTTGCTTACAATTAAAGAGACAGCAGACGGTTTGAACCATACACACATCGTTCAACTGGATGATGCAACTGTCCATCAGGAGATAGCAGACAGTCCGCATCTCAATCCGACTTGGAGCGAGGGCTCTCCACATCACCCCGCCTATATCCTGTACACATCAGGATCGACAGGCAAACCAAAGGGTGTTGTTGTAACAAAACGAAATGTGATCAACTTTATATTGTCCATGCAAGATTCATTTTTATTAGATCAAGAAGACCAGCTTTTAGCGGTAACGACCATTGCCTTTGATATTTCCGGGCTGGAAATATTCCTCCCGCTTTTACATGGGGCTGCTATTTTATTGGCAAAAAAAGAAACCATACAAGAACCAGCAAAGCTTTCAGACATGATTCGTTCTCATCATGTCACAATCATGCAGGCAACGCCAACGTTGTGGCATGCGTTGGCAGATGAGTACCCTGACGTGATAACAGGTATGCGTGTTCTTGTTGGAGGAGAAGCACTCCCTGCTTCCCTTTTGCACACATTGCAATTTCTGCAATGCGACATTACTAATTTGTACGGACCTACAGAAACGACGATCTGGTCTACGATGGAAAATGTCACAGCACACCGGGAGAATAGCGGACCGGCAATCGGTAAACCCATTTGGAATACGAGCATTTACATTTTAGATGAAGGACTAAACCCAGTCCCAGCAGGATCAATTGGTGAACTTTATATTGCAGGTGAAGGAGTATCCAGAGGATATCTTGGACGATATGATTTAACGGCTGAACGTTTTGTCCCTGATCCATTCAGCACAAAAGGCACGAGAATGTATCGAACTGGTGATTTAGCCAGATGGCGTGAAGATGGTTCGATTGATTATATCAGCCGTGCCGATCATCAAATTAAAATACGCGGCTTCCGTATTGAACTAGGTGAAATCGAAACCGTAATGATGCAGCATCAAGCCATAAAGCATACATCTGTTATCGTTCGTGAGGATCAACCTGGGCAGCAGCTTCTTTGTGCGTATGTTGTGCTGACAGATGGCTCTTCTCTGCACCCTTCAGAGCTCAGGCAGTTTGCGGCTTCATTACTTCCTGACTACATGGTGCCTTCTGCTGTTGTCGTGTTGCCAGAACTTCCACTTACACCAAACGGCAAAATCGACCGCAAAGCATTACCAGCACCAAATATGTCTTTAGTCAGTTCTGAGCGTACACCTAGAACACCACAAGAAGACATGTTATGTAGTTTATTTGCAGAAACCCTTGGCCTATCTCAAATTGGCATAGATGATAGTTTCTTTGACTTAGGAGGACATTCCTTACTCGCCGCTCGCCTGCTTAGACGTATACGCGCTACACTTGGTGCAGACCTAAGCATGAGTACCCTTTTTGAATCTCCTCGGGTTGCTGAGCTTGCGCAGCACATTGACAAAGCGAAGGACATTCGGCCGCCGCTTCAGGTTGAAGACAAACCAGATGAAATTCCATTATCCTTTGCCCAAAAACGGCTCTGGTTCCTTCATTGCCTTGAAGGGCCAAGTCCAACTTACAATATTCCACTTGTCATTCAGCTGACAGGTACACTAGATCAAACAGCTCTCATTGGTGCTTTGGCAGATATCACTGAAAAACACGAAACCCTTAGAACCATTTTTCCAAATAAGAACGGCATGCCAAGACAGGTCATTTTACACCCGAAAAGTGTTCAGCCTGAACTCCATGTCACAGCTTCAAGCGATCAACAAATTGAGAATCAGTTAAACGAAGCCATTCGGTATAGCTTTCAGATTGAAGAAGAACCTGCACTTCGAGCTGAATTATTCACGCTTGATGCAAACCGATCCGTCCTGCTTCTATTGCTGCATCACATCGCTGGTGACGGCTGGTCACTTGCACCATTGACACGAGACTTAGCTGCTGCTTACGAAGCCCGTATACAAGGAAAATCCATCTCCTTGCCAGCAGAACCTGTTCAATATGCTGACTATGCTATTTGGCAGCAGAAGCTGTTGGGCAGTGAAGAAGAGACGGATAGTCTATTTGCCAAGCAGCTCAGCTACTGGAAAGGTGCATTACAGGACCTGCCTGAAGAACTTGAGCTTCCCTATGACTTCCCGCGTCCACAGGAAGGAAGCTTCAACGGTGCGACGATAGACTTTACGATTGAACCCGCTTTACATCAGAACCTCCTTGAGCTTGCAAAGCAGCATCAGGTGAGTTTGTTCATGGTGCTTCAAGCATCTCTTGCAGCATTACTGACACGCCTTGGGGCCGGTACAGATATCCCAATCGGCAGTCCGATTGCTGGACGGAATGACGATGCACTTGACGATATTGTGGGCTTGTTTGTGAACACACTAGTATTACGTACAAATACAGCTGGTAATCCAACCTTTAGTGAGCTATTGAAGCGAGTGCGAGACGTTGACCTAGCAGCCTATGAGCATCAGGATCTGCCATTTGAACGTCTAGTCGAAATCCTAAACCCAACCCGGTCCAGATCAAGAAATCCATTGTTCCAGGTCATGCTAGCCTTCCAAAATACACCGAAGGCGGAAATGAAGCTGACACAGCTTGATTCAGACCTCTACGTGAAACCAGTAGGGTCAGCTAAATTTGATCTGACCATCGAATTGACAGAACAAAGAACGGAAACTGGGTCAGCAGCAGGTTTAACAGGATTGTTTGAATTCAGTACAGATGTATTTAAACAAAGCACCATTCGAGCAATCGCTGACAGAATGAAGCGCTTTTTAACAGAGGTAGCTGAGCGCCCACATGTGCCAATTGGTCAAGTGAACATTTTATCAGATAAAGAACAGCAAACATTTCTCCCTGATAAAAAGACATTCGCTCAGTTAGATCAAGCACATAGTCTCCCGGCCTTATTTGAAAAAACGGCGCAGCAATACCCTGATCGAGTGGCTGTAACGTATGGTAATAGGCAGCTGACCTATGGTGAGTTAAACAACAAAGCCAATCGTCTTGCTCATTTATTAATACAAAGAGGCGTTGGACCAGAACAGTTCGTTGCACTTGCCCTGCCTAGATCAATCGATATGCTCGTAAGCTTATTAGCCGTTCATAAAGCAGGTGCAGCCTATGTTCCGCTTGATCCTGATTATCCAGCAGACAGGCTGGCATACATGATACAAGATGCCAAACCCGTTTGCAGCATCACAACAAAAGCAGATGCAGTGCATCTTCCAGCTGACTGCGATTTGATTTTGTTAGACGAAAAGGAAACGAGCGATCAATTGATGACAATGCCAAATCACAATCCGGCTGATATAGACAGAATTGAGCCGCTATCTTCTCTGCATCCGGCCTATATTATTTATACATCCGGTTCTACAGGGAAACCAAAAGGAGTGGTCATCCCACACCAAAATGTCATCCGTCTTCTGACATCTACTGAACATTGGTTCCAATTTGATGAAGAAGATGTTTGGACAATGTTCCATTCCTATGCCTTTGACTTTTCAGTATGGGAAATATGGGGACCACTTTTATATGGCGGCCGGCTTGTCATTGTACCTCATACCATCTCTCGCTCTCCAGAAGAGATGCTGCAGCTTCTAGTCGAGGAAGGTGTGACTGTGCTTAATCAAACACCTTCTGCCTTCTATCAGCTCATGCAGATAGACAAGGAACAACAAACACTAGGCCAAGCATTATCACTCCGCTATGTCATCTTTGGCGGTGAAGCATTAGAGCTTAGCAGATTAGAAGATTGGTACAGCCGTCACTCAGACTGTAAGCCAAAGCTCATTAACATGTACGGCATTACAGAAACTACCGTACACGTTACGTACAATGAACTCAATCGAGATATGATCACAAAGAACTCCAGCAGTTTAATAGGCGAACCGATTCCTGATTTACATGTGTACGTACTAGATGAATACCTGCAGCCTGTTCCCCCTGGGACGACAGGTGAAATGTATGTAGCTGGAGCTGGCCTTGCAAGAGGTTATCTAGGCAGACCTGACCTAACATCAGATCGATTCCCTGCCGATCCTTATGGCGCACCTGGCACAAGGATGTATCGCACAGGCGACCTTGCGCGCTGGACAGAAGAAGGGGCTCTTGATTACATTGGCAGAGCTGATCATCAAATTAAAATACGCGGCTTCCGCATTGAACTTGGAGAAATCGAAGCCGTTCTGGCACGCCACGATGCAGTTGCACAAGTTGCCGTCATGATGCGAGAGGATCAGCCTGGCGACAAACGCCTAGTCGCCTATATCGTCCCAACTGAAGAAAACCGTTTCGATACAGAGACCCTTCGCCATTTTGCAACAGCCAGTCTTCCTGATTACATGGTGCCCGCAGCATATGTACAGATTGACGTCATGCCGCTTACAGCAAACGGGAAGCTTGATCAAAAATCACTGCCAGCCCCTCAATTGCATTTACAGCAAACGGATGGCCGCGGCCCAAGAAACCCGAAAGAGGAAATCCTATGTCATCTCTTTGAAGAGGTGCTTGATTTGCCTAAAATCAGCATAGACGATCGCTTTTTTGACATTGGCGGGCATTCACTGCTTGCAGTTCGTTTAATCAGCCGCATTCGTGATGCACTTGGTGTCAAACTAAGCATTGGAACATTGTTTGAAGCACCAAATGTGGCAAGTTTGGCAGAGAAACTAGAAACAGGAAGCGATGAAAACGCACTAGACATCTTGCTGCCGCTGCGAACAAATGGAGAAAGATATCCTCTTTTCTGTGTTCACCCAGCAGGTGGTCTGAGCTGGTGCTATGCAGGTCTCTTGAATACATTAGAGAAAGACATCCCTATTTATGGATTACAGGCACGAGGAATCGCAAGAAAAGATGACTACCCGCACACACTAGATGATATGGCTGCGGATTACATCAAGCACATCCAAACGATTCAGCCAAAAGGCCCTTATCATCTTCTTGGCTGGTCATTAGGTGGAAACGTTGTACAGGCAATGGCTACACAGCTCCAGCAGCAAGGTGAAGAAATCGCACTCGTTGCGATGCTGGATGCCTATCCAAACCATTTCTTACCGATTAAAGCAGCACCTGATGAAGAAGAAGCACTAATTGCTCTTCTTGCGCTCGGCGGTTATGATCCAGATACCTTAACAGGTGAACCGCTCACGATGAAAAGTGCCGTCGACATTTTGAAAAAAGATGGCAGTGCACTAGCAAGCTTAAGTGAAGATGCCATTAGAAATCTAAAAGAAACCTATGTGAATTCAGTTCGATTGCTCGGAGAATATCAGCCAAAAACTTATCAGGGGGACATATTATTCTTTAGATCTACCATTATCCCAGATTGGTTTACACCAATTGATCCCGAAGCATGGGCACCTTATATCAACGGAACAATTGAACAGCACGACATTCATTGCCGGCACAAAGACATGTGCCAGCCTAAACCCCTAGCAGAAATTGGTGTCATCTTAGACAACGCACTGCATCGGGTCAAACAAAAGCACTAAGAATAAAGGAGAGATGACAAATGACAAATCCCTTTGATCGTGAAGACGGTGTATTTCTTGTGCTGGTCAATGAACAAGGACAGCATTCACTTTGGCCATCATTTGCACCAGTGCCAGATGGATGGGAAAAGGTCTTTGGTGAAGACACTAGAAATGCCTGCATCGATTATATCCAGACACACTGGCAGGACTTGCGGCCATTAAGTTTAACAAAAGAACCAGCGCTAGCTCATGGAAAAACGGAATAAATCATCGCACCCTGATCTCCATCAGGGTGCTTTTTTGACAGAATAAACATCACCATCTTTCAGCTCTTTCTGCTACAATTTAATTGAGAATGTTTATCAACTAAAAAGAGATCAGGTGGTTTTATGGGAAACAATAATCCATTACGTACGTTGGCAAATGCCGAACAATTCATCTATCGATTAACAGATACTGAAAAAATAAATAATGCAGAGCTTCCACATACGGAGCAGCAGCTATCAGATACATTCTGCCTCCTCTTCAGCATAAGCGGCAGCGGTTTACTCACATTGAACGATCAAAAATGGCGATTGAAACATCTGACTCTCTATACGATCATGCCTGGGGAAACATTTATGTTGAAAACAGAGCCTTATCAAAAACACGAGCTCTACCTTTTTCGCTTTCAGCTCTACACGCTGCAAAATCAAAAAATAGGAGAAGTATCAATGGAACATGCCCGTTCTTTACTGAATAAATGGCAATTTATCGATATTAGCTCGATTGAACATATTCATTCTTTATTGTCCGATATGATAGAGGAATGGCAAAGACCTGAATCCATTAGCTTTTTTAGAAGCCAAACTCTTTTCCAGCAGCTTATTATGCAGCTTTTTACACTGCATAAAGAAGATATTTGTGACACGGCACATGCCCTTTTCAAAACAAAACAATATATCGATCAACATTCCGAAGAACCCCTCAGCCTGACAAGTCTATCTCATATGGCTGGTATCAGCGCCAATCATTACAGTGAGCTATTTAAAAAGCATTTTGATGTGAGTGTCACTGATTATATCACCAAGAAAAGGATGGCTAGAGCCAAACAATTAATGGCAAAAGGCAACGCAAAGCTCAAAGACATTGCACTTGAAATCGGCTATCAAGATCCGTATTACTTCAGCCGCATCTTTAAGAAAAAAACGGGCATGACCCCTTCTACTTATATGAAAAGCCGTCAGCGGAAAATTGCAGCCTATGGCCATTCCATACTCGGCCAGCTCACACCCATTCATATCATCCCATATGCTGCTCCCCTTCACCCTAAATGGACAGCACATGATTTTGAGCATCATGCAGAAGAAATTCCGATTCACCTGAGTGCACATCGGATCAACGAGCACGCTGAAGCCAATTTACAGCTATTAAAGGAAACAAAACCTGAGCTGATCATTGCCAATGATCATGTGACGGAGGAAGAAAAACAAGTGTTAAAAACCATCTGTCCTGTTCACTTTGTTCCATTCACACAATTGGATTGGCGCACTCAATTTAGACAAACGGCTACGTTCCTAAACGAAGTGAACGAAGCAGAAGAATGGTTGATTCATTACGAGGAACTCGTCATTCAAGCGAAAAAGGCATGCCTTTTTGATCATCCACCAAAAACCGTCCTGCCTCTTCGTATCTTTCAAGATCAGCTTTATTTGTCTGTGAATCGCACCATGTCAGAAGTAATTTTTCAAGACATTGGCCTTCTGCCAGCTTTTCAGAATGATGGTCAGCTAATAGAAAAAAAAATCAGCATTCGCTCTATACAACAGCTAGATCCAGACGCCATCTTCCTATTCCTGCATAAGGAGCCAAAAACCATTGCTTTTTATCAAAAGTTAAAGCAGCAGGCGTCTTGGCAAAATCTCAAGGCTGTGACGCAGCAAGTCGTCTATCCGCTCACTTCTGACCCTTGGCGTGAATACACAGCAGCCAGTCATCAACGAGTCATTCAGGACCTTTTATCTTTTTTTCCGTAAAAAGTCCATCCTTTGACAGAGATTTGTCTATGGATAAAAGGACGAAAGCCTAATACAATCTTTAATTGAGAACAATTATCAGTTAAAGGAGAAAACAAATGAAAAAATGGTTCGCATTGCTTATCCTTTGTATCATGACGGTCACCGCAGCAGGCTGTGGTGCTGCAGAAAATAAACCTGCTTCAAACACAGCCAAAAGCAAGTCAGCTGAAGCAACAGAAACGAATATCAACTACTTAGATCAAACGTACAAACTCAAAACACCAGTGAAACGAATTGTCATTGCTGGAAGCCTTGAATCAATGGAAGATGCAAAATTACTTGGTATCGAGCCTATTGGTGCTTCTACTGTAGGCGGCACATTCCCTGAATTATTTAAAGACATCACAGCGAAAACAGAAGGCATCGGTGAAAAAACAGAACCGAACCTAGAAAAAATCCTAAAACTAAAACCAGATGTGATACTTGGATCAACAAAGTTCCCGCCTGCAACAATTAAAAAACTAGATAAAGTCCAAACGACGATCCCTGTATCACATGTCTCTTCCGACTGGGAAAGCAATCTTTTATTACTCGGTGAATTGACTGGAAAAAGTGAAGAAGCCAAAAACATCATCTCTGATTATCAGAAAGATCTCAAACAAGCGAAAGAAACCCTGAAAGATAAAAGCAGCAACAAAACAGCTGTCATTTTACGCATTAGACAAGGCGATCTGTACGTATATCCTGAAGACGTATACTTCAACTCTACCTTATATGGGGATTTAGGATTTAAAGTACCAAGTGATATCAAAAAAGCCAAAGCACAGGCATTGATTTCATTGGAGCGCCTAGGAGAACTCAATCCTGACTATATTTTTGTTCAGTTCTCTAAAGAGGAAAACTCATCAAATCCAAATGCATTGAAAGACTTAGAGAAAAATAAAATTTGGACAAGCCTAAAAGCTGTGAAAAATGGGCACATCAATGAAAATGCCGTTGATCCTATGCTTCAAGGAGGAACAGCACTAAGCAAAACAAACTTCCTTGACAAGGCTGTCAAATGGTTAGATCAAAACAATTAAAAAGATGCGTGATCAGATGGTTGACAAAGGGCTAAAATGTTTAGCCCTTTGTCTTCTTTTCAACGCAGTTGAAAACCGTTAGGAGAGGATACACATGAACGGAACGTTTCTATATGACGAGCTTAACGGGCGTCAGCTTGATATTTACCTTCCGCAGGACACCTCTATTGATGTTCCAGCTGTCTTTGTACAAGATGGCTCTTCTTTGTTTAGAACACACCTGCTAGAGATCGAAAGAATGATCGAAACGAAAACCATCTCACCAATTATCATCGTCGGCATACACCCCTTCAATCGACTTGACGAATATACACCATGGAAGGCGTCATCACTGCGATCTGGGTTCCCTGACTTTAAAGGCGAGGCACAGACGTATGTGTCATTTTTAGCGAATGACTTGCTCCCATATATCAAAAGAGAATATCCAGTTCAAGAGACCTGTCATGAACATAGCCACGTAGGTGCTTCATTAGGCGGGCTGTTTGCTATTTATACTTTATTCATGCACCCTGATCTTTTTAAAAACATCGCATCGATCTCCGGGTCATTTTGGTATCAAGATTTTCTACCGTTTGCTAAACAACAAAGCATTCAGTGTGTGGATCACTTTATTTATTTGTCTGTAGGCAGTGAAGAAGGGAAAGGAAAAACATCTGCTCAACAGCACATGCCTTTATTCAACAAACAACTGCATGAGCTTTTATTACAAAAAGGGATGCAAGAAAGGCAGCTGCAATATCACATCGAACAAGGGGAGGGCCATCATCTGAAACAATTTCAAAAAAATTTCTTATCGGCCCTAAAGTGGTTTTATCAAAGAGAACGCTAATTTTTTATCAGCATAGCGCAAAGCCGATATGATATATTGGAACGTATAGATTGAAAGAGGAGGAATTTGCGCATGAGACCTTTACAAATCTCAGCCGATACCGCACAAAAGCTTGCTGCATCACTCAATGTACCGTTAGAACAAATTATGCATATGCCGCAGCATATCTTATTAGCTAAATTAGCGGAGCTTGAACAGAAGAAAGATCGTTCTTCTTAAAGAAATAAAGGAGTTTACATTCATGGAACAACAACTAGAAAAATCAACATTACATCCTCGCAGTACTGGACAAACCATCCTGCTGATTGCTGGAATTCTGCTTATTGCATTTAATCTTCGGCCTGCCATTACATCCGTTGGCCCTGTGATCGGCGCGATTCGCTCCGATTTACAGCTTTCAAATGGACTGGCGGGTTTTCTCACGACATTACCACTGCTTTCATTCGCATTGCTTTCTCCAATTGCACCTAAAATCGGAAAACGACTTGGCAATGAACGAACCCTCTGGCTTGGACTTGCTGTCCTTCTCTTTGGGATTGTGATTCGCTCATTTGGCACCATCACCTTCTTAATGATTGGCACGGCGCTGGTCGGCGTTGGAATTGCGATTTGTAATGTGCTCTTACCGGGACTTGTGAAGCATAAATTTCCTGCACATGCAGGTTTGATGACAAGTGTTTATACGACTTCAATGTCCATCTTTGCTGCACTTGCATCAGGTGTCAGTGTTCCGCTCAGTCATACGATGCCTGGCGGCTGGAATACATCATTCCTTGTATGGGCTGGACTTGCCCTTCTCGCCATGATGGTTTGGGTGCCGCAGCTTCTTCATCAGAATACAGCGGCCGTCAAAAGCATCTCGCTCACAGAGCAGCCGATATGGCGTTCACGTGTTGCATGGCAGGTGACCTTTTTTATGGGGTTGCAGTCATTCCTTTTCTATAGCAGCATCGCATGGTTTCCTGATATCTTAACATCACATGGAATGAACCTGTCGACAGCTGGCTGGATGCTGTCCATTATGCAGTTTGTTGGGCTGCCATCCACCTTCTTAACGCCCGTTTTTGCAGAAAAATTAAAAACGCAAAGACCGCTTGTCGCCGGCCTTGTCCTTGTGTATTTACTTGGCATGATTGGACTTCTTCTCGGAGGATCAACGCCTATTCTTGTCATCTCTGTTCTATTGATCGGCATTGGACAAGGGGCCAGTATCAGTCTTGCCCTCACATTCATCGGATTACGAACAACCAATATGGAACAAGCAGCTGCCCTCTCTGGAATGGCGCAGTCTCTCGGTTATTTATTAGCTGCTGTTGGGCCGTTCATGATTGGAATCCTTTTTGATTCCACACATACATGGACACCCGCGATTATCATCTTTATTGTCATCCTATTTTTCATGTTTTTATCCGGTATGCGTGCCGGACGCAGCGTCTATATTTCAGATCCTTCATAAAAAAGAACCCGCCTCCTCGTGAGACGGGTTCTTTTCTGCTTATGCCTGCTCTGTCACATGTACCTTTAACGTTGCTTGTACCTCTGGATGAAGCTTTACCGGTACATTTGTATAACCTAACGCACGGATGGCGTCATTCAGCTCGATTTTGCGCTTATCGAGTTTAATTTGATGATCTTTTTGCAATTTATCAGCGATTTGTTTGCTTGTAATTGAGCCAAACAAACGGCCGCCTTCACCTGATTTTGCAGTGAGTTCCACTGTTAACGCCTCAAGTGTTTCTTTTAATTGTTTTGCTTGTTCAAGCTCTTGGATGGCATTCTTTTTCTCTTTGTTTTTCTGCCCTTCCAATGCGCTTAGGTTCGTTGGAGTTGCTTCAACAGCTAACCCTTGTTTGATGAGAAAGTTGTGAGCGTATCCGTCAGCTACATTCTTGACTTCGCCTTTTTTCCCTTTGCCTTTTACGTCTTTTAGAAAGATGACTTTCATCTTTGAACCCCTCCTTCGAAATATTCGTCTATGGCAGCCTTTAACTTCCCTACCGCTTCTTCAATGGTTATACCATAAATCTGGGTAGCAGCGTTAGTCAAATGGCCGCCGCCGTCTAATGCTTCCATAATAATTTGAACGTTGATATCCCCTAATGATCTAGCACTAATACATACTGTGTCGTCATCTCGTCTAGCGACAGCAAATGACGCTTCTACCTCACTCATTGACAACAGGGAATCCGCTGTCTGGGCAATCGTAATTTGATCATAATACTCCGACCTGTCAGATGGCAATGAAGCAATGGCCACCTGATTTTGATACAGCTCTGTATGCTGAATGAGTTTTGCTCGTTTGATGTAATGATCGACTGTTTCTTTTAAGAACTTTTGCACAAGGACAGGATCTGCTCCCTTTGCACGAAGATAGGATGCTGCATCGAACGTTCTTGACCCCGTTCTCAGAGAGAAACTCTTCGTATCAACAATGATCCCAGCCAGCAGCGCAGTCGCCTCAATCATGTTAATCCGCAATTTCTTCGGCTGATACTCTAAAAGCTCTGTCACAAGCTCTGCTGTAGATGAAGCATACGGCTCCATATAAACAAGTAAAGGATCACGGATAAATTCCTCCCCGCGTCTATGATGGTCAATGACCACGACGTTTTCAATCTTATTCAGCAGTCGTTCCTCCATGACGAGAGACGGTTTATGTGTATCCACGACCACAAGCAATGTGTCATCCTTTGCAAGCTCCATTGCTTCCTCTGGTGTGATAAAACGTGACCAAAGCTCTTCATAATTCTTAATTTCACTAATTAATCGTTGAACACTGTCGCCAATCTGGTTGGCATCAATGACAATATAACCTTCTTTTCCATTGGCCTGGGCAACCTTTAAAATCCCAATGGATGCACCGATCGAGTCCATGTCTGGGAACTTATGCCCCATGATCATGACATTACCGCTTTCAGATACAATTTCTTTTAAAGCATGAGAAATGACCCGTGCGCGTACGCGTGTCCGTTTCTCCATTGGATTCGTTTTTCCACCGTAGAATTTCACTTTTCCATTCGGCTGTTTAATGGCGACCTGATCCCCGCCTCGTCCGAGGGCAAGGTCAAGACTCGACTGCGCAAGTGCTCCAAGCTCTTTCAAAGAAGGAACGGACGCACCGATCCCGATACTCAGAGTGAGCGTCGCACTATGTGCCCCTGTTTTCTCACGGACCTCGTCTAAAATGGAGAATTTCGACGCTTCAAGCTCAGCTAAAATACTCTCATTTAGAACCGCCATAAATCGTTCAGACGAAATTCTCTTCAGGAAAATACCATATTCTTGTGCCCAATTGTTAAGCAGAGACGTCACTTCACTATTAATCGCGCTGCGCACTTGATCATCAAGTCCCTGCGTGACATCGTCGTAGTTGTCTAAAAAGATATAAGATAACACCGTTCGTTCATTTTCGTACTGTCGTTCAATCTGTACCTGTTCCGTGACATCAAAGAAATATAAAAGGCGCTCTGACCGTTTAATAATGACTTTGAATTTCCGGTCATTCAGCGTCACATTTTCGGTCTCGACCTCTTGTTTAATAAGAGGCACAATGGACTCGAATGTATCGTACAAGGATCTGCCGACAAGTGTGCTTTCATGAAAGCATGAAGCGAGAAACGGATTGGTCCATTCGATATAATACTGGTCATTAAACAGCATAATACCAATAGGCATCTCCATTAATGCTTCTTCTCCAACCTTTTTGACTCGATAGGATAATGTTGAAATATATGAATCAATCTCTTTCTGCACTTGCGTATCTGCCCACTTTAAGAAGTAGAGCACACCTGCAAGGACGAAAAGACCAACCGCTCCTATGATCCAATTGAAATAAAGGTTGAGGAGGACTGTGACCACCGCAAGAACAATTAACGCGAAGATCGGATACTTGATGACAGGTTTTCTATAGAAGCTTGGCACTGATATCAACTCCTCAACATTCAGAGTGAATTATTTGTTTTTTACTTTTTCTCTTAAATCAAAGCCTATGTCAGCAATCCCTATAATTCGCACAATCACACCGATCGGCGGAAAGAAAACCGTTAACACAACAGCGAAAATGGGTACCGCTTTTGAGATGTTTTTTTCGTGGCAATAATAGAAGAGAAAAGAAAATCCCTGAATAAGCACCAGTATAAATAAAATTTGAAACGCACTCGTTTGAACGAGCCATAAAAAGCTGCCTTTTTCCGTCTGAATCAGCATCAAAAGCAATGTGAGTAAATAATACCATACCATGCTTTTTGGCAGCCGCATATCCTTAAATTTCTTCAAGGACGGCATGTCTTTGACAAACCGTTTGAGCAGAGGCTGCACGAACCAGTGATTCACGAAAGCCATCAGGGTGACCAAAATCAATAACGCTACAGGTAAAGCACTTAATGCCGTATCCTGCATCTCTTTAAACTGTTTGAGCTGTTTGGCTATGTCCTTTTCAGAAGCCCCGGATTGCTTTAAAACACTCTCTACCATCGGCATCATTTGCTCAATCGACTCTTTCGCAATATTCATGATATCGATTTGAAAGAGCTGAACACTGATAACAAAGGAGATGAGAATACTGAACAAATAAATCAGCGCACCTGTAATGATGGCATTCCCAGGCTGCCTTCTGCTGTAGAAAACACCCATGCCTAATCCGACGGCAATTAAGATAGGTGCACTCATGAGCCCAGCCATAGACCCAATTAAAAAGCTGATCACTATCCCAATAGCGCCAGCAGCAATTCCTTTTTTCAAGCCGTGCCTGATTGTATAGAGGATGATCGGAATCGGAGCAGCTAGAAAGAAAATAATGGATAATAGCGGCACATATAAATAAAACAGCATCATGACCGCAAAAATACTGATCATGATTGCGCCCTCTACTAACGCTTTTGTTTGTTTCACACCTTCACCTCTATCCAATCCTTTTGTTTATATCTTGCTCAATGTGTACTTCTATGTATACGTATGATGTCAGCTCCATCATGTCTTGCCCCAACCTTTATTTTACCATAGCGGCAAATCTCAAGTAAAATACAGGCTGTCCTGGGAGCGTTTCACGTGGAACACCGATATGGAATGGCACATGCAAGTTTTCAAACAGCATGTTACAATTTTTTAGATTATTCTTAGCTATAAACCCTGAATTCAAGGTCAAAAGCTGTTAGAATAGAAACATCATCAATAAATGTAAGAAGGAGAATTCACATGGGAAAAACACTCGTATTCGGACACAAAAATCCTGACACAGACACGATTTGCTCTGCTATTGCTTACGCTGATCTGAAAAACAAAATCGGCGTTCAGGCAGAAGCCGTCAGACTTGGAGAAATTAATGGAGAAACACAATACGCATTAGATTTCTTTAAACAAGAAGCACCTCGTTTCATTGAAACGGCTGCAAACGAAACAAAGCAAGTCATTCTTGTCGATCATAACGAATTCCAACAAAGTGTAAGCGATATTGATCAAGTACAAGTAACTGAGGTCATTGACCACCACCGTATTGCCAACTTTGAAACAAGTGAACCTCTTTACTATCGTGCAGAGCCTGTAGGCTGTACAGCAACGATCTTAAACAAAATGTATAAAGAAAACCAAGTGACGATTGAAAAAGAAATCGCTGGTTTGCTTTTATCTGCGATCATTTCTGATTCCTTACTATTCAAATCCCCAACATGCACACAGCAAGATATTGATGCTGCACATGAGCTTGCAAAAATTGCAGGGGTAGATCCAGAAGTTTACGGCCTAGACATGCTGAAAGCAGGCGCTGATCTAAGCCAAAAAACGGTTCAAGAATTAATTACACTTGATGCAAAAGAATTCGCACTAGGCAAAAGCAAGGTGGAAATTGCACAAGTCAATACAGTAGATATCGCTGAAGTGACAGCAAGACAGGCTGACATTGAAGCGAAAATCAATGAAGTCATTGCAGCAAAAGGTCTTGACCTATTTGTTCTAGTCATCACAGATATTTTAGAAAATGACTCCCTTGCTCTTGCACTCGGTGCAGAAGCAGCAAAAGTAGAAAAAGCATTTAACGTTACACTTGAAAACAACACAGCTTTACTAAAAGGTGTTGTATCAAGAAAGAAACAAGTCGTACCTGCACTGACAGACGCACTTTCTTAATAAAACACGACAAGACTGCTGAATCATTCAGCAGTCTTTTTTGTCTATATTCTTTTTAATGAATATACATATCACTAACGAGAACATCCTTTAGCACACTTGTTGGGATCGTAAATTCAACAACACCCATGTAACCAGGAGCCACATCATATTCATTAAAGGAAATCACAAGCTTTCCTTTTGAATTGATATAGAAGTTTTGATCCGGCTTAATTTTCTTAAATGGATCTGTTTCTTCCTTGCCAATCCAGTATATTTTGTCTGAATCCTCTTTCATCTGTTTCTTCATTTGTTCTTTAATATTTTCACTAATCACATCAATATAACGATTATCTTTAAACAGGCTTGGTAATGTAATGAGGACATGGTTTTTCTTATCAACCGTATCATATGTCATTTCCTCTGCCGCAGAAGCCTGAGTCGTCACCTTGTATCGGCCTAGTGAAAGGATTTGATCATTGTTCGTTCTCACTTCATAACCGCTCTCAACACTTAAATGACCATTTTTATAACCCTTTGTTTCCTTTTCAAAATCTTGATACAGCTTTTTGTTTTCAGCTAAATATTTTTGATTCAGGCTGTCTTGTAATGTTCCGTCCCCAAGTCCTGAAACGTGTGGTGTTTTAAGATCAATATTCGTTCCTTGATCGCTCTTTTTAAATTCTGTAAACGTTACGACTTTCACCAGCTCGCCAATGACAGGCACCTCTGAAATCGCTCTTGCTGCCTGTGGACTGACATTAACCGTTGTAACAAAAAGAGCAGCAGCCGCAACAAGTCCGATGGTCCATTGCTGAAAATGAGGTTTTTTATTTTTTCTTTTTAACGTTCGTTCAACCATCGCATCATATTCCGGTGGAATAGGGATTTCTAAATATTCTTCTTTTAAATGTTCCAAATACTTATCCATTTAAATTTCCTCCTGTGATAATTCTACTTTTAAAAGCCGCAGCGCCTTATATAATCTTGTTTTAATGGTGTTTTCATTTTCATCGAGAATCTGGGCGATGTCCTCTAATTTTAAATCTTCAAAGAATCTCAAAATAATGATGACTCGATACATCTCAGGCAAATCCTCTATAGCCCGTTTGACGTCTTGATCCTCGTATACATCTGATTCTCCCTGTGATAAGAATTCAAGCGTATCATCATCTGTCACCTGCACCCGCTTCTTCTTTCGTAAAAAGTCTAGGGCAGTGTTCACCACGATCTTATAAAACCAGCTATGCATCTTGCTCGCATCCTCTAATCGGTGAACAGATTTGAGTGCTTTATGAATGGCCTCCTGAACAACATCCATAGCATCTTCTGGGTTTTTGACATAACTATAGGACAACCGATAAAAACTGTGTTTATGCTCCATGACGTAATCCGCAAATTGATCATCTATTTTTCGTTTCTTCATTTTACAAAGAGCTCCTTTATCTTAAATGCGCATCTGTTATTTCTTACATTGGATAGACGCGCGCCTTTTGAAAATAGTTTGCGCTCGGTTATTTTTTTAACATGTCATCGCATTTACGTTCCTATACAAAAAGAGCGAACCAGATGGGTTCACTCTTTCCAAGCGGATAGTGTTTGATGGACAAACTGTTTTAGTGGAGAAAGCGGATGAATAATAGGAACGCCTGTCTCCCGCTCCACCTGCTTTGCCGCACGAACCATCGAAAGCTGCATCACACAAATGTCTCTCCCTTTTTGCTTCATACATTTTCTCAGCTGCTCCTTGATTTGTTCATCATAGGCTTGCATATCACCGTTTAGGCAGAGATGAAAGACATCCTCCATCACAACCATTTCTACTTCAAGCTGTTTGCCCCGCTCTGTGGCATATGATTCAAGCCGATGCATCGTCCCTTCCACTGTATCTGGGTTGGAAAACACCAGTTGAATAGGCCTTTGTTTCTCACAAATCAGCTCAAATAACGGTTCATCGATTGGAACAATCGGTTGTTTAAAGAGGTGCTGCTGATCACCCAAAGCGGCAATGTATTGTGTACACGTGAGAAGAATGAGATCGGCTTCAATTTCCTGTTTTAATCTGTTGATAGCATACGTTTGCTGCTTGTGTTGATCAAATGCAGGATCTTGTGTTGCGCGTTCTATAAATGATGAATCGACCGTGTGATGCAAATCAACATCTGTATCACCAAACGCATCTTCTATATATGACTGATTGGATGGATGGGCGTGAAGGCAGTGTAACCGAATCATCAGGCTCGCTCCTCGTGAAAGTTTTCAATCATTATATCAATCCTTGTATGAAATAGGGAGCAACATGACCATATTGTTAGGGAGATATTAAAGGAGGGATTCTAATTGAAAGAAGATCAACAGCCTAAATCATCTTCAGAGTCAGAAGAAACCTTAACGAATCGGCAAGGTCATCCCGTAACAGATAATCAAAATATGAGAACTGTTGGGAATAGAGGACCCACTACGCTTGAAAACTACGATTTCCTAGAAAAAATCAGTCATTTTGATCGTGAACGCATCCCTGAACGTGTTGTACACGCACGCGGTGCCGGAGCTCACGGTTACTTTGAAGCCTACGGCACATTCGGTGATGAGCCCATCTCCACCTATACGAGGGCAAAATTGTTTCAGGAAAAAGGGAAAAAGACGCCTGTTTTCGTTCGTTTTTCTTCTGTGATTCACGGCGGTCATTCGCCAGAAACATTACGTGATCCGAGAGGGTTTGCGATTAAATTTTATACAGAGGAAGGCAACTGGGATCTCGTAGGGAACAACCTGAAAATTTTCTTTATTCGAGATGCTTTAAAGTTCCCTGATTTGGTTCATGCCTTTAAGCCTGATCCTGTCACCAATCGTCAGGACGGCGAGCGTATTTTTGATTTTGTCTCACAATCACCTGAGGCCACGCATATGGTGACATTTCTCTTTTCACCATGGGGCATCCCAGCTACATACCGGCACATGCAAGGCTCAGGTGTCCATGCGTACAAATGGGTCAACCATGAAGGAAAAGCGGTGCTGGTTAAATATCATTTTGAACCGAAACAAGGCATTCGCAACCTGACCCAAGAACAGGCGCAAGCGATCCAGGGGGAAAATTTTAACCATGCCACACAGGATTTATATGAAGCGATTGAGCAAGGAGATTATCCTGAATGGGAGGTATATGCACAGATCATGGAAGATGATGCCCACCCTCACCTCGACTTTGACCCGCTAGACCCGACAAAGCTTTGGTACAAGGATGACTATCCATGGAAACCAATCGGACGGATGGTATTAAACAAAAATCCAGAAAACTATTTCGCAGAAGTCGAGCAGGTTGCCTTTGGGACTGGCGTACTCGTAGACGGTTTAGATTTCTCAGATGATAAATTGCTTCAAGGCCGTACCTTCTCCTACTCTGACACGCAGCGATATCGTGTAGGGCCAAACTATTTACAGCTGCCGATCAATGCACCGAAAAAGCATGTCGCCACCAATCAGCGAGACGGGCAAATGGAATACCATGTCGATCAAGGCAAAGGCCAAAACCCTCATGTGAATTATGAGCCGTCGATCCTCGGAGGATTAAAAGAAGCCAAACAGGATGGAAAGGATCATACGCCTTTTGTAGAAGGTGAAGTCAAACGAGAAGCCATTGACCGCCCAAACAACTTTGGACAAGCGGGAGAAACGTATCGCCGTTTTAATGATTGGGAGCGTGAGGAACTGATTAAGAACTTAGTCAATACTCTTGCGACATGTCAAAAGGACATTCAAGACCAAATGATTGAAAACTTTACAAAAGCAGACCCTGATTACGGAAAACGTGTCGCTGACGGCTTAAAAGCCTTTAAACAAGAGCAGCCAAGCGGACCTATCGGCTCTACAGGCGCTGCTCAAGCCGTGGACGAAGCCATCAACAACAGCACACCATCAGATCCTTATTAATGAAAAAAAGAATGCAGCGGCGAGGCTGCATTCTTTTTGTATACATCTATTAAGCGTTTTGACCTTTTTTGATCCATTCTGCCACATTGACTGTACGTTTTGCCTGATGTTTCACAGCTGCTTCTGCATCCTCTTGGATTTTTCCATTTTGGTCAACAGTAACACTTACGCCATAAGGGTTGCCCCCTGCACCGTATAAGGAATCATCTGTGTATCCAGGAGCGGCAATAATGGCTCCCCAGTGGAACATCGTCGTATATAGGCTGAGAACCGTCTGCTCCTGTCCGCCATTTGCGTTTTGAGCTGAAGTCATCGCGCTGACTGCTTTGTTTGCCAATTTACCTTGGAACCATAAGCCGCCTGTTGTATCTAAGAACTGCTTCATTTGGGCTGGCAGGTTACCGAAACGTGTCGGCATGCTAAAGATGATGGCATCTGCCCACTCTAAATCACTTAATTGAACCTCTGGCACATCCTTTGTTTCGTCTAAATGTGCTTTCCATGCTGGGTTTGAAGCGACAACTGCTTCTGGTGCCAATTCAGCAACCTTTAATACTTTGACCTCTGCACCAGCTTCTTTTGCTCCAGCTTCAGCCCATTTCGCCATCTGATAGTTTGTACCTGTTGAACTATAATAAATAATCGCTAATTTTACGTTTTCCATTTGTTCCAGCTCCTTTTGTTTGTTTTGCCCAAAAAGCTTCTGTAAAAATCCCACCTGTATTCCCCACCTTATTTAAAATTGACGACGATACCATAAAGCCGCAGCATCGACTTCTTCTCTCGTTAGCTGATGTCCTCGATTTTCCCAATGAAGTGTAACCGATGCGCCTGCACCCTGGAGCAATTGCTCCAGCTCCTGTGATTCCTCTGGACGGCACATTGGGTCATTTTCACCAGCTGCTATAAAGACTTGTTTCCCCGCTAATGAAGGCAACGAAACCCCGCGTCTTGGAACCATTGGATGATGCAGGATAGCTCCTTTTAAAGCATCCCCATAATGGAATAACAAGCTTCCAGCAATGTTTGCCCCATTGGAATATCCGATAGCCACCACATTGTGACGATCAAACCCATATTCATCAGCTGCTTCGCCGATAAATGTATATAGTTCCTCTGTACGCTCAATCAAATCCTGCTCATCAAATACACCCTCTGCCAAACGTCTGAAAAAACGCGGCATGCCGTTTTCTAATACATTCCCTCTCACACTAAGAACAGATGCATCAGGGTCTACTATCTGTGCAAGCGGCAATAAATCTTCTTCCGTCCCGCCAGTTCCATGCAGTAATAACAGGACAGGTCTTTGTTCATTCTTTCCTTTTCGAAAAAGATGCTTCATCATGAATCTCCTTTCCCTTTAACTTCTCTCACTTCAATTGGCAGTACAATTTGTTCAATCTGACTGCGCTGTGCCTCATATTGCGGTGGCAGTTTCAATGCTTCACCCATTGTTTCCACTGATTCGTCGTGTGCAAACCCTGGGGGATCAGTAGCAATCTCAAATAATATGCCGCCAAGCTCTCTAAAGTAAATAGCATTAAAATAATTTCGATCTTGCACAGGTGTCACTTGATACCCGCTTTGTGCAATATGTCTTTGCCAATCTAATTGATCCTGATCATCTGTTGCTCTCCATGCAATATGGTGCACAACTCCAACACCCATACGTCCTCGTGGAACAGGTGTGATGTTCACATCAATGACATTGCCTATTTCACCAAACGAACGGAATCTCACATAGTCTCCTTCTTCTCCGACTCGTTCAAGTCCCATCGTTTGCTCTAGCAGCTGCATTGTTTGCTCCGGCTGCGAAGTTAATAAAACAGCTCCGCCAAATCCTTTAATCGCTACATCTGGTGTGACACCGTTAAATGTCCACCCGTTTTGCTTTCCTTCCGCACGCTCTACTAGCTCAATCAATAAGCCGTGTGGATCTTCAAATGAGAGAAAAGCTTCCCCAAAACGTTCAACCATTTCATAAGAGACATTAAACTGCTCAAGACGATCCTTCCAGAAAGAAAAAGCGCCTGTCGGTACGACATATGTCGTCACGCCCACTTGCCCTGCACCAATTTGACCTTTTTGTGCCCCCGGCCAAGGGAAAAACGTAATAATGGTCCCTGGAGAGCCGCCTTCATTTCCAAAATATAAATGGTATGTGCCCGGATCATCAAAATTCACGGTCTTCTTCACGAGACGAAGTCCTAAAACACCTGCATAAAAATCAACGTTCTCCTGAGGATGACCGACAATAGCTGTAATATGGTGAATTCCTTCTGTTTTTTTCACTTCTAATGACCTCCTAATCATGAAGTAATAAGCCTCTATTCATTATGTCTTTACTGACGTCTTTATATTATCTCGAATTCGAGATATTAGATCAAAAAAATATATTTATCTCGAATTAAGGATATGATGTTTTTAAGTAAATGTCAATGATTTTTGTTTTTCTTTTAAAAAAGCAGAGCTGTTTTGCATGAAACAGCCCTGCTTTCCCTTGATTATTTCAACAATTTTTTCTTTTTTAAATAGGCCTTCGCTACCTGAAATGCATCCTTCCCCTTCACATTGACTTCATAATTCATTTCTCTCATCTCATCGTCTGTGATTTGACCCGCAAGCTTATTGAGAGAGGTCTCAATCTCAGGGAATTCAGTTAATGTCTCCTGCCTGAGCAGCGGTGCTCCTTGATATGGCGGGAAAACATGCTGATCATCATGAAGCACCTTTAATTTGTATTGTCTCAATTCACTGTCTGTCGAATACGCATCGACTAAATTGATATCTCCTTTTTGAATCGCACGATACCGTAGCTTCGGCTCCATCGTCACAACATCGTCAAAGGAAAATTGATAGGCTTTTTGAATGCCTCGATACCCATCCTGACGATCAGAAAACTCTAAGGTGAATCCAGCTTTTATGCGGTTTTTGATCTTACCTAGATCTGAAATGTTGGACACTTCATATTGATCAGCCAGTGACTGCGGCACGGCTAAAGCATACGTATTGTTGTATGCCATGGGCTCAAGAAGACGAAGCTGAAAGGACGATTCCAATCCACGCCGCGCTTGCTCATACACTTTTCTTTTATCTGTGCTTTTTGCTGTTTCTTTGAGGAATTCAGAAATCGCTGTACCCGTAAACTCAGGATAAATATCGATATCACCAGAGCGTAAAGCCTGGAAAACAAAGGACGTCTTACCAAGACCGGGCTTCAGGTTCACTTGAATATCTGTATCCTGTTCAATTAAAAGCTTATACATCGAGATCAAAATCTCAGGCTCTGATCCTAACTTCCCGCCAATAGTGATTTCTTTCTTTTCTTGCTGAAACAGCGAGGGGGCAGCGACAACTGCTCCTGCAATCAGAGCAAAAACAGTCACAGAGATCACAGTCTTTTTAAAGGAAATTTTCTCAAAGGTACGCAGCACCACATCAAATAGTAGAGCCAGTAAGGCAGCTGGTATCGCACCAATGACAATGAGAGACATATCATTTCGATCAATTCCCAGCAAGATTAAGCTTCCTAATCCCCCAGCCCCGATCAGTGCTGCCAGAGTGGCGGTCCCCACAATGAGTACCATCCCGGTTCGGATACCCGCCATGATGACTGGCATGGCAAGAGGAAGCTCCACCTTTAATAACCGTTTGCGATGATTCATCCCCATAGCAAGCGCCGCTTCTCTCAGAGAAGGATCAACCTCCTGAATGCCTGTATATGTATTTCTTAAAATAGGGAGTAGGGCATAGACCACAAGCGCAATAATCGCAGGTACTTGCCCAATCCCCACAAGAGGAATCAACAAGCCAAGAAGTGCGAGCGACGGAATCGTTTGTAAGACGGCCGTCACCCCGATGATCCACTCCGCTAGCTTTGGAACCCTCGTTAAATAGATACCTAATGGAATAGCAATCAAAATCGCTAAAAATAAAGCAATAAAAGAAATTTGAATATGCTCAAGTAAGGCGTGTCCCAATTGTTCTTTGCGTTCCCATAACACACGGGTCCAATCATTCATGTGACTCGCCCCTCTCTTTAGGAGAATCAGCTAAATACTGAATCACTGCTTGACGATTCACTAGTCCAATCCGCTCTCCATTCTTTTCAACAGCCAATTCCTCGTGCTTTGCCAATTGAGACAAGACTTCATCCAATGGGGCATCTGCTGAGACCGCCTCATAGGGTAAAAGAGCTTCGTGGGCTATCGGTTGTGCCAAGGTTTCCAGCTCAAAAGCTTGATGTCCCACATGACGGGCAGCCCCTGAAACAAACTCCTGTACAAAGGCATTGGCTGGATGTTGAACCAACTCCTCAGGACGTCCGATCTGCACTGCTTTTCCTTCATTCATCACACAAATCCGATCACCCAGCTTCATAGCTTCCTGCATATCATGCGTCACAAAAACAATGGTTTTTTGTATACGGCGCTGCAAATCAAGCAGATCATCCTGCAATTTCTCCCTCGTTAGTGGATCTAACGCACTAAAAGGTTCATCCATCAGGACGATCTCAGGATCAGCTGCAAGTGCACGTGCCACACCGACACGCTGCTGCTGTCCACCAGAGAGCTCTGCTGGCTTTCGATGCCGATACATAGCAGGATCAAGCCCGACCATCAACATGAGTTCATCGACACGCTGATTGGTCTCATTCCGGCTCCATTGTTTAAGCTCTGGCACCACAGCAATATTTTCTTCTATGGTCATATGAGGAAAAAGCGCAATTTGCTGCAAAACATAACCGATATCCCAGCGCAGCTCATACATATCATAATCACTTATTTTTTGACCCTTTATGTAAATCTCACCTTCTGTAGAAGAAATGAGGCGATTGATCATTTTCAATGTCGTCGTTTTCCCGCTGCCACTAGGTCCAATCAATACAAAAAACTCACCTTTCTGAATCTCCAAATCAACGGATTGAACGGCATAGCGCTCATCAGAAAATTGCATCGATACCTTTTTAAATTCAATCATCTTCCCACGCCCTGACTGCAATTATTTTCTAGACTATCAATATGACAGATCAACCACATATTTGTATAGAATAAACTGTCACTTTTACATACTTCCCTTCGGTTGAGTGTCAAAAACAACTCTAGCAAAAATAGATGAGATTCACAGTGGGGAAAATAAAAAAAGCGAAGAGCTCGGGGCTCTCCGCTTTTAAGTCAACGACTTACTCACCAGTAACGTATGGAAGTAATGCCATTTGACGTGATCTTTTGATCGCTAAAGTCAATTTACGTTGATACTTAGCGCTAGTTCCTGTTACACGACGAGGTAAAATTTTACCACGCTCAGAAACAAACTTTCTAAGAAGATCAACATCTTTGTAATCGATGTGCGTGATACCGTTAGAAGTAAAGAAACATACTTTACGACGTTTCGCACGACCGCCTCTGCGTCCACCTGCCATTTGTTTTCACACCTTTCCTTTAGTCATTTTTTTCAGATCAATTAGAATGGCAAATCATCATCGGAGATGTCAATCGGTTTACCATCGTTCGCAAATGGGTCATCATTAAAGCTATTTCCCTGATTACGATTTTGGTTGTTTTGATTGCCATATGGATTTTGACTTGGTTCATTTCCAAATGGATTCTGATCGTTTTGGCTACCGCCATAATACTGGCCTCCGCTATTGCCACCGCCGCTGTATCCACCTGAACCAGCACCGCCGCTCTTAGGCTCAAGAAATTGAACACTTTCAGCTTGAACCTCTGTCACGAAGACACGCTGTCCTTGCTGATTTTCATAGTTTCTTGTCTGCAAACGACCGTCTACACCGGCAAGACTTCCTTTTTTCAAGAAATTAGCCACGTTCTCGGCTTGTCTTCTCCAAGTAACACAGTTAATGAAATCGGCTTCACGCTCTCCAGATTGATTCGTAAACGTACGATTCACAGCTAGAGTAAACGTGGCTACAGCCGCACCATTAGGCGTGTAGCGAAGCTCAGGGTCTTTTGTTAGTCTTCCGACCAATACAACACGGTTTAGCATATTGAAAGACCACCTTTAAATATATATTTCAATGATTTATACTTCTTCTTTAACAACAATGTGGCGAATGATATCGTCACTGATCTTAGCTAAGCGGTCAAATTCTTGAACTGCTGCAGCGTCAGATTGAACGTTTACGATTTGGTAGAAACCGTCACGGAAATCGTTGATTTCGTATGCAAGACGACGTTTACCCCAATCCTTTGTTCCAGTGATCTCCGCACCGTTAGAAGTTAACACGTTATTGAAACGCTCGATAACTGCTTTTTTAGCCTCATCGTCAACTGTTGGGCGGATGATGTACATAACTTCGTACTTTCTCATCTGATTGCACCTCCTTTTGGTCTAAGCGGCCCTAAACGGGCAAGGAGCAATAAATTATATTACTCACAATTGTATATTATAACAAATTACTTGGCCTATGACAAGAACCTATACATTAAAACGGAAATGAATGACGTCTCCATCTTTCACTACATATTCTTTACCTTCTAGACGAACTTTTCCTGCTTCTTTAGCAGCAGACATGCTTCCGCCAGCTAGTAAATCCTCATACGCAACCGTTTCAGCACGAATAAATCCACGCTCGAAGTCTGTGTGAATGATTCCAGCACATTCTGGCGCTTTCATTCCTTTTTTAAATGTCCAAGCGCGTACCTCTTGCTCACCTGCTGTGAAATACGTAGCTAATCCTAGAAGAGAGTAAGATGCTCTAATTAGCTGATCAAGCCCTGACTCATTAATACCAAGCTCTTCAAGGAACATTTGCTTCTCTTCTCCTTCAAGCTCTGCAATTTCAGACTCGATCTTCGCACAAACGACGATAACTTCAGCGTTTTCACCAGAAGCAAACTCACGGATTTGCTGCACATATTCGTTGCCCTCATGATCCGCTACTTCATCCTCACTCACATTTGCTACATAAAGGACTGGTTTAGATGTGAGTAAATGAAGCTGTTTCACAAGCTTTTGCTGCTCATCAGTAAATTCTACAGATCTTGCCGATTTCCCAGCTTCAAATGCGTTCATTAGCTTCGACAAAATCTCAAATTCAGCTACTGCTTCCTTGTCCTTTTGTTTTGCAAGCTTACTCACACGAGCTAAACGTTTTTCAACTGTTTCTAAATCAGCCAAAATCAATTCGAGATTAATCGTTTCAATATCTGCCACAGGATCAACCTTACCAGCTACGTGTGTAATGTTATCATCTGCAAAAGCTCTGACCACGTGACAAATCGCATCTACTTGTCGAATATGAGAAAGGAATTTATTCCCTAAACCTTCACCTTTAGATGCACCTTTGACAATACCCGCAATATCAGTGAATTCGAAAGCAGTGGGAACTGTCTTTTTCGGCTGCACCAATTCTGTTAGCTTTTGTAAACGCTCGTCAGGAACTTCTACAATTCCGACGTTTGGATCAATGGTACAAAACGGATAGTTAGCAGACTCCGCTCCAGCCTGTGTAATTGCATTAAATAGCGTTGACTTCCCGACGTTAGGTAAGCCAACAATACCAGCTGTTAAAGCCATTCTTTCATCTCCTCTATATCAAACGTGCTCGTTATACTGCGTAATATGAACCTAGAGCAATTATAAGTAGGTTTACATGAAAAGACAAGCTAACCATCATGCATTTTCAATAGAAGAAACATCGTTAAAAAGAATAAATCAATGCTTCAAAACGAGATAATGCACCTGGCTTTGCTGTAGAAAAGACAAATTTAATAAAAAAAGCATGAGGCCTACTTAAGCAGTTGGCTCCTCATGCTTGACGAGAATTTTCTTCATTTTTCGTTCAAAATCTCTTCTTGGGATCATCACGCTGTGTCCGCAGCCTTCACATTTAATACGGATATCCATGCCCAAACGAATGACCTTCCACCGATTGGCACCACATGGATGGGGCTTTTTCATTTCTACAACATCATGTAACCCAAACGCTTTGTCTGCCATCAGCCTTCACCTCTCCTTGCTCACTTCATTGAATCTATTGTACAAAAAAACGGCGATGAAGGGCAATGCACAAAACAAAGAGTCTCTTTCAATCGTTCATCCTATTCTTTTTTAGAGAAAAAACCCTTCTTTTAGATCATTTTATTTGTGACCAATAGTTACTTAAACTCCGTTTTTTTTCAATATTGTCACAAACACTGTAGGTCAAAAGGTTTTTATTGGTAGAACGCGGTGGTTTTTCCATATTTTTTGATTTATGATATCTGCATAAATGTTATGTGAGGGAGCAGGTACGATGGTCAATCGAAAGGATAGATTAACTGATAAAGAATATAAAATCATATCCGATCATGCTGGAAATATCGACAATTACCAGCAGCACCATACGATAGAAATTGGTCAGCAAACACTCACTGTCCACGATTTTCTAAAAATCGACCAAAAATTATATGGTTTAACGATGCAGCCGGAACAATCAGATGAATTCATCGTCGCTTTTCACTGTCCGCTGCCACATCAAATGAGGGTGACATCTAAGCAAGATGTACACAACGCGGCACAGTCTTTGCTCAAAACAGACTATGCCTATCCAATTGAAAGAAAGTCCCTTGACGGCAATCAAGACCATGTCTTTTTTAAAGGGAAGGAATACATAGAGAAAGTCTGTCAGAAGCATCCGAATGCAGGTATCCACCTCACTGGACAAGCACTTGCCGGTGCTGTTTGTGCTTATATTGCAACAGAACAGCCAGCAGTCAAAAAAGCCGTTACCTTTGACAGCCCAAATATATGGAGCAGCCTATCGCCTTCGATTCAGCAAAAGGCGCAGCAAGGTCAATATAAACGCATGTTGACTGAATATATTCAGCCTAGTCATTACGTCGGTTTACTCAATCGTCATGATCAAGGAGTTGGGCAAGTCAAGTACACCGTACCTCCACGGCAGCAAGACTCAGTCCAAGAATCCGTTAAATACAAAAAAAGGGAAATTGACACCTTTTTAAAATCAGCTTTTGCATCTATGAATATAGAATGGAACGAATCCTTTGATACAAATGCTTTTTTAGCTCTCGTTTCAGGTGAATTCAAAGCAAATGGATATTCGTTCCATCCAAATGGGTCTGCCCGTATTTTAGATGAACAGCTTGATCATAATACAAGTTTTACAGCCATGCTGCTGCAAGAAATTCATTCTGGACGTGCATATGCACAAAGCGGACTTGAAATTATCATAAAATCCCATTTACTAAAAAATTCATCCTATGATCTGCAAAGCATTATTGAACATGAAGTGCACACTGTATTTGAAAAAATCGATGGAATTGATGAAAGTGTAAAAGACGCCGTCCATCATGTAAAACAAGAGCTTAAAGGACTCGTAGGCTTTGGCCACTATGATTTATTAAGTCATAGTGATGTGGAAGCACTGGTAGACGAAGTGAGGATGGAACAGTCGCATTCCTCCTTTTATTCACACGAAAAACAGCTGAATGCCTTGTACACCCTGAGGGATTACGAACAAGAGCTTTCTGCTCTTTCAAGACATATGTACACAATGGGTGATGACTACGCCAAGGCAGATAGACGCCTTGCAATGCAAATGGGTATTCATTAAGAAAGGAGTCATCGCATGATCAATCAAAATAAGCCTCCTAGTGACGCCCAGCGTTTCTTGCAAAATGTGAGTGCCCGCCGCTCCATGTCTGTATTCGAAAATCAATCGGCACCACACACACAAACACAGTCTCCAGAAGAAATGGCCGCCATTCAGGCCATGCGCAGAGAAGGACAGCGAAAGGATCTAAAACGGCTGCTCAAAATGCGGCTGCACGACGAATTAGCAAATACTCGCGTGCACTTGGAGTATCAATTGGCTAAAACAGAAGACATGATAAACCAGACGACCATTGTCAAACAACACATTTCCCAGCATTTAAAGGGACAGGCCATTTCAGAATTAGAGGATCGCCTCCAGCGTCTCAAGCAAATGCCTGTCTATGATGATATCAAAGAAGCTATTGATTCAATTCAGATCAAATAAGCACAGCTCTAAAAAAGAGAGGTGCTTATTTTGTTTTATCAATATAATTTTTAGGACGAGAAAATATCTTTTTACTTAAAATCGGATACAGCATTAAACAGACGAGCAAATAAAGATTCAACAAACTATAAATTGGATACAAGAAAGCAATCAAATCAGCAAATCCAAGAGATGTTAAAGGAGCCATCAAAAGAAGCATCACCAATACAACCAGCCAGCGAGGCATTCGTACAAAAGAAAGCATCCGGCTTGATAATCCAAATAAACCTGCTGCCGTCGTCGTATAAATTGCTAGACAAAGGACAACGGTCATAAACACAAATAAAGAAGTCGGCGCCCCTTCTAATACTGTAAACAAAGGAATTCCCTCTGATGAAAGGCTTCCAGAAATATCAACCAGTATTTCGTTATACACATACGAGATGACACCAAAAATAAGACCGCTTAATATACTCGCCACCTTGGCTTCCCCAAGCCCCTTCATTTCTTTCCCAACCGAAGACAGCACTGCCACGACAGATAATATATTCAAAGAAGCAAAGACAATGCTGGCAGGCCAATTGTACTGCTGCCCAAAATCAATACGCCACATATGATCATGATTCATATAATAAAAAACAAACGCATAGATGAGCCCCGCCACCAAAATTGGTATAATGAAAGCATTCACAGATAAAAGCCCTTTCACATCCCAGAAAAAAATCATAAATGAAAACAAACAAAACGCGCCGATGCCAATCCAAAAAGGCACATGATACATCTCAAGAGTCACCCCGCCGCCGGCAATCATGACCGTCGTTGTCGTGAATAAATATAGGACAATTAAAACGTCATACACCTTAGCCAGCCATGGACCGACAAGCCGTTCCAGCACTGGAACAAAGTGATCGGCACGCACCTCATAACTGATTTTTAACACCACATAGGTAGAGAGCATAAACATCAATGTAAACAGTAGAATGGCTAGTCCGCTATCAATGCCAAAAAACTGCCAAATTTCCTGGCCGGAAGCATATCCCGCTCCTATTAAGCTTCCTAAAATTAAAAGCGTCCACCTTGAACCAGCCTTCCACACAATCATCACCTCATAGGTATAGAATTAAGCTTGTTTCCGTATACTGTTACTAACTACTATGACAAGGAAGTGAGACCTATGAATAGCAAGAACGGTCTTTTTTTTAGAAATAGGGTAAAAGAATACGTGTCCCATACGGATACAAACGCCATTCAACAGCTTAAAAGTATTTTATTCTCGCATCTTCAGAAAGCAGGAAAAAGACCCGTTGCCATCGTCTGTATTGGAACAGACCGCTCAACTGGCGACTCTCTAGGTCCACTTGTTGGTACAAAGCTTTCAGGTCTGGATTTGAAAAAGCTTCATGTATATGGAACACTCTCTGACCCAGTGCATGCGGTCAATTTAAAAGAAAAACTCGCTGAAATTGAACAAGCTCATAAACACCCGTTTATTGTAGCGGTTGATGCCTGTTTAGGAAGAGTGAAAAGTGTCGGTTCCTTCCAAATTGGTGATGGTCCGTTAAAGCCTGGAGCTGGTGTCCAAAAGGAGCTGCCAGAGGTAGGAGATATTCATATTAATGGGATCGTCAATGTGAGTGGTTTCATGGAATACTTCGTCCTCCAAAACACACGTCTTCATCTTGTCATGTCTATGGCCAATACACTTTCTGAAAGTCTATCTCACATTGACCAAATGGATTGGACGAGAGAAAAAAGCCGGTCTCTCTTCACCCCTATTCAAAATATCACTGGAAGAATATAAAAAAGACCATCTCATATCAAGATGGTCACTCTGATGATTCCCTCGTAGAAAGCAATTCAAGGATTCTTTCTAAATCTTCATTCGAGAGGAATTCAATCTCAATTTTCCCTTTTTTCTTCTGTTTCTTGATCGTCACGGAAGTACCAAAGTAGTTTTGTAAGAAAGACTCTCTTTCTTTCAACACTCGATCCTTTGGTGCTTCTTTTTTCTTTGTTTCACGTGGAACATTTTCGTTTAACTGCTGAACAAGTTTTTCAACCTGTCGTACGTTTAACCCCTCATCCACGATTTTCTTTACCAAAGGTGCCAGCTTCTTTTTGTTCTTTAAGCTGAGCAATGTGCGGCCATGTCCCATTGATAACGTTCCATTTGCAATCAGCTTTTGGATGTCATCCGGTAAAGTCAACAGACGGAGATGGTTCGCAATATGCGGTCTGCTTTTCCCTAATCGCTTCGCTAATTCCTCTTGCGTCACACTTAGATGATCCAGCAAGGAAGCATATGCTTCCGCTTCCTCTAGTGGAGATAGATCCTCACGCTGTAGATTTTCTAAGAGGGCAATTTCTCTCATCAGTGTTTCTGAAAACTCTCGAACGATTGCAGGAATTGTTGTCAGACCAGCTTGTTGTGCTGCGCGGAAACGGCGTTCTCCTGCTACTATGTCATATCCTTTAATCGATTTACGAACAATGATCGGCTGTAAAACCCCGTGCTGCTGAATCGATTCTTTCAGATCAGACAATGCATCATCATCAAACGTTTTCCTTGGTTGATACGGATTCGGGCGCAAATCCTTTAATTTGATTTCTTCAACCGTTTCTTCATTTGAGTCTACATTGTTAAATAGTGCATTAATACCCTTTCCAAGACCTTTAGCCATTCGCATCCACTTCCTTTGCTAAGTCTAAATAGACATCTGCACCTCTTGAACGTGGATCATACAAGATAATCGGCTTTCCATGACTAGGCGCTTCACTCAGCCTCACATTTCTCGGAATGACGGTTTGATAGACTTTATCTCTAAAGTACTTCTTCACTTCTTCGATTACCTGAATCCCAAGGTTTGTTCGGGCATCAAGCATTGTCAGCAAGACACCTTCAATGGCAAGATCGGTATTTAAATGTTTCTGCACGAGACGAACTGTGTTTAACAATTGGCTCAATCCTTCAAGCGCATAATATTCGCACTGAACTGGTATTAAAACGGAATCGGATGCAGTTAACGCATTAATCGTCAGCAGTCCAAGTGATGGCGGGCAGTCAATAATCATATAATCATAATTCTGCTTAACAGATTCAAGTGCTCTCTTCAGCCTCACTTCACGTGAGATTGTAGGCACAAGCTCTATTTCAGCCCCTGCAAGCTGTATTGTCGCAGGAATGACATCAAGATTTTCGACCTCTGTCGTCTTAATCACATCAAGAACATCTGCATCATCAACTAAAATATCGTACACACACTTTTCTACGTCGGCTTTCTCAATCCCAATACCACTCGTGGCATTGCCCTGCGGATCAATATCAACTAACAACACTCGTTTGCCTATGTATGCTAAACACGCACCCAAATTAACAGAAGTTGTCGTCTTCCCGACGCCGCCCTTCTGGTTGGTAATCGCTATGATTTTCCCCACGATGTCACCCACTTTCAACTTAACAAGTTTCTCATTCATTCATACTTTCTATTCTATCAAAAAAAGTATGAAACGTTTGCTTTTTTTGTTTCCCTATTATAAATTCGTCGGTGAATGTGCCTTTTCGTACATAAAAGGACGAATGAAAACGCACCGAAAAAGTATATTGATATATCTTTTTGGATGCCTAAATTCAATTGTACGGCATTTGCTCACAAGACTGGGTTATTGTTTGTCCACAAGTCATAGTTCTTCGGATCAGCTTCAGCAATCATCAAGGGGATCGTTCCCTCTTGGTGCGAATGTTGTACAGTCACTTCTTTAGATATAACGCTTTGTTTCATCATGTTTTTATCATTTCATTTGCAAAAGCAAACAGTAAATAACAAATGATAACAAAATGATAATAAAAAGATTTACAAAAAAAGCTGACGAGAGGCGCTCATCAGCTTTTTTCTATTTAGGAATTCGAATCGTTAATTGGATATATTCCTCAAACTCTTCTTCCTCGGTATTTATTTTAAGTCCGCTGTCTTCTACCATGTGGAGAGACTGACGAATGGTATTCATCGCAATTCGTGTATCACGACTAAACGCCTTACGTTTTGGCTTCGGTTTGCGATCCGTTTTTTGTTCAAGCATCTTCACTACACGCTCTTCAGTCTGTTTCACATTCAACTGCTTTTCGATGATTTCCTGCAATAGCGCGATTTGTAATTCTGGAAGCTTTAGGGGCACAAGTGAACGTGCATGCCTTTCAGAGATTTTTTTCTCTAAAATGGCTTGTTGTACCTCTTCAGGCAACTTTAAAAGTCTTAATTTGTTTGCAACAGTTGATTGTCCCTTGCCTAAACGCTGAGCAAGCGCCTCTTGTGTTAAATCATGAAGCTCTAAAAGACGTGCATAAGCATGAGCCTCTTCAATAGAAGACAGCTCTTCTCTTTGCAAATTTTCAATCAATGCCACAGATGCCGTTTCCGTATCAGTAAAATCTTTTATAATAGCGGGGATTTTCTCCCATTGAAGAGTCTGTACCGCCCTCCAACGTCTTTCGCCGGCGATCAGTTCATATTTTCCTTCTTCTTCTGTTGGTCTAACAACAATCGGTTGGATAATGCCATGGGTATGAATCGTCGTGGCCAGCTCTTGTATCTTTTCTTCTGAAAAAATGGTGCGTGGCTGAAAACGGTTTGGCATAATTGTGTCGACCGGGAGCTCCTGTATCTCTTCCTTTAATGTATCATGCTCAGCAATCTCTGCCTCTATTTCGGTTTCACGCTCAGGATGTTCTTTGTCTCCAAGCCCGAAGAAGCGTGAGAGTGAATGCTTCATGAACCTACACCACCTTTAAAAACTACCTTTTTATAATTCTATTTTCTCATGTTTTTTCCTTCTGTAAAATCATAAATATTGAAGAAAAAACGACCTTTTACATGATCAACCTTCTATTGGTGATTTATTAGGTGTTCCTGGTTTTCTAGGATATTTTTTTGGTGTTTGCTTTTTCTTTTCAATGACAATGATGTTCCGTTCGCTTTCTTCTAAAGGAAGAACAAAGGAATGCTTTTCAACAACCTCTCCTCCGAGAACTGTGACAGCTTTTTTCCCTGCTTGCATTTCTTCATCAGCGGCAGATGCTTTTAAGGCAACAAACAATCCTTCTTTTTTCACTAGAGGCAGACATAGTTCGCTCAAGACGGATAAACGTGCAACTGCTCTAGCAGTGACAAGATCATAGCTTTCACGCTTTTCCTTACGTTGTCCAAACGTTTCCGCACGATCATGATAAAAAGTAGTATCTTGTAAGTTTAATCCTTTTGCTAACTCATTGAGAAACGTAATTCGTTTCTGAAGAGAATCAACAATGGTCACATGTAGATGAGGGAAACAAATTTTAAGAGGAATGCTTGGAAAACCAGCACCAGCTCCAATATCACAAATCGTCGTCAATTTGTGAAAATCAATAAAAAATGCTGCTGATATTGAATCATAAAAATGCTTTAAATACACTTCTTCCTTTTCAGTAATGGACGTTAAATTCATTTTCTCGTTCCATTCTACAAGCATGCGGAAGTAGGTTTCAAATTGTTCAAGCTGCACAGGAGAAAGAGTGATCCCTTTCTCCTCTAGTGCTGCTGTAAATTGTTCAATGTTCATGCCGACATCCTTTCTATTCTGCTATCTTCGCAATACGCCCCTGCTCTAAATATACTAAAAGGATAGAAATATCAGCAGGGTTAACGCCTGAAATACGAGAAGCCTGTGCAACAGAAAGCGGTCGGACTTCTTTCAGCTTTTGTTTCGCTTCAGTTGCAATCCCTTTGATGGCGTCATAATCAATACGATCAGGAATCTTTTTGTTCTCCATCTTTTTCAGTTTTTCAACTTGCTGGAGTGACTTTTCAATATAACCTTCGTATTTAATTTGAATCTCTACCTGCTCACACACATCAGAAGGAAGCGGTGTTTCAGCAGGAGCTAATTTCACAACAGATCCATAATTCATTTCCGGGCGCTTCATTAAATCACTTGCACGAATGCCGTCCTTCAACTCACTTCCACCGAGTGAACGAATAAATTCTTGAGTCTCTGCTGTAGGTTTAATGATGACAGAATATAAACGTTTTTTCTCTGCTTCAATGGCTTCTTTTTTCTGCTGGAATGCTTGGAATCTTTCTTCAGAAATTAATCCAATTTGATAGCCAAGTTCAGTTAATCTTAAATCAGCATTGTCATGACGTAGAAGTAGACGATACTCAGCACGTGATGTCAAGAGACGGTATGGTTCATTTGTTCCTTTTGTGACAAGGTCATCGATGAGGACACCGATATATGCATCAGATCGGCTTAAAATGACTTCTTCTTTACCTAATGCTTTTCTTCCTGCATTAATACCTGCCATAATCCCTTGACCTGCTGCTTCCTCATAACCAGACGTACCATTAATTTGGCCGGCTGTATATAATCCAGAAATTTTCTTCGTCTCAAGTGTAGGCCACAACTGAGTAGGCACAATCGCATCATACTCGATGGCATAACCCGCTCTCATCATTTGAACATTCTCGAGTCCTGGGATGGTTGAAAGCATGCGCTGCTGTACATCCTCCGGAAGACTTGTAGACAATCCTTGAACATAAACTTCCTGTGTATTACGACCTTCTGGCTCTAAGAAAATTTGATGTCTCGGTTTATCATTGAAACGAACCACTTTATCTTCAATGGACGGGCAGTATCTAGGGCCAGTTCCTTTAATCATACCTGAATACATTGGAGAACGGTGAAGATTCTCATCAATAATTTGATGAGTCTCTAAACTCGTGTATGTTAACCAGCATGGCAGCTGGTCAGTAATATATTCAACCGTTTCATAGGAGAATGCCCGCGGGACATCATCACCTGGTTGAATTTCTGTTTTACTATAGTCAATCGAGTGGCTATTCACTCGAGGAGGTGTTCCTGTTTTAAAGCGAACCAAATCGAATCCTAGTTCTGCTAAATGATCCGATAATTTAATGGAAGGCTGCTGGTTATTTGGACCACTTGAATACGATAAGTCTCCTAAAATGATGCGGCCTTTTAAGAAAGTCCCTGTCGTTAATACAACAGACTTTGCACGATAGTTAGCCCCCGTTTGAGTAACAACACCTTTACATTCATTATCTTCTACAATTAAATGATCTACCATACCTTGCAGCATTGTCAGGTTTGGTTCATTTTCCATTGTTTTTTTCATTTCATGCTGATATTGGAACTTATCTGCTTGCGCTCTTAACGCACGGACAGCAGGTCCTTTCCCCGTATTCAGCATGCGCATTTGAATATGCGTCTTATCTATATTTCGCGCCATTTCTCCGCCTAGAGCATCAATTTCTCTGACGACAATCCCTTTTGCGGGGCCGCCTACGGACGGATTACATGGCATAAAAGCAACCATATCGAGGTTGATAGTCAATACAAGTGTTTTGGCGCCCTGTCTTGCAGAAGCAAGAGCAGCCTCAACTCCAGCATGACCGGCACCCACGACGATTACGTCATAATTGCCAGCTTCATAACCCATTTCTTATGTTCCTCCCTTTACTTTCCTAAACAGAATTGAGAGAATAACTGATCAATCAAGCTTTCATGAACAGCATCCCCAATAATTTCACCCAGCTGTTCCCAGCAGCGTGTTAAATCTATTTGAACTATGTCGATCGGTACGTCCATTTCAATTCCTTCAAGAGCATCCTCAATGGATTGTTTTGCTGCCTGAAGAAGGGCAATATGCCTTGTGTTACTTACATACGTTAAATCTCCACTTTCAATTGAACCCGTGAAGAATAATGATTGAATCGCAATTTCGAGCTCATCAATCCCCTTTTCTTGTAATAATGATGTAGTAACCACCGGACGATCCTTCGCTAACTGCTTGACCTTTTCGATATCAAGCTTAGGCTCAAGATCTGTCTTATTCACGATCACGATGATATCCATGCCTGAGACGGCCTCAAATAGTTTGATATCCTCTTCTGACAATTCCTCGCTATAATTGAGCACAAGTAAAATCAGGTCAGCTTCTTTTAAGACCTGTCTAGATCGTTCAACCCCTATACGCTCAACAATGTCCTCCGTCTCACGTATACCCGCAGTATCGACTAAACGAAGCGGTACACCTCTAACATTTACATACTCCTCAATGACATCTCTCGTTGTTCCAGGAATATCTGTTACAATCGCTTTTGTTTCCTGTACAAGACTATTCAACAAGGAAGACTTCCCAACATTCGGTCTTCCAATAATGACAGTGGATAAGCCCTCGCGAAGTATTTTCCCCTGCTGAGAAGTCGTTAGCAGTGACTCAATTTCCTTTTTCACTGATGTTGCCTTTTCAACTAAAACTCGATGCGTCATTTCTTCAACATCGTCATACTCAGGATAGTCAATATTAACTTCAACATGAGCCAGAGTTTCCAATATCTCACCGCGAAGTCGTTTAATCAAACCGGAGAGTCGTCCCTCCATTTGAGTAATCGCTACATTCATCGCACGATCTGTCTTTGCACGAATCAAATCCATTACCGCTTCAGCCTGTGAAAGATCAATTCTTCCATTTAAGAAAGCTCGTTTTGTAAACTCACCTGGCTCCGCTAATCTTGCTCCTTCTCTTAAAGCAAGCTGCAGTACTTTATTGACCGTTACAATTCCGCCATGGCAGTTAATCTCAATAACGTCTTCTCTCGTAAATGTTTTTGGTGCTCGTAATACTGACACCATGACCTCTTCTATGACTTGCTCAGTGCTAGAGTCCACAATATGACCATAATGAATCGTATGTGAAGCCACCGATACAAGTTTTTTCTCCTTAGGACCTTTATACATCCGATCAGCAATCTGTACCGCATCAGGCCCGCTTAAACGAATAATCGCAATTGCTCCTTCACCCATCGGTGTAGAAATTGCTGCAATTGTATCCATCACTCATTCACCTCTTTCTCTACTTAATAAACAGTCTGTTATCTATTAAATGGACATTGTCCATCTCTATATCAAAAACGCTTAATCCAAAATTTAAAGATACCATAAATGAAAGCGAAGTGAAAGTATCCCATATCTAATTATCCACAGCTTTGCATCTTATCTATTTTAACACTTAACTTATTCACATGTGAATAACGACGTTTGAAACTTGTCTTCACATCTTACACCTAAATCCAATAAATTTAAACGCCCTGATCCCTATACTTACTTGTTAAATTGGAGTTTTGCACCCATATCACACACTCATTTTTTAGAAATAGAGGATGAATCCTCTATAAAAAGCAATTTTTCAATAAAAAAAGACTAAAATCCAGCTTTGCTGAATCTTAGCCTTTCTGCTATTTTTTATACAGCACCACAACATGACGTTTGCTGCCTGTATCTTCAGATGCCGTTGCAAGTTCTTTAGAGAATGCAGCAATCGCATCATGAACAATTTTTCGTTCATTCGAAGGCATTGGTTCTAAATGAACCTTTCTCTTCGTTTTTAAAACCCGATTTGCTGTTTTGACTGCATATTGTTCAAGTGCTTCTTGTCGTTTCTTCCTATAATCGCCAATATCAATTGTTATATGATGATACTGATCAGAATAACGATTAAACACTAGCTGTACCAACGTTTCTAAAGAGTACAATGTTTGGCCTCTTTTTCCAATCATTAATGACGTTTTATCTCCATCAATGTGGAAAGAAATCTTTTTCGGTTCCTGTTTGGAAATAATCTTTGCTTTAGGATCAATAGACTTAACAATTTTATCTAAATACTGTGTAGCTAATTTAAGTGCATTCATCTTTTCTACTAACTTGACCACAGCTTGTCTTTTACCAAATAATCCTAAAAACCCTTTATTTCCTTCATCTACTATTGTGATTTCTACTTCTTCTTGTAGTAGCTGAATTTGTTTAAGTCCGGAATCTACTGCTTCTTCGATTGTGCGACCGACAGCAGTTATTTCCTTCATTTTTTATTCCCGCCAGCTTTTTCTTTTGTATCTACTTTTACTTGAGGTGTTTTAATCACCAATGTTTGAATGATCATGAAAATGTTACCTACAACCCAGTACAATGAAAGTGCTGCTGGGAAACTAATTGCAAACACAACGATCATAATCGGCATCACCCATAACATGATAGCCATTTGAGGGTTGTCCGAAGGATTTCCAGCCATCATCAGCTTTTGCTGAATGAAAGTAGCTACACCCGCAATAATCGGTAATAGGAACAATGGATCTGGGCTGCCTAAGTCAAACCATAAGAATGTATGCTTTTTAATTTCTGCTGTTCTCATAATTGCATGATAGAAACCAATAAGGATTGGCATTTGAATTAAAATTGGGAAACAGCCTGCTAACGGATTGACGCCATTTTTTTGAAAAAGGGCCATTGTTTCCTGCTGAAGCTGCTGCTGTGTTTTTTGATCTTTAGAACTATATTTTTCACGAAGCTTTTTCAATTCAGGCTGTAATGCTTGCATCGCTTTTGTACTTCTTAACTGTTTAATCATTAATGGTAAAATAAGCAAGCGAATTAGCAGTGTCACAATAATAATCGCTACACCATAGTTTTCACCAGTTAAGTTTGCCATGTACGTGATTAATTGAGATAGCGGGTAAACAATATAAGAATTCCAGAATCCCTTACTATCTGATGTAATTGGTTCATTGATCTGTGTACATCCTGCCAATAAAACCAATACGCCAATCAAGCTAAATATTAGTAATAATCGCCTTTTCAACAAGATTCCTCCCATTACTTCAAACTTTATTTAAGTTGGAATTGATTAAGAAAGTGACTCACCTAATCAGTATGGTAACATTTTTTCTTTGCAAAGTGGTGGTTTCATTTTAATTCACTAGATGAAGGAAGCGCTTTTAAAAATTGATTCAACGAAAGTTTCTATTACGAAGACTTTTTCGGTTGTTGTTGATAAACAGCGGATTTTCTAAATAAATGTTGGAGAGACTTCTTTGTTTCTTCAAAGGTCAATTCACTCGCTGGTTTTCGTGCAATGACAATGTAGTCTTTTTCTTGCTTTAACTTATGGCCTTCCTCTAAAAACACCTGACGAATCAGACGTTTAATTCGGTTTCTAATCACTGCATTACCAATCTTCTTACTGACAGACAATCCTAGACGCAGTTCAACTTGATTTGGCTGATCCAGCTGGTAAATAACGAATTGGCGATTTGCCATTGATTGACCTTTTTTGAACACCTTTTGAAACTCTTCATTTTTTTTTAGCCTGTTTCGCTTCTTCATGTTTTCTTCCACTCCGATAAAAACTGACAGTTCATTTACGATTTTATGTAAAAAAGACCACTGACATTATTCAGTGGCCTAAGCTGATAATTTTTTTCTACCTTTGCTGCGGCGTCGCTTTAAAACTAGACGTCCGTTTTTAGTACTCATACGGCTGCGGAAGCCATGAACTTTACTACGCTTACGGTTATTTGGTTGAAACGTTCTTTTCATTTATGACACCTCCCTGAGGAATAGCTGTTTAAGACAGTCTAACTCATTATATTTGTGTAACCCATCGATTGTCAATATCAATGATAAAACTCTTATTATCAACCTTATAAGCATAACATAAGTTATCAAACGAAGAAACCTTCTTTTTTAGTTTCCAGCATTTTATTCTTTTTTTCCTCCTAAAAAACCTTCAAAACAAGAATGTGGATATTTTTCCGGCATATTTAGACTATCCACACCCATTATCGACATTTTTTTCACACAAATAACCTGTGTGGATAATTATTTTTCAACAGGATGTAAAGTGTGTGGATAAGTTTGTGACACCCATTGCACCATCTTGTTTATTTTGATATTATATTTGTGTTTTAACTCTTAATTACTTATCTGGCCTTTTTATATTATCCACAATTTGTGGATAACCTGTGGAAAGTTATTACACAGCCTGTTGAATTGTTTATCCACAGCTTGTGTAATTTGTCGAAAAGACGTTTTTCTACTATATTAATTGTTTTCAACAATGTATGTGCACGAATGGTGATGACCATTTGCTCTTTTTCGTGTTCTATAACAGTTTGATACTGGTCATTTTAAAAAGAAAAGGAGGGGGGAGAGGCCTT